>CBDDPU010000001.1:0-89868 GCA_965232435.1 Dehalococcoidia bacterium
CATTGTTGCGCGTTATCTCTAGCGCCGCATCAGGATGAAGGCACGGTAGGCACGGCGTGTCGGTCGCCCTGTCCCTCATGGTTATCTAATAGCGTCTATATCACAGGTGGGACAGCCATAGGAGTGGCGATGTCGTGTGCTGTAGAGAAGGTCATTTCACCGACGACGGGGCAGTCGGGTTGGGTGATCGTGGACGAAGAATCCATGCGCCCGGTCGCGGAGGCTTCCGAGTGGGTGCTGTTCATGCAAGGCGCCGGAAGGTCACCTCAAACAATCCGCGCATACGTTCCTCGGGTCTGTTGGTTCTTGAACTGGACTGCCGGTCGCGGACTGGATTGGCACGAGATTCGTGTAGGTGAACTCACTCGTTTCAAATTCGCCGTCGAACACACCCCAACCGTCCACTACCGGCTGCGCTCCGGCAGATCGGTCAACGCAGTGATGACCGCTGTCGTCGAATTCCTCAGGTTCTGCGGAATGCGTGGATTGGTCTCCGCAGATGTTGTTTCTGGGCTGTCCCAGCCCAAGTACCTGGCCTACGCACCCCGCGATTTCCACGAAGGTGAATCCGGTCAGCATCGGCTGATTCGTGCCAGAACCCTCAAAGCGCCGGAAGTCGTAAAGCCTCCGGAAATTATTACTGAAGAACAGTTTTCGCATGCTCTGAACTCCGCGAACACCGAACGAGACCGTTTTCTGGTGCTGTTGCTGGTTCGTTCCGGACTCCGAATCGGAGAGGCATTGGGTTCGCGCCGTAGCGACCTGCATTTCCTTCCGACCTCGGTTCATCTGGGATGCCAGGAACGTGGACCTCATGTTCATGTTGTTCGGCGTGAAGGCAATTCGAACGGTGCCCGCGCTAAAGGACAATCCCGAGTCGTACCGGTCAGCGACGAGGTGGTCACTCAGTATCGCGAGTACCTTCTCGAACGAGACAGCGTGCCCACCGCAATGACCTCGGACTTCGTGTTCGTCAACCTTCTCGGGCATCACGCCGGTTCGCCGATGTCGTATTCGAACGCAAAACAGATTGTGGAAAGGATCGGCAACCGTGCCGGTTTCCGATTGCGGCCCCACATGTTCCGGCATACGGCAGCCACAATCTGGACGCGCAACGGCACCGGTATCGACGTGGTTCAGTCGTTGCTCGGTCATGTGAGCCGAGCATCGACCGCGATCTATCAACACCCCGACGCGGAGGACCTGAGGGCGGCAGTGGAAAGAGTGGGCATATGAGCATCACCGCTCTACCCGTCGAGTCAAGAGCCCTCTCGACTGGAAACGAACAGACCTGGAAAGCGTGGTTGATCGAACGAATCGACCCGCAATGGCGAGTCGCGGAATGGGATTCACGCCGACAGGTATTCACCGGAGACGTCGACAACGAAATGACAGCGGTCTATCTGTGCCGAGTCGACCGATGCATGACGGTCGTGGAAATCTTCGACCGCCGTTGCAGGCGGTGCGAACGCCACCGCAAGCTCAACGGGACCTCACCTTCATTCTTCGACCGGACATTCGACCCCGATTCGGTTCCACGAAGAGACGAAAAAGCCTTTTCGAAAGTCGATTTCGAACTCAGTGAGGTGAACGGCACTGTTGCGGCGGAGATTATTTACGGAGTGCAGCAGCGTGACCGTGATCAGATCATCTTGGTTCCGATGCGGATCCGCAGCATAGTTTCCCACCTCCCACCGGATTGTCGCTCACTGCTCGATGTCGCCGGAAATCGCCAGTTCGAGAAGGCACTCGGAGCTGCAGCCGGTGGTGTGTTCCGGTCGTTGGTCACACATCTGCAGCGGGCGCACGTCGTGTACTCCGGTACTGATCCCACCATGGCCGACGTGTGGAAACCTGCCGTCGTGGGCCTGCAAGCTGCTCCGGACCGGCGATACAGTGCGGCCGGTGGCGTTGTGGACTTCCGAGAGATCAGACAGCGATGGCTTC
Organism: Dehalococcoidia bacterium; assembly: GCA_965232435.1. Classification (GTDB taxonomy): domain Bacteria; phylum Chloroflexota; class Dehalococcoidia; order Lucifugimonadales; family VXLM01; genus VXLM01. The sequence continues at coordinate 1,948 of CBDDPU010000001.1, forward strand.
GAGAGATCACCAAACAATTCGGCCGCGAGGTACGCCCACCCGTGACGACACTGCGGCACACCGTTCATGCCGCCGAAATCGCTTCACGGCAACTCTCGCTGCGCACGAACGGCGATCACCCCGAACTACTCGACCACGGTGACATGAGCGCTGTCGTCGAGGGTTTCCGCACCAGCGCCGATCGAGAGGGCAAGCCCCATTCCTTCACCCATCGACGATCATTGCTCGGGTGGTGGCGCCGACTTCTCGAGTTCTCACGCCGCACGGGCGCAATGGATGACATCCCCGGCTCCTTCGCACTCGATCTGCGTTCGCACACAATTGCCCAGGTCGAGACCAGCGAGGACGACTTCGGACGCACGATCCCCGAACATGTCATCGCACAACTCGATCAACACCTCGAGCTGCTGGGTAGGCACTCCACGTACTCCGCGCCGGGCTGGAACCCTGACGACTACGCCATGATGTATCAGACGGTCTACCAGATCATCCGGGACACCGGTCGACGCCCGAGTGAGATCGTCGGGCTCAAACGCTCATGCCTGGACTGGGTCGACGGCAAGCCCACACTCGTCTACGACAACCGTAAACGTCGCAGAATGGGGCGTAGATTGCCGATCAGCACTGCAACGGCAACCGTGATCGACCAATGGCTCGACCACCTTCAATCGCTGTCTGTTCCGGACACACTGTGCGACTGGCTCTTTCCCACGCCGGGAACCCGCAACAACATTCGCCGCGGGCACTTGAGCGGTGCGCAGTTCGGGTCCCGGGCCTTCGCCATCTGGATCGATGCAATCCCGGAACTTGTCGACGAAAGACTCGACGATGACGGAAACCCAGCTCTCTACGACAGATCAATGATCACTCCTTACGGATTGCGGCACTCCTACGCTCAGCGGCACGCTGACAACGGCACACCGGTGGACGTCCTACGCGAATTGATGGATCACCGCAGCGTCGACACGACCATGGGATACTTCTCCGTCACACTCAAACGTAAACGCCAAGCCACCGAGGAGATTTCGAAGTTCGCGATCGACAGGCACGGACGACCGGCGGGATTCACGTCGGTAACGGAGTACGAGCGACAGTCGGTGGCCGTGCCCTTCGGAAACTGCACCGAACCCTCGAACATCAAAGCCGGCGGCCAACACTGCCCGATCCGATTCCAGTGCGCAGGATGCTCCTTCTACCGACCGGACCCGTCCTACCGGCCCGCAATCGAGCAGCATCTCGCAGAGCTGCGCACAGACAAAGAAACTGCAATCGCCACCGACTCCGCGTCGTGGGTGATCACCAACTTCGACGCCCAAATTCACGCGTTCACGGACGTCATCTCGTCGATGGACGCAATGCTTGCCGACCTGCCCGCAGACCAACGCGCGGTCATCGACAACGCCTCCCGCGAACTGAGGAAAGCGAGGACCGCAGCTGCCTTCATACCGCTCGAGTCCGTAACCACCCACACGAACGAGGACGAACAACGATGACTGCCGATGACCGTGACATACGAACCCAACGGCTCATCGCCTCCCGTCGACGTGACAGCGCTGACAAACAACGCAGAACGCTGACAGTCATCGCCGACCTCTCATCCGCTGGCGAACGCATCAACATCAGCGAAATAGCGCGTCGCGCAGGCGTTTCTCCATGGTTCATCTACAACACCGCAGCAATTCGAACCGCCGTCGAACGCGCCACAGAAGAGCACTCCCACACCGCCACCAGAAGCAGCGCCGGACGCACGTCCGCTACGGCGGACAGTCTTCACGCCGAACTGTTGATGGCGCGTGAGGAAGTTCGGGCGCTACGAACGGACCGAACCAAGCTCGAGACCAAAGTGCAACTACTACTCGGCAACCAACTCGAACACCTGCCGCACGACACACTGCTCGCCCGTATCCACGAGCTCGAACAGATAGCAGCCGAGCTGCGCTCGGACCTCGACTCCGAACGCAGACGCGCCGACACCATGACAACACGAACCGAAGAACTCCAGGACGAGCTCACCGCCGCCCGCGCCTCACTCAAAAGGATGGTTCAAAGCGTTTCTCCAGCACGACGAATCGAAGCAATTGAATCGCCCTGGGTCTGATGGAGGCTCTGGCTATTTGATTTCAACCAAGGTCTGCTCACCCTGCTCAGTAGCGTAGAACGTCTTCTCGTACTCTGCTGGCGGGATGTCGCCGCAGTGACCATGCAGCCGCCTGTGATTGTGCCAGTGCACCCACGACAGTGTCGCCAGTTCCACGTCGTCGATGCTGCGCCATGGACCAGGATGCGTTGGGCCGTAGATGAGTTCGTACTTGTAGTAGCCGTTCACGCTCTCGGCGAGAGCATTATCGTAGGAATCGCCCACGGTCCCGATCGACGGTATTGCACCGAGTTCGGCGAGCCGTTCGCCGTAGCGGACCGAGGTGAATTGACTGCCCGCATCGCTGTGGCAGCGCAGCCCGGTCAACCGTGTGCCGCGACTGAAGCGGGCCATCTCGATGGCGTCGAGCACTACCTGGGTGCGCATGTTCGCCGCGACGCGCCAGCCCACGATCATCCGAGAGTAAGCGTCGGTGATGAAGCAGACGTAGCCCATTCCCGCCCAGGTCGGGACGTGGGTGAGGTCGGTGACCCACAGTTGGTTCGGCTCAGTCGCAGTGAAATCCCGCCCAACCAGATCGGGGTGCCGATCCGCCCCGGCCGTTGCTCGGGTGGTACGCACCTTCTTCCCTCGCCGCACACCAGCGATCTGCTCGGCACGCATCAGCCGCGCGACCTGGTCACGGCCGACATCGATGCCCGATCTTCGGGCTGCTTTCCACAGCTTCCGCACCCCATATACCTGGTAATTCTCCTCCCACAACCCCCGTAGCGCCGGCCGCAACCGGCTATCGGAGACCGATCTAGCTGACGGCGGTCGGCTTTTGGTGGCGTAGTAGCTGCTCGGAGGTATCTGCAAGGCCTTGCAGATACGCTCGACCCCAAGCCTCCGACCCGCGATGACATCGCCGCGATTGGCATCGATGAACGCGGTCATCTCTTGTGCTGGCGGCCCTGCTCCGCCCCGAAGAAAGACGCCGCACGCTTCAATATCTCGTTGGCGCGCTGCAGTTCTCGGATTTCCTGCTCGAGTTGCTTGATCCGATCGGCCTCGGCGGTGCTCACTCCCACAGTCAGACCGTCATCGATATCGGCCTGCTTGACCCACGACCTGACGGACTCGACCCCGTAACCCAACTGCGAGGCAACCCGCGCTGTCGTCCCATGCTCGGTCCCCAGCTCGGCCCGCAACGCCCGGACCATCCGCACCGCACCGGCCTTCTCCTCCGGCGAATACCGCCGCATCGTCGGCCTCCCTGACACCCGTTCATTCGGCATGCTTCCATCCTCGTTTCCAAGGCCAGAAGTCTCCACCGAACCCAGAGCGATTCACAATCGGCACATAAGAACACACCCCAGCAAGCATCGGAATCTACGCGGAACTGTGAATCAACACGCGGACAATACGGCAGACATCGCATCCTTCTCTGCTTGAGTCACCCACAGGCGGTAGACCGACTTCACCGTGATCTGCTTCGAGACGTAGGTGCATCGGTACGCCTTGTTCGGGGGAAGCCAGGATGCGGCATCGGAATCAGACTTCTTCGCGTTCGTCGGTCCATCCACCGGGATCAGATTTCGGGGATCGTTCGCCAGATTCGTGCGCTCCTGAAGACTCAATTGTTGCGCACCCTTCTGCCACGAATCGCTCAACGCGACCACATGGTCAATCTGAACCGCAGTCGAAGTATCCTGTCCCCGAACAAAATTGATCGTCTTTCCAGTGTAAGGATCAGCCAACGTGCCAGAGAGAACAACACATTGCTTCTTTCCTTCTTTGAAGACCACGTCAGTCAGCCGCGAAGCCAACAGATTATTGCGCGTATCGCACCCGTCATGCCCGAACTCCACATCGACATCATCAGACCATGCCTGACCGAACTGATCTCTGCTGTAACCAGTTTTCGGAGCACGCCCCTTCACCGGAAGCGTCTCCAACAGCGCAACGGAAGAAGCCACATCAACATCGTGCTGACCAGGGCTATCCACAGACAACGATCCTGCTGGGATCACATCCGCCAACGTCGTACTGCAACCGGAAATCGACAACCCGACCAAGGCAGTGACGGCAACCAGGAGGGAACGGGAACGCACCAAGCGACTATGCAACGTGAAACTCCTAAATCATATGCAGTGCAGAGGATCTGCACTCTTATCAACAAAACTCATGAGGATGATTGTCGGGAAATCCCGACATCAGACCAGGTGTGCTACACATCCACCGAACCCAATCAACCGGCCACGTGCGTGATTGAACATGCCATCGTCCCTATCCGTGCGGTCGAACCGGTCGACCGTCACACGAACTGACCATCGTCACTCACATAACTCACACCGTCGACATCGAACAATGGGGGCCTACCAGCAAGGTTTTGAGATATGTCAAAACTGCGTGCAGATAATGCGTGTATCGCAGCCGTCGTGGCCGCCCGGTCCGTCATAGTCATCGGTCCACGCAGGCCCAAAGCTGCAAGATTCTCTGAACAAGAATTCTAGCTTGGCAATCATGTGGAAGTCCTTCCGGAGATCGATCCGAATCCAGGCATTCCGAGGTCAGTTGTTGCCGATCCTCGTTTCATCGTGGCATCGACCTGTGCGAGCTTGTCCTTGACTCCGGTGTAGCTGACCTGCAGTCCTTCGACTTCTCCCAGCCAGCCTTCCTGTTTGGCTTCGATGATGCGGGCTTCGAGGTTGTCTCGGATTTCTTCGAGCCTGCCTCGCTGTGTTGGATCCGGCCGCAGGAGTGAGCATCTGACGCAAGCATGCTCGTGGATGCAGGGTGTGCCGAACGTCCGTGCGCAGGTCCCGACCGATACTTTCCGCTTCTCGAAATGAGACAAGAACGCATCCCATTCATCGTCGGTCGGTGTCCGGTATTCCTCGCTGGGCCTCATCGAACGACGACGCGCGATGAACGCTCGGTGCGCTTCTATAGTTTCCGAGGGGTAGACGGCCTTGTAGCCCATCGTCGTGTCAATTGTCTTGTGCCCGCAAATAACCTGTGCGATATGGGGTGGCAGGCCGTTCATGATCGCGTCGGTGACGAATATTCGCCGGAAGTCGTGGGGCTGAAACATCAACGGATCGCCACTGGCATCGGTGAGAGCTGCCACGGTGAGCGCATTGATGAGGAGCTTGCGGACGAAACTCGGTGGGATCGCTCGGCGTTCGTTTCCGATTCCCCGCTGAAAGAGCAGCGGCATCGGCGGATTCCACAGCTTCTCCTGCGTATCGTAGGCAGCCACGAGAGGTATCGATCCGTTGGGTTGCCGCGAACGCTGAACGACCGCACTGAGGACTTCCGCGAGCTCGGGACTGACCAAGATCAGCCGCTCGGTATCGGTCTTCGATGGAGCTATCTGCAGCAGCGGAACCAGTTCACCGGTACTGGGTAGTCGGTATTCGGTGATGCTGTGGTGACTGAGCTCGAGGAGCTCTTCATGACGGATACCGCTGAGCCGCAACACTTCGATGGTGGCGAATGCCCAGAATGCTTCCTCGTCCTCGTAGGTGAGATCGCGACGAACACCGCTGACAGTATTGTCGGCCCATACGACGCGGCCGGTTCCCCGACGGATCAAGGATCGTCGCAGTTCTCCGTCGGTTCCCGCGATCACCTCACCTGGTTCGGTGTTCTGCGCCGCAACGAGTAGTGCCGCTGCGGCCGCGCGGCGGTCAGCGGCGGACCGAACCAACTGAGACAGGACAGGCAACCGCTCGCGGGTGCGTTGGTCCATCCGCGCTTTGCGGTGTTTGAGTTCCTTGCCTCTTTTGACCTCGCCGTCACTGATCGGGCAGGGCGCCACCCACTGCGCCCAGCGGGACGGATCTTCGACGGCCCAGTGCGCGAGGTCGAGATAGAACGCGCGCACTTGCAACAGATTGTCTTTGTAATTCTTTCGGGGCGAAGTTGTTTCGTGCTTTCGTCCCGCCGCGTCGACGGCGGTGCGTGTGATCGATCTCAGGTCGTCCTTCCATGCGCGGGCGACGTCAGGCGGCAGGTGCAGGGTGTCGATACCGGGGGCGAGTGTCTCGACGCGGCTCCAGAACAGCCCGGCAAGTCCTCGGGCACGAGAGTTGAGGCTGGTGTAGTCCAGCGCGGGTTGACGCTCGCGCAGATAGTCGATGAGCAGATCTCGGATCGGTTGGTTCTCGATCGGGTAGCGGTCGACGAGTTGTTCGATCGTCAGCTGTCCGACCGGAGCGCCGAACGCGCGGATGCTGTGTGGTGCGTCCTCGGGAAAGATGCCCATCGCACGTAGTCGCAGGTAGAAATCGATCTTCTTCTGACCGCGGCGGGAGTGCACCTGCGCCATCGTGTCGATCAGCTCCACACAATCGCCGACAGTGATCTCTGCGACAGTCCCGCCTTTGGATACCAGCAGGGTCGCGATTCTGGTCGCTGCGATTCGTGCATCGTCTCGCGAGGTATCCGGCTGAGTGGCAGCAAGCTCGTCCAACCGCGCGAATCCGTCCGGATCTCGCAGCTTTGCCATCATCGGCGCGAGAAACGGGTGCGCCCGGGAGAGCATCCACGACAGCTGTGGCCGGATCACGTCCAGGCACAGCAACATCAGCAGTCCTGCAGCCAGGTCGTTGCGATCGTGTCTGACAGGGCGCCCGTGTCCGGCAATCCATTCCACCGGGAGATCGGCCCATGAGGCTGTCGCGCCGTAACGAGATCCGCGGATGTTCTCGGCGCCGCTGGCGAGCCACCGGGCTTGCCAGGTATCGCCGGGCACCGAAGCCAACCAGGTCAGTATCTTGATCACGCCTCGGTGCCGTCCGGCTCGGGTGGTGACCGCAGCCTCGGCAAGCACCGAGCAGTTCAGTCGGGCCTCGACAGCTTCGGCAGAGGCAGCGGTGTGCGGCCACCAGAGTTCAAATTCGCGTGGTGGAAACTGTTTGTGCAGTTGGTGAATCCTCGAATGTGGCACCGGTGTGACCTCGAAGCGTTCCGGGCGGGTCATGTGCTTGACGGCAGTGCTCACAACGACCTCCCGAACAGCACGCTCAACGCTGCCGGATCGTACCCAGGTGCAGGAGGCGGTGGAGGAGTCCTCGGATGTTCCCGCTGATCAGCAGTACGAGCGTGGTGGGCCAGGACGCTGGCGATCACCTCGTCCTTGTCGGGTGTCAGATAAATTTCGGTCGTCGACAAATGTGCGTGCCCCAGCACCTCTTTGACCTCCACCAAGGACAAGTGCGGGTCGTTGGCCATCCGCCTCGCTGCACTGTGACGTAAGTCGTGCAGAGTCCAATCCGAACCGAGAGTGGCGTTCGCACGCTCGAACATCCGATGCGCCGCATGGTAATTCAACGGGCGGCGAGGTTTCCGCAGTGTCCACCACAACGGTTGCGTCCGTCCGAGTGGCACCTCGCCCCACACCTGCTCCTGATACAACCGCAACCAGACGAACGCGTCCGCCGACGCGGGTACCTGCTCCACCGCACGTGTTCCCTTGCGCACCACAGTAATCAACTGCTGCCCCGGGTCGACATCGCACTCGCGGACTCCCAACAACTCCGACGCTCGCACCCCCGACGAAATCCAGAACGCCACCAACGCCCGGTCCCGATCCGACGACAATGCCGCGAACAACTTATCGAACAGATCCTCGGGAATCGCTCGGGGAATCCGCTGCGAGACCCGAGGCCGGTAGCGTCCCACACGCTCAGGTGCCCAATGATCCATCGGATTGTGGTGCGCATGAGCCCGTCTCGACCGGCGAGAGAGATCGAGAGGGAACGGATTCAGGAGCGGGCCAGTACCTGCGTCCCGATGAAAATCGTAGAAACTTCGCAGCACCGTCTCACTGTGCGCCACTGTCGCCGGCGAGTACCCGGTCCCCAGAGCCGGTTTGCCGGTGACAGGATTCGCTGCCGCCGCAGCAGTAGCAGCCGACTCGGCGCTGGCCGGCACCACTGATCCTTGTCGTGCCTTCGCCGTCAACTGGATCCAACAACTGAAATCGCGCGCATCGACCCGAGAGGCACGATCCCACGCCACATCCACAGCGTGAAGGAACCGCCACCACCTCAGCAGATCCATACCGTATGAACGCACCGTCGCCACCGACCTCCCGGAAGCGATCAGCTCCCGGAAGAACACCTCGACGGACTCCACTCGTTCATCGTCGCTGCCCTGCAGGATATAAGGCTCCGACGTGTGGCCGGTCGCTGTCAACCGACCCACTCGGGCCACCACAAGCCCCGACAGATCTCTCGGACTTTCGCCTTCGCTCATGTCCGCAAGCTACCGACCCACATCGACCCCACCCCTTCAGACCAGCACCGTTCGGCATTTAGTTCAGTCAACGGGGCCTCGCCCTTCCCACAACCCCTCTGGTAGCCCGGAGTGTCCGGTAGCTGGTCCACTACGGATGAACTCTCGATCAGGCCTGCGACTTTCACGGCGCTCTGGAGGACCTCTGCAGTCGGCACTCGTGCCGGTACGGCAGGAGCTTCCTCCGGATAGGTAGCAAGCGCGACACCTGCCGCGACGGCTGCCCCCGCTACCCATGCAATTGCCTTGGATGTACCTGAGATTTTCACAGCGCCCTCCCCGATCAGTTTGTTGGTTCGGACCATAGCGACGACCTATTACACTGTGAACACGTCGTTTTCGAGATGCGGCAGACAGCCTTGGTTGCACAAAGAAAATCCCCTGAACTGCGAGGTTCAGAGGATGATTGCGGTATCGGTGCGGTAATCGGCGGTTTCCCGTTCAACCGTTCAGCGCGAGGGCCAAGGCGCAACCAGCGACAAGACCCGGACCGGCGGCGATTTCCCGCGAAGCCGAGGTTGACCCGGTTATGCGCCTATGAATGATCGTGCCTACTGCCACAGGGAACAACACGAGTATCGGCAAAATCAGGCCGGCACCAACGCTCGACCAACCCTGGTAGCCGAGCACCACTCCCAGGCTCAGGCTCAACCTGACGTCACCCATTCCCAGCCCCCCTCCGGTCGCCCATGCCAAAAGGAGATACATCAGCGCCATCGCGAAACCACCCTCGACGGCACGAAGGATCACCGGCACGTCTGATTCGAAAAACCCTGCAACCACGGTCAGAAACAGTGCCAGTGCCGCCGCCGTATAGGCGGCGGAAGTCGGAATTCGCATCGTCGTTTGATCAACCACCGCACACCACACAGCGATAGCCGACATCGACAGCACGGCAGGCAACGCCGCTCCCATGTTGGCGAATTCCTTTGCCAGAAGCCAGAAACCGGCCGTGCCCGCGGCAGCAAAATATGTATCTACCCTCGTGATTTCAAAGGGGATGTCGGCGCTTGTGCACCATTGTGCGACAGCGTCACACAATCCGCGGGAAGCAGCCACGCCGCAAACCACCGTAAGTCCGATGCCGAGGGGGACCGAAACCACGCGATTCTCGGCGAGGGCGCCCTCAGCGGCGTCAAGCAATGCCACCGAACCTGACGCCCCGAGGACTACGAGTAGCGAGATGAATGTCCGGATCGTGGACGGTTGCACCCTTGCAGCGTCACGCAACATCCGAAACATCCTCCGCGTCCGTGGCGTATGTCCTTCTCATGCGAGCACGATAACGGACCAACCGAGCGGCCGCCGCACTCTCGCCGCAGCTGAGAACGTCGGCCAACCAGAGCATGCTCCACTTCTCCGCCACCGCCAACTTCACGATCGCCTCCTGGTCGGCTTGGGTGAGCGGAACTGAACGTTCGCCGGACAGTCGACGTTCGACGGCAACCGGATCGAGGATCTGGCGCCCCCGGGGGCGATGTGAGCGGGCTCGGTAGTCGTCGATCTCATCGTCGTCCCACGCCAACGGAGGCGACCAGTTTTGAACGTCGCGGGCCCAATCTCGGACGGCAGGGTCGGGAGCGTCCGGCGTCATCGAAAGCTCGTCGTAGAGACGGTCGATGGACGTCCACAAGGCAACGTGGATCAAACCCCGTGCAGGTAGGGATTCCAGTACGTCACTGGAGACCCCAACCCGCTGCGCCAGGTCATCGAACGGAAATCCCATCGCAACCAGCGCACGAATTCGCCGTTGCGCACCTACACCTGGAGTCCACTGACGATCGTCTGAAGGGTGAAACGTCACGGCGAGCACTCGTTGTGCGACGGACGCGTCGATCGACACTTCGTCAGGCGAGCTGATCGTAGCGAGGTCTTCTACGCTGACTTTAGCCAAGCGCGCGACCATTTCTCGAGTGAGTCCAGCTACTTCGAGGGCTCCGAGGTGTCGGCGTGAACCGTCGGAATTGAGAACTGTGGTGGACCCCCGGCGGCGGGAGGTTGTCCTAAACGTCCCGCCGCGGGAGGAGGAGCGACGTGAAACGTCGTCCAACCGGGTTCTGGAGTCAGGGGACCAACCCGTTCTCACAGACTCCGGCTCCGTGGACCGGTAAGCCGGCCTGCTCTCCACTCTAGCGGTGGAAGTCGGCAGCGGAAACAGCCCATCGTCTTCGTCGGTCAGCGAAGTTGGGGTGCACCGTGCAGAAGGCATGCGTGAAACAGCGTTATCCAAGGACATTGGATTCTCTTTTCAAATTGTGTGTGCACGGATGGTCAGTCCGTGTCTCAACTAGCGATTCGGACGATACCGCAGTCTCGACCTCGTCGTCCAGGGCAGCCGATGCGAAGCGGCCGATCACAACCTGTCCCCCGATGCGAGCCGGCGATCGATCCGGCGATCGTGCAGAGCTCGAAGTGCACTGAACCCACACGCCAGGGCAGCAAGCAGGACTGCAATAACAATGACGAGACGAGGCAGGTCGACGCCGCCGATCTGGCCAGGAAACGTGAAGAGTGGCGACTCCGACGCGGCGACAAGAATTTTGTGTTCGACGAGCCACGTCAACGAATTGCCCCACCATCCAGGTACCAGTGCGATAACGAGCGGGACAGCAAACGGTGCCAGGCACATCAATATGAGAATGTCCGAGTCCGACAAGGTGTTTCGAGAATTCGAGTTTGACATGTACTTGTCCTTGACTAGTGAAGTGGTTGCGGTTCAGGCGAATTCGAGAGCTCGACGGAGCGAGACCTCGCCGTCCTCGGGGACCGATAGGACGCCTTCGGAGTCGCCGTCTCCGCGCCAGGTGATGGCGTAGTGGTCCTCGTCGAATTCGTCCGGGCCAGGGTCGCTGTCGACCACGGCCCAGTGGTCGGTGTCCTCGTCGACACAGATCAAGTCGCCTACCTGGATGTCCCCTGGCGAGCTCACGGCCGGTTCGCTGAAGCCTTCCCAGTCATCCTCGACAACGTCATCGGCAAGTAACTCCGGAACGACAGTGAGTTCGGGCCGGGCGTGGGCAGACTCTGCAGCGTCAAGGAGATCTTTGGTACGGGGTAGCCGCTTGGAGTAGATTCCGAGAATTTCGAGCGGGGTGGCGCCTCGGGCGGTATCGCGCGACCTTCCTTTGGCGCGCAGCGCAACTGGATCGCTGTAAGGATGGTCCTCTGCACGGCCCCACGGCGCCATCGCGTAGTTGTGAAATCTCAGTTCGGCTTCTTCGGAGTCGCCTTTGTCGATGTCGACCTCGTCAGGTTCGGGATCGAGAATCAGCAGGCGCGGATGGCGAGCCACCGCGGGGCGAAGAACCTCGAACAGCTCGTAGCCTTCATCACCCGGGCCCACCTTGCGCGGATCCGGTGTGCGATACGTCTGGATCTCCACTGCGTCATTCGCGTCGTTAACTGTGGTGGCGCGGCCGCGGCATCCCCGTGGAATTGAAGTGCCGATACTCATCGACTCCCACATCATCTGCGCGCCTTGTGGGGAGAGCCTGCCCATGGAGACGCGCATCCGGAAGTTGTCGCGCATGTCGCCACCGAAATATTCGGCGTCCGGGCGCTGGGTGCCGAGAACCATATGCACCCGGGAGGTTCGACCTTTACGGGCGATCGATCCGACTTCCTGCAATGTACGAGGCTTGGTGGGATCTCCCTTGCCTTTGATCATCGAGTACCAGTTGAGAAGGTTGCCGCGGAAATCCGCGAACTCGTCGATGAACAGCACCAAAGGTTCGAAGTCGGTTTCTTGAGCTTCTCCGGCGATGATCGCTGCGTATCGCTCTTCCATGACTTGCCATGCACGATGGATGACAGCGACTTGATGAGCGATCTGTGCCGCAACGATCTGCACATTCGGCCAGTCTTGGAAACCGAGGAATTCGACTCCCTTGCCGTCTACGACCCATACGATCCAGCCGTTGGCCGTGACCTCGGTCAAGACTGTGTGAGCGGTGACTGTCTTTCCTGTTCCGGAGGAACCGACCAGCATCATGTGTGGGTCAACGGCTGGCCGCCAGTACATGACGTGACCGTCTTCGTCGATGCCGTAGGGAATCTTGACGCTGTCGTAGTTGATCAAGGGGTTGTCATCGGAAAGAACTGGAGCGGGGTGCCACACGTTCTTTTTGAAGTTCGGGCGCACCTCGAATCGAACTGTGTCCTTCTCCAGCTCCCATTTCGCGCGCCAGCGCCCTGACAGCAACCCGGAAACTGTGCGCTCGATTCGGTTGCGATACCCCGACGGCGCTATTTTCGTTCCGACTTCGTGGCTGGCTTCCAACGCGCGCAACTCGCCCGTCACTGGATCGAACTCTGTCTTCGTGATCTTGCCGGTGGGTCCGAGCAAGGTCAGAACGGTGCGTTTCGCACGCGCGATGCTGGCAGCTTCCTCAACAGTCTTTTCTTCGCTGGCCCGTGTCGGAACAAAGATGATTCGCCGGCGCCGTGTGTCGTGCTTTTGCAATCGGTACTCGCCCCACGCCTGACCGGAAAGCACCTCGTTGATGCGCGCAATGAAGTGCTCGTCGAGCGACAATTTCGCCGACGCGTATCGGATCACGAGGCGCCCAGGACGTCCAGGCCAGCCTCGCGTATCCCACCGGCTGGCTTTGATTGTTTCCCGACTCGGCGCGGCAAGTCCTAGTTGAGGGCTGAGCTGTTCGATCGCACGGTCGACCTCGACGTCACGCATTTTCGCGCGATAACCCAGTGCCCCCACGCCGACTGCCGTCGCGCCGCCAGCCGCGGCGATCGGTACCGCCCACGCACTCTGATCGATGATCGAGGCGAGACTGGCGAACACTGCGCCTCCGGCGGCGGTGATGGCGGCGTTGCGCAACCAGGGGTGCGGGCGCGCTTCCAGTGGCGGGGACTGCGCGGCGATCTGGCGTGCGGAGGCAAGTTCCATCGCACGCGAAACGCCCTTTTCCATCGAGGCGGTCATGCCCTCACCTCCGCAGCGGGAAGGCAGTGCACGCAAGAACCGAGGTGCACGAGCGTCGCCGCCGGCACATCCTTCGTCGCTTCGTTGCTCGGGTACGAGCGACTTTCCACAATTCGCGCCGAGTTGCCCGTGACTCCGAACACGAGGACCGAGGTGATCATCGGTTTCTGCTTCGCATTGGCGATGCTTGTCGGACCCGTTGTGGTCGTCATCATTCGTACCTCCGTCTCGATGAGCCGGAATTTCGACTCTCATAAGAGAGGAGGTTCGGATGAACGCGTTTTGTGACAGGGAAATCGAAAATTTCTTTTCGATGGCGAGCTCGCCGCTGGTGGGAGATGAGGGACAGGTCGCCCTTACCGCCGAGCGCGGGACGACAAGCGAGTCCTTTGGCTTAGCCCCGCGAGCCGTATGCAACACGAAAGCACCCGGGCAGCGCATCGATAGATGCGGCGCCCGGGTGCAAGATCGAGTCTCTCAGGAGGGACCAGTTGCCTCGCGTTACTTAGTACGCAGCGTCTCGTTCAGGCTCCATCACCAATCTTCGCGAACACCGCCTCCCGATCGAAATCTGCAAAGGCCGCCTGGGAAAAGAGATTCTTCGCGGAACCAGTAGCAAGAAGGTGCACGCTTGCTGCCCCTCCCCTCCTCGCGATGGAGTCCCAGTCGTTCCGTACCTGCGCGGCTTCGACCGCGGAGTACGCAGAGTTCTTTCGTGTGTTCAGCTCCTCGAAGAACTCATCCAGCCCATTCACCAGTACGACGTAGGGCGTGACATCGCTCAAGGCGACCCCCGATAACCGTTGTTCGAGGCGACTATCGAGGAGCAGTCTCGCCTCACGCAAAATGGCGCATGCTCCCACCGAGTCATCGAACGCGGCGTATGCATGAAGATCGAGGCCGCTGTGACTGCTTCGGAATACCCCGCCGCGCGGCTCGACGATCGACATCCTCCAACCCTCAGCACAGACAGCGGTTGCTAGCGCTGTGACTTCGCCAAACTCTGAGTGATGGGTAGCTTCCGCCCGGACGATGAAGTGGTGGGGATGCACCTCCGGAAGCCACACCTTGCGCTGATCCCCTTCCTGTCCGTATTCGATCCCTTCGTGTGCCACAGAGACACCGCCTACACCGGATCCGGTCTTCATCATTTTCGCTGTGGTCTTCACTGTTCCGTACCTCCGTCTCCACGAGCCGGAATTTCGACTCTCATAAGAGAGGAGGTTCGGATGAACGCGTTATGTGACAGGTCGGGCACCAACTAGGCCGCAGAGTGGTGGGTCGATGGTGGGCACAGTGTGGGTCACCTGTGCCCTTCCATTCGGTGCCCAAGGCAAATCTCCTGGTTGAAAGGTTTTCGGTGGACACCCCCTTGACAGGGGAGGTACGCTCCGACGTGACGAGCTTGCGAGTCTAAGGACGGAGCGCATCCCCCCAGCTCGGGGCTATATTGCGCTATTGCCACAATTGCGTCAACACAGAATCTCTCTCCGAGCCAGATCCGCACGACCCCCTTACAGACGCCTTCCAATCGACCGTCAACGGCAAGTCGGAACACACGAGAGAAGGCCGAGGCCACATCCATCGGATGCGGTCTCGGCCTTCTGGTTGGAATGTTCAGCGAGTGATCAGTACGCAGTTTTCATCGGTTGGCAGGTGCTGACCTGCCACCCTGTGGAGCTGTACTCCACTCGAATCGCCAGCTCCAGTCCGGTGTCGTAGGTGGCGATGAAGTCCGAAACAGAAGCTCCGGTGGAGTATTCGGTGAGGTCGACCAGCTGCGCCTGCTGCACCCGACGGATATCTGTGCTCGTGTACGCCTGCGCCAGATGCGGGGTCACCCACCTGCTCACACGGTCGAGCCAGTCGGTGCCGGGTGTGGTGAAGTCTTGCGCGAAGCCGCGGGCGACCACCCTGTACTGACCGGCAACTCCCATCGGGGTGTTGTGGTCGGCGTCCGTGCCGTCACCGTGGTCTTCTTCCACTTCGGTAGGCGGAGCCTCCGCCACGTATGTCGTGGTGGGTGTTTCCGACGGCGCTGAGGAGTCATCTGGTCGAGCGATGACCAGCGTGTAGAGCAGGAATCCGCTGATCAGAGCTATGGCAACGACCGCGAATCGATGTCGGCGTAGTCCGGCAATGATCACCTGTGAGCGTGGTGGTTGCTTCTGCTCGGTGGGTTCATTCTCCTCGGAGAACTCCTGGTCATCAGGGTTTCCCAGCGGTGGCAATGACATCGGGTGCTTCTCTCTTTCAGGGGGTCAGGCCCATGGCTTGCAGATACGGCATCGGATCGGTGCTTTTGCCATCCACCCGAACCTCGAAGTGCAAGTGATCGCCGGTGGAGTCGCCGGTTGTGCCGACGCCACCGATTTCCGTTCCCGCGCTCACCTGATCTCCGACCTTGACTTTGATTGCGCCGTCGACTTGGTGTGCGTATCGGGTCTCAGTGTTGCCGTTGGTGATGACAACACAGTTCCCGTAGCCATCGCCGACGTTGCTCGCTTGGGTGACGGTTCCTCCTGTCACGGCGAAAATCGGGGTCCCGGAGGCGGCACCGAAGTCGAGACCGGCATGCATCTGCCCGCCCGTTCCTGTTGGGTTGGAGCGGTAGCCGTAGCCGGAAGTGATCGTGTATTTGCCTGGGTCGACGGGTAGCCGCGCGTTTCCATCACCGATCGCGCCGGCACCGGGCGCTGCGATCGCGGCATTGCCGTAGACGCTGACGTGGACATGGTCACGGTGGGCGACGGTGTCGGTGCTGTTTCCCCCGAGGGGGTAGTCGTAGGGTCCCCAACTTCCTGGTTGTCCTACCGCGTCCTGGCTTCGTGTCCAGATTTTCTCGTACCAGATGACGTACTTGACCCCCAAGGCGTCGGCGTTCTTGACGACGAAGTCCGCGATCGCATCGCCCTTGGCCCGGCCAGCGGGAGTGCGGTAGTCGTCGTCGCCCTCGGTCATCATTGCGTCGACGGCGCGACCTTCTTGATGATCCCGGTCGACACCCGACGGGCGATCACCGATGTTCGCCCAGGGCCGCTCTCCGAAGGTTTCGGTGATGCACCGCATCACTCGGAGCGCGTCTGGCGTGAGTCCCTTTTCCGCAGGATTGTTGGTCGGTGCGCAGTCCATTGCCGCGCCGCCGCCGCACAGGACGTCGGCGACATCGAGCTCGAAACTGTCGCCTACGTTGACCGGGCTGTCGCCGACGTCCTGCGGTCCGCCGGAGACCGGCTTGTCGTATTGCGGGGGCAGCGGCGGTGCGTCTTTGCTTGCGCCTTTGTTCTCCGCGTACAGACGGCGGGCGATGATCTCGTCGTCGGCGTAGGCATCGGGGTACAGCGAAACTTGCACTTTCTGCGCGGCAACGGTGACCGGCAACGATTCCCAGCCCGGAACCTTTTTGAGAGCTTCGAAGAACTTGATCGCGGCGATCTGCGGGTTCATCAGCTCGTCCATCGTTCCCCACCACGGATATTGCTGTTGCAATGGATTGACGCTGCCGTGATCGTTGCCGACTGCGTCGTGCGGGTAGTTCAGTGACTTGGCGACATCCATTTGATCGGCTGCCAAGATGCCGGTTCCGTCGTTCGCGTAGTTTTTGAATCCGGATTCTTGGGATGCGGTGGAGAGCGCGACGATGATGCCTTGATCGGAGAAGCCCATCTGTTCGCCGACGGCAATGATCGTGCGGACGATCTCGGTTTGTTTTCCGGCGAGAACGGAGGGGTCGGTCGGTGCCACTTCGGCGCCGGCAGGGGCCGTGACTGCAGGCCCGCCGCAGCTTGTCGAGGCGTCCGATCCGCTGCGGAGCAGCATCATGATCGGGATGGCGACGATCATGACAGCGCCCATTACTGGAACGAGAGCGATCGCGATCCAGTGCTTGTAGTTCATTGCCGCCTACCCGGCGGAGTGTCGGGAGGGCCGTACCAACTCGGACGGTTGCGGGCGAGCTGTGGACGGCGAAA
This sequence comes from Dehalococcoidia bacterium, assembly GCA_965232435.1. GTDB lineage: Bacteria > Chloroflexota > Dehalococcoidia > Lucifugimonadales > VXLM01 > VXLM01. Next base: position 19,244 of record CBDDPU010000001.1, read on the forward strand.
CCCGAGGCACCGCCGAGGACTCGTTGGTCGACGCCGGTGACTCCGAGGTTCGGCGGGTGGAGCTCTTCTTGGGTTCCGGCAACAAGATCGGCGAACCATTGCTCGTGCGGTACTCGCGGAAGGTGTCTCGTCCGACATTGGTGGTCTTCGGTGTTGCTCCACCTCGGTCGCCGCGTGCGGGCCGAGCGGCAGTGGAGACGGGTGCGTTGCTGACCGGCTTCTTGATTCCAGGCTTGGCGACCTGGTCTCGGCGAGGTCTGGGGGCACCAGTGGAGACCGGGACGCCGGTGACCTTCGATGCCGCCGCTGCGGTCGCTGAAGACACTGCCGATTTCGCGGCATCCTTGCCCTTCTGCCCTGCCGCGATCGCTGCGGCAGTCGCAGTGGAGTCCTTTTCCTTCGTCTCGGATTTCGCAGCCGGCTCGACGTCTTTACCGGCCGCGCGCTTGTTCTTGACTGCTTTCACACCTGCGACTGCTGCTTTACCTACGAAGTAGGCCGCAGCCACTCCGCCGGTCGCGGCTGTACCCGTTGCTGCGCCGGCGGCTTGCGCTGCGCTGCCTGTGGCTTTCGCTGCAGTCGCGCCATGGCGGGCCGCCTTGGCGCCGTGCTTGGCGAGCGTTTTTCCACCCTGGTAGACCTGCCGACCGACTTGTGCTGCAGCTGCGGCGTTCTGCATAGGGCTGGCGACCGGAGTCGACTTGCTGATCGCGGTGGGTGCTGCGCCGGGCCGGGTGGCCATCTTCTGTGCGAGGGTGTCGGAGAGCTTGCGTAGACGTTTGATCCCTCGGCGGAACATGACGAGCCCGACGAGCAGGACGATGTCGACGAAGACGAATTTCTCCATCAACCCGCCGCTCTCCGTATTGAAGAACGAACGCACCACCAGCAGATATGCGGCAACGAAGACCACAGCGAACACCATGATCAAGATGGACATGATGACAGTGGAGGCGGTTTTCAGCAGCGATCCGCGGCCGGCTCCAGGCAAGATACCGAACACGAGTGCGGGGATCGCTTTGACTGCTGACCCAAGTGCTGCCGCTGCTGCCATCAACATCGCCCCCGCGAACAGGAAGGCGAAGAGCATGATGATCGAGCTGCCGGGTACGAGGATCAGGCCGCCGATGACCTGGGATGGTCCAGGGTTGTCGGCGTAGTCCTTCATGTCTTTCGCGCCGGATCCATCGCAGTCGGCGATGTTGTCCTTGAGAGTGTCTTTGTCGTTACCCTTCTTGTCTTCATGCGCCGAGTCCCAGGCCTCGATGCAGTCGGCGCCTGCAGAGGGGTCGCTGTCGATGACTGTTCCGAAGTTCAGTAGTTGGGTGGGTTGGCGAATGAAGCTGTCCGCCAGGCCCGCTCCGATGTCGTTGATCATTTCGTCGGGACTCGAGTTCATGTCTCCGTCGTTGGCAAGTCCCGCGGCGATCTGCAGGCCGGCGTCGCGGCCTTGCATGATCAGCCCGTCTTCGCCGGCGATGCGCTCGATCGGGTTCGAGAGGACACCCACGGCCAACGCCGCGATCGCGCAGGAGATCATGAGTTCGTAGATGCCGGTCGACCAGCGTCCGCGGATAATCCAGATCGCTACGACGCCCGCCGTCACTGTCAGAAACGTGGTGGTGAGGTTGAACTGTCCGGTGATCGAGGTCACCGCATCGCCGAGTGTTCGTACGGGTGCAACGATTTTCGGAAGCCAGTCGAACGACATGCTCCAGGTGATGAACCAGATCGCCGCACCTGAGATCGCTCGATAGATCTCGAATTGGATCTGGATGATGATGGAGTACGCCATGTAGGTCGGGTGCCGGGCGGAACCTTCGTCGATCGAGAGGTAGTACCGCCATACGGAAATACCGTGTGAGTCCTTCACCGGCATGAAGTTGAAGTAGCGGTTCTCCGGTGATCGGGATCCGTCTTCAGCATGTGCGGGCAGAGCTGCAATGACCGCAACCGTTCCGATCAAGTGCCAACCGACGACCGTTCTGACTACTGCGCGCCGAATTTTCTTTGCCCACAACCACACTCGCAGCCCCTTGGTACGGCGATCGAGTGCTGAGCACACAGGTTGAGGAACCCATGACCAGAGAACCCACAGCAATGCCGCCTTGACGCCGGCGCGAACAGAGAAGACGGTACGGGACGTGTCGGCAGGCGACATTGCTGTGGCGTTCATGCCTCGATCAGCTCCTTGGGCGCCTTGTCCGGCGTCGTCTGGGTTGCGTGTGCGCGGTTCGGCTCCGACGGCATGAGCACCTTGATTCGGCCGATGTTGCCGTAGGCGTCGCGCATGTAGCCCTCCCCGCGGCGATGAGGCTCGACGTATTCCGCGCCGGTGGCCGGGTCTTTGCCCGAAACGGGGGACGTCTGTTCGGTGAGTTCTTTGAACATGTCGGGATCGCTGGGATCCAGACCGACGAATGAAAGAGACCGGCGAGCGAGCGTGGCATCTGTCTGGCGCATCGCGAACCGCGTAGGGATCAAGCCTCGCAAGGTCTCATTGCCCAAACCTTCGTCCGGGTCCTGCGATCCGAGCCCGATGTATGCCTGCTCCTTGCGGCCCTCTCGGAGGAAGTCGATGACGATGTCGACGCCTTCCTCGGCGCGCGTCATGCGGTGGCACTCGTCGGCGAGGAACATCGCGGGCTCAGTCGGATTCGCGAAGCAGATCCCGCGGGCGATCAGACCGATGAGTGCATACATGGCTCGGCCTACGCGCTTCTCCAACCCGAGCTGGCGGAACAGGTGTTCCTGGACGATTTCCTGCTGGCTGGGAAGTTTGACCGTGTGGGTGCGGAAGACGATTGCCTGCGCTGTGATGTCGAGTGCCGGCAGTCCCTTCTCGAACAAGGCCGCTGCATAGGACTTGCGGGCATAGACGCCGAGTTTGTCGGCCAGCTCGATGCGTTGAACGAGGGTGCACTCGGCGCTGCGGAGGTGATCGAGGATGTCCCCGAGGCCGCCGCCGAGCAATCCGTGCTCACCGCGGTAGGCAGGTTCGAGGACAGTGCCGAGAAGGACGCCGAGCGGCTCGTCGGGCTGGAGCTGCAGGAGTGGCAGCAGAACGGATGTCGCGACCTCGGCGCCCTTGTCGGGCCCGAAGATTCGCAGTGGGTCCAGGCTCCACTTGGGATGAGACAGATCCGCGATGACAGCCTCTGCGATGGTGGCGGCCCATCGGGCGTACTCCCCCACCTCGGTGTGGTCGACGACGACGATCTTCCCACCGCGATCGTGGAAGGCTCCGCCGATCCCTTTGAGGAGAACTGACTTACCTGATCCCAACGACCCGACCGCTGCGAAGGAACCCGAGATGTCGGCCGCCGACTTCTTGGCGACGTCGTGGTGAACCACGCCGATCCGAGCCGAGCTGATGTTCAACGCGAGCAGTGGGCCCGACGAATCACCCAAGTCGTTGTGAACGCAGGGCACGTAGGCGGAGAAATCGGTGGAGGTGGTGATCTGAGCGAATTCTTTGACGATGGAGGGCGTCGATACCCCAGGGTTGAGTGCGCCCCACAGTTCCTCTTGGAATCCGAGAGGGCTGACCAACTTGTAACTGGACAGCTCGAACAGCTTCGCAAGTTGACGCGCATCCCGGAGAGCGACCTCTTCGGTGTGCGCCCCGATGGCGAAGATAGTCGTCGACTGGACTTCGACTTCCATGTTGTCGGCATCCATTTTTGCGGCGTACTCGGCGAGGTCCTCCGCTGCGGCGTGGAGAACCCCGTGCCCATGGGACACTTCGCCCTCGCGCTGGCTGAACTGCTCGTTCAGGTTGATCAGGGCGCGCTTGTTCTTCTTCGACACCTCTGCCGAGGTGCGTATGTGAAGTCTGATGCCCCAATCGACGTCGACGCCGGCAATGGCATCGGCCAGGGCGAGAAACTCGGAGCCGGGGAAGACTGTGTTGCCGGAGGGTGTGTCGGCCAACGCCAATAGGCATTGGTAGTTCGCGGGCCGTTCCTCGAGAGTCCACGGCTGATCGATTTTGAGGGCCTTCGTCAATGTCGGGGCCTTCGATTTCCAACCAGTGCTGGGGCGATCGGTCTGGGCGCCTTCGTCGAACCGTGCCGCAGTAAATGCGGCCATCGGCTTCGTGCCGATCGAAGAATAGGAAAGCGGAACGTCCGAATCCAGGCCAAGCCCGCGCTGAAGGCTGTGTTGATGCAACCAGATCATCTGTGCAGGCGTCGCAGGTGTGGGACGGAAGTAGGCAGGAATGTCGGCGGCGATCATGTTTGCCTGCGTTGTCCGCCTGGCGACTTCTTCGGGGTCAAGTGAGGTTCGCGGGAGTCCGAGATAGTCGGTCAATGTTGTGCGTGCAGCGGACCAGGCCGCGGCCGCCTGGTTCTTCCATCCCTTGTTGGCCAGGGGAATGGACAGCCAGTAAATGCGCTTGCCAGGTTGGAACATTTCCAGTGTTTCGATGGTGGCGTCGCACTCTGCGGCCCACTGCGGGTGTGCGTCGAGATCGATTCCTTCTTCCATCCGTGCCACTACCGCCTCGGGATTGAGGCTGGCGCAGATTCCGAGCAGAAGCGCTTCTCCGTCGAGTGCACGCAGCAGCATCTTGTGCATAGACCGTGCAGTGCTCTTGTCCTCAGCGGGCCTGTAGCCGTATTCGATGCCGGTCAGGATGAAGTCTGCCCAGACAGTGCCTGAGCGCGTCCACCGAAGGTTTCCTCCGACAGCTGTGATTGGTTGAAGCATCAGGCCTTCTCTCGGGTGTTGTGCGATGCGGCGGCCATGGCGACAAGACGCTGGACGCTGGTGGATGCAGCGGGTTGGGTGGCCAGTGGAGGCCGGGGAATCGACGGCGGTGAAACTCGGCGGCGCTCCGGGGTGTGGTCTTGAACAGGGGTCGAAGCGGGTTCGGGCTCCGTGCGGACCGGGCGAGCGATGTGTTCGACGAGGGGTTGTGCCACGAGTGCGGGCACCGGAACGACGGTGACCATGCCTGCGAGTGCGTGTACTCGGGGCCTGCGCGGTGTAGGTCCGGAGACCTTCGGTGCTTGTGCCGGCGAGCCGAGCGCTTTGCTCACGCCGGCGACCATGGAGAGTGGATTCCTGCCACCGATGGGGAGCTTGCCAAGGCCCCACGCAGTGACCCCGACGAGTGCGACGAAGACGAATACGTTGCGAATCAGCGAGCCTGTCGCCCAAATTCCTGGTGTCTTCCAGAGCACGAGGGCTACCAGTCCGGCGCCGACGAACTGTGTGTAGCTGTACGGTCCGCCGGGGAGCTTCTTTCCATCCGGCGTCATGCCGAGCAGCTGCGGGAACTTTCGTGCGCGGGTGTAGTTCTTGACGACCTCTCGGGACGTTGACTGCGGGTCCGATTCGCTCACGGCGTTCGCACCTCCTTCGTGGTGACTCGCTGTTTGGCTGCGTTCAGGGCTGAGGTGCGTTAGATGTCGTGCGGGTCTGGCAGGCTCGCAAATCCGAGAAGGTCAGCACGCGGCTCGGGTGCATCGACGACGATCGAGTGGCCCATGGAATCGAGTTCGGAGCCCACCTTGTCCTTGACTTCGGTGACGTTCCAGACGATCCACACGAGAAGTCCCGCAACGAGTCCGGAGAGCAGGATCGGAGCCATGGAGAAGCGGCTCTTGACTGCGGTGAAGGCGACGCCTCCGCAGGCGCCGGTGGCGGTGAGGATTCGGATCGTGTCTTGCGTTTCGGTGGCCTTGGTGTTGGTCCATTCGAGGATTCCTTCCGCCAAGAGGTGAGTGTTTGGGTCGAGGAGAAGTGCAGTTGTACTCATCGGGATGCCTTTCGTGGATGTCAGTTGACGGGAGTGGCTGAAGCGGGAGCAGTTGCGCTCGCGGGTGTCGTCGAAGCAGGTGTAGAGGGAGCGCCGCTGGCTGCTGTGTTCTGTTCGGGGGCCGGAAGCAGCGGACTGGGGTCCATGGCGGAAACCTCCCAACGGCCGCCGCGTGAGGTGAGAGTGAGTGGATATTGGCCAGTTACCGACTCGGTGGCTGTCACCGAAAGTTCGGCAGTGGCGAGCACTCGGATCTTGATTCCGTCGGCCGGCGCTTTGTCAGCAGCCTCACCGGAGAAGTCGCGATCGGAAACGAGATCGACGACCTTGACGCTCTTGTAGGGGGCTGGGCTAATCGCCCGAAGGGAGGTTCCGGGCGCGATGTATCGCGAAATTTCTCCCGTTCCCGCGGACAAAGCTGCAAGGAACTGTTGGACTGCAGTGTTCGACGGATGCCCGGCGACGATGCGGTATTTGTAACCAAGATTCACGTCGGGCCCGGTCGCAGGCGCCGGAACGGGTGACGGGATTGATGCCGCCCGGGCGCTGCCGTCATTGACGACAACCGGTACTGAATAGAAGCGTCTCTGCGAGGCTTCGGAGGGTTCTGACACCTGCCGCACCGAGGCCGAGACGATGACGGAGTAGACCTCGGACTTGTCGGTAGTTGGCGCACCAGTTCCGGATTCTGCGGCAGACTTCACGGGTGCAGGTTGCAGTTCGACGCTTGCAATTCGCGCGTCGCTGGCAACGAAGAGCGCTTCAGCAGGGAGCTTGATTCCTTCCGAGCGAACGTATGGAGCGAGCGACTTTTCGGCACCACGTTTCGCTTGAAGCCACGTCACGACGAACTGTTGCGCGAGGTCTTCCGCCTGTGCCTGTGAAGCGGTATTCACGGATGTCGTGGACTTCGGTTTCACCACTGTTGGCGAGGACACGGTGAACCCGGACAACACGAGAACGAGTGCCAGTACTCCAGCTCCGATGGCCCCGAAAAGTCCGAACCGGACCAGTTGTGTCTTCCGATCTTGGGTGCGCGCCCACGTCGCTTGTTCGCTCTGCGGTTCGTTGTCGTCGAGGGCGATCTTGTCCGTGCGGGGCTTCCGTTTCATTCCCTTGAAGCGACTCATGAGGAGCTGCCTTCGCTCTCGATGAGCGGCGCGACGATCGACAGAGTCGGCGGTTGCGTTGCAGCCTTTCGGCTCGTGTTCATCCGACCGAGCGCTGCACGTGCGCCAGCGGCAGGCTCGCCCAACAGGTAGTGGACCCGTGCGCCGGCCTCCGGACTGAGAGGGTGATCTGCAAGCTCTGTCAGCGCGGTCCGCAGTTGTTCCTGTACGGCGAACACCAGACCTGCATCGCGTAGCTGGCCACCGAGATCGTCTGATTCACCACTGAAACGAATGAACGGATCTCTCCATGGATCGGTGCTCACCTGCGGGTCCGGCTCGGCCATGTCAGGTCCTTCCTCTCGTCTGGCTCTCGGCAATTTCGAGGGCCTCTACAAGAGAGGAGGTTCGATTTTCGGACTGCTGTGACAGGTCTCGGCGAACTTTCTTCAAAAAGTTTTCTGAAGCAGTTTTCGTCGTCATTGCCAGTCGAAGAACTGCCTGCTCGGGCGACCGCCTGCGCAACCCACTGTGACCGCGTTCACGGCGAATGTGGGTCGATCGGCGCGGCCGCGGCAATAACAGAAGCCCCAATGGCAATGACATACATGCAGGTCACGGCAATAACCCGTTGATCTACTCCTATGCAGACCAATTCCTTCTGCATAGGAGATCGCCGTGGACACGTCCATCCACGCGCACACCAGCGCCACCATTCCCGTCAACTCGACGGACTTTCTCGCGGTCCTGCATCAGCAGTGGGTACGAGAGTCCGCGACGCCTTCTGCTCGTATCGAACTCTCGCAGTGGGTCAACACCCGGCCCGAACTTGTGGGTGCCGAGTCGTTCGCTGAACTGAAGGCACTCACCTTCTGTGAACCGGACGCCGTTCTGTCGGTACTACTTCACGCACACCAAGCGGGGTCGGCACTGGCGGGCAGCACGCTCATTGAATTCATGCGTCCGAAACTGACCGGGATGCAGAAGTACGCACGAGTTGCCAACGGCGTTTCCGCACGGGCCGCGTACGCAGACCGCACCGCTGCCACCCTTCATGCATTTTGGGAAACCATCTCGACGTATCGCGGGACTCACCGCGGAATCGCGGCACAACTCGCGCTCAACACCCTCAACAAGATCACCGCCACAACTGTGGTTCTCGACCTCACCGTCGATGACACCTACTTCCACATCGCTAATGACGAAAAGGCTGCCGAGGAGTTCCTTCGCACCGACGATCCCACCGAGGTCGATGTCATGGATGTACTGGATTGGGCAGTAGATCAGGGAACCATTTCGGACTCCGATCGCACACTGATCACCCGGTCATACATGAACGAAGACGGTGCCGATATCGCCGCGGCGGCGAAAGAAATGGGAATCACGCACGCAACCGCACGTAAGCGGTTGAGTCGCTCGATCGCCCGGGTCCGTGACGCCGTGTGCGATCACCTCAACGTCCCAGAACCCAAGATCAAACGGATCACCATGGGCCGCTCTGTGAAGAAGAACCTTCCCCTCGCAAGCTGAGTCTCACTCCATTCACGCCCTCAAGACAAGGACACTCCGATGAGTACATTCATCACCGCACGACGAGTCACGGTGGCCGCTGTTGCCATCGGAGTTCTGGCAGCTGTAGTCGCGGTTCCCGCCGCGACAGCCAATCAAAGCGCTCCAAAGCCTGCGTGCCCAGACAACCTTCTACTCGCCATCCCCGGAACAACAGAAACGACCGCCGATGCCGATCCAAACCAGTCCCGGGGGATGCTCAAAAACGTCACGGATCCTTTGGCGAGCGAGTTCTCTACCTCGCAGCTCCAAGTCGAGTACGTGCCGTACATGGCTCTCATCGTCGACGACAAAGCCGACACGTACGGCACAAGTAAGAAGCAGGCAATCGACACCGCTTCGAAGATGATCGCCGACAAGGCCGCCGAATGCACCAATACCAAGTTCGGGCTTACCGGATTCTCACAAGGCGCCGATGCGGCGGGAGACCTGGCGGCAAATATCGGCAGCGGATCGGGACCAGTCGATCGCAATCGCATGTTCGGCGTCGCCCTTCTCGCCGACCCTGGACAGTCCAAGAACGCGGGAAAGAGCATCGGCGCTCCCATCACCGGCGTAGGATTCGCGGGCGCTCGACCGGCTGGGTTCGGCGAACTGAGCGACATCGCGGTCAGCGTCTGCGCAGCCGGAGACCTCTACTGCAACACCCCCGATGATGCTGTCGGGACACAATTCATCGGTGCTCTCGGTTCGCAGATTGATGCGCGTGACCCCGTGAAGTCAGTCGCCGGCGTCGTCACGACACTCCTCGGACTCAACGGTGCTCCGCTGACCAAAACTCTCGACGCACTCAACCAAAATGTCGCGACCGGGAACTTCCTGGCGGTCCCCCAACTCGCTCTCGATCTCGCCTCACAGGTCGGCAATCTGAGCGCCGATGTCGCTGCCAAAACGATCCCAGGCGCGGACATCGCACCTATCGCCGCCTCTGTCACTCAGCTCACCGACACGGTCGCCCGGGGTGACTTCCTCGCGGTTCCGGGACTGCTCGCGCAGCTAGCTCCCCAGGTGATCAATTTCGCTACGCAGCTCTCCACCGTGATCGGGCAGGTCGTATCCAAGCTGCCGATCAACGAGTACGCAGCCATCGGCGCAACCGTCTCCCGTATCTCGGCGAACGCGGCGATGCAGAACTACATTGCACTGCCGCCCGATCTCGGAAAGCTCGTCGGCCAACTCAACAACGCGGTCCGCAAGACGCTGAAGGCACTTCCTCTCGATGCCTTCCCCATGCTCAACAAGATGGCTGACGAACTCACCCCCGGCAAGGTTCTCGACGAGGTACTGAACTACGCAACATTCATCGCCAACGACGATCACAACTCCTACGCCAGTACACCGATCAACGATTCCGGACGAACTGGCGCGGAGGAACTGACGAACAATCTTCGCACTCAGATCAACAACGGCGGGGCAGCTGTCACCGCCTAGTTGCATCAAACCAGTGCTTGCGAGCATTGAGGGTCACAGAATTCGTTCTGTGGCCCTCAATGCGTCTGCGGCCACTCCTCAGCGGCGAAGAACGGAGACTACGGCAGCCATGTGATCCCACCGTTGAGATGAGTCTCAGGTGCGCGGCCGCGCCCTGTGGAGGTAAGCGCCCGCAGCGCCTGGGCAGGATCCTCATCGGCCAAGTCTGCGGGGAGCAGCCCCGCAGAGTGGAGCACACTGTGAAATTCTTGCGGCAACCATTCGGTGAAATCGGTCGGTTCGAAATCTGTGACCCAGATCTGCAGCGAACCTTGCTCGATCACCAGCGGGTAGACGGTGCCGTGGTCGTCGACGAATCCCGCCGCACCGGCAACACTACGAGTGGAGAAGATCGTGCCCCGGCGCGGTACACCAATGAACCGTGGGTGTCGATCGAGGAGTCCGAAGAGACGTCCCGCGACACCCGGAAGAACGAGATCGCCGACATCGAAGTACCCCGACGGCGACGAGGGCTCGAACTTTCCTGTCAGCGTGATGAGGTGTCGGCGACCGCCCTCGATTTCTACCGCGAGGGGCAATCCCAGGTGGTGGGCTTTCGTCGTTCGGAGATGGTCGTCGTCGAGCACGAGGTGGGTGACTGTGTGCCGTGTGATGTGGTCGATGATGTGCAGTTCAATCCCGAGCGCAACGAGAACGAGACGTACAGTGTCGGCCGCGCTTGCACCGTCGAAACCAGATCGGCTCAGCATCAACCAATTGTCTGGATCGTCCCCGCATCGGACCATGAGGTGCGGCACCGAGCCGCGGGACGACAGGTCAAAACGGTGGAGCGGCTGCCCTGACAAGTAGACGAGGTCGCTGGGGTCTGTACTCGTGATGATCTCCGCGAGCGGACCCGCGGAGAGGACGCAATCGACGAATTCATGCGCCGGCAACTGCTGGATCCATCCATCCTGCTCGTCTGTGATGGTGTAGCCGGCAGCATTGGCCTGACGTCTGAACTCCGTGAGCGTCGTGCGTGCCATTCCGAGCTGGCTCGCGATTTCGGAGACTGTGAGTCCACCGTGCGTCACTGCTCGTTCCGTCCAAGCGCCGAGCGCAAGCGTCGCCTTTTTGGAGGCTGAAATGGAACGCAGTCGTGCGCGATTTCGGGTGTCGATTTTCGAGAGCATGACTTTGTGTGGATCAGCGGGTCCACGTGTGGACTGTTGCGTCGGTCGAGCCAACTTCGAGTCGAGGCGCGGTGAACTTTCAGATTCACTGCGGCGACGCGTCATGATTCGTCCTCGCTCTTTTGATAGTGAGTGGACGCTCCCCAGGTCTGTTGTCGGACGAGGGAGCACAAAGGGCAGTAGTTTTCACCGTGCGACTGTGTCCATCCATCTGAAGGAATTTCACGATGCTGGACGTCCGTGCCACAGGCATCGCAGCTCGGTGCGCACTGCGAGAACGTCTCCGGCTGGTTCATGTCCAGGCCCGGCGCAACGGCTGTTGAGGTCGCGCTCTGCGAGCGGGCTTCGTTCTCGACCGGACTACTGCGGATCTCCTCCACCATGTCTGGCCACGCATCCCAGTATCGCGAGGGCAGCCCCATCGGTGCCTCTGATGCATCTGAGGAAAGCAGATCGGCGGCTTTACGTAGACCACTGATTTCACACATCAGCCACCGCTCTTGGTCAGTTGTCGAGGAGCTGTTGAAATCCGCGTCGGACTTGCCGTGGAGATATTCCTCGCGCAGTGTTGCGTATCGACGGATGATCTTCGCGCATACTGCGGTGGTGTCGGTCATGTACGGACCTTCCTATGGTTCGTCACTGTGACGTTTCACTGCTTGGGTGGCCGTCCGCTCCCCTAGATCGCTGGACGCGCTGCACGATCCACAATCCGGTCATTCCGAAAACGACGACGACCAACGGAACGTCGAGGAGCCAGACCGTCCACGACGGCAGGGCGCCATCTCGTCGCCACGACTGGGCCACGTTGACGATGACGACAACGACAAAATATGCGCCGGCGAGGTGCCGACCTGCGACCCGAGAAAGGAAGCGCTCAACAGTCCCCTTCCCGATCATGACTGCGAGCGGACTATCGGGTCGGGGACCACTGACAGCCTGACCGGATGCGGATCGCTCCCCTGCAGCACTTCGACCGCGTTGTACTGATCGAGAGCGTGAAAGCACCCTGCCGCAGCTGTGGCGGTCGTCATCGCTGACGGCTCGTCCGCGTCGAAATCGATTCCCCACATTCGACAGCAGGCCGTGAACGTCGGAATCGATGTCGCAGCCAGTCCGAATGCGCCAGCCGTCAATGCTCCGATGCCTGCCAGACGTGGGTGCCATCGTGGCTCGATATCGAAGCTACGGAATAGTCGGGCGAGAAAATCGGCAGAGTCTTCCGGGGACGTCCCACCGAGGGTGTTGCCAGCCAAAGCCCCCGCCAGGTCGGCGATTCGAGCAGAGAGAACTGAGCGAGTGAGGTCGGCACGGTCCGCCAAACCTCGCCGATAGTAGCCATTTCGGCGCAGAACGGAGGGATCCGCATCCGCAAGCTGTTCCGGGGTGAGCGGCACCGTCAAATCCCAGCGCTTCTCACTGCCAAGGCTCACGGCCGCAACTTCCAGTGCGACGTGTCGCGCCGGGTCATCGCCTGTCGCATTGACCTGTACGACAACGAGCTCACGAGTTCTCATCGATCCCTGCCGCCTGCATGCGCACCCAGCGCGAAGTCCATTCGCGCGGATCCCTTCTGTTGTTCGCCTGTATCGAACTCCGACAGCAGTGCGCTCAGTCGGGATTCGATGCGACTTTCCCCCATGTTGTTCATGAAAACTTCCTTTCGTCTACAGCAACGATGTCGCCATTCCCGTTGGTAGGGAACCGATCTCCATCTACATGTCCGGAAAGGACCGCGGCACGCAGGAAAGTCGACACGATCTCGTCCGACCTCCGTCGGCCAGGGATCCCAGATCCAGGCAACGATGCCTGAGCGGGTGACGGTTCCGGTGAGTTCATCGTCATCGAATCTCCTCGATCGTTAACGGACCACTGTGGGCTTGTTCCCCAGCAACCTCTCGAAACGGGACGCTACATCCGGTACAGCACATCTCGAACAAGTCATATTCGGAAAGCGAGTCACGCACACGACGAGAAGGCGGGTTGATCTGCACGTTTCATCAGCCCGGCCTCAACCGGCTGGGCGGGAATCCAACGAGTTCGATCCCCGCCCCTCCACCACCGACATCTGCTCTCACAAGAAGCACCATCACCGATGTGAAACGCCGAGTTCAGCCAAATCGCGCCTCACGTAACGGACCCGAGTCCCGATACGAACAGCGATCTGATCGACCGAGAGGCCCAGTCGGTGCATACGGGCGACACGTTCCACTCGTGTTTCGGTGACGACGTCCACCAACACTCGTCGGTAACGGATGACCCCCTGCGCGTCTTCGACTCGAATCTTCATGTACACCCGAATGCCGGCCGGCTCGGCATCCGGATCGTCGATGATGTCAGGGTCCCACCACATCGGCGACAGGTAACCGAGACCGCGGTATCGTTCGCGGGCTAGATCCGACGGGCCGACTCGATTTTCGAGCTCTCCGTACAACTGTGTGACACTGTCTCGGATGACCGCAGATACTTTCTCGCTGCGAATAATTCGTTGACAACTGGTGTGCACGCCCAGAGCTGCAACGAGATCCTTCGCGCGGTGCCCGTTGGCGAGCAATGCCTGCAGTCGTCGACGTGTACCCGTCGCATCGACCATCTCGTGTGCCTCGTCCTCGCTGGACATGGCTGTCGGCTCAGAAGAGCCTGACCGGCACCATGTCCGAGCGGACGGCGCTGATCTGCACGAGCTGCCCTGTCTGCGGTGCTTCGATCATGCGGCCCCCACCGAGGTAGATCGCAACATGATTCGCGCAGGTCTCCAGGCTGTGCGCTGTCCCAAGCAATTTGAGTGCCAACAGTGAACTGGATTTGCGAGGTCCGAGGCAATTCCTTTCCCGTTGCCTGAAATACCGCGAAGCGCACCAACCCGGAGCAGTCGTAACCCGCTGTCGCACCGCCGGTTCCATCACCCATCGTCGGACCGTCGAGGGCTCCGCCGCCCCACTGGTACGGCAGCCCGAGCGCCGTCAAAGCCGCTTCGATGACTTTGCGGGCGATCTCCACGTCGCGCGGAATGTTCGAATCGAAGACAAGTTCGGGAACGCCCGACAACCCGGGAATCAGCGAAGTCAATGGTGGAACAGCAGACGGGGCAGAGGACCCCGGGCCAGCCAGTACGACGGGAGCAACCACGGGAGCAACTGGCGCCGGCACAGTGATGGTCGGTTCGAGGCTCTCCACCGGTGCATCAGGCACTGCTGGCTCCGGCGATGTGTCCTGCGGAGGAAGCAATTGTTCAGCGTACGCGGGAATGTCCGCAGGAAGCTGCTCAAGGTAGGGAGCTAGCTGAGCATCCCACTCAGGGGCCGACTGCTCCACTGCTGCAACCACATTCGCAGCAATATCCGCAACGGGCGGGGGCAGAGGGGAACCCTGAACGGCTGCACCCGCAGCAGCAACACCTGCGACAAGAATCGAAATCGGATCGAACGCCATGACAAACTCCTTGGTCCTTGTGCGTTGGTAGGACTCCCAACGCAAACGTCGTGGTGACAATCCGGACGCTAACCGCGGCACATGACACTACGAACATCACGCACATTCCGATCCACGCTCCTTCAGCCTCGAAATCGGGCTGCTCACGATGTAATGACCCGCAGTCACACTGGCGATATGCCCACACCGACGCGACTTTTCAGCAGCACCTCGGCACCACCACGAGGACCCCGCACAGTGCCCCGTCAAAACTTTTTTCGCAATTGATGTCACAGCAACCCCCACCTCGGACCTCCTCTCTTATAGGAGGGGACGCACAATCACCTGTCCTCAAACTGGGAAAGGGACTGACCACATGGACAGCATCGAATTTCAGCGTTTTCACCCGCGCGAAAGCAAGAAAATGACGTCACTGCACCGAAGATGGACCTCAGGTGCACCAGCCCCCGCCGGACTGAACGCAGTGGATTCGATCGGAATCATCGCCACGTCGAACCATCGCCCTATCGGATACGTGCTGGCATCACCACCACACGGACTGGCACGCGCCGCCCGCAGAGCTGGATGGTCAGAAACCGGATGCGTGTGGATATCGAGGACCGTCTGGATACTCGAAGACCTGGTGGTCAAACCGGAAACCACCGGATCGACCAACATCGGAGCACGACTCGTCCGAACGCTGGTTGACGACCTTTCCGCCGCCACCGCGAAGCAAGGGCACCTGTACGGATCAACCCCTGACCGCCCGGAACTGATCCAGTTCTGGCGAGAAGCAGGATTCGACGTCGGCAGCCCGAACACACCAACGCTGTGGAACCACCCCGAATGCACAACCTTGCACCACAAGGCGTACTTCCCAGGAAAGCGACCGTTCGCACAACCATTGGGCCGCGAATTCTCGCGCGGCCAGGCCTTCAAAAAGGGCGTCGCCGTCCACTGACTGCATTCCTCTCACCTCGATGAACAACCCTCAGAAACAACCGAAAGGCACCGCGTCCCATGACTGACAACGAAGTTGATCTCGACAGCCTTGAGCAACGTCGCGGGGGCCGGCACATGGTGGGTCTGGAGCAGCCACAGTCGTTGGAGAAGCGCTCGATCAGTTACTTGTCCGTGCGCAGACCTATCACCGGGAGCATTCACCTACAACGGATCTGGTCGGAGCGTGACGTGAGCGTAGATAGTGCAGCAACCGCAGTGCGGTCCATGATCACCGACATCGACGTGGATCCAGAGAGCGAAGAATTCTTGTGCGCGCTCGACCGGTTATGGGAGCAGATGTTGAGCGAGCGAGTGGCGGAGATCGTCGGGCTCAGGCGCGAGCAGACGTGGAGTGCTGACGAGCCTGGGTGGGAAGGAAACTCGTCGCTCGACTACTACCCCCGGCGCGATGTGTGGCGCACGACGGTACATACCGGTCGAATAGCAGGCGGTGAGGAAGTGAAGATTCCGCTCGCTCTTCTCGCGCCGGTTCTGATCGGGCTCATCCCGGTTTTTGCGGGCGTGACTGCGCCGGCGAACCCACTCGTCGCAATACTGGTCTGCATCGGTCTCGTAGCGGGGATGGAGGCGGCGGGGTTGTGGTGGTGGACCCGCCACGATCCACTCCGGCTGAGTGCGGAGGACAAATCCGAGATCGGTGTCGCCGTCGCTGCTGTGCAGTCGTTGATCTCGGCGGGCGGAGCGCATGTCGAGCTGCGGTTGGCGTTGGCGGCATCGGCACTCGTCGACGAGATCCGCACCGTACCGGTCTGGGAAAGTGAGGATCTCGACGTCAGCCGCATCCGCCTGAATCTCGACGAACAACTGGCCGGAATTCTTGCGCACGCCGGTGAACTAGCAGCAGTGCGAGCAACTTTGGGAACCCCGGCGGCGGGTGGCGGCCCGCAAGCTCGGGCAGCGAGGGAAGCTCACCTGGTGAGCAGCCGGTGGCTCGAGCGCGTCGAGCGATCGCTGCTCACACGTGTAGCTGCGCTGTGGAGCTATCGTCGCCATCTGCTCGAGCTGCAGGAATCGATCACTGCCGGTGAATCTCTCGACAAGATTCACGATGGAGACCGGGCCATCGAGAACCTTCTGGCCAACGCGGCCGGCGATGATGTGGCGGCCTCGACGATAGATCAGTTGGCGATCGACCTCACAGACCTTCGGCGCGCACGAGAGTCCGCGTTGGCAGAACTACGCGGAGAGCACTCCGAATTCGAGGAGCGGGACTGATGGGAGAAGTCACGACAGGATCAGCCGAGACCACGGTCGCTGCTACCGCGCTCGAAATGGGGCACCGCGTCCAATTCGCGGAGTCCCGGCGATGGTGGAGAGTGCGAGCCACATCCGGCGATGGCAGGTTCGCGATCCTTACCAGCCCGTTCAACCTCCGCAGGGTCCCGTATTACACGATCCTCGACACCGAGCGAGGCGTGCGCGGCCCGGACGACAGAATCTTCTGCAGCGGTTACGAAGACGACAGCGACATCGCAGATCGGATGCGCGAGCTGATCGCCGGAGACATCCAAGTGAGCCGCCGACCGTCGAAATGCGTAGAGACCCGCATCGCCGCGGTCCTCCCGCCCACCGATTGGCATACCCCGGGGCCGATTCCGACGCCTGACGCGTACGAACCGATCCTCGAAACGCGACATGACACGACAGGAGTTTCCCGCTCATGACTCAAACACACAGTCCCGCACAAGTTTTCCCCGACTCGGCCGAACGGAACCTCCGAGCAATGCTCGCGGCCCTCGACGATGCACTGGCCGCGATAGCTGACGCACGCGAAGAACTCCGAGGGCTCTACACCGGCCCGAGAACGTACCCCGAAGAGCTGGAACTGTTTCTCGCCGCCGAAGCCCACAACCAGGACATCACCACCCACCTCGCCGCCGCAGCCCGCGATATCCGTGCCGCGCTCGCGATCCTTCGCACCACCCCGAACGCGGCGGTGTCGAACTCATCGACGTCACTCCGTCCACATACCCACAAGGTGACAGCTACCGCTGACATGCGGCTACCGGAAAACCTCAATGAGCAGCGGAAAGGTGAGCTGGCATGGCCGCCGCACTGAGAGCCCCTTCGCCGACCAAAGAGACTGCGCCGAAGGAGACACCTCAGATGACCACAACCGCACTCGACAACACCGCTCCCACAAAGGGGCGAACCATCGGCGCAGCTTTGGAAGGGGAATCATGAACGCAACTGCAGTACTCGATGCAATCGCCCGCAAGCACTCCAATTGTGCGCTGGTTCGCGAAATCACTGTGACCGACCGCGATGCATTAGACCCGGTCCGGGATGCATGGAGCGCTTGGGAGCCGGGCGATCCCATGCCCGAATACGACGGGACGCCGGTCTATCGCAGAATCGACGGACTCATGTTCGACGGCGGGGCAACGAGAACCGCGATCGAAGTGAAGATCAGCCGCGCCGACTTCCTCCGCGAGAGCGAGGAAAAGCGACGGCCGTGGCGGAAGATCACCCACCGTTTCGTCTATGCCACCCCAGTCGGGTTGTTAAAGCCGGAGGAGATCCCGGACGGGTGCGGACTCTGGGAAATCGACGGCAATGCAGTGCGGATCATCAAGCGCGCCCGCTCGAATCCCGAACCGGAGCCCATTCCGCACCAGGTCCTCGTCGCATTCGCATACCGACTGAACCGCAAGCCTTCTGAGAGGAAACAGCGATGAGCACCAAGATGTGGAACTGGGGCGACGTCGACAACGGGCACGACCCGATTGTCGAGTGCATCGGTGAAATCCACCAGCCTGCCATCACCATCGACAACCGCTCCGGTGACGACCTCACCATCCCCTTCAACCAACTCGACCCACTGATCGATCACCTCAAGTCATGCAAGCAATTTCTGTACGAACGGGGCCTCGATGAACCAGCGCACAAAGGGGAGTTGAAGTGAGTGAGATCCAATCCCAGGCCATACCCGCGAGCGATGAACTAGCCGAGGTGGAGCTGATCGACGCAATCAGGGCGACACTCGAAGGTTGGCCCTTCCGCAAACAAGCAGCCGCCGCAGCAGTGGAGGTGATGAAGTCTCAGGGCTGGTCGAAACCTCGCACGGTGCACAACGCGGCCGAACTCGACGCGCTGCCAGAGTTGAGCGTCGTGCTCGTAGGCGGGCAGCTCGCGGCACAGAAGGATATCGACTGGTACGCAATCGCAGGCGGCGATCCGATCTATTTCAAGCCCGATGCATGGGAAACCGGAATCGTCGTCCTCTTCACCCCGGACGGTGAATGATGGAGACCTGGACCGAATGGGGCGTCGAAAGAAACACCCTCGATGGCATCCGCACGGTAGCGCCGATGCAAAGTCAAAATGAGGCGGAACATGTCGCCTCAATGTGGGACACATCCACGGGGATTGGACCGCTCAAACCCATTGCCGTATCCCGCACGGTGACAGCAAGCACGTGGGCGCCAGTCATTCCGGCAGTGGCGGAATGAGCGACACTCGAAACCCAACTCCCGACGCACTGCACACCCGCACGCTCACCGGCCCTTTGTTCGAGTTCTTCGCGAAAAACGCTACTAGTGCGCAAGCCCCGCACGATAACCCCTTTCACCCCTGAAAAAAGCAGCCACTCATTCCTGAACCACACGCCGGGACAACGAATCCGAATTCCTCCCGATATCGAACGGAGACACCACAGATGACCACCACCGGCGACACCGCCCACCAGCACGGCTACGAATTCCCCACCCCCGCAGCGGAACCGGCAACAGGTTTCGACGCCGATAACCTCACAGCCGCAGACGAACTCGCGATCGACATCGGAAGAGTCGCGATCGGAGCCGGTGAAGGTGTCCCCTACGGCTCAGAGCCCGACGAGTTCTTCCTGGCAGCAGGGAAAGCTGTCTTCTACTGGCTACAGCTCAACGGTCACCGGCGCATCGCCACTGAAGAGGCGGACGAGATACGACAGGTGTCGAATTGCGCGCTGCAGTACGGCAATATCGCCAGCCGAGAAGCCGCCCGCCGTCTCCACGCACGGTTCCTGGCCACCGAACCAGCGGAGGCGCGTCTCGATACCAGTACTGCAGCAGCCGAGAATATCGGTGCTTCGGATGGTTCCATCCCATCCACCCTCACAGCCGAGGAGACGAAGGCTGAGGCAGTAACACTGTGCCCGAACTGCTTCGGGCGAAATGGATCACACAACAGAATTCACGAGCGCTACCCCGCCGGCGGCGGCGGGACCAACAAACCATGCCCGAACGCCCCGTCTGTTAAGGCGGAGACGACGCCGACACACTGCCGGTGCATCACGCCCGACTGGTACCACGACGGGCTGGATGCAGAGTTCGACGGACGCCTGTGCCGTCAGTGCCGCCTGCGTCAGAACATCCCGTACCGAGACCTCATCGACTCGCCGAAAGCCCCGGCCACGATCGATGCCTCCGTGATCGGTGTCGCCGCAGCTGCACTACGAAACGCCATGAACGTACTGGACCCTCACGAAGGTGGCGATTGGGAGGACGCGTGGCACACGATCGCCGACCTCGAAGACTGCGCAATCCGCGCCGAAACCATTGCTCGGCACGAAAACTCGAGATGACGACGACACCCGTCGAACGCCGAAGCCTACTACTTGCAGAGCGAGAGATTGATGACGACAGGCCCCGTATCCTCACCGCCCCGGATGAGTCGAATTCGCCTGCCCCGGCGAACGACACTCTTCTTCGAATCGCTTCCTCCGAGCGCGCGTACAGCCTGCCGCAGAACCCTCGTCAGCCTGTACGCCCTTGTCGGCGCGGCATCTGTGGGATGGCTGCTGTGGCGACTGTGGCCGGATTTCGTCGCCGTAGCCGGGGGCCTCGACAATGCGGTAGGGGCAATTGTCGGGAGCCTGTGCGCGATCTACCTGTATCGGGCATTCGGCGGATGGACAGGTCGTCGTGCCGACGAGTGGGACGTGTGCGAACACACGCCCGTGGCACGCCGAGCCGTGCACTACCGACACGAACAAAGTCTTCTCGACGAAGTAGGCGATGAACTGCTCGTCTCGACTGCTCTCACCCGTGCCGTCGACCCTGACGACCGCGTCGCCGTGACGGCACTGATCGAGCATCTCCGTACCCATGACCAGCGCACCAAGCACAAAACGGTTGAAGATCTCGACGATCTGCGAATGACAGCACTCCATGAAGCAGCTCACGCGGTGATCGCGCTGGCGGCGGGTGCTTCGATCCGCAAGGCCGTCGTCTATCCAGCGCGTGACGGCGAAGGCTCGTCGAGCGGAAACGTAGAGGTCACCGATCCTCTGGCCGATAACGAAACCCAACTGTGGGCCTCGTTGCACATCTCACTCGCCGGCATGGTCCTCGATCACCGCGGGGGCCGCCGCGACGGCGGGTCGGCGGCTGATATTCACCATGCCGAAATAGCTGCATTGCATCTGATTTCGGCCGGTATCAGGCCTCCCGGATACGAAGGGGAGATGACAACGACGTCACTGATCGCCACTGCCACAGCTGGTGTCAAAGATCTCCTCGACATACATACCGACGCGGTCAACAGGATCGCCGATGCGCTTGTCACTGCCGTACCCGCAGCTCACCCTTTGCGGGACTGCGACATTCGTCCCTTGTTTGCTGTGGACGGAACGTAGTGAAACCGCACATTGTCACTTCACTCATTGGCAACCGTGTGGCGGCGCGCGATTCGATGCGGGGCCGAGCCGGTCTTCCCTTACCCGCCCGGCCCCGGCGTCGAAAATAGCAAAACATTCAATAGGCAGCTAACTGGTGCGCTCGCTGTCTACCGCGCGGCGAAATGGCGGCGGGCTCCCTCCTGCCGAGAGAGCCGGAGGGGTAGAGAACATCATCCCTCGCGAGAGCTAGACACCGCGTTTACTCGGCTCGGACCTGTATCTATCGAACTTACGTTCGAGTATCCTGGGTGTGCGGGACGTACGCGCGGATCCAGGAAAGCGGGGCGACGATGAACCAACAGCCCCACTCATCAGCAACAACGGTGCTGAACAAGGCAGAAAAGCTCGAACAGCTACGCCGCAAGATGGCCTCGATCCCGGCCCGCTCCGACGGCACCGAACCAGCGACACCTTCGGTGATGCTCAAACCCGTAGGCGAGCGCGAGCCGACTCCGATCGTGGCCACGGCGCAATCGACCCTCCGAATGCTCCCGGTGCCGCCGCCGCTCGGCGAACTACTCCCCCGCGGAGGACTCGCACGAGGCACCATCGTCAGCGTCTCCGGAGCGAACTCCGTCCTCATCGGACTGCTCGCATCCGTCACCGCAGCCGGTGGGCACGCAGCAGTGATCGGCATGCCCACCCTGGGACTACTCGCAGCTACGGAACAAGGTGCAGATTTGTCACGGATCGCACTGATCCCCGAACCTCGGGACAGTGCGGTCGAGGTGGCAGCAATCCTGCTTGACGGCATTGACCTGGTGATACTCGGACTTTCCGGGGCGGCCGTCACACCGTCGAGGGCGCGAGCAGTCGTCGCCAGAGCGAGGTCCAAGGGCAATGTTCTCGTGGTCGCTCACGGGCAATGGGACGGCCCGGATCTGCGGATCGAATCGAGGGTCGCCGGGTACAGCGGCCTGACTGCGGGGCGCGGGCGGGTGACTTCCGTCCAGCTCGACGTCGCCGCCGCAGGCAAGGGATTCCAACGACGTGCAGGACGGATGGAGATCCGCGAAGAAGCAGGGGTATCGGTCTGGCGAGCAATCTCACCGACCGCCGACACCGCACACGCGCCTGCCCCGCTGAAGAAGGCACTGTGATCAACACCGATCATTGGAACGAGCGCTGGCCGGACCACCCTGTGATCAGGACATTCGAGCCAGCGAAGCCGGTGAAAGTCGACATCGGCCGGGCGCTCCCACTCGGCCGCGGCGGGGCATCGCGCGCCGATCACGTCAGCATGCGGGTCAAAACATCCGCGCTCTACATGTCCGGATACCTGGACGGCGTTTTGAAATACTGGGCGAAAATGCACGACGGACAGTGGCTGGCCGGCATAACTGTGCACGTCACCGACGCCGGCGGAAGCAACAGCGTCGAGATCGACATGCTCGTCACTGCCGACGCCATCACTGAAGCACCCACAACGTCGACGTAGTTTGAAGAACAACACACATGCGCAGTTGTGAAGGAGGCCGATGTGGCGGAGTTGGTCCGTAGAGACTTCACGGTCCCGGCCAGTTCCCGTTGTTTCCTGTTGATGCGCCCTGCCGGATGGGACGTCGACGATCTCGACGACACAGCCGGTGCCGACAAGCCGTTCGTTCGCGGCGGTGCCGACATCGTGTTCGTCAAGACCGGCATTTCGATGGGGCGGGTCGAGGTGGAAGTCGTGGTCACCGACGAAGCGCCGGGGCCACCCGACAGCCAGTGGGAAGAGGTCGCAGAGGTCCCGCTCGATGTCAGCGAGGGTGATCTGCGTGTGCACGGCGCGGAGGCCATGATCATCGACGAGCAGGGCGGTTCTGTCCTACCCGAGAGCGAAGCGGCCACCTATCGAGTACGTGTGAGCGCGCAGGGACGCCATGGTCAGCCCGATCAGGTCGTACAGAGTTCGTCGGAGCGGTATCTGCTGGAGCTGTGGGAACAGCAGCACCCTGCACCGTTCGCCGTGCTCAGATCCAAGGACCGGGCCACGGGCGAGATCACCGACCACATCGCGTAGCCAGGTAGCTGTCTGGCACACGAAAAGGGCCGGTGAACGCAATGTTCACCGGCCCTGCACGTACACACTCGACCTAGGTCACCACTGCTGGATGATCGAGATGTTCTTCGACCAGATCGCCGGGTCGTTGATCGTGAAGCTGATCATGCCGCCGCGAGCTGCCGCTTCGTCGACCAGCTGGTCGATAGTCGCGGAAGTGACGTATTCCTCGTTCTCAAAGACAGACCCCTCTTCGAGGGACACGCTCCAGAACTCGTTGGGGATCAGATCGAGCAGTTCGCCGGCATTGGTAGCGGAGATGAAACGAGTTTCGTTCTCGTCGAAGCGGACTGCGACATAGCCCTCGCCGGAATACGGTTCGACGGCGGAAGCTGCACCGGCTCCGAGAACTGCGACAGCACCAGCAGCGACCGGAATCATCAACGCGGCGGCGGCCATACGTGAACGGGACATGAAAACCTCCAAATGGGAGGAGGCTGCATCGGGCGCAGCCTCATACGGATCGGGCAGTGAAAAGGTCACCGCCCGTGCGAGAAGAACCGCGATGAAGCTAGATCACCACTGCTGAAAACCGGTGAGCACAACGCCATTCCAGATCGCCGGATCGCTGACCGTCAAGGCGACGCGGCCACCGTGTGACGCCGACTCGTCGACCAACTGATCGACGGTCGCGTAAACAACGTTGCCGGGCGAGTGGTAGATCGACTCGGGATCGAGATTGACGTGCAGAGTGTTATCCGGGATGCCGCGGAGGAGTTCGCCGGCATTGGTATCGGCAATGAACCGAGTCTCGTTCTGATCGAACGTGACACCGACATAACCGTTTCCGGAATAGGGAGTGACGGCCGAGGCGGCACCTGCACCGACAAGAGCAACGGCGCCAGCGGCGACCGGAAGCAACAAAGCAGCTACAGCCATACGTGAACGGGACATGAAAACCTCCTGCGACGCGCAGGCTGCATCGGGCGCAGCCCCACTTGGATGTGACTGACAGTATCGCATATTTAGGTAACCAAAGATTTGCGTACAGCAGTGCCTTCGGTCACGTTGGAAGAGAAGCAGAACTACCCGAAACGCCTAACTAGCGACAAATGGACTAGTCCGACATGCACTTTCGTTGGGAATACTGCCTGGATACCTGCATGCCCGTGCGATCATGCTCTGATCTAGTGAATCGTCAGCACTCAACCCGTCCGGTCGGATCGTCGCGGTGCCGGAAACCCTCATCGCCTCTTACTTCTCCGGCACGTCGGGACCGAACCGAAGCGCCAACACCCCAACCAACCGCACCATCAGCTCGGCATCCCCCTGATCAGGTGATTGCGTGTCATGCGCATCAGAACGCTGATTTCGCACAGAAGCAATCCACTTCACGAGATTTTCGAGCGCATTCGCCAATGGTGTGTCGACGCCGGCAAGCCATTCTTGCTTCTTTGCGGCTTTGAGTTGGTCGCCCAGCGTGCCGCCCGAATAGCCCAGCGCATCGAGGAGCATCTCCAACGCCGTACCAGCGTCCGTGATCGCGTCCGCCGGTTTTCCTGCCGACAACTCGGCAACTGCCTCCCTGTACTTGAGATCAATCTTCTCCAGCGCCGGAACCCCAGCAGACAACAGTCGCAGTGGCTCGTCCACGAGCACCGCCGATGCCAGGTCGGTGCGCAACACCAATTCCCGGCCGCGCACACCGTATTCAGTGGAGGCCAGCACATCTTCGACATCCGCGAGAAACGCTTCTTCCGCGTCCTTCATCCACGGCACTCCAGGAACCCGCGCATGCGCGTCCGCGTATGCCCCTACCGCATCGAGGACGACTGACACGTCTTCGTTCATGATGAGACCGGCAAAATGCCGTAACAGTGCGCCAGATGTCGGGGCGAGCCCACCCAACCGCAAATTGCCCTGTACGAACACCAATCGCTCAATCGCAATAGAGACCATCTGGTCCGTCATCGACGGGAACCGCGGATCCCCGGCAGTCCGTGGCTGCTGATGTTTGTACAGCACCATCGCCAGCCGCGTGCGAACTGTCTCGTTCACACCGCCGGACGGGTTCGCAGCGTGGAGCATGCTCGAAATTGTGCCCACGGGCGATGGGCGCCGCGGCTTCTTCTTTATGTACTCACTGAACAACGCCGCTGGTGGCGGCGGAACTATCACCGGGGTTCTTACCGAAGCAGACGGGGCTTTGCGCCGAAGCCATCTCATGCCCCAGATCCTGACAGAGCGCCGCTCATTGTTTCCTACTGGAACTTGTCTGCGTGATCGTTGAGCAGCCGAGCAATAACCCGAACCGTTTCCGGGTCGCTCATATCTCCGCCGCGCGCACAACCGAGCCGAGCGCCGGACGCTGCCTCCGCAGCCTGCAACTCCTGGTACGCCGCAACAAGTTCCGCACTGGGGTTGGCAATCCGATCTGCCTTCTGCTTTCGTGCCACAGCTGCTGAATCATGTACCTGCTTCGCATGCTGTTCACGACGCCAGATGGTGAACCGGTTACGTTTCCAGGGCGCACGAACCGTCGCCCCGTCCATCCACGCCGCGAACTCCGCCCTGTCCCGCGCCCATTTGTGCGGCTGAAAATCCGGACTCCAGTCATCCGACAACGTACTTCCCCCATCTCGTGACGGCCCTCCGGAACAACAAACTAACAGAGAGCGATAAGTCCGGAACTCCAAGACGGAAGGCAATCAACGGCTCCGTAATCCTTCGCCGGGCGAGTCTTGCCCAGACAGTGCAGGCTCCCCCGGGGGGGCAACACCTCGCTGCGTTATCCACAACCCTGTCGGCTCGAAGAAACCAGTACGGCGCCCGTACCTCGCGGCGACCGCTACAGCGGGCCGACGAACGGATCCAGAAACCGAACTACTCAATGACTCTTCCATCGACCCAACACAATCCACGATTCATTGACTCGCCGACGACGTCCAAAATGCCACCGGACGGCAGGAAGCGACAACAGTACGCAGTCATCTCATTCATGCAGAGAAGGCGGCAATCTGGGATCGGGACCAGACGAGGAGACAATCGGACACCTGACAACCAGTGGAACAATGATGGGCATGCTCCCGGACACATACCTCAAAGATTTTCTGCACCGGCTGGAAGCACTGAGCAGTCTGTACCCCGAGCAAGGGAAAGTGATCGCTTCGCACGGCGTCGTTGCCGCACTCGACGACGACGAGGCATTCGAAGTTCTGCTCCGGCTGGTCGGACCCGACGCGCCTACATTCGCCGACGAATTATGGGAGCTGATCAGCAGGTTCCTCAACAGCCGACGCGCAGAGGAGTTATTCGGTGGTCCTGAAGGCATCGGGCGGACACATCTCAACACGGTGCGAAGACCGCGTTACATTCCGCCTAGTAGCCGGCCGGTGATCCCTCAGTGATCTATGGGTAGTCAGCTTACGAACGGGGTCCGTGAACAGCACAGCAACCAGTTACGCCGGATTCGGGCGCTCTGGCATCTTCATGAGGATCGGAACCGCACCTTCTTTGTATCGGTACGCCCACCTGCCACTCTCGAGGATGACGGCGCCGGCCTGCCCCACATCCGGAGCCGGAGTCCACCCCCGATCCTCGCCCGGTTCTGCAGTCTCTCTCATATCGCTATTGTCTCAACCTCCGAAAACTGGCCGAAAACTGGCCGAAACCAGTACAAACCCGCGCACAGTGGAGAGATGAGCGCCACCTCCGGAAAGCCAGTGCCGCCGATGCTCGCCACGCTCGGGCATCCCCCGACAGGGGAGCGCTGGGCCTTCGAATCGAAATGGGATGGCCAAAGAGCCATCACCACAACAGGTTCCGAGTCGCCTGTGCTCTGGTCGCGCAACGGGAACAACATCAGCGCATCGTTTCCCGAGATCGTCGATGCACTCCGCTCTGTGCTCGATCACCGCGAAACCGTCCTCGACGGGGAAATCGTCGCACTCGGACCGGACGGTGTTCCGTCCTTCTCCCTGTTGCAACGACGGATGCACGTGCTCAGGCCCACCGCTGAGCTCCGCAACGAGGCCGTGACCTCGTACTACGTGTTCGACGTCCTCGACATCGACGGCGCATCGACCACCGATCTGCCCTACCTCGAACGCCGCGAAGCGCTCGCCAACCTCAGCCTCGAGCACCCGCGCATCAAAGTCCCACCGCACTGGCTCAACGTCGACGGGCCGACCATGCTCGAGGTAGCCCGCAAACATCATCTGGAAGGTATAGTCGCCAAGAATATTGCCTCGATCTACCAGCCTGGCAAGCGATCTCGGGATTGGATCAAATCGCCTCTGAGAGCTAATTGTGAGGCCGTAGTGTGCGGCTTCCTCCCCGGCTCGGGCGGTGCGGCACGAGGAGTCGGATCGTTGATCCTCGGCGCCCACGAAGATTCGGGGGGCCTCAGATATATCGGAAACGTTGGTACGGGCCTGACGGATCGGCAGCGCAGCGAACTGCGCGACAAGCTCACGGCTCATCGGCTAGCGAAATCCGCCCCTAAGATCGCTGCCGCCGGCAGTGCCCGAAACCCGTGCACCCTTCAGCTGAAAACGTCCAAGCCTTTGGCAACAAAGAAGCTTCGACGACAAACGCCTCAGCTACCCACGCCACCCAATTCGCCGCCAGAATTGGACAAACGCGAGTCGCGACGGCCACGCACATACCTCACAAGAAACCACACCCCACCCAGAACAACGGACACGAGAACACCCGTGGAAACAAAAATGCCGAAAGCAGCTGCAAACGAAGTAGTTTCGTCGATCCAGAGTGTCGGCACAGCAGACAGCAGAATCACCACGATGGTGGCAACTGTTTGAGCTCGGGGAACACCGGCGAAGTGACCGAACACCACGAAGAAACCCGCCACAACGACTGCAGTCACCATAATCGACACCGGACCGTCACTTTCCTGTACCTACTCACCACACTCGGCCAGCAAGATTGTGGCAGGGATGATGCAAAATTACCTGGGGAGAACAACACCGTCGACCGTGTCACTTAGCTCGCCGCAACCGAACTCGGTCGATCAGCAACCAGATCCCAAACACTGTGCAGAACAGCACAAAGGTAACACCGCTCGCTACCACAACGGCTGCGGCCGGGGACAAGTCAAGAAAGCCCGTGACAACGATCAAAGCGGAAATCACCAACATGCAGAAGGGGAGACCCACCATCAAGCGCTCCACATCCGTCAAAATTCCTCACACCTTTCGCCCGGCAGAACCAGAACACGCACGCCAATGTCAGCGACACTTCCCAGATCATCGCACCTGCACATGACACCACGAACGTGAAGAAAGCCACTCACCGTTCTCGGCAAGAGTCAGCGCCACCGGCAATTCCACGCCTACGGCATATGCAACTCCGCACCCGTCGCCTCGCATCAACACTCACGACACACCCCGCCCCATAACCTTTCGTGGCGGCCGCACCAAGAACCGGTGAGTCTTCCACCAACTCAGCGTCTCACACACATTCGCCGGCGCGTCCGCAAAACCAAACTTCCGAATATAGTTCTCCCGCAACCCCTCAGCCGCGAACCGTGCAACCAAAGTCACCTCACGCGCATCCACCACACCGAGAACATCACGAACGAACTCGTCCGCAGCGGCACCAGTCGACTCAGTACGAGGCCACCGCGAATAACCACGAACCTCGTACACCCCCGGCACCGAGCGCCGCGGCACCACCCGCAACGAAGCACAGCCATCCGCACTCGACAAACGCCATCCAGGAACAATGAAGTAGACAAGAAAACCCACCATGCCAAAGAACACAGGGGCACCCAACGCCAGAGCCAGGAGCCGCCACTCACCCGTGAAGAGGTAAGCCGCGACCAATCCCACGCCAAGCAATATCAGCGCACACGACCAGGGCCGCTTCCTCCGATCGAACGGCCGCTGCACCACACCCCACGCCGACGCACACAACTCACGCCAACACGACACCACCCGCCGGCGGCCCTCCACCCGCCGATCTTCGAGATCGTCCTCGAACGCCACCCACTCCGCCGGCCGCCCCAAACGCAATTCCTGCCGTATTACGCGCGCCGCATCCGAAGGATGAAAGAGACCTGCAGCTGACCCCCCTGGTGCCACGCGGAACCACTCCACCACCCCGCGCACCCCAGCCGCATCCGCAGCAACATCATCAGCACGAAACTCACGCTGATGAAACACCGGCGTCAAAACCACCACAGTTGCCAATACCGCGCCCAGAGCTGGCCACACACCATCCGCGAACCACACCGCCGACAAAAGACCAGCACAACACACCACCACAAGCGCAAGCGAAAACCACACGAATCGTCGATCCGCCTTGTGCCCCAGCTCATGCGACAACAACGCAGTCGCCGCCCGCGACGACGGATCACCACCAGCCGCAGCGATCCACTTCACCCGAATCTTCAACCGATCCGAAAACGGATGATAGGAAGCACCGGTCACCATCCCCCCACCAACGAACTCCACGCGCGGGCACGACACCCCAACCTGAGTGGACAACCCCTCCACCCGTGCACGCCACGCCGCTTCCTGCACCGTGGACAACGGTTCAACCTTCCGCATCATCTCCACCTCCTACCCGTGCCAACGCGACTTTCAGATGCCTCAAACGTCTCGGCGCCACCGTGCTCGGTCGACTGCCACCCAGATCCCAAATCCTGCGGCGAACACTGATGCGAGACCACCGCCAGTCACCAGAAAGCTCATCCACCATGACAATTGAAGGAAGTAGCTGAGAACACTCAACCCAATCAACAGTGTCGTAAAGAGTCCTGCGCACAACACGAAGCGTTCAAAATCCATCACTGCACCTCAACTGTCTCCAAGCTGGATCACGCTAGAGGGATCCGATACAGTCTCGGCTCGTGCGAACAACGTCGCCAACGAAATCACCGCAGCCGTCCATGTTTGTTCCGGCGTATCGGGCGTGGTATCGGCCGACGTCCATTGGCTCCACCATTCGGCGCTCATCTGTTCGTTCAGCGTGATCACGCTGTCGCAGAGCCTGTCGATTTGATCTCCGTTCGCCCGCCTCCACTCGCCGTTACCTTGTGAAGTGTCGAAGCTGGAAAGTGCTGCAATCAAAGCGAATCCCGGTTCGCGGGAGATCGACTCCCACTCCCCGAATGTGCGATTGTTGAATCTTGCCTTCCGGTCGAACGCTGCTCTCACGCGTGGGACCCACGCATCCTTGCCTGGATGATCACGGAGCCAATCCTCGAACCCGGCCGCCTTCTCCCAGTGATAGTCGGGCGCCGGAACGCCCCACAGAATCTCCACATCGTCGACGTACCGTGCCCATTTCCAATCAGGAAATCCTGCATCTCGTCGCAGATCAGAATAGCGCCCCCAGAGAATGCCATCGTTGCCGACCGAGTCTGCATTGCACCGTATCTGTGCCTGCCGAATCAACGCGACACCGGCGGCGAACAGGTTCGCTTCATCACCAGAAAGCCCGGCACCCACCAATTGCCCAGTTGGCACAAAATCCTGGATCCATGTCACAGCCAGCCCAGATTCCCGCTCAAGTCTGAACCTTTGCATCGCAACAACATCGTCGACAAGTCCAAGCCACGCACGGTCTTCCGGACACCTCGGCTCCCTATCACCAGCCAGGTACCGCCGCCCTGGTTTCGTCCCCACTTCGGCGGCGTCCGCTGCCACCAAAATAGCTCCAGCCAACCAGGATCCGTGAAACTCTGGTGTCACCAGCTGCGCACGCAATTCGTCGGCGTCGTTCTTCCACCACAGGACACCGTGATGTTGCTCGACTGCGATGCGCGCCAGCTCGAAAGTTGGGTCGTAGTAGCCGAAGCGTTCTTGCAGCAACATGATTCGTCGTCCTTGATCCGACGCCGGATACTTGGACCAACTTCGCCTGAGCAACTTGCCCCAATTTGATGGCTTCCTCGGCATCGGACATGCCCGATCCACCGACCACGAAAGCTGCTGTCGCCAGTCCTCCCTCAGAGGAGGAAGTGACGACGAGGTGAACGCCAACCGCTCGCAGATAATTTGTGACGCTATATCCAGAGTTTCCGTCATTGCACCCGATCCCCGTGTGTTGATTGAACTAGCTCTCCCAAGTCGACGACATATCCCATACATAGTCTCACCGGCACATGACATCCCTGACTCGAAGAAAACCACTCACCCGCCTCAACACGACACCAGCACCCCGCCCGGTCATTTGTCTTGCCGCCGCGGTGTTCGGTCGACGAACTCCCAGAACCCAAGTATCGCGAACGCTGCCGCGACACCCCCTCCGACGATGATCGGAACACTCATCCACCAAGACAGCTCAGAGAAGCCTGAGAGGACGGTCAACCCGCCGACCACCAACGCAATGAACCCTGCACTCAACACAACGCGTTCGAAAACCATCACAACACCTCCCGTTTCCACCCGGCCGGATCAAGGCGACGGCGGCAGCAGCATCCCCCTCTCAAAGCAGAGTCACCTTGTCCGACGTTTTGATCGGCGCACCGTCCGGCCCCGCGATGTACGTCGAAATCCAAATCGGGTGATGCCGCTGCTCACTCGGATACCACTGCCGCTTCCAATGACCTCGAACCGTCCACCTGTGCGAGTACACCCGCGACGGAGACCCGTCCTCGCCCACTGCCGGACGAGATCCACCACGAGAACGGTACGACAAATACGTCACCAACCCCGGCTTGCGACGTCTCCCACTCAACGATGACTTCGCAGTCCGAATTGTCGACGAGTCCACCAACGCGCCCTGCCGAAGCATGTGCGTGAACGAAAGGAAAACCGACAAGATCTGCTCGGACGTCCACCCCTGATAAATACCCTTGCGGGACCAATCCGGCGCATCGTCAGGCATCCCCGGGGTGTACCCGCCGACATTCTGAAGTGTTGGCGGGGAATCACTCTCCGGCGCACTCAATTCCGCCTCGGCAAACGGCATCGGCAAGTACTTGTGCTCGCCGAACCTGTACCCCCACCCAACCTTCTTCTCTCCCTGGTTGACGATGAAATCCCGAGCGCCCGTGGTCGGCACCAATTGAACCGAAAGCAGATCATCGATGGTGTTCCACAGCAACACCAACCCGCCCTCAGCTTGCGTCAGATAGGCGACGCCAGATGGCGAGGGCAGATCAGCGAGTGGAGCAATGATCAGAACCTGTGGATGGTTCTCGGCGAGGCGGCGTGAGTGGGCGCACCTTCCCGGGAATGATCTGAAATTCCATCAGCTCTGATCAGGACCGGCGTTGGCGCGCTGGTTCGGGAAGGTACGCCCATGCTCACGGTAGTTCAGGATCAGCAATCCTCCAACGACGACAGCGGTGTTGGTCGGTCGTTGCTTGACGAGATCGTTCGCGACGGTGCCCGGCAGATGCTCGCGGCGGCGTTGGCCGCCGAAGTCGCCGCATACATCGAGCAGTTCGCCGAGCATCTCGATGAGCACGGCCGGCGGCTGGTGGTCCGCAACGGCTATCACCACGAGCGTGACGTGCTCACCGCGGCGGGGGCGGTGACGGTGACCGCACCGCGGGTCAACGACCGCCGTGTCGACGCCGAGACCGGTGAACGGCAACGGTTTTCCTCGGCGATCCTGCCGGCGTGGTCACGCAAGTCCCCGCAGATGACCGAGGTGTTGCCGCTGCTGTACCTGCACGGGCTGTCCAGCGGCGACTTCGGTGCGGCGTTGGAGCAGTTCCTCGGCACTGGTGCCGGGCTGTCGGCCTCGACGATCACCCGGCTGACCGCGCAATGGCAGGACGAGGCGAAGGCCTTCGCCGACCGGGATCTCTCGGGCACCGATTTCGTGTACCTATGGGTCGACGGCATCCATCTCAAGGTCCGCCTGGAGCAGGAGAAGCTGTGCTTGCTCGTGATGATCGGCGTCCGCGCCGACGGCCGCAAGGAGCTCGTCGCGCTCACCGATGGGTTCCGGGAGTCCACAGAGTCGTGGGCTGATCTGCTGCGCTCATGCCGACGCCGCGGGATGACCGCCCCGGTGCTGGCCGTCGGTGATGGGGCGCTGGGGTTCTGGAAGGCACTGCGGGAGGTGTTTCCGGATACCCGTGAACAGCGCTGCTGGTTTCACAAGCAGGCCAATGTGCTTGCTGCGCTGCCCAAGTCGGCTCATCCAGGTGCGACCGCGGCGATGCGGGAAATCTACAACGCCGAGGACATCGACAAGGCCCAGGTCGCGATCAAGGCCTTCGAGGTAGATTACGGCGCGAAGTACCCCAAGGCGGTCGCCAAGATCGTCGACGACGCCGACGTGCTCCTGGAGTTCTACCGGTACCCGGCCGAGCACTGGATCCACTTGCGCACTACGAATCCGATCGAATCGACGTTTGCGACCGTGCGGTTGCGAACCAAGGTCACCAAGGGCCCTGGGTCACGCGCAGCGGGGATTGCCATGGCCTACAAGCTGATCGACGCCGCACAAGCCCGCTGGCGGGCGGTCAACGCCCCCCATCTGGTCGCGCTGGTCCGTGCCGGCGCGGTGTTCCACAAAGGCAAGCTGCTCGAACGACCCATCGACATCTCACCCGCTGAGCCCGACGAATCAAGCGAAACGGAGGTCGCCTGAAACACCCTCATCCACAGGTCTTGACAATATCTCCAGCGAGTGTCACACCGACATCCGCTGAACCTTCGCTTCCCGCCAAAATCAGTGCCGTCATTTCCTCGGACGCGAAATAGGCGTGCCGATCCGAGGTCGCTCGGCTGGTGCACCGATATCCGCAGTACATGACGAGCATGTCCTGCTCATCGGCCGCTCCGTAGTACGACTTCTGAGTTCCACCCAACATGAAGTACCGCTCGGGATCCGCGGCCAACACAGCGGCTGGTTGACCGTGTAGATCGGTCCACCACTTCAATGTCGGCCCGACAACTCCCGATGCGTGGAAACTCCGCAACTCCCACACCACGAGACCCCACGGCTCCAGATACTGAACGACAGGTGTCGAAGCCTCGTCGAACGCATCCAACAACAACGGCATCTGCGATGGCTTCAACTCACCAGTCGACAACGCCATATCCGCTCGTTGCCGAACTGCAAGTCCATGCCGAAGATCATCGCCAGGCGAATGCCTCGCAGGGGCCTGCCGCACAACAGCTTTCCGTTTGCTCTTCGCCTTACCCATCACAACCCCCGTCGTTGATTCTTCCCGAAAATCCAGATCCGCCCACGCCGCCAGAAGAATCAAACGCCGCGAACCAGCCTTTCCTGCCCCAAAGACCTCCCCCACATCATGCCCGCACTACACAGATAGTGAGAGACCACGGCGCCATGAGCACGATCACTCGTCAGACGTCGCGCTTTCCCGGTTCTTCCACAACCGCCTACCGGCACTCGCTTCCTGTAAGTCCTTGTCGGTCATCCCCTCCGGACGATCACCGACCAGTCCCTCGATCACCGACCACGCAACCTCGAGGTGATCCGCCGTTTCCAGCGCCGACACCAGCCGCTCCAATTCGACAGGCGCCCCACGCAACTTCGGTGAGTTCCCCAAATGCACAGGCTCTTCAATCGAAAGTGCCAGCGCTGCCAGGCATTGCGCAGCTCGATCCGAACCCGTCTGCGCCACCGGCAACGGGAGCACCATCCCTCGACGGTCGATGCCGAACGCCACAACCAATCGGCTCAGTTCACCGCCCGCAATCAGATGAACGGTGTCCGGAACAAATCCTTCGGGCATCGACCTCGGGATATGGAATCGAACCCAGTCGCCATCGACGACAACCGGACGGCGGCGATGATCCCCATCAGCGATCCACCCGACATCCTGCGCTGCATCGGAGGGTTCGAGCGCACGACGCATCCAGGTGTCCGCCGGATCCTCAATCGGACGCAGGCTCGATTCGATCACCAACCGCAATCGCACCGGAATCTCGGTAAGGTTCACCCCCGCTTCATCGATGGACTCCGGATACCCGTAGAAATCGGTCAACCACCGTGACAGCCCCGGATCAATATCAGGCTGCGCGACCAACCACGCCAACCCCTCGAAAATATCCGTCGACGGCGGCACCGCAGGCAAAACCGGATCAGCCTCCTCCGTCGACAACAACGCTCGACGCGACGCATCCACCCACGGATACTCTGCGCGTTCGCGATATCGCGAAATCACCTGATCCCAAGCGGTATTGCCCAACCCCGCCAACTGCTCGATGACCCCGGGCGGTGCTGAACGAACACCACTGACAATCTCGTCGACCACCAACCGCAACCGCTGCCGCATCCTCGCCCGACTGGCGGCGACTGGCGGAATGCCGGCGAACACCGGAGTCGGCGCGGTCGCCGGCTCCGGAACCCACATCGCCACCGCAGCAGTGCTCGCATACCCTGGCCACCACAGAGGGAGGGGATGTCCGAGAATTCCGGCGAGATCGCGGGGATTCACATAGGGCATCCTCACGAACGATTCATCGAAGGACGCTGGCACTTCGCACCCCTGTAGGTATGGTTCGTGCCCGTACTGCTCCGATGCCATCCACACGATCGCACCCGCGTAACCGCCTGGGCCGTACCCGAGCGCAACAGCAGTCTCGGCCGTCAACCTCGAGCCGGTGAACGCCCAATTGAAGCGTTCGCTTGCGTCAGGCTCGTCGATGACAAACGCCACGGTCAGCATCCGGGGCTCGCCGATATCGCCCAACCTCGCGTACCTCATCAAGGCATATTGTTCCTTGTACGAAGGCTGCGACGAAAACTCCACCTGGGTATCGATGGTGACGAATTCCGTACGCAGATATCGCCATCGAACGGGCTGGCCCTCGACAGGCGGATCCAAATCCGGCAGAACCGTGACCGGCGCCCTTCCTTCGCTGACCATCCATCGCACGAAGTCGGGCTTCGTCCACCGCGGTGATCGGATCCGAGAATGCCGTGGATCGGGTGCCGGGAAATTCGGGTCTCGACGGCGCGCATTCGCCAACTCCGACGACGACAAACCCAGGATTTTCCGCACATCCGAAGACGTCAACAACTCAGGAAACTCATCCAGCCTCATAGATGTCATCTAACACTATTAAGTGTCATTTGGCTGCTTTAAATGTCGCACTCGGACTGCGATGAGTTCGCGCCAAACAGAAGATCGGTATTTCAACATCTTTGGCTGCTATACATACAAATGTTGAGAATAAAGGAGTATGTTGATTGACATGACTTTCTTCGACAAGTTCCGACCACGCCAGGCTCGATCGACGGCAACCATCCAAGGCACCCCCGCACACCAATCGATCGAAGGACTGAAAAACCTTGCCACCAAACGAAAGACCCTGAACGCCAACGAACTCAGCCTGATCGAAACAGCCCGCAACCACGGAGAAACCTGGGAAACGCTCGCCACAGCACTCGGAAAAACCTCCGGGCAAGCAATGCAGCAGCATTACCGCCGCCTCGGCGGCCGCCAATCCTGGCCGACCCGATCCACCCCCAGAAACCAAGACGCATCACCCACCGCAGTCGACGCCGCCGGCCGCACATGGCCAGTCTGCTCAGTCGCCGACCTGCAGCCCGGCGACCAAATGCCCCGCACCCTCGGCGAACTCCACAGAACCGACGGAATGTGGGTAACCATCACTCACATCGACCCAGGGACAGACCCCGGCACACTCCGAATCAGCTTCGACATGCCAGACAACCAACAAGGAACATGGCCTAACGCCGACCCCGCGTGGACAACGCCCTTCCGCCGCACATCGGAAATGACCGCACTGAAAACAAGCGCACAAGCCCTCCTGTGGTGGGAAGCCCACGACCCACACCTCAACGAAGAACTCACCGAACAACTACGGGGCTTCGGGATAACACCCGCAAACATCGACGACGGCGACGCCATCGTCGCCGCACTCCACACCGCCACCCGAGACCCCGCAACCTGCTGGCAGATCAACAGCTGGAACGAACGCGCACAACAACACCTCCGACCCGACCTCGGAGACAACCGACACGAATAAAGCCCCCACCAAGCAGCGCGCCCATAGAACAGACCAGCACCCCGAACAAGCAAGATCCCGAGAAAAGCACGAATCGCTAATTAGGAACGGGCACAGAGCCTTACGACGAAGCATCCGCTGGAGCGTCTCAACACACTATTCGATCCACACCGCGGTGTTCGGGTTCCAAAACCCGAGGGTGACCTGCTGCGACAAAATCGGATCAAGACAGCGCCCTGCCACTACCAACGCCGAACCCAGCGTCAACGCCCCACTCGGCAACCCTGAGACCGTCCGAGCGATCGCTTCGTAACCTGCAGACCACCCAACCGAAGGCACCGACATAGCGGCCGGCAACACCAATCCACGACGTTCAGACTCCTGAGATAGACCACGCGCCAACACATCCGCCGCGAAACGCCATGCAGAAATGATCAGTACCAGATCCACCAAATCGTGATACCGCGTCGACGGACCTCCATCCCGCCCGTACCGCCCATACATTGCACACCTTGTCGGCGATCTGCGCCGGCAACGGATACAACGCAAACTCCGGCATCGCAGCCAAACCCTCCATCGCCACAATCGGTCTCGGGGACTGATAATCGACGTCACCGACCGCAACGAGCTCAGTGGAGAGGTCTATCGGAAAACTGAAGAGGTACAGCGCGTCGTAATAGACCTCAACCTTCAGTTTCGCGCCATCGACCCCACCAGTCATCGCGACAGGCTCATCGCGTATCACGAAGCTAAGTGGATCAAGTTCACTCAGATCGGCCGCCGCCCGAAGATCTTCGATTGCCTCCTCCAGGCCCGCAGCGGTATGCAGAAGGTCGATATCCTGGCTGTACCGTGCATCTGGGAGCCTCACCAACAGCGACGCCCCACCTTTGAGCAACCACCGCCCCTCCGGCTGCGAGAAGATCCGCGCCAAGAACCGCTGCAGATAGAACTCCCGCCGCAAATGTTCGAACGGGCGCCCTCGAAGTGTGGACTCCTTCTTCAGCCGGTCCGTCAGCGACCGCTTGAACGCCGCAGCTCCTCGACTTCGCGTCACTGCGCGCGCCGCTGACTGTCGGCGATCTTCCGAGCAGCCTCGACCACGGGCAGATCCACAGCAGCTGCCGCATCCCGAAGACTCTGCATCGCAGGAGAATTCATCAGCGCCGCCGCATCCCAAATACTCTGCATCGCCTCAGAATTGACCAGCGCAGCATCCCGAAAGCTCTGCATGACAGGAGAATGGATCCACCCCTCCGCATCCTGAACACTGTGCATCGCCTCAGAATTGACCAGCGCCAGCGAATCCCGAAAACTTTGCATCGCCGGAGAATTCATCAGAGCCACTGTATCTCGCAGACTTTGCAGCGCCGGAATATCCATGAACGCGGAGTTCGGGAGATCAAGCACCCCTTGACCAGCCAGACGCTGCCCCAGCGCACGCGTGGACTGAGGAATCCCAGCTTCCTCCAGGAAGCGACTCAGAAGAGCTTCGCCATCGCCCAGACGAACCCCGTACATATGCGCAAACGGCCGCAGCGCCTCACTCACACTCTCCGAATCCACACGATTAGCGACAACAGCATCACGAACAATGCCCGCCAGATGCCCCCCATCAAGATGCCCCGCGGCGAGATCGACGATCGTCATCAGCACCGTCGTAACCGGCAGCCCATCCTCGAGTGTCCACGCATCCGGCTCATAGGACGCAACGCGGTACCGAACATCGGAAAGACGAGACTGCCGACGCTTCGACGTCGCGAACTCCATCACATCCGCATCGACATCACCAAGGCCGTGAAGCCACGCGGCAGACCTGTGCGTCACCACGGCCGGAGACCCCTCACGCAGCCTCTCACCAGCAGTGGCACCGGGCTCGATCATCATCCACGCAGCCCGCAGCCGCTCGGACGGAACACTCGGCGCCCCACCGATCCGATAGACACCATGGCGGATCCGCTCCACCGTTCCAGCCTTAGCCATGCGGGCGACCTGCTGCGCAGAGAACCCCAGTTCCTTTGCTTGCGCCATGGTGAACAGACCCCACTGCTCCGACGACAGGTCAGCAAGGTCGAGGATCCGGGAATCGGTGGACATATGCACCACTATATCAGCCTAAATATCCACCAGTCTGCAAAAGTTACATCCCAGAGTGTAACTATTGCAGCATGCTGCGGAGACTAGTCACATAACCAGAACCCGTACCGAACCACACAACTAGCGCGAACCATTTCCGAGTCGGGTGGGAGACTTACATCAGTCCGGGATCGATCTCGATCAGAGCAAACTGCCCGCCGCCGCACTGGAGGAACTACCAACCGGAACACTCATTCAGTTAGGCGAACATCCTTTGGAAGTCAGCTTCGACGACATCCTGACGGGGCGGACAGCGCTGCGTTACCCCGTGTAACGCCAGAGCCTGTCCCGATGGTCGATCGTCTTCGAACGGGAGTAACCGTGCCTGCCTCATCTTTACGCCGCAATCCGATGTCTGGATTGACTGTGAACGTCATCGGGCGGAAGCGCCCGCCCGAAGCCGAATCGGTCACCGCCGTCTTAGCGACCCGGTCTCTACAGTTCCTTCGAGAGCTGGATCCGGTCTTCGACGTCGACTTCTACCAAACCGTCGGGGATCCACTCCCCGACGGCGCCGGGGTCGAGCAGGCCCTGGGGTACGAATATCCGCCAGATCCTCGTACCCCCGACGCAAAAATCGATCGAAGCCGCATTGGTCGAGGCCAGGCACTCCCCCCACGCCACCGACGGTGTGTACCCGCTCTCGCTTCCACGACAGATAACCCTGTATTCAGATGCCGGCGACGTCAGAGTCGCTATCAGTTTCGGGGGCACCTCAGGGTCTGGCGCATTCGTATGTACCTTTGCCGACGAAACACTGATTTCGCTGTCGCTGAAGCTCGTCCAAGGGCTAACCGACATCTGGGACTCACGCATCACCGTGCTCTACCGCCGAACCGAATCATCGCCTCAGCACAACGTACCGGGTGACGCGATCATCGGTAGCTGCACCTACTTCGGCCCCGAGTTGCCGATCGACGAAACACAGCTCCCGCCCAGCGTGGACGCATTTCCCCACCAGGACGGCACAATCGTCATCCAGAAGGATCCGTCCACACCGTTAGCCGTCGACGACATCCGAAGCATCCGCGCAGCAGCAGGACTGCCAACCGAACGACCGGACATCCATATCCCCAAAGGTTTTCGCCGACTGTAACCACCGCAATGGTCACAGCCGACCCTACAAAAAAGAACCCGCATCAGCCATGGAGAAAGATGCGGATTCGTGGTCGATTGCGTCGCCGGAGACTGGCGCTTCCCTGCCTCTACCATCCTGCCGCGATGGCGCGAGCACGCTGCTTACGGCGCGTGCCCTTGCGAAGGGTGGGTACATGCTTGGACGCAGCCGACGACCGACGCAACTCTAGGCGGGGGCCCGCAACTGTTCCAGGGAGGCCGGCGCGGTCGCATCAGTCCTCTTCTTGGTGGCCATGGCCGGCTCCCTTCTGGTTTTGCGGGCAGGTGGTCTATTCGTACGAGACGCGGAGAGCCTCTCGGTCGACCCTCGACGAGGGTGCGGTCAGACCGGGGATCAACCGCAGGCCACGGTCAATGTGGGCAACGATACAGATAACCGCAGAGGATGCCATCTTATTTCTCCTGGTCAGAGTGATGTGTGTTTCAGTGCGCGCTTAGGCGTAGACGGCACCTCGACCGAGGCCGAGATGCTCCAAGGACTCCGAGCAGCCCTTGACGCTGTTGAGCGACAGCCCGCCGTCGCCGAGCACCCACGCAACCCCTTCGAGGCGGCGCTGTTCAAGGTGACATTGGTAGGCAACACAGCATTCACAATCTCTAGCGGCGAACCCAACCCACAAATCGCCGCCACAGTCCGCCCTCGCGACGAACACCCCCGCCACGGACACCATCCGCCGGGTTCTTCACACTCGCACTCTCACCGACGAACCAATCCAACAACTCGTCATCGTCCAGCGCATTTACCTCACCGGACCGCACACTCGGACTTTGAACATCGAGCGGAACACTGCTCGACCCTTCCAACCCCGTAACGATCTCCACGGTCCCTGCCGGCTCGCTCAACTCGACGGAGTCCACTGCCAGTAACTTTTCGTCCGGCCCCCCACTACCGAACACTTCGTCGCCCGCCAGGGAACTGTCGCGGCCGACATCACTTTCCCCTGAACCTTGTGCCGGTACCGAACCTTGTGCCGGTACCGGCGAGACCGACTGGACCGGCGAGACCGCCTGCACTTCGACCTTGAACTCACCAAAATTGCTGTCAGACAACAGTTCACGATCCATTGCAGCGCGAACCTCAGCCATGTCATCCCGACGAACCCACGCCCCCCTGCGCGCTGACGGCAACCCGCGTGTCCCGGGCTTGTACCACAGTCGATCGCCGGAAAGGACCTCTCCAAGGAAGGTCATTGCATCATGCCTGCCTGTTCGCAAACCCTCCCCTTCGACAGACCGAGCAACGGTGCCATAGATATAAAGTCGCGCAGTCCGACTTTGCTCGGGATACTTCCAAGGCTCGACAGGTCTACGAGTGTGCATGTCCACCACCTCAATTCGGGCACACGAACTCCCGAAAAGGAACCCACAGGACTTCTTATCGTTGACATAAGGCGGAAATAACCACAACACGTGCTTCGCACCAACACTGCGGCGCGCAGCATCACGCTTGCTTACGTCGGTCTTCCACCGTTGATACTCGATAGCGAAGTCCAAATCAGGCAAATACACATCCGCATACGACGGATAGTGCTCGGGAATCGCCCGATACCCGAGGGCGTCGCAAATTTTGGCAATACGCGCCTGCACCCAGCGATGCTCCGCCGAAACCGGACCACCACCCTTTTCGGGCTGGGCAAACACATGCGCACACTTACTACCCTGACGATCTTTGAGAAACCTTGTCCCCTGCGAATTCTCCTGCGGCACCTGAAACGGCGACCGACACGCTGGATCAGGACAGACCAGCGAACCTGACGGCAACGCCATCATCTCCGCCCAGTCGTCAGCGTCGTAAACCCACAACGGCCTCAACCGTGGCGGCTCGTCACGGAGCTGCGCGTGCTGTTTAGACCCCTTGCTCTTGCCATGCCCTCTGTGCCCCATGCCGACCATCATGGATCCGACTACCGACACAAGCCCGGCCAACACACCTACCCGCACATCAGTTTGGGCACTCCCACGGGAGCCCGCTCAGGCAAAACACAAAGTTATCCACAGTTACATTGCAGTCCACCACAAAACCAGATTCACTACCCCGACAACGCCAACCGACACCACACGACACGCCCGACCGCGTGCGAAACGTCCTTGCCGCCCCCACGACACCCGCATTAACTATCCCCACACCAACACACGACACCGACACGCCCGACCGCGTGCATTCCGTCCTTGCCGCCCCCACAACACCCGCATTAACTAACCCACACACCAACACCCGACACGCCCGACCGCGTGCGGGGGTATGCGACAAACCCCACCAACCCCGCTTAACTACCCCAAACCCACACACCGGAAAGGCACGCAACCATGACACGACGAATCGAACACATCGTCACCCTCGACCCCGACGACTTCGAAGCCCTACACACCATCTACACCAACAAAGGCAACGCCGACCCCATCGTCAACGCCTACCGACGAACACTCCGCGCAACCACACCAACCTGGCTCCACACCCCCAACAGCCCACTCACCCGCAACCGCCTCAAAGAACTCATCACCACACTCGACGACAGCGACACCAAAACAACAGCACTCAACGAACACGACGCATTACACGAAATGCTCACCGCCATGCTCATCCACCTCGACCGAACCACCACCCAGCCGAAATGACCCCCTACTCCCCGTCCGCCTCACGAGCAATCCGCCGCAAATACTCACGCGAATAACCAGTCCGCCTCACCAAATCCGACTGCCGCACACCACTATCCAACGCAGCACGAATCGCCACATGCAGCGCCACGCGCGTCTCCTGCAGCTTGGCTTGCGCACGCTCGTGAGCAGCGAGAGCTCGGTCCAGTTGATCCATTCTTGAGAGCTTACTTGCGTCGACGCGCTCGTCAGGCCAACTCCGTTGGCATTGACGTGCCAACCCTTGTTGGCCTACGTTTGTTTGCATCTTGATGCCGGCAGTGAACGGACACACACACATCCTCAGAAGGGCGATCCATGGACCCCGCGCCAACCTCACCGAGCGTCATATACATCGGTCAACACGGAACGTCTGCCAGCGGATTCGCCACAATCGCATGGCTGGAAGCCACTCCCGACGACTGG
Source organism: Dehalococcoidia bacterium (assembly GCA_965232435.1). Classification (GTDB taxonomy): domain Bacteria; phylum Chloroflexota; class Dehalococcoidia; order Lucifugimonadales; family VXLM01; genus VXLM01. The sequence goes on from CBDDPU010000001.1 coordinate 62,633, forward strand.
CCCCATGTCACACGAGGCTGGGACGAAACTCGCGCACACGTCACCCACCGCCATCGAATCCCGGTCGACACCGAAATCCTTCGATCTGTGGAACCTGAAAGCTCAACCGCCAACCACCGCCGCCAACGCGCACTCTCAAACGCACTCCACACCATCAGCAACCAGAACATCCGCATCGGCAGCGTCTACACCCGCACCACGCCCGACAACCACAGGACCGAGCAAGACGCACTCCACACCGCACTCCTCCAACAAATCAACACCCGACTCGAAGACGACGGCAAGTTCGGAATCCTCTTCACCACAACAGAACTCCCCCCACCCCCGAAATTCGGCCTGCACCGAATCCTCGAAACCGCCACACCCCCACACACCTCAGCCGGCACACAAATGGCCAACATCATCGCCTGGGCCGCGCACCAACACCTCACCCACCACGACCAACCGAACTTCTGCTGGGACCTTTACCAAGACCTTCGCCACATCGACATCTACGGCGAACCGCTTGCGATCGACACCGAAACGCACTGGGCTGAAGTTGAATACGCGTCGACCACTACCGAGTCAACGCGCTAACAATAGGCGCGCCGTCTGACCTCCTTCTTGTCGGACCTCTACGCAAGGATCCAATGCATGCCCGCACGTGCTATCCCCGGCGAAACTGATCTCGCGACACTACGCCCGGACATCGCCGCCCAATGGGACACCGAACGCAATTCGCAACCACCGTCCATGTTCACTCAAGGAAGTAATGCACGCGCGTGGTGGATATGCGAGGCCGGCCACTCGTGGGACATGCCGATCAAGCGGCGCACAGCTGGTCAAGGCTGCCCCGTCTGCGCCGGAAAGCGTGTGATCAAGGGGGTGAACGATCTTGCAACCCTCAAACCGGAACTCGCGTCAGAGTGGGACACCGACCGCAATGAGCGAAGCCCTGACGCCGTCACGCTAAACAGTGGATACCGAGCATTCTGGACATGCTCCAACGGGCACCATTGGGCAGTTCGCGTGGCACAGAGAACAGGCAAAGGCAGTGGCTGCCCAGTCTGCTCGGGTCGAATCCAGGCAGGAGTTAACGATCTCGGAACTACACACCCCGAACTCATTGTCGACTGGAACCAAGAATTCAATGACATTGAGCCACACGAAGTCACGGCCAACTCGAACCGACGTGTGTGGTGGATCTGCCGAAGCAATCACAGCTGGCAGGCGATGATTGCGACTCGCGCAAAGCACGGGGCGGGATGCCGACAATGTGACGGTGTGCGGCGCCGGCCCGTCACACCCGGTATGCCAACAGTTGCAGACACCGCCTTTGCGGACGAATGGAGCCCGCGAAATGACAAGGAACCAAGCGAGTACTCCCGTCACTCAAGACTCAAGGCTTGGTGGCGCTGTGCGCTCGAGCATGAATGGCAGGCACGGATCTCACACCGCCACGTGGCCGGCTGCCCGACTTGCTCGGGACGCCGAACCCTCGCCGGGTACAACGACCTTGCGACAACTCATCCCGACGTCGCGAAGGAATGGCACCCCACCCTCAACGACTTAAATTCGGACCAGGTCGGCAAAGGATGCATTAAGCAGATTTGGTGGCAGTGCAGCCTTGGACACCAGTGGCAAGAGACACCGAACTATCGAACCTCAAAAGAATCCTCCTGCCCGATCTGTCGAGGTAGAAAGCTACTGACCGGATACAACGACCTGGCGACTTGCCACCCTGAACTGGCAGCGCAATGGCACCCTCGAAATCGGCGCACCGCCGACGAAACTCCCGCGATCGCCACCCAAAGAGCCTGGTGGATATGCGGGTTCGGACACGAGTGGAAGACCCTGATTTCCAAACGAATCGGAGGCCATGGCTGCCCGACTTGCGGCGGCAAACGCGTTGCTCAGGGTTTCAACGACCTTTCCACAGTCCGACCGTCGATCGCTGCGCAATGGCACCCCACCCTCAACACCTTGCGACCCACTGAAGTCACGTATGCCTCTAACCGGCAGATCTGGTGGCAATGCGAGAAGAAGCACGAATGGAAAACCAGCGTAGGAAAACGTACAGCGGGTCGCGAATGCCCTGATTGTGTCGCAGCAAACACCTCACGCAGAGAACGAGCCGTCTGCGCACCAATCGCAAACCACTTCAATGTCGATTACGACGGACCCCAACGCGTTTCCGGATGCCGCTCAGCTCTCGATCTCGCACTGCCAGACCTCAAGATCGCTGTCGAGTACGACGGTTGGTACTGGCATATGGACGCCGCTGAACGTGACGACAAGAAGACTGCACAACTCCACGCAGCAGGATGGACTGTTATCCGAATACGCGAAACAAGTCGAGGCAGGGAACTCCCCGCCGTCCAAGGCATCCTTGTATTGGCCGAATTCAACGAGAACGCAAATATTCTCGCCAGCCGGGTCATCACTCTCATCAGAGACCTACCTCAGAACGCCGCATAATCTGCAGTAAACAGACGACTCCCCGGGCAATCCTATGGATACCCGGGGAGTCGTCACGATGCCACGTCTACTTGGACACTTCTTCAGTCACTTCGTGACCAACACCTGCATTTCTCCGACCCGAACCTCAGTCGTAGCGGTCGGAGCGATCGGAATAGTTCCGCCGAAGAAGTTGCCCCCCGCATTCGCCGACCAAGTCACCAGCCAAAGCGACGTGACAGTGGGGCGGAAGACCCCGCCCGGTTGATCCTGAGAAGACTTGCCTAAGAAGTGATTACAGGTCGGACTCGGCAAATCCATCGCCACGTCCGTATACGGAATCGAATTGACGGGACACACCGGCGGGATAGTCGGTAACCCATCTCCGTAATTAACCACAAGTCCTGTGTTCACCGCATTCAGGTTGACGGTAACAACTCCGGTAGTAACCGTGCGGTTAATAGGCCCGATCTGAGCGGCAGAAGGGGAGGCCGGCCACACCCACGAATTGAAACCGACCAAACCGACTTTTTCTCCGGTGCTTGTTGGCTCGGGCGTGATTCCGATGTCGATCGGCTCAACCTGCAACGCCGAGACCGCAGATGAGACGACGTTCATCACCTCCGCGAGGGACACCGGTGTGGGCGGGACATCAATTCCTGGTGCAGCAGGCGCTGGGGCGCAGTTGTTTCGGAGGTTGCTGCAGCTGTTGCGTTGCAGGACTGGAGGGCCGCTATTTGCGGGAGCGGCACCGCCGCCACTCGCTCCTGCTCCACCACCACCGCCTCCTCCGCCAGCGCCGCCGCCGCCACCCGCTCCGCCACCACCTGTTTGCATCCCGGGGGACGCTCCTGAAGCACCTCCGCCTGAGGGGACCGAGATGTAGCCAGCACCTGCGGTAACCGTGTTACCTCCAACGGCACCACCACCCCACGAATCACCTGGAGCCGCATAGGCCGATGACTGAGTTACGAGCATCATGCTCATGCAAGCAGCGATACTGAACATCGCCGCTGAGGAGCGACGGAAAGCTCTTGATATGCTCAACTGAACACCTCCTAATTCGGCTGAAAGTTTGAGATTCGTAGAGTGTTTCGTGAATTTACGGTGAGTCACAGGACGTACCTGGCTTCGTTGGTTGGCTTGCAATGCGCCAACCACTCGCGTCCGGCCATGCTGCGTTTCTGACGGTGAACTTCGCGAGTTCCGGAGCGCGATTCGGACTTAGCGCGCTCGTCCCATCAGGCAGAGTAGAACTCAATGCCGAGATATCTACGCATGTTCGCATCTCCACGAAAGCCTCACCAGCAATGGGGTTACCATCTGTGTCCTTTGGTGCTTCCTGTCTCGTCACCGAAGTATCTAGGACTGTGATCGCACCCGAACTCACGACACCCTTCGATCGCTGTGTCGTGATATCCCCTTTGATACCCGACAACACCGGGTCGACCGCGACACCATCCAGTCTATTGATATCAACTGCTGGATCATTCTGGATGCTTGCGAGAACTGCGTAGAACTCGTTGATCTTCGCTGTCGCGGCTTCTGTTGCCTGTTGTTCTGGTGACTTGAGCGATCCCTCCGGGCCCGTGAGCACTGGCTGTTGTGTTGAGGTCGGCGCGGGATCGTAAGTGTCGCCGTCCGTTCCACAAGCAGAGACAATGGCGGTGGCTGTGACGAGTCCAAACGTCAAAGCTGCCGTCTTGCGGAAGATGTTGTGTGTCATGGTTCCCCCTTCGGGGCTTCCGGTTCGGGAGCCCTATCGGTGTTGTTCGGAGAGCGTATCGGCTGGACGTCACACTTTCGCATGTCCAGTTGTTGGGCTCTCTGGGTCTGTTGGTTGGCATCAGGATGCTCTCTGGGTGATTCGGTAGGGGCGTTCGCCGGTTGTGTCGTGGAAGTCGTCGAGTATTTGGAGTAGTTCAGCTGTCTGCTCGTTGGGGTCGACGTCGAGTTCTGCGAGTTTGGTGAGCAGTGTGTCGATGAGGCCTTGTGTGGCTGTGATGTCGTCGCTGCCGTGGGTTGCGATGATCGCGAGTCGCCAGAGCCCTTCGTGGTATTCGTCGACGTCGAGGCCTTTTTGGGCGAGTTCGAGTGCGGTGCGCGTGTCGCCTTCTTGTAGGTGCCGTGCTGAGAGTTCTTCGATGGCGTCGGTGAGTTCGGAGATCATGTTCTGGCGTAGTTCTTCTGCCCAGCCGTATCGTGCGGGCGCTTTTTTCGTGGTGAACGGGGTTCCTTCCACGAGGGCGACGGCTGTGGTCAGTTCGTTGTGGTCGGCGGTGGCGGGGTGTCCTCCGATGAGGTTGTTCCAGATGTCCCAGTCGGTGTGGACGGTGTCGTCGAGGCGGTATGGGGTGTTGCCGGTGTTGTCGAAGACCTTGGGGAAGGCGAGGTCTCCGGTGGCGGTTTCGCCGAGGAAGTTGCGGAGTCTGGTGAAGGCGGTGTTTCGGCGGGCGGTGCGTTTTGTGGTTTGTTCGGAGAAGCTGAGGTCTGCGTATGTCTGCTTGGGCCAGATCTTTTCGTCGACTTGGGGTCCGCGGATCCCGGGGTGTGGGTGGGTGGCGATGAGGGCTGCGAGTTCGGTGAGGTGAGGTCGTCGGCCGACGTCGGATCCTTCGTTGAGTGCTGTCACGCGTGGGGTCCCGAGGACGTGGATCCAGATGTGTTCGTCGACGGAGAGTGTGTTGTCTGGTGTCGGCGCGATCGCCATCGCGATGGGTGGCGTGTTTTCTGCGGTGTCTGGTGTGTTGTTGATCGATGATTCGTCGGCGGGGTCGAGGTAGGTGAGGGGTTCGGTGTCGGCCTCGGTGTCGTCGAATTCGGTTGTTGCGGTGTCGAAGTTCGGTTCTGTTGCGAGGATATGGACGGTCGGTGCCTGGTGGGGTAGGAGGTCGTCGACCGATGTTGCTTCTGCGATGCGGTCGTCGAAGGTTTCCGCTGTCCATGGGTCGTTCTGGGAAGCGGCGTCGGCGATGGGGTCGGCGTCTGCTGTTTCGAGGACGTCGATGATTGCGTCGAATTCTGCTTCTGAGATGCGTGCGGGTGTGAGGTCGAACGCGGGTCTGCCTGGGCGGCGCAGCGTGGCGGATCCGTCGGTTCCGGTGGTCAGTGTCCAGTCTGCTGTGGGGTCGTCTGCAGCGGTGACCGCGGCGAACGCGACTCGTGGTGCGTTGGCGAGGATGTTGTCGAAGATTTCGCGTTGTGCGGTTGTGAGGGGCTCGGACAGCAGGATGATTTCGGGATTGGTGATGGCGCTGTCGGTGTATTCGATGCGTGCCTGCGCGATGTCGTCGATTCCGTTGTCTGCGAGGGCTTGTGCGTCGGTTCGTGTGTGGCGGGCGAGTCGTTCGAGGACTGCGTCGGCGGTTGGGGCGTATTCGATCAGTGCTGATCCGTCGGTGTTCGGGCGTGCGAGGGCTTCGCCTGTGCCCACGAGGGTGAGTTTGAGGTTGTCGCCGAGCGGGGAGAAGGCGAGGAACACTGCGAGTGCTCGGATGATGTCGCGGGCCTCTGCTGTGGGGGCTGCGATTCCGAGGTGGGAAAGCTGTTCGAGGTTGAGGAGGAGTCTGGATCCGCCTTCGATTTCGCCGATTTCCACCAGGGCTGGGTAGGGGCTGACGGTGGTGAGTGGGGGGTCGAGTTCGTCGTCGGCGGTGATGGTCCAGGCCGACGTCTCGGCGTCGCGTTGCCATGGGGCGGGTAGTTCGATGTCGTCGACGAGCGCGAGTTCGATGCTGCGGTCGTGAAGGAAGACTCCGAGTAGTGCGGGTAGTGGGATGGAGTTGGTGCGGCAGATGTCGGCGACGTCGCGGAGTGCTTTGTCGAGGAGGTCGAGGAGGGCGGGGTCTGCGTTGTCGCGGATCTGCTGTTCGACGAGTGCGGTCGAGGGTTGGGGCATCGGGATGCGTTCTCCGCGGCGCCGGCGGTTCTGCTGTCGGCGGCGGAAGAGTCCGACGCCGGCGAGGAGGGCGATGCCGGCGAGTGCGGATAGTCCCATGACGGTTTTGCTGTCTTGGGCGTTGTCGGTTGAGGTGAGGGCTGTGGTTGCTGCGGTGTTTTCCGGCACTTGTGGGGCGGTGGTGTTGAGGGGGACGAGTGTTTCGGGGTTGTCGGTGTCTGCGGGTGCGGCCTGTGGTGCGGCGGTCTCTGGCGCTGGTTCTGGTGCTGCTTCTGGTGTGAGTTCTGGTGCAGTTTCCGGTGTGTTGGGCTGCTCGGATTGGAAAATGGGTGCTTCGGGGGCACTTGGCGCGGTGGGGGCGGAGGCGAGGGGTGAGTTCTCGTTGAGGCCTGGTGCTGGTGCTGGGGCGACGTCAGGCGCTTCGCTGGGGGCGGGTACGTCAACAGGGACCGGCGGGGCAGGCTCGGGCGCCGGAGCTTCTGCCGCTGGGGGCGCGGGTGCCTCTGCAGCGGGAGCGTCGGGGATCTCGATACCGAAGATCCGCGCGGCAGCTTCCTCCGCGGCACGCGCTTCGGCCTGAGCCATCTCGTCGCCGCCGGGCACCAGTTCCGGTAGCTCTGGAACATCGGGAACCACCAACGGTGACTGCTCCCCTGCCGCTTCGGCCGGTGCAGGCGAGACGGGAGCCTCCGGAGGTGCGGTGGGGGTCTCTGCGACGTCCGGAACCAACTCGGGTGCAGGCGCGGGTGCAGCTTCGGGCGCGGGTGCAGCTTCGGGTGCGGGGGCTTCTGCAGCGGGAGCGCTGGGGATCTCGATACCGAAGATCCGCGCGGCAGCTTCCTCCGCCGCACGCGCTTCGGCCTGAGCCATCTCGTCGCCGCCGGGCACCAGCTCCGGTAGCTCTGGAACATCGGGAACCACCAACGGTGACTGCTGCCCTGCTGCCTCGGCCGGTGCAGATGAAGCGGGAGCCTCGGGCACTTCGGCGGCGGGGGCCTCTGCGGCCTCGGCGGTTGGAGCCTGAGGGGCAAGTTCAGGAGTTGCCGGCGCTGCATCCTCAGGTGCCTGTGCGACGTCCGGGATCAACTCGGGCGCGGGCTGCTGCGGTGCAGGTTCAGGTTCAGGTTCAGGTACAGGTGCGGCCTGCGGTGCGGACGATTCCTCCGCGGGGGTGGGTGATGCTGCCGGCGGAGCTTCTTCTGCGCTGATGGAAGTGTGCGTCAGGAAGAGTTGTTGGCCGATCTGGATCACGTCTGTAGTCAGTGGTCCGGTGGCGCCGTGGATTTGGCGGTAGAGGGCGCCGTCACCGAGATACGTTTCGGCGAGGTCCCACAGTGTGTCGCCGGCCTTTACTGTGTAGGCGCCGTCGAGCTGCTTCTCGGGTGCTGCAGGCAGTGTGAGCGTGAGGCCTGCGTCGATCCAGGCTTCGTTTGGGATTGCGTTTTGGTTCAGTGACTGGATTTCCGGATAGCGTGTTCCGTCTCCGAGGTGCCGTTCGGCGAGGCCCCAGAGTGTGTCGCCCGATTCGGTGACGATGGTTGTTCCGGCAGCTGTCTGTGCTGGTGTTTTCGTCCAGGAGGGGGCGTTCTGTTGTGGGGTCTGGGTGTGGGTGTCGTTGAGGAAGGCGGGTGCGCTGATCGAGGTGGGTGAGGTGTGGTTGGGTCCGAGGATGTCGGCTGCGGGGGTGGCTGTTGCTGTGCCGGCTGTGATCAGTAGGAGTGCGCCGCTGACGAGTATTGCTGCCGAGTGTTGTTGGAGCTGGAGTCCTTTGATTCGTCTGACTTTGACGCCGCGGAGTGCTGCAGCGAGTTCGATGATGATCGAGTAGGTGAAGGTGGCCCAGGCGATCCAGCCGATGATCGTCAGTGCGGAGAGGAACAGGGTTCCGTCGTCTTGGGTGGTGAGTGCTTCTTTGACGGTGTCGAGGGTCAGGCTGGTGATGCCGGCGAGTGGGTTTCCGGCGAATGTGTAGAGCGCGAACGGGATTCCGGCGGTGAGCGCGAGGAGTGCAATGAGGTAGAGCAGGCCTTTGAGGCGGGCTGCGGCGACGTTCACGTCGTGGTCCTCTCGCTCGTTCGGTAAGTGGTGGGGGTTGTGGTGCCTTCGTTGCTGGGGTGCGCGGGGGCGGGGTGGGGCCGGGTCCCGGGTTCGCTCATGGTGCGCCGATTGCTCCGGCGCCGGTGTTGGTGCGGTTGAGGTTCACGTGTGCTGTTCCGACGACTGTTTGTTCTCCGAGTCCTATGAGGCCGAGGACTTTCGGTGTGTAGTGGGCTGTCGTGGTGATCAGGAGGGTGTTGGGGCCGGTGGGGACGACTACGCCTTTGATGTCGGTTGCGTTGAGGTACTTTTGCGCTTCGATCATGGCGGTTGCGGGGTTGACGACGACGGCTGTTCCGCGTGCGGCGAGTGGGGTGATGACGGCTTGGCCTGCGGCGCGTGCTGCTTCTTCGGCTACGAGTTGGGCTTGTTGTTTGGCGTGGAGTTTTCCGCCGCCGTCTACGACGAGGCCGAGGGCGAGGAGTAGAGCGAATGCTCCTATGACTGCCCAGAGGACGATTGATCCTTGGTCGTTTTGTTTGTTGCGGAGTTTCGCGATGAGTGTGTTCATCGGACTCTCTCTCGGTAGGTGTCGATCGGTGAGGAGCTTGTGTGGCGGATGGTGCGGACTCCGCTGATTCCGACGAGGCCGAGTGAGTCGAGGGAGACGTCGCATGTGACGGTGGTTTGGACGGTGGCTCTCACGCCGGGGCGGGTGCGGAAACCGCTGGCGTCGGTGCTGATGGAGAGGTTGACGCAGTTGAGTCCTTTTGCGGCGAGGTCCGATGTTGCTGCTTCGGTTGCGCTTGTGGTGGCCTGGGACATTGTTCGTGCGAGGGAGGCTGATCGGGATGCTTCGGCTGCGGCGTGTTCGACTTTTTGGTGTGCCATGGTGACCATGCCGCCGACGATGATGACGCCGATGAGGAGCAGGATGAATGGCGTCAGTATGACGAGTTCGAGGGTTTCGGCGCCGCGGTCGTTGGCGTGTATTCGTTTGCGTAGGTTGGTCATTGCGTTCAGTACGGTATGGGCTGGTAGGGGAAGAGGATGTCGGGATCGAATCCGGTCGTTACCCCTAGGGCTAGGAGAAAGAGTGAGAGGGATGCGGCCACGAGGAGCCGGTTTCTGCGTGTTCGCATCATAGGTTTCTCCGCTCGTAGGACGCGCGTGTGTCGGGTTCATGGGATGGGGTGTCCGGTTCCGAGGATGACGGTGACTATCGCGTCTGGGCTGTAGAAGTAGAGAGCCGCGGTAATGGATCCGGTGAACAGGATCCCCCAAATTACTTCTTTGAGGGATAGGCGACTGTTCTCATCCACGGTCTGTTCATTCCTGAGTGAGTCCGTCATTGCGGTGACCTTCCCTCCGCTGTGGTTGACAGTTTCCGACGTCCGGGCCGGTACCGGGCGGTGGCCGCTCACCAGAGGTCTCCGGGGTTGGTGATGCGTTCGACGGGTGCGCTTTGATCGATGTTGATGGTCAGGTTCAGGAAGGGGATGAGCGAGATCGGTTGTCCCACAATCTGGATTGCGGCTTCGCGTTGGTTGCGTGTCACTGTGACGGCGGGGCCCCGTAGGACTGTGGCGCCGGTCTGTGCGATGAATCCGTAGGCGGCGGCTGTTCCTGCTGCTGATGTGCCGAATTGTGTTCGTGCTTGGCGGAGTCCTTCTTCGCCTGCTTTCATCGCTACGTTGCGGGCGTGGAAGTACAACGCTCCTTGGACTGCGCCGAAGAACAGTAGGAGGACGACTGGCCAGATGATGACGGTTTCCAGAACGCCACCGCGGTCGTTGCCGAGCCGAGACTTCAAGCGTGCGAGTGGTGTTGCTGTGGGTGGCCGCATGATCGCCCCTCCTTCGTTGGTGTGTGTTCAGACGATGGTTGCGAGGTAACGCTGAACTGTTGGGCCTAGCTGGATGAGGACGAAGATCGCGATGAGGCAGACTGCTGCGGACATGATCCAGAGACGCAGGATGCTTCCGCTGTCGTTGTGCCGGTTGCGGTTGATGAGTGTCATCGTCTCGCTCCGTTCTGCATCGCTGGCTCGAATTTTTTGGTGAGGGTGGATCGTCGGAGGAACGCGTTGTTTGTGTTCCTGGGGTTTCAGGAGGGTTGCGGCGATCCACCCTTGCACCTGGTGGGGTTGCTACTGGATCTGGTTGAGGTAGCGCATGACAACGGGTCCGATGTATGCGACGACTGCGATTGCGAGAGTCACCACGCCGGCCGCGATGATGACGTATTCGAGCATTGATCCGCGGTCAGAACGTCGTCGGTTGGATCCGCTGGCTCGATCGAGGAATCCGGTGATCATCGCGATGCCAGCGAGGGTGGTGACGGTGGTTGCGCGCTGTGCGCGGTGGGCGAAATTGGTGATCATCTGGGTTCCTCCTGTTTGTTTTTCCCTCTACTAATGAAGAGGTCCGTTTCGTGTGCCGCTGTGACCGCCTGGGTGAAAGTTTTTTTTGAGTAGGCAGAAACTTGGCGTTTGCAGGTTAGCGCGGAATTGTTGGGGGGTACTGCCGAGAATGCGTGTTTGCGCTGGTGGGGCGTTCGCACTCTGGTCGCTGGTGCGCCTTTGTGGCGGTAATTGAATAGTTGCCATTGGACTCTTCCTCAGGACGATCCGAGAATGATGCTGGACATGGCTGGGATGAACAGCATGATCATGAAGACGATTCCGATGAGCGCGAGGGGAGCTTGGATCTTCTCGGTCGAGGAGCCGGCTTTGCCGAGTTCGTCGGAGAGTTGAGCGTTTCGCAGTGCGGATGCGCGGGCGCTGAGGGTGACGGCGACCGATGCTCCTTGTTCGCCGGTCAACGTCATGATGTCGGCGAGGTCGGCGAGGGGTAGCTCGAGTTCGCCGGAGATTCGGGTGAGGGTGTCCCACGGCGCTTGTCCGGATCGTTGAGCTCGCATGAGTTCTTCGTCGAGGCGCCGGAAGACCCAGCTGTCGCCCACTGCTGCGGCTCTTTCAAGGCTCTGCACGGCTCCGACGCCGCCTGTGCGGTTGAGTGCGACGAATTCGATGTAGGCGCCGAGGGAGCGGCCGAATTCCTCACGGGCTACGGCAGCTTTCTTCCGGACTTCGATGTCTGGGGCGACGAAGCACGCTGCAGCGATGGCGAGGGAGAGGATTGCGGGGATGCCCCAGGGGATCCCGCGGCCGAGGATCGTGAGCATGAGATTGACGGCGGGGAAGAAAAGTAGGCCGAGGAGCGCAGAAAGAACCTTGTCCCCGAGAAAGTATGGAACCTCGATTTTGAGGATCGCGAGATCTGATCGAGGAATTTTGAGGATCGTGGAGTCTGCGGTGTACGGGAGTACTCGCCTTCCCACTTTTCCTCGAACGGATTCGTCGACGTTGATGTCGGCGGGTTTGTCGGTGGAGCGGTGGGCGCCGAGGTTGTCGAGCACTTCGGACAGAGATGCTTGTGCTGGTGCGAAACGCAGGAACAGGCAGATGAGTCCGACGCAGAGAACTACCGCCAACAGGGCGGCTTGGATCTGAAATGTCATGACAGAACTCCCTCGATGAAGCTCTCGCTTTTCTCGTTCGCCGCTTTGCGGGTGGTTCCGAGGAATCGCGGGAGTTTCGGTGGTTGTACGAGCTTCTTCATCCAGAGGAGACATCCGATGAAGGCGGCTATTTCGACGACGAAGATCAGTTGTCCTGCTGGTGTTTTGTAGAAGGCCATGTAGTCGGTGAGAACGAAGAGGCCTGTGATGAAACCGATCGTGATGATGGTGACCCATCGAGCGGTGGTGCGGCTGCCTTTGCGTGCCGCTTCGACTGCTCGGCGGTTCCTGACGTCTTCGGCCACTGACCGGGAGAGTCGGTCGAGGACTGCGGTGAGTCCGGATCCACGGATGGCGGCGCTTTGGATGAGTGATCCCACGATGAGGTCGCCGGTGGCGTCGTCGAGGTCTGTTGCGAAGCTTCGGAGTGCGTCGTTGATCGGTGTGTTGGTGCGGAGCCTTTGGATCAGTCGGCTGATTTCGTCGGTGAGGGCTTCTGGCATCGCTTTGTGGGTGGCGATGATTGCTTGCTCGATGCCCGTTCCTACAGCAAGTACGCCGCTGAGGTTTCTCACCCACTCTTCCATGGCGTTGAGTCTGGCGATCTCCCCTTCGGCTGCTGGTTTGCCGAGAAGGTAAGGCAGAGCGACGAATGCGATGGGGCTGATGGGTAGTGCGATGAACCATCCGCTCACCATCCAGGTCAGCGCGCCGACGAGGGTGCCGGCGATGATGAGGAGGCGATACTTTCGGCTGATGTGGATGGGGGTTCGGCGGTGTTTCTGGGGGGCTGTGGGGTCTCTGCGGTCTTTCCAGCCGTGGTAGATCAGTGTGAGAGCGCCTAGAAGTAGGAGGACGAGGAGAACTGCCATCAGGGTGTACATGGTTAGTTTCCTTCCTCGAATTCCAGTGAGTGGAGCGGGATCAGGTGTTCGGGGAACCCGCCTTCGATGACTTTGCGGCGAAGTTTGGGGGGCAGGGTTCCGTATTCTCCGGTGCCGCCGGGGCGGCCTTGATAGACGGTGGATACTGCCGGCATGCCCTCCTCCCCCGGCTCGATCCAAATCACTTCACTGATGTAGCGGGTGTGGACGCGTTCACCGGCGTCGTTGACGGAGTAGGACGTGTCGAGCTGGATGATCAGGTTGATGTGGGCGGCGACCTGTCGGATGGCATAGCGTTCGGTGACGCCTGCTTCGAGGGCCACGGTGACCAGGCGGTTGATCGCGCCTTTTGCGTCGTCTGCGTGGGTGGTGGAGAGAGAGCCTTTGGCCATCTGCATCGCTTTGAACATCGCGATGATCTCTTTGCCTGCTACTTCACCGACGATTACTCGTTCGAGGTGCATGCGCACGAACGCGTAGAGGATGGCGGACAGGTCTGTGCCGCCTTTGAATTCGTTTGTCGTCGAGTCTCGTTCCCCGCCGCCGTTGATGACCTCGGCCGGCACGACGAACCCTTTACGGCCGGGCATGTCGTGGAGGAACAGTTCTCGTTCGGTTTCGGCTGTGCCGATTCGAGTTTCGACCGGCAGGGCGTTCGCGAGCGCTCTGGTGAGCGTTGTCTTACCCGAGCCCATGGGTCCTGATGTGACGATGGATGCTCCGCCGATGACCATCGCGGTGAGCAGTTGGGAGAGGAGGTCGGGCATGACTTTGTATCCGACGAGGGTGTCGAGTGTGATGTTTTTGAGGCGGTGCAGGCGGATCGCGACATGGGGTTCGGGGACGGTCCATGCCATCGCGGAGAGGCGGATGTTGCCGGGAAGGTTCAGTCGCAGATGCGGATTGTTGACTGCGAATGTGCGGCCGCCGCCGTCAGCGCGTTGGCCGAGGTTGATCAGCCAGTCGATGAGTTCTTCGTCGGAGTCGAAGATGTTGGGGCGCTTCTGGATACGACCGTCCGGGTACATGACGAGGACGCTGGTGCCTGTGAGGAGAACATTTTCGATGCTCGGGTCGTCGACGAGGACCTGAAGGGGGCCGAGCCCGAAGATGGTGTTGTAGACGTCTTGTGCGAGTTGCGCCTCTTCGCCTGGATCGATTGCGCCGGAGCCCCTTTCGATTCCCGCGGCTATGTGGCGTTTGACCTTGTCGGCGATGATATCGCGGCCCTTGGCCTGCTCTTCGTCTTTGGTGTACGGAAGGAGAGTGTCGGGGGCGTCCTCGGAGGCGACGTCTGCTTTTCGCTCGGAGACGATTGACGTGAGCTCTTGTGAGGCTTCGTCGACGAGCTTGCGCACCAGACGCCGGTACGCAACAGCATTCATTGCGGAATCGATCGGCTTCGGAGTGTTCTTCGGGATGGGAGGAGCATGCCAGGGTTGCTCGGCCGAGATGGGGGCGGCATTGCCGTGACCTGCGGCGCTGAGGAGGTTGGCCGCGGCACTGTTACTACGATGCTGGGGATGGGAGCTTGTCGCGTCGAGGGGGTGAGCGTCGGCGTTTTCGTGGGCCCCTGGTGCAACCTGTGGAGCTGAGTGCTGGTCGATCGTCAAGGCGTCGGCTTCGTCGACCTCGTTCAGTACCAACCAGAGTGGAACGCGTGCCGGGTCTTGTTCGTTGCGGTCTGTCATGACGACTCTCCAAGGGCTTCACGGGTTGACGGGTTGCTCGGGAGTGTTTGATTCCGGGACGCATTCACCCATTCGGGCCGATGTTCTTCGACGTAGGTCTGCATCTTCGGCCATGCACCTTCGAGATTCCGCAGGTATCGGGACTGGGTTCTCTGGAACTTGGTGAGCTGGTGACCTTCTGAGAAGATTTTCGCGTGTTTCGGGGAATCGGGGAGGGTGAAGGCGACATCGACACCGAAAGACTTTGCGATCTCCGCGGCTCCGTAGTACTTGTCGTCGATCACCACGAGCCCGAGTGCTGCGGGTGACCGAATCGCTCGGAGCTGGCCGCGCAGCTGGTCGAGTACGCCCTTGAGTGAGCCGAGAGCTGTTGCGCTCGTTCGGGTTACTACCAGGATCAGGTCAGATTGCACCATCAGGTCGTGTGGCCCCGAACGATGTCCGATTCGGCCGGCGTCGACGATGATTGTCGCTCCATTCCGATCGATTGTGCGCAGGTGCGCGCCGAGCGGTCCCCACGTGGAGGTCATGGAATCTGCTTGTGATGCAGTTCTGAGTCCTGGCACGGCCCAGACATTGGTCTCTGGTGCCTCTCTATTTGTCAAGCGGCAGTGAGGGATTCTCTCGATATGGCTCGAATGCCCCGTTTTTCATCTGCGAGCATGACTCGCCACAGGTGTGTAGCGAGGTGCCGTTTAAGTGCGCGAGCGGCGGTCCGGGGTGTTTTTCCTTCAGCGATTTTCTTGTCGTAGAACGCTCGTCCCGTGCTCGACGGCATCCGGATCTGGATCATGGCGATCGTGTAGAGGGCGGAGTTCAGTTGCCGATCGCCGAATCTCGACAATCGGTGATGGGAGGAGTCGGCGCTGGCGATCTGGACGGGTGCAGTTCCGGTGTAGCTGGCATACGCAGCAGCGGTGGGGAACCGGCTGGCTCGGCCGCTGCGGCCTAGGATGCGGGCAGCAAGAACTGGACCGACTCCGTCGATATTGCGCAGATGTGTGCCGTGCTCGTCGAGCAACGCGGTGATCTTGCGGCTGTTCGCCGCGAGCTGTTCGTCGAACCGCGCGAAGTCCGTGATCAGCTCCTTGGCCAGTTCGAGTCGGATCTTGTCCGGTGCGGTTCTGGCCCGAAAGCCTCGGATCGCGGCAGCAGCTTTTTTGGGTGTCAACGACGTTGGCGCACCGCCGGCCATCAGCTCACGTAATAAGGCGTGAAGTTGATTAACGGTGCGAGTTCGACTGGACGACAGATTGACTCGCCGCTCGTCGAGCAAAGCAAGCGCATCGTTGACGGTCTCCGGATAGACCTGCCTGGCGTCGCCGTGCAGAGCTGCGACGCTGGCTGCGGCCGCAGCGTCGATGCGGTCGTTCTTGCGTCGTCCACCACGGGAGAGTTCACGTACTCGGGCGGTGGCGGTAGTGGGAATATCGTGCACGACCTCACCGATGGCAAGGAGCCACAGTGCGAGGTGGTGCCCGAGGCCGTCGGCGTTCTCGATGGCCCAGCGTCGGTCCGGCCAGGCTTTGGCCCAAACGATTAATCGCTTGTATTCGATGACCGAGGCGTCGATGCGGATCGAACCGAGATCGGTGTTGGTGGCGGAGTCGAGTGCGGTCGCAGTATGGGTGGACTTGTGTGGATCGATACCGATGACGATCATGGGGTTCGGTTCCCTTTTCGCTCGATGGATGGGGGATCCGCGGTGGACAATCCGACTTCAAGTACCTCTCACAGCAGCTTGTGGTCACGCCTCTCTCGAGTCACACCGCGAACGCAGACCGGAGGGGGTGACACACCAGACAAGAGTCATCCCGACTGCGGGAGACAGAATGTTCACGAGTCATTCCTTCCGGCCTGCTACGACACGCTATGGGCTGCAATCCCGGTCACTTGCCGTGACACTCATATAAGTCGGGATGTTCAGTGTCTGGGCGCCGAATGCTTGCCCGATCTGTCCATGTCGTGCGGGTTCAACCAGGTTGATCAGTGATCGGCGGCCGCGAGCGAGTGCGGATTCTCGGGAGGACTTGAAATAGCCGCTGTGCAAGGGCGATCCACCGACGGGATCGGCTTCGACATAGAGAACGCCGCCGCTCTCGCAACTTAATGCAAGCCCGAGGGCGGTTGTCGAGACGCCAGGAGCGCCGGTTGCCGACGCGAGTACGACGAACATTTGACTACTTCTCTCTGGTGTCGAGCACGATAGCGACGCGCCGTGTCGCTGCTCGCGCCGATACCCAGGAGGCTTCGTCGGCCTGTACCAGAACGTCGACGGTGGTTTCCGACGTTTCCGGAATCAACCTGGTCGAAACGACCTGCGCTTTGCTGGTTATCGGGCCCTGAACTGGGGAATCATCCTGGTCCCGGGGAGTGTCGACGATGCGGACCTGGTCGCCGGCTCGGAGCGGTTCGGCGGGTAGCTTCGAGTAGCTGACGGTGACACCCACGAGGGTCAGGCCTTTGCCGGGGATAACAGCTGTGGTCACTGCGTTGGGGTTCAGAACGGTGCCGCTGGGGATCGGTACGGCCGCTGCCTGACCGACGACGGAGGCTTTGTCTTCCACTGCGACGGAGGCGATTCCAGCGTCGGCGTTCACCTGTTTGGTGGTGAGGTCTTGCGAGGTGATCTGCTGGCCTTGGGCGATGTCATGCGAGACCACCAGTACATTCGTCACTTGACGCATCCCGTTGACCAGGGCGACAGCTCCGATGACGAAGACGACGACCAATGCGATGCCGGCTGCGAGGAAGATCGGGCGGCGCCGAACTTTCGTTCTCGAGGTTGCGGTGAAGTCTGAACCGCGCCGGGTGGTCGGGTTGTCCGGATCGACGTCTTCCCCGATGGCTTTGGACTTTGCTGTCGTACGGAGTTTTTCGAAAACCATGGGTTTCAGTCCTTTTCGGTCTCAAGCTGAAAGTGCGCGGTCAGTGCCGCAGTGATGAGTTGACTCCGGGATCGCGCGGCGAAGGACTTCTTCAGTTCGTCGAGCACGTCGAAGTCAGAGGCGCGAAGGGAATAGGCCACCGGCGTGGTCGGGACTTTTGCCGGCGATGTCGATCCCACTCCCCTGGCTTTGAAGAGGCGCCCGCCGACCACGCCACCGGGGTGGACGTAGTCGTTGAGATGATCGAGTGTTTCTTCGATCGCCCAGATGATGAATTCGCCGGTGGTCAGCCGACGTTCGGTTCGCGCTTCGGCCAACTGTGCGGCGATGGCAGTGGGCAGATGGACATTCGAGGACACGACGGGATCAGTGAGATCGTCGTCGTCGGGCACGAGCGCATAGGTAGCGCTCGCTGGTGTGGCGAAGTCAGCTTCGAGGGATTCGTGGCGGCGACGCATCCCGGGGAGCCCTTGTGAGAGTGTCGGCTCAGTGGCTCGTGGGGAGCTCATCGCACTCCTCCGTGACTGATCCCGTAGGCGCGCGAAGAAAGGCGCTCAGGTTGCCGCTGAGACGTGTGATCGTCTCCTGATTGCTCAATCATCTGTATCCGCCTATCGCTTCGGCCGTGTGGCGTGTGGCCCTGACCTTGTGCCACACGACTAGGTATAGCGGCGGGTAGTTACACCACGAACACGTCAGTTACCCGCTCCAAATAGGAAGAACGTTGCAAAGCGGGTAAACCATCGCAAGCACCCTAATCTGACCTGCAGTTATCTGACAGAGGCAAATAAACGGCGCGGTTCGTATGGAATCGCAAACAACCTGCAATTCGGTGGTAGAACAGGGTTTCCACTGCCTGTGTAACATCCGTCATACATACTCCGATGTGGCGTCAATTGAAGCCCTGTCGCCGGAATTCAGCCCGTTGATGACCCGACATAGAGGCGACTGGACGGCCACGGAATTTGATTGAAACTTGCATAACCGCAAGCGAATTGACGAAGAAAAGGACTTCAGTCCCCATTCGGTCGGTCTCGGTTTCTCCCACCACGGGAGCACAGGCAGCGTCCGTTCACACATCGCCGAACGGTTGCCCCTGGCATATGTCTGCCCCTGGCCCCGACAACATGGTGTTACACACCCAACCGAGGGCCCGCTCGCGCCACAAGGACACCTCCCCACTACGTCACCGCATGCCCACCATGCGCCCACCATGCGCCCACCATGCACCCACCTGCCATCAGCGCGAGCCCTTCCGTAACCCTTCCAGTGGGCTACTGGTTGTCGACCGTCCCGCAGTCAACGACCGAATGACCACCGTCCGCTCGCTCGCTGACTCACGCCTCGTGTCCGTCCGCACTCCTCGTGACAGCGGCTCGTATTGCTGCGATCATTGACGGCATGCCCCTGCCGCTAGGTTCGACGCGCATGGAACCTGCGCACTGGATCGATGATCTGGCGTGGCATCGACAGGTGTACAAACAATCGAAGTTCCGCTGGGACGGCACCGAAGCCCTTCTGGTTGCCACCGAATTCACCGGAGGATGTCAAGAATTCCGGACCGTCGCCGATCTGCGCGATCTGGAGGGATACCGCCTCGCCCTGTCGGAGTACTCGATGACATGCCAGCGTGCACTCGGGCTGGCCCTGCAGGAGGCCCGGTACGGCTTGGGAGCAGGCCACTGGGAAGACATCGCCGCACTGCTGGATCTGACCGCCGTGGACTGTGCAGCCAGCTCGTACTTCGCGCGCTGGGGCGACCCTCGCGTCGCCGGCCAGTTCAGCAATCCTCAAGTCCGCAGGATCAGAAAGATGTGTGCCGGATTCTTCTTCGCCAGTCCCTTACTTCTGGCGTGGGAACTATCCCAACTGTGGAAGCTCTATCGAGCTGCCGAAGAACTACTCGAGGACACGCTCGTCGACCTCGTCGTGGAGTTGCAACCACACGTACGGACCTCGGATCTTCTTCAGGCTTTGCATACGACGACCGAGGTCGGCCTCAGCAATCGGATCAGCAGTCAGCGACACGAACGCGGGCCGTCTGGAGATCCTCGCCGGGTACCTCGTCAGGCTTTCTCCCCACTCACAAATTGACCAGTATTCGCAGGTCAAACAGTTTTATACCATAGTTTATGGTGCGAGTTCCGTCATCGCGCATGCCGTTCAATTCGTCTCGATGTGGACGGAGATATCGCCCGCGCGACTACGCCGGGGTGATCTGGCCCGAATTGCGTCGAGCCGGCCACAGCGAGTCCTCCGGTTTTCTCCCCTTTCATCCGCCGCCACTTCCGGCACCGGTTCCGTCATGCCTGCTGTTGCGCCTTCTACTTCGGGTTCCACTGTTGGTGCTCCTGCCTTCTCCGCCATCGGATATGGCTTTCGTTCCCCTGTTGCTTCCACTGCCCTTTGAGGCGTGGCGACTACCGCCGTTTCCGGCACGTATTCCCGCAGGGCTTCTGGCTGGCATTCCGCCGTGATTTCACGTGGGCATTCCTCCGGCCGTTCCGCTGAGGTTTCTCCTGCGCTTTCCACCCCGTCTTGTGGCGACACTTCCGTCGCAACTTCCGGCGTCGGTTCGTACGGCAACACACGCACGCATTCACGCCATAATTCCGGCGTGGTTTCTGGCGTGATTTCCACCGTGTTTACCTGCATGTTTTCACGTAGGACTTGCAAGTAGTTTTCCTCCGTGATTCACTACCTGTATGCAGGCAGAGATTCACGCACGTATTACCGCGCGGTTCCTCGCAGTAATTCCTGTATGTACTACAGCGTGAACACACCCGGTAATTACCGCCATCAATCACACGCGATGTCCTACGCGTTGTGCGGCGTGAAATCCGGCAGACATTCTTTATCCGAAACCTCACCAACGTCGGAGTGACCAAATGGCCCAGAACATCGCAGCAGCCGTTTCCGAAACTGCAATCAGCAAGCAGATCCCCAACACCATCGCCTTCGCCAACGGCAAAGGCGGGGTAGGGAAGACCTCATTGAGTGCCAATTGTGGCGGACTGGCAGCCGCAGGTGGTTGGCGAGTCCTCATCCTCGACCTCGACCCTCAGGGGAATCTCGCCCGCGACCTCGGATACGACGTCGCCGACGGTCAGGACTTGCTCAACGCCCTCATCACCGGCACTGAGCCGCCGCTACTCAAAGACGTCCGGCCAGGTCTCGACGTAGTTCCGGGAGGGCCCACTCTCGCCGACATCCAGGGTCTGATGTTTTCACGCGCAAACAGGTCACACGGCGACGACGACGGGGAACCTGAAACACTCGGTGACCTGCTATTCCGGTCACTTTCTGGTATCGCGTCCGACTACGATCTCATCTTGTTCGACACTCCTCCGGGCGACGTCATGATCCTCGACGCTGTGCTGGCCTGCTGCCAGGGCGTGGTAATTCCCACGCGAGCAGACGAGGGCAGCCTCGACGGCCTCACCCGCATCGCGAAGCGGTTCAAACGAGCTCGGCGCGTCAATCCTGACCTTCGTCTCGCCGGCGTCGTCCTCTTCGGCATCGGTTCCCGGTCTTCTCGACTCGAAGACGCGGTTCGAGACTCTGTCTACGAAATCATCGGGGAATCTGCTCCCGTCTTCGACACCTACATTCGGTACCTCGAGACGGCCGGCTTTGACCTGCGCCGACACGGCATCCTCGCCCACGAGCTCGAAACTCAAGCTGCTGCCGCGCAGAAGGGTCGACTCAAGGCACTCAGAGCGGGAACTAAGCCTGAAGAAGATTTCTTGGCGCGCAATGCAACTGGGCTCGCCGAGGACTACGAAAAGCTCACGATGGAAATCATCGGCAAATTGACCGAGATCAATCAGGAAGTCGAGGCTGTGTCATGACTTCACGCAAGGTTGCACGCGAAAGCCTCGAAGATGCGTTCTCCGCGCCCAGCGGCCCAGGCAGAAGGGGAGCGGGCCTTGCGAATTTCCTTCCGCCGTCACGTGCGCCGCGCCCGTCCGCTGCTTCACCTGTTCGCCCAGCCGTACAGACCCCGGAGCCGAGGAACCCTGCACCTCAGGGAGAGAACGACGCGCCGAACCCAGTCGCGACGAGCGCGCCAACGCAACCCCGAGAAGCTGTAGCCGCTCCGAGCGCGCCGGCAGCGCCGAAGCCAGCCGAGTCGCCTGCAACATCGCCGGCATCGTCGGCAGCGCCGAAGCCCGCCGAGTCGTCGACAGAGAGTTCAGCGGACGTTGCGGATGCAGTCGAGAACATGCCGATCTACATCGACAGTGCGACCTTGACTGCGCTCAAGGCTGAAAAGGGTCGGATCGGCGGAACCTACGCCGACGTTGCGGAGGCCGCGCTCGACGAGCACATCGACCACGTCGGGGAGATTCTCCGGCAAGGGGCGGCGAATAAGTCTGCCGGCAGTTCCTTGCCCAAGCGCCGCAAATCCCCTCAGATCCGCGGAGGGATCCAGGTCCAGCTCCGGTTCACCAAGGCTCAACGTGACTGGCTTGACGAGAAGGTCGCGGAGTTCGGTGCACCGTCCCGAAGTGTTGTGGTGGCTGTCGCATTGCAGCTTCAGCTCGGGACTCGGGCGAGCTAGTCCCCGTTCGCAAATTTCTTTCCCGATCACTGGTGGACCAGTTCGACGCGTCTTCCACCATGCTCCCCACCATGCTCCCCACCATGCTCCCCACACTGGTGGGGAGCAATTTATAGGCCTTGACCTGGCATTTCTTGCCACTCCCCACGCTCCCCACACATTTTCGCGAAGGTTCGCGCGTAGAGGAATACGTGGGGAGATTCGGCTCTGCGTGAAGCGCTGCTGAGAACTGGGCGTGCAGAGATGTCATGTCGCGTGCGCAGACTGAACGAAAAGATTTTCGGCTGAGCTGTCACAGGAGCGGGCGACGGGAACCTCCTCTCTTTTGAGAGGGGAGTTTCTCCGATCGAGGGAAGGCGGGAGAGAAGTCAGCATGAGTACCGCACTGGCAAGCGACACACCCACGAATCCGAGTAATCGCTATCAGATACGAATTGGACCTAAGGTTGCGCTATGGCACGTCCACACAAGGGGCCGCGTGGGTTCATTGCAACCCGGGCGCCTGAATGTCAACACAACATCTACGAGCAGCGCGCCCGGGAAGTCGGTCTCCCGTCTGGTGACTACGCAGTACTCGTCCTTGCGCTCGTTCATGGCTTCGACGTGCCCGACTACATCATCGTTCAGCTCGATCCGGAATCGCTGCATCGTCTCGACCCGCGTCAATACACGTCCAGCGATGTTCAGGTCGATCGATTGGTTGCCGCTGTCGAACGTCGATCTCGGCCCCAACAATTGCGAATGGTGGGGACATGACCTCGGCCTAGACAGCGAAAAACCCCCCGTGCTTGGCGGCAGGAGGGGGGCTTTTCTCGAATTATTCATCCGTTCAATTCAGGAAAGGAACTGGTACCGGAACCAAAGCGAAAGCGAAAGGATCCGGTGTGCAGTACTCCAGCTGGAGTATCTGCTCAATTCGATTGATGAAAGGAGCGGTGTGTCTTCATGGTAGCTCACCCCTGCGTAGGGGCACTACCTTTGTGGGCAGTGTCGTCTACGACACAAGCACCCGTCGGTGACCGATGACGACCTCACCCGCGCACCGCGGCCACATGTGGTCGATGGAGAACATCCGGGGACTCCTCGAGTCCTCGGGTGGCATGAAGGTGCGTAGCTCCACTCAGCTTTCAGCTCGATGCCCCGTCCACGATGACGGGAATGCCTCGCTGTCAGTGACCTGGACCAATGACGGCGCCGGCGGAAAAGTACTCCTCAAATGCCACGGCTGCGGGGCAAGTGCCCAGGACATCGTCGATGCCTTGGGGATTTCCACAGCAGATCTCTTCGACGAACCTCTTCCCCCTCGTAGTTCGGCAAATCCGTTAGCTGGTCGATCGGCCCAACAGCGAACCTCTGGCCGGCGCCGAGGCAAGCTCGGGGCCCTCCCGAAGTCGATTGTCACCAAAGCTGCAGGCCCTGAGATTGAGCACGAATGGGTGCCGGTTGCGACATACCCGTACGTCGATGCCGAGGGCTCGCTCGTCCAGGAGGTTGTCAGGGAAGAATGCTCCAGCTGCGAGCTCGGCCGGCACAAGCAGTTTCGGCAGGTGTTCGTCTCTGCGCTGGGGCGACGGGTCAAGCAAAAGCCCCGCGATTTCGAGTCGGTCCTCTATCGGACTCCTCAGCTCCTCGCCGCTATCTCGGCCGGCACACCGGTGTGGCTGGTCGAAGGTGAAAAAGATGTCGAGACCGCCGAGCAGGTCGGTCTTGTCGCCACCACGAACGCGCAGGGCGGGCGAAGCTTTCCTGCGGAGTGCGCCGCCGTTTTCGAGAATGCCACTGTCCGAGTCGTGCTCGATCGTGACGACGCCGGGTGGGATCGTGGGATCGATCTCGCTTCCTTGCTTGGGGGAGTGGGCGCACATGTGCAACTGCTCGTGCCCGCCACACTCGAACCGAAGAGCGATTTCACCGACCACGTGCACGGTGGCCTGTGGGAGTGCGACGAAGAGCTCGGTGGCTTCATCGAGGTCAGGGTGGGGGAGGTTGCGGCGCATGCATATGCAGGTGCTGTGCGCGGCAAACACGTCTTGGTTGAGAAAGCTGCTGCCGAGGCCGCCGCGCACGCCGCACTGGCCACCGATGCAGAGTCTTCCGAGCTTGCGCTCAAGCGCGCCAAGCGTTGGGCTGTGGAGTCCGAGCTCCGTTTCGAGTCATTGAGCGAAGCTGTCGACCGTTGCCGTCTGCAGGCGGCAACAGAGGGAAGTGAATGGGCAGGTCAAGCGGCTGATGAAGCTGTTGCGATCTGGCGTCTGGCACGCAGCGCCGCCCGCGCTGCCCATGACGTCGCTCAATTGCCGGTCCCTCCCTTGCTTCAGGATCCGGACGAGCAGATCGACATCGTCCCCGCGCTCGACGAGGAGCCGGTCCCCGAGGCAGAAGCGGCTGAGCGAAAGGCCGGCGAGACCGGTGTCTTCGCAGCGGGTGCTGCTGCCCCCATCGGTGGTTCGGCTATTCGCCGCGGATCCGCGATCTCAGCGCCGACGTATCGGATCGTCGATATGCAGCTGGTGGAGATCACCACAACTAAGGACGGCGAGGAGAACGCCAAACTGGTTTTGGGTCTAGATGCCCGGATCGTGGAGATGGAGTATCTCGAAGCTACCGATGATTCGTTGGACGTCGATGTTCCCGAGCTGATGGGACGTGAAGGAATCGTCGGTCAGAAGGAAGCGAATCCTCCAGCGCCGGAGCAATTGTCAGCTGTCATCATCGGCTACACACACCCGGACACCAGGGAGTTCATGCGGCTGCGCATCGCTGCACTCGACTTCCGTGATTGCGGTTGGGTGGAGTCTCTGCCCGGTCCGCCCGCCTACGATTCACGACCGTCCGGGATCGCGAAACTTCGCGACGCGCTCAAAGTTGCTGGTGGAACCATCACCCGCACAGTTCGATTCCGCTCCACTGGATGGCGACGCACCCCTGAAGGTGAATGGTTCTTCGTCCATGCCGGGGGCGCAATCAGCAATGACGGCGCCCGGGTCGCGCCGGTCCTCCTGAGCGGGCCGCTTGCTCGTTACGACCTGCCGGCACCTGTGGAAGACGCGTCGCGGCTCCGCGAAGCGTTCCTCGCTCATTCCGGGTCGATGCTGACCAAAATCCCGGCACGGGTCTCGGCGACCTTGCTCGGTCATGTCTATCGGTCCGCTCTCGGCCCGAACCCGTGGGTGCTGCTGGTTGTGGGTTCGCCTGGGTCGTACAAGACCTCACTTACCTCGATTGCGATGCATCACTGGGGTGAGCTGTGGGATCGTCGCCGTCCGGCATCCTCGATGTCCGGGAACGGCGATACCCTCAATGCTCTTCGTATCAAGCTCAATTCGGCGAAGGATGCACTCTATTGGGCTGATGACGTCGCGCCGACTCGGGATTGGGGTGCAGCGCAGAAATCGCTCGAGGAATTCGCGCGAATGGTGCACAACGGCGAGCAACGGTCGCGTTCGACACGAGATGGTTTGGGCATTCTCGACGGCACTCCGCCGAGGGCATCGGCGGTTGTGACGTCCGAGGTGATGCCTCGCCCAGGGTCAGGAGCGCAGCGCATGCTCGCTGTGCCGTTGCAGTCTGATGAAATTGAACTCGACCAGTTGATCGCACTCGACCAGAACCAAAGTCGTCACGGGCGCGCTTTGCTGATGGCGTCGTTCCTGCAATACCTGGCGGGCAGGCTGGAAGAGATCCGGGAGTTGGCGTTCGGGGCGGCCGCGACATACGCAGAGTCGTTGCGCGATCACGGTGAGAGCGTCCGGCAGGCCGAAGCCGTCGGCGCTGTCTGGGGTGGCTGGATTGCCATGACGCGCTTTCTGTTCGATATCGGAGCCTTGACCCAGGCAGAGGTCGATCACACGCTCGAGCTTGTTCATGTCGGTCTTCGTGATGCCATCACCGCAGCAGCTGATCCGGATCTTCCTTCCCGTACAGGTGCCCGGGTGCGAGAGTTGATTGCGCATGCTCTGCGAACCGGGTTGGCGTACGTCGACGATGTGCGTACCGGTGAGGCTCCGGGACGGCCGTTGGCTGGGCGTTTGGGTTGGAAGCGGACTCTCGTCGGCGAGTTTCAGGACGTGAAGAAGTATCGCGAGGATGCTCGCGGAATCCGGCTCGGCTATGTGCTGACGGATCCGACTCCGAGGGACGGCGAAGCGCAGTTGCTCGTCGAATCGACAGCGCTCGAGCAGGTACTCAAATCGGCAGCACAGTCGATGTCGGATGCGCCGCAAATCGATCGAGGTACGGCGCTACGTGCGTTGTACGACGAGGGAATCCTGATCGGCGAGGAACGCGCAGGTAAAACACCCAGGTACACGGTTCAGCGCACCATTCATTGTGAAGATCGACGTCAGAGGTTGACTGCGCTGCGGTTGTGGAAGGTGATCGGCGAGCACCTCGGCGATGACGACATCGATGGCATCGATGGTTCCGGTCCTGACGGTGGTGGCAGCCCGATCGGGGATGGCGGGCCGGGGATCGATGATCCCGATTCTGGTGGTTCTGCATCTCCGGATCGGCCGCTGGACCTTGTCGATCTGCTGGCGATGGGGCCGGATGGTCGTAGCGATGACATACAGTCCACAGTGTCCAAGCACGTGCAGAGCCTGACCAGCCCTGCTATTTCGGAGGAGTTCCAGGTGGGTAGCTATTACGATGCCGACGGCCACAAGGCAGTCGCTCAACCGATGTCACCGGCCCAGGGATGCCTGGTGTGTGGCGAGCTTGCGCCTTTCACCTTCGACGGAAACGCGATGCACGTTCAGTGCTGGCTCGGAAGTACATCGGAAAAGCGTGCCGCCCTTGTACATTCAAGCGTCCGTAGCGGAAATCCGGTGCAAAACGCGTCGCCGGTGTCAGCACAATCCACTGATCTTTCTGCACATTCGGTTTCGAGCGCAGTACCGATTGACGGCACAGGTACGCCGTCGTTGTCTCCCGGCAAGTCCAAGTCGCCATCCGGCGCTGCTGTGGCACGACCGAAGTTCATCGGCCCGGCTGGGGTGCTCGACGTCGACGGATTGTGGCTGCCGAGCGGTGAGGTAGTCGATCCTGGGCCGATCTTCCATGTCGGACACATCGCAGAGGTCATCCGGGCACAGAATTTCGGTACCGCAGTCAACGAGCGGTGGAGTGAACCGGGACAGATCTGGATCACCGATGCCATGGCACGTCAGTTCGGGATCGAGACGGGCGCCCTCGGGGACGATCCACGCAAGCGCGCTGAAGAAATGCGCTCGTTGACTGCTGGGATCCCTTTCGTGACTGAGGCGTTGGAGGAAGGGTGGTCGCTGGGCGGAAAGCTCGGCGATCGCCTGGGTACGT
>CBDDPU010000002.1:0-39064 GCA_965232435.1 Dehalococcoidia bacterium
ATGTCTCGGCCTGATCTGTAGAGCGCGTCCCGGAGTTGGCTTTCGATTCTGCTCACCCTTCACCGCCCGGAGTGAACAGAACAGTCATCGGGAGCGGCAGGTATCGCCATCCGGCCGTGTCACTGCGCTTGACGTACACGTCCATCTCGTCTGGATGGTCGAGGTTTCGTGCGAGAACCGACCCAATCGGCAGCGCCTCTAAGTCTTCGATGCTGTTCACCGTGTGAGGCTTCGACCAACCAGCGGCGAGGAGTCGGTCGGCCGCGTGCTGTGGCAGCGTCCCAACGCCACCGGGGTTGTCGAGAACTGCGCCGGCCAATATGTGCACCAGTTCGTCTCTCGCGGGTGTGGCCTGTGATCGGATCTCACTCACAACGACTCCTCAGAAGGCAGTTCGATTCGGGCGGTGACGATCAGCTTTGTGCCAGGCGGAAAGTCGGATGCGTAGGCCTTGAAGCCGGGGCCGTACGTGAATCCCTGCCGCTTATCCCAGAAGAGGCCGTCGAGGTGCCGAACTTCACCAGGAAGGTCAATGCCACGTAGGTGTGGCGCAACAACCTTCTCTGCGGTGAGTGTGATCGTCTGCTCGGGATTGTCAGCAGATAGCACTTCGTCGGGGTTGGTGTGTCGTACGCAGCGATATGGGAACTTTCGGTATCTGGCGCGAATTTCATCCTCTTCGCGTCGGCTGGTTGCAGTCGTGAACGAGTTATCCTTGCATCCTTCATGTGCGCAGATAAGTCGGATTGTGTACTCGCGTCTGCTCATTGCTGTTCCCCTTCCAAAGCTGCGCGGAGGAGTTGAGCCGCCCGTTTGTATATGCCCATCTCCAATTGGTAAGACATGAGCGCTTGCCCGTCGTCGGCCTCGGCTGCGCAGACTGCACCGTTCGACGCGTTCTGGATGTGCCAGTCGAAATCTTCAAGCACTGGCGCTGTCCGCCCGTTGATGTACTGCTTCACCACCAACGCCACATGCGCAGGGAAAGCGTCGGCTCCCATCCATATGCCGCACTTGCAGACGAGCCGGTACTCAGCACCGGCCGGAACCCACTGCTGGCTCATCACCTGGTGCGCTGCGATGAGGTCGGTCAACCCCGGATCAGGCGCGGTCATGCAATACCCCTTACGTCGATAGCGGTTTGGTTCTGAATGCTGTCCACCCACGAAAGAAGTTTCGGCAGGTTCTCGTCCGGTCCGAACGCGAGATACGTTCCGTCCACCGAGTCGCACCCGATGGCTTCCGCGTACCTGTAGCGGGTTTTGGAATTCACGCGTCCCATATGGACGTGTTTGCCGCGACGTTTCGCTTCCGTCACCAAGTTCCGGGCGTGTTTGCCGAGTTTCCATTCGGTGGATCCGCCGATGAACAGGGCGTCGAACGAGTCCCACGGCACTGTCAGGTTTTCGAGGCCGTCCTGAGCGACGAGGGCGACCGGGTATCCGAGCGCTCTGATCACGGGCAGGAACGGCTTCGACCGCTTCAATGTTTCTTTCGCGTCCCCCACCACGTCGGGCGCGGTGGCGAACAGGCATGTGCCGGCGTCGTCACGGTTGGCGAGCAGCCACGCGATGTACTGGATGTCCCCTGGGTACCCTTTGCCGAAGCATCCGTTGTCCGCCACCCATGCCACGCCCGGTTCACGTTTGTTGCCTTGCGCTGGGGTGTCGATGTAGCCGAGCAGTTCTTTGCGCATGGCGTCACGCACCTTCTGGCTGGAGGGGTTGGCGAAGTACAGCACCACGTGACACCGCCTTGCCGAGAATGAGGTATGCGAGGGTGGCCCACGCTTTGCCGACGAGCTGTCCTGCGAGCGCTGGCAGTACAGCAGCCCAACCGAATGCGATCGCGAGGAATATGACGGTGTCGGCCAGGGCTCCGGTGAGGCTGGATGCGGTGACAGCTGCAGCCCACCTGCGATCACCGAGTTTCGATCGGTTCCGCAAGGGCGTGTAGACCGCAAAGTTGAGCAACTCCGCGACGGCAAATGCGACTGCCGATGCGGTGGCGATGAACGGATCCGCGATCAGATACGACAGGACTGCGCCGACAGCGAGTACTGCGAGCATCTTCGGTTTGCCGAGGAGGTCTTGCGTCGCGTCTCGGGCGGCGAGTGCGAAGCCGGCGGCGAATGTGCCAGCTGTCGCAGCGAATCCGAATCCGACTGGGACGAATCCGAATCGGGTGGTTGCCCAGTTCGCGACAATAATGGAGGCGAGGAGTGTTGCTGCGGATAGGTATCCGAGGGAGTTTCGTGTGCTCAATGGTGTGGGCTCGATTCGAATCTCGATGCGAGGGTTTTCGCGGTCCAGGAGGATGGTGTTGCCGCCGTCAATCACATGCTTTTGGGCGTCGTCGGGGATGACGTGTTGGCGGAGTGCGTCGATGGCGTCTTTGCGGAATGCGCTGAGGCCGTCTGCGTCTCGGATGCGGGCGTCGGGTGCGTATTGGGTGATGCTGATGGTTACTTGTTCGCACATGGGGATCGGGTTGGTTTGTAGTGCTTGTCGGATCTGCCAGTGGATGCGGGTGCGGGCCTTGGACTTTTTTGTCCAGTGGGCGTTGCGCCATTCGTTCATGGTGAGGGGCGGCCGGCCGGGATGCGCTGTGTCGATGATGGTGAGGGTGTGGGTCATCGTTTTTTGGCTCTCGCTGCGCGGTCTTGTTCGGCGCGCCAGTCGCGGCATTCGGCGCATCGGCAGAGGTAGGAGACGTATCCGTTGCCTGAGCCGTGGTTGGCGTTGGGGTGGAATGGTCTGCCGTTTTTGGTGATTCGTTGGATGCGGAATCGTGATTTGGAGAGGAGTGTTGTTTCGGATTTGGTGCGTGGGCCTGGTTTGTTTTCGAGGCGGGTGATGGTGGCTTGGATGCGGGGGTGGTCTGCGCAGACTTGGCAGAGGGTGCCTTCGCCGTCGAGGATGTGGGTGGTGGCTTTGGAGCCGATGGTTCGGTATCCGCGGAGTTCGCCGCATTGGGTGCAGGCTTGGTTGGATGTGGGGATCGCGGTGGGGGTTGCTGCTCGGCGGTTGGCGACTTTGGGGATGGGTCTGCGTGTGGGTCGGGTGCGTTTGCGGTCTTCGGCTAGGAGTTGTTGGACGGTGGGTGAAAGCTCGATGGGCGGTAGCGTTTTGGGCCGCATCAATCGGTCGGCTTCGCGCATTTCGCGTCGGCAGGGCCCGCATTGCCCGCAGAGTCCGGTGGGGCAGGATTGGGTGGAGAGGCTGGTAGCGATCATTTCCCTGCCGCCTGTTCGTGGGCTCGGTCCCATGCGTCGTTGTCTTCCCAGCGGTCGAGGGTGACGGGGTCTTCTAGTCCGTCGTCGTGATCGAAGTGGCTCATTCGATCACCCGGAGGGCCAACATGTTTGAGCCTTCGGGCTCGATCGAGAGCTTTCCAATACGTGCCCCGGAGGCATGGATCTTGAGGCAGTCTTCTTCGGGCCGGATGGTGATTTTGTCGCCGTTGTCGAAGACGAATACGACAGGCGCGTTGATGTGATTCGCCATCACTCCCCCTCCAGTTCGAGCGTGCGCTGCCAAATGGCACATGCATGCGCCCGTCGCACGTCACCAATTTCGAGGGCATCGAGCCCTTTCTGAGCGAAATAAGCTCTCGCGGCAGTACCTTCGAGCGCTGGCACAATGTGCATGTTCTCGCGGATAGTCGCGAGTTCCTCGGTCGGATAGAGCGGGTTGACGGCCAGCTTTCGGCGCATCCCTTCAACGAGGATGTCGAGCATGGTGTCGATGCCTGCGCGTGGCAGGAACAGTAGGTCGTCGGGCCAGCATTCCGACTGGTCGTCGAAAAGGTCGCATTCGATCTTGTAGAGAGTGCTCACATTGCACCGCCGACGTTGGGCATGTTCGCGGTCATCTGCGCCTGTTGCAGGTCGGTGCGGGCCTTATCCAGCTGCTTCCGGGCCTGCTGTGCGGCGTCGACGAGGGCGTCCCGTTCCTGCGGCCCAATCCAACCCAAATCGAGGGTGGCTTTCGCGTTGTCGTCGCCGATCTTCGCGGCGAGCGTGGCGAGTTCTTCGAGGTAAGTGCTCATGCTGTTGCCTCCGGGGTGAACAAGACCGTCGCGGGAAGCAGCGGCTTATAGGCGTAGTCATCTTCGGGGTCCATTGCGCTTAGCCATGTGCCGTCGAGTCCCTTTTCCATGACTGAGTACATGGCTTGTCCGTCGTAGCGCAGTGAATACCAGATGACTGTTCCGACTGGTAGTTCACGCAACTCTTCGATGTTGTCCACTGTGCGAGGCTTGGGCTGGTAGTCGGCGAGGACCGCGTCGGCGACTGCGAGTAGGTCGTAACGGCTGTCGAGGACGGCGTCGCTCAAGTCGCTGATGTCGGTGTAGCCGAACTGGTCTTCGCCACGCAGCGTGACGGCGATGGTCTCGGCCAACTCTTCTCGTGTCCTCATGCTGCGTATCCGTTCAGGTATCCGGTGAGGGTGTAGGCGAAGGTGGCGCAGAGTCCGGTGAGGGTGACGGCGACGTAGGTTCGTCCGCGCCACAACTTGCGGCGCTCCAACCGTTCGTGCCGGTCTGTCAGGTCGTCCATGAGTGCGAGGGATTCGAGCATGTCGCAATGCTGCGCAAGGGATCTCACAGTCGGCTCCCGTCTGTGTCGAGTTGCGTCATGCAGTCCTCGCACACGAAGTAGTCACCGAACCCGGGATCCTCGTGTGCGCTGAGGTTGATGGAAGTGCAGCTGCCGCACACCGGAGCATTCACAGCGGCGGGCTTACGTGAAGCGATGAGTTCAAGCGCAGGAACACCTGTGCGGTGCCGGCCACGCGAACGAAAAGCGAGAACAGTCATGACATTCCTTCCGATTTCTGGTCCCGCTGCAACGGGATTCTTCAACTGTAGACAATCATCATGCGTCACGCAAGACGCGAGACTCGTAAGGCAAAAGGATTTACCGCCTGACGTCTTGCGTCCTACGTGACAGTTGCCAGCCCCCAGTTTCACGCTGGCCGACAAACGGGCCACATCCGGCACATGCATCCCAAACCACACACTATGAACCACAGAAACGTTCTCAGCCGCGATTCTCATTTTGCGTACTTCGGATTCGGTTCAGCTTCGATCATCAATCTCGGCAGGCAGGGCATTTTCCGCTCCACCCCGGAAACCTTGTTCGTGCAGGCCTGGTACTCGTCAGCCCCACACAACGGGCACACATGCTCGATCGCATTGTTCACCGCATAGGCGCCTGGAACAGGTTTCCCGTCTGCACCGCCGATCGGTAAGCCTCCCAGCTGCGCATCACCCTGAACCAAACCGTGCTTCACGTCGTGCTGCAATTGCCGCAGCTCCCGATCCACGGCAGGTTCGCGCTGCGCCCGGTCGATCCGAATCTCACGTGCAATCCGGATAACGTCCGCCGGCATGATCATCCGCAATGGTTCGTTGCGGTAGTGCACAGTCACGGCATTGAGAGCATCCGGGAGTTCGAGGTTGTACGGGGCGAGAGCCTCCGCCCACGCACCTCCACGCCCGATATCGGCTTCGCTGAATCGGTTGTCGAACAATGCCGCTCGGCCGATGATCAAGCCAGTGTCCGAAAGTTGTTGAGGTGTCGCTTCGATCAGATTCATGCGGTGATGCCTTTCGGTGTTGACGAGTTGAGTCCTTCGGCTTGCCGTTGGGCGAGCTGGTTGCCCATGTCGGCCCATCCCATCGCTTTCTTGGTCGCCTTCCCGATTCCGCTGTCAGATGGTGCAGCAGGTCGGTTAGCAGCTTTGTGAACGAATCCGGGAATCATCGACGCCGCTGTCATCGGTGACGCGGCCCAGTCCTGGATCCCTGCTTCGATCTGCTCACGACTCACCCCCGACTTGAGACATCCGTCGACAGCTTGCGCGATCTTCGAAATCAAATCGCCTGGGACTGGCGACGGGCAGGAATCCGAGTAGGCCCTTGCGATGATGTGCGCCTCAGCGGAGTGCGCTGTCCCGTTGAGATGCTCAGCGATGTCTCGCACTCCCCGCGGTCTCGCCGGCGCGTCTCTTAGGTGAGGTGAACTACTTACGTAAGTAAGTAGTTCTTTCTCTTTCTCTATCTCTATCTCTGCTTGATTCTGCTTGAGGTCCTGCTTAGCAGCTGCTAGCCCGTCTGCTTGCGTTTCGTTGGCATGCGCCCGGTTCGCTGCCCTGGCCTTGCCCCCCTTCTGACCTGCGGCGATCTTCTCATTTCGAGACTTTTCGATCTCCGCGATGGTCTGATTATGTTCGGCATAGTCGTGAACAATCGCGACATTTTTTGATTCAAAAATTGTGATCGCTCCGCAAGATTCCACCGAAATTCTGTTGCGCTTTGTTCCCATCTTCACCCACACAGGCAGCGGCAGATTGCCGTCGTTGGGGTACTCACGGCAGTGCATGATGGCTTTCACGATCAACCACTTCTGCCCGTCTGTGAGGTTGATGTACTTCGGATTGCGGTCCATATCCACCGCCAGATTGATATAGATCCGCTTGTCTTTGGGCACGGTAGGGCTGTCCTTACTTGCGGCGGTTGTGTCGTTCGTAGCGTCGGCGAGTGCCAGGGCGGGCTGACACCGGATCCGGTCGCGGGCGGAAGATCGGATTCGAGTACACGATCTCCAAGGTTTCTTTGATGTCCGCTTCAGTGACGCGCCACTTGTTGGCGATCTTCCTGCCGGGCCACTTCTGCGATCGCAGTTGCTCGCGGTAGTAGGTGGGGCTGCACCTGAGCCGTAGCGCGGCCTCGTCGATGGTGAACACTTCGTCGGGTGGTATGTGCCGGCGTTGTTCGGTGGTCGTCATGCTGCTTCTCGTTTCTCGTGTGGGATGTACAGCTGGTTGCGTTGGACGACGGCGAGGTGGCAGAGGCCGCCGCGGGGGTGTCCGTTGTCGAGGCAGATGGTGTAGCCGTGTTCGTCTTTGTGGACGATGGTGACTTCGCTGAGGGCGCTGTAGGTGCCGATGTTGGGGTGGGTGATGGGCACTCGGAGTGAGGCTTCGCGGATCATGCGGCGCCTTTCCATACTCGGTTCGGGTTGGAGTGGCGTTCTTTTCGTGCGGGTTGGCACCATCCGGTTTGGGCGATGTGGCCGCGGCGTGACGCATTGCCGATGATGGATGAGAGGACGTTTCCATTGCCTGCGCGGAGCCAGTCGCGGGTTTCGGGTGGGACTGCGTCGCGGACGTGGTCGGCGGAGAATTCGCGGCCGGATCGGATGAGTTCGGTGAGGGCGGTTTCGATGTGGTTGGGGTGGTCGTGGTGTCCGACTGTTGCGGCTGCGAGGGCTGCGTCTTGCCCGTCCAACCTGAGCTGCTCACCAGCAGTGGTCATCAGTTTGTCCATTCGTAGTGTTCGCAGGGTTCGCGGTCTCCGGCTTGGGAGTCCCATTCGTAGCGCGGGTGGCGCACGTTCTTGAGGACTTCAACTTCGGTTTCCCTGTTGCCCCAGATGGTTTCGATGCGAGGTTCGCCGAACTCACCGCCCATGTCGGAGCGTCCCGCGAGCGGAGCACGGTTCTCGATCGCCTCATACACTTCGTCGCTTCGAGCGCAGTCGATTCGCGTCCAGGTCATGCTGCGTCCTTGGGGGTTTCGGTGGGGAGGTTCGCGTCCGGATGTGTCCAGCGGTTGTACGGGCCACCACGGTCCTCACGAGTGCCGCACCAGGCTTCGTGCTGGTTCCATCCCGGCACCGGACCACTGCACGTGCACGTATCGCGGAAGTAGAGGCTCATGACGCCACCTGCTCTTCCACCGTCTCCGCGTCAACAGGCTCAGCGTCCAACGGCAACTGCTCAGGCTCAGGCAGCGAGGCGCCATCCGACTCAGGCTCCGACATCCCCTGAATGCGCCCCATGATCAACGCCTGAATGTCGTCCTTCTCCTGCGCCGGCAACGTCGCAGTCTGCTTCCACAGCTCCCGCAACACATCCTTCGACTCAGCAGCCTCAATCGCAGCAAGCAAAGAATCCACGTCCACAGACGGTTCACCCAACGCTTCAGTGATCGACCGCGGGCGTGCTTGCGTCGACTGCTGAGGGCGCTGACGAGTCGAGCCTTGCTGCCCGTTGTCCGCCTGCTGCATCTCATCCGAGGTGTACAGACCGGACAAGTCCTGCGGGAATGCCTTACGCAATGCCAACGCCTCAGCGCATTTCGCCAACATCAGTGCGCCCTTCGTGGCCCACATCTGCGTCACATCGCCGTTGAACTTGGTTCCCACGTACTCGTTCCAGAGCGCGATTGCGGGATAGCGTGCACCGTCACGAATCACGGTGACCTTCGCGGCGCGGGGCTGCTCACGCTGCAACCAGACGTCGGTCCACTTGCCGTCTTCTCCGCACCACAGGGTGTCCTCGTAGCCGAACGTGCCACGAGCGGCGTCGGTAGCGCGTCGAGCGATCAGACGAAACCCGTCGATCCCGGTCTGGATGGTCTGCTTCCCCTTGCGTTCGATCATGTAGATCTGGCGCGCAAACGGATCCAAGCCGGTGCGCTGGCACTGGTGAAAGAACACGGCCAAGTCAGCTTTCGATGCTTTCTCGACGCCGATCTGAGCGAGCGCCGATTCCTGCTTCGGGGTCCAGAAGTCCTGTTCGGGCGAAACCGCTAGTGCGGATCCTGTGTGTACTGCGATCTCGGTCATCGTCATCAGTCCTCGTCGATCGGTTCGGTGGCTTCTTCACGTTCATAGGCGCTGGCATCAGCCCACAGGCTGATGGATAGGGAGGGCTTGCAGCCTCCGGCGCGAACGTTGATCGCCGAAGCGATCGTCTTCACGGTTTCCGCTTCGGCGTCGGTCAGGATGACGAAGGCGCGTGTTGTGTCATCACACCCGGACGTTGCGATCAGGTACTCAGTCATGCTGCTTCTGCCTTTCGTGGCTTCAAGATTTCGGGAGCCTTCTCCGCGAGGCCAGACGTGGCGCGGATAGACGGCGCACCCTTGCTATTGACACGCGACGCGATCGTGTGACCGTTGAACGTCGCCTTCTTCGACGAACCCAAGTATTCGAGGAGCACCGACCCGGTCCGCTTCTTCTCCAGCGCCACAGCAGCTTCCGCCGCAAACGCCTCCAAATACGGAACCGCGATCTCCGCCGGAACATCCACACCCGGATCATCAGCAATCGATGTATTCGCATACCGAACCGACAACCGATCACAATCACGCGAATGATCCGCCGCCGGCTGATCGCCAGCCTCAACACGCGCCTGGAACTTCAACACCCGCTCCCGCAGCACCGCCGCATCCCGAGCGTCGTAGTCGATGACAAACACCTTCGGGCGACGATGGAACAGTTCGAACGGACCGCACGCCGCGAGATGCGTACGGCGAGCACCGATCACATCCATCTGCCACATCACCTGCACCAGATAACCGATCGGAACCTCATCACCCCACGAGTGAATGTCGTCGGCTGTCTTGATCTCCAACAGTTCGACCGTGCCGTCAGGCAACGTGACAATCCCGTCCGGATCCGCTGTCTGCCAATCACGAAGACTGTGCTGCCATGTCGACGTTTCCTCGATCGTCCAATCGAGATGCATGTTCGAGAACCAACCACGAATCAGCGGCTCGAACTCATGCCCGCGGCCCTGCACATCG
Organism: Dehalococcoidia bacterium; assembly: GCA_965232435.1. Lineage (GTDB taxonomy): Bacteria > Chloroflexota > Dehalococcoidia > Lucifugimonadales > VXLM01 > VXLM01. The sequence goes on from CBDDPU010000002.1 coordinate 9,600, forward strand.
GTCTGCGGCTGCGGCGGCACTACGCCTGTGATGCCGTCGTAGATCGATCGTTCGGTGTCCCACTTCGACAAACCACAGATCGCTGCGACCTTCGACGCCGAGTACTTCGTCCACCACTCCGCGGTGCCAGGAGCGAGAGGTTCGGGAAGCTGGAATCCAGTCAGAGTGGTCATAGGATCACCGACACAGGCAGTGAGTCGATGAACAAGTCAGTCGCAGCGTCGAGGGCCTCAACCGTGCAGCCTTCGTGCGTTACGCCGACGGTCCCCGGAACCCGCAGATGCGGGTAGTGAAAGTCGAACACGTCATCAAATCTGTCCACTGCTTCCTGCAACTCAGGAGTGATATCCTTTACGTGCATTCGCTTTTCCTTCCGATTGGTGATTGCCTCGCCCGTCCTCCTGCAAGAGGGCGGGCTTTTTCGTGCCTTCATGCCGAAACCAATTGTCGTTTGTCACGCGTGACACGCAACGGTTCAGGCATAAAAAGGGCCTTCCTGGGGGCTCGAAGCTCCTTGGCGATCAGCTTCGCCCGGTTCTGCGGGCAGTGCTTTCGCTTGCCAGTTCGGTAGTGGCCGATGGTGGAGTGGGAGCACTTCACCCTCGATGCCAGTTCTCGGACGGACATGTCGTTGTACTCCATGTATTCGACCAACAGGTCGGCGTTCACGATCACGTCGAGCCTCCATTCAGATTGCTTGTTTTTCATGGCTTTGCCTTTCCGTTTCACTGTAGACGCTCTGTCTACCGTCCCACAAGACAGTAGACGGTGTAGACACTTTTGTCTACACCTGAATTGGCGATTTTCGACCCATACCTCAAGCAATGCAGATCACAGTGATGGAATTTGTAGACAGCGCGTCTACACTCTGACTATTCGAACACTGCCGCCGTGAGGAACGTTTGTAGACATGAACCCCGGACCCACCACAGACGATCTGTGGGACGCAGCGCTCGTCAAAGCTGGCTTCGTGGACAAGCGTGACGGCGAATCCCCCTCGCACCGCGCACTAGCCGAACACCTCGGAATCGGCACATCTACCATCACCAACATCCGCGCCGGCAACGCCAAACCAAAACCAGCCACAGTCGCTAAGATCGCCGACGCCCTCCGCATCGACGTACGCGAACTATCCCGCTGGATCGGCCAGACCCGCGAAGTTGCGAAGCCCTACACCCCACCCTCCGAAGCCGACCTTCTCGACCAACGAGAACGCGACGCCCTAGACGAGATCATCCGAGTCATGGCCGCCAGCAAGATCGGTGTCAAGCCTGAGGACGAGACTTCCCAGAATCAACCGCTCAGGGTTGTCCGTCCGATTACCGCTTCGCCGCCAATCGCGGCGTCCAGGAGAAACAAGGAAACCAGATCCGACTAGTCGTGTTCTAAGTTGTCGGTATCACTGTCTACAGTCCGCGCATGACCCGATACCACCCTTGGCGGACAGCGCGAAACAAACACGCCGACACCGTGATCGACTGCACCCGCGAACTCCCCGAGGGCGTAGCGGGCTACACAGACGGCACCGACATATGCATCTGCCGCACCCTCACACAAGCCGCACGACGATCAGTCCTCACTCACGAGTTGATCCATCTCGAGCGCGGACTCCCCTCCACAGATCCACGCTACGAGGCCCGCGAAGAGAAACTGGTCGACGAACTCGCAGCACGGCTACTGATCCCTCTCGACTCTCTCGTCAATGCACTCGTTTGGACGCGAGGACAGCCCGACGACGAATGCGCCTGGGAACTCTGGACAGACCTGCACACGCTTCTCGTGCGGGTCCGAACGCTGACCCCGCACGAGCGGGCTTACATTAATTCCGAACTGGACCGACGCTCAAACTAAGCGCCCCCACCTGAAAGGCACGACAATGACCACACCTGGCCCCGGCTGGCATCCCGACCCAGAAGGCAACCAGCAGTTCCGCTACTGGGACGGCCAACAGTGGACTAGTGCCACACAGCCCCTGCCTCAACCGACACCACCACCCGCGCCACCCGAGCCCATTGACCCCGAGAAGCTCGCCAAAGATCGCAAACGAGCACTCATCGGCGCAGGCGTAGTCGCAGTGCTCATCGCCGCATACTTCGGCGTCAACGCTCTTGCCAACCGCAAAGACGATGCCGAAACAGTCGCCGCAGAAACCACCACATCCGAAGCGGCACCGACCACCACGACAACGGTCAGGCCGACGACTACAACAGTGCGAACAACCGTCGCAGCCGCACCACCAGTCACGACGACCTCACATGCTGCTGCAACGACCAACTACAACCCGGCCGACGACCCCGAGTTCCTATTCCTGGGGACACTGACACTCATCGGATTCCCTGACACCCCAGATTCAACGGCACTCGAAGCCGGACGAACAGCCTGCGCCAGCTTCAGGAAAGGCGAAGAGTTCATGGACATTTCGCTGATGACCTACTTCAACGGCCCTGACAGTTGGACGCCTGAGAATGCAGGACAACTCGTTGGCGCGGCAGTCTCCGCCTTCTGCCCGCAATACAAAAGCGAGCTGCCACGATAAAGGTCAGAGCCCTTCGAGTGCTGCTGTGAGGGCTGCCGATGCTGCTTGCGCGGCACGGCGATCCAGATGCCCGTAAATGTTGATCGTCGTCGTGATCGACTCGTGGCCGAGGTGCTGCTGAATGACAGGCAGCGGCACCCCGGCCGCGATCATCCAACTTGCGCACGAATGCCGAAGATCATGTGGCCGCGGCTTCTTCCCTAATCTGTCGGACAGCTCCGCTATCATCGGCCGCCACGCCTTGTTGTGAAAAAGTTGAGCAGTGACCGGGCGCCCGAGACGATTTGTGAACACGAACTCATCCGGTGCGCGCCCCTTTAGATCGCCGCACGCCTCGATCGCCTGATCTGACAGGTTGATCGTCCGCACAGATTTCCGGGACTTCGGCGGCCCAAGTTTCCGCTTCGCCTCGCCCGTGTACTTCCAGGCCCGCACAATCCGTCCCGTCTTCTCCTCCACATTCAGATCGCCCACCTGAAACGCAGTCGCCTCCGAGAACCGCATCCCCGTCGACACCAGAAACACCGTCAACGGACGCCATTGCTCGACCACAACATCCCGCACTCGAACGAACTCAGTTGGAGTCAAGAACACCGGCTCATCTTCCTTGTGCCGCGCCGGCAACCTCCGACCGTCACACGGGTTCACTTCAATGTGATTCGCTCGCACAGCACCGTTGAACGCACCCGACAAGAACCCATGCTTGTTGGCGATGGTCTTCGAGGATCCCTCCTGCGCCTGGACCCACTTCGAGATCGCCTTCTCGTTCACCACAGATAGCGGCAGAAAACCAAGAATCGGATCAATGTCGCGGCGGAGGTACGAGCGGTACTTGTTCTTCGTTGCTTCCTCGACGCCAGTCAGATGGTCGATGTACTCGGTGCACCACTCTGTCACCGTCAGGGCGGGGATCTCTTCGGGTAATGCTTCCGCGCCGAACATCAGCTCTTGCGCTGCATCGGGTCCGATCTGCTCCAACAGCTTCTTGTACTTGGTGGCTTCCTTCGGATCGTCGAAGCTGTCCGAGGATTGCGTGCCGTTGTGCCGGTACAGAACCTGGTAGTAGGGCGTGCCCGCTTTGGTGGTTCGTGGTCGAATGGATGCCATGAAACGAAAAAACCTCCCGGTTAGGGAGGTCATCGTATCGTCGTTGTGTGACAGGTGTTGACGTGGCGTGTTGACCGTCAACATTTTTTTCACCTTGCAGGTCTCTGACCTGCATCGATATGGTGGAGCTAAGGGGATTCGAACCCCTGCGAAAACAGGGTATACGCGCAGGTCAGGGAGTATTTATTGCGTCTTCCGTGATTGTTGACGCAGCCAGTTGACCAGCGGTTATGGATGGTCATGTTGACGCGGTCAACACACTTTCCCTCGCACATCTGTTCGATACCTGGTAGCGTCGGCACTGTTGGCAGGAGACGGAAGGGAAGCCGTCAGTGATCGCCGCACCACAACTGAATAGTTCGATGCCCACCTGACTCATTCGGCAGCACAGGTGGGCTTCGACGTACCATGGCAGCAACGCGTATCGTGTCCTGATCGTGACGTAACACGCAATGTAATTTTGACGACTTAGTGATGGAATGTAGCGGCAAGTAGCGCATAGTGGGTGCACGACCCGATACAAGGGATATATTGCCCGGATGCCGACTAGACCCCGTCATCCGATCAAGGAACTGGAAGCACTGTTAAAAGAGCTCGAAAATCAAGGCTGGCGGGTAGTCAAGACCAAGTACTACAAGGTCTACTGTCCTTGCAAGCTCCATATCAGCACAGTGCATCTGACGCCATCGAACCCTATGTATCAACAGAATCTAGAAGGAAAGCTGAGGAGGACAGGATGCTTCGAGCAGAAGTAGGCACCACCACCTACTACGTCGAACTGATAGTCGGAGTCCGACGCGACAACAACGACCTTGAGAGCATCATCGACCCATTGATGGATGCCTTCGAGGGACTGACCGGTGTGAGCGACGTCGACCTCGGTGTCGACTTCGGAGAGCGCACACTCACCATCTCGATGTATGTCGACGCCGACACCGAGGGTGGTGCGATCAACGACGCCATCGCCGCAGCGCGGACCGCCATCCATCAAACCGGAGGCCACACCCCAGGCTGGGAAAACTCCATGCCTGAGGCTGATGACTTCTTCTCCTCAGTGAAGCGAGCCGACCTAGTCGACTGCTGACATCGTTAGACGACGAAAAGCCCCCAACCTCGCGATGAGGTTGGGGGCTTTTGTCATTCTGCGGGTGTTTCCGGTTGCTTCATGATGATCAGTTCGGCGTCCGGTGCATCTTTCCAGCGGTACGCCCAGCGTCCGTCAGCGAGTTTCACGGTGCCGGGTTGGCCGGTGTCGGGGTCAGGTTCGAAAGCCATACCCTGATTGTCTCAGCCCGGTCAGGTGATGCGGACGTAGGTGTTCGCTCCGGATTGGATCGGGAACGAGTTCGAGAAGTTCGTGAACCAGCATTCGATCGTCGCGACTTGACCGGTGGTGATTGCCATCGGATCGGATGCGATTGGAACATTCGTCGTCGCGTATCCGGTCAGGGGGTAGTCCGTGATGGTCTTCACGACTACGCCATCTACTTTCAGCCGCACACTCACCTGGTAAGCGCCGGTCGACAGAGTAATGCTGAGTTGCCCTGACACGACAGCATTCGCCTTCGCGCCCCGAGCTTGAACACCATCGCCGGATACTGTCGAACCGGAATCCGCTGTCCACGCGGGCACGACAAGCCACGCCCCATTGGCCGTCGGAACCCAGTTACCGTTCTTCGTCATCCCAGACGGGCTGAAGTTGATCGCCTGAACGTTCGGTACGTAAGCCGTTGCTGTGCCCGTGATCGACGGCGCGATGACCTTCGCGTCCCGCCGAATCTCGGGCGCGTACACAGTCGCTGAAACCGCAATCAGAGGGGCTGTCACTGCACTTGAACCGATCACTGCCGGCGCGTTCACTGACCCAGTTACCGCGATCATCGGAGCATTGATCACAGCTGTTCCCGTTGCGGTCACCAACGGAGCCAACAACTCTGCGAACGCCGCGATGATCGGAACGGTAGCCGCGTAGTCCGCGGTGATCTTAGGCGAGTACATGCCAGCAGTCACCTGGATGAACGGCACTTCGACTGTCGCATCGAACGCCTCGGACACAGTGGGTGCCAGCACGATCGCTGACACCGAAATCGCAGGTACCTCGATCAACGCCTCGGCCGAGACATCGGGCGCATAGACAACACCAGCTACGAGTATTGCTGTTTCGGGTCGGACAGTTGCCGTTCCGGAGACGGACGGTTCGTAAACCTGAGCCGAGGCAGTGATGAGCGGTGCTACGGTGCGAACAGTAGCCGACACAACCGGGTCTGCCATCACGACCGACACCAGAATTTGAGGAATCGGCACGAAGGCATCCATCGTGCCGTCCCACACCAGTTGATCACCGAGATACGCACGGACAGCTCGCTTGCCATCCAAGATCAGCGCCGATGCGGCTTGGCCGCGGTTGAACAAGCCCATCGTGACGCCTCCTGCTTACGGGGTGGTGAAGCCGATGATTCCGGCGGCATCCCACACACTGGTGAAAACACCTGCCGTAGTGGACACGTCAGCGCCGAAATCGATGTACCCGATGAGGGGCTTCGTCGCATCCGTAGACGGCGTGTCGTCGTACAGCACCAAATAACGGCCCGTGACTGTCGAGTCGGGCCACTGCGTATCCGACGCATCCAGAATCAGAGTGTTGGTTCCTGCGGTGTAGTTAACCGTCTTACCCGCCAACGCCACACCACCAGCGGTGTAGCCAGTGCCCGCGGACTCGTTTGTCACGGACGACTTGTACTGGTGGGTGTCCTGATTCGGGGTGTACGCGCTCGTGCAGAGCATCGCCTTGATGGTGTGCGAGGTCCAGTTGATCTCGCCGTTCACCATGCTTTTGAAGGCGAGGCCGTAGAGCTTGCCTGATGCTGCCATGTCGGTCTCCTAGGATTCGAAAACTATGTAGAGGGTTTCGGGGTCTGGTGAGGGGGTCGCCGCGAATTCGGCGACAGTGGTTCGGACTTGGCGGGAGATGCCGCCGCCGTTGCGGATGAATCCATCCGACTCGGCGGGAGGTGGCGGGGCGCCGGCGTCGATCAACGGCCACAAACGGAAAGTCCCCGACTCAGCGGGGACTTCAACGGGGTAAACATCATGCGTTGGATTGGATCTCGACCAACGGATCCCCACCCAGTACGGGCCAGGATCCAACATCGGACTAGTGAACAGCCCGGTCGTCGCATTCACGGGGACGGTGGTGCGTGCGGGGCCGAGGATCGCATCATGCGCCACACTGTCGCGGATGTCGCGGACCGTGAACACAATCTCCGCACCAACACCCAACTTCGCACCATCAGTCAACCGATCAGAAATAACAGGCATCAGACCACCACCTCCGCCAGTAACGGGTTGAGTTGTTCATCGCAAGCGCGCTGCCAATCGCCATCCCATTGCGCAACCCAAAGCGGCTCAGGTCCCGTCATCAGCAACGCCCACCCAGCCGGAAGGTCCTCGTAATCTGCGGACCGAATTACTCGCGTAGCGCCGGTTGATAGATCAATGATCCACAGGTGTGGTGCGACAGGACCGAAAACATCCAACGCAGGTTTCGCCCACTCCTCGACTTCCTCAGCTGTGACACAAAGCTTTCCGTCCGCCATCATGTCGCTGAAGCTCCTAACGACGCCCACATCAGACGTTCCTTGTTGTACGAAAACGAATTCATAGAGACGGCAGATGGAAGAACGGACTGATTCGCGAGCGAGGCGTGACGCGCTTGCGGTACAGTGCCCGATTCCTCGGAGATCCCGGTTAGCGTGATGGCGCCCAGCCCCCGGGTTCGTTGACCCAAGCCTGGCGCGATCTGAAGTGATGCAACAGCGAACAGTTGGTCAGGCTCGGCCATCAAAGACAATCCTGTTGATATGTGGTACCTGCGTCGCTGGCTGGACAAGATCGCTTTGATGTCTCCAGAATCCCAGATCTTGATCATTCGATTGTTAGGCTTGTCATACCCGTAGATCCCCAGATACCAGGCGTCGATCCCGAAGAAACTGGCGTCGCTGCCAGTAATGATGCGCAGTACTTCTAGTGGCGTGGCTCGGTCAAGGCCGCCACGTATGAAAGCGAACTCTGCCGAACGCTTGTCAGGGTTAAACACCGGCGTCTCAGTCGTTTCGCTGCCAAACTCGCCCGTATATCTGAGGTACTGCATCATCGTGTCAGGGAATGAAACCAGGTCCCGACCGCCAGTGGACGCCCACGCCGGGGTTGTCACGCCAGTACGTGTGACGTTCTCCAAGCTCGCGATCTGGTTTCCATATCCGGTGATCAGGATGCCGCGGTCGTTGATCTCTTTCAGTGGTCCAAGACCGAAGGATCCACGACCCAGGAACGCATCAGCGATGCTGCCGAGCAGCTGGCCGATGTTCGCGAACCCCGCAAAAATCTGGCTGAACCAGTTGTTTTTGAACGTCCCCCAAATGTCTTGATCCCGAGGCTTGCCGGGAGGCAACTTCTCCATCAGTGCTCACCCCACTTAGATCGACATCGACGCTCACGCCTCTGCACACGCACCAACACAACCGTCAACACCAACACCGAAACCGCACAACCCGCATACAAAACAATGCGAATCACATCCCGCCCCGGATACAACGAATTCGACATCGCCGACGCAGCCACCTGAATCAACACCAGACACGTCAACACCTTCTCGGGCAACAACACCCGACCAACCTCATTCGCCCACCACTTCGACCGAAACGCATAGATCAGAGTGAACGTGCACCACACCAACGTGAGGAACACCAACAGCCAGTTACCGACTTCTCTGAGCATCATCGCCCTTCCATACTCAGCCGGAACAACTCACCGAAGTGGTTGTGCACCATCTGATCCTGAACACGCTGCCCGCGACGCTCGTGGTCCGGGCGGGCGCGACGAGACGCCGCCAACCGCTTATCCACTTCCTCGTCCAGCAACCGTGCTTCGGTGACTGTTTCGTTCTCGGCGTGTTGACGCCGACGCCACCTCACGACGCCCCCTGAGCTGACTCTTTCCGCCACTCCTCAAGTAGCCGCGCCGACAGATCAGACGTGGCCGATAGCTTCGCGATGGTCTTGGCGTCCTCACCGTTCAGCGTTAACGCCTTGTCCAACGCTGAACGGAGGTACGTGTTCGCCTGCCGCTCAGCGTCCAGTTGCTCACGATGCTGAGCGCCGACGACGAGGACACCTCTCGCGATCATGAGGAAGACACCGACGACGAACCCGACGACGACACCCCCCTCAATGGGGAGCGCGGAAAAGAACTCCCCCATCACCCTTGCTTGCGGTGTCGGCCGACGTACTCGTCGAGTTCCGAAGCCTGCTGCGGTGTGATCGCATTCGGCACCAACCACGCCGACACCGCAAACACACCCTGAATGCTGATCGCCAACACAACCTGCGCGGTACCCGAGATCGGCAACCCGACCAACAGCACCAGCACATTCGCCAGCAAACCAACAACATTCGCGATCGTCTTGCGGTTCTGCTTCACGAACGGAATGTTCTGCACATACGACTTCGCGAAACCATCCAAACCAGAATCAGCAGTCATCACTTACCTGCCTTCGGGTCCTTGAAACCATCGATCCCGAGTTTCGCGCCGATCGCAGCCAACGCATTGACAAGGGTGCGGTCCCCTAACTGGTCCCAGCCGGGGTACTCGCCCGCGTCACGTCCACCCGTCAGCTGCTGCCGAACGTCCTTAACATCTGAACCAATCGGTCCACAAAACCCAGCGACAAAGTCTTGTACCTGCTTCACTTCCGAGCTACCCACGGGAGCCTCCTGCTTGTTATCGATTCGAGCTTGAATGTCTGCGCGGAACTTGTTCATGTCCATTCCGCCGGGATCCCACTTGCCCTGCGCCGCACCAGCCCACTCCTTGTGGCCGATCGCATGCGAGGCAGGCTGACCGACCTTCCGGAGGATCGCAGCGCAGCACCGCACATACGCGTCGTACTGCGCGGGCGACCAACCTTCGGTGCCGTTGTTCTCCGCCTCGATACCGATGGTGCGTTCATTCGCACCGTTGGTCGGCAATCCTGGGTACGATCCGCTGCCGGCATGCCAGGCGACACCCACACCGACGACGGTGGCGACACCATCTCGGGACAGGTGAATCTGCGAGCACAAGCCGAGACTCGGATGGTTCGCGATGTATCCGGGGTTGTTGCCGGGCGGGTTGTTGCCGGTGTGGTGTGCGACGACACCCCAGATCGTGCCCATGTCGCCGTGTCCGCGGTCTTTCCAGCCGGGGTATTCGACGACTTTGATTCCCTCAGCGCGCAAGACATCTGCGAGCCAGACGGGATCTCCTGTCCAGGTCATGTGTTTCTCCTAGGTTGAGTTGGCGATAGCGCGGATGCTGCCGAAGATCGTTTGGACCTTCTTCAAGACGCGCTCCCAGCCATCGCCGACTGTGATGGCATCACCGAACGTGGTGACAGTCCGCATGCGGCCGTCTTCCTGTTCGGTGATCTTCACGTTCGAAACGTGCTTCTCGATCACGACACCGTCATCCCAGACAGTCATGATGTCGCCGTGCTTGTAGCGGCGCTCGAAGTGCACTTCCACGCCGTCGATCACTTCGACGTCTTCTCCGAACGTGAAGCCGCGACCATCCGCGCCGCCCTCGACGACCGTCAACCGGATCGCCTCGGAACCGGAATGCGCCTTCAACGCAGCCAAGCCGACAGCGAACCCATCCAACGACCACGCGGACGTGTTGTCGCCGAACGCTTCACCGCGACCCAACTCCCCCAAATCGGTTTCGAGTTCGGGATCCCAGAACTGTTGGAACGCGAAGAACACGTTGTCGAACAGGTCGCCGATGATGTTGCCCAACCCGAGACCGGGGAGGATGGCGTTCAGGATCAACTGCAACGCGAAGTTCGCGCCCCACTCGATGACCTGATTCAGGATCTCGGGGGCCTTGCCGCCGATCACAACACGTGTTGCGTCCGCAGTCTTTTCGACCCGTTCAATCCAGGCGATCTGATCACCATCCGTGCGCCACTGAAACTGGCGGCGGTCCCGCTTCGCGTGCGTGTTGAACACGAACCCTGGGTTCTGCAACTTCCCCCACTCGGACGGATTTGTGAGCCCGAGGATGTTTCCGGGGTTGGTGAAGTTCAGGAAGTTGTCGGACGTGTAGTCCATCACCGATTGCAGCATCGAGAGGGTGTGCGTGTTGAACACGTGCGGGGACGGCAACCCGTCAGCCGGCGTCCACAAGTTGATGGACAAGCCGATCTCGTAGGTCTCGACGGTCTGCTTGAATAGTTCGTCGAGCTGGGTGAACCGGGCGGCCAACACGATCATGTCGTCGGGTGACTCGTGCACGATGTTCAGCAAGTCGTCGAGAGTGTCGATGTCGTCGAGGTCCGGCAACTCGGGTGTGGTTTTGCGGATTGGCAGAGCGGACACGACCGGCGATCGGAGTCGTGTCATCACCTTCGACACGTACTTCTTCATCACCTGATCGGGTGGTCCCCAGTCAACATCCTGCTTACCAGTGATGTTGAACTGGATCTCAGGCGGCAGGATGTTGTTCACCCATGCCAACGCCCGCAACAGCTTGAACAAGTTCGAGACACAAGTCAGTTTGATCGTCAACCTGCCAGGCGGTCCCGCGACTTGAGCCTCCATAACCCGCCCATCCCACGGGATTCCATTGTGGGTGGTGCGGATGTGGATGACTTTCCGCCGCGGGTGCGACAGATACGACGCCATCGGATGATCCCCACGAATGTAGATTTCCGCGGTGGTGGGGATCGCCCAATCCCACTCGAAAGTGGTTCCCGCCATGTACGCGCCAAGAGGCCTCCACGACATGGCATCTGGTGAACCGACCTCGATTCGGAAACCTTTGACCTCGGTGGTGTTGGGGCGCGGGTATCCGGGGAGGGCGACAGTCATTTAGAAGCCCTCCCTGAATAGTTGCGGCAGCGTCACTTTCACCGAGGTGTTGGTGTTGGTGCCGGTTCCTTGGATCGTGATGGGGACGGTGATTGGGCTGGCTGGGTTTCCGGGGATCTGCTTGTACCAGGCACGGGCGATCCACGACCGATCGTTGCCGGCGCCGTCTTTGATGGAGAACCAGTTCGGGTCGGTGTTGATGGTCCACACGTCGCCGGCTGCGATGGTCGGTAGTGGGACGAGTTCGCCTTGCCAGCCGATCTTCGGAAGCGTGATGGGGCCGGTGATGACGATGTGCGGCCACACCGGCTCATCCGATTCAGATTCGATAGCGGCTGTTGCGAAGTCCGCGGCCTTGAATGTCTTGACGGCAGGTCGCTTACGCCACCACGTCTCGTCCGACCGAAGTGTTGCCGGGTCGTTGAGCTGCACCCCGGAGTCCTTCAACAGCCGAATGTCCATCGGCCCGAACTTCGTCGACAACCTCACGTACTGGAATTTCTCGCCACCAGTTTCGGTGATCGACCAGAAGGTGTGGATTTCTTTGCCGCGGCCCAATGAGTGCCGCCACAGCTTCCCGAGCCGCAACGCGTCAGCCTTCGGGACAGGCCCGACCTTGCAGTCCAACCCGATGAAGTTCGGCATGTCATTGCGGGCAACCCACGACACCCCAGCCTGACCCACATTCTTCTGGTCATCGTGCGTGAACTCGGCGCCCTCAGTACCCGTCGGTTCCGTACGAAACGAGACGGGACAGGCAGGATCGTTGAAATCCCACACTGTCCCGTCTGCGCATTCGAGGACATATCGCCTACTCATATGCCGCCCTTCAGGATGTTGATGTTCGCCATGCCCGAGTCGCGGTCGACGTTCACCTCAGCTCGGATCGGCTCACGGTTCTTGATCGCCAACAGGATCTGTTCGAGGACCGGCTGAATTTCCTTGGTCGCGTTCTCGAACCCCTTCTCCAACTGGGAGGAAGAGTTCGCGCCAGTGTCGAATTGGCCGGTGAACTTACCGTCCGCATCGAAGCCACTGGCGAGGGCGAATGCCGCACCAACACCGAACGCCGCAGCGTTATACGCAGCAGCACGACGACCATTCGCCGTCGTCGGCACCTTCAACCCCGGCTTCTCCCCCACATAGCCACCGAACCCTGTGAGTCCACCGTCAGCCATCGGCACCAACTCGTACCCGAACCGGCGTGCAGTCTCACGGGTGATCGCGACTGAACGGTTCCGCTTCGACGGGGCGTGCGGAATGTAGGACTCTCCGCCTGTTCCCTTCTCCGCGAACCGAATCAAATCCGCACCATCCGAATACAGGCCGGCTTGGTCGGGGAGGTTCATGCCGCCGTTCTCGAACACCTTGAACCCGCCAGACCAGATCAGGTTCGGATCCTTCCCCGCAGCATCCGAGGTACCACCAGCAGGCGCTGTCGCCGGCGCAGGTTCAGGCGCTGAATACGACGATGACGATGTTCCGGGCCAGTTGGTGACGAACACCCGCTGCCCATCCGTCGCCAACGCAGCACCACTGTCAGTAGTGCCAACAGTCATCTGACTGCCGTTGCCGCGGGCATTCGACGCAGCGATGATCTCGTCCGCCTCAGCAGCCTTCACCGCATAATTCGAACCATCCGCAGTGCCCGACTGCTGCACCTTCTGCGCCGCCTCAGCCTCCGACATGCTGTTGTAGTCGAAGTCGTCGAGCTTGTCGTAAAACATGCCCGCAGCCCGAGTCGGATCCTTCCGGTCCTCCAACGTTCCCCAACCACCGTTATCGCGCTGCTGCATGATGCCGGCGTTATCGCCATCCATGCCGTAGTCGAGGTTCTGCAAATCGGTTTCAGCGAGGGCGGTCATGACCGCGGCCTTGATGCCCTTATCGCTGATGCCGCGGCGCTTACCTTCCGCGATCACCTGATCGGCGATCTTCTCCCGCTCCGTCCGAGTATCCGGAGCAGCAGGAGCCGCATCCTTACCAGCACCAGACGGGGCACCCAACGGTTCCTTCGACGCCGCATGCACATGGTTCTCGTGCTGCTGCATCGTCGCCGCACCATAGAACGACGGATCGACGATCTTCCCGTCCTTGATGTTCCGAGTGAACCGCGGATCCGAGTAAATCAACTCCGCCAACTGCGACTGGTAGTTGTCGGCGAGATAGTTCGCCCACGCCAACTGCTCATCGGTGTTTCCTGAGCCGTTGGAGTAGTCGACTGCCTTCCCTTGCCCGTGGTAGTCGTTGGTGTCCCGGTACGACGAGGTGAGTTGCAGTCCTGGTGCGTGTTGGGATGCGATGCCGGTGAACGACTCGACGACACCACCATTCGCCATCTTGATAGCGTCAGGTTTGATGAGTCCGAATCCGAAGCGGCGAGCCACATCCTGCAAGATCGCCTCCGAACGTTTCCGCTTCGACGGCGCCCCCGGAATATAGGCTTCCCACTGCGTTTCGCCTTCCGCGTACTGCACCGGCCCGAGCGGGGACTTCGTGTAGATGCCCTGCCCTGAACCCTGCTGAATGTGTGCGGTGTCGATCATCCCGTCCGCACGCGTACGGATAGCGCCGTCAGCGAGTCCGTTATCAGCGAGAGACGGGCCGATGAACGTCGGGTCCACGCCAGCTGCGACCCGACGTTCAGTGATCACAGCCGAGATCCGTAGGGTACGTTGCCGACTCAGCCACTCCTGCATCCGCGCTTCAGCGTCAGCGGTTTCAGCTGTGACATTGACCGTTCCATCAGGCAGCGTCTCAACCTTCAAGCCAAGCGCCTTGAGTTGATCCATCGAATCTTGAGTCAACGCCTGAGTGTGGATGGTCTTCGAGTCCGGGACATCGATGACCTTGTCCTTCAACACGTCCAACTCGTACTTGGCTTCAGGCATGCCCGATTGCAGGATCTTCGTGTCAACAAACTCAGGCGTCAGTCCGAGCACATTCAGGTAGTCCACCGCTGCCTTGTTCGACATGCCAGTGGCCATCAATTGCTCGATCAGAGCGTTTCGGTTTTCGTTGTACTGACCGGTCAAAGCCTCAACGGTATTGCCGGCTTCCATACCCGTCTTGATCTGATTGACGAACTGATCGGACATGCCCTTGAGCCCGTTTTCCATCTGGACCTGCGCCTCGTTGTTGCGATCGATCGAACCAGTCCAGTTCTCAATCTTGATCGCAGCACCATCAGCGCCAACACCAATATCAGCGATCGCCTTGTTCACCTTCGCCGACTCATCGTTGAACGCCGCCGACAACTTCATGTCCCCAGCGAACTCGTTGAACCTGTCCTGAGCCTGACCCAAAGCGGGAATCAGAGTGTCGTGGATACCGTCAGCAGCGCCTTCCAACATGTTCGAGATGCCCTCGCCTCCAGTGCGAGTCTTGTCGGCCATGTCCCGCATCTTGTCCGCAGCGCCACCTGTCGCGAGCCCCAGCAGGTCACCGAAAACGGGGATCGCTTCACCCACTGACAGGATGTTCGCACCCATATCCAGGAACGACGCACCAGTCTCGGACGCCGAGACAGCGAACTCGGCCAGTCCACGAAGCCCGCCTTCTACGAATCCGAGGACTGACTTGCCCGCTTCGAACACCGTGTTGCCGATGTCGATGAAGAACTGGATCACACCGGCACGGTTGTTTGAGATGTTGTCTGCGAAGTCTTTGATGTACGGTCCGAATGCTTGCGCGAGAGCAGCTTTCATGCCATCGCCAGCAAGTTCGATGGACCGCATCGCGCCTTCAACGGATGTCGAGGCGTTGCCGCCCATCACGTTGATCGCACGCCACGCCGCACCCTCGTAGTCGTTCATCGACTGGATGGCCGTATCAAGATCCATCGCATAGAGCGCGTCGCCCAAGTCTTCAGCCTGCGTGCCGAAAAGAGCTGTTGCTAGCGTGGCGCGTTCCTGCTCATCAGTGACCCCGCGCAGCTTGTCCAACACCTGGCCTAGAGCTTCACGTGCACCCTCTCCACCGCCAGCGATCTTCTTCCCCATGTCCTCGGCGTTGAACCCGAGGGCCCCGAACCCTTCCGACATCTTCTCGTTGTTGGCAATGAGATCCTGCTGGCTCAGCGCAACACCGTCTTGCTCGTATGCAAGATCAGCAAAAGCTTTTGCGCTCAACTCGCTACCGTCGATTGCGCGGATGCTGAACTCTTTCAAAGCATCTGCTGCGAGGTCAGTGTCACGTGCGCCCGCCTTCACGGCCTGGGACATCAGACCGATCGATTCGGCACCAGTCAGACCTAGCTTGCGAAACTGGGTTCCATACTCGTTGACAGTGTCGAGGAAGTCCTCGGAGTTGTTGAGACCAAGCTGGGTTGCCTTCGTGAACAGGTCGAAAGCATCCTGCGCGTCGACAGCGAACCCAGTCTTAAGAGCCTGACCAGCTGCCTTAGCAACGGCAGGGATCTCCTCTTCCATGATCGTGGCGACACCATCGAGGCTGTTGATCATCTTCTCGGCGTCACGTTGCGTTGCAGCTGGATCCAGAAGACCGTTGCGCAAAGCGAATTTCGCCGTGTCCAAGTTGCCTTCAACAGACTCACCGAACGCATCCGCGTAGGACTCGCCCGCGGCAAGACCGAACTTCCGAGCCTGTCCTTCCGTGACACCAGTACGTGCCTGAAACAGATCCTGCGTCTTCTCCTGCTCCATGCCCTCTTTGATGGCCGCAGCGAGCGCAGCGCCAGCCGTCAAGCCGATGACAGCGACACCAAGCAGCGAACCAGCGATAGGGCCGGTCGACGACGCGAGGTTGCCGATCGTGTCAGTAAAACCGGACAGGAAGTTTCCGCCAGCCTGATCACCAGCACCAGCACCGCCGTCACCAGCCTGCCGATACAGGTCATCCAGGTCACCCTGAGCGGCCTGCAAATCCTCCCGAAGGCGATTACCTAGTTCGATGTCGTTCAGCGCACCAGCTGCTTGCCGTGCGCCGGCACGGATTTCGTCGATCCCTCGTGCAGCGTCGCGGGCTTCGTTGAGAAGTCGGTCGTTCATGACGATGTCGTCGACTGACTGGTCGGCGCGTTGCGCGTTGCGTTCCAACTCTTGGATGCGTTGCGCGGCTTGCTGCGCCTGCCGGTCCAACTGCCGGTTGATTTCCACGGCTTGTGCTGCTTCGCCTGCGCGGGCGGCGGCGCGGGTGATGTCCTGGAAGCCGTTGCTGATCCGTTGTGTGGATTGCCGTGACTGCTGCTCGGATCGTTGGGTTCCCTGGATGAAGCGGGAATCGTCCAATGTCAGTCGGGCTACGAGCTCACCAACGTCCAAGCTCATCGCTCAGCCCTCCAAGGGTTCAGGTTTTCGGTTTGATCGTGGCGAGGAACTCGGTGGCCTGTTCGAGGTCGACGAGTTTGCCGAGTTGCGCTAGCGCCCAATGGGCCTCGCCGATATCGGCGGAGAAGCCGTAATGGAGAATCGCGGTGCGGCCTGAGTGCAACACCATCGGCCAAGGCAGGTCATCGGCGACCATCTCGTCGTAGACGCCGCCCGACCACAGTTCGGTTTCCGGGTCGATCTCGGCGCCGAGGATTTTCAGTGCCTCGAATACCTGCTCGACTGGCGGTACACCTTCCGCGATGACCTGCTTCCGTAGCCGTGCGGCCTCTGGTGCGCCGGGTGCGGGCACCGTGTACGTCTTCCCGCGGATCGGCAGGTGCAGATCCGGGTCGAAGAAAGTATCCAAATCCTTGTAAGCCATCACTGGCCTTTCGGGTATAGTCAGTATTTATGAACGATATGGAGTGGCCTGAAAGAATTACGCACACCATCGTGACGCGCATCGGGGAGCGTCGAACTGCCCTTGGCATGAGTTACCAAGACTTGGCCAACGCCTGCACAGAACTCGGATACCCGACCATCCGAACAACTCTCGCCAACCTCGAAGGAGGAAGACGAAAGTCAATAACCGTGCACGAACTGTTCATCGTCGCCAAGGCGCTAGAGGTCAGCCCCATCGAACTGATATCCGATGTCACAGAAACTGACACTGTCGAAGTTCTCCCGAATGAACAGATGTCAGGCCCTGCTGCTCAAGCCTGGATCACCGGGACTGATGCAACCCAGCGCTCTTACAAGGCAGGGGTACGCGCCGCAATCGACGCAGCCATGAACCTCATCTAGCCCGCTTTCGGGTGTAGGGCGTCCCAGAGGTTGGTGCCGGGGGTGGATGCGTAGTGGTCGATGCGCAGTTTCAGCCACCGCCACGTGCGGGCGTCGAGGAGACCGGATTCGATGTCGTGACCGTTGGCGTCGAGGTCGAGTTCGATTGCGTGCCAGTGGTTGAGGACATCAGTCCACGGCCGATCAACGGTTTCGTCGGACGCGGGTTTGCCGGGTGTCGGGTTGTACCAGTCGCGGACGCCGGTTACTTCGTCGTACGGGCCGCCGCCAGGATCATCCGGTCCATAGGTTCCCGGGGCTGAAAGATCTTGCGGGCTAGGGTCGCCCCCACTCTCGATTGGTTCGGGGGTGGGGGCAGGGGATTTCCCGCCAAGACTCCACCAGCCGACTCCCACACCATGCGGCCAGCCTCAGGACTCAAACCGTAGTGCGCCATGACGACACGGCCGGCGACAGCGATCTTCGGCCACGACACACCAGCCTCAGTCATCTGCTCATAGGTGTCACCGAGAGCGAACACAATCTCGTCGCGTTCCTGCTCATCCGACAGCCGTGGTTTCTCGTTCAACAGTTGAACGAGGTGTAGCCCTTGGCGGGCACTGCATGAGACCCGGAACTCGCGCCCACCGATAGGCAGGACGAGTTCCGGGTCCATGAGTTCTGCGAGGTCACGCATACAAGTGCAACCTTTCAGAAGAGGTGCTGGTTAGGAGACGGAGACAGTTCCGGCGGGAGTCAGGCTCGAACCGGATGCCGAGACCGCGCCGACAGGACCAGCGAAGGTGACTGTGTAGGGTCCACCAGCCGAGCCCGTCACCGTGGTACCCGAAGGGACGCCCGCCAGCGCGAGAACAGCGGTCTGCACGGCCGACGATGCGACATTGTGCGCGAGGCCCGATGCCGTAGCGGAACCAACAGTCAGCGACCACGTACCGCCAGTCAGGCCGGCAGGCAACGTGATGACCTTCGCGGTCGGCAACGGAGTGCCAGTCGGCTTAGCGATGTCCTCAGGCTTGCCGTTGCCCTTCAAGGTGAAGGTCGCATCCTGCAACGCCTTCGGATCACCGGCAGCGTTGTCCTTCCAGATGACCGGTCCGGAGCCCTTGTATGCATCGGGGAGATCGTCGCGACGGTAGATCTGGAATTCCACCATGTTGTCGATGCCGGTCTTGCGGCCCTTGCGTCGAAGCAGCGCCTGGCCCGGGTCGTCAACGAACCCGGCAGTTGCTTCGCCCTTGCGCTTGCAGCCACCTTCGACGCGCCACGAGAGTCCGGTCACGACCGAGGAGTCGTAGCCTTCGCCGTCGATGTCGGAGGCATCCTGTTCTGCGCCTTCGAAGATCGGCGAGAGTGAGGAGCATCCGCGGACGAAGAGCCAATCGGACTCGGAGCCGCCGAGTTCGCGGACTCGGAGTACCCAGTCGCGTCCGAGAGCGGATGCGAGGGACTGGCTGTTGGGGGGTGCGAGTGGTGTGGTCATGTAATTGCTCCTGGGTTTGTGGTGATGGTGTATGAATCGGGGCGGGTGTAGCGGTTGTTCGCATCCGGGGCGATGGGGCCGACGATGTGCCGGATGCAGGACAGGATGTTGACGCCCGCCCAAACTGTGTTGCTGCGCTCATGCAGCCTGTCGTCGAGGGCGCGGAACACGCTGTCGGCCAACCTGTTGACGGTGCGAGGGTCACGGCCGGCGGTCCTGAATCGGAGTTGGACGTAGTAGTCGGGGGTTGCTGCGTCCCGTGTCCGGTCGTCGTTGTAGCTGTTGAGGAGGATCGCCGTGTCTGGTTTGTCGGGGAGTTGTCCGAAGAAGATCGCGGGGAGGCCTTCGCCGACGTAGATTCCGTTCGGTGCGTAGCGTGCGAGTCCGAGGTTGGTGAGGTGTTGGGCGAGGGCTTCGAGGAGTTCGACGGTGTCCGGTGCCCGAACGAGTGTCATCCGAGTTGCCTCCGTATCGATTCCGCGAGGATCTGCCCGACAACTTCCCTCGTTGCGATGACAGCGTTTTCGAGGTACTTCGCCTCACCATCCTGATGGTGATAACCGAGTTCCTCGTGCTGCTTTACGGCATACGGTCCGTCGAAGCCGACAGCAGCTTCCAACCCCTCAGCCGCAGTCGCCGCAGTGTTCCGCAGATACCCGGTCTCTTTCGGTGCCCGTTCGATCGCTTCCTGCTTGATGACTTCAGCGGCAGCGTGCAATCCGTCGGTGATGGCGGAGCGGACTGGCTCGATCGGAAAGTTCAGAGCAGTACTCACAAGCTCACCTCGGAAGGGTCTGGATGGCGTGAATGGTGATTAGCGCCCGCGCACCGCTTATTCCCACAAGTCGGGCAGAGTGGCATCTTCCATTGGTGCCCGATGAATCCCAGGCATGTGAAGCATGGACATCCGTCGTACAACTCGACTGGATACGGCATGATCACGAGCACGCTCCTAGGTGAGGTCGATGCTGTAGAAGTTGGGGGTCAAACCGTTGCCGTCGTCATGGCGTTGCTCCGCCAACACCACAGCCGTGCGTCCACCAAACTCGGGCGGAAAAGTCACCAACGAGCCGACAGGAATCAGTGCAGTGTTGACATGCATACTCACGCGGGCCTCCGAAATGACCTCGGAACCATCAGCAGCGCGCACCAACTTGCGTTTCGTGGTGATCTTCCCGAGCACAGTCACCGCCGGATCGAATGCCGGTTCGTAGGGTCCTTCGCCCGCATGCCGCTTCACCGATACTGGCCACACGAACCACTGCGCCGCGATGATGTCCGCCATGCTCACGACGACCTCACCAACGAACTAGCGAGACCCGCATTCCGCAGGATCGACACGGACAGTTCGCATAGTCCGTCCAACGCTTCGGCGCGGGCAGCGTCCACCGTCGCAGCAGTCGTCGACAACGACGAACCGTCAATGCTGGATGATGTGATCTGCACATCGAAACCGCCGGCACCAGCAGCCGGATCCACCTTCAGTTCCTTCCACCGTTCCGCCTGCGCGCACGTTGCGTCGCGCAACGCTTCCCGGATGTCGTCATCGACGGGGAGGCCGCTCGGCTGGGTGTCGTAGATGTCGCAGCGGCATGCGTTCGCGACCCTCGATGATGCGTGGCGTAGGAGTGAGGTTGCGTTGTCGGGTGCGGGCTCACCGAGCCACGCGGCCAGGTTGTCAGCATCGGCATAGACGAGCACGGTTACTCCTTCTCCAAGCCGATGACCGTCTTGACTGTGGCGATGTCGGCCCCAGCCGAGAACAGGGAACCGGACGCGTCGCGCCGCAACTGCTCCACGATGATGCAATCCGGAAAGATCTGGACACGGCGTGTACCCGCAGATGGGATGCCGAGCAGTTCAAGCGCGGCCATCAAGTCCCGTCGCTTGAACGTGGTGGGTAGATCAGACACGAAAACTCCTCGGGGTGTTGATGGTTGGCGCGCAGACCATCTCGGTCATACCGAGATGTTTATACGCTGCTGCAAGGGGGAAAGGAACCCGGCGGTGAACCCCTCAAGCGGTCTTAACGTGGGTCTATGAGCCGTTGCCGGGCACGTAGAAACGCACCAACCACCAAGCATTTGGTCCCACCAGCCCCGAGCCGCACAGGAAGGCGACTCGGGGGTGGGCATCAGGTAGATCAGTCCTCGGCGGGCTTCCGGGCGCCCCGCTTCACAGTCTCCGACACCTTGTAACCATGACGGGTGAAGTACGCCAACGCATTCGCGTCATCCGTCTCACCCACACCGTCCACGAAGTTCACGCCAGCGACCTTGCCGTTGTACCCCTCTACGGGGGTCTTCACGGTCGCCACTACTGAACCTTGATGTTGCGGAACACCGACGCAGCCTTGGTGGCCTTCAAAGCGCAACCAACCGGGCCGAGCTCGACCTCACCCTTCTTCACCGCACCAGCAGTGGAGAAGTCAGGCAGCCACGTCTGAACGATCTGGCCACCGACAGTCGACACACCGTGGAAGCCGTCGAGGCCGACACGGTACGCGAACAGGTCAGTCAGGCCGGTCTGAGCGGTACCGACAGTGCGAGCCTCGATCGGGATGATCGGGTTGTTCGTACCAGCCTGGTTACCCGGGTCGACGAACGTGATGCCACCGTACGACTCACGATTGATCGGCCGGCCGTTCGCACCGATCAGGCCCTCGATGGGGTCCTTCGTGTACATGCCGGAGCGGCGTGCAGCGGCACGGACACGCGCCAACGCCTTCTGGTTGCCGAGGACAACGGTCGGGATGCCGTCGAGCAGCGACAGCCACTCGTCGATGTCATCGAGAGCCTTGTTCACCGCGGAAGGCACTGTGTCCCAGTCGGTCCAGTTGGTGACCGAGCTTGCCCGGAACTCCGTCGAGGACCCGGTAAGGGCCTTGTCGAGGCCGTCGAAGCCGTTGGCGTCGACTGCAACGTCACCGTTGATCAGTTCGTCGTTGAACTTGGTGGTCGCGGCCTTCACCTTCTGCGACACGTTCAACGCGATGTTCGAGGACGCGGCGGGGCCGAGCTTCGCGAGCACACGGTCCACCTCGAACGATCCACCGAGGACGGCGAGCGTGATGCTCTTCTTCTCGGTGGTGACGTTCTGCGGGGTGTACTCGGTGTTGTAGGCGCGGGTCGCGGCGGTGGGCTGCGTCAGCAGGCGCCGGTAGCCGTAGTCGAGTGTGCCTCCACCTGTCGGGGAGACAGCGTCATCGAAGATCAGCGAGTCGAGGACGGCGGATTCCTTGCGGAATTCGTCGATGACAGCGGGATCGTAGTCTTCCTGGGCGTTGAGCTTGGATTCTGCGAGGGTTACAGCCATGGGAGGCTCCTAGGAGTAGTGGGCGGCGATGGAGCCGCTGAGCGTTGTGGATTTGGTTTTTTCTTTTGCGCCGCCTGCGGGGAGTCCGGACTTGCCGGCGGGTGCGGCAGCTTTGATGCGTTCGGAGAGTGCTTTCGCTTTGGCGTCGAACTTGTCGGCTGGTACGCCTTCGAGGAAGTCGAGGTCTTCGTCGGACAGTCCGTATTTGCGGGCTGCGCGTTCGCGTGCGGCTTCAGCGCGTGCGGCTTCGGCGTCAGCCTTGGCGTCGGCTGCTTCCTTCGCTGCCTTCTCCTCGGCGGTCCGCTTCGATGCCTTGATCTTCTCCAACTCGGCGGCGGCAGCGCGGTTCTTCTTCGCTTCCGCTTCGTGCTTGCGCGATTCCTTCTTCCAGTCCACGTCGGCGGGCGGGTCGGCCGGATCCTGTGGCGGATCGGCCGGCGGGTCTGCGGGATCGACTGGGTCGGCGGGAGGATCGACCGGATCGCCACCTTGGGGGTGTCCTTCGGGGTCGCGTCGAGGGTGCTGGCGGGAAGGCCAACGGGATGCTCGAGTAAACATGTCGAACGGTTCGGGTGCGATGACGGATCGTTGGACGCGCATTGTTCTCTCCTTGTGCCATGCGGCATTGGCCCCTGGGTGCCGTGCGGCTGGGGGCTATTGGGTTACTGCGATTCCGCCATGCGGCGGGAAACTCTGGGGATCTATCAGCGCGTATTGGGAAAACCCGATATATCAGCGTGCGCCGAGTCGTTCGCGGTTGGGTCGGCGTTTCAGGTCGTGTTGCGCGGTGTGTGCGGCGATTGCGGCTTGCTGCTGCTTCAGCAGTGCGGCGAGTTCGCGTTTGCGTTGCGGGGTGATGGCGACGGACTGCTGCCGTTTCGTGTCCCGCACAGCGCGTTCCATATCGCGCTGCTTCTGCGTCGCCGCGTACCCTTCCGGATCCGGCCTGGTCTCGAACGTCCGCGACCCGCCAGGAATGAACGCGCTGACAGCGTGTCCGCAGTTGGGGTGTTGGAAGCCTTTCGAGCGGGCTTCCCGCAGTGTGGCTTTGATCTTCACCTTCACTGCACGGCCGCCGGTCGCGTTGGGCCGGATCACTGTCCCTGCCTCGCCATCCAACGAGAGGACTTGCCCTTCGTAGGGTTGGCATTGCGGCGCCGGATTCGAGTGGCTGGATACGACGATCAGGGTTTGACCGCGCTCCAACATCCGATCCGTATGCCCATCAATCAACTCTTGGTTGACGATGGTCCGGGACTTCATCTCGATATAGCTGGCGAGGGACCAGTTGCGGCCGGCAGCATCCCGGAATCCGGTCACGCCACGTTTGGTGAGGATGTCGAGGGCTTGTTGCGCTGCATCCAGGCGTGTACCCGATCGGACACCCGATGACCTCGCGATGATCTGCGTTGTCACCTGCGAATGCAGCTCCCCCGCGGCACCCGGAATCCGAGCAGTCACAGAGGAAAGCACCTGCTGCCCTGCGTAGATCGCGGCCCGAGTCTTCCGATCCCGAGCAGGCGTCACAGGCGGAACCGGAGGCACCTTCGGCAACCCCTTCAAGTCCTCGTCCGCAGCCTCACGGCCACGCTCCGCAGCACCCGCAACCGCACCCTCAACCAACGCCGGCATCTGGGACTGCAACTGCAACGCCAACAACTGCGCCTGCTGCCGAAACCGCAACATCTCCGCCGGCTGCCGAGCCTCCCACTCTGGAGTGTCGATGCCCGCCACAATCGCTTCGGCGAGCATCGACATCAGAGCCAACTCGGCTTCGGTGTAGAGGTTGATCAACTCATCGGGGAGTCCTGCTGCTTCGGACGGGTCGAGCGCCATCGCCTACTCCTCAGCGGGTTTGACCTCATCGACAGGAGGCACAGGCGGTTCAGGCGGGATGTTCGGGTCAGGATTCTGATCCGGAGGAAGCGAACCGAACGGCGAAGGAACCTGGTTCTTTTCGTCGATCTTCTTCACTTCCTCATCGATCCGCTCCTCATCCCAATCCTCATGCAGATACGACACTTTCGTGTGAGTCGACGCAGCATCCGCCGTCGCCCAACCCTGAACCGTCCGAGACTTCGCCTCATCCGACTCACGAGCAAACTTCGGCCAATCCAGCTCCAACTCCTCGACCGGAGCGACACCCTTGCCGGGGAACTTGACTGCATCGATCTGCATGCAAATCGTCGCCAACGGCCCAAGAGCAGCACCCCAATAACGGGCCTTACCCTTCGTTGTCTTGACCGTCAACTCTTTCTTGCCCGTCGCCTCTGTCGCGGTCTGAGCGACCTCGTCGGACATGCCGAACGACACAGGGCTGTACCCGGTCGTCGACAGGACACGACGCAACAACAACTCCGCGCCCTGATCATGCTCAAGTACCCGCAGCGCCGGCTGATGGAACTGGAACATCGAAGTCGCGTCGCCGTCCTTCACGCCCTGATTGACCTGCGTGAAGATCTCCTGATCCTCAGGCAACGATGCACCGCGACCTGCGCCGTGATTGGTGAGCAACTGCTCTGAGGCGAACATGCGTGCCTGACCGATCCGGAACTCCCGAGGCAGCGACGAATAGATCAGGTCGAGGCCTTGGAAGATTGGGAACAGGTCCTGTCGGATGTCTGCCAGTCCGAGGTGTCGCAGTGTGGGGTCGTTGCGCCACTCGGGATTCGGGAGCACGTTCGGGACGTATCGGGCAGCGAGCTCGTCGACGCCGAGGCTGACGTATCCGCCGGCCGTGTCATCGAAGCTGTCGAGCTCGATGCCCTTGGTGTCGGGGTGCGCTTGAAGGTCCATCACGGTACCGAGGTTCGTCGGTGTCCCCTTGTACAGGGAGTGCAGGATGCGGCCCTTCTCGTACCGTTCCAAATGCCGCCACACGTCCCGCTCATCCGAACCCGCGAGCTCGGACCAGAATGTGACAGCTTTCAAACGGCCCCAAGCGAACTCGGGGATCGCCTTGTCCACATCCACAAAGTCGATCCAAGCATTGTCGGCGACCGTGTCATCCCACACCACGCGCTGATAGCAGCCACCCAACGCGGACGCTGATTCACCAGCGGTGAACAGGTCACCGTGGAAGGTGGGGGTGTTGAAGATCAGGTCCACACGGTCTTGCAATGCCTTGTTGTCGGTGGGGTCGATGATCGTCAGCGGTTCGGAGAACAGTTCCGATGCCGAGAGTTTCGCGATGTCCGCGGGGATCGGGACGTGCATTTTCCGGGACGGCTTCGATGCCGACTCGGGTTTCCCGTACAGGAAGTCTGAGACCTTGCCGACGACGCCGGCTTGCGCGAATGATCGACGGTTGGGGTTGGTGCGGTAGAAGTCGTCGAGTTTGAGGACGTCGCCTTCCCACCACACTTGTGATTCGCGGACTCGTGCGGCGACTTTCGCCAGCGCGGTCGGCGGCCACGCCATGTTCGCTTCGATCACGCGGCCACCCCTATTCGATTCGTTCATCAGGCAGGCGCGCTGCTGCATCGAGCGTTGGAATATGTGCCTGCCACATCGGGCGGGACGTTGAGACTGCGTAGCGGAGGGCGTCGACAGCATGGTCGTTGAGTTTCACGGGTGAGTCCTCCCCTTTCTCTGCAGCCTTGGCATCCCACACGTAGCCGGGTATTTCGCCGAGCAGTTCGGTGCACGATGCGTGGATGAGTAGCTGCTCGGTGGAGAACAAGGATGCGACGAGTCCGATGCCGGCGCCGACCTTGTTCGATGCGTTGAAGTAGTTGTCGAATCCGTCGCGCTGCAACTGCACTTTGAAGACAGCGGCAGCGGGGTCGATGTACAAGTATTCGGGTGTATCGGTGCTGATGAACTGACGGAGGCTGCGTGAGTGATCGGTGGTGGTGCCTGAGCCTGGCGCCCATTCGGCCATTGCGTACAGCTTGTTGTCGACACCCAGGCCGAGTTTGATTCCTCGGGTTGGGTTGGTGGTGCCGTAGTCGATACCGACACCGAGGATGCGTTGCATCTCGGGGAGCGTGTCGACGACATGACGTGCGGGATCGAAAGATTCGTAGATGACACCATCCGCCATCGTCCACAAACCTTTAATGAATCGGTCGTACCAGAGTCCTGTGTACTGCGCCTGCAAACCTTCGATGTATCCGTCTGGAAGGTATGCCCGGTTGTCGTCGAGTTCGAAGTGGAACACCTTGTGCCCGCGTTCGTCTGCGCGGTCGATGTATCCGGTCTTGAGCCAGTTCCTTGGCCCATCAGGGTTGGTGGTTGTGAAGATCCGTGCGCCTGGCACTGACATGCGGGCGACGAGCTGGTTGAAGAACTCTTCGGCCACCAGCGTTGTTTCGTCGACGTATGCGAGGCATACGGTCATACCGCGGATCGCTGCTTCAGCTCGAACATCGGATGCGCCGATGACGTGCACTGTGCGCCCGAAGATGTCCGCTGTCGGTGCGCCACGGTTGTAACGCACATGCTGCGCCATCACGCCGTACATGTTGTTGTCCTGCAACGGTCCGATTAGGTTCCGGAAGATGGTGTCGCGTGTCCGGCCGATGACCACGATCTCGCCCTGTTCTGGGGCGTTCGCGACTCCGACAAGGAACGCCAACAGGGATCCGACTGTTTTCCCGGATCGGACAGCGCCGTGCCAGATGTTGACTCGGCCTTTCGAGGCATCAGCATCAGCGTGAGCGAAAGACTCCAGTTGCTTCTGAGACATCCGCAGACCGTTGAGCGCCATCAGTTATTCCTTTTCGTCGGCTAGTTTCTTCACCTGCTCGAACAGTTCGTTGAGCATCGACTTCGCGACGTCAGCGTCTTGGCCGGCACCCATGCGGGTCAGGTTTTCGTGGGACTTGATGAGGCGTTCGACTGCGGCGGTGAATTCAGCGACGGCTTTCGCGTCTGGCAGGTCGAGGATCTCGGTCACTGGCCCGTGTGGTGTGGA
The DNA here is from genome assembly GCA_965232435.1 of Dehalococcoidia bacterium. GTDB lineage: Bacteria > Chloroflexota > Dehalococcoidia > Lucifugimonadales > VXLM01 > VXLM01. Next base: position 36,994 of record CBDDPU010000002.1, read on the forward strand.
GACGATGACGGTGTACTGGTCCCAGATGCGTTCGCGGATGTTTATGGCGTCGGCTAGGACTGCGGCTGCGAGTTGCGCACGCGCCTGCGCGGACCTGTCAGCATTTTTCTGGCGCATTGCTTCGATGGCGGGGCTTGGTTCTTGCCAGAGTATTCCGAGTCGTTTTGCTCTTCGGCTGATGTCTGGTCTGGTGCATCCGATTTGGTCGGCTGCTTGTTGTTGGGTTTTTCCGAGTGCGTGGTGTTCTCGGAGTGTGGAGTCTTGTTCGGGTGTCCATTCCCATCGGGGCATTGTTCACCTCGTTTGGGGTGGTTATGTGCGTGTGTTGTGGATGTCTGTCAGGATTCGGTTGCGTTGGTCGAGGAGGGTGTCGATGGCGTTTGGGTTGCCTGCGCGTCGTGCTTGTTCGAGGTCCCATTCGTTTTTGTCGAGTTGGTCTTGGAGTGATTGCATTACTGCCACCTCCACATGCGCCAGATTCCGGTGATTGCCCAGATGAGTAGTTCGCGGGTTGGCATTAGATGATCCAGTATTGGATGAGTGCCCAGATGATGCGGAGTGTTTCGATCATTGGGCCTCCTGAAGTTGAACCCCGGGCGCGCTGGCTAGCGACTGCTCCGGGGGTTGCTGCACCATCCTCAAAAGGTGCGCCCTGGGGGGAAGTGGGCGCGGTGTGCAGCAAGACGAAACGCGACACCCGAGTGATTGTCAGGTGTCGCGTACGCGCATAGCGTATCAGATGATCATCCGCATGCGTGCATAACTATGCATCAGCTCCGAATATTGCCAGGAACGGCAGTCGAGGAATGAGGATTCGTCTACCGATCCGAACAGACGGGATAGTGCCGTCCTCGATGCCAATTCGGACTGTGCGGGGGTCTATTCCGAGCGCTTGCGAAACCTGTGTTCGTGTGATCGCCATGCTCGACATGTTCTTGATGTCTTCGATGGACAGTGTGGGTGTCGGACTTGGTGCTCCCATTTTCATGATGCCTTTCGTTGGGGTGTGGCGTAGTGGGCGTCGAGTATGTCACCGAGTGTGTAGATGGGGGTTTTCTTGTCCGCGTAGCGGATCGGCGTAATTTTGTGTTTTTCGACGAGGTGGTTGATGCGGCGGATGGTGAGGCCTTGGGCGCCGATGTGTTTGGCGAGGGTGGCGATGCCTCGGGCGTTGAGTTGTTCGGCGTGTGCTTGGGCGAGGCGGGTGGGGTTGGGTTTGGGGATGGGTTGGAGGTGGCTGCGTCCGGATGCGTTGCGTGCGTGCCTGATTTCCGAAGTGATGTCGTGGTGTGCGGCTTCGCTGCCTGGGGTTGCGGCGAGGAGCAGGATGTTGCGTGTGAGCCAGTCTGCGTAGCCTGCGCAGTGGGTGTTGGGTGCTGCGATCTGTCGTGCGTCAGCGAGCCAGTACACCCATCGTTCGAGTTCGATGAGGAGTCTGTCGGCGGCGTCGACGGCTGCGACGTTGAACGGCAAGGGTTGGGGGCGGTCTCCTGTGGTGACTTTGGGGTTCCAGTTGGCGGTGGCGATGCGGGGTTTCTGGGCTTCTTGGAGGTCGTCGAGGATGTCTCGGACTTCCCCCAGAGCGTCGGTGAGCTCCTGTTGTTCGTGGCGTGGGATGAACCAGTGTTCAGTCACGGTGTCCTCCGATGCGGTGGCGTGCGCGGTCGTGGCAGGGTCGGCAGCGTCCTCGTGCGCCGTGTGGGGTGTGGCCTTCGATGCGTCGGGTTCGGGGTGCCATGGGGGTTCCGCATTCTCGGCAGGGTTGTCCGATGTCGATTCCGATGCGTCCGCCTGGGCCTGGGAGTGTTGCGAGGAGTTCGGCTAGGTGTGGGTCGCGTTTGAGTGGTGGCCGGCCGGGGATGGATCGGGCGTAGGCGTCGAGGGCTTTGGAGTCTGCGGGAGTCCATTCGAGGAGGTCAGTTGTCACCGGCGTATTCCTTGATGATGGGGAGGATGACGGGGAGGATCGCTTTGGCGTAGGCGTTGCCGTAGTTGTCCAGCCATTGCTCGCACTTTTCGGGGCCGAGCGATCGGAGGTAGGTCAGCATCTTCTGCTGGTCTGGGTCGGTTG
>CBDDPU010000003.1:0-165089 GCA_965232435.1 Dehalococcoidia bacterium
TCTGGACACCCAACTGGGATGCCCCGGCCCGGTTGGTGTCGGCCGTGCCATTTCGATCAGGCGGTCAAACCGATCAACACAACCCAGCATTCACTCTCCCCCGCCCTGGACAAAACGTCGCGTCGCCTCTGTGCACCGGTAGCGTCACGCCTAACTAGGCGTGACAAGCACAGCAACGCAGATCGTCTGCAAAACAAGGCCGGAACCAAAATCCGCCAGCACCACGCACACTCCACAACAACCGCCCAGAGGTGCCATCACCGCAGATAAAACCTAAAAGTGGCCTCGGGCCCTCAGGTATTTCTTGAGCGCCTGAGTACGATCCTGGCATGCCCTCTCTACCCCCGAAATCCAGACGCCGGGTGCCGACCACTCTCAGCCGGTGCCGGTTCCCAATCCTGACCATGCATGGAAGCTTCTGTCTACGACTAATGAGTGGATACGTCACGCAGACGCGAAATCTGGAGTTGTTCTCGCATTTACCGGTGCAACCTCCGTCGCGCTGTTCAACCTCGCCAAGGGCCGATCTGAATGGCCTTGGTACTTGATCCTCGTGGTAGTGCTAGCGGTGGCGTCTATTTTCTTTACGGTATTATTTGTCGTAGCAACCCTTACGCCTCGCGTGTCAGCAGAGACTAGTAAGCCCCACCTAGAAAATTCTGATATATCGGTGAATCCTTTATTCTTCGGTCACATTTCCGCGAATTACAACAACAACGACATACGGTATACGACGGTTCTTTCCACTCTCACATCCAATCCGGAGGAACTAACGAACCACATCGCCAATCAAGTCCACGCAAATTCGAGAATCGCGACAACAAAAATGCGCTATATCAACACGTCGATCTGGTGCGGCCTTGCTTCGGTGGTTTTCGTGGCGGTATTGGCCCTTACATCCGGGATTGGAAACTAACAAAATGGAAGGAAATTACAAGCCTTACGACTACAAGAAGAGCGCCGACCGCCTGGACGAGATTCTCAGTCAGCCTCGCGGCCAGTTCGTCGAAGCTGATTCGCTGCCCGACCGCAGTAGGCTCACTTACACGAACGGGTACTATGCGCACTGCACAGCGTTGTTTGTAGACATTCGTGACTCCTCAAAACTTCCTGATAAGTACACTCGCCCCCGCTTGGCCAAGATATATCGGGCATTTATCTCCGAGATGGTTGCGGTTCTAGGCAGCGATCTTTACGTCCTGGAAGTGAACATAGTCGGAGATTGCGTGTGGGCGGTATACAAAACTCCGAAAACAACAGACATCGATGATGTGTTTACCATTGCCGCACGAGCTAACACTCTAATTAATTTGGTCAACAAAAAGATGGAGAAAAAGGGATATACCGATACTCTACGTATTGGCATTGGAGTGGATTACGGGCGAGTCCTGATGATCAAAGCAGGATACAGCGGCAGCGGGATAAACGATATCGTATACATGGGTGACGTGGTCAACCGTGCAGCACATCTCGCCCACAGCGCCGGTAGGAATACATTCTTCGCCCAGGATCCAATTTGGGTGGGAGAGATATTTGCTCAAAACCTCAATGAGGAGAATAAAAAGCTACTGGAAAGCAAATTCTCCTACGAATTGGGTAACTACCGGACCGGGTATGTAATACTCACCGAGATGAACGAATGGATTGACTCGCTCTGACCTGCAGAAATCGCTGACTGCCGTCGCTTCCGATAGACGAGAACTGCATCAACCCCCAAAACCACGACCGCTTCCGTCCACGGACGCCGTAGACGGCAAATCATGCTCAGGTCACTCGATTCGAGGCCCGACGAAGTCGGACTTCTTCCATGAAGCCTCAAGGATCGGATTTGAGGTATCAGGTAACTCGCGAAGTGCCCACACTGAATGACCACGTGCACCGCTCCGGGTCATTCAGGATCTCCAGGAGATTGTCCACTGCGTCCGACGTCGGGAAGCAAACCCATTTCTCCAGGTCTCGTAGCGAAAGCACCAGCGACGGGATCGTCGAGCCAATCCCGTACTCGTTGAGGGTTGAATTTCCCAGGTAGAAGGGCTCGCACGTGACCGCGAGTCCGACAACAGGTCGATCATTGGGAAATTGATCGAAGGGAGGCGTTCGGGCGCTGATGAGTTTCGCGGTGCGATCGAGTTGCTCTCTGGCTTTGGTGAGATACCGCTCGGCGATCGTCGGAAGCGTTGGATCGCCCGCTCGTGCACCGAGTGTCAGTCGTGCGGACTTGCACTCGACGAGGATGATCGCTTGCGGGGGTGACCCAGATCCAGTCGACGCTCTTCACCTCGTTCTTGCCTTCTCTATATGTGATTTCCCCGTGAAGGTCGTTCTCGCCGGCTACGAGGCCGAGATGCTTGCCGACGTATGCCTCGGTGCGGGCACCCAGGATACGGGCGAAATCCGTGCCCCAGGCGTCCACGCCTCGGTAGTACAGGTTGGCCGGGTACATGGCGCGTTCGATCAGCATTACCTGCGGGGCCCAGATTCCTCGCTCACCAAGATTGACGAGTGGACGGGCAGCCAGCGGGTTGAATTCCCAACGTTGCAGCGACCGGTCGAGAGCCGGGACCGTAGTTTTCATTTCCTTAGCGGCGACGACGGTCGTGGTGAGTGCGTCCACGACCTTTTCGATCTGTTCACGCGGAGCAACAGTCTCGAAAACCTCCTGCATGTGTGCCAAATCCATTGTCGCCGGGTCGAAAAGGCCATTCTCTATGGTGACCCACACTCCCAGTGCGAACGCAGCACGCACAGCCTCATACAGCGGCATGCCGAACACCTCACTCCAGTCAGGCGCAGGGCCCAAGGCCGGGGTCCTCGAACAGAGCGTGAGCACGTGATAACTCTTCAATGCGAGATTCCTGATACGGAAACCTGCTCGTACGCCAACGGGGTCAATATCGCGGCTGTCCCGTCGACCTTGTCATAGGTGTTGTTGAAGGCCCCAACGAGCTTTCGCACGGTTCCTTTGTCCACCGGGGCGTGACGGTGATCGTTTCCGTGCAGGATCGAGTCTCGTGCAATCGCCGCGATCGCCCAAGGCGGGTTCCCCCTCGGGTCTGGCCATTCGCTGTCCCTATATGCCTCGGCGGAGTACCTCGCGAGAGCAGGGGATCAAATCCGACGGCCGGTACCGTCGAACACTCTCCCGAAACTCGCGGTAGGTCGTAGAAAGCTGAATGGTCTGTTTCACATTCCTATTCAACACTCGCTGCTATCTCCGCCCCAGGGCACGGTGTACGGCGCTTGCGACGAGCAGCGATCAGCTCAGGTTCTCAGGGCCGGCCGCCCAGGACGCAGAACGCGATCACCGCGAGGAGCGCGAGAACGACGGCACCGGCGAGGATCGCAGCCGCGCGGTAGGGCTTCTCGGTGCCGGGCGACTTCGTCATGAAACCGGTGGAAGGGGAAGTGCCCGCAGTGCGGCGCTGTGCGCTGGTCCTGTCGTGACTTCGACTCGGCTCGGCTCCATATTGACCGGCGCAACTTTGCTGTCAGTCTTGGTCGCACACCATTCGGCACGCTTAAAGTGAGCAGATGCGCACACACTTCGCCGACAGCCTCGACGACCTCGCTGCCGGTCTCGCCTCGATGTGCGCTCTCACCGTCACAGCAATTGCCGACGCAACAACAGCCTTGCTGGATGTCGACCTTCCCACCGCCCGAACGAGTACTCGACGCGAACACCAACCTCGATAAAGCCGCCGCCGACTGGGAACACCAGGCATTCTCACTCCTCGCCCTACAGGCCCCCGTCGCGCATGACCTGAGATTCACCGTCGGCGGCCTGCACATCGCCGCCAGTCTGCAACGCATGGGCGGACTCGCTACCCATGTAGCGAAGATCGCGCGTCTACGCCACCCGACACCGGCGGTCCCACCCGAAGCACGGCCAGTCATCGAGGACATCGGGAAGACAGCGGTAGCCCGGGCCACCGAAACCCAAGTGGTACTCCGCCACCTCGACCATGGACGCGCCGAAAAGCTGGTCGCAGCCGACACCGTCATGGACGAACTACACCGGCGCCTGTTCACCGTCACCCAAGCCCCACAATGGCCACACGGAGTACAAGCAGCAGTCGACGTCACCCTCCTCGGACGGTTCTACGAACGGTTCTGCGACCACACCGTCGACATCGGACGACGCATCATCTTCCTCGAAACCGGACAACTCCCGCCCGACCCGAAACCCTTCTCTGACAACCACACTCGCAGATCACAGTCACAAATCGACCACCCCGGAAACCATGAACCCCAGCTAAAGGCCCGAGGCTCCTTCCTGGCGGCACATTCACCGAAACCAACCGCGATCAGACGCCGGGCCCGTTGTCGCGTTGTTGAAGTTCTGCGTTGATGCGGCACGCTTCGGCGAGTTGGTCTTCGAGAATGATGATCCGGCACGCAGCCTCGAGTGGAGTGCCGGCGGCGACGAGTTCGTGCGCGCGGGCGGCGATACGCAGTTGGTAGCGCGAGTAGCGGCGGTGCCCACCGGCCGAGCGTTGTGGGGTGAGGAGTTTCGCGGCATCGAGGCTGCGAAGGAACCCTTGCCGCACGCCGAGGAGCTCGGCGGCGTGGCCCATGCTGTAGGCGGGATAGTCTTCGTCGTCGAACTTGCCGGACAGGTCGCCGGCGGGTCGCTCTGCCGAGATGGCGGTCTTCTCTCACTGGAATGGACGGGGCCCCCGGCGCGGGGGTGCGCCGGGGGCCGAGACGGGGTCGATTTCACTCACTGAACCAACAACTGCACTCGTTTGAGCTTCCGAACGCACACACCATGTCCGGTAGCCCGTTTGAAGGGGGCGCCGGGACCTGAACTACACACTCACAACAACTTTCGGTCCCGGCACGTCCCTGCCCTGCGGTACTGCTTGCGGGTAGTTCATCTCTCCCGCACCTCTTGATTTCGTTCCTGTGAGAAAAAAGATACAACACACCAACAGAGAATGTCTACCCCCGCCACTATAGAAATTTTGGCGCTTCTCACGCCGATTCGAGGAGAGGGCATCGCGCCTGCTCGGCCACCATGCCAACGACGGCAACCCCGTCGAACCCATACCTGAAACCGATGTTCCCGATCGCGATCGACGAGCAAAGCGGCGCATCCAACGGCAACATCACACCAGTTCGAAAGTGGAGATGCTTCGCGCAGTCGATCACGGGCCCACGCGCAGGCACGCCATGACAACGCCAGCCACAAAGGCAGGACGAGTATCGAGTCCCGGACTGGAGCGGGCGTCTTCCGCATACTGGAATATTTACGTAACCTGCAGATACACCAACTCGGCATACTGTCGAAGTGGAGTCCCCACCGACTGATGCTGGGCGGGGACTCCACGAGGTGAGACGTCCCCGTGTTGAGCACACAGCACGGGGACCCACTTTCCGCGCCGGGCTCACTACTCAACCCTGCACCTCCACCCTAAAACAGTCCGTCAGGTTTGGTCTACGGGGAAGGCGAACCGTTACCAACCCAACACTTCACTTCCAGCGTGGCGCGATCACGCGGGTAGCGCCGCGCACGACGTGGCCTCCGACACAGCTGGGCGCAATCACCGCCAAAAGCGGAAGCATGACCGCTCATATGGGATCGGAGGTTGGGGCGGTGACCGGCACGATCACCACCACCCACACCCACGCCCGCGAGAAGACTCCCAGCTGCATCACGTACTCGCCATTGCGGCCCGCACAGCAATGACATCCTTCCGCTCCAACCGGCGCAACAGCCGAAGCTACCGGCTAACCCTTGCCCCGCAGGCCCTCCTCAACAACGAACTCCGAAATACTGAACACTCAGAGTCGACGACTCGACACGGCTCCCGCCTGCCGACACTCCAACTCGTCCTGCACGATCTCAAGCCGCATCTCCTCACAGCGACTCAACTCGTCCAGACCCTGCAACCGACAACACTCCGTCACCAGATCCTCATCGCTCATCCCGCGCCTGACATCCTGCACCGTGCACTCCCTCCGATCCGCACTCGTTCGGATCGGTGAATACCCACGAAAAGACATCCCTCACAACCACCACGGGAAAGGGGCTTCCACCACACATGTTTCAGCCCGCCGGCTCCGAGGTAACTACCCCACGCGGCGAGCGATTCGGGTGAGTCGCACACAGGCGCCCACCGGCACGCTGGTCACTCACGGCGGTGGGCGCCGGCCCCCGAATGGTCCCTGCCCCGAGACGACCGCACCCCACCACTTACTGGTGTCACGCTGGTGTCACGAACCGCGCGCGCATCTCTGAGATTCGAGCACCGGCCTCCGATGCCGGCACCGAACCCACCGGAACGGGCGTACGGCACATCAACGACGTGGCGCCTCCGCCTTCGGTGGCACACACACCGCAACGCCCAACAGCTGACCATTGCCACCGCCCGCACACACACCCCCGGCCTGCACGCCCGAGCCCTCGAACCTCTAACCCGAAAACATGAAAAGAGGGGGTTCACCAGCGTTGACGTATGAGCACCAATGCTGGCGACCCCCGCACGCCCCGATGCATTGCCCGCCCAGGGCGCTCCTTTCACAGCGACCCGCCCCCGGCGAATGGACAGGGAAGGCAGGTCCGTGCGGCGTCCCCCAATAATCTTCGGGGTGTTCCCAGTGCCGCACCCCACAGATATCCCACACACGACGAACGCAAACGCGCTCCGCCCAACAATTTCGAAGGACGCGTGTGTTGCTGAAACTGAGGGCCTCACCACGATTACTCCGGGCGGGTATGGAGGTAGTGACGACACCGGATCCGAGAAAACCCTTACCGCACATGCCCGCCGCCACGGCACCTCCTCGGCGAGGGCACACAACAACCGCCGGGTCTATGCGGTGGCTTGTTAATAGCTAGAGTGGTCGGCGCTACGGTCAATCGCTATTGTTGATCAGCACGTACTTCATCAGGTCGGGGCCGAGTGGAGCACCTCAACCGATGCCAGCACATCCATCTTCGGCGCCGCGCCACGTGGCAGGTCCCTCCCCGCATTGCCTTGGCGGAGGTTTCGGTGCTCGGTAAATTCCGGCGCGAAGCAGCCGTACTCGCGGCCTACCTCTCCCAATTCGAGAACACCGACAGCGACTACGCACAACACTCCCCCTACGTCGGCATCACTGGCGAGAGCCGGGCCCGGACGCACGCCGACTACCAGCAGGCCTGCCGATGGATCGCCGCCACCGAGTGCACCGACGGCGACATCGTCGCCCTCACTCGCATGCGCCGCCGCTACGGCTTCCCCACCGAACCCTGACCCTCGAACTCCCGGGCACGGCCTCGAACTCCCGGGCACGGCCACGGACTCCCAACTCGGCCCCAGCCGATATTCAGGACTTTGTTCCGGTGCCTTTCGGAACGAGAGTGCCTCGGTCGGCGTACATCGCCTCGATACGAGCCTTGATCTCGGCAGTACTCATCGAACCGCTGTGCACAGCCGGCGAGTTCGACCTCGAAGTCAGTACGTTCATCGGAAAGGCCCTTCACACATTGATGATTGAAGATTCGTAGCAGTTCGAGCGAACAGCGTCAGACCACGCGCCATGCCGGACGGGAATTATCAACCCCCACAGGCACACACGTGAACCTCGATCAGATCATCGTTGGCAGACACTCGCCGCAGTCGACGAACTATGCCGCGTGCAGAACCCGAGAGGCTGCGTCCTCGATACTCCGATTCGGTGTCATCGTCGCCGACGTGGCATCCGTGCTGCCGACTGTGACGACCTGACGCCACCACGCTTCACGTTCCTCGGATTCGGGCCACACCACCACATCGAGGTCATCGACATCCATGCGAAGTACTCCTTCATGCCATCTGACCGCCAGTTACCCCGCCTACGGTCCTGTAAACGCCTCACGGCTTCGAAGCCGAATCAACCGCCGAGTCCGGCACCAGCGCCGGACTCGGCATGCCGATCTTCGGGCACCATGTGCCCCGGTGCCCGCCGGGAGGAAGTTTCGTGGGTAGCAACGCTCCGCGATGGTCGTAGCGCTGGACATACAACCCCCAACTACTACCGCCGTTAGCGGCCGTCGCCGCGACGATCGCCTCATTGTCCGACTCGAAGAACTCTTCGGTGCCCGATCCATCCGCGAACGTGAACTTGTACCTCTCCATCACACGACCTCGCCGTCAGTCGAAAAAGCTCGTAACCACGATGTTCCCGTAACGACTGTGTTCGAATCTCAAGTCTCACGACGGTTGCTGGGTGAGGAGGAGTTTCGCCGCGTCGCTTGCCGGACGGCTCGCCCGGCAAGTTGCTCTGCAGTGAGATTGCGCGACGTAAAATGATGTTGACAGCTCGATCGTTCCTCGGACCCACGTAGTCGAAAGACTCGCTGCGGACTGTCTGACTCTTTCGAGGAGGCGCACATGAAACGCGAGCAGGTACCGGTCTCCGTCTACCGGCTGACATCGGAACAGCTCGTAGCGGAGCACCACAGGCTCTGCGACCACGCCGAGCAACTGAGCCCGAACCAGCGTGCGCGGCTCTATTTCCTGAACGAGGAGTTGAAGGCCCGGGGCCTGCCAGCCGGAATGACGGCGTCGACGGCGCAAGCCCGCGACAATGCGTGGGACGGTGAAGTCTGAGAGCTGTTCAGATCGGGCAAAGGGCCCCCGGCCGGTATGTTTTCATCACTTCATCCTCAGCGGATCCTGGTGACTGAGCGCCCCGGCCTGCGGACCGCGCAATCCTCGTCGGATAGCCGATTCCTTGTCCAAGTAGAGGAACCAATGGAGCGGAACGACGTTGGACACGAAGCGACTGCCCTCGGTTTCTAAGATGACGACGGGGGCAGCTTTCGGTGTTCCGACGGTTGTATCAGCTGATCCCGATACCTCCGCCGAACGTGACGGACAGCCATTTGACGAAGGCTGCGAAGGCCACGTTGAAGTCGATTCCAGCCGAACCCATGATCCTCACCTCGCACGCATGTTGGAGTTTGCTCCCCCCGCACTTGGTTCATCGGTTCGGGCCGGCCCCGTGTTAGCGGCTCGAAGTACTCACCACTGCAACGATGCCCGCGCACCTGGCACGCTAGGCGGGTATGTCACCGAGACGGTGATGATTGGGTGGGGAGCGACGTTTGCATTCGGTGCCGGCGGGATATCTTTGGGGTGCGGCAGTAGAAACCCCGCGAAAGAATGCGGGGAGCCGCACCGACGACCTGCCCTCCGGCTGACCACTCGCCGGGGGTGGGTCACCTCCGAGAAAGCGCTCTGCACGGGCAGTGCATCACCAGGGCGCGCAGGGTTCACCGGCGTCGGCGCTCACACCTCGGCGCCGGTGAACCTCACCGAATATCTTGTGCGGTAACCATGAGGTCGGACGGCCGGGCATTGCAGCGAGCTTTCGCCGCAGTCGCGGCCGGGACTGGAGCCGTGGGCATCGACAGGTCAGTGATCGCGAAGCTGTGAGAGCTACTGCGAGAAAGCTTTTCGCAGTGAACGCAGCGAGTAAAGAGTTCGCCGACCGCGAGGCACGGTCCAGAAGTGGCCCATCAGGGCGGGGTTAGGTGTCCGACCTGATGGGCCGTGCGCGCGGTGTCTGGGGAGACAGGCGCGCAGTACAGGGTGGCCCACCGGATGTCGGCCTGCGCAGGACCGGTGTTCGGTGGGCCGAGCGCAACGCCACGTCGGGATGACGCTGCGTTAGCCGATTATAGCGAATGCGTTGTCTCCGTTCGACTCCCGACAACCCGTGTGGGCCGATCCCAAAGTTCCATGCCGGCCGGCGTGCATCGGCGGCTGCATTTGAGGGGTGATGATGTCTGTACGAACCACTCACGGCAATCGGGACGAACCTCACCGTCCTCTGCGGCCGCCGCCCCGTACCGTCGAGGAATAGGCGTGCGGGAGCAGTCGCCGACGTCTACCGGCCTCGTCGGTCCCCTGCCTTTGTGTGGTCGTCGAGGCCGCCCACCCGCCGGCAACCGGAGCCCTGGCGAAGCGAGGGGAAGTATGGGCGGGAATCGGCAGCCCAAATTTTTCGCATCTGTAACGTCGAATATCTGTGACTCAGTGTGATGGAGCGGTATACATATCTCGTACGCCCGGCTAACTACACGGAGAACGGTGATCATGTTCCGCACCCCTCGTCGAGTTCGTGATGTCTCCCTCACCGTCACCTCCACTACGGTGTGCTGCCGTTCGCGGGTCGGTTTCCTCATCGCGGCAACGGTCCGATGAGCAGCCCTCGCCGCATCGGCGACCTCACCGAGCAGCACTACACCGCCGTGGTCAATCATCAATCCGCCCCGACGCGACTCGCCCGGGCAGCCCCGCATCCGGACGTCGTCGCCGCTGCGGAATTCCTCCTCGCAGAACCGGACGCCTACCTCTACCGGCGCCGCTACCTCGAACTGATCACCCACACCCCCGGCCCCGACGGCACCACCATCACCGACTACACCGCCGCCGAAAAATATCTCCTCACCACCGCCGCCAGACGCAGAAAAGCGCTCCTACGCCCGACCGCCCTCTACGCAGTTCAGACAACGGTCCCCGAGGGGGATGTTCGGCGGCCGATCTCGGGCGCTACAACAGATTGACCAAATGCACGACGGAGAGCGGAACCGCTGGGATCAGCAACCCCGCACCGACCGACGCTGCGCGGGCACCTACCTCGCGTAGCGGGAGCAGGTGAAAAACCAGCAGCCCGACCCCGCCGAGCACAGAACCAGCGACCAGGACCGCGACCGGGGAGACGAACCAGATCACACCCAATGCCCCGACCGCGGCAACGGTCATCCATCGCCACCGCAGATTGCCGGACTCGATACCGGGACCTAGGAGCATCGCGTTCCTTCCTCGCCGAGACCGAGAACCTGGGAATGGAAGCCAATCGGTCCGGTATCGCCCGCTGCCTTCACACACGTTGTCCGTCACCGACTGATCGAGACCCTGCCGTGGGCCGGGGTATGAGGGTGGGTGACACGGATACCCGAAATGCGCCGGCCGTCCAGTGCGCTGACGGTGAGCCGGTGCCCATCGAAGACGACGGTGTCACCGAGTTGGGGAAGACGTTGGAGTCGGTGCAGCAGAAAACCCGCCACCGTGTCGTACGGACCTGCGGGCAGCGCTATCCCGGTGCGGGATTCGAAATCATCCGCGAGAAGCAAGCCGTCGACCCGTTGACGCTTCGGGATCGGTGACACGTCAGGGACGGCGGGATCGTCGTACTCGTCCCTGATTTCGCCGACAATCTCCTCGACGATGTCTTCGAGGGTGACGATCCCCGCCGTACCCCCGTACTCGTCGACGACGATCGCGATCTGAAGATTCTCTCGTCGCATGTCCGTCAACGCGGCCAACGCGGGTTTGCAGCCCGGAAGATGAAGTACGGGCCGGGACACGTCGGCAACAGTGTTCACGGTGCGCTCGTCGGCGAGGAGCAGATCGCGAAGATGAACGAACCCCGATATGTCGTCATGGGAAGACTTGGTGACCGGGTAGCGGCTGTGCCCCCACTGCAATGCCTGTTCGCGCGCCAGAGACAGCGCGGTGTCGGCGGAAAGGAAATCGACATCGGTACGCGGTCGCATCACCTCGGCCAGAGATCGATGTCCGGCATCGAAAACCTCAGACAGGATCCGGCGCTCGTCCTCGGCGATGGCTTTGTGGCCGATGAGCAGATCCCGCAGCTCCTCGTGAGTGATGTCCTCCCCCTTGGCTTTCGGGTCGCCGCCCACCAAGCGCACCAACAGGTCGGTCGAGACGGACAGCACCCAGATCACCGGCCGCATCGCTGTCGCGAACCAGTCCACCACCGGGGCCGTCAGCAACGAAACGCCGGTGGCACGTTGCAGCGCAATACGTTTGGGTACGAGCTCCCCCAGGATCAACGACAGATACGAGATCACCAGAGTGGTGCCGACCAAAGCCGTAATCGATGCCGCCGCAGCCGGGAGCCCCCACGACACGAGAGCGGGAGAAACAGCCGGTGCGATAGTGGAGGCGCCGTACGCGGCGGAAAAGAAACCGGCGACCGTCACCCCGATCTGCACAGCAGAGAGAAACCGGTTCGGATTACGCGCCAACGCGGCAGTGCGCGCACCACGTCCGCCGCGCTGCTCCAACCGTCGAATCTGCCCTTCGCGCAACGACACCAGAGCGATCTCGGTGGCGGCGAACACACCACCCATAAGAACGAAGACCAGCACCAACGCGCCGTTGACGACAATCTCGTTCATCGCAGCCGCCTACATCGAGGCGGCCCGGGTTTGTCGCTGGTGTCCATGTCCCTTCCTCCTCGGAGGAGTCGACGAAAGGTCGAGTGGAGATGATCTCAGTTTAGCAAAACTGCATAAAACGGACATTTCGGTTGGTGTCGTCACTGCGTCCGCGTTTGCGGTGTCGCAGGGTCAATGGGGTGCTCACGTGCTGGTCGGGGTGACGCTGCGGCGACGTCGTCGTGGTGTGCAGGTACGGGGCGGGGACTCGGTATCTCTATCCTTGGCCTGGTGACGAACTCTGCCCAGTCTTGCGCGGTGCAGATTCGCGGTGCCGGCGTCGGCGCGACGACGGCGACGACAGCGATTCTCGCGCACGGCTGCGCGGGTGGACATTGGCCGGGATCCGCAGAATGGGTGCTGTTGTTGGCTGTGTGCTGCAGCCTGGGGGTGATCGCGGTGTCGGCGAACATCTTCTCCCGACGCGTGGGTCTGTTGATGGCAGTGAGCGGGGGCCAGCTCGCCGGGCATGCCGTGTTGTCGCTGTCTCCCCTCGAACACCATCATTCGATGACCTCGGTGCCGATGATGGTCCTACACGCAACAGCTGTCGCCGTGTGTTGCATGGTGATTCCGTTAGCGGAGCGGGCAGTTCGCGGGAGCGTGTCCTGGGTGCTGCGTGCGGCAACGATCTTGGTGCGTCCGCCGTTACCGATGTCTGTTACCCGTGTTCGGGTGCCGGGCGCGGCGGCATCGCTGCCGTGGACTGCCTGGGTGGGCGAGGGGTCGCTCAATCGACGAGGGCCGCCTCGGGTTCTCGCTTGTGCGAGTTAGACCCCGACCCGAATATCGATATCGAAGAGAGCCCCAACATATGACTTCATGGCTTACACGCAGCTGCCTGACCGCAGCTGCCGTCATCACTGTCGCCGCATTGAGTGCGGGACCTGCTGCGGCGCATGCGGCCCTGGCCGGTAGTAATCCCGCCGACGGTGCGCAGATCAGCACAGCCCCTGACCAGGTGACGTTGACGTTCAATCAAAACATCCAATCCAATTTCGCCACCTTGAAGGTGGTCGATGCGGACGGCACGCAGTGGGGTCGATCCGAGCCTGTGGTCGAGGGCCGCGACATGTCCGTCGATCTCGACGGACTCGGAGAGGCCGGCCAGTACACGGTCGCGTTCCGGGTCATCTCCGAAGACGGCCATCCGATCGACGGCACGTACAACTTCCAACTGACCCAAGCAAACCCCGGAGCAGCAAGTTCTGCGAGCGGTACGGCACCTGCAACGACAACCGGATCCTCCGATACCGCACAACCAGCAGACGAGGACTCGGGTGGATTCCCGGCATGGATCTTGATCGCCGTTGCGGTGGTCGTCATCGGCGGCGCCGTGGTGTTCTTCCTTGTTCCCCGGAACACGAAGAAGTCCTGACCGAATTCCTCTGTGATTACCGGCCCATCCTCGTCCCTACCGGACGGCGGTGGGCCGCTCTCGTAGCGGTGGCAGTGGCGGTCTGCGGAGGATCCCCCGCAGACCGTCACTCGCCGTGACTGCGACGGGAACGTGCAGCCGCAGGGTTGTGGCCTATTCGTGTGCGGGTTCGCCCGTGACCAGGTGGTCGGCGTGGTTGAGGCCTTCGCCGACCAAGCGGGCGAGGTGTCCGTCGTGGATTCGGTAGATCACCCGCCGTCCTTCTTTGCGGGTGTCGACCAGGCCGGTGAATCGAAGTTTGGCCAGGTGTTGACTGACTGCTGTGCGGGAGGCGTCGCAGGCTTCGGTGAGGGCGGTGACGTCGGCTTCGCCTTGAGTCAGCAGCCACAGGATGTGAAGCCTGGTGGGATCGGCCAGCATGCGGAAGGTTCCGGTCGCAGCGTCGAGACGGGATTGATCGGGCGCGATCGGATGTACCAGACTTGCCTCGGTCCGGACGTCTGTCACGGCGGGCACGGCAGCATCGGACATCGGCGTGCTCACTTTCCCGTTGCGGCCGCCTCGACTGTCGGGGCGGCACTCACGGGCCAGGCCCGTGATGCGAAGACTGCTGCGAGTGTAGCGAGCACGGTCAATGCGACCGCGGCGGTGAACTGATTGGCCTCCGCTCCTACCCATCCTGCCAAAGGGTAGGTGAGCAGGAAGCCGGCATGGGAGAGGGAGAACTGTGCGGTGAATACCGTTCCCCGGTTCTCCGGGGTCGATCCGTCGCGAAGCAGTCGCGCCGACGGGGTGTTGATCATGGACGTTCCGGCCCCGAGGGCTATCCAGATGGTCGTCAGCATCACCCAGGAGATCGGGGGCGTCGGGGCAATGAGGAGCATCGACGACGCCGCGGCAAGTCCGAGGGCGACCACGGCGGAGCCGGTGAGCATCAGTCGCCGGGTAGATATCGAGGCGAGAATTCGTGGTACGCACAGCGCAACGAGCATCGAACCGCCACCGTAGAAACCGAGTGCGAGTGCGACACCGGTGTTGGTGCCGCCGAGGAGATCGCGGACGTAGACCACGGTATTGACCACGACCAACCCGGTCGCGGAGGCGACCACCAAGTTCAACGCGAGCAGTCCTCGAAGAACAGGACTGCCCACCATCACGCGGGCACCGAGCGTGATTCGCTGGACCAGCGGCACCGCCGGACCCGCCGGAGCCAGCTTCGGCAGTGTGGTTCCGACAACTAGCAGGCCCGATACGGTGAAGCCCACGACGGTTCCCAAGAACAACGAGTGGTAGGAAATCAGCGTCAGCAGTGCTGCTGCCAGGATCGGGCTCAGGAGCGATTCGAGGTCGTAGGCAAGGCGAGAGAGCGACAAGGCCCGGGTGTAATCCTCTTCCTCGACCAAGACCGAGGGGATCACCGATTGAAAGGCCGGAGTGAACGTCGCCGATGCCGACTGCAACAGAAAAATCAGGACGTAGATCTGCCAGGTCTGGTCGACGAACGGCAAGGCGAGCGCGATGAGAGCCCGGATCACGTCCGCGGATACCAAGAGGACTTTGCGGGGCACACGATGGGTGAGGGCGGAGATGATCGGCGCGACGCCGACGTAGGCCAGCATCTTGATGGCCAGCGCAGTGCCGAGCACCGCGCCGGCATCGCTGCCCGCCAGGTCGTAGGCCAGCAGACCGAGAGCGACCGTCAGTAACCCGGTGCCGATCAGGGCAACGATCTGAGCGGTGAACAATCGGCGGAAGGTGCGATGCCGCAATACGTCGAGCACGGAGATCCTCCGAACGTTCTCGTGAACAAGGAAACCCCACTCTAACCCACATGTGCGCACTTGCGCACATGTAGAAACACATTCGGCCGCTTTGGGGCCGTGATCCACGGACCGCCCGTCAGGTCACCCCGTCCGGTGGGGTCGGCAGTCGACTCGCAGGTCGGAAAGGCATGAGTGCGCACATATGAACTTGAGGGTGTGCGCGGTGCTATCTTGGCCTGGTGGGACCGATTCGAGCTGACGCGACGATGCAGCGAGTACTGCTCGGCGCCGTGATGCTCGCTGCGGTGTTCGCCATGCTCCTCTCCTCACAGATCGCACACACATCGGATTCGTCGGCGGCCGGCCACGCCCCGATCGCTGCTGCCGTGATCGATCAAGCCGCAGACCCGACGCCGCACGAGACCCCGAAAAACATCGTCGGGTCACCTGCTGATCACCGTCACAGCGGCCCGGGAGAGGCCGACGGCCCTGCCCAGATGTTCGAATCGGTGCACGTGCTGTTGGCCATTCTCTCGCTGGGACTGGTCGTGATTGCGCTGCGACTGCTCTGGATTGTGTGCGTACGACCCTCGCTCGCCACGGAAAAGCGAAGCGGCGCAAGGTTCGCGGCAGTCGGCGCCGTCCTGCGCCCGGTGTCGATCCTCGATGCCGCATGCGTACTGAGGGTGTGACAGGTCTGCACTAGCCGGCAGACCTTTCCCACTTCAGTTCCGCGTCCGCCGTCGGCCGATGGCCGATCGCACGCGATCTCACCTCAGGAGCGCCCTCGTGCGTGTCATTGTCAGCTCTACCCGACCCCACCCACGGCCCACACCGCCGGCATCCGCTGCCGCCGGGGCCGGGCCCGTCACCATTCGTCCCGCCCAGATCGGTGACCTCTCCAGCAGCGCTCACCTGCACCTCGACGCCCTACCCGTGGGACTCTTTCCCCAACTCGGCTACCGCTTTCTGCGCCGGTGGCATCACAGTTTCCTCGACCACCCCTATGCCGTTGCTTTCGTCGCAGTCGATGCCGACCGGAACGTTCTGGGATTCCTCCTCGGAACACTCGATCACCGAACGCACCTGAGCCACATGGTGCGCGACCGACAAACGATGGCCTCACTCGCTGTTCACGGCATCATCGCGCTGGTCGCGCGGCCGCAACTGGCTGCCCGGTTTCTCCGCACACGGGCACTGCCGTGGTGCAATGCCGCCAAGGAATTGTTCCTGGGCTGTCCTCGCGATGTCAGGACGACGACGTCCCCGCCCCGCCCGCCCGCCGATCCGGTAGCGGTACTGGCCGCTGTCGCCGTCGACCCCGCACGGCGTGGCCGGGGAATCGGCGCCGAACTCACCGCCGGCTTCGAGGCCGCCGCAACGCAGTTCGGTACGCCCACCGCCGAGCTTGCAACACACGTCGACACCGCCGATTCCGCTTCGAGCACCTCCCACGGTTTCTACGAACGCCTCGGATGGACCCCGACGCGCACCTACCTCGATCGTGACGGTCGACGAATGCAGGTCTACCGGCGATCACTCGGCGTCGCAGCACAGGACGGAACGGAATTGACATGAGCAGTGCGACAAAAACAGTGGCCAAACTCGCCGGATGCACGGCATTGGCCGGCGCCCTGCTCGCGGGTGTGCTCTTTCCGGTCGTCGGGGGCTTCGGATACGCATCGAATCAGGCGGTGAGCACCGTCGACAACGTCTCCGCCGAGCTGGCCAAGGGAGTTGTTCCCGGCGTTTCGACCATGGTCGACGCAGCCGGAAACCCGATCGCATGGTTGTACGAGCAGCGCCGCTTCGAAGTCCCCAGCGATCAAATCTCCAACGAGATGAAGCTCGCGATCGTCTCCGTCGAGGACAAACGTTTCGCCGACCACCAAGGCGTGGACTGGCAGGGCACACTCCGAGCGTTCCTGACCAACACCACCAGCGGACAGGTCGAACAGGGCGCCTCGACACTCAACCAGCAGTACGTGAAGAACTATCAACTTCTGGTGCTGGCCACCACCGACGCCGAACGCCGAGCTGCCATCGAAACGACACCCGCGCGCAAGATCCGCGAGATCCGCATGGCACTGACCCTCGACCGACAACTGACCAAAGACGAGATCCTCACCCGCTATCTCAACCTCGTTCCATTCGGCAACGCATCCTTCGGAATCCAAGACGCAGCCCGAACCTACTTCGGCATCGACGCCAGCGACCTGTCCGCCATGCAGGCCGCGATGCTCGCCGGCATGGTCCAGTCCAGTTCCGCACTCAACCCGTACACGAACGTGGACGGCGTCACCGCACGCCGAAACGTCGTTCTCGACACGATGATCGAAAACATCCCCGAACGCGCCGACGAGCTGCGGGCAGCCAAAACCCAACCCCTGGGCGTCCTCGCCGAACCCAATACACTCCCACGCGGATGTATCGCCGCCGGCGACCGCGGATTCTTCTGCGACTACGCGCTGCAGTACCTGGCCCAAGCGGGCATCAGCGGCGAAGAAATCGACAAAGGCGGCTACCTGATCAGGACCACTCTCGAGCCGGACGTCCAAGACTCCGTCAAGACCGCACTGGTACGCAACACCAGACCCGACGTGGACGGGGCCGCGACCGTCATGAATGTCGTCGCACCCGGCCAGGACCAACACCGCATACTGGCAATGGGCAGCAGTCGCACGTACGGCCTCGACGCCGAAGCCTCTGAAACAGTACAGCCGCAACCGTATTCGCTTGTCGGCAACGGAGCGGGCTCGATCTTCAAAATCTTCACCGCCGCAGCGGCAATGGAGAAGGGACTCGGTAGCAGCAGCGTCCTGCAGGTTCCCCGACGAGTCGAAGTCAAAGGACTCGGTGATGGCGGCGCACAAGGATGCCCCCCGTCCACCTACTGCGTCGAGAACACCGGCAACTATCCCGCCGCCCTCCCGCTGACCGATGCGTTGGCGCAATCACCGAACACCGCCTTCGTGAAGTTACTCGAGTCCGTCGGGGTCACCCCGGCAGTGGAGATGGCCGTACGGCTCGGACTTCGCTCCTACGACGAGCCGGGCACCTCGGGGCAAGGCCAGCAGAGCATGGCCGAAGTCCAAAAGCAGCAGAACCTGGGCTCGTTCACCCTCGGACCGACCCAGGTCAACCCACTCGAACTGTCCAACGTGGCAGCAACACTCGCATCCTCGGGGAAGTGGTGTCCCCCGACCCCGATCGACTCGGTACTCGATCGCGAGGGCGCCCCGGTGCCGATGGCGGTACAAGGGTGCGAGCAGGTGATCGACCCAGGACTGGCGAACACCCTGGCCAACGCGATGAGCAAGGACGACCAACCTGGCGGCACCGCAGCCGCCGCAGCGGCGTCGGCCCGGTGGTCGCTGCCGATGTCGGGAAAAACCGGAACTACCGAGGCGAATCGGTCCTCCGGTTTCCTCGGATTCACCAACCGCTACGCCGGTGCGGTGTACACGTACGGCGATTCGCCGACTCCGAGTGCACTCTGTTCCTTCCCCCTGCGGCCCTGCGGATCCGGTGATCTCTACGGCGGCAACGAACCTGCACGCACCTGGTACGACGCGCTGGCGCCGATAGCCACGAAATTCGGTCCTGTGGAACTGCCACCCGTCGATCAGAAATACGTCCGAGGTGCGCAGAGCGCTCAAATTCCGAACGTGGTCGGGATGACGTCGTCCGCAGCGACCTCGCTGCTTCAAGCTGCAGGGTTCGACGTCGCAACGACCACAACCGAATCCGTTTCGACGCCGGGAACAGTGGTCAGCATCTCGCCTGTCGGTTCGACGCTTCCCGGTTCGGTGATCACGCTGTCCATCGGTGATGGTTCCCAACCACGACCGGGCCCAGCCGGCCCCCGGGAACTGCCGTCTGACGCCCCACCTCGATCCGCCACGCCCCCAGGCCCTGCACCGCGCTAGCAGGGGGCGGAAAACCCGCCACAGATCACCGGTATCGACTCTCTGACACCACTACAAGGACCATATGGAGCTCACTCGCCGACAAGTTCTAGCGCTGATCGTCGCCGTCCCCGCCGCCGGAACGATCAGCGCATGTGCAGTGCCGCGAACACCCCACACAACCCCTGATGCGCCCGTCTCTACCACCGCCACGCGCCCCGGTGATGTGCCGTCCCGGCACAAATCCACGAACATGCAACAGCAGCAGGGGCTTTCGGGCGTGTGGACACCGAGCGCCAATGAGGTGCTGCCCGACATCAAACGAACGGCAGCAGACTTCCTCGAAACAGCGGGAACGTGGTCGACCGTCACCGATCCGCTCTCGCGAGTTGGTCTCGTACCCGAACTCGTCGCGGCCGCAGCGATCTTGCAGCCGTCTGATGCGATCGCCGGTTCCCTGCGGGTCCTCTATCCGCAGTACGGCGGCATCGCCACTGACGAAGCTGCGGTCATCGCCTTGTTCGATCAACAACTGACCTACTCCACGGAATCTGTGAACAGGCAGATGGCACTCGACGTTCGTCTTGCCCGACATGGTGGCGGCGTCTGGCAAGTCCGACAGATCAAGGCATTGACCAGCCTCGGTGAGCAGCAAACAATCACCGGGTCCGCCCTGGCGGTGATCGACAACCCCAGCATCATCTTGTCCGCACCTGCACGAGACGATGTCGGTACCGGCCGGGTCGACGAAACACTGCTTCGCGTCCTGACCGGTCTCGGTGAGGAATTCACCTTCGGAATCCAGGTGATGCACACCGGCCACATTCAAACGGTGTTTCCGACGTCGAAAGTGTCGAATCATGCCGTCGGTCGAGCGGCAGATGTGCGCGAGATCAACGGCGTTCGCATTGTCGACTACAGCGTCACTTCACCGGTGCTCACTGAGTTCATGCTTCGCGCCTCCGAACTCGGAGCGACCGAAGTGGGTGGCCCGATCGATCTCAACGGCGACAGAGCAGGGTTCTTCTCCGACGATGTTCACCGCGATCACATCCATCTCGGTGTCACCCCGGGGGACCTGCCGGCCCAACTGAGGTGAACATCCGCAATCGGCGACGCCACTCGCGAACCCCACCCCGGTTCCGATTCGAAATCCGTTACTACACAGTCACATCGACTTATCACACACAGAGGAACCAGCTCCATGGGCAGCACGTCGCTCCGCATTCCGCACAGCCGACACGATGACCGCAACACACACTGCTCCCGCCGCACAGCAACAGGCATGTCGTTGGCTGTCGCCGTGTGCTTGGTGCTCGGAATCGTCCTCGGGAGCTATCTCACGCGAGAATCGGACACGCAAGCACCTTCCCCGCCGACGAGTGGTGTCGACATCGGGTTCTTGCACTACATGATCATTCATCACGAGCAAGCGATCGAGCTTGCGCGAATTTCGGTCGCCAATGCCGGCGACCTCACAGTCCGCACCCTGGCATTCGACATCCTCACAGGTCAGGGCACTCAGATTGGAATGATGCAGGGGTGGTTGGACATGTGGGGACAACCGAGGAAACCAGCCGAACCGTACACGAGCTGGATGGCTGAGGGAGATCACCAGATGCCCTCACACGATTCGGGCACTTCGATGCCGGGAATGGCCACGGCGCTGGATTTCGAGACGTTCCGCGCTGCGGAAGGGCACGAGTCGGACACACAATTTCTGAAACTGATGCTCCGCCACCACCAGGGCGGAAACGACATGCTCGAGGTGGCAAGCGATCGCGCCGAGGATCCGATCATTCGCCGGTTCGCACGCTCACTGCTTGCGCTGCAGCAACACGAATCAGATGTGATGACAACGATGCTGGCGCAACGAAACGAACAGCCGCTGCCCTTTCCCTAGAGCAAATGTTCGTCCTCGATGGCTGTTCCGATGTCGAGGCGCCGCCGAAACTCCCCTGGTCACATCAGATGCGACGAGGGATGGGGCGATGCGCAACGAGGTGATTCACCCCGCTACAGTATCGAAAACGATTCCCATTGCTATATTCAGGAGACTTCACCGTGCGCAAATCTGTCGGGTTCTCGATGTCCGCCCTCGGGCTGCCGCTTGCCGCTGCGCTCACCCTGGTCAGTTTCCGGGAGCGACATGGGTGGGCTGACCCGACGTCCTGGCCTACGACCAAGGAGCGCAACGTCTTTACGTCGCCGCCGAGAGCGGCACCGTCAGCGTGCTCGACCGACAAGGCGGGCACCTGACCGCCGTCGGGTCCGGACACCTGGCCGACGACGCTCACGTCGTCGCGGTCGACCCGATCACCCACCACACCTACTACCCGGTGACCGCCGGGACGGACGGCCGTCCTGCACTCCTCGAACGCTCCCAGGCGCCCTGACCTCTCGGGGAAAGGATCAGCCGGCCGAGATGTCCCGCGCCCCGAGCCGCAGATGCTCGACGTGATAAACCGCCTCGTCGAGCAGCTGGGCGACGTGGTTGTCGTACAGGCTGTAGACGATGCTTCGGCCGGTGCGAGTTCCCGTGACGAGCCCGAGGGCGCGCAGCAGCCGAAGTTGATGAGAGACAGCCGATTGCGTCATTCCCACATCCTCAGCAAGGTCGTTGACCGCGACCGGCCCACAGCGCAGTCGCGAGAGAATCAGCAACCGGCTCGGATTGGCCAACGCCTGCAAGGCTTCGGCGACGACGGCAGCGCTCTCGGCGTCGAGCACCGCTGCGGGGGTGTCCCTACCTTGCACTCCGTGGCCCATACCTCACATTCTAAACACACGCAATATATGAAGACGTCTACATATATGCGTAGTATGGCGTCCGATTCACCCTTGCGACCGTTGAAGGAAGATTCGATGCCCACCACACTGGCCGATGCACCTGCCCCTCGGGCAGGGACGCTCCCCACTCGCCGGACCCCGGCGTTGTCGTTACCCGAGGTCAGATGGGCGGTCGCCGCCACCGTGCTGTTCGCGGCAGGACTGGTTGCCCAGTTCGCAGGAGCACCGGTCTGGATGTACTGGGGCCTGTACCTGGCCTGCTATGTCACTGGAGGCTGGGAACCGGCCTGGGCAGGACTGCAGGCGCTGCGCGAGAAGACCCTCGACGTCGACCTGTTGATGATCGTCGCCGCGATCGGAGCGGCCGCGATCGGACAGGTACTCGACGGCGGCCTGTTGATCGTCATCTTCGCCACCTCCGGAGCCCTGGAAGCCGTCGCAACACGCAGGACAGAGGATTCGGTGAAGGGCCTGCTCGATCTGGCCCCGGCACAGGCCACCCGCGTGACCGCCACCGGAGCCGAAGAACAGGTTGACACAGCCGATGTGGCGATCGGCGACATCATCGTCATCCGACCCGGCGAGCGAATCGGAGCAGACGGACGAGTCGTGGACGGCGCCAGCGACGTCGACCAGGCCTCGATCACCGGTGAACCACTGCCAGCCGCCAAGGCCGTCGACGACGAGGTGTTCGCCGGTACCCACAACGGGAGCGGCGTCCTACGCGTGCGGGTCGAACGCGATCCCACCGAAACCGTCATCGCCCGGATCGTCTCCATGGTCGAGGAAGCGTCCGCCACCAAAGCGAAGACGCAACTGTTCATCGAAAAGATCGAACAGCGCTACTCCCTCGGCGTCGTCGTTGCGACCGTGGCGTTGTTCTTCATCCCGTTGGCAGTCGGCTCGGCACTGCAGCCAACCTTGTTGCGCGCCATGACGTTCATGATCGTGGCCTCCCCGTGCGCAGTCGTACTCGCCACGATGCCCCCGCTCCTATCCGCGATCGCCAACGCCGGACGTCACGGCGTCCTCGTCAAATCTGCGGTCGTGATGGAACAACTCGGGAACGCGACCGTAGTCGCGTTCGACAAGACCGGCACCCTGACCGAAGGTAGACCCGCACTGACCGACGTTCGCGTCCTCGCCGCCGCGGATATCGACGAGGCTTCGGCACTTGCGTTCGCGGCAAGCGCAGAAGCCGCGAGCGAGCACCCACTCGGCCGCACCGTCGTTGCAGCAGCGCGTGAACGACGAATCTCGCTACATCGCGTGGAGGATTTCCGATCCACGCCCGGAGTCGGAGTCTCCGCACTTGTCGATGGCCGACAAGTTGCGATCACCAGCCCCACCCGCATCGACGAGCACAGCCCGCAACTATCCGGCGTCGACATCGATGTCGACATCGATGTCGACGTCGTTGTCAGCGAACTCGAAAGACACGGCCGGACTGCAGTTGTCGTTTCCCTCGACGCCACTCCCGTCGCTGTACTGGGGTTCACCGATCAGCTCCGCCGGGACGCAGACGCGGTGGTGCGGTCGCTGACCGCGTTGACAGGAACTACGCCGACCATGCTCACCGGCGACAACACTCGTGCTGCAACACAACTCGCAACAACGATCGGGATCACGGACGTACGATCAGAGCTGCTCCCACAGGACAAGGTCGACGCCGTTCGAGAACTCGAGCAAAGCGGGCACCATGTCCTGCTCGTCGGCGACGGCGTCAACGATGCACCAGCGATGGCTGCCGCCGGAACCAGCCTCGCCATGGGCCGAGCTGGATCCGACCTCGCCCTCGACACCGCGGACGCCGTGGTCCTACGCGACGACCTGACCACAATCGCGGCAGTCATCGCATTGTCGCGACGCGCTCGAAGGGTTGTTGTCGCCAATCTGGCGATCGCCGCGACGTTCATTTCCGGCCTCGTTGTATGGGACCTGATCGGCACGCTCCCCCTGCCGCTGGCCGTTGCGGGCCACGAAGGATCCACCATCATCGTCGCCCTCAACGGCCTCCGGTTGCTTCGAGAAAAGGCATGGACCAAGGACATCGAGTCATAGTCCGGTAAAAGAATCTATGCCTTGCTCAGAGCCGCCAGCGCAGCTACGCCAATGGGTTCTTCGGCACATCGGGACGATCGCCCCGGGCTCGGATACGCGGGACTGGAATGGCAACGAAGCCTCTCGTCCGCGTCCCTACGAGGGGTGAGCCGCGATGCGCACTACGTCGGGGAAGCGGCGTGTCAGTTGCTCCACCATACGACGGACCCGGTGAAGGTCCTTACGCAGCGCCGCTGCGTCGGTGCGCGCCGCCGACGCCAACTCAGGTGCGACCGGACGAGTACCCCGCACCAGTCGCAGCGCGGATTCGATACGCTCCGACAACTCGTCGATCTCCGAATTCAACAGGGCAAGAAACACTCTCGCCTGCGCGATATCGGTTTCTTCTGCCGCGGACATCGTGGCTACGACGCGACCAGTGAGGACAGTTTCTCCCCCGCCATGCGCTCGACCAGCAGAGGAACGAAATCACGCACCTTGTGGCCGTCGAAATGAGTATGAGCAGACGCAACAGCGTCCGCGACGACATCAGCCGATATCGACGGATACTTCGCGGACAACCGCGTCACCGCATGAGCGATCAGACGCTCTTCCTCTTCGGTCTTCATCGGTAAATACTGCGCCCCACCTGCCCACAGTTCAACAGGAAAGACAACTATCGGCTGAAGGCGACGATCAGCACATGGTCACGCTGTGCTGCCACGAGTCGAACCCGACCGGCCGAGTTCGTCCCACACCGGCGACGGTGCACGGAACCGGGATGCGATGTCCACCGACGCCCCGATCGACACGGGCGTCACCGAACCCTCCACGAGGGTCGTGGGCCCGAAGTCCTCGATCGCCGCGTGCATGGCGGGGAGAGGGATCTCGGAGGACGGGCGACGGTCGTGAGCGCCGCCGATGCCCACCCAGATCAGCCGCGGCGCCTTTCGGCGTCGCCACCGGCGTTCGGCCGGGTCGTTGAATCGAGTAACGACTTCTACAGTGCGGCGGATCTGGTCGCTCTGGGCTATGTGTCCGCGCGTCTGACGTCGGTGTTCGGTGAACCCGATTCCATCGACGGGGAGTTCCGTTGGGATGCCGACACCGTTGACGCCGTCGAGCGGGACGTACTCGCTCCCGCTGCTCGGATCATGTTCGATGCCTTCGCTCCGGAGTGGAACACACGGGTCCAGATGAGCGGATCGAACCTCGCTCTCGGATGGCCGCAGATGGAGCAGATGCTCGCCCGGGTGACGATGCGGGAATCCTGACCTCTCGTCGAGCGCGAAGGCCCAGAACGTCAGTCAGTGGACCGGTTCGAGCAAGCTCGGGCCGTTGTTCCTCGGACTATTGACCGCAGTCGAGACTTCGTAGGGTTCGAGGTGCGGCTCCGGAACGGAGTTGATCATGGCCTGGACCTCGCCTTTGTCGGTGAGTGTCGGGTCGAGCCAGTGTTCCCAGAATGATTCGGGCAGGATCAGCGGGGATCTGTCGTGTATGTGTCCCGTGGAATCCGTAGCTGGCCGAGTCAAGACAGTGCAGGTCCATACCCACTTGTTCGGATCGTCTTCTGGCAGTTCAGGATCGGGCCACAACTCGTAGAGTCCAGCCATCGCGATCAGGTCACCGTCTCCGTGAAGAAAGTACGGAATCTTCTTTCCCTCTTCGCTTTTCATCCATTCGTAGTAGCCGTTCGCGGGAACGATGGCCAGTCGTTTGGCAGCACTACTCCTGAATGAGGGCTTCTCCGTGACGGTTTCACTGCGGGCGTTGATCAGCTTGGACGCCATCTTCCGGTCTTTTGCCCAGGCAGGGAGCAAACCCCATTTGACCGTCCTGAGCTGGCGCTGGGGCTCGGAGTCGGGTTCCTCGCGTGGGGTTCGTTCGAGGATCACCCGGACCGGTTGTGTGGGGGCGACGTTGTAGGACGGGGGCAGTTCATCGCCGACGGTGTGCATGGTGTCGAAAAACGACTGCAATTCCTTATCTGAGCTTCGATTGGCGTAGCGCCCGCACATGGCCTGACCTCCTGTTAACCGGTTCCTGTCCCATTGAACAGCGTGGGTCCGACTTCCACGCTCAGATGGCGTGTGATGATCTCTGCGAATACGTCACAAGCAGGGAAAGGGGTAGCGCGATCAACGGTCCTCGGCCGGCATCTGCCGATGTTGCATTGGCGATAGTGGCCGCAACGGTCCTCGGTGTCACAGTCGGAGTTCTCCTGGCCGACATCGTGGCCGGTGTCGCAGTCGGGGCCGGTACCGCGGTGGTGTTCCGCTTCGTGTTGCGGACGATCATCACCCGGAAATGACGACCTACGCTGGTCAGCCGTGCGGAATAACTCTTCGCGGGTGTTCGTTGTAGAGGCTGTCGGTGTTCGATTCTTTGCCCCGGGTACCACCCCAGAAATGCCGCTTCGAGCGGCCACTTGCCGAGAGGCGCAAGACGGGCACCGACCCTGTGAAGCCGCTGACACCATTTCGGTGCCGGCGGCTTCGTCATCTGCCTCTATTGGGGGCGAGCTTCTTTCAACCGCCACACCCCGCCCGAACAACACTGCGGCAACGGCGGCAACACGTGACCGGCAACATCGGTACTGACCCGATGAGCGTCACCGCAATCGCACTCGTAGAAGCCGCTGACCGGCGCTTTTTGTCCCGGATGATAGGTCTGTTCAGCTGTACTCATAACTGGATTTCTTTCCCGAACAGCGCATCTTCAAACAACATGGTCAGTGCCGACCGGGAAGGTCGACTTCATCGGCGGTCTTGTCGTTCCGCAGCCCTCGAAAGGATGGATGCCGAAGGCTGCCACCGGTGAACTCCCGGTACTCCACATCGCAGACAAGGACAGGTCTTGACCAGGAAGCATTGCGGGTGACAGCTCTCGGCGGCTCGACGGTGAACGGACTGACCGACTGTTCGAGCTCGACGAGCTTGTCCCGCAGTTCGCGGCGCTGTCGATCGGTCAGGCCCGTACCAACGTTTCCGATATATCTGAGGCCCCCTGAGTCGTCGTGGGCGCCGAGGATCAGCGACCCGGCTCCTCCCGCTGCGCCACCCGATCCAGGGACGAATCCGCACACTACGGCCTCACAATTAGCCCTCAGAGGCGTTTTGATCCAATCCCGAGATCGCTTGCCTGGCTGGTAGATCGAGGAAATATTCTTGGCGACTATACCTTCCAGATGGTGTTTCTTCGCGACTTCCAACATGGTCGGTCCGTCGACGTTGAGCCAGTGTGGTGGGACTTTGATGCGTGGATGTTCGAGGCTGAGGTTGGCGAGCGCTTCACGGCGCTCGAGGTAAGGAAGCTCGGTCGTCGACTTTCCGTCGACGTCGAGGACATCGAACACATAGTACGAGGTCAGAGCCTCGTTGCGGAGCTGAGCGGTGGGCCGCAGAACGTGCATCCGGCGCTGCAACAGGGAGAAGGACGGGACACCGTCGGGTCCGAGAGCGACGATTTCCCCGTCGAGGACGGCTTCACGGTGATCGAGCACCGAACGGAGAGCGTCGACGATCTCGGGGAACGAGGCACTGATGTTGTTACCGTTGCGCGACCACAGAGTCGTGGACGTGGAACCTGTTGTGGCTATTGCCCTTTGGCCATCCCATTTCGACTCGAATGCCCAGCGCTCCCCCGTCGGTGGGCCCAGCGCTCCCCCGTCGGTGGATTGCCGAGCGTGGCGAGCATCGGCGGAACCGGTTTTCCTGTGGCGGCGCTCATCTCTCCACTGTGCGCAGGTTTGTCCTGCTTCGCGGCTGTTTTCGGGAGGTTGAGACACTGTCGATATGACTCGACCCCCTGCCCCGGACGAGGGCTGGACTCCGCCGCCTGACGAGGGTCAGGCCGGAATGGTTCTGTTGCCGAATGGTTGGTGGGGATTTCGGTACAAGGCTGGGGTGAGGCCACTCATCGTGGAGAAACCGGAAGAGCGCGACGCACCGCCGGGCACGTCCGCCGGGTGCGATCGTCCGGATCATTGATCCTATAGGTCGAAAAAGGTCTTTCAGCTGGGAAGACGACACGTCCCCTCACTCCTCGAAGGGTCGGCCGGCCGGGCGCCGGCTCGCCCTCCGGATCAGGGGACACCCCGTTGAGTTCAACGCCCGATTTCGGACACGATGCGCAGGTCATCGAGCCGCTCGATGACTCACCCGGCCAGTCGCACTCGTGCGTTCGTGAGCGATGCACTGCGCTTGGACTTCGACGAAAGCTGAGCAGAGCATCATGAGCATCGCAACACGATCGTCACCCTCGACGATCACGGCATGTGCCCTCACTGCCGGGCACCGCGTGCAGTTCGTTCAACCGGCAGACCTGTGGTGGACCGTCCGTGCGGTATCCGACGACCACCAATTCGTCATCCTCACCAGGCCGAACCCTGAAGGCGAGGGTGTCGTCTACACAGTCATCGACAACAACCGCGGTGTTCGAGGGCCGGCCAGCATGTGGGGGAACGGTTACGAAACCGACGATCAGGTTGCCCGATCGCTCAGCGACCTCGTCGATGGAAGATCGGAAGTCAGCCGCCGGCCATCGCGATGGGAAGAGACGCGCATCGCCGCGGTACTGCTGCCCGTGAGTCCGCCGAGCGTCGACGGCGAGCAGCGATGACGATGACGTCGCCATATCTGAGCTGCCATGGGTGTGGAATCACCGCCGGCGAGAACGAAAACGGTTGCGCTGACATCGAATCCGTTCTCGAACGAGGGTGGACGCATGCCAGAGACGAAAGCTACTGCCCGATTTGCGCTGATGTTCGGTCACAGACCTGGCCGGACACCGAGGAAACGGAGGAAAGGGCCGAACCCATGATTCCGAAAGCAACTCGCCGAGTGCGCGAAACGACGATCAGGGCCGGAGTGGCCGGCATCGCGGGCGGGTTCGCACTCGCGACCATCTTTCTCACCTTCACCCCTTACCTTGCTGGTGTCGCCTGCGGTGTGTGTCTAGCCGTGGTGTCCGCCGTCGCGTTGGTCATCGCCTGCGCACCCGAGATCCGGCGCGAGGCCAAGACCAGGCGCACGCGCGATTGACCGATTCTGTGATGTTAACTTGCTGACAAGTTGGCAGGTGAACACCTCTCGATGCCCCGGCGACGTTGTCGGGGCATCGCCGTATCCGGACTCTCCCTCTCGGTGAGGGACCGGAACGTGTGCAGGTCAGCGGATCGCAGAGCATCGCCGGCGCCTGACCGCGCCTCTGTTCGGGAACCGCTGGCCCTCTGATCGCCGGCACACGCCCGCGCGGTGCGCCGTGGGGGCAGTTCTATTGTGCGGCGCTTACCGCATCGGAAGTAACCCATAACCAAAGGTCCAAGCCTGTTTTACCGTCGCCCGTGGTGGCGTGAATCTTCACACAAGCGAGCTTGTGTACCGTCGGTCATTGACCGCAGAGGGGAAACCGAGATGCTGTTGTCTTCCTGGCGAGTGTGTATCACCGAAACTCGTGTAGCCCGTCCCTCGGATTACGGTGCACCGGAGGGTGCCGTAAGAATTTTCTTTCCAGAAGACCCGTTTCCCGGTTCACCGTTTTTGTTGTCTCCGTCGTTCGAGTACGACGTGGACCTCAATTCGTACTTCCGAAACCCGAGTTTCGTCACGATGTCACCGATCAGCCAGCAGGGCTATGCACGCAACATCGCCGCGTTCCTTTCATTTCTCACCTCAGCGCGGAGCGGCATCTCATGGCGTGATGCGAATGAGGACGACCATGTCGCTTACCTGGTCTGGCGACGGCGCGATGCTTCCGGCCCACGAGTGTCCGGAGCAACTTGGAACCGAGAAGTCGCGGCAGTCAACAACTTCTATCGCTGGCAGTGCGCAAGGGATTCGTCGCCGCGAACCCGATCCCGCACCATGCCCGTAGTGGTCGCTCTCATACCCCGGGCCGCATCGACGATCAAGGAAGTAGTCCCACGACCTATTCGCGAGATGTCAACCGGGACAACATCGAGTGGATTCCGCAAGCCTCTTATCGGCGATGGAGAGACACCGGAATGAAGGGTATGAACGCGGACGGTCTCCCTCGCCCCGCATTCCGCGGACGCTGGGCGACGCGTAATGCGGTGTTCTGCGATCTCATGGTGCGAACCGGACTACGCCTCGCCGAGCAGTCCGCACTTACGGTCTTCGACCTGCCCACCGAGCACCAGCCCGTGTCCTATCAACGCTTCCGACTCCCGGTAGCCATCGCCAAAGGCTCCTCGACCAGATGGGTGTACATACCGGAATCCATCGTCAGAGAACTGATCAACTACCGCGATGTCGATCGCCGCCAGATTATCGACGACGCTCGCGCACACGGACGGTACGACAAAATCGCTCGCCCGCTCGTCGTCGAGGACCCTGCCCAACCTATCGCTGTCGACTACACGAACGCCGGCGTCAAGGCACGCGTAAAGGTCTCCAATCTGGACCACACCGACCGGCGCCGCCTATACATCGCCGGTGATCGCGGATTGGAACCCGCCTCGTTCTGGCTGACGGAACGAGGAATGCCAGTGTCGGTGTCGAGGTGGAAGGGTCTGTTCCACGAGGCCAACGTCCGGTGCGCCGACGTCGGTATACCTCTGCGCGTGCACCCACACATGTTGCGCCATACCTTTGCGGTGGTAACCCTCGAACAACTTCAACGCGGCCATATCGCGGCATTGCGCGAACAGACTGCGGAACAACGTGGCCACTACACACGAATTTTCGGCGATCCCCTCGACTGGGTTCGGCGCCGTATGGGACATCGCTCGATCACCACAACGATGATTTACCTTCACACCCTCGCCGAGCTGGAAATGGAGACCCGGATGGCATTGGTGCCTGACGATTGGGAGGAACCGCCAGCGCCGCCAAATCCATTGGCCTCGAACACGAATGCCTCGCAGTGAAACCCCGCACGGGTGCCGGAACTCATACCGGTCAACCATCGAAGACACCCACGGGTCAGTATGACGTTTCACCACGCCACGAACCGTCGACCGCATCTGCTCCGGCCGACGCTGCGAGCACCACATCGGTCCAGTTCATCGGAGATGACGGACGGACACGGACGTTCTCCGCCGACAAGTGGCCCATGCCCGGCTGGCACGGACCGGCACTCGATGCATTCGCCCGACGCACAGGTCCGACCGGAACATTGCGGACAGAAGCGTCCGCGCGTTCGATCTGGCTGCTCCTCTCCTCGTTTCTGCGGTATCTCGACTTGGTTCCCGATTCGCCAGCAGTACCGTCCGCTCTCACGCTGCGGCATGTCCAGGGGTATCTCCGGCAGCGAGCATCTGTGGCCAGTATCAACCGATCGCTGGAGTGCCAGACAATTTTGCGGCGAGTATTGATCGAACCTCCGTTGCGCGAGATGATCGCCCCCGACATCCACGCTGCTCTGGCACGTTCGGTTCCGAAGTTCAGAAAGCTGAATGCGTCCGGATACTCGGATGGAGAATTCACGCGAATCCTCGGCGCTGCACGCGCTGACGTCTCGGCAACCCGGTCACGAATCGAGTTTTCGGAACGAATTCTTGCCGGTAACAATCCCAAAGTCCACCGAAAAGTCCTTGTCCGCTATAGATAGGGCGAAACTACGAAAGATCGCCAGCACCGGAATCGTTCCGCGTTCCCCGGCCGGACCGTCTATGACGTGGCGGCGCAGACTCGCCCAGGCAGAACAACTGTTCCTCCTGAAGAGGGATCTCGTTCCGATCCTCATTCTCCTGATCGCGCTGACCGGCCGGAATGTGGAAACTCTCAAAGACTTACCAGCCGAACACCAGATCCTGGAAGGAACGGCCGTGCAAATACAGCTGACGAAACGTCGTCGGGGCGATCAGCACTGGCATGAAACCGTCACCTGGGAAATCGGTCCACCGCATCGGGAACTCGACACACCGGGAGGGCTGTACCTGCTACTGCACCGATTGATGACCCGCGGGCGAACGTACACGGATTCGACTGCACTGTGGTCGATCTGGCGCAACGGAATCGCAGGCGGCATCACCGGCATTGCTGAACACATGAGTCCGTTTCGCGCATCTTTGTCCGACCCACCCCTCATGCCCAGCGAATGGGCGGCGGGGCATTCACTGCTCACAGATCCGCCGAGCGAAACGGAGGTGGGACGGCCGTTGACGGTGACGTTCGGCCGGATCCGGACCACTATCGAAGTTGCCAGAGTCAAAAGGTTGGGCGGTCATCTGCCCTCTGCAGCACGCTCGAACAGTGTGGAAGTGCTATTTGGGAATTACCTTCGAGGGGACGCTTCGGCAGCAGAATGGAGCGCCGAAACTCTCACCGCTGCCATCGCCGAAGCCGAGAGCGCTGCGCTCGATGCCCATGTTCGCGCACTTGCGGCCGCGGGCGGCTCGCTGAAGGTAGTTCCGGAAGCGGCAGTCCCTGCGGATCATGAGGCACTCTGGAATGGTTGCACTGACCCCGACGCTCACCCTGCGACCGGCCGAATATGTCGTCGCACAACATTTCTCGACTGCTTCCACTGCGCGAACTGCGTCATCACCTCAAGTCACCTTCCCGCTGTGCTCGGCTTGCGGCAGGCGCTCGACGAACGGCGATCGGTGCTATCGGAGTCCGACTGGTGGAGCCGCTACGGCCCCGTCTGGGTGACCATCGAATATGAAGTACTCCCCAAATTTACGCCGGGACAAGTCTCACACGCCGAGTTGATCAAGCCTGCTGATGCTCTTCTCGACCTCGTCGAACATCCCTGGGACATCCCATGACCGAACCACAACCCCACTGCGATACAGGCCCCCATGTACTCACAGGGCGGCCGCTGCGCCCCGATATCCCCGATGATCGCCTTCCTCGATACGCGGACATGGTGTGGCGACTCGACGCCGCCCAGCTGCAATCACATCTGAGTTCGGAGCGTTTGGATTTCACCACCATCCCCGCCCGTCAACAGCGCACCGCGAAAGAGCTTTTCGCCGCCCTCTTATCGGGACCGTTACCGCTGGGAGAGTATCGCCTGGCCATGGGCACCGTCACCGCTCTGTTTCCACAGGTTAAACGGTTTCTAATCTGGGCCGATGGCACGTGTCCCAGAATTTCGTTGGCCGCCCTGTCTCCCGAGATGCTCGGAAACTACGCCCTCTTCCTACTCGCCGATGTCCCCGACACCGGCCACCGCGAGAACGCCCGACGCGCAGTGCGCATGCTGTGGCGGTATCGAAGCGCCCTGACCGAGCCCCTCAACTTCGACCCTCAGTACGCAGCCGAGGGATGGTCCCAGCAATCGCGCTCACGCGCGGAAAACATCACCCCTCGCATCCCTGAACAGGTACTCGGTCCGCTCATTGCATGGTCGTTGAGATTCGTCGACGATTTCGCACCCGACATCCTGACCGCCCTCGAACACAGCGGGCCCATCAAGAACCGAACCAAGCCCTCCGCTCTTGGCCGAAACTCCGGAGCACACGCAGCCCTGACGGAGGTCCTCGATCGCTACATCCGAACTGGACAACCCCTACCCGGTACGAGGCGAGGAGTGAACCGATCACTCCTCGCCGCGGAGGCCGGCATCAGCGACATCCGAAGACCTGAACAGTGGGAATCGATCGCCGCTGCCGAAAAGCTGGTCGGCGTCGATCCGTACACATGGTTTCCTATAACCATCTCGGGGAGACTCGACGAAAAGCCGTGGACCAACGGGATCTGCGCAAACAACCATCCGAGCAAGTCCGCGAGAGTGCTCTCACGGATGCTCCACACCGCCTGCTACGTCCTTGTCGCCTATCTGTCCGGCATGCGCGAAAGTGAAGTCAAAAGCCTGCGACCCGGCTGCGTCACGGTTCTCCGAAGATCCGACGGAACCCCATACCGATGGACAGTTTCCGGCACAGCCTTCAAGGGCGCCAAAGATCCACACGGCGTCGACGCCACATGGACAGTCGGCGCGCCAGTGGCCCGCGCCATCGACGTCCTCACCGAACTACGCCGGCCAGGCACCGAGTATCTATTCACCTTTCTCACCCAATCGCGCGACGAAGCCAGTGGTTTCCGCCCCAATCGAGTTTTCACCACCTGCGCCACCAATGTGCAGCTCAACGATCTGTGCAGCTGGATCAACAACTACTGCGCCGACCACGGACGCACCGACATCGTTCCCACGGTGAACGGCGCACCATGGATACTGTCCACCCGACAGTTCCGACGAACACTTGCCTGGTTCATTGCCCGACAACCCGGCGGAGCCGTAGCGGGCGCGATCGCATACCGCCACTTGAGCATTCAAATGTTCGAAGGATACGCCGGAACCTCAGATTCAGGTTTCCGTGCGGAGGTCGAAGCTGAGCAAGCGCTACTGAGAGGCAACGATCTTATGGCCATGATCGATCAACACGCCCACACCCCGTTGACCGGTCCAGCCGCAGCAGAAGGCGCAACACGACTCGCGGCGCTGGCCGGCCATCCCCAGTTCACCGGGGCTGTGATCACCGACCCCAAACGGCTCGCACGTGTACTGAAAGGCAAAGCCGGAGCCATCTACCCAGGCGAATACGCAACATGTGTCTTCGATGTCCGAAAAGCGCTGTGTCTGAACAGCAGCGCCGACAAGAGCGCAGTTCCGCAGCTCGATCACTGTCAACCGCTCGCCTGCACGAACGTCGCGCTCACGGTCGGCAACCTCACGAAACTGAACGCAGAGGCCGAGAAAATCGCGGCCACCCTTCGTGAACGTCCCACACTCCCACCGCTCCTACACAGCCAACTCTCCGAACGGGCCTCACAGATTCACGCATTCGTCGACCGCCACCGCCCGGACCCACGATGACCCCGCCCAGCGGATTGCCAACCACGGCAGTTGTATCCGTGGAGCTTGCCGCGTTACTGGCCGAATCGGCCGAACGTGGAGTCCTGCCCAGTGCTCTTGCTCTCGCCCGCCGCCTCGGCATCGCGAACACCACCCTGAGGCGCAATTTTCCAGAGACAGTCGAGGTGCTGACGAAGCACCGGCAGACCGACCGCAGTACGCCCACACTCGCGGCGCCACCCAATCACATCCAGAATCTCGAACTCGAGAACCGGAAGCTCCGCACGCGTAATCGCGAACTCACCGAACAAGTCGCTCTAGCTTCGTCACAAATCCAGCAACTCAGCCTCGAAGCGCACCAACTTCGCACGGAGCTCCATCAACGCACGGCCGTCGCCACCATATCCAGCCCCCGTAAATGACCAGCCAGAAGTCGATTCCGCACTCCCGTCAGGCCTTACTCAACGCCGTCAATGCATCTGTGCCGACGGGTTCTTCGGCGAGCATCGGGACGATGGCGGTTCGTTGGCTGTATTGGCTTGTGATGCTGCCGATTTCGGCGATCTCGCCGGCTGTGCGCTGCTGTAGGAGCGGCGAGGTCGGTTCGGCTGCGACGAGGGAGTTGTTGACCACCCACGCCCAAGGCTCGATTCCTGCGCGTTGTAGGTCGGCTTGCAGACCGGCGGCTTCGAGGACGGGTGTGGTTTCGGCGAGGGTCACGAGTAGGACTTTCGTGGCGTTCGGGTCCTGGAGCCGCATGAGCGGGGTGGTGAAGTTCGTGTTCTCACCCATCTGGCGGGCGATTTCCCGGTGGTAGGAGCCGGTGGCGTCAAGGAGCAACAAGGTGTGACCGGTCGGGGCGGTGTCGACGACGACGAATTTGCGGCTCGATTCGTGAATCACCCGCGAAAACGCCTGAAAGACCGCCACTTCCTCGGTGCAGGGCGATCGGAGGTCTTCGGCGAGGTTCGCGCGGCCGCGGTCGTCGAGATTCTTGCCTTTGGTGGTCAAGACGCGGGTGCGGTACTGCTCGGTGGCGTCGGCGGGGTCGATTCGGGAGACCTGGAGGTTGTCGAGTTCCCCGTTCAAGGTCTCGGTCAGGTGTGCGGCCGGGTCGGTGGTGGTCAGGTGCACCTGGTGGCCGCGTTCGGCGAGGGCGACAGCGATCGCTGCGGCGATGGTGGTCTTGCCGACTCCGCCTTTGCCCATGCACATGATCAGGCCGTGATCATCGGTGTCGAGTTCGTCGATCAGGGATACGAGCGGAGCACTGAGCAGCTGCGGGGCCGCGACCGGCGGGGTGGCGGATACCGGGCTGGGGTCGGTGGTGAAGAGGCTTTCGAGTGCGTCGATACCGACGATGTTGGCCGCTTTGAGCGGAACCTGATCGGTGGACAGCTGCGCTAGTTCGGTTGGCAGAGCGGCGATCGCGGCTTGCTCTCGTCGGCGGATCGCGGATTCGAGTGGATCCGTGTCGTCGGCCGGTTCAGGGAGGACGGCGTTGATGACGACGTGTTGGTGGGCCAGTCCGATGTCGGCGAGTTCGCGGTGGGTGCGGGTGATTTCGGCGAGCGTCGAACGCTGGGCGCGCGAGACCAGGACGAGGCGGGTCCGCTGCGGATCTGCGAGCGCGGCAACGGCGTCGGCGTAGATGGTGCGCTGCTTGTCGAGCCCGGACAGCGGCCCGAGGCACGATGCATCGCCTTTACCGTCGTCGAGGAACTCGGTCCACGATCCGGGAAGCTGCAGGAGCCGGATGGTGTGCCCGGTCGGGGCGGTATCGAAGAGGACGTGGTCGAAGTCCGCGGTGATGTCGTCGCGCCCGGAGAGCAGTCCGGTGAACTCGTTGAACGACGCTATTTCGGTGGTGCAGGACCCGGAGAGCTGTTCGGCGATCGCCACGATCTCCTTCTCGGGTAGCAGCCCGCGGACGGGACCGATGATCCGCTCGCGATAGGCGGCTGCGGCTTGTTCCGGATCGATCTCGAGCGCCGACAATCCGGGAGCGGCGGGGATCGGGGTGATGGTGTTGCCGATGCTCACACCGAAGACCTGCCCGACGTTGGAGGCTGGATCGGTGCTCACGAGCAGCACTTTCTTGCCGGCGCGAGCGAGGGTCATCGCGCTCGCGCAGGCGATGGAGGTTTTACCGACACCACCTTTGCCGGTGAAGAACAGGAATCGGGGCGCGTTGTTCAGGAACTTCATTGCGGTGTCGGCGCTTTCAGCAGCAGGTGGTGGAGTCGGCGTCGTCGGTGGAGCAGCACGCCGAGGTGTCGGAGAGTCCGAGCATGGCGATCCCGGCCGGCGCCTCAGCCGTTCCGGGTTCGGTGATGCACGCCCATTTCGCGAGCTGGCTGCGGGTGGGATAGGTGCCGGTCAGGGCGGTGACTCCGTCGACGATCGCCAGCGGGAGTCCTTCGGAGCCGGAGATTTTGAGGAACGCTGCGACGGTGTCGTTTCCGGCGAAGGCAAGGGGGTCGTTGGCGAGGTTGTGGCGGGTGATGGTGCCGCCGTTGCTTGCGACCCAGTCGAGGTCGGCGGTGAAGGTGATCAGCGCTTGGTCGACGTCGTCGCCGCAGACGCCGGTGTTGCAGCACAGTGCAGGTTCGAATACTTCGATGGTGCTCATGGTGATGTTCTCTTTCTTACTTCTCGGGTCTTCGATGGTGCGGCTACCGATCCGGTGTCAGCGGGTCGCCAGACGGGCGGCGAGAGCATCGACGCGGGCGGCGATGTCGTCGCGGACCAGGCGCATTCGTTCGATTCCGTCGATGCCTCGTTCGGACGGCTCGTCGGTGTCCCAGTTCTCGAAGTCGGTGCCGTCGACCGGTTCGACCTTCGCTTCGCTGCCCAGGGTGACGACGAGGTCGACATCGCGCACCAGTTGCGGATCGATCAGTGTCGGAGTTTCACCGGTGATGTCCACCCCGACCTCGAGCAGAGTTCCGACGGACAGGGCGTTGACCACGTCGCCGGGTTTGGTGCCGGCGGAATACACGTCCACCTGGTCACCGGCGGCTTTGCGCATGAGACCCGCAGCCATCTGGGATTTGCCGCCGTTCTTGACGCACACGAACAGCACTGAAGGCTTGCTCATCGAAGTTCCTTTCGCTGGGTGTGGAAGTCAGACGGCGTCGACTGTGTGACCGGCTGCGTCGAGGGTGTTTGCGGTGATGTCGCCGCGGTCGGCCAGCCAGCGTTCGGCGTCGATTGCTGCGGAGCATCCGGTGCCGGCAGCGGTGATCGCCTGACGGTACGTGTGATCGACCAGGTCACCGGCAGCGAAGACGCCGTCGATGGAGGTCGCGGTGGAACCGGGAGCGACGCGCACGTATCCGGCGTCGTCGAGATCGACCTGGCCCTTGACGAGTTCACTGCGCGGGTCGTGGCCGATGGCGACGAACATGCCGGTGATCTCGAGTGTGGAAGTTTCACCGGTGACGGTGTCGCGCACGACGAGGCCGGTGACGCTGTTCTCACCGAGCACCTCGACGGGCTCTGCGTTGGTCAGGAAGCGGATCTTCTCGTTGGCCTTGGCACGCTCGAGCATGATCCGTGAGGCGCGGAACTCCTCGCGGCGGTGCACCAGGGTGACCGAGCGAGCGAAGCGGGTGAGGAAGGTTGCTTCTTCCATCGCGGAGTCGCCGCCGCCGACCACGACGATGTCCTGGTCACGGAAGAAGAAGCCGTCGCAGGTGGCGCAGGCGCTGACGCCGCGGCCGAGGAGGCGTTCTTCACCGGGAATGCCCAGGTAGCGGGCTGCTGCGCCCATGGCGAGGATGATCGCGTGCGCGGCGTAGGTTTCGCCGTTCGCGACGACGGTCTTGATCGGGCCGCTGAGGTCGATCTCTTCGACGTCCTCGGTGCGGATGTCGGTGTCGAAGCGCAGTGCCTGCTCGCGCATCTGTTCCATCAGATCGGGGCCCATGATTCCTTCGCGGAATCCGGGGAAGTTCTCGACCTCGGTGGTGGTCATGAGGGCGCCACCGAACTGGGTTCCCTCGAAGAGCAGGGGCGCGAGCTCAGCGCGCGCGGTGTAGACACCAGCGGTGTAGCCGGCCGGTCCGGAACCGACAATGATGACGTCATGGACCGTGGACGGGATGGTCATAGTGTCTCTTTCACGGGATCGAATACGGGCAGTACGAGCGGTCAGCGCGATACCGACGGGGCGGTGAGTTCGGTGATCAGAGCCCGTACGCGGGTTTTGATCTCGTCGCGGATCGGGCGGACCGCATCGATGCCTTGGCCGGCGGGATCGTCGAGGACCCAGTCGCGGTAGCTCTTGCCGGGGAAGATCGGGCAGGTGTCGCCGCATCCCATCGTGATCACGACATCCGAATCCTGGACGGCGTCAACGGTGAGGATTTTCGGGGTCTGGGCGGAGATGTCGATTCCGAGCTCTGCCATCGCTTCGACTGCGGCGGAGTTGATGGTGTCCGCGGGGGCGGATCCGGCGGAGCGGACCTCGATGGCATCGCCGGCGAGGTGGCTCAGGAAACCGGCGGCCATCTGTGATCGGCCGGCGTTGTGGACACAGACGAACAGGACGCTGGGCTTGTCGGACATGAGGATGAAGGTTCCCTTCGAAGACGGAAGTAAGAGGTCGGTCAGACGGCGACGGGTGTGGTCAGTTCGGTGAGCAGTGCGATCACCCGCGCATCGAGGTCGTCGCGGATTGCCCGCACCACCTCGAGGGGCTGGCCGTCCGGATCGTCGAGAGCCCAATCGAGGTACCGCTTTCCCTGGTAGACGACGCAGGCATCGCCGCAGCCCATCGAGACGACACAGTCCGCCGCGGCGACCACATCATCGGTGAGCGGTTTCGGGAACTCGTCGGCCAGATCGATCCCGATCTCGGCCATCGCCGCGATGACGGCAGGGTTGATCTCGTGGACCGGCGCGGATCCAGCCGAGCGCACATGAACCCGGCCGCGGGCGTGGTGATCGAGCAGTGCCGCCGCCATCTGCGACCGGCCGGCGTTGTGGACGCACACGAACAGAACTTCGGGCACGTCCTTGGTGAGTGCTCCGCTGGACTGGGCCAAAGCGGTGAGGCGGTCGGCGGCGAACCGCGCCGCGAGCGAGGTGAGATGGGTGTGGATCTTCGCGGTGCGGCGCAGCGCCGTGTAGGACTCGAAGACATAGCGTTCGACGGTTTGCGCGGAGAACACTCCGACGTACTTCGCCGCCAAGTCGTGCGCGGTGCGCGAGAGAACGGCCTGCGGTGAGAGGAGATCGGGCTGGGCGCGGTGCTCGTTCATCATGACTCCCGAAGAGTTGTAGGTGACTTACGTAGCGGTGGATGCGGGTGAAACCTCTTTGACGGCAAAGCGTTTGCGTAGAGCAAGGGAGACGTAAACCAAGCCCACCAGCACCGGCACCTCGATCAATGGGCCGACCACTCCCGCCAACGCTTGACCGGAGGTGGCGCCGTAGGTGGCGATGGCTACGGCGATCGCGAGTTCGAAGTTGTTGCCCGCAGCCGTGAAGGCGAGCGTGGTGGTGCGTTCGTAGCCCAATCCGATTGCGGCGCCGAGGATGTAGCCTCCGCCCCACATGAGCGCGAAGTACGCCAGCAGCGGCAATGCGATGCGGACGACGTCCCAGGGCTGGGAGGTGATCTGTTCGCCCTGCATCGAGAAGAGCACGACGATGGTGAACAGCAGACCGTAGAGCGCCCAGGGGCTGATCTTGGGGATGAACTTGGTGTCGTACCAGTCGCGGCCTTTGGCGCGTTCGCCGAAGAAGCGGGACAGAAAACCTGCCAGCAGCGGGATACCGAGGAAGATCAGGACCGATTTCGCAATCTGCCAGGGCGAGGTGTCGATGGTGGTCTGTTCGAGGCCGAGCCAGCCGGGCAGGACCGAGAGGTAGAACCAACCGAGCACGGCGAACATGATCACCTGGAACACCGAGTTGATGGCGACCAGCACCGCGGCGGCTTCGCGGTCTCCGCAGGCCAGGTCGTTCCAGATGATCACCATCGCGATGCAGCGAGCGAGACCGACGATGATCAAACCGGTTCGGTATTCCGGCAGGTCAGGCAGAAACAGCCAGGCGAGGGCGAACATCAGCGCCGGGCCGAGAACCCAGTTCAGGAACAGCGAACCGGCGAGGAGTTTCTTGTCTCCGGTGACTGTGTCGAGGCGGTCGTAGCGGACCTTCGCCAACACCGGGTACATCATGATCAGCAGGCCGAGGGCGATCGGCAGGGAGATGCCGTCGATCTGCACCTTGTCCAGGGCAGTGTTCACACCGGGGATCCAGCGTCCGACCAGCAGGCCGACGACCATGGCCACGCCGATCCACACCGCCAGATAGCGGTCGAGGGTGGAGAGTTTTCCGACGACTGCGGGGTGTTCGGTGGTGGCAGCGGTGTTGCTCATGCGGTGACCTCCACGCATGCGTCCGCTGCGGTCACGGTGGAGCCTTCGACCAGCAGAACTGCGGAGAGTTGCTGCAACGCAGCGGGAATAACCCAGTAGTACACCCAGGTGCCGCGGCGTTCGCAGTCGAGCAGTCCGGCCTGTCGCAGCACCTTGAGGTGATGCGAGATCGTCGGCTGGGACAGATCGAAGGTGTCGGAGATGTCGCAGACGCAGGCTTCCCCGCCTTCATGGCTCGCCACCAGGCTCAGCAGTCGTAGTCGGACGGGATCGCCGAGGGCTTTGAACATCCGGGCCAGGTCGCCGGCCCAGTCTTCGGTCAACGGCTCACGGACGAGCGGGGAGCAGCAGGCGCCGGTCTCCGCAACAACTTGATTCGACATACTTCGATATTGACAGCTTTCGAATCAACGCGCAACCAACCAGAGATGAACATCCGCGTCCGCGATTGCCGA
Organism: Dehalococcoidia bacterium; assembly: GCA_965232435.1. GTDB lineage: Bacteria > Chloroflexota > Dehalococcoidia > Lucifugimonadales > VXLM01 > VXLM01. Next base: position 41,714 of record CBDDPU010000003.1, read on the forward strand.
TGCGACACTGATTCGAAACCCACAATCGACGATCGGACCGAGCGATGACCAGCAAGCCCGATGTAGAACAGCGCCACCTGACGAGGCTCTCAGCGTTCGTACTGCGCGCACGGCGGGTCAAAGCGCACTCGCTCTACAAGGACTTCGAAGCGCTCGAGCGGATCGGCACCGCGCCTTTCGAGTTCGAGATCAGCGCCGATGGCGTCTGGATGACACAGCGCCTGCGACCGGAGGAAGTGGTCGAATCGGCGGCAGCTCGGGTGCGTCCCCTGCTCCTCAAGCAGGAAGATGCGTACTTCCAGCACACGTTGACCGCACTGGGATGGCTCCTTCGTGGCAACGATCGCGCCGATGTCGCTCAGGTTCTTACCGGACTGAAACAGGGGTGGGCGGAATTCGATCCGAAGGGCCGCGGGCCCCTTGCCTACGCGGTGCAGACCGGCCGCGTGGACGAGGAAGAGGTCTCGCCGATGATCTCGGACAATGTCCTCGCGTTCGCCTGGATCTACGGCGATGTCGTACACGGTGACGCTGAACGCCTCGCTGAGACGGAGCAGCACGGCGTACGCGAGCGCTACCGCGCAGCAGCACCTCTCGTCTGCAGACTGATCATGCAGACCACCGCAACACTCCATGTCATCGAATGGCTCATCGGTCTGGGCTTACTGACGCTGCCTGATGAGCTTTTCGAACGGGAAGTCGTCGTCGCGGATCCCGTGTTTCGGGAACAGGGGCAAGTACACATGGCTCCCGTGGGAACGAAAGTTCCGGAATCGCTGAATGGTGACCTCGGCCCCGAGTGGCGGCGCCTGACAATTCCCGCACCCGGAGAACCCGCCGAATCGATGTTCGGCGTCGACCACAGCACCGATACACCAACCCAGAAATAAGCACCTCCGCCAGGGGAACTCAGGTTGGATCAGCCACTGATCGTCGTTCGAGCAGGACTGTGTCGCGCCAGATGCCGTCGAGTTGGGCGATCTTTTCCCGGATCCCGATGGTGCGGAAACCTGCCGAATGGTGCAGGGAGACGGAGGCGCGGTTTTCGGGGAAGATCGACGTCTGCAGCGTCCAGAGTCCGTCTGCGTCGGCTGCCATGACTTGCTTGCGTAGCAATGCTTTTCCGACACCTCGTCCGCGCATCCCGTCGGCGACATAGACGGAGTTTTCGGCGACTCCGCGGTAGCAGTCCCGCCCGGACACCGGACTCAGGGCAGCCCAGCCGACGACGACATCGTCGATGGTGGCGACCCAGCGATGGTTCGGTAGCCACTGCGCATCGAGGTGCTCCCGGCTGGGGGCTTCGGTGGTGAAGGTGGCGTTGCGCGTGGCGATGCCTTCGCCGTAGATCCGCAGAACGGCGTCCCAGTCGTCATCGGACATGACCCGGACGGCGACGTCGTCGGGAAGATCGCTCGGGCAGCACGGCCGCGGCGCGAGAACCCCCATCACGATGTCGGCAGCCTGCGGCAACGCGACGCAGCACGTCGGATTCATCGCGACAACGGTGCTGGTCCCCTCTTTGCGCAGGCTGACGAATCCCACATCGGCGAGCTTGCGCACATGGTGGGAGACCGTGGGCTGTCCGATCCCCAACGCCTCGGCAAGGGCCCCGATTGTGATTCCGCCGGCAGCGCTCGCGACGCGGTGCAGCAGCCGCACCCGCATCGGTTCGGCCAGGCACGCGAACCACTGTGCGTAGGTGTCGGCGTCAGCTTGCTCGAGCACGTTCGAGTCGACCGCACCTTGGTCCGAATCGCCGACGCGCACCGTCGGGGTCTGCAGCGATGTCATGCACACACTATATCGACCTTCGTCGATGGTTGCATTCATCGACTGATGTCGATACAGTTCGAATCAAAGATCGATTGTTGTCGATGAAAGGAAAGTGTGATGACCGAACTCCCCGTTGTCGTGATCGGAGCCGGACCGATCGGCCTCGCCGCCGCCGCGCAACTGCGCGAACGAGGACTCACGCCGCTGGTGTTCGAGCGAGGCGCCGTCGCCGGCGCCGCGATCGCCGAATGGAATCACGTCCGTCTCTTCTCCCGCTGGTCAGAGCTGGTCGACCCGGCTGCCCGCCTCCTCCTCGAGCAGAACGGGTGGAGCGCCCCCGACGGAGATGCGTACCCGACCGGACAGCAGTGGCGGCAGCTCTACCTCGAACCCCTCGCCGCCGCCCTCGGTGATGCGGTGCAGTTCGGTACCGAGGTGGTCGGCGTCGCCCGACGCGGCCGCGACCTGGTCGTCGACGCCGGCCGCGAGACCGAACCTCTCTCCATTCACCTGCGCCGCCCAGGCGGCAGCGAGGACCGCGTCTTCGCTCAGGCCGTCGTCGATGCGTCCGGCACTTGGGGCACCCCGAACCCGCTCGGCGGGGAAGGACTGCCCGCCCTCGGCGAGAAGGCTGCCGGATCCGCGATCACCTACCGTGTGCCCGATCTCGACGACGAGGCAGTTCGTGCTCGGTTCGCCGGGAAGCACACTGTCATCGCAGGTAGCGGCCATTCCGCACTGACTGCCATCGTCGCGTTGGCCGGACTCGAGGCAGAAGCCCCCGGTACGCGGATCACGTGGGCGGTTCGCCGCGGGAGCGTCGGTTCCGCGTTCGGCGGCGGCGAATCGGACGAGCTGCCCGCCCGCGGTGCCCTCGGACTGCGCGCGAAGAAGGCTGTCGACGACGGACTTCTCACCGTCGTCACCGGTTTCCGCACCGCAGCCGTCGAATCCGCCGACAAGGGTCAGCTCGCACTGGTGTCCGATGCCGGCACCCGGATCGAGAACGTCGACAACGTCGTCACCTTGACCGGATTCCGCCCCGACCTGTCCTGGCTCTCGGAAATCCGACTGGGCCTCGACCCCGTCCTGCAGGCACCGACACAGCTGGCGCCTCTGATCGACCCGAACGTCCACTCCTGCGGCACGGTCTATCCGCACGGCGCGAAAGAACTTCGCCACCCCGAACCCGGCGTGTACCTGGCGGGGATGAAGAGCTACGGCCGTGCGCCGACGTTCCTGGCGATGACCGGGTACGAGCAGGTTCGCAGCATCGCCGCAGAACTCGCCGGTGACCACGAGGCCGCTGCTCGGGTGGAGTTGATCCTCCCTGAAACCGGAGTCTGCGGCGGCGCAGGTGTTTTCGACGAACCCGACACCGCGGAATCCGAGGGCGGCTGCTGCGCCGCACCTGCTCCGGAGCTGATCTCGCTGTCCAGCCCTTCCGGCAGTTCCAACTCCTGCGGATAAGACGCAGCCGATGACGACCATCGAGGATCCGCCGCAGCGCCCCGTCAGCCTCGACCCGTCGGGGCTGCGGCGGGTCCTGGTGGCGCTGTGTCTGACCGAAATCACCAGCTGGGGAATCCTGTACTACGCGTTTCCTGTTCTGTCGGTAGCCATTTCCCGCGATACCGGATGGTCGACCTCGGTGATCGTGGCGGCGTTCTCGGTCAGCCAACTCGTCGCCGCCGCCGTCGGCATACCGGTGGGACGGATCCTCGATCGCCACGGGCCCCGCTGGGTCATGACCACAGGATCTGTACTCGCTGTACCCGCACTGGTGGTCATCGCGACCGCTCACACCCTCCCTCTGTTTTTCGCAGGGTGGGTGTTCGCCGGAATCGCGATGGGCGCGGTGCTGTATCCACCGGCCTTCGCCGCCCTGACCCGCTGGTACGGCGACAACTACGTCAAAGCACTGATGATTCTCACCCTCGCTGCGGGTCTGGCCAGCACGGTGTTCGCGCCACTGTCTGTCGCTCTGGCCGATCGTTTCGATTGGCGCACAACCTACCTGGTGCTCGCCGCCATACTGGCCGTGATCACCATCCCCGGACATATCTGGGGGTTGCGGGGCGGATGGCCCGACCCCATCCGGCTGCCCCACGCGCAGCCCGGCGACTATCACCGCACCTCACGCAGCATCCCATTCCTTGCTCTGATCGTCGCCCTCGCTGCAGCCGCCTTCGCCGCATCCGCCGGCGTCTTCAACCTCGTACCGCTGCTGATCGAACGCGGTTTCAGTCCCAGCCTCGCCGCACTCACCCTCGGGCTGGGCGGCGCCGGTCAGGTCATCGGCCGCATCTTCTACCTACCACTCGCAGCGAAGACCAGTGTCCGAGTGCGCACGGTATCGGTCATCGTCGTTGCCGGTCTGAGCACCGCGTGGTTAGGTCTGGCGAGCTCGGCGGCGGCGTTGATCGGCATCGCCGTCGGCGCCGGACTGGTCCGCGGCATCTTCACCCTGATCCAGGCCACCGCCATCACCGACCGCTAGGGCGGCGAACACTACGGGCGACTCAACGGGCTGATGTCCGCACCGATCGTCATCGTCATGGCCCTGGCGCCGTGGGCCGGTACCGTGCTTTCCACCTGGACCGGGAGCTACGCCCACGCCTACCTCGTACTCGGAGCGATCGCCCTCGTCGGCGCCGTGATCAGCGCAGCAACCATCCCCGCCCTCCGCACCACCACAACGATTCCGATCACTTCCTGACCGAAAGAGAAACTCTCATGACGCACTACGACGCGATCGTCGTCGGGGGCGGTCAGTCCGGCCTGACCGCGGCCAATCATCTCGCTATCCCGGCCGCGACGAAGTCGTCGAAGCTGGAAGCGAACCCGTCGGCTCCTGGCCGCAGTACTACGACAGCCTCACTTTGTTCTCACCAGCAAAGTACAGCTCCCTCCCCGGTCTACCGTTCGGCGGCGACGGTGACCGCTATCCCGGCCGCGACGAAGTCGTCGACTATCTCCGGCGTTACGCGAAGACTCTCGATGTGGACATCCACGTCAACGAACGAGCCGGCACCGTCACCACCAGCGGCGGCCAGTTCACCGTCCGGACCGACAGCGGATTCGTCTTCACCGCACCTCGAATCATTGCCGCCACAGGAGGATTCGGCATTCCACACATTCCCGCGCTGAAGGGACTCGATGCCTTCACCGGGACTGTTGTGCACGCCGCCGACTACCGCGAACCCACCACCTACACGGGGCAGAACGTCATCGTCGTCGGCGCCGGGAACTCCGCAGTACAGATCGCTGCCGAGGTCGCCGAAACAGCCGATGTGATCCTGGCCAGCCGAAACCCCGTGACCTTCGCCCCGCAACGACCCCTACGCCGAGACATGCACTTCTGGTTCAAGTACACCGGAATCGACACCCTCCCGATCGGGCATCTTCTCTCGCGGCCACCGACGTCGCCGGTGTTCGACACCGGCCGCTACCACGCAGCCCTGTTCGCCGGCAGGCCGAAACGCCGCGCCATGTTCACCAAACTCGAAGGAAACCAAGCCTTCTGGCCCGACGACACCACAACAACCGACGACGCAGTCATCCTCGCCACCGGATACACCCCCAACCTGAACTACCTCACAGAACTCGAGGCACTCACCGACACCGGCCATCCCCGCCACAAGAAAGGCCTGTCCACCACCCACCCCGGACTCGGATACGTGGGACTGGAATGGCAACGAAGCCTCTCGTCCGCATCCCTACGCGGGGTGGGCCGCGACGCGCACTACGTCGTCCGACGACTCACTCCTGCTGGCGTTGCTCTTTGCCCGGGTACCACCGAAAGAAATGCCGCTTTGAGCGGCCACTTGCCGAGAGGCGCAAGACGGGCACCGCCCCTGTGAAGCCGCTGGACACCATCCGGTGCCGGCGGCTTCGTCATGTCAGGGGTGGTCAGTGTCGTCCGGGGAGGTCGACGTCGGCGGCGGTCCCGTCTATGCGCACCCCTTTGAATGCGGGGTGTCTGAAGCCTCCACCGGTGCAAACCGGTGCACGGCAGGTATTCGCTTTCTGCACTATTTCCAGGAATGAATACTGGTGTTGACCAAAGCAAATCCTATCGGGCACAGGCAGCGGTGAGACGCGTGGCCAGTTCGCTCAAATCACATTGGGGACAGCGTATTCGACGTCCCGTATTCGACGTCCTGAACGATGGCGAAGATTGCGGGCCTGACCGTGTCGTTTCGATGGGAGAGCATGGTGGATGCCGTCTATCGAGATGGCGCTGACACCGGCCCCGGTGGCCCTCCCCGGCTTTTGCTCTCCGGCTTTTGCTCTCCGCTTCGCGGTCCAGCTGCATCGCGAGGGTAGATAGCCTGCCGGTGAACGTGTCTGGTTCCGGTCAGGCGTAGGGTCGGCCGAGTCACGTTCTCGTTTCCTGGACTGTGACGGGGACGTGTAGACCCTGTTGGCGAGATTCTGCGGCTTGCGGATTTTCGCCTGCAGGGTCGCTCGCGGCGAGTGGTCACCGGTTGGTGGTCGCCGTGTTTTCTGTTGGCCTCCGGCGGGTCAGTGCCATCATGGCTATCGAACCGGCCAGCGCCAGCCACAGACTTGCCTCGGCAAGGAGTCGATAGCTGAGCGCTCCCACTGCCACCCCGCCGATGAATCCGGCCGAGCTGTGGACCCTTCGCCTGATGGGTTGGATTGTATTGTGCGACAACCATTTCTTGGTCACTTCGCGGGTGGCGTCCGCGAGTTGGCCGCGCGTGCCGAGAAGTACGTTGACGGCGCCCACGGCGAGCGCGACGGGGAACGCCACGACGACCGGTCCGGGCATGAACAGCATCGTCAATCCAGCAACGGTCAGGAGAAGAGTCGCTGTCAGAAGAACTCGCCCGCGATGGGATGCGAGGAGTGTCGCGATCACGACGCCGAGAACGAATCCGATCAGGGCACTGGCGATGGTACCTACCAGGACGGGGAGGTTGATCGACCATGTGTCGATGGGGGTGATCGCGGCGTTGCCCGACGAGATGAAGATCCCGCCGATGAGGAAGATGGCGAAGGAGTCGAGGAAGCCGACGTAGAGGTTCATTACAGTGTCCGCCGGAGAATGCGGAAAGGGACTCCCACTCGCGGGATCGGCGGAGGGCTCGTGCGTCACTGCTGGGCTCTTTCTGATGTCGCCCTCGGGATACGGGCCGGGGTCGATAGCGGATCGTGAACATGTTCGACCGCATTGCGGGCAACGCAGTCGATGGTTGGGAGAATACGCCCACCGCCTTGCGGGAGAGCTGAAACCTGCTGGGATGAGCGGTTTTGTGGGTGCCCGTTCCCGCCGAATGGGTGCGGTACTACCCTTCATGTACCAAGCAACTGCTTGGTACATGAAGGGTTTCGTCGCTGTGCGACGACGTCTCGCGTCAGTGCTCGAAGTCGTAGCCGCGCGGGCCAGGATGGAGGAGTTCTCGATGTCCGAGGCATACATCATCGATGCGGTGCGCACTGCAATCGGAAAAAAGGGGGGCGCGCTCTCTGCCACCCATCCGGCAGATCTGGGGGCGGGCGTTCTCACTCATCTGCTCGAACGCACCGAAATCGACCCGCACGGTGTCGACGACGTCATTTTCGGGTGTGTCGATGCCATCGGGCCGCAGGCGGGCAATATCGCACGCACGTCCTGGTTGGCGGCGGGGCTTCCGGTGGAGGTGCCGGGGGTGACTGTCGATCGCCAATGTGGTTCGAGTCAGCAAGCGGTGCACTTCGCCGCTCAGGCAGTGATGAGCGGTACGGCGGATCTCGTTGTTGCAGGTGGAGTGCAGAACATGAGCGCGATACCGATCGCCTCGGCGATGACGGTGGGGCAACAGTTCGGCTTCGAGACACCGTTTCACGGGTCGATCGGGTGGCGCCGGATGTACGGCGATCAGGAGGTTTCCCAGTTCCGCGGCGCGGAGTTGATTGCTCGGAACTGGCAGATCAGTCGGATCGAGATGGAACAGTGGGCGTTGCAGAGCCACGCCCGGGCTCGATCGGCGATCGAGAACGGGCGGTTCGAGAACGAAATCGTGCCGGTGGGCGATTTTCGGGTCGACGAATGCCCACGAGAGACCAGTCTCGAGAAGATGGCAGCTCTACCGACGTTGTTGCCCGACGGCGTTGTCACCGCGGCCTCGGCGAGCCAGATCTGCGACGGAGCGAGCGCGGTCCTCGTGGCGTCGGCGGCTGCGGTGGCCCGTCATTCCTTGACTCCGCGAGCACGCATTCATCATCTGAGCGCGCGGGGCGCGGATCCCATCTTCATGCTCAGCGCGCCGATACCGGCCACGAAGTACGCGCTGGGCAAGTGCGGTTTGAGTATCGACGACATCGACGTGGTGGAGATCAACGAGGCTTTCGCGCCGGTGGTCTTGGCGTGGATCAAGGAAACCGGCGCCGATCCCGCCCGGGTGAATGTCAACGGCGGTGCGATTGCCCTCGGGCACCCGCTCGGCGCTACCGGAACGAAACTGTTCGCCTCGATGCTCAACGAACTCGAACGCACAGGCGGGCGCTTCGGCTTGCAAACGATCTGCGAAGGTGGCGGCACGGCGAACGTGACGATCATCGAACGCTTGGGATGACGCCCGTTCTCGGATGTTCGTTTCTTCACTGTCGGTGGGGGTCGGTCGGCTCACCGAGGCGTCGACTCGACCGACCCCGCTCTCAGATGCGTTCGATGATCGTGGCGGTGGCGAGGGCTCCTCCGTTGCACATGGTGATCAATGCTGTTGAGGCGTCGCGTCGTTCGAGTTCGTGCAGTGCGGTGGCCATCAGTCGGGCTCCGGAACTTCCCACGGGATGTCCGAGGGCGATGGCGCCGCCGTTGACGTTGACCGTGTTCATGTCGGGGTCGTGCACGCTGGCCCAGGACAGGACGACGGAGGCGAATGCCTCGTTGATCTCGAACAGGTCCAGATCGCCGATCTTCATTCCGGCCTTGTCGAGCACCCGACTGGTTGCCTGTACCGGTCCGTCGAGGTGGAATTCGGGTTCGGCGCCGACGAGGCATTGCGCGACGATCCGGGCACGCGGCGTCAGGCCCAGTTGCTCGGCGCGGGTGTGGTCCATCAGCAGGACCGCAGCTGCGCCGTCGGAAATCTGCGACGAGGTTCCGGCGGTGTGTATTCCGCCGGCAATGATCGGGGTGAGCGCAGCAAGTGCCTCCGCAGTGGTCTCTCGCAGACCCTGATCTTTCTCGACCAGCGTGTAGGTAGGTTCCGAGCCCGATGAGGGCACCGGCGCTGTGACGGGCAGCACTTCGGTGTCGAAACGGTGCTCCGCCCACGCGCGGTGCGCTTTCACCTGCGAGTGCACGCCGAAGGCTTCGATGTCGGTCCGCGTCAGGTTGCGGCGGCGGGCGATGCGTTCGGCGGCCTCGAATTGATCGGGCATGTCGATGTTCCAGGAGGCAGGTCGACGAGGTCCGGCGTGCACACCGACATTGGCACCGAGGGGAACTCGGCTCATCGCTTCGACGCCACAGCCGATTCCGACGTCGAGCGCATCGGTGGCAATCAGACCGGCGATCAGATGGGTCGACTGTTGGGCCGAGCCGCATTGGCAGTCGATGGTGGTACATCCGGTCTGCCAGGGAAGACCGGCATGCAGCCATGCAGTCCGCGTCACGTTGTTGGACTGTTCGCCGGCTTGAGTGACGCACCCCCCGATGACTTGTTCGACGAGCATCGGATCGAGTCCCGCACGATCGAGTAGCCCTCGTTGAGCAGCTCCCAGCAATTCGGCGGCGTGCAGACCCGAGAGCCATCCTCCGCGCTTTCCGATGGGAGTGCGTACCGCTTCCACGATCACAGGATTTCCCATGTGTTGTCGTACCTCCTCGAGTAGCAAAAATTATTAGAACGTGTGTGTCATTTTCAGGGCGACGAATAAAGCTATACCACAACATATTTCAACTCAGTGACGCCTGATTCTGAAACATGTTGCGATTTGAAGCTTCGCCACGGCCGCCACTTCCCGCTCTGCGCCGACGGATACCCACGCAAATTGCTAAGATTCGCAAGTACCACAACCGGTGGGAGCTTCTGCGCACGTTTCGCAGAGGCAGGACAGCGGCGCGCCACACCTATGCGCATGCCGACGATCCGATTCGAGTGACAGGAGGCGTCGTGGTTGTGAACTCGCGGCAGCCGCTTTATCAGATGAAGGCCGACTTCTTCAAGACGCTGGGACACCCCGCACGTATTCGCGTCCTCGAGCTCTTGAGTGAGCGTGAGCATGCCGTCTCGGAGATGCTTCCCGAGGTCGGGATCGAGCCGGCAAATCTGTCGCAGCAACTGTCCATCCTGCGCCGAGCAGGTCTGGTGACCGCACGGCGGGAAGGGTTGTCCGTCTCGTACGCTCTGACGTCGCCGCGTGTCGCCGATTTGTTGACCACGGCGCGGGCCATCTTGACCGGAATGGTCGCCGGCCAGGCCGAAATGTTGGTCGAGGAGATTCCGGAGCCACCCGCTCTGGCCGGTAAAGCACGGTAGAGCGCACATCCTGCAGGACGGGCTCCTGCCCGTATCCACTAGTTGCGAAATTGCTAAAGTACGTACATTGTAGAACTAGTAACCGGACAACCGGCTGATCGATTCGAAAGAGGTGGCGGGCGGTGACGACCAACGACGTCCATCCAGGCAGTGCAGTCTTGAGCCGCGTCGATGTCGCGGTGGTGGGAGTTGCCGCGGCCAGATCACATCGCGCCGAGGTCAGGACGCGGTCACCGTGGGAGGCGATGGAGGACTACGCCGCCATGATCTGCGACCGGACGGCACTGCACGCGGTTCGGTTGCCCTTGGCGACGGCGGACGTCAACACCGTGATCGCCCGTGTACTGAGCCTGCAACCGCGCATCTCCGCTGCCTTCGTCGTCGGACTGGACGCCCCTGCCGCCACCGCCGTGCAGCACGGGGTCGCCGAGCGGGGCGGCCCGCTGGTCGTCACCGAGATCGACGTCGTGACAGCAACATTGACCGCAATGACGATTTCGGCGCTGCGCAACCTCGTCGTGGGGCCGCGGGTTGGGCAAGTGGTGATCACCGGGGCCCATCGAGCTCCGATGCTCGGGCCGACGTTGTTGATGTCCGGTGTCGCCGGTATCAGCAGCTGGCGCACCAGTGATGCGCACCAGTTTCCGCTGCGCCGACTGATGGAACACAACGATGTTCTCGTCGATCTCGATGGCTGCGTGGGCGATTCGGTACCCACACGGCAAGTGGTGAGCTTGCCTGGTGAAACTTTCGATCACGGCGCGGTCGTTCTTCCCGGACTGCTCGGTGTCCTCTGCGGCCATGACGTCACCGTCCTGACCGCCGAGATGATCGCCGCCTGCGCGCGCTCACTGGCGTTGATCACCCCGCCGGGGTGCACTCTCCCGTCCGCGGACGAGCGGATGTTGCTCTCCTCGATCGCCCGACAGGTCACCAAATCCCTCGGCCACGCCCCTCCGTACAGCACCCACCTGCACTGATCGAATTTCTCGCCTATCCCGCTCGGACAGATGCGTACCGCGCACCGAACACATGTCAGGAGAACACAGTGACAACCCATATCGACTCCGACCCGATTCGTCTCGGCGCGCTTCGTGCCGACATCGCGGCCTGGGTGGCCGAGGTCGAGGACCTGACCTCACCGCGTGAGGTGATCTGGTGCGACGGGTCCGGCGCCGAATGGGATCGCCTGACCGATCTGCTCGTCGACAAAGGCACGTTCGTGCGCCTGGACCGCAAGCCGAACTCGTTCCGGTGTGTCTCCGATCCCGAGGACGTCGCCCGGGTCGAGGACAGGACGTTCATCTGTTCCCAGTCGCGCGAAGATGCCGGTCCGACGAACAATTGGATGGACCCCCTCGATATGAAGACGGTCATGACCGAGCAGTACCGCGGCGCGATGTCGGGGCGCACGATGTATGTCATCGCCTTCTGCATGGGGCCCCTCGATGCCCCGGAACCGAAATTCGGTGTCCAGATCACGGACTCGGAATACGTCGCCGTGTCGATGCAGATCATGACCCGGTCCGGGACACCGGTCTGGGAGGCACTCGGTGGGGATGTCGAGTACGTCAAATGTCTGCACTCGGTCGGCGCACCCCTCTACGACGGGCAGGTCGACGTCCCGTGGCCGTGCGATCACACCAAGTACATTTCCCATTTCCCCGAAGAACGCACCATCTGGAGTTACGGCTCGGGCTACGGCGGTAACGCGCTGCTGGGGAAAAAATGCTACTCCTTGCGTATCGCGTCGAAGATGGCCAAGGACGAGGGTTGGCTGGCAGAGCACATGCTCATCCTCAAGCTCACCTCCCCGGACGAGGTCGTGCACTACATCGCGGCGGCGTTCCCGTCCTCGTGCGGCAAGACGAACATGGCGATGCTCGATCCCACACTCGACGGGTGGACCGCGGAAACGATCGGTGACGACATCGCCTGGATGCGTTTCGGTGACGACGGCCGGCTCTACGCCGTCAACCCCGAAGCCGGTTTCTTCGGTGTCGCCCCGGGTACCAGCACCGCGACGAACCCGCATGCCATGGCGACGATCGAGAAAGGGAACTCCATCTTCACCAACGTCGCCCTGACCGACGATGGTGACGTGTGGTGGGAGGGGATGACCAAAGAGCCCCCGGCGCATCTCCTCGATTGGCAACAACGCGAGTGGACTCCGACGTCGGGAACACCGGCAGCACACCCGAATTCACGTTATTGCACCCCGATCGCACAGTGCCCGACAGTGGCGCCGGAATGGAACGACCCGGCAGGGGTTCCGATCTCGGCGATCTTCTTCGGAGGCCGACGCGCCACCACCATGCCGTTGATCACCGAATCCTTCGACTGGCAGCACGGCGTCTTCCTCGGCTCGACACTCTCCTCGGAGACCACGGCCGCCGCAGCCGGAGCCGTCGGGGTGGTGCGCCGCGACCCGATGGCGATGTTGCCGTTCCTGGGCTACCACGTCGGGGACTATTTCCAGCACTGGCTCGATATCGGCGCGCGCACCGAGTCCTCGAAGCTGCCGAAGATCTTCTACGTGAACTGGTTTCGCCGCGGCGACCACGACGAGTTCCTGTGGCCCGGCTTCGGAGAAAACTCACGGATCCTCAAGTGGGCACTCGAACGCGTCGAGGGAACCGGCGAGTCCGAGGCGACCCCGATCGGTCACGTTCCGACCCTCGATGCCCTGGATCTGACCGGACTCGGCATACATCGTCCCACCATTGCCGCTGCCTTGAAGGTCGACCCGGCGGAGTGGGCGGCCGAACTTCCCCTCATCGATCAGTGGTACGCCACGATCGGCGGCAACAGACTCCCCGACGCGCTGCGTGAAGAGTTGCGTGCCTTGCGTCAACGACTGTCGACGTTCGATTACGAACTCACCGACGAGGCCCCGTCCCGCGACACGCATTTCCGGCGTGTGCGCACCCGCGCCGACGACTGCTGACCCCCCGAGCAGGGCTGCCAGCGCATCTCACGTCGAGTCTCTCGCGCTGGAGGCCCTCATCGAAGATCCCGATCCGGTCAAGTTGCCCCTCAACCTCCCGGATCGGGATCTTCTTGACGTGAGACCGAACGTGGTGATCCCACGCCGAGAAAGCGCCGTCAACTCGACGAGCGCAGCGGGGAGCCCAGGACAGCCGTCGACAACGCCTGCTCCCCACACCATGGGCACACGTTTCCGCCCGGCGTCACCGCGGACCGACGGCACAACCTGGCACATTCGCGGCACTGCAGCAGCGGCGCGCTCAGCAGTCCGCGCAGTGGTGTTACACGCATCACCGCTCCCTTCGTCTGGTTACTTGCTAATATTAGCAAGTAACCAGACAGGCTTCCACTTTCTTCTCGCAGTACCGAGGAACCTTATGACCGCTACGCCCGCACCGAATTCCACTCCGGCCTCGCAGAACTCGCTCGGCCGCGCTGCCCAGTCCGTACGGGACCTGTTGCCGCGATGGAGCGAATGGAGTTCGTCGCTGCGCGCACCCGGCGCGGATCTGCTGGCCGGCCTGATCGTGGCACTGGTCGCCCTTCCGCTGGCCTTGGGATTCGGCATCTCCACCGGACTCGGGGCGGCGGCCGGGCTGACCACAGCTGTCGTCGCCGGCGCCGTCGCCGCTGTCTTCGGCGGCTCCCGGTTCCAGGTGTCCGGGCCGACCGGGGCCATGACCGTGGTCCTGGTTCCCATCGTTCACGAATACGGCGGATCCGGTGTCCTGGCGGTCGGACTGATCGCCGGCATCGTGCTGGTGGTGTTGGCGTTCGCCGGAGTCGGGCGGGCAGTGCGTTTCATGCCGGCACCGGTCATCGAAGGATTCACCGCTGGTATCGCCGTGGTCATCGCCCTCCAACAGATCCCGGCTGCTCTGGGTATCACCGACGCCGAAGGGGACAAAGTGTGGCGCAGCGCAGCGGATGCGGTCGCCAAATTCGTCGCGCACCCCTCGATTCTCACGCCGGCAACAGCGCTCGCGGTGGCCGTCGCCATCCTCGTCGGCGGACGCTACTTCCCCAAGGTTCCGTTCTCGCTCGTCGCCGTGGCTGCCGCGACGTTGGCCGCGCAACTGCTGCACCTCGACATCGCCCGCATCGGTGAAATCCCCTCCGGCATCGCCGCACCCACACTGAACTTTCTGCATCTGGGAGATCTGACCTCGCTGGTGGCCCCGGCCCTGGCAGTGGCCGCGCTGGCCGCCCTCGAATCACTTCTGTCGGCGACCGCGGCGGATTCGATGGGAGTCGGGACCCGCCACAATCCCGACCGGGAATTGTTTGGACAGGGGTTGGCGAACATCGCCGCACCCCTGTTCGGCGGCGTCCCGGCCACCGGTGCCATCGCCCGCACGGCCGTCAACGTTCGATCCGGCGCACGCAGTCGCCTCGCCGCACTCACCCATGCCGTCATCTTGGCCGCGATCGTCTACCTGGCATCGACCCTGGTCGCCGAGATACCTTTGGCCGCTCTCGCCGGGGTACTGCTGGCCACCACCGTGCGCATGGTCGAAACAGCCTCGATCATCGCCATCGCGCGCGCCACCCGCGCCGACACCGCGGTCATGGGCGCAACATTTCTGGTCACCGTCGCACTCGACCTCGTCACCGCGGTCGCGGTCGGTGTCGCATTCGCCGCGATCCTGGCACTGCGCGCAGTGGCGAAATCGGCCAAGATCGAACAAGTCCCCCTCGACGACGACGGGCACCAGAGCGAAGAACACGAACTGCTCCGTGAACACATCGTCGCCTACCGCATCGACGGCGCCTTGTTCTTCGCCGCCGCCCACCGCTTCCTGCTCGAATTGGCGGACGTCTCCGACGTCAAGGTCGTCATCTTGCGCATGTCACGGGTGACCGCGATCGATGCCACCGGCGCCATCGTCCTCAAGGACGCCATCGGCAAACTCGAACACCGCCACATCACCGTCTTGATCTCCGGTATGAAACCGGACCACCTCCGGCCACTGAAAGCCCTCGGTGTCTTCACCACCTCCGACAGCGAACGCCGACACATCTTCTCCGACACACCACGCGCCATCGAATACGCCCGCATGCTGGTGCTTCCGAGGAACCAGTACCTATCGATGAACATCGAGGAATGAAACACCATGTCCCAGAACGGAACCATCGCACATCCCACCTTCGCCCAGCACCTCAAGTACCTCGCCGGACGCACCCTGCCGGACGAGTTCATTCCGTGGGTGATCGAGGACATCACCGGCCCCGGCGCCGCCCGCCGCTACGCGACACGGTGCATCGTCCCCTTGCTGCCGATCCTGGTGGGACTGTTGCTGATCCCCGGCCCCTGGATCATCCGGATCAGCATGGTGCTCCTGCTCTTCCTGCCCTTCGTCTATTTCCTTCTCGCCTTGAAAAAGATCTACCTGCGGCACCGTCTGGTCAGCCACGGATTGAGCCCGGCGCTCCTGGACGTGCACGAGAAAAAGAAAATGGACGAGGAAAAGCAGGCCTACGAATCCCGCTACCGTCCATGACGGCGCGGTCGACGTCAGGAACAGATCCGATGAATCCGCCCCCGACCTCCCTGACGGCGTCGATGGCATCCGCCGCCGCTGTGGTGTTGGCGATGGCCGCGGTGTTCTACATCCTCACTGCCTGATCAGGCGCACGGCGCCATCCGTTACAGGCCATTGCACCGGCGCGGTCTCGGCAATCGAACCCCGAGACCGTCGTAAAAGACTGGAGTACGCGTTGAACACATCCACCGTGATTGTTGCGGGAGCTCGAACGCCCTTGGGTCGACTCCTCGGATCGTTGAAAGACCTCTCCGGGTCCGACCTCGGCGGCATCGCCATCAAAGGCGCCCTCGACAAGTCCGGAGTCGCCCCCGAACACGTCGACTACGTCATCATGGGACAGGTCCTCACCGCCGGCGCCGGCCAGATGCCCGCCCGCCAAGCCGCCGTCGCCGCCGGCATCCCCATGAACGTCCCCGCCCTGAGCATCAACAAAGTGTGCCTCTCCGGCATCGACGCCATCGCCCTCGCCGACCAACTCATCCGCGCCGGAGAATTCGACATCGTCGTCGCCGGCGGGCAGGAATCGATGTCCCGCGCACCCCACATGCTCGAAAAAAGCCGCGAAGGCTTCAAATACGGCGACGTCACCCTCCGCGACCACATGGCCTACGACGGCCTCCACGACATCTTCACCGACCAGGCCATGGGCCTGCTCACCGAACAAGTCAACCAACAAGAAACCGCCCACATCACCCGCGCCGAGCAGGACGCCTTCGCCGCCGCCTCACACCAGAACGCGGCCCGCGCCTGGAAAGACGGCTACTTCGACAACGAAGTAGTCCCCGTCTCCATCCCCCAACGCAAGGGCGACCCGATCGTCTTCGCACAGGACGAAGGCATCCGCGCCGACACCACCACCGAATCCCTCGGCAAACTGCGTCCCGCGTTCAGCAAGGACGGCACCATCACCGCCGGCTCCGCCTCCCCGATCTCCGACGGCGCCGCCGCCGTGATCGTGATGAGCAAAACCAAAGCCGAAGAACTCGGCCTGACCTGGATCGCGGAAATCGGCGCCCACGGCGTCGTCGCCGGACCCGACTCCACCCTCCAGTCCCAACCCGCCCGCGCCATCGCCAAGGCCTGCGCCAAGGAAGGCATCGACCCCACCGACCTCGACCTCGTCGAAATCAACGAAGCGTTCGCCGCCGTCGGGATCGCCTCCACCCGCGAACTCGGCCTCGACCCCGCCAAGGTCAACGTCAACGGCGGCGCCATCGCCGTCGGACACCCCCTCGGCATGTCCGGCGCCCGCATCGCCCTGCACCTCGCCCTCGAACTGCAACGCCGCGGCGGCGGCATCGGCGCAGCCGCACTCTGCGGCGGCGGCGGACAAGGCGACGCACTCATCATCCGCGTCCCCACGGCGTAAGCATCCACATGTGCACGGCAGACAAGTCACCAGAACCCGGCCGGCTCCGTCGGTATATCGCGTCCGGGGCGGGCACGTCGACTCTGCCTCAGCGCCGCGAACCGACGAGACGTGTCACGAATCGAAGAATCAGTATGCCGAACAAGGAAGAGGATGGCCCCGTGAACAATGCACTGCCGCCGTGCCCACGGTGCTCCAGCGAATACAGCTACGAGATGGGGGCGCTCTTGGTGTGCCCCGAATGCGCTCACGAATGGACATCTCACCAGGGATCGCAGATGGTCGACCGGTCCATCGTTGTCGACTCCGTCGGAAATGAGCTTTCCGACGGGGACGCGGTCACCGTGGTGAAGAACTTGAAGGTCAAAGGCAGTCCGACAGGAATCAAAGCTGGAACCAAGGTGCGCAACATACGCCTGGTCGACGGTGCCGACAACCACAATATCGAATGCAAAATCGCCGGAATCGGGTCGATGCAACTGAAATCCGAGTTCGTCAAGAAAGCATGACAACCCCGTCGATGTCACGGGGCGGTGAGGAATTCTCGTGTCCATGATCCGGGTACATGTGGTCTTCGCCGTTCTCGCGGTCCTGGGTCTCGCAGTTGCTACGCCCTACGCTCTCTGGCTTGCACGGCATCGCCGTACCGATGCTGTCGGCGGTGAACGGTGGTGGGTGCTCGCGTGTTTCGGGTTTGTGATGATCACTGTCGCGGCGATCGGCATTGCCGTCACCGGTATCTAGCCCGCCGCATCCCTTGCGTTGACACATCCGGTCGTGTCGATACGAGTGCGGCCTGGAAAATTCGACGGCCACAGATATTCACCGACGAAGGGGCGCGCAACTATCTTCGACGATTTTCGCGCTCGGCGACGAACGTGGTTGTCCGGTCGGTACGGTCTTTTCCCGTTCCGGAATCACGCTTGTCGTGTGAGCGCGCGTCGGTATCGTCGTCGAGGTATCGAGAGAAGAACAGTAGCGAACCGATGATGACGTAGACCAGGACCAGAGTAGGAAATTTCACCGCCGACGCCGCCAACGCCGCGGTCGATACCGTGACGAATACCGTACGACGGATGACGTGTCTGATGTTCGTATTCCCTTCTCCTCTATACTTTTTCACCGCTCACACATCCGTCCCCCGCTGAACGTCGAGGCGGCTCGGGCGATCCTCGCGCGAGGGCTCGGCGAGGATCACCGCCGTGGATACGGGTGGATCAGAGAAGTTCGAGGATGGTGGCGTTCGCTTGTCCACCGCCCTCACACATGGTCTGCAGTCCGTAACGCGTTCGCGTGTTTCGCATGTGGTGGATCATCGTGGTCATCAGGCGTGCGCCACTACCACCGAGGGGATGTCCGAGTGCGATGGCGCCGCCGTGCGGATTGAGCCGCTTCGGGTCTGCCCCTGTTTCGGCCAGCCAGGCAAGGGGCACCGTGGCGAAGGCTTCGTTGACCTCGAAAACTCCGATATCGGACAACGCCAAACCGCTGCGCCACAAGGCTTTCTCCGTGGCCGGAATCGGTGCGGTCAGCATGATCACCGGATCGGCGCCCGCCAGGACGGCAGAATGGACTCGAACGATCGGTGTCAGCCCCAACTGCGCCGCCTTCTCGCTGGTCATCATCAACAGTGCAGCCGAACCGTCGGAAATCTGGGAACTGTTCCCCGCCGTCACCACCCCGGTGTCGGAGAACGCGGTCTTGATCCCGGCCAGGGTTTCCGGCGTTCCGCCGCGGCGGATCCCCTCGTCGCGGGCGATCTTGGTGCCGTTGGCGAGCACGATCGGCAGGATCTGGTCGTCGAAGTATCCGTCGTCTTGCGCGTGCGCAGCTTTCGCATGCGAGGCGAGCGCGAAGTCGTCACATTGACGGCGCGACAGACCCCACTGCTCGGCGATCATTTCCGCACCGACCCCTTGCGAGGGAGCGACGCCGTGATAGCGCGCCAAGAACCAATCTCCCAGGGGATTCATCCCGCCGGACGAGGATCCCATCGGAACTCTGCTCATGGATTCGACGCCACCGGCAACCACCACGTCGTACTGTCCGGCGATCAACCCTGCGGCAGCGAAATGCACCGCCTGCTGCGATGATCCGCACTGCCGGTCGATGGTCACCCCGGTGACGGTGTGCGGCCACCCGGCCGCCAATACGGCGGTCCGCCCGATATCACCGGTCTGCTCGCCGGCCTGACTGACGCAACCCCAGATGACATCGTCGACGACTGCGGGATCGAGGCCGGTGCGATCTGCCAGCCCCACCAGAATCTGGGCCGACAAATCGGCCGGGTGAATGGTCGAGAGCACTCCGTTGCGCCGGCCCAAAGGGGTTCGTACGGCTTCGACGATCACTGCATCGCGCATTGTGTGTTCCTTCATCCATCAGCCGGCGAGGTGCCCGGCTTCCCGCGGAGCTCACGCAAGCCCACGCGACCGAGTTGGCCGTGGGGAGTCGCAAGCATCCCTGACAACAGCTACTTGCTAATATTCTTAACTAGATATTATGGCAAGATGGCGTGAGCTTAGCCCTACCTGTCCGAGAGCACCAGAAGCCGAACACCACCGTTCATTCGAAGGGACGTCATTGATGGCCAGCACGCAGGAAACCATCGTCACCGAGCTCGCACAGATCATCGAAGAGGTCACCGGAATCGAGCCGTCCGAAATCGGCATCGGCACGTCCTTCGTCGACGATCTCGGTATCGACTCACTGTCCATGGTGGAAATCGCGGTACAGACCGAAGACAAGTACAACGTGAAAATTCCCGACGAGGATCTGATGGGTCTGCGCACCGTCGGCGACGTCGTGGACTACATCCACACCCTCGAAGCCGCGGCAGCGCTCGAACTCGCCGCGCCGAGCAGCGACCGGTGAGCACCACCGAGGCACGGTCCTGGCTCGGCCGCGCCCCCAACGTCGTCGTCACCAGCCTCGCAGCGACCACATCGGTCGCCGGTGATGTCGCCGGCACATGGAAGGCGCTCCTCGCGGGGGAGAGCGGAATCGGTCTTCTCGACGATTCGTTCGTCGAGGAATTCGACCTGCCGGTCCGTATCGGCGCTCACTTGAAGGTCTCTCCGGACGATGCCCTCACCCGGGTGGAGATCCGGCGGATGAGTTGGCCGGCACGGGTCGCATTGACACTCGCGCGCACGGCATGGACAGACGCAGGCTCACCCGACGTCGACAAGGATCGTCTGGATGTGGTCATCGGCACCGGACTCGGAGGCGGCGACGCCCTGATCGATGCGGTCGACCGGCTCAGAACCGGCGGCTACCGCAAAGTGTCCCCCTTCGCAGTGCAGATGGTCATGCCCAACGGCCCCTCCGCGACCGTGGGCCTCGAACTCGGCGCCCGCGGCGGGGTGATGACCCCGGTGTCGGCATGCTCGTCAGGAGCGGAAGCCATCGCGCAGGCCTACCGGATGATTGCAATGGGCGATGCCGACATGGTCGTCGCCGGCGGAGTCGAAGGCCGCATCGATTCGTTTTCCATCGCCAGCTTCGCCACGATGCGCGCGCTGAGCTCGAACAATGCCGACCCTGCCGGTGCGTCGCGTCCGTTCGACAAGGACCGGGACGGTTTCGTCTTCGGCGAAGCCGGAGCGCTGATGGTCCTCGAAACCGAGAAGCACGCCCTCGCACGCGGTGCGACGATCCATGCACGTCTGCTCGGCTGCGGTACCACCTCCGACGGCTACCATCTCGTCGCTCCCGACCCCACCGGCCGCGGAGCCGCTCGCGCGATGACCCACGCCATTCAGCGAGCCGGGCTGACACCCGCCGACATCACCCACATCAACGCCCACGCCACCGCCACCCCGGCCGGCGACATCGCCGAAGCACAGGCCATCACCACTGCGGTCGGCACACACGCAGCGATCTACGCCCCGAAATCTGCCCTCGGGCACTCCGTCGGAGCCGTCGGGGCACTCGAAGCGGTTCTCACCGTCCTCGCCGTCCGCGACGGCGTCATCCCCCCCCACACTCAACCTCGACACACTCGACCCGAGGATCGACCTCGACGTGGTAACGACGTCGCCGCGCATCGGACCCGTCGACTACGCCGTCAACAATTCCTTCGGCTTCGGAGGACACAACACCGCACTCGTCTTCGCTCGCCCTTGACCCACCTCACGAAACAGGACCCATGCCGACCCTCACCCTCAACCACGTCCCCGTCAACTACGTCGTCACCGGCTCCGGCCCGCGTGTACTGCTGATCATGGGCGCCGGCAGCCCCGGCCGAGTGTGGAACACGTACCAGGTTCCGGCGCTGGTGAAGGCCGGCTTCGAAGTCGTCACGATGGACAACCGCGGAATCACGAGCACGGCCGGGATCGAGGGGATGAGCATCGCCGACCTCGCCGCCGACGCTGCGGCCCTGATCGAACATCTCGGCGGACCCGCCCACGTGATCGGTACATCGCTGGGCTCACGAGTGGTACAAGAGCTGGCGATCACCCGCCCCGAACTGATCGCCAAGGCGATCATGCTCGCCGCCACCGGTCGACCGCACCCCGTCGAAGCCGCCCTCAACCGCGGACAACGAGCCCTCCACCAGGCAGGGATCGACTTGCCGCCTTCCTACACCGCGGCTATCAGTGCGGTGCTGAACCTCTCCCCGCACACCCTCGCCGATCCGCTGAAGGCCCAGGAATGGCTCGACATCTTCGAGTACTCCGCACCCACCACCACCTCTGCCGGTGTCCGCGCCCAGACAGCGATGGATCGATCCCGCAATCGACTGACCGATCTCGCCGCGATCCAAGCACCGACCCTCGTCATCGGATTCGGGGACGACCGCTTGACCCCGCCCGCGCAGGGCATCGAAGTCGCCGCAGCCATCCCCGGCGCCCGATACGAACAAATCGCCCAGTGCGGTCACTTCGGCTACCTCGAGCGACCCGAGGAGGTCAACGCTCTGCTGATCGCGTTCCTCCACGGCCGGCCCTTGCCGCAGCAGCCATGACCGGCCGCCACCTTCCCTGCCGCCGCGAGCGACTGTCCGCACGCGGGGAGAACACACCACCTCAGGACCACATGACCGCTGATCACCCCGACCTCGACGTACCCACCCGACAACACGCCACGAATCCGACGCTGCCCGCCGGCGGGAAAGTTGCCGTGATCACGGCCGATCCGATGTGGTCTCCCCTGCGCCGGTTGCACCGCAACCGCAGAACCTGGGGCGAGGGATACGCCGCACTCATCCGCTACCGCACCGCACTCCGCGCCGAGCACACCGCACTCTCGTTCAACGACGTTCCCCGGTTGGTCGAAACCATCCTCGCGCTCCCCGATCACGTCGAAACGGTCTTCCTGATCGGTTTACCGCCCTACGGCACCGCGATCGTCCAACACGAAGTAGCCGCCCTCCACGGCCCCCTTGTCATCGCCGACAACGAAACCATGACCGCGTCACTCGCGGCCCTGACGCTGACCGCCCTCGACAGGCAAGGCGTATGGCCGTGGATGGCGACTGTCTACATTTCGCAGTCCCGGCACGCGCCACTACTCGAAGATGTGCTGACCCAGTGCGGCATCGGCACCGTCAGCGACATCGATACCACCAACTCAACACGCGAGGACACCCGCCGGATCATCGAACAGTGCGATGTGTTGATCGACTTGTCCACCACCGAGAAATCGATCTCACCTCTTCGGTGCATTCGCCCGCCAGCAGATCCCTTCGAATACTCGTCGTTGCCGCTCGCGGGCCTGCTCAGTGCAGGCTGCGGTCACCGCATCACCATGATGACCCCGGATCTGATCGCCGCATCGGCACGCGCTCTGCACTCGCGCACCGCCGCGCACCGCTTCCTACCGGACATCACCGATCGCACCCTCGTGCGAACGGTCTCCGAGCACGTCGGAGCAGCTATCACGGTCTCCGCGCTTCACACCAGGCTCCAGCGATGAGAACCCGACCACCGGTGCACCGCCACGGAACAGCACCACCTCGACCCGCAGTAGTGGCCGCACGAAAAGCCGTGACCCTGCGCACGGTATTACACCGAAGTTCGTTCCGACACCGCACAACTCGACAGACTCCGGACCGTATCGCAGTCACCCCGCCAGATCATCCCGAACACCTCACCTGCAGGAGCCCGTCATGCGCTTTCGCTACATCGGAACAGAGGAAATGATCTACCAAGGACCGCCTGCCCGCGTTCTCGGATACGGCGACATCGTCAGAGCCCTCACCAACCCCAACCCCCGATACTTCGAACCACTCGAAGCGAACCCGGAACTGGACGGACAAGAACAGTAGGCACCCGTGCCCGCGCCTGACAAACCCACGATCATGGCCGCCCCAGAGGGTTAAACAAGAGCAACCCGTACAGATTTGCGCCGCGTTTAGGCCCGGCCACGGTGGCAGGTTCAGGAGATCGAAAGATCCCCTGAAGTACAGCCAGGCTCACCCGCACCGATCGAATGCGCTATGAAGCGCCTTCTCTCGCTCTGAGGTAGATGGACCAACTGGTGCTCGCGTACCGGGTCCGTGGCAGGGAGCTATCGGTGAGGTATCACCGCAACTACTCGGCGTGGTCTTCCTCATTCTGAAATTCTTTTGGGTAAGTGTCGCTGGGACGAACGATATCGATACCGGCGACGAGGCCGCGCGCGCCCATCAAGGAGATCTTCCCACGACGCCCTTCGACCCAGACGAACCGATAATGAACGAACCTCACGTGACCGACAGAGCGAGCCTGTCGAGAAGCAACTTCTACTCGGGGCGGCCTCGCTTTGAGCTTTGCGGAACAGACCTGCCACTTAAGGGTACCCGTCACGCTCGGTATCCTCGATGGAGGTCTGCATACACAATGTTTTGCTCAACGACGCTTCGACGAAGCGGATCAGGTTGTAGTTCTTGTTTCGCGTTCGAGTCGCCGCGCCGCTCTCTTTAGCGCTCATTGCCTTACTACCATTCTCACCCCGCCCGACTTTCCTTTGTCACTGGGGCGATACCTGACACAGAGGTCCTCCATGCACCGTGACCACACGAGAGAATCTGGCTGTTCCGGATCTGGAGTGCATGAGTCGATCCACCGGTGATCAAGTGAGGCAAAAGATGTAGAGGGCCCTGGGATACGAGGAGGAAGGTTCCGAGCCCGAATCCGAACACATCACAGGACCCATGGACCAGACTACTAACCTTGTCGCCGACACCATCTGCAGAACCGTCGAACTCGGCGTCACTATCACCGGCGCCGCCGTCGCAGAACACCTCACCCACATCGACTGCCGGCCCGTCGAACACGACCCGACCTGCCCAACGTGCGGCCAGCCCGGTCGGCTCCGCGACCACGTCACCCGCACTCTCACCGTGGTCGCCGCACCACCGGCTAAATCCTCGAACGACTCGCCTGCGACAAGACATCCGTTTCGGCGGTGGCTGCAGCGTTGGGGTTGAGTTGGGACGTGGTAAACTCCCCGGCTCTGTCCACGGTCCGGCATGTGGTCTACGACCAGTCCGGTCACCTCGACAGGGTGCGAGCCTTTGGGTGCGGACGAGCACAAGCGGAAACACGTTCGCGGGCAGGGTAATCCGAGCTTCGTGACCGTGATCGTGATCGTGATCAGGCGTTTCGGGACCGGGTGAAGGTCGTCTCGATGGACGAGTTCACAGGCTACCACTCCGCCGCGAAGGACGTATTACCGCAGGTCAAGAGGGTGATGGGCCCGTTCCATGTCGTGCACCTCGCCGCCGAGACACACCGTGTGCCGGCAGCGGATCCAGCAGGTCACACTCGGGCATCGTGGCCGGTCCGGTAACCCGGTTGTACGGCATCAAAAGGGCGCTGCTGACCCGCGCGACGTCAAGCAGAAAGCGCGACGCGAGGCAGTGTTCACCGACGAGGAACACATCGATGTCGCGGTCACCGAACGCACATTCCGACACATGCGATCGGGTGATCATCTATGCCCACAACCGCACTATACCCCGCAACAGAAGTCGCACCGACTGAATCAGCACATCGGTGCATTCAGGCTTAATGCCACAGGTGTTTCGTTTCATATCTTATAGATTTTCATTTTTCGATACAGCGATGATCGAGCAATTCCGAGGCTCTTTGCTGTACGCATTCTGTTTCCATCATTCTCTTCCAGGCTTTTTACTATAGCCTCCCGCTCTAGATGTTCGAGAATTCCAGAAGCATGAATCGATGACAAACGGATGGAAGCGGGAAGATCTTCCACCTCTATCATCCCAGAAGGTTTTTTCGACAAGCATTCGGAGAGCACATGGCGCAGTTCAGTTAAATTACCCGGCCAGAAATACGCGGAGAGCTTCTCAAGTGTTTCGTTGCTTACTTCCGAAACGCCGGTACCGGATATTTCACTCAACATTTGATATACAAGGCAAGGAAGGTCATTCATGCGGTGCCGGAGTGGTGGAACCTGTATCGATCGACCGAAGAGACCATGAAATGATCGATGAAAAGTATCCTCTTCCGACTCAGAGCTTTCCGCCTCCGTCACTATGGCCGCTACTCCAACCGGGTTTCCACGTGAACTTATGTCGGAAATCACCTTATGGGCAGAAATCATCTCGTCTGTTGTCCACCGTTCCAGATGGCGAAGAATGAGATAACTCGTTCCTTTTCCATTGGAACAGAGGTCCGCTTTTACGTCGTCTGCAATAAGTCCTGGTTCGACGTCGATAACAGTGACGCCTGGATGCACGTCACAAACAATACCCCTGACCAGTTTTTCCTTTCCGACTCCCCGTTCTCCAATGAGAACAATGTGCTCTTTTCGTTCGACCATCCCTCTCACTGAAGATGTGACACTCTTCCACACTGAAGAAAATTCGTTGAACGATTCGGAACCAGAATTGGCGCCAGTACCCAAGAATCGCCCATCGGCCACATTGAAGTGAGAAGCCCTTGCAGCAGCCTTTTCGTGAATAGCCATACCAAGTGTGGTTAAATCTACTATCGACACTCCAACACCGATAACAGATTTTCCTGACGATATTCTCGTAGTTCGTATTTTGACTATTCGCTGTGGAGAAAGTTCGATCTCTTCAGTGGCTTTTGTCGCTCGCTCCGCGAGATACAGTGCGTGTTGGACGATTATTCTCTGCTCGTCGGCGTCGAAGAGTTTCTGCGCTTTGCTGGTAGAGATCAGAACGTTCTTTCCTGCCACCAGGAGTGGTGAACGAGTTTTTGCTTCCATTTTCGAGAATGCATTGAAGAGGATGCGTTGGTTCAGTTCTCGATCGTTGAGCAATGCGGTTTCGATCGTCGATGCGGCGGACCGAACGAAACTGTGCAGCAGTGGGGTCGAATGCTCGACCAGGCAGGTCAGATCGAGTACACCCTCGATGTGGCCGGAGAGGGGGTCTCGGATCGGGGCGCCGGAACACGAGTACCTCTGGAATCGCTCGTGAAAGTGCGCGGCCCCGACGATATGGACCGAACGACCTGATTCGAGGACCGTACCTACTCCGTTGGTCCCGACCTCACTCTCGGCATAGCTGAAACCTGGGGCCAGCGAGATCGTATCGACGAGTGCGCCGATCGCAGAGTTGGTGTCCAGCCTGGAGAGCACTCTCCCCTTGTTGTCGGAGACCGCGACGCTGAGCGGCACGTCCTCGGTGTATTCGATGAGCTTTTCGAGTACCGGCTGGGCGTAATGGACCAGGCGTGATGCGATATCGACATCACCGATGTACCGGATATCGCCGCCTTCGGGGGAAACTCCGGCGGCTTGTGATCGGAGCCAGGAAGCAGCGACGAACTCGTCTGTTCCCCCCAACCGGACATCCCGGTTGCCGAGGCGCGCGCGCTTTCGGTCGCCACTGTCAGTGTCGTCGACGATCCCCATCATTGTGTCCTCCATCCTGCCGACCTGCTCAATCGCCACCGGTGCTTCGCGCGGCCGGGGTGATCCGTGCATTCAGGAAACACCCGGAGGCAGTGGTATGGAGTGTCCCAAGGTCGGACACTCCACACCCTTGCTCCCGGTGTGATGCTTTCCCGTGTTCGCACTCGAAGTGATGCCCATCACTTTAGTTTCATTCCTTCTCGACAACGCTAGGAGCCTCGATGGAGCGTTTGATCAACATCGACAACGGCGGAACTTTGACCGACATCTGCGTCGGCAGTGGATCCGAGTTCGCATTCACGAAGACACTCACGACTCCGGTCGATCTGTCCCAGTGCCTGTTCGACGGCATGACCAAAGTGTCCTCGGTCATCTACGGCGAACAGAACCTTTCGGGTCTGCTGCATTCGACTCAACACATCAGGTATTCCTCCACCCAAGGCACCAACGCTCTCGTCGAGAGGAAGGGTCCTCGTCTCGGCTTGATCACCGATGATGCCGCCATTGTGAACGAGCTGCGCACCGACGCAGAGTCTGCATCACTCTTCGACGACCTTGTCGGCCCCCGCACCTCGGTGGTATCCGACAATCTCGACGCCGACGCCTTGACCACGACATTGGTCGCGGAGATCAACAGGTTGACGACAGCGGGTGCGGAACGGCTGATCCTCGCGGCGAAGACCAAAGACCGTGAGGCACTGTTCAAGCGGATCATTCTCGAAAGTTTCCCGAGGCATCTTCTCGGGTCCGTCCCCGTTCTCTTCAGCTGGGAATTCGCCTCCGACGAACTTCGATCACGCCGAATCTGGTCCGGCATCATCAACTCGTTCCTGCACCCCACCGTGGAACGCTTCCTCTACAGCGCTGAACGACGCCTACGCACCTACAAGATCAAGAACCCGCTGCTCATCTACCGTAATGACGGGGCGTCCTCGCGGGTCGCGAAGTCCGTGGCACTCAAGACCTATTCTTCCGGACCTCGCGGAGGACTCGAAGGCACACGCGCATTGGCCCAAGCGTACGAGCTTCCCCATGTGCTGATGATCGACGTAGGCGGAACCACCACCGACGTGGGGACGGTGAAGAACTATGCCATCGCCACCGAACGCCGCGGCCGGATCGCCGGTATTCCCGTCTCCTACGAGCTCAGTGACGTCAAGTCCGCCGGTGTGGGCGGCAGTTCCATCATCGCGGTCGAGAACGGCCGGATCGTAGTCGGCCCGGAAAGCGTCGGCGCGGCCCCCGGCCCCGCGTGCTTCGGCTTCGGTGGCAAGAAGGCCACCATCACTGACGTCAATCTGCTTCTCGGCGTTCTCGACCCCGATACATATCTCGACGGCGAAATGTTCCTCGACGCAGAACGGTCCCGCGCGGTCATCAGCGAGAGTGTCGCCGAACCGTTGGGGATCAGCGTTGAAGAAGCGCTGATCGAGATGGCTGCCGCCTACGCCGCGAAGGTGGCGGAGTCATTTGCCGCAGCCGTCGAGAGCGCAGAGACCACGACGGTCGCCGCATTCGGTGGCGGTGGCCCGATGAGTGCGTGTGATGCCGCGCGACTTGCCGGAGTGCGGCGCGTTCTCGTCCCGAAACTTGCCGCCGTGTTCTCCGCGTTCGGTATCAGCTTCTCCGACATCGCCCAGTCCTACGAAACTAACATCACCGACTGCACCTCTGCGGAAATCGCTGCGGCAGTGGATGAATTACGTGCGCGTGCAACACGCGACATGTTCCAAGAGGGATATGACATCGCTGATTGCTCGTTGGAGTGGGCATCGCTGGTCGAGGATGCCGACGGCGCGGTGACCCGGACGGAGTTCGACAGCGGACTCGACGTCAGCTCGGCTGCCGGGAACAAGACCCTCCTGGCGTTGAAGGCGATCCGGGAGCTTCCGCATTCGGTAGTCAAGGGCGGATCTCCGGAGATGAAGTCGGCGGCAGTGTCCACCATGACGCGATCGGTCCGCACTTCCGCGACTTCCGTCGAGGATCTTCCGGTCTACCAGCTCGACCAGCAGGTTGCCGGTGCGATGGCATCCGGCCCGGCCATCGTGGAAGGGCAGTTCTTCACCGCTCAGGTTCCGGCCGGCTGGGACTTGGAGATCTCCAACTCCGGCGACCTGATCCTGACCGACACCGTGTAATCGGGCCCGACGGTACCGCCCGAACCGTGACATCGACATTTCTCGACACGAAAGTAGAGAACATCATGCGTATCCCCATGACCGAATATCTCGCAATCGATCTCGACTCCGAGCGGTGGCTCTGCCGGGTCTGCCAGCACGACCTGGGCAATGCTCGGGGAAACTACAAAGAAGGCACTCTGGTCTACGACCGAGACCCCCGCGAGATTCACCCCTCGATTCTCGATCCGGAGAAATACGAGTACACCTTCGCCCCGGATCCGTTGTTCTGCCGCATCCTCGAATTCTATTGCCCGGGCTGCGGCACGCAGATCGAAACCGAATACACCCCACCCGGACACCCCCCGACCGTCGACATGATCTGGGACATCGACGCGCTCAAGAAGCAGTGGGCCGACCGCGACGGCGATCCGGAAACACTGATCAACTACGGGCCCGGCGAGAACGCCATCTCCGAACCCCGCACTTCGCATTCGCACTCCCATTCACACGCTCAGCGCTGACCCCGGATCGAAGGAGACTTTCATGAAACGCATTTCCGTTGACATCGGTGGAACATTCAGCGACTGCTTCTTTGTCTGGGACGATATCTACGTCGAAGCGAAGGCGTTGACCACCCACCACAACCTGGCCCTCGGCTTCAACGAAGCACTCGACTTGGCATGCTCACGCGCCGGTGTCAGCCGCAGCGACGCTCTACGCGAAGTCGATTCGGTCCGCTACGCCACCACACTGGGCACCAATGCACTCATCGAGGGCAAGGGCCCCAAGGTTGCAGCCCTGGTGACGCACGGATTCGAAGACACAATCCACCTCTCCCGTGGCCGCGGCTACGGTGAGGGCCTCGACGGCATCAAGCAAGGTGACATGGCGGACGCCCAGCGACCGGATCCTCTGGTGCCGCGTCACCTGGTTCGATCCGTGAAGGAACGAGTCGACGCCGTCGGCGAGATCCTGGTTCCACTGATGGTCGACGACGTGCGTCAACAAGTTCGTGAGTTGGTGGACAACGGCGCCGAAGCCATCGTCGTGGCGCTGACCAACGCCACCGAGAACTCCGCCCACGAGCAGCAGATCCTCGAAATCATCCTTGATGAATACCCCACGCACCAGCTCGGCGCGATCCCCGTTCTGCTCAGCAGTCAGGTGTCGGGCCGAAAAGGCGAATACGTCCGGGCGACATCGACAATCGTCGACGCCTTCCTCCACGAGACGATGTTCCACGCGCTCAATCAGCTGTCGAGCAATCTGCGTGACTCCGGATACGAGAAGCCGATGCTGGTCATTCACAATTCCGGCGGCATGGCCCAGCCGAACTCGACCGATGCGCTCCAGACCATCCACTCGGGCCCGATCGCCGGAGTCGGTGGGGCACAACACTTGGCGGAAACCACCGGAATCGGTGACGTCGTATCGATGGACATGGGAGGAACATCGTTCGACATCGGCCTGGTTCCCGAGGGCGGGGTTCGGCACTACGATTTCCAGCCGACCATCGGCCGCTGGCTGGTGTCGGTCCCGATGATCCATCTCAACACCCTCGGCGCGGGCGGCGGATCCATCGCTTCTTTCGACCGGATCCACAATTCGGTGAAGATCGGCCCCGAATCGGCAGGTTCGGACCCCGGCCCCGCCTGCTACGACCGCGGCGGTTTGCAGGTGACGGTCACCGACGCCGATTTGGTGCTCGGATACCTAGACCCCGAGAACTACGCTAACGGCTACATCGCGCTCAACAAGAAGCGCTCCACCTATGCGATCGACGAAAATCTCTCCGACGAACTCGACATGGACGCTGTCGATGTCGCGAAGGTCATCAAGCGCACCGTCGACGAGCAGATGGCCATCGGCATCGAGAAGGAACTGCGCTCACGTGGCGGTCTCGTCGAGGACTACACCATGCTCGCCTACGGCGGCAACGGCCCGCTGCACGCCTGCGGGATCGCGGCCAAGGCCGGAATCAGCAAGATTCTCTTCCCCCCGTTCGCATCAGTGTTCTCCGCTCTCGGCGCGGGCAACATGAAGCCCCTGCACATCCACGAACGGAGCGCGTACATCGTGCTCTACGAACCGCGTGAGCGAACCATCTACGACCAGTACGAACAGCTCAACACCTACATCGGCGAGCTCGAAGCCAAAGGCGCCGAGGACCTGGTCCGTCAGGGCTATAACCGCAGCGACGTCAAGTACCGACTCGAGATGGACATGCGTTACGGCAACCAGTTGGTCACCACTGCGGTTTCTTTCGACATCAACCGAGTCGACGGTGTCGCCGATGTGCTGTACCTGATCAAAACGTTCGCCGAAATCTTCGGCCAGCGGTACGGCGAGGGCACCCAGGCGCCCGAAGCGGGCGTGCGCGTGCAGACCTTGCGCGTCGCCTCCTACATCGACGGCGACGTGGTCAAGTTCGATTCCATCGACGCCGGCGGTGACCGCGCAATCCCGACACCGGTAGCGACAAGGAAAGTCCACTTCACCGACATCAGCGAGCCTGTTCAAACCCCGGTCTACGACGAGAACGCCCTCGACCACGCATACGTGATCGCCGGCCCTGCCATTGTGACGACAGAAAGCACCACCTACCTCGTCGAACCGGGCTGGCGACTCGAGCCGACCGTGCAAGGCGCCGTCTGGCTCCTCAAAGACTGACGAGCAGTCGAATCAACCACAGTTCTTTCTAAGGAGCCTGAAAGCATCATGACAATTCTGGACAACGGCACCGGGCCATCCGCCGACCGCGACGGAACCCAGCAACTCAGCGAACAAGAACAGCAGTGGGTCGACAAGTTCATGGACGAGACCACCCTCTTCCTCGGACCCGACCCCGACATCATGCGGCACCACCAGATCGCGCCGCGCACAGCGCACGAAAGCTACTGCATGACATCGGATACCGATCCGATCGAAGCTGACCGCATCCGCAAACGTCTCGCCGGCGCACTCGACGAGGCCTTCGAGATGTGCGAAAGCATGGGCGCGGCCCCCGGCGCGAAATGGGCGGATCTCTCCGTCGCCGTCTACACAGCCGAAGGCGACGTCAGCTACCTCTCCAACCGCGGCGTCATCGCCTTCTCCGCTGTGTTGCACCACCCGATCCGCTACATCATGAAGAACTGGAAAGACGAACCGACAGTCGGAATCCGGCCCGGGGACGGCTTCTTCCACAACGATTCCCGGTTCGGAATGGTGCACAACACCGACCAATCGATGCTGGTACCCGTCATGCGCGACGACCGGATCATCGCCTGGGTAGGGGCCACCATCCACGAAGGCGAAAACGGTGCCTGCGAGCCCGGCGGAATGCCGTCAGGCTCCGAAACCCCCTTCGACGACGGGCTGCGCGCCTCACCGATCAAGATCGTCGAAGGCGGGCGACTGCGCCGAGATCTGTTGACGTTCCTCCAGCATTCGACACGTGACCCCAAACTGATGCTCGCCGACATCAAGGTAAAGATGGGCGCCGTCAGCAGAGTGATGGACACCGTCGACCGCCTCATCGACGAAGTCGGCGAAGAAGCATTCGTCTCCACCCTTCGCACCACCGTCGAAAACGTCGAAGCCGAGGTGCGGCGCCGTATTTCGGATCTACCGGACGGAACCGTCACCTTCAACCAGTTCGTCGACTCGACCCTCAAAGAAAACATCTTGATCAAGTTCGCCTGCAAGATCACCATCAAAGGCGACACCATGACCGTCGACCTGACGGGCACAGGGCCGGAGATCCTCAACAGGGCCATCAACTCCCCCCTCGGCTCGACCAAATCGTTCATGACGCAGGCGATTCTGTCGTACTGGTGGCCGGACCTACCGCGCAGCACCGGTGCCCTCTCCCCCATCGAGGTCATTTCCGAGGAACACACCTGGGCAGACGCCGGATACGACGCACCCGTCGGACAGTCACTCCAAGCTTCGTTCCGCGGATTCTCTGCCCTGCAGACCGCATACGCGAAGCTGCAGTTCTCCTCGCCCACCAAGTACTCGAACGTGATCGCCCCCTGGTTCAACCAGATCAACGACTTTCTGTGGGGCGGAACCACCCAGCACAGTGAGCAGGTCGGCAACCTCTGTGCCGATCTGAACGGAATGGGCGGCGGCGCCAAGGCATTCCGAGACGGCGAAGACGGCGTCGCACCCCTGTTCTGCGCGATGGCCGACATCGCCGAGCAAGAGGTCATGGAAGAAGAGGTCCCGTTCCTGCAGCTGGTCAGCAAGCGACTGGTCACAGACAACCAAGGCTTCGGCAAATACCGAGGCGGCATGGGCTACGAAATGATCGTCGCCTCTCGCGGCACCCCCAGTTGGGGATTCATGACAGTCACCTCCGGCTCGAAGTTCTCGTCGGTCAGCGGAATGTTCGGCGGCTACGGATGCCCCACCTATCCGTTGTCGATGGTCAAGAACATCAATATCTACGACATCATCCGCAAAGATCCGTCACAGTTCGACCTGTCCATCGAACGCGTGATGAACGAACAACCCTACGAGGGTGGCAAATACCTGACCGGCCACATGGGACTGCAGTTCGACGTCGCCAAGGAAGGCGAGCTCTACATGATCAGCCAGGGCTCCGGCGGCGGCTACGGCGACATCCTCGAACGAGATCCCGAGCTTGTCATGGCGGATTTGCAACTCGCGCGGATCTCGGACAAGGTGGCCGGCGAACTGTATGGCGTCGTCTACGAACCCGACACCTTCGTCGTCCGCGAGGAGGACACCACGGCGCTACGCGCACAGATGCGTCAGGACCGCTTGAAGCGCGGCAAGCCGTACAAGGAATTCGTAGCCGAGTTCGTCAAGCCCGAACCTCCGAAAGAGCTGCTGTACTTCGGTTCCTGGGGTGATGACAACGACCAACTGGTTGCCACGCACTGGGGTAAGAGTGAGCCGGAGAGGGTGACCGCGCGGCTCGATGATCTACCCCTCATCATGATTCCGGACCGCCGCGTGCTCAAGATCGAGGAGCTGAGCAAGCGGGTCCGCGAACTCGAGGCCAAGTGCGGCGAGGAAGTCCAGCACAAGTCCTGACCCTGCCGATACCGCGCGGTGATGCTCCGCTGACCCAACATCACGTCGGTGTGAGCATCACCGCGCGGTATCGCACCAATCTCTCGAGGAAGACCATCATGTCCGCCAGCCTTCTCACCACGATCGCCACACCACCCTCGGGCCGCGCCACAGCACTCCTACTCGATCACCACGAGTACGCCCAATCGGTGTTTCTGCGCAACCGCCCGGCCCCCTGGGACGACCCCACCAGCTACGCCCGCTTCTTCAACCAAGCACAAGGCCTACTCAAACCCGACCTGGCCATCCTCGACCTGAACCACTTCTACACTCATCACCTCGAACAGAACCCCACCCTGCGAGATGCAATGTCCCAGAAGAAAAGAACCGGGTACGCCCTGCGAACCATGCTCGCAGACAAGGCCCTCACCAGTGGCGCCATCGATCTTGCACAAACACTGACAGCAATGGCATCAGGACCAGTTGTCCTGCAGATACCCTCCCCCATGCAGTGGCTACAAGCCACACACCACCATTCGGGTTCTTCCGACATCGACAGCCTCGATGCTGACGACGCGGAAAACTCGTCGATGTACGTCGCCGATTGGCTCCGCGGCTTCGCAGCACTCCCGTTCACGGCGATACTCCTCGATGACCGACCAAAGGGCTTCTCCGCACCAGTCACGCCGGTCGGGTTCGACGCCTACGCCCCGATCGTCAACGTCACCGCGCACTACCGACTGGTCGTCGGCATGCGCGACGCCCACGGTGTGACCATCCATCAGCAGACCATCCGCGGAAGTGTCCTCCCCGAGAACTACTGGCGCGGAGAACAAACAACACTTCCTCCCTGCGACTTTCACATCACTCAGATCCCCGCCACCGCAGTACCCGAAGTAGTCCTCAATCAACTTGCCCAGCTCAAGTAACACAATCCCATCCGAACCAACCAACCCGACCCGAAATCGCAACGAGCGAGTCGTCAAGCCCCTTCAACAGGCATCAGCGCCACGCACCCTATGGGAACCGCATGAGCGTGCCGCTCGGATGAATAGCGGGTTGACACATTCATCCAGATGCTCTCGATTGACCTCACGGAGCATTCTCTGCATCTGCAAGATATTCGTGATAGAGAGCCGCCGCCGTCGGATTGGGCACCCCGAACTCTTGGCAATATCCGTCAATGCCATACCCGCAGTGTGCCTCTCATACGCACGCTGCCGACGTGCGATCCGTTCGGCGAGCTTGTCCCGCTTGGCTTGCTCTCGTGGCTTTCGCCGAATGACATTCTCCCGCTTAGCTTCCTGCCGTATCACTGCAAGATCGGGAATAGAACTGCATGCCAGTCACCATTCCAGCGGTAATTGGGCATCAAGTGCGCATTGCTGCGGGCATCGTCACCTTGGCTGTGCTGGTGACCGCTGGGGTGGTGGGTGACTGTGATCACAGCCCAGAATTCGTCAGCCGCGCCGTTTGCCTGTATTACCGCTTCACGTTGAGCCTGCGTGATGTGGAGGAACTGATGTTCGAGCGCGGCGTCGTGGTCTCGCACGAGACGATCCGGCAGTGGTGCGCGATGTTCGGCCGGTCCTATGCCAATGAGCTGCGTCTCCGAAGGCCCCGCCCGGGCAACAAGTGGTACCTCGATGAAGTGTTCACCTCGAATCAACGGCGAGCAGAAGTATTTGTGGCGCGGGGTCGATCAGGACGGCCTGATAGCGACGCTATCGTCCAGTCGGGTCGAAACGCCACTGCTGCCAAGCGGTTCTTCCGCAAGGTACTCAAGGGTCTGCGGTACGTGCCGACGGTGCTCGTGACCGCCAAGCTGGCCAGCTACAAAGTGGCGTACCGCGAGATGCTGACCTCTGCCGAGCATCGCCGGTCGAAGTATTTTCAGCAATCGGGCCGAGAACTCGCGTCAGCCAATGCGACAATGGGAGCGCCGGGTGAAGAGAATCGCTTCAGCCGGGCAGGCGCAACGGTTCATGCTGGCTGTATTCGTCTAAGTGATCTCGCGGATGATGCGAGCGGTGTTACCGACAGTTGGTGCGTGACCCGTACGTCTTCGATTTTCTCGACATCACCGAACGTGTCGCGGAGCGGGAGCTGGAGTCCGCGCTGATGC
The DNA here is from genome assembly GCA_965232435.1 of Dehalococcoidia bacterium. Lineage (GTDB taxonomy): Bacteria > Chloroflexota > Dehalococcoidia > Lucifugimonadales > VXLM01 > VXLM01. The sequence continues at coordinate 77,998 of CBDDPU010000003.1, forward strand.
GTCGGCTGGAGCAGTTCCTCCTCGAACTGGGACACGGGTTCGCCTTTGTTGGACGCCAATACCATTTCGAGGTCGGTGATCAGGATTTCTATATCGACTTGCTGTTCTTCAACTGGGTGCAAGCGAGGTTCGTCGTCGTCGAGTTGAAGGTAGGCAGGTTTGAGCCGGAGTATGTCGGGAAGCTCGGCTTCTATGTTTCGTGGATCGACGACAACCTCCGCAACAAGGACATCCACGCCCCGACTGTGGGAATCTTGCTCTGCGCCGGCCGCAACGACAACGTCGTCCGGTATTCACTTGCCGGGACAACTGCACCCCTCGCCGTAGCCGACTACACCTATGAGACTCTCCCCTCCCAGGTTCGCGATCTCGTCCCTACCGACGACGAGATCGCGGCAGCTGTGGAAGCCACTGTCTCCGAACTCGACTCCCAACTGCCCGTCAAACCTGACAACTCCGGCTGAGAGGCGCCATTCGATTTTCGAACCTGGCCGACATATCCTCTGGTGCCGAGATCGCTACCGGTGTTTCGCACGAGGGTCTGCGAACGCGATGCCTGGTCCCGCCCGGTGCGTCGAGGAGCAGGGCAGTTCTATGTCCAGTCGATGTGGACGGATTCGATGGAATCGAAGTGAAATCCGAAAGTGTCGCCGTACTGGTCGAATCCCTTGTTTTCAGGGTAATCCATCGTGGCGTGACGTTCGAGGATGGCAACCACCCGGGCATGATCGTCGTTGGCCAAAGCCATGGCGAGTTCTCGTGTTTCGTCGAGACTGAAGGGGCTGTCGGAGTTCGCGAAATCGAGGGTACGCACTCGATAGTCGTAACCTTCTTCGGAACCGTTGCGGACGGACACTCCCCCGCGGACTCGGATGGTGGCCTTTTTGGGTTGCCCGTCGGGTCGTAGGACGCCGGCGCGGTCCATGACGTCGTGCGCTTTGACGTTCTTGAGTTTCTTTTTCGCGTCAGCGCGCAGCTCGTTCGTTTCGCCGGAACGGTAGCGAGAGACCGCTGATCGTGAACGACCGATTTTCTTTGCGACAGCGTCGATTCCACCGAGGCGTTCGATGGCGGCTCGCCGTTGTGCACGTTCGGTGACGTCGGGGTGCGGGATTCGTCCTTGCTGCGCCCAGCGGCGCAGTGTTCGGTCAGATGGGGGCTTTCTCCCGGCGTCGACAGCTGCTTGCCGTAGGCCTTCTTTACCGATTTCGGTACGGATCTGACGTACGGAGACTTTGCTGGTGAGTCCGGCCAATCCCCCACTTTTGACCGATTTCGATTTTTCGACACCACTGGTCGCTGCTGTCGAGACAGATACGTTGAGTCCGTCCAAACCGACGGTCTTCTGTGCGGGTTTGGTAGATCGCGGTTTCGGAAGATGCAGGGCCACTATATGTTTCCTTCATCTTCGTCGGTGAACGCAGCTTTGAGTGCGAGGTTGATCTCGTGGGTGTCGCGGGCGTCGGTCAGCATGACGGTTATGTTTTCGGTGAGCGGGGCGCTCTTTTCCAGAGTCATTTTCCCGAGTGCGTCACTCTCGTCTGCGATGTCGATGCCCAGGGGCAGGGGGTAGACCCAGGAGTCGGTGACGGTGCGCAGTGGCCAACGCCCGGTTTCGCGCGCGATGCGCATCGCGACGCGGCGGCCTCGCCAGCGGCAGTGTGCGATGATCGCTGCTCGCCAGAGCGGCTGATGATGGTGTTGCATTTGTTTGGCGGTCCACATGTCGGGGTTGACCATTCGGCCGATATAACCCTTGTAGCAGGCGCCGATGAACCGTTTCATTGCTGTGTCGCCGGTGTCAACGGCAACTTTGCGGGCCTCTCTCAAGATTTTCGCCCACTTGTCGAGGGCTCGACCCTGTTCGGGGTAGACCCACGCTTCTGCGATGTCGAGGTCGTCGAGTTCTGCGCCGATTCCGCCATCGGCGATGGACGTTTGAAGTGCATCGAGGCTGACGGTGGTGATCCAGGTCTGCACAGGTTGGTCGGCGAGCATGTGTGGGTGAGGCAACGGTAGAGCGGGTGGGAGCGCCAGCATGTCACCCGGTGGGAGGGTTACACGCCAGAGTCCGAACGGGGTTTTCGATTGCCGCGCAGCATCGAGCGCGTCCTCGCCGCGAAGATGTCGAGGTTTTCCGTAGCCGAATTCGAGCATGCCAGCCGAAGCGAGGTACGCAGCTCGTTGGTCTATCGATACCAGTTGTGTTGCATCGGAAAGTTCTTCGAGGTCCGGGATGCGGGTCCATCCGAGGGCAGGTTCGAGATCTCCGCGGGGTTCGCCGTCCAACGGTGGGACCGGTCCACCGACAGTGACGACGATTCCTTTACCGCTGCGGGTGCGGTCGCGTTTGATCTTGTCGACGATGGCGGCGCCGGTGCGTGCGGGGGTGGGCCCGGGTAGCACGCCGAGGTGTTGTGCGCACCAGGCGAGTCGGCGTCCCAGTTCGCGGGCAGCGGGGAGGTCGTCGTCGGGGAGGTAGGTTCCGGCGGCCGGTGACCCGAGGATCCCCATGTCCCCCACGCGATTGCCCCATCCGAAGTCCTTGTTCCAGTAGGTCCACACGTAGGGTTCGATGAAAATGTCGACCATGGATGTGAAGTTCCCGGTGGTGCGGGAGAGGTGAACGACGTGGCCGGGTTCTCCGCGCAGTTCCCATCCTGCGGTCAGCATCGGGGTCAGCGTGGCGTGGAGGATCGCGGTGAGCTCTTCGGCAGCGCGGGTACGGAGGACTTCCATGTCGTCGACATCGTCTTCACTGCCCGGGTCGATGATCCATCCGAGCATCTCGCACGCTTCGATTCCCACTATCCAGATCTGTGCCGGCGCGCCCAGCGGGGTGAGCGTTGCCCATCTGATGAGTTTGTCAAGTTTTTCGATGGAATCGACTGGGCCGGTGAGTGTATGGCCAGACGGTGTGTAGGTGCCGGCTGCTGTGACAATGACGGCGTGGCCGTCTGCTGCCTCGCCGGCGGGAGGAAGGGCGGCCGGTTCGGTTGCGCCCCGTTCGGACGCCGGGGGAGGTTCCGGTCCCACGTCAGCAATGGGCTTATCTTGGGGCACAACTGTTTCCGTGCTGTAATCCGAAGACGGTGACGAGTCCGTACCTTGCCACGCTATGGGGGCGCTTTCGCCTGCCACTGGTTCGACCTCTGGTTCCGCGGCGACACGATCCTCCGCAATCGGCGCACGGGCATCCATCACGTCAGCATCGGGATCCGGCGCCGCGGCGTCGTCGAGATCGAAGAGCGCTGGTTCAGAATCGACCTCAGAACCATCCCCATGAACTCCGGGCACCGGAGAAGGATCGAGGTCGAACAGGGGAATCTGCTCCCACTTCCTCACCACCATCGCTGCCCCATCCCCGCTACTGGCGTCCTAATGACTCGAGATCAAATGCTGATCGCAATGCCCTGGTCAACAACACTTCCTGAGCAGGCAAGAGAAATCCTCGATTCACCCCGAGTGCCGACACCGGGATGGTCGTCACCCCGTCGCAGTCGACAACCGATCCGTCCTCGACACCGTTGTCTTCGCCCAAACTCAGCTCGGTCGATAACCCCCGCCCCTCCGCACGAACGGGAGCAACAGTGACCGTCCCCAGATGAGGCCGAACCAGCTCCCTCGTCAGAACCAAGACCGGACAGAGCGTTTCGAGGTGGGCGTCATGGATTGGCCGCACTCAGTTCTTCTTCCCGTGCGCGGCGGCGATATTCACATCGCTACCGGTTCCGAGACCATCAGACAAGATCTCCACGTCTCGGGCTGCAAGCTGTCGACGCTGCTCACGCTCCAACGCTCGAAGCACAACTTGAGCACGGCTTTTCGCGCGCCCACCACTGACCTCACTGTCGAGAAACACCACGATGTCCTCGGGTAGCCGTACCGCGATCTGCGTGCTCATAATCATCATGATACCGAATTGGGATGTAAACCGGTACCGGCCATTCCGTTCATCTTCCCTCAGCCTCCGCCCCTGACACTCCCGGTGCCGTGGACTGCCGGCCGAACGTCCGTGGACTGCCGGCCGAACGTCCGTGGACTGCCGGCCGAACGTCCGTGGACTGCCGGGCCGTCAGTGCCCCGATTACTCGGTGCCGTACAACTCGGCGGTGTAATGCCCCTCCCCATTGCGTGTGGCCTCATCCCAATCGACGCCCAACGCGTCGGCCAGGTGATGTGCATCGGAGAGGAAGTCCGCGAACACGGTGGGCAATTCTTCGGTGCCGGTTCCGCAGCGGCGGGCATACGCGATCATTCCGTCTGCTGCCCGCACAGCGCGGACGCCGTTGTCGTGGATCTGCGACTCGGGGTCTTGCTCGTAGCGGAAGTCATCGCGCTTGCTGCCGCCTGCTGTCGATGCCGCGACTGCATCGAATGTGTCTATTCCTTCCCAGACGCGTGCACGGCATTCGATCTTCGTTGTTTCGGACATTGCCCAAGTCCCTTTCTTTTTCGGTTGAACTACACAGCGGGGGTGCTGTGCAGCGCGGCCAACAGGCCGGTCTGGACCTCGAGCGCGGGCGACGGCGCACCATGTGCAAGAACGCTCGCAGTCGCGCTGTCGATGACGACGGACATGTGGGCGCGGTGACGCGAGAGCATCACGCAGGCGCGGCCCGCATCGAGGTTGAAAGGTTCGGCGGTCCGGTATCCCGCCAACGGGTGCAGCACCACGACGGCAGGACGCTCGAGGCCTTGCAGCGAGTTGGCGGTGCCGACCAGTACGTCGGGGTGCTCGCTCAGTAGGGCACGGATTGCCGCAGCCTGAGTCACGTGCGGGACCACCACGGCCACGTCGGCGGCCGTCATTGGCCGCTGGCCTGCGGTGGTGACCAGATCCGCTGCCAGTAGTTCCGCCGCCCGCGCGGCGCATGCGGTCACCAGGGCCGGATCGGACGGGCCTCCGCAGGCTGTGATCGGGCGGTGCGCCAATTCGGGCCACACGGCTCCGCTCGAATCGGTGAGGTGTTCCGGGGGCCGCTTCGAGGTGAACGGCAGATCGGGGTAGAACAGTGGCGCGATCAGTGCTGTGGTGTCGGGGCCAAGTCTCCAGGTGTGCGCCAACCGCACCATCCCCACCACGTCGCCGTGCGCAGCCAACAGTGCAATCGGGGCGGGTAGATCGGGTGCGGTTTCGCTTCCCTCCCAACGAGATACATCGCCGGTCACCACCGGGTCGATCTGTCCGGGATCACCGACGCACACCACCTGTTTCGCCATGGCTCCCAGCGCTCCCAGATCGGCGTAGGTGCATTGCCACGACTCGTCCACGATCAACACGTCCGCACCGACTCGGTCCGGGTCCGAGAACAACCATCGCGCCGTCGTGCCGATCAGAATTGCACCGACGTCGCCCTGCCAGCGCACTTTCTGTCCCGAGACCACCGGTGTGTCGCCGCTGTCCGGTGCCGGTGCTTTCGCTTTCCACATCAATGCGGCGCGGTCGGTGAGTGTTCCCAACCGGCGTGCAATCTCCACCGCCTGTTCGCGGGTCTGCGCCGCGATCCCTACGCGCAGATCCGCCCGGTGCGCCAATGCCGCAGCCAGTAATGCAACCAAGCGGGTCTTGCCCGCACCGGGAGGGGACGGCACCACCACCGCAGGATCACCCGACCACACCGAAAACAGCACACGCGCTGTGATCGGGTCGGCCATGATCTCCGACCCCGGCCACCCCGTCAGCGACGGGACGGGCGGACGGGACGACGACGGCACCGGGCCGGAGGGGGCAGCAATATCGGACGACGAGGCAGTAATGCGCATGACGAATCAAACCTTTCAGGAAAAAAGTCTCTGAACTGGCTATTTACATACTTTGTGCCCAGTGCCGGCGTTATTCCTCTGCGCCCGCGATGAGCACGTCCAACGGCACTTCACGCCGGGAAGGAACGGGTGTCTGCCCCGTCGAAAGCCAGGACCGCCGCCCTCGGTAGAGCCGCCAGTACCGGCCACGACCAGCGCGCATCGTGTGCGGTGACGCCGCTTGCGGCATCAACACCACCGACGCCCCACTCGGCGGCGCATACATCCCTACCGAACCGAGTCCGAGCACCAACTTCCCGCCGACAACCTCGGTCGATGTGACTTCGACGGTGAACTGCTCGAACGGACGCCGTCGCGGTGTACCGACCCACCCGGTGACAGCAGATCCGACCCGCAGCCGTGGATCCAGACGCTCACACGTCACCGACAGCGACCCGTTGCGGCGACGTGAACCTTTCGGTGGCGGCGTCATCGATGCCACACCCACCGCGACGTGGCCGGTGTGCAGTGCACGCTCGCGCCACATCGGATCATCGAGCAGGGCTGATGACATCACATCTGCTGCGTCACAACGACTTCGCAGACCCATCGCGGCGCTGGCCGTGTTGTCGGGACGTGACCAGTCGTGGCCGTCCACCAGTGCGGACTGTGCCCGAGAAAACGAATACGCGTCGTCTTCGCCGATCGCAGCGAGCAGCGGCAGCAACGGGCCACTGCCGATCGCACGCGCCCATTCGTGCATCCCGGCGACACTCTCGTCCGCGATCTGAAACCACGTCCGCCACACCCTCGCCGACCGCTGCGCTTCCGGCACCACTCCGAGCACGTAGCGGGCACTGGACGCGGCCGGAAGATTCACCACCGCCGACGTGCCGGGATGATCCGCCCGATCCGCCCACCACCCCACCATCGCGGCGCTACCGGAGATGTTCGGGTCACTGTGGTGAGCGTGCGCCCGCGCCAACCCCACCAGCGCCGGAATCGTGCCGCCGTCGTCGGTGAGCAACATCGCCGGGGCATCCGCCGCCAACGTGCCGCCCAACCGTGCCAGCAACGCCAACCCTGCCTCATCGCACGCGGTTTCCTCACCTCCACCGAACGCCGCAGCGGACACGCTCACGCTGCCGCCGCGTGCGCTCGCCCGCACCGCCAGCGCCGACGCTGACGGGGTGAACGTGGTGTGTGCGAGCCGAGCAACGGGGCGCCCTGTTTCGGCGGCATAGAGACGCTGAGCCAGATCGAACCATTCCACGCTCACGACACGTCCTCCGTCTGTTCGCACGCCAGGACCACCGGATTCGCGGCGCACTCCCACCCCGCACGCAAGGCCCGCGCCGCCGCATCCTCGCCGGTACCGGCGACCACGCTCGCCACCTGAGCGGGCTCGTGACCGGTACCGGTCAACACCTGCTGCGCGTACCGCAACAGGTCACCGCTCACCGCGTTCACGACGCACCGACCGGGATCTGCACACTCGACGCCCAGTCCGGGGTCCGTGCCAGTGCGGCGTCGTTGCCGATCACCGCGCACACCAGATGCGCCCGCGACGGCCGATCCGGCCACGGCGTATCCCCGTCCGTCAACACGATCACCACGTGCGGGGCAGGGCGGGCCGCGTTCGCCGCGTCGATCCCGACGCGCATATCCGTACCGCCGCCGCCCACCAACTGCACATCGGCCACCGACCGCACCGCCTGCGCAGACGTCGATTTCGCATCGCACGAGAGAATCCGTACCCGCTCCCGCGCTACACCGCCTGCCCGCAGTACACCCGCCACCTCACCCATCGCCGCCGACAGATCACCTGCCGACATGGACCCCGACGTGTCGATCACAATCGACACCGTGATCGACGGACCCCGCATCGCCGGGGCCACGATCCCCGGCAGGCTGCGCCGCGACGGACGCGCATAGCTGTAGTTCGTCCTCCCCGACTGATCCGCCAGCGCGCGCCGGATCACCGCACGCAACACCCGATCCCACGGCACGGTCGGCGGCGTGAGAACCTCACCGGCCCAGCGCGCCAATCCTGCCGGTGCGCTCCCGCGCCCCTTCCCTTGCGCCGCCTGCACCGCCCGCGCCACATGACGGCGCACCAGATCCGCTTCCGCGCCGTCCAACCCGTCCGCGACCTCCCCCGCTGCCGCACCCAACTCCCCCGGCACCGGCGCGCACCCCGCACCGGACCCGCATCCCACATCGTCGTCGTCTGGAAACTGCTGTCCCGTAGCCGGATCGATCAGGTGCGTGTAGTAGTCCTCTGCGATTCCGCCGTCCTCGCACCCGAACGATTGTGGAGTGATCACCCCGTCCGGTAACCCGATGCCCGCCGCCAGCAAGTCGTCGTTGATTTCCGCGTCCGCCGCGTAATTCCACGCCACATGCTGGACCGGCTTCGGCAAGGACTGCCCCCGCACACCGTGCGCCCGCAGCAAGTGCCCGACCTCGTGCAGCAACACCGCACCCGCCACCGGCACCGGCCACGCACCAGCCCCCACCAACAACGCCGGATCGAGATAAAGCCGCCACTGCGCATCCACCGCGAACGTGCCCAACCCCGGTGCAGCAACAGGCTGCGCTGCGAACAACGCCCGCATGAAATACGGCATCTGTTCGGCAGAAACCAGCCGTGCCAGGCGAAACGCCCGCAACTCATCCGGCGCGAGCGCCCGAACCCCGCTCATGCTGCCGCCTCCATCAGACCCGCAGCGGTCAACATCGGCGCGAACCGACGTGCAGACGCCGGGACAGTCGCCTTCGCCGGTCGCGCCTTCGCCAGCGTGCGCGCCGCCGCGCCCGCCACGTCCGGTGCGCCCGCCTCCGCAGCCGCGATCAGCGGACCCCACGCACTGCGCCAGGCCTCCACCGTGCCGCGCCCCACCGCCCACGCCGTGACACCGGACAGCACCGCCCACACCAGATCAGAACGCGACTGCCAATCGAACGCCGAATCGGGATTCTCCACCACCGCAACCGGATCGGGAAGATCCGCGCTACGCCGCCACTCCAAGAACTCCACGCCCGCGCCCTCACCGATCAACCCGAACACCGCCGTGTTGATCGCCGCGTTGTCGTCCTCCCGCAAATGCGGCAACACCGCCGCCAACATCGACCACGTACGACGCGACGGCCACGCACCACCGGTCTGCGCAGCCGACGACGGAAACGCATCCAACGCATCAGGATTGCGCTGCACAAAGCCGGTGATCGAACTGCGCACCAACGCAACCCGCTGCTCATCGGTGGCCACCGCACGCGAGGCAGGCGGCGCACCCCACCCCGTCGACATACCGTCCAACCACTCATCCACAGACGGGGTGAACTCCACATGGCAGAACCGATTCGCCAACGGCGCTTCCAACTCGTACCCACCAGCAGCGCAATCCGGAGGATTCGCCCCCGCAATCACCCGAGTCCCCTTCGGCAACTGCACATCACCGACAGTCAGATCCAACGCCACCGCCAACATCGCCGCCTGCACAGCAGGCGGACTCGTCGTCAACTCGTCCAGAAACAGATACCCGCCACCCCCAGCAACCAACTCCTTCGCCCACGCCGGAGCCTCCAACGTCACACCGTGCTCCCGCACCACCGGCAACCCCGCGAAATCCGACGGCTCACGCAACGACCCCAACACCGTCTTGCACAACACCCCATCCGCCGCCGCCAACCCACGCACCAAACTCGACTTGCCCATCCCCGGACCCGAAATCAACAACGACGGCACACCCGCCCGCCCATTCGCATCCAACACAGTCACCGCAGTAGCCAGATCAGCCATCAGAACACTCCAAAAAAATCGGCACGATGGTCAGTCGCGCACTCAACAGGACACCTCGAATTATACGGTCTGAACTGCGGAAATGACGGATTCTGTGGCTCTAAATGGCCCTGCCCCTCGCCGTGCCGGGGGCGCGGCGAGGGAAGGCCGGCCAGCGGCCGGCCCTCTCCCCCCGTGCGACCAGATCGTGTCGTACACACCTGAGATAGTGCGGAGTTGCGAAACAACGCAGAATACGAGAAAGAGATTCACACATGCAGGTCGGCGATCATGTCCGGATCCACACCACCGGTAAGTCGGTGTTCTCCATCGTCGAGATCGATGAAGCCTCGGGAAAGGCCATCGTCGAATCCGTCACAGCCGCACCGGGAAAGTACCCCTGGCCGACTGACTTGACCAACCTCGTCGCCGCTGGGAATCCGCAGGGCTGATAGAAAATGTGTCTCGATCACACATCAATAATTGGTCGATTTAGTGCAGTTATTGCCTTATATGGTCGCAAATGCGACCATATAAGGCATGGATGAGATGACGGTGCACGATGCTGCAGCTGCACTCTCGGTGACCGAACGGCAGGTCACCAGACTCGCTCGCGCCGGTTCCATCACAATCGCCCGCGAGGTGGGCAATTCTCTCCTGCTCAACAGTGCATCCGTTCACCGGATGGCCCAGAGCTCTCGCCGTCCCGGACGCCCGTGGAATCCTGAAGTTTCCTGGGCAGCCCTGGCCTTGTTGTCCCACTGCACAGTCGACTGGATCGCTTCTCCGACACAGATCACCCGACTCAAGCATCGTTTACGCCGGTCGTCCGCGGCAGAAGTGGCCTACCTCGCCAGAAACCGCGCCACCACACACCACATGGAGACCTGGGGGGAGGGCGACGTAGATGTCTTGATCAGGGGCGGCTACCTCGCCGCCACCGGTATCAGCGCGATCATTCACGTACCGGAAACAGCGGCGCGATTCGGACTGTCCTCCGCGAGAAACGACAAAGCCGACGGGTACATCGTCGACGACGACTTCGACGACGTCGTAGAACAATTCGGGATGCTCTCCCAAAACGGTGATGTCACCCTCCGGGTCGTTTCCGCCCTGAACCCATTCTTCCGTACATCAACGCTTCCGATCGCGGCCGTCGCCGTCGATCTGATGGAATCACTCGACACCCGCCAGCGCAGCGCCGGCACGCGCGTACTCCAGGAGCTACTCGATGACTTCCGTTGAACGTCCCGAGTGGACTGTTCAGGCGCCTGCCGGCGGGTGGGCTACACCGTGGCCGCAAGCCGCGGAACTGGCCAACGCGATCCCGTCCGACCAATGGACACTGATCGGGGGGCTGATGGTGCAGCTGCACGCAGCGAAAGCAGGAGTGCCACTCAACCGACCTACCCTTGATGTCGACATCGTGCTGCACATAGAAACCGGCGCAGCCGTATTCAACGAAGTCAAGAAACAACTCGAGGATCTCGGCTACGAACTCCGCTGGTCGCTCCAGGACGACGACCCCATCCACCGGTTTACACGTGGAGGAGAAAAGACGCCCGAGATAGTCGATGTGATGGTCGCCGACCATCTACCACCGAAGCATGTCCCGAAGCTGAAAGGGCACCCGGTCTTCCAGGTCCCAGGTGCCACATCTGCATTGCGGAAAACCGTGAACTGCACGATCGAAATTGACGGGGTACCAACCCGTTTGAGCCTGCCGACCGTTCTGGGGGCTCTGATCCTCAAGGGGGCAGCTTTCATCAGCGACCGCAAAGACACGCAACGCCATCTCGATGACGCTGCAATCCTCGCCAGTGCGATTGGCAATCCGATCGTCGAACGTGATGTGACGATGACGGAAAACGACCCCCGCAGACTCGAGAAACTCGCTGAGGCACTCGAAAACCCACAACACCGTTCGTGGCAACTCGTCCCGGAAGGGCGTCGAGATCGCGCGTACAGGGCGCTGATGACTATCGCTACCAGGCCCGAGAACCCCAGTTCAGGTACCGCGCAATAGCCGAGCGCCACGACAGAACTTAGCTCCAAGATCGTCTTCACTACTCACACAGTGAGCGAGAACGGCAGGTTGAGCGTGTGCCGGCGGAAACCGTGCATGTACGGCGGCCGCAGACCCGTGGGTCCTCGGCCACCGGTTGCCACCGCGGTTCCGTACAGGCATCCATCTGGGGTTGGCCGACCGAGGCTGCCATCAACATGGAGATGTCCTGCCGACCAGCCAAAAGACTCGTCGAGAGGCGCCACTTCCCACCGCAGAACTCGACCTTCGCCCTGACTACGTTTTTTTCCGATCGCGGCAATGCCTTGCAGGATCGCCATGATCCGGTCATCGTCTCCCACACATTGCCATGTCACGGTGTCGGTGCTCGTGACCAACAACGGCATGCTCCGCGACCGGTACGGGCCTTGCCTTTCCGAGACGACGCCTGGGAGATCTGCCACGAGGTCCCCGAGGGCCGCATGATCGGGGCGCCCCGTCCAGTAGCGCACCACTGGATGATCGACAGGTTTCTCGGGATACGCGCAAGTAGCTGCCCAGTGCCATAAGCCTCCGCCTGACAGTTCGCATCGAGCCAAGGGCAAATCGAGGTCTTCAGGGTCGACGTCGGCTGCCAGCGCAGTTACGACTTCTCCTCGATCGCGCTTGCCCGCCTTCTGGTCTGCCCATATTTCGGCGGCGAGCAGTCCGTCGAGGCTCACTCCCCACGGTGCGGCGTGCGCGATTCCGTGGGCGAGTCTCGCTTTCACCAGTAGCGGCCTCATCACCAGTTCGCCAGAACTTCCAGCGCGTCGTCTCGGACACTGCGCAGATGTTCGCGCCAGTCCACCGCAGATGCTGTGGTGCCGGCCGTCGTCGATCGTGTGGATTCGACGCGAACCATCCCGTGGCCGATCGACAATCGCCCACCGAGTCGTCCTGCTGCTGTGAATTCGGCGAGGACGTCTGTGAAGAAGGCGATCTGCAGATCGGTGGCTCGGGTGAGGCGGATCCAGGATTCGAAGGTGGTTCCCGCAGGTAAGGTCTCGACTTCGTAGCGCATCAGGTGTGAGCCGGTCGCCGGGCTCTCCGCGTCGGACTCTGCCGCGGCAGTTGATGGGAAGTCTGCGGTGTCCGAGTCGTCGAATCGGCTGTACCGCTCGATGCCCAGCAGCTCGAACTGGCTCAGTAACGGGAGCTTCGACGGTCTGGACATGATGTGTTCGGTCTCTTTGACCCTCGGTACGACTTTCCCGATCTGGGCGCGGCCCTTGATCATCGTGGAACTGCTGTTACCTCCGAAGACGCCGATCAGGGGGATGAGATTTCGTGCATGCTCGAGTCTGTTTCCGGAGAGGGGTTCGCCCTTGGTTTTTCGTAGGGCTCCTCCGCTGCGGAGGGTGTGGGCCGCCGGCAGCGACAGTGTGCCCTCGTAGTCGAGCACGTCGCGGAGGAGTTCCTCACCGATGCGTCGCAGTGTTCCGCGGAAGGAGTTGCCGGAGATGATCGGGACGAGCTCCCCCGTCCCGTCGGGCTGAATTACTTCTTCGCGGCGAAAGAGCGCCGTGGTTGTCGAGGTGCTGTCGTCTTTGTGCGAGATCGACGACAGCGCGTAGATGTCCAGATCCCAATGCACAGTGCTGGTCATGGTGATGTCTCTCCTGCGTTGTCGCGCTGCCGGCGGATGTGGGTTTGGGACTCTCGGTATGCCGTCGCGACGATCTGCGTTCGAAGCACCAGCGCCCGGGTCGATTCGCGCATGATTGTCAGCACTGGCTTCGGTGGTTCTCTCAGTAGTTGCGAGAGTTCGAGTCGCTGCGATGCGTTGGGTCGGGATTCGAGCTTCTCGGACACGATGCCCCACCATCGGTCGAGATCGGCGCCGCACCGGTAGGTGGCGAGCCGGACTCGATCGGGAAGGTGGTGTTCCCAGTAGACGGCTCGGCGGGATGCTACCCATCCGTTTTCCCAGTCGATTCCGTAGTGCAGCAGCAGAAGTAGCCGTTCAGCGGTTGAGTGAGCCCCGGTCAGTGCGGGTAGTTCGGGAACGGACGCAAGCCATTTGTCAGTGGAGGTTGCCATTACGGTTCCTTCCTGTTCGAGGAGGAGGCGCGTAGGCCGAGTTCCCACCATGGGGGTGCCGCGCGCCATCGATCGAGTTCTGCCCAGTCTTCGAGGAGTCCCGTCCACCGTGCGGCAGGAAGTCGGCGCATCATCGCGAATTGCGGTGCGCTCGCTGCCAGCATCCGCTCTCCGAAGCCGTCCGCACGCAGGCGGCGCATCGCAGCGAGAGTGTGTACATCCTGTTTGGTCCAAGACAACGAGATGTCGTCGACACTAATTTCGCCCCACCGCGCATGAGGGAGAAGGTGTTTGCGACGCATACCCACTGGCACGACGAGCGCGTGCGCGGAGGTTAAGGGTTTCTGCAGGCGCGCTCCGAGTTGTCTCGAAGTCAAAGTTTTCAGTGTTGGTGGGCACGCTCCCACCAACTGGATGTTCAGACGCAGTGCTGAGGTGCGGTAGACCCACGCGCAGACTTGGCACATCCCTTGCGCGGCGGGCGAGGACCACCCGTCGAAGGCAGTGAATGTGCGTGAAACGACGGATCTGACAGAGATGTTGCCGGGGCTCTCACGCCCGCACCGGGCGCAGGGGCCACCGCAGCGGCGACCTTCGACAGGTGGGGAATCAACTGCCCTGTGTGCGGCAGTGCACACGTCTTCGATGCTCACAACGTTCGAGTCGGTCATACAAAGCAAGCTATCTGCGCCACATGACATTACGAACACCGCGTACATTACGACAGTGGATGATCAGCAGCTGTCGAGGCCGCCAGCGTCGGTTTCGTTATGCGGGTCCCTTGTTCACGAAATCGTCGGCGAGATCAGCCGCGAGTTCGAGGTACGCACGTTCGGTCTTCTTACTCAGCAGCGGCAGGTCGATCGGGCCGCCTTCTCCGAGGTGTTCGTCGAACGGAATGATGCGGACCGCTCGTACGCCTTGCTGACGGAAAACGTCTTCGAGCTGACTCAGGTCAAGGGAAGAGGATCCCGGCCGTGTCGAATTGACCACCACCACTGCCTTTTCCACCAGACGTTGATGTCCTTGCTCGTTGAGCCACGCCAAGGTGGAGACAGCCGACCGTGCGCCGTCCTGGGCGGTGGGGCTGACAACAACTACTGCATCGGCCTCGTCGAGGATTCCCTTCATCGCCGAGTGCATCATGCCGGTTCCGCAATCGGTGATGATGATGTTGTAGTGCACCTCCAACGTCTTGAGCGCGTCGAGGTAGTCCTGCTCGTTGAAGGCTTCGGAGGTCGCCGGGTCAGTTTCGTTGGCGAGGATCTCCAGGCGGCTGTCCCCCTGTGAGGTGTAGTGCCTCACATCGCTGTAAGTGCGGATGTGATGATCCGCCAGCAGGTCTCGAACGGTGTACCGGTGCTCGCGATGCTCACGATCAGCCAGGGTTCCGGCATCGGGGTTGGCATCGATCGCGATCACGCGATCGCCTCGCAGCGACGCGAACGTCGACCCCACTGTTTTCGCTGCCGTCGTTTTTCCCACCCCTCCTTTGAGAGAAACGAAAGCGATTTTGTAGACACCTCGCGACGGCTGATTGATCCGCTTGACCAATTCGAGGTACTCGAGCTCTGCCTGCGACTGACCCGGGTTGACCTTGCCCCCTGTCAATTTGAACAGAAAGCGGCGGAAACCTTTCGCCGGCGGGCGCTTCGCACGACGGATGATGTCGAGGTCGTCGATAGTGCGCTTGGGCGGCGTTGAGGAACGGAAATCCGATGCAATTCCCGCGTTGACCTGGCGCGGTCGGCTGTTTTGCCATTGAGGCGGTACACCGTTGTGGGGTTGTTGCTGCCCCTGCGGATCTTCTACTGGTACAGAACTCACCTGCCCTGCCGATGGAACGGAGGGACGGGGGTCGATCTGCGCGTTTTCGGCTTGCTGATGCTGGGGGTAGAAACGCGGGTTGACGGGTTGCGGGACAGAAGTGCTGTCTCCCGGGGAGCCGTGCGACCCTCGACTGTCTGCGCCGGCGCCTTGCGCGGGAAAAGTTGTCGTCGGCAGATCCCATGCCGGAGTCGACACGTCGGGAGGCTTAGGCGCACTCGGTGTGGCAGTCGGAGCTGCTGGCTGCGCACTCGCCGGCGGGTTGAAAGGCGCGGCACCCCGAACATCTGTGCCCCTCGACGAACTCGGCTGGACCGGCTGCGAGTGTGCAACAGGCGCCTCCTGATTCAACGTGGAGTCGACATAGTGAGTGCGCGGAGGGCTCATCGGCGCTGCCTCCTGCGTTTCTGGGACATTCCCGCCGTGATGAATCGGATCGAGCGCAGGCGGTTGAGTCTCCCCCTGGTTTGTCTCCGGAGGAGCGATCGGCTGCCAGCCACCGTTCGCCGTCGGGGACCCTGATTCGATGCCGTGCGAGGAAGCTGAGGGGGCGGACAGCGGCACTTGAGGTTCGACGCGGACCTGAGGAGGCCGCTCGTGCTGAGGTGATACGTGACTGGTTGCGCGGTCGTCAGGGCGCACTTGAGGATGACTGTCGATGTCCGGCGCCTTCTCACCGTTATCTGCGCTGGCATCGAGCCACGGTGGCAATTCCGGATTGCGATTACCCTGTTCACTAGGCATGGTCCCCCACTTTCGTCGAAATTCGTTTTGGACGATTTCCGCGAACGTATCACCGAGTAGATACACGGCGAACAGGTCAATACATGCCGCGGGCTCTGAGATTCGTTCACAAATACACGTTCGCTCTGAGATGCATAGCGTCGATACAGTTAAAAGTCTCACGAAAGGACCCACGATGACCGCAACGCCGGACGGCCTGAATATGGCTGTTCTGAACAGCTTTCGTCCGGCGCGGCACGATCTGGCGTCAATACGGACAAGAATCGCTGCGCACCTGGAAGACAATGACGGCTATGTCGCATTCTCCGGCGGCAAAGATTCTCTCGTTGTGCTCCACCTCGCACTTTCGGTGGAGCCGAATGTTCCCGTCGTCTTCTTCGACTCGGGAGCGGAGTTTCCTGAGACGTACGAATTCGTGCAACAGATCGCGCAGGAATGGAAGTTGAACTTTCAGGTTTATGCGGCAAAGCCGTCGCTCCTGGAAATCCTCGCCAGCGACGGAGGTTGGCAGCACGGCAGCCGTGCAGGAGACCACTCGCCGTCCGCTCCTTTGCAGGACGCGTTAATTGCGGAGCCATCTCGGCGCGCGCACACCGACCACGGTCCAGGCGAGATGTGGGGTGTGCGCGCTGACGAATCGGCCAAAGGCACTGGTAGATGGTCTCTTTATTACAGCAATCTCGCGCTCGAAATCGAACGAAGTTGCCGATCCTGTTGTGCCACCAAAGCCGAACAACGCCGGGCTCATGGAGGATCGATTGCGCGCGCGGACAAAACACGCGCATACGGACCGGTGTGGGATTGGACCCGCGACGATGTCTGGGCGTATATAGCTCGACGCGAACTTCCTGCCAACCCGATCTACGACAAAATGCGTGGTCTCGGCGTTTCAGAAGCAAATTTGCGGGTCAGTCATCTCGTGGACGGTCATTTCCTCGAACAAGGTCGGGCTACCTGGTTACGGCGCGGATGGCCGACGTTGTTCGAGGAAATCGCGGATGTCCTTCCTCGCATCCGCGAGTACGTCTAATTGCTGCGCATGGGTCTATTCGCCGATCTTGAACGAGTTTTGGGCCGCATCAGTGCATTGGAGATAGGACTCCGCATGGGATCGGCCGTCCACATACGGCCAGTTGCAGTGCCACCCGTCGATTGTTGCGAACCGCCCCTGACCTTCACTCGCCACCGACGCATCGTTGAGGTATCGCTCACTGACTGCCAATGCGGTCGCGCACTCGATGGACCCGGTTAGGACGATCACCGGCTGAACAGCGCCGGTGGCGTGGGGGATGACTGTTCCGCATGCGTCGCCAGCCGATGCGGCTATAGGCGATGAAATTTCGGGCTGAACTGGTAGCGCGATACCGGGCTGTGTCGGGGACGGATCGAGGGTTCCGTCTGTGATCCCCGCTTGTCCTCGGGCAGACGTCGCACCAGCCTCGCCCGGCGCTGCGGTAGAGGTTGACGAGCGGGATACTTCACTGTTGGTTCTTGCCGCTGACGACTCGCTCTCGGATCCCGAATCAGTGCATCCTGCGATTGCAGCCACAATCATTGCTGCTATCGCGATGGTGCAGCGTCTGGTGGAATGTTGCTTCATCAGTACCTTCTCCAATGCGCTTGATTACTGTTGTACACGTGGACTTTTCAGTTGCATTCTGACTGTCTCTGCAGCTATGATCTGGGCACTGAGATTGCACAGTGAGAGTCGGAGGCATCACCTTTTAGGTGGCCTCCGATTTTTCTTTGCGCCAACAACGTCATTGTTGTCGGCATCCGCGGTCGACAGATCCTCCGAAGCCGATTCAACGATGTTGAACGTCGACTTGCCAGCCAAAATGTCGGGGTGCATGAATATTTCGGGGCGGCCTTGTGCGTCGGTGTAACCCATGATCAGCTTCTTTCTAAGTCGTGTCGGGCGTTGTGATCTCGCGTAGTTGCACGACGATTCGTTCGCCGGGCGGCAGACCGGGTCGTTCGTACGGCGCGTTATGCACGGCGACTACTTCGACATGCATTCCTCGAGGAAGCACGTGCGCGGTGTTGTTCCCGCTGTCAGACTGGCCGAGGTACATGCCACGGCTCGTTTCGATCTCGAAGGCAACGTCGTTGGGGCCTCGATGAGCGTCCAGTTCGTGAAGCGTGTGTGTGCCGGCTGTGAAGCGGTCAAAGGAAATCACTGCCCCTGGTTGCAAATTCGATGGCCAATCATGCCGTCCGGCCACTGGATGAGGCATGGTGACTTCGGTGTAGACCAGATGGCCTCGACCAGTTTTCGATTCCGCAGATTGGATCGCACGGTCGATGCGCTGGACCTCTTTTCGTTGTTTGTCGTCGAGCATGACCGCGTCGCCGTTAACTCTCGACAAGGCAGCGTTCGTCTCCTCCCATGTCTTCGGGTCCGACACCAACCCGTGTAATGCGCGGTGTTGTGTCCCCGGCATTGCGTCGAGAACAGCACGTTTGGCGACCGAGCGGGCTTTGCGTTGTCTCGAACTCAAGTTCTTGCGAAGTTCGATCTCGCCAGGCAAGTTTCGGCGCAATCGTGCATCGGTGATTGGGGCAGTACCCGGGCGAGGAAAAGCACGATTGAGATCCTTGGAAGCTCGGGTCAGACTCATACCTTCGGTGGCCGAGTCGAGGTTCCGAGCGGATGCTCTTTCCTTCTCTCGCTCTGCATATCGCTCTTCGGGAATGACAAGAGCTTGTTTTTTCGTCGTCACATTCGAGTTTCCGCCGTCGACGTCCACGACACCGGATACGCCGTCTGGGCTCGATCTGGTGTAGCTGCGGGACATAAGGGGTCTACTTCCTCGAATGGGTCCGATCACGCAGTTTTGCGGTGTGGAGTGGGAACTTGAGTTCCCAACGTCATTGCAGTGTCGAGGACATCGGAGATGTTCCGGCTGATTCTTCCGCACACCACACATTGGGCTGGGAGATGTTGAGTGAGCAATTCCACGAAATGGATGTGGCACACCAGGTGCGGACTCGGGGTCCATCCGGCGCAGCAGTCTCTCAATGTGAGAGCCCACTGCGCCGGCCGAACGTGAGTCACCTCGACGCCAGCTTGCTTTTCGAGCTCGCAGCTGGTGCAGGTAGGAAGGACACGTACAACCGAATCGATATCGAGCGGCGAGTTGTGGTCCATCGTGAGCTCCTCTGTTCTGCAAAGCTGGCAGGCGATTTAGTCGTTGTGATCGGTACCGCTGGGCTGTTCACCGGTATGACTCGGCGGCGTCGGCGGGGTGGCCGGCTGCGGGGTTTCGGCAGCGGCCGGCTTCTGCCGGCGCGGCTTCTTCTTCTTCGGCGCCGAGTAGCCCATCTCTGTAAGTTCACGTGCGGTCCAGCCACCCGAAACGGCTGTGTCGTATGCGGTTTTGATCTTGTCTTCCGCATCTGCGTGTTCTGCGTCGAGCACGTCGAGTTCCTGGGCATGCTTGGCCAGGAGGGCCTCTCGCTGATCGAGTATTTCCTGTGCAGAGGCTTGTGCCTCACCAATTGCGCCGACAAGCGATACCCGCGCCTGAAGCGCTTTGTGGGCCAGGGCCTCAGCGCTCTTGCGTGCTGTGTCCACGGCCTTCTTGTTGGTCGGTGTGGGGCTCATCTGTCATTTCTCCTTGGTTGTTGCCGGATCCAGTCCGCACGCAAGTGAAGCGCTGTGAAGGTCACCGGTGGTGACGCTCAGCGCGTAGTCGCGGGCGACTGTCAAATAGCGTGCCGCATACTCGCATCCGTAGGCAGCATTGGGGGGCATCCATTCGTCGAGTCCTTTATCGGATTTCTTCCCGTTCGTGGATCCGTCCACGGCCATCAGGTTGCGATCGATGTCGTTGGCAAACTGGATTCGCTGGTCGACAGTCCATTTCGAAGCACCCATTTTCCATGCTCTCGCAAGGGGATACACGTGTAATCCGTAACTAGTAGGTAGTGCCGTTGACATCATCCTGGGTCTCCGTCCACGGATCCGGGATATGTGGGCGACGGTGTTATCTGCAGGCAGCGAGGCATGCCGATGACACCGCCGACACGCACCGTTCGGGTGCATCGAATCAGGCAGGGCCGGGCGTAGCTTCGACTTCAGACGAACGGGAGCGGGCTGATGGCTAGAGCGCAACGTGTCACTCTCAGCGACGGTGCAACGACCTGGACGGTGATCGACAGATCGTTTGGTCTCGTTGAGCCGGTCGAGGCATACCTCGAGTACGGGCGGCAAGTCGACTTCCGGCCGAACACGACCCGGGCCTACGCACAGAGCTTGGCCCAGTGGTGGTCGTTCCTGGAGGTGACCGGCAGGTCGTGGGATGCGGTGAAGCTGCACGACTTCGGCGACTTCATCTCGGCTCTGCGCTACGGCGAGCTGGACTCTCCGATCCGCGAACTGCGTCCCCATCCGACGCTCAGCGACAGCACGGTGAATCTCCGCATGCGTGCAGTGATGAGTTTCTACCGCTACCAGGCCGACAGCGGAACGGACGCTGCGCCGTTCCTGTGGAAACAAGCCCAGGTCCGATCGGGACGCTACCTCTCGTTCCTCGAGCACGTCACCCGGCGAGCGCCGCGGAAGCGCGCCGCCATCCGAATCCGCGCCGCCCGCAAGACCATTCCGATTCTGACGCCGACCACGATCGACGCCCTCCAAGATGCCGAGGCCACCTACGACCCAACACTCGTGGAATGGCGAGGTGACCTGCGATATCGGTTCCTGTGGGCAGTCCTGTCGGAATCGGGCATGCGGATCGGTGAAGCCCTCTCGTTGCAGCACCGCGACTGGATTACCGGGATCGGTGGCAAGAGCGCCCGGGTCGCGATCGTGAGCAGGGCGCACCCGCACGGCCTGTCCGCCAAGTCCGGGGAGCGCGAGGTCCACATCGGGTCTCGGCTCGACCGGCTCTATGCCGACTACGTGTGGTGGCTGTGCGACCGAGGCGCCGATGTCGCCCTCGGCGATTGGGACAGTAGCTACATCTTCTGCAACGTGCTGCGGAACCCGCTGTTCGCGCCGCTGCGCACCGAGTCGGTCTATGCGCACTTGCGCTCGATGAAGCATCGCAACGCCGATCTCCCGAACCTGATGACACCGCACTGGTTTCGGCACACCCATGCCACTGCACTGTTGCTGGCGGGGAGCCCCGTCCACACCGTCAGCCGCCGCCTCGGCCACGCGAGCGTGCAAACCACGATGAACATCTACGGCCATGTCACCGAGGACGCCGAGCTGGCGTCGGTAGCGAACTGGCGCGAATACGTCGCCGGATGGGAGTATCCGAATGTCTAGCCCCGCAAACGATCCCGCGTTCACATCCTGGCCGCGCAGCCCCAAGAGACTGCACCAGATCGATCCGGGCTTGGCACTAGCGGACATGTTCGACCCCGCAATCGCCCGCAGGCTCTGGGACTCTCTGCCCGAAGAATGCCGCAGCGATCACTTCGACAAGAAGACGATGCCGGCGCACTACCGACCGGCGATCCGCGAAGTCAGTGCGGGCAGCAGCAGCGGCAGCGACTGGACCGCCTGTTACCTGAATTTTCGGGGTCTCCCTGAACCTATGACCTGGGAAGTTGCCTGGATCATTCACCGGTACATCGAGTTGGGACGGTTCATTCGCATCGTCGACGCGAACGCCGTCTTCATCTTGCTGCGCGCCGCGATCCGCCACGGGGACGACGAATGTCGGTCGGCGCAATCGCTGCTGCACCGTTCGCCCGACGAGTGGGTGCGATCCGCGCGGAAGGCGCAGATGCTCGGCGAGAAGATCGGTGAATTCGCCTTCAAAGAAGGTACCTACCGTCTTGGACACATGGTCGCAGTACTCGGATATGCCTATCACCGCGGCCCGTGGTGGGAGCTGAACGTCTGGAATCCGAGCCTCGACCCGAGGGTGCCTCAGCGAGACCACGAGCCTATCGGATCGACGACGATGCACTTCACCAACCTGACCAGCCTCTGGATGCGCGAGGGAGCGAAGTACTGGCTCTCGGCGGGCCTGAGCGCGGAGAGGTACTCGTGGAGCACGATCAAGTCGCGCCTGGATGCCCTGAAATGGCTGCAACGCTACATCGACACCACCGCCGACCAGGGCCCGTGTCTGACTACCGATCCACACCGACTGCGGGGCTTCATCCGAGGGTTCTGCGACATGCTCCTTGCGCACCGCATCGAGTCCGGACCGCGCGCAGGCCGCCCTCTGGCGAAGAACCCACGCCGCCAGATCATGACCGCCATCGAGCAGTTCTACCAGTTCATGTATGACCACCGGGATGAAGCCGCCACCGAACTCGGTATCAGTGCCTGGGCCACTCTGCGGCCCGAGCACTGCGTGCTGTTCCGCCCCGAGGACAAGCCCCGCCTCACCAACGTCAAGGCACACGACATGGTCCTCGAAGACGGTGTCATGCAGCAGATCGCCGAGGGCAGTGGGCTGCTCGCGCAGCCAGTGCAGGAGGGCGGGCTCGGCGATCTGCAGGCCTTCCACATCATGATGCTTCTGCTGCGCACCGGCCGTCGCGCCAACGAGGTGCTGATGATGGACTTCGACCCGCTCGAACCGATGCTGCGCAATTCCGCGGCTGGCGATCCTGACGGCGCTGGATTCGTCGCCCGGATGCGGTATCAACAGACCAAGGTCGAACCGAACGTCGCACCCTCGATCCCCGTGGACGACGAGATCGTCACGATCATCCGAGCGCAGCAAAAGCATGCCCGCGAGATGATGGCACACTTCGGAAACCCTGGTGTGACGCCGAAGTACCTGTTCCTCCGCACGACCCGAAACCGGATGGGCGACAAGCCTTACCCGATGACGACAATGCATCTGCGGTTCAGCAGGCTCACCAGTCTGCTCGACATCAGCGACTCCGTCGGCCGACGCGTCGCTGTCTCCAAGACACATCAGTTCCGGCACACCGCGGCGACCAACCTGATCAACGCCGGAGTGCCGCTTCACGTCGTGATGCGCTACTTCGGGCACGTTTCGCCGGACATGACCTTGCACTACGCCGTGACCTCTGCGCAGACCATGGAAGAGGAATTCCTCCGCTACAAGAAGGTCACCCGTGACGGGCGCACCGCCACGATCGACAGCTCCGACCTCTACGACCTGATCCAGCTCGACAAGCGAGCTGATCGCATCTTGCCCAACGGTTGGTGCGCGCTCCCACCGAAACAGTTGTGCGATAAGGGAAACGCCTGCCTGTCTTGCTCGAAATTCGTCACCGACTCCACTCATGCCCCGCAGTTGCGGACCCAGCTCGCCGACACGGAAACACTGATCGAACACCGGCAAGCAGTGTTCACCGCGAAGTACGGCGCCCCGATGGACGAGACGAACATCTGGCTGCAAGGCCGCCAGATCGAGGTCGACTCGCTTAACCGGATCCTGCTCTCGATCAACGATGTCTCCGCCGCCGACAAAGCGGTTCGCGGTCCCGGAACCACCACCTAGAGCAAGGAGAACCAGCCCGTGCCCGAACATCTCACCGCCGCAGCGCGAGCGCGCCACACCGAGACCAGAGCCCGCGCGGACGCGGCGCTGCTGGCACTCAGCAATGCAGGCGAACCGGTCACCTTCGCGGCCGTCGCTCGCCGCGCCAAGGTCTCCACCGACTTCCTCTACAACCAGCCCGACCTGCGCACAAAGATCAACGACCTCCGCACCCAGCGGCCGCATCGCCGAACCACTCCAGAACAGATTGCCGAACCCGAACAGCAGTCCGCATCGTCCGCGGTCAGGGCGCTGTCCGCGCAGCTCAAGGACCTCAAACGCCGACACGCCGAAGAGATCTGCGAGTTGCGCACGGCGCTCGCGGTCGCCCACGGTGAGAACCTCGCACTGCGGCGACGACTCGCCGACTCCAACTAGCGCCCTGCAGGTAAGCGAATTCACCGCTCGTTCACGAAACACGACCCGCCGCCTCGGCATTGGAGGGAAGCCCCTGGCCGGGACACGTCGACAAGACCGCGGCGATCGCGTCTTTCTCCGCATTGGTCACCCACAACCGATACCGGAGTTTGACCGCGACCTGACGAGCCACATAAGCACATCGGAACGCCTTGTTCGGAGGAAGCCACGAGGCGGCATCGGAGTCACTCTTCGCCGAGTTCGGAGCCTGCGTAGTAGCGATGAGATTGAGCGGATCATTAGCCAGATCGACCCGCTCGGCGACCGACAACTGCTGCGCACCCTTCTGCCACGAATCACCAAGTGCAACGACATGCTCGATCGGGACGAGCGGCGAAGTCGTCTCCCCTCGAACGAAATTCACCGTGGTCCCGGTATACGGATCGTGAAG
This sequence comes from Dehalococcoidia bacterium, assembly GCA_965232435.1. Taxonomy (GTDB): domain Bacteria; phylum Chloroflexota; class Dehalococcoidia; order Lucifugimonadales; family VXLM01; genus VXLM01. The sequence goes on from CBDDPU010000003.1 coordinate 102,474, forward strand.
GACTCCCGACTGCACCACGCACGGCGGCGAGGCCACACCCGAGCGGTCCTTGCACGTGATGTCCACAAGGTCACGGGAGAGTATGTCCTCGCGTGTGCTCAGCGAGTTCCCGCCCCACATAACGGTATTCGTATCAGTCCACGCTATACCGAACTCGCTTCGCGCATAACCCGTCTTAGGCGCACGCCCCTTCACCGCAAGCTCCTCCAGCGCCGACAGTGCCTCATCGACCTGCGCACCCGGCGCAGAAGTTCCCGACACCGGAGCTGCGAATACCGCCCCGCCATCAGGCCGATGGACCGAGCAACCAGACACAGCGACAACGAACGCCGCAGCCGCCACCGCGACCCCGGTCACGCGCTGGCGCATCACAAGGCCACCACAGCACTCAGCAGCATGTCATCGACACAGTAACCAGCAGAAAGAGGAAGACTCCTTGACAAAGCTGCTGATAACACGTGATCAATTTGCACGGCTTGTGGATTCGCAGTGGTGAAATCAATGACATTGCCGGTATACGGGTCGTTGAGCGTGCCGGAGACAACTTTGCAGTCTCTGGTTCCTGGCTTGAACTCCACATCGACGAGCTGCGCACCGAGGACGTCGTTGCGGGTTATCTCTAGCGCCGCATCAGGATGAAGGCACGGTAGGCACGGCGTGTCGGTCGCCCTGTCCCTCATGGTTATCTAATAGCGTCTATGTCACAGGTGGGACAGCCATAGGAGTGGCGATGTCGTGTGCTGTAGAGAAGGTCATTTCACCGACGACGGGGCAGTCGGGTTGGGTGATCGTGGACGAAGAATCCATGCGCCCGGTCGCGGAGGCTTCCGAGTGGGTGCTGTTCATGCAAGGCGCCGGAAGGTCACCTCAAACAATCCGCGCATACGTTCCTCGGGTCTGTTGGTTCTTGAACTGGACTGCCGGTCGCGGACTGGATTGGCACGAGATTCGTGTAGGTGAACTCACTCGTTTCAAATTCGCCGTCGAACACACCCCAACCGTCCACTACCGGCTGCGCTCCGGCAGATCGGTCAACGCAGTGATGACCGCTGTCGTCGAATTCCTCAGGTTCTGCGGAATGCGTGGATTGGTCTCCGCAGATGTTGTTTCTGGGCTGTCCCAGCCCAAGTACCTGGCCTACGCACCCCGCGATTTCCACGAAGGTGAATCCGGTCAGCATCGGCTGATTCGTGCCAGAACCCTCAAAGCGCCGGAAGTCGTAAAGCCTCCGGAAATTATTACTGAAGAACAGTTTTCGCATGCTCTGAACTCCGCGAACACCGAACGAGACCGTTTTCTGGCGCTGTTGCTGGTTCGTTCCGGACTCCGAATCGGAGAGGCATTGGGTTCGCGCCGTAGCGACCTGCATTTCCTTCCGACCTCGGTTCATCTGGGATGCCAGGAACGTGGACCTCATGTTCATGTTGTTCGGCGTGAAGGCAATTCGAACGGTGCCCGCGCTAAAGGACAATCCCGAGTCGTACCGGTCAGCGACGAGGTGGTCACTCAGTATCGCGAGTACCTTCTCGAACGAGACAGCGTGCCCACCGCAATGACCTCGGACTTCGTGTTCGTCAACCTTCTCGGGCATCACGCCGGTTCGCCGATGTCGTATTCGAACGCAAAACAGATTGTGGAAAGGATCGGCAACCGTGCCGGTTTCCGATTGCGGCCCCATATGTTCCGGCATACGGCAGCCACAATCTGGACGCGCAACGGCACCGGTATCGACGTGGTTCAGTCGTTGCTCGGTCATGTGAGCCGAGCATCGACCGCGATCTATCAACACCCCGACGCGGAGGACCTGAGGGCGGCAGTGGAAAGAGTGGGCATATGAGCATCACCGCTCTACCCGTCGAGTCAAGTGCCCTCTCGACTGGAAACGAACAGACCTGGAAAGCGTGGTTGATCGAACGAATCGACCCGCAATGGCGAGTCGCGGAATGGGATTCACGCCGACAGGTATTCACCGGAGACGTCGACAACGAAATGACAGCGGTCTATCTGTGCCGAGTCGACCGATGCATGACGGTCGTGGAAATCTTCGACCGCCGTTGCAGGCGGTGCGAACGCCACCGCAAGCTCAACGGGACCTCACCTTCATTCTTCGACCGGACATTCGACCCCGATTCGGTTCCACGAAGAGACGAAAAAGCCTTTTCGAAAGTCGATTTCGAACTCAGTGAGGTGAACGGCACTGTTGCGGCGGAGATTATTTACGGAGTGCAGCAGCGTGACCGTGATCAGATCATCTTGGTTCCGATGCGGATCCGCAGCATAGTTTCCCACCTCCCACCGGATTGTCGCTCACTGCTCGATGTCGCCGGAAATCGCCAGTTCGAGAAGGCACTCGGAGCTGCAGCCGGTGGTGTGTTCCGGTCGTTGGTCACACATCTGCAGCGGGCGCACGTCGTGTACTCCGGTACTGATCCCACCATGGCCGACGTGTGGAAACCTGCCGTCGTGGGCCTGCAAGCTGCTCCGGACCGGCGATACAGTGCGGCCGGTGGCGTTGTGGACTTCCGAGAGATCAGACAGCGATGGCTTCGAGAGATCACCAAACAATTCGGCCGCGAGGTACGCCCACCCGTGACGACACTGCGGCACACCGTTCATGCCGCCGAAATCGCTTCACGGCAACTCTCGCTGCGCACGAACGGCGATCACCCCGAACTACTCGACCACGGTGACATGAGCGCTGTCGTCGAGGGTTTCCGCACCAGCGCCGATCGAGAGGGCAAGCCCCATTCCTTCACCCATCGACGATCATTGCTCGGGTGGTGGCGCCGACTTCTCGAGTTCTCACGCCGCACGGGCGCAATGGATGACATCCCCGGCTCCTTCGCACTCGATCTGCGTTCGCACACAATTGCCCAGGTCGAGACCAGCGAGGACGACTTCGGACGCACGATCCCCGAACATGTCATCGCACAACTCGATCAACACCTCGAGCTGCTGGGTAGGCACTCCACGTACTCCGCGCCGGGCTGGAACCCTGACGACTACGCCATGATGTATCAGACGGTCTACCAGATCATCCGGGACACCGGTCGACGCCCGAGTGAGATCGTCGGGCTCAAACGCTCATGCCTGGACTGGGTCGACGGCAAGCCCACACTCGTCTACGACAACCGTAAACGTCGCAGAATGGGGCGTAGATTGCCGATCAGCACTGCAACGGCAACCGTGATCGACCAATGGCTCGACCACCTTCAATCGCTGTCTGTTCCGGACACACTGTGCGACTGGCTCTTTCCCACGCCGGGAACCCGCAACAACATTCGCCGCGGGCACTTGAGCGGTGCGCAGTTCGGGTCCCGGGCCTTCGCCATCTGGATCGATGCAATCCCGGAACTTGTCGACGAAAGACTCGACGATGACGGAAACCCAGCTCTCTACGACAGATCAATGATCACTCCTTACGGATTGCGGCACTCCTACGCTCAGCGGCACGCTGACAACGGCACACCGGTGGACGTCCTACGCGAATTGATGGATCACCGCAGCGTCGACACGACCATGGGATATTTCTCCGTCACACTCAAACGTAAACGCCAAGCCACCGAGGAGATTTCGAAGTTCGCGATCGACAGGCACGGACGACCGGCGGGATTCACGTCGGTAACGGAGTACGAGCGACAGTCGGTGGCCGTGCCCTTCGGAAACTGCACCGAACCCTCGAACATCAAAGCCGGCGGCCAACACTGCCCGATCCGATTCCAGTGCGCAGGATGCTCCTTCTACCGACCGGACCCGTCCTACCGGCCCGCAATCGAGCAGCATCTCGCAGAGCTGCGCACAGACAAAGAAACTGCAATCGCCACCGACTCCGCGTCGTGGGTGATCACCAACTTCGACGCCCAAATTCACGCGTTCACGGACGTCATCTCGTCGATGGACGCAATGCTTGCCGACCTGCCCGCAGACCAACGCGCGGTCATCGACAACGCCTCCCGCGAACTGAGGAAAGCGAGGACCGCAGCTGCCTTCATACCGCTCGAGTCCGTAACCACCCACACGAACGAGGACGAACAACGATGACTGCCGATGACCGTGACATACGAACCCAACGGCTCATCGCCTCCCGTCGACGTGACAGCGCTGACAAACAACGCAGAACGCTGACAGTCATCGCCGACCTCTCATCCGCTGGCGAACGCATCAACATCAGCGAAATAGCGCGTCGCGCAGGCGTTTCTCCATGGTTCATCTACAACACCGCAGCAATTCGAACCGCCGTCGAACGCGCCACAGAAGAGCACTCCCACACCGCCACCAGAAGCAGCGCCGGACGCACGTCCGCTACGGCGGACAGTCTTCACGCCGAACTGTTGATGGCGCGTGAGGAAGTTCGGGCGCTACGAACGGACCGAACCAAGCTCGAGACCAAAGTGCAACTACTACTCGGCAACCAACTCGAACACCTGCCGCACGACACACTGCTCGCCCGTATCCACGAGCTCGAACAGATAGCAGCCGAGCTGCGCTCGGACCTCGACTCCGAACGCAGACGCGCCGACACCATGACAACACGAACCGAAGAACTCCAGGACGAGCTCACCGCCGCCCGCGCCTCACTCAAAAGGATGGTTCAAAGCGTTTCTCCAGCACGACGAATCGAAGCAATCGGCACATAAGAACACACCCCAGCAAGCATCGGAATCTACGCGGAACTGTGAATCAACACGCGGACAATACGGCAGACATCGCATCCTTCTCTGCTTGAGTCACCCACAGGCGGTAGACCGACTTCACCGTGATCTGCTTCGAGACGTAGGTGCATCGGTACGCCTTGTTCGGGGGAAGCCAGGATGCGGCATCGGAATCAGACTTCTTCGCGTTCGTCGGTCCATCCACCGGGATCAGATTTCGGGGATCGTTCGCCAGATTCGTGCGCTCCTGAAGACTCAATTGTTGCGCACCCTTCTGCCACGAATCGCTCAACGCGACCACATGGTCAATCTGAACTGCAGTCGAAGTATCCTGTCCCCGAACAAAATTGATCGTCTTTCCAGTGTAAGGATCAGCCAACGTGCCAGAGAGAACAACACATTGCTTCTTTCCTTCTTTGAAGACCACGTCAGTCAGCCGCGAAGCCAACAGATTATTGCGCGTATCGCACCCGTCATGCCCGAACTCCACATCGACATCATCAGACCATGCCTGACCGAACTGATCTCTGCTGTAACCAGTTTTCGGAGCACGCCCCTTCACCGGAAGCGTCTCCAACAGCGCAACGGAAGAAGCCACATCAACATCGTGCTGACCAGGGCTATCCACAGACAACGATCCTGCTGGGATCACATCCGCCAACGTCGTACTGCAACCGGAAATCGACAACCCGACCAAGGCAGTGACGGCAACCAGGAGGGAACGGGAACGCACCAAGCGACTATGCAACGTGAAACTCCTAAATCATATGCAGTGCAGAGGATCTGCACTCTTATCAACAAAACTCATGAGGATGATTGTCGGGAAATCCCGACATCAGACCAGGTGTGCTACACATCCACCGAACCCAATCAACCGGCCACGTGCGTGATTGAACATGCCATCGTCCCTATCCGTGCGGTCGAACCGGTCGACCGTCACACGAACTGACCATCGTCACTCACATAACTCACACCGTCGACATCGAACAATGGGGGCCTACCAGCAAGGTTTTGAGATATGTCAAAACTGCGTGCAGATAATGCGAGTGTCGCAGCCGTTCCGCGCCAGCGCGCCTTCGTATTTGTCCGTCCACGCTGTGCCGAACACGCAGCCTTCTCTGAACAAGAATTCTAGCTTGGCAATCATGTGGAAGTCCTTCCGGAGATCGATCCGAATCCAGGCATTCCGAGGTCAGTTGTTGCCGATCCTCGTTTCATCGTGGCATCGACCTGTGCGAGCTTGTCCTTGACTCCGGTGTAGCTGACCTGCAGTCCTTCGACTTCTCCCAGCCAGCCTTCCTGTTTGGCTTCGATGATGCGGGCTTCGAGGTTGTCTCGGATTTCTTCGAGCCTGCCTCGCTGTGTTGGATCCGGCCGCAGGAGTGAGCATCTGACGCAAGCATGCTCGTGGATGCAGGGTGTGCCGAACGTCCGTGCGCAGGTCCCGACCGATACTTTCCGCTTCTCGAAATGAGACAAGAACGCATCCCATTCATCGTCGGTCGGTGTCCGGTATTCCTCGCTGGGCCTCATCGAACGACGACGCGCGATGAACGCTCGGTGCGCTTCTATAGTTTCCGAGGGGTAGACGGCCTTGTAGCCCATCGTCGTGTCAATTGTCTTGTGCCCGCAAATAACCTGTGCGATATGGGGTGGCAGGCCGTTCATGATCGCGTCGGTGACGAATATTCGCCGGAAGTCGTGGGGCTGAAACATCAACGGATCGCCACTGGCATCGGTGAGAGCTGCCACGGTGAGCGCATTGATGAGGAGCTTGCGGACGAAACTCGGTGGGATCGCTCGGCGTTCGTTTCCGATTCCCCGCTGAAAGAGCAGCGGCATCGGCGGATTCCACAGCTTCTCCTGCGTATCGTAGGCAGCCACGAGAGGTATCGATCCGTTGGGTTGCCGCGAACGCTGAACGACCGCACTGAGGACTTCCGCGAGCTCGGGACTGACCAAGATCAGCCGCTCGGTATCGGTCTTCGATGGAGCTATCTGCAGCAGCGGAACCAGTTCACCGGTACTGGGTAGTCGGTATTCGGTGATGCTGTGGTGACTGAGCTCGAGGAGCTCTTCATGACGGATACCGCTGAGCCGCAACACTTCGATGGTGGCGAATGCCCAGAATGCTTCCTCGTCCTCGTAGGTGAGATCGCGACGAACACCGCTGACAGTATTGTCGGCCCATACGACGCGGCCGGTTCCCCGACGGATCAAGGATCGTCGCAGTTCTCCGTCGGTTCCCGCGATCACCTCACCTGGTTCGGTGTTCTGCGCCGCAACGAGTAGTGCCGCTGCGGCCGCGCGGCGGTCAGCGGCGGACCGAACCAACTGAGACAGGACAGGCAACCGCTCGCGGGTGCGTTGGTCCATCCGCGCTTTGCGGTGTTTGAGTTCCTTGCCTCTTTTGACCTCGCCGTCACTGATCGGGCAGGGCGCCACCCACTGCGCCCAGCGGGACGGATCTTCGACGGCCCAGTGCGCGAGGTCGAGATAGAACGCGCGCACTTGCAACAGATTGTCTTTGTAATTCTTTCGGGGCGAAGTTGTTTCGTGCTTTCGTCCCGCCGCGTCGACGGCGGTGCGTGTGATCGATCTCAGGTCGTCCTTCCATGCGCGGGCGACGTCAGGCGGCAGGTGCAGGGTGTCGATACCGGGGGCGAGTGTCTCGACGCGGCTCCAGAACAGCCCGGCAAGTCCTCGGGCACGAGAGTTGAGGCTGGTGTAGTCCAGCGCGGGTTGACGCTCGCGCAGATAGTCGATGAGCAGATCTCGGATCGGTTGGTTCTCGATCGGGTAGCGGTCGACGAGTTGTTCGATCGTCAGCTGTCCGACCGGAGCGCCGAACGCGCGGATGCTGTGTGGTGCGTCCTCGGGAAAGATGCCCATCGCACGTAGTCGCAGGTAGAAATCGATCTTCTTCTGACCGCGGCGGGAGTGCACCTGCGCCATCGTGTCGATCAGCTCCACACAATCGCCGACAGTGATCTCTGCGACAGTCCCGCCTTTGGATACCAGCAGGGTCGCGATTCTGGTCGCTGCGATTCGTGCATCGTCTCGCGAGGTATCCGGCTGAGTGGCAGCAAGCTCGTCCAACCGCGCGAATCCGTCCGGATCTCGCAGCTTTGCCATCATCGGCGCGAGAAACGGGTGCGCCCGGGAGAGCATCCACGACAGCTGTGGCCGGATCACGTCCAGGCACAGCAACATCAGCAGTCCTGCAGCCAGGTCGTTGCGATCGTGTCTGACAGGGCGCCCGTGTCCGGCAATCCATTCCACCGGGAGATCGGCCCATGAGGCTGTCGCGCCGTAACGAGATCCGCGGATGTTCTCGGCGCCGCTGGCGAGCCACCGGGCTTGCCAGGTATCGCCGGGCACCGAAGCCAACCAGGTCAGTATCTTGATCACGCCTCGGTGCCGTCCGGCTCGGGTGGTGACCGCAGCCTCGGCAAGCACCGAGCAGTTCAGTCGGGCCTCGACAGCTTCGGCAGAGGCAGCGGTGTGCGGCCACCAGAGTTCAAATTCGCGTGGTGGAAACTGTTTGTGCAGTTGGTGAATCCTCGAATGTGGCACCGGTGTGACCTCGAAGCGTTCCGGGCGGGTCATGTGCTTGACGGCAGTGCTCACAACGACCTCCCGAACAGCACGCTCAACGCTGCCGGATCGTACCCAGGTGCAGGAGGCGGTGGAGGAGTCCTCGGATGTTCCCGCTGATCAGCAGTACGAGCGTGGTGGGCCAGGACGCTGGCGATCACCTCGTCCTTGTCGGGTGTCAGATAAATTTCGGTCGTCGACAAATGTGCGTGCCCCAGCACCTCTTTGACCTCCACCAAGGACAAGTGCGGGTCGTTGGCCATCCGCCTCGCTGCACTGTGACGTAAGTCGTGCAGAGTCCAATCCGAACCGAGAGTGGCGTTCGCACGCTCGAACATCCGATGCGCCGCATGGTAATTCAACGGGCGGCGAGGTTTCCGCAGTGTCCACCACAACGGTTGCGTCCGTCCGAGTGGCACCTCGCCCCACACCTGCTCCTGATACAACCGCAACCAGACGAACGCGTCCGCCGACGCGGGTACCTGCTCCACCGCACGTGTTCCCTTGCGCACCACAGTAATCAACTGCTGCCCCGGGTCGACATCGCACTCGCGGACTCCCAACAACTCCGACGCTCGCACCCCCGACGAAATCCAGAACGCCACCAACGCCCGGTCCCGATCCGACGACAATGCCGCGAACAACTTATCGAACAGATCCTCGGGAATCGCTCGGGGAATCCGCTGCGAGACCCGAGGCCGGTAGCGTCCCACACGCTCAGGTGCCCAATGATCCATCGGATTGTGGTGCGCATGAGCCCGTCTCGACCGGCGAGAGAGATCGAGAGGGAACGGATTCAGGAGCGGGCCAGTACCTGCGTCCCGATGAAAATCGTAGAAACTTCGCAGCACCGTCTCACTGTGCGCCACTGTCGCCGGCGAGTACCCGGTCCCCAGAGCCGGTTTGCCGGTGACAGGATTCGCTGCCGCCGCAGCAGTAGCAGCCGACTCGGCGCTGGCCGGCACCACTGATCCTTGTCGTGCCTTCGCCGTCAACTGGATCCAACAACTGAAATCGCGCGCATCGACCCGAGAGGCACGATCCCACGCCACATCCACAGCGTGAAGGAACCGCCACCACCTCAGCAGATCCATACCGTATGAACGCACCGTCGCCACCGACCTCCCGGAAGCGATCAGCTCCCGGAAGAACACCTCGACGGACTCCACTCGTTCATCGTCGCTGCCCTGCAGGATATAAGGCTCCGACGTGTGGCCGGTCGCTGTCAACCGACCCACTCGGGCCACCACAAGCCCCGACAGATCTCTCGGACTTTCGCCTTCGCTCATGTCCGCAAGCTACCGACCCACATCGACCCCACCCCTTCAGACCAGCACCGTTCGGCATTTAGTTCAGTCAACGGGGCTTTCCCTTTGCCGCAGTCACGTTCATAGCCGGAAATTTCGGGTAGCTCGTCCACGACGACCAGCGAACCGATCAACTCGTCGAACCCCGGAATGGTGCCGTTCTCCGGAGACGGAAGGGACGGCTCCGTGTGTGCCGCGGCTTGTTCGACCGAGGCATTCGCAGCGGTTGGTGCGCCTGCGAATGCATCGCGCGTCTGGTTAGAGAACATAAATCCACCCACCGCCAACACAGCAGCAGCTGCGACGGGAGCGCAGACTTTCACAAGCTTCATAAGAGCGACCTTTCATCGGCGGGATCGGTCGGCGGGGAGACTATTTCAGAGCTTTTCGCCTCTTCCCCGCGGCGACCTTCCACCCGACCTTACAACGTGACGTTGCTTAGTTGCAAGCGTGGCGCACCTGCAGTGACAGGCAACCGATCATCTCCGCAAGCCTGCCGAGACTGTCATCCGCAGATCAGAGAGCGAATGCGATCCCTGATGATCGTCGAACTCAACTGTATGAACGACTTCCAGAAGATCACCATTTCGAGCTGTCACCGGCCAGGGCTGGACATCGAGCACGGTTCCGGTTCGCCCCACCAGCTTCTCGTCGACACGCTTCCCGTGCTGGTCGATGGCCGGGACCTTGAAGCGTGATCCGCTTGGCAGGCAGCGAAGTTCGTATTCGTCGCGAGCAGATTCCATCCGTCGATCGAGCATTTCGGCAATGGCGGCGTCTACCCGCGAGGAGTAGCCGCTCTCCCTGCCGCTGATGATGGAAACCACCTTCGACTGACGCACTTGACGCTCCTCGACTTGCGTTGCGGTAGAACCGTTCTGCGGAGCCTCTCGTTGAGTAAATGCAGTGAAAGCACCGACATCGAAGGCCGCCGGCCCCTCTTGCGCCCAGATATTTTCGACATTTCCAGATGAGACGAGTCCGAGCGCCTGGCTGCGCAGGTGGTCGCGATCGATGATCCCCGCTGTCAAAGCTTCGGGCCGATGGCCGACATGGAACATGCCTTCGTTATGTGGGCACGAGAAGACGGTCAGACCCTTTTCCCCGTGATGATTCTTTTTGACCGCCCTGGCATCTCCCCTGGTGAAATAGCCGCGGTGTTGGCAGGCGTCGCACATGACCCACCGAGAAGCCGGATTGTGGGCGCGGTATCGGCTCATGCTGCACGTCCAATCTGCAGGTTGAGCCAATCAGAGATCCACTGGATCGCATTGCGGCCCGCGTTATCGACGACGAGGGAGTTGTAATTCTGGTGCGCTCCGGAGGCGAAGAAGGACGCCGCGTCGAGCCCCTCCCCCACTAGGGAGGCAAGGTCGTTGGCGCCCTGTGAGCTGGCCATAGTGGTCAACGAACCGGCCAGTGCCGGAAGATCCAGATTCTGAGCCTGGGTGGTGATGGTGGTCGCGGCCGTCGAGGACTGTTTGCCGAGCAATGTCGGGTCAGTCTTCGTCGCTTTGCCGGAGAGCATGTTGACAGCGACCGAGGCCAGTTCGAGTCCAACCGGAACGAGGCCGGTCATAGCAGCCCCGGCTCCGAGCGGGTCCGGGAGCTGTCCGGGCGGCGGTAGCAGCTTCTCCACTGCGGCCCAAGCGATTTCCTGAACCTGACCAACGAGATTGGCAAGCTTGATGATGTCAACATTCGCCAGGATCGACGCGACGAGCGCCGCGACCTGTGAGTATCCGGACGGATCCGGGATTACCGACAGAACCTGCGAGACCCATTTCAGATCGACACCGGCAGCCATCTTCACCAACGGGGAGAACTGGTTGTTCAGATCCCCTGCAACCTTGTGGGCACCCTGCGCATCCAGCGCGGCGACCTTCTGTGGGAGAAGGTTCAGGTTGGCCAGGATCCCTGGCATATCCAGGGAGGTGACACCGGTGGCGACGTTGAGAACTTGGTTGACGACCACCGTCGGCTTGAGCACGGAGAGGACTCCGGAGGCGGATCCGAGAACGTCGCTCGGTGTCGTTGCGAGCGGTGCGATCTGACTGTCGAGGGTGCCGGCAGCAGTCGATAGCGAAGTCAGGTCCGGCGATGCGGCCGGCAGCGTCGTGGAGCCCTTGCTGGCGAGCTTGCTCGCGGTATCGGCGATCGCGTTCACTGTCGAGAGTGCACTGCTGAGATCTGATTGACCGGCCTTGTCCAGAACCTGGCTGGCATTGTTTTCGGCTGTCCCCGGGGGCGATGCAGCGAGTTGCCCGTTCGCAGCTGGATTGGCGGCCCCGGAGCCGAGTAGTTCTGCGAGCGGGCTGATGGTGTTCGCCAGAGTTGTCGCGCTGGAGGCGACCTGCTTGAGATCGACGGTGCCGTCTGTCTTCGACAGTTCACTGGTCAGATTGCCAGTGGCTGTGGCGAGACCGGGAAGGTCTGCTTGGGAAAAATCCGATGCCAAAGCGGTGGCCAGGCGTGAATTACCGCCGACCTGGCCGTCACCTCCACCACTCGGGGCTTTGGAGAGCACTGAACCCAGCGATCCAAGCAGTGGACTCGAGCCCTTCTGGATCGAGCAGTAGAGGTCTTTCGGATCGCAGATCGACGCGACGCGCCCTGAAAGCTTCCCCATGCCCTGTGGCCGAGGGTCGGCGATCCCCTTTCCTGACGGCTTCGGACCGACAACTGCTTCGCCTTTCGTTCCGGAACCGGGATCCGCGAGGAGCCCGACCGCGAGGACTTGCTCGGCCGTGATGGGGCCGGAGCCGTTGCCGATTTCGGATGCGAGATCGCCTGCGATATCCGCGCCCTGGGAATAGCCGGTGATGGTGAATTTGGTGTCGGAACACTTCGCGGCGATCTCAGTCAGTACGGCCTTGGCCTTGCTCAGACCATCGGATTTACTGTCTGCGTACGTTTTTCCGTTGTCGAAAGCTCGCGCCATGTACGGCAATGTGTAGATCTGCGCCGCGCTGCCGTGCTTGTCCGCCAGGCTGTCGGCGATTGGCTTCAGCATCCCGATCGAGACGGACGGATCGGCACCTTCCTCAGTTTCCCAGGTCCCGGGAATGAACAGGTTGAAAGTCGTCGGGCACCCGGCCGGCGCTGCGGACGCGATGGCCGGCGCCGTCAAAGCGATCGAGCCTGTAGTAATTGCTGCCGTCACCAACAAGGTGACCGCACGGTGAGCGTTCGGACGTTGGAGCGGCATGGGCACCTCATCTACCAGGGGGCAATGCACCTTCCGGTGTGCGTCCTGAGGTCCAGCCAGGTGCGCCCACGCAAGGTGAGGAGCACACAGTGGCCGAGACACCTGAGGTTAATCAACGTGACCTGTGGATAACTTCCCCAGCTCACAGCTACTCCAGCCCCCTCGCATCACGCCTGCCCGAACCCAAATGGCGAGTAAGGCAAAAGTTGTGTCAACGGTCGCAAACCGCCGCTGCTACATGCCGGCGTTCCATCGAGCCGACTTCTGAGCCGACACAATAGAACGTCCCACAGTTCGTGCGTTATCTGATTCTTACAACTTTGAACCCGAGAGCGTCAGCACCATCCGTTCAAGCCCCCACTTCGGGTCGAGCAGTGGAACCGCACGGCGCTTCCATTCTTCGTTCGTGCCTTCGATTTTTTGACGCACGACGCCATGCCTATCTTCCGGCGCCAAGACAGCGACCACATCTCCGGGATCAAATTTAAAACCTCCAACTTTTCTCCATTCTCGTTCCCATGAAAAGTCCTTCCTTCCGAAGGTAGTGGCTCCGACCTGTTCCATAAACGGTGTCGTCCGCAAGATTTCAAATCGAATACTCTTAGGCTCATCCCTATACTCGCGCCGTCGCATCTCAATCGGACGACCCGTGTCCAATTCCTCCCTACAGCTTTCAACCATATGATTAATAGGCACAGTCAAGTGGTCCGTCCTTGGCGTCGTATTCAGATACCAAACCGGATTTAAGCCCTGCTTCATGCCGAAATCTTTGCTGAATACGATGCCGTACGGTTTAAACTCACAATCTCGATGCTCTATGTCTTCGACCATCATCCAGCAGTGCTCCAACGGCGTTTCCGTGAAACAGCAGACCTTCTGTTCCAAGCTTGCCTCTTTTAATGCCTCGGAATAGGTATTTGCCAAGTTCTTGGCCATTCCAAAATTGCTCAGAGCCATTATTTCTTTATCTTTCACAATCTTCAGGATAGATTCTTGAGCGGAACCTAGATCAATTCCTTGCGTAAAATGAACGAAGAAAGTGCTGAGATCAGTTCTCCGATGCAGGAGATCCTCAATTTTCTGTGCCATAACCCGCAATGCTAGGACCTCGCTGCCCAGGGCGACTCTCCGGACCTACAGCGACGTGCGGTCTTCACGTCTTCTGCATTCGTACACCCCAAACCGGCCTATCCGAGAATCTCTAGCTCCAGTCGATGTGGACGGATTCGATCGAGTCGAAGTGGAAGCCGAAATCGTTGCTGTACTGGTCGAATCCCTTGTTTTCGGGGTAGTCCAGCGTCGCGTGGCGTTCGAGCAGTGCGACGACTCGTGCATGGTCGTCGTTGGCGAGGGCCGCGGCGAGTTCGCGTGATTCTTCTGCGGTGAACGGGACGTCGGAGTTCGCGAAATCGAGTGTGCGGACTCGGTAGTCGTAGCCCTCTTCCGATCCGTTGCGCACCGAGACTCCACCTTTGACGCGGATCGTCGCCTTTTTCGGGGTGCCGTCCGGGCGCAGGACCCCTGCGCGTTCCATGATGTCGTCGGCTTTGACCTTTTTGAGTTTCTTTTTGGCGTCGGCGCGCAGATCGTTCGTCTCCCCTGACCGGTACCGGGAGACGGCAGAGGGTGAGCGGCCGATCTTCTTGGCCACCTCTCCAATTCCGCCGAGTCGCTCGATCGCCGCGCGGCGTTGCGCACGCTCGGCGACGTCCGCGTGCGGGACGCGGCCCTGTTGCGCCCACCGACGCAACGTGCGATCCGAAGGCGGTTTACGGCCGGCATCGATTGCTGCCTGGCGCAGACCCTCGTTGCCGATCTCTTTACGCACTTGCCGCACGGACACCTTGCTCGTGAGCCCCGCCAGCCCCCCGGATTTCACGGACTTAGACTTCTCGACTCCGCTGGTCGCGGCATTGGAGACGGACACCTTCAGCCCGTCGAGCCCGACCGCCTGTTGCACAGGCTTCTTCGATCGAGGCTTGGGGAGATGCAACGCCATCGCTACTCCCCTTCCTCGCCTGGTGTGAATGCGCCCTTGATGGCGAGATTCATCTCGTGTGTGTCATCAGCGCTGGTGAACGCCTCGATCAGTGCTTCGGTGAGGACAGTACGTTTCTCCACGGACATTTTGCCGAGCGCGTCACTGTCATCTGCCACGTCTTCACCGTCCGCGAGCAGGTACACCCAGGAGTCCGTCACCGTGCGCACCGGCCATCGACCGGTTTCACGCGCAATGCGCATTGCGACCCTGCGGCCACGCCAGCGGCAATGCGCAATGATCGACGCGCGCCAGAGCGGCTGGTGGTGATGTTGCATCTGTTTCGCAGTCCACATGTCCGGGTTCACCATTCGCCCGATGTAGCCCTTGTAGCAGGCACCGAGGAACCGTTTCATCGCAACGTCGCCGGTCTCTACGGCGACCTTGCGGCCCTCGCGCAGGATCTTGGCCCACTTGTCGAGAGCGCGCCCCTGCTCGGGGTAGACCCAGGCTTCGACGATGTCGAGATCGTCGAGTTCGGCGCCGATGCCGCCGTCAGCGACAGAGGCTTGCAATGCGTCCAGGCTCACTGAGGTGACCCAGGTCTGCACGGGCTGATCAGCGAGCATGTGCGGGTGCGGGAGTGGAAGTTTCGCGGGCAGGGAGAGCATGTTCCCCGCGGGGAGGGTGATGCGCCAGAGCCCGAACGGTGCGCCTTTCGCGCCCGATGCTGCTGCGCTGACTGCACTTTCGCCGGTCAGGTGGCGCGGTTTCCCGTAGCCGAATTCGAGCATGCCGGCGGATGCGAGGTAGGCAGCTCGCTGGTCGATCGAGACCAGCTGCGTTGCGCCGGTGAGGTCCTCGGAATCGCAGACGCGTGTCCATCCGACCTCGGGCTCGAGGTCACCGCGGGGCTCGCCGTTGAGCGGCGGGATGGGGCCACCGGTCGTGACCGCGATTCCTTTGCCGCTTCGGGTGCGTTCGCGCTTGATCTTGTCGAGGACCGCAGCGCCGGTGCGTGCGGGAGTGGGGCCGGGCAGGACTCCGAGGTGGCGGGCACACCACGACAGTCGTCGTCCGAGTTCGCGGGCTGCCGGCAGATCGTCGTCGGGGAGGTACGTTCCGGCGGTGGGAGATCCAAGGATTCCCATGTCGCCGACGCGGTTGTTCCAGCCGAAGTCCTTGTTCCAGTAGGTCCACACGTACGGCTCGATGAAGATGTCGACCATCGAGGTGAAGGTGCCGGTAGTGCGCGAGAGGTGCACGACGTGGCCGGGATCGCCGCGCAGCTCCCACCCCGCGGTGAGCATCGGCGTCAAGGTGGCCTGGAGTACCCGGTGAGTTCTTCGGCAGCTCGGGTACGAAGAACTTCCATGTCGTCGACGTCGTCTTCGTCACCCGGGTCGATGATCCAGCCGAACATCTCGCACGCGTCGATTCCGACCACCCACACCTGCGCGGGCGCACCCAAAGGTGTGAGCGTGGCCCAACGAATCAGCTTGTCGAGCTTTTCCACCGAATCCACCGGGCCGGTCAGCTTCTCACCGGAAGGCGTGTAGGAGCCGGCGGCGGTCACGATGATTGCGTGGCCGTCCGCCTCGATCCCTGCCGGCGGCAAGTCCGAAGATGCAGTGACGTCAGAGCCGAGATCCGGCTCGACGTCAGGTCGCGCATCTGCCGTCGAGGGCTCATTGTTCGCGGCATCGACAGGGTCGGCCTCTACTTCAGCGATCGACGTTTCGGCTGCCTTCTCGGCGTCGCGTGATTTATCGGGCGAAGCGACGTCGTCGAAATCAAACAGGGCGAATTGCTCTTCATTCGCCATCGCTCCCCCTCCCCCGCTCATCTATTGAGTGATTTCACCGTTTGCATCGACCTCCGGGACATTGTTGCGATCCAGGAACTCTTGCAGCGCGACGTCAACGACCTGAGTAACTGCGTATCCGTGTTGACTCGTGAACCAGTTGAGTCGTTTCGAGGTCTGCACGAGGATCCGTGTGTTGAGTGGCTCCTTAGCCGGTCCTCGTTTGGGCTCGAGGGTGATTCCGGGCGCGGGGCGTGTGTGCGCCACGGGAGCGGTTCCTGCGGGCTGAGCGGGCGACTGACCGACCTGCTGGGGCGCGGGCTCAGGCACAACTCGGGCAGCTTCTTCGCGTCGCTGAGCCCTTGATGGCCGGGTGCTGGTGTTTCCGATGCCGGGCGAGTTAGACATTGATCTTCATCCTCTCAGCGATCTGTCGCGCTGTTCTCTTGTAATCGCCGGCTGCAGTGCTGCCGGGGGCGTGAAGGGAGACCGGGATTTGCTTGGCTGTCGCCTCGCCCACCCGGATGGTCTGGGAGATCTCTCCGAGGTACTCGTCTGGCCAGTCTCGCCGGAGGTTCTTGCGAACGTCCTTCGCGAGTTGGGTGCGGCCATCGAAGTTCGTCGCTAGAACGAAGTGGATGTCGACATCGGGATTGAGGCCTTCTTGAACGTCGAGCACCGTATTGCCCAGACCGACGAGTGCCTTGAGTTCGTCAGCACCGGGCGAGACTGTCGCTAGAACACTGTCCGCTGCTGCCACCGCGGCGGTAGTCAACTCCCCCAGCGACGGAGGGCAGTCAATAACGACGATGTCGTAACCGGTCAACGCATCGAGTTCCCGAGCGAGTCGCGCTTGTCCACCGGCTCCAAGCCCCGTGCGTTCAAGCTTGCGGAGAGCCAGATCTCCCGGTGCAACGTCAGGTCCGTGGGCGCTCGTCTTGATGACCTCGGTAAGCGCCACTCGCTCTGAACGATCCTCGTGAAGAACCTCGTACATGGTTGCGTCGTCCGGGCCGAGTTCGATCGCCAGCCCCTGTGTGGCATTGGCCTGCTGGTCTAAATCAATCAGCAACACTTTGAGCCCGAGAAGCGTTAGCTCGACTGCCAAGTTTGTTGCCGTAGTGGTTTTGCCTACTCCACCCTTCTGAAGCGCTATCGCCAGTACGCGTGCTTGTCTGTGCGAGGCCATGCCCGCACCTCCCTTTCGGTATCGACGGAGGCCACCAGGATTTCTCGCCGAACAGCATCTGCGAGCGCCACCGTCGGGCCGGAGTCAGTGAGTGAATTTGAAGATTCTGGCGGCAGGTTCGCCTTGCCCCGATCGCCAGGCCGTTCAATGCACGCATCCGTGAGTGCGTTCCTGCGTGCCGTCATGCGCGCAACATTACCAGCATGCAAACAAGTTAGCAAGCAATTTTGCGAGCATATTTGCGCGCTAGCTCGCACGCGGACGTTCACGCATTTATGCACGCACATATTATCGCTCGCTTGCATGCACATTTGCACGTCTTGAAACTTTCATATTTGCATGCATACATAGCAGCACATTTGCGTGCATCTATGCCAACACGTTTGCTCGCACACTTGCTTGCATTCTTGCTTGCATTCCTGCATGCTTGTGTTTGTTCTTGCATGCGAGAGATATAAGTTGCAGAATTGCCAGCGCCACCGAGATGAAAATCCGACGCGACGACCCACGACGGAAAATGCATCTCCACCAGCCATTATTGCACCTCACCCATGCGAAACAGATGGGAATTTCGAGCTCGCAAGACCTCCACCCAGAACCGAGATCGCCCACCTCAACAGTTGGATAGTAGGACTATCTAGTAGGCGCCAGTCGCATCAGTGCCGCAAAAGCGCGCTCTGCCGACGCACTGCTGGAGCTGATCTTCTGCGAAAAACACCACATTTCGCAAACACGAAACGGTGCGAACTGCGCCACGACAGATACGAGAGAGGACGGCACAGTGCCTCCATTTCGGACAACCGAGGCCGAACACGACGGCGTCGACGACCATCCAGACCACCTTTCGCCCGACAGCTCGCCGTCCAAAATGCATGCCGCCAAGACGAGCCGACTGCCGTTCTGGAGCGCAGTAGTTCTCACTGGTGTCATCACGGCAGCGTCGTTCGTCCTCAGCTTTGCCGCCTTGTGGGACCTCTTCACTCAAGTCGGGCAGCCAAGAAAGCTCTCGTGGCTGTTCGCAATCCTGCTCGACGGTGCCATCCTTCAAGCGACCATTTCGGTCGTGTGGCTCGCCGACGCACCGGGGGAGAAGGGACGAAGCGATCGCCGATTCTTCTGGATCGTGCTTATCTTCTCCGCCACCGCAAGCATCTTCGGTAACGCTTTACATGCGTACACAAATCATGCCCCTGGATTCGACCCCCGTCTCGCCGCCGTGATTGCGACGATCGCGCCAGTAGCGCTCCTGTTCTCCTCCCACGGACTCACAATTCTCGCTCGCCGATCACGTCCCCGGCACGCGTCGACTGTCCGTATATCGGCAGCAAATGACACTCACTCCGCGGTTTCGACCACTGCTGAAACGAACGAGGCGGACGTAACAGAGCAAGCCCCATCCAGTCCTTCACAACAGACACTTGATCCGGCAGAAGCGACTTCAGAGCCCCAAATCAAGAAATTCGCTACGACTGAGGACCGAAAAGAGCATGCACTCGCCCTCAACGCCAGCGGTACTCCGATGCCCGACATCGCAGCGGCAGTCGACCGATCACCATCGACGATCTACCGGTGGATCGACGAAGCCAAAGAGAATCGACCACTCGTCCCACAAGGACGCCAACTGACGAACGTCGGATAAACAGTGAGCGGGGGAGGGGAGGGGTGGCGCTGGGACAAAACATCCCTCCTTCCCTGCACACTGGTGGTCATGTTGAGCGCAAGGATTCGCGAGGACGACAGCTTCTGTTATGGGTGGGAGCTACGCGGATGGGCCGCTGAAGATGTAGAAGCTGCCAACCGAAACAATCAGTTTCGCTGCCCCGGTTGCCAGGCGGGTGTTTCCGCGTTGTCGTTCAAACCACACAATCAGGTTTCTCCGCACTTCAGGTTCTCCAACGGAGGCGGTCATGAACCCAAATGCCCGTGCGGCCCGAAAGAAGTCGCGGCGAACAAGGCTCTGATCGATGGGGACGCGTCGGTTCCCACCATCGTTCCCTACCCGACACATTTGACCGATCCACCTACGGAGCGATTGGTACACAGCGACGATCCTGGCCTCTCATCCGCCGAGGACCAGCGGCCTTCGTCCATCCCGCCCCACTTCAACAGGGAGGGCGAAGCAACGAGGGCGGCGTCGAGCCACTCCGGGTTGATCGGAACATTCGCTGTTGCTCACATGCAGATGAACCGCGCTCAACGCATCTCTGCGCGTATCAATTTGCCGGACGTCACCGACGCACATAGGTATCAATATGCGTTCAAAGAGCTACCCCAGTGGAAGATCGAGAGGCTTACTTCACCACGAATTTTCTACGGCCGACTGCGCTACACGGCGCCGCTTGAGGACACCGGGACCTCCTATCGCATCCAATTCCACGCCGGCGAGTGGGACAACGACACGAGAGCGTTCACTCGCCCGTGGACACTCGTTGCTCATCACGAGAACTGGACGAAATGGGGCCACACCCTATTCCTTGACGAGTTCCGCACAGTAACGTCCCAGGCTGAGCGCGACAAAAATGAGCCTTGGATGTATTTACTCGCAACCCAGGACCCGAACAACCTCAACGAACTGCATGTGAAAATTCGGCAGCGAATCGCCTTCATTCAGCGCAAGCCTGTGCGAAAGAAGCAGTCGAAGGCATAACCAGTTCTTGGATGACCCCTATCGAACTGCCCTTTTGCAGCACACACATGAATGCGGGCATATACGCACGGAAGTTTGCACGCAAAGATGCGTGCAAAGACGCGTGCATTATTTCATTCGATCTACGGATTTCCCCGAATTGCGGCGTCGATCATCGCGGCCAACTCGTCGGCAACCGGGCCGGACACTGAGGCCGGTTGATTGCACTCTGCTCGCTGCGTTATCAACGCCTTCGCCGCCTGTTGGAACGGTGCCGGCTTCTTCAGTAATTGGCGGCGCTCGATCTTCACCGCGTCAGGGATCCGAGGATATCTAGACCAAGGGTCAGCTTGGCGTGCTCGGTCCAGTTCCGCTGAAATCTCCCTGTCGTCCTTTATCGCGAGCTGCTCGATCTGAGCCAGAATTTGCGGTGTTACCTGCGGATACAGCTCCTGTTCGAGGATCATCTCCACCGCTGCCGTCGACGCCGATTCCTTCATCTGAGCCAGGTCCGTGGGTGCCTTGCCGGGGTGGGATTGCCTCCACTGCTCGTTCAGCTGATGCTCCAGCGATTCGGTTGCGGTGTCGGTCAAGCGCTGCAGCCGTTCCGATTCCCTGCCCATCGCGAGGACCTCGTCGCTGGCGTTCTTGTCCATGGCGAGCCACTGACTCAGAACGCGCCATGTCTCGTCGAAGATCGTCTCGTCGATATGGCCTACGTAGAACTGCTCATCGATGTCCTCTGCCGGCCCATCGTTCATCGGTTCCATTCATCTCAATCTAGGCGGAGTGTGCGCGGACGTAGTCCTCAACAGCTTCCCGCATCACATCGCTGGCAGTGCGGTGCTGCTTCTTAGCCAATGCATCCACTCGTTGGCTAAGGGTTCGTGGAAGTCGCACCTGACGGCGCGGCGAAGCACCAGGCTCATCTTCGCCGCTCAGTGAGGGCCGGCCGCCAGCTCCTACGCGTTCTAGAAGCTCTCGCCCGGCCTGCGCGGCATCTGGCCCATGCTTGGCGGTCGTAGAGTTCGGTCGCAGTGTCATCTCGTTCTCGGCCCATGCCGAGAGCGCTTCGTAGTCAGTTTCTTTAGTCATTGTCGTCTGCCTCCCGCTTCTGCGGTGATGGGTCTAGCTGGGTAGTGGAACTGGGTAATTTGTCTGGGTTGCAAGCTCGCGATCACTCCATCAGATCGAGAAACTTACGCCGCGCTTCCATGACGTGAAAGACGACCATCGTGCGGGGTTCGATAATTTCCACCATCACCTCGAGCAGTGGACCACCGAGCTTCAGGGGCGGGCCGATGAACAACGTGGGCTTCGAGTGCCCTGGCACACGCGGCTCGTCGAACTCTTCCTCGACGTAAATGGCGTTGGCAATCGCATGCAGTGCATCTTCGTGTGAAACGTCGTGTTTGTCTGCACTGTTGGTCCACTCGACTCCCATAACAAAATTGTACTACAAAACCCAGTTTTGTAGTACAGAAACATGCCAGAATGTGGAAGTGGCCTTGACGATCAGCACTGACAACGACTTCCGTTCACCCG
Source organism: Dehalococcoidia bacterium (assembly GCA_965232435.1). GTDB lineage: Bacteria > Chloroflexota > Dehalococcoidia > Lucifugimonadales > VXLM01 > VXLM01. The sequence continues at coordinate 124,380 of CBDDPU010000003.1, forward strand.
GCGAACTTGAACAACTCGTTCGAGCGGTCCTGAAAGCCGATCCAAACGACGAAAACCGTTGGTGGAATGGAAAAGCTCGCTGGATCTCACCACCAAGGAAGCCCAATTTACGATCTCCAAAGCTGTCCTCGGTTTCGCGAACCGGCCAGTTCAAGACGCCCTTCAGTTCTGCAAGGGGACCGCCTACCTCGTGGTAGGCGCAGAACATGACGGACGGCTACTCGGTGTGACACCGATGGACCATGCTGATCTGGGTCAAAAGCTCAAGACCTATATAGGGGGAGCGGTCCGGTGGAATCCCACCTCCGTCGCTGTCGACGGCAAATCCGTTCTCGTTGTCACAGTGGAGGCACCTCGCCCGGGGGACGACTTCCACACGCTTCTGAAGGACTACGACAAATATCCGGCCGGCACCATCTTTGTGCGCCATCCAGGCCGCACCGAGCGCGCCAGTCCAGACGATGTCCGATTGCTCCAGACTCGACTTCTCGCGGGCGCTCACGATCCGGAAATCAAGGACATCGGGGTCGACTTCGAACTCAAATCCGATTCCGGTGTGTGCCGACTTGATGACTCCGAGAGTGCCATTAAGGATTGGGTAGCGAAGCGCTGCCAGAGTGTCGAAGAACGTCAGGTTCCCACCCCTCAGCACCTGAATGTGGCCATCGCAGGTTGGGACAAGTACAAGCCGAAGTTCGACGCCGCGATGGATTTGTACCTCAAGGACATCACGGAAATTCTCCCCACCAGGGCGTACCAGAAGCTGATCAATGACGGAACCAATGACATTCAACTGATAGTTGAAAACACCTCGTCACAACCACTTAGCGCCGTGCAGATCACCCTTAGCACTTCCACTGTGGGCGACGAGGTCTTCGGCCGTCTCGCCGGAGGAAGAGTCGATCTGCCGGAAACACCTAGCTGGCCTGGCCCGCGTACCGTCACTGCTATCCGCCAACCACTACCCCCGCGTCCCCCTTTGGAGGAGTTCGACGAGGTTTCTTTCTCGACGCGCAACGGTCAAATGGAACTGATCTATTCAATCGGGGATCTACGACCTGGGGAACGCAAAACGCTCCAGCCGCTGACCGTCCTTCCAACCCAAGATGAGGGCGCTTCCTGCGTCGACCTTCGGTGGGTAGTAACCAGCATGAATCGACGCGGTCAGGTTGAGGGGAAACTACAGATCCCTATCAATCAGCAAGTGACTCTCGATCTTTCGCTGGCGGGGCTCCCGACCGATACGCACTTCGAGTCATATTCATAGCTCTGATCTCCACCCCATTCACTACCGGCGGAGATCACGATCGGGTTCTCACTTATCGTCAGCTACGGCGCCTGCACTGATAGCAAACCGCCATCTACCAGGTAAAACGACACGTCCCCAGGATTAGGGACGGACATCGACGTTATGCCTGCTGGGGCCATGCACTATGACTCCGCGCTGCGCGACGACACTGGCGTTGTCGTGGAGCACGACTCTTGTGTGGTCTGTCGCGTTGACCGTCGCGTGGCCGGCGGCGTGAACCGTTGACGCGTCGTATGCGTTAACCGTGGAGTTTTCACTGGCAACGACGACAACACGATCGCACGCATTAATTGTGGCGTTGTTGTGGCCGGTGACCTTGCAATCATCGAAGGCATCGACTGTGGCGTTGGTGTAGGCATGCAACTCGGTTGCGCCGGCGGCCTGGACCCTCGATGCGTCGGTTGCCACGATGGTGATCCTTTGGGGGAGTTTCTTTGTCAGATTGATTCGCACTTGAGTGACGCCCGTGATGCGCATCGTCCAAGCTTGGGTCGTGCCTGCGAAGTGTGAGTCACCGAGTTCGAGGACCCTGTCCGTGTCGATGATGATCGTGCGTGCGCCGGCCGAAAGACGAAAGCGAATGTCTGCTGCTGAGCGGCAAGGGGTCTTCGGCCGTGTTTTCCGCCGGACGTGTGAGTGAGTGGTCATTGCTCGGTCCTTCACTGTCGACTGACTGGCGGATTCGATTGTGGGAGGAATGCGATCGAGACTATGCGCTGATGCAGGCAAACGAAGGATTCCACTGTGCTGGTGTCATCAGATGCTCAAGCCAGCCGCCCTGTCCGCGTCTTAGCAAGGTGCTCAGCGAAGGCAGCTCGGGCTGCTGCACGGCTTGATGACGAGGCGGTTATCGCTTCCTGACGTGCGCTTTCCGCGTGGCGTTCTGCGATTTCCCGCCGCCGGATTGCATCAGCTTCGGCACGCTTCTCGCTGGGTGACGGGCACGTCCAGTCGAGTTGCGAAAGCTTGAAACGCAGGAACGCTGCTGGGGACTTGATTTCGCTGGCCGTGGGCCATATCTGGCCGTTGCTCGCGGTGTGCCGTGAGAGCGCTTGAGCTATGTCTCGCCCGGTCCAGCGGGTGGGGTCGATGCCAGCCTTGCGGATTCCGTCAGCGATCACTCCGATGTGGCTTGAAGTGTTGAAGACCGGTGCATGCGCAGCGAGCGAAGCAGCAGCTCGCTGCAATTCGATCGGTCGTTGTGCGTTGGTGGAGATGGTTTTCCTCGCGCGTGCGCGTTGGTGAGAACTTCCTACGGAAGAAAAAGAACTAACAAGAGCACTTGAAGATAGGGGGTCACGGTGGGTTCGGTTCGTACTTCCGTCGGCTGTGGCTTTGGTGCCTTCGCCCGGGGTGGCCTTGCTCAGGCGAACTGATGCGCGGGCAACAGCGCGAGTGCTGCGGTTGCGGCGAGCGCGTTCGAGCGGCGGAGTGGACATCACGACGGACTTGGGTGAGGAGAGCGACCAGCTTGACGCTGCTTTGTGCTGATGGCCACCGTGATGTGCTTCCGCGGCCATGTACTCAGACGTCGAGAGTGTGCGCCCTCTGGCGTGTTCGATGCCCATTGCGAGGGCTTTGAGCACGCGGCGTGAACGCATGATGGTGCTGTTGGACGCACCTGCACGCTCGGCGATCCGGGCTTTCGATGCTGTGACTCCGCGGCCGGTACGGGTCTCAGCGAAATGTGCATGCGCGTTCGCGCAGGCCATGAGGGTGTCGACAGCGATGCGGTTCGCGGCAAGTACAGCGCGGCCGTGGTCAGTTTCGGTGACCTGGTGGCGGAGCTGACGGAGCCACTCGGCGCGGCCGGACCAGATGGGAACGCGAGATTGCTCGGAAGGCTCAACGGGCAGCGCCCACGAGGTGCCTCGCTGGCCGCTCTCGGCGTTGAATGTTTCGAGCTGTTCGACGCGTTCTTTCGCTTTACGGACCGTTTCGGCCCATTCAGCGTCAACATCAGCGCAGGTCGACGCGGTGTTGCAGTTGCTGCGGTCGTGGTGCGACTCGCCGAAAACATGACTTTCGCTTTGCGCTTTTTCTATATCAGGGTATGAGTTACCCTGAGACGTACCCTTCACAGGTAGTCCCTTCAGTGAGATGAAGCGAATGCAGTACCGAAGTCGAAGCGCCACACTTCTTCTTCACCAGTTACGACCGGAGCCCTGCAAGGCTCTCGTTCAACTCGACGAACTTCTTGGTTGTTCACAAACCCCCGCAAGGGGGTTTCGTCGTTTCTGGGGTTGTACTGCGTCTATGGAGTTAGATATCGAGGTTGTTCACATGCGCGTACTAGGCGGTGTGTGTGGGGCCTTTCAGTAGATGGGTATAGCCACCCCACATCACAGCACGAGCAAGGGTCCTTTTAGGGGAGCCACGCGGAACCGGTTTTAGCCATCGGGGCAGCTCAGGCCCCTCGTTGTTGATGGTGTATATATGTCCGCTCATTGCGCGCTCCGCATTGAAAAAGTGATCCCGACCAGCCCAAAAATGCCCATCAGAGTTGCTAGAGCCACCGGTGTCATCGCGGGCTCACGTGCTCTGAGAAGTGGTGGTCGAGGACACTGCGGAGCGCTGCTGCAACCTCGTGGATCTGGTCGACAGTCGCTGTCTCGGGGTCATTCGCGACCAGATCTGCGAGATCGCGAAGGGACTCCTGTAATCCGGCAGATAGTTCCGGTACGCCGATCTGTTCAGAGAGCACATCGCGGATCACGGTTTCGGCGAGTTGGTGCGCTTCGTCGATCTCGCCCAGGTTGGGGTTGAGTAGGCCACTCTCGCGAAGCAGTGTTGCCCGGACTGTGTCCACTGGTGTTGTGGGTATCAAGGGCGCCGCCCACGTTTCAGCCTTGGGGTTGGTTGAGCTGGTCACGATGCAACTCCTAGGGGTAGGTGGGCCTGTCGCTCCGAGCTGGGGCGCTGACGAAGGTGGTCGACGGCTCCGACGAAGTCACCGATATGGGGGAGAGGGCGAACCTCGAGGATGGGATCGGGTGCGCGTTGGAATGCGGCCCAGGCTTCGAGTGACTTGGCGATGATCTGTTCGGCATCTTCGTCAGCGTGAGCGGCGACGATTGCGGTGAAGGCGCTGCTTACGACCTCGATTCCGCCGAAGTCGAGGTCGTCGAGGAAGTCGTGTGCGTCGATTGCGGAGTTCGTGACGGCCGTCCAGGCATGGTGTTCGGCAGTAGGGCACATCGCGCCCTTGATAGCTGCGAGGCGACTGAGGACATCCCACCGGACTTTGAGCGAGTCTGGGGTGCCGGTGACCGTGTCGCGGCACAGTTTGCCGATGGTGGCCCCCGCATCGTGGAATCCGGGGATGGTCGCTCCGAGTCCCCATTGCGGATGGTCGTACAGCTCGGCGAACCAAGCCCAGCGCCTGGCAGGTGTGCCATCGATCGCGGGGGTTTCGAGGTGGCCTGCGGCCATTTGATAGATGCGCTCTGAGATTGTCATGCGACGGCCTTCTGGTGAGCGTCGCGATGTGCTTCGATGCGGTTGTAATAGGCCCGCAATTTGTTTCCGGTGAGGATCACACGTCCGTTGTGATTGAACGGGATGCCTGCCCAGATCATGGCTTTTGGCGGGTTCTTCGCCTTCACCATCGTTTCTAACTCGGTTCGGCAAGCCGCTAGTCGAGGGCAACGGAGGCACTCCGCTTGGGCGTCGACGCCAGCGCGGTACGAGCCCTCTTCGAGATCCCACGATTTCGGGTCGATCGTGCAGGGAATCTGTGTGCTCGGGATGGGTGTGTTCATGCCGCGTCCTCTGCAGTTCGGAGCTGTGTACCCGACGTCTTGTAGACCCGCGGTTTACGCCCACGATTGATGGCGTACGCGCGCAGGCGCTGGTCAGAGACCAAGTCGCCGTAGTAGTCGAAAGCCTTACCCGCGACGATCTGGTCTTGGGGGAGGATCCGCCCTTGTCGAAGTGATTCCTCGCACTGCTTCAGGAGGGGGCATTCGTTGCATGCGGCCTTTGCGCGTTGCCATGCGGCAAGGTTTTGCCCCTGCAATTCCCACGACTGTGGCTTGCCCGCGCACATAGCTTTGCCGGGCTCAGGTTGGGCGAGGGGGATCATCCCGCGGGCCTCGAGGAGCCGTCTAATTACACGGAGTTGGGGGCAATCCTGGACGTTTTCCGCGTATACGAAACCGCAACGTTCGCAGCGCCCAGAAGGGTTCGGATGGTGAGCTGCGGCCCGCTGCATCAGTTCCATCGTCGCCAGATCGGAGAGCTCGCGAGTCGACGATGGACGGTGGATGTCGCGACTAGCCAACTCCCGCAGAGCATCTGCGGCAGAAGGGCACAGCGGCGACTTTTCCGAGGTGGTGAACCCGCACTCGTCGCACTTGCCGGCAGACGGAGTGTGTTGGTGCGTGATACGCAAAAGTTCGACTGTGGAGATCGGGTTGAGCGGTCTGAATGGCGCGCTCGTTCCCTTACCGACGCTCAAAGCGTCAACTAAGGTGTTCATAGCAGAACTCGCTTTCTGCTTGAGGAAATTGCTGGACGGGGGGCAACCCGTTTGGCTGGTCCCTCAGTCGTTGGCGCGACTGGGGGGCTTCTTCGTTTCTGAGCTGGTCTGGTGGGGGAGTGAGTACCGATTTCAAAGATCTGGCGATGGCATTACGCTCCCCCAATCTACCTATCTAAACACACTTACCTATTCGCACTGTTATGTGCGCATCGTATCCAGGAGGCCGCACAGTGTCTAGTGATGACGACATTTCTGGGAAGGCCTTGTCTGTGAGCAGACGAGTTATGCGCGGGTTTACTCCCGAACGTCTTGTAGACGCCCGACGGGATTTGGGCATCTCTCAAGCAGAACTTGCCCGCCGAGCTGATGTGGGAGCTGACACCGTTCGACGGTGGGAAGCCGGGGAGTCGTCGCCCCAAGTTGATCTCCTCGGGCGTGTGACGGCCAAGCTGGGCGTCACGATCGAGGACATCGTTCAGGTGCCTATCGCAGAGCGGTTCCCTGGTGACTGGCGCGTTTTGCGAGGGTTGACCCAGCCTCAGCTCGGCGCTGCTGCGCAGATTCCGACCCAAATAGTCGGAAGCGTCGAACGGGGCGAGATCTCGCTGTCCGAGAACATGGAAGTCAAGCTTTCCAAGGCCCTGGGTATTACTCGTGACGAATTGCGTGCCAGTTACGAGCGTGTGCGGAACAGGGCGCCTGGCACCCCTGCTTGACGGGTCACATTCGTCTCGGAAGCTACAGATCGAATCTGGACGTAACGTTTGCGGCGAATCAGGACGATAGTCCCGATAATTGCGCGAAGTGTGTGTGCAGCCGGTCTGAGGGTGTTGAGAAATCTTCATCTGCTGATCCGTTTCTAGGCGTCCGAAAGCAGACCCACGTTTTGTGGGCCTTCTGCTTCCAGACGGGAATCAGCTCACCGACCGGCGCTAACGACAGCTCGGCTGTCGTCGTCCATTAGTAAATACCGGCAAATTACACCGACGCAACCCACTGTGATAGCCAACACAAACAGGACAGTCGTCCTGATGTTACCGGCCAGTAGTGTCGTCCCGTGTTTCGCCTATGCTGGCCGAATGGCAATTCAGGGGATGTGGATAGCAGTTGACATCATCGGCACCCGGCTCGGAAGAGAAGTCTTCGTTCATTCAGCCGCGGGCGATCGGGTAGCGCGCCCACTGTCTCGTTGCGCAAACAAACTCGGATTGGATCGTGCAGGCGAAGCGGTCGTCGACGCGGTCGTTAGATCGCTCCTTGATGGCAAAGAGATTCCTAAGGTCGAGGGACTCGTTGTAGAGAGTCATCAGATTGACGCCTCAGACGGAACTCCTGTTGCCCTGATCGTATGGATCGGCGCTCGCGAACCAGACCCGCGACCGACCTACAACGTATGGGTTCTGGACATGACTGCAATGACCACCCGAACCAGTGGCGACGACCCGTCAATGATTGGTGATGGACGTGAAGCGGACGAGGAACGCCACGTACAGCATCTCTTCACCTGGCTTAATCCCGAAGACGCTTGGAATATGGTCGGCGGCTACTACGACGCGCTAACTGGTGAAGACGGCCTTCTAATTCAGAGCTACTGGAGCCTGCGTCCAGGTGGCACGGAGTGGGTCCACATGTGGTCCTCGTGCCGATTGCGACTGACCGATGACGGTAATCAGCGAACGCTCTACGGACTCACCCTGCGTTTGGCGGAACGCGAACTCGAAGCGAACATCGCCTCACTGATCAAATTCGGAAATGCGACGTTGATGCTGGTGGAGGCACGGAACCGTATTCCCCTGACCACCGTCGGCAAACTCGCACCCCTTGGAGAGTCGAAAGTCGAGCAGGTTCTCAATCAGGTCGATCTTGAACTATTGGCCAACCCAGCTGATCCCGAAAGCGGAGGGCAGCGACTGCTGATCGACGGTGAGCCCTACATCGCCTCAACCTTCGAATTGCACTCCGCACGAGAGAAGGAAAAGCACGGCGATCCAGTCGCGATCATCCTTCTCGTCGAAGAGAGTGCCGCAAACTAGTTCGGCGGTTCAAACGCGAAATTCATTTACTTACAAACTTTCTGGAGGTTCTAGTCGTGCGTGTCCTAGTCACAGGAGCTAACCGAGGGATCGGTGCGGCAATCGCTAGCCACCTGGTCGCCGAAGGTCACACAGTCTGGGGAACACATCGAGGAGCGCCAGTCCCAGAGGGCGTGCACGGCGTGGAATGCGACGTCACCGATGACGCTTCGGTCGATCGCGCATTCACCCACGTAGAAAAAGAGGACGGCCCAGTAGAAGCCGTTATCGCAAACGCTGGCATCACCGACGACACCTTGATCATGCGAATGACGAGCGAACAATTCATCGGAGTCGTCGACACGAATCTGACCGGCGTCTTCCGCGTCGTCAAACGTGCCACACGAAACATGCTCAAGAACAAGGCCGGCCGAATCGTGATCATCGGATCTGCCAGCGGAATGTCGGGCATGCCCGGCCAAGTCAACTACACCGCAGCAAAGGCCGGCGTCATTGGGATCGCTCGCTCGCTAGCGCGCGAACTCGGATCACGCGGTATCACCGCCAATGTCGTCGCCCCGGGCTTCACGGAGACGGACATGGCCGCGGCCGTCAGCGACAAGGTCGTAGAGACAGCCCTGTCACATATCCCTCTCGCCCGCTTCGGGAAGCCGGAGGAGATCGCAGCTACCGCGGCATTCCTGCTGAGTCCTGGTGCTGGGTACATCACAGGCACTGTGATCAATGTCGACGGTGGAATAGGAATGGGTCACTAAAAAGCGCCCTGAAATGCGCAAATAGCACGTCCCCTCTCGAAAAAATGGTCCCTGGCAATCAATCGACTGCCAGGGACCACTTTTGTCGCTATTTAGGGGTGCTAAGCCGTTCCGCAGCTGACGTGCATGGCGAGATTGACCTTTTCGGCTGATTTGATCACCCAGTGTGGGGGTGTTCGCTCGTTGAGTTGGATTTCTACGTCACCTGTTTGGGGGACGTCCCAGGTCACGCCCGATAGATACTGCTTGTTGCTGCCGAACTTGTTGTTCCATTCGATGTCGTAGTCGAGTGAGCTTTGCGGGGTGGTGAATTCTTGCGCGGCATAGTTCAGTTGACTGTTTTCGATGGTGACGGTTTGGGATCCGTGGGTGAGGACTGCATGCCAGCCGTTGGGTGCGGTGATGTCGACGGTGAGGTTGTCGCCTTCGCCTGTGCACTGTGCTTGGACCTGGTTGGCGGCGGGGAGGGTGATCTTGTCGTTGGCTTGCTGGTCGCCGACTCCGATTACCAGGTTTCCTCGCCAGGAGGAGGTTTCAGCTGGTGTGACGGTGCCGGCGCGACCGTTGCTTGCGCTGGTGGTGGAGTTTCCGCCGTTGTCGTTGGTGGGTGTCGAGTCCGAGCATGCGGTCAGGATCAGGGGTGCGGCAAGGATCCCGGTGACTGCGATGGCGGTGGTGGTGCGTTTCATGTGTGTTCCCCTCCAATGTGGGTCGCGGGCCTGTTCGGGTCCGTTGTCCCTGAAACCTTTTGTGCCTGTGTCTCGTTCGGTGCCCTGTTGGTTACGAACCTAGTCGATCGGTGCGAATCCTTTGTCGTGCAGTCACGGTGGGGATTGGTGGTCAGTAGTGGATGGTGTCGAGTAGCCACTGGTCACCACCTTTGGTGAGGGTCACCCAGACCGTGGTATCGGGTGTGACAGTGCTGGTTTGGTTTTCGGTGATTGCGGTTTGGTGGATGCTGGCGACTCGGTGGATGAGGGCGTCGGTGTCGGGTGGGCAGCCGGAGCAACCAAGGGTTACGTCGGCGACCACTTTGGCGTTGCCGGAGGCCCATTGGTTCCACTGTGCTCCTGGTCCTCGTTCGGTGTGCGTGTCGACGAGCAGGGTCTGTGCCAGGGGGTCGGTGAACCATTCGCGGGCGCGCATGTATCCGTCTGTGGGGCTACGGTCCGTTGCCGGGTACCAGGTGAACGCCACGGAAAGTGCCTGGCGAGCGATGTTTTCAGCCGCCTCCGTATCCGGATCCGCGGTGACGTCGGTTGTTGCCGGAGCCGGGGACGTCGAGATGGTCAGCGACGCCGATGCTGGGCTGGTCTGTTCGGCTGGCGCGGTTCCGGTCTCGTTGCCCCGGCCGGAGAGGAAGTACACCAGTCCCCCGACGAGGAGGACAGCGACGGCGAGCAGAACCAGCTTGCGTGCGTTGCTCACAGAACCCTCCTGGCTTTCATATCGCTCTGCAGTGGAGCTTGTTTGACGACGTCCCCGGTGGTGGGGGCGTGGATCATCTGGCCTCCGCCGATCGCGATGCCGACGTGCCCCGGGCCTGTTCCGGCCCACGAACCGAACACCAGATCCCCGGCTTGTGCTTGGTCGATCGGGATCTCGACTCCGACCGTCCACTGCTGTTCAGACGTCCTGGGCAGGGTGATCTTGTTCCCGCTGCCCTTGTAGATGGCGTAGCTGGTCAGTCCGGAGCAGTCGAATCCACCGCCGGTGGTGCCGTTGATGTTGCCGCCGCCCCAGACGTACGGCGTGCCGAGGAATTGGCGGGCAGCGTCGACGACCTGCGATCCGGACGCCGACCCGGGCGAGACGACCAGCTCCCCACTACCGCCGGGTGCTGCGAATTCTGCTTCGTATGCAAGGACTTTCGCGACGTAGGGCTGTGTCTGGGTGGTGTAGTCGCCGCCGCTGGGCATTCCGCCCGCATTCTTCACTGCGCCTTCGCCAGCGTTGTAGGAAGCGATGTAGAGCGATTTCGGATCGCCCTTGACCGATCCGTCGGCGATCCATCCGTCGACCTGGGCCGCGATGGCGCAGAAGTATCGGCCTTGAGCCATGATCGCGTCCCCGTCGTCCCAGATCGAGGTCTTGCCGTTGCCGTCGTCGTCCTGGCCGTAAGAAGCAAATGTTCGCGGCATGAACTGCGTGATACCTTGCGCTCCGCTGCCGGAGGTCAGTCCACGGACCAGGCCGGATTCGGCTTTCGCGTCTGCCGCCAGTAGCGAGGGCTTGATCTGGGGGCAGATCGATCCGGCTTTGCGGAACCACGGTTCCATCTCGGGAGGAACGGATCCGGCTTTGAGATCGCCGCCACCTGCCACGCCGAAGCCGCCGCAGTCGATGGACGATGACGACGCGGCCAGCTCGATGGCAGGAGAATCACTGCCGGCTTCGCCGGCGGGGGAGGGCGCTCCGCCGAGTTTGGGCATCGGATCGACGGCGGTTCCGCCCTGTAGTCGCCCGCCGTCCCAGTATTCGAAATGCAGGTGTGCGCCGGTGGATTGGCCATTGTTTCCGATGTTCGCGATGTGGTCGCCGGCCTTGACCTGCTGGCCTTCTTTGACGAGGACACCGTCGTCGAACATGTGGCCGTAGACGGTGCTCACGGGTTTGCCGTCGACGAGCGAGTCGAGCACGATCCAGTTCCCGAACCCGGATGCGGGGCCGGCCTTGACCGCAACACCGTCGAGTGCAGCGTAGATCGGTGTCCCGACGGGGCCTGCGAAGTCGACACCTTTGTGTTCGGTTCCCCAGCGAGGCCCGAACGGGGACGTGAACGTCGTCGTTCCGTCCTTGGTCGGCTGGGTGATCGGCCCCGATGCTTTCAGTTCGGTGTTGCCGGTCGCCGAGGTGGCTTTGTCATCTCCCTCGCTCGACGAGGTTCCGCCGCAACGGTTGTGGGGGATCACCGGCTGCTGCGTGCACCCGGACAGCCCCAGGATCGCGGCGGTGGCAGCGGTGACGATCAGGGCCACCGCTCCACGGCGGCGACTCACAGCGTTCCCGGGAGCGGTGTGTCGAGGTCGGGAATCGGGATGGGCCCAGGGACAGGAACAGGTGCCGGTTCGAGGTCCGCCGAGGGAACAACGACCGAGCTGGTCGCAGTCGGCGTCGTGGTCGAGGTAGTGCTCGCAGTGGTCGACTTCGGAGCCGTGGTGGTTGTGGGAGTTTCCGAGGTCGGTGCGCTCGCGAGGGAAGGTACGCCGAGCTTGTCGATCTCGCTGCGGTCCAGGGTGGGCAATGGATTCTGGACCTGCCATGTCGAACCCTTGTCGGTGCCCGACGCTTTGAGCGTGATCCGCAGATTCCCGGCCTGCGTCGGGACGATGACCTGCACGGCGCTCTCACCGCCGGTGCCGGCCACGATCTCACTGCGCGTCGGGCCGGTGATCGCGACCGGTACGAGCGGGCGGGCGTTGACCACCGTCACGCCGGGCGCTTCGGCGGTGTGCACGCCCAGCTTGGACTTCCATTCACTGGTCGAGAGTGACTGATCGACGTAGACGTGCGCGTAGGCCATCGCTGTCGCCGGTGCACTCTCGGCCACCGACGCGATCGACTTGCCGGCAATCGAGGATTCGGTCACTTCGGTCAACGCGTAGCTCAGATCACCCGGGGTCGTGGACGCTGTTCCTGTCGTTGATGCGGTGGAGGCTGGGATCTTCGAGGCCGTGTTCGACGGGGTCGGGGACTGGCCGAACACTGCTCCCGCTACGAACAGCACACCGAACGCGGAGACGATCGTGATCGTCAGGTTGGTGCGCGAATAGAGAACCCACCGCCGGATCGGTGCTAGGACGGGATTGGCTGTGCTGGAGGACATCAGCTGACCCTGTCGGTCGAATCGGACGAAGTACCTGTAGAGGTCAACGACGGCGTCCACAGGCGTGCCGTCGACCGCGGAGTAGTCGACGAGTTCGAGCGCGTCGCACCCGATCGAGGCATCGGAGTTCCGGTGGGGGCATCCCGCGAGGGTGGGGTGAACACTTTCATCGGCGCGATACTCGACCGTGGGCCTCCGTCCCATGTCTCACTCACCGACGAAGTGCTGCGCGGTGAACCGGCTTCGGTTCCGACCAACTGGCGAGCGAGTGCCTGGCCTCGATTGGCGGCGGTACCTGCGGTTTGCGGCCGATCGGCGACGGGCCGCTTGAGGCCCGTAGAACTCTTCGCGGTACCGGCGAGGCTTCGGCGCCGCACGTCGTTTTTGCGTGAATCCGTCAGACGCTGTTGGCGATCCATCGTCTTACGCGCGTCGACGCGCGATTTGTCGACCTCGTGGCGACGTCGCTGATTCAACTCGCGTCCTTCTGGACGCACTGGTGTCACTGAATCCTTGTCGAGGTCACCACCGCGTTTGGTCGCCTTCCGAAGCGCGCCGACACCTTCCTCGACCATCGACGCTGCGGGACCGCCCACGACGGCGCTGCCGGCCTTGAAGAACTTCTGTTTCATCGACGTCTGCGCGTGACGAGCTTTGCGATTGAGTGCGCCCGCTTGGTTCTGGGTGAAGGTCTGAGTCATCCGTTTGAACGGGCGCATGATGAACCAGCACACCGCAGTCAAGATGACCATGAACCACAGCCGCCACGTGCCGTCGACGAGACCGTTGTCGGTGTCGTACAGCTTGACCAGCGCCATCAGGTACAGCGCGATGATGACTGCGCCGGCCACGCCCCACATGTAGGCGGTGGCGATCATGCGGCACACGCGAGAGAGGGTGCCGCCGTGTGCGGCGGCGATCGGAACCCAGATCGGTGCGAAGAGAATTGCGAGTCGAATGGCCAGTAGCGCAGTGAGTTTGAGGATGGATGCGCCGATCCAGAGGATGGAGGGCATGGCGAGTTTGATCATCGCCATGAACCCTGTGCCGGTGCGTCCGGAGTCCTTGCCCTGGAACTGGCCGTACGAGAGGTTCAATCCGTCGAGTTTATCGATGATCTCGTCGTCGAACTTGGCTGCTTTCTCTTCGGCAAGCTTGCTCGCGGCTTCGTTGTCGCCGGCCACTTCTCGCTGCTCCGCGTACGAAAACGCGAGGGTGTCGCGGAGCTTCGGTCCGAGTTGCAGTTCCTGGTCGTTGAAGTTCGTGCCGAACCATCCTTTGCGCCAGTCGTCGAGGAAGATCTTGTCGATCAGTACATTGCGGGGGTCTCCGGTGTGTCCGGACACGGACAGCATCTGACCTTGTGTGTCGGTGATGATCGAGCCGAAGGTGTCGTCGGCGGCCTGGATGGCTTTTTGCGGTGCGCCGACGAACAGTGCTCCGATGGCCATTGCAGCGCCGGCGATCGCGACGGTGCGGGTCACGGCCGCGGCGTTTGATTTGAGGGCGTTCCAGATGATGATCGTGGCGACCACCATCAATGCCACACCCAGCCACGTTCCGTAGACGCCGAGCATTCCGTTGGAGATTGAGGCGACGATCTGGTCGAACTGCACCATCGCTGGGGCGATTCCGGCCTCTTCTGCAGCTGCTCCGGTCTTTGTCTGGTCGTCGAGCCAGAACGCTGCAGCAGCGAATCCCTTGCCGATTGCGAGGAATGTGTTGCCCAGGGTGGTGTCCGCGACTGCGTCGGGTGCGCGGACCAGGTCGTTGCCGCAGCCGAGGTCGTAGGTGTACCAGCGCAATCCGGCCCATCCGTAGGTTTCGTAGCCGGTGCCGCCCTGTTTCGGTTCGCGGTCTTTGCTCGAGGAATCGAACTCGGCAGCCATGACCGAGTTCGGGAACTCGGGGGAGGGGACGTCTTTGCAGTCGAATCCGCCGGCAGATGCGATCGGCCCTCCCGGGGCGAGGAGGGGCACCAGCACCAGCGCCAGAACGGCGAGAACCCGCGCCAGCTTGACGGTCAGCGCCCGAATGCGCGATTGGTGAGGGATTGCCCTATCCGGCCCTGCCGAGGGCGCTCTGAGCCTCCTGATGGTGTTCATGCGGTACCGCCGAGGGCGTTCTTCGCCGAGGAGGAATTCAGCGCTGCGAACACATGCGCGAGATGCACGTAGTGGATCCAGCTTGAACGCACCAGCTCCACGTCGTCGGCCATCCGGATCATCCAGCGCCGCGCTTCGTCCTGGTAGGAGGTGTCGGTGTCCTCGTCGAGTGTGTCCTCGCCGCCGCTGCCCAGTTCGGCGAGGAACTGCTCGAATCCTTGCCCGGTGGGAAGTTTGAGTAGTTTCAGGGCACCTTCGATTGCATGCGGATCACCGCCGACGTCACCGACGAACACCTCGTAGGTCAGGGCGGTCTTGTCGTCGCTGCCGTCCAATCCGAGGAAATCATCCGGGAGCTGTGAACAGACCAGGGCGCGGACCTTGAATTTGCGTGAGTCGCGGGCGATTCGGAGGTTGAGGGTGCGGCCGGCACCGGTGGATTCGAGGTATTTGTTTTCGTCGAGGAAGAGTACTTTGCGCACGTGGCGAGGCTTTTCGTAGACGAGCCTGTTCGCCAGCCACGCGGCCATGTGCATCAACGGCGCTGTCATCCGTTGCTGCGGTGTCCACTGCGAGGACGGTGTGCCTTCGGGCGGTAGCTGCAGGCCTGGCATCGTCAAGATCGTCAGTCGGATGTCGGCGTCGAATGCATCCGCTCCGCTGCCGATCGTGCCTTCCTCCGGGAACAACACCCGCGCTTCGGTCAGCTCCGACATCAAACTGAGCTGCTGGTACAACCCGTTCGCGCAGGTTTTGACGGCTTGGTCCGGATCGCTCACTCCGATCGATTGGATCGCGGCCAACACTTCTCGGAGGTTGTGGTTGCTGTCGCCGCCGACCATGTTCGCGGCCATGTGCAGCACGGGTTCGGTGTGTTCGAGGTGCAGATGCCGTTCGGTGAGCATCATCTTGAGCACCGAGACGGCGACCTCGACGCGCTCGGCGGCGGCTGCACGCATATCCGCATCGAACTTCGACTGAGCCGCCGCGAACGGATCTGCATCCCGGGCGTACTCGACGTTGCGGGCGTTGTACTCGGGATCATCGCGACGTGGATCGGTGATCACGCGGTACGGGTTCAAGGCGCCAGCGCGTGAATCGCGACCGGTGAGGGCGTAGACGCGGGCGATGTCGCGAAACTCCGGTAGTCCGGCCAACGCTGCGAGCGGGCCGGAGGGGTCGAGGACGACGCCGTATGCGCCGGCTCTGACGGCTTGGTAGACGATCATGCCGGCCAGGAACGTCTTTCCTGAACCGGGTACGGCGACGATCGGTGTCAGCCCGGACTTGTGCTTGATCTCGTGCGCGGCGAACAGGTCCCAGATCACCGGGCGCGGCGAGATGGATCCGGTCTCGCCCAGGACGACGCCCCGGCGGTCACCGATCCGGTCACTGACGGTCGCCATCCCGGCGGCGACTGCTTCGACATCCATGTGCCGTTTGTTGGCGATGTTGGCTTGCGGCTCACCGGGTATGAACTCGCGCAGCAACTGGTATTGGCCGTGCTCTTGTTCGAGCGCGATGTGCGGTGAGTACATCTCCTGCAGATCGGAGACTTTCTGCCGCGCCTCGTCGGGGTCGGTGCCGACCACCGCGAGGCGGTACCACCCGGTGGTTCGAGTCGAGAGTCCGGAATGGTCTTCTTCGACGTCGGAGATCACGTCCTGTGCGCGGGCGTGCTGCTCCGCCAACTCTTTCGGCGGGACCTGATCGTGTTCGACGGTGTAGTGGTCGAACTGCGATTCGATCTTGCCGGTCAGGGAACGCATGGTGCGGATCGTTTTCGCTTTGTCGTGCAGTTCGATGCGATCGGACCATTCGAGAGGTTCACCGGACGGATCGCCGATGATCTGCCACGGCAGCATTCGTTCCGGAATCGGTAGGGGAGCCATGCGGCCGATCGTCAGCACGATCACCACGCCGGTGTACTTGCGGCCGTCGACGACGCCGGAGACGGTGGTGTACCCGTCGCCTGGGGTGAGGGAGAGGTCGGTGAGATCTTCCAGGGCGGCGACGTCGGTTTCTTCCCAATCTCCGGCGCCGGCGACCGCACCGCCAGCTTCCAGTGGCAGACCGATGGTCGCTGATCGGCGCAGCAAGTAGTCGATCGCGGCCGGTGTGGCCGGTGTTGCTTTCACTCCGCGGCCGGACATGATTCGTTCGAGTGCGGCGAGGTGATCGGCAAGGGCCTTCTGCTCCCGTTCGAAGGCGTCGTCGGCCCAGCTGTTCACCCCGGTGCACACTCTGCCCAGCAGTGGCCAGTGAGCGAGGTGACGCAGCATCCGGGCGGTCCAGTCCAACCCCTGGCCGAGTGAGGAGCGTTGCGGCAGTTCGATACCCCAGTAGCGGCCTTTGATCGTCGCGTTGGACCACAACATCGCATGCTGCTGCCCGCGCAGGTAGTCCGCCCATGACAGTGCGCCGGGAACATCGGGAATCGGGGTTGCCCACGTGTCGTGATCGACCGCCCACTGCGCGACAGGGAACGGGGTGCGCACCAGGCGGCGATGCACCCTGTTGACGCCGGCCTTCTGCAGATTGGTCAGGATGATCGCTTCGTCCTGGATGAAGCGGCGCTGCTTACCGGTGGTGCGGAAATTCCACGGCCCCTGGCGTTGGACGAACCACGCGGTAGACGTGGTCGCGGTGCGGGTGATGTTCGCTGATGTGCCGGTCAGTTTCAGGCGCACCGCTTTCCGTTCGCGGTCGGCACGTTTCTTCGCTGCTGCCTTGTCTCGATCTGTTGCCGACTTCGCACGCTTCTTGCCTGTGCGGCGACGCCGACCGCCGAGCACTTCCTCCGCGACCTGGTCAGGATCGGTCGTCTGAGCGAAGTCGTCGGTGTCGTCGTAGTTGTAGTCGTACTCGGGAAGGTCGGGAGCGTGTGGGTGTTCGGCTTCGGACCACGCCCGCGCCGGTTGCGGAGCATGTGATTGGGCTGCTGCCCACGACGGCGGGAGCGCGCCCGGGGGAATGACCGGAACCGGGTCGTCGAGCTTCGGATCGAACAGAGCCGCAATGTCGTTGTCGTGAACGGTCATCGGTGATCCTCACCGTCGAGATGGGCAGAAGTGGAGTCGGGTGCACCCTTGGTTAAACGTTCTGGCAGGGAGACGAACACGGGTTTGCCCTGCTTCGGCGGACGCGGAGCAACGAGGTCGTTGAGGGCGGCTTTGAGGACCGATCGGAGCGGCCGGTCCGGGGTGACGAACTTCGCGATCCGGGTCGTAAGCCACACCGTGATCAGGGCCATCACCATCAGCGATTTGAACCCGAGCGGTACGTGCAGGATTCCTCGACCGATCACGAACACCACGATGAAGGCGACGACGCCGACGATGCCGGCTGTGTAGCGGATCCGCACGGGCAGTGGATAACCGGTTGGACCGAGGTAGTGCCGGTCCACGCGGTACATCAGGTCGTCGTTGTCGATCACCGGGCAGTCCTTTCGGAAGTTCTCGGAGGGTGGAGGTTTTAGGTCGAGATACCGAAGAGCCCGAGGATCCAATTGCCGATCCCCGTGGCCGCCGATTCCGATGTTGCGATGCCGAGGTAGGCAAGTCCGAACAACCCGAGTCCGCCGACGGTGAAGACCTTCGACAGATTGCCCTTGAGCCCACCGACGAGGACCACACACGCGAGGGCGATGAGGATGGTGAAGACGATGTTGTCCTTGATCCACGCCCGCAGTCCGCCGGTATTGACGTCCGTCGACTGCGCGAGGACGACTACCTCTGATGCAGTGGGCGGGTGCGTTGTCGCGATCGACATGTCGATCACGGTGGAAGCGAGATAAAGCATGAGCACTCTCCAACAGGTTGTGAGACCAGATCCCACGAATGTGGTTGGGCGGGACCGTAGAAGAGTGAGGGTCGAGAGTTCAACGTGACCTGTGGATAACTTTCCGGAATGTAGTGAACTGTCAGTGAATCGGGGAGAACAGTCTGTGAGGCGGTCGAAAATTGTTGTGGTTGCGGCGAATGCAGCGAGGTTTGGGATCCCCATTGTGGCGTGGGCGGTCCAGGGACTTCTTCCGGCGTCCATGCGCCTCAGTCCATATCGGGAGGAAGACCTAGCTCTCGCAGGGGCGCGAGCCTTCGGGAATGGCACGCGCAAGGGAGGTTCCCGCACATCTTCCGCAGGCTTGCAGGACGCGTCGGAACAATGATGTCCAGACTGTCTTGCCTATCGTGCTCCGACTGTCGTTGAGTGTCCCTCGCAGGCGCTTCTCACGCTGTGTCTCGACGGGCCTGCAGACGCATCAAAATCGAGGTCCGTTTCGGACAGGGTTTTCGGGGGTTGACGAGAACCCTGAGGCGCACAGTTTCAGAGCAGTTCAACGGCTGCGTGCAAGCAGCCTTGTGCGCACGCGTGCATGCAGGTTCGCAGGCAGGCATGCAAGCCTTCGTGCGGACCCGCTTGCAGACGGGTGTGAAGCGGGGTGGATTTTCCGAGGTGCGAATGGGGGTGGGGAAACGGGCGGATTCACCGTCCCCCTCCGGGGTCACTCCCCCCGGCCCTCCGGGCCTAGGGGGGAGTGTACTCATGAAATTTGCGCCGCGCCAACCTATTTCAAGGTAGTGCAGGTCAGGGGTTGTGAAGGGGTTTGAGAGGCGCATTGGGAAGTCGCATTGACCGGGTGCTGATGAATCCCGCTTTCACAGCTGCTGCAGAGACAAAACTGGACCTGCGAAATCGCTGCAGAAGGTTCGATGAGGGAAGGGGAGAGCGGGTCGAATCTGAGGTTTTACGGTGCTTGTTTCGGGGCGCGATTTTCCACCTCTTCGTTGTCGATTGCGACGAGGATTCAGGGCTGCGAACAAGCCCAATTCAAGGGTGCCGAGATGCACTCTGATCAAGGGATCGTCCAGCGTCGAAATCAGAGTCGATCGATCCTTGCTGCGACAGCTTCCCGAAGAGCTGAAACAAGTCGTTGATCTTGGGTCGGCGGGACACTCAAAAAAACCCTTCGAAAAAGTTATCCACAGGTCACGTTGAGGTTCTTTTGCCAACTCTGCGACAGTGCTCCCACAACGCACCCGGCGAGGCATATCGCGGGACTTGAATCGAGCGAAAGGAGCTGTCGGTGAGTAGAAGTCAGCACGATCCACTCAAGGACTTCCTCGTCGACCTGTTCGGCTCCGACAAAGCGAAGGGGCAAACTGGTCAACCCGAGAAGCCAGCAGTCGGGAACTACCGTCCGATCGCTTTGATTCCTGTCTTTGTCGCAACTCTCATCTTCGCTGCCCCGCAAGTGATCGAGGTGGCAGATGCTGATGGCTCCGGGCATGCAATTGCGACTGAGGGAGCGCGCTTTGTCGACACGATCGCAGGGTTCCGCTGGGTGGTATTACTAGCCGCCTTTGCGTTCGTTCTTTGTGACGTTGTTCGGTACGTCTCGCACCGGCAGCGCGTCGGGCTCGACTCCCAGGTGCGACAAGCAACCAGGCATCTGCCGACCAAAATCAGTGTCGGCTTCCCACCTGGAATCGCGGCGGTGCGCAGCGCCAAGATCAAACTTCCCCGTGGCGCGATCATTCGTCCGAAGGAATTGGACGAATTGACCAGCGCCGTACGTGCATCCGCCAGTCGACGTTCCGATAAGTGGACTCACCTGGTCACCCACGAGGCGCATAAAGATCAGATCATCATCACCCGCAAGGAAACGGAACCCGACACACGTTCCGCTCGGCACAAAGCGCTCGAACAAGCCCTCAAAGACGGCCCGCTCAAAGACCCCGTCGTCACAGTCGATTGTTACGACGAGTCTGGTGTCGAGATCGGTTTCAAGATCGCCTTCACGCCTTCGCTCAGCAGCGGTTCACACGGCTTTCAGAAGAAGGTCGAGGAAGCCCTCGCCTCGCTCGCTGGGGTACACGAATCAGGCCGTACATGGGCAACTGAATGGTCCCCGTCCGAGGGTCATCTCCGCATGAGCTTGCGTGCGCCGCTGCCTACACGAGTGGATCATCCGCTCGCTTTGGTTGATGAGGACTTGCGGCACCTCCCATACGCCACGGCTGCTTCCGATCTGACCATGTTTTGGGATATTTCCACGAAGTCGAACAAGCCTCACTGCTTGATCGTCGGACCCACGGGCGGCGGTAAGACATCGGTGATCCGCACCTTGCTCACGGAAGCGGCTCGGCGCGGAATCCCGTTCGTGGGTGTCGACCCGAAGATGATCGAGCTCGACGGACTTGAGGGTTATCCCGGGTGCGCCGCCATCGTCTATGACGCAGTCCGCTCCGCGATGCTCGTGCGTGCGCTGCACAGCGAGATGATGGCCCGCAATCACTACGTCCATGTGAAGAAGATCGAGCCGTCCCAGCTTCCGCTGCTGATCGCCGTGCTCGACGAGTTCTTCATCCTTTCGGGTAAGTGGCAGCGCCTAGCCAAGACCGGTGACGACGAAACGCGGGCCATGCTCGCGCAGCTCGATCCACTCGGCGCGTGGGCCGATCTCGCCGTCCTCGCGCGCTCTGCCGGTATCCGGTTGCTGCTCGGTGTGCAACGGCCCGACGCGTCCCTCTTCGGCGGCGCCTCGGGCAACGCGCGCGACAACTTCGGTACCCGCATTTCGCTCGGAAATCTCTCGCAGGACGGCGCGATGATGCTGTGGGGCGACTCGCAGGTCGGCCGCGAGATCGACACGTCTGTTCCCGGGCGTGGAGTTGCGTTAGGCAATGATGGTTCGCCCGTCGATGCGCAGATGTGGTGGACACCGAATGTCGACCCGCACCCGAACAAGTGGAGCCAACTTTCGGACGACGAGAAGGCGATCATCGAAGGACTGCGGCCACAACAAGAGCCACAGATCCAGTTCTACTCGAAGGAACTGCGCGTATTCATCGAGTCCGAACGGTCGATGGCGAAGGCATCCCGAGAACGCGGCGAGGCACCCGAACCCACCGTGTTGGGACAGGAATCGGAGGAACTTGCTGAGGACGACTTTGCGGATGCAATTCCCGCATCAGCCGTCACCGAAGGCATGACTGTTCTCATCGACGACGGCGAAGGCAATGAGCGCGCAGCCACGGTCTTCGCAGTCACCGTTATCCGAGACAAGGACACCGGCGATGTCACCGAAACGACCCTGACTTTCAACGGGACCGGACGGGTTAAGAACCACATCACCTACGGGCCTCACGAGGTGGTGATCTTGCCCGAACCCGACAGAATCCTCACACCCGCTTGAGCCTTTACGCCACCTCGATCGGAGAACCCATGCCGAACAACAACATTCCATCAGAACGTCGCGACAACCCCACCGCTCGAATCGCGCTTGGCGATCTCCTCGGCCACACCGGTGCCCCAGCCCTGTTGTGGACAGGACCACCGACTGATGCCGGCGACTGAGGGCACCGTCCCCAACTCCCTTGAAAGCCCCTCGCAACACCACCAGAAAGGTCTCTCTCATGAGCCGCCGTATCTCCCAGTCGATCACCCCCACCGCCGAAGACATCACCTTGCTGCGCGGCCCTTTCGCATCGCCCAAGGGCGGTAGTGACCCGGTCATCTCAGAGCTGCGAAGCATCCTCAAAAGCGCAGTCCCTAGCTGGCTTCCCAAGCTCAGTGAGGACCAGGAGCTGACACAGCCGCGGCTCGACGAAATCAAGAAGGCTGTTGCCACACGCCGCCAGATCATCGAAGTGTTGCCCCACGGCACCGCTCGCGATGACGCGCTCGAAGCCCTCGACAAGGCAGACGAGATTGTTCGTGAGATGGACACAGAACTCTCCGGCGTCGGGGCGTTCAGCGGAACGAGCGCCTGATGTCAGCCCTTGCCATCGAGATCACCTCCGAGAGGACCGCCCTCGTGAGCGGGGCAGGGGTCGACGAGGTGGAACTGTCCGCAGAAAAAGGGCAGTCGATCCACGCAGTGATCGCTCAATTCAGTCGGAAGCACTCAGCCGACGCGGGCGCGCCCGTCGAGGTCATCGTGCAGGAAGCCGGACGTTCCCGGCAGCTCACCGTCGCCCCGGACGGAAAGGTATCGCAATCGTTGCCCACAGGCCCGATTACGACTGCGGAGCAGGAACAGGAAACGGCGCAGCCAACCGAAGTCGAGGAACCAGTCACGATGTCCGTGACCCCCATCGGTGACCTGCCGGTTTCCGCTTCTGCTGCAACCCGTCCTGCGGTTGCCACGAAGCCGAATCCTTCACCGTCCACACGGCAGCACCCGAGTAACGAGGCGAGCGCGCGGCGGTCCCCAGCGCTCTCTTCCACCTCCGTCACGCGCTCGGCGACGTCGGTGCTCGCAGCCCCAGAGGTCACACCCGGTTCGAGCGAGCCCGCGCGCAACGGAATCCGGGGCCGACTCAACGCCGTTCTGAACCTACGACTGGCCCCGAAACCGGAGTCGGCGGAGATGCGTCAGCGCGCGGCGATCGCATCGATCACCGGACCCATTCCGGGGTTTTCGATCGTTACGGTCGCCAACCCGAAAGGAGGAGTAGGAAAGACCCCGATTGCAGTGGGATTGAACTCCATCATCGCCGCACATCGAGGCGCAGCAAGTTCAGTCTGTGTCGACGTCGCAGAGGTCGGCGGCAGTCTCGCCGACCGCGTCAGCGTTCCGCCCCGCGACGGACAAGATGTCCTCTCGCTGATAGGGGCCGAGGAAGCAGAGCCAGGCAGCATCCGCCCGTCAATGCTGTCGCGCTACCTCGCTCGTCAACCCGGCGGCGAAGACATCGTCGCGGGAAACGACGGAGCCAAGGGAGCGGGTCTGGGCTACGACGACGTCAACTCTGTCGCACAGATCTTGTCCCAGCACCGCGAGATCCTCATCGCCGACACCGGAAACAACCGCCTTGCCGGCAGCTGGCAATGGGCGACCTCACACGCGAACGTCCTCATCGTGCCGGTACCTCTTCGCCGCGACGCCGCTGCAGCCGCACATCGCATGCTGCTCGACCTCGCTGCCACCGCAGGACCAGCCATTTTGTCTCGAACGATCGTGGTCATCACCGACGGTCCTGGTGATGCCCCGATGGTCGAAATCGAGGCCGTCGACGCATTCCTCGACGCCGGTGTTCATTCGGTTCGACGCATGCCGTTCGAGCCGATGTTCGCATCCGGGGAGCGCATCGTGCCCTCCCAGCTGCTCCGCAGCACCACCGAATCCCTGACCGTCGTTGCCTCGACAGTCATCGATCTGATTGCACACGCCGCTGGCTGATCCACTGTCGGCCGGCACTGCCGACCGACCTGCCCACCGGCTCCCACCAGCAGTTTCCTCAATGAAAGGCACCACCATGACTATCGACATCACCGCGGGCAACCGAGCAGCTCGTCGCGCGCAGCAGGGAGGCCGGCACCGCCGTCAGGCAGTAGCTCGCCAGGGCACCGCCGCGGTGGTCGCCGCAGCAGCGGTGGCCGCAGGAATCGCGCTCGCACCTTCGGCGATGGCAGCGCCCGGCCAGGCCGGGATCACCGACGGAGGAGGCCAGGCCGGTATCAACGACGGCGGCGGGCAGTCCGGTGTCACGACGGAAGCCACCCCGCCGCCCGCGCCCGCGCCGGTCCAGACCGAGCCGATCTACTGGGTCGCGCCCCCAGCTGAATACCAGAACGTTCCGCAGCAGCCGTTGCCGAACTGGGACTACGACTCCGGTACCTACCAGGCCCCGGCCGACTACAGCGTTGCCCCGATCGACTACGGCCAGATCCACATGCCAGGCCCCGTCGAGATCGTCGCGCCGATCATCGCGCCGAGGGAAAAGGGCCGCATCGGTGACTGGGTCTTCGATCAGCCGAACTGGGTGTCCGACCAGGACCTCGCCCGTACCAACAACACCTCTGCAGTCATCGAGAGCCAGGTGTCGACGTTCTATGCCTCGATCGGCATCCCGGTCGACCGCGCGAGCCGCATCGCCGCCGCACAGTTGGCAGGCGGTGCAGGTGGGGCCCTGGCCGGTGCCACCGCCCTGGGAGTGCCCGCAGCAACGGTAGGTGGCTTGATCGGCGGAACCATCGGCGGAACCTCCGCCCTCGGGTTGTTCAGCCCCGTTCTCACTCCGGTCGGTGCCGTGCCTGCTGGTGTCGTGGGCACAGCCACCGGCGCAGGCATCGGCGCAGCGGTTGTCGGCGTTCCCGCCGCCGCGATCGGCGCTGTCGGCGGTGGCATCGCAGGAGTCGCGGCAGCAACCGCGTACGGCGCAGGCGAATTGGGAGAGCCCGTCGATGTCAGCGAATACTTCCCGGACGTCGATCAGCCTGCCGTGACCACCCAGACGCAGAACACGCTTACCGACTGGGAGAACTCCGGCCCCGTCGGGCAGGCCGTGGCTACCACCGTTCGCGACACCGTGGCAGCTGCACCGGCGATCGATCAGCAGGCCCGCGACTTCGTCGCAGCTCAGCCCGGCGGCGAGCAGGTCATCGAACAGGTCGACACCGCCCTCACTGATTTCTTCACCAACGCCACTCCCGGCCTTGCTTCTTCGCTGATCAGCGACGCAGTCGGCGCGGGCGTTCCGGCGTAACTCCCAATCACAACTCGATCGGTGCGGGCGACGAACCACTAGCGCCCGCACCGATCGCACGAGACGACCAGGAAGGGCGCGCGCCATGAAGTCGAGCCTGAGCAGAAACAGCACCAGACATCCCGCGGTGATCGACACACTCGGCGGCGCACCGCTTCCCTCAAGCGCTGGCGGGCCGCCGAAGCCACCCAAGTCGGCGAAGGCGCCCAAGCCCGCGAAATCTCCCACAGCACCGAAAGCTCCCCGCCCGCAGAAGGACGAGAACTCCGGCAATTCGCACGTCCTGCGCTACGTAGCGGGAGCGCTGGTAGTTGTATCCCTGCTCGGCTGGTTCCTGATCCGGACATTCGCCGGCACGGAAGCACCTGCTCCCACTCTGGCAGCTGACAGTTCCACCGAACCGACGTCCGCGCCGGCACTCGCGGTAACCCCGCCCGTCGAAACCACCGAACCCGTCGCCGACCCGAGCGCATGTCGCACCGACACGGGCGATCAGAAGTCGGGAGCCGGAGTGATCGCAGCATTCGAACACGCCTACTACGTCGCCCGCTCCGGAGCAGCTGTCCGCGCACTCGCCACCCCCGGAACCTCTTTGCCGCTCGCGGACAAAATCCAGGCAGGAATCGACACCGTCCCAACGGGAACCACACACTGCGTGCGCATCACGCCCATCACCACCGGTGTCTACTCCGTCGTCCTTGCCGAAATGCGGCCCGGTCAAGCGCCAGCACAGTTCCCTCAGACGATCACTACCAAAGACATCGACGGACGCTGGTTCGTCGACACCATCAGCTGACGACATGCCCAGAGAACCCAGAGAAAGCCGAACACCTATGAACCTCAACGCTATGCGAAACCGTCGTCACGCCACCCTCGCGGTCGCAGCGCTCGGCATACTGGCCGCACTGACCGCATGCGGCAACGACGACAGTCGCGCAGCAGCGAGCGTGTCCGCATCCACCAGCGGAACCGTCGTCACCGACTCCACCGACGACCTCGGCAGCATCATCATCGGGTGGGGCGAAAAGCACACCGACACCGAGATCACCACCCCGAAACCAGACGACGTCACCGCTCGCTGCACGGGCTCAGGCGACAACCTCGTCGTGAACATCTCGGCACCGCACGGTTGGAAGATCAAAGCCACCAACCCCTCTCAGGCGATCACAGTCGAAAACACCGAGCAGGACCTCGCCGGAGATATCGACACCACCAACCAATTTCTCGAGACGTTGCATGCCGTCGATTGGTCACAACCAGACCAAGTCGACATCGCTGCCACTGCCGATGCACCCGAGGACTGGAACTCGCCCTACGGAACGGGCCGCGTCTACCTCTCGCTCCACGTGGACTGCACCATTTAAAGAACGTTCTCGTCGACGTCTGACCGAACTACCGATGCCCTGGCTTATATGCCGGGGCATTCGTCGTCCCGTCGGCTTCAGACGCAGACAGTCCCCATCGGGGCGGTGCGATGCGACGGAGATCGGGAATGACCGCGACTTACACCAAAAAGCGCCGCCGCATAAATTCTGCGGGGCGGTAGGGGAGCGAACAGTGTGGGTTATCCCTTGGCTCGTTTGAGGTCAGTGCGGGCGCCGGTGCCGGGACGGTTCCTGATCCATTCGAGGATTTGATTGCGATCGTAGACAGGCGTGCGGCCGAATTTGTCCACCGATGCAGGCGCTTGGCCACGGAAGACGTACGTGCGGAAGGTTGAGACAGCGATTTCGACGCCGGTCTCTTCCTTCATCAGGTCCACGCACTCTTGCGCGGTGATCAGGTCGTCGCGGCTGGGCATGTCGGGTCTCCGGTGAAATCAGGTCCGACTTTGTCGGAGCGTCGGCGTAAGGGGGTTCTTTCCCAAACATTACAACGTCGGGTTGTAAAGGGTGAAATTTTCCGACCTGGCGGCGGTGGTCGATTTGCAACCGTGCAACGTCACGTTGTATGGTTGTTTTCGATATCGACATCCCACGTTAGGGGGAAACAGTGTCCGTCATTGCGCCCGTCGCAATCATTGCTTTTGTCGCAGTTGCGACTTCGGCATTAGGGGGCCGGAGGGTATCTGATGAGCGCCGTCTACCAGGTGATCCGAATTCCGCGATCGCATCAGTCGCTCACCTGCTTCAGTTCACGACACTTGTGTTGCTCGTCGGCGGAATCGTTGTCGCTGCGTTCGGGGTTAGAGGTGCGCGATGATTCTCGATTTCATTGAATTCGTCCGGATCGCTTGGGCATTGATCGAGTTCTGGGTTATCTGAGCTTCACGGGGGGTGAGAGATTGCGTGTTCGCCCTCCTCTCGCCCACGTGCTTCCATCCGTAAAAACAAGCCTTGGCCTGCGAATATGACACGTCCCCATTGGCCCGGCGCGAAGCGATCCATCGCTCTCACCATTGCAGTCCGCCCCCTTCGAGGAGGAGTCCATGCCCATTGTCACGATCTCACCCGCATTCGAGGCGGCTTTCATCAATGTCGTCAACGAGGCAAGCGTCAACCGCTGCGACGACGAGGACTGCTCGGACGCCGACGACCTTTACCTCGATGAAAAGCGGCAGCGGATCTACCTCACCAACGGCGGTTTCGGGTACATCCCCTACCTGCAGATCGTTACTGGCCAGAGCGACGAGGCCAGCGTTGAAATCTGCGCGACCAGTGATGGTGACCCGGGTGCGCCGGAAGGGGGACCGTTGGTCTTCGAAGTCGAAGCTGCTGTCGCGGTGTGTCTTTCCGAAACCGATGCCGCCGCGCGTACCGCCTTCGAGTGCTGGTCTACGACGCTGTGACCGAAGCGGAATCGAGGGGCTTGGACAGCATTTGCCTAATACAATGTGACGTTGTAAGGTTGGAACAACGTCAACCCGGAGGTCAGAAAATGAGCAACAACGTCGCAGTCGTCACTCCTGAGATCGTCGCCGCCGCATACACTCTCGGTAACGTCACCTCCGACGCCCACGTCGTTCTCGACCGTGGCACTGTCAAAGTGCTCTCTGCCGCCGACGTGGACGAAGAGATGCTGATCCTCGCCACTTGGGAGGTCCTGGTCGAGATCGGCGAGTATGCAAGCAACTTCTCGGCAGTCGCGAAGGAACTCAACAACGATCCGTACCGCGGTACCTACACACTCGCCAAGGCCGCACAGTGAGCCAGGCGTATCCGCCGAACTGGGAGGATCGCCCGCGAGTCGAGCCCTGGAACGGCCACATACCGCGCGCAGGGTGGGCAGAACGGACAAAGGAAGACCTGCTCGGCATCGTCGAACTGCTCAACGCGCAGGTCACCAATGCGCAGCAAGACGTACGCGATCAGACCTATCTAGCAGACTGGCAACGATTTCGGCTCCTGCGCGAAGTCCGCATCGGCGCGCGACTCTACGTCGCGGTCACCCGAGCCCAGCGGCAAGGCCGCAAAACCCTCCGCATCGACGAATTACTGAAAGAGGCAACCCGATGAACACGCCGATGGCCACCCGTCACGTCACCATCATCGACGACCGGAACATCGAGGTGATCGGGTACCTCCACGCATTTCCTCGCCACCCAGCGCGGGGCGCGGAGATCACCACACTCGACGAACCCAAGGTGCCGACGACTGGCCTGCCGCTCTTTGCGTTGGTTTCCGTTCACTGGGCCTGCGAGTGGATCACCGTCGACCTGGCGAACCAGTCACGCACCACCGAGTACATCGCAGGTGCACTCGGTAGCCCGCGTGGAACCACCTGGTACCTCACCCCAGCCGAATACGATATGGATGCAGGAAAATTCAAGCTCGGATCGATCCCAGTTGCCGCAGGAACACACACGGCACACCTGCCCGACTCGCTCGTCGCCGCAATGCGCGATCGAGGACACGACGCCCCCACAACGGTGAAGGTGCACGACTTCTCTATTCACTGAACGATGCTGGTGTGTGCCCGCACCGGTGACGAGACGAAGGAACTGCCCGATGAAGCGCGAAACGTTCTGGAGCTGCCACGCAGCGCCGACCGTGACCGAAGCACTCGAAGTCGCCACCCGCGAGGCGGTGTCCGCAATGCGGGAATCGCTCGGCAACGACGCACAGCCCTTCAACGTCTCGCACACCACCACGGTCGTCTCCGCCGAAAAGCGCCAGGAGCCAGGTGTTCTCAGGGCCCTGGCCGGTGCACAACCTACGTACCAATACGATGCTGAAGTCCTCGTGACCGTGATGCTCATCGGCGAAATCTGGTGAAGACCCGACCCAGAGACGACAATCCAGGAGAAAGCATGTTTCCCGATCGACTCGACGCCCTCGCAGCAGCTGCCCGCGCAGCCGGTGCATCCGCCCAGACACACAACCTCGGCGCCGTCCATGCCGACGCGCACCATGCCGCGCTCACCCAAGATCTCTACCGACCAGCGCATCTGCCGGTCGCGTCGTGGGCATCGATCCTCGGCAAAAATCTTCGCTGACGCCTGGCTATATCGCGTCCCTGACCACCTGTCGTCCCGGCTACGTCGTCGCAGCCGACTGCCAGAATGGTCGGGTTCGGACAACAGAGGGGGAACCATGTCGAACGCTTTCCTGGTCATGGCCGCAGACGAGACGTCTCCGGTCATCGTCCACGTCCCACACTCCTCGCGGGTCATCCCGCAGGCAGTCCGTACTGATCTGCTCTGCGACGCCGCGGACCTGGCCGAAGAGCTGGACGAGGCGACGGACACGGCCACCGACGAGATCGCGATCACCGCACTCGCTCACACCCGCAGTCTCCCGACCGTGGTCATCAACCAGCTCTCCCGGCTCGTCGTCGACCCCGAACGATTCCCCGACGACAGCGAACCATCAGAGGAATACGGTCGCGGCGCGGTCTACACACGCACATGCTCCGGAAAGCCGCTGCGCCGAGAGCCGTACCCGCGCAGAACCGAGCTGCTCGACACCTACTTCCGTCCCTACGCCGCAGCTCTCACCGACGCGGTCACCGACAGACTGAACGCGTGCGGACGAGCAATCATCATCGACCTGCACTCGTACCCCGAGAAGCCCTCTGCATTCGAGGACCCCAACAGCCCACGGCCAGCACTGTGCATCGGCGCCGACCACCGTCACACTCCCGACTGGCTGATCGACGCCACCCGTGGCTCATTCGCGTCCCTCGGCGACATCCGCGAAAACACCCCCTACTCCGGTTGTTACGTCCCGCCCAAGCACTACGGCCACGACCCGCGCGTGTCGTCGGTGATGATCGAACTTCGCCGCGACACCTACCTGACCGACCCACACACGCCCGACCATCCGAGCGTGGCAGCGCTGGGCAAAAGTCTCGCCACCCTCATCGACACCGCGACCGATCGACCCGCTGATGTGTAAACCCAAGCCCGGCCCCCGCTGCACCCCGCACATGCGCGATCGCCTCGACAAATCCACCGCCCGCATCGAGCAAGCACGGCAGCGGCTCAGCGAGCGCCCCACCCACGCGCGCCTGCAACGCCGCCTCGCTGCTGCAGAAGCCGACCACGCCGAAACCCTCAAGCTCTACGACTCCACCCCCGGTGGACAGGACGATCTGCGCGCCCAGATCGACGCCGAACTCGACCCTGAACGCCGCGCCAGCTTGACCCGCCGCCTGGCCGAGGGAACCGCGTTGCGGGCCGAACAAACCGAAGCCTTACGCCGAGCCAACGAGAGCACGGACAATGACCACGAGCGAGGAGAGACCGATGTCCGAGGAACCGATGACACAGGAACACCGCGAGAAGTTCTGGCGCAAGTACGGGTGGAGCCCGGAACTGCCCGAGAAGCAGCGGAAAGCGATCGAAGCGCGGTACCCGGACTCGGCGATCGAGGAAGCCGAGACCTTCGGCTTCTGATCAACGGCGCACCCGTTCTCCCCGTCGCCGAGCACGCGCTACCGGCAGACGAAAGAGCCGGCTTCGCGGCGCGAGGATTATCAGCTCCCACGCTCTACGAACTGGACCCCGCCGATGCCGGGATCTACCGCGAACAGATGCTCGAACTGACCCGCAAGAACCCCTATGCCGCATCGGTGCACGTCTACGACGAGGACGAATACCGCCAGATGCAGCTACTGGTCACCGACGACGGGAAAGCGGGCATCGCACTCAAAGGCGACGAAGTGGTCTCGGTCTTCGCTCACAAAGACGGAGCCCACACCGACGTCGCACAATCGATGCTCCGACAAGGCACCGCACTGGGCGGGCGACGACTCGACTGCTTCGACACCGTACTGCCGGACCTCTACGCAGACGCCGGATTCGTTCCCGTGGCGCGGCTGGCCTGGAACGACGACTACGCACCCGACGGCTGGGACTACGACCGCTTCGCCAGATTCAACGGCGGCCGACCCGACGTCGTTTTCATGGCGTACGACCCCGATCAGGTGGGCGGGACATACGAGCGCGGATCTGGCGGGCACGTCGACGACTACGACATCGGCACCGCGCGAGCACAGAACTACCGAGCCGAGAAGTCAACGGCACCAAAACCTAGGGGGACCGACCAATGAACGACGGCATCAGCACTCTGGCCAATGACACGAGCACCGTGGTCAACGAGCATCTGTCGGAATGGACCGCATCGGACTGGATCGGCGAAATCGCCGTCCTCGCCGTCGGAGGGGTCGTCGGAGCTGTCGCGATCTTCGCGTTTCGCCTCATGCTGTGGGAGCGCAGCGACGGAGAGGCCGCCCCGCGACCGTGGTTCGCTGGAGCGATCACCATGTGGTTGTTGTCGACCTGGCTGCTGATCGACACCATCGGAGACCTTGCTCGCCACAGCCCGAGTCGAATCTTCGCTGCATGGTTCACTTTTGTCGCGCCGATCCTGATCATCGCCCTCTTCGTCTTCGCATCCAGGCGTGTCGACCACCTCAGAGACCAGGTCGGCTACGCCCCGAGCCGATTCATGCTCGTCTGGGCGGTCCCTTCCGTGGTGGTGTTCCTCATCGGTGTGGTCACACACTTCAACGAGATCACCCACCGAGGCGAATGGAAGAGCCCTCTGCTGCAGATGATTTGGCTCGGCGGACTTTTCATCCTCGCGGTGGCTGCCCTACTGAAGGTCCGTGAAGTCAGAGCCTCGCGGTAGCCGACTCGGCAGCGTTGATTCAAGTGGCTCCGGTGCGCGATTTGCAGATTGCATTGTCACGTTGTGCGGTTGTTGTGTGTCGTCCACCGTGTAACTCCTGATGAAGTCAGGTGTTAGAACGACCCGTGAAACTCAAGATCCCGGAGCGGGGCCGTTGCACTATTAGGGCCTTTGAACAGCGAAGATGGCACGTCCCCGGTGGGTAAGTCCCTAGACGGGGCAGGACGGGGAACGCGCCGGCCAATTTTCCTGCGGAAGATCCTCAACTCGAAGACGGGCGGAGGTGTTGGGGTCCGTTTCCAGTACGGTCACCCGGAAAAAGCGGTTACCAGCATCATTCGCTGCGATGACAGCTCGTTCACCCACATCGAGATAGCCCGACGTGCAAGACATCGCGTCCGTCGTGATCGTGAGCGAGACGTATGACGAGTAGGTGTATCGGTTGGCCAGAAGGAGTGCGCCGTCGAAGAATTCGGCGGATCGGGACTCGTCGATGACTTGCTCTTGCATGGGGAGCGGAGGCCCTGCCGGTGTTGGCACAGTCGACGCCGGTGTTGTGGTCAGCGGCGTCGTGGTTGTCGTGGTCGGCCGCTCGCTCGTCGTCGCGCTGAACGCGGTTGGCTCATCTGAGTCACTGGGATCGTTTATCAAGCCGACGTACACAGCGACGACAACAAAGATGGTGGCCACGGTGACGCTGGGCCACCTGATCAGGGCTCGGCGCTTGGAGATTGCCACCCAGACGAGAGCGCCCGCCAGGAGCAGAAGAAGTAAGACGAAATAGCCGACGCCCGTGGATGCCGTCATTGTTGCCAGAGCAATTGAGATTGCGACCCACGCTGCTACAGACGTGCCTACGACTGCGATGTGTTCGCCGGACCACTCGTTCATTCGGTGTCGGTGTCTTTCGGGCGTCGACGAGTTTTACGCAGATCGGTGCGCGCGCCGCGACCTGGCCGGTTCTCGGCCCACTTTTCGATTTCGGTGCGCTTCCACAACGGTGTGTTGCCGATCTTCTCCACGGGTTTCGGTGCGTGGCCACGGGCGACGTAGGAGTGGAACGTCATGGGTTTGATTTCGTCGCCGGTGAGTTCTTTGAGTAGGTCAACGGACTGTTGGGCAGTGAGGCGGTTCGGGTTTGCCATGTTCTCGCCTTTCGGTTCTCGGGGGCACTGCCGTCGTCGGTGTGCCTGTTCTCTGATGTCAGAGACTTTACATACCTGCATTGCTTTGTAGAAACCTTTGGCGGGATCGACCGGCAGCTTGCGAAGTTGCAACAATGCAAATGTCTATTGTAATGTTGTGTTCGGAAGGTGCGTTACTGGAAAGGGAATCGAATGTTGATGTTCTTCGCTCTCGCTGCACTCGCGGTACTCCTCGTCTGGAAGATCGGCGCACCGGTTGCCCGTTTCGGTGGCGCACTCATGGTGGTCAGCTCGTTGGTGTTCATCGTCGCCGGAGATCCGATCGGACCCCGGTTGGTCGTGCTCGTCGCCGGTGTCGCGCTCTGGCTGGCCGGTCACTTCCTTGCCGCGTACAAGGGGCGATGCTGGCGTTCGCGCCTGGCGGAGAGCCTCGTCGTCCGCACCCCGCTGCGGTACATCGACCCGGTCAATGGCCGGGAGTGCCGCCAGAATCGACGTGAGGCCCGCAACGAGGCCGTTGAGCCGGAACGCGAGCCCGGTGAGGAGGCGCGGCGACCTCGGGTCGACCACTTCGCCGAGTGGGAACGCGAACTGGACTCCGACGCCGCCCCCGCTCCGGTCCGGCCTCGACGCCCCGCAAACAGGCCCAGGGCACGCGCGCGATCTGCACGGCCCTCGCGCGGTGTGGTCTACGGCAAGCGCGCCGCCAAGCTCGCGGCCACTGTCGCCACCCGCACCGTCCCAGGTGCCCGCATCGCCCGCTCGGCGCTGCGGTTCCTGCGCTGACTCCAGGGTCACCTCTGCCCAATCTCTGATCGAAAGGACGGACCGCGTATGTCCGTATTGACCATCACCCACACTCCCGCAGACGGCACGCTGATCGACGGCACCGCGAAAGGCGACGGCACCGGTGCCGTGTTGAAGGCCCAGCGTTGGCGTTGGTCCCGAAACATCGGCTTCTGGTACATCCCGCAGTCTCGCGACCGTGCACCCAAGCTCGCCCAGATCCGCGCCACTGGCACCGCGCTGCGCGCTGCCGGGTTCACCGTCGAGCTCGACATCGACGCCAGCTACCGGACCACTTCGGAGGTCGAGGCCGACAAGATTGCCCGTCAGGCCGACCGTGTCGCCGCCCTCGACGCCAAAGCCGATCGCAGAGCCGATGACGCCGAAACTGCATGGAACGCCGAGCGGGCCGCGCACCGGGCACTCCCCGAGGGCGGGGAGCCGATCAAGATCGGCCACCACAGCGAGCGGCGACACCGCAACGCGATCGAGAAGGCATGGAACAAGTTCGGCAAGGCGGTCGAAGCCGAGCGTGAGGCCACCGCAGCTCGTGGCCGTGCCGACGCTGCCTCCACGACCACCGACGCCCGCTACGGGCCGATCACGGTCGCACGCAGGATCGAGCGGCTGGTCGCTGACATGGCCAAGCTCGAACGCAGCCGCGACGGCTACACCAGGACGCTGTTCACCGACCAGCAGACCGGGCAGAAGCAGGTCGAGACCCACGTAGCCGCTACCGGTGCCTATCGCGAACAGTTGCTCGTCGAGATCGACCACCTGGACGACGAGATCACCTATTGGAAGGCAGTCCGCGAGCAGCAGATCTCCGACGGGAAGGTCACGCCGTACAGCCGCGACGTTGTCGTCAAGGGTGACCACGTACGCCACGGAGGTAGTTGGTACGAGGTGGTCAGAGTCAATGCGAAGTCGGTCAGCGTCATGTCCCGCGTGGGCGGAGACTGGACTGATAGGTTGGCGTACAACACGATTCGCGGCCTGCGCACCAGCAAGAGTGAGCCCGTCACTGTCGTCGACGGGCAGCGTGTCGTCGAATCAGGTGCCGCTTGACCGGTCCTTCCCGTTGCAAAAACATGCCCTGAACTGCGCAGATGACACGTCCCTTGCGGTAGCCGGCCGCCCCCACTGGGCAGTGATGTCGAGCATCGAGGCAAGTCCTCGGTGCTCGACATTTTCGTTGCGCCGAGCGTTCCTCGAAAACATGCCTCTACCTGGGTAGATGACACGTCCCTGGGGTGGCGAAGGAGGTCGGCGCGGCATCCCCGGACTTGCAACTATGCAATACGTATTTGTATAGTTCTGTTTGTCGAAATCATCTGATCAAGGAGCAGCAACATGGCTAAAGCAACTGTCGCAGAATTGGTTACCACCATGATCA
This sequence comes from Dehalococcoidia bacterium, assembly GCA_965232435.1. Taxonomy (GTDB): domain Bacteria; phylum Chloroflexota; class Dehalococcoidia; order Lucifugimonadales; family VXLM01; genus VXLM01. The sequence continues at coordinate 159,784 of CBDDPU010000003.1, forward strand.
CCGGCGAAACGATCCGAAAGAACGTCGTCGAAGTTCTCGACTTCACGATCGACGATGAGCGCAGAATGCGCCTCGACGTGATCCTCGAAGGCGGGCGGCGGATGAGCGATGTCGATGCGCTCGATGTCTTCTCCTGCGTGGTGGCACCTGTCGCCGTCGCAGCCTGAGCCTGGCTCGACGTAAGCATCCTCGACCGCATCTAACGCGGAAACGAATCAGCAGGGCTCCTCTCGTCGGGGAGTCCTGCTGTGCGTTCCGGGCACGCTGGCGCGCCTACCCGCGGACGCCAGTCCTCCCCAAAGTCGCAGTTCAGAGGAATGCAACACCAAATAGGTTGTCAATTGACAACCTAGCGGTTAAGATTGGGTTGTCAATTAAATAGAGAGGTGCGAAGATTGCCACAGAGATTCAGAGGAGTCGACAAGGACACCAAGGTGATCCTGAAGGCGCTCGAGAAGGCCGGATTCGAAATCCGCGAAACGAAAGCGGGTCACCCGATGGTCTACAAAGACGGTCAGATGATCACGACGTTCTCGAAGACGGCTAGCGACCGTCGGGCCGTGAGGAACGCACTGGCGCAGATCAAGCACCAGACCGGGTTCCAGTGGCCGCCACGCTAGTGGGTGCATGAGAAAGGGTCGGGGATGTAGGAGACATCCCCGACCCGGACTCATTCAATCAAACCTCGCACCGCAACAGAAAGGATCAAGACCAGTGACCGCACAGCCGTACAACGTCGTCGCCGAACTCGACGTACCGTTTGACGAGGAAACCGTCGAGCAGTTGATCGACCCCATTGCCGACTACAGCGGTGCAGTGGGGCGTTCTGAACTCGGCCGCACCGAAGTAGTTTTCACGCTGCCCGCCGACTCCGTCCGCCAGGCCAACACGACCGCGTTGGCGATCCTCGAGCAGTATCCGTCGACGCTGTTGTCGCTGCGCGTACTGACCGCCGCCGACTTCGACCGGCTCACCGAGACGACCGAGCTGCCCCCGCTCGTATCCGTCAGCGAGGCCGCAGAAGAGTTGGGTGTAAGTCGTCAGAGCATCTTGAAATCCATCAAGTCGGCCAAGCTCCCGGCGACCCGCGTGGGCGACACCTGGGTAGTTCGGGCCGCGGTCGTACAGGCGCGAGCACGCGAAAGCGCCAAGACCGCATAGGGGTCGAAAGCGAGAGGCCCGGCCTGCGTCACGCAATGACGGCTGGACCGGGCTTCTTTGGTCACAACATGCTGTGAACTGCGCAGACGACATGTCCCTGAGGTGCGAATTATGTCCGCGCCCAAAGTGCCGGCGCTTTCTCGGCTTCCGTCTGATCCGGAACTACTTTCAGGTTGACACTTTGCAATAGTCTTTTGTATAGTTGTGTCACACCGACGAAGGGAGAAGGACATGGAAAACACCATCGAAGCAGCTCAGGAGCGTTACTTCACGGCCGTCACGGAGGGTGATCACGACGAGTTCGTGTCCGCCAAGGTTGCGCTGGTGGAACTCTCCACCGGCCGCAAGTTGAGTGCGGAGGAAATCGCCTACATCTAGGCGAAAGCGCAAGGGCCCCACCGCAAGCGGTGGGGCTCTTTTGCTGTTCCGTCCGCTGGGATACGCCTGAATTGCTCCCGTCCCGGCGTGTCCCGCGAGTTGAACTATGCAAAAGTCCTATGTAAGGTTAGCGATGTTGGAACGACGAAAGGAATCACTCATGACAGTCACCGAGCAGGCATTCGTACATCCCTCCGAGCAGGCCGAAGCGCGCGGAACTCACTACATCGAAGAGGGTGTCCGGGTCTACCTGATGCGCGACCTCAGTGGCACCGATACGTGGGTCGTCGACCCGTCATCCTTCGGTGAGTCGCTGTGCTCGGATTACGAGGATCTGGAGAACGGCAACTGCCTTTGCGGCAAGCCTGACGAATGTGAAGCGATCAAGGGTCGTATGGCGATGGCCAATCTCCCGGACGGTGAAGAGTTGATGCACATGCTCGCGGATTCACTCGGCTACACGGTCACCAAGAGCTGATCCGCACACGTCGGGGCCGTCACCTGGACGGCCCCGACGTGCTCGCCCACTCACCCTCGATCGAAGGAAAACCAATGACCAAGACATTCGCTGCCCAGATTGCAGAAATCCGCACCGCCGCCCAGCTCGTCGCGTACGTCAACGCCGACAGCGACGATCTGCCGCGTCCGGAGGTCGATGTGACCGACCCGATCGAATCGCGCGCTGTGCGCGCTCTCAGCGTGGTTTCTGCCCTCATTCCGTATGTCGAGGAGGCTGCGCCGGACGACAATTTCGAGTCTGCGATCTCCGACCTCGTCGGTGACCTGCGGCATCTCGCCGACCACCTCGGCGTCGACTGGGGTGCAGTCGACCGCCGGGCCGCGAAGTATTACCGCGAAGAGTTGGCGCTCACGACCGACGGTTGCCTTCCCGATGCGAACGACGCCCGCACGGCTCCCACGCTCGAACTCGTCGTCGTCCGCGATCCCGACGGAGGGACCGACGTCGATGCATTCCTCGACGGTGAACCGATAATCGGCACCGAGTACACGATCGACGCAGGCGCAGGGGCCGATTGGAGCGGCTGGAAGAGCACTCGCGACGAGAACCTGGCTGCCGCATCACCCAACGTCCGAACTGCGCTGACCGCGGCCTATGACGACCCGCCCGGCGGTCAGTACATCGAAGGCCGCGAGCATGAACCCTGGGTCTAGCCGAGCCAGTAAAAACAAGCCCTGAACAGGCAAGACGACACGTCCCGACGATTGCTCACGCGGTGAACTCGACGAGATGAACAAGTGTGGACCGGCCCGCAGCAACCGGGCCGGTCCACACGGTCATTGTCGGCCATCGCCGAAAACGCCACCCGCCCGGCTCCGTCTCCACGGAGTCGGGCCATTTTTATGTCTTGACCAGGCAAGACGACACGTCCCACGTCTGGGCGTCGCGATCGCAGGCAAGGGAAAGCGCGCCCACCGCTTGAACTTTGCAAAAGTCTTTTGTAAAGTCGGACGTGTTGAAACGGTGAACTCGCACCGGAAATTCCCGCCGAATCTGGTGGAAGAGAAGAGGTTCAGATGACGAACACGGTGACAGCAGTCAAGATCGACGTGAATGGGCAGGCGACGATCGTCGAGTTGCAGGCCGACGGGCAGGGGGTCGGCAAGGCGTTCCGTGAGGCGCTGGACTGCCGCAACTTCGACGTCGTGCGATTGGCTCCCGGACTTGATATGTGGATCGACGACGAGGGGCTGTTCACGGACGATCCGGAAGTCAACCGCGTCGCGACCCGCATTGCCAGGTCCTACGGCCTCCGCTGGCAGCCTTATGTGGGAACGGTGGTGTTCGCCTCCAGTGACCAGGAAGGCGAAACCCACAGCCTCTCGGAGGATCAGGTCGCCGCGCTGGTGAACACCGCCGACTTCGGGGGGTTGCTGGTGGTCGATGCCTCCCGCGACGCCGCCAACGGCACGGGGGTAGTTGCGTAATGCGAACTGTGACAATCGAATGGGTGGAGGTATCCACTCATCAGGCAACGGTGAACGTAACCCCGGATTTCGATCCGGAGCGCGCTGACCTTGCCGACGCTCTCGCGGCACTGGACGGATTCGTCGGCGTCGAACGGAACGAAATCTCGGTGACGGCCCTCGACGCGTTCGATGCCACCGCCGAAACCTTCGCGCCAAACTGACACGCAACCCTCCGCAGCACCTCGAGATGGAGGACCGGCCCGCAGCAACCGGGCCGGTCCCCATCTCGGGTGTCGGAGCTTTAAGCCCTCTGACCTGCGGAAACGGCACGTCCCGCATCCGGCGATCCGTCCGCCCTCATTCGCCTGAAGCTCGGGGCAGATCCCGATTTGCCACTATGCAAAAGTCCATTGTATAGTTACGAAGCGTTCGGCGATGAAGACCGCGGAGAGCAACCCGCCCTCGCGAAGCCCCAATCATCCTGACGGGCAACCGCATAGCCGAACCAAACCATCCGATCACCTCCAGGAGGAAATATGAACACCTACGCTGTCGACATTCAGGCCGCTGCCGCAGTCGCCCCCTTCAACGTCGCCGTCACCGCACCGGAAGGCTTCGATCAGGCCGTGCGCCGCGCGCTCCGCAAGCTGGAAGACAGCGGCGCGCACCGCGTTCTCGCGGTCCGCCCCACCCCTTCCGAGTACGACTCGCACGCATACGAGGTCGAGGTTCAGGCCACGGCGGCAGTCGAGTTCAAGGACGACGTCTTCACCGTGAACGTCGCCGCGCCCGAAGGCTTCGACCAGGCCGAACGCCGCGCGATCCGGAGGGCCGTGCAGCGGGCTCAGGAGTGGAATGCCGCGCACGCCGGTGAGAACCTGCCGCACCGTCCGGAGAGCAAGAGTGAGTACCGGGTTGTGTCGATCGGTTTGACCGTCTGATCGGAAAGGTCCGGCCCGCAGCAACCGGGCCGGACCTTTCCAGTTTGCGTGGTCCAGAAAGGCCCCTCACCGTCCGGTGAGGGGCCTTTTCGGGTTTTTGTGGTGGGTTGGGTTGGGCTCTTGGTGGTGGATGAGGTCTGGGAGGGTCCGGGCCATTCGACGCAATGAACGGCATGCCTGGCGGCTCGGCCTATGGTGCGTGGGTGATGGCATGCGGGGGAGGGGCGCGGTGGCGTCGGTGGGTGCTGTTTGGTGTTGGCTTGGTGTTGGTGGTGGGGGCGTTCGGTGCTTTCGCGTTCCTGGGGGTGGGGCGGTCATCGTATGAGCTGTGTGCAGCCGATTCCGCTGTGGCGCTGGAAAGCGCGTCGAGGGTGTGGCTGCCCGTTGTCTGGTCCTCCTGTACCTACGCGACGTCTCATGACGTGCACGAGGTGAGGGTGGTGTTCGATGGTGCGGCGTCGGCGTTCGCTATTGCCGGGTGGGTGTTGATCGGTGCGGCGTTCTATTCGCGGCGGCGACAACCGCCGCCTGAATCCAAGTGGACGATGCCGGTTGATCGGGGATAGAGGCGCTTGCGGCCAGAGGGGATGTCGTGTCACACAGTCTTGGCGGTACTGCTTAGGCGTCATTCGTCTTGTCGTCGAATGAAATTGAGGTGATCGTTCCGTCGTCGTTGCTGACGGGTCGGTGACGCGGCCGGACGATGGATGTGAGTTCGTAGTCGGCGATCAAGTTGTTGTCGCGGTAGGTGATCCAGCGCGTGAGCAATCCTGTCTCGGCGTCCAGCGTCAGCGTTCCGTGTTGGGTGCTGTCGTGTGTGTGCGCGAGGTGGATGACGTAGCCGGTCGGCGTCGATTCTGCGCGTGTGATCGTGAAGTTGTCGCCTTGTCGGCCCCA
>CBDDPU010000004.1:0-3071145 GCA_965232435.1 Dehalococcoidia bacterium
GCCGCCGGCTTCTCGGCGACCGCGGACGCCTTCGCCCGCGACGACAAGACCGAAAGCCTCTGGTTCGTCTCGATGGTCGGCTCCCAGACCGCGCTCAAGGCGATCTGGGCCTCGCTCCTCAAGCAACCCCCGGATACCGCCCACGTCGTCAAGGGCGCGGACGGCATGGCTTTGAGCGGCGGCTACCAGCGTTGCCGGATTCCCTACGAGACGGTCGGAAGCTGGACGACCAAGATCGCCAGGCTGCCCGTCTCGGGCGGATGGCACGCCCTGGTGTACACAAAACAGGCGGAGTTCGCCTACGAGAAGGACTCCTTCCTGCTGCTGGCGCAGAGCGAGGAGGAGGCCCCGGCGCTTCACCACCTCTTCCTCGACAAGCGCAGCCCGCTTCCGATGCACGGCTCCTGGGCCGGATGGCTCTGGGAGCGAGGCCTGCAGGAGGGTGAGATCGTCCCCCTCCAGTCCGTGGGCGTCTCCGCCTACAGGTGTTCCCCCAAGGCCAGGGAGCTCCGAGAGGACCTGTCCGACGCGGTTGCGTCGGGTTGGCTCACGCTGCCTGGGGAGGCGTCCGATGGATAGGACGCTGAATCGGGCGAAGCGCAACAACAAGCGAAGGGGCCGGCGCAACAGCGCGGCCTGGCGACGGTTCTCCCCTGACGGGAAGACCTGCCGCTACTGCGAACACGACGGCTCTCAACACCTGGTCAGTTCGGGCCAGCCGCACTTCTTCCGTCCCGCGACCGAGTCGGAGCGGCGCGACTCCTACGTCATGCTCTACCTCCACAGCTTGCCGGACGGCGGCTCGGTCCTAGTGCGCCGGACGGTCGTCGCCAACCGCGCCGAGCTTATCACCGCCTACTGCGTCGCTTGCGCCGAGAGCATGAATACCGGCCAAGCGCTCTGCTACCAGAGGAACCTCGCCATTGGAGAGGTCGTCGGACTCGACACGGCCACCAAGGAAATCGGAATCGCCGCCTGATGCGGCAACGGAAAGGAGACACGACATGAGACTCGCTGCTCAAGCCAAGGGCGGCTACTACCCCACGCCCGAACGGGTGGTGGACCTGATAGCCGACCTGATCCACACCCCTACCGGGTACTACTACAGGGAGAGAGAAACCCTGCGCGTCCTCGACCCCTGCTGCGGGGCCGGGGACGCCCTCCAGAGGCTGGCCGAACGCCTCGACCGGCCCAACTCCATACCCATCGAGACCTACGGCGTCGAGCTGCACCGCGACCGGGCGGAGGAAGCCGAGAAGCGGCTGAACCGCGCCCTGTCCGCAGACCTGTTCGCCACCTCCATCGCCAACGGGGCCTTCGGCCTCGCCCTGGTCAACCCGCCGTACGACTGGGACAAGGTGGACAAGCGCGTAGAGCACGCCTTCCTCACCCAGTGCACGCGCTACCTGGCCGAGAGCGGCCTGCTGGTGTTCATCGTGCCGCGCCGGCGCCTCTCCTACTCTGCCCGCTACCTGTCTACCCACTACGGGCGGATGCGCTGCTGGGCATTCCCTGCCCCTGAGCGGGACCTGTTCGATCAGGTCGTGCTCTTCGGGTACCGGAAGACCGACCCCGTCCCCGACGCTCCCGCCGAGAAGAGGGTGCTGGAGTGGGCGTTGGGGGAGCCTGAGCCCCTGCGCTCCTATCCCCACCCGGAGTACACCCCCGCGACCACTCCAAGCGGGGACGTGCTGTTCGCCACCCGCGCCGTCGATCCGGTCTCGGCGGCGACGGAGGCGCGGCGTTCGGGCCTGTGGACGAACACGGAGATCACCGACACGCTCTGGCCCGCAAGGGACAAGCGCACCCGCCCGCTCATGCCGCTGCGGAGAGGCCACATGGCGATGCTGGTGGCGGCGGGCTTCCTCGACAACCTCGTTCTCGAATCGGACGGCAAACGCATCCTGGTCAAGGGACGCACGTCGAAGGAGATGGTTATGGTCGAGGACTCTCCCGAAAAGGAGGTCCACCGAGAGCGGCTCACGACCACGGTGGTGGCCCTCGACCTCGACGACGGCGGAATCACGGACATCGCCGCCTAGACGACCCGCTCCCCAGGGCCGCGCCACGAGGCCGCATCCTTCCCCCGCCGGAGAACGGCCGGGCCTCGCTAATCCTTCCCCGTACTCGATACGGGGTAATCGGACGCGACGCAAAAACGCCGCTACACACACAAGGAAGGTGAAAAGATGCAGACGACCATGACCCTCGAAACATGCTGCCGGTGCGGACTGGACATCGCTCCCGGCGAACCCTACATGCAGGGCGCGTCGGTGGACATCGACGAGTACAGCCGACAGGCCGTCTCCTTCTCGGTCGAGTCGTACCACCTGACGGGACCCTGCCACGACGACGCGAGGCGCAGGGAGCGCGACGAGCTCGACGCTCTCAGAGCATCCCTCATGACCGCATAGACGGCTCGCGCCGCGGGCCGCGCAACAACGAGGCCCGCCATCGTGCCTGGTCTCGCAAGTTCAAGCAACCGCCAGGGGGCGTTGCCGGAATCCCCAACGCCCCCGCGGTAGGGCGGCGTCGTTCGTGTCGCCCCAATCCTCGCCCTCCGGCGTCGATTGGGGGAGACGCGCGCCCGGGTTCCGGCGTCGTCCTCCGGCCACTACGGACAAGGAGGACGACACGACATGAACCTGGCAGAGTTCATAGACAAGTTCAAAGACGCGATAGCGCGGAGGGTGGTGGAGTCCTACCCGCCGCTCTACCGGCCATCGGAGAGCGGGAAGAAGATGCCGTACCTGCTCCGAACGCCCCTGGGGGCGCAGGAGGACGCGATCAGGGGCGCGGCTCTCTCGCTCCGCGCCAACCGGGGAACGACCGTCGTCGGCGAGATGGGAACGGGCAAGACCTTCATCGGCGCATCGGCCGCACACCTGGCGGGCTTCCGGAGCGCGCTCATACTCTGTCCCCCTCACCTGACGCGGAAATGGAAGCGGGAGGTGGAGGAGACGGTTCCCGGCGCTCGAACCGCCATCGCAACCTCCATCACCGACCTTGAGAGGCTGCGCTTCTCCACCGGCTCCGGCCCGCTGTTCGCCGTGATGTCGAGGGAAAGGGCGAAGCTCTCCTACCGCTGGAAGGCGGCCGTCGTTTACCGGTGGGCCACGTCCAACGGCAGACTTATCAGGGACGAAGAGACGGGGGATCCGTTTCGAGTTCCCTGCTGCCCCGCCTGCACCGCTCAGATAATCGACAAGGACGGGGCGCCGCTGACCGACGCCGACCTGAACCGTCGAAAGCGCACGTGCTCCGTCTGCGGCTCCCCTCTCTGGCAGGCCGACAACTCCGGCCCCAAGAGATACCCGCTGGCCGATTACGTCAAGCACCACATGAGTGGCTTCTTCGACCTGCTCATAACGGACGAAGTGCACGAGTGTGCGCCGCGTGACGCGGCATAGGATACCCGGCTCAGTCGGGAGAGATTCGGAGGAAATCTTTGGGCCAACCGACCTACCTCAAAGCGAAAGCCTAGGGGGACAACAGCATGTCGGTAAAGCGGCTACAGCCCGAAAGCGTTGTAGGGCTGGTTCCGCAAGGCCCGCGCGATACGGTGAAAGCTTGATTGCCTGAACCCCAGTTCCCAGTCGGTGTTGCACTTCACCCGCCGGTAGAACGCTTGAAACCCGGCGCCGCCCATTGCCTTAGTCGGTACTCGTGGCCGAGGCACCTTCGATGAGCGGACGATGACCAATGTGGTCATTCAAGAGAACGAACGGGGCACCTACAGTCGCGCTAGATACGTCCTATGTCAACGGAACGCGGGATGGCCTACGGGGGGAGACCCCTATGGTCACGGAGTCCTCGTAGTAGTCCGAGCCGGGGAAAGCCCGGTACATGGCGAAGGAGGACAGGTGGTTTCGACGGAACACAACAGGGAGGTATGCATCATGCAACAAGCCGAAACTGTACTGAACGTCATACGCGAACACGGAGAACGAGGATTGCCGCTGGAGAACATCTATCGGCTGCTTTACAACCGGAACCTTTACCTGCGGGCCTACGGTCGCATCTACTCAAACCAGGGAGCTACGACCGAGGGCGTCACCGCAGAGACCATGGATGGTATGTCACTGGCAAAAATCGACCGCATCATCGAAGCCTTGCGCTACGAGCGGTTCAGGTGGACGCCGGTGCGACGGGTCAACATTCCCAAGCCTAACGGCAAGACCCGCGCCCTGGGCATACCTACGGGGCCAGACAAGCTGCTGCAAGAGGTCATTCGGATGATTCTGGAAGCCTACTACGAGCCGCAGTTTTCCGACCGCTCCCATGGCTTCCGGCCCAACCGGGGGTGCCACACCGCCTTGAGCAACGTGACCACCCACTGGACTGGTGTCCGCTGGTTCGTCGAGGGCGACATCAAAGGGTGCTTCGACAACATCGACCATGAGGTCCTGTTGTCGGTGCTCGGCGAAAAGCTCCACGACAACCGATTCCAACGCCTGCTCAAGTACCTACTGAAGGCAGGTTACGTTGAGGATTGGAAATATGGCCGAACGCTGAGCGGAACCCCGCAAGGCGGCATAGTCAGTCCCATCCTCGCCAACGTTTACCTAGACCGGTTGGACAAGTTTGTCGAGAACGTGCTGATTCCAGCCCACACCCGAGGCACAGACCGGAGAGACAACCGCGAGTACACACGGTTGCTAAACCGAATGCACTACCACAAGAAAGTAGGGCATCACAGCTTGGCGACAGACCTACGCAAGCAATTGCAGCAACTGCCGTCACGCGACCCTTACGACCCCGGCTATCGCCGGTTACGGTACGTGCGCTACGCGGACGACTTCGTGCTGGGTTTCATCGGGCCAAAGGCCGAAGCCCAACAGGTGAAGGAGTCCTTGGAGACATTCCTGCGCGACACGCTCAAGCTGGAGCTATCCAAGGAAAAGACCCTGATAACCCACGCCACCAGCCAGGCGGCGCGGTTCCTCGGCTACGAGCTTGTGAACCAACAGGCCAACGACCAGATCGACCCAATCAGAGGTCGGCGAAGAGTCAATGGCCGAATCGGATTGCGGGTTCCCGCCGACGTCATCGAGCAACATTGCCAAGCCTACATGCGAAAAGGCAAACCGGCACACCGCAGTTTCCTCATCCACGATGACGACTACGGCATCGTGGCTAGGTACCAGTTGGAGTTCCGGGGCGTCGTCAACTACTACCTTCTGGCCTACAACGTCCATCACTTTGGACGGCTACAGCAGGTCATGGAGATGTCGCTGGCAAGAACCCTTGCGGCAAAGCACAAGTCCACCGCCCGGAAGATGCGTCGCAAATACAAGAGCGTCGTTGAAACCGAGCACGGGCCGCGTGTCTGCCTAAAGGCCATCAAGCAGCAGGACAACGGCAAGCGCCCTAAAGTGGCGTACTTCGGTGGCATACCCCTGAAACGGCAACGGCAGGCAGTTCTCGTAGACCAAGAGCCTCAGCGGTACAGGACTGACCGCAACGAGCTTGTCAAACGGCTCGAAGCGGACGAATGCGAGATGTGCGGCTCAACGGTGGATGTAGAAGTCCACCACATACGTGCACTTCGCGACCTGAACGTGAAAGGCCAACGGGAAAAGCCCAAGTGGGTACAACTCATGGCGGCACGAAAGCGCAAGACCCTCGTGGTCTGCCGGACGTGTCACATGGATATCCACCACGGGCGATTCACTCCGCAGAAGCAGACATAAACCACTGGAGAGCCGGATGCGGTGAAAGCTGCACGTCCGGTTCGGAGGGGGGCCGACGGAAAAGTGCTCCGGTAACACGGGGTAACTCGCCGGCGGCCTACCCTACACAAGGGGCGAGGCTCGGCCCAGGGCATCGCGGCGGGAGTCCTCGCGGACGCCTGCGGCAAGTCCCTCTCCCTGAGCGGCACCCTGATGGGCGGCTACAGCTCGACGCTGTTCCATCTCCTCTACCGGTTCAGCCCGGAGATAAGAACGGAGTTCGGACGCTCCGAGGAGGGACGCTGGATCGAACGGTACGGCTTCGTCGAACACTCCATCGGCAAACCCGACGACGAGTCGACGGAGGACGGGCGCAACAGCAGGCGCAGGAAGTTCCGCAAGGTGGTCAGGGAGCGACCCGGCCTCGCCCCCTCGGCCCTCTTCCACCTCATCGGCAACACCGTCTTCCTCCGCCTCTCCGACGTCGCCTCGGGGCTGCCGGACTATACCGAGGAAATACTCCTGTCCTCAATGGACTCGGAGAAGGACCATACGGGCTTCTCCCAGCACAGCGCCTACAACGCCGTGTTCGAGGAGTTGAGGAAGAGACTCGCCGACGCTCTGAAGTCCGGTTCCAAGCGACTGCTGGCGACCTACCTGCAAACCTTGCTCGCCTACCCGGACGGCTGCACCAGGGGCGAGACGGTGTTCGATCCCAGGACGGGCAATGTCATCGTCCAAGTTCCGCCCCTCTCCGAGAACAAGCTGTATCCCAAGGAGCAGGCCCTCGTCGACCTGGTGGCAGCTGAGCGAATGGAGGGAAGGCGGGCGCTGGTGTACGCGACTCACACCGGGACCCGTGACATCACCGGGCGAATGGACGACATCCTGACCCGGCACGGCTTCCGGGTGGCGGTGATGAAGGCCGACGCCGTGGCGCCGGACAGGCGGGAGGCGTGGGTAGCCGACAAGGTGAAGCAGGGAATCGACGTGATGATCTGCCATCCCCGGTTGGTGCAGACCGGTCTCGACCTGATCGACTTCCCGACGATCTGCTGGTACGAGACCGACTACTCGGTCTACGTGATGCGGCAGGCGTCGCGGCGGTCGTGGCGCATCGGGCAGACCCGCCCGGTGAAGGTCGTCTACATGAGCTACCGCAACACCCTACAGGCCGACGCCCTGAAGTTGGTGGCGAAGAAGCTACAAAGCTCCCTTGCGGTCGAAGGCGAGCTGCCGGAGGACGGGCTGGCGGCCTACGGAGACGACGGCGACGACCTGATGATGGCCCTGGCCCGCCAGATCGTCAGCGAGGAGGACGACAGCGAGGCCGAGTCGGTGGAGCAGGTCTTCGCCCAAGCTCGAAACGCCGAGGCCACCGCCGAGGAGCTGCTCGTGGACGACGGCTGGAAGGCCGTCGAGAGCCTGCCCCGTGCTGAACACGGGGTCGAGCCGGAGGCCCTTCCGGTCAACGGGAACGGCCACTACGCCAATGGGCACGACGACCCGTTCGGCATAGGGCCGACGGTCGATCTGGCCCCGGTTGACGGACAGGTCAATGGCAACGGGAACGGTCACCACGAAGAGGCCGAGGAGCCGCATCAGTCGCTGTTCTCCTGGGCCGAGTTCACGCCCGAGCCGCTCAAGCCGAAGCGCCGCAACGGGAAGTCCCGGCCCGCCTCCATGTCCATGTTCGAGTGGGCGATGGAGCAGGAAAGAGAGAAGGAGACTGTCGGCCTGTCTGCCTAGCTACGGGCAGGCGCAGGACGCTGGACGGCAAGACAACGAGGGATGAGCGCCGAGATTCGGCGCTCATCCCTCGCACACTCATATGTGAGGACAATCTGCATTTAAGGAAGGAAAACGAAACGATGCCCATGCAAACTCAGAAGCTAAAGCCAATCACCGACAGCCAAGAGGAGGAGACCGTGCACCTGTTTGACGCCGAAGCCCGGAAGGAAGAAGCCCTGTGCGGAGCGGAGACATCCGCCGCCGACCGCATCAGCCTACAATACTATCTGGAGCAGCGCCGATACGAGATTCCGGTTGGGACCGTCTGTGAGCGGTGCAAGCCTCGGACGCTCGCGTTCGCCAGGGGTCAGCGCCTGGAACTCGTGGCCGAAGGACGGACAGACGAGGCCCAAGAGTACCGGCGACTGGCCGACAGACTGACGAAGGAGACTCGCCCGAACCGTTAACGGCGACGGGGCGACCGGGCCCGTTCGTCCATATTCAGGGGCTTTTTGCGTTTCCGCACGGAATCGTCAGTCATCCCCACTTGTTTGACATAAGTACATACGTTCTCGTACCATGGACTTTGATGGTCAGCGCCCGATTTAACCCGTCCCGAGGGAGAGAGATGCCATACGCCAAACCGAAAGAGCACGACGTAAACGGGGGCACTGCCTCGCGTGCGTTGAGTGAACGGCAGTCGCGGATACTGGCGTTCATTTTGGACTACACCGCCCGCAACCCATACCCTCCAACCATTCGGGAGATCGTCAAGGGCTGCAATCTCAGCAGCACCTCAGTTGCGAGCTACAACTTGCTGTGTCTGAAAGAAAAGGGATATCTGACGCGGGTTCCCAGCATCTCGCGCGGCATCGTCCTGACCGAGCGGGGCAAGAGAGAAGCTGCCGCCTAACTCCGGTACTGAGCAGGATTGCCTCCTCTGAACTCTCGTCTGTGCTGGTTTCCTTGCATTCTGTGGACAAGATGTTGACAGAAAGAACGCACGTTCTGTATTATCTACCGTCCCACACCACAGGATTGAGGAATCTCCATGAGGGTCGCCTGCGTGCTCGTGACTCATCTCAGGGCGAAGGCGGAGATGCGACGGCATCCCCGCCTCAAGGACAGCCCCGTCTTGATCGTTGACCGCGATCCGTCGCGGAAGAGGTCACAGGTTGTCGACAGCTTCCCTCCATCCTCGGAATCCGTGACGAGCCTGACCTTGGAACAGGTCCTGTCCCGCAACGCGAACGCCGTCGTATTGGACGCCGACGAGCCGCACTATCGACGCGTCTTCGGAGAGGCGCTGTCCTCCCTGCAGCGGGTCAGCGACCGCGTCGAGGGGACGGAACTCGGCACGGCCTACGTGCGATTGGACGGCCTCGAAAGCATGTACCGCGGCGAGGCCGGAGTCGTCTCGGCCTTGTTGGATGCGGTCCCGTCCTATCTGAATCCTCGCGTCGGCGTGGCCGACGCCAAGTTCCCCGCTTTCGTCGCGGCCCGGAGGTGCAAGTCACACGGAGCGACCAGGGTTCCCGACAACGCGCGCGCCTTCCTCGCACCCCACTCCATCGACCTGCTTCCAATCTCAGCCGACGTGAAGGCCGAGTTGCGCCGCTTCGGACTGCGCGCGATGGGCGACCTCGCCGCCATGGGAGAACACGCGCTCGTCGACCGCTTCGGACGCGAAGGCGGTCGGGCGCGGCAGGACGCTGATCAATCCCACAATAGGGGCAGCCATCACATCTGATGTGTTGGCTGCCCCACTCGCCTATATGTGGGGTCTTTTCGCGTTTCCCGGGACTCCTTCCCTGAGGCGAGCACCCACTCAAGACCTATAACTAGCCGGATCACAGATGAGAACACGATACGTGAGGATGTATGGTGAATACCACGTGAACCAACAAGAATATTGATAAGGTATATGAGCGGACAACCCGGAGGCGCCTCTCTGCGATCCGGAGATCACGGATGGTGACTTGATCGGCATCCAGTCCTACGTAGAGAATCGGCTGAACGACCTATCAGTCTCAACGAACTGTAGCGAGTGCAAAGAAGCCCCTGCTCGGTGGTCCTCCAACGCTCGGAGTTGGAGGCCGATGGTCTCCACGGTGAGGCGTACGAGCACGGCCAACTCGCCGCGCAACTGGCGAAAGAAGCTCGGATGGATGGCTAGGCGACACGGTTGTCACCCTACCTCCCCATGCGAGGTCATTTTTGCGGCTCCATGCAGTCAGGCAGTATCATGCGAGCATCCTCGTTCGTCGCAAGACTTGATCCGGCGGAAGCATGAGAGCGATCACCCCTGAATTCACACCAAAGGACATCGACCAAGCCGGGCGCATCCTCGTACGGTTTCCTCCTACCGGCGAACCCGAAGATGAATGGTTGGAAGCTGCCCGACTGGTGGACTTATGGCGCGCGTCTCACAGTCGCCCGCTGAATACGTTCCAGGTCAATCTCCGCCGAAGAGTCGGGCGCGGTGGCGTCGTCGCGCAGCGTCTCAAACGTCTCTCGTCGATCATAGCGAAACTTGAGAGACTGCCGCGAATCCGCCTGTCGCAAATGCAGGACATTGGCGGCTGTCGCGCCGTTGTTGCCGAAGCAGACGACGCCTTCGATCTCGCCGGCGAACTCGCAGCCAGCCGGATCCGCCACGAGTTGGTTCGCTACAGCAACTACATTGCACACCCACGACCGTCCGGCTACCGCAGCCTTCATCTGGTATACGCCTACAACAGCGAGCGTACCACGCGATGGCAGGGCCTCAACATCGAAGTCCAGATCCGCTCCGAACTTCAACACCAGTGGGCGACGGCCGTCGAGACCGTTGGGGCGTTCACCGGAAACGACCTCAAGTCCAACGTTGGCGATCCGACATGGCTTCGCTTCTTCGCGCTCATGAGTACCGCCATTGCGCAGCGCGAGGGAACGCCCGAAGTGCCGGAGACACCGACGAATCATAGAGAATTGCTCGAAGAGATTGAGGAGTGCGACCGAATCCTCAGTGTCTCAGAGCGGTTGGCGGCGTTCCAACATCTCACACGTCGGCTTCAGGCTCTTCGCAGAATCAGCAACCATTGGGTCGTGCTTGAACTGAATCTGGAAACCAACTACGTCGCGGGCCATGCCTTCAAAGCGAACGCCCTAGAGGACGCGGCATCCCTCTATCTCGACAGGGAACTGGAGAGCCGGGGACATCCGCGAATCGAGGTGGTGTTGGTCTCCGCGAGTTCGCTGTCCGCACTCAGAAGGGCGTATCCGAACTACTTTGCGGACCTGGCGAATTTCAGGCGCGTGTTTCTGGAGACGGTCGAGAATCGGTGACGACGGTCTCCCTTAGGCGGGCCTCCCGTCTTACCTTCGCTTTCCTTTGGCGGTCCATGACGGACTTTACGACGCGCTCGAACCTCTCCGAAGGCGTTTCGCCGACTTGTGGCCCTCTTGCGGCATCAACCATATCCGATTTCCCCTCTAGCTCACGCCCGCACTAGAAAGCGTGCCTGGGACTCCTATCCCTAAAGTCATTCTTTCAGTCTGGGACAAAGGCTGTCAAGCTTATGTGAAAGACGTGAGTGTTTAGAGTTAGTGAGTCCGAGGAGAAAGTGGAAAGTATTACGTAGCGGCATCTCGACACTTCTCACCAAGACTGAACAGTTACGGATGTTCGGTTGCGGTTTCTCCCCGATCTCCCATCGGTTATAATGACTTCGGATACCTACAAAGCGAATGTTGGGTTGCGGTTTCTCCCCGATCTCCCATCGGTTATAATCCAATCAGCACGTGGATACGCCGCATTCAGTTGCGGTTTCTCCCCGATCTCCCATCGGTTATAATCAGTCGGAGGCGTGATGCGATGACCTGTCGGTTGCGGTTTCTCCCCGATCTCCCATCGGTTATAATTCGGCGTGGTCGGAGTCGTCGGCGTGGTCGTTGCGGTTTCTCCCCGATCTCCCATCGGTTATAATTACATCGTCTCGATATTGAAGCCGTCCTGGTTGCGGTTTCTCCCCGATCTCCCATCGGTTATAATAATATCGGTTCTTTGTAGGGTTGCCTATGGTTGCGGTTTCTCCCCGATCTCCCATCGGTTATAATGCAGTCAAGCAATGCATAGCGTCGCTGTAGTTGCGGTTTCTCCCCGATCTCCCATCGGTTATAATCGACGAGGCCGACGACGACGCGGAAGAGCAGTTGCGGTTTCTCCCCGATCTCCCATCGGTTATAATACGTTTTCAGACAAGAGCGTTTTAGCAGTGTTGCGGTTTCTCCCCGATCTCCCATCGGTTATAATGTTGGGGTTCTGGTGACCCTAGATTTCCCAGTTGCGGTTTCTCCCCGATCTCCCATCGGTTATAATAAGACAACCATTTTCTGTATGCAGGAAGAGTTGCGGTTTCTCCCCGATCTCCCATCGGTTATAATGTAGCCTACGCGCTACCCTGTTTAGTCAAGTTGCGGTTTCTCCCCGATCTCCCATCGGTTATAATCGACGAAGCCGCCGACGACGCCGAGGAGCAGTTGCGGTTTCTCCCCGATCTCCCATCGGTTATAATCCAAGCGGCCCACAACGCGGAAGCGCGCGGTTGCGGTTTCTCCCCGATCTCCCATCGGTTATAATTCAATGGGCGCGCTTGGAGAATGTACAGGTTGCGGTTTCTCCCCGATCTCCCATCGGTTATAATAATCATCGACACCCCCACGCCCATTATCGTGTTGCGGTTTCTCCCCGATCTCCCATCGGTTATAATAGAGCGTCGTCGGGTCAGCTTGGATGCAGGTATAGCCTGACGGTTGTAGACTGTCTAAAAAATGGCGCCTGGGACCTCAGAATAGAGCGAATTGCTCCGGATTCTTGTTGGTCGGTTTGCGCTTGGGACCATCAAAGCTGATGATATTCTCATACTGCTTGTCGGTTATGTAGATAATCTGGACGTTGCCGGCGTCAGGTAATGCCGTCCTGACCCTCTTCGTGTAGACTTGGGCCTGCTCCTTGCCCGCGCAGAAGCGCATGTAGACTGACAGTTGGCACATATCGAATCCCTGATCCAGCAGGAACTTTCTGAAATTCGTAGCCGCCCGCCGCTCATCCTTCGTGAGCACAGGCAGGTCAAAGAGAACCATCATCCACATGAGCCGATAGCCGGAGAGCAAGGGCTAATCCTCATTCCGTCAATTCGGCACAGTCGATGATTGGACCTTTGGGAAAGATCAGGGTCGGATTCCCTGTCTCAAAGGACTGAGCGAGGGACTGCACTGCTCTCATGATACACGTTTGCAAGGGCGTCGTGCCCCTCTCGGTGGCCATGTCCGTGGCCAGAGTCTTGACCATGGATCGCTTAACCTCGGTTGTCAGGTCTTCTTCACCACTGGAAGCCAGTCTGACGACCGTATAATCAACGGCCGGTCTGAAGGGTTCTATCATGTCATCTACCAGGCACATGGCGTTAGCGCGGTTGCTGTGATGGATGCCGATCGAGGGGTGTAGGCCGGCCGACACCACCGCACGGGCCACAGTTGCCCTGAGGACGGTATAGCCGTAGTTCAGGAACGAGTTGGTTGCGCCTCCGAATCGGTCTCGCCTAAAATCTTCGCCGAAGAGCATGGGCCAGTATTGGCGCGCGGCCTGCGCTTCCACGTTGTCGGGATCTCCCGACCTGACCCTCCTGATCAGCGGCTCCAGACGGTCGCCGGGCATTCCCAGTAGCTGAAGCGTCCTCACTTGCTGAGTTATCTTGGCTTTGACCACGGACTGCCACAGACGCTTGCGTAGAGGTAGGGACGCCTCCAACTGGCGTCGCATCCGCAGCGCTTGGACGTGATGCCCTTCGATAGGCCACAGCCAAGCGGCCGGCAAATAGTCGCTGCCGCAAAGTACGACGGCGGCCCCCCTGCGGGCAAGCTCAATCATCAGGCTGTTGGAGTACGTGAGGTCCCGGCCACTGCACAGCAGGACTCCTATGTCGTCCAGTGGGACTCTCCCCTCCTCTACACCCTCCCTCGTCACGGTCATGAAGCCGCGGGAGCGGGTGAGACGGCATCCCTCGCTTGCGACCTCAATGACGCGGCCTATCACTGCGGCGGCCCGGGATCCCGAATGCGTCCGATCTCGTCGACACCTATCTTGCGAAAGCCCTCCTCACGCAGGCGCCTCGCGGAGTATTTACTCTTGCTGCGGGCCATCTCCCCATTGCGTTCGCGGGCATCAACATTGGCTTCATTGTGATCATCCAAGAACACCGCACCAGACGATGATACCTTACGTACCCTCACAATGCGGAGATTCGGCCCACTACCCAGCGCACCCATATCGTCCTTGTGGAGCCGCATGAGCCGTTTTGCCGTGGGATCCCGGTTCCCCTTGTGCTTCCCCTTGGCCGTGGTAGGGCGAAACTTCTCGATGTCGAAGTCATCTTGGTTGGCTTCGAAGGTCGATACGGCGACGATCTTCCAACTCTTCTTATCTCCCATCTCCCAGATATCTGCAAATTCGTTGCTGTCCGGTTTGTAGCCTTTGTAGGGGCGTCCATCCCTGTCGCTGATGGTGACGACGTTCAGGTTCTCGACAACGCGAACGCTCCGGACTGCCTGGCGGCCTCCGCCCAGCGGCACACCTGCGGTTGCGGCTTGCTGAGCGAACTCAGCTGCCCCGCCTCCGACCTCATCCCAAAGCTCCAGTAACGCCGCTCTCAACATAAGATCCCGGACACCCTTCTGCGGTACGGAGTTCTCCACGGGCTCAAGATCACTTCTCTTGAGCTTGTCCAGTTTCTTGCGCACTACAACATTTGACTGGCCATCTTCCGAAAACTCGATCAGCCCGTATGCCGTTTCGTTGTGGAGCTGTCCGGAGGTGCTCCCACGCTTGCCTGGGCTGCCATGGTTGAGCTTATGGGAGACCACCATGTCTTTGAGGAAGGGCCGCACATCCTCGCGGTCGAACCCTGGCCAGGGAGACACGCTAGACGCGACCTTCGCCAGCTTCTCCTCAGGGTCGTGAGCGGACCCGGCAGCTTGGGCGAACCGCTGAAGGAGGCCCTGAGTGGTGTTGGCCACGACGAAGGCGTCGATGGCGTGGTGGCGGTGATCGTCCCGCTGCTTGCCTATGATTTCGCCGTCCTCATTCACGCGCAGCATGTTTTCCAGTCCCCATCCTCGGCGCAGTAGCGCAGTCATCCGACCCGGCACCACGCGTACGCGCTGCGTCTGGTCCGTCTTCTCGTCGTACAGGTAGGCTAGGTAGGTGCGGCTGGTGCGTGAGAGGTAGCGAGTCTCGTTGAGTTGGCGGTCGAGAAAGCCGCCCTCGTCCTCAAACTTCGACATGGCGTCCGACTCGAATCGCCAACGCTTGTTGTCTGGCAGCTTGGCGGCGCGGTTCAGGATGGACTCGTAGTCGTACTCTCCCGGGTTATGCCCGAAGGCCTCAATCGGCGACCGATTGCCCTTATAGCGGTTTGCGGTGGCCATGCACACGACCTTGTTCGCGGCGGAGTCGTCCAAAGTCTTGGAGAAGGGGAGGATATGATCGATCTCGGTTGTGGCGGAGACCACCATCTCGAATGAGAGGGGCTGGCCGGTGTATGGGCATACGCGAGCTTGGGGTGGGCCCTGCTCTTCCCACAGACGCAACTTCATGAGGACGTCGGACGTGACGGGAACCTCTGCCGCCTCAAGGTCTTTCTTGAAGCGCTGGTTGCGTTCTCCGCCATCCCGTTGCTGTCGTTCATAGTTCTGTTTCTGCTCCCGGTTCATCTTCAGGTCGCGCCCAAGTTCTATGATGATCTCATCAGGTTTTCCGTATGCGTCTATCAGACCATTGACCACCCGCCGTAGCTGGTTCAGGCCGATGTGGACGGTGGGGTTGCCAATCCGCCCGTAGCGGGCAGACTCGCCGTCCGTCTCCGGGTCTTTCTCCGGGTCCTCGCCCACGACGTCGCGGGTGAGGACTTCGCCGTAGTAAGGCAGATGCTCGCGGGCCATGTCGCTACGGAAGTCGGAGTGATGATATCCTGCGCACTGGACTGCATCCCAATAGACAAAACCAGCCTGCAGGTGAGGGAGGAGTTTGCGGATGGCCTTCTCACTCAGGTTCACGTATCCGTCCGGGAATGATAAGTTGACCATGGAACCCGCCTGGGCGTCGTCCATTCCCCACTCTTCCTTGGCCTTGCGCCGGACGATCTCCGGTTCCTCAGTATCGAGCATAAACTGGACGATCTCGTTGCGCTCGTCCAGTGAGCGCGAGAGCCAGTGGTCGCCGAACAGCTCCAGGTCCTCCTTCTCTCCCTTGCCTCTCTTCCTGTTCATAAGGCGCTTGGCGGTCTCGTCGCCCTCCACCGACTTGCGGCCCCCTCTCACTAGGTTGAAGACGGCCCCGGACGGCAGTCCCAGATCTCGGGTGGCGGTGGCGGGCTTGTCGCCTTTACTGAGTCTGATGTCCTTGCCGGACCTCAGCCGCGTCATGGAGCGCCGTCGCTCCTCATCGTTGAGGGACCTCTCGGGGTCGATGCCAACCCTTATCTTCAGGTTGTTAACCTCCTGGAGTATGCGGAACTCCTGAGCGATAGGCAGGGCCTTTGCCGCCCGTTTCTCCCTGTGCTCCAGCAGGCACCATCCGGGATCGACGGGTTTCAAAGGTCGTTGGAAGAAGATTGTTTCGCGCAGGGAATTCCACTGATGCAAGCCGAGATCGTGGTTCCGTTCCTGCGCTGCTCGAATGGCGTCGAATTCTGCCTCGTACATCGCCCTGTCGGGATAGAGATCGAGACCCTGACGGGCCCGCACTGTCTCACCCCTCTCATGCCGCCGCGCCATGAATTCCCCCAGCGTTCGAGATCCGCTTGCTTCGATTTGCCGGCGGAGTTCACCTATGGCCTCGCGGGTAGCGGACGCTTCAGACTCGTTGGTTCCTTGTGCCTTGCGGTTCGACTTGAACCCACGTCGCTGGTTGAGGTGGAAGAGCGCACGCCCCAACTTGTGGGGTTCTAAGGGGTGGTCCAAGGCGCGCGCTCTCAGCACGTATGGGTCGAGCCGTTCGAGATCCTTACGCTCGGCTTCCGTTGCAGGGCATGAGGCCAAATTCGACGAGGGCCTGCATGATATCGTTACGGCGTTGCAGGTAGCGGTCTCTTCGGCGTCGTTGGCCCCGGGCAAGTCGACGTTGCGTGGCGTTGGATGTCTTGTCCGTCGGGTTGCGTCCGTCCGGGAATATGCGGACGCCCATGTCGAGCACTCCGCAGGGTTCGTCATTCTCATCAAGGCTCACCGCGGCCCAACCGATAGAATTGGTGCCCAGGTCAAGACCTAACCGGTACTTCTTGCCAGTCCAAGTGTTCATAATAGTTGCTCCGCGCTTGCTCAGAAGTTCTGCGAGTGTTATACTTCACCTGTCATAGGCAGTAACGGAATTATAACCGATGGGAGATCGGGGAGTTGCCGTTAACAAGCCTTATGGCACCAGCTAAGAAGACAGGTTACGGCCTGTCTTCTCTTCTTCTTTTGTTCCCACCGCTTTATGCATTAGCCCTGGGCTTCCACTCAGCCCCGCGTTGGGGTAAGAATTGATGGCGAACTTGATTCCCGATTACAACGGGTACTTTGACGACTAGTGAAACATGCTCAGAGAGTTGACATGCTCAGAGAGTTGAATTGATAGAGATTGAGCTTCGTCAGCCTCGCGCGATGTCGCGATGTGCTGGACAGCAGGGAGAGTTGCAGGATCCCTACACACCCCTTAGCTAGGGGCGGGAGTCCAGATCGAAGAGTTGAACTAGGTACATACGTTCTGTAATTTGTTCTTCGTTGGGCTTATCGGGCCTCCATTCGTCAAGGAGCAGAGTCGCTTGTGTTAGTGCGACTCACTGTGAAAAATGCTGGAGCACAAGTCGGATGACCATGAATTGGGGAAGGTCGTCGTCGGCATGGTGGACGATGATGCGGATGCCTCGGTTTATACGCAGGCAGATCGAGAGTTGCTGCCCCTCCTACCCTCAATCCGGTGCATCCTGAAACCGGGACGCGCAGGATCAGTTTGGAGATCGAACACGGTCGTCTTGGCTACCGTCACCTCTTTAGAGTCCAGATTAGCAAAGGCTCGCTGTAAACGTGGTGGCGATCCGGAATTGCATAGGCATCAGAGGGAGCTATTCTCAGCCCGCCACCTCTTCTCGTAGCTTTTCATGAAGAGAGCTACGATCAATGCGACCTTGTCTTACAGCCTCTTCGATGAGGCTCTTGACCCGTGCCTTTCTGAGTCGGCAGTAGCGATTATCTTTGAGGGCGTCAACAACCCTACGAGCTAGGCTGCCAAGGCGCACGTAGTCCAAGCGGGACACATCGACGTGCATAGTCGCCATGTCAGCAAGAGGAGTTCGGCCCTCGGTATTCTTGAGGACATGGCCGTCATTCTGTAATTCTTCGTTAGCCAACCACACGATGTCGAGCCGGTCGATACGTTCACCTGCAGCAGCTATCGCTAGTGCAGCATCTTCAACATCACCGACAGAGTCAGTGGGACATCGCCAGAACGAGAGGGAGTTTTCTTGCGTTCTTAAATCAACAGTCACTGCATCTGCTGGAATTTCACCAACCGACAGATCTCCAGCAGCTGACCATTTTGCGCGTGTGATCTTTCGAGCAAGGAACACAGTCTATTTGGCTAGGTCCTCAACGACATCGAAAATGTACTGTTGAAGCCACGACTCAGGCTCGGTATGTGATTGTAGAACTTCAATAAAGTCAGGGGCACCCCACGATTCCGCCGCTTGTACGGCAGCGTCTCTGATTTCCACACTGTCCATAGCCAAGCCGTCTCGCACTAGACCTACACGCCATGAAGTCGTTCCCACATCGTCATGACGCCCTAGGCAGCGTAGAACCGATGCAGCGAAGCTCGGCTGCCCAGAGTCAGTACAGAAGTCTCCAAACCAGAAAAGAACCGGGGCGTTACCCGCGTGCAACAGTGCTTCACCAATAATCTCTTCGGCCAGATGTCCCATACCGTCTTCAACGGGTTCAACTTCAAAGCTTGCCTGTAGTCTGGCGGCAAGTCGTTCTTGTCCACGACGGTCGGCGGCCTCCTCTTGCCGTTCTGTCAGATTGTGAATGGGTGTATACCACACATCCACATTTACTAGGACGTTAGTCGGCGCACTGCTCTCCTGGCGAGCGTGTAGCCGGAATGATGCTGGCACCCTGCCTTGGAGGTTCCGATCATTGCTATGATGCCAGACGAGGGAATAGTCCGATCCGACTACAAGTCTATAAACAATCAAACTCCACGCATTGGATATTTGGTGCTGAGGGACACCGACAGCAACAGGGGTTAGCGGCTCATCAGTCCTGTGGTAACTCAAGAAAACGTTACGACGCGACGTAGGATAAGGGACAGACTGGCTTCCCAAGCTGTCTAATGGAACGTGGGACGTTGGGTTTCGTAACCCCATGCGCTCTGTGTTGTTGGGCCTATTTTTCCCCTCCAACAGGAACGCCAATTCTTCCTCTGGACGAAGATTGCTGGTTCGCTGTAACGTGCTGGTCTCGGCCATTACGATCCTCGCTCTTCCAATCGCTGTACGAAGTCGTGCACCTCGTCCCAGACTTCTTCGAGGGAATTCCTGATCTCGTCTTCCGTAGGTATAGTCAGTCTGACCTCGTGCAGATTTGCACTCAAGAAGACTCTTGACTCCGATTCGTCGCTAAACCGAGGCTCCAAGACAATTGTCCAGCGTCGCTTGCCATCATCGAATATGAGCTTGCCGGCTCCACCAGTGAACAGCCACTCTTCACTTCCAAGCGCACCCACGTCGAACAGTCGTCTTGAAAGGTACGTAAACGCAGGAGTCTCGGGATCTTGGTCAAATACCAGTTCAATGTTGAACCCGAAAGCTCGAAGCTCTTGCTCCTCTACGGAAGTGTTGCCTATGGCCTGCCCTGCTACCTCGGCCAATTTGGACAAATCTTCGCGTGACGGATAATCTCGGTTGACCGCTGACCGCGAAGGGGACAATTCGAGGGTGATTCTATCCCTGTTCAGGGCGAGGGCGAACTGCGGTTCTGCGATGCCCGAGTGGATATTTGTCGCAAGTCCGGCTCCCGCTATTTGCACGTCTGTGGCGATCGCACGCTTGAAAGCCTCGATCTCCTCCGGAGCACTGAGCAGGCGGAGGCCAACCAACACTATGTTCGCCTTGATTACTTCTGGTGTCGTGACAGCCATCATACTTCCCCGTGTAGCCCGCCTTCGTCCACTATGCGTCAATCACCTAGGCACATGCGTTTAGGCGTGTGAATGTACCATATTAGAACGTACCAGACTACTGCTAGGTCAATTCAGAGCAGTGAATTCGCCATTTAGGCCTTATTTTACACGAAACACCTTCAGCGCCTCGTCGCCGAGGTGGTTGATGACCTTGACGGCGATGCGGCCTGAGTTAGGCTTGTCGAACGGGCGGGAGATGTCGCTGTGCAGTGTCGCCCAGGCGTCCGCGTCGATCTCGGCCTTGAGGGTGGTCTTCAGCGACTTGTACGGATCGCTGGCTCCAAGGAAGTAAGCATGGCGGACGAAGAACGCCTCTTCGTTGTAGTCGGTGTCGATGAACCAGCAGGCTATACCCTCCGGCCCGTCGCTCCGCACCTCGCCCGTGTTGGGATGGAACACGTCCACACCGTTGACTCTAACCTGGACCTGGTCGTCGTCCGCATCGAGGATGTCGATATCCGGCTCACCGAAGATCACGAACAGGTTGCCCTTGCCTGTGTTCTTCAGGTCATCGGCCATGTGGAGGTCGGCGTTCATGCGAGCCTTCAGCACCGGAATCCGGCCCAGACTCTCGAACTCGGTCGTGTGCGCTTCGTAGTTGAATGCGCAGGCGATCAGAACGTCGAAACCGCCGTCAGCGGCCTCTCGCGCCGCCGCCACAAGGTCGGGCCGCGACACCGTGCCGAACTCAGGACCTATGAAAATAGCGGCGCGGCGATCTATCCCATCCTCTTCGTCCCCCTCCCTGTAGCGTCCATCGGCGCACACCAACCGCCCAGGCCAGGGAGTGAGGGACGTGAAGGTTATCCTGTCCTCTCTATGGGCTTGCTGAATGCCGGACGAACTGAGGTTGTCGAGGATGACCTGCGCGAAGTCGAACTCGCTCCCATAGCCGGTCGTCGGCTCCGATATGAAGTCACCGTTCTCGTCCACGCCCAAGACCCGGTGCGGGGATATGCTCTCGACGGTGAACGGCCCCGCTACCCGTACTTTGTTCTTGTTTTCATACGGCTTGTCGTACAGGTACTCGTAGTCGGCTTTGGCGGCAATTGAAGCATCGATCTCCTTCTGGCGGGCGATTCGTCGTTCCCACCACCCGGCGTGAATCTTCCTCGCTTCGTCCGACCACGTATCCTCCGCGTCTCGCGGTATCTCCCACTCCTCCCACGAAACGTCGAGCGCGCGGTTCAACTCATCTCTGAGAGGCTCCAGGTCCTTCTGGACGGCCTCCCAGATAACGTCGATTTCCGAATTATTCGCAATGGCCCGCAGGGTGATGTGCGGCACGCGCTCGTAGACGAACCCCTGACGGATGTCACCGTAGGTGGGGACCTCGGAAGCGGCTCGACGCTCGACTTCCGCCTGCTTCGCCTGCCCTTCTCGGCTGTCGGAGAGCAGATAGTACGGGTAGCGCGAGAGCAACGCGGGAGGTGTCGATGGTGATCCAGCGACGGCCCCACTGCTCGGCCACGTACCCGGTGGTGCCCGATCCGCAAGTGGGATCTAACACCAGGTCGCCGGGGTCAGTAGTCATAAGAATGCAGCGTTCTATGATCTTTGCCCCGGTCTGAACAACATAGGATTTCTGCTCAGTTAGCCCTGTTGAAAGTACATCATCCCAAACGTTCGCAATGGGGTAGACAGAGAAGTCTGGCAGGAACCGCCTGTACATCAGAGAATTCCCTATCGGTTTGAGTCGATAAGACTTGTCTAGTCGTCCCATGCCAACTACATTAGTCTTCCATCCCCCTCTCGCCAGACTGAATCCCTTGCCAGAATACTGATACTCGTACCTTGTTGTCTCGCCTCCAGATTGGCTCGATAGATTATCGGCAGCAAACACTCGCCCATTGGGTGTTCTATTCTGAGACAATCGCGATTCTTGTAAGTCATCTGTCAAATCCCAGACGTATTGAGTAGTTCCCTTCTCTCCAAGAACCTTTTGCTTATAGAGGGTCTTATACTTTAGCGCCGCCTTGCTCTTGGCATATAGTAGGATATAGTCTGCAATTCCTGCTATGTTCTGCGAAGTCTGGCTGCTTGTCTTCAGGCAAACTATCTCAGAGATAAAATTCTCATACCCGAAAACCTCGTCCATAAGTGACCTTACGCTGTGGACGTTCTCATCACCGATCTGCACAAAGATAGAACCGGACTCTGCTAGCAGGTCTCGGGCCACGGTCAGACGGTCTCGCAGGTACGTCAGGTACGAGTGGATGCCGTCGCGCCAGGTATCGCGGAATGCTTTTACTTGCTCCGGCTCACGGGTTATGTGGGCGGCGTTGCCGTCGCGCACGTCGCGGCTGGTGGTCGACCACTGGAAGTTGGAGTTGAACTTGATGCCGTAGGGTGGGTCGATATAGATGCACTGCACCTTGCCCCGCAGTCCCTCGCGCTCTGCCAGCGACGCCATCACCTGGAGGCTGTCGCCCAGGATCATTCGGTTCGACCAGTTGGCGTCGTGCCGGTAGAACTCCGTCTTGGCGTCCTCGGAAGGAAGTCCATTGAAGTCGGCGAACATATCGGTCTGGAATTCGTCGGAGCCGCGACCGTTCCGAGACTGCCGCACCAGGTCATCGACCAGGACCTTCGGATGCACTCGCTCTTGGATGTACAGCGGCGGCGTGTTGACCACGAGGTCCGACCAGTCCTGCTCGTCCTTGCCGCGCCACACGAGCTGCGGGTCGAGGTCCCGGTTGCGCCGCTCGTACGCCACTCGAACGGCCTCTTGCTCATTCTCTCGCATCAGAGGCTGATGCTCGGCGGACGGTAGGTTTCTGCGCCGAGCATCTTCGTGGGTGATCGTGGGCTGTTTGGTGCGTACGCGTCGGGGCATGAGAGAGTCAGTCCTCCGCATTAAGAGTGTGCTGCGCGTCACGCCGGGGCCGCGGGAAGCCGCTTGTCAACCTGTCTATGTGCTCGTGAAGGTCGGGCGATACGTTTTGCCAGAGTGGGTCTAGGATAAACGTGACTCCTTCCCGCCGGGCCAGCTTGGCTGCGGGCACAAAGTCACTGTCGCCGGAGACTAGGACAATGACATTGGCCTGTTTCTTGAGTGTGATTGTCGCGATGTCAAGGCCGATTCGCATATCGACACCCTTCTGGCGCAAATTGAGAAGGAAGTCGGAATCATGGAGAGCAGACACTTGGAGATTGCCGTTTAAGAGGTCTCCCTGCGGCTTCGGCTTGAGGATCCATGACCTATCACGCGGCTTTGTGACTTGTCCCAACCTCAAAGCGAGGTTAGGTCGTCCTCGCAACGCGTCGAAAAGCTCACGTCGGAAGATCGCCGTCTCCGACTTGGCGTAGTCGATCGGGCGCTTGCTTATCGGTTCATGAGCCTTATGTAAGTACGGCCAAGCGTCGTAGTAAAAGCAGCGGTACAGAAGCTGGAAGAAATTTGGGGCCTTGTGAACTTGATTCAACTGATCCAGGTGGCCGCGGACTAGTTGGTCAATCGCCCTTACGACATCTTCAGCGTTTGAAGCATCAACATCGCGCCGGACATGGGGCAAGCGTTTCAGGAAGTACCCGCCGTCAATGAGAATCGCTACCTTCGCTGCCACAGCTATCGGGCACCATCCAAAAGAAAAAGCCCCAAGGGATCGGCCTCGCTCACAATAACCGGACTATCCGGGAGCTGGGCGTACTGCCAAGGGGCAAATCTAAGTATAAGGTTATCACGGAACCGGCGCACCCGTCAACCTCCATGCAGAGCATCATCCCGACACGATCTGGGAAGACATTAGAACTCGACGTTGCGCGAGAACTCACGTGGCCTTAAAAGGTCAACCCCTTCCAGCGGAGCGGCGGCCAGCAGTTCTTTGGAGACCATAGCGCTGTAGTCAGGAAGTCCCAACCTCTAAACGCATCCTTGTATTAATCCGTCGAACCCGGCCTCCATACCGTAAACGTCCGTGAACTCGGCGAAGGCCCAGCGCCCGTACTGCCCAAGGTTGTTCACCCCTGGGACCCAATAGGTCTCTATCGCCAGCTTCTTCGCCTTTGCGTCCTCGTTGCGGTAGCCTTTGATCTCAACGACGAGGTGGAGAGGATCGTCCTCACCGCGTCCGTCGTCGACGTCAACGATAAAGTCGGGAATGTAGATGCGGGAATCCGAACCGGATCGATACGGCACCTCAAGCCCCAGATTGTGATTCTTGACGTAGGCCCTCACCTGAGGGTGAGCTTCGGCCACACGGCAGAACTCCGCCTCCCAGTCGCTATCAAGCACGATCCAGTTCACGTGGGACTTGCGAGAGTCCGTCTGCCATCGGCTGGACTTGGACGTGCTAAAGTTCACGTGGGCGGTCGAGCCGGTCGGATTGAACGAATCGAGTAGGGCCTTTACGGGATACCCGTTCGCGCGACTGTCGGTGATAGCGGCCGCGATGATATCGCAGGCCCTGTCCGCCAAGTCCTGGTACATGAGTTGGGCCGGATAGGTCCCGCCTTTGCAGACTAGGTAGCCATCCAGCCACTGCTTGACGATGCGCTTCAAACTGCCGAACAGGTGCAGCTTTGGGTCTTCGTTGGAATCACGCCACTTCGTGTAAAGCAACCGCTGTGTCAGGTGATACGACAGGGTTGAGCGCCGCATGTTGCCGGTGTGCACCAGATTGAGATCCACCCCTTCACCGATGATGCCCTCGTTCAAGGTTGTCGTTGGCCCCACCAGATCAGGAGTCAGTAATAGGCGCGAGTCCTCATTGAACTCCGCCTTGAGTTCTTCCTTCGGCGGATCGGTGCGATAGCCGGATACCCTGGGGAATCGAATTTCGAGATGATCCCGCTCTGGGCGCACCGCCTTGACCTGTACCGTCTGGCGTGGCTGCTGTGGCTTCACGACGACCGGCCTCGCCGTGAAGTCGAATGGCACGCCGAGCACGTCGGCGTACTCAACATCGAACAGGCCGTCGTCGTTAAGGTCGTAAGACTGCCGGCGCAATGCGCGTCCAATGACCTGTTCGCAGAGGAGCTGGGTCCCGAAGGCCCGCACACCGAGAACGTGCGTGACAGTGTTGGCGTCCCAGCCCTCGGTGAGCATGGAGACCGACACGACGCAGCGGATGGACTGACCGAGACGGTCCTCCTTGCCGACGGTGTTCATCACTTCCCGGAGAAGGTCCTGGTCGGTGATGTTCTCCGCATCGCGCGCGTCGCCGGTGCGTTCCACTCTCTCCCTACGGAAGCGCTCAATCTCGTCAGAAGCCATAGCGCGGAAGTTCCTGTCCAGGGCATCGCCGGATTCGATCTGCTCGCTGTCTATCAGAACCGTGCGGGGTATAGGGTAGGAGTTGCCATGCTCGTCGAAGTTCCGGAACAAGGCGAGGCGACCCTGCACAAAGGTCTCGGAGCCGTCCTCGCTCTCGCGGTGGAAGCCGGATATGTAGTCGTAGACCAGCTTGGAGGTTGAGGTGTTGTTGCAGACCACTATGAAGCAGGGCGGGACTGTGATCCCGGCCGTTGCCCAGGTCTCATAGGTCTTCTCGTAGTGACCATAGAGGGCTTCGAGGGCGGTCTGGAACTGTACAGGGAGGCTGAGCGGGTCGAGAGTCCCTTTCGCTTTTCCACGGCCCTTCTTGGGCATGTCAGCGCGGATGGTCTCCCACAGGACACGGTACTTGGGCATGTCGCCGCCTGGGATGTTGTCGGCAACCGGAACGCGCGGCAGCTTGACGATGCCGCTCTCAATGGCGTCCATGAGCGAGAAGTCACTCACCGTCCAGGGAAACAGCGTTCCCTCCGCATAGCCGGAACCTCGCAGGAAGAAGGGCGTTGCTGACAGATCAACGACCTGCCTGACGCCGAGCCTACGCTTGACGATTTCAAGCCCGGATATCCACACGCGGGCGGCCTCGTTGTTCTTGTCGGCCTCCTTCTTGTCGTCGCCTTTCAGAGTGCCCTCGTCGTCCTCTCCCGGCTTGTGGCGGTAACAGTGGTGTCCCTCGTCGTTCAGCGTCCAGATGTTCTTCATGCCCATGAGATCGGGCATGACACGCTGGATCATCTGGCCCTCGGTCTCCATCGTATCTAGGTTGGCACCCCTGCCTTGTAGGAGTGCGCGTCCGCCCTTGGAAAGCTCCATACGGTCACGCAGCCTGAGTGCGTGGTAGTTGGTGATGACGATTTTGGCGCGCTCGATGTCCGCGAGCATGTCTCTGGGTACCAACTCTCTGCTGGCGTAGTAGCTGTCCGGGTCGTTGGGCTGGAGCACACGCAGCCGATCCTTGATGGTGATACCCGGGGCTACCACGAGGAAGCCGCGTGTGAAGCGGCTGCTGTTTGGATGCCGGACAGCGTTGATGGTCTGCCACGCGATAATCATGGCCATGACGGTGGTCTTGCCGGCGCCGGTAGCCAGCTTCAGCGCTATGCGCGACAGTTCCGGGTTGGCGTCGTTGTTGGCGTTGGCTAGGCGCTCAAGGAGACGCCTTCCGTCTGGCCCGGAATTCGGCGCAACCTCGGTCAACCAGATGATGGTCTCGGCCGCCTCTACCTGGCAGAAGAACGGCTGGATATCGCTGAATTCGTGGTGTCGCCAGTGCTGGAGCAGCCGAGCGGTTTCGGGCGTGACGCGCCAGTCGTTGGGGTTCGGCAACTCTCTCCATCGGTCGACCTGGCTGCGAATCTCGTTCACCATCGCCGTAACATCGTACTGTTGCTCTTGGGTGGATAGCCCCTTGCCCTCGTCGATGACGAATTCTTGCTGAGGCTTATTCGCCCGTTGCTTCTTGGGCTTTGGAATGGGCGTGATGAACTCCGCGCCACGCCGGTTCTCGATGATCTGCTGGGTCGGCTGGCCCTCGTCATCAAGCTCCCAGTGCTTCGCCGGGTACTCATAGGGGGAGTTGAGTATGGGTTGGTCGAAGAAGCGATTCTCCATAACTGGCCTCACAGACTGAATTGTCGCACTCTCCGGTGGTGAAGTCGAGTTCTGGGCCCCTTGGTGAACGCCTCTCGTCGCGCTACCAGCTACACGGGCTGCGTCCATCCTCCTGGTCACAACACGTTCTAGCTTGCCTTCTGTGGCTTGTGAATTCAACTGAACAACTACGGAACTGATCTTAGTGCAATACATCCCAGAACAGCAAAAAGCAGTTACGTCGTCCCGAGAAGATACTGGACGGAGAAGGTGAAGCCCGGCTGATAGCCATTGCCTGCGGAGAGCCGTCTGGCAGTCGTGTTCGATGGACGTTCAAACTGTTGGCCGATCGGTTGGTGGGTGCGAGATCGTTGAGTCGATCAGCCAGAGATCCGTTGGAGCAATTGCTCAGACGACTTCCCAACGGGGCACTCTATTAGGAAGAGTACCACCAACGCTCGGTTTGAAATTCAGGATACTTATACGACTATTGAATTCTCATAAGTTTCGCAAAATAGCGTTATAGCTTTGATACCCTGCACGTGGTGTTGGACTGGAGAAAGCGTGACGCGAGTTATCGACGGCAAGCAACGTGATGATCGCGACGACATGATATCATGCACAGAATACGGCGAAAACAAACCTACGTCGCCGCTTCAGGAGCTGCTTCGAAAGCTCAAAGAAGAACAGGCGCGATGCCGGGACGGAAGATACTGAACTCGGTCGCCTTCCTCACGCCAACCTACGTTGCGAGCCTGCGCGAGTTCGGAGGGTGCAATGCAGAGGGACACTCCAGCTGAAAACAGCATCAGGTCCGCTATGAGGATGTTTGGCAAGACGCTGATCCCTGTAGTGCGGGCGTTGCGAACCGGACTGCCGGTTACCCTCTCCATTGGCCTAACGGCGCTCTTCTTGACCGTTCCATTCAACCTTCCGGTTGAGGCACAGGAAGGCTCCTCAACCCCGACCCCTCACATGGCAGGTCTCTCGGCAACCTCGACGCCGGCACTTATAAGTGGGGGAGTGCAGGGATCGGGAGGTAGTCCGCCTCCCACACCCGGCAGGCCGTCTGTTACGGGAGTCAGCCACGACTCCATCTCGCTCAGCTGGGGGGCCGTATCCGGAGCGGGGCACTACGACGTCCAGTACCGAAACAGGGACGCAGGGGGTCCTGGCAAGCCCGGGAGCTGGTTGCAAACCAACGACATCAGCGGCACAAGCATAACCTTCAGCGGCCTGAGTTCGAGCACGCGCTATGAGTTCCGCGTGCGCGCCGGGAAAGGCGAGGTCCATTCGGACTGGTCTCCCAACCGGTATGGAACCACCATCGCCGTTCCGCCTTCTTTGACTCTCCCTGACCCGCAGGATCGGTGGCTGACGCGGGGAGTGTCGGCGTCATTTACGCTGCCTTTGGCGAGCGGGGGTACCTCGCCGTACACGTACAGCGTGAGCGGGCTTCCCGCGGGGCTGTCGTTCACTGCGTCGAACCGCACGGTCGGCGGCGCTCCGACTGTTCTTGGGGCATCCACGGTGACGTATACCGTTACGGACAACGCGTCGGCATCACGCCAACAAACGTTTACGATCACCGTCACCGCCTCCTCTGCGCCGTCCCGTCCCGCGCGGCCGTCAGTCACCGCGGTCAGTCAAAACTCCATCACTCTCAAATGGGGCGCGGTAACGGGCGCGACCCATTACGACACTCGGTACAGGAACCGTGACGCGGGAGGCCGCGGCGTGCCAGGGAGTTGGTCGCAGACCGACGACATCACCGGCACAACCAAAACATTCTCCGGACTGACTCCGGGCACACGCTATGAATTCGAGGTCCGCGCCGGCAACGCAGTGGGCGATTCGATCTGGTCGCTCAACCGGTATGGCACGACGACCAGTCCGCCTCCGCCCGCACCTGCAACTACACCCACGCCTACGCCAACGTCTACACCTACCCCTGCAACTACGCCGACGCCCACGCAAACTCCCACAACACCTACGCCAATGCAAACTCCCACACCGGTTCCTGGTGCGCCGACCATCTGGATCAGCAGAGTCATACCTGGCACGACCAACGTGTACGTGAAGCTATCGTGGTCACCACCCCGCACGTCGTGGTCGAAACTGACGCTCAAGTGGAAGCAGAAGGCTTCAACGAAGTGGACGAGTTCCCCCGAACTTTCGTCTGGCACGAATTTTGGTTACGAATTGGTGGGCCGCTTCACGGAAAACTCCGACTTTGACATCAAAGTGGTCGGCGAAACAACCGTGGGCGGCGCGGTTCGCGAGATCGAGAGCGCGTCCAAGTCCTTCAAGACGCACCGTTCGCCCCAGCCGATGGTCACCCATCTCTACGGCAAGGACGTAAGCGACTCCTACTCGCTGGAGAATTTCAACGGACGGCTCATGAACGTCGTCACGGTCGACCTCGGCATACAGCCGGAGGGCAGAGTGAACGATTTTCTCGATTTTCTCATCGAGGCGCCGTCCGGCACGGGACTGGAGGTGAAGAATAGTCTCCCGGGCACGTGCGACTGGAACTCGAATGCCGCCCCCACGAAGTCGGGGTTCCTGAAGGCGAACGGCAAGTTCTATCTTGCACGCTGCGGCATAGGCACGGGGAGCGCGAAGCTGACGATTAGAGCGAGCGAACTGGACAATAACGTCAGATACGGGGTAACGTATGCCGAGGTGTCCATTCCCCGGTCGTGGCATCAGAGGGACAACGTGGTCAAGTACTCGGTGCAAACGTTGCCGCCGACGCTCACTCCGACGCCGACTCCGACGCCTCCTCCTGTGCACGGGACCGGCCAGGAGATTGTCGTCCCCCGGTCCACGCCCACGCCCGTGCCGACGCCCGACTTTCGGGCGGCGATACCCACGGCCGCGGCCGTCTGGGGGACTTCACCCGTCACATTCTGCACAGGAACGGGCTGCGGCGCGTCGAACGCCGACGGAAGGAGCATTGTGATCCAAGTCGTGACCCCACGTCCAAATCCGCCACGCCCGACGCCGACCTTCCCGTGCGGAGACAACTCTTTGGCCTGCGTCGCCGGCTGGTGGAATGGAGACGAACACATAGGAAACCAAACGATGTACATCGTGCACCCGCTGCATTTCTATCAGAGGCAAGGAGGAGTAGATGTACTCAAGAAATACCAATGGATCGACGATATTAGTCTGGTCGAGGACAACCTCGACGTCATCTACCTGCCCGCGGTGTTGGCGCACGAGTTCGGTCACGCCGCCGGGCTGGGACACAGCTCCGTTTCCGGAGACGTGATGTATACGGAAGACTATACACAGTCTCACCCGACCGCTAACGACAGGAAGGCATTGCAGAAGAACTACGAGGGGCATACCTCGCACTAGAGGAGGGCGGGATGGGTTTCCGAATACGACGAATGGGACGACCGGCGTCGAGGCTGACGCTGCTAGCGACGATCCTGCTAGCAGCGTGGTTCTCTATCGGCTGCTCGAACGACGATGCTCTTATCGTTGCGCCTCCCGACGATGCTCTTATCGCTACACCTCCTACCGATCTTATCGCTGCACCTCCTACACACGCTTCCTATGCGCCGTCCTTGGGTCCGGCGGGGTTGAACCAGAATGTCTTCGACGCCACCGTGATCGCACGAGTGAGGCTCAAGAGCACCTCGGCGTCGGCTGAGCGTCTCCCCACGAGGGGTGACGGGACGGTACGCCACCAGGGCCTCGTGCAGTTCACGTTCAAGGTATTCGAGTACCTGAAGGGCTCGGGCGGCGCCGAGTTGGTCGCCGTCGCACACGTGGATCACAGATCCGAGGTGATACAGTCCATTATGGACAGGAACGCCAAGGGCGAGTTCATCCACTGGCACACGGTCGAGCGTACGAATCCGTATACGAGCATGGAGCTTGCGCTGGAGGCTGCGAAGAAGTGGAAGGTCGACCGCGACACTCGCTGGGATGATCGCGAGGCAATCGTCATGGTGCGGGAAGTGCCCGTGCCCGGATCAACGGACGGGTCGCAACGATATAAGATCGGGGCCATATACGACTATGGGGTAGACACCTATCATCGAGTGTGGCTTCCGTCGGCCGCAAGTGGTGGGGCAGAGGGTGAACGAGGGAGCGAAAAACGCTTTCTGCTGGAGCCGCCGCAGGTAAGCGGGGCGACCGGTGCAGCATCGGAGCCTGAAACTATTTCCGTCTCAGAGATGAAGACGCTGATAGCGAAGATGGAGAAGTGGCGCAAGGATGGCGAAGGCGTGACGGGCTATTTCGAGTGCATCAGGGAGAGCTTTATTGAGGAGTCAATCCTCAACGGGTACAAGGCACGGGGTGAAAGTATGAAAGAGCGTTTCGTATTTCCTCTAGCGTCCGGTCTGCCGAGGCATTCCGTCGTGAAGGAGACTCATCCTCTGGGCGCCAGGATATGGCTCGATGGCAAGGACAAGGACCTCTTCGAGATCTCGATCCACAGCAACGGCGTGATTCTCGCCACCCGCCCGCTTCCGGCAGGCGAATACACCGTCTATCACAACATTCAATTCCGTAAGTACATCCCCTGCGGCTACCTTCCCCACGCCGCCAGGAACAACAGACCAAGACTCATCCAGGTCACCGCTCCCACGGGCGCTGTGCACGAGGCGTTCTTCGACCCGGTGAATTTGACTTCGGGCGTGGGCGCGGACTCGTCGAACGGGGTCTTGAAGCCGTCGTCGTTCACGGTGAACAAAGCTGCAACAGCGTTGAAAAGCCTGAAGTGGGAGTCCCCTTCGGGAGGCTCAGGACAGGCTGGCGTCGTCAAGCTGAAGCTCTCACCGCACACCGGCCTCGCCAACCACGTCCTCGACTTCATCGCGCTGGACGGGACGGTCTCGGTCTCCCTTGATGTTTCGGATGCGACCGTCGACGCCGCCAACAACACCCTGAGCTGGGCGGCGGCGACCCAGCCGTGGAAGAACGGCGACCTGCTGATGCTTCGCATCCGAGCCGTCACCGCCACTCCCACGCCGACTCCGGTCCCACGCTTCTCATGCACGATCATCGACCTGGGAGAAGTTTCAGGCGCGGCAAGCATCCCCAACGCCCTGGGCAGCGGCGACTGCTACGACGGAGGATACACTGACTACTACGCCTTCACCCTGAAGGACGCCGCTCAGGTCCGGATCGACTTTGAGTCCTCCGACTTCGACACCTACCTCAAGCTGCGGGCAGGGAAGTCGAAGACGGGCGATATCCTCGCCGAACACGACGACGTGAACTACCACGGGGGCGACACCGACTCGCGGATCAATCGACAGTTGAATGCGGGCACGTACACCATCGAGGCGACGACGTTCGACCTCGACACGTCGGGCAGCTACACCCTTACGCTCTCAGTGAAGTAAAAGGCTGCTTGGCGAAACAGGCCCGGCAGACGTTCTTACGACTTCAATGACGAGAAGCTTGCATCGTGGAAAGGGGCCGTCCGGCATCATGGGGTCACGGCCCGTCATCCTCCACCAAACTGACAAGATCGCGAAACTCTCGTTAGAATGCCTACAGCCGTACTCCCCATCGAAAAGTTCGCATTACGGGACACGATGGCCCTCGACGACGACGTGGGAGCACAGCCTACGGAGCCGCAGGTCATCCGTATCGTTTGCTCAGATGGGCTTGAGTAAAACGGCGCTTACCACATCGGAACGTCGCGAGGCCCTAGGCGGGTCATACTGAACAGCTCAATAGGCTCAACCCGCTTCCAGCCACATCTCGAAAGTAGTGCCATCTACTGTCCAGTCCAGCGCCGGTGTGACACTCCTGCCGTCCCTCTATCCGATGCATCACACTACAGGAACCGCAAGTCCACGGTGCGCCGACAGGCTACCGAGCCGCATCTCGAAGATGGCGATATCTACCGTAAGCGGTGATGGGGTTCCCTCGACTACCTCTATCGTCGCGCCCGTCTCCTCTTCATGGTGGCCTGGTTCTGTCTCACCACGCCAGTGACGTCCAGTCGATACTGGGCCATCCTTTCACTAACTCCGTACTTCTTGGCGACATCTCTTGCGCCCGATCCCCTACGCACCTCCGCCAAGAGCAATGAACGTGGAAGGAGAAGGCACCCGGACAGCCAGACGGCCTCTTCCTCCTGAGTGGGATCACAAGATAGGAAGGTGACATTGCCGAGCTTCTCGACCCGGCTCAACTCGTGCTTAAGAATCGTGTGTGCAAGTTCATGCGCCACATCACTCCTCTGACGGGTTTTTGCCGCGAGAGGGTTGTATACGACGACCACGCGGTCGGCCGACGGTCGAAACGTGCATGCCGAGAATGCGCCGGGTTGCACCTTTTCGAGTTCGGTGAACCTCTTGCGCGGTATCAACTCGTCTCCCGCTCGGACCTCGATGCCCAGCAGGTCGGCGAGCATTTCGGGAGTTACAGACTGAGCGGCGCCGATTCCCAGGTCCGCTCGCAAACTCCTCGCTATCCTCTCGGCTTCGGACTTAAACCCTCTCCGCAGGGCCATCGGTAAGCTCCTTTATGAGCGCTTCATTCATGTCGTTCAGCAACACTCCCAAGACATGGGCTGCGACTGGACGGAACGTCTGGGCGGCCCGCAGATGCACCGCGACGACTTCCTGGGGGCGTGCCAGCGCGTGATAGAGCTCGCTGACGATGCCTGCAATCTGATCGGCTGCGCCGGAAGGGAGATTGACGTCTGCATGAAGGTGCTCAGCGATGATGTCCGTGGTCGCCGTCGCCTTCTCTTGGGCTTCAAAGAATTGCGTGATGTCGGCGCCACACCACTCGACGAGTCTCTTGAACTTGGGGAGGTCGGGGACGTGACCCTTCTCCACGCGTGCCAAAGTGTTAAAGGGGATTCCTACGGCATGAGCCACTTCCCGTAGACTCTGACCTCTGCGGTTTCGCTCCGCCAGGACGAGGCGCCCCAAGTCGCTGAGTTCAAGCTTGCCAGCATTCATAACCCCTCCTGTGCCTAACTTGGTACAATGTTCCACTGAAGGATTGACACGTGCATGGGCGGTCGAGTATCCTATGTATAGAGTACCGGAGTTGGTACTGTCAATAGCTAGTGGAACAACAGAGAAGGAGTCCTGGCGATGGTTGAAGACAAGATCGAAGATAAGGTCGAGGACAAGGACACAGTCGAAATAATCGTGAACGGGAGGAAGAAGGCCGTCCTTTCAAGCGCACTATCCGCTGAAGGCGAACTCTCCTTCGACCAGATGGTGAGGCTCGCATTCGATCCGCCACCGTCTGGGCCTGCCATCGTGTTCACCGCGAGCTACCGGAACGCCGGAGATGCCCCGCGTGACGGAAGCCTCGTCAAGGGCAAGAGTGTGAAGATTCAAGACGGGACCGTCTTCAATGTCACGTTCACTGATAAGTCATAGCACCGACCTAAAGCGCCTTGAGGATGACGGCTACGAAGTCGAGGTGCGATCCGGCTACCTTCTTCTGAGGCACATCCCGTATGTCGCAGAAGGTCGAATCATCAGGTACGGGATTCTCGTCTCGGAGTTGACGCTGGTCGGCGATGCCACGACAACTCCGAGTACGCATGTCGTGATGTTCGCCGGAGCTATGCCCTGTGATGCGCAAGGACGGCCCCTAAGCCAGATCAGTCATTCTAGTGACCGCCAAGTGTTGGTTGATGGGTTGGTCGTGGACCACAGCTTCTCGAGCAAACCGCCTGAAGGGTATCCCGACTACTACGAGAAGATGACCACTTACGAGGCAATCCTTTCTGGGCCAGCCCAAGCAATTGATCCGAACGTTACTGCCCGGACATTTGCAGTCGTCGAAGCCCATGATGAAGACTCGGTGTTCAGGTACGTCGATACAGCGTCGAGCCGTGCCGGCATCGGCGCCATAACCCAAAAGCTGGAGGTCGGTGCAGTAGCCATCGTAGGGCTGGGAGGCTCAGGTTCGTACATCCTTGACTTGGTGGCCAAGACCCCTGTAAGGGAGATCCACTTGTTCGATGGAGACAAGTTCGGACAGCATAACGCCTTCCGTTCACCTGGGGCCTCATCCATCGAAACGTTGAAGGCCGCACTGCAAAAGGACGACTATTACAGAGATGTCTACCATGCGATTCGGCGCGACAACATCGTAGCCCACGGATACGTGGATGAGTCGACTGTGGATTGCCTACGAACTATGGACTTCGTGTTCATTGCAGTTGATAAGGGTCGTCCCAGGAGGCTTGTGGCAGAGAAGCTTGAAGAGTTCGGCGTGCCGTTCATAGACGTTGGGATGGGCATAGAGGAAGTCGAGGGTTCGCTGCTGGGCCAACTGAGGGTGACTGTGAGTACAGACCAATCTCGGGAACAGGTTCGCTCTACGCTCCCACTCTCGGATGGCGACGGCGATGACGACTACTCCCGCAACATCCAGATTGCTGACCTCAACGCACTGAACGCGGCTCTGGCCGTGATCAAGTGGAAGAAGCTCATCGGGTTCTATACTGACCTTGAGAAGGAGCACACGAGCTTGTACCAGATCGACGGGAATCACTTGGTCAATGAGGACAAAGCGTGACTCGAATCAAGTCCCTGAAGCATGAGTTCGTAGACTACATCCCTGATATCTTGGATGAGGGTGCGCTGTACGTGTCGATACCCTTCGCCACTCTTGTGCACAAATGTTGCTGTGGATGCGAGAACGAGGTGGTGACGCCGCTAAATCCCACAGACTGGGAGATGACGTTCGATGGGAAGTCAATCTCCCTCTCTCCGTCGATTGGAAACTGGAGCTTGGCTTGTCAATCTCACTATTGGATCTATCGCAATCGGGTGCGGTGGGTTCGACGCCTTTCGAAATGGGAGATCAAGACAGGCCGAGCCAGGGACCGCATCAGAAAGGCGTGGCACCCCAATCATAGATGGCAGTCTCTCTGGCAATTGACCCGGCGGTGGCTCAGGCGGATGACCAGAAGGTAGATGGAATGGGTCATTCCCTTGAGAGACTCTCTTTGGCGACCTTGGGACTGATGGACAGGCTCTTGTCTTGGCACTTTAGAAGCTGGGGAAAATCATGGGGCTCCGCCTGGCGAGGATCGCATCGGGAACTCCGCTGGCTCGGACTCGGCATTGGTGTCGTAATCACCTGGTTCCTCATCCGGGCTGTGTTCGATGAGTTGGGGTTCGTGCGTGGAGCTTCTTACTTCTTCGCCGTGTACCTCGCGTTTTCCAATGCCACCTTCTTCAGCATTGCTAAAGTCGGACGTGACAGATATGTTCCTCTGGGTGCGGTAGCCCCGATCTTCATCCTAGCGGGCGTTATCGGTTCCAGCTCCATCAGGCCCCTGATTGGTGATGCGAAGGATGCGGCAATGGCTCAGGACTTCATAGGTGCGCTTGTCATTCTGGCTGTCTTCGCGGTGATGACGCTCTGGTTCCGTCAGTGGCAGAGTGGGAATCCCTATAGCTGAGATCGTCAGGCTCGATGATAGACGCCATGGCCTGCAAGTCGATCGTATGGAGATCATCAGCCACACACCCTTCCAGCCACATTTCGAAGACAGCACCATCTATCGTCCACTCAGGCCCCAAACGTCAGACTACGGGAATCGCGAGTCCTTGGTGCGCGGAAAGGCTGCCGAGCGACATCTCGAAGATGGCGGTATCTACCGTAAGCGGTGGTGGGGGATAGAGGACTCGAACCTCTGACCTTCTGTGTGTAAGACAGACGCTCTAACCAGCTGAGCTAACCCCCCGCGGGGAGACTAGTGCTTGTTGTTCGTTGGGCGTTATTTTGTGTCTTTGTAAGAAGAGTTATGGCGCGCTTGGCGGGACTCGAACCCACGGCCTCATCCTCCGCAGGGATGCGCTCTATCCATCTGAGCTACAAGCGCGTGTCTCCGAAACTGACAGGTTTGTTGTATTGGGACGTTGCAGAGCGTGAATTGTCGCGTTGGTCTTTTTGGGTGGTGCCGAAGGAGGGACTCGAACCCACACGCCCGTTTCGGGCACTACATCCTGAATGTAGCGCGTCTACCAATTCCGCCACTTCGGCTCATGCTTACGTGTCCGCTAGGCTCCTTCAGATATCGGGTGTCCGTTTGGTGGGCGGTCGAGGGGTCGAACCTCGGACCTCTTGCGTGTGAAGCAAGCGCTCTGACCACTGAGCTAACCGCCCGACTCCTCACATTCCGCCCAATGCGAGCGCTCCCGACGTTAGGCGACGCTCCGCGCGACTCGGTTCTTCCGATGGTGGCAACGACTGGACTCGAACCAGTGACCTAGCGCTTATGAAGCGCCCGCTCTAACCGACTGAGCTACGTTGCCGAACCGTAGGTCAACTATATAGGAGCAACGCCGGAAGTGTCAATCGCAAGGCGACGGAGGAATTGCCGGGAAGCGCATGACGAACGGGCTGAGGACTATTTTGGAAGGCATTCCTCGGTTAGCCGCTAGAGCGCGACAGCGGCCAGGAGTTATTTGTCCGACATCAAGACTCCGGCGTTCGCCCAGTCGGCCCTTTCAACGTCGGCAAAGATGACTTGGACGCCTTCAGGTTTTGCCCCCGCGATGTCGACTAGGGCCGAAGTCACCGCCTCCGCTATCTTCGTCTTTTGATCCTTGGACCTGCCGGACAGCAGTTGAATTGTTACTACAGGCATTGCATTTATCTCCTCGTCTAGATTGACCGGCATTTTAGCAGTGGTCGCAGTTCAACTTCAATTGTTCGATGGCGATGGGACAGTTGGGGCACCGAGACAGGCGTTCATGAGGAATCGTTCGCGCGGCGTTCGCGGAGGATTTCGACCGCCGCGTAGTCAAGCACGCTGCCCTTCATGGGCACTTTCGGCTTCTTAATTGTGACGCGGACTGAAGCGACGCAGGACTCCGCGAGTATTTTTTCAGCTATAGTCTCCGCAACATTCTCAAGCAGCTTGCGACTCGGGCCTTCCACGATCTCTTTGACGGCGCGGTATAGATGAGTATAGCTGACGGTGTCTTCAAGCATGTCGGACATGCCGGCCTTGCTGAGGTCGAAGTGGACTATGAGGTCGACGTCAAATCTCTGGCCGAGTTCCTGTTCGGCGGGGCTTAGGCCATGAAATCCATAGAAGACCATGCCACTGAGAATAATCTTGTCCATCGAAGTCCTTTTGAATACTACTGCGATGCGGTTCGGGCAACCGCGAGAACTTTGCGAGCCCGCTCGACGACAGGAACGTCGATGACCATGCCGTCGAGTGATGTGGCGGCGCTGCCAAGTCTTTCCGCCTCGACGAAGGCATCAACCACGCGGCGAGCGTGATCGATTTCCTCTTCGGAGGGCAGATAGGCGGCGTTGATGCCTTCGATTTGTGATGGATGAATGGCGAAGCGACCATGAAAACCGAGATTTCGGGAAGCCTGAGAATTCCGCCGGAGTCCCTCGTCGTCTCTGTAGTTGAAATACGGAGTCTCGAGAGCGAGCACATCGGACGCTCGGGCTGTCACCGCTACCACGCTTCGGGCATGGGCGATCTCCCATTCCGATTCCGTTCTCGGTATCGCCATGTCGTTCGTCAGGTCTTCGCCACCCAACGCGATCGCCAGTACTCGTTTCGAGGCCTTGCAGATGGAGAACGAGTTCACAATGGCTTCGGCCGTTTCTACCCAGAGGACTAGCGAAATACTGCCGAACGCTACGCCGGACGCTATCTCCGCTCTTCCCACTGAGTCGGCGATTCGGCGCACGTCGTCCGCGCTGTGTATCTTGCCCACCGAGATTGCCGATATGTGTGGGCCGATCACTACGGCCAGGTCGTCTTCAAAGAAACCCGTAAGAAGGCTATTTACGCGAGGAATTATTCGATGCCCGCCCGCAGCCAGCTTAGGAAGGAAAGAGGCGACCGTTGCTCGCGCATTGGCCTTTTCCGCGATAGGAACGGAGTCCTCCATATCGGGAACGACGACATCGGGCGTGAGGCCGACTGCCTTTTCCAACATGTTGGGCCGGTTACCGGGTACGAAGAGGAGGCTTCTCAGGAGCTGCATGTCGAATGACGCGCCTCAGATAATTAGTGGGATTCGAGTATATCACGGCGTGCCGGATCGG
Organism: Dehalococcoidia bacterium; assembly: GCA_965232435.1. Taxonomy (GTDB): domain Bacteria; phylum Chloroflexota; class Dehalococcoidia; order Lucifugimonadales; family VXLM01; genus VXLM01. Next base: position 38,570 of record CBDDPU010000004.1, read on the forward strand.
CCCGTTGACCAATATGTAGGTGAGTGATATAACGCCGAACATGACCGACGCAGCGCCTTCATGTGTACCCCAGACCCGCTTTATCGGCATAGTCGGACTGCCGGAGGTCTCCGACGGGTGCGATCTCGGAGATTTGATCCTAACCGCGATTCGAGCGCAGAAGACACCCTTGGAGCAAGGCGACATTGTGGTCGTAACGCAGAAAGTCGTATCCAAGGCCGAGGGGCGGACCGTCGATCTGGACACGGTAGAACCGTCGGCCTTTGCTCGTCGATTCGCCCAGGGCGCGGGTCGTGATCCCCGACTCGTCGAATTGGTCCTTCGGGAGAGTGTGGGGATAGTAAGGATGGACAAGGAACGGGGGATACTCATTACCGAGACGCGGCATGGGTTCGTATGCGCGAATTCGGGGATCGATTCGTCGAATGTAGTCGGGGCGGACACGGTAACGCTGCTCCCTGAGGATCCCGACAGATCGGCGAGGCGATTGCTCCGGCGCTTCAAGAATGCGACGGGATTGAAGGATTTGGCCGTTATCGTGACTGACACGTTCGGGCGGGCATGGCGTGAAGGGCACGTGAATTTCGCCATCGGCGTGGCGGGGATGGACCCATTCATCGACTACCGCGGGCAGGTCGACTCACAATCAAAAGTTATGGCGGTAACCAGAATTGCTGTGGCCGACCAAGTCGCGGCCGCGGCGGAATTCGTGATGGGCAAGATTGACAGAGTGCCGGTCGCAATTGCGAGAGGGATTCGGTATGGATCAAGAGATGGGACGGCGCGCGAATTACTCAGATCCCGAAGGGACGACCTTTTTCGCTAGGGAAAGATTAGCCCGGAAAGCGGACAGGACTCCGCGTTCCGGGAATAAAACGGGGAGTCCTGCCTTGTGGAAACCGTCGGTGATTAGAGCTCCTCTGCGAGGCTGGTCTTGGAACGTTCGGGAGTATCAACCGGGAGCCGGTTATTGTCACCGCGAAGCTGGTCGAGAGTGACATTGTATCCCCAACTGGAACCTTCGATATAGTTCTGGAAGTAGCGTTCCGCTCCACAGAGCAGGCAGATGCCCTTACTCTCAGGGCCATTCGGCGAGTCGATCATCCACTGGTGACTGCAGGCCAGCTTCTCGGCCAAAGCCACGTCATGCGAGTTCTGTGGATGCAGAATTGACGTTTCCATTTTCTGTTTCCTCCTCAATCATTCGTGAAATGCATTACATGAACAGTTATGCCGGAATGATACTACAGGCGCGCGCAATCCTTGTCAACTATAGGGTTTTCACGCTCAGCAGACGTGAAAACAGCACCCTGTCCGCCGGGGTGCTGTTTCGTTTGAGTCGGGGTTGTTAGCGGTCAAGCTATGCAGCATCTCTCCGAGCGGCGTCTTTGCGGGGACGACCGGGCTTGAGTCGGCCTTTCGTCCAGTGGAACTCGGCTCGCGGGGTAGGAAGATCCACGACATGGCCACACTGGAGGCACTCATCGTACCGCCCATACATATCCATTTTGGTTACTACGTCCCCGGCACACCGAGGACAGGATTTGAACGAGACCATTGCAACCATCCTCCTTATGTCGAAATTCGACATCATTCTTATGGTCCTACCTGCTAGAGTCGATATGGTAGTTGATTACGAAATTCGTTGTCAACAGGACTGTGGGATTCTTTTGGAAAATCGGAGTCGAAAGCACGAAATCGACATCATAACTCTGCGTGTTATACTCACGCCCTATGAAATGTCGTGAGCAAACGTTCTGTTGAGGTTACTCTGAAGATGTATTGGGCAATTTCATCGGATTTCGTGTCGCAATTCGTCATCCACATTGCAGGGATGATTATCAGGCGATTCTACGAGATCAATAACCTAGACGGGCCATTTCTCCATTCGATAGGCGGCATCCCAGAAGAGGAACTCGTACTTGCTGTTCGTGATGAAAATCTCAATGAGTCGCTGTCTCCGGTCATCCGAAAGCCCTTGCGCCGTCCTGTCCATGAATGAGCGGAGCCATTCCGCCAAATCGCCGAACTCAGGTGAACTGTACATTTCAATCCACCGGCAGTAGAGGGGGAGGTCTTTCGGTTTTCCACGGGCCTCGAGCGCCTGCCCGATTTCGGCGTAGCCCCATGAGCACGGGAGTAGGGTAGCGGCTATTTCGGCAATTGTGCCGGAATTGGCAGTGGCGAGCATGTGGTCCGTGTATGCCAACGTAGTAGGCGACAATCGCGTTGAGAGAAGATCCTTCTCGGATATGCCGAATTCTTTGCAAAAGCTGACATGCAAGGACATTTCCGTGTTGAGGGTTTCATGGAGCAGTCGCGCGAACCAGCCCATATCCTCAAGCGTTTCGGCTCTGGCGACGGCTAGAGCAATGACGCGGGAGAAGCCGATCAGGAACAAGTAGTCTTGCTTCATGTACCACTGGAACTTTTCCAAAGGAAGCGTGCCGTCTCCGAGTTCGACGACGAAAGGGTGCTGATGTTCCAGTTCCCAGACCTCTGAAGCGCGCTCACGGAGCATGTCGCTGAATCTCGTCATGGTCAGGTGTTCCTCCACATCATGAATCGGATCGGCAATGCGGGATGAGTATCATGTCATGCTTGCTCTATGAGCACGTGGGCGCCGGGCTCCACCCCTTTGAGGACGGTCGGGTCGCCGGATATCGTGCCGATAACAGTTACGGGGCTGGCAGGGCGGATTTCGTCACCCCGGCTCATGGGAGTAGGTCCGAAGAATATGCAGAATGCGCTGCCCGGCGGCCAGTATCCCAGGTCTCCGAGTTCGACGGTTTCTTGTCCCATTTCTTCGCTTGCCGAAACCGGGATACTGAAATATATCTCGTCTCCCCAAGTGCTGGCCGAAGCTTCAATGGGCAGGGCGTCCCATATCATTGAGGCGGTTTCGGTGTCGTTCAGGACGGCGTCTACAGACACCGGGCCGGCAGTGATTATGATCTCTCGTCCACTCACAAGTGAAAGCCTCCTGTTGCGGCCCGTGTTCAGGCCGTATAATGTTCAGGCTTCGCATTATCGCCGATTTCACTTCCTATGCAACCGAGAATGAACGACATGGAAATCAGGAACCGGCTTCGCACCCAATGGGACCTGCATGCTCAGGACTGGATTGAGACCGACCAGGCTGTCCGCACGGGAATGCTCGACACGTGGATGCTAGAAGCCCTTGGAGAAGTATCGGGCAAGCACGTCATCGACATCGGCTGTGGCGAGGGTCGGTTCTGTCGGCTGCTGTCCGGTCTGGGCGCGGAAGTGACCGGCGTTGATTTGACGAAAGAGCTGATTGGACGGGCGCGCACTCTTGGTGGCAAGGACGAGACGTACATTGTCGGCGATGCGGAATCGCTTGACGGCGTGAGCGCCGAGTCTTTTGACCTGGCGGTTTCGTACATTGTGCTCGTCGATTTGGATGACTATCGACGGGCGATTCGCGAGGCGTATCGAGTGCTCCGCCCCGGAGGCCGGTTCATTGTCTGCAATGTTCACCCGATACGAAGCGCCGCAATCGAATTCCATGGCTGGGTCAGTATCGGATCGAGGAAGCTGTTTTATTCGATAGACAACTATACGGAAGAAGGGCATCGGGAGTTCTTGTGGTTGGGCGGCCCGTTTCTCAATATGCACAGAACCCTGTCCAGCTACGTTTCCGCTTTCCTCAATGCGGGCTTTACTTTGGAAGCGCTACAAGAGCCGATTCCTTCCGATGAACAGTTAGCCCAGCACCCTAAGTTTGACGCTGAATATCGGGTTCCCCACTTTATTATCTACGTACTAGAAAAACCATTGGGATAAGGAGTCTCTGAACATGCCAACCGTGCCAGCGGGCCGTCTTGAAAAAATCGCGCGCGAGCTGCTCATTGGAGCGGGAGCCACCGAACCTGAAGCCAAATCGGTCGCGGAGGGAGTGGTCGGAGCCAATCTTGCAGGACACGATTCGCATGGCATCATCCAGATACCTTCATACATCGACCGAATTGAGGCCGGAGACATCGTTTGCGGCGCGGCGGTGGACGTCGTTCGCGAGACCCCGACGACAATGGTTGTAGACGGCAATTGGGGCTTCGGATATTACGTATCGAAATTCGTCATGCAGTCGGTTATCGAGAAGGCGGAGACGTACGGCGTCGCGGCTGCTACGGTGTACAGGCAAGGGCACGTGGGGCGAGTCGCCGCATATCCGATCATGGCGGCAAAGGCCGGGATGATCGGCATGATGACGGCCGACTCAGGTCGATCAGCGAAGGGAGTCGTGCCGTTTGGAGGGCGGGAGGCACGGCTGGGCACTAATCCGATTTGCTTCGCGATGCCGAGCAATCTTGAAGGGCCGCTCTTCATAGATATGGCCACCAGCGCAGTTGCCGCGGGGAAGATTGCCTTGGCGATCGCGCGAGACAAGGCAATTCCCGAAGGTTGGATTCTTGACAAAGACGGCAACGCGACGACCGACCCCCGCGACTATGTGGATGGTGGCGCGATCCTGCCGCTCGGAGGAACGGAAGGACACAAGGGGTATGGGCTGTCCGCCATCGTCGAGATATTCTCAGGGCTGCTGACGGGGCTGGGATTCGGAGTCGACCCTACGGGCAGACATAACGACGGCTGCTTTATGGCGGCGTTCAATGTCGAGGCGTTTCGGTCGCTTGATACCTTCAAGCAGGAAGTTACGGAATTTGCGCACTACCTCAAGAGCACGTCACCGGCCAAAGGATTCGATGAGGTCTACTATCCGGGCGAGATCGAGCACCTGCGGGCGAAAAGGGGACTCGAATTCGGCATTGAAGTCGAGGAGACGACGTGGAAGAATCTTCAGTCCGTGGCGAGCCGGTACGGGCTGGGCGATTTGAGTGAGTAACTCGGTTACAGCCGCCTGCCTGATGTCGGTATCACTTGAGGGCCGGAACCGTTTGACCGACGGGTGTATTCCCGCGCTACGGAGTCGATCACGTCCAGAGCATGATCGATATCAGAGGCGGTAATGCCATATCCGGTCACGAACCGCCAGCCCAGTTCGGGGCCAAGGTCGTAAAATTTGACTCCTTCGTCCGCTATGAGCGATGCCAATTGTGCAGAGTGGGATTGATCAACGCGGCAAAAGAGGATGTTCGTTTGGACTCGTTCGGGATCGATTTCAAGGCCGGGTATTGTTGCCAATCCCTTGGCCAAACGTTGGGCGTTGTCGTGGTCTTCGGCTAAACGCTCGACCATGTTATCAAGGGCGTAGAGTCCGGCGGCGGCGATGATGCCGGCCTGCCTCATGCTTCCGCCGAGGTATTTCACCCAGCGTCGGGCCTCCGCGATGGTTTCGCGGCTTCCGCATAGCACGGAACCAACGGGAGCGGCTAGGCCTTTTGAAAGGCAAAATGTGACCGTGTCGGCTGACTCCACGAGTTCCCTAACCGGCACGTTTAGACTGACCGCCGCGTTGAACAAGCGCGCGCCGTCGATGTGAACCGGCAGGTCATGCAGATGAGCGACGCTGGCGACACGTTCGATGTCCGACTTATCGAGAGCGAGGCCTCCCAAAAGATTCTGTGTGTTTTCGAGTGAGACCATGCCTGTCTTCGGCCAGTCTCGGCTGTCGTGGTTGATAGCGTCCCGCACCTCGTCCGGGTCGAGAGAACCATCGGCAGTGTTCTCGAGAGCGTGCATGGTCACGCCGGCCAGTGCGGAGAGGCCGCCCGCCTCGCCGAGGTTTATGTGTGTGTCCCGACCGACAATGACCGAATCTCCCCGGACACACTGGGAGAGAATCGCCACCATATTGCCTTGGGTGCCGCTCGTGACGAGGACGGCGTCTTCTTTGCCCAGGCGTTCCGCGGCCAATGCCTCGAGTCGGTTTACAGTGGGATCCTCGCCTTCGTCGGCGTCGCCGAGTTCCGCTTCGGCGATTGCCATGCGCATTTCGACACTGGGGAGCGTTTTGGTGTCGCTGCGCAGATCGACGATCCTCATATCTTTGACTCTCTTTAGACGGCGTGCCGTTTGGCTCTCGCCGGGTCTTCGGAGGATTAACGCATAAAATAGGGACATCATCAAGACGCATAGACGATGCAGGACTGTTTCAGCGCCGTTGCGTCCTGAACCGGTGAAGACCATAATATTGCTATCAGCAAGCCGGAAGGGATTGTGAGTCCGAAGAAGAAGCGGGTCGTCCGAGCGCCGAAAACGAGAAAACCCAGAAGGAAGCAGTCATGGCGGAATGCCGGCGGCGACTGGGACAACCTGTCGTATGACCGTCGAGAGAGGGTAGCTTCTCCTTCGGAGAGGGAGCGCCGGCGGCAAGTGGTACACGAGAGTGAGCGCGCCTGGCTTGGCACCCCTCAAGACGAATATCGATCAGACGATGACGCCGTCGGACTGCTCGGCGTCGTGACGTCCGTGCATGGCAGTCTCTACATGGTTGAACTTTCGGGGGAGTCTACGGAATGCCACATCCGCGAGTCGCTCAAAGACCAGGAGACGGGTTTCATCAATCCGGTGGCAGTTGGAGACCGAGTAGTTGTTATGAAGGACGGGTTGGGCGGGTTTGCCATCGAAGAGCTTCTTGAGCGGAACTCCCTTCTGACCCGCCCATCTTCTTTCAAGGGGTATCTGCGACAGATCGTCGCAGCCAACGTTGACCAGCTGCTGATTGTCACTTCGTGGCAGGAGCCGGCATTCTGGCCGGAACTGGTCGATAGGTATCTCGTCACTGCCGACGTTCACGAACTCGACCCTATCATATGTGTCACCAAGCACGATCTCATCGAAGACCGCGATGAGTTCGAGACTGCGCTTGCGCCGTACCGCGACCTCGATTACCAGATTGTGGTCATTTCGACAACGACCGGGCACGGTATAGAAGATCTCAGGGAACTACTCATAGGGAAGAACACCGTGCTATCGGGTTTGTCGGGTACGGGTAAGTCCTCGCTGCTGAATACGCTGAAACCCGGCCTAGACCTGCGCATAGGTGAGATTAGCACTTGGCGTGGACGTGATCAGGGACGTCACACGACTACGCGGGCGACACTGCTCCGCATCAATGAATCGACTACGGTTGTCGACACGCCGGGGATACGCGAATGGGGACTCAGCGGCCTCACTCGGCCGGAACTGTGGCACTTTTTCCCCGAAATCGAAGAGGCGGCGGCGGGATGCAGATTTACCGATTGCCGGCACCTTTCAGAGCCAGGCTGCGCCGTCGTCGCGGCGGCCGAGGCCGGTGAGATAGACGGCGAGCGGTATTATAGCTACGCGTCAATCTATGAGACGCTGCCGGAGTCGATAGCGACATGGTGAGCGGGACGCCATCAACACCGGTTGAGCGCTTCCTCCAAACGGATACCTTGCGTTAGCCGCCGTTGGCTATCTTTTGTTCGGTGATGGCAGCGGGATTCATCGGGAGTCGCTGCATCCTCACACCGGAGGCATTGTAGATGGCATGGGCGATAGCGGCGGGCGGCGGGACTATATTAGCCTCACCAACGCCTCTCACACCGAAGGGCTGCTGTTCACTGGGCACCTCGACGATAACGGTGTCGATCATGGGTAGATCGAGGCTTGTCGGCATTCGATAGTCGAGCAGAGTCGAGTTCATCATCATGCCATCGTCGCGCATGTAGTATTCTTCATTCAACGCCCATCCGATGCCCTGAGTGCTGCCCCCCTGCATTTGGCCTTCGACGTAGCTGGGATGGATGGCCTTGCCCGCGTCTTGGACGACAGTAAATCGAAGGATGTCGGCTTTGCCGGTATCGGGATCGACCTGCACATCGACGATGTTGCCGGCGAAGGACCCGCCACCCGCTCCCAAACCGCCGGTGTCAAGCGCGCCCCGGCCCATGACAGGCCCGCCGGTATCGTTGAGCTGCTCGGCAAGTTCGGCAAAGGTCATGTTCAGTTCTTCATCGGTCTTCGACCTGAAGACCCCGTCGGCCAATTCCAACGAGTCGGGATCGACATCCCATATCAAGGCGGCACGGGCGATCATCTGACGCTTCACGTCTTGCGCGGCCTCGTAAGCCGCCCAGCCCGTCGCGTACGTGACGCGGCTTCCGCCGGTGACATCGGTATGTCCGATCGAGTCGGTGTCGACTACCGTCGGGTTCACGTCTTCGGCGCGAATGCCCAACACTTCGGCAGCCTGCATGGCGACGGACGCGCGCGTTCCTCCGATGTCGGTCGAACCTTCGGTCAAGTTGATCGTGCCGTCGGGGTTGACGCTGATATTGACCGCGGATTTGAAACCGACGTTGAACCAGTATCCTATCCCAACTCCCCTACCCTTGTTCGAGCCCTCCAGGGCTTCGGAGTAGTGGGGATGGTCACGCATGGCCTCAAGGACTTCCTTGGCGCCGATACGCGGGAAGGCAACACCGTCGGCGCGAACGGTGCCCTTGGCAGCAACGTTCTTGAGGCGGAGGTCTATGGGATCCATGTCGAGATCCTCGGCGATCTCATTGAGCACCGTTTCGGTCGCGAACGCGACGTTCGTCGAACCGGGCGCTCGGTACGCCTGTGTCTTCGGTTTGTTGACGACGACATCGTAGCCGTCGATCTGCTGGTTTGGGATATCGTAGGTAGCGAAGACGCACATGGCGGCGGCCCCAACCGGGGAACCCGGGAACGCGCCGGCCTCGAAGGCAAGATCGGCTTGCGCAGCGAGGATCACGCCATCCGAATCAACGCCGATCTTCACCGTCATGTGAGAGCCGGGCGTGGGGCCGGTGGCCTCGAAGACTTCTTGGCGGGTCATTACCGCCTTGACCGGGCGGCCCGACTTCTTTGACAGCACAGCGACAGTCGGCTCCAGGTAGGCGGGAATCTTACCTCCGAAACCGCCGCCGATCTCCATCGGCACGACTTTTATCTGCGAGGCAGGTTTACTGAGAATCCCGACCATTTCGTCACGAACGCTAAACGATCCCTGCGTACTGCACCAGATGGTGATGCGATCGTCTCTGTTCCATAACCCTGTAGCCACCTGCGGTTCGATGTAGCCCTGGTGAACGGTCGCGGTGTCGAATTCGCGTTCGACCACGTGATGCGCCTTGGCGAATCCTTCCTCAACGTTTCCTTTGATCTGTCTGAAATGCTCGGCAACGTTGCTTTGGCCCTCGGCCGTCTCGCCCATCTCCGTCGTGCGGAGTGATTCGTGCAGGATCGGCGCACCTTCGGCCATCCCTTCAGGAGCGGTGAGGACGGAATCGAGCACTTCATACTCGACCTTGATCTTGGCGGCGGCTTCTTCGGCAATATGTGGATCGGACGCAGCAACCGCGGCGATGGCGTGGCCCTTGTACAGCGCCTTGTCGGCAGCGAGGACGTTGTTGCGCAAGTACCGAAGGTTCGCGGCCCCTTCACCGAGCGCGACGACCTGGTCTGCCACTTCGGGAAGGTCCGCGCCGGTGGCAACGGCGAACACGCCGTCCATCGCCTCAGCCTCCGAAGTGTCTATTGACAGGATTCTGGCGTGGGCGTGGGGACTGCGAACGAACTTGGCGTGAAGGAGATCGTTTGCGTGAAAGTCCGCTCCGTACTTGGCGCGTCCAGTCACTTTGTCGGCCCCGTCGTGCCGGACCGGCCGGGTTCCGATGACGTTATAGTCGCCTTGTTTGAGGATCATATTCGGCTCATATGTTGTCGTCACTTGATCACCTCCCTAAATGGAATTGACATATCCACACGGGCATCATGGTATCAGGGAAAAGCTCGCGCGACAATTTCTCACTGTGCGAAGGGCGCCCAAGGGAGTAGATAAGCGAGTCGAGGGAATGGCAAGGAAGGGACTCACTGAGGACGAGCAGATCGCCAACCGGGCGGTAGAGAGGAGGCCGCTGTCGGGGAGTATTCGGAGCGTTCCTAGGTCACTGCCGCGACTTGCTGCCTTGCCTCATCCTGTCGAGATGCCACATCAGGGAAGAAAGCGCTCACTACTTGCTCGGCAATGCCTTCGGCATCCAAGCGAAGTTGGTGACGCTGATCGGCCGCGGTGCCGTGTTCGATGAAGAAGTCGGGCATTCCTATACGATGAACCGACACATCGTCCTGTCGGGCCTGCGCGAGAGTCTCGAGGACTGCGGAGCCGAATCCCCCCGCGAGCACATTTTCCTCCACGGTGACGATCCGCTTGGTCATTCGGGCCGTTTCGAGGAGCAAATCGGTATCCAGCGGCTTGACGAAAACGGGATTGACCACTCCACACGAAACACCATACTCCTCCAAACTCATGGCCGCTTCCAAGGCCGCGACGACTGACTTGCCTAAGGCGAAGATCGCCACGTCCCCACCCTCCCTGAGCACAACTCCTTTACCGAGCGGCAGTTCTTTGAGATCGTCGTCAAGAGGGGCACCGGCCGCGGTGCCACGGGCGATTCGGATCGCGAACGGGCCGTCGTGCTTGTAGGCGGTGTAGACGAGATGCTGCAACTGGTTTTCATCCATGGGGGCGGCCACGACGGCGTTGGGGAGGCAGCGCAAATAGGAGATGTCAAATGCGCCGTGGTGGGTCTTCCCGTCCTCTCCGACAATGCCCGCGCGGTCGGCGATGAGTGTTACCGGCAGGTTCTGCAAGCAGACGTCATGAACGACTTGATCGAACGCCCGCTGGAGGAAGGTCGAATATATTGACACGAAAGGGGTGAGTCCGTTTGAGGCCATTCCGGCCGCCATGCTGACGGCGTGCTGCTCGGCGATGCCAACGTCGAATACCCGATCGGGGAATTGTTCGCGAACGTCGGCCAGGCCTGTGCCTTCGAGCATTGCCGCGCTGATGCCGACGACGGCTTTGTCTTTGGACATTATGCGCGTGAGAGTCTGAGCGAAGACCTTCGAGTAGGTGGGCGCTCCTGAGGAATCGCTGAGCGGGGAACTTGGCTGATGGAACTTTACGGGATCGTCCTCGGCGGGTTCATAGCCTCTCCCCTTGTGAGTCAGCACGTGAACTAAGGGAACCGAGCCGGTGGGTTTCATGGCCTGGCGCAGGGTCTCTTCCAGCTGTTTGAAGTCGTGGCCGTCAATCGGGCCGAGGTACTTGAAGCCCATCTCCGTCCAGAACATCGTAGGCACGACCAACCCTTCAACGCCCGCGTTCAGTCGCTTTGCGAGCCTGTACATCAACTCGCCCGTAGGCACCTTTTTGGAAAGGGCCTTCACACGCTTGACCATCGCCTGGTATTCGGGATGGGTTATGAGACGCTTGCGCCAGTTCGTGAGGAAGCCGATGTTTTCCGAGATGGACATCCCATTGTCGTTCAGGACGACGATAAGCCTCTTCGGGTTGAGATGCACAATGTTGTTCAACGCCTCGAAGCTGGAACCCGAGGTCATTGCACCGTCTCCCACTACGGCGATGGTCCAGGAGTCAAGGCCTCGGTTCTCCGCACCCTCCGCCACACCGAGGGCTATGGAAAGGCCGGTTCCCGCGTGGCCTGCGCAGAGGGCGTCGTGGGGACTTTCGTTCGGTTCGCCGAAGCCCGAAAGGCCGCCCTCCAGTCGGATGTCTTTGAACTCATTGCGACGACCCGTCACGAGCTTATGAGTATAGGTCTGGTTCGTGGTATCCCAGACAATGCTGTCGTTTGGGCTGTCGAAGACTCGGTGCATGGCAAGCGTGAGTTCGACAACCCCCAAGTTGGAGGCTAAATGTCCTCCGCGCTCGGTTATTACCGAGATAATGGTATCGCGCGACTCTTGCGCGACTTGCGCCAACTCTTCGTGGGTGAGGGTCTTTAGATCGCTTGGCGCGTCAATGCGATCCAAGAGCCGGGGAGGCATACGGAGGGACTCCTTGCGATTGAACGACGAAATTGGCGACCTTGTGGCTGCCCGCGGGCAGGTTCAATACTGTGAACCAATCGTAGGGTACGCACGTTCGGGGTGTCAAGTTGCGACAGGACGGCAAGGGATTGAGCTACGTATGCAAAAGCATGTCGAGCGCAGGTGTTCAGAGCCCGCGAGAAGTCTTCTACACCGGAGTCAATCTCGTTTCGGTGGAGACCGTGGCGTAACTCATGACCAAGACAATCAAGCCACGAAATGCGGACAGAATCAAAGCTGTGCTCAACCTTGCTGGATTCCCGCCTCGTATCGAAGTACGGAAACCGGCAATTCGATACGAGTCTAATTCTTGCGGGACGGTGGTATAATGCAGGGCGAGAATCGACAGGATTTACAGTTCATGTGGAGTTGATTCGCGCCTTGTCTCTTTCGCTCATCGCGTTCTTCATTGCCGCCGTCATTACGTTGGGCGGGGCCGTGGCCGTGGTGACTACGCGGAACATCGTATACGCGGCGTTTTCGCTCCTCGCCTCGCTTATCGGCGTAGCCGGTTTGTTCCTCATGGCATTCGCGGAATTCCTCGCGCTTGTCCAAGTGCTCATCTACGGCGGCGCGATTGTCATTGTGATTCTCTTTGCTCTGATGCTCACGCGCATCCAGGACTTTGAAAATCTGTCACGGAATCGCCAGTGGCCGATTGCCGCGGTGGTCTCGGCCGCATTCTTTCTCCTATTGGCGGCATCCGCCGTCTCCACGGTCGTGAAGACCGTTCAGGATAGGCAGGGCGTGGAATTGGAATATCTTGGGCGAACTCTCTTCGAGCAGTGGGCGGTGCCTTTCGAGATCGCGTCTCTGGTGCTGTTGGTAGCGCTTATTGGGGTGGTGGTCATGGTTGGCGCGAAAGGGAGCCGGGAATGATCGAACTGCTCCATTTCCAAATAGTCGCGGCGGCGCTGTTCGCTATCGGATTGTATGGCGTGCTCTCGCGTCGGAGCGCGGTCTTGATTTTGATGTCAATTGAACTTATGCTAAACGCAGTCAACGTCAACCTGATTGGATACGTCGCGTTCGCGGATATCGCCGATCCGAGTCGAGCGCTCGGTCAGGTAATTATCGTGTTCGTGATTACCATCGCGGCGGCGGAACTGGCGCTCGCGCTGGCGATTGTCTTAAGATTGTACCGAAACCGTTCCACGGCGAACGTGGACGAAGTCAACCTTATGAAGTGGTGAGAGGTAACGACATGAGGCTTCACAAATGGTCTTCCGGTTTCATAGCGCTAACGATTTTGTTGCTGGCGCTTTCAATGGCGTGCGGCGCCGGCGAAAGCAGTGACGATGCAGTCGGCGCCGATACAACGGGCGCGGCGGCATCAGGCGACACGGGCACTTCCAACCAGGCCAGCGCTGCCATGGCAGTTGCAGAGGTCGGGAAGCCGGGGCCCAATTTCACGCTCAAGGTTTACGGAAACGACAATTACGCAGTGGACGAGGAAGTTAACCTGTCCGACCTCAGGGGCAAACCCGTCGTCATCAACTTCTGGTTCCCAGCCTGTACTCAGTGCCAAGAGTTGATGTTCCTCCTAAAGGATTCCTATAACGCGAATAAAGATGACGTCCACTATATGGCCGTCCAGGTGTCGGCCGACAGCAAGTCCGAATGGGATCCAAGCGGAAGCGACACGGAATCGGGCCAGGACTACGTGACCGACAAGGACCTGCAATTCATCGTAGGCGGCGACTTCGACCGCTCCATTGCCACGGCGTACGGTGTGGACGCCTACCCGACAACATTCTTCTTGGACAAAGATCTGAACGTCGTGTCCTCGGCCACCTACCTCAAAGCCAGAGGGATTAAGGAAAATCTCGCCGAGGCGTCTAAGTAGTGGCCGAGTAATTACGGACGGATAAGGGTTAGCCGTTTTCGTCCGCATGAAAACGCCCGCTGCTTAGAATGTCACTTGACGTAACCATATCCGCCCAATGGGCATGGATTATCCCCGCACTCAGCGCGGCGGCATTCTTCCTGACCGCCGGATTCGGTCGGTTTCTCCCTAAGCAGGGCGTGTACATTCCCATCGCGGCAATAGCGATGGGGTTTGTGATCTTCTGGTTCGTCCTCGCAGACCTTGTCGCCAACGGCCCGCGCGCAATCGCGATCGACTGGATCGCGCTCGGCGGCACAAGGATATCTTGGGGGATCATCGTCGATCGGCTGTCGGTAACGATGCTCGGCCTTGTGACCTTCGTTTCGCTTCTCGTTCAGGCGTATTCGCTGGAATACATGAAGGGCGAACGGCGCATTGGATGGTATTACGCGGCTCATGCTCTTTTCGCCGGGGCAATGCTTGCGCTCGTTCTGGCGGACAATCTCATTTTCCTCTACCTCGCTTGGGAGCTCGTAGGGCTGGGATCGTACCTTCTCATCGGCTTTTGGTGGGAACGCAGATCGGCAGCCGAGGCCGCAAAGAAGGCCTTCATAACGACACGAATTGGAGACGTTGGTCTCCTTATCGGCATCATACTGCTGTTTCGGGCGACTGGCACATTCGACATTTCGACCATCTTCCACGTTGCCGAACAGGGCGGGATCGACGGCGGAACGCTGACGCTCTCCACCCTGTTGATCTTCCTCGGCGCGATGGGAAAGTCCGCGCAATTCCCATTCCATGTTTGGCTGCCGGATGCAATGGAAGGGCCTACGCCGGTGAGCGCCTTGATTCACGCGGCTACGATGGTCGCGGCCGGGGTCTTCCTCACGGCTAGGCTGCTGCCTCTCTTCGAGATGGCGGAAAACGTTCTCCTCATCGTGTCCGCTGTGGGGCTGTTCACGTTCATTTACGCCGGCACACTGTCGCTCGTCATGGTCGACTTCAAGCAGATACTCGCCTACTCCACGATCAGCCATCTCGGACTGATGATGCTCACGCTGGGAGCCGGCGCGCTCGGCGCGGCCATGCTGCACCTGGTCGCGCATGGGCTTGCGAAAGCGCTGTTATTCCTCGGAGCGGGCAGCGTTAACCACGCGACGCACAAGACGGGAATCTGGGAGTTGGGAGGCATCGTCAAGAAGATGCCTGTTACGTCCGTCACGTTCATCATCGGCGCGGCGTCGCTCGCCGGTATACCGCCATTGATAGGATTCTGGAGCAAGGATGAAGCGCTGGCGGCCGTGTTTACCGAACTCGGTCCGGTGTTCTTGGCGCTGGCTTTAGCCGGAGCGCTGATAAGCGCTTTGTACATGGCAAGGGTTGTCTTCGCAGTGTTCTTCGGCGCTCCGCGAGGGGCCGACGCCCCTCATGAATCGCCTAAGCTCATCACCGCACCGCTCGTTATTTTGGCAGTCGGGTTGACGCTGGTGTGCGCATTGGTCTTCAACTGGCCCGGACCGTACGATGGGTTTGGAGCCTTCCTGCTGGCCGACCAGGAGTTTCTGCATCATGAGGAAACGTTCCACATCGTGCCTTGGCTGGCGGGACTCTCCATCCTGCTCGCGGTCGGCGGGGCAGCGCTCGGCTGGCTCGTCTACGGTCGAGGCAGCATCTCCCACAGCGCAGCAGCGCGAAGACTTGGGCCCGTCTATCGATTAGCAGTCAGAAAATACTATGTGGACGACGCTTTCCAATGGGTTGTCGACCGAGCCGTCCTCGCCTTCGGGAGGGTGGTCGCGGCGTTTGACCGAGTAGTCATCAACGACGGCGGAGTGGACGGTCCCGCGCTCTTGGTACGTTACTCGGCGTTCCGCGCGCGCTTCGTACAGACGGGACGGCTCTACAATTACGGCCTCGTCATGGCGTTGGCCGTCGTAGTTCTCGCGGTCGGATGGTGGCTGTGGACGCAGTAAAGGCCTAGCAGAGTTAGGACCGTTCGCCGGTTTTCTCTCGTTCGGCATAGTGTAGGATATGGCCGGTCGCTAATCGGCCCATCACCCCAACGGGAGGCGCAACATGCCCAAGATCAGACACGTCGCATTGACTACGAACGACCTTGAGAGTTCTGCCGAGTTCTATAAAGGCTCATTCGATCTTGAAGAAATCTCAAGGAGTGAAGAGGCGGTCATCCTAACCGACGGCTATATTGTGTTTGCTCTCCTCGCCTTCAAAGCGGACCGTTATGGCGGGGGACGTCCGGGGCTGCATCATTTCGGCTTCAAGATCGAAGACCTGGACGCCGTGGAAGACAAGATGACCGCCTTGGGCGGACAGGAGATGGTTGACTACAACCGAACCTACGGCAACCGCGAGGGCACGTCGGAAAACTGGGTCGGCGAGAAGAAGTGGATGGACCCTCAAGGGGTCGCTTTCGACATCAACCCCACCGGCTGGAGATAAGCCGAAATTCAGGGGGAGACGTCTATCTCCATTCGGTCATTCAAGCGTGGGGGCGTGGGGCGTGTAGCCCATGCGCGTTGATGGTATCATCTATTTTGCGCCGACCGATTTTTTCACACACTCTACGTCAAAACGACGCCGGAGACGTGGCGTCGTTTTGACGTAACGACCGGGTTCAATGGACACGTTTGACAGATACGTTCTGCTGCTGCTGATCATCCTGCCGATCATTGGAGCCGGAACACTTATTTTTATCCCGGCGCAACGCCCCGGGATCGTGCGCCGGTTCTCAACTGTCTTGTCCTGTGTCGTCATGCTGCTCGGCATATACGTATTCGTTTTGTACGACCACGACGCGGGCGGCTTCCAATTCGTCAGAGCGTGGCAATGGCTTGAGATTCCCGGCCCGTGGCAGTTCGGCGAGCGCGGAATCACGCTCGCTCTAGGCGTGGACGGCATCTCCGCGATGATGTCGCTCCTCACCGGAATCGTGATGTTCACGGGCACGCTCATCTCCTGGAACATAGGCGATCGCAACAAGGACTTTTTCATCCTCTACTTTCTGCTGATTTCCGGCGTGTTCGGGGTGTTCGCCTCCCTCGACCTGTTCTTCCTGTTCTTCTTCTACGAACTCGCCGTGCTTCCGATGTATCCGTTGATCGGCGTATGGGGCAGCAGTTCGAGCTTCAAGACATTCATCCGCACAAAGGAATACGGCGCGATGAAGCTCATGCTCTTCCTCGTCGCCGGAAGTGTTCTCATCTGGATCGCCTTGCTCGCCATCTTCGTCGAGTCGAACGCCGGCACGTTCGACTTCCGAATTCTCCAAGAATTGGAGTTCTCCGTAGGCTTCCAACGAGTAGTCTTCCCCCTGCTCATGGTCGGTTTCGGCGTGCTTGCCGGTCTGTGGCCTTTCCACACGTGGTCGCCGGACGGGCACGTGGCAGCTCCTTCCGCGGTGAGCATGGTGCACGCGGGCGTCCTGATGAAGCTCGGCGCGTATGGCATCCTTCGAGTAGGGATGACGCTCTTGCCCGAGGGAGCGCAGGCTTGGATGCCGGCGCTTGTCATCCTGGGGACCGTAAACGTCATCTACGGGGCAATCTCGGCGATGGGCCAACGCGACCTCAAGTATGTCATCGGCTATTCAAGCGTCAGTCATATGGGCTACGTCTTGATGGGACTTGCGACCCTGCATCACCTCGGAGTGAGCGGCGCGGTCATGCAAATGTTCGCGCACGGTGTGATGACTGCCCTCTTCTTCGCAGTGGTGGGCGCAATCTATGATCGGACGCACACTAGGGATATCGACGTGCTCGAAGGGATGGCGAAGCGTATGAGCACAGCGGCATGGCTCTTCACCATTGCCGGCCTGGCTTCGCTCGGACTTCCTGGGCTGAGCGGCTTTGTGGCGGAACTGCTGGTGTTCCTCGGACTGTTCCAGACCTATCCGGCCCTGGGCGCGCTCGGTGTCGTTGGAGCGGCGATAACCGCCGTGTATATCTTGAGGCTGATCGGAAAAGTATTCTTCGGTGAATTGGCGGAACAATGGCGGGACCGGCCGGATATTTCGAGGCGAGAGGCGGGAGCCTCCGTCATCCTTGTCGGCTTCATCTTCTTGATGGGCCTCCTTCCGTTCCCATTTCTGAGCGCTATCGATGGCAACGTTGCATCCCTCCTGACGCGCGTCACAGGTGCCGGTTAGATGGCGAACGACTTCACCCTGCTGCTGCCGGAAGCGTTCGTGGCCGTATTGGCGTTTGCGGTCTTGGCTGCGGACTTCTTTACCCCTTCGGAGCGGAAGCACTGGCTGGGATATGCGGCAGCCGTTGGTCTACTCATCATTCTTGCCTTCACTCTCCCCTTCCTCTGGGGAAGAGACGCCGTCCTCTATGAAGGAGTGATCCGCGTCGACGACTACGCGCTGTTCTTCAAGGGATTCTTCCTGGTGTTGGGAGTGATCGCCGTGCTGTCGAGTGTCGATTACGTGCGGCGAAAGCTCGACCATCCGGGTGAATTTTACGGGATTTTGCTCTTCACAGTTGTTGCGGCGATGTTCCTTGCCGCTTCGGGCGAATTGCTCACTGCCTACATTTCACTCGAACTGCTCAGTTTCGGGCTGTATGCCCTCGTGGCCTTCGACCGCTACAACGAACGCTCCAACGAGGCGGGCACGAAATACATTCTGTTGGGGGCCCTCTCGTCGGCGTTCCTGCTCTACGGCATAAGCCAAGTGTTTGGCCACCTGGGGACGACGACTTTCGCGGGCATCAGCGGCGCGCTGGCAGGCATTGATGCGCTGTCGCCGGGGCTCTTGGTCGGGGTGACGCTGATCATCGCAGGCATGGGCTTCAAGATAGCCGCAGTACCCTTTCATATGTGGGCGCCCGACGTCTATGAGGGCGCGCCGACTCCCGTCACGGCGTATCTTGCCGTAGGTTCCAAGGCCGCGGCATTCGCGCTCTTCATGCGGTTGTTTGCCGAGGGACTCATTCCCGCCGCTGATGAGTGGAGGCTGATAATCATCGTTCTGGCGGCGGTTTCGATGGTGACGGGCAACCTGCTTGCCATCGCGCAGAACAATGTGAAACGACTACTGGCATATTCGAGCATCGGACACGCGGGGTACTTGCTCATGGGGATAGCGGCTCTCACTGCGTCCGGCTCGAGCGGTGAGTTGGCCCTTGATCGCTCGCATCTGGCCACAAACGGCATCATCCTCCATCTCATCGCCTACGGCCTCGCCAACATGGCCGCCTTCTTGGTCGTCGGGACGGTCTCAACGGCATCGGGCGGGGAGACGCTTGAGCGCTTCGGAGGACTGTCCCGAAGATCCCCCGGTCTCGCAATGGTTATGGCCGCGGCCATGTTCTCACTCGCGGGCCTGCCGATTTTCGCCGGATTCGCGAGCAAGTTCTATCTGTTCATCGCGACTTCCGCACAGGGCCTTCTATGGTTGGCGGGACTGGCGATTCTGATGAGCCTCGTATCTCTGTACTATTACTTGGTGATCATCCGTCAAATGTACATCGAACCGGCTTTTGAACCGCAGGCGCCTGTCACCGTGCCTCGACTGACTTTCGGCTTACTCGGTGCGCTGTTCATTGGCACGGCGCTCTTGGGCGTGTACCCCGCCGTCATCATGGACTTCATCCAGAGCGCGAGTGAAACGCTGTTTTCGACGGAATTCACGCTGTCCCACCGTTAGCGCGCGACACGGGGACAGCCCAAAGTTGTCCTATGGGTCTCATACCTTCTATTATCAACATTCAGCAGTTTAAACATTAAGGACACAAGCAATGCCAGAATGGAATGAAGAGTTCAGTCGAGGAATGGTGGTCGTGGCCCACCCGGACGACGCCGAGTTCGGCACTTCGGGCACCGTCGCCAAGTGGTGCGCCGCGGGATGGGAAGTTGTGTATGTCCTGTGCACCGACGGGAGCAAGGGCACGAGCGACCGGTCGCTCACCTCGGAAGAACTCGCGCGAATTCGACGAGAGGAGCAGATTGAAGCCGGCAAGGCGCTCGGCCTGAAGGACGTCGTCTTCCTCGATCATCCCGATGCTTATCTTCAACCGACGCTGGAGGTTCGCAAACAGATCGCCGCGGAGATCCGCCGCCACAAGCCGGACGTGCTTATCACGATGTACCCGATGCGCAACCTCGACGGCGGCTACGGTTTTGGGCATCCTGACCACATGGCAGCCGGGGAAGCGGCCATGGCGGCCGTGTTCCCAACGGCGCGTGACCATCTCACATTCCCCGAATTGCTTGAAGAGGGTCTTGAGCCGCACAATGTCAGGGAAGTATGGATCATGGGGCACCCGACGCCGGACCTATGGATCGACGTTACGGACACCATCGACACTTCTATTGAAGCGCTTCTGCGGCATACGTCCCAGCTATCCGGCACCGCCGAGGAAATCACGGGATCCATGAAGCGAGGACGTCGCGAACGCGCCAAGGGCAAGGGGATGAAGTACGCGGAGTCGTTCAAGCGCATTTCCTTCGACGGACGAGGGCCGGGGCGCCGCGCATCCGAAGAGGAAGTCGAGGAGGACGAGCTGTAGGTCATTCCCCGTCCTCCCAGCCGCGACTAACAATAAAAGAGGCCCGGCGGAAATCCGCCGGGCCTCTCTTATATTTACCCCATGTTCGCTAAGGCAGGGGCCTTGCCTGCACTCCTAGTCCCAGTATCCCGGATCGAGGAAGTTCACGCTCGCGTAGCGCTGGGAACGGTTGCCGGGATTGTTGGCGTTGTCGATGCCGTTCTCGAAATAGTACGCCTCTACCGGGGCGCCGCCAACCCAGTTCTTCTGCACGTTCCTGACGTTGTTCCTCTTGAGCTTCAGCGCGCGGAAGATTCCGGAGAAGCCGAGTCCACCGATCTTGTACTTGTCAAGGGCATTCTCTCTGAAGAGTTCCTTGGCGATATCCACCCGGTACGGATCGAGGAGAGCCCGGACGAGACCTTCGGAGATGATCTCCTGGTAGCGAATGAGCTTCCCGTCGATGTCAGCCGGATACGTGCCCTCGGGAGCCTGGTTGCCGAATACGTCGGTGTACTTGGGATCCGGACCGGTGGGGGCCATGCCTTCTTCACCGCGGGTGGCGAAGTACTTGCCGATGCCCGGTCCCTGCGGGTCCTGAGTGGTCGGCGCAACACGGTTCCACATGTTGGCCCAAGGGTTCGTTCCTCCTTCGGTCGAAGCGAAGAACGCGAAGTACTCGGTTGGCGGAATCGAATTCGTGCGGCTCCAGGGCGCTTCTTCCGTAGTGTTGACCTTGATGCCGAGTTTCTTCCAGTCTTCAACCAGCCACAGGGCATACGGCCAGTGGACCCAGTATGAATAGAAGCTGAGCGTGAGCGGGCCCGAACCGTCCTTCCTGTCGAGGTAGCCGTCACCGTCACCGTCCGTGTAGCCCAACTCGGCCATCAGGGACTTTGCGCGGTCGAGATCGTATACGGTATCGACGGTACGATACTCTTCACCCGGGTAGTACGGGGTTGAGCTGTGCGGCATCATGTTCTGGGGAATTCCCAGACCGGCCGCGAGAGCCTGGTTCGTGCCGTCCCTGTCCCATGCGAGTGACAGGGCGATTCGGAAGTCCTTGGTGCGAAGGAGACTGCCCACTTCCGGATCCTCGACGTACTCTTGGTTCACAACGAAGGTTGAGTCGGAGCCGTCGGGCGAGACATGCATGAGGACGCTGTAGTCGCCCTTCTCGGAGTTTGCTAGGTAAAGCGGCATCTCATCAGTCTGGAGGTCGTGTCGCGTGTAGTCGGACTCGCCGTTCATCGTTCGGAACACCGAGATATCGCGCCTGCCCGTAATAACGTTCAGCCATCCCTCGGCATACGGAAGCTGGTTGCCCTCGGGATCGGCCCCGTAGAAGTAGTGGTTGCGGGAATGGCTAATAAGTTCACTCCCGTTCTGGTCCACGAACCAGCCGCCAAGGGACGGGATGTAGTGATCGCCTTTGTAGATGTAGTCGATGTCGAACGTCGTCGGGATGGGCTCGGAAGGGTGACCCTCGAAGCAAGTCACGCACCGGATCGTGGTGACGAGCTTCATCCAGTTGGCCTGGTCGTATTGTTCCAAAAGCGCCGGTATCTCAGGCGAGTTGTACTTGATGTGGAACCGTTTTTGGACGTGTGACGGCGAGACGAAGCACCTCGGGCAGCCCTTGATGCCGGCGAAGACTCTCACCGCGCTCGATTCCGCGAAGCTCCAGTTGGGATCGTCGAAGTTGACGGTGAAGGTCGAGTCGTCAACGAAGTTTATTCGCATGTCGTTGCCCGTGATTGGCGACGTGAGGACGGCGGGAAGACCTGGCATCAGCTCCTTGTTGAGCATCTGGTCTTCAAGCGCGAAGCGAACGTCCTCCATCGTGAACGGGTAACCGCTGTGCCAGCGCATTCCTCGGCGTATCTCAAACGTAAACACCGTGGCGTCGTCGTTCGTGTGGAACGTCTTGAAGCCGACCGGCACGTTGAAGATACCGTCCGGGGAACCACCGAGCCCGGACATCATCGTCATACCCTCGATGAGCTCGATGTTGCCCGTGGTGCTGGCGCGCATCTGGCCGCCGTACTGCCCGATCTCGTCGCCGGGCATGTAGATGAGCACGTCCTCGGGAACCGACAGGCGCTGTTCAAGCGGGAGGATAGCGCCCTGCCTCGCGAGGGCCGCGGATGCCGGCGACTCGTTGAAACTCTTCGGCCTCGGGCATTGGTCGCAGAACCGCGTGGCCGGATACGACCCCGGCTCCAGCTTGGGGGCCATGTAGGTATACTCTTCCATGACCATCGACGGGTCCTCGCCGGTACGGGCCGCCGGGCCTGATGTTGAGGCCACTGCGGCCTGAGCCGCCTGAGCGGCCTGCGGCTGGGACGGCGCTCTCGCGGGCGCGGCGGGGGCCGGCTGCTGCTGCACCTGAGAAGGCGCCTCCGGAACTTCGCCCGCCGGGTAATTCGCCGGGGCCGCCGGGGCCGCCGCTCTCGCAGCCGCCGGCTGCTGGGGATCGGCCGGCTCCTCCGCAGCGCAGGCTATGCCTACGAACGCAAGAACGACCGCCGCAAAGACGGCGGCAAGGCTATATTTCCATATCCTGTTGTTCATATGTCGCTCCCTTCTGTGTCTGTCCTTTGAAGTATCCAATACCGACACATTAGTTGCCTACTGACGCACGATCGCTGAATAGGGGGACTATATCTTCCAATTCGACGGTTGTCAAGGGTAGACCAGCTTCCGACGAGATCGCACCCGAACGATGTCCCACACTGAAGAACCTGTGGAATTTCTCGGGCTGGAGTATACTTTAGCGCGTCGAGCGGGAATTCGCGGTCTTGCGATAGAACTGCACACTCAGAATTTAGGAGCGACGCCATGAAGCAGAAACGAGTCATCTACGCCAACGACGCGCGGCATTTCTATCTGTTCGTCTTCGATCCGCCCATGACGATGGAGGACGCCTGGCGTCCCGTAGACGACGTGGCCGGCACGAGCGTCGACACCTTCGCATACATGGTCGAACGCGGGGACGGATTGTTCTACCCGTCCAAGGTGGGCCGGCGGTTCGGCGAGGATATTCAGCCGTTCGACCATACGGCGTACTATCACGTTTGGTACAACATGCAGAGCCTCATCGACCGGGGGCTCGACCCTCTCACCGTGCTAATCGACCGCGCTCACGAAAAGGGGATGGACTTCATCGCCAGCTTGCGGATGACCGGATACCTCGGAATGGATCGATCCTTGGCGACGCCGGAGGGACGCGGCTACGTTCACCAAGAGATACGGGACGCCAAGTTAGCCGTGCTCAAAGAGCTGGCTGTGGATTATCCTACCGAAGGCATCGAGATGGATTTCTCCTGTCCTCCCGGCGGCGGCCCTCACGCGCTGCGAGAGGACGACGTTGAAGAACACACCTCGACGATAACCGAATTCGTCCGTTCCGTGGCTGATGCGGTTCATGGCCGCGCGGGCGATCCCGGCGTGGTCGGAGCACGCATCTACCCGACAGAGGCCATGAACCGGCGGGCCGGGTACGACGTGAGAACGTGGATCGAGGAAGGCTCGGTCGACTACCTCGTGCCCATGATGTACACGTACTTTATCCTCGATCAGCACATGCCCATCGACTGGGTGCTGGAGGCGGCCGGCGGAACCGATACTTCGATCTACGGTATGCTCCAGCCACATCTTGCCGACGAAGGCAGCGGAGCGCCCGAGCGGGTGTTCGCGTCCGCCGAACACATGCGGGCGGGGGCAATGAACATGTGGGACCGCGGAGCCGACGGCCTGTATACGTACTTTGCCGACTGGCCGCATGGCGACGCGCAGCGCCGATATCTTACGGACATCGGCGACACCGATTTAATGCTTGAGAAGACAAAGCGTTACTTCCTGCCCGAACGGAAGACCGAAGCCGCCGACATGGAGTATAACCAAGCCGTGCCCGTGGAGATTCCCCACGCCGACCCCGATACTCGCTACGAGATCCCCTTCTATGTATCAGACGACATCGAAGGCAAGCCCGACCGGATCAAGAGCGTGACCCTGCGCGTGAAAGTGGACAACCTGATGACTCATGACACGTTGTCGGTCTCCCTGAACGGGGCTTCACTGGCCGACGAGCCGATGACCCGCGACTACGGCCACCCGTTTGGGCCTTACGCGGCGCAGCAGTTGGAGTTCAATTTGAGGAACGCGCGGCCTCGCAAGGGCTGGAACTCCATGAGCGTTTCACTCGACGCGCGTCCCGAAAACATGGTCGGCGGCGTCACCGTCCACGACGTGGAATTCACCGTGGAATATTCGTCCTACCCCTCAAGACTGTAGCGTCCGCAGAACGCCGGCCTTTCCGCGTGCGGGCAATCGTCGAAGGGGAACGGCGCCTTTGCTATACTACATGACCCCACCTCAACTTTCTTCGAGGCGGCGAATAGCGCTTCGATCCATAAACATAGGGAGACGCACCGCGTGATTTACGACGCACGAGACCGGTACGGCCGCTACTTCGAGGAATTCTCCCCGGGGGACGTGTATAAGCACTGGCCCGGCAAAACGATCACCGAGGCCGACAATCACATATTCACGCTCTTGACGATGAACACCAACCCACTCCACATCGACGAGGAGTACATGAGCCGTCATCAGCACGGCAAAATACTCGTCGTCGGGCCGCTCGTGCTCAGCCTCGTCGTCGGTATGAGCGTGCCCGATACTTCGGGCAAAGCCATAGCAAACCTCGAATACGAGCGAATACGGCACGAAGCGCCCGTGTTCCATGGGGACACCATTTACGCCGAGAGCGAAATTCTTGAAGTCCGCGAATCTCGCAGCAAGCCTGATCGAGGCATCGTTTACATGGAAAGTCGCGGTCACAACCAGCGCGGCGAATTGGTCCTCACGCTCCGCAGATACTTCCTCGTTCCCAAGGGCCCCACATAGACCGAGCCGAATCGCTTCACTATGGACACGACTTCAAGCTATACCGTCTCGCTCCATTACGACCGACGGCTGTACCGCCAGGACATCGCCGGTTCGATCGCTCATGCCCGGATGCTGGCCCGTCAGGGAATTGTCACCGACGAAGAGTCGAAGCTGCTGGTCGAGGGCCTGAGGAAGATAGTCGAAGAGATCCAGGCGGATGTCTTCCCCTGGCGCGAAGAGCTCGAGGACGTCCACATGAACATCGAGCGGCGGCTGTATGAGACGGTCGGAGACGTGGCCGGCAAGCTGCACACCGCGCGTTCACGCAACGACCAAGTTTCGGTGGATGTGCGTCTCTATCTGAAGGAAACGGTCGATGAAACACTCCATGCTATTCACAACTTGAGGGCTGCGCTGGTTGACAAAGCCGAACAGAATTTCGAAGTCGTCATGCCCGGGTACACTCACGTGCAGCGGGCCCAGCCGGTGTTGTTTGCCCACCACATGCTGGCTTATTTTGAAATGTTCGGTCGCGACGCCGTTCGGATGGCCCACGTGAGAGAATCTACCGATTCCATGCCCTTGGGCAGCGGAGCCATGGCGGGTGTCCCCTACCCCGTCGACCGCGAATCGGTGGCGCGGGAACTCGGCTTCAGGAGGGTTAGCGCCAACAGCATGGACGCCGTCTCCGACCGGGATTTTCTTCTCGATTTCCAGTCTGCCGGGGCCGTCTGCGCCATGCACCTCTCCCGCTTGGCCGAGGAACTTGTCCTCTGGTCATCGGACGAGTTCGGGTTCATTCGCCTCGACGATAGGTACACGACGGGCAGCAGCATCATGCCCCAGAAGCGCAACCCCGATTTCGCGGAAATTGCGCGCGGCAAGACCGGCCGGATCTACGGCAACCTCATCGGATTGCTGACGACGATGAAGGGACTCCCTCTCACGTACAACCGCGACATGCAGGAGGACAAGGAGGGCCTGTTCGACACCATCGACACGCTCATGCCGACGCTGCAAGTGGCGCAGGGGATGATTTCGACTATGGAGATTCAGGCCGGGCGGATGCGAACTGCCGCTGTGAACAGCTACTCGCTTGCGACGGACGTTGCCGATTACCTCGTAGACAAGGGGCTGCCGTTTCGCGAGGCGCATGGCATCGTCGCGCAGCTGTCACGGCACGCCGTCGAGTCCGGCCAACGGCTGGAGGAGCTAACCCTTGAAACGTATCGGCGGTTCTCCGACCGTTTCGATGACGACGCGCTCTCCATAACAATCGACTCTTCCATTCGCGCGCGCGACGTTATCGGCGGAACGGCCCCGAACAGAGTGAAGGCCGCCATAGCGTCGGCAAAGGCCGAGTTGGAGGCCGACTATGGCTGAGGACATCAAGATCGCTCCTTCCGTGTTGTCAGCCGACTTCGCTCGGCTGCGCGATCAGGTCAAGGAGGCCGTCGAAGGCGGGGCGGACTCCATCCATCTCGACATGATGGACGGGCACTTTGTGCCGAACCTTACATTCGGCCCGCCAATAGTCCAGGCGCTTCGCGCGCATATCGACGCGGCGTTCGACGTTCACATGATGGTCGAAAATCCTGAACTTTATATCCCCGCGCTGGTCGAGGCGAAGGCCAGCTTGATAATCGTTCACGTCGAGGCGGTTCCTCATCTCCACCGAGTCGTCCACCTGATCAAGGACGCGGGCATTCTTGCGGGAGTCGCCCTGAATCCGGCCACACCCGTTGCGGCAATCGAAGAGATCCTGCCCGACCTCGATGCGGTACTGGTAATGTCGGTTAACCCGGGATTCGGGGGGCAGTCATTCATCGAATCGTCGGTCGAGAAGATCGACCACGTACGCCGGTTGCTGCACGACCGCGGTCTATCAGCATCGATTCAGGTGGACGGCGGCATTGGCCCGGACACAGCGGAGCGAGTCGTCCGCGCGGGCGCTCGTGGGCTGGTGGCCGGTTCGGCGGTTTTCGGCAGTCCGCATGGGATCACAGGCGCCATCGACATGATTCGGCGAAACGGCGAACGCGGGCTGTCCTCGGTGTGGGTGAGCAAATGAGCGTGAAAAAAGTCCTTGTAGTAGCAACCAACCTCTTCTTTCTCCCGCGTATTCAAAACATCGCATCGCCAAACGGATACGACACTCGGCAAGTCATGTCGTTAGAACGGCTGCATGAGGAATTGGTGGACGGGGAAACCGCGCTCGTGCTCGTTGACCTAGAGAGTGAACTCGACCTTTGGAGCGAAGCCGTGAGCGCGATACTGGCAAGAGGCGAGTCACGGCCCCAAATCGTCGGATACGGCGGCCACACCAACACAGCCATGCTCAACAAGGCCGAGGAAGTCGGCTGCGACATCGTATTGACCAAGGGGCAATTCAGCCGCGATCTGGCAACGCTCATAGCCGGTCGGGCGATCTGAAACAAGCGCTGCAACGGATACCGCATCAAACCGCATCCCCTGCGTGTAACTGATCAGCGCTGATGATCCAGACCCTTCGCCTGAGGAACACTGTACCGCTGCCGGGGTATGGGTCTCGTTTTGGGAGACCCCTGCAAAACCGTCATTCCTTGGAACGACGGATCCGAGACAATGACCGCCCAAAGGCCTTGTCCCCATAACCCTTAAATCTTGTTCGAGACTTCTACCGATGCTATAGTTGACTCGCAATCGTGAACAATCGGGAAGAACTGTATTCGAGGGTTATATGTGCGGCATTAGCGGCATAATGTACATGAACAGCGCACGAAACGGAGCAGCCGACGTTGGCAGCGACCTCGTTAAGATGCTCGACGCGCTGGCCCATCGAGGGCGGGACTCGACCGGTTTTACCGTCGTTGGAGAGGAGATCGAGGAGGATCTGATCGTCCGCCTTTGGAGCGAGGACGTTGACTCCGCCGACCTTGTGCTGGCGAGAGTGGAGGAGGACATCGGCAAAGTCGGAGGAATCGTCGTATCGACTCGCTCATGGGGCGGATTCTTTCGGCTGACGGTCAACTATGAAGGGGAGTTGTATCTTCTTGCCGAGACGCTGATGAAAACGGACGGTGTTGTGATACACAGCATCGGCGAGGCGTCGGAAGTCGTGAAGGACGTCGGCGTCGCCGGCGACATGGACCGCTACCACCACATAGGCCGAATGCGCGGTACGCACGGCATCGGACACGTCCGCATGGCAACCGAGAGCAGAGTCGACATTACCCACTCTCACCCATTCTGGGCATATCCCTTCACCGACGTTACCGTCGTCCATAACGGCCAGCTTACGAACTATCACAAGCTCAAACGACACTACCAGTCGATGGGGCACCGCTTCCTGACCGAGAACGATTCGGAGCTCATCGCCGTATATCTTGCCGACAAACTCGCGCAGGGCGATACGCTCGAAGCCGTGCTCACCCAGTCCCTTGACGACCTGGACGGCACGTTCACCTATCTCGTTTCGACCAAGAACGGCATGGGCGTGGCGAAGGACCGCTGGGCGGCCAAACCGCTTGTAACGATGGAGACCGAAGACGTGGTCGCCGTAGCGTCCGAGGAGATCGCACTGCGGAGCGTCTTCACAGACGAGGAACTCAATCGCGTGGAACCCCAGGAGAACGAGGTTCTAACGTGGTTTGTATAGACGCGAAGGGCCTCTCGGCCACCGAGATAAACCGCAAGATCAAGGCTGCAGCCGGGTCGGCGGACGAAATCACCGTGCTCAATCCGCAGGCCCGTCACAATATCGCCGTTGGTGTCCTCCGCCCCTGCAAGATCACTATAGAGGGAAGCGTCGGATACTACGGCGCATCACTCATGGACGGCCCCGAGGTGCAGATCAACGGCAACGCGGGTTGGGCGCTTGGCGAGAATCTCATGAGCGGCAGGGTGACCGTCGCCAAAGATGCGGGGGCGTCTGCGGCAGCCACGATGAGAGGCGGAGAAATCATCGTTGGCCGGAACGCGGGCGCGAGAGCGGGCATATCCATGAAGGGCGGTACCCTTGTCGTCGGTGGAAATGCAGGGTTCCTCACCGGCTTCATGATGCAAAAGGGGCGAATCGTCGTATGCGGCGATGTCGGCGACGCGGTTGGAGACTCAATGTACGAGGGCGTTATCTATGTGGGCGGGGAGATTGGGTCACTCGGAACGGACGCCAAAGTAGAATCGGTCTCCGAGGACGAATTGATCGAATTGTGGGCCTTGCTCGAACGACGCGGCATCGAAGAGAAGCCGCGCTTCCGCAAGATCGTTTCCCAGAAAAAACTCTATCACTTCGACACGCTCGAACGTCTTGAGATGTCGGCGGTGTAATTCCCCCAAAGCGTCTCCTCCGTGGAGTCGCAGGATCTGAGGGCTACTATGGTACAGGCAAGCAGCCAGATTTGGGCGAAACACATCATCGAGGACATCCACGCGAAGGCCGACATCGGACGTTATCGCATTCGCGGGTTCAGCACCTTCCAAAAAGTCACCCACTTCGACGACCTGTCATTTCTCTCAACCGGCCTTACACGGTTCCCGTTGGAAGGCTACAAGGAAAAATGCAATACGCAAGTCGAGCTGGGCGGACGCTCTGCGAGCGAGCCTTTGGTCATCGATACTCCGGTCTACATCACGGGCATGAGCTACGGCGCGCTGTCCGGTCATGCCAAGCAGGCCCTGGGAATGGCCGCTACGATGGTTGGCACCGCGAGCTGCACGGGTGACGGAGGAATGCTCCAAGCCGAGCGCGAGGCATCGGAAAAGCTCATCTACCAGGTTTTACCCAGCAGGTACGGCTTCAACCCGCACCACCTCGTCGGCGCGCAGGCGGCGGAGATTGTCGTCGGACAGGGGGCGAAGCCGGGTACCGGCGGAATGCTCATGGGAGTCAAAGTGCTCGATCACATAGCCGAGAGTCGCGACCTTCCGTCCGGCATCGACCAGCGCAGCCCCGCCCGTCATCCCGATTGGCTAGGCCCCGACGATCTCGCCGTGAAGATTGAGCAGATTCGCGAGGCTACGGACGGTCGAGTGCCGGTGAGCGTTAAGCTGGGCGCGTGCCGGGTGTCCGACGACGTAAAGCTCGCGGCCAAGGCGGGCGCGGACATCATCGTCATCGACAGCATGGTCGCCGGCACCGGAGCTTCCGGCGAGGCGCTGCTCGATCACAGCGGCATCCCAACCGTCCCCGCCATCGTCATGGCTCGGGAGGCTCTTCGCGAAATGGGACTGTATGGCGAAGTAAGCCTTGTGGCGTCGGGCGGAATCCGCAGCGGAGCCGACATGGCCAAGGCGCTGGCACTCGGAGCCGATGCTGTCGCCATCGGCATCGGAGCGCTCATCGCCCTAAACTGCAACCGCGACATCCCGGCCGCCGATTTCGTTCGCGAGGTCGGCGTTCCCGCCGGTTCCTGTCATCACTGTCAAACCGGGAAGTGTCCCGTCGGCATCGCTACACAGGATCCCGCGCTCGAAGCGAGGCTCGCCCCGGACGAGGGCGCCGAGCGCGTAGCCAACTTCCTCAACTCCATGACGATGGAGGCTTCCCTCCTGACACGCTCACTCGGCAAGAGCGACGTTCGCAGCCTTGAACCGGAGGATATGGTTGCCCTTACTTTAGAGGCGTCCGCCATGGCCCGCATTCCGCTCGCCGGGACGAATAAGGTCTTTGGGTGGGAATAGTCCTATGAACGGGTTCTTTTTCGTCCAACTCGCCGATCCACAGTTCGGCTTGTTCAAATCCTTCAACGGACGGAATCCGGAGGAACTCAAACGCTGGTGGCGCAAGGGCCTTCGTATCTTCCCTACCGAAGTCGCCGACATGACCGAGGAGGCAAGACGCTATACGGCGGCCATCAAGGCGATCAACCGGCTCCGCCCTGCATTCGTCATCACCTGCGGCGACCTAGTTCAGGACCGAACCGACTCCGAACAGCACGAAGCTCTGCTTGGCTTGACGACGCTCTTGGATGACGACTTGCCAATGCGTTGGGTTTCGGGCAACCACGATGTCGGAGTTCCACCCACGCGCGAGAGTATCGCCGCGTACAAAGCTCGATACGGCCCCGACAACTATTCGTTCGATTGCGAGGGCAGCCATTTCGTTGTCATCAATAGCTCCGTGTGCGTTGATCCGTCCGGTGCGCCGGGAGAATGGGAGGGCATCGTCGATTTCCTGGAAACCGACCTCGCCAAGGCGCGCGAAGCGAACGCTGATCACATCATCCTATTCACGCACCATCCGTTATTTGTCGCTTTTCTCGACGAGGCGGATCACATGCTCAATGTCCCCAAGGCACGACGGGAGAAGATCGTAGGTATCCTCATGAAGTACGGCGCAACATATGCCTTTGCCGGTCACTGGCATAAGAACGCCTATGCCGAGTACGGCCCCCTCAATATCGTCGCATCGGGAGCCGTCGGCTATCCGTTGGGCATCGACCCCTCCGGCCTACGCATCGTTAAGGTCTACCCCGACCGCGTCGAGCACGAATACTACGGGCTAGAAGACGTCCCTGAGTCGATCACGCTGTAGTCCGCCTGCCCTCCGCTGCCGGGACAAGGAAGGCTGCGCAGGCGCGCTGACAGCAGTTCCGCCACCCATTCGTCGGGGTCGATTTGCGATGGTCTGCCCCTACAACCCCTTATCGGCAAGGAAGGCCGAAAGATCAGCCGTGCGGCAGGAGTAGCCCCACTCGTTGTCGTACCACCCGACGACCTTGACCATGTTCCCTTCCATGGACATCGTGGACAGGCCGTCGATGATGCTGCTGTGCGGGTTGCGGATGATATCGCTGCTGACGATAGGCTCCTCGGTGTACTCGACGAGTCCGGCCATGTGGGTCTCGGCGGCGGCGCGGTAGGCGTCGTTGACGTCCTCTTCGGTTGCGCTCTTGCCGAGTTCGGCTACGAAGTCGGTTACCGAACCGGTGGGCGTCGGCACTCGAAGCGCCATGCCGTGAATCTTGCCGTTGAGTTCCGGGAGCACAAGGCCGACGGCCTTCGCCGCGCCCGTGGTCGTCGGGATGATGTTGGCCGCCGCCGCGCGAGCGCGGCGCAGGTCGCTGTGGACTTGATCGAGTATCTTTTGGTCGTTGGTGTAGGAGTGAACCGTCGTCATCAGGCCGCGCTTGACCTCGAAGGCATCGTGGAGCACCCGTGTCATCGTCGCGATGCAGTTGGTCGTGCAGGAAGCATTGGAAATCACGTCATGAGAGTCGGGGTCATACGTATCCTCGTTTACGCCGAGAACTATCGTCGCATCCTCGCCGGTTGCGGGCGCGGAGATTATCACCTTCTTCGCTCCGCCCGCCTTGTGTCCCGCGGCGGCGGAGGCGTCGGTGAAGAATCCGGTCGACTCTACAACGATATCAACGCCGTGATCGGCCCAAGGCAGCTGTGAAGGGTCTCGCTCCGCCATCACTTTGACTTCGTCAGCGTCAATCGCGATGGAGTCGTCCGATGTTGCCTCGACCGTACCCGGGTAGATTCCGTAGCTCGAGTCGTACTTGAACAGGTGGGCGTTCGTCGCAGTGTCGGTCAGATCATTGATTGCGACAACTTGCAGCGTGTCAGAGTGCCGTTCTCTTATAGCTCGCAGCGCCTGTCTTCCAATTCGCCCAAAGCCGTTTATTCCAACCCGAGTCGTCATGTGTCTCACCTCCTACGCGATTGAATTTCGGTGAAGATTTGGCAAGTGTGACCGCCAAAGAATAGGCCACCGGAACGAATTACTCAATGAATTTGCCGTATCATGCCGTCTCAAACGACTGTCCTGAGATCGGCTACCCTCCGTATGCCGCGTAGGCTTTGCACCCCACAAACTCCACCTCACCGGCCAGCTCTTCCTCGATTCGCAGGAGTCGGTTGTACTTCGCGGTGCGCTCGCCGCGAGAGGGGGCTCCCGCCTTGATCTGACCGGAAGCAGTGCCGACTGCGAGGTCGGCTACGGTCGTGTCTTCGGTCTCGCCGGAGCGATGGCTGACGACCACGCCCCATCCGGTCTTCTGCGTGAGACGGATGGCTTCGAGCGTCTCGGTAATGGTACCGATCTGGTTGAGCTTGATGAGCACAGAGTTCGCCGCCTTGCGGTCGATGCCTTGTCGAATCAGCGTGGGGTTGGTCGTGAACAGGTCGTCTCCAACTATCTGAACCCGGTCGCCTATTCGATTCACGAGGGCAGTCCATCCCTCCCAGTCGTCCTCCGCCATGCCGTCTTCAATGCTGATGATCGGGTACTGATTTACCCAGTCTTCGTACATATCGATCATTTCTTTCGTAGATAGGACGCGACGCTCTTTTATGAGAATGTAAGCGTTCTGGTGTCGAAGCTCGCTTGCCGCGACATCTAACGCGATGCAGCACTGCTCGCCGGGCCGGTATCCCGCAGCTTCGATAGCCTCGACAACGAGATTGAGGGCGCCGAGATTGGTAACTCCAGTCGGCGCGGGGCCTCCTTCGTCTCCGACCGTTGTGCCAAATCCACGGTCGCGCAGGAGTCTGCGAAGCGCATGATACACCTCCGCGCCGGCCCTGACCGACTCGCGAAACGTGTCGAATCCCACCGGCGTTACCATGAACTCTTGGAAGTCGGTCGAGTCGTCCGCGTGTCGTCCACCGTTCAAGACGTTGAACATGGGGACAGGAAGACTAAATCGTCCGTCCATAGTAAGCGAGCGGTAGAGAGGAATCTGCTTACTCGCCGCAGCCGCCTGAGCCAGCGCCACGGAAACGCCCAGGATAGCGTTGGCTCCAAGGTTCGATTTGTCGGGCGTACCGTCCAGTTCAAGCAACAGGCAGTCTACTTTCTCTTGGTCGCAAGCGTCCAATCCAACTACAGCGGGGGCAATTTTGTCGTTGACGTTTCCGACGGCTTTGAGTACGCCCTTGCCCTCGTAACGCGACTCATCCTCATCACGAAGTTCCAGGGCCTCATTCTTGCCGGTGCTCGCGCCGGACGGTACGGACATACGTCCCCAAACTCCGTCATCGAGGAAGACGTCCACTTCGACGGTGGGGTTGCCCCTGGAGTCCAGTATCTCTCGTCCCACAACTCGCGATATCTTCGCCACGACGTTCCTCACTCTGCCCCATTCAGTCGTTCGTTATTTCCTTACTGGGAGGTTGGCCAGCTGCTGCGACGGCCTTCTGGACGGCATCCTTCGCGTCGGAGGCGACAATGATCGAGGGATCGACGGCGCCACCCTTTGAGAGTGTCCACGTGCGGAGTCCGATGACCGGGATACCGCCCTTGAGGGCGTGGGCAATTTCCGTGAGGGTGCCGTAGCGTCCGCCGACAGCGATCACCGCCCTGCCGCTTCGAGCGACGATCACGTTGCGGCCCTGGCCGAGACCGGTCGGAATTTTAATATCGACCCATGCATTGCCGGCGTCCGGGTCGCTCGACGGAAGAATGCCGACGGTCGTTCCGCCCTCGGACTTCGCGCCACGACATGCGGCCTCCATGACACCGCGACCACCACCGCATACAAGCGTCATCCCGTGGCGTGCAAGCTCGGCTCCCACTTCCTCCGCGAGAGCAGCGATCTCGGGCGGCGGCGCTGCCTCTCCAACGATGGAAATCTGCATACCTTCACCTAAAGGGCGCTGCATCTCTCGCTCCAGTATATCACTACGTCTATGTGGAACAGACGAATTCATCCATCCCGCGGCGTTCGTTACCCCTCGCTAAACCGATTTCGACAAGGACAAACCAACTTGGCAACAACACCGAAGTGGGCCAGCGCGAATTCACGAACTCCCACAAGGATTAGAGAGGTTGCCGAGTACACAGACGGCTCATTCACTGGGCGACCTTGAGCGCCGTACAACACGCGCTACAGAGGAAGGATCCCCTCGATTTGCTCAAGTCGTTTCTCTCTAGCCCTAAAGTCCGGCAGAGTATTCGACATCAGCGCCTTGAAGTCGCGAGAGTGGTTGAGAATGCTCAGATGGGCCAGTTCGTGAACAACGATGTACTCAATTAGCGAGGGTTCGAGCATGATGATGCGCCAATTGATGCGAATCGTGCCGTCGGAGGCGCAGCTGCCCCACTTCCTACGCTGGTCACGGATGAGTACTCGCGACTTTTCACCACGTCCGAGCTTGGGCCACCAACGATCGACGCACTCAGTAACTTGCTCCAGGGCGCGCTCCCCGTACCAGTGAATGAAGGCGTCGCGCATCGCCTCGCAGCGTCTCTTTCCCCTAAGTTTCGGAGGCAATTCGACCCTGAAGCGTCCTTCTTCAAATCGAATCTCCGGTGTGGGCACATCTGCGAAACGGATGGTGATGCGAACGTCATCGCCCATGTAGGGCATCGACTCGCCGTTGACGAAACGCTTCTGAAGACCCTCCGGCGGGACATGCGACAGCTTGTTGATGATCCACGGGGCCTGATCCCGCACCGCCATCCGTATTGCGTCGGACTGCGATGTCGATGGCGCAACAACCAAAAGCAGACCGCGTTCGATCGTAAGCTGAAACGATTTCTTTCGCCGCTTGCTGCGACGAACCTCGTACTCAATAGTCATGCCTCCAACGCGGACGCTGTCCCGCTCGGGCCCTATCTGCGATGCCGGTTCAGCAAGGTTACTGATGATCCAAGGCGCATGCTTGCGCACGAGCTCCCGAACTTCACGAGTCCCTGTAGACCAGGGGACGGCAACACGAATGCCGCCTTGATCAATCTGGATCTGCATGGTCTTCTTACGCCTTTTGCTGCGGCGCACTTCGTATTCAATGGTCTTGCCGCCGGCACGAAGACGGTCTCGTTCGATCAATCGTCACTCCCTCGCCGGGCCGAACCGGCATCGAGTTTTATTAGAATCACACCAAAGCGTTCATGGTTCGACATGCTCAGGGCGAACGGAATGTCTTCGGAACATTCTGTTCGCAGCAGGGCCAAACCTCAGCTTGGCAGACATGATACCCTTTCCGCAACACGATAGAATCGGGAACACTCACTCGGGAGACGAACCATGAACACCCCGGTAATTGATATGCATAGCCATGTTGGACGCCAGACCTTTTATCGTATGCACGACGCCCCGGAACCGTATGTGCGAGTTATGGACTTGGCAGGCGTTGACGCAGCACCGGTGAGTTGTATTTTCTTAGGTTCCGCGCGGCAGTGCAACGACGCGGTCGCGAGGTTTGTCGCGCTCAACCCCGATAGGTTTTTCGGAGTGGCCCACGTCACGCCGCGCTACTTGGACGAGGCCATGTCCGAACTCGAGCGCGTGTTCAAGCTCCCGGAGTTCAAGATGCTAAAGCTGTACCCCGACTTTCTCGGAAAGCCCATCGACGATCCATCGTATTTTCCCATTTTTGAGTGGTGCGACGAGCATCGCATCGTTGTCAAGAGTCACAGTTCATTCAACGACGAAGGCGACGTACTCACCGCCCCAATCCGCTTCATTGATCTCGCCCGCCGATATCCCAACATTCGATGGGTGCTGGGACACTCCGGCAATGCCATGCCGGGCCAAATACAGGCAGTCGAGGCCGCGCAGTCGTCCCGAAACATATGGCTTGAGACCTGCACTTCACACGGAGAGCACGGCGCCATCGAGTTCCTAGTACAGGGAGCGGGCGCCGATCGAGTTCTCTACGGCTCGGATATGCCCCTTATGGACGCGCGCATTCTGGTAGGGCGCATCACAACCGCCGATTTGGACGACGAGACTAAGCGTCGCGTCCTCGGACTAAATGCCATTGATCTCCTCAATCTAGACATTTCAAGCTAACCAATTTCGAAAGCCGAGAACTTTGCTAAACCGTCCTTCTCGCGAAGGAACGTCACTCCGTACTCCGATACGGGGCGGGAATCCGGCAGGGTTGACCGGCTGCATCAGCCCCAGGGAATTTCCGTCATCTCTTCGGCCCATATGATGGGGCCGTCATAGGCGCTTTGCACTTCCCTGATCGCCTGCGTACGAGCCTCGGGCTCTTCCAGAGCCAGACTCTGGTGCACCAGCAGCATCTTCTTTACCCCGGCATCGGTCGCCGTCTCACCGGCCCCCACGGTGCTCGTCTCGTAATCGCCCGCAACCTCGTGCGCGGGGTCGTCCTTGAGACGAATGCACTCCATAATTAGCAGGTCGGCGTCCTTCGCAAGTTTCGTCAGGGAGTCGCACGGGCGCGTATCACCCGAAAAGACAATCGACCCCTCATCGCTGTCGATTCGGTACGCTAGAGAGTCAAGGTACGGCTGCACGTGCTCGACACGGTCCGACGTCACTTCCCAGTCCTTTCCAGTGGCTACCTTGCCAGGCCCGACATCCTTCGCGTGAACCACCGGCGGGCGGCGTGGCAGAACGCCTCCGCGTCCGGTGTATGCCCCCAGACTCAGCGGATGGTTGGTTCGCGCCACGATATCGTGCCAATACGCGCCGACGCCCTCACCCAAGAGCTGTTCCGTGAGCCGTTCGGTCAGTGTAGGGCCGTATACTTGGAGCTCGTTTTCCTTCCCGATAGACATATCGAATCGCGCGAGAAGAAACGCGGGGTAGTCCGCATCGTGATCCGAGTGATGATGAGTAAAGAAGAGATAGTCGACATCAGTCGCCTTGAATCCTGTGCGGTACATCTTATAAGTGGCGGCAAATCCGCAATCGAACATCATCCACTCGCCGCCGACCTGCACCAAGAACGACGACCCCCATCTCAACGGACTGGGCGCAGGAGTTCCGGAACCAAGAACTATTACTCGGGGCATATTTGATCGGGCCTCCTCGTCGCGGACTTGCGCGTTAGCCATTATACTCCCAATCTCCGACGTTCACGGTCGCCCTGCGGCGATCATGCAAACTTATGTGGCTGATAGGCGTTTTGTGTATAGTACGCGCCATTACTATCCGGGCGGACGTGCACGCATCACATGAGCTCCCTGTCTACGTCGAAGCTCGTTCTGAGACGCATCGGGAACACCAAGACGCTCCTGGCAAGTATCTTCGTGGGCGTCCTGTTCGCC
Organism: Dehalococcoidia bacterium; assembly: GCA_965232435.1. Taxonomy (GTDB): domain Bacteria; phylum Chloroflexota; class Dehalococcoidia; order Lucifugimonadales; family VXLM01; genus VXLM01. Next base: position 76,566 of record CBDDPU010000004.1, read on the forward strand.
ACTACTCTGGCCGCCGCCGTGCCGATCTACCTCACGTCGCTGGAGCGGCTTGCCCTCAACATTGAAGTCGACCGACTGGGAAGGTTTCAATCAAAGCTGCTCGGCTTCGCCTACTACATCCCCTTCACCGAACAGCGGATGGCGGAAACCGACCAAGTTTTTCGGGAGCTGGTGGACGAGCACATCGACGACATCTATGTCGATCATCGGCGTTTCGTGACCGGCCTCGAGTTCTACGCCGATATTCCGGAATTTCCGCTCCTGCCCATGGATCTCGTGGATGGATCAGCGGCGCGGGCGTACCTGCGGAGCCTCTCCGACTTTCAGCAAAATGTCACAGTCGTCGAGGGCCGTCTCCCACGACGGCAAGCCCCGGACGATCCCAACGCTCCCGTGCTCGAAGCCGTGCTCGGTGAATTCGCGGCCTCGCAGTTTCGTATCAACGTGGGAGATGTTCTCCGGCTAACGCCTGACCTATCCGCCCCGAAGGTCATTTCCGTACCCATCGTTGGCATCGTCGAGCCTGACGATCCCAATGCCGATTACTGGCTTCCGACGCCGACGCTCTATTTCCGCCCCGAAGCGCCCGACCCTGACGACCTTGGCGACGGTATCTATAACCCGCAAATACCCCCCGTTCCTCTCTTCACCGACATGGCGTTGTTGGCCGAGACAGTGGATGCGACCTTTCCGGGCACGCTCAGTATCAGTATTTGGACGATCAGTCTTGATAAGGCGATTATAAAGACGTGGACGCCCAGTCAGATACGGGACGGCTTCAACGAGTTCGAGACGCAGTTCGCAATGCGGATGCCGGGCGCGGCGGAGGTTTCATCGGGCTTTTACCGCATGTTGGCGCGGTTCAACACTCGCAGCTTCTTTGCGCGAGTGCCGCTGCTTCTCTTGCAAACCCTCATGGTGGCTGCGGTTCTCTTTTTCCTCGTCATGATGGTCTCGCATCTTATCCGCAGTCGCGAGGCGGACTCCGCGCTCTTAAGGGCCAGAGGCATCAGCACCTCACAGATATTTCGCATTTACGCTTTTGAAGGATGCGTGATGACCGTGTTGGCCGTCATCATCGCGCCATTCCTAGCCCTCGGGGGCGTGGCGCTGGCCGGCGCGCTCCCCTTCTTCCGAGAAATGACAAACGGCGAATTCCTACCAATCGTCCTTGACTGGACTCCCTTCGCCACAGCTATCGCAACGGGTCTCGCTTGTTTCGTCGCATTCCTCATATCCACCGGCGGCGGCGCGCGAGGCGGGCTATTGCGCCACAAGCTCCGCTTATCTAGACCCTCCGAAATACTGCCAATCGTTCATCGGTACTATCTGGACATCGGCGTCCTCGTCATTGGCGGCGTAATCTTCTGGGAACTGTACAACCGGGGCAAAATTCTCTCCGGGGGTCTGTTCCAGACGGTCGAAGTCAACGAGGCTCTTCTTCTAGCGCCCGTCATCTTCCTTCTGGTCGTGGCGCTGCTCTTCCTCAGGGTCTTCCCGATAATCCTGCGGTTTGTTGCGGGCGAGTCTCCCACGCTCTCACACGTCCTTCTGGCTCTTGCGGTCGTTCCGCTTGCAGTGGGAATACCGTACCGAGAACTACGCGCAGAACCCCTTGGCACCGAGTGGGTAGGCCCGGTCGTCATCCTTGCCTTAGTGGTCGCGGCCTACTTCGCAACCACGAGATCGGTACTCCTCCGCTATCGTATCGCGGGCTACGCGGCGCAAGTCGGTCTCATTCTATGGTTCCTGTCGGAAGAACCGGTCCGCACCGCCGGCGTCCTTGCAGCGCCGACCATGCTGCTGACGGCAATTGTGCCGATCCAACTTGGATACGTTCTCTTCCGCACCGTCTCCCGGTTCACTCCGGCATCGGTGTCGATAGGCTTGCGGTACGTATCACGCAATCCACTCCAATATTCATGGCTCATCCTGCTGCAGGTCATGACTACCGGAGTTGGAGTCCTGGCTACAACCGTCGGAGGGACACTTGAACGAAGTCAAACCGACCAGGCGCATTACGACGCCGGGGCCGACATACGAATCACTCTTCAAGACGACGTGTTCCTTTCTCAGTTCCCAATCGCAACACTTCTCGAACGTTACGAGGCCCTTCCCGGCGTACGGACCGCCTCGCCCGCCTACCGGGAGACTCGGTTCGCTCGGTCGGACGGTGTGGAGGTCTTCGCTATCGATTCGCGTGAGTTCCCCTTCCTCGCATGGTACAGGGAAGACTTCTCGGAACAGCCTCTCACCGAAGTCATGCGTTCACTCAACGCCCATCCGCCGCCTGAGCGCATTGTCCTGCCGCAAGACTCGACTACGATCAGAATCTGGACGAAGCTGCAAAGTCCCATCGACCGGCTTTGGCTCCAAGTTGTATTGCAAGAAGCGGACGGCAACCTCGTAACTCTTACGATGGGCGAGCTCTGGACTCCCCCGGACGGTCAGTCGGAAGACTCCGACAACTCCGCCGTCGTGATCCCCGATGACCCACCCGAACCCCAGTGGAAACTTCTCAGCCGTCAACTGCCTAGTCGACTTGAGCATCCCATCAGTCTCGTTTCGGTCCAACTCTACGAGGCGCGCGTAGGCGCGCTTACGCCCGGCGCCCTTCTCATCGACAATATCCACGTTACGACCGCGAACTCAGCAGAAGAAACCGTCGTAGAAGACTTTGAGGGGCTCTTCCGCTGGATACCAATCATCACGTCGGGCCTTGCCCCCGACCGTCTCTATTCTTTCGGTGGCGATGCCAAGGACGGTGACCGCTCCGCCATGTTCCGGTTCGGACAGGAGGGACAGCGCGGCACGCGGGGAGTCTATCTCAGCCCGACGGGAGGCGAACTGCCGGTGGTCGCAAGCGCCGGCTTTCAGGAGGCCGTCGGCGTCGAGTTCGGCGACCTGATCCTCATACAGGTCGGCGGAAGGGCCATTCCAGCGGTCGTTCGCTCCGTCGTGGAGCACTTCCCGACGATGCGTCCCAGTGAGAAGGGATTCCTTCTAGCCGATCTGAACGCTCTGCTGCTCCACGCGAATATCATCGGTCCAACGAGCCAACTTACGCCAAACGAAGTGTTCCTCTCGGTCTCACCCGCGGCCCACGAACTGGTTATCGAGCAGGTAAATTCTCTCTCTCTGTCGCCCGGAACGATTTATGACCGGCTCACAGAAGTCGAGTCCGCGCGGCTCGACCCGCTCACTACGGCCGGGTGGACCTCCATGGTGTTTGTCGCTATCGTCATCATCCTGATAAGCGTCTCCATCGGCTACGCTGCCCATCTGCTCGCGTTTCTCGCCCGAAGCAAGGCGGAAACGGGATTCCTCCGCTCATTGGGATTATCGAACGGACAGCTTATTGGCCTGCTGGCGTTTGAACACTTCGCGATCGCGCTCGTCGGGATCGGACTCGGCGCATGGGCCGGCTTTCAGATGAGCCATCTCGCCGTATCGTCGGTGGTGATTGTCTCTCCGGACGATGTGCTCCCGCCGTACACTCCGATTACCGATTGGGGCTTCCTGCTTCCCATGTACATCGGCATCATTGTCGTCGCGCTCGTTTCCTTCGTCGCGCTGCACCGCGCGACTCGACGCATCGACCTGCAAACGATCTCTCGCATGGAGACCTGACGAGTACGGAACGATCAGGTTCAAGGAGTTATCGGGTCGTGAGGTCAACACCCAGGTCAATAGCCGTCTCGCCGAACCTGGACGCCTCTTCGCGACTGCCTGATATAATCTTACATGTCTCCACATCAGGCGGTCAGGGAAGAACTCATGGACAAGGACTTTCTCTCGGTTTCCGATCTTACTTCCGACGAAGTCAAAGACGTCGTCCGACAGGCGGAGAGCTTGAAGAGTTCGCGCGAGCGACCTTTGGAAGGCAAGATCATCGCGCTCCTCTTCGAGAAGCCTTCCCTCCGAACACGAGTGAGTTTCGAAATCGGAATCCGACAGCTCGGCGGGGATTGCATTTATCTATCCAAAGAGGACGTGAATCTCGGCGTGCGCGAGCCGGTCGAAGACGTTGCGCGCGTTCTCGATCGATGGGTGGACGGCATCGTGGCGCGCGTGTTCGAGCATGAAGCGCTCGTAACTATGGCAACACATATGAACGTGCCGGTAATTAACGCGCTCTCCGACCTTGAGCATCCCTGCCAGGCTATGGCGGACCTGCAAACCATCGCCCAGCACAAAGGCCCCTTTGAAGGTCTTCGTGTAGCCTACATCGGGGACGGCAATAACGTAGCCGCCAGCCTCGCGGTCGGATGCGCATCGGTTGGCGCAGACTTCGTCGTCGCCAGCCCACCGGCCTATGGGGTACCCGGATCCGTGTGGAAAACGGCCATCGAACGCTCCAAAGCGAGCGGTTCTTCCTTGAGCCGGGTTGACCTGCCGGCGGACGCCGCGGACGCCGCGGATGTCGTCTACACCGACACGTGGGTTAGCATGGGACAAGAAGCGGAAAAAGCCGAGCGCGTCAAGGTATTCGCCAACTACCAAGTCAACCCCGCGCTGATGGACCATGCTAAACCCGACAGCATATTCATGCACGACATGCCCGCCTATGCCGGGGCAGAGATTTCCGAGGGAATGCTCGACGACCCTCGCTCCGTTGTGTTCGATCAGGCGGAAAACCGACTGCACGCGCAGAAGGCCGTTATGGCCGCTCTCTTCTCATAAAGCGCCATGTACCAAGCGAGGAAACCGCTCGTAGCCATAGTCGGACGCCCGAACGTGGGCAAATCGACGCTCTTTAACCGCCTCGTGGGGCGGCCGGTGTCGATTGTGTCGGATATAGCGGGCACGACCAGAGATCGAGTCGGCGCTGAAACGGTGTGGGCCGGCTACCCGTTCATTCTCGTGGACACCGGTGGGCTCGACGAACGAAACGACGGCGGAGAAGCCACCCCCGCGCAACTATGGGAGAAAGTGCGGTCGCAAATCGACGTCGCAATCGAGGACGCCGATGTCATCGTGATGGTCGCGGATGTCGGCACGGGGTTGACTCCGGCCGACTACGACGTTGCCGAGGCGCTCCGCCGGGCGCGCAAGTCCGTTATTGTCGCCGTCAATAAGTCGGACAACGTGAGCCGCGAACAAGAGGTCTTCGACTTCTACGATCTCGGTTTAGGCGATCCTACACCCATTAGCGCCTACCACAACGTCGGCGTGGACGACTTGATGAGCAAGGTCATCGCGGCGTTCCCTCACGAACCGGACATGCCGGAGCCCGATGCCGACCTCAAAATCGCCCTCGTCGGACGGACCAACGCCGGCAAATCGATGCTGCTCAACTCGCTTGTCGGCCACGAGCGCTCAATCGTGAGCGAAGTGCCCGGCACGACTCGCGATACCGTTGATACTCTTATCACCCGTGATGACCGCCGGACGCTTGTTGTCGACACTGCGGGACTTCGGCGGCGAGGTAGCATTAAGCCGGGAATCGAACGGTACAGTTCCCTTCGCTCGATCAGAGCCATCAACCGCGCGGACGTGGCCGTCCTCGTGCTTGACGCAACCGAACTGGCGACGGCGCAGGACGCGCACATCGCAAACTATATCCTCGATGCCTACAAGGGGATCGTGTTCGCCATCAATAAGTGGGACATCGCCAAACAGGTCGGACTCAACAAGGAGACCGCGACGCACAAGGTGCGAGAACGGTTCGGATTCGCTTCATTCGCCCCAATTTGCTTTATATCCGCCCTGAGAAAGACCGGCTTGGACGACATAATGGACACGGTCGAGCGAGTTTCAGAACAGTGGCGCAAAGACCTCCCTCGCTACGATTTAAGAAGAACCGTCCTCAATGCAGTAGCGGCCCATCCGCCCGCTCTTTCCGGCAGGAGCGCCGCAAAGATATACAGCGTGGCCCAAGACGCCACCGGGCCGCCTTCTTTCACCTTCTACGTAAACCGCGCCGACATGGTACACTTCGGGTACCAGCGCTACTTGGAGAACGCTATCCGAAACGCCTACGGCTTCGAGGGAAGCCCGCTGAGGATGCGATTCAAACGAAGGGGGGAGAAGTGATCGAGTACCTCGTCTTCGTGCCGCTCGGCTACCTGCTGGGCGCAATTCCCTTCGGATATATCGCCGGCAAGCTCTTCGGCGGCGTCGACGTTCGCGACCACGGCAGCGGCAGCATCGGCATGACCAACGTCATGCGCACGGTCAGCCCCCCCGTCGCCATACTGGTGCTCGCCCTCGATATGGGCAAGGCCGCCGGAGCCGTGATTCTGGCAAAGGCCATCGCCGACGGGCCTATGGTTGAAACACTCACCGGGATTGCCGTCATCGTCGGACACAGTTGGTCGATCTTCATCGGCTTTTCAGGCGGAAAAGGGACGGCGACCGGTTGGGGAGCCCTTTTCGCCCTGTCCCCAATCGCAGGAATCGTGGCATCCGTTATCGGCGTCGGTCTCGTCGCGCTCACTCGGTACGTTTCACTTGGTTCGATTGTCGCGGCCACTCTTGGAGCCCTTGCGCTGGCTGTCATTGCCTTCGTGAACGATTCGGCGCCTTTCGAGTACGCTCTCTACGGCGCGGTCGGCGCCCCCATAATCCTGTTCAAGCATCGGGACAACATCCAGAGGCTCCTCAAAGGCGATGAGCGCAAGCTCGGCCAGAAGGTGGATACGGTAAATCAGCCGAATGCTGAACGCGGGAAGAGCCTCCGATGGCCACGATCTGCGTAGTCGGCACGACGGGCTGGGGAACGACCCTCGCAATAATCACAGCCCGCGAGGGCCACACTGTTCGTCTCTTGGCGCGCTCGAACGAGGAGGCGGCCCAACTCCGTCTCGCCAACGAAAACAGCAGGTTTTTGCCCGGAGCCGCCTTCCCGCCGGCCATGCGGATCACCCCCGACCCGACCGAGGCCTTATCCGGCGCCGACCTCTCGATCTTGGCGGTTCCCTCCGGCACTCTCCGCCGTAATATAAGGAATGTCGCCGATTGCATCGACCGCGACACAGTAATCATGAGCGCCGTGAAAGGCCTCGAAATCGAGACCGGCAGTCGCATGAGCGAGGTCATACGGCAGGAGTTGGGCGGGAACGCCCAAATCCCGATCTGTGCCATGTCCGGGCCGAACCTTGCCCGGGAGATCATTCGCGGCCAACTCTCATCGACAGTCGTCGCATCGCCGCACGAAGACGCCGTCATGAAGGCGCAAGCCATTCTCAATTCGTCCGTCTTCCGTGTCTACACGAATACCGATATCGTCGGCGTCGAGCTTGGCGGAGCGCTCAAGAATATCATCGCCATCGGTGCAGGTATCTGCGACGGCCTTCAGATGGGTGACAACGTCAAAGCCGCGTTCATGACGCGAGGCCTCGCCGAAATCACCCGGTTCGGGGTCGCTGCCGGAGCACGTCAAATGACCTTCGCCGGCCTGGCCGGGATGGGTGATCTCATAACCACGTGTTCCAGCGCCCTGAGCCGCAACTACCAGGTAGGCACGCTTCTCAGCAGGGACAAAACTCTAGCTGAGATCCGCGCCGAAATGCACAACGTCGCCGAGGGCATAAACACCACGGCCGCAGCTCGCGACATGGCCAAGAACTTGGGAGTGGAAATGCCCATAACCGAGGTCACGTATCGCGTCCTCTTCGAGGGTATGACCGTCGATCGGGCCGTCGCTGAACTTATGGGGCGCGCCCCCACGCCGGAATAGGATGCCCCGCCGTTCCCATATCATTACCACTCAGCCGGGGTGGGCATTCGCCACCCTGTCGGAGCTTCGGGCCGAGGGTGGCGAAGAAGAGTATGTACGCTTCCACCACCGCGACTCTACTCTAGTTTGCGGAGAGAAAAATTCCACTACGCCCAGATGGCTAAGGACACCCGCTGAGATCTTCGGAGAGGTGGTGTCCGCAGCCTCCGGTCGCGGCGAAGACGCGACTCGACGCCTGCTCCGACTCATTCGCCCGGACGCTCTCAAGCGCGCTGTCCTCGACATGCTTCCCGAGGTTGAAGGTACCCGCCCCCGTCGCTACAGCATTGCCTGCGAAACCCTAGGACGGACTTCAATCCGGCGGCAAGACCTCGCGCAGCGCCTTGAGCGTGTCTTTAGCTCGGCATTCTCAGGATGGCGCAGGTCGAGCGACCAAGCCGTCCGCATCCTCTGCAAAGCCGACCCGGAATTCAGCTTCGTCGGAGTACAGCTGCACTCTAATCTTGGCGATGACGACCCAGGACGACCGGGAGCGCTGAGGCGTCATCTTGCCTGCGGTCTGCTTCAATTGGCAGACGTAAGCGCGGATAGCCTCGTACTCGATCCGTTCATGGGGACGGGCGCCATACTCGACGCGGCCATGCGTCTCTATAACGTGAACGCCGTCATGGGATTCGAGATCGATCCAGCCGCCTGCGATATCGCGGAGCGTCGACTTGCAGGCAAGAATGCTGCCGTCTTTCGACAGTCATTTGAGAGGATCGACGCGAGGCTCTTCAACTCGCGCACGGCGATTGTGACGAACATCCCGTTTGGGAACCGGTTCGCGAGAGTGGAAACAGAGAAACTGGTTCAAGTTCTACTCGCCGCTTCGGAAGCAGGCGCTGGAATTACCTTGCTCGCCTCACGGGAACAGGGCGCTAACCTGAGTGCCGCTCTTGGGCTGCGACGGAAGAACGTCATTGTCATGGGGCAGGCGGCGGCCATTGTGTTTCGCGGGGAATGAGAACGGCATACCTACTCTCCCCTTATCCATAAACATTTGCCCCTTTTGATGGGAACTACCGAATATTGTAAAATCTCGCATGTAGAATTGGCCTTACAAGGAATGGTCGCGAGGGTGGCACAGACGATCCCGTGTCGCAGCGAGCTTGAGAAAAACAGCACCGCGCACGCCGGCAAATGATAGCAAGGATACCATTGGTTCTGGATCCTCAAGCCTGAAGGGGGGTACACCGTTACGTCTCCGCTGCTGCCGGAGTTGATTACCGAGGGCGATACTGTATCCGAGGCTCTTGCAAACGTGGAGGACGCGTTTGCAGCAGTCGTGGAGATCTACGAAGACAGGGGGATCCCCCTGCCATCCGGTATCTACGTAGATCAGACGGGCGGCCCGGTATCCGTTGAGACCATTGTCTCGGTCCCGTGGGCTCCGTTGATTTTTTAGTGTATGGGAGCCTAATGAGATGATAGTAAACCTCAGAAGGTATTTTAGGGAATAGGGCGACGAGCGGTGTGTGGGAATGAGCAGAGCGACAAGGTAACCAGCGGGCGTTTCACACACCATCTTCGCCTTACGAGGGTACACTTTTTTGATATTCAATCTCATTTTATTCTCGTCTTGGCATTGTTCCTGTCAAGTTGCGGAGATAGCTCAAGCCCAACCCCGCTCGCCTCACGATGGCAAGCTGCCGAACCTAGCCCCACATACGCATCCTACACGCCGACCGTCTATCAGCCGACCGCAACACCTACCGCTACACCCCAATACGTAGTGCCTACACCAACCAGACCGCCTGTAGTCGCCGCTTTGCCAACAACTATCTCCGCGACCATACCTGATCCGACCGTTGTTCCGACCGCAACCGCGACCCCTATACCGACCGCCACACCAACACCCGAACCAACCGCAACGCCGACTCCTGTGCCTACCGCGACTCCAACACCTGAACCGACGATGACCGCCACGCCTAGTCCGACAGCTACGGCTACACCCGAACCAACAGCCACTCCTGAACCAACTGCCACGCCCACCCCAACGGCTACGCCTATCCCGACACTAGAGGACTATCACAACACCCAGAACACACGATGGCTATCCTGGGCGCACCCGAGCGTTGCCGACAGAATTCTAGGCTTTGGGTGGGTTCAAGACGGCCTAACGAACAATGAAAAGACGCTTGTCGACGAGCTGATCTATCTAGGAGTGGTCGATATTGAACACTTGGCGTCGGTGGTAGAGTTGCCGTTTCTGGAAACGGTAGAAACTCTCGATCTGTTGGTCGCGCAGGCTATGTACTGGCTTAGCGAGGATGAGCTGCTAGACGAAGTGCTTGAGCATCCGAAGGTACGGTGGGGTTCTGAGTCTTCGTGGGAGGTCTTGGTAGTGGCTGCGGATACAGTCATGGACGTGACGAGCGCTAAGGTAACTCGACTACTGGATGCAGCCTATGTGGAGAGTGGCACTGTTGAGACTACCCACACACCAGAAGTGAAGGTGGACATCGTTCGCACGGGGGAATCTAAGCCAGGAACTATTGAGCTAGTATTCAACGCTATATTGAGAGTCGAAGCGGCAATGAACAAGCCATTGCCAATCGACCACGTTGTGCTGGTTCTAGACGAGAATTCTGTAATCGAGGGGTATGGTGGAACCAATCATGGAGTGGCAATAAGCCTTCTCCCTAAGTTTGAAGACCCGACTGACCCGTATGAGTGGGAGGGGCTAGAGATGGGGCTGATACATGAAGTGGCCCACTACTTCTGGCAAGGCAATGCCAATTGGATTGATGAAGGCATGGCGAACATTACGGAACGCATCCATAGCATAGAACAGGGTCTAACGTTCTCCGCCTTGACTCCTCGCCGCTCAAAGTGTGAAGCGCACGACCTAGAAATGCTGACGCAGTGGGCCGTAGACACAGATAGCGACCAATTCATATGCAACTATTACATGGGAGAAATGCTCTTCATCGACCTGCTAGAAAGCCTGGGGCGCGAAGTCTTTACCGAGAGGTCTCACGAGTTATATGCCGCTGCGCCAGCGGGTATTGAGCAGATCCGCCAGATATTTCACGACCAGCTAGATATTGTAGAACGTCACTGGTCGGGTGATTGGAACGCGCCAGAAAACCGAGATTTGACTGAGGGGATAGAACGGGCTAGCCTCCAACTGGTTCAATGGAACGACTTGCCTGCCTTCAATCCTAGCACCAATACTATAGCGTTCAGCGGAACGCTGTTAGGCAACGCAGTCTTACTGGCTCCGCATATCTCGATTGCTCGTGAGAAAGTGTGGAACTTCTCCTTGTGTCCGTTTAATAGCGAGGAGTGTGTGGGCGCAATACTGCCGAAGCCAGCAGGTGGGGGAAAATGGGTACTAGACGACTTCCCTGGGTGGTCCGTAGCGGTTATCTACGATGTACAGGCACAGTCATTCCGTATTGAGTTTCCGTTCCCCAAGGCGCTGGAAACCCCCACAGACTATGTAGTGGTAATACGCGGATTCCAAAATGCTGAGCGAGAACCATCCATAGGCACAAACGACGACATACTGGGCTATGCCCGCATCAGGCACTAAGGCGACACTGATTAGGGCGAACTCGCCCAGTATGGTAACTGTTCAGACTTCGTGTGAGCACTCAACACACACAGCCACCGTCATACCCACGAAAGCGGGTATCCACAGTAGGTCGCACAGGCCATGAACGTCAAATACTTCCCAGACACGGACACGCTCTACATTGAGCTTTGCCCATCCGAGGTTGCTGAGAGTCGCGACCTTGACGAGGACACGCTGCTCGATCTCGACGCGCAAGGCCGACTCTGCGCCATCACCATCGAGCACGCGGGCGAACGCATGGAGATACCGTCCTTTTCCTACGAGCAAGTCACTTCCTGACTCGCAGAGTATTAACCCCGTTCACCCACCCTGCCCACTAGGGCAACCCAGTCGGCATCGATCAGACCGTCGTCGAACTGCACGCCCAAGTCAGTCATTCGCTCGATGACTTCGGTCCGCTGCTTGTCCAAGATTCCCGAAAAAAGGAGCGTTCCCCCACTTCGGACAGCACGGACGATGTGTTCCGCCAACTCGGTGATCACCTTGGCGGACACGTTGGCAACGAGCAGGTCGTATTGTCCGGCCACAGCATGAGGATGCGGTAGCGTGGCCTCATCCGTCCTCACAATATCCTGAACTCCGTTCTCGCGAGCGTTCTGCTTGGCAACACGAACCGCGGTCGCGTCGATCTCCAGCCCGAACACCTGTGACGCGCCCAGTTTGGCAGCCGCAATCGAGAGAATGCCTGAGCCGCATCCCAAGTCGAGGACGCGGTCTCCCGGCCTGACGTGGAGTTCAATCAACTCTAGGCACATTCGCGTAGTCGGATGATGCCCCGTGCCGAAGGCCATGCCGGGATCAATGGAGATGACTACGTCATTCACTTGCCGCTCGTATGTCTGCCACGTCGGCACGATCACGGTACGGGTCCCAACTCGGAAGACGTGGAAATGATCCTTCCACGCATCCTGCCACTCTTCCTCTTTGACCACTCGTACGCGAAGCTCCGATATATCCCCCACGTGGGCCACAAGCCGCACGGCGGTATCGATGCGCGCGTACCGTCTCTCCAGTCGAGCGTCATGCGGTATATAGGTCGTAACGGTCACTCGCTCCGGGACGGGCGCGCTCTCGCCTTCATCCGGATTGTGACCCGCCGGAAGCTCGATAGCCACCCCTCCCTCTCCGTGTTCGGTAAAAACCTGTGTCAACGGTTCCACGAACTCCGCGGGCGTCTCTACGCTCAACTCGACCCAGTGCAATGCGCGCCTTCCTGCTTGATGATTTCGTACAAAGTCATGCCTATGGAACCGCCTGTCCGGCCATGACGCCAGTACATTGGTCGCTGTCCACGGCGACTTGTCCATTGACCAGCACATAGGGAATTCCCACGGGGTACTGGATCGGGTCGTCATACGTGGCCGTGTCGATCACTCGCTCCGCATCGAAGATCGTAACGTCGGCATAGTACCCTTCCTCGATTCGGCCCCGATCGGTGAGGTTGAACCGTCTCGCCGGACGGTCGGTCATCCGGTGCACCATGCCTTCCAAGCTCACCGTCGGGTATGCGCGACGCAGGCGTCCGAGGAAGCGCGGAAACGCTCCGTAAGAACGTGGATGCGGCATCGTCCCCGCGGGGGTGATGTCCGAGCACACCATGTAATCGTCTCGCGCGATAAGCTCCATCGAGTCTTTGCTGACCTGGCGCCAAAGACCGTAGCTCGTGGGCGGCGGCATCGTGTAACCGACCGAGAGATCCTCTTGCAAGAGTATCTCGCACAGGGCATCGCCGAGGCTCTTCCCTATACGATTCGCATACTCCGGCAAGCTGATGCCTTCCAACGAAGGATCGCCCGGAATATATGAGAAGACAACCTCATCCAACGACCGCAGATAGTAGTACTCGTTCTCCAGGTAGTCAACGATCCCCTTGCGGTGATGAGGGTCATACAGTCGTTCAATAATGGATTCCGGGCCCCCGTCCTGCGCCCAGCTAGGCAGGAAGCTAACCGGGATCGTCGAGCCGCTGGCATAGGGATAGATGTCCAGCGTTATATCCACACCACCCGCCTTCGCCTCGTCTATCAACGCCATGTGCTCCTTGACCTTGCCCGCCGTGCGCGGATCGGTGCGGAAATGGGCGAAGTGCAGCTTCACGCCGGAGCGTCTGCCGATCTCCAGAACCTCCGGTACACCACCACCGCCAAACGCACGCTCGGGGTTCGCTCGTCGCGGCTCGGCCATGTACACGCCACCGAGGTCTCGCACTAACTCGCATATCTCCACTAACTCATCGGTGCTCGTCCACGGGCCGGGATAGTAGCTCGATCCCGTTGAAAAACCGACGGCCCCCTGCTCCATGCCCTCACGGACGAGATCCTTGTATCGCGTCATTCGATCTCCGGTAAGCGGCACATCCCGAAATCCTGCCGCTTCCAGACGAACGGTCCCGTTCGGCACAAGATAAGCAGTATTGATGGAGACCTTCCGGTGATAGTTCGAGCGAAAGGCCTCGACGCTGCTCATGTCGATTTCCTCAGGAGGCTCACCCAATATACCCTTCAGCCACCTGCGGTACATGAGGTAGTTATCATGAGACAACGGGGCATACGACATGCCGTCGATTCCCAGTAATTCGGTCGTGATGCCCTGTCGCAAACCACAGGCGTGCTGACGATCGACCAACAGATCGCCCTCCGAGTGCGTATGGGTGTCGATGAACCCAGGCGATACGGTCATGCCCTTGGCGTCGATCACTCGCGCGGCAGAGATCTGCGACAGGTCCCCGACACGCGCGATTCGCTCCCCCCGAATGCCAACGTCGGCCCTGTATGCCGGCCCTCCCGTCCCATCCACAACATCCCCGCCGGTGATGACTACATCGAACATGGCCCCGCTCCTCCTTTGAATTGCGACAAGTGTACCATCCGCAATCTCCGGCACGGCAGACCTGAAATAGCGTAGAATGGGGCCGATTCCGTCGCGCCGCCGCTTCTCGCATGAACAACGTTCAAATCGCAGAGGTCTTTGAGAACATCGCCGGCTTGCTCGATATCAAGGGCGAGCGCAGGTTCGTTGTCGTTTCCTACCAACGAGCGGCTAGGACGATCGATCACCTTCCGACCGAGCTCGAACAGATGGTGCGGCAAGAGGATGACCTCACGCAGATACCAGGAATAGGGAAGGCGATCGCGGGCAAGATCACTCAGCTAGCGACCGAAGGCAAGATGCCCTTCTACGAAAACCTCAGGGCCGAGTTCCCCTGCGGCATCCTCGAAGTCATGCGCGTGCCGGGTGTCGGACCGAAGTCAGCCAAGCGCCTGTGGGACGAGCTCGACGTGACCTCAGTTGAGACACTTGAGGCGGCGGCTTTGGACGGACGGCTGGCCGCGCTCCCTCGCATGGGGCCGAAAAAGGCGGACAACATCCTCAAAGAGATCGCCGCCGCTCGCTCCAAAGGTGACCGTATCCCCGTCTCCCGCGCCCTTCCGGCCGCCGAGCACGTGATCGCCGCTCTGAAGGAACGGTGCCCCAGCATCGTCCGAATCGAATCCGCAGGCAGCCTCCGTCGATTCGAGGAAACCATCGGCGACATCGATATCGTGTGCACGGCGACTGATCCCGAACACGTCCTGAACGCCCTCGTCGAACTGCCGAACGTTGCGAACGTGCTCGGACACGGAGAGACGAAGGCTTCCGTCGTCGTGAGCGAGGGCGTTCAGGTGGACTTGAGAGTAGTCGACGATTCGCAGTTCGGCGCCCTTCTCCAATACTTCACCGGAGACAAGCAGCATAACATCCGCCTGCGAGAATTTGCCCTCAGGCAGGGACTGTCAGTGAACGAGTACGGCATCAAGGATACCGCTACCGGCGCGACCGAAACCTTTACGGATGAATCCGCCATGTACGAACGACTCGGACTACAGTACATCCCACCCGAACTCCGACGCGGCATGAATGAGTTGGAACTCGCCCGGCAACGCGCCATTCCTCACCTCGTCGAGGTTGCCGACCTCAAGGGAGACCTGCACGTTCATACCGAGTGGAGCGACGGCCGAGACCCGACTGAAATCATGGCTGTCACAGCCCGCGAACGCGGCTACGAATACGTCGCCATAACCGACCACTCCGCCGGGAGAGGCATAGCTAACGGCCTCAGTATCGAACGACTCAGAGAGCACATTCACGAAATCCGGAAGCTGGAAGACCGCCTCGGCGACATCAGGCTGCTGGCAGGGTCGGAAGTCGACATTCGGGCCGATGGAAGCCTTGATTACCCCGACGACGCCCTGGATGAACTCGACTGGGTCGTCGCCTCAGTTCATTCCGCCATGGGGCAGGACGCCGAGACCATGACGGCCCGCATCATTAAGGCAATGCAAAATCCTCACGTGACGGCGGTCGGGCACCTGTCTACTCGGATGATCGGGGAACGCAAGCCCATCGAGGCCAACTTCGAGGCAATATTCGCGGCGGCGGCTGATACCGGCACGGCTCTCGAAATCAACTCTTCCCCTCGCCGACTCGACCTCAAGCACACTCACGCCTACCGCGCCCGCGAACTCGGCGTTCCTCTTGTGATCGACAGCGACGCCCACGACGCCGAGAGTCTCGACAATCAGCGCTGTGGCGTTGCAGTGGCGCGCAGAGCATGGTGCGAACCGAAGCATATCGTGAACACCTTGTCGCTCAGTTCCTTTATCGAGTACCTTTCCATTGAAAAGCCCAGTCGACCGGAATTTCTCGCGAGTCATGGATAACACATCAACTAATTCCGACAACGACTCTCGGCGATTAGCCCTGCAGTACCTGAACAACGCCCTAGCCCAGGGACGAGATTGGCCCGAAGTCCTTCTCGAAGCAATGGCTCTTTGGACGACCCCGGAAGAATTGGTGGAGGGGCGCGCGTACAACTATTTCATCGCCGGCGAGGCCTTCGACTGGCTGCTGCTGGCCGAACGGCTCCTCGATGAGACCGACAACGCCGTTCCGCAAGACGAGATGGAATATCTGCTCTTCGACGGAAGACTTCCCGACCGCTTTGACACCGAACGCATCCCGGAACTGCTCGGCGTGGATAAGTATCGCGGATTTCTGAACTATCACTATGGCGTGACGGTCGAAGAGGCCCTGCAGTTGGCGTATGAGCTGGAACTGCGGAAGCGCGACACTTCAAACGGCGTTCGCTACCGGGGCACGTACTCGGAAAAGGCTTTCCCGCTCATCTACCGAAAGACACGCGCAGAACTCCTGCGAATGTTCCGCGAGACCGAAGACCTCGACTCGGACGGCATCTCTTCAATGGCCGAGCACCGCGCCTTCACGTACTGGCTCTTCAAATATCGCTGGGCAAACTCCGATAAGGCCAGAATAGCCAGCGACACTACCAAGGGCATCCGTCAGCTCGAACGCATGGAGAACGCAATCTGGAGAAAGCGGGCTTCAGTCGTTCCAGTCAGATCGTAGCCGACAGCCGGGGACCTTCGTTTCCCTACCCGTACACCTCCGTGATCACCCTACACGGACGCAAGGTCATCCGAGGAAAGCAACCGTCCCATGGGTAGGCCCTACCCCGGGGTAAAACGCTAAGGACAACGATAGTTCTCTTGGAAGTATCGGGGCGAAATCGTACTCTCAGGTCGCCTACTCTCAAACGCCAGTCGTTCCTCGAACCGCGCAGTTTGCGTAGATCGCCTCTTTTCGGAAACTCCGTCAGTGCATCAAGAGACTGAAAGATACGCACTTGATCTTGAGGAGCAAGCCGCTTAATCTCTCGCTCTGCATGTGGCGAAACAGTGACCCGCCAACCGGGTCTATCTGTCACCCGTTAGCTCCTCTCGCACTTCAGCCAATGGGCGAGCCTTGCCGTCTAGGTATTCTTGCCACGCCTCGTCCGCAGCTATCAGTTCTTCTTGAGTCTCCGGTTCATCATCAAGTGGGGTATCAAGAAGTACTTGAACAAACGGGTCACGGCTACTTTTTAGATACTGAATGTAACGTGCGGCCGCGTGAACTTCAGAATCGGGAAGATCGTCGATCAGATGATGAAGGTCATCTTTCGTCAGTGTCATTTGCAGCGCACTTCCTCGTAAAGGGCTCCCCGTATTGTACTCTACCCGTACACCTCGCCCACAATCCTCCGCAAGTACTTCGCGGCGAGGGCGATCCCTTCCTCGGGAGTGCACTTGTTGCGCCCTTCAGCGCCTTCGTAGACGATGGAAATGTTGCCGTTGTACTTGACGTCCTTGAGTATGTTGAAAATGCGCGGGTAGTCGAGGTAGGTCTCCACCCCGGTATCAATCTGATAGATCTTTGCCCGCACCGAGCCGGCGTAGGGCGCGGTGGGAACGAGATAGTCACCGTACAGATCGACATTCGGGTCGAACTGCCCGCGAGGATGCGAGCCGATGGCTCCCAGCCACTGTCCGGTATCCCAAAGGAACGTGAAGTTTGTCTTGTCCACCTCGCCCAGAATACGCAGGGCCTGGTCGGCAGTCATGCAGAAACTCCCGTTGTTGTGGTTTTGAAGCCCTATCACGACGCCACGCTCGGCGGCGTAGTCCGATATTTCCTTGAAGTCCTCAATCATCGGCCCCCAAAAGTGTTCTTGTTCTTCCTTCGTGTCCGGCCACTTATACCGCGCGAACACTCGCAGCATTTGCCCGCCCATGAGAGCCGTCATGTCCACATCGGCCCTGCCCTGCTCCATCCGCGCCTCGCGCATGTCTAGCGGGCCGACGAAACTTCCGCCTCCGAGGTAGCCGACGGGCAGGCCCGCCTTCACGCACATCATCTTGATCCTCATCACGAAGTCGATGTCGCGCGGCATCCCGCCCAAATGAAAGTCGATTACGTCGAGATCCAGTTCCCTAGCGAAACTCACATGCCCGGCGAAAACCTCCGCGTCCGTCGCTCGCGCCATCCAACCCAGTTTTAGCATTAGCGTCTCCTTTTTCGGTTATTTCTCTCCACTTACGAACACCGGCTGTGTCCACGCCTTCACGCCCAGCGACGAATAGACCGTCGCGCGGACGTAGCCCTCGTCACCCTGGATCTCATACCTCGGCTCCAGTCCCTCGCGCTCGGCGAACGCCCGACCGTCGGGGCCGGAGAACACCGTCCGGTACAGGCACGTAGCATACTGTTCGATCGAGAGCGATATTCGTTCTTCAGTCGCTTCGAGATCGGTTAGGGTCACCCCCGTCGATGAGTAGAACCGTCCTTCGGCGAGTCCGCTGACGATTGCGTCTATCGATAGCTCGTCGGATCGGACGACGACCCAGCCGCGTCCGGGGTTCAGCTTGTCGTGGGCAAAATCGAAGTAGTGGTGGGAGTCGTCAGACGCCACGCCGAATATGGGCTTGCCTGCCGTCAGCACCCCGTCCCAGATCTCTTCCGCCGTGAACTTGCCGGGCCCGCCCTCATTGTTCGTCACCGGAGAGCCGTTGTAAACCTCGATCAGGCTCGCGCCGGCGATCTGGCTGACGTGCGTGTGGTCGAACGCCCACTGGTAGTTGGGATGGTTTATGGAGGCGATCCCGCCCGCTTCCAGAATGGCGTTCACGTTGCCCTGAATGGTCTCGACGATCTCATCGCCGTGGAACGGCTCCACGACCCTCGTGATTCCGATGCCGTTGACGTGAATCGGTATGGACCCCTCCTGAATTCGAGCCGAGACCTCTTCGCCGGGGACCATCAGCGGCCCGCCATCGATCTCGTGATCCAGAATCGTCCGATGATTATGGTCGCTCAGCACGAGAAAGTCGTAGCCATGCTCCATGAACCACTTGACCACTACTTCGGGGTCGGCGTCACCGTCCGATTTCGTGGTATGAGTATGGATATTGCCCTTGTACCAGTCGGACATCTATGCGCCTTTGATGAATACTGGCTGCGTCCACGCTTTGCCCCCGGACGAGGAGCGCACTGTGGACCTAATATATCCCTCGTCGCCCCTGATTGAGTAGGATGGGCAAAGCCCAGTTTCTTCCGCCAACGTCTTCCCATCTTTGCCCGAAAAAGTCGTCGTGTAGACAAAATCGCTCTCTTCTGCAATTTCCAGCGATATTGACTCTTCGGACTGCTCTAAGTTGGTAATCTCAATACCGGTCGACGAATAAAATTCGCCGGCTGCAAGGCCGTTCACAATTGCATCGACCGTTAACTCCGACGCACGCACGACAACCCATCCACGTCCCGGATTGCTCATCCCCGGATGGTAATCATAGTATCGATGCGAGTCGTCCGTCGCAGTGCCGAAGATGACCCTGCCGGCACTGAGCACGCCGTCCCAAATCTCCTCCGTGCTGGGCTTGCCCGGCGCGCCGTATAGATTCACGCCCGGATGGCCGTTGTAAACCTCCATCAACTCCGCGCCTCTCACTTGGCGGATGTGCGTGTGGTTGAACGCCCAGTGAAAATTTGGGTGGTTAAGCTGGGCTATGCCGTTCGCCTCGTGGATAGCGTCGACGTTTGCCTGAATGGTGGTGACGATGTCGTCGCCGTGAATCGGCTCGACGACTCGTGATATGCCGATGCCGTTAATGTGGATCGGGATCAGGCCGAATTCGATTCGCGCTGAAACCTCCTCGCCCGGAATCATCAGGGGCCCACCCTCGACTTCGTGCTCCAATATCGTCCTGTGGTTATGGTCGCTCAACACAAGGAAATCGTAGCCGTGCTCCATGAACCAGTTGACGACGAACTCCGGGTCGGCGTCGCCGTCCGACTCGGTCGTATGCGTGTGCAAATTACCTTTATACCAAGCGGAATCGGGCATGATGTCCCTCAAGGCACGGGGTGTATAGAGTGCGCAAAGGCTATCTCTCAAACTGCCCACATGTCAACCGGCAGTGCTACAATCAAGCATCGGAGAACATGACCGAAATTGCGTACATAAACGAGTCCATGAAGGCCTCTCTGACGAACGACTCAGGGAAAACTCCCGTCCCTCTCGAAGGTCCCGGAGACACTCAAACTTGGCCCTCATGGTCACCGAACGGCCGTTACGTCGCCTACTCCGCGTTTTCCTCCGGGATGAACGGCCATGGCCGCATCGGAGTCTTCCTCCACGACCTCTCAACCGGCCTTACCGAAGAAATCTTCGCCAACAAACCCGGGAGCGACGGCATCGCCCGAAAAACGCCCCACTACGCGCTATGGTCCCCAAACGGCAAGATGATCTCCCTCATCACTCGGCCGAGGGTGGAGGGGCTGTCAGCTTACGTTTATTCTCTTACTGATCAAGGCCCTCCCATCCATGTGCACGACGGCTTCCCGCTGTTCTCGTCCTGGTCAAGAAATTCGAAGTTCCTGCTCTTCCATTCGGGCCCCAAGCACTTCCTCATCGATTTCGAGGGTGAGATCAATCCGCGACTCATGCCCGGTGACTCACGTCTGTACATGAGCCCTTCCTGGTCACCTCGGGGGAGCATCATGGGTGTGCTCAACGAAGGAAGGGAATATCAAAGTTCGCTCATGATTGTCGACGTTGAAAACCTCTCGGCCCAGTCCCTGACTGAGTTCACCGGCAACGGCGCGTTCGCCTGGAGTCCCGAAGGTGAATCACTTGCAGTAACACGAGAGACCCAAGGGGAATCGCGATTCTACAACGGCATCTGGCTCGTGTCTCTGGACGGCTCGGAGCGCAAGATCGTTCATGATATAGTACTCGCCTTCTTCTGGTCGCCCAACGGCAAAGAGCTTGCTTACGTTACGACCTCCGAAAACGCTGAAGGCTCCGTTCGCTGGAGTGTGTATGATCTGAAATCCGAGGAAGTTCGGTACTTGTCCGATTTTCGACCGACCGAAGAGCAACTGAACCTGTTCATGTTTTTCGATCAGTACGCGCAGTCCCATAACCCTTGGTCGCCCGACGGCAGCGCTCTCATCTACTCGGGAGCGCTCGGATACACCAAGGCGCGCGATCCCCTCCCCCAGCAGGAGGACGCGCACATCATCGTAGAAAATACCGCCACCGGGGACACGTCCGAGGTCGCTCGCGGCGTCGTGGGCGCCTGGTCACCCCAACCCTAGCCATCAGATGCCCCGATCGCGCAGCGGCGGACAACGCAATACTCCAGACTGAATTCTCGGTTTGCAGAAAGAGCATTGGCTCCGCAGGCAGGATTCGAACCTGCGACCAATCGGTTAACAGCCGACCGCTCTACCACTGAGCTACTGCGGAGCGTCATCAAGTGGGGGGTAACAACCCTGCCAAATAGTGTAGCACCACTGAGAGCGGCCACTCAAGATGTCAAGGGGTATAACCAGAGAAGTTCCACCGTCTCGACTCGCCCCTGCATTTGCCCTGCAACCCGTATTTGTGCAAGCTAAAGGCATCTGCGCAGTCGCCACTCGCGCACCAACCGATCGGAGTCTTTGAGAGATCCTGCTCTAAAGCAGGGTCATACCTGCAAAAGCTTATTATCAGGAAGACGAGGATCGGCGAGGCGTCCACAGGGAAAGATTGTTCTTCTCACCAAGACAGATGAACAAGTGCCCCGGAGAATAAATGGTTGTGCCGTTCTAGGCAATTTCATATAATCCCGCAAATCCCCACCTCTCCTTCGGAGGGCTTTACTCCATGAATGCCCGCACCTTTAAGGAAGTCCGTCGAACGTACGGTTTCGACGAAGTGGCGATAGCGCCCGGAGCGATCACGATCAACCCCGAGCTCGCCGACATCGACTTCAACCTCGACGGGATGACCTTCTCCGCGCCTGTCATCGCTTCGGCCATGGACGCCATCGTATCGCCAAAGTCAGCCGTCGAATTCGACCGACAAGGCGGTCTCGCCGTCTTGAACTTGGAGGGCGTTCAGACCAAGTACGACGACCCCGAGGAAGTGATTGCCGAGATTGTCGCTGCCCCACAGGAGGAGGTGACCAAGACTTTTCAGCGAGTCTATGCCGCTCCGATCAAAGAGAACTTGGTCGGAGAGCGAGTACGGCAAATCAAACAAAACGGCGCCAAGTGCGCCGTTTCTGTTACTCCCGCCAACACCAAACGGCTCGCCCCCCTCGCCGTCGACGCCGGCGCCGACGCGCTTGTCGTGCAGTCCACCGTGACAACGGCTCGCCATAAATCTCGCAGTATTCGCGGACTCCGCCTAACTGAACTCCTCGAAATGGTCAACGTCCCGGTAATCGTTGGCAATTGCGCCACCTACGATGTCGCTTTGGAAATTATGGAGACCGGCATACACGGCGTACTCGTGGGGATCGGTCCGGGAGCCGCTTGCACAACACGCGAAGTCACCGGCATGGGAGTACCGCAAGTGACTTCGACGCTCGACTGCGCAGCCGCGCGGGAAGAGTATTACCGACGCTCCGGCAGGTACGTCCCCATCGTAACCGACGGCGGCATCCGCACAGGGGGAGACCTTTGCAAGTCCTTCGCCGCAGGCGCCGACGCCGTCATGATTGGCACCCCGTTCGCCCAGACGACGGAGGCCCCGGGGCAAGGCAGCAACTGGGGCATGGCCAGCCCCGATCCCATTCTGCCACGCGGCACCCGCGTGCAGGTGGGTATGAGAGGTTCCATTGAGCAAGTTCTCTATGGCCCCTCGTCGAAGTCCGACGGCACCCTCAACCTTCTGGGAGCCTTAAAGACTTGCCTCGGCTACGTCGGAGCCTTCAACATCCGCGAGTTCCATCAGAAGGCTGAGCTAATCTTCGCTCCATCCATCAAGACTGAGGGAAAGTTCTACCAACTCGGCATGAACTGATCTCGACCGCGACCGCCGAATACGGCCCCTTACGCCAGTCTGAACACCAGCACACTCGCGGTGGCGTACAAAGCGATCAGAATCAGAGACTCCCTGGTGAATCGGCCTGGTACCTTCCGCCGTCGGCTTTGAGTAAAGAGCCCGGTCATTACGACGGTGGTCATCACGATGGCGAATCCGGCCGTCAGTTGGTGAATTCCCGCTATTCCCGCCCACAGCGGCCCTTCCACGTAAGCCACGTCGTCAATAAACAGGACGAACCCCATATTGAAGAAATTACTGCCTAGCACATTCGCAATCGCCAAGTCCGGCGCGCCAATTCGCACGGCGGCATAGGACGCAGCCAACTCTGGAAGCGATGTGCTGATGGCCAGGAATTTCGTGCCAACGAAACTGGCCTCCCAACCCATCTCGTGCGTAAGCCGATCGCCCGTTTCCGCAAGCAAGGCCGCCGCGCCGACGATCACCAGCATGGCGAGAGTATATTTCCCGAACGCCCGCGGCAGAGTCTCATCGGTCCCTTGCGATGGCACTTCCTGAGGGGAATCCTCTTGTCGGTAGATAACGAACATTCCGACAAGAAAGATCAGGAAGAGCGCAAGGGACATCGGGCTTATCGGCCACTCTTCGGCAAACGCTATCTGGCCGTGCACCAGCATGGCTAACAGGGCGCACACCGCAACTGCCACGCTCAGCAACCCGACTGCGATCGGGCCTCGCCCAACCGCGGCCAATATCGGCCCGTTGCGCCACGCCAAGTCAATTATCCCAATAACGAGCAAATTCACGAGGTTGCTGCCAAAAGCGTCACCGGCGGCAAGGTCCGGTTGGTCGACGAGCAGGATCGAACTGACCCCGGTCACCAATTCAGGGAGAGATGTCGCCGTACCCAGCAGTATCACTCCGACAAACGATCTGCCGAGCCCCGTCCGCAGGGCTATTGCGTCGGCCGATGAGACGAGAAGACGGGAGAAGAGAAGAATGGCCGCCGCGGCGGCGGCTAGGGTAAGCCAGAGTAAGGCCAGTGTCACGCGGCAGTGTTCCTTAGGCGCTTAGGCGCAAAAATGGCTCGAACCCCTTTCAATCGGACTACGTCATGGTATAACGATATGGACTCACCCATTATACACACACGCCCTAAGCGAGGAATCGCTCGGTACACCGGACTCTAGGGGGGGCCAGGAGCTTGTCATCAAGCTTCAAACACACTACACGCAGTCCACGAATAACCAAAGACGGCCCGCGCGGCTTGGCAATGGCGACGATTTAACCGGCCGCCCCGACTGATCACGGTCACAACCCGGTAATCGGCGCAATCTCCCGCAACGCCCATAGACATTCTCTGTTAATTCGCAACCCGTCTCATGCCGACTGCCGAATCACGCGGCGGAGATAAGGACGCAATCAGGCGCTCACGAGATACGTCATCCAATTCGTCGCGCCATTGAATTTCTCCGCTCTCTAGCGAGGCGACCGGCATTCCATTCCGATATGCGACCTTGTTGTCGAGCAGTGCGGGCACCCGCGAGCCGGGACTCGATATGCCCGCCAAGTTAAGGGGATCGCAGGCCGACAGGACGACAAAGTGGTCGTCCTTGTCCGTGCGGCGCATCGTGCGAAGACGCTCGACGGCTTCGGGAATAGCGTACTGCTCGCCAACGAAGTTGGCGACGAACCGCCCCCCTCGAATCTCACCGCGAGCCTCGGCGCGCCGGTACACTCTCACCAAGTCCCGCCAGCGGGGCGAATTGGTCTCGCGCACCAGAATTTCAGGAAATACTACGCCGTAACGCCGGAGCAGCTGCCACGCCCACGCCTCAACCACGTCTTCCCTATCCGTCTCGCTCTGAAGCAGAGACCATCGACTGCTCGGAACCCTTCGACGCAGTCCACGGCCGTACGTCGGTGTTCTTCGAGGCTGTTTCTTTGCTGTGCCGGATATCATGCCGCGCACGGCAATAAACCCGTCGGAGGTCACCAACCCCGCGGCCGCCAGCCTCCATAGCGAGTCTTCCACGTCCGAAGGGAGACGCCCCGTTGCGGACACAATGTCTTGCATGAATGACGCCCCGGCCTGCGAAAGATGGGCAAGCACTTCGCCTTGAGCGCCCAAAAGACCGCTCTCCCCCATATCAGGTTCACTCAACAGCCAGGACACCGATTCCCGCAACGCGAGAGAGATCCGCCCGGTCCGGGTAAGCGTACCTTTCGTGACGGGCATATCCTCATCAATCGGGCGGCGACTGAACCGTCCCCAGGCGACATCACCGGAAAGACACAATTCATCAAGCATCTCTGGTCCGTAATGCGCAAGACGTGACGGGAGTATATCCGACTCCCATGATCCAGCCGCCGCCTCGAAGCCCTGCAGCTGCTCGACCACATCCAGCAGTCCTCCCACATCGCGCAGCTTCCACGGCGTCCCGGCGCGCTGCCAGGCGATGAGAAAACGCATGAACGCAGCGGGCGGCACCGGCTCAATCTCTCGCCGCAGGCGCCCGATGGTCTCTCTATGAATGCGCGCCAGAATTCTGCGGTCGCAGAACTCCTCGACCTCTTCGCCCGGCGTGAAACGCCCACGCAAGATATTCCCCGTCGCTTCGAGACGCGCCAACGCTATCTCGACCGCTCCCTTGCGTATCCCCAGACACTCGGCTAGATAATCCGCGGTGAATGGCCCAATGCACTCCGTGCGACTGCGGACGATAATGAGCTCCGCCTCGTCCTGCGTCGGCGGTGCTTCGTCGCTCTGCCACAGTGTTACCCTACCCGGCTCGAACGTCGCCTCCGGGAACGCCGCCAGAACCAGCGGAACGGATTCCGTGGCCACCCACGCCTCCGCGCTGTCGCCGTAGGTGGCGAGCGAAGCTCGCCCGGCGCTCGTCAATCGATCAAACCACTCGCGCATGTGGGCCCGCCCCGCCGGAGCATGATCAACTTCAGCTATCGGCATGACTCCCATAGTGAGAAGGGCGTCGTGCAATTCATCCGCGTCACGAATGAGCGGCCACGCATCCCGCGCCGCGTCTCTGATCGCCCCCACATCGAGCGACGCCAGGTCACGCTGGTCCTCGGGCAATGCACGACGCAATGCGACGGCTCGCGACCGCCTCTCCCCGATTTCATTGTCCTCGTCAAGGAATGCGTACGGCATAGCATTGAGTATTTGATGACTAAACACGGAGGGCTGCGTCGTGTCACGCGCGAGTATCTCGATCCGGTCGTCCGCAATATCCTCCAAGACCCGCTTGAATCCGTTCATGTCCAACGCCTCGTGGAGGGCGTCCCGCATCGTCTCGAATACCAGCGGATGATCCGGCACTTCCACGTCGCCGGGCATGGCGTTGTCTTGGCACATGACCTGCTCGGGAAAAACCGCGGCGAGCAGGTCGTCCGAACGCATCCTCAAAAGCGCCGGCGGGGTCTTCTTCCCGTTGGAAAAGCGAAGTATCGCCAGTGCTCGCGAGGCGTCCCAGCGCCAGCGGATGGGGAACAGCGGCACTTGAAGAACCGCCTGCGTGAGTATCTTCTCGACCTTGGGCAACGGCACGTATTTGAACACGTCCTCAAGCGGAAAAGACAGCGAAGGGCCGAGAGAAAGGTTGATGCCGTCCTCCGTTGCGGCCGCTTGGAGTTCAAAGTCGAACGTCCGACAAATCTCCTTGCGCAGCGCGAAACCCCAGGCCTTGTTGATTCGCGATCCGAACGGTGAATGTACGACCAATTGCATTCCCCCGGATTCGTCAAAAAACCGCTCCGCCACGATACGTTTCTTCGTGGGCACTGTCCCCAGAATCCGTATCCCCTCTTCGATATAGGCCACAGCCTGCTCCGCTACATTGGAATCGAACCCTTCTTCAACCAGCCAGGATACGGCGTCGCCGGAATTGAGGCGTTCGTATATGCCGTCCCGAAGGTCGGATACTTCGTCCGAGAGCTCCGCAGTCCGGCCGGGAGCCTCCCCGAACCAGAAAGGGATTGTAGGGGCCTGTCCCTGCGCGTCCTCCACCAGCACCTTGCCCTGCATGACTCGCCGGATCTTCCATGCGGTATTACCGAGCAGGAACACTTGCCCTCTCATGCTCTCGATGGCAAAGTCCTCCTCGATCTGCCCGACAAAGGTGTTTTCGGGTTCAGCAATCACATCGTACGATGCATTGTCCGGAATCGCGCCCGCGTTCGTGAGGGCCGCTATTCGGGCGCCGCGACGCGCCTTGAGCCGTCCAATTACGACGTCTCGGTGAAGATACGCGCGTCTCCGCCCTTCACGAGGCGCGGGCCCCTCCGCAAGCATCTTCACCATCTCCGTGTATCGCTCCCTTGGCAGGTCGCGGTATGGGTAGGCTCGGCGCATAAGGTCAAAAAGTTCATCCTCACCACAGTCCCGGGAAGCGCACTCGGCGACGATCTGCTGCGCCAAAACGTCCAGCGGCCATTCCGGTATGGTCAGAGCATCCAGCACACCGTGACGGAACGCGCGCACGAGCGCAATGCTCTCAATGAGCTCGTCCCGCGTAAGCGGAAAGAGTCGCCCTTTCGGCGTGCCTCCCACATGGTGACCGGACCTGCCGATCCGTTGAAGCAGTATACTCACCGAACGCGGCGAACCGATCTGACAAACGAGATCGATGGCCCCGATATCGATGCCCAGCTCCAATGACGCGGTCGCCACGCAAAGTTTGACCTCGCCCTCCTTGAGCTTCCGTTCCGCCTCGTGTCGCCGCTCGTGGGACATGCTCCCATGGTGCGCCACGATCTGCTCCTCGTCTATCTTCCCTGACAGCTGATGCGCCAGTCGCTCAACAAGCCTGCGAGTGTTCACGAACAACAGAGTCGTCCGGTGATCTTTCGTCAACTCGACGATGCGGTCGAGCGTGCGGTCCCATAAGTCATGTGACGCAATGGGCCCAAGCTCGTCCTCCTTGGGCATCTCGATAGCAAGGTCGATTTCACGGGCGTGTCCGGTATCTACGATCGTGCAGTCCGGCCGACCCTCGGGATCCATGTTGTCCATGCCAACCAGGAATCGTCCTACTTCTTCGATCGGCTTCTGGGTGGCGGAAAGGCCAATCCGGGTAATCCGTTCATCCGACAGCGTCGCCAGCCGCTCCATCGAAATGCTGAGATGAGATCCCCTCTTGTCGTCGGCGACGGCGTGGAGTTCGTCCACGATGAGCGTGCTCACGCCGTTCAGTCCCCGGCGTCCACTCTCCGAAGTCAACAGGATGAAAAACGACTCAGGCGTCGTGACGAGCACGTGCGGCGGTTTTTTCGCCATCCTCTGCCGCTCACTCTGAGGAGTATCGCCTGTCCGAACGGCCACGCGAATGTCGGGCAGCGGAGCGCCTCGCACCTCCGCGAGCTCCTGCAGATCACGCAACGGCGTCATCAAGTTGCGGCGGATGTCGTTGGATAACGCCTTGAGGGGCGAGACATATACGACCTGCGTTTTGTCGGGTATCTCCCCTTCTAGACCCTGTCGGACAAGGCCGTCCAAACACTTCAGAAACGCCGCAAGCGTCTTGCCCGACCCAGTTGGGGCGGAGATGAGCGTATGCCGTCCCCTGGCGATAGCGGCCCATCCCTCCGCCTGCGCGTCCGTCGGCGCGAAGAACTGACCCGTAAACCACTCTCGAACGAGTGGATGAAACAACGAAAGCGGGTCACTCAAAACAAAACACCTAGTACAAATGTTTGAACAAAGTATACCAGGTTAATGCAAGCACGGCGCGTGATGCACCGCCAAATACCCGGGATTTACAACCCACGCACTCGTTCAATCACTCGCTGGCACGAATCATAGTCACGTCTCCCGCCTGGGTAGATCGGCGCAAGCAGATAGATTGACCTTTGTCCCGCTTCAAACCACCGATTCACTGCATCCACTGCGATATCCTCACCCGAACGGCCCCGGCGAAGCGACGACGCAACCTCGTCCGGAAGGTGGCCGAATGTTATTCCGTTCTCCACCAATACCTGAACGCCGCAACTGATGGGGGCTGATAATTCCTCTCCGTGCCGATCCGCATAACGATTCAAGAATTCCTGCAGGCGCTCCACCGAGTAGAGCGTTTGCAGGAGGAAGAACTCCGCCCCAGCCTCAACTTTCTTGCGAGTCAATTCCGTCTGCCGTCCGATGTCTTCATTGAGATCAATGGTTGCCCCTATACAGAGACTCGTAGGAATTGAGAATTCCAAACCCTTGTAGTCAACGCCCCGGTTCATCTCCGCAATGGCTCGAATGAGGCTTGTTGGCACATAGTCATCCACTGACTTTGTGATCGCCAGCTCACTTGCAGAGAAGGGGTCGCCCTTCAGCGCCACGACGTTTTCCAGCCCCATCATCTCCGCCCCCATGAGCAGCCCCTGGGTCGCCACTCGGTTCATGTCCCGTGTGGACAACGAGAAAATGACCTCCTTCCCGGCGCTGCGTTTGATGAACGCTGCGGCGAAGGCGGAGTTTACCCGAGCCGATTTGCCCGGGCTGTAGTTCACAAAAATAAAGTCCGCGTCCAGATGTCGCGCCTGTTCCAGGTAAACGAAATCTGCCCCACGCGGCGGCGAAAAATCGGCAACGATCTGCACGGCGCCCGGATCCCGACGGCGAGATTCAATAACGGTAGTCATCGTCAGGCAATAGGCGGGCTCGTGTTTGAGGAAATTGAGGCAGACGGTTCGATTATAGAGAAAAAGAGGACACCGGCCCCGACGGCATCCTCTTTTTCATAGCCGATCAGCCATGATCGGCTATGAGGAGGTCACAATTCAATCATGCGGCGACAGCTCTGGGATTACCGCCGCCGTCGTATTATATTGGGACTAGACTATCGCCAACCCTCAACGCCGGACCTGCCCGGAATGAGCGATACGCGATGCCCATCCTGGCACTTGAAGCGACGCTCACGGGCCTCCGGTCTCTTCCCGGACAGGGAGGCTTCTTCCATGCCTCGAGAGCAGAACGGGCACTCGACGTCGAAGCCGGCCCTGTTGCGTATTCGCACAACCTTGACGTGGGTCAGCGTCTCGGAGAGAGCCGGAAAATCGCCCACGTACCGGAGAACATACTCGGTCGCGCTACTCAAGAGATTCTTGCGATTGCTCGCGGGCTCTCGTGTGTAGCTATAGTCGACGTAGCCGCACATGAGACATTCCAGCTCATCATAGCCCATGACCATTCGCGTGCCGCACCGCTTGCATAGCGCATCGCGATTCGACTTCGATATACTGTTATGCGGTTGATAGATTGCTGCGGACACCAAGGCAACACCTCCTAAACTTCATTCGCGCACATCTTGGACATCGACGGCCTGCCTGGGTGTTTGATACTCTTCATCCGAGTTCGTCGCTAATGGGATCGACGGACAGCGCATTCGCGCACTATCCCCGTCCCGCGACAAAACTCATTGAACGTGCCTAAGCGCCTCCATAAGATGACGGTATGCAAACCCCCAATAGCGCGCTACCCTCTATCCGACTACTACCCCTTGCCACAACGCCTTTGCCCAGCAAATATGTCCCATATCGAGAAAATGCGTACACAGGCCATGGCTGTAACAGAACGGAACGCTCGCGCTTGGACTACCCCTTATGTCCGTACAAGATTGTTCCACAACACTATACAAGACGGAAACCATATCTTGTCAAGTCACTTTCTAAACAATTTATGGTACTTTTTTGGTTAAAGTATAATACTAATGTTCGTAACAATTAAAGCGCTTTGCGCTCATACCCTGGGAGATTCAACGAATGGATATGGTTAGCCGACATACGCAGGAAAAGATCAGCGACTGGACCGAGCAGTTCCTCGGCGTCCCTCTCTCCGCTCTATCCGATCACCCGATCCCTGTACTCACTCCCGAACATGAACCGAAACGCGATTATCCGCTCGTCGTCATTCGATGGGGCGCAAGGAGCGCGCTCGTAGCTCCGCAAGACCTCTGCGATGCAATACGTCCGATCATGCCGAACCTTCACGCCGACATGGCATTCTCCCCCTTCGGCGTCTATGAGTTGGCGCGCGCCACTCTTCCTCTCGGCATTACCGTATGGGGCCCGAGTTTTCATCTCTTCGGCGATCGCGGCACCGTATCAACTGCGAAAGACAACCGAGTCGTGAAGATCGGAGCGCCGGAACTGGCCGAAGTGGATTACTCGATCTTCTGGCACTGCACGCAAAATGCCCTCGCCGGATTCGCCGTCTACGAAGAAGATACCCTCGCCGCTCTCGCGACGGTTACCGGACATCATGGCGGCCCTTTCTGGGAAATCGGCATGGAGACCCACCCAAACGCCCAGACAAGAGGACTCGGCTATGCCGTCGTAAACGCCGCCGCCAACTGGATCATCGAAAACGACCGGCTTGTGTTCTCGACCGTGGGGATATTCAATATACCGTCAGCCAGGACGCTGCGATCGGTCGGCCTAAAGTACGCATACATGACCGTCGACGGCAAACCGGGACCATTCATGGTGCCCCCGCAACCCTTGGGCAGCCCACGACCCGGTGAGACCCTCTACAACTACTATCCGGACTGGGCCACGACAAAAGGCATACTGCCGAGACCAAAGTAGGATCATATCGGCCCGTCGCTACATTCCCAGCAGCCGGGCCGCGTTCCCGCCCAAAATCAGGTCTTTTGCCGAACGCGACAGCCCCGAGGATTCCACGTGTTCGATTACCGTTTTCGCCCGCAAGAGGGGGTAGTCGGTGCCCATCAGTACGCGATCAGGCCCAATCGTCGCGGCGACGGTGTCGAATACCCGCGAGTCATACAGCAAGGTCGTCGCCGCAGTATCGAAGTAAGTATGCGCCAACCCATCCGCCACCTCCGGCATCAGTGCATAGAATGGCAGCCCGCCACCCCAGTGAGCGCACACAATCGCAGCCTCCGGGAAGTTGCTAATAAACCGCCATAGCGTCTCCGGACGAGTCTTCCCCTTCCCTGTATACTCATGACCGACCGGTTCGGATGAATGCGTCGTGACGATCAAATCATACTCCCTCACGACCTCCATCAGCGGGGTTAAGCTTTCCGAGTCCCCAAGGTCGAACCCCTGGGTGTCCGGGTGCAGTTCGCCGATCCCGCGCAGTCCGGCCTCCGCGCAGCGCCGGGCTTCCTCCGTTGCGCCGGTTCCCCATGAAGGATTCACACCGGCAAATCCAACGAGGCGTCCCGGATACTTCTTCACTGCCTCAATCAGGTAATCATTCGCCGTACGGGCCAGCTCGAAATCAGTCCAGCCGATACCCATCACCACCGAAACATCCACTCCATCCTCGTCCATCCGCCGGATGAGCCGCTCCGCCGTCGCCATCCGCGCTTTCGGGCTTGCGAACAGCTCGCCGAACGTGGCATCCCGCCCCAAATACTCCTCACGACGGAGTCGGAGCCAGCGCGGATAGATATGAGTGTGAAAATCGATGATCACAGGGCTTTTTTTCAAGGAGCTCGGGGGATTTCCAACACTATTGTAGCGGTTTCGGTGGAGTCAATCGGCAAGATATTACCGGTATACAGTTTACGGTAACTCCGGCAATGAGACTTCTGATTCGATCAAGTCCAACGGCGGCGTCCCATTCGTTATAATATAGTAACGCAGACTGGCATAAGCGGCCGGAACCGCGTAAGGATTGCCCCATGCTGAAGGGTGTGACAAATCTTATCACCGGCGGAGGCGACAGAGCCGTTAAGCGGCTGCGTCCACACGTTGAAACGGTCGACTCATGGGAATCTGAGTTCAAGGCTCTCTCCGAAGACGCCTTGCTGGGCAAAACCGACGAGTTCAAAGCCCTGCTTGCCGAGGGTTCCGAACTCGACGATATCCTCCCGGAGGCCTTCGCCGCCGTCCGTGAAGCCTCCAAACGCGCGCTCGGTATGAGGCACTTCGACGTCCAAATCATCGGCGGCGTTGTGCTCCACCAAGGCAAGATCGCCGAGATGAAGACCGGCGAGGGCAAGACGCTCGTCGCCACTCTCCCCACTTATCTCAACGCCCTCACCGGTCGCGGCGTTCACGTCGTGACCGTCAACGACTACCTCGCCAAACGCGACGCGCAGTGGATGGGCAGCATATATCATGCGCTTGGCGTATCGGTCGCAACCCTCCAGCACCAGTCCGCCTACCTCTACGACCCCACGGTCGAAGGCCCGAAGAAGGGGTTTGAGAAGCTCAGGCCTATCTCCCGCAAGGAGGCGTATGAGGCCGACATCACCTATGGCACCAACAGCGAGTTCGGCTTCGACTACCTGCGCGACGCAATGGCCCCGGACGCATCCGAGCGCGTTCAGCGCGAGCTTCACTACGCAATTGTCGACGAGGTCGACAATATCCTCATCGACGAAGCGCGGACGCCTCTCATCATCAGCGGTCCTGCCGAGGAATCCGCCAAGGACTATCAACGCTTCTCGCGCCTCGTCTCTACTCTGCATAATGGCGTCGACTACACCATAGACGAAAAGCTGCGCGCCGTGTCACTAACGCCCGAAGGTATGACCAAGTTGGAAAAGATGCTTCGGGTAAAGAACATGTACGCGCCCGAGAACTTCAGGCTCGTACACTTTGCCGAGAACGCTCTGAAGGCCCATGCCGTCTACGAGCGAGACCGCGAGTATGTGGTCAAAGAAGGCGAAGTCGTCATCGTGGACGAATTCACCGGTCGAATGACGCCGGGACGACGATTCGCCGACGGCCTCCACCAAGCTCTTGAGGCGAAAGAGGGCGTCCCCATTCGGCGCGAATCAGTCACCTACGCCACGATCACCTTGCAGAACTACTTCCGGCTCTACCAAAAACTCGCGGGAATGACCGGCACCGCCGTCACCGAGGCCGAAGAATTTTGGAAGATATACAAGCTCGACGTTGTAGAAATACCCACCAACGTCCCGATGACCCGAATCGACAACCCGGACTTCGTCTATAAGTCGGAGAAGGCCAAATACAACGCGATCGTCGAGGAGATCCAGGTACGCCACGAGCGAGGTCAGCCCGTCTTGGTTGGCACGACCGACATATCCAAGTCGGAAACCATCAGCCGGCTGCTCAACCGTCGCAAGATCAAGCACTCCGTCCTCAACGCAAAGCAGCACGAGCGCGAGGCCCTCGTCGTCGCCGAGGCAGGCCGCCCCGGAGCCGTCACCGTCGCCACCAACATGGCCGGACGCGGCACCGATATAGTACTCGGCGGCAACCCCGAATTCGTCGACGACCTCACCCAGGAAGAGTGGGAGCGCGATCATGAAAAGGTTGTCGGTCTAGGCGGCCTCTTTATACTCGGCTCCGAGAAGCACGAGGCACGGAGGATCGATAATCAGCTGCGGGGACGAGCCGGACGCCAGGGCGACCCCGGCGAGTCACGGTTCTACGTCGCCTTGGACGATGACCTCATGCGGCGGTTCGGTGGAGAGCGCATCCAGTCCGTTATGGGCTGGGCCGGATTAGAGGAAGATGCGCCCCTTGAAAATAAGATGGTCACCAAGGCCATTCAGGGCTCCCAAGTCAAGGTGGAGGCCCACCACTTCGATATCCGCAAGCACCTCGTCGAGTACGACGATGTCGTCAACACGCATCGCGGAGTCATCTATGAGCAGCGCGACAAGGTACTCAGCGGTTCCAATATACGAGAAAACGTTCAGGAAATGATCGAGAAGGAGCTGACCGCCATTCTCGATGGCTTCTTGCAAGGCGTCCGTCCCGACGACTGGGACGTCGAGGGCCTCATTGCCGAACTCAGCGCCGTCCTCCCTCTCGACGAGAACCTCTCCGACCCTGACAAGGTGTTCGAGATGTCAGCCGATGCCATATACGACGAGTTCCTTGCTCTGGCGAATCGGCGCTATGACCAGATGGAAGAGCTGTTCACCCCCGATGTTATGCGGCAAGTCGAACGCGCCGTCATGCTGCGCGCTATTGACTCACATTGGGTGCAGCACCTTACCAGCATGGAAAACTTGCGGCAGGGCATCGGCCTCTACTCGTATGGACAGCGCGATCCCCTTGTCATGTACAAGACAAGGGGATTCGAGCAGTTCCAAACGCTTACCGAACGCATCCAAGCTGATGTGGCGCGGATGATCTTCCGAGTCCACGACGCCGGCCCGCCCCAAGAGCGCGGACGCTCGCGGCGCGTCGGACCTTCCAACGGCGGTTCTCCTGGGAGAGCCGCTGCCGGCAAGAACTCTCAACGCTCCCCCGGCGCCGAAGCCAACGGGCAAAAGCTCTCCCGAGCCGAACGGCGCGCGATTCAACGAATGGAAAAGAAGGCCAAAAAGAGACGCTAGCGTGACTGACGCCATCCCCACGGGACCGGCCATCGAAGTCCAAGGCGTATCCAAGGCCTACGGACGCTCCGTTGCCCTGAATAATCTCGACCTGCAAGTTCCTTGGGGACGCGCGCTCGCCATATTCGGCCCCAACGGCTCCGGAAAGACGACTCTCATCAAGTCTCTCGCAACCTTGTCCAAACCGGACGTCGGGGTCATCCGAATCGCCGGCCTCGATACAAGACGTGACGGCTCATATGTCAGGCGTTTGATCGGCGTACTCACCCACGACCCCCTGCTCTACGACGACCTCACCGCCCGCGAAAACCTCCGATTCACCGCCCGAATGTTCGGCCTCGAAAACCACGCCGAACGCATCGAAACTCTGTGCTCAACGCTCGACATATCGTCGCGACTCGAACACCGAGTCGGAACGCTATCGCACGGATGGAAGAAACGCTTCTCGCTCGCGCGCGCCCTTCTTCACGACCCCCCAATCCTTCTCCTAGACGAGCCTGAAAGCGGCCTCGACGATCAGTCCATCGCCGGACTCGGAGAATTGGTCAGGGCAGAATCCGTCCTGCGACGCACCGTCGTCCTAACCACCCATAACTTCCAGCGCGGACTTGAACTCGCCGACGAAGTGGCAATTCTGACGAAGGGCCGCTTAGTATACCGTGAGCCCACATCCAGCCTGCAGGATGCCGACTCTTTTCGCGACACATACACTCAACACGTCCTATGAACCGTTACAGCGTCCCAATCCTCGCCATCGTCTGGAAAGACATCGTCCTAGAAACCAGAACCAAGGATGTCATAACCGCGGTTATGGCATTCTCCCTACTCGTTATTGTTGTCTTCAACTTTGCCATTGATCCTACTCCCCGCACCGTTGGCATCGTCGCGCCGGGGATTCTCTGGATAGCCTTCGTCTTCGGGGGTGTGCTCGGACTAAACCGATCGTTCGGACTTGAAAAGGACAACGGCGGAATCCATGCGCTCATGCTCGCCCCCGTTAGCCGCGAGGTCATCTTCTTCGGCAAGACGCTCTCTAATCTCATCTACATGCTCGTCGTAGAAGTGATAACCCTTCCCGTCTTTGCCATGCTGTTCAACTACTCCCTGCAAGTTGTGGAGCTCCTGCCGATCATGTTCATAACCACGCTCGGCATTGTCACGGTCGGGACGGTTTTCTCCTCGATGGCAGTCAACACGAGAGCGCGAGAGGTCATGCTTCCACTCCTCTTCCTACCTGTCACTCTCCCCGTCATCATCGCCGCGATGGAAATAAGCGGAGCCGTTCTAGCCGGAGAGGGCCTACTGAGCAACAATGAGTGGCTCGCCATCCTCGTAACCTTCGACGCCGTCTTTCTCGTAGTATGTCCCATCGCCTTCCATGCCGTACTGGAAGAATAAGGACGGCGATTCGGCGCAGGTCGCCCGTGATGAGTGAAGAAAGACGCCGAGCCGACCGTCACTCCCGTCGGAGGCCGGTATCCGGTCAGCACAACGACTTGGGAGTGGGCCTAAAAGAGAGGCTGACTGACACTCGCCGGAACCGTCGTAACACGCCGGTCGACCGTAAGATCGAAATCCTGCTCGAACATCGCGCCGATCGAGTCGCCCGCATGGATACGACTAATCGCTTCGCCGAGAAGCGGCGCGGCGGAGATTATCTCCAACCCCGGGAAGCGCTTCTCATCAGGAATTGGCAGAGTATCGGTCACCACAAACTCCGTAATCCCGCTCGCGGCAAGCCGCTTGTGAGCGTCGCCCGCGAATACGGCGTGCGTGGCGCCACACAACACACTCGTCGCCCCGTGCGCGCTGAGCACTTTGAACGCCTCAACGACCGTGCCCCCCGTGCCGATCTCGTCGTCGATGATGACTGCCGTCCTGCCGCGAACTTCACCGACGAGGTTGATCGCCTCCGCCTTCTCGTCGTTCCCCTGTCGCTCCTTGTCGATCAGCGCGATGGGAGCATCGAGAACGTTCGCCACTTCCCGCGCCCGTCGCGCGCTGCCGGGGTCGGTTGCGGTCACCACTACATTATCAAGGTTCTTTTCTTTGAATCTTTTCGCAAGCATCCGAATCGCCGATAGCTCGTCGAGCGGGATGTTGAAGAATCCCTGTATCTGTCCGGCGTGAAGGTCGATGGTCAACACCCGGTCGGCTCCCGCGACCGTAGTAAAGTCGGCCAGAAGTCGCGCCGTGATCGCCACTCGCGGCTGATCCTTCTTGTCCGTCCGACCGTAGGCATAATACGGAATTACGACAGTAATCCGACCCGCCGATGCCCGCCGGGCCGCGTCGATCATAATCCAAAGTTCCATCCAATGCTCGTCGACCGGCTGCGAAATCGGCTGGACGAGAAACACATCCTTCTGTCGAATGTTCTCAAGAAATTTAACGAAGGTATTATCGTTGCTGAACTTGAACACCTCACACTCACCAAGCTGCACGCCCAAATATGCGGCTATGTCCTGGGCAAGCTGCGAGTGAGCATTCCCCGTGAATATCTTCATCTCATCATAGGGATGCGCCGTTTCCTCACGACCGCCGTTCCGGTGCCGGGTAATCGGCAGGGAATTATTCGTCGCGGAGTGCGAATTGTTCTGCACCGGGATCCCTTCCTCGCAGTCGATTGAGTTTCAGCAGCGTCGATGGCGCGCGTCGAAGCGACGGAATTATAGCATAGGCAAAACTTCCTTACAGTATCACGGCTCAAAGTTTCATGAGGAAAAACTCGCTGTGCTATGTCCTCTATCCCTCACCTTTGAGATAATGAGAGAAATTCCGTCGATGCCCATCTCATGACCACACTTGCCGCCAAGATAAAAACCCTCGGCAAATCGCTCGGCTTCAACATAGTCGGCGTTACATCAGCCGACCGTTTCGCACGAGACGAGGAGGCCGCGCTCAAGCGAGTGAGTGAGGGTCTCATGGATGGTCTCCCTTGGTACACCTCCGAGCGCGTCCGAAAGGCGAACAGCCCACGGAAACTGTTGGAAGACGCGAGATCGGTCATCTCATTGGCGATGAGCTACAACCACGGCGTTGCGGATCCTCATGGCGAGGGGCCCCACGGAAAAATCGCGCGATACGCCTGGGGCGACGACTACCACGATGTCATGAAGAAGCGCCTCCGCAGATTCGCAGCTGTCCTGCCCGACCTTGCCGGCCATGAAGTAAACACCCGCATTTTCGTCGATGACGGCCCGATGAACGATCGCGCGGCCGCCGAACGCGCCGGGGTCGGCTGGTTCGGCAAGAACACCAACATCCTCACGCCCAGCCACGGCTCATGGGTCCTTCTCGGTCAGGTAATCACCGACCTCGACCTCGCGCCCGACGCTCCGCTCAAGAAGAACTGCGGAGAGTGCGTCCGATGCATCGACGACTGCCCCACAGGCGCCATCGTCGCCCCATACGTCATCGACAATCGCAAGTGCATATCCTTCCTGACAATCGAACTCCGCGGCTCGATCCCAAGGGAATTGCGCCCCCTCATGGGCGACTGGGTGTTCGGCTGCGACATCTGCCAGGACGTCTGCCCGGTAAACTGGAAGGCCGGCCCGGCTCTCGAACCCGCCTTCCGCAAGCGCCACGACTTCGACGCGCCCGCTCTCCTGCCGCTCTTGGATCTCGACGACGAAGGCTTTCGCGAGCGATTTCGGGGCAGTCCCGTCAAACGCGCCAAGCGAGTTGGGCTTCAACGAAACGTATGCGTCGCACTCGGAAACATCGGCGACCGGCGGGCAGTCCCCGCCCTGGCAGAGACCCTCAAAACAAGGGAACCCCTCATACGCGAACATGCCGCATGGGCCTTGGGCAAAATCGGAAGCCCTGAAGCGAGAGCCGCACTCATGAACGCCCGCGCGACCGAAGCCGATCCGGTCGTGGTGGAAGAGTTGACGAAATCTCTCGCCGAGATGGGCCCCTAAATACCCTGATTTTCTCTATCTCGCACCCAAATCCTCCGGCCCTTCCGCCCGCCGGGGAAAATCCTGCGAATCATCACGACGTGGTACACTCAATCCCACCATATTTGAGGAGTGCGAATCGATGAAAGTCGTTATGGAACCCATGCCATCAGGTATCGGCCCCGGCGAGTCTCCGGACGTGTTCGTCAAGGAGATGCAGGCTACTTTCCCCGAAACGGAGTTTATCCAAATCGTCGAAGAGGCTGATCAAATTCGGGAAGTAGTCGACGCCGAGGTCTACTACGGCTGGCCCTCCAGGGACGTCTTTCTCGCGGGCAAAAACCTCAAGTGGATACACTGCCCCGGCACCGGCATCGACCAGTTAATCGCCATACCGGAGTTGGTGGAAAGCGATATCCCTATCACAAACGCGCGAGAACCTCACGTCGCCCCCATGGCCGACCACGTGTTCGGCTTCATTATCGTCCTGGCCCACAAGCTCCATTGGATGTGGGACGACCAGAAAGCGAAGAAATGGCGAATGTACGACTACGGGTGGAAGCAGCTCGACCTTGAGGGTTCGACGCTCGGTATCCTCGCGTTCGGCAACATCGGACGCGCAATTGCCAAGCGCGCGAGAGGCTTCAGCATGAACGTCTACGCCGTCGACAAGTTCCCGCAACCCTCCGAGTACGCCGAGGAAGTATGGGGACTCGACAAGCTCGACGATCTCCTCGCGATCTCCGATTGGCTGGTCGTCACCGCTCCCATCACTGACGAAACACGTGGAATGATCGGCAAGGAGGAGCTTCAGAAGATGAAGCCGGGATCGCACGTGATCATCATCTCGCGAGGCGGAATCGTTGACGAATTCGCGTTGGGTGAGGCCATCGAATCGGGTCATCTCGCCGGAGCCGGAGTCGACGCATTCGACCCGGAGCCTCCCATACCTGCCAATCCCCTCTGGGACAACCCAAACGTCGTTATGTCTCCCCACGCCTCAGCCTTCACGCCGGGTTTGTACATCGGACGCCGCAACGTCTTCAAGGAGAATTTTCGGCGATACCTCGCCGGCGAGCCGTTCCTCCACGTCTGCGATAAGCAGCTGGGGTACTAATACCCCTTCCCTTCGAATATGACAGCATAGTCGAAGGACGAGGATCCCCTCTCTCCCATCGTGGGAGAGGGCTAGGGTGAGGGTGTTCCTTGAGTAGTAGGCCAAAACCGGAATAGCCCTCAGCAAACCCACCGCGGGACGGCCCGCACGGTCGCCCACCTCCTACTCCGTGGCGTCCAGCCTACTCATATGCCCAGGCCAGTCCAATATCCGCCGGTCGGAAGTCACAAGCTGATGACCCTGTAGAGCCGTAGCCACGATTAGACGGTCTGCCGGGTCTCCATGGAAATCGCCAAGCTCATTGGCTCGGATTCCAGTCTCACCGTCCACTGAAATCTCTACCAGACCTTCTCCAAGTAAGGTGCGACGCCATGAGGATACATCGCACAGCAGTGTGATCCTGCCCTTTTCGCGCAACATAGCGAATTCCCAGAATGAAATAGCGGAGACCGCCGCTTCTCCCCGTTGCCATGCGCGTTCAACAGTTCGCCGAGCATTTCGTCCCAGTCTGTTGTCACCGAACCAGAACCACAGCAACGCATTGGTGTCCAGAAGAACCACTATTTACCATCCAGGAGACCCAATTCGGCCTCCCATTCCACATCGAGAGGCTCGACAATATCCCCATGAATCTCGATCATGCCCTTGCCCCGTCCGAACAAGCTCTTCGGTTTCTCCCGGTACGGCGTCAGCCTCGACACGGGACGACCATGCTTGGTTATGACGATCTCCTCTCCGCTCTCAGCCACCTCATCCATGAGCTTGAGACACTTGGCCTTGAACTCGGAGGCCTTGATCGTACGGGTGGACGACGGAATGCCGCTGTTTGTAGACATCTAGCGTTCCCTCAACGAATTATGACTACTATTTTAGCATGATCATGACTATGGTCATATTTCAACGATTCCACCTGCACGGCGAATTTGAGTGAACGAAAGGAACGGAAAAGAACCCCGTGTGTCGTCGGGAAGCTGGCACGCCTGGAGGGATTCGAACCCACGACACCCGGTTCCGAAGACCGGTGCTCTATCCACTGAGCTACAGGCGCTTGTCCGAGACCGGTGAAAGAACCGGTGGGGTGAGCGAAGGGATTCGAACCCTCGATCTCCAGGGCCACAACCTGGCGCCTTAACCAACTTGGCCACGCTCACCATCCGAGAAACAGAATAGCACCGCCCCCGTACAAGGGTCAATGAACAATTCGCAAACGGACTCCCAATAACCCTCCCTCCCCTGGTAGTTTCCGTCAAGATTTACATTGACTCACTCAAGCCGGGCGAAATACCATCATCATATGAAACCGTTCGCGAAGACGGGCATCTGGGCCGCCTTCATCCTCACTCTACGCCCGAAGCAGTGGTCGAAGAACCTGCTCGTCTTCATGGCGCTCTTCTTCACCGTCGATCAAGCGTGGGATTCCACCGACATCGAGACCTTCGCGCGCTTATTCACCAGGACCGCAATCGCCTTTCTAGTCTTCTCCGCGCTCAGCAGCTGCATCTACATCGTCAACGACCTTATGGATAGAGACGAAGACCGCCGACACCCAAAGAAACGCAACCGCCCCATTGCCTCAGGATCACTGCCGGTCCCATTCGCAATGGTGAGCGCCGCCGGAATAGCGGCCCCCGCTCTCGTAGCCTCTTACCTCCTCGAACCGGTATTCGGACTCATCGCCCTGGTCTATCTCGCGGCCATGCTGCTTTACTCTTTCGGTCTGAAGAAAATCCTCCTTGTCGACGTGTTAACGATCAGTTCGGGCTTCATACTCCGAGCCGTCGCGGGCGCCGTCGTCATCGGATCGCCTATATCGTCATGGTTATACATCTGCACCGGTCTGGCTTCCGTCTTCGTCGTCCTGTGCAAACGAAGGGCAGAACTCGCCGTCGCGGGGGACCACGCCCAAGATCAGCGAGGAGTCATGAGGGCCTACACTCTGCCCGTTCTCGACCAGCTCATCACCGTCACCGCTTCAGCCACGCTCGTAGCTTATACCCTCTACACCGTCGCATCAGAAAATCTCCCCGAAAATCACGCAATGCTCCTAACCGTGCCCTTCGTAGTCTACGGACTCTTCCGATACATGTACCTCGTCCGAGGCAAGGACCTTGGCGAGACCCCTGAAGACATCATCCTCACCGACATACCCCTCAATATCGCCATCGTACTCTGGCTCGTCGCAGCCGGGGCCGTTCTTATCGCATTTCGAGGATGACCCGCTTCCCTGAAATTGGGCAATGGCTACCCCCTCCTGGCCGAGTTCCACTGTGGGGAACATTCAACCTATGCGATTGCTGGACGAATGGAATGGCTCAATCTATGTGATAATCACCGTAGCGGTGATCACTGTTCTCTTTACGATGTTCTCCGACATACTCCTAGCAATGTTATGAATCGCAGTTTTCTCAAACATCTGGTATCAGGCTCCGTTTCGATACTCGCGGGGCTCGTAGCCGTGCCGATCTGGATATGGCTTGCTCTGGAGTTCATCCAAACGGGCATCCTGCACCGTACCATCCCTTTGGAATTATTGGAGACAGTATGGCCGGAGAATGACGTTCGCGCCGTCGCCGTTGTCGGCTACATCCATGGGCCTGTCTACGTTTGGCCTGTAGTCGCTGTGGCCGTCGGCGTAGCCGTCTATATTGGCATACGCAGGCTGTGGATACGGCGGTAACCCATTGTGAAGCACAGTCGACCCACCGCTTCCTCAATTTTGGCTATGGTACACTCCCCGCATTCTCACCGAACGAAAGACTGAAACGTGGTACCCCCTGACAGCTTGTTCGGTCTCTTTCCGACCTGGGCCGCGCTGTACCCACTTTCCCTCGCCGCATTCGGAGTGGCAGGCTTCCTGCTCTATCGCCGCGTATTCCGCCTCGTCCTGCTCGGCCGCCCGGTACGTCGCTTCGATCAACCCCTTCGACGCATCATCGGCGCCATCCCCCTTATATTTGGCCAACGGAAGGTCCTCCAGCGAGTATCACTTCGCCGAGACCTGGCCGGCCTGGCCCACTTCTTCATTTTCTGGGGATTCCTCTCCTTCACCGCCAGCTACGTTATCTTTATTTTCGGAGACTCGGCATGGCCGCAATTCTCTGAAACGATCCTCACCGAAACAGGCGTTAGGGTCGCCGCAGTCTACCTCGACCTGCTTGCCGTCATTTTCCTCGTCGTCCTTGTCTGGGCCGGCGCGCGACGCTGGCTGACTACCCCCCGACGCCTCAGCTACGACTTAACCCAAAAGTGGGAGGCGGCCGTCATTCTCCTACTCATCGCCGCCCTCATGCTCCTATCCATCCTCGCAGAAGCGATGTATGTCGCCGGAGGCGGTGACGGCCCCACTTCCACAGCTCTCATTGGCTCCGCTCTCGGCAACTCCCTATCCGAACTCGGCTTGAGCGTCAAACTCGCGAGTACCCTTCACACCCTCGCATGGTGGGCCCACGTCCTCGTCATTCTCGGATTCGCCGTCTATATCCCAATGTCGAAACATATACACCTCATCGGCTCGCCGCTCTCATTCGTCTTCCGCTCACTTGAGCCGGCGGGGACTCTCTCCACTCCACTCGATTTGGAGACCGCCGAGGTCTTCGGAGCCGCCAACGTGCGCGACTTCACCCGGAAACAACTCATCGACGGCTACGCCTGTGCTGTCTGCGGCCGATGCACAGAGGCCTGCCCCGCCAACATTAGCGGCAAGACTCTCTCGCCCATGCACATCGCCGAAAATCTCAAGGAGCACCTCCTCGAAGTCGGCCCAGACCTCGCCGGCAACAATGGCTCACAAGACGACGCAAAGCCGCTTATCGGTCCGCAGATCGGTCAGGAAGCCCTTTGGGACTGTCTGACCTGCGGCGCGTGCGTCCATGAGTGCCCGGTTGGCGTCGAGCACATCGACATGATCATCGACA
Organism: Dehalococcoidia bacterium; assembly: GCA_965232435.1. Classification (GTDB taxonomy): domain Bacteria; phylum Chloroflexota; class Dehalococcoidia; order Lucifugimonadales; family VXLM01; genus VXLM01. Next base: position 120,751 of record CBDDPU010000004.1, read on the forward strand.
TGCGCCGAAACCTGACCATGGAACGCAGCGAAATGCCCGATACCGCTATGAACGCCCTTATGAGCATGGAGCAGCGCGGGCATCCTTGGCGCGGCACGACATACACTCGCACCGACTGGGCCGAGGGTCTCGACGTGCCGACTCTTTCTCAACACCCCACCGCAGAAGTGCTCTTCTGGGTCGGCTGCACCGGCGCCCTCGAAAAGCGGAGCCGGAGCCTCCCCCGCGCGATGGCGTCCATCCTGAAACGCGCAGGTGTCGACTTCGCCATTCTAGGGGACGAAGAGAACTGCACCGGCGACCCCGCCAGGCGCATGGGCAACGAATATTTGTATCAAATTATGGCGCGACAGAACATCGAAGTCTTTACTCATTACAACGTCAAGAAAATCGTCACCATCTGCCCCCACTGCTTCAACACCATCAAGAACGAGTACCCCCACCTCGGCGGAAACTACCGAGTCCTCCACTACAGCGAGTTCGTGGCAGACCTCATCGCCGAAGGAAAGCTAAAACCCCTAGTGACGATCGACACCACACTGACCTATCACGACTCGTGCTACCTGGGACGCCACAACGGGATCTACGACGCCCCTCGCGCGATTGCAAAGGCTATCCCCGGCCTGCATCTGCGCGAAATGGAAAAGTGCCGCGATAGAGGTTTCTGCTGCGGCGCCGGCGGCGGACATATGTGGATGGAAGAAAGCCGCGGCAGGCGCATCAACCATATCCGCACGGAACAGTTTCGAGAAACCGGCGCCGACACCGTGGGCGTCTCCTGTCCCTTCTGCCTCCAAATGTTTGAAGAAGGCATCCAATCCGACGATTCGGCCCCGACAGGCGCGCAAGCAAAGGACCTGCTCGAACTCCTTGATGAGAGTTTGGGCTGATGCCCCTCGGCCACGCTCCGGCAAACAGCCTCCCACGCCCCGCCGCAGTCGCATTCGATCTCGACGGCACACTCATCGATACGGAGTCCATTCTCATAGAGGCACAGCGCCGAACGCTCATCTCCTTCGGCATCCACAAACTCTCGCCCGACCATCCGAGAACCTTCGGGATGGGTATGGAACCCGGAGTCGCTCGGCTGTCTGAGTTCTACGGACTACATTATTCGAAAATAATCGAGCTATTCCGAACGAACTGGACCTGCCTCTCTCGGACGAATCTCACTCCCATGCCCGGCGCTCGCGGCCTGCTAATTCGCCTCAAGAACGAAGGGATGCCAATGGCCCTTGTCACCTCGGCTGACCCGGACCATGCCCGGAATTCTTTGAAAGCTCTCAACGTCCCCGACGCATTCCAATGCGTCATCGACTCGGATGTAGTCTCCCGCCTCAAACCCTCGCCCGAACCTTACCTAAAGGCCGCCGAATGCCTCCGCGTCTCGCCACAGGACATGCTCGCCATCGAAGACTCCGGATCGGGAGTCGCTTCAGCCTTCTCGGCCGGGGTCACGTGCGTAGCCGTGCATACCGAAGTTCTCGAACGACCCGAACTTGCCCCTGCTCACGCAAAGATACCGTCGCTTGAGAACTTCCCACAGTTCAGATAGACGAAGACTTCATCCAGCCGCCACCATCTCCGAGCCATCTACGTCGGCTCCCTTCTCTAGCGCCGCGCCGATCAACTCCACCAACTGCCGCGCCGACTCCCGCGTCAATTCCACGGCCACACGAGCGCCCAAGCCCTGCGAATCATTCACGAAATCGATATTGAGCGCGTGCTCAATCGTCATGTGCGTCGGATGATCGTACGACACGTTCACGCGGTTAACCCTTATCCAGCCCGGAGTGCCCTTGCCGCTGCCGGTGATGGCCGACTGCTCCGCGATCATAGTGCACATTGTAGTTCTCCTTTATTTTCCGATACTCCAAGCAACCGCACCCTGAGGCAGCCTCTACGCCAAGTGCTTTGTAAGGAACGTGAATACCTTCTCCCATCCGTCCACTGCCTGCTCCTGGCGATACGCTGACCGGTCATAGTAGAAAAACCCGTGACCTGCCCCCTGGTACATGTGGAACTCGTACTCCTTGCCATGCCGTTTCAGGGCCTCCTCATGTATCGCCACCTGTTCCGGTGAAGGACTGCCGTCGTCCTCGCCAAAAAGTCCAAGCACCGGACAGGAAAGCCCAGCGGTGTAGTCGATAGGAGCCGTCGGCGTCTTCGGCGTCAAATCCGACTCAGGCATAACCACACGTCCGCCCCAACAGTCCACAATCGCGTCGAATCCCTCCACAGTCGAAGCAGCCAGGAGGACGTGACGCCCGCCTGAACACGTGCCGAACGCCCCCACTTTGCCGCTGGAATTGGGTAGTGAACGGACATACTCCATCGCCGCCGCCAAGTCACCCACCGCCTGATCGTCGGCTGCGCCGCCCTCCGACCGTACTCTCGCCGCTACGTCGTCCGGTGTGCCGTGCCCCGTCCGGTGGTACAAATCCGGGCAAATCGTCACATATCCGCGATGCGCGAACTTGCGAGTCGTCTCGCGATACCATTCGTCCCACCCCGGCATATGATGCGCCAGAACCATCCCCGGATAGGGACCAGGCCCCAAAGGTCGAGCCAAATAAGCATTGATGACATCCCCACCGTGGCCACGTATCGTGATCGTCTCCGCGATCATCCCTTCGTACATATCCGTTGTATACATCGCCACTCTTTCCCCCTATCGATCAGGATGGCTAGAGCTTGCCGCCCTATCACCGGGTTGTCAAGGGCGACGTCCCGCACGGAGCGCAGGCGGTTGAGTAGTCTCGGCCCTACCCTTCCCCACCCGAAGTTGATTCCACCCCGGGCGTCGAACGCGACGGCCGCTGAAAATATACGAGCAGCGCCCCCAAGAGAAGTATCCCCACCACGACCAGCGTCGACAGTTCAAACCCCTCCAAGAAAAATTCTCGCGATGATTCAAACGGGAGTAATTCCACCCCCGCCGGTATGGCGATGCCCAGCGCCGCCGCGGCAGCCATCGCTCCGAAGGCATGTCCAAACTCCCGTGATGTCTCCAGCATCCCTGAGGCGAATCCTCGATGTTCTAGCGGAAGCGAATTCATAATGTGCGCGTTGTTGATCGGGTTGAATATATTCGTTCCAATCGACACCGGAAGCATGAAGAACGGCAGCAGCCAAAAGCTCAGGTTCGGGGCAAACTGGCTCAGCCCAATGAACCCGAACGCGATAATCAGCATCGCCCAGAGACGAAGATATTGCGGACGGTACGTATCGTACACCCAGCCCGCCACCATCGGCATAAAGAGACCGAGAGCCTGACCGGGAAGAAGAACGAGCGTCACGAATATGGGAGACCGTCCGAACCCTTCTTCAACGAGAATCGGCACAAGCGTCATCGTCCCAAGCATCGAGGCGTGATAGATGACATTGGAACCCAGCGACAGCGAGAAATCCCGCCGACGAAAAAAGCCCATATCTACGATTGGACTGCTCATCCTCCGTTCGAGCAGCACGAAACCGATCGCCAGCGCGATAAACAGCGCGTGCATTGGCAAGTGATAGCTCAAAGCATCGGGCGAAGTGTACGATTCTTGTCCGGGATGCAGATGGCTGCCCGACAAGATGAAGACTCCGCCCGTAACGAACAGCAGCGCTGCGCCCATCCAGTCCAATGGGCCTTCCGCGCCCTCGGCTGCGGGCTGCCCTTGCTTGGCCGCCTGCCGAGTCACCGGTATCGAAAGCAAAATCGCGAGCACACCCAGTGGCACGAATGTCGCGAAAACCAGCCTCCAACTCAAAAAGTGAAGGAAGGCGCCGAAGACGGCCAGTCCGATAAGCGTCCCGAAGCGCGCTCCGATGATCGGAACGGCGAAAGCTCTGCCGCGCTCCTCCGGGGGAAACGCCACGGCAAGGATGGCGTTCGCGTTGCCCATGATCATCGCGGAACCGAGACCCGTCAGCGCGCGAAGCGCGATCAGATGCCACAATTCTTGCGAAAACGTCAGCGCGACCGAGCCTATCGTCGCGATGACGATGCCGATGAAGAAGACGTTGGCATGGCCGTACCGGTCGCCCAGTCGAGCCATCAGCATAACTAGCCCGCCCAACAGTATCAGGTAAACAATGACCATCCACGCCACGTCGCTAATCGAAGCGTCGAAATGATCCGCCAGCGTGGGAATCGACAACGCCACCGGCAGGCTCGAAAGCTGAACGAGCATGTAGGCCGACGACAGGGCGATGAGCACGTCTCGCCGTTCGCGTGTCGAAAGAAGAGGTCTCAGTACACCAAAGACGGTAGCGACCATGTATACGCATTATTTCAGCGCGTCGGTGTCATGTCCAGACACAAACTGGCGAGGTCGGTTCTGATAAGATAAGACACATCCAAAACGGCAGTTGCTCAATGCCCGTCCTCAGCCTGCAAGAACTGAATTCCGTTCGCCAGAGCCTTGACACGTACGTACGGCGCGATGTCACGATAACGCTCTACACGACCTCGAGCGCAGGCATCATCATCCCAGGCCGCGAGTGCGCGGCGTGCGGCCCTGTCTCGCAGCTGCTCGAAGAAGTGGCGGGACTTTCGCCCAAGCTAACTCTCCAAACTATCGACTATTACTCCAACCAAGCCACCGCCGTCGCCGGCGGAATCGGCAGAATACCCGGATTCACTATCGGCAGACAGGGCAATGACCGGGTGCGGTACTTCGGAATGCCCGTTCAACGCCAATTGCCCGTATTCGTCTCAGCGCTAATCCGCGCTTCCGAGAGGTCATCACCGCTCAAGCTGGAGACGAGGAGGCAAGTACGCCGTCTCCAAAAAGATGCACATATACAAATTTTCGTGACGGCGGACAGTGAACACTGCCCGGATACGGCAATGGCGGCGATGGCGATGGCGGCGGAGTCGCCAAAAGTGACTGCCGACATTATAGACCTTGGAACGTTCCCGAACATGATTGACATGTACACCATCCGCGGCGTGCCCGCCACCATGATAAACGGGCAAGTGTCGTTCACAGGCGCAATGAGCGAAGGCTCGTTGCTAAAGCAAATCCTCCGAGCGACGGGACAAGCTCAGCCGGGCGCCGAGCAGATCGTCAACTACTCTAACGAGGTAACCATGCTCAACGCCGGCGTCCGAACCGCCGGCATCCCAATCCGATAGAATCCGAGCCGGACGGCAGTAACCCAAAAACGAAACTAACGTTTACAGTGCTATGAGGGAAGACTACATCAGGGTATCTCGACTTCCGCGGAAACTTGCTTTCCCCGCCGCGCTCCTCCTGCTTCTCGCAGGCATGTTCGCGCTGTCCAACCGCTCGCTGGCGGCCCAGGACGCCGCTTCGTCCATAACAGTGACGGAGTCCAGCGTGACGAGCGAATTCCCGGAAGGCTACCGCGTCAAGGTTGCCGCAGAGGCCGAAAACGACATCAAGCAAATCGCCGTTCGCATGAGAATCGGTCAACGCACGAGGGAAGTCTACGAGTACATGGGCGACGAGGGCGACGAAGAGGCCGGCAGAGGCAGAACCCTCGAATTGACCCCCGGCAAGTCGGTGAGAGGCGAGCTCTTTCGACGCACGAACTCGACCGCCAACTATATTCCGCCGGGCACCATCATCACCTACAACTTCGAGGTTGAGGATGCAGCCGGCAATGTTCTTAGTACAGAGCCGGAGCAGTTCATCTATGTCGATGTGCGGTATGAATGGAAAGAATTGACGGACGGTCTCGTAACCGTCGCCTATCACGGCCCGGTCGAAAAGCGCGCGAGAGACGTACTCGACACCGCCAAGCGCACAATTGACCTCATCAGCCCAATATACGGAGCCGTACACGAGGACCCGATTCGCATCAGCATGTACAACAACGCCGCCGAGTTGGTCGATGCGTACCCGCCTCGATACGGCGCAATAGGACACGGCGTCATCATCGACGGCCAAGCCCACACTCAGGAAGGCCTGGTAATGATCGAGGCGGGCGGGCGCGACGCTCTCGGCACAACTTCGCACGAGATAACGCACATCATCATTCACCGCGCCACATTCAACCCCAGGGCACAGAACATGCCGTCCTGGCTGAACGAGGGACTCGCCGAGTTCGGCAATCTGCACGCGACCGTCGGATACGACCTGGCTCTGGAATTCGCCGTGCAAAATGACCGCGTTCTTCCAATCATGTTCATGCGCGGTCAGCCCAGCAAGGGTGAAGACATCATCATCTTCTACGGCCAGGCAAGAAGCATCGTCCGGTGGCTTTTCCGTTCTTTCGGGCGTGACAAACTCACTGAGTTTCTCTCCTATCTCAAACGCGGAAACAGCCTCGACAGGGCGTTTACCCGGGCCTACGGCGGAGACAGGATAGCGATCACGAACATGTGGCGCGAAGAAATCGGCGCGATGCCGTACGAACCACCATCAGATGAACGTGTCAGGCCTACCCCGGTGCCGCAGCGCACACTCGGACTCTTCAGCCTAACTCCTCAGGCAGGAGGGCAAACCGTCGGCAGCCAGCAAGCGGAGGAACCAACGACGACTCCCGAACCGTCTCCACCAACTGCGGAAGAAGAGACTCCCTCCCCGACTCCCCCGCCCATGTCAGAGGACGCTCAAGACGATGATGAACTTACTCCCGCCGCCGGAACCGGCTGCTTCGCGCCAGTTCAATCGGCCGGAATATTAGACCTAACCGGAGTCTCCGTAGTCCTTGGTCTCGCCTTCCTAGGAGTGCGTCGAAGGATCTGGCCCCTTCGTCAATAGCCGACTCGGAAAGCGCTTCATCTCAACAGCAACTCTTAGCCGCCACTCCCGGATATGGAGACCCTTGCAAAACCGTCATTCCGGCGAAGGCCGGAATCCAGTAAGATTGAGCACGGCTTGATCCTGCCATCATGATCGTTGAGTACATAGAACCACCTCTCGTATATATCAGGGAGCGCGCATATGGGCGAATTGGACGCCAGCCACATTGCCGAGGGAGTCGAACGACATAAGCATCGACTGGATGATCTATACCGGGCGCAGGAAAATGAGCGGCACGCTCATTCACTCGGCGGCGGCAGGTCTCTGAGGTGGCTTTGGATCGCAGCCTTCTTCATCGTAGTCGTGGCGCTTCTCATGCTCATACTGTATACGGCGACGCCGCCGGGCCCACCGCTCCCGGAATAGTCGCACAGAAGCGTTTCCGACCCCTGTATCACTCCATGCCAAACGCTTCGGCGATTAGGCGATACGAACGAACGCGGTGCTCAAAGTGGAAGCAGTTCGTGACGACGCCAACGTCGGTCGTCCCATAATCGGACGCGATACTCACGATTCTGTCGCGGACACGTTCCGGCGAGCCGTCCACGTAAGCCGGCTTGAGACTTTCGATATATTGTCTGGCCAACTCCGTAACGGGGTAGACTGATGCCTCCTCGGGGGGCAGAAGTCCCCCCTGAAGGTTCAGATGCTGGCCCGCTTTGCTAAGGTTGCGGCTGGACGCAATGAACTGCGCCTCCTCATCCGTCGGCGCGCACAGAGCCTGTACCGTGACGTTCACCTGAGGCTCTTCCAAGTATTTCGACGGTTTGAACTGCTCGCGGTACAGTTCGGCTACTGCCGGTCCATACTCCCCCGTCGTCCCGAAGAAGTCGGCAAACGCGAACGGCAGCCCCAGCAGCCCCGCTAACCGCGCGGAGAAATCGCTCGAACCCAGCAGCCACACCCGGGGCCTCTCGGAAGGCGTCGGCCCGGCCTGCGCGACGATGCCCGCGAATGGATGATCATCACTCAGTCCGTCCTCCAAGAATGCCAGCAGGTCGGAAACCATTTGAGGGAATCGGCTCACGTCCGCCGGAGGACGCGGATACGTCAGCGCCAAAGCCGTCCGCTGGTCACTCCCCGGAGCCCGCCCAATGCCAAGATCGATACGACCGGGATAGAACGCGTTCAGAGTGCGAAACTGCTCGGCCACTTTGAGCGCGGAGTAGTGCGGCAGCATAACGCCACCGCTGCCGACTCGTATCTTCGAGGTATTCGCCGCAATTTGGCCGATGAGTATCTCAGGCGCGTTGCCGGTGAATGACGTGGAGTTGTGATGCTCGGCGACCCAGTACCGCCTATATCCGAAACGCTCCGCCGCCACCGACAGCGCGACAGTCTCCCGCAGGGAATCCCCCGCCGTGCTTCCCTTTCGCATCGGGGACTGATCCACGACGCTGAGTGCAATGTCCTTAACTGAAACGTTCTGTGCCATCCGAACGAGAAGCCGCCTACTTTCTCCGCTCCCTCAGCTTCGCCCACACGTCTTCGGGAGTGATTCCCTCCGCCGCCAAGAGCGCCAAAGTGTGATAGATCATGTCGGCGGCCTCGGACGCAAGCGCATCGCGGTCGCCCACGACACCCGCGATGGCCGTCTCCCCCGCCTCCTCGATGACCTTCTGCGCGATGTGTGCCGAGCCCCGTTTGAACAACTCAGCCGTATAGCTTCCCTCCGGCATCTCGTCCTTGCGGGAGTGAATGAGCGCGAAGAGCTCGTCCGTAATCCCCGGCCCCCGATCGTGACGCTCGACCGCCGCCATTTCCGTCAACGGCACGAAAAAGCAGGATTCCTCGCCGGTATGACAGGTCGGCCCAACGGGATCAGCCTTAACGAGAATGGCGTCTCCGTCGCAGTCCAGCCGCAGAGACTTGACCTTGAGAAAATTTCCCGAAGTTTCACCCTTGAGCCAAAGCTCGGATCTGCTTCTGCTGTAAAACCACACATTCTCGCCGTCCAGAGTACGTCTCAGGGCCTCAGGGTTCATATAACCAAGCATCAGCACCCTGCCCGATGCGTCGTCTTGCACGATGGCGGAAACCAAGCCCCTTTGGTCAAGTTGTATCATACGAGTTCCTTCTAAGGCCGTTCTCAAAATGCTCCTGATGGCCTGTCTCATTCTTTCATACGGCACATTATCCGCTCAAGGGATATGACCGGGCGAGCAGGAGTTCAGAGCCCGAGGGATATTTGAGTTGCGGACTGGACGGCAAAGGCCTACTATGGCATCCAATTGAGACACTGCCGCGCACGCCGTTACGGAGAACCTACCATGGCAGTACGCCTGTCTCCTCGAACGATCTTGGCCCCCATGCTGGCCTGTTTGCTGTTGGGATTCGTGGGGTTGGCCTGCGCGCCCACGGACAGCCCGCTCGCCGTTGGCGACCGCGCCACACCGACCGCGACGGCCACCCGGGACGAGCAGGCCCAGGCCGCAGCAGCCGCCACTCCAACGCCGACTTGGGTGCCGATTCCCACCTCCGTTTCCGTCGGCGCCGCGCCTTCAGGCAGCCAAGGCGACGACGTGATCGCCATCGAGCCTACTCGCACTCCGCTCCCGATACCTGCCGACTACAACAGAAGCACCGAAGGACCTCCCCCGCATGAGCTCGTGAAAATCGCGCAGTGGGACGAAAATCGCCTCAAACTCAGCAACTTCATCGCCGGGTACATCATCGCCCACGGGCTCGATTATCCTACTCGCGCCATTGACATGGCCCCAGAAGACTACAAGGACTCGCTGCCGAATAATGAAGTGGACATCGTCCTCGAAGCCGATCCCGTGTGGGCGAAACCGTACGCCGACGCCGGAATCATCGTCGTGCTCCAGCCCCTCTCTTCCGCCAGTCCCGATACCGTCGTAGCAGTTAACGCCTCCCTCTGGAAGCACGCGCCCGAAGTCGGAAAGTTTCTCGAACGGTACGAGTGGGACGGTGAACTGCTCACAGCCGAATCGAAGAAAATCAAGAGCGGCAGAATTGCCGTCACCGCCGCCGTTGTCGGCCACACCGTCTTCAAACGCCAAGAAGACGTTTGGACGCAATGGGTGACGCCGCAGGCCGCCGAAGCCGTCCGCGACGCGATGGAAGAAGGCAAAATCGGCTTCTGTCGAGAATTCGAGGTGAGGACCATCGGCCCCTACGTGATGAGAGTCTGCAAGGACGATCCTTCCCTGAGTACAAGGCTGTAGGAATACATCGCAAGCCCGCAAAAAAATCGCCTCCCCAGTCATGGGGAGAGAACCTGCATTTGGGAGAGTTTTTTCGGAATTTGTCGCACCGTGTCGCATTTTGCGACAGTTGCTCCAGTTATCGTAAAGTTACGGGGTTCGTGAGCGCATATGATCAAGTATAGTACATAAGTTCTTGTTTGTCAAAAGTTTGGCTTGGGGGAAGTCGGATGGGGGCCCTCACCCTGGCGCTCTCCCACGACGGGAGAGGGGTGTCCTAGTCCATAACCGTGCCGCCGCCGATATTGATCGACTGGCCGTGAATCCACGACGCAGCCTCGGTGCACAAGAACGCAATCAGCCCCGCCACCTCCTGCGGCGTGCCGGCCCGGCCGATTGGAGCCAGGCTTGCCCTCTCATGCCATTGTTCGCCCCTGCCGAGCGGATCGAGCCGCGACGTGTCGACGAGGCCCGGACACACGGCGTTGACGTTGATGCCGTGAGGGCCGAGTTCGAGGGCCATCGACTGGGTCATCCCGATCTGCGCGAAATTGGCGGCGTTGTAAGCCAGCGTCGCCGCGGAAGCCCGCTTTCCCGCCGCCGATGCGACGGTCACGATCTTCCCGCCCTCCCCCTGTTCGATCAGCGTCTTCGCAACAGCCTTGCTGCAAAGATACGTCCCCCGCACCTTCACGTCCAGCACCTTTTGAAATATATCGGAATCGAGATCGATCAGCGGCACCCGGTCGGGCCCGTAGCGGTACGCCGCATTATTGACCAGGATGTCGATCCGCCCGAACTCGTCCAGCGCGCGCTCGACCACAGCGTCCACGTCGGATTCGTCCGTAACGTCTCCCACGTGGGTTAGCGCGCGGCGGCCCAAGGCCCGAATCTCATCCGCGACGCTCTCGATATCGCGCCACCCAACCTCTCTCTCGTCCGGGGGAAACGTCGAAGGGTCGCGACCCGTACCGGTAAGAACGAGGTCGGCCCCCAATTCGGCCAGCGCGTGAGCCGCTGAGTTGCCGATGCTGCGTCTCCGACCCGCACCGGTAATGATCGCCACCTTGCCGTCAAGCTCGCCCATGCTGCGCCTCTCTTTCCCAGTCGAACCGACGGGAGAATTGCCCGCATTATGACCAATCCGCGCGGATGTGACAACGCGGACGGAGAGCAGCGTGTCCATGCCGGCGAATTCACATTGACACTATGAACCGCCGCAACTACACTCGAAATTCAGCATACGGAATCGGAGACAGAATCTATGAACAACATCGGCGTATACGAAAGACTCGGCGTGCGGCGGATCATCAACGCGTGGGGTGTGTCAACGGAGCTTGGCGGATGGTCCCAGACCGAAAACGTCACGAGGGCCATGGAGGAGGCGAACCGCGGCACGGTCGAGATGCGGGAACTCTTGCAAAAGTCGGGGGACTTCATCGCCGACCTGCTCGGAGTCGAGGCTGCCTTCATCACCTCGGGCGCAGCGGCCGCTCAGGCGCTCAGCGTTGCCGCGTGCATGGCCGGCGACGACCCGCAGCGTATCGCCCAGCTTCCCGACACGACCGGCATGAAGAACGAGGTCGTCATCCAGAAACGCAACCGCTACATGTTCGACCGATGCTACACCCTCACCGGAGCGCGACTTGTCGAAGCGGGGGACGACGACGGAACCAGCGAGGAGGCCCTGAACTCGGCCATCGGCCCGAACACTGCCGCCGTCGCCTACTACATCCGCCCGCCCTTCGACGACGCCATCGTCTCGCTGGAAGACACCGTCGCCCTCGCCCGGTCGCGGGGCGTGACCGCCTTGGCCGACGCCTGCTCGGAGCTATACCCTCTCGACTACTTCCGCCGATGCGCGCAGTCGGCAGACCTCGTGACGTTCGGCGCGAAGTACATTGGAGCGCCCCACTCGGCCGGGTTCGTATGCGGCAAGCGCGACCTGATCGACGCGGTAACGGCCCATAGCTTCGTCGCCTACCACTATGACGGCGGGAAGGCCATCGGACGCGCCATGAAGATCGACCGACACGAGATCATCGGAGTCGTGACCGCGCTTGAAGACTGGTTCACCATGGACCACGAGGAGCGGATCCTTGAATACGAGACGCGGTTCGCGGTCATCAACGACGCCCTCCGAGACCTCGACGGCGTGACTGTTCGCCGCATCGAACTCCCCTACTACGTGCCGTTCATGATGCTTGTCGACCTGGACGAGTCAATCGTCGGCAAAACGGTCGACGGGGTTCGCGAGGAACTCGACGGCGGCTCCCCGCGCATCTGGGTCGGCAACTACCTCGATTCGCTTTCGGTCGTCGTCAACTGCATGACCGACGATGAAACGGCTTTCGTGGCCGAGCGCCTCCGCGAGGCCCTGGGAGCCTGACATCCCCTCTCCCGTCCTGGGAGAGGGTTAGGGTGAGGGTACGATCCCCTTCTCCCATCGTGGGAGTGGGTGAGGGTGAGGGTACGATCCCCTCTCCAAGGTCATGAGAATGGACTCCAGCACTGAGTCTGTATCCTGAAGAACTTGGTTGTTCCAGTAACGAATCACGCTGAATCCACGCGATATCAGCCATTCTGTCCTGCATAAGTCGGCCACTTGCTGTTCCTGGTGATGTCCTCCATCAATCTCTATGATGAGATTGCGTTCCTTACAGACGAAATCAACGATGTATTTTCCGATTGGGCACTGGCGTCTAAACTTCAGGCCCATCAGCCTCCGATCGCGAAGTCTCGACCATAGAAGGCGTTCGGCGTCCGTGGATTGGTTTCGCAGGTTTCTTGCGGTGGATATCTGGGTCATTACCCTCACCCTAACCCTCTCCCACGACGGGAGAGGGGATACGACTGTTTTCTTGCTCCCTCACCCTAGCACTCTCACACGACGGGAGAGGGGATACGACGTTATTCTCGCGTCACGGGCAGGTTCGCGATCAGGTACTCCTGCGGCCTGTCGCCCTTGATTCGGTTGCAGTGCGAGCAGAGCAGCTGCAAATTCTCCAGATGGTCGGTTCCGCCCCGAGAGCGTGGGATGATGTGGTCGACCTCGAATATCCTGAAGGGGAATTCCGTGTCGCATCCGTTGCAGCGGCCCTCTTGGCGTCCGAACAGGACGTGCTTGTTCTTGCGGTAGTTGATCGGCGCGTCGATGTCCGTCCGGCGTGGAATGTCCGTGCGGGCCGTCACGAGCCCGTCGTGAAACAGGTCGCCCATGAAGTCGCGCAGACGCATATTCACAAGCTCGACGGCCTTCGGCGAAAGATCGACGCCAACCCAACGCCGACTCAGTTTCTCCGCCGCCACGCACGCCGTCGCGCACCCCGCGAACGGGTCGAGCACCATGTCCCCTTCGTTGCTGGACGCCGCAATAATCCGCTCCAAGAGTTTCAATGGCTTCTGCGTCGGATAGCCGATCCGCTCCTTTGCCTGAGAGTTAATGGGAGGTATGTCGTTGATGACATCTTGCACTGGAGGTCCTGCGTCCAAATAGCGTTTATACTCTGGTGCGCCGCGTGTGCCATCTCGTTTGAGCGGGAACCTTACAAAACCATGTTCTAACAGCAAGTCAAGCTGTCCATGAATGGATGATGGGATTGTGACGCCCTCTCTTTGGAGTAACTTGATACTCTGGGTTGGCACTGCCCAATGCCTACCGGCACTTGTAGGGTCATATCCCTGCCAGGATTGTCCGGAGTCTCCTTCAGTTACATTGGGGGCAGTGAGCACTACAAGTCGATACTTGCCACGTTGATCCTGAAATCGATATTTAGACTGAAGGTAACTGGCATCATATTGCTGTGATATTTTGTTCCAAGTGTAGTTATCAGTCTTTGAGTAGAACAAAAGAGTATCGTGAATATCGCCCCAGCGACTCGCAGACCCGTGAGCGTAGGTTCGTTTCCAAATTACTTCGTTTCGATAACTGATTGCCCCGAACACTGCGTCCATGAGCAATTTCAAGTACGCTCCCGCCGTCGGGTCGCAGTGCAAATAGATGCTTCCGGTGTCCTTCAGGACTCGTCGCATTTCGAGGAGTCGGACGGCCATCATGCAGAGGTAGGACTGCATCCCCTTGCCGTGCGTGAGGCCGGCCGCCTCGATGGCGCTGTAGATCGCGGGATGTTCATCGGCGATGAGGCCCATCCAGGCCACGTCGAGATCGCTGAGCGTCCACGTGTCCTTGAAGGCCGCGCCCGCCGCCCTGCTTCCGACGGGGGCCTCGTAGTTCTTATTGGAGTTGAAGGGCGGGTCGAGGTATATCAAATCGACCGACTCCGAATTCATACCTCGAAGGATGTCAAGGTTGTCGCCCGTCCATATGGTCTTGTCCACGAAGTTGACCGTCATGGGGGGTATCCTACCTTAAATGCGAACACATGTCTACAATGACCCTCACCCTAACCCTCTCCCACGACGGGTGAGGGGATACAGCGGCTCCCTAACCCTAGCCCTCTCCCGCGACGGGTGAGGGGATACAGCGGCCCCCTCACCCTAGCCCTCTCCCACGACGGGTGAGGGGATACAGCGGCTCCCTAACCCTAGCCCTCTCCCGCGACGGGTGAGGGGATACAGCGGCTCCCTAACCCTAACCCTCTCCCGCGACGGGAGAGGGGATACGTCGGCTTTCTCGCTCCCTCACCCTAGCCCTCTCCCGCGACGGGAGAGGCGATACAGCGGCGCCCTCACCCTAGCCCTCTCCCACGACGGGAGAGGGGATACGACGGCTTTCTCGCTCATCGCAAGTTGATATAATCCCCTGCGCACTGAACGGCATTCCCCTTCCTGCGGATTGGAGGCCCCGGCCATGAGACGACGGCGCACGATCTACTTCAACGACGCGCGGCATTTCTACCTCTTCGTATTCGAGCCGCCCATGACGATGGAGGACATGTGGCGGCCCGTCGAGGAAGTGGCGGGAACCGGCGTGGACACGCTGGTTTACGGCGTCGCCAGAGCCGATGGGCTGTTCTATCCGTCCAAGGCCGGCAAGTCGTTCCGCAGCGACATGGACGTGATCGACAGCGCCATCTATTGGAAGGTGCGGCATAACATTCTTTCGCTGGAGGAACGCGGCGTGGACATCCTCCAGGCCCTCGCCGACCGCGCGCACGAACGGGGCATGGAGTTCTTCGCCAGCTTCAGGATGGGCACGTACGAGGGCGTCGGCAGCCCGGAAGCCGATCCATCGGCGGGAGGACGAGGCCTTGCCGATTCAGTAGCGAGAGAAAACCAGCTGCGAGTATTCCACGAAATCGTCACGCAGTACGACCTCGAAGGGCTCGAACTGGACTTCGGCGCGAGTCCCGGCGGAATGCCGCCGGTACTGCTCGACGAGGATGTCGCCGAGTATTCGCCCGCCCTCACCGAGCACGTGCGGCGGATCGCCGAAATGACCCACGACGCCGGTATGCAGGTCGGCCTGCGCGCGCCCTGCATCGAGAGCGTATGCGAATCGCAGGGGTTCGACGTCCGGGCCTGGTTGAAGGATGGTCTGGTCGATTACGTCGTACCCATGATGTACGCCAACCTTCGCCTCGACCCTCAGATGCCGATAGAATGGATGATTGAAGCCGCGCATGAAGTCGACGTGCCGGTTTACGGCATTCTCCAGCCGTTCGTAGAGGTGGGATACCCCGGCCACGGCTACGACGAGCACTACACGCCGGAAATGATGCGCGCCGCCGTTTCCAACCACCTCGCGAAGGGCGCCGACGGCGTGTACTCATGGTTCCTCGACTGGCCGCTGGGCGCAGAGGAGCGAAACATGCTCACGGAAATGGCGAACCCCGATCTCATGGTCGAGGCGAACAAGCAGTACCGTCTTTCACGTCGAACCGAGCAGGCAGCGAAACTCGGCTACTCAACGACGCTCCCGTTAGAGATTCCGCGGGCGGATCCCGAACGCAGATACGCCATACCTGTCTTCATCGCCGACGACATCCGAGGCAAGGCAGACCGGATCAAGAGGGTGACGCTGCGGATGCGGATCGGCAACACCGTGACGGAGGATCGGATATCAGTCCGGCTGAACGGAGAATCGCTGGCGGGACAGACGATACGACGGGACACGGGCGCATACGTCCGAATCCCCGTCTCGCCACACCGAATCGAACACTACAGCGCGCAATGGATTGAGTTCGAACTGTCATCCGTCCGCCCGAAACGGGGCGAGAACCTCGTTGAAGTCTCCCTTGACGGACGGCCCCCGACGCTCGGCGGCGGCATCACCATCGACGACCTCGAGATCACGGTCGAATACGGCGTGTATACGACCGAATGAGGTAAGATGGCAGTGGGAGATACAGGGGAGAATCACCATGGTGACAGACCGAATAGAAGTCAATCCGAACGTAATGCTGGGAAAGCCCGTAGTGAAGGGAACCCGGATTCCCGTCGAACTTATTCTGCGAAAGCTCAGCGAGGGCGCGTCAAATCGCGATCTGCTGGACGCTTATCCTCGTTTGACAGTCAAAGACATCCACGCCTGCATGGGATATGCCGCGGATATCGTAGCGCACGAAGAAACCGTACTCACGGAACGGGTTTAAAGTCTCCCATATTGGTTTTGTGAATTGAGGTTTCTCGCCGATGAAAGTTGCGATTACGCGGCCGTACGCGCACTATCTGGACTGGGACACGAGGTTCTGGCAGTTGCCGATCTGTCCCTAGGAGCTGATGATGTATCCGTAATCGGCCTTGCGCTACAAAAGAAATGCGTTCTTCTGACCGAGGACAAGGACTTCGGACAGTTGGTATACGCCAGCGGGCTGGATTCCGTTGGTGTTATCCTTATACGGTTTCCGGGAGGTGTTCGTTCTGGTCTTGGCCAAGCTGTAGCTGACTTAGTAAGCCAACAAGGCGAAGAACTCATAGGTCGATTTGTCGTGATCCAACCGGGACGAGTACGCATGAGTTCATCATTGGCTGACTTGCAATCTGAATAGGTTTATGTTCCTGCCGAACTCATGTGCAGAAGCGCGGCTCTACTTCAGCCTCACGGATTCCCCCTCTGACCCCGCGTGAACCGCGCGATCTCTTTGGCATACGCCTCACGGCCGAGAACCTCTTTCTTGTTGTACATTCGGCTTGGGTGCGGAAAGAGCCTCAGGCTGCGATCAGCCAAGGGAAGCTGAACCGGCGCGTGGCCTCTTCGATGCGACTCGCGGATGGCGATGGCCATCTCAAGAACCTTACGCCCGTTGTCTCCGTTTCCCCGGGGTTCCATGTCGTGGTCGAGCGCGTCGATCATAGACTGCGCAGTGGCCCGCTGACGGTTGCCTGGGTTCTCCCAGCCCTCGTCGTCGATTTCGCCGAAGCCCCCGTGCACACCCTCTTCGTCCGAAAACGGACGCATTACTTCCTTCGAGTTTATAAGCGTCGGGCGATCCTCATCAGGGTCGTGGGTATACATGCGGACGGTCATGTTATCGCTGGTGAATCGGCCTCGGTCACAAAGAACCTCGAAACCATAGCGACCGGTGTCGCGGCGATGCAGGAAGGCCTCGACTCCGTTGACAAATCGAATGCAGCCCGCGCCGCCCTGGTCGTACTCGCTCCATGGGTCGGTCGCGACCCATCCCGTTATCCAGTCAACGTCGGCATCGTCGGCGAAGAGGCGGGTCAGACCGAATATCTGGCACCCTCCGCCGGAGAGCTGCGTGCCACTCCCCTGGTAGAAGCTGATGCTGCGAACCGCGCCGACCTCCCCTGCCGCGATCCTGTCCCTCGCCTCCCAGTAGTAATGGTGGTTGCGTTCAAGATCGCCGCAGCCGAACTTGATGCCACGCTCACGACATGCGCCCACCATCTCATCGGCTTCCGAAAGCCGAGCCGCGAGAGGCTTCTCGGTACATATGGCCGGCACATTGTACCGAACGGAATCCAACACCACTTCCCGGTTGGCGATGACCGGCAGAACGGCCAGCACGATGTCAACGTTCTCGCTGCGAAGCATCTCGTGGTAATCCGCATAGCCGGGCACGCCGAACCGCTTGGTGAAGATTTCAAGGTTCTCAGGGTCAGGATCGGCCCCGGCAACGACCACGGATCGCGCATTAAGACTGTACGCGCGTGCGTGCTCCGTTCCCTTCCTCCCACAGCCGATAGCGGCAACGCGATATACCTTGTCAGTCATGCGAGCGCCTCCTGCGTGGCACAGTCTACGTCACCATGACGATAAGCGCATTATACGACCGTCACACGAATACCCGGTCGTCGTCCGCCCCAGGCTTGAGCAAACCGTCGGCGATAAGGGCGTCTACCACCTCATGGGGAGCATATGAGCGCTCCCCCGTCTCAAGCCGCTTTCCGAGAAATCCCTCAAGCTCGGCCCTTGATAAAGAGGCGCTTTCCTGTGCCAGCACGTGTCGGAGAGCCTGCGCGCGATAGGAGCGAAATGACCCCTCGAATGCGCTCTGTCGCGAATAGTGTTTGCTGCGACGGTTGATCGCGCGATCACGAAGTTCGGCTGCCCCGTAGTCGAACAGCGCGTAACCCCACTCTCGGGGATCAACCGTCCACACCGCCCGTCGCGCGATTTCCATGATGCTCCTGTCGGGAACGCCGGCCTCGCCCGGAAAGAAGAAGTACAAATAGACTCGGCGGATGTTGGTATCGAGGAACGGCTCGGCGCTCCCGAAGGCAAAGCAGGCAACCGCCCCCGCGGTGTACGGGCCGACGCCGGGAAGTTCCTTGAGAGCGACGGAATCACGCGGGAATTCGCCGCCAAAATCGTTCACGAGCACGCGCGCGGCTTCCTGGAGTCGCACCGCCCGGTTCCAGTAGCCAAGCCCCTGCCACGTGCGGAAAAGGTCGGCGCGTGAAGCCGTCGCCAGCGCCTGCAAGTTCGGAAACTGGGACAGGAATTCTTCATATTTCGGAAGAACGCGAGAGACCTGCGTTTGCTGGAGCATTACCTCGGAGACAAGAATGTTGTATGGATCATCAGTATCGCGCCAAGGCATCTCCCGACGGTTGTCACGGCCCCAATTAAGGATCATGCGTTGGAAGTCCCGGATGTCCATCTGTGTCAATACGGCGAGGAGGCGTGTCCCTATCACTCCGGCATGGCGGCGGGGTACAATCGTAACGCATAAGCCCGCAGGTGAATATACGTGACAAATCGCTTCACTCACCCGGACACGCCGTTTCCGATTGGGGTCGAATACTATCGCGGAGGAGCGCCGAAACCGGATTGCTGGGACGAGGACTTTGCCAACATCCGAGCCGCCGGCTTCCGAATTGTGCGCAGCGCGTCATACTGGAACTGGATGGAGCCCGCCAGAGACGACTATCGCCTAGACGACTACGACGTGATGTTCGATCTCGCCGACAAGCACGGGCTGTCGATGTGGCTGGACGTGATGCTGGCGACGCACGGGGCCGCGCCGGAGTGGATGACGCGCGACTACCCCGATTTCCGCGTCGTGAACCGTTGGGGCCACACGTACTACTCCAACTCGCACCCGGCATATCCCCAGGGCGGGATGATCCACTGCTATGACCATCCTGTCTGGCGAGAGCGGGGCGGGAGACTGTTGCGGCACGTCGTTGAGACATACAAAGACCACCCGGCCACATTCATCTGGGGCATCTGGGACGGCATCGCGCTGTCATCGGCGTGGGTCGACCAGGACGGCGGGTATCCGTGCTACTGCGAGCACTCCATCGCTAGGTATATGGACTGGCTCAAGAGGAGCTTCACGCTGGAAGAGTTCAACGAGCGGACGCTGCGACGCTATCGCCATTGGGAGGACGTGGAGCCGCCGCGTTCGGACAACAACGTTCTGGAGATGCTGCTGTTCAAGAGGTTCAACTACGAGAACCTCGCCGGACATCTGCAGTGGATGATCGGGGAGGTACGCAAGATCGACACGGTGCACGAGACGCGGACGCACGGCGGGTGGATGCCCCGTCCATGGGATGAGACCTGCGCCCGCTACGCAGACTCGTGGGGAATGTCGATGCCCTCGAACAACCTGTTCACGGGCGACGACGGGTACAAGATCGCCGAGCGCGCGTTCGCGTTCGACTGGTCGCGCGCGATTGGCAAGGGCGGGCGCTGGTGGAACGAGGAAATCTACTCCGGCATGGCGCGCGGAGGCGTCACGTGGAAGAAGCAGACCGACCCGCGCGAACTGACGACTCTCCTCTGGATGACGCTGGCGCACGGCGCCGCCGGGGCAATGTTCTGGCAATATCGGCCCGATCACGTCGCGTTTGAGTCACCGGGCTACAACCTTGCGACCCTCGACGGAAGGCCCACTCCCAGACTCAAGGCCGTCTCCGAGGCCCTCTCCCACATTAACGGTATCGCCGAGCATCTGCCGCTGCGCGTCCCAAAGGCGCGAGTCGCCATCGTCAATCATCAGGCGTCGCACGATCTCTTCGGCATGAACGGTGAAAACGACCGCTTCCTCGCTGATCTTTGGGGTACCTACAGAACCCTGTGGGCGAACGGGATCCCCGTCGATGTCGTGACTCCGGCGCACAATTGGTCGAATTACGACCTCATATTCCTGACCAACGTCGCGCTGATGACCGACGAACTGCATGATCGAATAACCCGGACGCTGGCCGAGAACTCGACCCTAAGGCTTGTCGCCGAGGGGAACTTCGGCCAATACTCCGACAACGGCCTTTCCAGCTATGATCCACCGGAAAAAATCGGCTCCACGTTCGGCGTTCGGGTGGAGGACTATTCACGAGTGACTGAGTTCGATATATCGCGGGAATCCGCCGCGGTTGAAACCCTCTACGGCAGAATGCCCTTTGAGACCGAGACCGGATACGCCGTCCTTGAACCGCTGCCCGGATCCGAATCCATCGCCTCCATCGACGGACGCACGGTCGCCACGCGCACACGCGACGGCAGGCTTACGTGGTACGGCTTCAGCCTATCGGCAGGATTCGGCGACGTTGGCAGCCCCGATATTCTCTGGGGAATCCTGCGCGAAGCCGGCATTAACGCCCTGGTCGCCATGGACGGCGACACCGTCATACCCGCAGTGCGCGAATCGGCTCAAGACGAATCCCTGCTCTTCCTGTTCAACATCGAACGCCAAGACGCGAACGTGTTCTTCGCGCCCCGATGGAACGTATCCACTGCCCGAAATCTCCTGACCGGCGAGAGCCTGCCTCGAGACGGCGAGTACTTTCATATCGTCGTTCCTCAATGGGGTGTCGCAGTGATCTCCTGCAACTAGATGACGAACCCTGAAACCCACAAGCAGCCTTCCGCGACAGAAAGCGTCTTCTTGACAGCCGACTGGCGCGACCTCGCCCTCGTCAATTACGTAGTCGAACCGGATCTACTGTCCCCGTATGTGCCCGCGGGCACCGAAATCGACCTGTGGGAGGGACGGTGCTACGTGAGCGTCGTGGGGCTGCGGTTCCTAAAGACCAAACTGCTTCGGATACCCATACCCCTCCACCGCGACTTCCCTGAGTTGAACCTGCGATTCTACGTCCGCCGCGAGGTCCGGGGACAAGTGCGGCGCGGCGTGGTGTTCATCAAGGAGATCGTACCCCGTCCGGCAGTGACATGGGTCGCGAGATGGGTCTACAACGAGAACTACGTAACCCTTCCGCTGCGTCACGAGATCAAACCCGGCTCTTTCTCCTACGAATGGAAATTCAAGGGCGTCCGCAACACTTTGACGGTAAAGACGCAAAAGGAACTTACCGTTCCCCACATCGACTCCGAAGCGACCTTCATCGCCGAACACTACTGGGGATATGCCGTCCAGAAGGACGGCTCAACCCTGGAATACCTCGTCGAGCATCCGCGATGGCGATCCGCAAAGGCCGATGATGTGGTCTTCGAATGCGACGTTGCCGGCCTCTACGGCAGCGAGTTCGTGGAACCTCTGAGCCGAGAACCCGCGTCGGCGTTTTTGGCGGAGGGGTCGGAGGTCGTCGTGCGACGGGGTATGCGGTTGTAGGCGTCCCCCTCTACAATCCAGCTATGGATATTGCACAAATTGAAAGTAGTACTTGCAATTTGTGCAATCCATTGGTATCTTAGCGTCCATGATCGAGCGCGAAATCACAGGCCGCTTGACCGCCCTGTTCGAGCAGTACCCCTTTGTAACCGTAACCGGGCCACGCCAGTCCGGTAAGACGACCCTTTGCCGCGCCGCTTTTCCCGCTTTGGAGTACGTCAACCTGGAAGCGCCCGACCAGCGGGAATTCGCCGAGTCCGATCCCCGAGGCTTTCTCTCTCAACTTGGTAAAGGCACAATCATCGATGAGGTACAGCACGTGCCCGCGCTCCTGTCCTACCTCCAGGTGCTTGCAGACGAACGGGGCCGCAACGGCTTGTTCGTGCTCACGGGCAGCGAGCAGTTCAGGCTGTCCAGCGCTATCAGCCAGTCCCTCGCAGGGAGGACGGCGCTACTCCGCCTACTGCCGTTCTCTCTTGCGGAACGACAGCGCATTGGCGCTGGCAGCGCGATTAACGACATCCTGTACTCCGGGTTCTATCCCCGAATTCTCGACGAAGGACTCGACCCGCGGCAGGCGCTCGGCGACTACGTGGAGACCTACGTCGAGCGCGACGTGCGGCGACTGGGGGAGATACGCAACCTTTCGAGCTTCAGGCGCTTCGTGCGGCTGTGCGCTGGGCGGATTGGGCAGTTGGCAAACCTCAGTTCGCTGGGTTCGGATGCCGGCGTGTCGCATACCACCGCGCGGGAGTGGCTTACGGTGCTGGAAACGAGCTACGTCATCTTCCAACTGCCGCCGTATCACGCCAATATCCGAAAGCGCTTGGTCAAGTCACCCAAGCTATACTTCTACGACGTGGGATTGGCCAGCTACCTCATCGGCATCGAAAACGCCGAGCAGGTCGCCACACATCCCCTTCGCGGCGCACTTTTCGAGAACATGGTCGTCATGGAGGCGCTCAAGCACCGCTTCAACCGGGGCCGCGAGTCCAACCTCTCCTTCTTCCGAGACTCAAGGGGTCTTGAGTGCGACCTCTTCTATGAGACGGGGCGAGGAATCCACGCCATCGAGATCAAGTCGGGCGCTACCGTCGCGTCCGACTACTTCACGTCCCTCAACCGGGTTGCCAAACTGATTCCGAGCATCGCCGCCAAAACCGTCGTATACGGGGGAACGGCACGACAGTCACGAACCGACAGCGAGGTGCTCCCCCCGGTCAAACTGAGTGGGACGCTCGAACGATTTGAGGGGAGGTAACACCATATTGAGTGATGTTGTCGCATTCCGACTAGGCAGTCCGATGGATTCCCGCCTTCGCGGGAATGACGGTGACCGTACGTATCGGGCGTTATCACGAAGTCTCAACGGTTACACCTACCTATGGAGGGCCAAATGAAAAAGACGTTAAAGGAATTCGCCTCAGTTCTCCCCGAATGGTATGACAGATCTACTCAAAATGAATATTACAGGGGATGGATTGAGTTACTCGATCATCTTCCATTGAAGGCCGAGCGTTGCGGTTACTTCGATATGGACGACCTCAGTGTGATTGCCGATTGGGGCCGCAATCAGCATGGGGTAAAGCAAAGACTACAATCGAATAACACGCCAGAGCAGGTAAGAAAGCAAACGTCGAAAGCGATTGATTATATCGATAACCCTAGTCGAGCGATTGGAGCCATCATCGATCTGAAGCAATGGGGACTCAGCTACGGAAGCAAGACGCTTACATTTATGAGTCCGACGAAATACGCCATTCTTGACAGTTGGATTCGTAAGTCGCTAGAGCAGGTGCTTCCGTCAATCCGTGACGGGGACCGGAATTCGATGATAAGAGGCTATGAGGAATACCTTGATGTCTGCTCAGCCTTACAGCGGGATGTAAGTCTGCCTTTCTCAAAGACCCAAAGTCAGTGGCGGATTGCCGACATCGGTCAGGCGCTGTTTGAATTCGCTAGGAATGATGGAGTATTGGTTACCAACAAGGAGACGAACCACATGACCCTCCAAGAACGCACGGCCCACAATGTGACTCTGCGGACGAACAACATCATTGCGAAGATGAGAAAGGGCGAGATCGCCTTCGGGTGTCAGTTCAACTCGCCGTCGGCGGAGCAAGTCGAACTCCTCGCAATCGCGGGATACGACTACGTCATCTTCGACGGCGAGCATGGAAACTTCACGCTGAAGGATTTGGAAGAGCAAAGCCGAGTGGCGCAGATGTGCGGCCTTACGCCGGTCGGTATGGCCCCGGACGTGGAGCTTCCCACGATTCACTCGTTCTTGGAACGCGGCATCATGGGCATCCACGCGCCCAACATCACCACGAAGGAGGACGCCGAAAAGCTCGCTGAGGGCTGCCGGTACGCCCCGGAGGGCAGGCGGAGCCTGTCGTTTTCGCGGGCCGCCCACTTCGGGTTCGGCCCGCCGAGGCCAGAGTACATGGCGCACGCGAACTCGCAGATCGTCGTCATGGCCCTCATCGAGCACGTCGACGCGCTCGACAATCTGGACGGCATTCTCTCCGTGGATGGCATCGACTTCTACGGGATCGGGCCTAAGGACCTTGCACAGTCGATGGGATTGCCCGGCCAGATGGAACACCCGCGAGTAAAGGAATTCACGAAGCTCGTTACCGACGCCGTACACTCCGCCGGTAAGAAAATGTCCCATGAAGTCGTCGCGGCCCATCGCGCCTCGCACTTTTTCATGGAGGCGGCCGTGGCGTTTAGAGAGAACCGGCTACCATAACCTTGACGCTTGCACCGCCACGTCATCCCTGCCGGCAGGTCGCAATCCCTACGGATCGCATCGCAAACACGACTCTACCGGATAGCCCGTGCTGTGTGCCCAAGCGAGGGCCTTCGCCTTTGTGAGAAAAGGACCCGGCCAATCGTGCTGCACCCAAATGCACATCGATCGGTGAAGCATTGCCTTACGGAACGTGGCCTTTTCCTCGTCGGTTGAACTCACTCTATAGCTCATCTTGTTCCCCACCCAGTCTCTCACGCTTCGTCATAGTATTGATAGCAGAACGGGCCTTTCAACCACTATGAGAAAATGGGACACAATTCGAGCGATTCCGATGCAGCGATGTTGACGTTTTCCGTCCTTCCTGCGAAAGAACGGCAGCCCAGTCGCGGCATCGTCACTTGCCGGCCCCCGCCTCGCTCACAAAGCGGCTGAGGCCCCCGCAATCATGAAGAGTCGTCGCCTCTCCATTCCATCAGGGCCGCCCGGAGAAGACCCAGGGCATACATGCTCGTTCGTTCCCTGTCCGGAACGCCCCGACCCGCGGAGTTGAATATTCGAGACTTCGAGCGGATTCCGTTCGTCACCGAAAGGTACGTAGTTCCCCTGGCGAGATTCTGCGACATGTCACCCGGCTCAGGGACACCGTGAATCGCGAGGCCGATATCGACCCCGGAGCGCGCGCGGACCGCCTCGGCCAATCTATCCGTTGTCGCGCGCTGATCCACCAACAACTCGTCTACGCCGGACTTCTCGACGCTTTCGATCACGCGACGTATCGAACCGAGGCTGTTGCCGATCGCGCCTTCCACAAAACGATCCACACTGGCCTCGGACAGCTTGGCCGCGACGATCCCGCCGGTGAGATCCTCGTATACTGCGATTGTGGCGTCCGACTGCTCCAACAGCCTGCCGACCGTTTCCTCCATCGTCTCATCGTCCACCGCGAAGACGTGCTTGCCCAGAAGCTCGCGGACTTCCGCCTCGACCGGATCGATGAGTTCATTGGCCTCGTCAACGCTTGACGCCTTCGCCGCAATACGCACGTCAACTTGGCCGGGATGAGCCAGTACTCCCACCGTCGGGTTATCCGAGTTTGCGATGAGGTGTCCGATTCGGTCATCGACGTTGCTCTCGCCCAAGTCACCGACCTTGAGCACTCGATACGTCAGCGTTTCCGAGAGTTGAAATTTTTTGCGCAGATACGGGACGACCTCGTTGTCGAACAGCCACTTCAACTCGTGAGGCACTCCGGGCAGAGCGATTACCACCCCGCGAGGGTCCTCGACGATAAAGGACGGCGCCGTCCCGTTCGGGTTGTGGACGGCTATCGCGCCTTCGGGAATGTCCGCCTGACGCTCATTGTTTGGCGTCATGATGAACCCGCGCCTGCGGAATCTCTGCTCAATATCCTCCAGCAACCCGGAATCGCGTATGAGTCCCCGCCCGGTAACGTCCGCGATGGTCTGGCGAGTCAAATCGTCCTGTGTCGGCCCCAGGCCCCCGCCCGTAATGACGATGTCGGAGCGGCTAAGCGCCCGGTCGATGACCGACCTCATCCGCGCGGGATTGTCCCCAACGATGGTCTTGTAGTAAAGATCGACTCCGATGTCGGTCAGCCGTCGAGCCATCCACGCCGAGTTCGTATCGACGATCTGACCCAGCAGAAGCTCGGAACCGATGGAAACTAGCTCGGCGTTCGGCATGAATAACTCTCTCCGGTCGGTTTGCATGATGTGCGTTCGGGCAAGTTATCCTCGAGCATCGCCAAAAGCCCCTCGGGAACCAACCGCCCTCTGCCGATCTTGAAGTCGTCCATGGACTTCCAAACCGCCTTGATTGGCGAGCCGTCGTCTTCACAGCCCCAGAGCGGGCTGCGGCGGTACATGTCCTCGTCCAAGAAATCCGCCTCGTAGACCATGACGATCTCGTGGCCGGGCTGGTCGTCGACGGTGAAGATGCTTTCGAGCGCGCCCAGCCAGCGAAGGTTGTCTACTTCCGCGTTCAGCTCTTCGGCCATCTCCCTCGCCGCCGCCAATTTGCTCGGCTCTCCGAACTCGATTCCCCCACCCAGCGGGCGATAGTAGTAGTCCTTCTTGGCCGTGTCGTACCCCTCCGAGACGAGCAGCCTGCCCTCCCGCCGGACGACGCACAAGGCGATGGGTCGAACGGCCCCGCTAGGCACGAGTTCTCTCCGTGAATATCGGCAAGGCTACCCGTACTTCTCACGCAGCACAGAGGCTCCGCGACTCATGGCCCTCAGCTTTTGGTAGGCCTCGTCGAAGTCCATGGGATTCACGCTGGAGGGCGAGAAGCCGCAATCGGGATTGAGCGTGAGACGCTCTTTCGGAACGAACTCCATAGCCGCCTCGGCCCGCGCCGCGACCTCCGCGGGAGTCTCAACATGGTGGTCGGTATGGTCGATCACGCCCAAACCCAGCGTCTTGTCCTTCGGAAAATCCTTCAAAACGCCGATCCCGCCGGCGTCGGGAGTGGCGAACTCCATCGCGAATCTCTGGACGTTCATCTCGCCCAACGCGCCAATAATGAGATCGTAAGGCCCCTTCGTGCCGTGCTCCCGGTTGAAATGCGCGTGGCAAAAGTGCACGCTCAAGGACACATTCTCAAGCCCCGCTACGGCCCGATTCATCGACTCGACGGAAACCTCCAGCTCGTGGTCGACGTCGGTTATTCCCTCCTGCTCGCGGTAGTCGGGATCCACGAGGAGACCGAGCCACGGATCATCGATCTGTATCATATCCACGTCCAAAGCCGCGAGCCGCAGCAATTCGTCGTTGATGATGGGAACGCACGCCTCGACGAATTCTTCCCGCTCCGGGTACGGGCCCGTGGAGTGGTCGGGGCTCCACATCCGCCGTCCAACCGTATAAGGCGACGGTATCGCAACAATGATCTTGGACTCCGTGTGCCGCCGAAGAAATTCCACCTCGCCCGCCGCCATCGACCGGCGAGCCGCTATCTTGGAAGTCACGGCGGGGTAGCGGAGATTCGTGAAAGACGACACGCCGCCCGACGAAACAAGGTCATTCGTGAAACCGTCTACCGACTCCGTAAAGACTTTGACGTAGCTCTCGCGTCGCCATTCGCCGTCCGAGATGTAATCGACTCCGGCAAGCTCCTGCATCCGAATGGCCGAGGGCACCGCGTCGTCCAAGAGGCTATCCGCCTCGCGCTCCCCAATCCGACCCGACTTGCGGTCCTCTATGACGTCGCGCACCCACTGGGGACGCGGCAGACTCCCGACAACGAAGGTTGGAAAGAGGGGAGAAGGTGAAGCCATCGACGATTCCTGTGGGAGAGTGAAACTCATTGTAGCTTCAGAGGTTCCGGTGTCAAGACATCCGCCTGGCAGGAGCCTCTCATCCTCAATCGAAGAACATCAGCGAATGACGATATCCCGCGGGGATCCCGTAAGTGTCTCGCAGCCGTCCTCCGTAACGACCGACGTCTCGCTGAATGCGACGCCGTAACGTCCCAGCCGTCGGAGCGCGACGGGATGATGAAAGACCATGCCGGCCCGCAGAACGGTGTCGATGCCGGACATAATCGACGCGGCGCCGTCGGCCCACGTGGGCGGGAACCCGGCCCCGACCGAGTAACCGAAATTCCCATGAAAGACGAAATCGTCCCCTGCCGCACTTAAGCCCTCCCAACCAGCCTGAGCCACCTCGTCGGAAGTCACACCCACGCGGATGGCGCTCAAGACGTTCCCCAACGCTGCCAGGCAGGCATCCGCCATTCTTCTCGCTTCGTCGGGCGGCTCGCCGATGAATACCGTCCGCATCGTCGGAGCCGTGTAACGGTGCACGCATCCGCCCATTTCCAGCAGAATAACGTCGCCCTTTTCGAGTCGGTTGCGCTTGTGCGTCGAATGCAGGATGCCCGACCGTCTCCCGGAAGTGACGATCGGCGAGACGCACATGTACTCGCTCCCGGCCGCGACCATCGCCTGCGAAGCCGCCGACGCCATGTCGTTATCCGTGGCGCCCTCGCGAGCCGCGTCGATGGCCGCCGCCATGCCGGCGTCCGTCGTCCGAGCAGCCCTGCGAATGTGCTCGATCTCCCGCGCCGACTTCACCGCCTTGACCGACTCGACGATGCCCGACGCATTGATGAACCGCGCCTTCGGAAGGGCCGCGACAAATCCATCGTACATACCCGCCGGGAGGCCGTGACTGTTCTTCTCCAAACCCACGACCCCGCCGTCGAGACCCTTTTCTCGCAGCGCGTCGGCGATGTGCCGTTCTTCACTCCGGCCGGGAGCATACCCTCGCCGGTCGTCGAGCCACGTATGAATGAGCGCCCCTCCCAGCTCCGGCGAC
Source organism: Dehalococcoidia bacterium (assembly GCA_965232435.1). Lineage (GTDB taxonomy): Bacteria > Chloroflexota > Dehalococcoidia > Lucifugimonadales > VXLM01 > VXLM01. The sequence goes on from CBDDPU010000004.1 coordinate 149,725, forward strand.
GGTACGAACAGCGTCGGTTCGTCCTCCAACGGCACGACCACGCACTCCCCCGAATTCGGCGAAAACGTCTGGTACCCCGTCAAATACAGCACATTCGGCGGATGCTGAATCACCAAGGCCTCTATGCCATGCTCGCGCATCCCTTCCCGAACCGCGCCAAGCCGTGCCTCATACTCCTCCACCGGGAACGCCAATTCCTGCGAAAGCCCGTCCAGCATGTCGATACTCGCCGGCCCGCCTGCAATCGTCGAGTGAACCCTCATGCGCGAAAACCTCTCAAATAATGATTGTCTGTCTCGAAAAATCGCCTTTCCATTGTCTCAGTGCAGCCCCACCTACACGTTCGGACTGAGCCTGTCGAAGGCCATCCCATTGCAGCCCCACCTGCCCGTTCGGACTGAGCCTGTCGAAGACCATCCCATTGCAGCCCCACCTGCCCGTTCGGACTGAGCCTGTCGAAGGCCATCCCATTGCAGCCCCACCTGCCCGTTCGGACTGAGCCTGTCGAAGGCCGTCTTCGTGGTTCGACAAGCTCACCACGAACGGGATCAAGCTCACCACGAACGGGATCAAGTTCACCGCGAACGAACTTTGGAAAGGCTCCGGTCTCCGAAAAGAGTCTTCCCATTGTCCCAGTGCAGCCACACCTCCCCGTTCGGCCTGAGCCTGTCGAAGGCCGTCCCATTTGTGATTTGTGTCTCATGGTATCATCCACTTCATACTTTTCAACGAGTCGGCCATACAGAGGGACGATGAAGGCAGGGTTATTACTGGACGCCGTCGAACGGGCCGGTATTTCAGTGAAGGAGTTTGAAGAACTCCTGTGAGGGAGTCGAGCTATGTTCTATTCTGTCGTGGTTCATACAGCGGAAGAAGGCGGTTTCTGGGTTGAAGTTCCGGCATTGCCGGGCTGCTACTCCCAGGGCGAAACGGTAGAGGAAGCCCTGCGGAACGTCCGAGAAGCCATTGCATTGTATCTTGAAGCGCTAAGAGACGAAGGCAGGGACGTGCCAAAGGATGCCGAGGTCGTCTACCAAGTGAGCGTGGCAGTGTAGGCAAGGCGCATCCGCGCGGTCGTATATCGAACTGAGGTGAACAACATCAATGGCTGGACGGGGCTACGCCGTAGCACAAGATCATCCGAAGCAACCGGCGGCCAACAACGCATGGCGTGAAGTGACGCTGGGGGATGTGGTTCGTTTGCATACTGAACAGTTGACCCCTGCACATCGGGCCGGTACGTTGTTTCGCCATTTCTCCATACCCGCGTTTGATCAGAGCCACACGCCCGCCAATGAACTTGGTGGTGACATTGGAAGTAATAAATTCACCGTGCCAACCGATTCAATCCTCGTGTCGAGACTCAATCCCCGAATACCACGAGTCTGGGAGCCAACCATAGAGGAGGATGATGTCGCGATTGCCTCAACGGAGTTTCTCGTTCTGCTACCAAGAGCTATTGACCGCAGATTCCTGAAGTTTTTATGTCTAGGTCCAAAGATGCGTTCGCAGTTAGAAGGGATGGCCACTGGAACATCTGGTAGTCATCAGCGCGTCCGACGAGAGGATGTACTCAATATACGCATCCCCCTCCCGCCGCTCCCCGAGCAGCGCGCCATCGCACACATCCTCGGCACGCTGGACGACAAGATCGAACTCAACCGCCGCATGAACGAGACGCTGGAAGAGATGGCGCGGGCGCTGTTCAAGTCATGGTTCGTGGACTTCGAGCCGGTGCGCGCGAAGATGGATGGCCGCTGGCGTCCCGGCCAGTCCCTCCCCGGCCTCCCCGCCGACCACTACCACCTCTTCCCCGACCGACTTGTGGACTCGGAACTGGGGGAGATCCCGGAGGGGTGGGAAGTGAAGGCTCTGGGGGAAGAACTCTCTGAACTCGTTTCAGGAGCACGACCAAGAGGCGGGGCCGTAGAAGGTGGCCTCCCCAGTATCGGGGCAGAGAACGTCAATGGACTAGGACAACACGACTACGCAAAAGAAAAGTACATACCAGCGGAGTTCATGCAACGTTTGAAGGCAAAGGGCGCTCAGATTCAAGATGCCGATGTGCTGCTCTACAAAGACGGTGCACACGTTGGCCGAAAAACCTACGTTGATTGTGGTTACCCTCATTCAGTGTGCGCTGTCAACGAGCATGTGTTTATCCTTCGATTGCGGCACAAAGAAGCTCAACGGTATCTATTCTTCTGGCTCGACCAAGATTGGATGACATATGAAATCACTACCTTAAATTCAAACTCGGCTCAGCCAGGAATTAACCGAGTCGGCGTGCGTAGCTTGCCGATTTTAGTTCCTGCCGCTGGAGTGTTGCGAGAATTTAACCAGCAAACAGGCCATCTAACGGATCGGTTATTCGCCAACTGCCACGAATCCCGCGTCCTCGCCGAGATGCGGGACGCGCTGCTGCCGAAGCTGGTGTCGGGTGAGGTGCGGGTGTAGACATGGGGACATATCAATTATCGGTCAACGTCGTGATATCCCTCTTGCTGATGGGACTTCTTGCCGCATGTGGAGGCGACCCCGCTCCCCTGCCGACGCGGGAACCCGAACAAACCTCATCCGGTGAACTGGCCAAAGCGGTCGCCGAAAACCTCGAAGGCCTTGACATGGACATCCCCGATGACGCGGAACTCGGACTCCGCCTGTACCCACGGGGAAATCTGCTGCTCGTCCTAGGCGTCGTCGACTCTGACAGCCCCGACCAGGTGTACGACGCACTGAAGAACTCTCCCGACATTCGGGTGATGGTATTGGTGAATGTGCCCGGCTCTGCGGACGACGAGGCGAATCTCGAACTGGGGAGGATGCTGCGGCAGACTGGAATGAGCGCGTATCTCCCCGCGCAGGGGATGGTCGCCTCCGGCGGCGTGGATCTCCTGCTCTCCGGCGTGCGCCGCATAGTCGAGCGAGGGGCGCTGGTGGGCGTCCACAGCTGGGCAGACATCGACGGCTCCACCGGAGACACGGTCCCCCGCGATCACCCCGACCACCAACCGTACCTCGAATACTACCGGGAGATGGGCATACCGCAAGAGTTCTACTGGTTCACCCTCGGAGCCGCCCCGCCCGACGGCCTGCACTGGATGACCGAGGCGGAGATGGAACAATACCGCATCTTCACGGAGTCACGGTGAGGAGGCTTCCGTAAGTTTGCTCAGCAAGCCGGGCAGTCCTCAGAAACAACCTGTAAGAGGATATAATCCACAAATACGATGTCATCATCTACCGGAGCAGAGAGGACGAGGCATTCGTGGCCGAAGTTCCCGAACTTCCGGGATGCGCCGCGCACGGAGATTCCCAGAAGACGGCCATGGAACAGGTCGCGCAGGCTGTTGACCTCTGGCTCGACACGACCCGGGAGTTCGGCGATCCAATCCCCGAACCGAAGGGCGAACGCCTAATGTTGGCGTAGGAACTGTCATGACCACCCTCACCGAAGCCGACATCGAACAGGTCGCGCTTGAGTGGCTGGCCGACCTCAGTTGGCAAGTGGCGCATGGTCCCGACATCGCCCCCGGCGGGCCCGGCGCCGAACGCGACGATTTCGATCAGGCAGTGCTGGAACGGCGCCTGCTGGATGCCCTGGCGCGGTTGAATTCCCAACTGCCCGCGTCCGCGCTGGACGACGCCTTCCACAAGCTCACCCGACCCCGGGGCTCCACCCTGGAGGCTCGCAACCGCGCCTTCCACCGGATGCTGATCAACGGCGTGGAGATCGAATATCGTGACCTCGATGGCCGAGTGCGCGGAGACCAAGTTCGAGTCATCGACTTCGAGAACCCCGCCGACAACGACCTGCTGGCCGTGAACCAATTCACCGTCACCGAAAACCGCAACACCCGCAGGCCGGACATCGTGCTGTTCGTCAACGGCCTGCCCCTGGTGATCATCGAACTCAAGAGCCCCAGCAACGAAGACGCCACCATCTGGACCGCATGGCAGCAGCTTCAGACCTACAAGGCCGAACTGCCCACGCTGTTCTCGATGAACGGAGTCCTAGTCGTCTCGGACGGATTCAACGCGCGCATCGGCGCGCTCACCGCCGGACGGGAATGGTTCAAGCCCTGGCGCACCATCACCGGCGAGACCCTCGCCGACAAGGACCTGACCCAACTCCAAGTCATGCTGAAAGGAGTCTTCGAGCCAAACCGCTTCCTGGCGCTCATCCGTGACTTCATCGTATTCGAGGACGACGGCAGCGGCGCGCTCCTCAAGAAGATGGCCGGCTATCACCAATACCACGCGGTCAGGGTCGCGGTTGAAGAGACCCTGCGGGCGGCGATGCTGCAGCGCGCGGATGAGCGGATAGCCGAACAACAGGGACGCTACGAAGCGAGACGCAAGCCGGGCGGCGAACCGGGAGACCGCCGCATCGGGGTTGTCTGGCATACCCAAGGGTCGGGCAAGAGCCTGACCATGGCTTTCTATGCCGGGGCCGTTATCCGGGAGCCGGCCATGGAGAACCCGACCATTGTTGTCCTCACCGACCGCAACGACTTGGACGACCAACTCTTCGGCACCTTCTCCCAATGCGAGGACCTCCTGCGCCAGCCGCCAATCCAGGCGGAGAACAGGGCCGATCTGCGCTCAAAGCTGTCGGTGAATGCCGGGGGTGTCGTCTTCACGACCATCCAGAAGTTCTTCCCGGAGGAGAAGGGCGACACACACCCCACCCTCTCGGAGCGGCGCAACATCGTCGTCATCGCCGACGAGGCCCACCGCAGCCAGTACGACTTCATCGACGGCTACGCCCGCCACATGCGCGACGCGCTGCCCAACGCTTCGTTTGTCGGCTTCACGGGAACACCCATCGAGCTTCAGGACGCCAACACCCGCGCCGTGTTCGGCGACTACATCAGCATCTACGACATTCAACGTTCCGTCGAAGACGGGGCCACGGTGCCCATCTACTACGAAAGCCGCCTCGCCAAACTAACCTTGGCCGAGAACCAAAGGCCGAAGATCGACTCCGACTTCGAGGAGGCCACCGAGGGTGAGGAGGTGGAGCGCAAGGAAAAGCTCAAGACCAAGTGGGCCCAGCTGGAGGCGGTCGTCGGCGCGGAGGAGCGAGTCAAGCAGATCACCGAGGACATGGTCACCCACTTCGAGCAGCGACTTGAGGCCATGGAAGGCAAGGCGATGATCGTCTGCATGAGTCGCCGCATCTGTGTCGACCTCTATGACAAGCTCGCCCGCCTGCGTCCCGACTGGCAGGACGACGATGACGACAAGGGCGCCATGAAGATCGTCATGACCGGCTCCGCCTCCGACCCCTTGGAATGGCAGCCCCACATCAGAAACAAGGCCCGAAGGGAGGCTCTGGCCCAACGGTTCCGAGACCCCGACGATGGGCTGAAAGTCGTGATCGTTCGGGACATGTGGCTCACCGGCTTCGACGCCCCGAGCCTCCACACCATGTACGTGGACAAACCCATGCGCGGGCATGGGCTGATGCAGGCTATCGCCCGCGTGAACAGGGTGTTCAAGGACAAGCCGGGCGGCCTCGTCGTGGACTATCTGGGACTGGCCCAGGACCTGAAACAAGCCCTCGCGACCTACACCGAAAGCGGAGGAACCGGGGAAACGGCGTTGGACAAGGAAAAGGCAGTCGACATCATGCTTGAAAAGCACGGTGTGTGCTGCGGCCTGTTCCACGGCATCGACTGGTCCACGTGGAGACCGGACTCTACCAATGATCGCATGAACCTGATGCGCGTCGCTCAAAATCACGTGCTGGCCCAGCAAGACGGCAAGGATCGCTGCCTGAAGGCCGTGAGGGAGTTGTCACAGGCTTACGCGCTGGCCGTGCCCCACCCGGAGACCATGCGCATCCGTGACGACGTGGGATTCTTCCAGAACGTGCGGATCGCTCTATTGAAGCGGGATGCTGCAAAGTCGCGGCCCGAAGAGGAGTTGGACCTTGCCGTCCGTCAGATAATCTCCAATGCGGTCTCGTCCGAGGGCGTGATGGACATCTTCGCCGCCGCCGGGCTGAACAAGCCTGACATCTCTGTGCTCTCCGACGAATTCCTGGCCGAGGTGCGGGGTATGCCTCACCGCAACCTGGCGGTGGAACTGCTGCAAAAACTGATCAATGGCGAAATATCTGCTCGCCGGCGCAAGAACGTCGTGCAGGCCCGCTCCTTCGCCGATATGCTGGTACAAACCCTGCGCCGCTACCAAAATCGAGCGATAGAGGCTTCGCAGGTCATTGAAGAGCTGATCGAGCTTGCCCGGGAGATGCGAGAGGCCACGGCACGCGGCGAACAGCTAGGACTCTCCGATGACGAACTGGCCTTCTATGACGCCTTGGAAACAAACGACAGCGCCGTGCAGCGGCTCGGTGACGAGACGCTCCGCGACATCGCCCGCCAACTCGTCGATACCGTCCGCAACAACGTCACCATCGACTGGACACTGCGAGAGAACGTCCGCGCCAATCTCCGCCGGCTGGTCAAACGCATCCTCCGCAAACACGGCTACCCGCCCGACAAGCAGGAAAAGGCGACGCAGACTGTCCTTGAACAGGCGGAGGTACTGTCTGCGGCGTGGGTCGGCATATAGCCGCGACGAGGCGACCGACATCGGTTTCCTCTCAGCAAGCGCATCCCCCAAAATTGTCATCGACGAGGGGCGGCCGCCTTTACGTTCGACTTTCCCAACGGTATACTGGCGATGAGATAATCGGTGCCCACGCCTTGCGACGTCAGCCGATAAAATGGGCGCTCAAAGGCAAGTGAGACAAGAGCGAGGCGATAAGAATACGACAACACTGAATTAAGGAGTTCCATGATGCCAAAGTACCTCTACCAGGCGAATTACACGCCTAGGGGAATCCAGGGCCTGTTGCGAGAAGGCGGCACTTCGCGCCGCAAAGTCTTCGAAGAGATGGGCAAGGAGCAAGGCGGCCAACTGGAGGCCTTCTACTATGCCTTCGGCGGCGCCGACCTGATCATCATCTTTGATCTCCCCGATGCGACGACGGCAGCCGCTATCTCCCTTGCCATCACGGCGGGAGGCGCGCTCAGTATCAGTACGGTACAGTTGATCACTCCGGAGGAGATCGACTCGGCCACCCAGAAAACGGTGAACTACCGCGCTCCGGGAGCTTGAACTCCAGTCGAGGCGTCGGACTCTCTCAAACTATCGAAGGAACCGATCCGGGCCATGGAATCACCGGCGGATAGCCCAGGGCCCGCATCAACTTGATGTGGGAGTCGCCCGCCAATCCAATGACCTTGCCACAGCTGCCCCTGCAAGAGACCCTTGCGAGCTTGCCTCCGGAGTGGCCCGAAGACCTTTCGGAACCAATCCGCGCGGCTATTGAGCGACGGGGCGAGAAGGCAGTCGTCATCGACGATGACCCCATGGGCACCCAGTCGGTGGCGAACGTCTCACTGCTAACCCGCTGGCCCGTGGATTCCATAGCCGCCGAGCTCCGAAACGACCTTCGCGGCGTTTTTCTTCTGACCAACTCTCGCAGTATGCCGGCCGATCAGGCGGTGGAAACCGTCGCGCGCGCCGGACGAAACCTCCGCGCGGCGATGCGACTCACCGGCAAGAACCCCATCGTCTTCAGCCGCATCGACTCCACACTGCGCGGACATTACCCAGAAGAATTGGACTCCCTAACGGAGGTGTTTGAAAAACCTAGCGCGCTCCATGTCATTGTCCCCTTCTTCCTTCAAGGCGGACGCTTCACCATCAACGACGTCCACTACCTCGCCGAGGGCGATTGGCTGACACCAATTGGCCATACTGAATTCGCCCGAGACCCCGCATTCGGGTACCGCTCCTCAAACGTTCGCGAGTGGGTCGAAGAGAAGACGAAAGGAAGAGTCCCTGCGGAGCGTGTAGCCACCTTGTCACTGGAGGATATCCGCGTTCGCGGCCCCGCATATGTTGCGGAACGGCTCCTCGATATGGGAGAAGCTAGAGTCTGCTTCCCTAATGCGACAAGTATGCGCGATATCGAAGTCTTCACCCTGGGCGCCATGCTTGCCGAGGAGCGGAACGCGCAGTTCTTCTACCGTTCGTCCGCGTCATTCTTGCAGGTACGGGGCGGACTGGAGTCTCGCCCCCTCCGCATCGATTCCGCCCAGGCCGACGATGACGGCCCTGGCGGCGTCATCGTCGTCGGCTCTCACGTGAAGCTCACCAACAATCAGGTCGAGCGCCTTTTGGATCGACCCGATATCGTGGGAGTCGAGGTCTCACCCGCCAGGCTCGTCGATAACACGAAACGGGAAAATGAAATCGCGAGAGTTGCCGAAGCCATCGAGGCCGGACTAAAGAGCGGTTTCGACCTAGCGGTATTCACCAGTCGCAAACCCTTCGGAAGAGGCGAGGGCGACTCCAGTCTCCTGGTAGGAAATCGCATATCAAGCGGACTTGCGGAAATCATCCGCCGCACGGAGACGAGGCCTCGTTATCTGATTGCGAAGGGCGGTATAACGTCCTATGACATTGCAACTCGCGGCCTCAGTGTACATCGGGCGATATGCGTCGGCCAAATCCTCCCGGGTGTCCCCGTCTGGGAACTTGGCGAATCGAGTCGATTCCCCGGACTACAGTTCGTCGCATTCCCCGGAAACTTGGGGAAATCCGATTGGCTCTCCACAGCCGTTGAAAAGCTGCGTCCCTCCCGTTCAACCACGACTCAGAGCTAGAAGGAGTTCTGATCTTGGCGATTCCCGCCTTTCTGAGACCACAGCCCACACGATATGAAGTAGTAGGCTCTTGCCATATTGACGGCCTCATGCTCATGGCTTAGCATACGCGCGATTTTGACGTGATTTTCGAGACCGGAATGATGATTTCGAAGGTGCTATTCAAGCCGACATCTTCATGGCATCATTTGACATGGTCGTCACATACGACCAAATGGCCAACCGTCCTGCCGGTATTCAATTTAGTGCCCGTGCAAGTGCCGTGATGGTTCGCTCTGTAGCTGCAACGGCCATAGTAGTCTCCGCCTTGGCTTGTGGATGGAACATTACATCCTCTCCTACGGTTATACAAACGCCTGCTCCGTTGGTGCAGTCAACCTCGATTGAATACCCAGAAGTTACCGTGTCGGACAATAGGCTTAGTATGACCTACCCCTGTAGCTACATGCTGTACACGTTTTACAGAGGGGCCGATACCAACAAGGATGATGCCCTCCTGACGCTGAAGGAAGAATTGGACAGTTATATCCCTAAGGAATTCCTTGAAGTGCCGGAGGGTACTCCCTATCATGGCCCCCACCCGCTAGAGGTTATGCACCCGAAAGAACGCCTGATCGACCTGTTGATGGAATGTCACTGGACAAAGGAACGAGGCGACGCGAGTCGCTTCCCCGGAAACTTGGGGAAACCCGATTGGCTCTCCGCAGCCGTTGAGAAGCTGCGTCCCTCCCGTTCAACCACGACTTATAGCTAGAAGGAGTTCTGATCTTGGCGATCCCCGCCTTTCTGAGACCACAGCCCGTTCTAACGGAACAGGACACCCAAAAGGGCCTTCAGAATATGACGTGGCAGGGCGTTATGGCCTTCGCCGCGGACGGCATGGCTTCGGGCGGATTCCTCGCGGCATTCGCCCTAATCCTCGGCGCTTCCAACTTTCACATTGGAATCATGACCGCCATCCCGTTCATCATGCAGCCCCTGCAAATTGCCGTGGTTATCCTGATCGAACGGATTCGGATGCGCAAAATCCTGGCCGTGACGGCGTACTCCATCGCCTACGCAAGCTGGATACCCATCGCCTGCATCCCCTTTGTCATCGACGTTCCTAATGCGGGCGCCGTCTCTCTGCTGCTGTTCTTCATCGCCGTGCGCGGCGCCGCCACAGCTTTCGTTACGACCGGCTGGAACAGTTGGCTTCGAGACATCGTCCCGAACGAAGTAATGGGTGATTTCTTCGCCAAGCGCTTGAGACTCGCCACCATCGCAGCCGCAATAACCGCCTTGCTCGCTGCGCTGTACATCGACTGGTGGAAGGGATTCGCCGGCGAGTCCAATGAAATCCTTGGCTACTCCTACGCAATTCTCTTTGGCAGCGTCATTCTCGGGTTTGGCGCGGTCCAATTCATGGCCCGAATGCCTGAACCGCAAATGCCGCGTTTGGAGACCACTCGGCGCTCCCTGCTCAGCACCCTGGGCGCGCCGTTCCGTGACAAGGAATTCCGCGGCCTCATCAACTTCATGTTCATGTGGAACGCCGTCGCTCATTTGGCAGTACCCTTCTTTGCCGTCTATATGCTGGTCAGGCTGGAGTTGCCGCTTTCCCTCGTTGTTGCCTTGGGCGTCTTGACCCAAATCGCGAACATACTCTTCTTGCGAGTATGGGGAAACTACGTTGATCGTTTTGGCTCCAAGGCTGTCCTCTCCCTATGTTCCTCGCTCTATTTCTTCGTCATTCTCGCCTGGACCTTCACAACCATGCCGGATAGACACGCCTTCTCTGTGCCGTTATTGATCATCTTGCACATCTTCATCGGCATAGCGAGCGCGGGAATCAACATCGCCTCCACAACCATACGCATGAAGATGTCGCCGGCTGCCGAGTCGACCGCCTACCTGACCGGCGTATCGCTGGCATCGAGTATCGGCGCCGGCATCAGCCCGCTGATTGGCGGCGCGTTCATCGACTACTTCAGCGTGCGCCACCTGCAAATCGCCGTTGAATGGGTCTCGCCCAAGAGCGCCTTCGAGTTTCCGGCTCTCTTCCTCACCGGGTACGACTTCCTCTTCGCGATTGCCTTCTTACTGGGCCTCTTCACCCTGAGTATGCTCAGCAAGGTCAGAGAGGAAGGCGAAGTTGACAGGGACATGGTGATGGACGAGTTGGTTACGCAAACACGCTCAAATTTGGAGTCGCTTAAATCCGTGCCCGGACTGAGTCTCCTCTCGCACCTGCCGGTATCCACACTCCGATGGGTTCCGGGATTCCCCGGTCTTGATGTGGCCGTCGGTGTAACTGCGTACCAAATAGCGTCCTCCGTTAGGATGGCCGTCGAAGGAGTGACTCGTGGCGGCGCTGCGGCCAGGCGGCTTCAGGCAAGTGTCAACCGCGCCGCCGTCGACCTAACTCACCAAGTTGACGACATAGGCAAACAGGGCGGGGATGTGGCCTTAGGCGCGACACTCGGAGGCATGCACGCGGCCCACGACGCCGGAATTGAAGCTAACCGATTAACGGAAGCTACGATGCGGGGCGCCTTGGACGCCCTCAGCAAAACTGGAGCAGTCCCGCTCGACATCCTGCGTGGAGCCACATATGGAGTGATCCGCGGCGCCGGCGATACCAATCTTGAGGTGAGCGCTGTGACCGTCCAAGCAATCGAAACCGCCGAAAATGCCGCGTCCATGCTGGGGCTGTCCGAGCAAGAGGCCGCCCGACACGCCGCTCAAGCAGCGGTAGCGGCAGCCGAAGACTTGGGAGGCCGCCATGAAAGTGAAGTCAAGGAGGCACTCCTCACTGAATTCATAGTACCCTCCGAAGCGAAGCCGGAAAGCAAGAGCGAATAACCGGCTGCGAACCATACTGAGCCTGTCGCCCCTTACATCAGCCGACCGACGACCGACGTGGCGATTCCCAAGAAGAGCAGGATTCCCATTACGTCGGTAAACGTGGTGATGAACACTGCCGATGACACTGCCGGATCAAATCCCGCCTTTCTCAGCAAGAGCGGCACGACCGCGCCCGTTAACCCCGCGATCACCATGTTGCCCAGCATGGCGACCGCCAGCACTGCCCCTAGCATGTAGTCGCCCTTCCAAGCGTACGCGGCGATTCCGACCAGCAGACCGAAGATCAGCCCGTGCGCGGCCCCGAGAACCAGTTCTCGCGATATGAGCTTCATTCCCTGCGAGCTTGGAAGCTCGCCAAGAGTCATACTCCGAACCGCTAGGGTCAATGTTTGAATTCCGCCCATCCCGCCTTGACTCATGACTAGCGGGAGCAGTACGGCGAGGGCCACCACTTTCCCGATGGTCGTCTAGAACAGCCCAATGGCGAAGGCGGCCAGAAACGCGGTCGCCAAGTTGACTACCAGCCAAGGCAGCCGACTCTTGACCGCGCCGGTTAGCGGCCCGAACACTGCCTCGTGCCCCACACCCGCCAGCCGATACATATCCTCAGTATCCTCTTCGTTGAGGACGTGCAGTACATCGTCTCCCATGATAATGCCGCGCAGTACTCCGCTTGCGTCGACGACGGGAAGCTCATTAGCGTGGTAGCGCTGCATGATTCTCGCGCACTCTTCCTGATCGGTATCTACCGTGACCGACACCACGTCGTCTGACGCAATGTTGGAGACGACCTCATCATCACGAGCCAACGCCAAATCTACGATCGACACATGGCCCACAAGTCTATCTTCAGCGTCCACGACCAGCGCATAGCTGGTTATCTCAGCATCTCCGGCGCGGAGGCGAATGGTATCCAGCGCCAACACCCTGGTTAAATGTTGGCTCACGGCGAGGAATTCCGGATTCATCAGTCCGCCGGCAGTGTCGTCCGCATATTCCAGCAGAGGAATAACCTCGCGGCTCTCCGTCATCGCTTCAAGCGTCCGGTTTGTCTGTTCCTCGGGAATTCCGCGCAAAACGTCCGCCGCAACGTCGGCATCCACGCGGTCAAGAATGTCCGCCAGCATACGCGGCGTGATCGGCGCAGCCACCTGAACTGCTTCGTCCGGATCCATGTATTCAAATATGTCGGCTGTTGTCTGGTGGGCTATTTCACCGATAATGTCCTGCTGGGTTTGCTGTGGCAGTTCCACCAGCAGATCACCTTGGTCCGCCGGGTGCAGTTGGTCCAAAAGCGCCAACGCTTCGTCAAGATTCTCACAGTGGAGAAGCTCGCGAATTTCGTCGACAAGCTCCTTGACTCTGTGTGACCCCTGCGTTCCTTCGCCGCCATAACTTTGAACACCATCCATAATCGTCCCCTCACCCTGCGAGACCTATTGAGTTCAGTATACTGGGAATTACGGACTTATCGAAAATTCTGCCAATTCGATTATTCCTGCCCGCCTGCGACGGCCGGTGATATCATCAATCCGCAGCCTATGCATGGAGCCAAAGATGTTCGACTTCCACACGCATACTTTTCTCAGCGACGGCGTCCTCTCCCCGGTAGAACTCATTCGCCGCGCCCACGTTGCCGGATACCGCGCAATGGCTATCACCGATCACGTCGGCCACGGCAATCTCGAATTCGTCCTCAAGACCCTCGTCAAGGACTGTGAAATCGCCTCAAAGCAATGGGACATCCTCGCCCTGCCCGGAGTCGAAATCACCCACACGCCCAAGGACGAAATCGACTATCTCGCGCGCGCGGCGCGTGAACTGGGAGCGCGCGTCGTCAACGTTCACGGAGAAACCATTACCGAACCCGTCGAACCGGGCACAAACCACGCCGCCGTGTCTTCCGCCTACGTCGACGTCCTCGCCCACCCCGGAATCATCCGTCCGGAAGACGCGCAGATCGCTGCCCGCAACGGCATCTTCTTGGAGGTGTCCGCCCGAAAAAGCCACGGATTGGCCAACGGACACGTCGTGCGCATGGCCAAGAGCGCCGGAGCGCGAATGCTTCTCGACTCCGACGCTCACGAGCCGGATGATCTCCTCACACCGTCCTTCGCCCTGAACGTAGCGCTAGGCGCCGGATTGGACGAAGCAGAGGCCAAAGCGCTCCTCGAAAACAGCCCACGAGATCTGCTCGAAAAGGTCGGCGTCCAATACGACGAGTAACACGCCTTCCCGCAACCCGGCATCCCCCGCCATATTCCCTTGAAGCTTGTTCTCGCGAAAACGAGGAACGGCAACATCGTTACCGCCCCTTGCATAACCGTACATTCCCGCCCACGCGGGAATCCATACGGAGAGAGGCGCTCGAGAGTCACAGTCCAACAATCGTCACTCCGGCGAAGGCCGGAGTCCAGAGAGGGAAGATTGGTTCACTCTCCCAAAACAGGCTCTAAAGAAAACGATTACCCTTCCCTGTCATTCGGGGATAATTGCCTTAGGATTTTCTGCGAATGTATAATGAGGTCTCAAGTTCCTACACCAACAGCCTATAAGGGAGGCGGAACACATGGCGATCGACACATTGACCGAGACGGGCACGTGGGTAACCAAGTCGGGACTGGCGCAAATGCTCAAGGGCGGAGTCATCATGGACGTTGTGACCGCCGAGCAAGCTCGAATCGCCGAGGACGCCGGCGCCTGCGCGGTAATGGCGCTTGAGCGAGTGCCTTCCGATATTCGCCAAGCCGGCGGAGTCGCGCGCATGGCCGACCCCACCAAGATCATCGAGATCAAAGAGGTCGTCACGATTCCGGTCATGGCCAAGTGCCGCATCGGTCACTTCGTCGAGGCACAGATACTCGAAGCCCTGAAGGTCGACTACATCGACGAATCCGAGGTGCTCACTCCCGCCGACGAGAATAACCACGTCGATAAGCACAGATTTACCGTCCCGTTTGTCTGCGGCGCGCGCGATCTGGGAGAAGCCCTCCGACGAATCGGCGAAGGCGCAGCCATGATTCGCACCAAGGGCGAGGCCGGAACGGGCAACATCGTCGAGGCCGTACGCCACGCTCGGACGGTTCTCGGCGAAATCCGGCGTATCCAGAACATGACCGAAGACGAGCTGATGACGACGGCCAGAGATCTGAGAGCCCCGTATGACCTCGTCAAAGCCGTGCACGAATCCGGCCAGCTGCCGGTCGTCAACTTCGCCGCCGGAGGCATAGCCAGTCCCGCCGACGCAGCCCTCATGATGCAGTTGGGAGTTGACGGAGTGTTCGTCGGCTCCGGCATCTTCAAGTCCCAACAGCCCGAACTCATGTCCGCGGCCATCGTCAAGGCCACCACCAACTACAACAACCCCGAGGTGCTCGCCGAAGTCTCCCGCGGCCTCGGTGAGGCCATGCCGGGCCTCGACGTTCGTACCATGCCCGTCGAGGAGCAGCTGGCAGTCAGAGGCTGGTAAGCTTGAGCACTATCGGAGTCCTCGCCATTCAAGGCGACTTTCTCGAGCATCGCCTGATGATCGAAGGGCTCGGAGTCGATGCGCCCGAAGTGCGGCTCGGTAAAGACCTGGCGGGAATCGACGGACTCGTCATTCCAGGTGGAGAGAGCACGACCATTGTTCAGCTGCTCGACATCTTTGACATGAGAACAACAGTCGTTGGACTCGTTCGAGAAGGTATGCCCGTGTGGGGCACCTGTGCCGGGATGATCGTCTTGGCCGATCGTCTCACCGATCACCGACCAGAACCCCTTCACTTGATGGACATCGAAGTAAGCCGAAACGCCTTCGGCAGCCAGGTCGACAGTTTCGAGGCCGATCTCGAAGTCGACGGCATCGTCGGCGAACCGTTTCGCGGAGTGTTCATCCGCGCCCCGGTGGTCACAACGGTCGGAGATGAGGTCAAGGTGCTCGCCCGCCTCAGCGATGGCCAACCGGTTGCCGTTAGACAAGCCCACATGCTCGCAACGGCATTCCACCCTGAACTGACCGGCGACTCACGTGTTCACAACCTCTTCTTGGATATCGTCCGGGGAGCGAAGGAACGGCAGACAATATGATTCGCGCCACCCGTCCCGCAGATGTTGTCCGCTACGGTGTGTTCGGCGGCCCCGCTCCCGGCAACCGCGCATTCCCCATCGCTTCGATAGGGACCGACTCATCTCATGCCATGTCCAAGCGCGATGTCATGACCGTCATCGCATCGCTCCGAAGCAAAGACACGCTGTCTCTCACCCTGTCCCATGGACGCTACGTCCCCGCCATTGTCGCCGCTCGCCCGCGTTCTAACCCCCGATGCTGGGACATCACGCATATGCTCATCGATTCACCGAGTGGCGCGGAATGTCAGGACGTCTTCAGCATCCTTTTCAAAGAAATCTCCAAGCGAGCAGGCGAGCGCGTCTTCCTGCGTCTCCGAGAGAACGACCCCCTCATCCGAACCGCCGCGCGCTGTGGGTTCGCCAAGTATGACGCAGAAACGCTGTTCGCAGGGCCGAAGGGAGCGTTGGAACACCCGCCCGCCATCGACATCCGCCCGGTCAAGCTGATCGACGAACACGACCTCTTCCGGCTATACAACGCCTCAACACCTTCACGAGCGCGCTTCGCCCTGGGCATGACAGCCGAACAGTGGCGCGCGGCGCAGGAACGCGCCGGTTGGCGGAGCCGCGAGTACATCTACCACAAAGATGACACTCTCCAAGGCTGGATTCGGATCACCAGAAGCGGCAGAACGGCGACCGTTACCCTGATGTCTCACCCCAACGCCGATGACTGCATACCGGCCCTCATCGCGCACGGAACCGCCCGAGCATGGGGCGTCAAGCAATGGTACTGTCTTGTGCGCGGCCACCAAGACCAGTTCGAGACGCATATCAAACAGCGCGGCTTTCGAGAATTAACCCAATACGTTACTATGGCCAGAACCATCACGAGCCCCGTAAACATCGCCCAACCGGCGCGAGCCGTCCGTCTCCCAGGACTCAACCCCGCCGTCGACCTGTCCAAACGCTGGCAGAGGGCCGGCGCTGAAAAATAGCCCGACCCCATAGAATACTCATTACTCATCATATGCAGCAATGGATTGAAACCGATCTGGAAAAAGTGATCGAAAAACTCCCTCCCCGCATCGCGGAGAGGTTGGAAAACCGACACGACAGCGATGAACTCCTCGAAGTCGTCCTCGATCTTGGACGAACCCCCGAGGCCCGATTCCCCGATGATACCGTAGCTCTGGGCGACTGCGAGATCGGCCGCGAAGACATCGAACACGTCACCCGCGGCATCAGCCCATTCGGCGCCGACAACAGGGCTGGAATCGAGCGAACGCTCCACCGCATCTCCGCAATCAGAAATCGTTCCGGGAAGATCGTAGGCCTCACCGTTCGAGTGGGCCGCGCCGTCTACGGCACCATTCGCATCATCGAGGACATCGTCCGCACCGGCGAGAGCATCCTCCTGCTAGGCAAACCGGGCGTCGGCAAAACAACCATGCTCCGCGACGTAGCCCGAGTCCTGGCCGACGACGCCGGCAAACGAGTCGTCATCGTCGATACTTCCAACGAGATCGCGGGCGACGGCGATATCCCTCATCCCGGCATCGGCACCGCTCGCAGAATGCAGGTTCCATCCCCCGACCAACAGCACGCCGTCATGATCGAAGCCGTCGAGAACCATATGCCCGAGGTCATCATCATTGACGAAATCGGCACGGAACTTGAGGCCAACGCCGCGCGGACCATTGCCGAAAGAGGTGTCCAACTCGTCGCCACCGCGCACGGAAACACCCTCGAAAACCTCGTCCAAAATCCAACCCTGTCCGACCTGATCGGCGGCATCCAAGCCGTTACCTTAGGCGACATTGAGGCCCGGCGGCGACGAACGCAAAAGACCGTTCTGGAACGCAAGGCTCCGGCCACGTTCGATGTCCTCGTCGAAATTCAGGGCCGCAACAGCGTGCTCATTGCCCTGGACGTCGGAGAAACTGTCGATAAAGTCCTTAGGGGCTTCCGCGTGCAGCTCGAAAGCAGATGGGTCGAATCCGACGGCCAAGTTCGCCGCGCGCACATCGACCGAACCCCCTCCATTCTTGCGCAGGGCAACGGCATGCGCGGACGAGATAGGTATGAGCGCCGTTCCTTCGAGCCGGTCCGAGAACGGGTCGCGCCACCACCCAATGTGAGCGACAAAACCGTCAGAACGTCTGATGATGATGAACGCGAAGAACCCACCTGGGTCTCCGTACTTCCGTACGGCGTCAACAAAGGCAAGCTTCAACAAGCCGTGCAAGCCGTCGACGCCCCGATCAAACTCGTCGACGACCTTGAAGAGGCCGAACTCGTGCTGACCACCAAGAGCTTCTATCGGCGACGCACCAACGCGCTCCAACAAGCCGAAGAACAGGGCCGACCCGTCTACGTCCTCCGCAAGAACACCACCCCGCAAATCCACCAGTTCTTCCGCGCGATCTCCCGCAACGACGGCGCCCATCGCCAAAATCAAGCCCGAATAGCCGGCGCCATCCGCGAGGCCGAGCAGGCGGCCGAATTTATCAGACAGGGCGAACGCCAAGCCGAACTCAGCCCTCAAAGTTCTTACGTCCGCCACCTCCAGCACCAAATAGCCGAGCGACACGGCCTCTCATCCGCAAGCTCCGGCAGAGAACCCACTCGAAGAGTCGTCATGTTCGACGACTAAGACGAAGGGCCTTATGCCATCATCCGCCATTCCGGCGAAGGCCGGAAGCCAGAATCTAGCGTGCCGACACCAACCCGTGTCACGGCCTCACGCCGACTTGGTATCATGGTAGACCGTAGCGTTATGCAAGGAGCAACCCATGAGCGCATTAACGACCGATAGGCTGATCCGGCTGACGATTCACCTTGAGCAGCAGCCCGAGGGCGGCTACACTGCCACCGCTCCGCAACTGCCAGGACTGGTGACCGAAGGCGAGACCGTTCCTGAAGTCATGGCAAACGTCGAGGACGCTTTAGCGGCCCTTCTCGAACTCTACGAAGACACCGGCAAAGAAATCCCGAGCGACTTGATTGTCGACGAGAGAGACAAGCGCCGCATCAGCCATGAGGCCCTCATAGCGGTATGAACTACCGAGACGTAGCCGAACGGCTAGTCGAACTTGGCTGTGAAGAGAAAACGAGGAGAAGTCGAGGATCACATCGCAAGTGGTTCAATCCTACTACCCGGAAGGTTGCCGTTGTTCCCGATCACGGGAGGAAAGACTTGATGATCGGAACCGTTCGGGCCGCCGTCCGTGAAGCGCAAGCGTCGTGGGCAGCCAAATAGCCGAGCGACACGGCCTCTCATCCTCAAGCTCCGACAGAGAACCCACTTGAAGAGTCGTCATGTTCGACGGCTAAGACGAAGGGCCTTATGCCATCATCCGCCATTCCGGCTCCACTCTCCTTCTAGTCATTCCCTTGGGTACCGCGGGCGTTCGCAGTGCGGAAGGGGCCTGCAAAGGTCGCGAAGCTGTTGCCGGCAATCGTATCACATCATTGATATCGTATTGCAGGCCCCAATCCTCCACCCTCAAATCCCCGACTTGACACATGAGAACACATGGCCTATTCTACTCTCATGCCACTGGATCGCCCGCTCTGCGTTGCACCGCGCCATGTCATAATATGTCAGGAAATGTCAGGTTAAAAGAGACCCCCCTACATTCCGATCGGCGTCCGATGTGCCCTCTGCCGCGCACATCGTCGCCGTGCAGAAAATGCGCCGTCCCCGCCTTGCGCCTGCAGTACCTGAAACGTAGAATGTTCGCCTAGCTAACGAAGCGCTCTTGGTGATTTCTTTGCTTTTTATCTCATTTGAAGGGGGAGACGGCGCCGGCAAGACCACCCAAGCGGCAAAGCTCGCCGACCGGATCGAGACCGCCGGATTTCCCTGTCTAAAAGTGCGCGAACCCGGGTCTACTCCGCTCGGATCCGACCTGAGAAAACTCATAAAACGGTCACACAGGGCTGAGCAGTCGATGTCCCACGCCGCCGAACTCTTCCTCTTCGCCGCCGCTCGATCCGAACTTGTCACGAAAGCAATCGCGCCAAAATCCCCCGACCCCGACCTCGTCGTCATCGCCGACCGCTACGCCGACTCCTCCGTCGCCTACCAAGGGCACGGCCGAAGAATCGACGTCGAAACGGTCAAAACCGTTAACTCTCTGGCAACCCACGGGGTCATGCCCGATCTGACATTCCTTCTCGACTGCCCACCCGAAATCGGCATCTCACGCGTGCGCGGCCTCCAGCTTGAAATGTCCTTGGATTCCGTTAACTCTGCCGTCGCTGGCCAACGTAACCAAGAGGGTGTGAGGTTTGAGGAAGAACCCATCGAATTCCACGAGCGAATCCGACTCGGATTTCTCGCCCTCGCCGACGAGGAACCCGACCGATGGCGCGTTATTGACGCTTCCCAATCGATAGACGCAATCGGCGAGAAAATATGGGACGCAGTGCGAGAGAGGCTCCCCGTCCCTGCCAACGCTTGACCCTAGAGAACATCCATGACACCCGAACAAATCGACGAGTTCCTTCGCGAGCCGCACCTCTGCGACCTTGCGACCGTAAGACCGGACGGATCCCCTCACGTAGCCCCCGTCTGGCATCACTACGACGGCGAGCGCCTCATCATCCTCGCCGAGGACAAGGCCGTCAAAGTGCGAAACATTCGCCACGATCCACGAGTGGCCGCCAGCATCGCTACTCATACCAGTCCCTACAAGGCGGCCATTGTCAATGGAGTTGCCGAACTCTCGTACTCGAACATCTATGAGTACGTCCTGGCAATGGCGACCAACTACCTCGGCGAGGAAGAGGGCAAGGCCTACACGGAAAAGGTCGTTCCCGAAACCAACTTCGTCGTCATCACCATCACCCCAACCAAGATCATCGGCTGGGACTATGGCGAATAGAGTCCCGCATCTCACGCGATGTTTACGGCCCTCTCGTCCCCCTAGCGCCATAAGGACAGCCGCCTGGAGAACGCCTTCCCTTGCCGCCGACAATTTCCGTTCGCCCATTCTCATGGCACGCTCTGCAAGAGTGGACGAATCTCTATAATTCCGCGTTCGGAATCGCCGCCACCGAGAGAGCCTACGACCTGCCGTCGATGAGGCAGTATCTCTCCTTTCCGGGCTTGAACCCCGAACGGGATTGTTTCGTCGCGCGGGAATCGGACGCAGACGCAGGCCTCGCCATCCTCCGGACGGAACCCCCCATTCGACGCGCAGTCTTGGAAATCGGCGTCTCCAACGCTCGCTCACCCCAAACCGTGGTACAAGCTCTAATTCATGCCGCCGCCGCGTGGGCGAACAATCTGCCAGTCTCCGTGCTGCACGTCCAAACCACGTCTGACGACACCGATAAACGGCGCATACTCAATGAGGTCGGCTTCCGGCCCGTGCGGCGATACTCCACCATGCGATGGTCGGAAAATTCCCTTCCAAAGGTCCGTCTGCCCGACGGCTTCACCATAACGTCATTCCGAACCGGACAGGACAGCCAAAGACTCATGGACATCCAGAACGCCGCGTTTCGTGACTCGTGGGGCTTCTCACCCAACACCATTGAACAGATCGAAGCAGGAATCGCATCAACGTCCACGTCTCCGGAAGGGATACTCTTCATCACTCGCGGAAGCGAGGTTGCCGCGTATAACTGGACGGCTCGTCCCGCCGGGCCGGGCGGCAAGCTGGGACGCATTGCAATGACCGGGGTCCACCCTAACTACCGCGGCATGGGCCTGAGTCGGCCAACCGTGCTCGCCGGAATGACCTGGCTCACATCGGAGCGCGTCGAAATCATCGAACTGGAAATGGACTCCTCGAACCTGTCCGCCGCGAAGGTCTACGAGTCCCTGAATTTCAAGAAGATCGGCGACACCGTATGGTTCGAGCTGCGCCTACGCGGCTAGGCCGTGTTGGCGCTTGGTTCTACTGGGAATATCCTGCCGTCCGTGTTATCTCCGCCGCGCGCCCACGTCAGCTCATGTCTCCGGTAATCACCTTTTCATACACTGCGAGACGTTCCCCAAGCAGCCTATGCTCCGGTTTCTCCAGCATAGGATCCCCCCGAAGGATCGTTTCGCTCTCGCCTCTCGCCGAAGCCGCGATCTCCTGATCAGTGAGCTTGGCGATCTTGAACAACGGGATACCACTTTGCCTCGTGCCTAAGTAGTCGCCGGGCCCGCGAAGATCGAGATCCATCTCCGCCAGCTTGAAGCCGTCACGAAAATTCTCCACCAGTTTCAAACGCTCTCTGGCCGATACCCCCGGCTCGTCCGCGAGGAGGATGCAGTAACTCTCATGCTTGCCTCGGCCCACCCTTCCCCTGAACTGGTGGAGCTGAGCTAAACCGAAGCGGTCGGCGCCGTCGATCAACATTACTGTCGCATTCGGCACGTCGATGCCGACCTCAACGACGGGAGTTGAGACGAGGATATCGATATCCCTCCGTTGGAAGGAGTCCATGATTGCCTCTTTCTCACTCAAGGGCATCCGCCCGTGCAAAAGACTCAGGCGCAGGTCGGAAAAGACTTTCCTCGACAGCCTCTCAAACTCATTGACCGCCCCCTTCACGAACTTCGTCCTCCTCGTGTCCTCCCCGGGCATCGCATGATAGGGCGCGCCGGTTTCCAACGTCGCTCTGGCGACCGGAACCTCCGACTCCTCGATGAACGGAAGAACGATGAACGCCTGGCGTCCTTCCTTAACCTGCGACCTCACGAATTCATACACGATCGGGCGCCGTTCAGGAAGCTCGCACCGGGTAACGATGCGAGGCCGTCCGGGCGGCATCTCATCGATAATCGACACGTCCAACTCACCGTAAAGCGTCAAGGCCAGCGAGCGCGGTATCGGCGTCGCCGACATAACCAGCAAATGCGGACGCCTCCCCTTTTCTCGAAGCGCCGCCCTCTGCATGACGCCAAAACGATGCTGTTCATCCACTACGGCCAAGGCAAGGCGTGGAATTTCGACGCTTTCCTGGATAACCGCGTGAGTCCCGATCACGATGTCCACCCCACCCGCCGCCAACATCAGCCGCATGTCTTCCTTTACTCGTTTCGGCAGACTCCCCAACAGCAAACCAACCGTTATCGAACGCCCTCCGATTTCGACGCTCGCGATATGCCTACCACGCTCCGCCGAAGTCGCCCGTCCAAGCAGCCTCGTAATCGTCAAGAAATGCTGCTCGGCCAAAATTTCCGTCGGCGCAAGCAGTCCCGCCTGGTAACCGTTCAGGGCCGCCGCCAGCATCGCGATCGCCGACACTACCGTTTTGCCGCTCCCAACGTCTCCCTCCAACAACCTGCTCATCGGTGCAGCGCGCCGTAGATCCGCTAATATCTCGTCCGCTGCCCGTTTCTGCGCGCCGGTAAGTGCGAACGGAAGCGATTCAATGAATGCCGACAGCTCTGCGATGTCAGTGTTCAATGGGATGCCCGCATCCTCTTCCTGCCACAGCGCCTTGCGACGCAAAACCGCCATCTGAAGCATGAACATCTCATCAAACGCCAGACGGCTTCGCGCGGCTTCCTTCGACTCGACGGAATCGGGATAGTGCATCTGCGATACCGCCGAACTCAGCCCCGGCATCCCCGTACGGTGCAGCGCGTCTACGGGCAGATAATCCTTGATCTGCGAGAGTGTCGCGTCCAACGCCCGCTTGATGATCCCCCTGAGTGTCCGCTGGTATAAACCGTCCACAAGCGGATAGATCGGCACCAAACGACCCGTGTGCACCAGATCGTCCTGACCCCGCATGATCTCGTATTCCGGATTCTCAAACAGCAAATTGCCCCGGAATGCGTTCACTTTGCCACTGATGAAAACCTTCGTGCCAGGACGAAGAGTATGTACCAAATAGCCTTGGTTGAACCACGTAGCCTTTACTCCGCCCGTCGAATCCGTCAGCACGGCGTGAGCCGACGAACGCTTGGAACCCATAGCGCTCGGTGATATCTCCGCAACCTCAGCCAATATGGTCTGCTCCATGCCGAACTGAAGCTCCGATATCCGGCGAATGTCCGCGAAGTCGTTGTGGCGTATGGGAAAGTGGTGCAGAAGATCATCGACGGTGTGGAGACCCAAGCTCCGCAGCTTCGGCAAATTCGACTGAGTAACCCCTTGAACTCGGGAAACCTCGTCCCCCAGTTTCAACGGGCGTGGCGGCGCCGGTCGACGCGGTGCGCTGCGCCTTCGCCCTTGTCCCCTCTCCGATTCCAGCGAGGGGAGCCGCGAGAGTATATGGCCTGCCCAACGACCTCGCTCCTCCGGCGACAGTGTCGAATATCTAGGAGGCCTTCCAATGACGGGAGCAAGCCGCGCGCCCCACTGCTCCAAGAACTGATCCAGTCCCCCGATGACCGCAGTGTTCCGATAACCCTGGTCACGTTCAAGGGCAAGAATACTCCGAAGAGCGGAAATCCCCTGCGCATTGGCATTCTGCATATCTACTAACCAGAGTATCGAACCCCGTACCCTATTGCCAACACACGATCGAGAGGTACTCCAACCGGTGCCAACGACGAGAAATACAAAGTGTCATGACTGGGGAACCGTTCCTCGTACACGAAGAAGCGCCAAACCGGCGATAATCTCGTCACAGGCAAGGTTCAGTTCTGCCCGGTAAACCCGAACCGCCCCGGCGTGTCTGCGCAAACACCGTCCGCAAGCAAGACCGGCCGCCGTCTTTATCCGGCCGACGATCCCACCATATTCTCAATATCGTCCGGCTCTTTCGGAGTCGCCGCGGACATGACACGGTGTCCATCCGCAGTCACTAAAACGTCGTCCTCGATGCGGATGCCGATACCCTTCAAACGCTCCGGCGCGTCCTTCGCATGATCCCCGAAGTACAGGCCAGGTTCAACGGTAAACACCATCCCCTCTTGCAAGAGCACCGGGTCCTCGCCATTCTTATAAACTCCCGCATCGTGAACGTCCAGACCGAGCCAATGCGATGTGCCGTGCATGTAGTACGGCTCATACGCTCGATCTTCTAGTATCTCGTCCATCTCTCCGTCGAGCGCGCCGAGGTCCAGCAGTCCCCGTATCAAGACATCCCTCGCCCTTGTATGCACCTCGGTGAATTCTACTCCGGGAGCGATGATATCAATGGCTTCCTTCTGGGCCGCCAGGACGATCTGATAAACGTCGCGCTGTTCGGGCGTAAACCTGCCGTTGGCCGGCCAAGTTCTCGTAATGTCCGCCCCGTAATAATCGACTTCCGCGCCCGCGTCGATCAGCAGCAAGTCACCGTCCCCTATCTCGCAACGATTCGTAATGTAGTGCAAAACGCATGAATTCCTACCCGCCGCGACAATGGACGGGTAGCCGTTCCGTGGAGAGCCCAAACGTCGAAACTCGTTCTCGAGCGCCGTCTGAACGTGATACTCCCGCAGACCGGGGCGCGTTTCGCGCATCGCCCGATCAAATCCCCTCGCCGTAATGTCAATGGCCCGTTGCAGCGTCTCGATCTCGCCGGCGGACTTGACCGCCCTCATCGCCCCAACCGCCGACACGGGATCGGCGATGCGGTCGATGTAGCTGCCGTCCCGCTGTCCGCTCGAACGACGCCGCACGACAAGATCGGTCATCAAACGGTCGAGGCGTTGATCCGACCCGAGCGAGTAGTGCACCGTACTCGTCTCCGCCAACAGCTCGGGCAGCTTCTCATCCAACTCGTCGACCGAAAACGCCTCGTCTGCCCCCAGCGTTTCCTTTGCCCCGTCAACCCCAACTCGCCGCCCAATCCATATCTCGTGCTTTGGATCGAACGGGTTCACGAACAACACATATGGCTCATCCGCTCCTGGACTAAGCACCGCCACAGCGTCAGGCTCGTCCAGTCCCGTGAAGTACCAAAACGTAGAATCCTGTCGATACTCGTACTCAACATCGTGATTGCGGCTGGCCATATGACCTGCCGCCAAAATGATCGTCCCCTCCCCGAGCAACTCCGCTAATCGATTCCGTCGTGACGCGAAGTCCGCCTGGGTAACTGCCGCGTTGTCTGCCATCATAGTAACGTCGTTCAAAATTCCTCACCCTCGCCGAAATAGTTCCCATTCACTCACCGGCGTTCCCGTGCAAACGGGAACCTCACTCCTGATACAGGACGAAAAGCTACCGCGCGACCCAGCCTCCATCGATAGAATACGACGAACCGGTGATCGACCTGGCCGCGTCAGAGGCTAGGAACTGCGCGAGAGCGGCCACTTCATCAGGGTCGATCAGCCGCTTTATCGCCGCCGGTTCGAGCATCACTTTTTCCACCACGTCTTCCACGGAGATGCCGCGCGTCTTCGCCTGATCCTCCAACTGCGACTCGACGAGTCCGGTCCGAACGTAGCCAGGACAGATCGCGTTGGCCGTAATTCCGAACCCGCCAAGTTCGAGAGCCACCGTCTTGGTGAGCCCAATGATGCCATGCTTGGCGGATATATACGCCGACTTGTACGGGCTGGCTACGAGACCGTGCCCGGACGCCATGTTGATAATTCTTCCCCAGCCCTGCGCCTTCATCGCCGGCGTCAACCCCTTTATGAGTTGGAACGGCGCGATGAGCATCACCTGCACCATTTCCGCCCAGGTATCATCGGGGAATTCCTCGACCGGATGGATGC
This sequence comes from Dehalococcoidia bacterium, assembly GCA_965232435.1. Taxonomy (GTDB): domain Bacteria; phylum Chloroflexota; class Dehalococcoidia; order Lucifugimonadales; family VXLM01; genus VXLM01. The sequence goes on from CBDDPU010000004.1 coordinate 175,918, forward strand.
TCTGATACCCGGCGTTGTTGACGAGAATATCCACCCTGCCTTCAATAGCGAGCGCCTGCTCTGCAAGCCGCCGCGTAGCCGTCATGTCGGAGAGATCCGCCCGAAGAAAATGTCCCCCGATCTCGTCTGCCGCTTCTTGGCCCACATCCCGAATGTCGTTTATGATCACCGTCGCGCCGGACTCGGCGTAGCGCCTCGCAATTTCCCGTCCGATGCCGGCGCCCCCGCCGGTGATAAGCGCAACTCTCCCAGCCACAGAGAAAATCGACCCGGCCATACTCTCATCTCCATTCCGCCATTTGTTGCGTCGTTCTCGTGCAAGCGGGAACTATCCACGGTCGCACTTCATGCCCTTGCGAAGAGTTCGGACGCCGTTCAGCGCGACTCGCTGCGCTCAACGGCACAACCTTATAGAAAGCTGTTCGTCTCTTCAACGGCTTCCGGCTTCATCAGCAGAGTCGGCAGAATGGCGAGGAGGGACATGAATCCAGCGATCAAAAAGAGGTTCTGGAACACGGAGACCCCCGCGTCAATCAAGAGAGCCTCAGTCGCTTCGTATGACTCGCCTGGGACGACATGAGCGGTGAGACTGTAGAATCGCTCAATACCCCATGCCGATAGGGCCGCCAGCCCCAACGCCATCCCCACCATTCGCGATGCGGTAACTAGTGAAGCCGCGGCTCCCCAATAGCTGCTGGGCGCCGCGCTCAACGCGCTGACGCCAATCGGAGGGATGACCAGTCCGAATCCCAAACCTGCCGCAACCAAGGGCAGAGTTAGTCTCAGTTCGTCCACTTCCGATTCCCACCCGCTCATTACCAGCAGCCCCGCTCCCATAAACACGAGACCGATTATGCACACCGGTCGCACGCCTGCCCAACGCAGGATGTAGCCGCCCACTACCGCCCCCACCGGAATGGCGGCCGTGAGGCGCACGAGGTGCAGGGCGCTCACCAACGGTTCTTTTTGCATGATGGTAGCGGCCATGAGCGGCACGCAGACCAAACCCATTATCAGGGCGACCCCCACCAAGAACTGGGTGATGTTGGCAGATACGAACGCCCTGGAAGTGTACAGAAAAGAAGCCAGCAGAGGCTGTACCGCTCGCCTCTCCACCACAACCAATACACCGACAAGGGCCAACCCTGCGCCGAGCGCCAAGTACGGGTAAAGGGACTCGCCGGTGAAGATTGTTCTCTGGGCTAGCGATAGAGTAAGAACGGTCAATGCCGCTCCCAGCATCAGCGCGCCGAAGTAGTCCATCTTTGCTGAAGGGTTGGCCCGGTTCGGCAAAACGGCCAAGAGGGCAATGAGGATGAGGCTCTGGGGCACGTCAATCCAGAATATCCATCGCCAGCCTATCCACTCGATTATGGCTCCTCCATAGAGCGGTCCTACAACGGAGCCGGCTTCTGCCGCGGCGGCAACGATCCCTATTGCTACTCCCCTCCTCTGAGGCGATACGGCCGCCACGGCCATAGCCAGACCGATCGGGACCGTGGCGCCTCCTCCGACTGCCTGGATCACCCTGGCCGGCACAACCCAATTGAAGTCGGGGGCAATCGCCACGAACGCCGAGCCAATGGCGAACACCACCAACGCCCATTGGAACATCCTGACGCGGCCATAGACGTCGGACAGCCGCCCGGCTAATGGCATGGAGACCGTGTAGCTGACCAGAAAGGCGGTTATGATCCAAGAGGCCTTGTTCAGGTCCGTAATAGGAATCTCAAGGTCGACCATCACAACCGGCAGGGCGGCTACGACCACGGTCTGATCCAAGGCAGTCGAGAATACCGCTAAGCAAATGATGCCCAGCACCACCGGCTCGGAAGAAGCTCGGGAAGCGAGGCGCTGTCTCAGGTCATTCACTGACCGGATCCTAGATCCGGAATTTCAATTTCAATCGGCACATCTATGGCGTCGATGGTTATCATGCGGGTGGTCTCAAGTCCATCGTCATTGTAGAGCCGGCCGGCTAAGCGCAACTGGCGCATAGTATAGTCGGATTCGTCGATCCACATAGTCAAGGTGACGGTATAACCTGAGTCTACGGAGGTGATGAGGTTCGACAACCGCTCCGACTGTACCGTTCCTTCAACGAGAATAGTCTGGGCCCCTTGTACGGACTCCGTGCCCGTGATGGCGCCGTCCCCGTCCCGAACCATGTATATCACATCGCGCAAAGTTTTCCCCACCTCTCGGAAATTGAACGGAACTCCTTCAGGGGCCAAGTCCGCCCACAACGCGTTCTCAGAGAATTTTATAAAGGCCTGATCCCCGACCGCCATCATCTGCACTTCAACAAACCCAAACGCCGGAGACACCACGTCCACCCACATTCTGAAACTGTCCGGCGTCTTTACTTCCGCTTCCAAACTCTTGAACGTTGTTTCGAAGAACTTGGCTCCCGTTTCCTTTTCGTCCACTATGCGGAACTTTGCTGAGGAGATGGCAGCCATCCTCTCACCTGCCTTCGTAAGAACGTCGCTTAGCACCGGGGCGGGAGTGGGGGTGGGGGGAGTCTCGGCACCACACGAGACGGTCAAGAACAAGACCACCACCCCGAGAGTGGTTATCAAGAACCCACCAAGAATCACCTTGAGCAATAAGGTCTCCTCATCATCCTAAATGTTCAAGCACTGGCGGGAATGCGGTAATTTTACGAAAACTTGAATCTACTTACAAGCCAAACAACGAGCAGCACATGTTCAGATTGCGTAAGAGCCTCTCACGAAGGCAAATCAGCGCCATACCCGCGCATCATCGTCGTTCCCGTAAAGCTCTTGCTCGTGAAACGGGGAGCGTGAATCTCGCTGCGGTTCTGGAGCCCAGAGCCGGAGGGGTGTCCGTCTCATTAACTCTGAACGGTCATAGAACAATAATCCGACCAGAATTCATCCGACGTATTATCGAAAAACTCGCCTCCGCGTCACGCCAAAAAAGATTCCAAAACGTGGAATATAGTACACTTCAACCACAATGCCGGTATTACGGAGTCGAGACCTCATGCTGAAAACCTGTGCAGCGCTTATAGCGGGAATCATTATGGCGATTCTTCTTGCGTCATGCGGGGGCTCGGAGGACGCTGAAGCCCCGGCCGCCTCACCGCCGACACCGGCGGCGCAGCCAACGTCTGCCCCCGCCGCAAAGTCTACACCTGCCGCCGCGCCGGTGGGATCCTCCGCTTCCGATGTGATTGACGGAACAACCGTCATCACCGTAACGGAAGGATCGGAGGCTATCTACCGCATCAACGAGCAACTCGCCCGGCGCGACCTTCCTAACGACGCGGTTGGCGCAACAAGCGAAATAGAGGGACAGATCGTCTTCTCTGAAGACGGAACCGTCGATCCGGAGCGGTCTCGGATCACGGTCGGTGTTCGCTCCCTGCAGAGTGACTCGGACCGGCGCGACTCGTATATCCAGCGAAACTCACTCGAATCCAGCCAGTACCCCGAAGTCACTATCGACGTAACCGAAATACGCGGCCTTTCCTGGCCGTTGCCGACGAGCGGTCAGGCCGACTTCCAGATGGTCGGCGACTTGACGATCCGCGATCAAACTCACTCCGCAACGTGGGAGACCACGGCGACCTTTACCGACGCTGAAGTCCAAGGCCTTGCCGAGACCGTGGTCACGTTCGAGAAATACCAAATGACAAAGCCGCGAGTAGCTATCGTCCTTAGTGTAGCGGACGAAATCCGCCTTGAAATCAATTTCGTGGCAACCGTCTCCGGCAGTTGATGGCCCTATGAAAAAGTCGAATGAATCGTCCACGGCGTCCTTGACTCGGAGGTATCATGCACATTGGACTAAGCACACTCTTGACCGACCACTCCATCGACGTCGCCGACCTTGCTCCGAGGGCGGAACAGCTCGGCTTTGAATCGATTTGGACACCCGAACAGCCGACGCTGCCCGTCGTGACCGAAACGGCTGTGCCGCGAGAATGGGGCGACATCACCGACCCGTTTATCCTGCTCAGCCGCGCCGCGGCGGTCACGACTTCGCTCAAGTTGGGCACCGCCGTTTGTGTCGTAACTGAACGACACCCGGTGTCGCTTGCCAAAACCGTGGCAACGCTCGATATGTACAGTTCAGGCCGGTTCCTGTTCGGGATAGGAACCGGCTCGGTTCGTGAACAGTCGCGTATCTTCGGTTCCGATTTCGATCATCGATGGACGCAAGCGCGCGAGGCAGTCTTGGCGATGAAGGAACTCTGGACGAAGGAACAGAGCGAGTTCCACGGCAGGTACTATGATTTTCCTCCTGTCTACTGCTACCCGAAACCCGATCGAAAACCGCACCCGCCCATCTTGCTCGGCAGCCACGTTCCCCAAGTATTCAAGCGCATCGTCGACTACGCGGACGGCTGGATCCCCATCGAAACCTCGCCGGAACGAGTCGCAGATGCCCGCGCCCGGCTGAACGTCCTGGCAGAAGCGGCGGGAAGAGATCCAAAATCGATTGACATCACCGTGGCCGGAGTCCCTGCCGAGCGAGATACCCTCAAACGGTATGAGCAGGCAGGAGTTGATCGAGCGCTCATCGGGCTCCCTACGGCAGATCGCTCGAAAAGCCTCGCCGAACTCGACCGCTTGGCATCCGCCGTGCTGTGAATCCACGCCCGTTGTAAACGGGCTCCCCATTGACCAATGCGGCGGCATAGGGCATGACAGCCGAGGGGGTCTGTTTTAACCTGACATTACCTCTTTCTGATGGGCGGGTTTGCGGGCCCGCTCGGGGATTCCCGCTGCCCGTTTTCATGGGGGGCATAGTTCACGGCACAGATCGAGAGAGGTTCCCGTTTACACGGGAACGACGCTGGAGCGGCGCGGGAATGACGGGAAATGACACTCTCCAGCTAGTCGCGTGATCGCTGATGACGTGATATCCTCCAAGAAGACTATTGAGATTGGATAATGAGATGATCTTAGTCACAGGCGCGACGGGCTTTATCGGTCGGCGAGTCGTGCAGCGTCTTGTGTCACAAAGGAAGAATGTTCGAGCGCTGACGCGCGGCAGCGCGGCGTTCATGCTTCCTTGGGGCGTCAGGCCCGCTATCGGAGACGTTCTCAACCCCCAATCCCTCACATCCGCCATGCAGGGCGTCGACACCGTTGTTCATCTTGCCGCCGTCATCCGTGAAATCGGAGATCGCACATTCCAGCGAGTCAACTATGAGGGCACGAAAAACGTCCTGGAAGCCGCGGACAAAGCGGAAGTCGGTCGCATTATTTGCGTCAGCACGGTGGGTTCAACCTCCGATCCCGAAGTTCCCTACCTCTATTCTCGCTGGATGGCCGAGCAAGAAATCGCCCGTAGCGAGTTAAGCCATACCGTCGTGCGCTTCACTATCGGCTTTGGCGAGGGAGATGAGTTCATAAACCGGCTTGCGGCAATTATAAAAATGTCCCCCTTGACGCCGGTCTTGGGCGACGGCCAGTCGGTCCTTCAGCCTATATCCGCCGACGACGTGGCTCGCTGTGTCGTTGAAAGCATCGACCGTTACGACTTGGAGGGCAAGACCGTCGATATCGGAGGCAGTGAGAGCTTCACCTATGATGAATTGATCGATTTTCTGGCGGATACGCTTGGCGTCAAGGTCGCGAAAGTGCACGTTCCGGTCGGTGTAGCTTCGCCTGTGGCTGACTTCATGGAGTCGCTGTCTCCCAGTCCGCCGGTTACGAGAGAGCAGCTTAAGATGATTGCTGTCGCCGGGAATACTGGGCTTGACTCGGTCGAACGGCAATTCGGCTTCCAGCCTTTGTCCATCCGCGGAAACGTCGACTACATCTTCAAGATCAGCATTGGGGATGCCATGCGGATGAACTTGGGCTTCATACCCTCTCATATCCGCGACCATTAAGGCGTGTCCACGCTTCAGAGTCTCTCCACGCAATAGCCGGAACGGGCGACCAGAGGCAACTCCGTTTTTCTCATCGTCTCGTCTGTGCGATACTTTCCCCATCCTCGTTCTAGGGTGTGTCGATGAGCGCCGACATCTCGAGCACCGTACATCTCGATTACCCGGCCGCCGTCCGGCGAGCCATGGGCCTCGCCGATTTTGAACGCGGGACCCACAGCCCGGGTCATGCGACCTTCCACTTGGAGCGCATCTCTCGACTGCTTGAACGGCTGGGCAACCCTCACGTGTCTACTCCGACAGTCCACATCGCCGGCACGAAGGGCAAAGGCAGCGTGGCCGCAATGATCGCGTCCATTCTTTCGGCGACGGGGATGCGGGTCGGTCTGTACACCTCGCCGTCCCTCCACTCCGTGACCGAAAGGGTGCGGATTGGCTCTGAACCCATCGGCCAGGACGAATTCGCCGGTCTGGTGGAACGGATATGGCCTGAGGTCGAATGGGTGGGCGAGCATGGCGGATATGGAGCGCTGACGTACTTTGAGTTCCTGACGGCGTTCGCGTTCCGTCACTTCAGCGAAATGGACGCCGACTTCCAAGTCATCGAAGTCGGGCTCGGAGGTCGGCTTGACGCGACGAACGTGGTTCACCCCGCAGTTTCGGTCATCACCTCAATCAGCCTCGACCATACGGGCGTGCTCGGGAACACTATTCCGTTGATTGCCGCCGAGAAGGCCGGTATCGTCAAGGAAACCGTTCCGGTCGTCGTCGCTCCGCAGAATCGGGAGGCACTCAACACGATACAAAGGATAGCCGCCGAACGCCATTCGCCTATCGTCGATGTCGGGAATGCGCTTTCCTGGCAGCCTCGCCACACCGACCTCAACGGACAAACATTCAAAGTCCAGGGCCTGCGCGACACCTATGAAGTCTCTCTCCCGCTCATCGGCAGGCACCAGCAGGATAACGCCGCGACGGCCATCGCGGTCGCCGAAACGCTCATCGACCAGGGGCATCCGCTGAAAAAAGCGGACATCCTGCAAGGCCTTCGGAATGTCAATTGGCCAGGGAGATTCCAAGTCCTCAAACGGGACGGGCCCCAGGTAATCGTCGACGGCGCTCACAACCCATACTCCATGAGACAATTCGTCGAAACCATCCGGCTTCATATCGACTATGAGCGCTTGGTTGTCGTATTCGGAGCGGTAAGCGGGCATAGCGCGATCGGGATGTTGGAGGAGTTGGCCGTCCTCGATCCGACGGTGATCGCGGTACAATCACGGCATCCCAAGGCGGCGGCTGTCGAGGAAATAGTGGAGGCCGCGCAGGCCGCAGGAGTGTCTGCGGTAATGGAATACGGGGGAGTGGGGATCGCGACCCGCAGAGCGCTCGATCTCGCAGCGAACGGAGACGCGATACTCGGCACGGGTTCGCTCTCCGTAGTTGGCGAGATGATCGAGGAATTGCAAGGCGTCAAACCCGAACTGTACCCATATTTGAAGGGAGTAAAGAAACGCAATGGGCGACAGCGATAACGGAAGAAGGCGTGTTGTGGTGACGGGCATGGGCGTGGTCAGTCCGCTGGGCTCGTCGGTCGGCGAATTCTGGGGTAGCCTGGTGCAGGGCAAGTCCGGCATTGGCCCCATCACATTGGCCGACACGTCGACTTTTCCCAGCAGGATCGCCGGTGAAGTCTCGGACTTCGACCCGGCGCAGTACCTCGACCGACGAGAGGCGAGGCGAATGGCGCGATTCTCGCAGCTTGCGGTTGCAGCGGCGGGACTCGCCATCGAAGATTCCGGCATCAACCTCTCGAAAGAGCACGAGGACAGAGTCGGGATCGTCATGGGCAACGGCAATGGAGGATTTCCGACGACCGAAGAGAACGCGAGAACTCTCGTCAAGCGCGGCGGGATGAGGACCAGTCCTTTCTTCATCCCGATGATTCTTCCCAACATGGCCGCGGCGAACGTCAGCCGCGTCTACGGCATCAAGGGGTACACCTCCACGATCATCACAGCCTGCGCGGCGGGAACTCAAGGAGTCGGCGAGGCTGCGGAGGTCATTCGGCGCGGCGCGGCCGACGTGGTGCTCGGAGGCGGCTGTGAGGCGGGTATTTGCGAACTGGGGCTCGGCGGATTCAACACGATCCACGCCCTCTCACGCTTCCAAGGCGATCCGACGCTGGCAAGTCGGCCATTCGATGCGAAGCGTGATGGCTTCGTACCCGCCGAGGGCGCCGGCATCCTGATACTCGAAAGCCTCGAACACGCGCTCGACCGCGGCGCGAACATTCTCGCGGAGATCATCGGACAGGGTGTGTCGTCGGACGCATTCCACGCTGTGCAGCCGGACGACAACGGAGACGGCGCAGCACGGGCCATCAGATTCGCCCTCAACGACGCAGGGATCACTCCCGATCAGGTCGATTACATCAACGCGCACGGCACCTCTACGCCCCTAAACGATCTAGCGGAGACTCGCGGTATCAAGCAGGCATTCGGCGAACAGGCATATCGGGTTCCCATAAGTTCCACCAAGTCGATGATCGGCCACACGCTCGGCGGCGCGGGAGCGCTTGAGGCCGTGGCAGCCGTCGCAACGATCACGAACAACGAGATTCACCCGACCATCAACTACGAGCATCCTGATCCCGAATGCGACCTCGACTACGTGCCGAATACGTCACGCAAGCAGCAGGTCGATATCGTCCTGTCAAACAGCTTCGGCTTCGGAGGGCAAAACGCGGTACTCGTGCTGCGGCGGTTTGAGGGGTAGGAGAGGCGGCTTCAACTCCTCCAATTTGGACGTGACTCCCCCGTCAGCACGCGCACTTGCCCCCGCTTTCCCTTTGCGCTCCCTCACCCTGAGTAGGGTGGCCGTCGCGCTTCCACCAGTCCAACCCTCCGATCAGCTCACGCACTTCGAAGCCAAGAGTCAGGAGCTTGAGTGCCGTCTTGGTCGAGGCGTTGCACCCGATACCGTCGCAGTAGCACACATAGAGCTTGGATTTGTCGAGCGAAGCGGTAGAGTTGAAGCTGATGTCCCTGTGGGGAAGACTGATGGCGCCGGGGATGTGCTCGTGGACATAAGCGTCGGCGGAGCGTCCGTCGACAACGACGATTGGTTCACCATTATCCAGTGCTTCACGAACGTCCGCCGAGTCCATTTCGTAGGCCAGCTTGCGTTGATAGAAACTCATCTGCTCGGTACTCATTTGCCTCACTCTTTGCCCTCTGTGCCCTGTCGAATTTCTTCCCTCAGCGAGTCTTCACTCACAAGACGGTCAATATAAAGCCGTCCGTCGAGATGGTCGGCCTCGTGCTGGAGGGCCTGGGCAAGCAGGTCATTGGCGGCGCGAATGCGGAATTCCTTGCCGTCGATGTCGAGCGCGCGCACGCGAATCTTCTGCGCACGTCTGACCGCGCCCCGATAGCCGGGAATGCTCAGGCATCCCTCTCCTTCAATTTCCCGCTCGCCCTCCGCTCGCATCACCTTGGGATTTATCAGCACGATTGCCTCGTCATCTTCAGGAAGTTGAATGACGGCCACTCGAAGGGACACTCCAACTTGGTTGGCGGCCAATCCGACTCCGTGGGCATCATGCATCGTCTCGATCATGTCGTCGACGAGCTTGCGGATGCGGCGGTCGATGCTCTTGACCTGCCGGGTCTTCTGACGGAGGACGGGGTGCGGTGTGTGAACCAAGGGGAGAACTGACAACGAAGCTAGGCCTCAACCGCGATGACGCAGGGAGCGAATTCGCCGGGAATCGGCTTGCCGTTCCGGTACGACAGGATTTCAATCTCCATGTGCGGTTTCCTTCGATACGGGAATGCTACGCAGTATAGGAACAGACGTGCGACCTGTCAAACTTGCTCCTGTTGAAGCGGTCGGTTTTGAGGCATACCATACGGCCACCCTTGAATTATGGGGCCGACACGGATGAACCTCCGAACTCTGGTCACTCACTCGCCCTCCGACTCGTACGCGCTGGTCCGCACGGTATTCGCGCGTCTGCTCGGCATCGTCTATCTCATCGCGTTCATCTCGTTCGGCGTGCAGATGGCAGGACTCGTAGGATCGGAGGGCATCTTGCCCGCCGCCGAGTTCTTGGAGCGAGTTCGCGACGTACTTGGCGCAGATTCTTACCGCGTTGCGCCAACCGTGTTCTGGGTGTCGGCTTCGGATGCGGCCCTCACCGCCGGTATTGTCGCAGGGCTGGGGTTCTCGGTCTGCCTGATCGTCGGGGCATTCCAGCGCATCGCCCTCATCGCGCTGTATTTGCTCTACCTCTCCTACGTCTCGATTGGACAGACCTTCATGGCGTACCAGTGGGACACACTCTTGCTTGAAGTGGGATTTCTGTCGATCTTCCTTGCTATACCAGGCCCCGTGGTGATCTGGCTCTTTCGGGCGCTGCTGTTTCGGTTCTGGTTCCTTTCCGGCGCGGTGAAGCTCCTAAGCGGCGACCCGGCGTGGAGCTCGTTGACCGCCCTGACGTACCACTACGAGACGCAGCCTCTGCCAACCTGGGTCGCGTGGTACGTCCACCAGCTGCCGGATGGATTCCACAGATTCGCCGCCGCGGGGATGTTTTGCGTGGAATTGATTGTGCCGTTCTTGGTGTTCGGCCCTCGCCCTTTGCGGTTCTTCGCGGCGGCCTGCTTCACGGGGCTGAATGTCGCCATCGCCATAACCGGCAACTACACCTACTTTAACCTTCTCTCAATCATCCTGTGCGTCTTCCTGCTAGACGATGACCTGCTCCGAAAGCTCCCCGAAAGGGCCATGAAGATAGTCCCGCGTTTCCCCACCTTCACCCGTCCAAAGCGACTCCTAACCGGAGCGGCGGCCATCTTGGCCGCGTGCGTCCTTACCGTCGGCGGCCTGCAAATCTGGGGGACTCTGGCGGGCGGCTATCCGGGCCCGACTGCCGCGGCAATACGGTGGATATCACCGTTTTACGCCGTCAACGGCTATGGGCTGTTCGCCGTGATGACGACCTTACGCCCCGAAATCATCGTGCAAGGCTCGAACGACGGGACGGAGTGGCGAAGCTATGAATTCAACCACAAGCCGGGCGATCTTGAGCGACGCCCCTCCTTCGTCGCGCCACATCAGCCTCGCCTCGATTGGCAGATGTGGTTCGCCGCAATTAGTCCGGCCAGGAACGAAAGCTGGTTCCGAGCTTTTGCCTTCAGACTGCTTGAGGGGTCACCTGCGGTGCTGTCGCTCCTGGCTGAGAATCCGTTCCCTGAATCCCCTCCGCGCTACATCAAGGCCGAACTGTACCTCTACACGTTTTCCGATTATTCGTCGCGCGCCGAGTCCGGCAACTGGTGGGAGAGAACATACCTGCAATCCTACTTGGGCCCCGTTGCTCTCAGTCGGCCCTAGACATTGTGAATCGGGCAGGAATTAACGCTGTTACACCGTTCCCCATCGCGTCTGACGTACGCTCGCTGGGAAGTGTTCGCAGTACGGGAGAACCAAGCCGACCCGCCGCCGAATAGGGTTTATCGGAGTCCTCATTGTGGCGAAGGATCGACGGGTCTCGATACTAACATTCCATTTTCTCGGGATACTTTGATCGCGAAAGGGATGCTGTCGATTTGCAGGGCAACTTCACGGTCTTCAGGGCGGAAGTGGGGCTTGGCCGGGTCGTCGTATTTTGCGGCCTGATCGCACGCCATGATGAGACTGCGCACGGCCTCGGTGTCGGGGCGCCGTCCTTCGAGCAAGTTTCTCATGTAGAGGGCGCACTGTTCGTCCTCATCGGTGCGTACTTTGCCGCCGTCACCCATGGCGACGATGGTCACAAGGTCGGGAGAGTCGCGCAGGATGGACTCGACTGTTGAGCGGGCGATAACCAGAGAGCCGACATATACCTCATCGGCGTTTGCGGCGGCATGTACGCCGACGGTGCCGGCCATGGTGGAGTGTGCGATGGTCTTGTCTTCCAGATCGGCCTGAGACATCTCGTGGGGAGAGTTGTTGAAATCGAAGTCCGGCGGACGCATCCCCTGCTCTTCGCCGACGCACAGGTCGGCGATGCCCTTGTCTCTCAGGCGTAGAGCTTCTTCGGAGCTGTCGACGAGGATGATTTTCTTCGCGCCGCGCCGGAAGGCGACGGACTCGACGGTAAATGCGCGAAACACATCGATGATGACGACCGTTCCACGCGCGCGGCGGGCGCCCTCTATGAGACTGTCGACGATGATTCGCATCGGGCTCAAGCTATGCGTACCAGAGTTCGGCGTGGAGGTCGCAGCACTGCACCTTCGGCAGCTTGAACCGGATATCCTCTTCTGCGCCGCGGATGGCAGTCACCTTATCGGGGGCGATGGCGTCCACGACTGCGCTGACCAGTTCTTCAGGCGTGGACGCCCCGGACGTGACGCCGACATTCTCAACACCGTCGAACCATGCTTCCTCAAGCTCGTCAGGACCGTTGATGAGGTGGGCGGGTACACCCTGTGCATAGGCGACCTCGCGGAGACGATTGCAGTTCGAGCTGTTGGGCGCCCCTATGACGAGCACGAGATCGGTGAGCTTGCAGAGTTCCTTGACTGAGAATTGGCGGTTGGTAGTGGCGTAGCAGAGGTCGTTTCGGACGATCACGTCGCTAAAACTGCCCTCGATTTCGTCGATGACTTGCTGGGTGTCGTCGACCGACAATGTCGTTTGTGTAAGTACCGTGACCGGCGTGTCGTCCCGCCATTCCGGCATGTTCACGCCCTCGCGCTCGTCAATGAGGAACATCGGCCGATGGCCCATTGTGCCCCTGACTTCCTGATGGCCCTTGTGACCGACGATGATGAGCTTGCGCCCTTCGCGGTCGTAGCGCTTGGCCTCATTGTGAACCTTTGTCACAAGGGGACAGGTGGCATCGATGACATGGAGGTCTCGGTTCTTTGCGCGCTCAAAGTCTTCCGGAGGCGAACCGTGGGCCGAGAAGACGACGACGGCTCCCGGAGGTATTTCGTCGACCGTCTCAACGGTCTGCGCGCCCTGGGATTCGAGGGCTTCGACGACATGCGGGTTGTGCACAATCTGATGCTTCATGTAGACCGGCGGCCCGAAGCGCTCAAGCGCGATCTGGACCACGTCGATGGCCATAACTACCCCGGCGCAAAAGCCCCGAGGCGAGCCGAGGTACACGTTCATCCCGCTGCTCCCTGCAAAGTAGGTCAATTGTATCACCGCCATGGCGCTGAGTCAGGTATTGGCCCAAACAAGAGCGAGCAATCGCATGTAGAGTCGCCGGGAACGCCGTCAATCAAACCCGCTCATGGTTCGACAGGCTCACCATGAGCGACGTTGAGAACCCCTCAACAGGATCAGGGCACAAGGAGGCTTCTTCAACGCTCTTTAAGGGAACCCCGGTTGCCCTGCGGGCGAGCGGTGTATACTACACGCATCCAAAGAGTGAGGGAGCAGCGAATGAAGATCGCCGAACGGATGAACCGTTTGGGCACGGAGACCGCTTTCGAGGTGCTGGCGAAGGCCAAGACGCTGGAGGCGCAGGGGCGGGACATCATCCACCTTCAGATCGGAGAGCCGGACTTCGACACGCCGTCCAACATTGTGGAGGCGGGCGCCGAGGCGCTTCGGAGCGGGTATACGCACTACGGCCCGTCGCCCGGATTGCCGGAGCTTCGGGAGGCGATTGCCGCCGAAGTCGCGCGGACGCGAGGCATCGACGTAGGAGTGGACAATGTCGTCGTCACGTCGGGCGCCAAACCTATCATGTTCTACACGATGCTGGCGCTCGTGGACGAGGGCGACGAGGTGCTGTATCCGAATCCAGGATTCCCCATTTACGAGTCGATGATCAATTTCGTCGGCGGAGTGCCGGTGCCCATCAAGCTCCTGTCGGAGCGCGATTTCGAAATCGACGTCGATGAGGTGGCGGCTTCGATCACTCCGAAGACCACGGTCATGGTGATTAATTCGCCCAACAACCCGTGTGGAAGTGTCGTGGAGCGAGAGACCATTAGACAGCTTGCCGATCTCGCCGTCGAGCACAACCTCTGGGTTTTGAGTGACGAGATCTACATCCGCCTGCTCTTTGAAGGCGAGCACTCCAGCATCGCCTCCTTCCCCGGACTCGCGGAACGGACCATTATTCTCGACGGGTTCTCCAAGACCTATGCCATGACGGGATGGCGTATCGGCTACGGCGTGATGCCGGAGGAGCTCGTGCCCCATTTCTCGAAGCTGAACACCAACAGCGTCTCATGCACGCCGTCGGCCATCCAGAGAGCGGGCGTCGAGGCCCTGCAGGGCCCGCAGGAACGCACGTATGAATTCCGAGACGAGTTCAGGTCCCGGCGCGATGTGTTCGTGAACGGACTCAACGACATTCCCGGCATCCGGTGTCCAATGCCGATGGGCGCGTTCTATGCCTTCCCGAATATCGAAGGCGTCGGCATGACCAGCCGCCGTTTCGCCGATGACCTTCTGAACGACTACGGCGTCGCGTGCCTCGCGGGTGAGTCGTTCGGTCAGTACGGCCAAGGGTGCGTGCGCTTCTCCTTCGCCAACTCGGTCGAAAACCTGAACCGCGCCCTCGAACGAATCGCCGAATTCGTCGACGCGAATTCTTCGTAGACTCGATATGTCAGGGCGACGACGATAAAGCGGCTGCCGAAAGCAATTGACTGACATGAGAACCCTCCGAATCGCGCTGGCACAGATCAATACGACGGTCGGGGATCTCGACGGGAACACCGCGAAGGTCCTCGAGTACATGAGCCATGCACGCGACGCGGGAGCCGATCTGGTCGCGTTTCCCGAGCTTGCCATCACGGGCTATCCACCGGAAGACTTGCTGTTCAAGCACCAGTTCATTGAGGACAACAAGGCGCGAATGAACCAGGTTGTGGAGGCGTCGAACGGCATTGCCGCGATTGTCGGTTTCGTGGACTCCGCCGCGGATCTCCACAACGCGGCCGCAATGGCCTACGACGGCCGGCTTGCCGGCGTTTACCATAAGATGTTCCCGCCCAATTATGGCGTATTCGACGAGGAGCGCTACTTCAAGGCCGGAAGGGATTGTCCGGTGTACGTCATTGGCGGCGTGCGGGTTGGCGTCAACGTGTGCGAGGACATCTGGCAAGCGGTGGGGCCGACAGTCGCCCAGCGCGCGGCGGGAGCGGAAGTCATCGTCAATATCAGCGCGTCGCCCTTCTACTCCGGCAAGATTCGTTGGCGTGAGAACATGCTGGCCACTCGCTCGTCGGATAACGGGGTTTACGTGGCCTATGTAAACCTTGTGGGAGGGCAGGACGAGTTGGTCTTCGACGGGGCGAGTATTGTGTACGATCCGTTCGGCGAAGTCGTAGCAATGGGCAGCCAGTTTCAGGAAGACCTTATCTTTGCCGATCTCAATATCGATGCCGTATTCCGCGCCCGCGCCCGCGATACTCGATCTCGCAAGGAGAGTTCGGCTCTCCTCAAACAGGTGGGCTCGTCTTTCGTCTCGGTAGTCTCGGAGGAATCGGAGAGTTCGAAACCTCCCTTGCCGGACCGCGATCCGACAAGATACGACGAAATCGGCGAAGTATACGAAGCCTTGGTGACGGGCACTCGAGACTACGTCGCCAAGTCGGGATTTTCGAGCAAGGCCCTGATCGCGCTCTCCGGGGGAGTGGATTCCAGCCTCGTGGCGACTGTCGCGGTGGACGCGCTGGGCCCGGATTCCGTATGCGGCCTTTCGATGCCGTCGCGGTACTCGTCCGAGGGGAGCATCCTCGACGCTCGTGAACTCGCGAAGAACCTTGGCATCGAGTTGAAGACCGCGCAAATAGAGGACGTATTCTCGGCGGCGCTGGAGACGCTCGAGACACATTTCGAGGGGTATGATCCGGGCTTGGCCGAGGAGAATCTTCAGTCGCGCATCCGAGGTCTGCTCGTCATGGCAATGTCCAACAAGTACGGTTGGCTCGTGCTCACGACGGGCAACAAGAGCGAGTTGGCGGTCGGGTATGCGACCATCTACGGGGACATGGCGGGCGGATACGCCGTCATCAAGGACGTGCCGAAAACGCTGGTATACGAGCTCTGTCGGTACCGAAACGCTCGGGGAGACGGCCCCATTATCCCGGAGACCGTGTTGACCAAGCCTCCCAGCGCCGAGTTGCGAGACGACCAGACCGACCAGGACTCGCTGCCCTCCTACGATGTGCTCGACCCGATACTCAAGGCGTATGTGGAAGAGGATCGCAGTTTCGAGGAGATCATCGCGGCGGGCTTCGACGAGCAGACTGTCAGGGATATTGTTACTCTGGTCGACCGCAACGAATACAAGCGGCGCCAGGCTCCACCGGGCATCAAGATCACCCCGCGCAATTTCGGACGCGACCGTCGGATGCCAATCGCGAACAGGTATCGTCCCTTCTGACGCTCGACATACCGCCGGCCGCCGGGTGTACAATTCGTCGCGTCTCCGTCGTCGGAGACATATGCAAAACCGTATGATTGCTCTCCCGGCGGGGGACAGATACAGAGGGAGGAAACGACACAGATGGAGACACCGAGACCGGTCATAAGAAACTGGCGTGACCAGGACCCGGCGAACAGTCACGGCGCAGTGGGTTGGAAGGTGATGATGCAGCTGGGGACGAATCCGGGCAGGACGTATGAGGAAGCTCCGCTGATCGGGATTCACGGGATCACGTACCGTCTCCTCCAGCCGACCAAGGCCGAGCCGCCTCACACTCACCCGGCAAAGGAGCACGTCTATTACATTGTCAGTGGCACGGGCGCCGTACAGTTGGGCGAAGAGCGGTTCCCGGTCAAGGAGGGGGACGCCGTCTACATGCCGGCACAAGGAGTTCACGCGATAATCAACGACAGTGACGACTTTCTGGAGCACTACGTCATTAGTGCAATCCCGCACTGGGCCGGAGAACACCCCGGCGGCGACCTCGACCGCGGTCGGACAGACCCCGTCATCCGCAACTGGCGCGCGGGACCGCCACATATGAGTCATGGCGCGGTCGGGTGGTCGATCATGGCTGAGAAAGCCGGGTTCCCCAACCGCACCTATGAACAGGCTCCGCTGGAGGGGTTCCACGGCCTCACGATGCACATGATGCCGGGTGGACAGGAGGAGGGTCCCCATGAGCACGTCGGCAAGGAGCAAGTCTATGTCTTCACTTCCGGGCGCGGCAAGATGCTCCTCGGTGACAAGACCTACGACGTGCGCGAAGGCGACTGCGCCTATATACCCCCGCAGACCCAACATGCCTTCATCAACGACGGCGACGATTGGTGTCAGCACCTGATCCTCAGCGCGCTTGTCTAGGCCAAAACTTTCCGCCTCCGTCATTCCCTCGAAGACGGGAATCCAATCCCCTCTCCCGTTCGTGGGAGAGGGCTAGGGTGAGGGTGTTCTAAACGGTTGCGAGCAGGGAAAATCGTGGGGTGAGAGCACTGGATGGTTTATACTGGACGCCGTCGCGTGATTCTCAAACCGCACGTGGCAGGACTAAACTTATGAAACCCAATAATGACAAGAACCGTCGTGAGCCGGGAACGGGACGCAGGCCCCGAAAGAAGGTCTCCCCTCTCGACGTCGAAGGGATCGACCTTGGCGTGACAACGGACGAGATCGTAACCATGATCCGAGAAGGCCGAGAACGGTATGGCTGATACCGGCCCGGCTAATTTCATAGAGGATTTCGTCGAAGCGCACAACCGCGACGGGCGATTTGGGGGTGAAGTGATAACCCGCTTTCCCCCGGAGCCGAACGGGTACCTTCATATAGGACACGCGAAATCGATGTGCCTAAACTTCGGTCTCGCGGAGAAATACGGCGGGCGCTGCCACATGCGTTTCGACGACACGAACCCCGCCAAAGAAGAAGAGGAATACGTCGAGAGCATTCTCGAAGACGTGCGCTGGCTGGGATGGGATTGGGGAGAGCATCTCTACTTCGCTTCCGACCACTTCGCCAAACTGCACGAATTCGCCATCGACCTCATCGAAAAGGGGAGGGCTTACGTCGACGATCTCGACCAGGAACAGATCCGCAAGTACCGAGGCACGCTGACCGAACCGGGGGTGGAGAGTCCGTACCGAAACCGATCCGTGGAGGACAACCTCGCGCTCTTTCGGGGAATGAAGGAGGGCGAGTTTGAGGAGGGGACGAAAGTCTTGCGGGCGAAGATCGACATGGCATCCGGCAACATCAACATGCGGGATCCCGTACTCTACCGAATCCTCAAGACGCCGCACCACCGCACGGGCGAGCAGTGGGTGATCTACCCCATGTACGACTTCGCGCACGGACAGAGCGACTCCATTGAGGCAGTGACCCACTCCATTTGCACGATGGAATACGAGGACCACCGGCCGCTGTATGACTGGTTCCTCAACGCCCTGGACGTGTATCGGCCGCAGCAGATCGAATTCGCGCGGTTGAACCTGAGCAATACCGTTCTCAGCAAGCGCAAGCTCGTGCAGCTCGTGCGAGAGGGGCATGTCGGCGGCTGGGATGACCCAAGGATGCCGACATTGGCCGGTCTGCGCAGGCGAGGATATACGCCGGCGGCAATACGGAACTTCTGTGAACAGGTCGGCGTGGCCAAGCGGCAGAACGTCATCGACATCGCGATGCTCGAACATGCCGTGCGTGACGACCTGAACGAGAGCGCACTCCGTCGTCTCGCCGTTCTCAGACCTCTCAAAGTAGTAATCGAGAACTACCCCAAGAGCCGGACCGAAGAACTGGATGCGATCAACAATCCGGAAGACGACGCCGCGGGCACACGCAAGCTGCCGTTCTCGCGGGAGCTGTATATCGAACGGGATGATTTCATGGAAGACCCGCCGCGCAA
This sequence comes from Dehalococcoidia bacterium, assembly GCA_965232435.1. Classification (GTDB taxonomy): domain Bacteria; phylum Chloroflexota; class Dehalococcoidia; order Lucifugimonadales; family VXLM01; genus VXLM01. Next base: position 194,636 of record CBDDPU010000004.1, read on the forward strand.
GTTTTTCCGATTAGCCCCCGGCCGCGAAGTGCGTCTGCGCTACGGGTATTTCATCACATGCACGGACGTCGTCAAGGACGCTTCGGGCCAAGTCGTGGAGTTGAGGTGCGTTTATGACCCCGAAACGCGCGGGGGACAAGCTCCCGACGGTCGAAGGGTGCGTGGGACGATTCATTGGGTTTCGGCCGATCGAGCAGTTGACGCCGAGGTGCGTTTGTACGACCACCTCTTCACCTCGGAGCGTCCCGACGATGACGATGACTTCATGACCACACTCAATCCTGACTCGCTGGAGACCGTTACCAACGCAAAGGTCGAGCCAAGTCTGGCGGACGCGGTTCCGGGGGAGAATTTTCAGTTCGAGCGTACGGGATATTTCGCAGTCGATCCCGATTCCGCGCCGGGGTCGCTTGTCTTCAATCGGACAGTGACGTTGCGAGACTCATGGAAGAAAGTTGCGGCCAAGCTCTAACGGAGCGACTTCCGTAACCCCCATAGAGACGCCCCTCAGTGGTCGCCCGTCTTCACTACCCCAGCTTCCAGTTGCCGATAGAGGTGCGGTAGTCCTCAATCGACATCGTCTCCTTCTTATTGAGCCAGCGCGACATCGGCGGGACGATCCGGAGGCTGCGGTCTTCGAGAGGAAGTCGGACGGGCATCCTTCCGCGTCGGTGGGACTCTCGCAAACCTATGGCGATTTCGAGGCACTTTCGCGAGTTTTCTCCGCTGCCGGTTGGGTCGGTGCCGTTCTCGATGGCCTCTATCATGGATTGGACCGTGGCGAGGTTACGATTCCCTGCCCATCTCCAGCCCTCCTCGTCGTGCGTTCCACTGCGAACGTGCTGCGATTCTTCTTTGAACACACCTTTGACTTCGATCATGTCGTTGTTCCATCTCGGTCTGGCGACGGGATCCTCCAGCTTCCACATCTTGAGGCGCATGTAGTCGGTGTAGAATGACCCCTTCGAGCCGAGCACCTCAATGCCGTTCTTTGCGTTCTTGTTCGTATGCCGGAATGCCTCAATCCCGTTGGCGAATCGAATATAGCCGGCCTGCCCCTGATCATGGTCGCTGAACGGGTCTCCCGTCACCCACCCGATGACCCAGGCCACGTCGGCGTCGCCAGCGAAAAGGCGAGTGAGGCTGAGTCCTTGGATATCCCACTCTCGGCTCGATCCGGCGTGCAGATCGATGGCGACAACCTCGCCGATCTCGCCAGAGTCGATGATTGCCTTCACCTTCGTGTAGTCAGGTAGATTTCGGTCGAGATCGCCGCATCCGAAGGCAATACCTCTAGCGCGACACGTGGCGACCATCTCGTCCGCGTTCGCGAGGCTGTCGGTGATGGGTTTTTCACACAGGATCCCCTTGACGCCATACTCGGCGCAACCCATGACGACATCACAGTTGGCGCTCACGGGCAGGATGGGAGCGGCGATATCAATGCTCTCGTTGCGGAGCATCTCATGGTAGTCATCATAGACCGGCACACCGAAACGCCTGCGGAAGAGGTCGGCATTCTCAGGGTCGGTCTCGGCGGCTGCGACGACCTCCGAACCGGGCGTGATATCCCAGGCCCGCGCGTGCTGTGTCCCCTTGCGGCCACATCCGATCACGCCGACGCGATAGGTGCGTTCGGGCATCATGCTTCTCCAAGTCGCAAACTCGAGGACAGTCTATCAGACCGAAGCGATGGTGTTGCGCCGGAGCATTGAAGCGCAAGAAATGGCAGCGTCCTGGGCTTTTTTGTTCCTGATGTGGACTTTCGACGGCGTGAGGGCGCCAGAGGGACGCCATGCACAGCATCTCAGAACCGGCGGCTATGCCGTATCTCTGGGATTGTTGTACAATTTGACGGGTCGCCGGCGAGGAGAACAATTAACTTGACGTTCGATGCCGCTATAATCGAAGAGGGGCTGAATCTCACTGTCATTGGGGTCAGCACGGCTTTTGCGCTGCTGCTGGTACTATCGGCCGGTATCTGGGTAGTCGGCAGGTTCTTTGGCCCGAAAGACGTCACTGCCGACGTTTCGGACGCCTCCTCGGCGGAGAAACGCGAAAAAGCCCTCGCTGCGGCGATCGCCGTCAGCGCGCTCCGCGAAATACGCGCGAACTCGGCGACGCTTCCCACACCATCACCCGGCGATTAATAACCCTGCACCTAACCGTCATTGGCTGAATTCATCGACTTCTTAGAATCAACCGGCTTTGCCAACCTCTCTTGGCAGCAGGGCCTTATGATCCTGGTTGGGCTGGGTTTCATATTTCTTGCGGTCGCGAGGAATATGGAGCCATACGAGCTCCTGCCCATCGGATTGGGAATCGTGGCCGTCAATATGCCGTTGACCGGGCTTGCGACGCTGCCCACGGAAGCGGTGGGCGTGCAGGAGGCGGGGCTCTTCGGCATAACGTTCCACTACGGCCTGGCGTTCTGGAATATCCTGCCTCCGCTGATGTTCCTCGGACTCGGCGCCAGCACGGACTTCGGCCCGATGATCGCCAACCCAAGGACGCTCCTGCTCGGCGCTGCGGCCCAGATTGGAATCTTCGCCGCGTTTTGGGGCGCACTGGCCACGGGACTCTTCACCATTCCTGAGGCGGCCGCGATCGGCATCATCGGCGGGGCCGACGGCCCGACCACCATATTCATTTCGGCCAAACTCGCTCCCGAACTACTCGGTATCACCGCGGTCATCGCCTATTCATACGTGGCAACCGTCGCGTTCGTCCAGCCTCCCTTTATGAAGCTGTTTACGACGAAGAGTGAGCGCGAGATCGAGATGAAGCCTCTGCGCGACGTCTCACGACGAGAGAAACTTATCATCCCAACTTTCGTCATGATCGTTGTTATCCTCGTGGTGCCTCGTTCGGCTCCCCTGATTTCCATGTTCATGATCGGCAATCTGCTGAAGGAGAGCGGAGTCGTTCCACGGCTTGTGCAGGCATCGACCGACGTGATTTTGTACGTCTCGACGATATTCCTGATGCTGACGATCGGGGCGCAGCTTGTGGCGGAGAGAGTGTTCGATCTCGAAACGCTGGCCATCCTCGGACTCGGACTCGTCGCCTTCTGCGCGGGCACGGCGAGCGGTGTGATCTTCGCGAAGATCATGAACCTGTTCCTCAAGGAGAAAATCAATCCGCTAATCGGCTCGGCGGGCGTTTCCGCCGTGCCGATGGCCGCGAGAACCTCGCATCATCTCGGCCAAGAAGCCAACCCAAAGAATTTCCTGCTGTACCATGCCATGGGGCCGAACGCAGCGGGAGTCATCGGATCGGCCGCTGTGGCAGGGGTCTTCTTGGCCCTGATTCAATAAGAACTTCCTACCATACATTATGCCAACGACTGTACGAGTCAAGATTGAAGATCGGTGGTACACCGTCGAGGTGGAAGACCTCGACGAGTTTCCGATTCAGGCAGTCGTGGACGGCGAGTTGGTCGAAGTTGAACTGATCGATTTACCTCCGATCACGTCGTCGCAGGACGAGGCCGCGGATATGCCCGTCCGGCGGCGCGAGCCTCCGAAGTCCCCGACTCCCCCGTCGGCAGCGGCAAGGCCTGCGCCGGGACCGACCAAGTCATTCAAAACTCCGATGCCGGGAGTTATCGTGTCTGTGGCCGTGAAAGAGGGCGACCAGGTAGTAACCGGTGACCCGATCTGCATCCTCGAAGCGATGAAGATGCAGCAGACGCTCAGGGCCGACTGGTCGGGCATCGTTCAGGCGGTGCATGTTTCGGCGGGAGACCAGGTAGTGGACGGGCAAGCCATAGCCGACTTGGAGTGAGGGGCGCCCTCAGCGCTTCCTCTCCGTATCTCTCCCTGCGACGGTCCCTACCACCTCGTCCCGCTCGTACGCATCTAACTCATCGGCGTCAAGGAATTGCGACAGCACTTCTCGGGTATGTTCGCCAAGCAGGGGTGGAGGGCCTTGCGGCGCGGCTGGTGTGCGGCTCATATACTGGAGGGAGTTCGCCATCACGGGCAGGTCGCCAATAGTGGAGTGCTCGACGTTCCAGACGACTTGGCGAGCCCCTGCCTGCTTGTCCGCGAGGGTTTCGTCGAACGTGTTAATGGGCCCCGAGGTGATGCCGACCTCGGTTAGCGAGTCGATCCACGCCTGCCGGTCCTTTGTTCGGAACCGTTCGGCGAGGCGAGGGATCAGTTCGTCTTTGTTCGCGAGCCGCGCGGCATTCGTTTCAAAACGAGAGTCCTGATGAATCGAGGGAAGATCGATGAGGGGAGCGAGTTTTTGGAACATGCCGTCGTTCATCACCGCAAGCATGAACCAGCGTCCGTCCCTGGCCTCGAACGCCTGGTAAGGGCATATTTGCGGGTGGGCGCTGCCGTAACGATGAGGAGGCTCGCCGGTGGCGATGTAATTCTGCGCGACATTAACCATCCCCATGATACCGGTGTCGAAGAGTGACAGGTCGATGTGCTGACCGAGCCCGGTTCGGTCTCGGTCGCGGAGCGCGGCGAGGATGCCGGTTACCGCGAGTGAGCCGGTCAAAAGGTCGATGGCGGCGATGCCCGCCTTTGAAGGCGGTCGGTCGGGTTCGCCGGTGACGCTCATGAGACCGATCATCCCCTGGAGGGACGTGTCGACTCCGGGCTCGGAGGCGCGGGGCCCCGTGTGACCGTAACCCGTTATGGAAGCGTAGATGATGCGCGGATGTATTCGGTTTATGCTTTCATAGTCCAAACCGTACCGAGCGAGATCGCCGGTCTTGAAATTCTCGACGATGATATCGGCCTCGACCGCCATGCGCCGCACGAGACGCTGGCCGCGGGAGTCCTTCAGGTTGACGCAAATGCTCTTCTTGCCCCGATTGACAGAGAGGAAATAGGACGACTCCGTTTCCATGAAAGGGGGACCAAGCCGTCGAGTGTCGTCTCCGAGGAGCGACTCGATCTTCCAGACGGTCGCGCCGAGGTCGGAGAGTATCTGTGTGGAGAACGGGCCGGCGAGCACGCGAGACAGGTCGAGAACCTTCAGGTCTCCAAGAGCCTTCACGTGTTGCACATCCTTCGATTGAATTTGGAAAGCCGCCCCTTGGGAATCGAGCGACTGATCCATTCTGCCATAACCGGGCCGCACTTGGTATACTTTGCGTTGTGTCCGGTACGAATACAGCTATGACAGCCAACCCGATACCCATACGAAACAGGGAACCCGACTACCTTGCCGAGCTGCGCGATGGGGGGGTCGTCGCCTCGCTGACGGCCGGCATCGCCGACGTCCGCGCCCCTTCGGACTATGAAGGCGTCGATATCGCGCTTGTGGACACGTCCGCGATGACCGACGCGACAGTCAAGGCGTGCATCCTCGAATTTACGAAGTTGAAAATTCCCACAATCGCCTTGGCGCCGGAACGCGGCGTCGGGATGTTCGACCCGTCGCTGCCGTTCGCCGATGTCATGATCGTACCCGCGCGACCTGGTGAGATTCTCCTCCGCGCGCGAAGGCTTCTGAATTCGCAGCCCGATAAGAGCGACGGCGTAGTGCGGGCGGGCGATCTCTCGATCAATCGCACGAATTACGAAGTGTTCGTGGGCGGGCGGAGCGTAAACCTCAGGTTCAAAGAGTACGAATTGCTTCTCCTGATGGCAGCGAACCCCGGCAGGGTCTATACTCGCGATCAACTCCTCGAACGCATCTGGGGATATGATTACCTCGGCGGAACGCGAACGGTCGACGTACACATACGGCGACTTCGCAGCAAGATCGAGGACCGAGACCACCAGTTCATCGAGACAGTCTGGAACGTTGGCTATAAATTCAAGGATCCATCAGCACAGTAAACGCTCCGCCTCAGGGAGCTTGACGCAGCGTGAGGGCAATATAAGCCAATTCCGTTCGCCCTGGGCCTGTCGAAGGACAATTCTTAATGCGGCAGGCTCACCACGAACGGAGTAACCGAAATAGGCAGGTTGAACAAACCGGAGGCAGGAATGACACAAGAGCGAGTCGCATACGTAAACGGGGATATCGTGCCTGAGAGCCGGGCGTCAGTCTCGATCAGCGACCGAGGATTCATCTTGGGTGACGCGGTATTCGACACGACCCGAACGTTCGGGCACGAGATATTCAAACTGGGCGAACATCTCGATCGACTGTACGAGTCGCTGAAATGGATGCGAATCGATCCCCAGATGACGAAGGAAGAAATGGCCGACCTGACAATGGACGTGCTCCGACGCAACCTTCCGACCGTGGAGGAGCGCGACGACATCTGGGTTACGCAGCGGGTGACTCGCGGGCTTCGACTGGCGGGCGGCGACATCCAGTCTGCCGCAGACCGCCCCACGGTCATCATCGAGTGCTTCCCGATTCCGTTCAAGGAAAGAGCCCATTACTACCGAGACGGAATGCCCGTCATCACGCCGTCCGTTCGACGCACGCCCCCCGACGCTATGAGCCCACGGGCCAAAACGCACAACTACATCAACCTCATCCAGGCCGACATGGAAGCGCGGGCCCAGCACCCCGACGCCTACGCCATTCTCCTCGACATGAACGGCAATCTGTGCGAGGGCAACGGCAGCAACATCTTCCTCGTCAAGGACGGAGCAATCCGCACGCCCAAGAGCCAATTCGTGCTCGGCGGCATCAGCCGACTAACGACGCTGGACCTCGCCCACGAGTTGGGGATCGAGGCGACGGAGGAGGACATCGACGTCTTCGACGCCTACACGGCGGACGAGATATTCGTGACCTCCACGAGTCTGTGCATCTGTCCCGTATCGACCTTCAATGGCGCGTCGGGCGGCGACGGCGCAATGCCCGGCCCGATAACCGGCCGGCTGCAACGGGCATACAGCGGCCTCGTAGGTATCGACACCGTGGCGCAGTATACCCGCTGGCTGGAGTGAGCCGTTCCTGAAGTGCCTTCCCTGCCGCCATGCGCCTGCTCAAAGCTCGGCTGAACCGGCGAGAGTTGTCTTCCGGTTTCTCCACGTTGACCCACCGCCTCGTTTCGAGTAACTTTGGGCTATGACCAAGTCCTACGCCATGGCGCTCGACCTCAAGGACGACTCGGCCCTCATCGAGCAGTACGTCGAGCATCACCGGGCCGTCTGGCCCGAGACTCTCGACAGCCTGAAGAGCCTTGGCATCGAGAAGATGAAAATCTTCCTGTTGGGGCGCAGGCTGTTCATGTACCTTGAGGTTCCGGATGATTTCGACTTTCCGGCGGACCTGGCCAAGTACACAGAAGAGCCCAAGGGTCGCGAGTGGGACGAGTTCATGCGTGGTTTCCAGGAGAAGGCCCCCGGTGCAATGCCGGAGGAGTGGTGGGCGCAAATGGAACAGGTGTGGGACTTGTACGACTGGCCGAGAGATGAGCAGGGCACGGGAGAGCGCAGTGAGTGATTCGATTCCGACCGTGGACAGCCACCAGCACTTCTGGGACATCAACCGTCTCGAATATCCGTGGATGCCGGAGGGCGACAACGTTCTGCGACGAAGCTACTTGCCTGAGCATCTCGCCCCGCACCTGCAAGAGGCGGGGATAGCGAAGACCGTCGTCGTGCAGGCCCAGATGACGGCCGCGGAGGCGGACTTCCTCTTCGATCTTGCAGACGGCGCGGAATCCATCGCCGGATTGGTCGCGTGGGTCGATTTGACGGACGAGAACGTGGGAGCGACGCTCGACCGGATGCAGGAAAATCCCAAATTCGTCGGCGTTCGGCATCAAGTGCATGACGAGCCGGACGAGCGATGGCTGCTGCGGGAAGACGTCGTGCGCGGCCTTCGGGAATTGGCCCGGCGCGGCCTTGCCTATGATCTGCTTCTGCGACCGCCGCACCTGAAACACATTCCAAATCTGGCCGACCGTGTGCCGGACCTTCGGATGGTCATTGATCATATCGCCAAGCCGGAGATCGCCGAAGGTCGGATGGAGCCGTGGGCGGAGGACATCGCCGGAGCAGCCGAGATTCCGGGGATGCACTGCAAAATCTCCGGCATGGCAACCGAGGCCAACCCCGATACGTGGAGAACGGAAATCGTGCCCTATGTCGCCCACGTGATCGAGAGCTTCGGATTCGACCGGCTCATGTGGGGCAGCGACTGGCCCGTGTGCCTTCTCGTTGACGGATACAAGGCCGTCAAAGACGGGGCGGTCGCAGCGCTGGGGGATATCGGCGATGGGGACTATGCGAATCTGATGGGCGGCACCGCCGCCACATTCTATCGGCTGACATAGGGCGTATCGATGCCGCCGAAGCCGCAGCGTACGAAACGCCTCCCGATCTATCGCAACGCGGGATTCCTCTTCGACACCATCGGCGAGGCGGCGGATGTGTTCGCGAAGGAGGAGGAGTATCCGCAGAGCGCCGACCGCTTCTCCTACAGCCGCTACGGGAATCCCAACGTCGCGGAGACGGAGGAGTTGCTGGCGGAGATTGAGGGCGCGAGTTGGGCAGTCCTTACGGCTTCGGGCATGGCGGCCATCGACACCGCTCTTTCGGTCTTCCAGCACGGCGAAAATACCGGCCCCTGGTTATTCTTCAGTGAATTGTACGGCGGAACGAACGACTACATCCGCAGCATACTCATAGAAAAGCGCGGCATTGAGGTCATGCGGTTTCACCCGGAAGAGGGTGAGGAACGGTATGATCTCGCTCGACTGAAGAATCTGCTCGACCGAGTAGAGCCGTCCCTCCTCTACTTTGAGCCGGTTACGAACCCATTGCTTATCGTTTCCGATGGCCCCATGATCATCGAGATGGCGAAGGAGCGGGGAATAGTGGTGATCGTGGACAACACCTTCGCGACCTCTCGCCTCTGGCAGCCGCTGGAGCGCGGGGCCGACATCGTCGTACACAGCGCGACCAAGTACCTCGGCGGACACGGCAACCTCACAGCCGGCGTCGTGTGCAGTAACGATTCCGCCATCCGCAAGGACGCCATGCTCTACCGGAAGTATGTCGGGAACACCCTCAGCCCCGACGACGCCTACCGCCTCAACACGCAGTCCCGGACGTTCGCCATGCGATTCTCCGCCCAGTGCGAGAACGCCTCCAAGCTGGCGGATGCCATGTCGGGCCATCCCGCCGTCGAGCGCGTCCGATATCCCGGCCTCAAATTCCACGCTACCCACAACGAGGCCGCCAAGACGTTCGAAGGACGTGGTTACGGCGCGATGATAAACGTCGACTTCAAGGGCGGACGCGCCGCTGCGGACGCCTTCGTCGAGGCCGTCTCCGACACAATCTCCTACGTCCCGACCCTCGGCGATCCCACGACGATCATGCTCCACGTCGCCACCGTTTGGGGCGAGGAACGCTTCCCCTATCCGGGAATGATCAGAATCTCCGTCGGCTTCGAGCCGTATGAGCAGCTGGAGGCGGGCGTCCTTCGGGCCTTGGACGAGGCTGCCAGAACGGCGTAATCCGGCCCGGCGCGGATTGCGCGGGCCCCGCATCTCTGCTTTAATCTGTTCAGCTAATCCCCCATGTAATGAGGTGTATCCGTGACCACAACCTATGAGCCGAATGTCGTCCTGTCCGAGGTGGAGTTCAAGACCGTTGGGAAACGTCCCGTCCGCCACGACGGGGCCGACAAGGTGACTGGTGTCGCCAAGTACGGAGCCGATCAGTACCCGACGGGGCTGCTCTACGGGAAAATACTTCGGAGTCCGCACGCGCACGCGATCATCAAGTCGATCGATACGAGCAAGGCGGAGGCCCACCCCGGCGTCCGGGCCGTGACGACTGCCGCCGACTTCCCGCAGGATGGCGAGCATGAGGATCTGCGCGAGTCGCTCATGGCGAGCAAGAAAGTCCTCTACAAGGGCCATCCGATAGCCGGAGTCGCGGCGAATACCGTCCACGACGCCGAGGAGGCTTTGGCGCTCATTGAGGTTGAGTATGAGCTGCTGCCGGCCGTCATGACGGCGCCGGAAGCGCTTGCAGACGACGCCCCGATCCTGCATGAGAAGAACCGTTCCGACTACCACGGAGAGGATAACGACGTACCGACGAATATCGAGGAGTACATCCACCACGTTAAGGGCGACGTCGAACAGGGATTCGCGCAGGCCGACTTTATCGTCGAGCGGACTTTCGACACAGCAACGGTGCACCAGGGATACATTGAGCCTCAGAACACGACCGTGCACTGGAAGAAGGACGGTCGCGTGCATATCTGGTGCAGCACACAGGGGCCTGTGGAAGTCCGTGACGGCACCGCCAACGCCCTCGGCATTCCCGAGTCGCAAGTCGTTCTGACCCCGCAGGAGATCGGCGGAGGCTTCGGCGGAAAATTCGAGCCTTACGGAGCACCGCTGGCCGCGTACCTCTCACAGAAAACCAATCGCCCAATCAAGATCATCATGACTCGCGGCGAGGATCTCGAGGCCACGGGCCCGACGCCCGGATCGCACATCGTCATCAAGATGGGCGCGACGAAGGAGGGCAAACTCACGGCGGCTAAGTCGATGCTCGCCTACGAGTCGGGGGCATACGCCGGCTCGATGATTGGCCCCGGCTGCATGTGCGTGTTCGCGCCTTACGATCTAGAACACGGTGATATTGAGGGTTTCGGAGTCTTCGTCAACAAGCCTTCCACAAACGCCTATCGAGCTCCCGGGGCGACGAACGCCGAGTTCGCCGCGGAAACGGTGGTCGATGAACTGGCGGAGAAGGTCGGCATCGACCCGCTGGAATTCCGTCTTCTCAACGCGGCCAAGGAGGGTACTCGCCGAGTTGACGGCCCCGTCTTCCCTGCCATCGGCCTTGTCGAGGTAGTCGACGCGATGAAGGCGCATCAGCACTATACGGCGCCGCTAGAGGGCCCCAACACGGGCAGAGGCGTCGCCGTCGGCTGGTGGATCAACGGCGGCGGCCCGTCCAGCGTGAACATCAACGTCCACTCGGACGGCACATGCAGCCTCGTCGAGGGGTCGCCCGACATCGGCGGCACTCGGACTTCCATCGCGATGCAGGCCGCCGAGGTCCTCGGCATCCCCGCCGAAGACATTCGCCCGATGGTGGTCAGCACCGACGAGATCGGTTTCACCGCCGGAACGGGCGGGAGCCGCGTCACGTTCGCGACCGGCATGGCCGCTCACGACGCCGCCCAGGACGTGAAACGCCAGATGATCGAACGCGCCGCGCTGATTTGGGACGTCGAAACGGACTCCGTCGAACTCGTCGACGGAGTTTTCCGATCCAAGGTCGATTCCGAGCTTTCCATGAGCTTCAAGGAACTGGCCGGCCAGATCGGGGGTACTGGCAGCCCGATAGTGGGACGGGCGGCCGTCGACGCGGCGGGAGTCGGCTCGGCCTACTGCGGCAATATCGTCGACGTTGAGGTCGATCCGGAAACGGGCAAGGTTCGGATACTCCGTTTCACGACCGTACAGGACGTTGGCAAGGCCATCCATCCCAGTTACGTTGAAGGCCAGATGCAGGGCGGCAGCGCCCAGGGCATCGGATGGGCCCTCAACGAGGAGTACTTCATGACCGATGAGGGCCGCATGGCGAACAGCACGTTCCTCGACTATCGGATGCCGGTCGCCAACGACCTGCCGATGATCGATACCGTGGTCGTCGAAGTGGCCAACCCGGGCCATCCCTTTGGGGTCCGAGGCGTCGGCGAGGTCAACATCGTGCCTCCCCCCGCTGCCATCGCCAATGCAATTTACCGCGCTGTCGGCGTTCGCATGGAGCGCCTTCCTATGAACCCGGGCAACGTCATGCAGTCGCTGTGGAGCCGAAACGGAGAGTAGAATCTTGTCGGCGGCTCCATCGCAGAAAAACCTCCCTTGGTATAACAGCTATTGGGTGATCAGGGATCGCTTCGCCGCCGGAGAGCATCCTGTGGAGAACTCGCGAGAACCGCGAGCAGTAAGGATAAGGGCCTTGCTCGATTCTCAGGTCAACCATTTCATAGACCTTACGCCGCCGAGAGATTCACGGTCATACGCTGACGCTTTGGAAGAGGAGGCCGGCAAGCTCGGCCTGTCCTTTGAATATGAACGCTATCCCATACCTGATTTTCGGGTGCCTAGCCGGGATCAAATGGTCGGAATCCTTGATGCCGTCGACGCCGCCTTGGCCGACAATAAGACCGTCTACCTCCACTGCCGGGCCGGAATCGGACGAACCGGAACCGTTGTTGGCTGCTGGCTGGCGCGGCATGGAGATACTGGAGGGGCGGCCCTCGACCGCATTGTCGAGTTGCGAAAGGAAGCGGGAATGGCCGGCTGGTTGGCCGACTCGCCTGAGACGAACGAACAGCGAGAGTTTGTCCGCACGTGGAATGAGCCGGCCGAATGAATAACCGGAACAAGCCCGGCTGAATTCTTTAGGGGATTGTGTTGTCGTTTTCACGGGAACGACGGCGGGATAGCGCTACGGAGAGAGACGGTCAATGTTGATGGCCTGGTTCGCGCGGGTCGCGCGGATGCGGAGGGCCTCGCCGATCATCAGCATCTCGAACGTGAGCCAGTCAACGCCGATGATCTCTCCGTCGACGAGGATGTGATGGTTGCCGCGCGCGTCGATGCCCTTGTCGGCGAGGATGCCTTCGACTCGCTTATATGGCGGCAGCGCGTCGATCATGGACGCGCCCCACCTGCGAAAGAACTTCGCCAGCCTATAGAGCAGGCCGTATGTAAACTTCGGGGCCTCCATGCCTTTCGCATGCGCCGCCATCGTTCCATCCTAAAGATGATATGGAACTCTTCAATTGCTTGCGTGACATGGTAATGCGGCCCCAGACGGGTTTCAATGCGCCGGAAGGTATTGGTTTCGGGAAAGTTCGACGGTGTGTACCCTGCGAGCGCGCTACAGCGCCTGTCGCAGTGCAGCCTCAACTTCGTCATAAGTCGCAAATCCCTCGAAGCGCGCGGTGACGATGCCCTCCCTGTCTATAACGAATGTCCACTCGATGCTGGGCAGGCGCCACTCTCGAACAGCGCGTGAAATAACCGCGCGGTCGAGATCTCCCTGGATTTCGTGAGGGTTGTCGTAGAAGTCGACATGCACGAAGTTCGCGTCCGATCGATATGCGTTCTTCAGCTCTTGGAGCACATCGACCTGCGGACCGCACACGGCGTTTTGGCAGAAGGCCGGGCTGGCGAACACGACGACGGTCGGCATCTCATTCTCAATGGCCTCATGGAGGCTGATTTGGTAGAGGTCGGGATCCTGGAGAGAACCGGTCGTCAGTTCTTCGATTGATTCCACGTCGTCGAGAGTCCGCGTTTTGCTTGCAACTGCCGCCTGTCCTTTCATCGGAGAGTACGCGGACTCGAAGACTTCAACCGCCAGAGGCACGCTCACCGTTTCGCCTCCGTCTCCGGGGACGGAGATATCGAGCACCCAGTCTCCGGCTTTGTCGAAATCGATGGAGGTCGTGTACAGCCCTCGGTTGCCATAGGGCCACTGCTGGAACACGGTGTCGACGACCGGCTTGACCTCCTCCGCCCCACCGGAGACGTACGCAGGGGTAACCTGTACCCCCTTCGCAGTGACGAAGTCCGTCTTTGAAGTAAGCACAAAACCGATGCGTTCCGTCCCGACACCCAGATCGCCTGTGCCGAGAATGGCCTTGAAACCATCGGAGGTCCTCTCACTCTCAATCAGCGGTTCATGGTCGGGCCGCTCGGGCGGTTCGCGGAGTGTGGACGCCGCCTCATATTCTTCGCTAATCGACTCGTCCCCTGCGTCTTCACCGCCACAGCCGACGGCGAAGGCCATAAGAACAACCAGACCGAATGCCACGACCTCGACGCGCATCTTCATAAACTCCCTCCGTCTCGTGATGACATTCAAGCACGACCTATTGGAGCCTGGCCGCATAGTCCCCGTGTATCCCGTTCTCGCTGAATCTTGTGCAACATTCCCCTGCCTTCGACAACCTAACGTCGAAGGGTTAGCGCCTTATATTTCGGGATGAACCACATAGGCCCCGAAAGTAAATGCGAACACCTCGAACTCATCGGAGTTGGAACTCAGGGTTAGCTCGTGGCTCTCGAAGGCGGCCAGCCGCACGAGTGCGTACAGGCGCGGTTCGTCGACCGTTATAAAGCTCCTGCCGTCTTCATCGAACCAGATGTCGGCGCCGGCGGTCTTGCTTGTCAGAGGCTCTCCATCCATGCGGATCTGCACCGTGTAAGGGGTGTCGCTCTGCGTGCGGAGCACGACGTTAACGTCCACCGCATTGAAGCGGAGCGCCATGTAGTCCTCAAAGTTTTCCGTGACCCGGGCGTGACGCAGGCTCTCGTGCCCATTGTTCCAGAAGCCCTGCAAGTACATGTGGTGGTTTTGCCAATCACCGGGATCGGTGTACTCGGTGTCCGTATTCGCCCGCTGATAGAACTCCTCGTTGAGCACATAGGGCGCCCGATTTCCCGACCGCAGCGCGCCGTAGTTGCGATCCGTTCCCGCGTATAACTCGCGGGTCAAGCCGTTCGGACTCCGAGAACTCAAAGCGTTCGGGGCTATGAGCCTAATCGGGTTCTCGTCGTCGGAGATGTCGGAGACCGCCTGATCAGCCTCTTCGAGCAGAAGGCGGATGGCCTGCTCGGTCTCATCGTACTTCCCCTCTCCGAAGTGGGAATATCGAATGTAGCCGTCCTTGTCGATCAGGTACTTCGCCGGCCAGTACCGGTTGTTGAAGGCGTTCCAGGTCCAGTAGTTGTTGTCCTGCACGACGGGATACTTGATTGCGAATCCATCGACGGCTTCTTTAACATTGTTCAAGGACTTCTCGAACTCAAACTCCGGCGTGTGGACTCCGATGATGACGAGCCCGCGCTCGGCGTATTTGTCGTGCCACTGCTTGAGGTATGGCAAAGTGCGGATGCAGTTAATGCACGTATACGTCCAGAAGTCTATGAGGACAACCTTGTTCTCGGCCTGCAGCTGAGCCAGAGTGAGCTCTTCGGAGTTGATCCATTCGCTGACGCCCTTTCCCATGATGCGCGGAGCCGTCAACGTGTCCTCGGTGATCGGGAGCGACAACTTTGGGCGTTCTTCCACTTTAGGCGCGGTCTTTTCTTTGGACGCAGTCGTCTCTGATGAAGTTTGACCGTCCTCGGTCTGCGCTGCGGCGGCCGGTGGAGCCTCGGTTGTCGACTCTTGGCCGTCGCCGGTACATGCGGCTAGGAACAGCGCCGCCGAGATAGCGACCGCAACGAACATCGGCATAGAACCCGGTTTGCGCATAGAGACCTCCTTCACTGCGGGACTTCTGGGATATACAACGCTAGGTCATTGAACCAGTGTAGCGAGTCGTCGTTACCGGAAGATAACGCAACGCTTAACAAAGTATGAACCCCACGCGCTATTGGGCGCGTTCCTGCATCTCGTACAGCTTGGTTATCGCCTCTAACGGAGTCAAGGAGGATACGTCCAGGGCCAGCAGTTCGTCCACGATCGGGGGCGTCGTTGGAAGAAACGAAAGCTGCTGCGCTTCTGCGGCGGCAGGTACGCCCTGACCGTTCGCCATGGGAGAAGCCGAATTCCCTTCGAACTCGGAAAGCACTTCCCACGCGCGATTGATGACGGCGCTCGGCATTCCGGCCAAACGCGCGACGTACACGCCGTAGCTTCGGTCGGCTCCGCCCGGCACGATGCGATGCAGGAACACGATCTCGCCGTCCTCCTCGGCAACCGCGACGTTGTAGTTCCGGACCCTCGGCAGGACTTCGGCCAACTGCGTCAACTCATGGTAGTGAGTGGCGAACAGGGTCTTGCATCCCGCCCGCGGGTGATTGTGCATGAATTCCGCCACCGCTCGCGCGATGGCAAGACCGTCATACGTGCTTGTCCCGCGTCCAATCTCATCGAGAATGACCAGTGATCGGGGAGTGGCATGATTGAGAATGGTCGCCGTCTCCAGCATCTCGATCATGAAGGTGGATTGGCCGGTCGAGAGGTCATCCTGAAGGCCGACGCGGGTGAAAATACGGTCGACGACGCCGACAGTCGCCGAGTCCGCGGGTACGAAGCTGCCGATCTGCGCCATGAGCGCTATGACCGCGACCTGTCGAATGAACGTCGACTTGCCCGCCATATTCGGGCCGGTGAGCATGATGACCTGTTCGTCTCGCGTGGAAAGTCGGATGTCGTTGGGCACGAACTTCCCCGCCTCGATTGTTCGCTCCACAACCGGATGCCGCCCCTGAACAATAGTTATCGCGTCCCCGTCGTTCAATTCGGGCCGGACGTATCCCTGGCGTTCGGCTACCTCGGCCAGCGACGCCAAGGAGTCGACCCGCGCGACGGCTCTCGCAACGGTCATAATGGAGCCGGCGGCATCCGCTACCTGCTTGCCGACTTGCCGAAAAAGGCTCGATTCCAACTCTACGATTCGCTCCTGCGCGTTGAGAATGAGCGACTCGTACTCCTTCATCTGCGGAGTGATAAAACGTTCCGCGTTCACCAGGGTCTGGCGACGGATGTACTCTTCGGGCGCCTGGGCCAAGTTGGGCCGGCTTATCTCGATGTAGTAGCCGAAAACCTTGTTGTATCCGACCTTGAGAGACTTGATGCCCGTTCGCTCACGCTCGGCCTTTTCAAGCGAAGCAATGTAGTCCTGAGCTTCTCGCGAAGAAGTGCGCAGGCGGTCGAGATCTTCGGAAAAGCCCTCTCGTATGACGCCGCCGTCTCCCACGCTGAGGGGCGGATCGTCGGTTATTGCCCGGTGAATAAGGTCGACCGTTTCCGATGAGTCCTGCACTCCTTCACTGATCCAAGCGACCGTCGCCGCATCCTCATCCTCTCGGAGAATGTTCCAGATTTCGGGCGCGGCGGCGAGGCTGCGACCGAGGCTGACCACGTCCCGCGGGCTCGAGGCGGAGGCGCTCACCTTGTTGATGAGCCGCTCGATATCCGCGATTCTTTGCAGTACCGCCGTCACGCGGCTGCGACGGACGGCGCTGCGGTGGAACCATTCGACGGCGTCTTGCCGTTTTTGCAGCTCGGCAACATCGAGAAGGGGCCGTCCCACCCACCGCCGAAGCTGACGGGCCCCCATCGATGTATTCGTGCGGTCGAGCGTCGCGAGGAGGGAAGCTCCGAAATCCCCGCCCCATCGACCGCCTTCAAATAATTCAAGGTTGCGGCGAGTCTGCGGGTCGAGAACCATGTACGCCTCGGTGGAGTACGTGTACAGGGAGTTCAACAGTCCGAGGGCGCCGCTCCGATGATCTTCGAGGTACCGCACGATGGCGCCCGCCGCTCGTACGGCCAAGGGGAGCCGCTCGCATCCGAACCCCTCCAGCGACATCACCCCGAAGGCGTTATGCAGAGCTTCGCGGGCCCATTCCTCGTTGAACATGTCTGCCGATACGGTCGTTATCGAAATCTCGTCATCGCTTCCGGCGCGGCCGCCATCCGAATCGAGCGAATTCTCTCCCTCGGCCACCAGCAGTTCCGCCGCTTCCAGGCCGGCGAGTTCCACCGAAAGTTGAGATGCGTTAAATTCGCTCGTCGCGAATTCACTGGTAGTGATGTCCACGTATGCCAGGCCGGCTTTGTTTCCCTCGATGACAACGGCGGCCAGGTAATTGTTCGCCTTGCGATCCAGTATCGAGTCCTCAATGACGGTGCCGGGCGTCACGACCCGAACGACTTCGCGGCCTACGATTCCGCGCGACGACGCGGGATCGCCGATCTGCTCGCAGATGGCGACGCGGTACCCCTTCTTTATGAGCTTGGCAAGGTAACCGTCCAGAGCGTGATATGGGATGCCCGCTAGAGGGACTCGCGCCCCCTTGCCCATCTCGCGCGACGTGAGAGCGATTTCAAGCTCTCTCGATATCAGCCGCGCGTCGTTGTCGAACGTCTCGTAGAAGTCGCCCATGCGAAACAGCAGTATCTCGTCCTGATGCTGGCTCTTGATGCGAAGATACTGCTTTCGGGCCGGAGTGGACATTTGACTTGACGAACCGTACAGGGATTGACCCATTCTAACGAAAGAAGAGGACGGAGAGAAAGAATACGTGGCTTTTATCGGACTGGTTCGGACTCCCGGAAAATCTTCTCACCACGTCGCAGTCGTTCCCCGCGAAAGAACGCGACCCCGTATCCCCCATGAAGCCAGAGTCTTACCCCTCACCTTACATTTGCCGACTGCCACAGATATAATTGCCGACTACTGCAAGGCCGTGACACGGAGGTAGAAGGTGGATTTCATTGACGACGTACGCACTAGGTCAAGAAGGTTTCAGGGTCGGCTTGAGCACCTGGAGACTGAAGAGGCTACGAAGACTGCCCTTGTCATGCCGTTTATCCAGATGCTTGGATACAGCATCTTCGATCCGACTGAGGTCGTGCCGGAGTTCACGGCGGACTTTGGCAGCAGGAAGGGGGAGAAGGTGGACTATGCCCTCATGCGGAACGGCGAGCCTATCATCCTCATCGAGGCGAAGAAGTACGGCGCCAATTTGAAAGTGGAGGAGGAGGCTCAACTCTTCCGCTACTTCTCGGCCACTTCCGCCCAATTCGGCATCCTTACCGATGGCATCATCTATCGCTTCTACTCCGACCTGGACGAGTCGAAGAAGATGGACGAGAGGTCGTTCTTCGAGTTCAACATGCTGGACTTCACGGAGGTGCAGGTCGAGCAGCTTAAGCAGTTCCACAAGGACAATTTCGACCCCACGGAGACCGTGGAGGCCGCTCGGGAACTGAAGTACACGAACGACATGAAGCGGGCGCTTTCACGTGAAATGAAGAATCCTAGCGAGGAATTCGTGCGATTCGTCTTGAACCGGATCGAGTATCCGGGGCTAAAGAATAAGCAGCGAATCGAGCAGTTCAGACCCTTGGTCAAACAGGCGTTCACCCACTTCGTGAACGACCTGATCGACGCCCGGCTGAAGTCCGCCTTGGAACGGGGCAGTGAGCCGGCGGCAGAGGAGCCTATCGTTGCGGAACCGCCCGCAGAGAATCTGACCAATGTGGAGTATCCCCTGTATCTCTTCTTGGAAAGCAAGGGGATAAAGGCCAAAGCGCGCCAGGACAACGAGAACAGTTTCGTAGTGCTCGCCGGGTCGCAAGCAGCAAAGGACGAAGCTCCTAGCATCCCCAGAAGCCACGCTGAAAACAGGCAAGCCCGGATTAGAGAAGGGTCGCTGATGGACGAAGACGCCTCGTATAGGCTGATCCGGGATCAGATATTCAGTTCTCCGTCGGGTGCGTCCAGCTTTATCCTGGGTATGAATAGTAGCGGGTTCTTTTATTGGAAAGACGCCGAGGGACGAAAACTCGGTGACATAGTGAAGCCGACAACCTAAACCCCCTAGCCTTCGAGGCCTCCACCGCCGCGTTAGCGAACTCCGTTTTGGCTCATCGCCACCGACACGTATGGAAACTAGGGTCATCAAGGGAGGAGAGCAGCCGGCTTGGACTGAACGTACCGTCCGTCTTGTGTCGCAAATATGCCATCGTCCGCCACCTCTTCAACGCCACAGTACGAACCCCATGAGAGTCCTCCACCCTTGGAGGCGCTGGGGCTGGGTATCCAATCGGCGCTGCTTGTCATTCCCCCCATAGCCCTGTTCCCAATAGTCTTGTTCAATGCCGCCGGCGGCTCTGATTCGGAAATTGCATGGGCCGTGTTCGCCATGTTGGCGGTAACCGGTATCGGCGCTATAGCGCAGGCTTTTCGCGTCGGCCCTCTGGGTTCAGGTATGCTTGTCATTCCTTATCCTTCCCCCACCGCCATCCCCTTTTGCATCATCGCGCTCGAGCAAGGCGGGGCCTCCACTCTAGCGGCGCTGATCATCACTTCCGGTATAGTCCAGGCCTTCCTCTCCCTGCGGCTATCCTTGATCCGGCGTCTGGTGACCCCGGCCATTAGCGGCGCCGTACTCATACTCCTCGTTATCACAGTAGTCCCGGTTATCTTCGAGGGCTTGAGCGACGTGCCGCCCGACGCCCCGGCCGCCGCCGCCCCGGTGTGCGTCCTGGTCACTTTTGCGCTCATCATGGGGCTTCAACTTCGGGGTTCCGGCGGCTGGCGAGTATGGTCATCTCTCATTGGCATAGGGATCGGTTCTATTGCCGGGGCTGCTTTCGGGATATACGACTTCGCGCCCGTACTCGAAGCTCCCGTGGCCGGACTCCCTCTGGAAGGATGGGCAGGTCCGGGTCTCAGCTTTGGCGTGGCCTATTGGTCCCTCCTGCCCGCCTTCCTATTCTTGGGACTTCTCACACTCCTTCAGGGAACGTCCATATCCCTTTCGATACAGCGAGTTTCCTGGCGCGAGCCCAGAGCTATGGACTATCGACGTGTGCAGGGCTTGTCGGTCGGCACGGCCCTGGGGACCTTGCTCGCCGGGCTTGCCGCCGTCATGCCGATTGCCGCCAGTCCAAGGGGAACCGTGTTCGTGCAGCAGACCGGCTGCGCCGCCCGCAACATCGGCGTCATAACCGGCGTCCTGCTCATCGTCGCCGCCTTTTTCCCCAAGTCTTGGAGCCTGCTTATTGGCATCCCTGCGCCGGTAACCGCAATCTTTGTCGTAGCCATGCTCAGCCCTCTGATGGTCGAAGGTATGAAGATGATCGCCCAAGATACGCCCAACTACCGTATGGGCCTGGTGATAGGGTCGGCGCTGCTTGTCGGCCTGGGACTTCAGACCGGCGTTGTGCCCCTGCCCATCGGAGACCTGTGGGAATCGCTTTTTCAAAGGGCAGTCATCGCGGGAGGTGTCATGGTAGTCCTGTTGACTGTCTTTGCGGAATTCAATCGACGAAAGAGACGGACTCTCCGTACAGAATTGAGTATGGACGCTCTGCCCGAAACCAACCGATTCTTGGAAGAAGTGTCTCGCGAACGCGGATGGAACTCTCTCATGACAGAAAGGCTTCAAGCTGTCGTCGAGGAGACCCTGCTCACCCTTTCCCAAGCGCGTGATCGAGAGCCTTCCTCCCATCCCGGCAAGCTGCTTCTCAGCGTGGGGGGTGACGGGGGGGCGGCGGAGTTGGAATTCGTGAGCGCCGCCATGGACACCAGGAACCTGGAGGACTGCATTGCATTGCTGACGAACCCCGACCTGCAAACGGAAGCGTTGGAATTGGGAGAAACCGAGCATCCCATCGCGCGGGACGCTTCCCTCCGGCTGCTGCGTCACTACGCAACCTCAGTCACGCACCGCCAATACCATGATATCGAAGTGATTGAGGCGCGTGTCGTATTGCCGGCGCGTGACTAACCCTCACCCGCCGCCTCAGTGGATGAAAATCGTTTCGAGAAACTCCCGCGTCGCCGCCGCGCACTGTTCCGGCTGCTCCAGTTGCAGAAAATGGGTCGCGTCGGGCAGAAAGTCGTAATTTACACTCATAATATCCGACATGTCCAGGCTGGGCAGGTACGAGAACGGCACCGTTGGGTCCGCCCCAATCACCTTTACCGGACACTTGAGCGTTTCGAACATCACCGCCACCCCAAAGACGCTGGCATAGTCAACTATCTGCGCCTCGTATTCACGAGGACACCGCAGTTCATATCCCCCGTCAGTCGATTCCCTGAGTGTGGTTCTGGCCATAAGCTCGAATGCGCCCGGAACAAACCGCTGGAACTGCGCCAGGAACGGGAGGGCCTGCGCGAATTTCTCCGGACTGGCGAATCTGTCCGTCCGACGACGGGCATGAGCGGCCGTCCGTATGGCCGCCTCCTCGAATTCCTTGTAGCTGCGCCCCGGTTTGCACAGCGGAGGATCAAAGAGCACCAGCCCTGAATAACGCTCGCCCCGCAAGGGCGATAGCAAAGCCACTAAGGCCGCCAGCGAATGAAACACGCCGACTTGGGCCTTTTTTCCATATTCCCGATCGATGGCTTCGAGAATCACGTCATGGTCGGAAATCAATCGTGGCACGTTGTGATATTCAAGCGCGCTTACTTCGTTCCAACCGTGGTTTCTCATGTCATAGATGATCAGGTCGAATTCATCCGTCAAGAGCGACCAAAACGGATAGTAAAGGTCAACTGCCATCCCGTTACCGTGGCTCAGGATGAGTCGGGGGCCGGACGGGTTGCCGTGACGCCGCAGGAATACGGCGGTTTCTGAGTCCGGCTGAACTTTGCGAACTGAAATCGGGTCGGGCAGTTCCCAAACCCTTTCGGAATTTTCTGGCAAATGTCACGCCCTGATTCGGGATTCGGCTTCCGGACGAACGGGAGAATGAGCGGCAACCGGCAACTCGTATGCGAGAGCCGCGGCGAAATGCTCGTTGCCGATGTCTTCTAGGGCCCATGCCACAGACGGCAGATGCGGGAACCTGAACGTATAGCTCTCATTCCTCCGGCCCACGATTGAGGGAATTTGGAACTGGGATACGTCAGTGGAAAAGCCCGTTCCCAGGGCTTTAATGAGCGCCTCCTTGCACGTCCATATCCGGTAGAACAGCCGCAACTTTTCCACTCCTTCCAACGAATGGAATTCCGCCTGTTCTTCCGGTCCCATGACTGCTTCTGCCAACGCCTCGAAATTGCGTCTAGGCGCTCTCTCCTCGACGTCCACTCCCAAACGCCTTTTTCCGTCGGCAACGGCGATCAGTCCATTGTCGCCGCTGTGGCTCACGTTAAAGCTCACATCCAACCGCACTCCCTTCATCCGGGCAAAAGGCTTTCCGTAATCGGAGACGCCGAAGGAGAGTTCGTCGTTCTTACAATCGAGTCGGCTACAAAGGATAGAGCGCAGAGCGGCCCTGCAAAGAGAGAATCGGCGTCGAGGCGCCGTATAGTACTTTTCCCACTGGTGCCGTTCGCCCGCGTCCAACCACGCCAACGCCTCGGCTTCCCGGGTAGGATCGGGTGTCAAGTCGACGTGACACACCGCGACGCCGTCAGCGCCTGGGTACGGTCTCCACCACACACCGGACAATTCCCAGGAAGTTCTCAGACAACCCCTCCCTGCCCAGTTGGCGCCAAATATCTGAAGGAATTCCCTCCGTAAATAATATCCCCGATGCTACCCCGACTTGCAGTCCAAGAACGCTACCAATTCACCGAGGGATTTGTAATTGGCGCAGTCTTCCGGAGTGAGTCCAACGCCGAATTCTTCACCCACAACCTTGGCGAAAGCTACGAGTTCCACGGAGGACAACCCTGCATCCCTGAGGCTGGTGTCAAGATCCAATGCACTTCCAATAGGTCGTCCTTCGATCTCCAAGTTCTCGTCCACAAGTTTTCTGAGCCGCTGTTCGATTGTTGCCAACTGAAATTCTCCTGTCTTCTACAGACCCGTTTCGAATATCCCGATTATAAGGATGGCTACAAGAACGGTCAATCGCCGGGATTCGGTGAACGCTGCGCCCGCAGTCTCCCGAAAATATCGGCCCAGATCATCGGCTGAAGGGATGCCTTCAGAGAATTGCCCCAGCTACCGGGTTAATGGTTAACGCCCTGCGTCATATATACTAGACATTCCTATACGCGCTTACGCGCTGTCCTGCTCATGAAGAGAATCGAACTTATTGAACCGACTGCGCCTCGGCAGAGTTCGATTTCATATCAAGGAGAATGGAGATGATACCCGACTTCGTGAACCAGTCCGGGCTACACGGTGTTTTGGCCGCCCTCGGTGTGGCGGGCCTGTTGTTCACCGCCGCGGCAATTGCCCGATTCGCGTTTTCTCTCTTGATCACACACAGCCGGCGAAATGGACAAGAGACGCTCTTCACCCAGACGCTGTTGGCGTCCAGAGGCCCGGTCGTGGTGTTCCTGATCACCCTTGGAGTGTTTCTGGCCTACTTGCTGATTACTGAGCTGTCCCATCCTGCGTTCGATTTCTTTGACGGTCACAGCAGTTGGACAGTCAAGGTATGGCTGGTTATCACGTTTGCCGAGGCCAGCTATCTCGGTTCCCAGATCGTGCAGGCGATCCTGACGTGGCAAGTAAGCCGGATGCCTCAAGATACAGCCGACAACGCAAATGACAGGTTCCTGGCGCAGGCGCGCTGGGTAACTCCCGTAGTCATCTACACCCTCGGAGGGCTGATGGCTCTCGACGTAACAGGAGTCTCGGTAACCCCCCTGATAGCCGGACTGGGAATTGGGGGCATTGCGGTCGCGCTCGCCATGCAGCCGACTCTGAGCAACATGTTTTCGGGCGCATTCATGCTCACGGAGGGTGAACTGAACCGCGGCGACTTCATCGAGTTGGACGGCGGCCCATCCGGCTTTGTCGTGGAGGTCAGTTGGCGGAGCACGAAGATCAGGGACAGATTCAACAACCTGATCATGATCCCCAACTCCATGATGATGGAAAGCGTAATGACCAACTACTACAGCGATTCGAAGGTGATGTCCGTAATTGTGCAGTGCGGGGTCAGCTACGATTCCAATCTGGAGCGAGTTGAACAAGTCGCCCTAGAGGTAGCTTCCGGCGTCCGAGAAGACATCGAGTCCGCCATTGAGGACTTTGACCCGATAGTGAGATTCACCACCTTCGGAGAATCCAACGTGGAGTTCGTGGTAGTGATGCAGGCGGAGGACCGGCAGGGAACATTCGTCGTGAAGCATGAACTAATAAAGCGACTGCGCGCGAGATTCGATCGTGACGGGATCGAGATCAACTACCCCGTCCGCAAACTGCTGGTTCCGCAGTCCGACGGAATTGAAGAGGGACTCCGCGATTACACCCGTTAGTAGAGATCGACCCGACATCCGACCACACTTGGAGACCTTACTTCAGCAGTCGGGAACGAAGACCGCATACACGGAAGAATCAGTGACCTGCAACCAAGGAGGCGCGCCATGAATACCGATCCACGGGACTCTGGGACAGAACGGGGTCTGGGTCTCGACACTCACCGGCCCCAAGCCATCTCCCTGGATGAAGCGGCGGAAATCGCCAACGAGGTCCAGGAACTGGTAAGGGAAGGAAGAGAGCGTTCCGCCTGGGAGTTGATCCGTCATCTCCATCCGGCAGACATGGGAAGCATCGTCGCAAGCCTGCCTCGCGCGAGCAGAGAAACCATGGTTCGTGTCATGTCGCCGGAAACGGTGGCGTGGATGCTCAGGCACATGAATCCCGTTGAGGCTGGCCGAGTTGGTGCCCGTCTCGGTGTGAAGACGCTCACCTTCGTATTTAGCCAAGTTCATCCGAATCAGGCCTTGGCAACGTTGAGACGCATTCCCTTCCTGCGCCCGCAGGAAGTGGCCAAGTCCCTGGAGCAGCCACTTGTAGCTGAGGAGATTCTTGCCCACGAGCCGGACACGGCGGGTTCTCTCATGGTGACGCAACTGCCGATAGTGGATATCGACGATCAGGCCGCGGCTGCGCGAAAAAGTCTAGGGACACTAACCGAGATACGGGACAAGCTAACGCATATCTATGTGGTCACAAACAGCGAGGAACTTGAAGGCCAGATCGGCATGGTCGATCTCGCCCTGGCAGACAATGCGACGCCGATTCGCGCCATAGCTTCCCCATTCCTGGCTACCGTGACGGTCGACACGCCCGCGGAAGAGTGCGCTCGGCTCCAGCGCCACTACAACCTGACACAGCTGCCGGTGGTCGACGGTGACCGGCTGATCGGCGTCATTCTTGCAGAGTCACTGCTGAGCGCAACGGTGGAGCAGGATACTCGCCAGATGCAGCAGGTGGCTAACGTCGCCGGTGAGACGGTGGAGGGGCCGCTTGCCGACTCGGTCCGAACTCGCCTTCCCTGGCTCACTGTCAACCTGTGTACGACGTTTCTTGCCGCCGCAACGGTGTCGCTCTTCGAATCGACGCTTACTCAGGTTGTCGTGCTCGCCGCGTTCCTTCCAGTAGTTGCCGGACAGGGAGGGATTGGCGGCACGCAGACCCTAACCCTCATCGTGCGGGCAATCGCGCTTGGGGAACTCGTGGGAGTCGGGGCTCAGCGTCTCCTGATCCGGGAAGCCTTCTTGGGTCTGCTGCATGGGATCTGGCTGGGCGTGCTGGTGGCCCTCATCGCCATCATCTGGAAGCAAAACCTCGGACTTGGCCTCGTGCTTGGAGTGTCACTACTCGGCAACATGCTCATCGCCGGCTCGGTCGGAGCGGGAGTGCCCCTTCTGCTCCGACGAATCGGGCTCGACCCGGCGGTAGCGTCCGCCGTAGTAGTCACCACCGTAACGGACGTGTTCGGCTTTCTGCTTTTCCTCGGCATCGCGAGCGCTTCGATTAGCCTGATCACGTAGGCCGTCTATGATTTATCCCTTCTCCATAGTCGTCACGCTCGGCGTGGGGCGTCATGGAGAACCTACCGCTCGCCGGGCCTTTCTTTGTGTATCACGTATTAGCCATAATCGTCGTTGTGTATCATATAATCAGTTTCATGATATGCAATTTCATTGTCTTCAATCGGTGAGGTACAACCTACCTGATTCCCGTTGCAGGCCGTTCGTCCGCCACTCAAGGCGCGACCTGTTCGACACTGGCCTCAGTGAGGGCAGTCATGAAGAGCCTACCGGTCGCCGCTCCTCTTTGTGTATCACGCATTAGTCATAATCGTCATTATGTATCATAATTTCAGTTTCATGATATATAACCGTCGTTGCCTTCAATCGGTGAGATACAACCTACCTGATTCCCGTCGCAGGCCGTTCGTCCGCCAGTCAAGGCGCGGCCTGTTCGACACTGGCCTCAGTGAAGGCAGTCATGGAGAGCCTACCGATCGCCGGCTCCTCTTTGTGTATCACGTATTAGCCATAATCAACTTTGTATATCATAATTCATGTTTAATGACATACAATTACCATTGTCTTCAATCGGTGAAATACAACCTACTGGCTTCCTTCAGCAACGCGGAGGAGCATGGAAAACTCCAAGAGCGCCGGTCGCCTTCCACGGGCCTCAGCCAACGTATCGAGGATGCCTTCGTTCCGCAGCGCCCTGAGTATGCGGAAAGCTGTAGGAGAAGGAATCCCGGAGGTCTTCACGAAGTCTGAAGAACGGAAAATCGGTTTCTCGAATATCCAGTCGAGCGCACGCATGCTGTACTGAGAGTGTGTCACCTCGACCACGGACTCTTTCAGTTCATCGTACAGCCCCAGGATACCCCTGGCCATGTCAAGATTCACGGTTGCTTGTTCCGCAATCGCTTCGAGGAAGAACTCGGACCAGCCGGTCCAGTCATCATCGCGCGATACCGCGAGCAGCCGGTCGTAATACTCATCGCGGCGCTGGTCAAGATAACCGCTAATGTAGAAGTGCGGCGCCTTCAGCAGGTCATTGGCGACCATGAACAGCGGGACGATCAGCCGACCTATCCGTCCGTTTCCGTCCATAAAGGGATGAATTGCCTCAAACTCCGCATGAACGATCGCCAATTGAACCAATGGGTCTCGCTCGTCGGAGTGCAGGAACTTCTCCCACGCGCCCAATGCTCCCGGCAGGCGCTCCACCGGGCAAGGAACGAAACTGGCATCCTCGATCGTTGAGTTTGGAGGGCCGATCCAAACACTGTCGGGTATGCGGCGATATTCTCCCGGCGCTTTGTCCTGACCCCTGACCCCTCTCATCAAAACGCGGTGCGTGTCGCGAACAAGCCTCAACGACAGTGGCAGGCGCTCCATCCGGCGAGTGGCCGCGTCCAGGGCCGCTCGGTAGTTGATGACTTCGTAAGCGTCCGTACGTTCGGCGGGATCATATCCGCCGTAATTCTCGTCCGCCTGAAAAGTGAGCACCTGCGCAAGGGTCGTCCGCGTGCCCTCTATCCGGTTCGAATAGACCGCCTCCTGAGTGGCAAGCGGGGATATCAGGACGTTTGAGTTCGGCATACTCTCAAGCATGGCGCCGTAGGCCGCAACTGCCGCATGAGCTCGACCGATTGCGGGTACCAGCCGTGCCCAATCCAAATTCTGAGGCGGAAACCTGCCTACGTGATAGAGAGTCGGCCCCATGCCTACACCCGCACCTCACCCGACACCAGCTTCGGCAGCAGCGCGTCCCGCATCTCGGCGAGAGCGCGGGATTCGTGGATTGACGAGACCATCTTGCCTACTATAGGCCGAATCTGCTCTGTGAACACTTTGGCCGACTCTGGACTCGGGATCGGTATCTCGTATTTGCTCATATCAGCCCAATTCGTGCGTGGCATTCTCGTTCCAGTCGCTGTCGCGTCGGTGTAGTCAATGAATGAAGAACTGGATAAGTGGCCGAGCAAAAACCCCAACCAAAGCTGAGATTTGGGCAGTACAACCACTATATCTGTGGAACAGACTCCATCCAACGGAGCGACGCCAACTTTATGAAAGTACGGTCGTAACTTCCCAAATAATATGTCACCTTGCTTGAATAGGAATTTTCCACTTGCCAATCCTGCCGCCGCGTCCCAGGCAGACAGCGCAATACTTTTCCTCGGCATATGATCAAGGCCAATATAAGGAGTGTCCGGTTCAATGTGTTCCGGCTTTACCCCGTCACGTCTCTGAATTCCTACATTTCCGATTTCTCCAACCGTCCACCCCTCCGGGATCTCCCCCAGTTCCGAGTCCACGAGGCGGTCGGGGAAGAGGTCGTAGTGGTCGGCGGGGAGGCCGGGGAGGGACTCGCCGGGACGCCAGCGGCCGTCCATCTTCGCCCGCACCGGCTCGAAGTCCACGAACCATGACTTGAACAGCGCCCGCGCCATCTCCTCCAGCGTCTCGTTCATGCGGCGGTTCAACTCGATCTTGTCGTCCAGCGTGCCGAGGATGTGTGCGATGGCGCGCTGTTCGGGGAGCGGCGGGAGTGGGAAGCTATATCGTGAGACGTATTCCCAAATAGCCCGCGGCATTTTTGTGCCTTCAGAGCCGGACGTAGCGAAGTCTACTAACTGCTGCGAGGCCATACAGTAGTATAGGTAGTCTTGAAGTACTCCGTCCTTTGAGCGGACTACCCAAATGTCAGTTGAGCATATTCCGTCAGAAGGTGCACGAATCACTTTTCGGAAGTAGGGGCGCAGTTTACCAAACAGGATATCGCCGCTCTGGAACCGTGTTTTTGTGCTAGTGACACTACTTGCCACGCCGTGATCCAAGAGGGAAAGAGTACCTTCTCCGATATGCTCTAGACCGATGTAAAGGGCATCGCCCATAACAGAAGGCGAGACCGAGTCGCGGATCAACTCAGCCACTTCCCCCAGCGTCACCTCACGCCAGGCGTTTGACGACGGTGTGGCGTCCCCCGGCGTCGTCGGTTCAAGCTTCATAAACAGGAGTCCTCGTCCGCTCCACTGACTGGAGGAAGTAGGGGTTCTTAATGGCGGACCCGACCACGAGGTCGACGGGCTGCCCGAAGAGATTGCCGAGGGCTTCCAGCAGCCCGAAGTAAGCGTCCGAATAGGCGTTGAGAGCTGCGGGTTGGAACTCGACAAGGAAATCGATATCGCTCTCATCGGACACGCACAAGCCCGTTGCGGCCGACCCGAAGAGATCGAGCCGCCGGACGCCGTAGATGAGGCAGAGACGCTTCAATTCGTCTGCTCGCTCTTCGACTGCGGGGATCATCCCGTTTCCTTTCTGCCAATCTCCGAATCCTAGCCGTGCCAGGTTCGCCTCAATCTCCGCGTCCAGCCGTCGCGCCTCGGCCTGGCGCTCGCGACATCGCGCAGAGAGTCGGTCAGTCGTCCGTCTCGTCAAAGGGGTTCAACACCGTTACTCCGGTGGGTTCGAAGTCGCGGACGTTGCGAGTGACCACGATGAGACCGTGTTCAAGGGCGGTGGCGGCAATCTGCAAGTCGGAATTAGTGTAACCCAGTTCGGCGTGCAGGAGACCCCAGCGCCTGGCTGCCGGATCATCGAATGGAAGGATGCGGTCTTGGAACGAGATCGCCACAGACTCCAGCCAACGATCCAGCAGGTCCGCAAAGGTCGGTTGTTTCACGCGCTGCCGCGCCGCGCCGTACATGATTTCGCCTATCGTGATCGCGCTGATGTACAGAGCTTCGGCTGACTGAACCTGTAGCCACCGGGCAACCGATTCGTGTCGTTCGGGTCGTCGCATTGCCGAAACGACCACCGTATCCAGAAGGTACATTCAGAATTCAACGGCTTTGGACGTGTGATCTCGAGTACGGGGAGGCAGCTCAAAGGCATCATCATCGCCCCCCTTAGGAATAGCCAGTAGGTGTTCAATAAAGTCGGGCTTGGCGGATTTCTCCGCGTCGCAAAGCCGCCGGTACTCATCCACCGCCAATACAACCACGGCAGGCTTGCCGCGCCGGGTCACCTGCTGGGGTTCCCCCTCCAATGCGGCATTCACCACGGCGCTGAATCGGTTCTTGGCGTCTTGGAGCGACCACTCTACCATGTTCAGACCTCCTGGCTAGCAACGCTAGCTAGATTATTGCGCTAGCCAGCCGCAAAGTCAATCCCTGAAGCCTAGCCGTGCCAGGTTCGCCTCAATCTCCGCGTCCAGCCGTCGCGCCTCGGCCTGGCGCTCGCGACATCGCGCAGAGAGTCGGTCAGTCGTCCGCCTCGTCAAAGGGGTTCAGCACCGTTACTCCGGTGGGTTCGAAGTCGCGGACGTTGCGAGTGACCACGATGAGACCGTATTCAAGGGCGGTGGCGGCAATGAGAAGATCACCATCACGGTTGCCGATTGAAGCCGATAGGCGGCCCCAGCGTCGCGATATCGCGACATCCACAGGTAGGACGCGGTCCGCAAACCATGCCATGATTCGTTCAAACCATTGAGCGAGGTCACGGGCAAAGTCGGGGTCTAGGGGCGTCTGCCGGGCAATTCCTCGTTCGATCTCCCCAAGCGTCACGACACTTATGTACACATCGGTAGGCCGTTGGGTGTGCAGCCATAAGGCGGGAGCGGGGTGTCGATCCGGTCGACGCAGCGCAGACACTACGTCGGTGTCCATCAAAAACACTACAACTCCACGTCGCGAAGATGCAGCGGGGTACGCTCGAACAGGTCTTCCGGTCCCCCCTTAGGAATAGCCAGTAGGTGTTCAATAAAGTCGGGCTTGGCGGATTTCTCCGCGTCGCAAAGCCGCCGGTACTCATCCACCGCCAATACAACCACGGCAGGCTTGCCGCGCCGGGTCACCTGCTGGGGTTCCCCCTCCAATGCGGCATTCACCACGGCGCTGAATCGGTTCTTGGCGTCTTGCAATTGCCATGTGCTCATCGGAAACTCCCTCGCGTCTATCCAGCCTAGTATATCCCGCCCAACCAACGAGCCGCCAGCGGGTTATCAAAATCCTCTAGCCGGGCCAGGTTCTCCTAGACCACAGCGGACTAACCGCTCATGAACCCCGGCTAGAGGAGAGAGTCTCGGTCGAGCAGAGAACGCGCCCTGTCGTCATCGTCGGTCGTGACGGCGACGACGGCATGTCCGGCCAGCCGATGGACGATATGGATTGTCCGCACGTTCACCTCGTGATTGCCGAAGAGCTGAGCGACGGACGCCAGCGACCCGGGACGGTCGGGCAGGTGAAACACGAGGGCATCCGACGTCACCGCCTTGAGATCGGCCTCGAGCAGCGCGTGCAGCGCGGCGTCGTCATCCCCGGTCCGAAGCGTGATTATGCCCAACTCTCCGATCGAACGGCCCTCGATCGACTCGATGTTGATCTCGGCCTCACCGAGCGCGACCGTGACTCTCGCCAGAGAGCCCGGCTCATCCGGCACGATAACGATGATTTTAGAAGCTCCCTCATGGTCGTCTCCGTTGGGCTGGCTCATGGGCTGACCTCCGGCCATTGGATTAAGCAGTCGGCGATCACCTGATCAATCATCTCGCGGGTGACGTGCGGCATGGTGATCACGTGGGCGATGTCGTCCAGGGGCGCGAGCTGCCACTGGAAGAGCACGTACGGCGAGGGTCGTGGGAAAACGACCGTCGCGCTGTTCTTCGCCCGCCAAGCGGGAATCCCGTTCGCGTTGAACTGCTGAACCGCATATTCGGCATTTTCAAGCATCCGCGCCACCAAGCGACGAAAGCCCTCCGGGCCGTGCTTGGTCAACGAATACCAGATGATAACCGGCGTGATGGCGTTGCGGGAGCCGAGCAGCGTTGTATCGAGCGCGCCCACGTACTCGATGGCGCGGCCTATCTGCGCCGTGTATTCCTTCTTCGTTACAACCACCCCGCACGGCAAGGGAGATCCGATCATCTTGTGGCCGGAAATGGCGATGCTGTCGATA
The DNA here is from genome assembly GCA_965232435.1 of Dehalococcoidia bacterium. Classification (GTDB taxonomy): domain Bacteria; phylum Chloroflexota; class Dehalococcoidia; order Lucifugimonadales; family VXLM01; genus VXLM01. The sequence continues at coordinate 226,715 of CBDDPU010000004.1, forward strand.
CCGCTGTCGAAGCCGAATGGCTGCGGATCGTCGACGAAAGGCAATATCATCCCGCTCAGCGCAGCGTCGGCATGGATGTAGGAACGCGGAAGCGCCAACTCCTCAAGAATTCCCCGGATGCGGTCGAGGTCGTCGACGGCCCCCTTCATCGTAGTGCCGATATTGGCTACTATCAGCGCGGGCTTATCCCGATTGATTCGGATAGATTCCCGCAGGTCGTCATAGTCGATCTCTCCGTTCTCCTGGCTGCGAATCATAATGTTGCGGATGTTCAGCACGTGCAGTATCTTCAGCACCGAATAGTGAGTGTCTTGGGAGAAGTACGCGACCGGCTCCCTCATCATCTCCCGCCCGACATAGATGCCGTACATATTGCCCTCGGTCCCGCCGGCCGTGACATATCCCCAAGCCTCATCCGCCGGCAAACGCGCGAACTCCGCCACCGTGCGCACTACCTCACGCTCCGTTTCATGCGTGTTCGACTGATAGCGGGAATGTCCGAACGGATCGCCGATATTGTTGGCGGCGAAGCCCAAAAGCGGGTAGAGCTGCGAGTAATCGAAGTCCTGATTGACGGGATAGCCCGCGGAAAAGGGACTCAACAGGCGGAACTCATTGAGCACCTGATGGATGCGATGGTCAAGTTTGGATTGGCTCATGAGACTACCATGAGTTGGGATTTGGAACCGACGGACCTAGCGGCCATGAACAATGCCGCGTCCTGCCGGTCGCCGGACGCTCCGAAAGCCAGGACAGCCAATGTGAATGGCTCGAACCGGTTGTTCAGCAATTCGTCGTCAAATTCCCTGACCGGCAACTGGTTCACGTCTCGCTCCCGATGAGTCACTAATCGAACGTCTATAAGTCATTCTATTAGTCATTCATGCGTTTCATCAAGTATCGTCGGTCAACGCGAAGCGCTCAGCCATAACCATAACAAGGTGACTACTCGGACAATTCCCCTATCCCGTCGTCGTTCCGGGGAAAGAACGTCACCTCGTGCCCGATACGCGGGAGAGACCTTTACACAACCGGCACCCTCATATTGACGTTGCCTCACGCACAAAATACACTCGCACCCACAAAGACGGTAGAGAACACGAGGAGCGCAATCCATATGAAGGGCAAAGTGAGGACGGTTCTGGGGGACATAGACCCCGCCGAAGTGGGAATGACCTCAATGCATGAGCATCTATTCATTGACTTCACCGTCGTATTCCAACCGCCGACGGAGGCCACCGCTAAGGCAAGGGCATATGAACCGGTCTCGATGAGCAACCTCGGCCGCATCCGATATAACCCATTCGGCAGCTTTACGAATCTTCTACTGCTCGATGAGGACGAGGCAATAGAAGAGGTCGGACACTTCACGCGAGTGGGCGGAGGCACCATCGTGGATGTTACGACCATAGGGATCGGAAGGGATCCCGTCGGTCTTAGCAACATCGCGCGGGCAGCGGGGGCGAATATCGTCATGGGAGCGGGATACTACATCGCCGCTTCACATCCGGACCGCATGGACGAACTGACAATCGACGACCTGACCGCCGAATTGGTGGCGGACGTCAATTCCGGCGTGGGTAATACAGGAATCAGAGCCGGGATAATCGGCGAACTGGGATGCAGTTGGCCCCTCCATGAAAACGAGCGAAAAGTCCTCGTCGCTGCGGCAGGCGCCCAGCAGGAAACCGGAGCATCGATCCTGATCCATCCGGGCCGTGACGAGCAGGCCCCCTTTCAAGTGCTGGATATCCTCGCGGAAGCGGGAGCCGACATCGAGCGCGTCGTCATGGGGCACATCGGCAGGACGTACGACAAGATCGAACGAGTCCTCGATCTCGCCAAAACCGGATGCTATCTCGAGTACGACCAGTTCGGCTGGGAATCTTCGTATTTCTCCTACGGCGTAATGGACTTCCCAAACGACGCGCAGAGGATGGATCACATCCAACGACTCATCGCCGAAGGATACACCGACAAAATCGTGATCGGCCAAGACATCTGCGGCAAACACCACATGGTCAAATACGGCGGATGGGGCTACGGCCACATCATTGAACACATCGTCCCCCGCCTGCGAGACCGAGGCGTTTCAGAGGACGAAATCGACTCAATCTACGTGCGCAACCCCACGACGGTATTGACCTTATTGGACTAGCTAAACTCCCCGTCCATTGAGCGCTGTCGCAGGCATGGGACGACGAAGGGTTCAAAAACCCCGAAATCAAGAGGGAACCAAGTCCCCCGCCTAGTTCCGAGAACTCCAAATGGTGTGGTAGTTGTCCCCGACGATGGCGGCGGTCATCTCGGCCTTCTCAAACTGACGCAGCTCTCTGAGTACCGAGTCGCACGTGTCGAGGGCTTCACGTCGGTTGGGCCCCGATAGAGAAAACCGTTCGGCGAGCTTTTGCCAGATGCCGTTCTGGACGAGCGTATCGACGTACCCATGCCAGGGAATCACCGTCAACCCAGTGGCTCGAGGGAACCCGGGACGAAGCCGACGTACGCTCCTGATGCGCTCGCGGGGAGAAGCGACCATCGGCATGAGACGGAGCATCGGCCCTTCGGATTCGTTGCTCCTCATGTCGAAAACGGCGGACTTATCGAACGTTGGGAAGGATACGGAAACAATCTCGGCGTTATCAATATCGTTGAAGAGCTCCTCAAGGTCGACGGCGAAATCGTCACGATCCATAGATGGCCATCCCTCCAAAACACTTATGCATCCCCGCCGCCGGATGAAACCGACTGCGGACGACACGACGAATCAATGTATAGCACGTTAGAAGCATATTGTTCAAGAGTCAACGAGGTCTCTAACGGTTTCCATAAATGATGGTATAACAGCCTGCCAGTCGCCGACCACCCCATAAGAGGCATCCTTGAATATATTGGCCTCTCGATCCTTGTTGATGGCCACGATATGCCTTGCGCCTGAACAACCCGCCATGTGCTGGCTCGCCCCGGATATTCCCACAGTGATGTATACGTTGGGAGCTATCGTCCTGCCCGTCAGACCGACCTGATACGAATGATCGATCCAGCCGGCGTCACATGCCGCTCGTGAAGCGCCCATCGCTCCGCCGAGCAGGTCCGCCAACTGCCCTATCAATTCGAAAGGCTCCGGACCGCCGAGTCCCCGTCCGCCCGCCACGACGATGTCCGCGTCTTCAAGACGGACTCCTTCGCTCGCCTGCGCGACCGTGCGGATGTTCCTCACTCGACTTGTCGATAATTCGAGACCGAGTGCTATGGGCACGATGTCGCCCGTCTGAGAGGCGTCCGGCCCCAACGGTTCGTATGCCCTGCCCCGCATGACCGCCACCTGAAGTCCGTCGCCCGGGAAGGTGACGGCGGCCATGGCGCTGCCTCCGTACACGGGCCTCGTGGCAACCACGCGTCCGCTCCCGGCGTCGAGGCCGACGCGAACGCAGTCCTGCGCTAGGCCAGCGCCCAAGCGGAACGCCGCCCGCGGCCCGATCTCTCTGCCGTCCTGAGTCTTCCCGATCAGAACCACATCCGGCCCAATCTGCCTGCACGCCTCGGTCAAAGCCGCGACCTTCGGATCGACTTCCGGCCCGTCCAGCGCGGGATCATCGACGGTATAGACCACCGAGGCCCCGAGCGTGATTGACTCTCGGGCAGGGCCTTCCAGGTCCGTGCCCAAGAGCGTGACGCCGATATCGTCGCCGATCTGTCGACCTGCTGCGATCAACTCGCCCGTTACGGGCTCGAGGGTCTTATCTGCGGTAAGTTCGCCTAGTGCGAGAATTGATGTCATTTGGAGAAAAAGTAGAAAGAATTGCGTAGTGAGTATTCGGTTCAGATGAGCTTGTCTTCCCGGAGCTTGAGAGCCAGCTTGCGGCCGGCGTCAGCGTCATCGTCGCCCTCGATAATCTCCACCGACCTATCCGTCTCCGGCACATAAAGGTCGGTAATGACAACCTTGGGAGCCAGTGTCGAAGGATCAACCCCCAGATCGGCGGCATTCCAGATAGTGGGAGTCTTGCGTCCCGCCGCCATTATTCCGCGCAAAGTCGCGTAACGCGGCTCGCCAAGCTCGTTCGTCACGGTCACCAGCGCGGGCAGGGCGGCCTCCAACTCTCTATAGCCGTCAGCGACTACCTGCTGGACTGATATCGTGCCGTTTGACACATCAACCTTTTGCGCCACCGTGAGACATGGCAAATCGAGCATCTCCGCAATACCCAGCGGAACCTGCGCGTTGTCCCAGTCGGAAGCCTGACGACCGGCAAGTATGAGGTCATAATCACCGATCTTCCTAATGGCCGCCGAAAGAACGGTCGCCGTCGCGAATGAGTCGATATCGTGGAAGGCATCGTCCTGCAAGAGCGTCAGTTCATCCGCCCCCATCGACAACGGCTTCTTTACAACATCCATGACAAATGAACTGCCCATACTGAGCGCGGTGACGTGCGCGCCAATGGCGTCCTTTATGCGGAGTGCGGCTTCGACCGCATTCTCGTCGAAGCCGTTGAGCACCGGCGGGGCCCCCTGAGACTCGATCACCTGCTTGGTGTCGGGATCAACCTTGAACGCCGATGCCGGCATCTCAGGGTCGAGCACCTGCTTGACACATACAATGATATTCACTGGGCGTAAACGCTCTCCTGCTGTCGATGGGTCGCGCCAAACACATGGTACGCCAAACGGGCCGTTCCGGCATAGAAAATCACAGCACGATTCGTGGCCGCCGGATCATGAAATTCAGGACGCCTTCTGCACTCTGTCGAGGAATGTCGCAGCGCTCGGCCCAATCCATTGCGTCCACGCCGTGCTGAGGAAGCGTATGCCGCGTTCGAGGTAGTAGTCGAGGTTATCATCGCTAACGAGAGCCCCGCCGTGCTTCCCCGCTCCCAAGATCGCCTCGTAGCCGCGATCGGCGGCCGCGAGCACGTCCGGGTGGCGGTACTGCCCAATAAGACCCATGCTCTGGGAAAGGTCGCCGTTAGCTATGAAGAACACGTCGATGCCGTCCACCTTGACGATTTCTTCGATATTCTCGATGGCGACGATATCTTCAATAAGCACTATCAACATAGTCTCGTCGTTTGCCCTGGTGTAGTAGTTGTCTACCCCGATCCCCTGGCGACTCGTCGCCATGCCGCGCTTCCCTATGGGATGGAACTTGCCCCCGTCAACAACGTTCTGCGCCTCCTCGGCAGTGTTGACGTGCGGGACCACAATGGACTGAGCCCCAAGATCAAGCGTCCGGTAAATGAGTCCCTGCATATTGAGATGAATCCGAACGACGGACGTCATCCCCCACAGATCGCAGGCCCTCGTGAGATTCGGGATGTCCTGAAAGTCAAAGGGGCCGTGCTCAGCCTCGATCCACATGCCGTCAAAGCCAAGCGGACCGAGAAACTCGATGATATCCCCGCTCATGTTGCCCATGGCAACGGTGGCGATGCCGCCGTCTTCCAAGGTCTGTTTCGCTTTGTTCTTTCGCAGTTCTGCCATTGTTGGATATGTCTCCTAGTAGTTGGGACTGGTACGCGGATTATATGTGTCGGCGAAGAGAAGCGTCAAACGACCGGTTTTCGCCAAAGCCGGTAGGGAGACGATTCGCGAATCGCCCCTGCCTGCCTGCGTTCGGAAAGGCAGCCTAACCCGCCACCGACGCGATTAGGATATGATGGACGGAGAGGAGACAACGTGCAGCATCACATCATCTATAAGCGGGACGGAATATACGCCGCGTTTCCACAGCTGGAGCACCTGAATGATGGACGAGTGGCCGCAGGCTTTTCGATCTCGCACAAGCGCGACCACCACGTCATCGGCGATTGGGCCGTGCTTGCCTCCGACGACGGCGGACAGACTTGGGCAGACTCCAACGACCCCGAAATTCCCCACAACTGGCCCGCGCCGACGACTCGCGAATACTCCGACCGTTTCAACGCCGTTCTGACCGATGGGACATATCTTTGCGCCGGCTCCACCGGCTGGGACGTTTGGGACGAAGACCGTTACGGCGAGGCCGAGGCGGCAGGAATGCGTGTGTCGCCGCATCCATGGCTAAACGGGAAAATCGCCGTCCGAGAACTGAAGCTGTTCGTCCAATACTCTGAGGACGAGGGCCGCACGTGGACCCGCAGGGAATGGAGCCTCCCAGGATTCCGGCAGGCGGTGGCGTTTTCGCGCGGGACAATGCTGGATGACGGCACGGTTCTCGTGCCGGTCTACGGTGTGGACACGGACGGCAGCGGCAGAAACATGGTATGGCGCTCCGCTCCCGACGGCAGGCGGGGATGGCGTCTGCTCCCCCTCGGCAATCAGTCGAATGATATGAACGTGAACGAAACGTCCTTCGTCGAAGTCGAAACCGACCGCGTGCTTGCGCTGTCCCGAAACGCCGGCGGCTACTTCACCCAAATGTGGTCGGACGACGGAGGCAGAACTTGGTCGGAGCCACTCCTGACTGATATCTGGGGGCCGCACTCCCCACCCCATCTGCTGCGACTAACCGACGGACGCATCCTCTGCACCTACGGCTACCGTCGCCAGCCGATGGGCATCCGTGCCGTCCTGAGCAGCGACGGCGGAGAAACTTGGGACACCGAGAACACGGTCATTCTGCGGGAGGACGGCGGCACGCCCACGCAGTCCATGGCGATTGCCGACCCGCCGAACCTCGAATCCCTCCGACTCTCCGGAGCGGAGTTTCGGAAACGAGTGGCCGCCGCCGTAATCCGCGGAAGCTATCCATCGGAGAACGCCCGTCCCGACCTGGGATATGCTATCTCGACCCAGCTTGAGGATGAAACGATCCTCACGGTCTACTACATAACCCTCGACGACGGCATCACCCACTGCGCCTGCACGCGCTGGGAGGCATGAGTTGGGTAAGAACACTCGCGAGGTAGGAAATGAAGAAGCGGATAAGCTCAGGAAACTCAAAGACAAGGCGCGGCGTGTCTCGGAAGATGTACGAGAGACAACGGTCTCGAAGACCGGCCAAGTGCGGGACGCCTCGAAGAAGGTAGGGGATGTCGCCTCATCGACGAAGATAACCGATGCGGTATCTTCGGGAACGGGTGTAGTGCGGGACGCTGCCAAGAAAGCATCGAATGCCGGGAATGCGACAGCGAAAAGGCTTGGAATCGATTCGGCCGCGACTTTCCTCCTTTCGACCGGCCAAGCGCTCCTTGTCAGCAACCTGTCGAAAGAGATAAACGGCCTTGTTAAGAACGTGGTAGGCGGGAGCACCACCATATACGACAAGGCGATGGATGCCGAGTACATAGCCACCAACATCGGGGGCGGCTATCATCGGCTCTTCGACGGCGGACACACCATCATCGGAGCGTTCAGGGCAGCGCGCGCCGAATCACATGATGACAACATCATCCAAGAAGCCTTGGGAACAATGCAGGGACTTCTCCGGGACGTGAGCACACCGAACGGCCTTCCACTCGCAAACTGGGACTACGAGACCTATCAACGGGTTGCCGATTCTCTTGACTCGAATTTCCATATACCCAAGGCGTGGTTCTATGACTTGAACACCTACGACGCAGCCGAACTTCTCGGATCAGCAATTGGCGTCGTCGCCGTGATCTTTCACTGGAACCGGGGAGATACGGAGGAATTTGCCAAACTCGTAGGTGGCATGGGCCTCTCCGCGGTCTTCACCGCGAACCCGCTTCTCTTGGTTGTGACCGTAGTGGCCATGGCCAGGTCATTTCACATTGCCCGCCGAACAGGGGAGTATGAGGAATTCGTGGACGGACTGATCAAAGGAGTCGTCGGTGCGGGAGCAACGATTGGAGCCATCTCGCTCGTCGGGATCGCAGGAAGTTCGGCCGGAGTGGCGGGAGTGGCCCTCATAACCGGACTGGTTGTCGGAATCCTGGTGAACAGGGCAATGAAGGACGTTAGCGTAGTCCAAGTCAGCAAAGTCGTCGCCAGGCAGGCGGTCGCAACGGCATCCGAAGCGAGAAGGATGATGAAAGACCGCTACGTGGAGGACCCTGAATTCGGCAGTGTCACGGTCACTTTCTGAGGGTTACGGCCGGACATTAGTACGGAAGCCATTTACCCAGCCTCATCCAAATACCGTAGGATACGCGGTGGGATGAAAGGGAGTCTTCAGTAGAGTAAGGGAGGTAATTCCATGCTGCGAATGAGCCCACCGCTAGGAGACCTGCTCCGGCCCGGCGACGACGGCGCCGAAGGCAGAGCGCTGCTCGCCAAGCGAGCGGCGGTAATGAATGTTGACACGGTCTCGATCAAAGCGTTCCCCCTATGGAACGATGCGGAGATCGGCGAAGCCAAGACATGGTTGGACGATAACGGCCTTCGCATCGGCGAAGTCGCCCCCTTCTGGCAGGGACGGCACCTTGGCTTTCACGACCCCGCTCTCCATGAGATCGCCCTGGCGAGCTACTCGGAGCAAATACGCATCGCCGCCAGAATCGGCGCGCGGTGCGTCGGCTTCGGATGGGGCAAGGAGTTCGGCTGGCCCTCGCCCGACATCTGGTCGGACGAGACCTGGAAAACCAGGGTAGCCGCGGTCGCCCAGCTGGCCGAAGTGGCGGAGCGCGAAGGCATGGACGTCGCCGCGCATCCGCTCTACTACACACCGCTCAAGTCCGTGGAACGCTGCAAAAACCTCCTCGATTCTGTCAGGTCGCCGCGATTGAAAATTCTGCTTGATCTCGTGAACATGTGCGAACCGCACATGTACTACCGCACGACCGACCTCGTGAACCACGCCTTCGACGAACTCGGCGAACATATCGCTTCCGTACACGCAAAGGATGTGAAGATCGCGGGCGGAGGCATTGGTGGGGGCGCCGTGGCTGAGAAGGGCAACCCCATTGTTCACATTGACGAGGCCGTCCCCGGCACCGGCGTTATGGACTACGAAACGATTATGAAGCGACTCGGCGAATTGTCGCAGGACATAACCATGCACGTAGAACACTTCGAGTACGAAGACACTATCGTGGGACAGCAGTACATCCGATCCGTGGCAAGGCGAGTCGGCGTCGAGGTGAACTAGCTGCGAATGCAGGGGCGGGAATCCCCAAGAAATCAGCCAACGCCGACACCGTTACGGTCAGGCACCCAACGCGCCTTCAAGATAACGGCGAAAATCAGCGGGCTCGTACATGATGTGTTGGAACTCCATTGACGGAAGACGGTACGGATCCGTCTCCTTCGTGGCGTAGCGGGCTGCCATTGGAGGGCCTCCGTCTGCCTCATCCTCACCGGGAACCCCCACAAGATCCGCGTACCGAATCGTCCGCCCGTCCGCCTTGTACTCCGAACCGATAATCCAGAGTCTTCCGAATCGAAAGCGTTTCTTGACCTCAGCCTCGGCCATGCTGCTCCAACTCGTTCCGGTGAAGGCGAATTCCTTCGGGCGAAATCCGAGATTGCGCTCGATGAACTCGATGCAGCGGTCCAGCTCTATTGTCAGTCGCTCGCCGGTCGGGTCTTCCATGCTGAGGTCGGACAGGTTCGGGTGGCTGACCGTATGCGCCCCGATCGTCCAGCCCAACTCACGCAGTTCGCCAACCTCGTCCCAGGTCATGTGCTCATCCGGACCGTAGGGCCATGGCAGGTCACGGTCGTATTCGGGATCGTAGGGCTTGGTGTACATGAAGAGATTGCCGGTGTATCCGTACTTCGCCAATGTGTCATACGTCTCATACCGCATATTCTTTACCGGATGATCGAAATCGATCAGGATGGGCCGGTCGGGCAGCGTCCCGGAGTCATTCCGCCATTCGGCGTACTGATCGTAGGTTATGGACGAAAAGCCCATCTCGCTGGCCACTCGCATAAGAGCATCCAGGCGCTCGACCGGAAGCGGGTTTTCCCCACTATCCTGAATCCCGTGACACATCGTAATCGGAATTCTCATGCGCGCCCTCCTAGAACCTTGCAGTGAATCGAACTGCCAAAGCATACCACGAAGGCGGGAACCCCATCTTTGGAAGCTGCTATATCGAAGAAGAGTACACAATCATAATCCATTATGGTATATTAACGTATCCGTCGATGGTGCGCCGCGCGATCTTCTCCGGAAGCAATCCAATCGCGCAGCGGAATGAAAGGAGGCGTTGATGAAAACTGAATACCGAGGGGCGACCCTCATCTAGGTAAGGCATGAACCCTGATCGTGCCGGCTTCTCGGAGTCGTCGCCCAGGATCAAGGCCTTCGGAAGGCAGTCGAGCGTTCCAGGTATCCCGGAAACGGCCAACCGGGACCGGGACTCTCGGCTGTCTTTTCTTTAATTCCGCGAGTGACAACATCGCGGCGTTCCTTTACCATCGGAACGCTGATATTTCGACCCGACGGGGGTGCCCAATGGACGGACCGCGCGCGTGCACAATGGAGGAGTTCGAGGAGACGATGGCCCTCCTCAACGGCATCTTCAGACCCGGCTCAGATCAGAAGCTGCAAACCGACTACCCTCTCATCTTCAGGCCGTCGAAGTTCGAATACATGCGAATCGTCAAGGAAGATGGGAAGGTCGTTGCGCACGTGCCGGTGGCGCCGCGCGAAGTGATCGTCAACGAAGACCGCTTCACCGTCGGAATCATCAGCCCCACCGGCACTCATCCGAACTACCGACACCGAGGACACGGCACCCGGTGTCTTCGTGACTGCCTGCGCATCATGAACGAAAACGACTGGCCGGTGTCCGTCCTGTGGACTCGGGAGGCCACATTCCCCTTCTACCAAAACTCCGGGTACGAGCCCGTCGGGCCGCAAGCGCGCGGATATCTACTGAATCCCAGCGAGTACGAGGTATTCCGCCGGGGCGAGTACGACATATCGCTCTACAACCCAAGTAACCCCGACCATCTCGACGCGGTCATCGAAATCCACGAGGCCGAACCCTTGCGGATTGGACGAACGCGGGAGGATTACGAACACCTCTTCAACCTGCACAAGATGAGCACGCTGTTGGCGGAAGAAGACGGGCGAATCGTGGCATATCTCGCGCTAACGCGCGCGACGAACAAACCGGGATTCGTCGAGGGCGGCGGCGAACCGAAGGCCCTCGAATCACTGTTCCATCAGGCACTCACCCTCCGCGGCGCCGGCGACTCCGCCCATGCAGTCGTGCCGCTCAATCCCACCTCGTTCGGCGATGTCCTCGAGACGCGAAAGCCCGGCGACTCGGTGCTCGACACTGAGGCGGACATCGGGTTCCAAATGATGCGCGTGAACTCCCTGTCGAGTCTGATAACCAAGATCGGCGGCCACCTTCAACATCGAAGCGCAGACGGCGCGGAGGGGACGGTATGCCTGGTCTGCAAGGAGGACGGCGATGCCGTGACGATCATGCTGCGGAATGGAGAAGCCGAGGTCTCACCGGAACGATCGGACAACCCGATCGAATTGACCCGCCGAGAACTGACGAAGCTGATCTTCGGCCCCCACCCGGCCGCCGACCCAATCACTGCCGACGGCGAAGCCGGTGAACTCCTAGATGCGATCTTCCCATTCTATTTCCCCGTGTGGGAACTGGATCACTCATAAGGCGCCGAAATATGGCTTCCCGGCTGCGGGAGAATGAAAGAAGGTGGAGTTGCAGGTCGGGACGATTCACGAATCGCCCCGACGGGAGGTTGGACGGGATTGTCGCCTAGCCGAATTGGTATTCGCGGGTGCCCGATATGAGCGCCAATACCCTTCCGGTCACTCTTGAGGCATTGGCGAAATCATCAGGAGACTGCCATGAAACGGATCCGTCTTCGCCCGCGACGTAGTCGATCAGTTCCTGCCGCGTCTTCTCCTTCACCGTGATCGGCCCCATAAAGTCGAGACAACGGTCGACCAAGTGATCCGCGGACATCGCCGCGCCGTTAGAATCGGCAACTCGACGGATTATATCCTGAACACCCGGCAACGAGGTGTCGCTAAACTTATCGGCCATAAAATTCACCCGGCGGACAAGAGCGCCGCTATTGATCCACTCGTGGCCGGTATGCCATCCTTCGACGCTCGGTGGGTCGTGCAAACTCTGGCCCATGAGCATCGGCTCCAGGGCGACCTCTTCCCAGTCGGGATGGGGCTCGGACAACGCGCCGGTGATCCTCAGCGTGCCCGCCACGACTTCCGAGGGGTTGCGGACATGCCGGTACATGGACTCTTTGAAGAAATCGGACATGAAAATCGTGCGAAGCACCGGTTTGATTTCGTAGTCGTTCTTGACGAAGGCGTCACAGATCGTCCTGATGGCCTCCGGATTCCGGGGCGGCTCAATCGGCCACGCCGGCACCTGCGGCTCGTCCTCCACGAAAAAGTTGTACAGATGCCGCGCGATGAAGACGTGGCAAGCCGGCTGCCGCACGATGATATCGATAACGTCGAAACCGTCGAACTTGCCCCGATGACCCAAGTAATCCTTCTCGGCGCCGTCGTGATCCTCAGGGTGAAATTCGTAATTCCACAGATGCGGCCCCCAAAGCAGCCAATGAATCTTGGTGTCGAAGGCCCAGCCGGTGAAGGCGCGCGAGGCCTCGAACACATCCTTCTCGGTGTAATTCCCGATCCCCAAGGAAAACAATTCCATGAGTTCGCGACCCCAATTCTCGTTGGGCGCCCGCTTATGGTTCTCTTGGTTGTCGAGCCAGTACAGCATGGAGGGATTCTGCGCTAGCCGGACGAGCAGATCACGATAATTGCCGAGACCGTGCTGGCGGAACATGCCGATCTGTTCCTGAATCTCATACGCGCTCTCAACCTTGTTGTCGCCGGTGGCGAAAACCTGATGCCAGAACAGACCGATCTTCTCTTCAAGCGGTCGCTCGGTGTTGACCATGCGATAGAGCCAGTTGACCGAGGCATGGTTCACCTTCGGCGGACGCTCGGAGTCGGGATGGTACCGGTAGAGCAAATACTCATCGACCTCGGGCCGCTCATCGGGGTTGAGCAGCCATTCAACCGTCTCCTCGTAGCCGTCGTCCGCACGTCGCTCTATTTCCGCGCGAGCAGCGCCAAATCCCGCCCGACGCAGAAGGTGCGCCGTCAGGGCAATTTCTTGCTTCGTAGCCATCGCTTCCACCCTGCCTTAAGGTAGGATGTAGTGTAGTTTGACTGCTATAGCGTGTCAACCGGCCGTATAATTGGCCGAGCCCGAATCCAAGGAGAGGTTCCCTGTGAAACACGGCGTTGACTTTCCCCCGTTCGAGGAATTCGCCGATCCGCGATTCATGGCGGAACTCGCGTATGAGGCCGAACAGGCCGGATGGGACGGTGTATTCACCTGGGACCACGTCTGGCTGGGAATGAAGAAACCCTTCGCCGATCCGTGGGTTGCCCTCGCGGCCGTTGCCACGCGAACGGAACGAATCCGCATCGGAGCGATGGTTACTCCCCTCGCTCGGCGGCGGCCATGGCAGGTGGCCCGCACAACCGTTTCGCTCGACCACCTGTCGAATGGCAGACTGATCTTCGGAGCCGGACTCGGCAGCCCCGTCGACACTGAGTTCGCCGCGTTTGGAGAGGAAACGGACAACAAGCTGCGCGCGCGCAGGCTCGACGAGGGCCTCGACGTGCTGGCGGGACTCTGGAGTGGCGAACCGTTCTCGTATGAGGGTGAAGAGTACCGCATCGACAACGTGACTTTTCGCCCCAAACCGGCCCAGCAGCCCCGCATACCCGTCTGGATAGGAAGCCAGTGGCCGAATCGAGCGCCATTCCGCCGGGCGGCGCAGTGGGACGGAGCATTCCCTATTGCCAACGACGGCAGCACGCCCATCACGCCGGATGTCCTCCGGGAAGTCGCCGATTACGTAGAGGCCCACCGAACCAGCGACGAGCCGTTCGATATGGTCGCCGGAGTCGGAAACCCGATGGACGATCCTTCGCAGATGGCCGACCGAATCGCGGCCCTGGAGGAAGCGGGGCTGACCTGGGCAATCTACAGCTTCGGATCGTGGAACGGGACCATTGAGGGAACACGGGAGCGGGTACGCTTGGGGCCGCCTCGGTAGATTCCGTTGCAGCGTCTCATTCGTCATATCCGCCTGCCCGCGGCGACGATCCTCATCTTCCTCGCCATTGAGTTCCTTGATGAGTTGGTGGGCGGCGTGAGCGGCGCCGCATGGCCGCTGGTGCGGAACGACCTCGATCTCACATACGTCCAAATCGGACTGCTGCTCAGTCTGCCGGGCATCGTGTCCACCATTGTCGAACCGTTCATCGGCATCCTCGGCGACGTAGGATATCGCAGGCTGCTGGTGGTGGGAGGAGGCGCGGCCTTCGCCGCCGCCATCGGACTGATCTCCGCCAGCCATGCCTTCATCGTCCTGCTGATCGCCTGGATGATCTTCTATCCCGCGAGCGGCGCGTTCGTCAGTCTCTCCCAAGCGTCGCTCATGGACTTCAACCCCGCGCGACGAGAACAAAACATGGTGCGCTGGGAGTTCGTCGGGTGGATCGGATACGCGCTCGGCCCGCTCGCGTTGACAGCGGCAATCGCCCCGGGCATCGGCTGGCGGATGGCCTTTCTGTTCCTTGCCGTCTTGACGATCCCCGCCATCATCGCCGTTGCCCGAATACCGCTCGGACCGAAGAGAAGGCAAATCGACCGCAAAACTCCTTCTTTCGTCGAAGCGGCGCGCGCCGCCCTGAGGGCGCTCAAGCGATTCAGAGTAGTCAAGTGGCTCGCACTGCTGCAGGCGTCCGACCTGATGCTGGACATATTCGCGAGCTTCTTGGCCCTCTACATGGTCGATATCGCCGGAACTTCCGAAGCGCATGCGGCCCTCACACTCTCCGTGTGGATTGCCGCCGGCCTATTGGGGAACTTAATCCTCATACCGCTTTTGGAACGTGTGTGCGGCCTTACGTATCTGCGGATCAGTGTGGTTGCCGTGCTGCTGCTATATCCCGCCTTTCTTCTTGCGCCCCTATTCGAAATGAAGCTCGTCATCGTTGGAGCGCTGGGACTCGCGGCAGCGGGATGGTACTCCATCCTGCAAGGGCAGGCCTATTCATCGCTGCCCGGGCGAAGCGGAACGATTGTCGCACTCGGAAATGTCTTTGGAATCGTCGCTGCTGTGATTCCGTTTGGGATCGGCCTCGTCTCCGCCGGCTGGGGACTCAATACCGCGATGTGGCTGCTTCTGGCCGGGCCGGTCGCGCTCCTCGTCGGTCTGCAAAATCGCCGAAGTGGCGCAAACGTCTGACGGTACTCAATCGGCGAGGGCAACAATCATCCAAGAAGACGGCCCTCGTGCGTCACGCCGGTTGATAGGATATTATGACTGCCATTCTCGAACGACCCCCCACCGCAATCAAGAAAACTCTTCCCTGATCGCCCACTCATCCGGGAAGCATGAAAACCTTCAGCGAAGGAGCAACACATGGCGCGAGAACAGCTTCGGTTTCTGGTGGTGATGGCGCATCCGCATGACTTTACGCACTGTGCGGGGACATGCGGGGTACATACGGGACTGGGTGACGAGGTAGTTTGGGTGTCGATGACGTCGGGGAGAATGACCCACAACGAGCGATTGGCCGACGAGCTCCAGAAGCCCGAGAACGAGCAGGACCCGGCCATCGTCAACCAGACGGCAGAAAGCTATGCCGCGGAGAAGGCCGCGGAACTAAAGCAGGTCGGGGCGCTGTTCGGAGTGACGGACGTTCGAGTCTTGCAGTTCACGGACAAGCCGTTCGTGGTGGAGCGGCAGCCGGACTCCATAGAGGCGATGCGGGAGCTGATCCTGGAAATCCGCCCGCACGTCATACTCACTCAGAGTCCGTTCGTCGACCGGCATCACGGTATGGCGTCTACGACGAAGAACGACCATACGGAGACCGGCATGGCCGTGATGGAAGCCAAACTGCTGGCCCAACTGCCGCGTTACGGCCAGCGAACGGCTCCCCATACGACGCCGGCAACGTTCTTTCCTGGCATCTACTTCGCGCGGGAGTACTGGGACTTCGCCGTCGACGTGACCGACCAGATCGACGCGCGCAAGAAGGCGGAGGCGCTCTACAAATCGCAGGGACACGATGAAGAGTACGCGGCCCGCCGAGTAGAAATATCCGTGGGCCATCAAGGAATGTCCTCAGGCGTGCCGTACGCCGAAGGGTTCGTGCAGGAGAGCGCGCCAACTCTCCCTCATATAGAACTGTCGCCGTATACCCTCCGCAAGGGCACTGAGACGCGCGCCGACACCATGAGATCAATTGCCGGGAAGAAGTAGGATCGGCGCCCTCACTCCAGCCCGGTCCTGGGCTCCCTCCGGTCAAGGGTGAAAACGGCCTCTAACAACATCCCCGCAAAGAGAGGTGTAGGATGCAAAAAGTTCAGGGATTCGGCGGGTTCTTCTTTCGGGCAAAGGACCCGGAAGGACTTGCGAAATGGTATCAGGATCACCTTGGCATCAATCCCACTCCGACGAACATGGAGATGGAACCCTGGGTGACCGGGTCCGGGGTCACGGTTTTCTCGCCCTTCGATGCTGACACGGACTATTTCGCGGCGGACAAGACTTTCATGCTGAATTTCCGAGTGGCCGATTTGGACGCGATGGTCGCACAGCTAAAGTCCGCGGATATCGAGGTCAGCCACGAAAGCGAGATGGAGGGCATAGGCCGCTTTGCCCGCATCCACGACCCCGAAGGAAACGCGCTAGAACTCTGGGAACCCACGTCGTGAGATTCGACATTTCAAACTAAGGCACTACCAGGCTCCAAAACGGAGAGATGGCTGCTTTAGCCGGGGAGAGAATTTTATAAAGGGGCGGAAAAACGTAGGGGCAGGTTTGAACCTGCCCCTACGCCGTTGCGGACGATCACACCAGTCGACGCTAGCTCGTCGGTACCGGCTCCATCGGGAGCTTCTGGTCTTCCATCTCGGCGAGGGCGCGGTTGAGGGCGTTCATGTATGCCCTGGCGCTGGCGACGATGATGTCGGTGTCGGAGCCGCGACCGACGAAGGAGTTGCCGTTCTGCCGGATGCGAATCGTCACATCCCCGATGGCGTCGACGCCCTCCGTAACCGCGTCCACTCGAAACTCGGTCAGGGTGTTGGGCACGCCGACGATACGGTTGATTGCCTGGTATACGGCGTCAACGGGGCCGGTTCCGGTAGCCGCGTCGGTAACGGCCTCCCCGGCGGGATTGATGAGCTGCACGGTGGCCGTCGGAATCTCGCCGTTGCCGCAGGTGACCTGCACCCGCTCCATCTTGTAGACCTGCACGACATCCTGGCGACGACGCTGCATGGACATGAGGGACATGAGGTCGGCGTCGGTCACCTCGCGCTTTCGATCGGCCAGTTCCTTGAAGTTCTGGAATGCAAGATCGAGCTGCGCCTGGTCAAGATTGAACCCCAACTCCTCCAGGCGGGAGCGCAGCCCTGCCCGTCCGCTCAACTTCCCCAGCACGAGACTGCTGGTCGGCCACCCTACCGTATGGGGATCCATGATCTCAAACGTCGTGCGAGATTTGATGACGCCGTCCTGGTGGATGCCGGAGGCGTGCCGGAAGGCGTTCGCTCCGACGATCGCCTTGTTCGGCTGAACCGGGAACCCCGTGATGTCGCTGACAAGACGACTCGTACGATAGATCTGCCGAGTATCAATGTTGGTGGTCACCCCCAGAGCATCGCCGCGGGTCTCGATGGTCATAATGACTTCCTCAAGAGAGGCATTGCCCGCGCGCTCGCCTAGACCGTTGATGCAGCCCTCAATCTGGCGAGCGCCTTCAACGACGGCCGCGATACTGTTCGGCGCGGCGTTTCCGAGGTCGTTATGACAGTGAACACTGATTATCGCCTTGTCGATATTCGGCACGTTTTCCTTGATCAGGCGGATGCGCTCAGCGAACTCAGAGGGCAGCGCGTACCCGACGGTGTCGGGAATGTTCACGGTAGTCGCCCCCGCGTTGATGCACGCCTCCAACATCCTGTACAGGTACTCGATATCTGTACGTGTGGCATCCATCGGCGAGAACTCCACGTTGTCGCAGAGGTTTCGCGCGCGTTCGACGGAAGAGACCGCCTGGTCGAGCACCTCTTCCGGGTTCTTGCGCAGCAAGTCCATCAAGTGGCTGTCTGAGCTGGATATAAAGGTGTGAATGCGCGGACGATCAGCTCCCTTAATAGCCTCCCACGCGGCGTCGATGTCGCCAGGCACACAGCGGGCCAGCGACGCGATGGTGGGAGTCCGAACCTCCCTCGCAATAGTCGACACCGCCTCGAAGTCGCCGGACGAACTCGCCGCAAATCCCGCCTCGATAATATCCACGCCGAGACGCTCGAGCTGCCTGGCGATCTCCATCTTTTCGTCGAGCGTCAGACCGATTCCCGCCGACTGCTCACCGTCTCGCAGCGTCGTATCGAAGATCAGTACGTTTTCTTTGGTTGTCATTGTTGTTTCTCCCTTGTGCGGCAGGCTTATACGTGTCCGAACCCCTCGGTTGCTTAGTCAGGGGCCGTCACCTAAGGGCGCCGCAGTCCGCCATGTCGAGCCATACCAGGACCCAACAATGCCGGCGAACTACGTGGGCTTCCTCCGTTGTGCGCATTCGCTTTACCTCTTACCAATCAGAGCTTGGACAGTATGCCTTCTTCAAACTCAGACAACGTCACGGGATATCCTCCCGTAAGGCCCTCCGTGGCCCTCTCCAAGGTTGTGACGTGAACCTTGTCGCGAACCAACTGGAACCGCTGGCCATCCTCCACCTCTTCAAAACCGACGGTGAACCAGGCAATGTCACCGCTGGAGAGGTCATCGACCTCTTCCATATGCCCAAGCGATGCGAAGAAGTGACTATCGATGACAACTGCCATCTTCTTTCCCCACCGCCGGAGCGTAGGTACCTTTATTTGCAACTGGGGCATCAATCGCTTAGGACCACTGCTTCGATAGTCCGGTCTGCGTGTCTCACTAGGAAATGGTAGTCCATCTCCTGCAAACGCTTCGATGTTACGAAACTCATCAGCCATGCTCTTACCTGAAAAATAGACGGACTGTATCTCCAGAGCACACCAATCAAGCGCCGCCGGCGAAGCCGCTTTGTTCGCCAGAACCATGTCAATCCGCCCTACGTGAGTATTTCCTCCTTCCGACTTGAGAAAACCTATTTCAGTTGCTATTTCGGGTGTCGGAGTGCCAAGAATAGTCTCACCGACCCACTGAAATACCGTCATATTCTCTTCAAATCGCCGAGGGCAAAGTACCCGCAATCCGTCTTCGTCATCCAGTGTCGGAACGGCGAACCCGTCAACGTTTCTATACACACGAAAGGAACAGACTCCGCCTTTCTTGGTACACGAACCTCCTTTGATCCTAAATGGGCATGGCTGAACTTCCGAGGAACGAGAATATGCTCGTCTCTCGTCAGAAGTCAGCCCTAAATAAGAGTGCCCGTACCATTCTCCTATTCCGAAGCGGCGTGTTTTGCTCACACCGACAACTCACCCGAAGTGATGAGCAACTCGTACAAAAGATCGTGATGTGTATTTTTCATAGGCACCTTCGCTAGATTAAATCCGTGTTCTCGGGCCATTCGGATGATTTCATCGCTCTCATCGTATGTCATCATGAAAGGGCTTTTGACCGCCGCCATGCGCTTAAACAGGGCTTCGTGGTCAATCTCATTGTGATTATAAAGACGTCTTCCGGCGCGCTTGCCCGCGGCCGTGTACGGAGGGTCGATAAAGAACGCGGCCGTTGGCCTATCCTTACTCAAGTCGACGAGACTCATGCCGTCACCTTGGAAGAAATCGAACCGGTTGGAATAGCTCCCAATGGCGCGGATGCGAGCGGCCAGAGTTTCGGGATACCACCGGGACGCGAGACCGCTCCCATTTTCTCCTTGCTTCATTATCGAGGCTCCCTTGGCAAGAATGCCGCCGCGACTGATTCTGTTTCTGAGCAGCGTTTTGAACGCGGCGTCAACTACGTCCCCATCGGTCTTTTGAAGCGCTTCACGCACGTTTTCACTGCCCGCCTCAAACATCTCAACCCGGCGCGCCAGTTCCTCGGAGTCGTTCATGATGCAGCGCCAAAGAGAAGCGATATCCGAGTCGACTTCACACAACACCGCCCGATCCGTAAGTCCCTCCATTACTGCCGTGAGGGAGGCGATGCCACCCCCCGCAAACGGCTCTACAAATACCTCCGGGCGAGAGTCGAGACCGGTCAGCCATCTCCGTATCTGTGGAACTAGCCAGGTCTTGCCGCCGGGATATCGCAAAGGGCTCCTCTGCGGCACCGATGCGACGTTAACAACGCTTTCCGATAGGATAGGGACGGAATCCGGGGAGAACTCAGACTCAATGCCATGATAATCCCCGCTTATCGAAACGACGATTTCATCACTGCCGGTCGCATGATCCATTTGGCGTGTTACGCTCATCACCAATCAATTCCTCAATACAGTCGCTTGCGCGATTCAGCTAACCCACGGCCTCTACCTTGGCATCGGACAACTCGACATCCGGCCAACCTTGAACTCCCTTGAGTCCTTCGGCTCGAATTGGATGAAGAGAGTATCGACATCGGCAATGCAAGAACTACTCACAGTTGCCCGCCCCATCATTTAGTCCGCGTCCTTGAGGAAGCTCATCATGCCGCGAAGCTCCGCTCCGACCTTTTCGATGGAGTGCTCGGCGGCCTCCTTGCGAAGTTGCGTGAAGCGGTGGCGTCCCTCATCGTTCTCGGCTATCCACTCGCGGGCGAAGGAGCCGTCCTGAACGGCCTCAAGCACCTTCTTCATGTTCTCCTTGACGTGTTCATCCACGACGACCGGGCCGCGCGTAAGGTCTCCGTACTCCGCCGTGTCGCTGACGGAGTAACGCATGTATTCCATGCCGCCCTGATAGAGCAGGTCGACGATGAGCTTGAGTTCGTGCATACACTCAAAATAGGCCGACTCCGGCTGATATCCCGCCTCAACCAAAGTCTCATAGCCCGCCTTTATCAGGGCCGTCACTCCGCCGCACAGGATGGTCTGCTCGCCGAAGAGGTCGGTCTCGGTCTCTTCCTTGAAGGTGGTTGTGAGCACGCCGGCCCGAGTGCAGCCCACTCCCTTGGCATAGGCAAGCCCGATTTCACGGGCGGTTCCCGAAGCGTCCTGGTGAATGGCCAGCAGACCCGGCACGCCGGAACCTCGCGTGAACACCTCGCGCATCCGATGCCCCGGCGCTTTGGGCGCAACCATCGACACGTCGATGTTTTCCGCGGGCAGGATGGTCTCATAGTGGATGTTGAATCCGTGGGCGAACATGAGCGTCTTGCCCGCGCCCATGTGCGGCGCTATCTCCTGGTTGTATACATCCGCTTGGAGGTGGTCGGGAATGAGCACCATGACGATGTCGGACTCTTTCGCGGTCTCCTCGACGGCGCCGACTCGCAGGCCGTCGGCCTCCGCCTTCTCACGGCTTCTGCTGCCCTCGTACAGCCCAACCATCACGTTCAGCCCGTTGTCCTTGCAATTGAGCGCGTGAGCGTGACCCTGGCTCCCGTATCCGATAATGCCGATTGTCTTGTCCTCCAAGAGGGACAGATCGGCGTCGTTGTCGTAGAACATCTCTGCTGGCATTTCTTGAATTGGCTCCCGATTCTAGTATTCGATCCTCTTGTTTCTTACCGAGTTTCTAGCCCACCGCTCCCTGAGCATGGGAAGAAATCGAACCCGTGTTCATACCGAAGCAGCCTCGCCCCAATGGCGGCGTTTGATTTCCCCGCCCGATCGCTGTTCGTGCAAATGACCTAACCATCGCTCCATGACAATGGACCCGGTGCGCATGACTTCCATGATGCCGAACCGCTTGACGAGGCCCAGAAGCGATTCGATTTTGTCCTGGTCGCCGGTGACCTCAACGATGAGGTGGTCCGGAGCGACGCCGGCGATCTTGGCGTTGAATACTTCGACGATCTGGATGATCTCCGGGCGAGTCTCGCTTGTGGCCCTGATCTTGATGAGGGCGAGTTCGCGAGAAACGACGTTCTTGCTCGACACCTTGGTAACTCGAATCACGTCGATGAGCTTGTGCAGGTGCTTATTGACTTGCTCGATGGTGCGCTTATCGCCCTCGACCACGAAGGTCATCCGGGACAGATCAGGTTCTTCACTGTGGCCGACGGCCAAGCTCACAATGTTAAACCCTCGCCGCCGGAACATGCTGGACACCCGGTTGAGAACTCCCGGTTTGTCCCGCACGAGGGCCGTAATGGTATGGTGTTCGATAGAGACGCCGTTCGTAGTCATCGGGCCGCCTCCCAGGGAGCGAACTCCGGCTCCTCGACAAGATCCTCGATAGTGCCGCCCGCCTTGATCATGGGGTACACTCGCTCTTCCTCTTCGACGACGAAATCGATGATCACCGGGCCGTCATGGTCCATCGCCTCTTCAATGGCCCCGCGCACCTGAACCCTGTCGGTCACCCGCATAGCCTTGATTCCGAAGGCTTCGGCGAGCTTCACGAAGTCGGGATTCGCCGTGTAAGCCGTGGCAACGTAGCTCTTGTCGTAAAAGAACTCCTGCCACTGGTGCACCATCCCCAGCACATTGTTGTTGATGATGGCGAACTTAACCGGCAGCCGGTTCTCGACGATCGTGGCAAGCTCGCACATCGTCATTTGGAAACCGCCGTCGCCGGCCACGGACCAAACCGCCCTGTCCGGCGCCCCGACCTGTACGCCCATAGCCCCGGGCACTTCATAACCCATCGCGCCTGAACCGCCCGACGTAATGAACGTGCATGGGTACTTGTACGTGAAGTGCTGCGCGGCCCACATCTGATGCTGACCAACACCGGTCACCACAATGGCGTCGCCCTTCGTAACCTCGGACAGCTCCTTCATGATGAACTGTGGGAGCAGCTGCTCGGCGTCGCGGACCACATGCGAAGGATGCTCCTCTTTCAACTCCTCAATCCGACGGAGCCAATCGGGATGCGTGTTCTCCCGTACCTGAGGATTCAGCTTGTTGAGTACCCGTTTCAGGTCTCCCACGATAGGGACTTCAACCTCAATGTTCTTCCCGATCTCCGAGGGATCGATATCGACGTGAATCTTCTTGGATTTGCGAGCGAAGGCGCTCGTCTTGCCCGTGATCCGGTCATCGAACCGCATCCCCAAAGCAATCAGAAGGTCGGCCTCCTCAATGGCGATGCTCGCATATGCCATGCCGTGCATTCCCGGCATCCCGACACACAGAATGTGGTCGTCCGGGAACGAACTTATGCCAAGCAAGGTCGTGATGACCGGGATCTGCGCCTTCTCGGCCAGCTCCCGGAGTTCGGCATACGCGCCCGAAAAAATGATGCCATGACCGGCAAGGATAACCGGACGCTCGGCCTCGTTTATCAGCGCAACCGCCTTCTTGATCTGGCTGGTGTGCCCCCTCAATGTCGGCTTGTAGCCGGGCAAATCGATCTGCAAAGAGTCGTAATACTCGCCGAAGCTATCGAACGGAAGCTCTATCTCTTCAGTCTGCACATCTTTGGGCACGTCGATGACAACCGGGCCGGGTCTGCCGGTATTCGCGATGTGAAAAGCCTCTTTAACCACCTGCGGGATCTCTTCGGGCTCCATAACCAAGGTGTTGTGCTTCGTGATGGGAAGCGTTATCCCCGTGGTGTCGGTCTCCTGAAAGGCATCAGTCCCGATGGAGGCGCGGGCCACCTGCCCCACGACGGCAACCACAGGAACGGAATCCATCTGGGCCGTCGCAATGCCGGTCACCAAGTTAGTCGCCCCCGGACCGGACGTCGCCCAGCACACGCCGACCCTGCCCGTCACTCGAGCATAACCGTCGGCGGCGTGGGCCGCACCCTGCTCGTGCCGAGTGAGAATGTGGCGAAGCTGAGGATACTGCGGAAGCGTCTGGTAAAGCGGCAGAATCGCTCCACCCGGAAGACCGAAGAGTTCTACGACGCCCTCACGTACTAGGCTCTCGCACAGCAGCTGCGACCCATTCATTCGGATTCCCATGATCTTCACACCTCCTGTCTTCTCTTCGGAATTCGCTCTCTGCAGCCAAACTGCCCAATAAGAAAAAAGTCCCGCCCCTCCAAGAAGGGACGGGACAAGCTAAACCAAAATATCCCGCGGTACCACCCTCGTTCCCTCTGTCTCAACCATGAGACGGAGGACACTCGTAGCTCCGTGGAGCGTGGCCTGTAACGGCGCCTAACCGCCCTGCCCTACGCCGCCCGCCAAGAAATGGCGCTGAAACCGGTCTCAGGCAAGATGCTCAGGGGCGAGTTCGCGATCGCCGGCACGCCGGGGATTCCACCGTGTACCCCGTTCTCTATCGTACGCTTACCGCTACTACTCCCCTTCGACGCATACTCCGACTATTCGGTTGTTATACAAACTCAAGCGTACCACGCGCCCCCCTGCTTCGTCAATGAAAATTCTCGATACGTAACCGCTCCCTCCATGTCCCGCAGAACACTCTGCGTCCCTTAATGATACCCATTCGCACGCCGAAAAACGTCGATCTCTCTTCCGGAGAACGGCATCCGTCCTTTCTCACGAAGGCAAAGACGTTTGAACACTTTCAGGAGTTTGGGCTATCATCGAATCAGCGAATTACCATGTCCAACCCGGCGTTATGCTGATGTGAGTCACGACCGAGTTGGAGCAATGATCGGGGAGCGTTCCCCTTGGAAGATGTACATCATCCGACCCGGAGGCTAATAGGTGAAACCTGACACCCGGCAGCGTCTGGACTCGCTTCAGCAGAAGTTCGATGACCTAAGCGCGCGACTCGTCGGCTATCCCTGCAACCAAAACTTCGACTACTCGGCCCTGCTGCCCTTCCTGAGCTATCTCGGCAACAACGTCGGCGACCCGTTCCATGACAGCAACCTTCAGTTGAACACTCACGAAATGGAGCGGGAGGTCGTCGAGTTTTTTGCCGAAATGATGCGCTTGCCTCGAGAACAAGCATGGGGATATGTAACGTCCGGCGGTACCGAGGGCAACATGTACGGACTCTACATGGGACGCGAGACGTACCCCGACGGCGTAGTGTACTTCTCCCAAGATACTCACTACAGCGTTGTGAAAATTCTCCGAGTGCTCAAGGCGCGGAATATCATGATCAAAAGCCAAGATAATGGCGAAATTGACTACGACGACCTCTACGAAACAATCAAGATCAACCGCGACGTGCCGGTCATCTTCATGGCGAACATCGGGACGACCATGAAGGGCGCTGTGGACAACATCGGAAAAGTGCGAGATATCCTCGACGATCTGGCGGTCGCCAACTCTTACATACACGCGGACGCGGCTTTGAGCGGTATGATTCTTCCGTTCGTAAACGACCCGCAGCCCTACGGATTCGACGCCGGCTTCGACAGCGTGGCGGTCAGCGGGCATAAGATGGTCGGTTCTCCCCTCCCCTGCGGCATTGCCGTCACCAAGCAGGAATACGTCTCGCGAATCGCGCGGTCCATCGAGTACGTCGGCGTACTCGACACAACGCTAACCGGGTCGCGAAATGCGCTAACCCCGCTCATGATGTGGTACGCTTTGCGTGAGTATGGAATGGACGGCTATCGAGAAATAGTAGCCGAGTGCCTCGAAGTCGCCGAGTATGCCGTTGCCCGCTTCAACGACTCCGGCATCCCGGCGTGGAGGAACAAAAACTCCGTGACGGTGGTTTTCCCAAAGCCCTCGGCGCGAGTGATCCGCAAGTGGCAAATAGCCCCGTATGAAGAAATCGCCCATATTATCACCATGCCCCACGTGACGAGAGAAATGGTGGACGCGGTGGTCGACGACTGTCTGCAAGACCCGCAGGGAAATGGGAGATCACCAAAATGAACAGAATCATCGTCTTGGCGAAGAATGAGGTCGGAGTCATCGCCGACATCAGCAGAGCATTGGCCGACGAGGGAATCAACATCGAGACGATCAGCGCCGAAGGCTTCCGTGAAAAGGGTGCAATCACGCTGACCACGGACGCGTACGACGACGCCCTCCGGGCCCTCACGAACGCAGGCTTCAAAACTCTCTCCGACGATTCCCTGGTCTTCAGGCTTCGCGACGAGCCCGGCGCACTCGCAATGGTGGCCGAAAGGTTCAAAGACGCCGGCGTAAACATCCAGAGCCTCCACATCGTCGATCGCAAGAACGGACATACCATCGTAGCCCTTTCGGCCGATGACCGCGTGAAAGCCGAAACCCTAGTGGACAAGGCAGCCCTGCTCTAATCTCGCGAATTCCTCCGACACCGCAGAGCATGAAAGTTTCGTTGTTCAGCCGATTCCACATCGCTACAATAAGACAACAAGCCGACGGATCGCGTCTTGCGGCGCCCTTGATTTGCCAATCCCTCCTGCCCGCCTCTACGACTCGCGTCGCCGTGACCGTGTGGCTACAATCCGAATCCCTTGGCGGACACAACATGAGGAAGCATGAGTAAAGGAAGAGTGATAGTCGCAATGAGCGGGGGCGTGGACTCCTCCGTGGCCGCGCTGCTGCTGCATCGGCAAGGCTATGAAGTCATTGGAGTCACTATGCGCCTCTGGACTGTGGAGCGTGACGACGTCCCCGCCCACAGCAAGCGATGCTGCTCGGTCGAAGACGTGCAGGACGCGCGACGAGTTTGCCAAACCATCGGCGTGCCGCACTATGTCCAGAACTTCGAGCGCGAGTTCCAAGCCCACGTTGTCGACTATTTCGTCGAAGAGTACGACCGCGGCAGAACGCCTCACCCCTGCCTGGCGTGTAATGATAAAATCAAGTTCGATTTCTTGCTCCGACGCGCCATTTTCCTAGACGCCGACTACATCGCCACCGGCCACTACGCCCGCATCAGGAACGGCGGCGCGTCGTACCGGCTCCTGAAGGGCGCCGATTCCGCCAAAGACCAATCCTACGTCCTGTTTACCTTAACCCAGCCGGAGCTGAGCCGCCTGCTCTTCCCGGTTGGCGAGTACCCAAAGGCGCGAATACGAGAATTGGCCGCCGAGGCCGGACTGCCGGTCGCCGACAAACCCGACAGCCAAGAAATCTGCTTCATCCCCGACGACAACTACCGCGCCTTCCTCGCAGACCGGACACGCCCCCAGCCCGGGGATTTCATCGACACCGAAGGCGCAGTGCTGGGAAGGCATCCGGGCGTGCAGTTCTTCACCATCGGGCAGCGGCGGGGACTCGGCCTTGACGGCGGACCGAGCAAACCGAGATACGTCGTGAAGATCGACGCGCCGGCGAACCGCGTCACCCTGGGCGATCATGACGACCTGTATCGATCCCAAATGTGGGCATCCCGCATAAATTTCCCCTCGGAACTTGCCGTCGGGGAATCTCGAAAAGTAACCGCAAAGATCAGATACAAGGCTTCCGAATCGCCCGCCACTGTCACCCTTCACGACGGATACGCCGAAATCCGCTTCGACGAGCCACAGCGGGCGGTCACCCCGGGACAGGCGGTCGTGTTTTACAGCGGCGATGAACTGGTCGGCGGAGGAATCATCGAAATCGACCCGCCGGGCTCCGCCTGAGCTCGCCCCACCCCGATCTCGCTCATTTCGGTATACTGCTTCCTGTTCCGCCATCCACTAACCGCCGGCAGCGACAGGTGCGAATTTGCCATCCGGGACGTCGTTGAAAGAGAAAACGACATCGCACGCCCCCTACAACGAGGAGAGCGCTCTCTTGGATCTCGGGTATTCTTACGTGGCCGGCATCGACGAGGTCGGAAGAGGTCCGCTCGCGGGGCCCGTCGTGGCCGGTGTCGTGATTCTTCCTCCACACCCGAGCGGAGAATGGCTGCGCGGAATTCGAGACAGCAAGGCTATGACTGCCGCACAGCGCGAACGCTCATATGATGCGATAGTAGAAAACGCCTGGGCCGCCGCGACAGGGCAAGCATCCTCATCGGAAATCGACGACAACGGCATCGTGGCCGCGACAGCCCTCGCGATGACACGAGCACTGGACTCGCTCGCGCTCATGCCGCAGTACCTGCTCATCGATGCCTTCCCTCTTCCCAACGTCGATATACCCCAAAAGGCCATCGTCAAGGGCGATGCGCTGAGTCTCTCTATAGCCGCGGCTTCGGTCGTGGCAAAAGTCACCCGAGACCGCATCATGAAAAAAATCGACCTCGTCTATCCCGAGTACGGTTTTGCCAGTCACAAGGGCTACGGCAGCGCCGAGCACATCCGCATGATCGAAACCCTCGGGCCATGTCCCGCCCACCGATACTCGTTCTCGCCGATCCGAAATTCCGGCCACACGAGATGACGACGCGACGACAGCGCACAGGAGAACTGGGCGAAGAGATCGCAGCCCGTCGGCTGCGCCAGGCCGGATACCGCATCCTGGAACGGAGATACCGCACGCCCTACGGGGAAATCGATCTCGTATGCGAACGCCGCGGAATGCTTTCATTTGTCGAAGTCAGGACGCGGCGAACAGCCGGCTTCGGATCGCCCGAAGAATCGATCACACCCAACAAAGCCGCCCACATGACCGAATCCGCCCAGCACTACATACAATCAGCTGGCATGGAGCACAGAGACTGGCGCATCGATCTCGTCGCCGTTGAGCTTGGGCAAAACGGCAAACTGCTGCGCGTCGAAATTATCGAAAACGCCATAGAAATTCACTAAAGAAACAAGCCTATCGCCCGGAGAGTTGCTGAATACCCCCTCACTCGTCATTCCACCGCCTTCACCCATTACACCAACAACCCACAATCATAACTCCGACAACCTGCAATCATCAGTCCAGCTCTCTCAATCGTCACTCCGGCAAAAGCCAAAGTCAAGAAAAGAAGATAAGAACATTCTCCATAACCGCCTATAAAGAAATGTAACTGTGATCAATTGGCGAATTAGCTATCTTGACATTCTCAAACATTCTTCTGTCATCGCTGCTACGTATCTCATTACCACAAAGGAACTATTTACATAACTGAAAAATTTACAGTGCAACCTTGCAAACTTCTCATTACCCAAATGATATTGTTATATACCTGTCATTACGACAAAGTAGACCATTTGATCCATCATCATTACAAACGTACCTTACTCGTAACTGCCAACACTCCCTAATCGAGCATAGGAGAATTTCATGACAATACCACTCGAACGGATCAAGTCCATGCCGGCCTTCTCGCCCTACTTTCCCATGCCGCCGGCGCGATACCGCGGCGTCAAGTCCCAAATCGTCTACTTCCGCGCCAAACCCTCCGCCATCGACCGTGTGCTCCCGGAATGCTTCGAGCTTCCAAACGATCCCGTCTGCATGGCGATCGGATTATCCGTGCCCTGGTCCGCAAACTACGGAGCGTTCGACGAGAGCGCGCTGTCAGTCGCCTGCGCGTTTGAGGGCGAGAACGGCTGGTTCACCCCGGTCGCGTTTCTGAACTCCAAATCAAGCATTCCCGCCGGACGAGAAATATACGGCACGCCCAAAGTCTGGGCCGACTTTGAAATCGGATTCGCCGAACGGGTCATGTACACCGATACCCTGGTCGCAGGCACAGCAATAATGAGCATCCGCTCGACCATGCACCGCGAAGCCGCCCCCGATGACATGCCCCCCTCGAAACGCTCGTGGCGGCTCAAGGCGATCCCGCGCGTCGACGGAAACGGCCTGGACGTGCTGCAGCTCGTCGACGGCGCAGACGTAGCTTCCGACAGGGAAATACACGTTTGCCGAGCAGGAGACGGTGTCGTACAGTTCACACCCTCGCCCGTGTACGACCTCTCCGGCTTCACCCCCATAGAGTACCTGGGCGCTTATTATATAGAGTCCGACTTTACCGAAAACTGGGGGCGAATCGTCCGAGACTTCCTCAAAGACTGATGCACGTCGCGACGGCCAAAATCATCCTGCAACTGCCGGAAAACGGTAGCCTAAAGGACAAGCGGCGCGTGATCTCATCCCTTGCCGCGCGGACCAGGACCAAGTTCAACGTCTCGATTGCGGAAGTCGATTTCAATGACTCTTGGCACATGGCTGCCCTTGGACTAACCTGCGTCTCCAACTCCGCCCGTCACGTGGACGAAATGATCCGAAACGTCACCGCCCACATCGAGACGAACCTTGAAGACGGCTACGTCTCCGGTGTCGAGATCGAAGTGCTCTCAGGGTTCTAACTCGCCGATCAAAGGGTAGACCCCAGCCGCCGGCCCACTGTACCCTACATCTCGGAACCATGGCCGCGAGGTCTCTTGCATGAAGCATCTCTCTATACTGGCGCCGCTCATATTCGCGCTAATCACCGCCTGCGACGAGCCCGAACAGGAACAGCCGGCCGAGTTTGCTCCACGCAATCTCACTGTCCTCGTCGGAGGCGCCCGAGGCACGAGTTCCCTCAATGAGTTCTTCCCCCGCTCTATCGAGATCCGAGCCGGCGACACCGTAACTTGGCGCATGAACGGAAACGCCGACGATCCCCATACCGTCACTTTTGCCCACGACCTGGACGAGGTCATCGACATCGTGCCTCGCCCAAACGCCGAACCCGGCGAGTTCATCTTCGCCCCGACGCTTGTCGACCCAACTCGACGACCCGGAGCCGCCGTGGAGGAGTACCGCGGCGGAGGCTACTTCAACTCCGGAATCATGTTCGGATACCAAATCGGCGCAGACGTGCCCCTCATCGACACCTTTTCACTGAAATTCCCCGAACCCGGAATCTATCAGTACATCTGCGGCATCCATGAGTTCCATCGCGGCACGGTCGTGGTCAAAGACGCCACCGATCCGGACCTGCCAAACCAAGAAGACATCGACCGTGCCGCACGGCTCCAAATGGAATTCGGCATGGGCCTTGTCAACTCGCTTCAGAGCCTCGTCGCGCAGGAAACCACCGTGCTGGATGTGGAAGTGGGCCCGAACGACACGTCGCGGTACGTCGTGGCGGCCGGAATGGGAACGCCGGAAGCCGAAGTACTGGAATTCTTCCCCCGAAACCTGCAAATCAAAAAAGGCGACACGGTCACGTGGGTCTCCACCCGTTTCCATGCCGTCGTATTCGCCGCCGACGGCGGAGTGCCGGTCTTCTACCAAACGGAACCGCGCATCCGTGGCACGCCTTATATTGTCGCAAACCCATGTATTCTCTTCCCGTCCGACCAGGTGCCCGGCGACAGCTTCCCCGACAATCCATGCGCTCCCACGCCTGAAGGCCCGCCCTCACCGGAGTATGACGGCAGCGGCTTCCGCAGTTCCGGTCTCATCGGATACGGTCAGCGCCCCGGTGGGCTCGGCTATACGCTGACATTCACTGAGGCGGGTACATTCTCCTACTCCTGCCCCATACATCGCGGCATGGTTGGTCGCGTGACGGCCAGCGACGAGTAAGGCCGGAAATTACGACGTGCGAGTCAATGGCAAAGTCGCCCTTCTCACCGGGGCCGCCTCCGGCATCGAAGGTCGCCTCAATGGGCTGGGAGGCGCCGCCGCCCGCCTGCTGGCTCGTGAGGGCGCAAGGGTCGTCATCACCGACCTGAATGACGAACTCGGTGAGCAAACCGCCGCGGCAATTCGCGAGTCGGGAGGCCAAGCGACGTACCTCCATCTGGACGTTACGGATGAAACCGCGTGGAAGCGCGCGATCGCTCGAACGGTCGAACTCTATGGGCGCCTCGATGTGCTGGTGCATTCCGCCGGAGTAACCTTCCGCACAACCGTCGAGGAGACCGGCGAAGAACTCTGGGACCTTCAAATGAACGTGCACGTCAAGGGAGCTTTCTTCGGCACGAAGCACGCCATCCCCGAAATGCGGAAAGTGAAAGGGGGATCAATCGTCCTCATCTCTTCGCTGGCAGGATTGGTCGGCAGCGCATCATCAACGGGCTACCATACCGCCAAGGGTGCAGTGCGCATATTCGCCAAGACCGCAGCCGTTCAGTACGCGGGCGAAAACATCCGGGTGAACTCGATCCACCCCGGCTTCGTGCTCACGCCGATGTTCGAGCCGCTCATTCACGATCCCGCCCAGGTGGAAGAGCGGCTGGCGAAGGTCCCCATGGGACGGCTCGGCCAACCGGAAGAGATCGCCAACGTCATCCTGTTCCTTGCATCCGATGAGTCGTCGTTTATCACGGGCACAGAACTACCCGTCGACGGCGGATACACTGCCCTATAGCGATCACGGCTCCATTCGGGCAACCGCTCCGAGATCTACCCGGAGAGCGCGCAGGCTAACCACTACCAGGATAGAGAGAAAAACGGCAAACAGCGCCGCGTAAACCGGCGCCAGAAGTGTCCAGTCCGTTATGATCAGAATCGGCGGAACGATGCTGCCGCCCGCCTCACTCTCGGCCAGGGGTGACACGATGAGCAAGCTCATCCGAAAGCCCGCCCACGTGCCAAGTGCCAGGGCAGTCGCAATAATGGCTATCTGCTCAAAGGCGATCAGGGAAATCAACTGCCTGCCGGAAAGTCCGAAAGATCGAAGGAACGCCGCTTCGACCCGGCGGCGCCGGTCGGACAATATAAGGTAACTGACATACCCCGCCGCCGCCGCCGCTACCGAGACCACCAGAGCAAAGAACGCAAGCGCCCTCCAGCCCGCCGACATGGCCGGCGATACGTTTGTCTCCTCAATGAGAGTAACTCGGTCCATCGTCCGCACAAACAGATTCCGCCCCAGTTCCTCGGCCAACTCCTCCACCTGTCGATCATCGCCGGATGCCGTTCGGATGTACACCTCGTTCGGTTCCTCGGCGTACACCGAACTCAACACGTTGACGTGACCTAAGAGAAGCCCCACGTCGGTAATCACAAACCTGTCCGTGCGCTCGCTCATCGTCGGGAAATTCTTTACGGTATCCATGATGATCACCACGACCTCTCGTCCCGCCAGCTTCATCACCGTCGGTTCGCCGAGCCTCAACCCCGATTGCTCGAAAAGCCGCTCTGAGAATACAACCGGCAGAAACTGTCGCGTAGGGGCTTTGTAAAACCCGCGGACGCCGTGGTCGGTCTGCTGTCCAAAAGTAAATTTCGCCGAACTGCTGCCCCGATACGCGCCGTCAGTGAAATGGATCAGGGTGTCGGGCGCCAGTGGATCAGCGATGATGGGCAGCCACGTGAAGACTGAACTCTCAAAGTCCTCGAGGACTACCGCGGGGTCGTCTTCGCCGACTCTCGCGTACATGTGATCGACCACGATGACACCGGCCGTGACTCCCCTTTGCCGAATGTCGCCGTAGTCCTGCACGTGAACGGCAACCAAGGTAATCGGATGACGCAGCCAATCAGGAATTTCGGCGCTCAACCGCTTCCATTCGGAAGGGCCCACGTCGCCGAGGAACACGGTCGTAAGCTGATCATTCGCGTCGCGAAGAAGAACGTTGAGCATCAAACCCTGGTAGTGCTCTGCGGGGTAGGTCCACAAACCGACTTCGGTCGCGCTCTCCGGGAGAACGGCAAGCGAAGACCCCGCCTGAGGTCGCAATTGCGCGACAACCTGGTTGAGTGGACGCTCCGAGTAGTCGTCGCGATACCAAGAAATTCGGTCAAACCGCGCGGAATCGACTCCCAATACCTCAAAATTGAGCGGGCCGAACGATCCGTCAGCACGAAAAGCCTCGGCCGCGAGCGCAATGGAAGGGTGCTCGTTGAAGACGGATACCCCGCCGATGAACTGGCGCGACATGTTCACCCGAAGGTCGCCCGCCACACGGTGGTGGGCCCGGTCTTCCCTGCTGCGCTCCAGCGTTCCCCCTACGGTGGTGGCCAGCACACTCACCCCCGTCACCAGAATGACCAGCACCACGAGCCAAGTGTAATGCGTGGGCCTCCTGATAACGTGGCGCAGGGTTAAAGCCACCCACACAGGAGCACGTCGAGACAAGATGCGAAGCGCCATGTAGAGAAGCTGGCCGATAATTACGGCCGCAAGTCCGATAAACGGCCAGAACTGGAGGCTTCCGGGTTCGGGAGCGCTCATGCGATAAAAGGCCGCTGCGACCGCCGCCTGCGCTAGAACGCCCAACACGATCAACAACCTTCGCTTCGTCCTCGTCCCAGCCCAGTACAGCACGGCGAACGCTGCGAGCGCCGCCACGGCCCAAGGCCAGTCCGCGCCAATTCCTCGTATGCCGTCGAAAACGAGGCTCGGAATCAGAATAGCGAGCGACACGGCCGTGATCACATGCAGGGCCGCGGGCGATTCACCGGCGATATAGCTGACAAGCATGGGAAACAGTCGCATGAACAGAAGCCCCACCACGATCAGGAACAATACCGGCGCGAGCAGCAGAACTTCGTTCACGTCCCCTTCACCGAAGAGCCCGCCCGATATCACCGTCCCACGTGCCTGAAGCTCCCAAAAGACCAGCCCGCCCAGAACCAGCGCGAGAATATCGAGATGATAACGCTGCAAGAAGGAAGCGCTTGGAGGGCGGGCCACCA
The DNA here is from genome assembly GCA_965232435.1 of Dehalococcoidia bacterium. Taxonomy (GTDB): domain Bacteria; phylum Chloroflexota; class Dehalococcoidia; order Lucifugimonadales; family VXLM01; genus VXLM01. Next base: position 261,071 of record CBDDPU010000004.1, read on the forward strand.
AGAATCGCTGGGAAAGCACGCCGCCTCGAGCGGAGAGAACGCTCGAAAGCACTATGACCGACAGACAGAGCATCCCCACGATGGCGGCCACGATGAAGGGTATCGCCTCAAGGACGATGGGCAGGAAACCTCCGGTCGCAAGGCCGCTGAATGGGGGCGTCATGCCCGCTGCCGCCACGACCGCAATCGCCAACAGTGGCGCGATCACCACCGCGCCGACCGCCAGCAGTATCCCTTCAAGAGAATACAGCCGCAGGAGAGCCTTGAGTCCGAACCCCCTAGTTCGTATCAGCGCATGATCCTCTTCCCTGCTGCGAACGAGATAACTCACCATCATTCCGAGATAGAACACGACGGTCACCGCCATGACGGCCAGCAGAAGAACCATCGGTACCCGCGCGAAGAACGCCCTCGCCTCAGCGCCGTTAATGACCCGATGAAGCGGCGACAGGACGTCCGTGCCGAACAATTCGGCGTTCAGTTCCCTCTCGAATTCATCGAGATGCCCAGTGATTTCCGAACCGGTCCACTGCTTCAGCGCCTCCGGGTCCAACTGAATGAACCAGATGGCGTCCATAACCGTACCCGGCAAAGTGGGACTGACCGCCTCATGCACCACCTCTTCCGTAATCAGCAGTGGCAGAGGAGGCGGACCCGACTCAGGGTCGAACATCACCGGCGGATTGACCATTCCCGCCGCAATCGACACCAGCGAGCCTTCCAAACTGGTGTTGTCAATGACGCCCACGATCCGCACCGCGATCCGGCCGGGCGCTTCCCGTGACGCGCCGATACTCCACTCGTCCCCGACATCAACCCCGTACAACTCACGGGCATTCTCACTGACGACCGCCTCAATCACCGGCCCATTGGGGCCGTCCGTCACGGTGTCGCCGGCGTATCCGCCCGAGACCATCCGAAAGAACGACTGATCATTAGTCAGGCTTCGGATTATCGCCGATGGAGGAGCGAGTCCCGCCGGCGCCGAAACCCGGACGGGTTCGATCCAGAGGGCATGTGTGCTAATGATCCGTTCTCTGCGCTCATAAACGGGCAGAATATGCCGGCCGACGGCGTCATCGACGATCTGCTCGATTTCCTGAAAGCGAGACTCGGTGAGAACGAGGTTATTGGTGAATACGTGCGCACGCGACCCGCCCGGACCCAATTCATCAATCTCAATATTGATGCTCAACTGCGTCAAAGACGCCACGTACACGGGAACGGCCGTCACCAACGTCGCCGCGACAACGACCCCAGCCATGACGCTGGCAAGCATCCACCTGCTGTTTCCAATCCGCCTGCGCACAAGCACGGGGAAACTGAGAGATTGCATCGAAAGTCAGTTCCTAAGGTTACCGGAAGATTTGATGAACAATCATGACAAGAGGAGCAAGCACGTCAAAAGCGCCGAAATCATCGCTCGCACGTGTCGCCGACGTGGTCGGGAATCCCGGTGAATCGTACAGCATCACCAATGCGGATACCACGTTTGTTTGCCTCCCCTGCGTTTATCTCTAAGTTATAGGCCGCAGGCGCGCTCGAACGGTAAGTCGGAAGCGATGACCCGGGCGTCCCGGAACTCGGGAAAGGTACGTCCGGTGTGATGTCAACGACTCGGCAGTCAACGGATATCCATACGAAATCGAGCGGGAACAGCATCTGCCACATCCAAAAGGAAGAGGCCGTCCTATCTTCAAAGATAAACAACATCCCCGTACCGGATTCCAGCATCTGCCTGCCGGAAAGCCCCTTCGCGCGTTCCCCCGAACTCACAGCTAACTCCACCGGGAACACGTCGTCCCCGATAACGACGGCCGAGTTGAGTTCCAATGATGTATACGTCGGTGGCGGCATAGGACTCGGAAGCGGAGGCCGAGTCGGTGACGGTGTTGGAGATATGCCCAAAACTCCCACCGTGGAGGTCTCGTTCTGAGCGGGCAACCTTGCCGGCGTCGAAGTCTCGTTCGGGACCAACGGCAGGGGGAGGCGGGGCCATGTGCCTGTCGGACTGGGGACCGGGGTCGACGGATGCGGCAAACTCGTTGCGGATACTTCCGACGGCGACGGAGTAACCAATACAGGACGCGCTCCGCCTCCACAGCCCGCGCACAAAACGACTAAGACGACAACCAGCAGCATCACCGTCCAACTCACGACAGATCAACCACCGTAACCCCGATCCCTCCCTCACGATGATCCGCGTACCGATACGACTTAACAAGGGAATTCCGGTCAAGGGTTTCTTGCACGCTCTGCCGCAGCACACCGCGCCCCTTGCCGTGCACGATTCGCACGGAGTCGGCCCCGTTTCGCAGCGCTCTATCCAAAAATTCCTCCACGGTAACCGCCGCTTCGTCGGCCCGCATCCCCCGAATGTGCAACTCGTTGCTCATCTGCGCCGGTTCCAAATCGTAGCTCACGCCCCTGCCGGATTGGTCCCGCAGCTCAACCGCCTCGCCCTCTTCCAACGGAGTCAATCGACTCACGTCCAGGGTAAACCGAGCGTCCCCTACAATAACGGTAGCCTCGCCGTCCGTCGAGTCCATGGACTGAACCGCGCCTTGCACATTGAGACCCCTGATCCGAACGTAATCCCCTACTCGAATCGGACGAGAAGGCTCTGGGGCCTCGTCTACCGATGCCTGCTCCAAACTCTCAACTTCCATGCGGGCTCGTTCCAATTCCATACGAGCGCGTTTGACAGCCTCGTAATCGACTGGCTCACCGCCCGGAGCATCCCACGAAATCGCCGCCTCGGCTCGCCGGATCTTCCGCCGGGCTTCCTCAAACTGTGCGGCCAGTTCCGAACGCATGGCCGCTACGGCATCTTCTCGACGCGATCGAAGGTCACGAAGCTCAGCCTCATAGACCTCTTGTGTAGACTCAGACTCGCGCTTCGCCTCCTCCGCCTCTTGAATCATGGTCTTAAGGTGCGTTCGCTGTTCCTGAAGCTCGTTGAGCCAATCCTCGAACTGCATATATTGCGGCTCCAGCAGGCGGGAGGCCTCTTCCATAATCTCCTCCGCCAAACCCAGACTGCGAGCAACCGACATGGCATAGCTCCGACCCGGAAGCCCCATCGTCAGATGATACGTCGGACGGAGCGATTTCGGTTCAAGGTCGACGCTCGCGTTCATCATGCCGGTCGAGGCCTCCGCGAACGCTGCGACCGTGCGATGGTGGGTCGTAACCACGGTCTTGATGCCCGCTGTGGCCAGACGTCCCACTATTGCCTTCGCCAGGGCGGAACCCTCTTCAGGATCAGTGCTGGCTCCCAATTCGTCCAAAAGCACCAGGGATCTGGGCGTGGCGTGCTCCAGTATCTCGATAACATTCAGCATATGCGAACTGAACGTCGAGACCGACCCCGCTATGCTCTGTCGGTCTCCAACGTCGGCGTACACACCGTCGAATATAGGCAAAGTGCTCCCGCTCTCCGCTGGCACGTACAGCCCCGACTGATGCATGAGGGCAAGCAAACCGACGGTCTTCATCGAAACGGTCTTCCCTCCGGTGTTTGGCCCGGTAATGACCAAGACGAACGACTCCTCGTCGACGCGAAGAGAAACCGGAACGGCCTCGTCCCCAAGAAGAGGATGTCGCGCCTTCACCAGGTGAATCACAGGCGGATCGCCGCCTTCGTCATCCTCGACTGTCACCTGAACGCCCTTCAGCCGCGCGCTGTACCTCGCGCGCGCCATGATGAAATCAAGTCGCGCCGTCAAACGCATCCCCATTCGGATATCCGGCCCAGCCGCGCCGACAAGCTCCGACAACTCGATCAGCACTCGCCGCGTCTCCTGATCCTCTTCGAGCGACAACTCCCGCCAAGCATTGCAGGCGTCAACTGTCGCGAACGGCTCGATGTACAGCGTGGCGTCCGTCTTGGATACGTCGTGAACGATGCCCGGAACTTTATGCCGCAGTTCAGTCCTCACCTGCAAAACCAGACGGTCGGATCGAACCGAAATCACCTGATCCTGAAGCACCTCCTCTCCCACGGGCGAGCGCATCACTCGCTCCAAGGCCTCCACCGTCCGCTGATATGCCGCTCGAACGCTCCGGCGGAGCCCGCCGAGCGTCGGCGTCGCCCGGTCAAGCACTTCCCCGCGGATGCCGATCTTCAACCGCACCTGCCGTTGAATGTCGAGCAGATCGGGAATGTCGGACGCTATCTCCGCCAGCACGGGAGCGCTCATGACATTGCGCGCGAAAGCCGACCTAGCACGGCCAAGCGCCTCCAGCGAATCGGCCACTTCATTCAGTTCCTTACCCGTCAGAACCCCGCCGAGATCCGCGCGATCGACCGACTCGGTCGCATCGACCCTCATGCTCAAATCAGGATCGCCGGACTCCTCAAGATAACGCACCCCGTCGCGAGTCTCACGCTGAAGCTCCTCAACCTCCCCCGCCGTGTACACCGGCTCGATACCCCTAGCAAGCTCCTCCGCCGGCGGGAACGTCGTATGAGCCGCAACCGCCGCCCGGACATCCGCATAATCCAGCGCGTCAAGCGACTTGCGCCGAATCACGTCGATAGGGGATTTCTTCCCACCGGAGGTGGATTGGATCATGACGAATGGAGTATGCGCGACATTGCGAGGCGAAGTAACGCCAATTCGTCAAGACTGTGCCGTATCCCCATAGGTCCAATGCCCATAGCAACAACCACCCACCGTCATTCCGGCGAAGGCCGGAATCCAGAGAGTCCGATCAGGGAGAAACTGGCCGCATCAAAACGAATCGGAATAAGCCCCTATCGCAAGTCCGTTTCAAGTCTTCAACCACTCAATTATATCCGATTGGGGACATACCGGCGTGTATAATGACCTCCGCCCCTCTACCAAACGGAGAAACCACATGCCCCCCAGCGTAACCATCCAAGCGCCCGCAACCAGCGCGAACATGGGGCCGGGCTTCGACTGCCTCGGCATCGCCCTCGACATCTGGAACACCGTACACGTCGAAACCGACTCGACCGGTTTTGAAATACACGGCCTCGGTCGTGACGAACTCCCGGCCGGAAACGAAAACCTGATCGCGCGATCCTTCCGGCTTGCCTGCGAAGAGGCAGGGGAAATCCCGCCAAAAGTAAAATTCACCTGCGAAAACAACATACCTCTAGGCCGTGGACTCGGAAGCAGCTCAGCCGCTGCCGTCGCCGGCATAGTCGCCGCAAACGAACTCATCGACAGACCCCTGATCGATTCGCAAATTCTCGCCCTGGCCGCCCGAATCGAGGGACACCCCGACAACTCCGCCGCCGCACTCTATGGAGGCTGCCAAGTTGTCGTGCGCGACCAGGACCGGCTAATCACTTCGACCATCCCTATACCGCAGAGACTCCGCATCGTCCTCTTCGTACCGGAAAAGCCGATGCCGACCGCCGAAGCCCGATCAGTCCTCCCCTCGAAAATATCCATGCAAGACGCCGTCTTCAACATCGGCCGCGTCGGCCTCCTCGTCAACTCACTCGCAAACGACAGCCTCGACCATCTCGCAATCGCCACACAAGACCGACTCCACCAGCCCGCCCGTCAAACCATCTTCCACCCCATGAAAGTCATCATGCGCGCCGCCCTCGACGCCGGCGCCCACGCCGCATTCCTCTCAGGCGCCGGCTCCACCATCCTCGCCCTCGCATCAGACCACGAAATGACCATCGGCTACGAAATGGCCGAAGCCGCCTCAAAATCCGGCATCGACGGCGACGTCATCATCACCAACCCAACACCCAAGGGCGCGCGCGGCGGGGTGAATTTCAATGGATAGGAGAAATCTAGTGCCTAGGAATTTCTGCTTGCTACTCCCGAGTCGTATTAGGTAGTGTTGACATTTCCCGTCATTCCCGCGAAAGCGGGAATCCAGATCGGGCGCTGCAAGCCATGTCCAAAGGGGATCAGATTCCCGCTTTCGCGGGAATGACGTCTTTAGCAGGGTAACAGGGTGGTTTTTTAGAATGTCAACACTACCTAGTTGGTCTCAACTCGCGCCTGCACGGCACATAATTGCTTATCCGACTAATGGAGTGACCTGATGCCTTCAGATTCTGATTTAGCCCTAAGGACGCTACACCTTACAAAGCGTTACTGCAAGCTAACGGCTGTCCATGATGTTAGTTTAGAGGTTTACAGAAGCGAGATTTTCGGCCTTAGGGCCTTAGAGGGTGTCTAAAAACAACTCCGTTCGCCCTGAGCCTGCCGAAGGGTGAAAGCCTGGTTCATGGTTCGACAAGATCACCATAAACGGTTCCCGCTGACTTTTTAGACACCCTCTTATAGGCCCGAACGGACCAGGAAAGACTACGATTATCGGAATGGTCGTTGGCCTTATAAGACCAACTTCTTCAGGAGACGAGACATCCAGTTCTAGATTTCGATATGGACGCCGTACGAGCGCCATATCTTCTCTATGCGCTTCTTGATCTGGGCAAGCAATCTTCGTTCCGCCGAATATATGCAGAATTGGTTGCGTTCACCCTCACTAGGGTCCTCGATAATATAGACGCTTTCAGTTCCCCAGTCCTGGACAACTTTGGCCTGCTCTTTGGTACGAGATCTAGTACGTGTTCGGGCCAAGCTCCGGGCCTCATCCAAGATCATATCGAAGTGTGGCGGCTTCGGTACAAGTATGCGAAAGTCAACGAACGGCCAGATTGCCGTATGTCCATTCCAAAGCTTCATTACACTTTGTAAATGGGCCCTAGCGTACAGTGGTATCACAAACTCATCACCAGTGCGCTTTCCGCCGATGGCGATCAGTGCCAAACCATAGGTATCTAGGAAGTGTTCAACCTCTTGCACGTCCTCATTGAAGATAGCGCTACCAGGTGTGAAATACACAAATCCTTTTCCAGCCACGCAACTCAGTAACGCCCACATCATTTCCTCGACTGCTGGACATACATCCCCTCCAGCCTGAGAAGTAATCATTTCTCCAAAGAACTTGCGCTCTGTAATGAAAGAGTCTCGCACGAAACTCCCTCGTATGATTATCGCGTCCCTCTTTCGAAGGTCGCCGTCTCGAACAGAATCGGTTTCTCTGATTAGTGAAATGCGATCAGGTACATAACGCCCTTCGTCAGGAATGGTGTTCATTTCAGCAATATCAGTCATGATGTCCCAATATCAAGGCAAGTGTATCACCACGGAAGTAGACGTACTCGGTGGTCTTTCGCCTTAGCGTTTTTGTTAGCTTTGGTGGTCACCTGAATATGAGTCCCATGATTGTAATGATTTCGGGTGCAGGCCGATCGACTTCGACCACCCTTTTTGTTTCTGTTTCATACCTACTTGAAAGTAAGTCTGGCCCTTTTTAAGCCCACTCACAGACACCTGGATACCTTTAGCAGTGTTATATGTGCTCTTCGCCGTATTTATGGTTTTCTTTGCAGTAGCACTAACAACACGTGGAGTAGACTTCACTGCCTTGTATGCGGCTTTCGCAACCCGTGAAACGTGGGAACACATGGCAACACAGGTTCTAACCACCGCACAAGGGATGCAGGCCTTCCTGATCTCAATTGACGAGACTCCAAAATGGGAGGACGAGTTGTAGCTCGTAGGGGATGTTGATTCATAGCCATAAGCATGAGCAACATCGAAATTCTCTGAAACGTGAGACACTAAGGATGCCACTGCTAGGGTGAGTATCGGCATAACCAAGGAAAACATGATGACATTACGTATACGGAACAAACTAATGTACGCATGAGTTGATTGGGTTACTGGTTCGTTATGATTTGCAATCATAACTTCTCCCATTGGCATTCAGGTTGACTGATATCCGGGCGAATCGCTGTCCGCGTGTCCAACGGGACTTCAGCAACTGAGTTCATCAAGAAACCGTTCTTCACGTACGTCAAAGAACAGTTGCATACATTCCGTCACTTGGCAACCCCTGGCTGACTTTATCCGGAATTCCTCAATACAGCATGGTAGAGAATATGCGCTGCTTGTGGACGCCGGATTGGTCGATCCGAGCGGTAAGACTCTCTACGGAAGAAGGCAGGAGGTTGCGGGAGCTATCAACTATATTGTTGAGAGGGCGAGAGAAACCGCGCTTTAGTCTCCCCCTCTCCCATGAGAGAACGAGCCTGCCCGGTATTTGACACAAGAGCTGGGGTGGGCGTGAAACTCCAGGCGTAGTAGAGTATGGGCAGGCGACCTCCACAAGGGCATCACTGCCCGCTTTCATCAAGACGTTTCTTAACTCACCGGCCCCCTACCTGATACGGGGACGAACGGGATAATCACATTACGTTCGTGGTGAGCTTGTCGAACCACGAAAATCAGGTCTGATGTATGTCACATCAATGGAAGGAACTCGCCATTCAGGACGCTAGTCGTCGACGCCGTGCGCCTGGAGGTAGTCGAGAGCCGCTTGCCACTTTCATCAAGACGTTTCTTGACTCACTGGCCCCATTGGCTTGATAATGGAGCGTAACTGCGGATGGAGCACGCCTGATGGTTGCGTCAAGAGAGAAGTTTTCCAGCCAAGCTTCGCCGGACCTATTGGCCGCGATGCGAGAAGTTGCCCAGAATGAGGGGCGCCACTTTCAAGCTGTGCTGGAAGACGCCATGCGCGAGTACCTTGACAACAAAAAACGACAGAACGTCCGTCCCGAGGTGATGGCCCATTTCCATGCCAGCCTCGAGAGAAACCAGCGCCTCTATGAGCTGCTCTCGCAGTGAGTCGTGAATTCCTCTCTGTTGAAGAGGTTGTCGCCATTCATGACGCCCTGATCCATGAGACCGGCGGCATGATGGGCTTACGTGAAGTGGGCGCGTTAGCCTCCGCCGTTATGCGTCCACAGATCGGCTACTATGACGGCATCATTGAGGAGGCTGCCGCCCTCCTGGAAAGCCTCACCGTGAATCATCCCTTCGTGGACGGCAACAAGCGTACCGCCTTCGCGGTCACCGACGCCTTCCTCCGCATGAACGGCAGCCTCATCGATTGTGACAGCGAAGAGACCTACCGATTCTTCATGCGGCTCTTCAAGAACAACGCATTCCGATTCGCTGAGCTTCGTGAGTGGCTGGAGAACCACGTCAGGCCACTGCCGACGCCCTGACCACCTTGTCGCAGATGAGGAGGAAAGGGGATCCTCTCACGAAAACCAACGGGCAGGTCGCGTTCGACCCGCCCGTGTGAAAAGCGTCGGGTGATAAACCGTCGATGCGCCGTCTCTAGTCGCCGACGCCGTGGGCCTGGAGATAGTCGAGAGCCGCTTGGACGGTGGTTATAGACTCGGCGTCCTCATCGGAGATTTCAAGGGGGTTGTCATCGTCTCCGAACTCCTCCTCGAATGCCATGATCAGTTCAACCAAGTCAAGCGAATCGGCATTCAGATCCTCGGTGAATGACGCGTCGGGAGTAACCTCCTCGGGGTCAACGCTCAGCTTGTCGGCGACGACTTCCTGAACTCGTTCCAAGAGACTTGCCATAATCTATTCCTCCCTATTCGTCATTCGTCCGTTGATGCGGTCTTCGACGTGTCTTCCTGTTCTCTGTCGTTCATCACGGCCCCAAGGACGCCGTTGACGAACATCGGCGACCGGTCGGCCCCGTATATCTTACCAAGTTCCACGGCCTCGTTGATAACGACCTTCGGCGGGGTTTCACCCGCCTTCACAATCTCGTAAATGGCCACCCGCAATATATTGCGGTCCACCATCGCCATCTGCTCGATGGGCCAATTCGGCGCGTGCGTCGATATTATCTTATCGATTTCCCGCCTGTTGGCAAGTACTCCATAGACCAGTTTCCGCGTAAAGCCCCCCGCCTCCGCCGCAACCGCCGCATCATCGAGCCGCGTCTGCAAGGCGTTTGCGACTTCATGATCCGAACCGTCGACCTCATACAGTGCCTGAACGGCGATTACGCGGGCCTTCCGGCGGTTGACGGCCTTGCTCGGCGCCTTTAGCCCAGCGTCGGAAATCATGGAAATCAGTTGCGGCTGAGCCGCAGAATCGAATCCCAGTCTCCGACTGCCTGCACGTCCGCCCGGCGATTGATCCGCTTGACCATCCCGCTCAATACCCGCCCCGGGCCAACCTCGATGAACCGGTTCACGCCGGAACCCATCATGTAATCGACCGACCGGCTCCAGTGCACGCAGTTGCATATTCCGGCGATGAGCTCTCGCTTGACCTCTTCGCCCCTTGTCACCGGCTTAGCCGTGCAGTTGGCGACGATGGGAATCGAAGGATCCTTGAATTTGAGGCTCTCGACGGCGTCAATCAACCCCGCCTGCGCCGGCTCCATCAGAGGCGAATGAAACGCCCCCGCCACGCGCAGCGGCACGGCCTTCTTGGCCCCGCGCGCGTTTGCCAGGTCAAGCGCGTTCGCCAAAGCGCGACGCTCACCGGCAATGACGATCTGATCGGGCGTGTTCACCGTGGAGATCACGGCGCCGGTCTCGCGGCATATCTGCTCAAGCGTCATCGCATCCAGTCCCATGACAGCCGCCATAGCGCCGGACTGCTTTTCGCACGCCTCCTGCATCAGACGCCCGCGCTCCTGCACGAGCCATGCCGTCTCGCCAATGTCCAGGACGCCCGCGACTGCCAGGGCCGTATACTCGCCGAGACTGTGCCCCGCCACTAATGCCGGGCGAGGCGTCGCATCCGCCCCCAAGTGGTCCTGCATGGCCCGCATGGTCGCCAAACTCACCGTCATAATCGCAGGCTGCGCGTTCACCGTCTGACGCAGCGTGTCGTCAGGCCCCTCGAACAGAAGCCGCGTGAGCGAACGACCGAGCGCCATGTCAACCTCGTGGAAAACTGAGCGCGCCGCGCCGGAGTTGTTGTACAACTCCTCGCCCATGCCAACGCTCTGCGTCCCCTGTCCCGGAAACAAGAACGCTGTATCAGTCCCCCTTCTCGGAGGAGAAAATCGCAAGGTCAACCGCCGTCTCCTATTCGACTTCGCTCTCCTCGCTTGGGATAATCTCCCGCCCGTTATAATACCCGCACGCGCCGCAAACGTGATGCGGACGCACTTTACTCGGGCATTCGGGGCAATCCACCATCGTCGGAACGCTGAGGAACAAATGCGCCCCCCGCTTCCCACGACGGGAACGTGAATGTTTCTTCTTCGGTACCGGTCCGCCTGGCATAGCTGTTCAGTCCTTCTCGGCCCCACCAGCCGACGTACCCTCAAAAGGTTCGCCCGCAGAGCCGATATCGGTCAAGGTGTTCTTAGTTCTTCCTTAAGTTCGTTGTTCCAATCGAAGGCATCGCATCCAACAAAGGCCCCCATCGGCTGTCCCGCTGTAACTGGTCACACCCGCAAGACTCATTGTTTCGGTTGACGCCGCACCCCGCGCACAGACCGGCGCAGTCTTTCCGACACAATGGAAGCATGGGCAGACCGAGCGATATGTACTGGCGGACCGTCTCCGCCAAATCGAGAACGTGCTCCTCGTCAATCACGAGGTTCTCCTCCGGATCCAGGTCATCGAGCAGCCTTTCCCCGCTCACCAGGTCGAACTGCGGAATCGCCTCCTCATCGATGGTTATCTCCACCGGCTGCACATAGGATCCAAGACACCGTCCACACTCCGATTCAACCTGCGTGTCCAGAAACGCGGTAGCCCAAACCCCTTTATCGGTTCTGATAAACCGCGCGCTGCCTCGAACCTCCACCAATTCGCCGCGAAACGTCAGGCGATCTTCAACCGCGTGCTGCCGCGTCGAACCGCCGGCCTCTCGGACAAGCTGTGAAACGTTAAAGCGCATAATCCCCTTACGAAATCAAGCAGGCCCGTATAGCCCGGAAGCTGTGCTATTGTAGGGATAACCGCTTCACGGCGTCAAGATTTTCAAGGCTGCCCCACGAACTGCGCTGACCCTACGCGCAGCCTGTAGCAATTGCGACCGCCGGGCAGACTTCGACCATCTTCGATTCGCTTATTGACCCTATGTAGCGACGCAACTGTTGCTTCTGAACGGACTGGATATGGTCGCAGTTGATCGGCGAGTCGTTCTTGAGGCCCTCGTCCACACCGACAATGACCTCGCTTGGCAGACCGCGAATCGTGGAGTTTATCGGCGCCACAATCGCGGCGCTGAGCAGCGGGAGCACTTCCGAGCGCGTCAACACCACAACCGGCCGACGCTTGTCGGGCGGGTTGAACCGGTAGAGCCAGACCTCTCCCCGGCGCGGCCCAGTGTCTAATCCTCCAACCATACGGCTTGGTCAGCCCAGCCCTTAAGTTCGTCGTCTATGGCAGGGTCGCTCCGATATCCTGATCGCTAACATCTTGCGCAGCATGGCTATTAGCTTCCATGAGATAAGCCCCAATATGGTTCGTATATGCGCCGCGCAATTTCCGTCACACGAAAACCCATAGCCATTAGGGTATCTAGTAGCATTCTAAACTCTACGGACTGGGGAAATGTCCCTAACATTTGCACTTCGTTTTTGTCATCCATTGAAAGCGCTTCTTTGGCTTCTAACTACGAAAACGCCCGACACTAGTGGAACGCCGGGCATCAATGCAAAATACTACAAATTGTTTCTGTAATTTGGCCGTTTGCGATAGGCCTGCTGTAGTTGCAACCGTAGGTTCTTTGCCGTGTTGGATTCTATTGCAGCCTGAAAATCAACAACTGCCTCATCAAGGCGTTCAATCCATTCAACAATCGCAATGCTCACATCTTCAATATCCGAAAAGTACTCCATTAGATCATCGTAAAAGTCCCATATTTCTTCTATTGTGGTACATGTAAGATCTAAAACCTCATGCGGATCATTGGAAGCATCATTAACATTCTTTCCAATACTCTCAATCATTTGCATGTACTTATTGTGTAGCTTGATGTTATTTGGCATTATATCTACTTTCCTAGCGTTCAATTACCGCATTAAGTGTATTTACAATTTCTTGCTGTGTACAATCCTCTGTATCGTACCACAACAGTAGTGACTCTTTGCCAATAACCTACCGCCTCCTGCAGCACTGCGGAACGACCTCGCTCACGGACGGCGGGATGCCGGTCGAACCTCTCCAAAATCGACTGGTCGAACTCGACGCGGATGGTCTTCATGCGCCAACACTACCACACCGGAAACACCCCCAGCATATCCGACCCAATCGCTCGACGGCTCATCCACAACCGCACTCACCCAAACCGGACGCCAACGCGATGCCCCTACCCGCTCCCATCGAGATACGCCTTCACGATATTGATCACGAGGGCCACGTCCTCCCCCGCGGCGAGCAGCGGAGACCTCGGCGTCCTTCCGTTCACGATGCAGTCATGAAAATGGCGCAGTTCCCGGCGGAATGGACTCTCCCAGTCCAAGGCCGGCTCCTTCGCAATCGTCGCCCCGTTTGGATCGATCTCGTGGATCCTCACCCGCGCCACCTCACGCGAAAAGCCCGTCGGGTACGACACGATAACCCGCTTCCGGCTTCCGTACACCTCAAGCGTCTCGTAGAAATCCCACAGATCGGGCAGATCGATCCACGACGCCACACAGCGAAAACCGTGCGTATATTCCAACGTCGTCGATATAGCCCCGCCATCCTGCCATATCTCCGCACTCACAACCCTGACCGGCGGCCCGAACAGATCGCGCAGCCCGTACAGATCATGAATCATGCTCCCCGCAATCGTGCCGAACGCGCGGACGGCCTCAGGCGGCGCGTCACCTATCGCCTGGCGAACTGCCACGCGACGGGCCTCAACCGCCCTTTCTCTCACTTCTGCCGGTATGTCGGAAAATGACCTCGTCCTAAACTGGCCAACGTGCAGGTCGTTATCCGGGTGCAAATGATTCACCTGCACGAACCGAATATCGGACATCCCCTCGATCTCCCGTTTGGCCGTTTCGTATGCCGGCTCATACAGCTTCATATAGCCCGCCTGCGCCACCGTGCCCGAACGACGCGCCGCCTCTTCGATCTCAGCGAACTCCTCCTTCGAGTAGCAAACCGGCTTCTCGACAAATACGTGCTTCCCCGCCTCAAGCGAAGCAACCACAGCCTCCGTCTTCGGATCGTAGTGGCAGAGCAGCACGGCATCGACATCGGCCTCCAGCATAGCCCGATAGTCGGTGAATCCGCGCGGCACGTGAAACAGCCTCGACGCATACTCGACCGCCGACGGCGACGCGTCGCAAACGGCCACAACCTCGAACTCCTCCGCCAACTCCGTCAAAAAAGGCAAGTGGTGAATCTGGGCAATCGCCCCGCACCCAACAACGCCTATACGAACTCGCTCCATCTCACTCCCCTACGTCCGTCCCACGCGCGGCGCGATATCGTTCCAAAGATCCGCCAATTCCGCCGACCGCCGATAAACCTCGAACAGCGCATCCCAAATATCACTCCGCGCCGCGGACGCCGAACCGATATCACCCCGTGCCACGGCCTCCGTCAGCGCCTCCGCTTCATCTCGTTGCCGAACGCCCGCAAGTTCCGCCGCCTCTCGAACCGAATCAGTCGCCGCCGTCAACCGACCGAGCATCTCCGCCAACGAAGTCGTCGTATCCGTCTCTTCATCATAAGCCGATGCAGGGGCGAAGCGATGCGGCAGCCGCTCCCCTTCCGGCGTCCACATCGTATGAGTCGGCTGAATATGCGGCGTCACCGAAAGATACATCGTCATCGGCTGATCACCCAGCACGCGCAGCGAATGCAGCTGATCCACCAACGCGACGCACATCTGACCCGGCCCCACCTCACCCGTCTCGCCGGCAATCGTGAACTCCGCCCGACCTTCCAGCACCAAAAAGATCTCATGCCCCAAATCGTGCGAATGCGGCTCTGCCGCCTCCCCGAGCTCCAGCCGCATAAACCGCGACCGAATCTGCGGCGTCACCAACACATTCCGCACATCCGCCCGATAATCATAAACCCGCAGCGCCATACATCCACCCTCCAGTCAAATGCTCTCATCGTCGTTTCGGCGAAGGGAAATCTTTGCATACCCATGGTCAGGCTGTCCAACCCGTTCATGGTTCGACAAGCTCACCATGAACGGCGCTTGGGCGCTATCCCCTCTCCCGTCGTGAGAGAGGGTGAGGGTGAGGGCGAACGAGTGACGGATGACAGGTAGGGGCGGTTCGCGAACCGCCCCTACTCGCGAAGGAGCGCCAGACGCCCAAGAAACTCCTCATACGACGAAACCCCGTTCAATCCCCGGATAAAATCCCCCACACTCGCAAAATACCCGCGAAACTCGTCCATTTGATCGCCGATCGGACTGACCGAAGTCGGGCTCTCGCCGTAAATGCCGTGCATCGCAAAATACGCCTGATTCAGCTTGCGCAGTCCATAGCCTCCAAGCCGCATGAGCCACCAGCGCTCCTTCATATACTCTTCCGCCTCAATCACTCTGCCCTCCGCTAAAAGTTCTTCCACCCGCTCGCGAGTCTCGCGCATCATCCGAGTGAATCGCGGATCGCGCTCTTCCTGCGGCAAATACCGCTGCGCGTTCTCCTCAAGGTCGCCGTCCATTCGCGCGAATGTCTCGTCCCCCAATTCGCGCCCCGCAATGTCCGCCGCCGTCTCGTTCAGCGTCGCCATCTCCTCCGACGTCCAAAACGACTGCCCGAACGGACGGAAGAACCAGTACACGTGCAACCATTCATGTGCCGCCGTACGCAGCGCCGAGCGTAGCGAGTCGGTGTCACGAACCAGCGTCGGGTAGGTCGACAGCCCAGCCAAATTGCCCACAATGGCCGAAAGATCATGCTCCGCCAACAACGTATCTTCCAGCCTTCCGCGTTCTATATACTCCAAGTCCGGGACGAGCAGCCGCCGCTCGACCCGCGCTATCTTGTCCCGCCGCGACGTGACGATGATCGTCGGCATCCGACCGAACCGAATGTCCACCGGCGGGAAGACAACGTCTCCCCACAACCCAAACCCTTGATCGCGCAGGACGGCGCTCAACTCCGACTCGACCGACTCCTCAGCTCTCGGACGCAGCCCCCGCTGACGCGCCAACAGCTCGTCCAAGTAGTCCCGAGAAACACTCGCCCCCTTCGCGCTGTTCGCCCCGCCCGCCCTCGCAATCCGCCCCTCAATCAGCCGCTCTTCCTTCTCCGCCAGCTTCGACGTCTGCAAATACTCCCGCACAATCGAGATTCGCGCATCCCGCGTAGGTCTCTGCCCGGGAATCGACTCCCAAAGCAAATATGCCCACTTGCCGAAAAAGTTCGTGATGTGCCACTGCACCAGGGAGAAGGCGTGCTCGGAAGTGACCTCCAGCGCGGGAGAAATATAGAGCCGATCCCCACTCGGCAACACCAACAGCGCCGCCAGAAAAAAGGAAACCACCCATCGGGCAATATGAAGCCTGCGACCAGTTCGCCCCATCACGCTCCCACCGTCCCGTCATCCCGGCGTAGGCCGGCATCCATCAGGCTGACAGCGGCGAAACTCGCTCCACGTCAAAACCTTCGGGGCGCTCCATGTCCTTATACCGCATCAGCACTTCAACCCCATTGATGCTGCGCGTAAACCCCGCTCGCGGCTCGAACTTGAACATCTCCACCTCGACGAGGTTGTCCCCTCGCCTGACAAGATGAAGCGGCAGCGAAAATCGGAACCAGTGAGCCGACATCCCCAGAGGGGCCTGCAAGTTCATCCCGCCGCGAAGCCTCGTCTGCATCTCAAGCCCACGCTCGTCGCTAATCTCCGCCCCGTCCAACGACAGCGCCTCCCCGTTGAACCTGATCTCGTACTCGTCCTCAATGCAGAAAAAGGAAAACCTCATCGTCAAAATCGGCTTGCGCATCTCCCCGTCCGCCTTTGCGCTGTCAATGTCGTCTTCAATCCGAATGCGCACCGACACCGTCTCCCCCTCCTTGAGTTCCACCGGACACTCGCGATGCGGCGTCGTTGTCGACTCCCCTTCCACGCCCTCCCGCGGCTGCGTGATGTATCGCTTGCGACTGCGAACATGCGCCTCGGGATGGGCCAATTCGCGCAAGATCTGGTACTCGCGCTGCGCGAACGGCCAGAGGAGATATCCATGATACTGTCCCGCCCAGCCATCGGATACCAGCGTCTGGTTCAACGCTCGGTACATCTCGATGCTCGGCAGCCCCACTCGCTCATCGTAAACCCGCCGCGGCGGACGATAGTACGCCCCGGCTCCGTTCGCGTTCGCCGCATCCGGCAGCCACGTCTGGCAAACCCCCGTTTCCGACACGACGTACGGATCCTGACCGACGATATAGTCGAGCGAGCCGTCCCGAAGCCATTGCTCGACATCGAGCGCATTCGACAGATTGTCATCCCGCAGCAAATCGACCCGCGCCATCACCCCAACATCCCTTCCCTGCCTCTGACCCACTTGAACGGCAAGCTCCCGAACATCCGCAACGAATTCATTCATGGTCTTCGCGCCCTCGTCGAGTGCGTCACTCTTGAAATACTGGCTCCCAAACATAAAGTCCAACTCAATGCCGTCAGCCTCATAGTCCTCCAGCACTTCCCGAATCAGCGAGAGCTTGTAGTCGCGAACCTCCTTGATCGCGTAATCGTAAGCCCACTCACTGCGCCCCGGCTCCCCGATGCACACCTCAAGTCCTCGCTCCCACTTGAGCCGACCGAATCGCTCGCCATAAGGCCGCGACCCGTCCTGCAACTTAATGCTCGGAAAAACCCTAATGCCCGTTTCACGACCACGACGAACCACTTCCCGCAGCTGGTCGGTGCCCTTCTTCGCCGCCTCTTCAACCATCCGCATGATCCGCCAGTCGATGTAGTTCTCCCACACCTCTTTCTGCTGCCCCACGACTCGACCCACCTTGGTCTGGTGAAAGTACACGTCCCCATAGCCAAGCCCAAACGCCAACAGATCAACCCCCGTGCCCGCCACCTCGTTTACCGGCCACTCCAGCATGTGAATGCTGGCTGGCGGTTCAAGGCGCTTCCCATGAAAATGATGCGCGTCGTTGTAGTAAATCAGGCGTGGTCGCTTCATGGCTTTCCTCCCGCGCTCCAGGGCGCTCCAACGGTCCACTCGAACGGCGGGCAAAGGATACCACACTCGAACCCTCCCCACTTCCCCCACCCCACCCCGTTACCGCGTATAATCTCCTCCGAGACGATACCGCAGGGAGAAAAACCATGAGCGCATTCCCACGACCCGTTGAGGGCGGCAACCTTGGAGACGGATCCCCGCTCGTACTCGGCGACGAAAACGTCATCGGCGATCTCCACGCCCCATGCGACCCCTCGTCTACCATCCATGTCCTCGACTGGGACGGCGACGGCGAACCCGAGCTCGTTACATCGGGAAACGACATCTACGCGCACAAATTCGTCGACACCCTCCCGGACGGCACACCCATCGTCGACCGCGGCCGAAGATGGGGCGTTATATCTCGATCAGCGCAGAGAGACGAAAGCGACGAGGGCCTCACGGGATTCCTACTCGCCGCCGCCGATTTCACCGGCGACGGCGCGACCGAGGCCATCATCGGACTGCGCTACTACTCGCGCAAACCCGTCGTCACTCTCTCCCTCACCAGCGGAGCGCCCACGAACCGAGACGAAGGCCTCCCCGTCCATGTCCACGGCGACAACCGCGACGCAAGCTCATGGGCCAAAGGCTCCACCGCCGCCATCGACTGGAACGGCGACGGGCGCATCGACCTCGCAGTCGTAAAGCAAGAAGAGCGCGACGAATACCATATCGACCCAAAGACCGGAATATCCCCCGAAGACCAACGCCACCGATACCATCGCGACGGACGCTGGATCGGCCGAGTCGCCAAGCCGACTCTCCACCTCTTCGAGAACACCACATCTTACCCTCCGCCATCCCCGCGAACGCTGGAAGCCATCCCGGGCGCGGATGACGGAATAGAATTCACCCACAGAGGCACGGCGTCCATCGACCTCCCGCGTCATACCATGTGGGTGTCACCCGTCGACCCCACCAACCCAAACGCCGGCCTCCTCATAGCTACGTACTACGGCAGGGTCTACCACCTTCCTTTAACAACAGACGGAGACTCCCCGCAGTGGGGCCCAATCGCCGAACTTCTCACACTGCACAACGAACCCTTCAACCGAACTACCAACTTCGACATCAACATCGGCGTATCCGACGCCCTCGAACCCGGCAGATTCGACATCTTCGCCGGCGACCGTTCACAGTCACCCTCATGGTCGCGCTTCAGGGGCCGCGACGCCGACGGCCGCCCCGTCTACGACCCGCCCAGAAAGATCAAACAGCGCAACCCCCACGTGGGAAACAGCTTCTTCAGCGTCCCGACCGTCGGCGACTGGCGAGGCATCGGAACCCCCGATCTCGTCGTCGGCGGCGTGGAAGGATACGTACTCTGGTACAAGACACTCTCCACTGATCCCCTGCGCTTCGCGCTCCCTGAGCGAGTGCGATACGGTTCCACCGAAATACGCCGCCTGGCCGCTCCCAACCCCGCGGGCGGACACCATTGGGGCGGCTCCCAAGGCCCCTATGACGGCGACACCGGCGGGTACAGCAACCCCGTCCTCGCGGACTGGAACGGCAACGGCCTCCTCGACCTCCTCATCAGCGACATGATCGGCCTCTATGACTGGTACCCCAACTGGGGAACCAAGTCCGAACCCGAGCTCGGCCCTCCGCAGCGCCTGCACGTCACCGACGGACGACCGCTCCGAGGGCCGTGGAGACAGCAGGCAGGCGTAGGCGACTTCTCAGGCAACGGCCTCCCCGACATCGTAATCCAAGACATGGACCTCGATCTCGCGCTCTTCAAAAGGGTCGGAACCGACCAACCCTCCCTCCTCCACCCCGGTGAAAAGCTGCGCTATGAAGACGGCGAAACGATCAAGACCCACGGCATTTATACACCAGGAGGCGGTGACGGACGCGGCAGAACCAAAATAAACGTCGTCGATTGGGACGGAGACGGCAAACTCGACCTCCTGCTCGGCGTCGGCCCCCAGCACGGCAGCCCCTACCGCGGAAGCTATGTCCTCTTCGCAAAAAACGTCGGAACCAACCAAAACCCCATCTTCAGCCGACCCGAAGTCATCCTCTGGAACCAAGAAGGGAAACCCCTGGAGTTCTGGCGACACGGCGTCCATCCCGCCCCGGTCGACTGGGACGGAGACGGCAAGTTCGAACTCGTCGCCGGAGCCGATCAAGGACGTATCTGGTACTGGAAGCCTGAATACTTCGGCGCCGGCGCGACCGGTGACCCCACCGCGCCTCGACGCCCTGAGGACGAACAAGGCCTCGGAAGAGACGACTAAATATCCCCTCTCCCGGCGTGGGAGAGGCCCAGGGTGAGGGTAACGTCCCCTCTCCCGGCGTGGGAGAGGCCCAGGGCGAGGGTAACGTCCCCCTCCCGTTCGTGGTAAGCTGCCCACTCTCCCGTTCGTGGTGAGCTTGTCGAACCACCTCGCCCGTTCGTGGGAGAGGCCCAGCGCTAGGGCAACGTCCCCCCTCCCGTTCGTGGTAAGCCGCCCACTCTCCCGTTCGTGGTGAGCTTGTCGAACCACCTCGCCCAAGTTTGGCAAAAGAACCCTAATTCACCCTTTGAACTGGAACCGCCAACGGTGATACCATAAGAGAACTTGAAGGGCTCTCGTGGCTCACTCCCTAAATGCGCGGGAGAGTCCGCCGGAGGGGCAATGAATTCCCGGTTTATGCGTAATGGCTTCATATATCTGCTTATCGTTGTCGCCGTCTTGGCGATCTTCTTCACACTCTTTTCCGATGTCCCCGGCGGTGGGAACAAAGACCTCGCAATTAACGAAGTCGTCACTATGGCAAAGCGAGGCGACATCGAAACCATAGAAGTGCAGGGCGACCGACTGACGATCATAACGCCCATGCAGGAATCCTACTCTTCCCGAATCGAGCAAAACGCCAGCATCGTCGATATCCTCGTCGATGCCGGCATAGACCCATACTCCGGGGGCAGACCGAATATCGTCGTCGTCGGATCCAGCGGACTCGGAAACCTCTTCGGGATTCTCATCAATTTCCTCCCGCTCATCTTCTTCGGCGCGGTCCTCTTATTCATGATGCGCCAGGCGCAGGGCAGCACCAACCAAACCTTCAGCTTCGGACGGAGCCGCGCCCGAATGCTCGTCGGCAATCAGCCAAATGTTACTTTTCAAGACGTCGCAGGCGCCGACGAAGCAAAAGAAGAACTCGAAGAAGTCGTCGACTTTCTCCGATACCCCGAACGCTTCGAAACACTCGGCGCGCGAGTTCCACGCGGCGTTCTCCTAGTAGGTCCGCCCGGCACCGGCAAAACCCTGCTCGCCCGTGCAGTCGCCGGCGAGGCCGGCGTACCGTTCTTCTCCATCAGCGGTTCCGAATTCGTAGAAATGTTCGTCGGCGTCGGCGCTTCTCGCGTCCGTGACCTCTTTGAACAAGCCAAGCGCAACTCCCCCTGCATCGTCTTTATCGATGAAATCGACGCCGTCGGAAGACACCGCGGAGCCGGTCTCGGCGGCGGACACGACGAACGCGAACAAACTCTGAACCAAATCCTCGTCGAAATGGACGGCTTCGATACCAGCGTTAACGTCATCGTCCTCTCTTCGACCAACCGCCCCGACATCCTTGATCCGGCGCTCCTCAGGCCGGGCCGCTTCGACCGTCGGGTCACCCTCGACAACCCCGACGTCCGCGGACGCGAAGCCATCCTCAAAGTTCATATGAAGGGCAAGCCCATCGACGAGACCATCGACGTCGAGAGCGTCGCAAAACAGACCCCAGGCTTCAGCGGCGCCGACCTCGCGAACCTGGTGAACGAATCCGCCATCCTCGCCGCCCGCAACAACCGCACAACCGTACTCTACGAAGACTTCGCCGAGTCAATCGACCGTGTCATAGCCGGCCCCGCCCGTAAATCGCGAGTCATCAGCGCCCGCGACAAAGAAGTCACCGCCTACCACGAAGCGGGACACACCATCGTCGGCCATCTCCTCGACGATGCCGACCCCGTTGCCAAAGTTACCATCGTCTCTCGCGGACACGCCGGCGGCTACACCAAGTCGATACCCGACGAAGAAAGCTACTACATGACGCTCAAACAGGTAAAAGCCCGCCTCGCGACACTCATGGGCGGACGCGCCGCCGAGGAAGAAATCTTCGGCGCCGAGCAAGTGACCACCGGCGCCAGCAACGACATTGAACAAGCCACGAACCTCGCCCGCCAAATGGTCATGCGCTACGGCATGAGCCAAAAACTCGGCCCCCGCACCTTCGGCAAACGTGAAGAACTCGTCTTCCTCGGAAGGGAAATCTCCGAACAGGCCGACTACAGCGACCACATAGCCGAAACCATCGACGAGGAAGTCCACAACCTCATCCAAGGCGCGTACCAAACCGCCAAAAAACTCATCGTCGCCCAC
The DNA here is from genome assembly GCA_965232435.1 of Dehalococcoidia bacterium. Taxonomy (GTDB): domain Bacteria; phylum Chloroflexota; class Dehalococcoidia; order Lucifugimonadales; family VXLM01; genus VXLM01. The sequence continues at coordinate 283,428 of CBDDPU010000004.1, forward strand.
AGGGCAAAGCTAAACGAGGTTTCCACCTACCTCATCGAGCACGAAACCCTTGAAGGCAAAGCCCTAACCGACATGCTCAACGCCCCGCCACCGCCCCTGCCGGAACCCAGCGGCGGCGACTAAGCGCGACCAAGTAGACGTGTCACTTGGTCGACTCTCGAAGCCGCTCCCTTACATCGTCCGACACGTCACCGAGCCGCGACGGAGCGTCTTCCCATTCCCCCTGCAGCATAGCCGCCTCCGCAAGCAGTTCCACACCACCGAGAAAGTCGGACACTTTGATGTACTCCTCCGCAACATCGCCCGCGACGTCCGGAATAGTCGTTGTCGCGTTGTGATAATTCCCCAGCGGGAACGCAAGACCCGTAACCGAATATCCCGCCAAAGAAAAAGCCGTCCCCTCGCACACACCCCCCGACATAAGCTGTCGCTGAGCGCGGAAGCTCGGCTCACGGCGGCGAATCGACTCGACCGCCGCGGTCAACACTCCCTCGGCGTCGGAATCGAACGTGGTCAGCGCGTCACCCGTGCGGATCACCGGCCCCGCCCCCTGCTCAACTCCCGGTATGACCGCGCTGGATTCGACCGAGACTATCACGCATTCTCTCGGGAGGGCGCCCGCCTCCGCCATGAGACGCGCGCCGAACAGTCCACCTTCCTCCGCCCGCGTGAAGACTCCGTACACGTCCGACGCCGCCCCGGCACGCGCAGCTCGCTCCAACACGGCGAGAATCGCGGCGCATCCTGCAAGATCGTCAACCGCACGCATCCGAATGGTGTCGCCGTCCAACTCGAAGTCCGCGAGGTCGAACATGACAGACAGAAGCGGCCTGAACTCAATCGGAGCGTCCAACCTCACCCGCACAAGACGGTCCGACGCGCGGTCGTTCGGATCAGCTGTGTCTTCGTGAGGCTCGATTACGCCCGAAACCCTCCCGCCGTCGGGTGTCAGTAAAAAGACGGGAACCGACTTGACGAGGGACGCCGCCGGAATCCCGCCCATCGCGCGCGCAACCGCTTCGGCTCCATTGATCTCAACGGCCTCGAAACCCGGATGATCCATGTGCGCCACAAAAGCAACCGAACGACCCGACGAATTGGATTCCGGGTGAACACGCGCAATGATGTTGCCGAACTCGTCCACCCGATAATCGACGCCCGCCGCCTGGAGTCTCTCCGCAATGTACATCGCGGGCAGACCTTCAAAGAACGGAGTCGCCGGACAGGAACCGAGACCGCGAAGAACAGCTAAGGCGGTGTCTGCGAAGGTTCCGTCATGCAATGTCATACATTCGCCTTGAGCCTGCCCTCACACTTCACCCGTTCGCCCTGAGCCTGTCGAAGGGTTCGCCATAAACGATTTTCCAGACTTGCAAACTCCCCTCCGGTGTCAGCGAGTGCGTGGATTCAAAACGTCGTTGAGCGCGTCGCCCAACAGGTTCCACGCCAACACCATCGACCACGCAATGACTCCCGGAGCCAAAAGCAGCCATGGCATCACGAGCAGAACGCTGATCGACCCGCCTTCCAAGAGCATCACGCCGAGGCTGGGCCGCGGAGGCTGTATGCCGAGTCCCAGCCAGCTCAACACGATCTCCGTGCCCACCATGCTGCCCATGCCCATCGAGACGCTGACGACTATCGGACTGATGGCGTTCGGAAGCAGATGCCGAAACAGAATGCCCGGCGTTGAAACGCCGATGGCACGGGCGCTCTCGACGTACTGCGTTTCCTTGAGATACAAGATCTGACCGCGCACCAGTCTCGCCATGCTGATCCACCCGAAGCTCACCAGGGCGACGGATATCACCACGTAGTCAACTACTCCGGAGCGGACCAGTCCGTCAAGGAAAGTGTTGTCCTCCAGCCAGCGCACCGTTTCAAGTATTCGCGGGCGCAGCGTCGCGGCGATGATGATGACGAACAGGATGCCGGGGAAGGACGCGGCAATCTCGCCGATCCGCATGATAAACTCGTCCACCTTCCCGCCGAAATACCCCGATACGAGGCCGAGCGTGACACCGATGACCAGTCCGCCGGAGAACATGCCGACGAACGTAAGGATTACGGTGTTCTGGATCCCCCAGAGTAGCCGGGTGAAGACGTCCCTTCCCGCCCGGTCGGTGCCCGCCCAGTGTTCGAGGCTCGGCGGCTCGCGAAATGCCGTGTAATCTTGCGCCGTGTACTCGTAGCCCGTCACGAATGCCGACAGCGGCGCGGCAAGTATCCCGGCCAGCCAGACCACGGCGATGACCACCATCGCCATGACCGCGATCTTCTTGCGCATGAGCCGAGAAAACGCGCGAGCGAAATGTCCCCGGCGCTGCCGCTGGCTCTCTTCCGTGAGCTCGTCGACCTCGGCGCGCTCAATCTCAAACGGCTGGGACTGTGGTTGAAACGCCACCTAACTGTACCTAATGCGAGGATCGATATAGGCGTACAGCACGTCCGCCAACAGATTCGCCAGCACAAACGCCATAGCGCCGATCAGTGTTATCGCCAAAATGATCGGGTAGTCACGGTTGAAGATAGACTCCACGCTGAAGCGACCAACGCCGGGAATGCCCATGATCGTCTCCATAATGAACGACCCCTCTATCAGCCCAGCCAGAGAGAAGGCGAGGATCGTGATAATGGGAATCACCGCGTTCCGCAGGACGTGACCTGCGTCGATGCGCACGGTGCCAAGCCCCTTCGAATGGGCCGTGCGAATGAAGTCCTGTCCCATGACGTCAAGCGTGCTCGCTCGCATCTGGCGCATGAGTCCCGCGACGCCCGGCACGCCCATCGTTATCGCCGGAACGACGATACGCGGATCAAAAAACCCGCCCCAGCCGGAGCACGGTATCAGGTTAGTCTTGAGACACCCGACCCACAGCAGGACGGGCACCGTCACCATGATAGGTATCGACGCCAAGACGAGTGAAAGCGCCACCGCAGTCGGGTCTTGCCAACTTCCCTGCTTGTGCGCGATGTAGAACCCTAATGGCAAACCGATGCTCAAGCTAATGATCATCGCAGCGATCGAAAGCTGCGCGGAAACCCACATCTTCGGCACGATCAGATCGCGGACGGGCTGGCCGATGAATCGCAGGCTCTCCCCGAAGTCCCCTCGGAAGAAGCCGTACATATAGTCGGCATACTGCACGAAGAAGGGCCGGTTCAAACCAAGCTCGTCCCGAATGCGCTCCGCGGCCGCCTCGTTGTACTTATTGCCCATCATCACCCGGACGGGGTCGCCCGGACCGTAATGTCCGAGAGTGAAAGTAATCAGCGACACGGCCACGAGCGTGACCGGCAAAAAGAGCAGCCGCCGGATGATGTATGCCCACATGCGCCTATGCTACCTCGCGTGGCGGGACGCCGGAATACGGCCCCGCCGCCCATTCCCGCCGGACAAGCGCAAGGCCCTCATCACTCGCCAAAAGATACCCTATCCCACCTCAAACAACAACGCGAAACAACACCCATCGATATCCCCTCTCCCGTCGTGGGAGAGGATTAGGGCCTGCCCCGTACTTGATACGGGGGTGAGGGTGACTCCCCAACGCTAGGTGGCAAACTTCACCCGTCTCTCATAACTACGGGCGGTTTCGATATACAACGCCGACAACCCAACCCTGTTAGGTGTGGAGCGGAGGGAGCAGGCGCATAGTCCACTTTGGCTCCGATGATTCAGCGGGTGGATCACTTTGGATACACTCGTCCGAGGCAAATGAGAACCCGTCAACATACCGCCACGTAGAGAGCATTCCGTTCACCCTGAGCCTGTCGAAGGGTCGAACCGCCTTGCCTCATCTTTGCGTCCTCTCTGCGCCTTGTGGCGAATCCTCTTATCCCCTCTCCCGTCGTGGGAGAGGGCTAGGGTGAGGGCGTTTTGAGCACACTCCCGAAATCATATAGGAGAACAGGTACGAGGCAGTGCGACACTGCCCTTCACCATTCCAGCGAAAGCGGGAATTCAGCGCCCAGACCACTCACCCGTCACCCGTCCACCCACGACAGTTCGGCGTCGTCCCGCCGCCTCCCGTTGGTATGCACTTGCGGTTCTTGAGGTCGCTCTTGCCGGACTCTATTGCCGCCTTCACCTTTTCGACAACCTCCGCCGGAATCCACTGCGTCCACAGGTCTTCATGGTTCTTGAGGACAATCAGCGTCGCCACGTTCGGATTTATCCCCAGCCTGCCCCCGGTGATCCGGGCCGCCGCCGAGTCGAATACCTCGTCGTGCGCCGTAATCGACCCCAGAAAGTCCACGATCTCCGGAGCGCGTTCCATCAGCCGCCCGTGCACGACAATCCGCGCGCCCGACTCCGACTCAACCATCGCCCCCATGTCTATCACAACGCCATCCTCCGACCGCTCGGCCAGCCAGTCACCCAGGTCGGGGCTTGTCTGAAGCACAATATCCAACTCCCCCGTCTCTAGCAGCCCCGGATACTCATCAACGCTCGTCTCCACCATCTCCACTGTGTAGTCGTAGCCGTACACGATGATGTACCCCGCCAGATGGTTGTCCAACTGAACTCGCTTGTCGTCCCATATCCCCATCCGCACCGTCCCCTCCGTCGGCTCGTACAACGCCTCGAGGTACGTGTCCGAGCGCTCCCGCGCGACCCGTTCCATCTCCTCAGCGGGTATTGGAGTCGGAGTCGGCTCATCGGGTGGGGGAGTCGGCGTCGGCGTAGCTGCCCGGGCGGTCGCCCGAGCTCCGAACACCAACGGGTCTTCCTGCTCCGGCGCGCACGCGCTCAGGATGACAAACGCCGCGCCCGCTGCGGCTATGAAAAGAATCGCACTGCAAACCTTCGACTTACCCATGTTCATCCTCCTCTCGCCATGCGACGACTCGGTTTAGGATGACGGCTGTCCGTTGCCGACAGTCTAGGAACCATTGCCCGCAGGTGTCAACCGTCGCCGCCCCATCATCCCGCCCTGAGCTAAGCCCGTTCGTGCCGAGCATCACTCCCCTGAGCCGGTGGAAGGGTCGAACCACAAGTATCCCCTCGACAGGCCCCAGACCCTCATCTTTGCTCGCGCAAGTTCACCGGCGACCCAATCCGCCGAAGCCCGACAATCGCCACCGCCGCCAGCGCTCCCAGAGCCGAAAACGCGAACACCCACCCATAGTCCCCTCCCCCCGCATCAAGGATACCCCCGAAGAGTATCGGGCCCATCACTCCTCCGAAAAGTCCGAGCGAGGCCTGAAGCGCCATCGTCGACCCTAGTCTCGACGGATCCGCAACCTCCGTGATGCCCGTTTGATATATCGCCGAATCCGCCGAGGCCGCCCATCCGAAAACCACGCAAAGCGCCACGATTAACCCCCATGGCCAGTGCCCGATCCAGGCCATCCCAAAAGCGCACACTGCCGACAGCCCCAGTATCACCGACGCCGCCGTCGCGCGCCCCAGACGATCCGATATCGCCCCTCCCATCACCGGCCCCAACGCACCGAACGCCAGCGCCACCCCCCCAACCTCAGCCGCCGCTACTATCGCCCTGTCCTCACCCATACCCCTCGCGATCAAGATCGTCGCCAAAAACACCGGCAGCCAGACTCGAAGCGCATACAAATTTAGCGCGTGAACCGTATACCCCAGTATCACGAAGCGCACCGACCCACGCTTCAACACCGTCAGATCCATGCTCCCACGAGATTCTCCCGACGGCGCGTCGCTCACCGATCGGGTCAATAAGAAGATTAACGGCAAACCCACCGCCGACAATCCCGCCACAAGACCGTATGCCTCCCGCCATTCCATCGACGCCAACAGCCACCCCGTCAGCGCAAGCGATCCACTGTGAGAAGCATACTGCGCCGTTACGAACAACCCCATCGCCGAGCCTCTTCCGCTCTTCGTAAACCGCCGAGCAACCAGCCGAAGCCCGGGTATATACACTCCCAGGAATCCCACGCCGGCAAGCGCGCGAAGAACCGCTCCCACAACCACGTCGTGCGCCGCCAGGGGAAACAGCAAGTTCGCCCCCACCGACAGAACCGCCGACACGTATATGATCCGCTTCAGCCCGAACCGATCGCTCAACGGAACCAAATACAGCGCCGACGCCGCATACCCCGCCAAGTACGCTGAAAACAGCGCGCCCGCCCCCGCATTGCTCAGCCCAAGTTCGTCCCTGATCGACGACAGCGCCGCAACGTAGCTCGCTATCGGAAGCAGCAGCGCAAAAAGTGATATCGAGAACAGGGCGAGCCATACAACACCGCCCGATCCCGCCTCATCCGCCGTCTCAATCCCCTCGGGCGTAGTTGCCGGCAAGAGCCGCGTCCTTTCTCCAACCCAGCCGAAACGTGAATTGTCCGGCCTTCATTTCACTACGGCAAACCGCCACGTCAATTCCCCGCGCGGATCTCCTCCATCAGGCGACGCGCTATCGATAAATACTCCTCATCCTGCGTCACCTCCAGCGACCGTTCCAAATCGCGCAAAGCCCGCTCCGTCTCACCGATAACATCGAACAGCCGCGCCCGCTCTATATAATGCCGCGCTTCAAACGGCCGAATCTCGATCAAATCCGACAAGTCCTCTAACGCCGATTCAACGTTCCCGTCCTGAATGTTCACCTGCGCACGATAATAATATGCCTCCGCAAGCTCCGGATCGAGCCGAACGGCCTCCGTGAAGCTCAAAATCGCCGCCTCCACCTCGCCCAGCGACATGAACGCTTGTCCTCGCAAGCTATGCGCCTCGGGGTGAACGTCCACCAGACGCAACGCCAGGTCAACACTCGTCATCGCCGCCCGAGGACTCCCTGTCTGCAATAGCATCCGCCCATGCGCCACATACGCATCGGTAAACAATCGATCCAATCGGATCGCCTTTGAATACTCATCCAGCGCCCGTCGATAACTCGCATTCGCCTCATACTCCCGCCCGCGCTCATAGTGCCCACGCGCAAGCTCCGCCTCCGTCGCGCCAAAGCACCCAACCAGCGCCACAACCACCATGAACCCAAGAATTGTCCTAACCGGTTTCATACTCCTCGCCCACTGTCATGCCCACGAAACGGAGACCTTTCCAAAACCGTCATTCCGGCGAAGGCCGGAATCCAGAATTGTCGAGCACGGCTTCGATTCTGCCCGTAGTTCGCAACTTGCTAGGCGTGCTAATGAGTTATGCAAAGGTCTGCGAAACGCGGGAACTACTCACGCCCCAGCCCCGCCAGCGCCGCTGCCAGATTATCCACCTCCTCCTCAAGGGCAAAATACGGAATCGAAACTCGCAGTTCATCATCTCGGCCACTGACCAGGATGCGATGCTCCTCCCAGAGCCGATTCGTCAAGTCGCGCGCGTCAATGCCAACGTCAAACGTCGATATCCCCGTGCTCCGGACCGGATCCATCGGTGTCCTGAGCGCAAACCCCGGCATGTCGGTCACCCGCCGGCGAAGCATGTCAGCCAACTTCCAACTGCGCGCCGCTATGTTCTCGATGCCAACTTCCTCCGCCATGGATATCGCCGTAGAAAGTGCACCGAAAACCGCCTTGTCCCGCGTCCCAAACTCAAACTTCGCCGCCGTCGTCAGCGCCTCGAACTCATACGTATCGTGATCCCAAGTCGGCGCGCTGCTCGCCCCGATCCAAGTAATCTCAAGATTGTCCAACTGCTCGGCATCCACATACAAAAACCCCGTTCCCTGCGGAGCCAGCAGCCACTTGTGCCCACACCCTGAATAAAAGTCGCAGCCCAGCTCCTTCACGTCGACGGGTATGAGTCCCACCGCGTGCGCCCCATCCAGCAGGACGGGAACGTCTCGCTCATGAGCCGCGTCGGCAACCTCGCGCGCAGGCAGCACAAACCCCGTCCGCGTCGAAACATGGCTCATGCATAGCAACTTCGTCCGCGACGTGATCAGTTCGCCAAGCCGCTCCACAATCCCGCCCGTCTCATACGGCGCAAGCGTCAGCTGCCGGACGACAACTCCCCGACGTCTCGCTAAATTCATCCACGGCAGCGACCCTGCCGGATGCTCTTCGTCCGTCACGATCACTTCGTCCCCCGGCTCCCAGTCAATCCCCGTAGCCACGATATTGATACCCTCCGACACATGCCGCGTCAGAGCGATCTCCTCCGCGCACGCCCCCAACAGCCGCGCAACATCCACCCGCGCCCACTCATACACCCGCTCAATCTCCTCCATGACTTCCTTCGACAGCGTCCCACGCTCCTCAATGAATCGCGCCATCCGCACGACCTCATCAGTCACCGGCGTCGACTTCGGGCCATAGCTCATGTTCAAGTAGCTGCAATGCTTCAGTCCCGGAATTTGGTTGCGTATCTCGTCAATATTCACGTGAATCTCCAGCGTTCAGGATGCCCAATCTCGGCGGCGCATATTGAAACATACGCGCGCGGGCGTCGCAATCCAAGCATCACCCAACACCGTGACCTCCGCCCGTTCCTCACGTATAATGCCTGTGCCTTCTCAACAACCCTCGTCAACCGGCCTATGAACCCCGATCAACCCAACCACGACATAACTCGCGGACGCGCGTACATGGCTGCCGCCATCATGGTTGGGCACATGATGAAGCACCTTTACAACTCCGGCTTCTCCAAGCTCATCCTCCCCGAAATCAAAGTCGAACTGAACCTCAGCTTCGCCCGGTTCGGATGGCTAGGGACGGCACAAGCTCTCGCGTGGTGGCTCGCAACCATGCTCGGAGGATACCTCGGCGACCGCTTCACCGGACGGACCGCCATCTTCCTGGGACTCACGCTCGCCCTCATCGGCTTCTCGCAGGTTGTCGTCGGATTCGTGAACAACTACTGGATCCTGCTTGCCGCCATGCTGCTCATCGGCGGCGCGCCGGCCATGTTCCACCCCTTCGCCATCGGGGAACTCTCCCGACGCTTCCCCGACCGTCGCGGTTTCGCCGTATCCCTCCACGGCATGGGCGGAATGACCGGCGAAGTACTCGGCCCCCTCGCCATCGCCGCCGTGTTGAGTTTCCTCATGTGGCGCGACGTCCTGAAGCTCAGCTTCTTCCCCGCCATCCTCATTGGCTTCACTATCTGGATCGTCCTCCGTTCCCTCCCCCGCATGAAGCCGCAAGCCGGATCACGCAAGGAGTACTTCGCTTCCATGGGCGCGCTCCTCCGCAACCCCATGCTGATGCTCCTAGTCGCCTCGACCGCAATCCGCGGAGTCGGCGAGAGCGCCGTAGAGGCCTTCCTCCCCGTCTACCTCAAGGAAACACTCGAGTTCAGCGACCGAAACATCGCACTGGTGTTTTCCGGAGCGCAGGTCGTCGGCCTAATCTCCCAACCGGTGATGGGCTTCCTCTCCGACCGAGTCGGGCGCAAAGTTGTCCTCATGACCGCCACCGCAAGCCTCGGAATCCTTTCGCTGCTGCTCAGCGTCGCCGATCCCGTCATCCAAGTCGTACTCATCATCCTTGCAAAGGGCGCCTTTAAATTCTCTCTGCACCACATCTTCATCGCGGCGGCCATCGACACGTCGAAGGGCGAGGCTCAGTCCACCGTCACCTCATTCATGTACGGCGCGGGACTGCTCGGAATATTTTCGCCCGCCGTCGCCGGCGCCATATCCGACGCCTACGGCATCCACGCCGCATTCACCTTCGGCGGCGTGCTAACGCTCTTCGCCCTAGCCGTACTGGTCCGCTACCGGGCGCCGGCGCCCGGCTCGCTGGAGGAGGCAGCCGAGTCCGTTAACGACCGATCATGACCGGCTCGCGCTGGATAGCAGTCGTCACCACTGGCCCGTCCTCCGAGATGTAGACGTCGATCTCCGACCGGACTCCGAACTCGCCCGGCAGATAAATGCCCGGCTCGATTGACGTCGCTATGCCGGGTATGAGTCTCCGTGTGTCGTGAGTCTCCCAACTGTCGAGATTGACCGCGTTGCCGTGCACCTCCCGCCCGATGCTGTGGCCCAGCCGGTGGCTGAATCGCTCCCCGTATCCAGCCCTGGCAATGTGCTCCCGAGCCACCTTGTCGATCTCCCAGCCCCGCGGCCTGCGACCGCGCTCGAAATGCTCCGCGATCGCCGCCACGGCGGCGTCACGCGCCCCGACGACCACCCCGAACACTTCCCGATGCTGGGACGGCGCGACATCGCCCACGTACCCCGTCCACGTGATGTCCGCGTACATGTTCTCCTCGCCTTCCATCCGCGCCCACAGGTCGATGAGCACCCAGTCACCCGGCCCAATAACGCGCGTATTCTCCGGTGTCGGGTCGAAATGCGGGTCGGCCCCGTGCTCGTTCACTGCCACGATAGGCCCGTCCGGCGCTTCCATCCCCTCTTCCCGAAACCTCGAGCGAATAAACTCCGCCACGTTGTACTCCGTCGGACGAACCGAGAGTCGTTCACCAATGTGGCGGAAGGCTTCTTGGACGATGCAGTCGAGCCTGCCGGCGGCTTCCCGGTGCGACGCAAGATCGACCGCACCCCATCGCTGGGTTGCGTATTGCACGGTGTCCGCCGAGGAGACGACCTCGACCCCAAAGCTTCTCACCATCTCCACCGTTCCCGCGTCGACCCACGATACTCGGGGCAACGCTCCGTCCGGCGAATACTCCATAGCCACAACCCGCGCCCCGCGCAGCAGTTCGCGAAGTCGGTCTGTCATCTGAGACCGGCTCACCCACAATCGAGTCTCCAGGCCGAGCCGACCAAAACGCCCCTGGTCCACGTAGGACACCAGCAGTTTCGGCTCGCCTGACGCCGGCGCCCAAAGCCAGCAAGGCCGCGTGACGTTCGCAATCGCGCCGACGGTATCGGCAAAAATGGGATTCATCCCCCGATAGTCGTACAACAGCCACCCGTCGATCTCCTCCGACGACAGATGTTCACGAGCGTCTCGGAGCTTGGTTTCGAGGGAGTGTGGGGAGGTCATTGCGGCAGTGGTTGTGCGGTGCATCATGCCGGGTCGAGGCAGATTGATCGCGGACTGAATATGGTGAATATGATCATGTCCGTTCAGAGTCAAGCAGGCGTTGCAGTTTGGAAAGCAGGCCGGGAACATCGGTCTGAATAATGTCCCACAGAACGTCATCGTCTAAGCCCATGTATCCATGAGCTACGCGGTTCCTTGCTCCAACGATGCTCCGCCATTCAATCTCAGGGTGGGACTCGCACACATCGCCCGGAACGTGTGTCGCCGCTTCTTCAATCAGTTCGATATTTCGCAGGGTAGCGTCGTAAGTGAGACCATCGGCTATGAACTCATTCTGATCCAGGCCTTTCGTATAGGACAAAACCTTTTCTCCGAACTCGATCATATCTCCGACATAGAAGCGCCAATGCCGAGTCTCATCGCAGAAATCACACCTTGACTGCCTCGCGCTCCACGTATGGACGCAATTCCGACCGCAACGCCTTGTGAGTCACGAGATCGACCCTGCGGCGGAGCAGGTCTTCTAGATAGAACTGCACTCCGAAGTACGACTTTGACGTAGCTGGCCCATCGTATCGAACCAAAACATCCACGTCGCTCCGCTCGGTAGCCTGGTCCCGGGCGAAAGAGCCAAACAGGGCGAGTTCAGTCACGCCAAATCGCTCAGCGAGCGTTGGCTTGTGCGTTCGGAGTATCTCAATGACTTCGGCTCGGTTCATTTCCCCCCTCCGTGCCTCATTCCTTGAGTCCAGCATATGCCACGACACTCCTCCACACCCACCCCGCCCCGTAATCCTAATTCAGTAGCCGCTTTGATACAATGCACCCTCACCATGTCAATTCCCATCGTCGAACGGGCCGAGTCCTTCACCACGCGACGGGCAATCGTCGCGCCTGAAGGGACGTTCTCCTACGGTGACTTGCTTACCGCGTCGGAACGAGTGGCGGCGAAGCTGCTGGACGGAAGGGATGACCTCCAAGCCGCGCGGGTCGTGTTCCTCGTGCCGGGAGGCTTCCAATACGTTGCTATGCAGTGGGCTATCTGGCGGGCGGGCGGTATCGCCGTGCCGCTCGCCCTCTCCGAAACCGACCGCGAAATCCGGTACAAAATCGACGATACCGAGCCCGCTATCCTGATCGCGCATACCGACTATGCCGACACGCTCCGACCCGTCGCCGAGGAGAGAGGGGCTCGTTTCTTTATCACGACCCAGTTGCTCGACGACAACCGGAAGGCCCCCTTGCCTAAAGTCGACCCCGAACGAGCAGCAATGATCCTCTACACGAGCGGCACAACGTCCGACCCAAAGGGCGTGGTTACGACTCACCGAAACGTCACAGCCCAAATTACGAGCCTTGTCGCGGCGTGGGACTGGTCACCCGACGACTACATCCTCAATCATCTCCCACTCCATCACGTGCACGGCATCATCAACGCCATGTCCTGCGCCCTCTGGGTCGGGGCCACGTGCGAGCTTCTCCCCCGATTCGACGCCGATCTGGTCTGGTCACACATCATCAACCGAGAACTCACCTTATACATGGCCGTACCGACGGTCTACAAGGCGCTCATCGCTGCATGGGAGTCGGCTCCCCGCGAGTGGCGCGATGAGGCGACGGCGGCTTGTTCCGGCCTGCGTCTCATGGTGTCCGGCTCCGATGCTCTACCGGTCGACACGTTTGAACGTTGGGAAGAGATATCGGGACACCGCCTCCTCGAACGCTACGGAATGACCGAGATCGGGATGGCGCTGTCTAATCCACTCCATGACGAGCGCATTCCCGGTCATGTCGGCGCCCCCCTTCCGGGTGTCGAAGTAAGGCTGGCAGATCTCAATATCGCCGACTTTGAGGAAACCGGCGAGCGTCGCTACGGAGACGCCGATATCAGACTAAACCGCCCCGGCGAGTTGCAGGTGAAAGGCCCCGGAGTCTTTCGGGAGTATTGGCGGAAACCCCAAGCCACTCGCGAAACTTTCTCTGATGACGGATGGTTCCTGACCGGCGATATCGCGTCCGTGAACGAAGACGGGGCCTACCGCATCTGGGGACGCGCATCGCAAGACCTCATCATCTCCGGTGGCGAGAACGTCTCCGCTCTCGAAGTCCAGCGCGAACTGCTCATGCATCCCGAAATCGATGAGTGCGCGGTCGTTGGCGTCAAGGACCCGTTCTGGGGCGCCGCCGTCTCCGCGGCGGTTATCAGGCGAAATGGGAGCGCGTTGGATAGGGAAACTCTCCGCGAGTGGGCAAAAGGACGACTCGCCCCCTACAAAGCTCCCCAGCGAGTGCTCTTCGTCAACGAACTGCCCCGCAACGCCATGGGCAAGACAGTAAAGCCAAAGGTCCGCGCCCTGTTCAAGCAAGCGCCCATTAGACCATGAAAGAACTGCCGCCTAACCCATTCCCGTAGAAACACTATGAGTAAGAACCACATCGACGAGATTGACATCGACCTTCGGATCGCCATGCTAAAACACTGGTACGGCGACCTACTCTCGGAAGAACAGTGGCGAGAGGTCCGCCAAGGCGTGCGAGAGGAACTCATAGAAGTCGCGGACGCCCTCCGTGAAGTGGATCTGGCGTACGACGACGAACCTTTCCCGCTCTTTACGCCCTATCGGGGCGAGGACTAGCCGATGAACGCACATGACGTCGCATACCTGCCCGTACGCCGGTTAGCCGAACTCGTGCGCGAGAGGCAAGTCTCGCCCGTCGAGTTGGCGGAAGTGTTCCTTGAACGGCTGGAGCGTATCGGCCCGCGATACAACGCTCTCGTCACCCTCATGCCCGACCGCGCCAGGGAAGAGGCCGAGCGAGCCGAGCGAGAACTTGCGGCCGGCAAATACCGAGGTCCGCTGCACGGCATACCGTATGGTCTCAAGGACCTCTTCGCGGCCGTCGGCGCTCCGACTTCGTGGGGCGCGACGCCGTTCAAAAACCAAGTCTTCCGCAATGATTCGACCGTCGCCCGAAAGCTCGAAGAAGCTGGAGCGGTGCTGCTCGGAAAACTTGCCCTAGTCGAAATCGCCGGCGGCATACGTTATAAGCAGCCAAACGCCACCTTCACCGGGCCCGGCATCAATCCATGGGGCGGGACGACCTGGGCGGGTGGTTCGTCCAGCGGTTCCGGCTCCGCCGTCAGCGCAGGGCTTGCCCCTTTCGCGATCGGTTCAGAAACTTGGGGATCGATCATCACGCCCGCATCAAACTGCGGCATAGCCGGTCTCAGACCGACCTACGGCCTCGTCAGCCGGGCGGGCGCGATGCCTCTCTCGTGGACGCTCGACAAGCCGGGCCCCATGTGCCTAACCGCGGACGACTGCGGTCTCGTGGTCGAGGCCATCGCCGGCCCTGATCCAAACGACCTCGCCGCCAGCCATCGCCCCTTCTCCGACTCACCCACTCGAGGCGACCGCCGATTCAAACTTGGCGTGCCCGTCGGAGCGACTGAGGGAGTCGAACCCACAGTAAAGAAGAATTTCGAGTCCGCCTTATCCACCCTGGAACAAATCGCCGACATTGATGAAGTCGAATTGCCGGACTATCCGTACTGGGCCGTGATTACCGCGATATTCATGGGCGAGTCCGCCACCATATACGCCGAGTTCACCAAAAGTGGAAAATCGGCAGAATTGACCGCGCCGGAAGACCGCTATGGCATCTACGCTCGCAGCGCCTCGCTCGCCACCGATTACCTTCGCGCCATGCGAATCCGCAAGAAGATCGCTCGCGAGGTGGATCAAATCATGTCCCGCTATGACGCTCTCGCAGGTCCTGGCCGCACCGGCGTCGCCATTCCCCTCGACCTCCCCTTTGTGAAAGGCTTCAAAGAGCGGGCTAGTGAAGTAATGGGCACGCTGGGCAACCTAATCGGTCTTCCGGCCGTTACCGTGCCGTCCGGCTTCTCGGAGGACGATCTGCCAACGTCCATTCAGTTCATGGGCAGACCATACGATGACAACATCATCCTCTCAGTCGCCGACGCATATCAAGCAATGACGGAATGGCACGAACGCCATCCGCCCGACCCGGAACCGCATTTATAAGGAGTCCAATGAACCAGCCAATAACTTCCGACTACATCTTCGACACCCCGTCGGTCTCACAGCCAAGCCCATCGGACGATGGCTCCACGCTGGCGTTCGTCAAGACCGTCATAGACCGCAGGACGATGGAACGCGACTCGCGGATCGTCCTTTCGCAAAACCCCTTCAGTCGGCTGTCCACCCTAACCGACGGCCCGTCCGACACCTCGCCAATCATCGCAGGAGGACGAGTCCTCCTCTTGCGTCCCGACGAGAAAGGCAGGAAACAGGTCTGGACGATTTCCTTGGACGGAGGAGACCCGGATCGGATAACCAATCTTGCCGGCGGTGTGGAAGAGTTCACCGTATCACCGAATGGAGACCGCCTCGCCGTGGTCTCGTCCGTCGATCCCGATTCACTCGACGACGAACACGACGATCTGCCTAGGGTAAAAGTCGTCCGCCGCGTTCGGTACAGACATGACTTCCACGGGTTCACCGGCGACGCCTTTCGGCAGGTCTTCGTCGTGGATGCCGTGTCGGGCCACGCCCGCCAGGTCACGAAAGGCGAAGGGGACAACTGGTCGCCAACATGGTCGCCCGACGGCACATCTCTCGCCTTCGTTTCCGACGACATCCCGGGACGGGATTTCACCACTCACACCCAAGCCAAGGTCGTGACTCTGCCCAACGGCAGGCCGGTCTCGTGGTCCGAAGCCCTGCCCTACGTGTGGGCAGTCGCATGGTCCCCGGACAGCCGATCGCTCGCGGCCATCGGGTGCCACGACCCCGATATGTGGGACCCGCGATCCGCATGGCTGTATGTTCTCAATTCCGGCGGGAGCGTTCGCCGAATAACGGACGGCCTCCACACTCCCGTGCCTGAATGCGGGATGCGCTGGACTGACGAGCGCGGCATTGTCTTCGTCGGCGCGCATCGTGGAGAGTATTTCGTGTGCGCCATCCGGCCCGACGGCAGCGAATTCAAGACCATCACAAGCGGCGGCATAAACATCGATGGTGCCGCCATCGACCGGACCGTTTCTCATGCGGTCGTCGTGACTGAGTCACCCGCTTCACCGGGTGAATTGGAGCGCGTAGACCTCCACACCGGCGCATCGCAAGCGATCACGAAGTACGCCGCCGGGTACCTTGAGGATCACCCGCCGGCCCGCATGGAAAAGTTCGTCATCAGTCGCGGCGACTTCGAGATTGAGTCGCGCGTGCTTCTTCCGCCCGACTTCGATGACGCGAAGCGGCATCCGCTGGTGCTGGATATCCACGGCGGCCCGAACGGCCGGTTTTCGGATAACTTCGATCCGGTACATCAAATTCTCGCCACGAACGGCTACATCGTCCTTTCAGTGAATCCCCGCGGTTCCTCAACCTATAGCCCCGAATTCACCAAGTCCGTCCTCGGCGACTGGGGCGGAGAGGACTGCCTCGACATCCTCGCGTCGGTGGATGAACTGGCCCGGCGGCCTTACGTGGACGAGGAACGAATGGCCGTTCACGGGTTCAGCTACGGCGGCTTCATGAGCGGATGGATTGTGGGCCACGACCACCGCTTCAAAGCCGCCATCGTCGGCGCGATGTGCGCAAACCTGCACAGCATGTACGGCACGTCGGATATTGGAACCAGCTTCGGCGAAATCAACTGGGGAGGCCCCTACACCGGAGCACGGGATAAGTTCCTCTACCACTCGCCCATCACCTACGCGCCAAACGTCCGTACGCCCGTCCTTCTATTGCACGGCGAAGACGACCTTCGATGCCCTATCGAGCAGAGCGAACAGTACTTCGTCGCGCTGAAACGGCTCGGCAAGACGGTCGAGTTCGTCCGATTTCCAAACTCCACCCACCGCTTCCGAAAGATAGGCCATCCGAGCATGATTGTCGAATACTACCGCCTTCTCCTCGACTGGCTCGAACGGTACATCGGCAGCGGCCCCTCGTGATCCGAATGACCGCCATTCGCGCCGTCAGATAAAATCCTGACCGATACGTCTCGCGGCGTTCTCCGAACCGCCATGTCACTCATAACCGCGTCCAACCTATCCGTCAGCTTCGCCGAACTCGATACCTTCGAGAACATCTCCCTTGAGATTGGCGAACGCTCCCGTGTCGGCATCGTCGGCCCGAACGGCCAGGGCAAAACGACCCTGTTGGAAACGCTGGTCGGCGGCATCACGCCTCAATCAGGCTCCGTCCGTCTCAGACGCGGGATCAACATCGGCTACGTCCCCCAAACAACTCGGAATATGGACGCATTGACGCTTGGAGAGGAAGTGATGAAAGCCTTCGCCGACATAACCCGGATCGAGGCCGAAATCGCCTTGAGCGCAGCTGCCATCCAGAACGGCGGCGAAGTCGGAAGAAGGGACGCCGAACGACGGTACTCGGATATGCTCGAAGCCTATGAAGCCGCCGGCGGCTACGACTACGAGAACCGCTTGGAGCGCGTGATTGCGGGCGTGGGACTCAAGATGGAAACGCTCGATGTGCCCGTCAACGAGGCCAGCGGCGGCCAGCGCACCCGCGCGTCACTGGCGAAGGCCCTCCTGGCAGAACCGCAACTCCTCGTCCTCGATGAGCCGACCAACTACCTCGACTTCGACGGACTCAGTTGGCTGGAGAAATTCCTCCGCCGAACGTCCCACGCCTTCGTCGTCGTTTCGCATGACCGCTATTTCCTCGATCAAGTCGCAAGCGAAATATGGGAGATCAACCACGGCACACTCACCGCATACAAGGGGAACTACAGCAAGTACCGACACCTCAAGGCTGAACGCGAACGTCGACGGCAGACCGAGTACACCCGACAGCAGCAGTTCATCAGAAAGCAGGAAGACTTCATCGAGCGTTACCGCGCCGGACAGCGCTCACGAGAAGCGCTGGGGAGGGAAAAGCGACTCAACCGAATGGAACGTATCGAGGCGGTCAGAAACGACAGAACCGTTAGCATTGGAACGCTAAGCGCGTCCCGTACCGGTCGAGTTGTCCTGACAACTCAAGGCCTCGAAGTCGGATTTCACGAGCACGGCAGGGCGATCAAGCTGCTGGACATTGAGGACATAACACTCGAACGGTATTCCCGTACCGCCGTCATCGGCCCGAACGGTATCGGCAAGACTTCCTTCCTCCATACCATCCTCGGCTACGAACCCGCCCTCGCAGGGAACGCCTCTCTTGGCCACAACGTCAAGGTAGGCTTCCAACGCCAGGGTACGTACGACCTTCCGGATCGCCGCTCCGTGCTCGACGCGATCATCGACGTGAAGAACCTCAGCCCCGAGGATGCCCGTACACACCTCGGACGCTTTCTGTTTAGCGGCGATGACGTGGAGAAGACCGTCTCGGTGCTGAGCGGAGGAGAACGCACACGCCTGGCCCTCGCGCGACTCCTCCTTGAGGAGCCGAACTTTCTCGTGCTCGACGAGCCGACCACTCACCTAGACATCTCCAGCCGCGAGGCCCTTGAACAGGTGCTCCTGCAATACGAGGGCGCTCTCTTATTCGTCTCACACGACCGCGCGCTTATATCCCTCCTCGCCACCCGGCTCCTCATCGTCGAGAATGGACGGATGAGCCTCTTCAATGGCACATTCGAGGAGTGGGCGAAGACCAGAGACGAGTCCGCGGTCAGGGTCGTCGTCCGTCCCAAGAAAAAGGGCAAATCGAAGAGGTCGAGCGCCTCGCCGCCCACAGCGACCGCGCCGCAACCGACTCCGATTTCCTACGAGGAGATCATTGCCGAGCTCGAAGGCCGTCTCGCGCGAATCGAGTCACGACTCGAGGACGCGACACGGCGCCAGGACGTGGATGCCATAACCAAGCTCGGTAAAGAGTACAATATGGTACAGAGCAAGCTCGAGACCATGTGGGAGCGGTGGACGGGGTAGCGCGCGACCACGTTAGACCGATACGGAACTCGTCAAGGAGGCGACCAATGCCCTACAACTCCTGGTTCCAGTGCATCGACGCCGAATGCTCCGAGCGGATGACTCTAACCGAAATCGTCTACACCTGCCCAAGGTGCGACGGCCTGCTCATGGTCGCGCACGATGTCGAGGCGCTGAAGAACCGTAGCGGCGCGGCATGGATGAGGCTCTTCGACGACCGCTACATGACCACACAGTTCCCCTACGGCAGCGGTGTCTGGGGCAAGAAGGAATGGGTATACCCGCAGATCGACGACGCGAACATCGTTTCCACCTACGAGGGCGGCTCCAACCTGTTCCGGGCCATCCGCTTTGGAGAGATGATCGGCGTCCAGGACCTCTGGATCAAGCAGTCCGGCAACAGCCACACGGGATCGTTCAAGGACCTCGGCATGACGGTACTCGTTTCCGCCGTACAGCAGATGATCCACGAAGGCTCGGACATCCGCGCGGTTATATGCGCCTCAACAGGCGACACATCCGCCGCCGTCGCAGCGTACTGCGCCACCGCGGGAATTCCCTCGGTCGTCCTCCTTCCGAAGGACAAGGTCACCACATCGCAGCTTGTCCAACCCCTTGCCAACAACGCGCTCACGCTCGCCCTCGATACCGACTTCGACGGCTGCATGGAGGTCGTCAGACTCCTCAGCGAGGACAAGCGCTTCTACCTTGCAAACTCGATCAACCCGCTCCGAATCGAGGGGCAGAAGACGATCAGCATCGAGATCGTTCAGCAGGACGACTGGCAAACGCCCGACTGGGTAATCGTTCCCAGCGGCAACCTCGGCAATATAACGGCCATCGGCCTCGGCTTCCAGATGATGCTGGAGCTTGGCCTCATCAATAAACTGCCTCGCCTCGTCGCAGCGCAGGCCGCGGCGGCCGCCCCCCTGTATGACAGCTTCACGACGGGTTTCAAAGAGTTCAGCCCGGTTCACGCGCAGGCCACCCAGGCGACCGCCATCCAGATCGGCAACCCCGTCAGCGCTTCGCGCGCCATTCCCATCCTCCAGGAGTTCGACGGCGTGGTCGAGCGGGCGACCGAAAACGAACTTTCGCAGGCGGCCGCCCTTGCAGACAGCACCGGCCTGTTCGCCTGTCCCCAAACCGGCGTGGCTCTCGCCGTCCTCATGAAACTCGCCGATACCCGAATCATCTCGCCCGAAGAGCGTGTCGTCGTCATTTCCACCGCAAACGGCCTGAAGTTCCCCGACTTCAAGACGGGCTACCACAGCAAAACACTCCCCGAAGTCACTGCCACGCTCGCCAACAAACCCGTCGAACTCCCCGGCGACTACCACGCCGTCGCAGAAGCGATCAGCAAGCACGCGGAGTGATTCGCCCGCCGATCTGTCACGTCTGTGATACCATCACGGTCGTTCCGGATTGAGAAGGCTATCTAGGATAAGAAAGCAAGTTAGACGAACTGTCCACCCCATAGCGAAACGAGCGAGGATGACATGAGCTCCTACAAGGCCGGCGGGTCAGCCAACGCAACCGAAACGACCCAAGACCCACCTCCCCACGTGCCGAACCACCTTGTGTGGGCTATCCTCGTCACGATCTTCTGCTGTCTGCCCTTCGGCATCGTGTCTATCGTCTACGCCGCTCAGGTCAATGGGAAACTATTAGCGGGTGATGTCGCCGCCGCGCGTGACTCGTCCGAGAAAGCCAAGACTTGGGCGTGGGTGTCCTTCGGCGTTGGCATAGTACTCAGCGTACCCGGCTGGATTGGACTCTATGCAGTTTTAGGATTTCTGGGGATAGTACTTATCGGCTTGGTAGCCGCTTTAGGGGCAGGGGTGGCGGTTTTGATCATCAAGCTGACCTCCGCAAACTCAGCTAATGGAGAATAGAACGTGCTGCCTTCAGTCGGCGTTCAAAGGCTCCGGGGATTCCCACTCGCGCCGAGAGTGGGCTATATCGCCCTAGCCGCGCTGGGCATCGTTGGCGTCGCCATGCTGTACATGTTCGATCCACGCAATCCGGGCACATACCCCATTTGCCCATTCCTCGGCCTCACCGGGTACCACTGCCCCGGCTGCGGGACGCTCCGCGCGCTGCATCAGCTCCTGCATGGCAATGTCATCGCCGCGCTGGGCTACAACCCGTTGACCATCCTTTCCCTGCCCTTCGTCGCGTACTCCTTCACCGACGGCATGATGAGGGCATTTCGATTGAGGGGCTTGCCAAGAGTATTCATCTCGCACAGGTACATCTGGGCGCTCTTCGCAGGAATCATCGCGTTCTGGGTCCTCCGCAACGTACCTGTCGATCCCCTTACCGTTCTCGCGCCGTGAGCCACTCTTCGACAAGCTCAGAGTGAACGGGACACATCCGAGCGAGGACAGGGGTTTACGTGTCGTACTTCGCCCGCGCGGCTTCGTATTCCTCCGGCGTGTTCAGGTCAAGACGTACGATAGGGTCATCGAATTCCACTTCGTTGACTTCCCCACGATGAACGTCGAACACCTCGCGCACACCCTGACCTTCATCGGTTATCGACTCCAACTCGCCCCGAAGGATGGCAGAGAATAGAAGCGGGTGGCCGCCTCGTCCTCGGTACCTCGGCGAAGTGATAAGGGCATCCGCCCCAACGTGCGATTCGATAATCCGCTTCACTACCCACGCCGGTCGTGGCTGATCGACGGCAAGCAGCAAGAGATCGGTCGCGTCCGGGGCGGCGGATAAGACACCTCGCAGGACCGAGGTCGTCTTGCCGTGCTTGTAGTCGGCATTCAGAACCGGGTGGACGCCCTCTCCCGACACGTGAGGCAGCACTTCGTCGGCGCGATGTCCGAGCACGACTACGACCTCATTCGCGCCGGCGGCGAGCAGTGCATCGATTTGAAATTGGACGAGTGGCGCTCCGTGCCACTCCAGCAGAGGCTTTGTGCGTCCCATACGGGTCGACTCGCCCGCGGCGGTCAGGATTGCCGAAATGCGTCGCCGCACACTCAATCCGCAGATGCGACCGGCTCAAACGCCGCCTCTTTTTCCGTCTCGATCTTGTCGACGATGCGGTCGAGATGCTTCTGTTCAAGTTTCATTGGCTGACCGGTGCCGCCCAGACGGAACATGAGAATTTCGGACATGACGCTAACGGCGATCTCCTCCGGCGTCCGAGCGCCGACGTCCAGACCGATAGGAGAACGGAGTTCTCGCACTCGTTCGAGTGACATCCCGGCGCGCAGTAAATCCTCGTAGATGAGGATGGTCTTGCGCTTGCTCCCCAAAAGACCGACGTACCGGGCGTTGGTCGCCGCCGCGGCCTCAAGCGCCACATTATCGTACCTGTGCCCGCGAGTGGCGATTACGATGAAGGTGTTCGCGTTGACAGGCAGTTCGGAAATGGCGTCCTCGGGCTTTTTGGGGATGATCATGTCGGCTTGCGGGAATCGTTCGGCGTTTGCGAATTCCCCGCGATCGTCGGTGACAAACAGCCTGAAGCCGAGGGTCTTTGCCAAGGGAGCAATGGAGTTCGACACGTGCCCGCCTCCGCAGAGCACGAGTTGCGGCGGAGTCGTGTACGCCTCGATGAAGTATTGCGCTCCGTCGCGGGTCTTCACGTGCTTGTTTCTGCCCATCGCCATCAGGTCGAGCGCGTTCTTGATCGCGTCGGCATCGAGGGCCGAATCACCCAGCGTGCCCTCGATCGCGCCGTTCTCGCGGATGAAGAGCTTCGCGCCCGTCTCCATAGCGCTGAATTCGCCGGGGGCAATTAGTGTGGCGAGCGCCACGCTCGGCCCGCCGGAGTAGGCTTCATCGATCTCTCGGGCATAAGAGAGATACTGGTCTGCCGAGTAAATGGGGTCGATGACGAAATACATCGTGCCCCCGCAAA
Source organism: Dehalococcoidia bacterium (assembly GCA_965232435.1). Classification (GTDB taxonomy): domain Bacteria; phylum Chloroflexota; class Dehalococcoidia; order Lucifugimonadales; family VXLM01; genus VXLM01. Next base: position 306,128 of record CBDDPU010000004.1, read on the forward strand.
CGAGACCGTCCTGCGCCGCGAGGTCTTCATTCAGTTCGTAATCGCGATACTGGCTGGCGCCGCCGCGCTTCAGAAGCTGGCTCGCGGCAAACCAGATGTCGCCTTCGACGCATCCTCCACCTAGCGTTCCGACACCGCTCCCGTCGTTCCGTACGAGCAGCTTCGCGCCCGGCTTCTGCGGCGTCGACCCCTTGGTGTGGACGACCGTCGCCAACACCATCTGGTTGCCCTTTTCCAATTCGTTTACGGCTTCGTGAAAGACCTCTTGCATGGCAGCCCCTCCCGCGAAAGAAGGTGTGCCCCTAGCTTAGCACGTGACACGCTCGGTTTCAATGAGTGAGTCCGAAAGAAACCCGATCAGCTTTGGCGAGGGCAAGTCCCCGTTCGTGGTGAGCCTGTCGAACCACAGTCCCCTCTCCCGTCGTGCGAGAGGGTGAGGGTGTACGGCTGTCCCGGCAATCCGAATCGAAGAGCTTCCTTTAGCCAGACCGAGGTTCTAAAGGATTCAAAGTATCCAGGCCCTCAAGGCTCGCGGCCTCGCACAATTGAGCGTCCGCGCAGACGAACACAAGAGGAAGCTCAACATTATTCCTCCCCACAAGGCACCCACCCAATTGAAGCGCGTCGTTGGTCCTGAGGGGATAGAAATCAAGGAGCCGCGCCGCCTCTTCAATCACAAAGGCTATTCCTTCGAAAGCCGCCGCTTCAGCATGTCATCGTAGGATTCTTCGGCGCGTTCGATTGCCGACTCGGGGATCGGGAGGCGGGACAGAAGTTCCGCGCGTTCGCGCACGAAACCTTCCGCGTAGGGGATCTGCTGGAAGAATCCGAGGTTGCCGAGTGTCAACAGCATCCGTTGGCGGGAACTCTCAGGCGTGTGTCCCTGGCTCACGTAGATGGCCTCGGCCTCCACACGCTTCTCGAACCAGTCGCTGATGTCGATGATGAAGTCGAGCTGGTTGCGCTCGAAGTAGACGCCGGGATAGTAGGTGACCGCGATTCGATGCGGAGCCAGCGTCATCCCGTGCGTCGCGTTAGCGGCGCGGCTGCGCGCTTCAAGACTCGCGAACGCCGTTTCTAGATGGTCGTCGAACCCACCCGACGGGTACTCGCTTCCCTGCGAAAGGTACGGGCTTTGAGTAATCATTACGTGAGGCCGAACTTCCTGGATGATTTGCTGGAGCGCCTGGATGGCATCCGGCGACGAGCTGAGGCGGAAGGGCTCCGGAAATCCCAGCATCCGAACGTCGGTGATGCCGAATACCGCGCAGGCCTTCTCAAGCTCATCGACCTTTTGATCAATGTACTGCTCAGGCGTTTCGTTCATCACGGCCGGGTCCCGTTCCAAGGGGGGCTTGCGCAATTCGTCGGCCAGTCGTTCGTTATGGATGTTAACGCCCGGCGTGACGCTCACAACCGTGACTTCGTCCCCCTGCGAAGCGTGTATGCCGAGTGTGCCCGCGTAGTGAGTGAAATCGTGGGGATGCGCATTGACACTGAGAACACGAAGCTTTTGGTTTGGCATAGTTCTCCCCTATAGAAACGATGAGTGAGACGGTACTATACTATACCGACAGGCACATGACGACACGGCGAAATTCCTTTCTCATTCCGTTCGCGCTTTCCCTCATGGCGATGGGCGCCTTTGCCTGCTCTTCAAACGAAGAGACGCTGGCGCCGACGCCAACGGTCGCCGCGGCCGTTAGCATGGAGTCTACTTCGGAACCTATCGATCCCAACGCGCCGCAGATCATCTATACCGGAAGCAGCTTTGTGCCCAAACGGCTCGATATCGAACCCGGCACTCAGGTCAGATTCGTGAACGCCTCCGACTCGCCGTTCTGGCCCGCCTCGAATATTCACCCCACCCACTCGATACTCCCGGGGCTCGACGCAAAACAGGCGGTCCCGCCCGGCGAGACGTGGGCATATACTTTTCACACCAGAGGCTTCTGGCGCTTTCATAATCATCTTCTGCCGGAAGTCGGCGGTCTGGTCGTTGCTCTCGGCGACGACGATGGCGTGATTGCGGAACCTCTGGTAATGACCGTCCCCGACATCGAGTTTGAAACGCCCCAAGACATCGCCATTCAGGACTATGTCGATCTACTGGACGACGACGTCCTCATGGCGAGATTCGTAAAGCGGTACGGCCCGGAGCAAACCGTCAAGCTCCTGAAAGAGAGCGAGAATTACATCGAAGTAGACTGCCACCAGCGAGCGCATGATCTCGGACGCGCGGCTTACGAGGAGTTCGGGGCCGCCGCGTTCGCTCTGTCGGGCCACGAGTGCCAGGCGGGATCGTTCCACGGCGCGACGGAGGCCCTTTTCGCATCTCGCGGAACTGCGCACTTGGAGCAGGACGTAGCAACCATTTGCTCCGTTGCCGACAACCCCTTTTTCCGGCATCAGTGCGTACACGGCGTCGGACACGGACTCATGGCTTGGACGACGTACGAGCTCCATGATGCGCTGCCACTCTGCGATCGGATGTCCACTGAGGCGGACAAAGGTTCGTGTTACTCCGGCGTATTCATGGAAAACATCGTCGGCGGCCTAACCGGGCTGATGGGCCATGTGACAAATTACCTCAAGGAGGATGACCCCCACTACCCCTGTGACATCGTTGATGAGCAGTATCAGGTGCCGTGCTATTTCTACCAGACGTCCCATATGCTCAGGGTCTTCGAACGCGACTTCTCGAAAGTTGCGCAGGCCTGCGCCGAGACGCCTTTTGCGGCTCATCAGAACTGCTTTCAGAGCTACGGGCGGGATGTCGGCAATGTAACGCGGAAGGACCCGGCCACCGCCATCCTGTACTGCAGCTACGCCCCGGCCGGGGCAAACCGCGTCTACTGCATCGAGGGCGCCGCTCAGGACCGTTTCTGGGAGAAATCGGGCGCCGACGATGCCCTCCAAATGTGCGGCATGGTCGAAAACGCAGCGGAACAGGACGCCTGCTATTGGACAATCATCGTTCGCGCGCGCGATGTCTTCACGACCGAGGATGAGTTCGACGGCTTCTGCGCGCACATCGGCACAAGGTGGCGCCATTGGTGTGATCAGGCGGAAGATCAGCTGTCTCCCCAAGCATGAGCGATCGATTCACGGCTTAACCGGACGCGCAACAAGCTCGTTGTTGCGACCCCGCCGTTATGCTATGATTGCGGCGAATGTTCCAGCGGACTGAGGCCCCATCGTTGTCCCTTGCTAACGAAGACCTGCGCGAACGAATTCGGCAGGCCGTCACGAACCAAGAGCGGCCCACCGTCACCGTTCTTTCTTCCCTGCTTGCGGCGCAGGACGCGCTCGGCTACATACCCGACGAGGCCATCGATGAGGTGGCGGCCTATACGGAAGCGAGCATCAACGAGGTTTGGGGCGTAGCCTCCTTTTACAAGAACTTTCGCTTCACCCCACCCGGCGAACACACCGTCGAGATATGCTGGGGCCCAAGCTGTCATTTGGTGGGCGCGACGTCCATTATCGAACGAACCTTGGAACACGTCGGATTGGAGGAAGAAGGGGAAACGAACGACGGCCGACTGACGATCCGATACAACACTTGCCTGGGAGCGTGCGCGCAGGCCCCGGTCATTAGCATCGATCATCACCTTCGAGGTCGAATGACGCCTGAACGGGCAGTAGCGCTAATCAACAACATACAGGACAACGGAGTCCACTAACAGGCGCGAGGACGACGTGAGCGCATACGAAGACCTGAAAGCGAAAGCGGACGCGCGGTGGCGCGAACTGACTGAGAGCGACCTGCCGTGGGTTCGAATTGGCACTGAATTGAACGGACAGGCAGCGGGGGCCCTGGAGGTGCTCGATGCCCTGCGCTCTGAGCTCGACCGGCGCGGCATCGGAGCGAACGTCGACGAGGTGGGAACGCTTGGCCTCTCCTACGCCGAACCGCTCGTGGACGTGCTCAAGCCGGGCAGGTCTCGACTGCTGTTCAGTCGAGTCGCCCCTGCAGACGTCCCGAGGATTATCGACGAGTACATCATCGGCGACAGAGTGCCCCGGAACATCGCGTTCGCTTACCTAGGTGATGACCCCATCGAGGGTGTTGCCGATCTGAGTTCCATGCCTCAATACTCCATGCAGCGGCGGATCGCCATGCGAAACGCCGGACACATCGCCCCCGGCGACATCCTGCAATACGTCGCCAACGACGGATACGCAGCGCTCAACAAGGCTCTGTTCGAGATGGAGCCAAACGGCGTGATCGACGAGATGAAGACTTCCAACCTGCGCGGGCGCGGAGGCGCGGGTTTCCCCGCAGGCCTGAAGTGGAGCTTCATGGTCAACTCGCCGGGTCCGATCAAATATATAGCCTGCAACTGTGAGGAAGGCGACCCGGGGGCGTTCAATGACAAAGCCATACTCGAAAGCGATCCCCACACGCTGCTTGAAGGGATGATCCTCGCGGGCTACGCCACGGGAGCGACGAACGGCTACGTCTTCGTCCGGCACGGCCACGACGGCCCCATCGACCGAGTAGACAAGGCGATCAAAGACGCCTACGCCGAAAACGTTTTGGGAGAGAACATCCTCGGAAGCGAATTCAGCTTCGACATTGAGGTCGCACTGACCGGCGATTCCTACGTAGCGGGTGAAGAGACGGGCCTGATGGAGTCCATTGAAGGCAAGCGTTCCATGCCGCGTTCCAAGCCTCCGTTCCCGGCCGCCGCCGGACTCTGGATGAAGCCGACAACGATCAACAACGTGAAAACGTTCTCCTACGCTCCACAAATTATCTTGAACGGCGGAGAGTGGTTCTCCAACATCGGCGTGAATAACAGCACCGGCACGGCAATCGCCTGCCTTACGGGCAATGTGACCTATCCCGGCATCTACGAGGTCGAGATGGGCATGACTATGGGACAGGTCATCGAAGAGATCGGCGGAGGCGTCCCGAACGGCAAGCGGATGAAACTCCTGCAGACGGGAGGGCCGCTCGGCGGCGTCATCGGACTCGATAGCCTCGCCCTGCACATCGACTTCGACGAGATGCAGCAGGCTGGCGCGATGTTCGGTTCGGGCGGGATCATCGTCGGCGACGAAGATGCATCCGTCGTGGACCTGATCCGGGTGCTGGTTACTTTCTGCCAGTACGAGTCTTGCGGCAAGTGCTTCCCCTGTAGGCTCGGCATGACGCAGCTGTTGGATCAAATCGAACGGATCGCGCGCTTTGAAGGCAGACCCGGGGACATGGAAGCCTGCGAAAGAGTGGGTACGACCATGCAGGTCGGCTCTCTGTGCGCGCACGGCCAACTCGGCTTCAATCCCATCAGTTCGGCCCTAATCCATTTCCGCGAGGAATTTGATATCCACATCTCGGAACGCCGCGACCCCACCGGCAGAACTTCCACGAAATTTTATTCTCCAAAATCGACCCGGCCCTACGCGGAGGACTTTGTTCAACCTCAGCCCCTCAAGGTGACAATATAGGCACAGGCAAGCACAGGGCCGCGCAATCGCTTCGCTGCGGCCCTCATTCACTATTGACAGCACTCGGAGTTGCCGAATGGCAGACGACCTAACCATCACAATCGACGGCAAGGAAGTAAAGGCCAAGCCAGGGACGAACGTCCTGCAAGCCGCTATGGACGCGGGGTTCTATGTGCCCTATCTGTGCTACTACCCAGGCATGAAGTCCTTCGGCGCGTGCCGAATGTGCGTAGTCGAAATCGACGGGCCTCGCGGAACTGCCACCTTGGCATCCTGCACCGTACCGGTTGGGCCCGACATGGTCGTACGAACAAAGACTGACTCCGTGACCGACCTTCGCCGCGGAATCATGGACCTGCTGATATCAGAGCATCCGCACGGATGCCTGAACTGCCACCGCATTGAGCTTTGCGGCCCCGAGGACATCTGCCTGCGTCACGTTGGAGTAAATGACCGGTGCGTCACCTGTCCGAAAAACGAACGATGCGAACTTAAGGACACCGTCCGCTGGCTCGAAATGGACCTCGACACCGAACTCACGTACAACAACCGCCACTTGCCGCAATCCGTAGCCGACCCGTTTTGGGACATGGACATGAACCTGTGCATCGTGTGCGGACGGTGCGTCCGAATCTGTAGCGAGATCCGCGGCGATGACGCCCTCGCGTTTACCGAGCGCGGCGGCAAGGGCCTCATCGGAACTTCGCAGGGCGTATCGCTCTTGGAATCGGGTTGCGAGTTCTGCGGGGCATGTATCGACGTATGCCCTACGGGAGCGCTCGTTGAGCGCGTGCACAAGTGGGACAAGGCAGAGAAGAAGGCCTCAAGCGTGTGCACTAACTGCCCCGTCGGGTGCAGCATAACGATGGAAGTGGACAAGCGCAATCGATTGATCCGCACGGTCGGCGACCGGATGGGAGAGGCAAATCAAGGTCAGCTGTGCGTAAAGGGCAAGTTCGGCCTTGAGTACGTCAACAGCAAGAAGCGCCTGCGCAAAGCGCTCATCCGTATCGACGGCGAACTCCAGGAAACGACTACGCTGGAAGCCATTGACCACGTCGCCGAGAAACTCTCCGACTATAAGGGAAGCGGTTTCGCAATAATCGGCTCCGACCGAAACACCAACGAGGATCTGTATATCGCCCAGAAATTCGCGCGTTCGGTCATGGGTACGAACAACGTCGATCTCGCCTCGAACGTGCGACCTGAGTTGTTCCCTCCTCTGGAGCGGATGCTCGGCTATCGAGCAGCCACGAATTCGATTCGCGATCTAGAAACCGCAAAATGCTTCCTCGTATGTTCGAGCAATATCACAGAGGAGCAGAACGTCGCGGCGGTTCCCATAAAGAAGGCCATCAAAGACGGCGCGAAACTGATCGTCATCGATCAGCGCGAGACGGAACTTTCCCGATTCGCCGATGTATGGCTCCGTCCACGGCCCGGCACTGAAACGGCCCTCATCGGCGGAATACTCCGGGTAATCGTCGATGAGTCGCTCGACGATCACAAGTTCCTAGCGGAAAAATGCGAAGACGTGCAAGAATTCAAAAGCAGCCTCTGGAATTTCGACCTGCTTCAAGTGGAGGGGGCAACGGGCGTCCCACGAGAAGATATCCAGAATGCCGCGCGTCTCTTTGCCGCGAACGCCCCCGCGTCGGTTCTGTTCGGCCTCGAAACGCTTGAGGCGGAGCTTCGGGAGGACTGCGCCGCCGCGTTAGTCAATCTTTGCCTCGTATCAGGCAATATGTCCCTCCCTTCCGCCGGACTTTATCCACTCTACCCAGGCGCGAACGAACAGGGCGCTCGCGACGTCGGAGCCGTTCCCAATTTCCTCCCGGGCTATGTGCCGGTAACCGACATCGGAGCGCGTTCGGAAATCGCCGATGTCTGGGGGACGACGCTCCCCTCGAATGAGGGGGTCTCGATCCGCGAGTTGACGCAGGCAATAGAGTCCGGCCGAATACGGGCCCTGATGCTGCTCGGCAACAGCCCCAATTACACGAACGGAGAACTTGGCGATTTCATCGATTCGCTGAACAATCTCGAGTTCCTCATCTCGCTCGACTCCCAAACGAACGAGATCACCGACTCTGCCCACGTAGTCATCCCATCCACAACGCTCGCCGAAACCGAAGGCACCGTAACAAACCTGGAACGAAGGGTGCAGATTGTCTCTCCGGCTCTGGACGTGAAGGGCGAGGAGGAGGAGGACTGGAAAATCATCAGCCGCATCGCGCGGGAAATGGACGGAGTCGGCTTCGATCATCTCAATGCCGAAGCCGTATTCGACGAGATAAACAACATCGTCGAGATCTACGGTGGAATAACCTATGGACGCCTGGCCAATGGGGGCCTCCAATGGCCTTGTTTAGCAGCCGACATGTCGGACACCCAAGTTCTCTATGACTACGAAGAACATCGACCGCGATTCATGCCCATGTCTATGCCGAAACCCGCGGAAGCCCCCGCCCCGGATGCCGAGTACCCAATGATCCTGGCAAAGGGACGAGTGCTCCACGACGCCGACGGCGAGATGACGATTGAAAAGGTCGGCAAGCGCAACATCATCAGGCGAAACGAGATCATCGAGCTGCATCGCCAAGACGGCGAGATGCTCGGCATCAGCGAGGGAAAGTGGGTCGAAGTCGTCTCGGCGACGGAGACCCTGCGCGGAGTGGCAAAATTCACTTCCCCGTTGAGGGGCCTCGTATGCACCACTGAACTCTTCGGAGACAGGATGACTGAAATCGAGGCTTCAAAGAGCGCCGACCCGATGCTCAATTTCGGGTCGCTCCCTCTCACGCGCGTCCGTGTCCAAAGAGCCGAAGAAGTGGCGGCGGCGGCGGACTAACGGAGGAAACTACTATGACCGACCCACAAAACCAGCATGAAAACACCGACGACACCCGCGATACTCCACTTGATGAATTCGTCGAAGAAACTCCCGATGAGCCAGCCGCTGCGTCGTATCGGACGCCCGGCGGCGACGAACCTCCGACGCTCCCGGGCGGTGGGTTCGGCAGCATTCTCGACTCCACTTTCTCGACCTACGGCGCCCACCTGCTGCCATTCATATTGATCGCTCTGATTCCGCAAATCCCTCGGTTTCTTGGCGATATCGTAGCCGTGGCCGAAATCGGTCCCGTATATAGCTTCGAGATTTTTACCGCCCCGGGACAAGAATCCCTGGAACCCACCTCGATCAACCTGGTTTCTCTACCGGCCATTCTTCTCTCGATCGCGCTAAGCATACTCGCGACAGGGGCCCTCATCCAATCCGTAGGCCGACATTTTCTCGGACGTCCGGTGCTCGTGCAGCGCAGCTACAAGTACGCTTGGGAGCGTTTTCCGAAACTGCTCGGAGCCATTGCCTTGGTTGTGCTCATCCTGATCGTCCCGGCCGCGCTTTCGGTATTCCTCATCGGTATTCCTCTGCTCATATTCGCCATACTGGCAGTGTTCTTCGTCAATCACGCCGTAATAGTTGAGCAATACGGTCCCGTGGACGCCATAAAGCGCAGCTGGAACGTTATACAGGGGAACTGGTGGAGAACTCTCGGATTCCTCGTGGCCCTGACACTGCCAAGCATCGGCGCCGTGCTTATCATTTTTGTGCCGGCCGGTATATTCCTGCCTCCACTTCTCATCTTCCTACTGTCAACAGTGTTCTCCACTATCGTGACTCCGCTTTTCGCCATAGCGATAACGGTGCTCTACTTGAACATTAGAGTACGAAAAGAAGAGTACACCCATAACGACCTCGCGCGAGAACTGGGAGAATTGGAACCGGTTGAACCACAGTACGAACCGGGAGGCTGAAACGGCGTGACCGTCACTCCAGCGGGAAGGCAAAGACCGAGGCCGAAGCTCGTCCATTCGCGAATCACGAGACGCGAGGACATCTCCCACGACCTTCTCGTGATGTGGATCGAGAAGCCGGAAGGCTTCGGGTTCAAGGCCGGACAGTATTGCACGATCGGCAGCGGGAGGATCGAGCGGGCCTACTCCATCGTATCGGCGCCTCATGAAGATGACCTCGAACTCTTCGTCGAACTCGTGCCCCCGCCCGATGGCAACCTAACGCCGCTCATCTGGGATTTGCAACCGGGCGATACGCTGACGATTCGACCGAGAGCCAAGGGGATTTTCACGTTCAAGCCCGCCATGTCCAACCAATTCATGGTGGCGACCGTGACCGGCATAGTGCCGTTCGTCAGCATCCTACGCGACTACCTGCACAACGACCGTTCGGGACATCGCTTCTATGTGCTTCAGGGGGCAAGCTACGTTGACGAGTTCACGTATGACGCCGAGCTGCGACGGCTCGCCGACCGGAACCCCGAACTCATAACATTCGTGCCAACGATCAGTCGGCCCGCGGAGGAACGGAACTCCGGCTGGACGGGAGAAACGGGCCGAGTCAACGCCATTGCGCCGGAATACGCCGAACGCTTCGCCCTCACGCCGGACGACACGACGATCTACGCCTGCGGCCACCCCGGAATGATCGAAGACGTCAAGGAGCGGTTTGTGCCGCGAGGCTTTCACGTCGAGGAAGAGCGCTTCTGGAAACAAGACGATTAAGGCTATGTCTCTTTGAATTTGGCCGCATAAGGCGCATGGGCATGTTTTGGGGTAATCACTCTCACGCCACCCACAGGGACTCCAGTCAGTTGTAAAACTAGCCGACGATGCAGGGTTGGTTACAATTCTCATACATAGAGACTATAATTCGCCAATCGTTCCATGTTCGTTCGCCAACGGAATTGGAGAACGCCAACTGAGTTTGATTTTCGGGACGAATGAGAGGAAAGGCGAAGCAATTACACTCGGAGCCGCAAACGCTGCCAAGGCGTCGTCGGACATGCTAAAGAGGGTGTGTCTACCATCATGAGTTGGGTACTTGAAAAATGGAGCTGGCTGATCACAGTCCGCCCCTACATCACAATTACCGTCCTGCTAATCTTTACGGTGGCTTTGGGCGCAGGGGGCACTTTCCGCGCTCCGCCGACGGAGGGGGCCGACGTCGCCTTCCTCCCGACAGAAAATCCTGTCGCCAAAGCTACTCGTGAGGTCAAAGAACTTTTCAGTGACTCAGGCGACGTCAAGGTCGCAACCCTCACTTTCCGCGGGGAGGCTCTCACGCCGGACGGCCTCTCGCAGATGTCCACCCTGCTCAACGACATCGTCAGAGAACCGGGCGTGGGTGAGTTGCTGGCGCCCCCTAATGCGATTGTCGCTCCCTCGTTTCTGATTGGGGCGGCGCTCCAAGTGGACAGTTTCGAGTCCATCTCACAGGCGCATATCGACGGCGTCCGCAACGTTCCGGAGATTCAGGGAGCCATTGAGGCGATGACCGGGACCGACACGGACGGCGGGCCGGTCGCAATCGCCAACATTCGCTTGAGCGATACGGGCGACGAGAGAACCGAGGATGCCGAGCGAAGGATCAAGGAACTGGCATCCGAGTCCGATGGACCGCTGCGTGTGAGCAGTCTGTCGCCAGTGATCGTCGAGGATGAGTACAAGCGAGCCACGGAAGAGGGGATGGGCCCGCTAATAGGTCTGGCCCTGCTGCTGATCATAGCGCTGCTCTTCCTCTTCACTCGCAGCATCTCGGATACCCTGCTGACGCTGACCGGACTCATCTTGTCAATCATATGTGTCGTTGGAGCCGAGGGCTGGCTGGGGCCGAACGCTCTGGGCATAATCGGCCCTCCAAGTTCGCTGACGGCGATGGTGCCCGTCATCCTCATTGGCCTGACGGTGGACTACGCGATCCAGGCCGTGTCCCACTACAGGGAGGAGCGACTTGAAGGCAAGCCGGTTTTGGAGGCCGTACGGACCGGGATCGAACACGTCACCATCCCACTGACCCTGGCCGCCGTCACCACCATCGCAAGCCTGCTGGCGTCCCTGTTCTCACCCATCGGGGTCATTGGAGATTTCGGGGTAGTCGCCGGGCTTGGAGTGGGGCTGAGCCTGATAGTGATGCTGACGCTCATCCCAGCCACTCGGACGATCATAGACCGCCGGAAGGAGGCGCGTGGGACTCTGAAGCCGGCCCGCCCAATTTCGAACGCGCTGCCAGGCATTCCCCTGATAACGGGGAAACTTGGGAAATGGGTTACTCGTCGGCCGGCTCCCTACCTCGTGGGTGTGCTCATCATCACCATTGGCCTCGGATACGCGGCGACGGGGCTGGAATCCGAATTCAGCATCAAGGACATCCTTCCCAGGGGCGGAACCGTTCTGGCGGATATGAACACCCTGGAATCAGCGGTCGGAGGCACCACGGAGATCGCCAGCCTCCTGGTCAAAGCCGAACTCACGGAGACCCGGACGCTCCTGAATCTCCACGATCTCGCCAACTCCTTCGTGGACGAGCAAATCCGTCCGAGCGCCGTCGCCGGGGCGATCCAGGGATCCTACGAAAGATTTATTGACGATTGGATCACCGACTCCGGCGAGCCCGGCGACAAGTACGACCCTGAACTGGCAGCGCTCTTCCGCGAGGCTTTGCCGGGGGTTGAGTTCGATCCGGTGCTGATGCAGCAGTTCATCGACAAGCTCCTCGCGAAAGAACCCGAACTGGCGCATTACCTCATAAATAATCCGGCCGGCGTCGATACGATGCTCCTCCAGTTCCCGATGTACACGGGTGAGCCTTCCGCAACGAGGATGCTCCATGACGACATAGAGAAGCTATGGCTCGGCGACGACGGCGCCGTCTCGATAACGTCCCCCGACATCGTCGCAGTTGCCGTCACCGACCAGATCACGGACGGACAAACCGAGTCGATAAGCGTCACGATTGCCGTAGCTTTGGGCATTCTGTCCATCTTCTTCTGGGTGACGCTGCGCCAGCCCATACTCGGACTCGTCGCCGTTGGGCCAATCCTGCTCGTCCTCATCTGCGTACTGGGCACGATGGCGCTGCTCGACATTCCCTACTCACTCATCACCTCGATCATCACGGCTCTGTCGATCGGGATCGGCGTGGACTACACCATCCACGTGATTCACCGATACCGTGAGGAGTTCGCCGGCCTGCGCAACCCGGAGCAAGCCGCCGTCAGGACTCTCGCGACCACCGGCTCGGCCCTGTTGGGATCCGCGCTGACGACCGCCTTCGGTTTCGGTGTGCTCATAGCCTCACCGCTGCTAGCCTCTCAGCAGTTTGGCATCACAGCGACCATTACCATCGTCTACTCCCTCGCAGTATCCATTTTCCTAGTGCTGCCCGCGATGGTGGTTTGGGGCGCTTACCAGAACATGAAACTGCGCTCGTCGGTGATGCGCTGGGCGGACGAGTTCGAAGACGAGCTCGACGAGGTGCTCGAGAACGTATACCGGAGATACCAGCGGGAACAGCAGGAGTTGGAGGAACAGCAGGAACAGCAGGGATAAAAGCAGCCTCATGATAATCCGCTTCCCTCTTTGACAGGGGGAAGCGGGATCCGGTCAAGGCAATCGCACTTCCTTTAGAGCCGATCTTGGGAGACCGTCCCGACCGCCCCTCTGGACTCCGGCCTTCGCCGGGATGACGATTGTGAGGGGGCCGGAATGAGGGTTGAGCGAGTACCCCGGCAACTCTGGATGCCGATGATTTGTCCCGCGGGGATACCTGGACCGAGTCAGGCGGGTATCTCGAACCTCTGCTCCGCGATGTGGAACTTCAGTTTCTTGCTTGGCTTCATCGACGGCATGGGATCGAATTTGAATTTGTAGTTCGCGGGGGAAATCTCAAGCTGGAAGAAGTGCGCGACCATCAGCACGTTAATGGCAAGCTGCAACTCCATCCAGCGGGAACCGAGGCATTTGTGCGTGCCCAGCCCGTACGGGGCGTACCCGTTGCTTCGATGCTCATTGCGCGGAGCCTTATACCTGTCGATATCGAAGGTGAAGGGGTCGGGGAAGACATCCTCCATGAAGTGTGTCGCCGTCTGCGCAATGTGGACCCGCGTCCCCAGGGACAGTCCATAGCCCTCGACGACGCACGAGTTCATGACGTTCCGGATGGACATCGGGACGATCGGATACAGGCGCAGGCATTCCATGAGGAATCGATGAGTGACGTCAATCGCTGCCGGTGTGAGGTCTTCGGGCTTCGGATCACCGTCCTCAAACAGGACATCGGCTTCAGCTTGAATTTTGGCGTAGATATCCGGCCGGGACACCATAGCGTACAGGGTGAGGCTGACGGCATCGCCAAGGTAAGCGCTGGCTACTAACGCAGCCGTAAAGGCGAAACGCAAGTTGGATTGGGGCATAAACTGCGGATCGCTCGCGTGCAGGCTCAGGTAGTCGTCCACCAAATTTCGGTCTTGTCCGGCCCGCTGGGCCGCGGTATGTACGCTGTAAACGCGGTCAAGCAGGGTCTCGACGAGTTTCGCCCGGCGTCTCATGCCGGGAGTTTTCAGCAAAAACTTTGGAAGCACCTTCGCGATGTGAACGCTAAGGGCCCGTTCCTTGTACGCCAGCAGGTCATCGATGATGTCCTGGGTATCAACTCCGACGAAGAGCGGCGAGATTTGAGCGTTAACCATTCGCCGGCTCATCCTCGTCGCAGGGTAGGCGTCTCCGACCTCCCATTCCACCATATGCTTCTTTATCAGATCATAGAGTTGACTCAGCTGCCCCTCCAGCCTGTTGCGGGAAAAGGCCGTTGATAAGGACTTGCGCAGCCGAAAATGGTCCGCGCCGTCAAGGGAAGGCAGCACTCCGGCCGCGCCATACACACTCTCGAAGTCCGCAAAATAGTCCCTGGATCTGAGGTACATTCGACCTCTCCGCTGCACCCAGTCATTTACATCGGTGCCGGCCACAAAGACCAAGGGTTCCGAAAACGGAGGCCGAAGCTGAAACACCGGGCCGTACTCTTTCGCAAGATCCGCAACGACCGCGGGGAGGTTGCCCTTCCGTAGGTGAGGATTGAGCAGCATCTTGCGCAGCGGAACAACCGGAATTTTCTTGGTTAGGGAGGAGCGTTGAGACATCGCGACAGCGATGTTTTGCTCCACCGCTTCGGTGATCGATCGAGCGATCAGGTCCAGCTTGCAGATGGCCTTGATCCGCTGATCTACCTCGTCATCGACCTGGAAAATGAACCGCAAGACATCGCACACATCAAGAAGACAGATAATGAGCACGTCTCTCGGAAAAGGTATCTCATTATTGAAGATCACGTTTCTGATGCGCGTAGCGACGAACTCATCCGATGAACTGTCATCATTGACGGTGGCGAAGCCACTGCGAGCGGCGGCATGTGAAACGGTCCAGAAGTCGCCGTCGTGGTGCTCCAGTATGCTCATTTCCGTAAGTCGGTCCAGAGTTTGATCAACGATATCGTCCGCGAGAGGAGCGAGCCGTTCGATCCAGTACTGAGCGTTCCTTTGGGTCGGTTCCTCCGCAATCTCCTTGAGAACGGGATCGATGATGGGGTCGCCCATCTCCGAATCGTCGATGACAATGAGAGCTTCCGCATCAGTGTCAATGTGGTAGGTAAATGATAACTCAGCGAGGATTGCGCCGATGACGGCGCAGTTGAACTCCCACCCGGGCACCTGATGAAAGTAGCCGCTCTCCTGATTGAGGAGCATGAGGATGAGCTCTTCCGGCAAGGTGAATTGATGGGTCGTTAATTCGCCAAATGCGGTTGTCATTTGTCTTGCTCCGCCTAACTTCGCCCTGATAGACTTGAGTCCAGCTGGAACTAGCCTATAGTACACCTTATCATAGCAGGCTCAGATTGGACACTTGTTTAAAAGGGTGGCTATTGGGAATTTTAGTAGGTGTTCTCGGATGGAATAAGTCTGCCGGGAGTCCAGATAGGGCGAGTTGATCAGTGGTAACCCGACGAAGAGAGCCAACGAACACCCCGACGCCTACCCCATTCCCCGAGGGCTGGTACTTCATAGCGACTCGCGAAACCCTGCAAAAAGCCGGTCTTATGCGAAAGACCTGGATGGGAACGAACATCGTTGTCTGGAGCGATGGCAGCGGGCGAGTGTGCGCCGCCGAATCGGTTTGCCCCCACCTAGGATCCGACCTGGGCCCCGATTCGGGCGGATGCATCCGCGACGGCCGGCTCATTTGTCCCTTCCACGGGTACGAATTCGATACCACCGGCCAATGCGTCGCCACACCATTCGCCCCTCCTCCTAAGACGGCGAAACTCCGAGTCTTCGAGACGCAGGAAGTCCTCGGCCTCATTTTCGCCTGGTGGGGTTTAGGCGGACGCGCCCCGCAATGGAGGCTCCCTGAAAATTCTCTCGATACAGACGGCTGGAGCAACTTTACGATCAATACGCTTCGCTTCAAGGGCCACCCCCAGGAAACAACCGAAAACTCCGTCGATCTAGCCCACCTCCGCTACGTCCACGGCTACGACAACGTCAACCCCATTGAGGAATTCACTGCCGACGGCCCCCATCTCACGGCTCGGTTCGACTTCAGAAGAGACCGGACGATTGCCGGAGCCATCACACTAACGTTTGACGTCTCGGCCAAGGCCACTATCTTTGGACTCGGCTACTCGCTTGTGGAAGTCCACGAAAAGTCAATCGGCATGGACATGCGACTCTGGGTGCTGGCAACTCCCGTCGACGGGACGCTTATCGACCTGTCGCTGGTATCCCAGATCAAAGAAGTGCGCAGCCCGAAAAGGCTGTTCGCAGGACTCGGGTTCCTTCCCGTAAAGATGCGCGCGCCCATCTTGAACAGGTTCATTGCGGCCCAGCAAAAGCATGACGTCCTGCAGGACGTCGTCATCTGGAGCCGCAAGCAATACGTATCGCGTCCGCGACTCTGTCGCTCCGACGGCAAGATTATGCCATTCCGGTACTACTGCGCCCAGTTCTACCCCACCCCGGACGACACCAACGGCGCCACTGCCTAACCCACCCGTTCACGGTCAGCCCACCACCCGTTCATGGTGAGCCTGTCGAACCATGAAGCGCCCTTCGCAGACACCCTCCGGCATTCGGCGAGTGCAAGGGAGCCCTACAGGACGTATGCACTACACCTTCCTGAACCGCGAGCCGTACATGATGCCCCCGTAGTAGTTGAAGGTGCGTCTTGCTTCAACGTCATCGAAGGGGTAATCCGCGCCGAGCTGCCTCGCGGCGGCAAGCCCCGTTACAAGGCAGGTTTCCTGGCTGTTTATGAGCGTGTGTGCGCCACAGTGCCACGATCGACGCCTGCCCTGAATGAAGCGGAACAGTTGAACCAGCAGCGCCACATGACGAACGTCGTGGACGACGTGCTGGAACGTCCGCCTCTTGATGACCTTTCCTTCGTCGATGGGCGTGACATTGTTGTAGGTCACCAGACAAGGCTTGTCGGACGGATTGGCCCATGGCTGCTGGTTGTGCATGATATACGTGATTTCGTAGTTGTCCGGCCTGTCGCCATACTGCTCAATATAGTTGCTGCGAGTTGTCAACGGGGCCGTTTCGTTGTCCGGAAGCACCGAAGAATCGGAATGGATGACGGCGCGCCCATGAAGATCGGTCTCGTAGCGAATTCTCGAAAGAATCCAGCGTTCCAACTTCGTGGGCTTGTCGAGCAGCTCGAGAGTCTGATTCGCATTGCAGGCGAGGATCACTTCGTCGAACGTCTCCCGCGCCCCTGATTCATCTTCAACGACGACCTCGTCCTTCCCGCGATACACTTTTCGGACGGGACGGTTCAAGTAGATCTTATCCTTGAACCCGGCCGACAGGTTCTCATAGATTCGCCGTGTGCCCCGGTCCCAGGTATGCATGGGCGTCGCGGATTCGATGTCGAAGAACTCCAGATACCTGGCGAAGAGCGCCGCAGGCATCGAGAAAACGTCCGTCGCCATCAGGAAATTCACGAACATGGGCTTCAGTATCTTGTACTTGAAATCGTCGGAGAACCTACCCAGCTTCAACACCGTCCCCATGCTGATGTAGTTGAACGGATTGAGCGCGTTCAGCAGCTTCGACTGGGAGCGAGTCAGCCAGCCGATTCGATGCAGTCTTCTGAGAATTCGCTGGAACTTGGCGATCTCGGGCTGAAGCTGCCCCCTAATGTCGGAATCGAAGTCATGAGCGTAGACCCGGCCTGCGTACCGCACGCTGTAGCTGAACCTGGTATTGACCAACTCAATGCCGAACTGCTCCATTAGCAGCATGATATGTCGGTAAACCGACGGGATGCACGCGGTGACGGAAATATCGAAGGGGATCGAACTGCCGTCGGCCTGCGGCATGTCGGCTGTGAACGCGTTGCCGCCGATCTGCTCTTCGGCCTCATACAGCCGAAAGTCGAACCGATCCGGGTGATGACTCAGCGCCCACGCGGCCCCCAGCCCCGATACACCGCCCCCCACTATGGCAATTCGTCGCGCCATTTCGCTCCGTGTCACTGGCAGTTCCTACCCCTCATCCTACCACTGCTGACGTACTATCATAATACGCTCACTGCCGCACTGTACTATAATACAGTATATGTCTTCCCGTTCTGCGTACTCCTTGCGTTCCTCATTCGATGCCATCCTTAGCCTCTATGTACGACCGTGAAACTGCCCAATAGTCAATCGGAGCTCGTCGCTCGGCGGGTCAGAGAAAGTCTTGCTCGTGAGAAGAGGGCTAGACGGCCGGTCACGGGCGCTGCCATGCGCTCTGCGGCCCTGCGGGCGGTTCGAGCCACCCATTTGGTAGGCAGGGGAGCCGGCAATCTGGCCAGAGAAGCCGTCGAGGGTGCTGTCCATGCGGCGGCCGAGATAGGCGGGGAGACAAGAGACTTCCTAAGAGATGCCGTAGTCGGCGTCGTGGAAGGGACAGGCCAGGTTACGATGATCACAGCACCGGCCGTGAGGGAGGTTGTGGTTGGCGCAGTCAGAGGATCGTCCAAGATCAACGCCGAGATCGGAGAGGCGGGCAGAGATGCGGTCGAGGGGGCAATAGTCGGCGCCGCCTCAGCCGGCGTAGATACTGCCGAAGCCGCGGTTGCCGCCGCAGAAGGTGCGGTGGAGGCAATATTCGAAGCCGGAGGAGATCTGGAAGACGCCGCGAAGGCCACCGTCGGGGGAGTCGTTTCCGGGGTTGCCGCTGCCGCCGGGGACGTGGCGGACGCAACCCGCGACGCCGCCTATATGCTGATCTCCCATGATGTCGTTGCCGAGCAGGATCCGGCCGATATTGCCGAGGTTGCCGACGCCGCCATCGATGCCGCGCTGCAAGAGGCCGAAAGCGCCGATCTCAAGACGGATACCGTGGTAGCCGCTACCGCAACGGGGATTGTGGAGGCCGCATATCAAGTCGGTGAGACGCATGGCGACAAGGTAAGGCATTCCGTGTTGCGGCGAGTCATGGAGCCGCGCATAGTCGTCCCGCCCGACCTGAAGAGTCGACTCGCCGAGACCGCAGAGACCCTGTCGCGCGACCTGCCCCGAGGTCGAGCCGCTTGGCGAGGAGCGTCCATAATCAAGGCCGTGCCCCACCTCTTGCGGGTTGGCGGAATCGATCTTGCCGCCTCCCTCGCGTATTTCACTATCTTGTCCCTTCTGCCTACGGCAGCCTTGGCCATCATGGCGTTCGCCCTATTTGGAGACCCCGAAGTCGCCCGGGACACGCTCACAAAGATACTGGATTACTACTTCCCTGCTTCCGGCGACCTAATCCGTGAAGCCGTGGGCAACCTGCTCCAGGGATCACTCACCTTAGGACTCATAGCAGTGGCCGGCATCGTCTGGGGAGCAAGCGGCCTCTTCATGGCAGCGAACAGGGCCGTGAACAGAGTATTCGGAATCGATAGGACGAGATTCACCCATGTAACCGTCGCAGAAGTGACGCTGGCGACTCTCGTCGGAGTCCTGTTCCTTCTGTCGGTGGGTCTCTCTGCCTCCCTTCAAGTATTCGTCAGTCTCGGTGAGGGGTTTTCGGACTCACAGGGAATAGCATCAGCTGCCTTGGACCTGGCGTTGGGCATCGTTTCAGCGCTGATTCCCGCCGTCCTTACGGCAGTAATCTTCGTCTTCGTCTACCATAACCTGCCCGATGTCGACGTGGACTGGAGGGACGCCACCTTCGGAGCGATGATCGCGATTGTGCTCTTCGAGATAGGCAAGTACCTCTTCTTCTGGCTCACCGGCTTGACCACACAGCGAAGCATAGTCTACGGCCCCATCGCCTCTGTGGTCATTCTAATGATGTGGGGATATGTCGCCGGCTTGATCTTCTTGTACGGAGCGGCGCTAGTGAAGATAGCGGGGGAGATCCGCCCACGGCGTCTTTGGTCGGAGACCGTCCGATAGCCGATACAGGCTTTCCTGTAGGATATGGGGGCATACAGGCTAAGCAAGCATGGTTTTCAGGAATCCGTTCAGACCGATTGAGTCCCTTGACAACCGCCGGCGGCGACCGACGCCCCACCTTCGACAGGATCAGGAACACCCCCTGCGGGCTCGCAAGTCGGCCGCCTCGGCATGAGACCGCAAACTGATACACTGCCAATCTACTATGCACCTTGACCCGAACGACCCGAAGTATCGCAGCGCCGCCGCTGAGATATTGCGGCGACACGATAGCGGCGAGGCCGAGGCCAATATCACCAGCGCGGCGAGGGACTTTCTTCTTCTCACCGGCCTTGTCCGGAACGAAGAGATGGTCGAGGAAAACCCGCCATCGGACGGTTCCCGCCGCGCCGTTGACCTCACGGCCCTGGACACCTTCATCGAGTTCAAGCGTCGCATCGGAACGGCCTCCGGCGGCGCGCCCAACCCGCAGTACGTCGAGCAGCTGGACGACTACCTGGCGCAATCAGCCAAACTTGGCAAGGTGCGCATGGGAATTCTCACGGACGGAAAGCGCTGGCTGCTGCGTTGGCCAGGCGCTGGCCCGGTCCGCTTGACCCGCCCATATGCCTTCACCCTGGAGGCCCCGGACAACTGGATCGCCTTGTATGAATGGCTGCGCGATTCGGCCCTGGTGTCCCTGCACAGCATGAGTCCCGATAGACATGGAATCACTCGACACTTCGGGCCCGGCAGTCCTTCCTATCAACGCGACATCGCCGCGCTCAAGTCGCTCTACGCCGACAATTCGGAACTGGAGACTATCAAAGTAAAGCGTCGGCTCTGGTACGACCTGCTTCGCACCGCCTTGGGAGAGATCGCCTACAGCGCTGAAGGGCAGGATGGTGAGGCGCAGCCTGTCGGGGCACGCGCCGGCACTGAGGAGATGGACGACCTCTTCGTCCGTCACACCTACTTGAGCGCGGTCATCGGTATGGTCGTCCAGGCGTCCTTCGGCATCGACATCCGGCAGTTGGCCGAAACCGACTCGGCCGACCTCCTGCAAGGCCGCGAACTCCACCACGCAACCGGTCTCCAGGGCGTGCTGGAATCGGACTTCTTCGCCTGGCCCAACGAGGTCGGCGGCAAGCCCCTCCTGCAAACCCTGGCCCGACGGGTCGCCCGGTTCGACTGGCTGGAAGCGCCGCCCGACACCGCGGCGACGCTCTATGAATCGGTCATCCCGCCGGAGGAGCGGCGGCAGCTGGGGGAGTACTACACTCCCGCATGGCTGGCCCGCGCCATGATCCGGGAACTGGTGGAGGACCCGCTGAACCAGCGAGTCCTCGACCCGGCATGTGGCTCCGGGACATTCATCGCCGAAGCCGTCACCCACTTCATCGCCGCCGCCAAAGCCGAAAAGTGGGAACCCGCGAAAGTCCTCGATCGCCTGCGAGAGGCGGTAACCGGCATCGACGTTCACCCCGTCGCGGCGCATTTGGCCCGCGCCGCTTGGACTCTCGCCGCCCGGCCCGCCATCAGCGACGCCGGCGCCGCAGGGCACGACGCCTCCCTGTCCATTCCCGTCTATCTCGGAGACGCCCTCCAGCTGCGCTTCCGAGCGGGTGATATGTTCGCCCAGCACAATATCACGATCCGGGTGGAGGATGAGGAGAACACCGAGTTGGTGTTTCCCGTGAGTCTCGTGGAACGAGCCGAAACCTTCGACTCGCTCATGGGAGACGTTTCAGCCTCCATCGAGCGGGGAGACGATCCGTTCCTGGCCCTGGACGACAACGAGATCGACGACCCCGCCGAACGGCAAGTTATGCGCGGTACTATAGCCGCCATGCAGCGGCTCCACGACCGGGGATGGAACCATATCTGGGCCTACTACGCCCGCAACATGGTGCGCCCGGTCGTCCTGTCTCGCTCAAAGGTGGACGTCGTGATCGGCAATCCGCCCTGGATCAACTACAACCAGACCGCCGACATCCTGCGAGACGAACTGAAGAACCTGAGCCGGAATACCTACGGCATCTGGGCCGGGGGACATTACGCCACTCATCAGGACGTGGCAGGGCTGTTCTTCGCCCGAAGCGCAGACCTGTACTTGAAGGACGCAGGCGTGATCGGCTTCGTGTTGCCTCACAGCGCGCTTCAGGCTGGGCAGTACTCCAAGTGGCGCAGTGGACAGTGGCGCGTGGGCGAGAATGGGCAGGGCGTTCAAGTGGACCTCACCCTCAAGTCGGCGTGGGACCTGGAGCGTTTGGAACCCAACACCTTCTTCCCCGTGCCGGCGTCGGTAGTTTTCGCCCGCAAGCTGTCTCAAGACACACACGGGAAGGCCCTGGCCGGCGCCGTCGAGCGGTGGCGAGGACGGGCGGGCCAGCCGGACACGCGGCGGGAGCTGACGGGCATCACCGACACGAGCGCCGCCGCCGGGTCTCCCTACGCAGGTCACTCCCGGCAGGGCGCGACCATCGTCCCTCGCTGCTTGTTCTTCGTCGAAGAGACGGAGAACCCCGCGATTGTGCAGGCCGCGCCGACGGTCACCGTCAACCCACGCCGAGGCAGCCACGACAAGGCCCCCTGGAAAGATCTCAACCTGACTGCCATCACCGGTCAGACGGTCGAGACCTCGCACCTCTTCGACGTGCACCTGGGCGAGACCGTCGCCCCATACGTCACGCTGGAACCTCTGAAGGCCCTGCTGCCAATCAAGCAGGGCGACCGGGAGATTCCCGCCGACGCCGACGGCCCCGGCGGCATCCGACTGGGCGGACTGGAACGGCGGATGCGGGAGCGATGGCAGACGGTCAACCGTCTGTGGGAGCAGAACAAATCGGCGGCCAACCGCCTGAATTTGCTTGAGCGGCTGGACTATTTCGGCAACTTATCATCGCAGTTAGAATGGATGGTGGATCCAGGGCAGAGGCCAGTTCGGGTCGCCTATTCAACTGCTGGACAACCGACCGCAACGAAGTTGAAATCGTATGAGCTAGTAACCGAACGGCTTTACTGGGTCGCCTGCAAGAGCATTGAAGAAGTCGACTATCTGCTGGCTATCATTAATAGTGAAACGTTGTATGAGTCCGTCCAATCACTGATGTCCAAAGGTCAGTTCGGGGCACGAGACTTACACAAGCATCTGTGGAAGCTGCCCATACCGGAGTTCGACCCGTCGGAGGAGTTGCACGTCGCCATCGCCGAGGCCGGCGAATCGGCGGCCTTCGCGGCGAAGTCGATCCTTGATGAACTGCGCGAGAAACGCGGCGACAAGCTGACCGTCACAATCGCCCGCCGGGAGATCCGCGCATGGATGAGGGAGTCGGGCGAAGGGCGAGCGGCGGAGTCCGTCGTCGCCCGCCTACTGTCGGGCGACTAGCGCAGCCCCATTGAAGAGAACGACCTGCCCACCGTTCAGACTGAGCTCGCTGAATACCTGCGCCATCTGCGGAACGGGGAAACCGTGGATGACTTGGAACCCAACTACGGCTTGATTGTCAGTAAGGACAAGCTCGCCGAAGATGGAGACTACAATCTGGGCGGAGAGCGATATCGACAGAACAACGTGCAGGCTTCACACTTCCCGCTGGTACCTTTGGGTGAATTAGCAAAAGTTATAGCCGGACAATCGCCACCTGGGAATTTCCTATAACGAGACTGGCGTGGTTCATAGTGTAAGGACGATACCTGCGAACGTGCATGACGTGACAGAGGCGCACCGATTGCTGCACGGTGGAGAGAACCGGGTGTGGGGCAATGCGGGGTATCAGGGAGTCGACAAGCGGGTTGGAGAATCGGAAGTTGGATGTGGACTTGCCGGTGGCGATGAGGCCTGGTCGGCGACGGCCCTGATGCGAAGCATCAGCAGGTCGCCGTTCTTCCACGGCTGGGACGACACCGACCAGTTCAGTGTGTTGTTGGCGGCGTCGACGGTCGCTTCGTCGGCGACCAGGGAGACCGAGACCGTCCCGTCCAGCGCGATGAAGTCGAGGACGTGGTTGGCGAGGCCGGTATGCGGTGAGAGCTTCAGTTTGACGGCGCCAGCCTGTCCTGAGCCTGCCGAAGGGGCTTCCCACGCGATGCGCTGAAGGGTCGCGGCAACACCGTTGCCGTCCGTGAATGACGTGGGTTTGAGAACGCCGTTGGTGGCGTCCGCGCCCACGCCCGAAGTCAAATTCACCGGATCGAAGAACGCCTCGTGGAGCGTACCGGAAGGGGCGGTGACCTGGACGTATGCCGCATTCACGTCTGTATATTCCTTAGGGAAGTAGTCACACGGAATCAATTTGGGCCATTGATAGTTACGATAGACAAGGTATGTACCGGCGCGGAGTGGACGCAATGAGATTAAAGGACCGTTCTCGTCAGCGAAGAATTCCTTGTCCTTGCCTCCAAGCCAAGTTTTCCCAGGCCGGGGGCCACCTGTTTTGTTTATCAAGGTCCTCGCGGGAAGGCCAGAGTCCAAGTAGTAATCGGAGCTCACTTTCAGACTTTCACCCCGTTCCTTGTACCCGTTTATGTATATGTCTACTCTAAAGCTCTCCCTGATGCACTCAAGATAGCCTGTCACGCCTTCGCCCTCCTTGCGCCACTTCTCCATCTTCGCTATCAGCGCTTTCATCTCCGACACCGAGATTGTCTCAACCTGCGCGGACGACGCCCCGGACGCGCCGCCAGGCACCTCCAAGAGGTACCGCAAGTCGTCCGACGAAGACCCCGTCGTCACGCTGGACGACGCGGACGGCAACCATACTTGATACCCGCTATCTATCGCATAGGCCCTTATGTACCCATAAGGCCCGAAGGTATATCGCTTCGACTGGCCGGACGCGCCCGGCGCGGCGGCCTTCTCCACGAGCATGATCAGGGCCTCGCGGTCGTCCCAGCGAGTGTCGCGGTCGCGCACCCATGACTCCGCCGCTTCCCGTGCAAGCTCCATAGTCGAATAGGTCTTCCTCTCCAAGTCGGACCAATCGTTTGCCTCCACGATAAGTTCGCTGCCGCCCGTGTCCTTGATATACTCTAGCGCCTCGAACCGGAACTCCAGCAGGCTTCGGTATATCGCCGTGCCGTTTGAGTCTACGCCGACGCTCTCTGCCGCAGCGGCGGTCGACTTCAGGTTTGCCCGAGCTATGATCGTCGCGTCGAACACCCTCTCATTCAACCCGGCCGATCCTTCGATCACAATCATGGAAGTTCCTGCTACGGGTGCGGGAACCTTGTCCTGATTATCGACCTGCCCGGACTGCGCGTTCGGCTGCGGCCTTTCAACTTCGAGATCATCACCACATCCCCCCCAGAACGACACTGACAACAGGGTCAACGTTACGAGCGCAACACACCCTTGAGATAGGCGATTTGCCCGTGGACTGCGGAACCTCATCGTCTCCCTCCATCCTAATGGCCTGCGTAGTTCGCCTTCATAGCTTTTTTGTCGTTCCCAGAAGGCTTCGTTTTTGCGTACTCCCCTGGATACATCACTCCACCATTAACCGGGTTGTGTCCCAATCCCGCCGTATGGCCGAATTCGTGCATAACTACTCCGGGCAAGTAGATAAAGGGTAAAACTTTGCCGTCCCCAAGATCGTTAGTCCATGTGTATTCCGTGAGCACAAACCCGTTCAAATTATGGTAGAACACATGGACGCCCAGAGGGTGTACGACGTACATCGTTTGGTTCCCGATGTGTTCGTCTCCATACATCCACCCGTCGACGCACGCCAAGGATGCAAGACCGCAGTTGCCGGTCCTCGAATCATATCGCGGAACTGCGGAAACGCAAGGAGAGTCTGGAGAGCGCCTCAGACGAGGCACGGGCGGTGCTGGCCG
Source organism: Dehalococcoidia bacterium (assembly GCA_965232435.1). Lineage (GTDB taxonomy): Bacteria > Chloroflexota > Dehalococcoidia > Lucifugimonadales > VXLM01 > VXLM01. The sequence goes on from CBDDPU010000004.1 coordinate 331,686, forward strand.
AGCGGCGGCAGTACCTTGACAGCGCCGACACTATCACGGCCTTCGCCCAAGAGATGGGCGAGTTTCTCAAGGACAGCGCGTTGACCGAGACCAAAGCCTTCGTCCACTCGTTCGTCAAGGAGGTACAGGTCAAGCCCGGCAGGGCCGCCATCATCTATTCGATGCCTACTCCTGATGACAGCCCAATTGGGGGAGCGGACTCCGCTGAGATAGCCCTGAACGGCGGAGTTCGCAAATCGGACGTCATAGTGGGCCAAGGCGTACCGATTTGCGAACTTTTCGGTGGGAGGTGGTGCTGTAGGGCATTCTAACGAGAGTTTCGCGATCTGTTAAATTGGGAGACGATTATGGGGTCGCTTGACGCCATGATGCCGGACATGAGGTCTTTTTTGGGGTACCAGCCTCGCGATTGGTTGGGATCGCGTCGCCATTCGCTCAGTGTCGAAGTCGGAGGACTCAAAGTCGATCCGGACCTGAGCGGCGGCCTTCAGGGTGAAGGCGTAGAAGTCGGTATATCCGCCGTCGTAGCAGTCGCCGCTGCCCAGGGCGTTGGGGATGGCTGTATCGCCTGAAACTTCCCCTAAGTCGATGATCGTGCATGAGTAGCGCGGGACCGGAGTCGGCGTGGGCGTAGCGGGGACGGCCCGGATGCGAAGCATCAGCAGGTCGCCATTCTTCCACGGCTGGGACGACGCCGACCAGTTCAGGGTGTTGTTGGCGGCGTCGACGGTCGCTTCGTCGACGGCCAGGGAGACCGAGACCGTCCCGTCCAGCGCGATGAAGTCGAGGACGTGGTTGGCGAGGCCGGTGTGCGGTGAGAGCTTCAGCGTAACGGCGCCAGCCCCTCCTGAGCCTGCCGAAGGGGCTTCCCACGCGATGCGCTGAAGGGTCGCGGCAACACCGTTGCCGTCCGTGAATGAGGTGGGTTTGAGGACTCCGTTGGTGGCGTCCGCGCCGATTGCAGCGCCGACGGTCACCGGGTCGAAGAACGCCTCGTGGAGTGTACCGGTAGGGGCGGTGACGCTGATGAAGTATTCGTTGTTGTTCCTGGCGGCGTGGGGAAGGTAGCCGCAGGGGATGTAATTGCTAAATTGAATGTTGTGATAGACGGTGTAATCGCCCTTCGGAAGCGGGCGGGCGGTGACGGTCACTCCGTTGCTGTGAATCGAGATCTCGAAGAGATCCTTGTCCTTGCCATCGAGCCATATCCTGGCGCCCAGAGGATGAGTCTCCTTCACGACGGAATGTTTCGGCAGACCGGACGCTAGAGAATAGTCGAAGCGTAGGTATGTGCTCTCACTGCGTTCCAACCTCCCATTTTCGTATACCTCATCCCAGAAACTCTCCATGATGCACTCGAGATGGCCCGCCACGCCTTCGCCGTCCTTGCGCCACTTCTCCATCTTCGCTATCAGGGCCTTCATCTCGGACACTGAGATCGTTTCAGGCTGCGATGCTGCACCGGACGCCCCGCTTGCCTGCGGCGGCTCCAGCAGAAAGCGCGCCTCACCGGATGATGCGCCGCCGGCGCCCCCCTCTACGGCGGACGTCGCGGACGGCAACCACATTCTTACCCGACTAGCTAACGCATAATTGTGCACACCCGGGCCGATCTTATATCGTTTCGACCCGTCCGTCGAACCGGGCACGAGCTCTTCCCACACCATGACGATTGCCTCGCGGTCGTCCCAGCGAGTGTCGTGGTTGTCCTTCCATTCTTTCGCAGCCTCCAGCGCAAGCTCCATGCTCGTGTACGGATTCGTGTCGTCGAAATTCGCCCAGAAAAAGGGGTCGCCGCTAGCATGGTTATCTAATATGGACTGTATCACCTCGGACCTCATATACACGGGTGCGACGGCGACCAGTTCGGCGCCGCCCGAGCCCTTCAGGTACTCGGAGACCTCGAACGTGAATTGCACGAGGCCCTGGTAGCGCGACGTCCCGTCGTCCAGCGTTTCGGCAAGCTCGGCCGACGCCGACGCGCTCTTCAGTGTTGCCCGCGCGATCACGTCGGACTCGAAAACCCTCTCTCTCAACCCGACCGCACCCTGGGGCGGCCCATAAGAAGCGTGTGCAGGAGGCGCGGCGACAAGAGCATCGTCGGGAGGCGCAACGATAAGAGCATCGTCGGGAGGCGCGGCGACAAGAGCATCGTCGTTCCGACAGCCGACAGAGAACCACGTCGCCAGCAGGATTGTCACTAGCAGCGTCAGCCTCGACACCGGTCGTCCCATTCGCCGTATTCGGAAACTCATCGTACCCTCCTTTAGTGCGGGCTATGATCCTCGTAGTTCTTCTGCAATGCCTTCCTGTCGTTAACGGTCGGCCTCGATTGGGTATAGTCTTCCGTATACATCACGTCTCCGGAAACGGTGCTGTGTCCCAGCCCGGCGGCGTGACCGAACTCGTGCGAGAGCACCGCGGGCAGGTAGATGATTTCGGTCGACTGCTGTGCCAGACTAAGATCGTCGGTCCACTGGTATTTCTTGAGTACATATTTCTCCGTCATCCCATTATTCTGATAGAAATGCAGCGGGTGGAAGACATACATCGTCTGGTTCCCGATGTGCTCGTCGCCGCGTGACCACCCGGCGACGCAGGCCAAGGATCCAAGACCGCAGTTGCCGGTCCTCGAATCATATCGTGGAACTGCGGAAACGCAAGGAGAGTCTGGAGAGCGCCTCAGACGAGGCACGGGCGGTGCTGGCCGAGCGGCGGCAGTACCTTGACAGCGCCGACACTATCACGGCCTTCGCCCAAGAGATGGGCGAGTTTCTCAAGGACAGCGAGTTGACCGAGACGAAAGCCTTCGTCCACTCCCTCGTCAAGGAAATCCAGGTCAAACCCGGCAATGCCACTATCGTCTACTCGATACCTACGCCTGAGGACTCTCCAATGGGGGGAGCGAGCGTCGCTGAGGTGGCCCTCAAAGACGGAGTTCGCAAATCGGTACGTCATGGTGGGCGACGGTTGACTGTAGACAGAACCACGTTCGAGTGCGTGTTCGTCCCGTAGGGGTTAGACGTTGTCCCGATCCAATCAGTGTCCGGCGCCTGACCAGGAGATGTTGGAAGCCAACGCCGGCCTGAAGAGAGCAACATCTGGCCCCTGAGTCGAGGCGAAGGGGGCAGACAGGCATCACCAGCATCCGACTCAATGCTCACGTTAGGCTGAAATCAACTCACGAGCCTGAGCGTAGGCTTCGGTGGACAAGAGGTTTCGATTAGTCCGTAGCGAAATAGCAGCAGCCGCACACCCCCATTTCGCGGCCGCTAACGGCGGTTCGCCAGATGCTAGGGATGCTGCGAAAGCGCCAGCAAAGACGTCTCCACTACCGATAGTTGAGTTCGCACTTACTGAATATGCCGGCACGATAGCCGGACTCGACTTGTCTTCTCCTGCCTCAACAACGACAACACCAGCCTCGCCTCGTTTGATCACTGCAGCATAGAATCCGCGTGGCGGTTGAACCAATAGGGCGTCGTCGAGCGAGCTCACACGGCTGTCTTCGATTGCCTCAAGTTCGTTGGCTACATAGATACGCTTAAGTGCGTCGATCTCCAAGACAGCCTTCGCGTCTCGGGCTCTTGATAGCCATCCCTGCCGGTCCCAGATCACTGTTGCGTAGTCCCCGCCCGATCCTAGCCAACCTAATCTCACAGGATCACAGTCTGGAATGCCAAACGTCACGACGACATCTGCGCAGGGGATCTGAGGAACTTCTTGCGGCAGTGACTCTGCAGGCCTATACATTGGCCAAGGCCGCCTCTGGTCTTGGTAAGTTGGGAATGCGAAGGTGCCACTGGCACCAGGAACCGAGAGAACGGCACGGTCATCTACACCAGCGAGTTGCAACTCAGCGCGAACTGCCTCCTCATCTTCGGCACCTACGTAGCTGGCTAACGCAACCCGGGCACCAAATCTCGAAGCGGCAACCGAGGCGGCCAATCCGCTACCACCATATCTCACGCGAGGCGACGTATCAGCGTCCAACACTTCACGAAAAATGCCTCCAACGACGAGAACATTCATCATGTTTTCGCGAGTGTCCCTCGCTGCCAATGCCATACAAACAAGTCAAATGCGGCAGGCGAGGCATCTAGCTCTTGGCACCATTCGAGGAAGGCTTCCTCCACGAGCTCATAGTCACGTGGCATCTGCATGCTTTCGGAAACACGCCCGGCTTCAGATAGGGCGCGTAGCACATGAATGTCAATGGTGGCTAGCTCTGCTCCCATGCCCAAGTTCCGCAGAAGCCAACTCGCCGTCTTCAGTCCTATCCCCGGACAGTCACTGAGGAATCTCCGACGCTCCCTACAGCTGTCCATTTGCTGTAGACGTTGATGTAGTGGGCGATTCTCATGCAACCAGACACGCGCCTTGACGATGGTAGCCGCTTTCCGAAGAGGGAACCGGTAACGTCTGAGGGTCCCGTCTGCCTTCGCTGGCTGAAACTGCGGCTGCATCAAAGCATCCGAAACCGCCTCAAATAAGTCATCATCTCCCCATTCCTTGGAAAACGGTCTCAGTTGCCAGATTACTTCAGCCGCAGACCGACCATGTTCATATGTGATACCGAAGCCACCCATAAGGCAAAAGAGGAGTTCGCTCTCGACCTCGAGGTCTCTGACAGAGGCGGATGACTGGACAGCCTCTAGGTAAAGATCATCTACGATACGCCATGCGCATTCGACCGACAGGTTGCCCTGATTTGGTGTCACCTGGGACATAGCCAAGTTACACTCCCTATTGCCCATAGCAGTTTTGCCTTCACCATTTCCGCACAGTGCGTTGAACTCAATTGAGCAGGCTCTCCCAGACATCCACAGATTGAGCCCTATCCATCGTACCGGCCAATTCCGTGAGACTCCTTGACAAACTTCGCCGGGAAGCAGAATTCGCCCCTCCCAAGTAATCATCAACATGACGGGACTGTCCCGTCACATCGCGGATCGGGCGTAGCACTCGTTCGCTTGCGTGTTGTACGAGATGGGTAAGCATGTCTTTTGGTGTTCTCGGCCCCGAGTATGCCCGAAACGCATCGATGGCGAGTGCTTCTACATGATAGCCACTTACTGCGCCTTCACCTAGTCTGTTGGCAAGAACTGCTTTAGCAAGTTTAATGGCAGGAACAACCCTGCCTCCTTGATCCTGGTTTGTCTTCGTAAGCGCTTGTGCGAATGCCTGAGGTTGGATAGAAGACCACGATTTACCATCACTCGAAGAAACAGCGACTCCATTGGGTGTATTGGTTGCAGGTAGCACCTGTATTTCGGTACCGTCTGTGTATTCTATGGTCACAGCCATCAAGCCTTCTCGGATATCCTTCACATCACCCAGGGGTAAGGCTCGCCTCAGACTCTCCGCAAAGTCGCGCCTAACTACGTCTGGAGGCTGCTCATTGACAGAATCGCCTCCGAGCAGGACCAGCGCATCAACATCGCTTAGCCCATCGACATAGGTATGCTTTGCCACCGAGCCGCCGAATCGCAGGCGTTCCACTTGATGCCCTCCATCTGCAAGAGCTTCCTGGATTGCATCGAGATGTCCGTTTATGAGTTCTACGTCACGATCATTGATATAGGTCAGCTCCTGCTGGAGCACCGAGTTGACGGCGGAGTCTGTTTGACTCTCCTCTAGTCGTCGACGAGCCTCCTCACGTAGGGATTCAATGTCGCTTTCCCTGAAAGCCCCGCCTGCTCCAGATCCTCCCATTGCTATTCTCCTAAGCGCTCTTGGACTGTATCAAAGATCAGTTCTAGGTGCTCACCTCGTTCAAGGTACGTCCAATTACGATTGTTATGAGCGAAGAGACGTAGGTCTTCCGACAGTCGTCTAAGCTCCTCTAAGTTTCGAAGACAGAGCGCCAACAAGGTCGGGACTCTGCGCGTGGTTATCTGCCTGTCAAGAATAGCTGCTGTGTCACGATGCATCGCGACACCTTCACGATACGCATATCGGAGCCATCCGAGGCCATCAAACAGCTCAGCTCCAGCGGCGAAGTATAGTGGGGTATAGAGAGGGTCTAATCCTCCCAGTATGTGTATTGGGGCATCCACTCCTGCGTCATCTAAGGCTTGCCTTAGCCGAGCTGTGTTCACCAGTCGATCAAGGACCGTTCCACCAACTTCCCGTTCTGTGACGCCAACGACATCGAAAGCGCATAGATTCGAGAAGTCTCTTCGCGACAGCTTGTCGAAGTCGTGCAGCCCAGAGTTGTAGGGAGGTTTGAGGAGTATGGTGGACGCAAGGGACTTTCGACCTCCAAAGAACTTTTGACCGGCCGCAATCTGTTCCGGATAAGAGCCAAAGTGATCCCAACTGACGACCATTGGTCTCGTATCATCGTCTAGGCTGTCGATAGTGCGCCGATAATCGTCCTCCTCCCATTGGCGAGTCTCCTCTTTGCTTCCTCCAAATTGCTTGTCTGCGGGATTCGTGCCCTTCTCATACCAACCACTGTCTATGACCAATAGCCGTGGCTGTGCGTAGCGAGAATTCCTGAAACGGCATCTGAAAGCGTCACTATCTGCGAGGAAGCCATGATGAATGTCATATGCGGAAATCAGGAGCGACTCTTCAATGCCGTCTATTAGCGAGCTGCTGTGGATAATGGAACAAGCGGTCGGTAGTGGTTTGCAATCGGGCGATTGTTGGAAGGGTATTGGTCCTCCGGCGCAACTGGACAAGCTCGGTATGAGCAAAGGCGTAGAAAATTCAACGCCGTTCCGCAGCCTTATGTCACGGCTAATAGGTGGCATGTGATCATATGGAGAGCGGTAGTCGATCTACGCAGGAGCGACATTGGTTACATGGGGAGTTACCGGACTCGCAGCTATATGTTTGGGCAAGCGGTACATTGAGGTGGATCGCTAGGCTGTAGACTTGGTGCTTTGTCCAATGAAGGAAAGGTGCTGCGATTGTAATCGCGCCTCCCGTGTGAATTTCATAGGAGCGTTGCATAGCATCAATAAACTCTGGACTACAGTCGTCGTAGCCTGTGCCAGCGTGGATTCCAAGTGCTACGACTCCGGATTGAGCAGGGAACTCAATCAATGCTGTGTGTAGCAAATAGGCGTTGCGGCCCCGGATCTCTCCGGCACCGAACTTGCTGCCGCTGTATCGCACATGGCGCCAAGGAGCCTTCAGACTGCTACACAGTTCTTCCACGGCTGCCCCTTCTGACTGTGCAGCTGCTTGGCCATAGTCTACAAATAGGGCTTGCGGTGTCATGCCCTGCTCTGAGCACAGCCAAAGGAGGGTCGAGGAATCGACTCCCCCGCTCGCAAGGACGAGAAACGTCCCTGGCTTCGTCCCTTCTGTATTGGCGTGAAGTGGCATGTGCAACAACTGAATTCGAACCGGGCGGTAGTGTAGCCCTGCATGACCAACCGCCGCAAGGCGTAGTGGTGGCGCATATCGAAAGGATGGCCCTAGCTTGGTGTCTCTATTGCCCCCTCGTCCCTAGGGTCACACTAAGGCTGCATGAAGTAGGCAACCGCAGACATTCTCATAGAACCAGGGGAGGCATGTCGACATACTGCCTAAGCCAAGACTCGAAGGCATCTCGCCTGTCCTCAGGTCGTTGCTCGGGACTCCAGAAGTGGGTAGTCAGCTTGTCGGAGTCAAAAGGAAGTCGCGTGCCCTGCATCGCGGTGATCACAACGCGTCGACGTCGGGCGAGGGCATAGCCTAGCTCCATAGTGCAGTTAGGTCGGACATCGGTCAGGTCCACTACGACGAGAGCAGCTCGGTGCAGGCCTTCAAAGACCTCTACATTCATGAAGGCGGATAGTGAGCGATGACGTCCCACTTCATGGGGTGTGAATCCGTGCTCTTTCACTACCGGATCCACGACTTGGCGAAAGAATTCCTCGACTGGTTCGAACTCATCCAATTCTGTGCTGAGGAGACGCACATAGAACGCGCGAGGCGGCTTCAAGTCATTGATCAACGATATGGTTGCTTCTGCAACTGCACCAGGCTCGCTACCCGAGTCGATCCGTAGTGCAGCCAACCTGCCTGTGGCACTTCCAACTCCGTCGCGCAATTCGAGGAAGGAATCAGTCTCGCTCAGAGCGAGGTCGTGTAGGTATGATGCACCCCCCTTTCCATCACCAACGATTGCACCAAGACCGGACTTGATCGGGATAACGCTCTTTCCTTCGTCCAAGTAGAGTTCAGCCAATTGCTCAACTCCAGCTCCTCCACCTAGTGTCACAAGCACGTCTCCACTCAGCACCTGTGCCGCCCGAATCACTCCTCCCATTCGCCAGCCTGGCGGAGACAGTTCAAGCTCGAGATCAGGCCTCCTTGTGAAACCCTCCCACATGGCTCGCCGCGAGCTAGGGATTCTTTCCAGGGCTGGCTGGCTTGCCACAACGCGAAAGCGTCCGGGTCGATCAGATGGCCACTCTAGGCTTGGCCTGGGTACTGCTACGATCGCTTCAATGGCAGTCCAGTCGAATGTGCAGGGCAACCCTTCGCTGCCAAGCGGTTCATCGCCGACACCTAGGACTAGGCCGGCTCCACCGGAGACAAGGCGACTCGCCAATGCGCTCACGAACCCATGTGCCGCTTCCAAGAGTGGACCCTCAGCACTGCGTGTTGCACTCCCAGCGATGTGAACACGGCGCCCTCGCATGAAGTATCTCCTCGCCTAACAGCCGTCTCTAGGCACTTCGGTTCTCTGTATCCCCAGCGTCGCGATGCGTGCGGAGGTACTGGTCAAAGAGGTGGTCTTTGATCACCTCGCCAAAGGACGGGTCGTCGGTGATCCGCTTGTACAGGTCGAAGTTCTGGTCGACGATCTCCTGAATGATCTCCTCCAACTTGTGGTCGAAGGCGATGCGTATGTTCTCCAGCGTGTTGACCTTCGCGGCCGCTTCAAGCGCTGCATCTTCTCCGAGGCGTTCCATCATCCGGCCGAGCGTGACGCGGTGTTCGGGTCCGAGCTCGATGCCGAAGCGCTCGTTGAGTTCGGCTATGATGCGTGAGAGCGCTTCCAGCTCTTCCGGGGTACTTCCGGGCACGTCCTTTGTCGCCACGGGCTCGAGCGCGCCCGCCTTGCCTTTGCGGTCCAGTTTGACCTTCCCGCTCCCGGTCTGCTGGATGCGGTAGGACTCCATGTCGATGTTCTGCTGAATCTCCCTGGGCAGTTCCCCCTCGGCGTGGGGCAGCAGCCGACGCAGATGGCGGGCGAAGGCGTAGAGCTTCTCCAACCCGGCGTCGGAAAAGGGCAGAACCTGAGCAAGAAACGAGTACAGCCGCACGTAGTCGGAAAGCTCGCCCCGGAAGTCATGCTGCTCGTCCTCGTACATCTCCTTGAAGCGACCGACCGCGGGGGCGAGGGCGGCGTAGAGGCGGTCCTGCGTGGAGTTGGATCCGAAGTAGATTGCCGCGAAGCCTTCCACGTCCGCCTCGGTGAAGACGGGGAACGTCTCCAGGCGGCCCTGTTTCTCGTAGAGCAGGTTGGGATCGGTCGCCTCGGACAGGATTGTCGTCTCGTAGTACGGCTCGAAGGACAACTTGATCTCGTCGGACTCGTTGGCGAAGTCGAGCACCATCGTGCTCCGCTTTTCGGGGTGCGTCCGGTTCAGTCGCGATAGGGTCTGCACCGCGTTCACTCCGCCGAGCTTCTTGTCGACGTACATCGTGTGCAGCAGCGGCTGGTCGAAGCCCGTCTGGAACTTGTTGGCCACGATCAGGAAACGGTACTCCGGACTATCGAAGGTCCTCGCGGTCTGCGCCTCAGGGATTTTGTTCATCCCCGACTCCGTGTACGACTCGCCGCCGTCCTTGACCGTCCCCGAAAAGGCGACAAGCGCCCTGAACGGATTCCCCAACTCTGCCAAGTACTTGTCCACGGCCAGCCTGTACCGCACCGCGTGCAGACGGGAGCGGGTGACGATCATGGCCTTCGCCCTGCCGACGATCTCGCCCTGGGCATTGGCGACGAAGTGGTCGACTATGACCTGCACCTTCTCCTTGATGGAGTGCGGATGAAGGTCCACGAACGACCTGAGCAGGTAGTCCGCCTTGCTCTTGTCGTAGCGCGGGTCTTCCTCGATCTTCTTGATGAGCCGCCAGTAGACCTTGTACGTGGTGTAGCTCTCCAGTACGTCGCGGATGAACCCCTCCTCGATTGCCTGCCTCATGCTGTACAGGTGGAAGGGCGCGAACGACCCGTCGGGCTGCTTCTCCCCGAAGAGTTCAAGCGTCTTGGGCTTCGGAGTTGCGGTGAATGCGAAGGTCGACACGTTGGGGAGATGCCTGCGCTTTTCCATCTCCGCCAGGACCGCGTTGTCGAGCTCTTCCTCCGGTGTTTGAGCTTCCGTCTCCTCCGACTCGGCCTCTTCAAGAGACTGGGCGGTGAGCACGGACTTGAGGCCCTTGGTGCCCTCGCCCGACTGGGACGAGTGCGCCTCGTCGACGATCAGGGCGAAGCGCCTGCCCGGAAGCTCGCCGATCTCCTCTGCAATCACCGGGAACTTCTGAAGCGTGGTGACGATGATGGTCTTGCCGCCCTCCAGCGCGTCCTTCAATTGCATGGATGTCCTGTCGATGTTCTCCACGACCCCCAGCGTCTGCTCGAACTGGCGCATCGCGCTCTGCAACTGGCGGTCGAGCACGCGCCGGTCCGTGATCACGACAATCGAGTCGAAGACGCGGCGGTCGCTGGCGTCGTGAAGTGTAGAAAGCTGATGTGCGAGCCATGCGATAGTGAACGTCTTGCCGCTGCCCGCCGAGTGCTGGATCAGATAGCGTTGCCCCGTGCCCTGAGCTCGCGCATCGGCCACCAGCCGCCGCACGCAATCGAGTTGCTGATAGCGCGGGAAGATGAGGGAGCGCCTACCATTCCTCCTCCCTTGATCGTCCTCCTCCTGGACCTCATGGACGAACTGGCGCACCAGGTCAAGCACGCTGTTACGCGCCCAGGTCTCCTCCCAGAGGTAGGATGTCGGGTAACCGTTCTGCGTCGGCGAGACGGGCGGATTCCCGGCTCCTCCAAACTTGCCTCGATTGAAGGGCAGGAACCGCGTCTCCGGCCCCGCCAGCTTAGTAGTCACGTAGACGAGATGGGGGTCCACGGCGAAGTGAGCGAGGCAACGCCCGGGCCCAAGCAGCGGCTCCCTCGGGTCGCGGTCGGTCCTGTACTGGCAGATCGCTTCCTCAACGGTCTGACCCGTCAACGGGTTCTTAAGCTCAGCGGTGAAGACTGGGACGCCGTTCAGGAAGAGCGCGAGGTCGAGGCTCTTGTTGCTCTTCTCGCTGTAGTGAAGCTGTCGGACGACCGAGAAGAGGTTGGCGGCGTGCAGACGCTTTATGTCCTCGTTCAAACCACTGGCTGGCCGAAAGTATGCGAGCCGGAACTTGCATCCCATGTCCCTGATTCCAGTACGCAGCACGTCGAGCGCGCCTCTTCGCCCGATCTCGGACGCCAGACGCTTGAGAAATCGCTCCTCGACCGCCGTCCCGTGATGCTCGGAGAGCCTCTTCCACTCGCGGGGCTGCGTTGCCAGCACGAAGTCCAGCACGTCTTGCGGGATGAGGCAGAGGGTTTTGTCGTAATCCTTGGAGACACGCTTCCGGTAGCCACCGGACGCCACATCGAGGTAGGAACGCCGCTCCTCGGCAACTCCCCTCTCGCGCCGGATCAGGGCCGCCTCGATGGCATCCTCGAAGGCCCGCTCGGAGACTTCTACGCGGCGCATCGGGTCCGGGGTAGGCGTGTCGGCAGTCATGCGATTCGCTTCAGGCCGGCAAACGGGTTGATCACGCGGAGGCCGCCGTAGTCCTGTTCCGCGCTCAGGTCTTCGGAGTACACCGCGTCGCATCCGACCGAGCGCGCCGCCGCCAAGATCGCCCCGTCCCAGTACGACAGCCCGAAGCGCCGGCTGATTGCGACGCCTTCGTGGAAGATGCTAAGGGTAACGTCTTGCACGGGGAACCTACCGAGCGAGTCAATGAACCGTGCCGCTTGCGCTTCGGTGATCGCTGCCGGACGCTTAGGATGTGTCGCTTGGTAGTAGAACTCTTGAAGCACCTGCACTGAGAGCGCCAAGTCACTCTCGTTGAGCAGGTCTAGCGCGCTCCGCCGCTTGTCGACTTCATCCGAAAGGCTGGATACTGCGTAGAGCAGTACATTGGTGTCCACCAAACGCATTGCCATCACTCCCCCACACGCTCACGCCGCTCAGCGTCAACCGCATCGCGAGCCTCCCTGCGGGCCCGGTCGCGGCCGTACAACTCTTCCCGAGAAAGGTTGTCTGACATACGCAGGCCTCCACCATTCGCGGTAATTTCTCTGATCACGTCGTTCATCTGTCGTCGTCGACGCTCAAAATCGCTCTCTTGGGACGGTTCGCTAAGCGCCGGCCCCTTGGGCCGTTCACTGCTCAGATTCCGCAGATACCCCCGCACCAGCGCGGATACCGACGTGCCCAACTCTGCAGCCCGGATACGGGCGAACCGATGCGTCTCCTCGTCCACCGATACCGTGATGTTCTTCATTTCCACAGCCTCACAGTTATTGTGATTCACACTATAGCGGAACCTTATACAACCAGGCCATAAATTCGTCTTCCCGATCTATCCCTCCTCCCGCACGTCGATCCGGCCCGTGACCGCCGCCGAGATGAGCGCAGTCCGCAATTCTCTCAACACTTCGACCGCCCTGCCGACCTTCTCGACAAGCGCGTCGATCTTCGCCGTCTCCCGGTCGAGGTACTCGGTGATGGCGCGCTGTTCGGCGAGAGGTGGGGAGGGAAGAACGCTTCCACGAATGGAATCCCTGGTTAGTCCGTAGCGCGTGATGCCGTTTGCTGAGAGTTGGTACTGATCACGTGGTCCAATGCCTGCAAGAGAGCGACTCAGAAATGCCCCATCGCAACCACGTCCTGGCCTAATGTGGGCAAGGTGATAACCGCAAAGAACACCAGGTAGGTCTTGGGGCACAACCGCTGGGACAGCTATGTCAGTCCAATCTTCCGAATCCTTGGTTATCAGCACATCGCCCATCCTCAAGGAAAACCGACGCACTTGTTCCTTAGTCGCAGTAGCCGGCATGAATTCGATATCAGGGCCAATGTGTTCGTTGTAGTACACGTCGGTGTAATTGCACAGTCGAACACCGACCTGGCCCTCCGTTGACTTCTTATCCACGTTGCTCAACTGAACGGTGGCAAATGACTTCAGCCGCCGCACCTCCCAATGCGCCGGGATCTCGCCGAGCCAATCGACGCAGGAGTCCTTCATCTGCACGTCGGGGTCGAGACCCTTGTTGACGGCTTGGCTAATGAGGGCGGTTCGCTTCTCCCTGAGCAGCTCGATAAGCCGCTCTTTCTTTGCGACGAGGCCGTCGATCTTCGCCGTCTCCCGGTCAAGGAAGGCCGCAATGGCTCGCTGCTCGACGAGGGGTGGGATAGCGATGTCCAAGCAGGCGAGTTCACTCGCATTGATGGCGGGGTAATTTGCGCCAACAGAGTCAGCAACGACCCGGTCCACGAAATAGGGCGTATTCAAAACGTAGGCCGCAAAGGAGTTCTCCAGTTCTATTGGCCTGATGACGGCAAAACCTGTGGAGACCACTAAGTTGGGCTGTGCCCTCACAATTGGTGCGACTGCCCTGAGATACGTCCTTACCGTCGATATGATTACATCTCCATGCTTCACCAGCCGTCTAGCTCGCGAAGGTGCCTTATCAAACGTCAGGGGTTCGGTGTGCATGATCCCATGTACACCATCGACGCTACTGATATCCACGTAAGCCATTTCAAATCCGGGATCAGTCGATTCAGGCAAAACATCGTCGTTGATAGTCGCCAAGTGTTTCAGCCGCCTCATCTCCCAGTGCGCCGGTATCTCTCCGAGCCAGAGGATGTCGGAGGTTTTGTAGTCTGGGTAGGAGGTGTAGTTCTCATGCAATCGGAGATTGGACACTTTCGCCTCGGCATATGACACGTCACGAATTACTCTTTCGACCATTCCTGTACCATTAGAAGGTAACTCAGATAGGATTCTGTCCTAATGGTGATTGCATGAAGATGTTCGTCAGTAACGCCAATATCCATATCGTGGAGCCGACCGTACAGGGAGTATAATTGCACCATCGCTTTTGCATCGGCTTCAACAAAGTCTCTCAGCGATTCATCCCCTATATCCTTTAGCACGTACCGGATTTTGGCGTGTCGAGTAGGCCGTCCGTCATGCAGATATCCTTGAGTACGATTCTCCTCAATCCATTCTGTCACTTCCTCCTTGGGTGCCAGTTTTCGGAGGAGATGATTCCATAATTCCCGGAAGGAAGTCAGTACATGCCGCGAACGATCCGGGTTGTCGCCGTCCAGAGCCCCCACTGCACCTCTGTACATTGTGACAAATTGGGGGTCGACTCGCTCCAGCAAAGCGATTAGGTCATGGTCTCCAGTTTCTGCCTCTACTAAGGGGTAGGGTTCTAGTTCAACGACCTCCGTGTCGGTCCGATGCTCCAAGGGGTAGAGCATGTCCAAGGCTTGACTAGTTGTGGACAACTCGCGCGTCGCCCCAGGCAATACAAAAGCAGGTAATTTGACGATATCGTCTAGACCTTGGAATGATGCAGCTAGGTTACCAAACGAAGCCCAAAACGCGGATATTGAATGTTGCACCTCGGACATCAGCGACATTTGCACGTCGAGATGTTTCCCTAGAAGGTCAAAGTCGATCTCCTCAAAGAGTGGCTTTGTCACCGCTAGTTGGTACGAGACATCAGTAAGCGTCAGCCTTGCCATTGAAGCCAACTGAATAGATGAAACGACATCGCCTAACTCGGTAAACCAAGAACGGTGAACTTGGTCCATGGTTTTCTGTAGATCAGTCATTATCCCCGAGTTCAGCTCATTCAGTTCTTGAACGGCCCTCATGAGATCAGCATGATAAGCGCCGTAATGCACTAGGGCTCTCGTGAGTTCATTATGTTGTTCTTGTATCTGCCGGATGGCTTTGTCTATAGCACCTTTGTTGATTAGATCGAATGTGCTTGGGTAATAATCCAAGCGCGGACGTATTTCGGCAACCCTTTCACGTTCAGCACTTTCATGGCATCTGTCTGCACATTCATTTCCTAGCTGCATCATTTCACAACCTCAATCTTGTGATTGCTTTGCACGTACGCATTCATTGCCATACATCTTCCTAAGGCTAGTTCAAACTTCGTGTCGTCGACTAACTTCTTGACTAGCAAACAGGTTCTGAAAGAGTGAGCTACGTTCAGACTCATAGCACGCCGGTCTCCAGAATGGCGCTGAGGCGGCGCGAGGGCAGAGCACCGAGCACTCGATCCAGATCACTGGTGGTCACCTTGTTATCTCGGAGGGCATCTTGTAGAGCTTCAAGCGCGGCCTCTCGCCCAATCAGGCGCTCGAACCGGAAACAGTCGACCACCGTACGCGCTGGGGATGTGATGCGGGCAGGCACGTCCTCGAACTTCGTTTCCTGTACGCCATAGCTCAAGGCTGCGCCGCTAAATCGGACCAGCCGAATCCCGGTTCCTCCTAGACGGGGAGGTCTCGCCTTGTGCGGAATGGCGATCCATACTTGGCGAGGGAGCTGAGTGCCAATCTCATGCACCTGAAGCGCCGATAGCAGACAGACGATGGCATTGGGGACTCTGGCGCAGACGGAAGCTATGGAGTAACGTTCCGTGGGCTCGGCGTCGGCAAGCCGGTATAGTCCACGGCTCACACGCTCGACAGCTTTCTGAGCCTCAAGTTGCCGAAGTCTGTGATAGGTAATTCCTAGCTGTTCAAGCTGGCTAGGGCGAAAGAAGGTGCCAATACCGGCTTCGCGGAGAGTCTCTGGGTTGAGATCAACAGCCATTGTTTGATAATGTCGGCGTTCTCGATAAGGATGCCGACATTTTACAAGGCTCTCGGTTGAGTCGTCAATCTAGGGTAACCCAACCAAGTGCCAAGATCGCTTTGCGTCGTGCCGGGGAGCTAGCTGGGGGTCCCGGTCACTTCGCCTAGCATACGCACGATGTCCGCTTCGATGGCTTGAATGTCACGCTCGATATCTTCAAGCTGACGCGGTGGGGTGTACCTGTAGAAGTGGCGGTTGAAGTTGATCTCGTAGCCAACAACGCCGACCTGCCCGTCTTTGGCGTCGCGCTTGGACTCGTCGATCCAAGCGTCGGGTACGTGGGGCAGAACTTCGCGCTTGAAGAAGTCTTCGACCCCCTCCGCAAGCGGCACCCGCTCGGTGTCGCGCAGCTCGGGGTCCGGCTCGGGTTCATCATTTCGGTCGAGGCAAGCGGCGGCGTTCTCGTCGCGCTCCGAGAGGGCACTGAGGACGGCCCTCTTGGCCGGGGCTGGCAGTTTCAAGTCGGCTTTCTTCAGCACATCGTCGAGCATGACTTCGAAGGCCTTCCTATCAGATACAGTCGTCTCAGGCAGATCGCTTAGCAACTCACGGATCGCCCTCTGCAACTTCAGTCCTTGAGCCTCCTCCTGATCCGCCGCGTACCCGCGCTTCTTCGATTTCGCCAGCGACTGAAACCCCTTTTCTTCCTCAAGCCGGGCGATGCGCTCCGGGCTTGCGAGGAAGTTGAGCTTCAGTGGACGCTCGACGGTGATCTTGCGATAACCGAAGTGGGACGTAGGGAAGACGCGGCTCACGACGGCCTCCTCCTGTCTGCCATCCTTCGTGACGAGGCGAGTGTCGCCATCGTGGTAATCGACGAGCAGCTTCAGGATGTCTTCGGCTTTCTCCGGCGTTATCTGACGGCGTTTGTCGCCAAGACTCCTTCGCATCGGCTCCCAGAAGGACGAGGCGCCGATGAGCTGGACCTTGCCCTGGCGCCCCAGGGGTTTGCGATTCGTAAGGAGCCAAACGTAGGTGGCGATGCCGGTGTTGTAGAAAAGCTGCTCCGGCAAGGCTATGAGAGCCTCCAGCAGGTCGTTCTCGAAGATGTACCGGCGAATCTCGCTCTCGCCGCTGCCAGCGTCGCCCGTGAACAGCGGTGAGCCGTTCATGATGATGGCGATGCGCGATCCGCCCTGCTCCGGGTCTTTGGCGTGGGAGAGCATGTGGAGAAGAAAGAGGAGTTGGCCGTCGCTGATGCGGGGCAGGCCCGGCCCAAACCGGCCCATCGCTCCGCGCTCGTGCTCGGCCCGGACCGCGCTCTCGTCTCGCTTCCAGTCCTTGCCGTACGGCGGATTGGCGATGAGGTAGTCGAAGTTCCGAGTGATATGGGCATCGCTGGAGAGTGTGGTGCCGAAGGCAATGTTTTCGGCGTCCCGTCCCTCTGGGTCCTTGATGAACAAATCCGACTTGGAGACTGCCCACGTCTCAGGATTGACTTCCTGGCCATAAAGGTGAATCTCGGCATCGGGATTCACCGGACCGTGCAACAGGTTCCCATTCTCGCGTCGGCCGAGGTTGACGTGCTCCTTGGCAATCATCAGCATCCCGCCGGAGCCGCAGCACGGGTCGTAGACGGTGCGGACGATACCCTTACCCCCGATGCTCGCCTCGTCCCCTGCCAGCATCAGGTCGACCATCAGGTGAACTACGTCACGGGGCGTGAAGTGCTCGCCGGGGTTCTCATTCAGAGCCTCATTGAACCTGCGGATGAGTTCCTCGAAGATCGTGCCCATCGTGGCATTGTCGATCTGGTCGGGATGCAGGTCTACGCCCCCGAACCGCTCCAACACTTGGAAGAGGAGTCCTGATTCATCGAGCCTGCTGATGGTGTTGTCGAAGTCGAACCTCTCCAACACCTCCCGCATGTTCTCGCTGAAGCCCGCGATATAGTTCCGCAGGTTGGGGGCCACATTGGGAGCGTCCGCCAGCAGCCTCTCGAAATCGTACTGAGAGGTGTTGTAGAACGCGAACCCGGACGCACGACAGAGCTGCCTGCGGAGGTCTTCGAGTCCCCGGCCTTTCAACTCAGCCTGACGTTGGAGCACCTCCTCCCTCGTGGGCGCCAGAACACAATCAAGCCGGCGCAGCACGGTCAGCGGCAGGATGACATCCTGGTACTTACCGCGCTTGAACGTGTCGCGTATCAGGTCGGCGACACCCCAAATGAAGCTGACTATCTCGCTATGGTTCATCATCCCATCAGATTACCAGACCTAGCCGTTGAACGTCAGTCCCTATGCCCGCCGTTGCCCGAGGCCAGGACCTTCTAGCTCACCCCCGTCCCAGATGTATTCCCTCGTACTCTCTCAAGCGTCCTGTCAACTGCCAGCCGGCGATTGGTCTCAGATCTGGGTCCCCTCTCGCTTTCGAAAGCCCACTTCCGAAAACGGAACTCTCGTAGCTGGGAAACGGAAGTCACCTACCCGAAAGCCCGCTTCCGAAAACGGAACTTTCCTAGCTGACGATTGGAACTGCCGCCGGAACCTGCACCGGAACCAAATTGCTTCCCCCGATTGTCCTGTAGGGGGCCTTTCACCCCGATTCAGCTTCAACATTCCACCCACTTCCGTTTTCGGAACTAACGCCTTTTCCTGTACAGCCCCCTGACACCACGAACGTCCCCCGAATTCCGTCGAGTCATAACGGGTGTCACGCATGTCACCGGGGACACGCTCAGATCGAACTCACCGCTCATCACCGCTGCTGACCCTTCTTGCGGTCATCGGCACTGGTGTACCCGACCGTTCCACCGCCTCAGTCAGACCTGCCGCATCCCCGCAATTTCCTATAGGGAGGCTCTCCACCCCACCCCGCCACCTTCCCTCTGCCCCTTCACGCCACCCGACCGCTGCGTTGTCCGCACCCCTTCCATCACCGACTTGCAGAATGGGAACTATCGTAGCTGGACATGGGAACCCACCTGACCAAATCCGGCTCAACCATGACTTCCCTTTTGGGAACTTCCATAGCTGGGACTGGGAACTTCCTCTGCCACCGCCCCTTGACCAGAACTGCTTGCACCAATGTCCTCTTGATTCCGCTCTCCCCACCTACGCCACCATGCTCCCGACCTGCCAATGAGCTGCATGGTCCAACGCCATTCAGCGTTCTACCCCGGCACCGCACCGGATGCAATTCGCCATGCGGCCCTTACAACGGGGGGCATGCGTGTCCTCCCTGGACTGCCCAAACCCGCTATTGACTGCCTACCATCGCCCAGCCCGTAGCTCTTCGAGTTCCAGGCAGCCAGGCACGCCGATATTATCCGAACAGCCGAGAAGTAACCGACCGGATCGTGTAGGGAGAGTCCGGTAGGAGAACGAAACATGACCTGCCGCCACCCCAAAACTGCTCCCCGCCCTCACTATGACGGTAGTTTCCCAAATTCGCCAACCCATTCCACCACCCCGTGACAGAGTGCCCCACCCAGCTACGCTGATTGTCCCATTTCCACCCGAGTCTGGCCTCATCAACAAGTTGCATTTCTGCAATTCTCGTAGCTGGCGATGCAATCCAACTCCGCCACCCCCCTTTGCCCAAAGTGTTCGCAGCAATGAGGCTCTCTCAGTTCCCGTGACCCACTTTTTGAGCTACGAAATGACGACTGTTGGCCCATCATCGGTCCTATGTCAGACACTTCGATTTAGCGTTCTACCCGCGCACGCCACGCCACCCCCTTCGCCATGGGGGCCTTACGAGGGGGGCATGCGCGCCCCCATCCCGTGTCCCGGCTCGGCGTTCAGCCGTCGGTGGATGCCTCGGCAGCACCGAAGAGGACAGTGGTCACCAAGGTTGATCTCGACTCACGGTTGCCACTCAGCCCAGCCCACGGCAACCGACCATCCCTTTGCTTTGTTGCTTTGCGTGCTTTTTTGTATTCGGACGCACGTTCTTGTAAAATGTTTGTTCTAATATCTCGCTCTTCAAGCTGAAACCGACGCCCCCGTCCGGCGGAAACCGGAGACCGCATGGGGCGACCGTGGGGGAGGTAAGGATCGGATGCAACGAGACCTGCGAACCATGCAATACCTGGCGGCGATGCCGTTCCTCGACCGACTGGAACTGGCCGCCGTCTCCAACACCGCCGACCGGACAATGCACGATGTAGTGGCAGACCTGAAGGACAGGGAGCTGGTGGCCTCGATCCGCCACTCGACAGACCTCATCCCCTCGACCCGGAGGCTCTACGTCACGAGGCTCGGACTGCGCTGGCTGGCCGAGCAGGAGGACGAGGACGTGCTCGACCTCCTACAGCGCTACCCGGTCTCCCGCCACTGGCAGCGCATCCTGCTTGAGCGGCTGGACGCAGTGGGCGTCATCTACCGTCTGGCGTCCCATGTCGCCTCCGTGGGAGGGGCTCTCAGCTTCAAGTGGTACCGGAACTCTCCTTTCGACGCTGGCATGTTCCTGCCGGACGGTCGCGCCATCGGTATCGTGCGGCAGGGAGCGACTTCCGACAGGACGGGATTCTCGAAGAGGGTGTGGAGGCTGCTGGAGACCGGTATCGCGAGACCCGACGCCCTGCTGGTGATCGTCCCTGACGAGATGAGGATGCGTCACTCCCGCGGGCTGTTCAGACGCGCACGCGTTCCGGTGCGCTTGGCACTGGAGAAGAGAGTCGCTCTGGGCTCCTCCAGCCACGAGATATGGCACCTAACGTCCTTCAACACGGTGACCGACCTGCACACCTTCATGTCAAACCTGACCTCAGGCGGAACACGGCCGGTCGAACAGCGACTTGCGAGGCCGCTCATGCCCAGGGTCATAGAGATGCCGGACGGGGGATTCGACTGTCCCGATCACCTGCTCCCCGCCGTGCTCACGCCCGCGCTGAAGCGTACGATGGACATCCTCGCAGACTGGCCTTGGATCACGCACAAGGACCTGAACGGGCTGCTGGGCGTCACGGCCCAGCGGACCTCCCAGTTGACGGTCCCGCTGGTGAGCGCGAAGCTGGCCCGCCGCATCCACATGGGAGGCAAGGAGCGGCTGGGGCTGACCGACTGGGGTATCGCCGTCCTGGCTCGCCGGGACCGCACGTTCGTCGGCGGGCTCCGCAACCAGTGGAGCGTGGAGCCGAAGGACGAGAGTGCTCCCTTGACTTGGAGTAACGTCTCCGGCAGGCGGAGCAGGCTGCTGGCCCGCAACATGGAGCACACAGACGCGGTGCACGGCTTTCTCGCTCAGCTGTCGAGGCAGGCCAAGGCGAGCCGGTATCGCGTGGTGATGCTCGAACCACCGCATCGGGCTTCGAGGTTCTTCGAGCACAACTACAAGATGCGCTCCATCCACCCCGACGCCTTCGGCATCCTACGCAGACGCAACAAGACGCTGCCGTTCTTCCTGGAGTGGGAGCGTAGGGCGGTGCGGCCGGGGACGATGGCCGAGCGTCTCGCACCCTACCTGCGCTATTACTCGACGCACAATCCGACGGACGACCACGGAGCCTACCCCGTCGTGCTCATCGTCTTCGACGACGTGCTGGTGGAGTCGAGGTTCCTTGGAGTGGCACGGAAGGAGATGGCGAGGACCAATATCGACCTGCCGCTGTGGGTGTCCCATAGAGAGGCGTTGGAGAAGGAGGGGCCGTTGGGCATGGCGTGGCGCAGCCCGGACGTCCTGGAGGCCACGTACGCTTTCAGCAAGGCTGCGTAGGTTGACAGCGAGCACTCGCAGGACGCATGATAGAGAGTAAGACTTGGTATTACAGGTGGCGACATGACCAGGAAGACGAAGACCATCACCTTCTCACTGCTCCCTGAGATGGCTGAGCAGGTGCAGGAAGTGATGCGCCAAGAGGGACGCACGATGAGCGAGCTGATCCGTGAAGCCCTCCGCAACTACATCGAGGAACGGGAATGGCTTCGGACGATCCGCTACGAGAGGCTGAAGGCCCGCGAGGAAGAGCGGGAAGAAGGAGGAGGACAGACCCGATGAAAGAGCACAATGACCCCATACCGGTGGCGCTCTACGCGCGAGTCTCCAGCGACCGGCAGGACGTGGACCTGTCGGTCGCTGCGCAGCTTCGGGCGCTCAGGGACTACGCCAACAAGAACGGCTACTTCGTTGCCCGCGAGTACGTGGACGAGGCCGAGAGCGGGCGGGTTGCCAACAGGCCGGAGTTCCGCAAGATGATCGACGAGGCCCAGGGAGCCGATGCTCCTTTCAAGGAGATTCTCGTCTGGAAATTCTCGCGGTTCACCCGTAAGAGGGAGCACGCGGTCGCCTTCAAGTCGATGCTCAGGCGCAAGGGCGTACGGGTCGTCTCGATCACCGAGCACGCCGACGACTCGCCCACGGGCAAGCTCATGGAGGCGATCATCGAGAGCGTGGACGAATTTTACAGCGAGAATCTGGCACAGGAAGTTGTGCGGGGGCTGCGCGAGGCTGCATCACGCGGCTTCTGGATCACTCCGAACACCCCCTACGGCTACAGGAAGGTGTACGTGCAGGACGGGGCTAAGAAGCGGCCCAAGCTGGAGATCGAGCCGGGGATGGCTCCGGTCGTACAGCGCATGTTCAGAATGGCAGAGTCGGGAAAGAGCATCCTAGGCATCGCCAGAACCTTCAACGGAGAGGGGATCGCAAGCCCGGCTGGAAAGCTCTGGTCGAAGACGGTCATCCACAACATGCTGAACAACGAGACCTACACGGGGACGCTCGTCTGGGGCGTCACGGCAAAGGACAAGGCTCCGCCCGTGCGTGTGGAAGATGCCTTCCCGGGGATCGTCTCCAAGTCCCAGTTCAGGCGGGTTTCGGAGCTTCTGAGGTCCAGGGCACCGTCGAGGGCGCATCCCCGGCGCGTGGCAAGCTCCTACATGCTCAGTGGCTTGGTCAAGTGCAAGAGGTGCCGGAGGTCGATGAGCGGCCACGACGCCAAGAGCGGGAAGTTCTCCTACTACGTTTGCCAGTCGATCATGAAGCGCGGCAAGGGAGCCTGCAAGACGCCCAGGCTCAACGCCCGGCGCTTTGAGAAGCTCGTCGTCGACCAGATTCGATGCAACATCCTGACCGAGGGCAACATCAGGGACCTTGTGAGGCTGGTGGACGAGGAGATGGACGGCGTTGCCCACGAACAGCGCAAGAAGCTGGAGTCCATCGAGGGAGAGCTTGCGGACGTGCGCCGATGGCTCGACAAGCTCTACCGCGCCATCGAGACCAGTGACCTCGACATTACGGACATAGCGCCGCGCATCAAAGAGCACAGGGAGAGGGAGCGCAAGCTCCAGGACGCAGCGCGGGAGGCCGAGGCCGCCCTCTCCGAGCGACGGGTCCGGCTGGACGACGTGGATACTATCGCGGCGTTCGCGAAGGACATGAGCGAGTATCTGAACCAGAGCGAACTCACTGAGCGCAGGGCCTTCATCGGGTCGTTCGTGGAGAAGATCGTGGTCGGCCCCGGCGAGGCCAGGGTTCGCTACACGATCCCTATGCCTCAGGATAGCCGGACAGCAGGCATGGATGCTGAGGAGATGGCCCTCCCGAGGCCGGTTCTGTCAACGGTAAACCGTGGTGGAGATAGGGGGACTCGAACCCCCAACCTCGGCATTGCGAACGCCGCGCTCTCCCAGTTGAGCTATATCCCCACGGGGTCGAACCTTCTCTCAGTATATCCTACGGCGCGGCGCGCGGTCTAGCTGAACCGCGCGTTCCTTACGGACGGGATTCTCGTATGACACGCACCTGAAGGCATACCTCATCGCGGCGAGTCGCTCTGCCGTTCAAGCATCCTGCGAAGGGACTCGCGAGCGTTCCTGCGAAGGGGCGAGAAGTGACTGAAGCAAATCACCTCGAAATCGAGGTCGATGAGCTTCTCGAGCGACCGCACGGCCTCTTCAAAATCCTGCGTGACCCTCTCGGAGGGGGGGCTGAGTTTCCGAGACAGCTTGTATTGCAGCGTGTCCCCGACGATGATCACCCGCTTTGAGGGGAGATACAACGCAATGCTGCCCGCCGTGTGTCCCGGAAGATGGACCGTTCGCGCCTCAATGCCGAACGGAACGAGATCGCCGTCTTCCAGTCGGATATCTACCGGAACGGCGCGCCCCATGAGTTTTGGCAGCACGGGCCCGGATATCTTGGCCAAAAGCTCGTTCTGGAACGGATTCGGCGCGGACTCGTTCCCCGAAAGAACGTCCGCGTCCAGCCGATGCGCGGCAACGGCGATCTCCCTCCTTTCCACGATCTCGGCCAGTCCGCCGCAATGGTCGGGATGCGCATGGGTAATAACCACCGTCTCGATGTGGTCGAGCGAGAGGCCCAATTCCTTCAGTCCGCTCGTTATCGGGTTGATGCTTCCTTGCAGGCCGGTATCGACCAGCAGGACGCGGTTGTCTTCGACGAGCGCGGTAATTCGCGCTCCAATGGCGCGGATTTGGAACACGCCGTCGGTGATTCGTATCGGTTTGCCGAAATTCATGCTACACCCTGAGGAGAAGGGATCCTCGGCCATTCCTCCGAATCCATTATACGCCGCAGTGATGCCCGAACTCCGACACGCGGCGAGTAGTCCGACCGATTCAAACCGTCCTCAACATGACGATTCCACCTGCGCATAACTGCCCGGAGGCCTTCGCGTAACTCATGAGCAGGCCCTTCCAACATCCCACTTTTGACATTTGCGAACAAACATCCTACACTAACCATAAGCGCTCACTAACCACCCAACTTTACAATAACCGATGGAAATGCAGCAAAATGCAACAAGGCGCGACAAAAAACCCCAAATACTGCCTCCTCCTCCCTTCATGCTTTTGCCCCCTCTCCCGTCGTGGACGCTCCTATCCCCTCTCCCGTCGTGGGAGAGGGCTAGGGTGAGGGCTAAAAAATCAGTGAGCGCCAACCACACACAAACTTCGGGAATCCAACAGCCGTGATCCCGACTTTGCCAACCTGCCAATCAGCCATGCAAAAGCCGCCTACTCGCGAGGAAGCTGACCTCGCAGAAAAACCTTCAAAAGCCCCTCGTTGGCGGCGCTGGTCAGCTTGCGTTCGATGTTCCCGTCTCTTCCAATGAAGAAGGTTGTCGGCAGGGAGAGCACTTCGTAGGCGCGTACGACTTCGTTCGTCGTGTCGAGAGCGATGGGGTAAGTCACACCGGACTCCTCGGCAAATTCACGGGCATTCTCAAGTGTGTCGGACATTGCTATTCCCACGAACACCACGTCTCGGTCGCGGTACTCTTGCCACATGGTCTCGAAGAAGGGCATCTCCCAGCGACAGGGCGGACACCACGAAGCCCAGAAGTTCAAAACGACAACCTTGCCGTCGAGATCGGACAGGCGCAGGATATCCCCGCCAAACGTCTCGACCTCGAAGTCGGGGGCAAGCTCGGGGTCGGCGCTACTCGTCGACAGTATGGTTCTGGGGGTGGGAGCCGGAGTTGCGGTTACAGTGGGTTGCGGTGTGGGAGAGGATGGCGCATGAGTCGGTTCAGGTGTGGAGGCGGGAGGATTAGGGGTGGCAGTGAGAGTTAGCGCCGGAGCCGTTATTTCGGTCGGAAGTGGATGCGCTTCGCCGCCTGACTGCGCGCAGGAGACGGCGGAGCACACCGTCACGAGCAGCAGGACGATGCCGACGACATTGCGCACGCTCCACCTTGAAGTCAGCCGAAATGGCATCGGCACGGAGAACACCTCTGATCAGCCCCTTACGCCTTCATTCCCCGCCCCTACATCCTAATGCGGGGCGTGAATCCATCATACTGTACCAGGGCGGCGCGTTCAGACCATTATCATGCCGTCCAAACCGGCGGCGCGTCGAAGTATTCGGGCGATCCGAACAGGGGGAACATCGGCCAAGTTTCCTTGTCTCGCTCCTCCCAGACGATGCCCGTCTCGGTGTAAGCCCCTCCGGCCCCGTGCGCTGGCGGACTGAACTCAGGTCGAGTGAGTTGGTCGGCGCGATGCCAAACCATTCGAGACTCAAGGGAGCGAGCCCGCCGCTCATGGCTGTCGAACCAGCGGTGGACACGTTGGTTCGGACGCTGCGACTCGGCCCCCGGACCGCGTTCGGTCACCGCTTCGAGGTCTGATCCCAGCTTTTGCAGTTCGCCGACCGAGAGGGGCACGCCGTCGCGCGTGAAGAAATCGTCGAAGTTGGGATCGACCATGGCCCACTTTTGATGCTCTTCCGACCAGTACTCGGCGGTAAAGTGACCGTCCGCCTTGCCGGGCTTGCCCGCGAAGATGGCGCACCGGGCGGGAACGCCGATGGCCTGCGCGGCGTTGGCGAAGGCGACACCGTAAAAGATGCAGTTCGCCATGGGACGGAGGCCGTTGTGTCCGCACTGCCCCGGCGCCCATGCCAAAACGGTCTCAGGATCCCAGGGAGTGTTGAGGATGCCGAGATCAGGGCCGGCGGCGGTGTGTTCCCAGCTCGACGCCAACCAGGTGCTGATGGCGCGCAGACGCTCCGACTGCGGCAGGCTTTCGTCCAGGGAGCGCGACGGCATGATAGCCCTGAGTGATTCCAGCCGCGGATCATCAGGATGATTGAACACCATCGGAGGCGGAGCAGGGTCGTCGCCCTCGGCCAGACGCACTCGCACGACGTACTCGGCGCGAACGACGTTGAGGTACGCCATGTGATGATTGCGCCACGTGCGGCCGGAGTCGTCGCTCACCCAGCTGCTCGGGTCGGCGTGCCCCGCTTCGAGGCCGAGCGCCCACGAGTTCATGGCGGTGGAATCCGTCCAAAAGTCGAACACGTTGTCCCCGGCGTTCAACAACGCCGGGTCGATAGGCACCTCGTACCACGTATGCCAAGGCAATTCAGGCACAACCGGCGGCAAGGCCACGCCATTCACCGAGACATGGAGCGGCAGCTTCGATCCCTCATGCGCCCTGGCGACAAAGTACAGCGACCCCCGCGACGAGGTTGAGGGCAGCGTCAACACCTTGCGCGCTCGACGAAAGACCGTAAGTTCCTCCGCCAGATTGGGCATCGAGTGGCCGGACTCGGTGTAGTACAGCTTGCTCATCGACGGCTCCCTTTCTGGTTTTTTGCCCAGAGCCAATCCAGTTCCGAGAACGCGAGATTTTTCTTGTAGTTTTCAATGTTATCCCGGACGTTGAGAATTAGGCACCGGTCATTCCCGCCGTTCTTGACGCCACGCAATCCTCTGCCGATCATCTGAAAGTAGAGATTCGGGCTGTACACCGGACGGGCGACGATGATCGCCCGAGTTCTCGGAGCGTCAAATCCCTCGCGGAACACTCCGTAGTTCACAAGCGCTTGCAGTTTGCCCGCGCGGAACTCCTCAACCACTTGGCGACGGGTGGCCGTGTCGGTCTCTCCGGTGACCGCACGGGCTTTGACTCCCTTTAAGGCAAGCAGAGCAGCAACGATTTTTGAATGCTCGACTGAAGTGGCGAAGATAAGCGTAGGCCAATGGGGAATATTAGTAGCAATGTGCTTTTCATATGCCTCAATAATTCGTCGTGTGCGGTCAGTATCTCTCGCGATTCGGTCTTCAACACGCTGAGGCAGCCAAGGGAATTCTTGTGCTTGCCGCCGCTCTTTGGCAAACAGGTAGTAGCTGCCGCCTTCTATGGTTTCGTGATCCGCTTGAGCGAGGATTTTCTTATCTTGGAGTTCTTGGATCACTTTCTCGGGATCGTTGCTCCGAAACGCGCCTTTGTCTAGCCGATTACTGCCGTAGCGGTTCACGAGACGTTTGGTTTCTTCCTCACTGTGCCCCCGGTATGGTGTCGCCGTAAGACCGATAAGGAACGGTTCGCCTTCCCTTCTCCAGCGAGTCACTCCTAGCTCCGTCATAACCGACGTGAAGCTACGAGCTACCGATCTGTGGGCCTCGTCGAAAACTATCAGGTTGAATTCTTCCAAGAATTCGTAGGTATCGGTTTTTGAGGGTATCTTGGCTGCAAGAGTCTGGATAGTTGCGACAACCACGTTTACTTCTCCCGACAGCGAGGGAGGAGGCTGACCGGCCCACATTCGTGAAATTCGAAGCTGCTTTTCACAAACGCCTTCACTCCGCCAGACGTCACGCCACGCCTGGACGGCCTGTTCGCATAACTCATCTCGGTCGGCCACCCAGAGAATTGGGCCTTCGAATTCGTCGTCACGGATTGCCTCGACAACTGCTTGAACGGCGACACGGGTCTTCCCCGAACCCGTGGGCATGCTGATCATGCCCCGTCGTTTAGGAGAGCTGTCGTCGGACTTCAGCAACTTTCTCACGTTGCCTACGACGTTGCGCTGGTAAGAGTGCAGAGGCGGAAGCGAATAAGGGGCATCCACTTCATCAAACGGATCGCGCCGGAGATTCCGCTCTCTCGCCCACTCATCGGCGAATCCGAGCGACCGGACGAATTCTACGGCTCGCGCTCCCCCCGCCCATTGATGCGGGGGATCCAAGTGGCCCAACTTTTTACGATACTCGCGAAGCGCGCCCGTGTGGAAAGTCGCTATAGCCGCTTCCGCTAGCTGAATTCCGGAAAGTGGTTTTCCTTGCTCGCTTTCAAGCATTGCAATCAAGCCTTGTGCCAGCCCACGTTTCAGGTTGGCCTCACCGACTGCGGCAAGAATTCGTTCCCCGTCCGTGTCGCAGGCACGAACCTTATCCCGCGCTGCTTGGACGTCTGCAGGCGTCCGACGACTGAGAATGCCGTCAACTATGGTGGCTATTAACGCTCTGGCTTGCTGAATTCCTGAAAGTGATTTTCCTTGCGCATGCTTTAATGTTCTACTCAAGCGCCGTGGCAGCCTGCGTTTCGAGTTGGACTTATGGACTGGCTCCACGGGCGGATCGTCCTCTACGACTGGCTCCATGCGTGGATCGTCTTCAACGACTGGTGCCCAGTCCAGATCATCTTCACCCACTGGCTGCCCGTCTAGGATTTCCGGCTCTAGCGCGAAGGCCTCGCGAATCAGATCGGCCTGCGGATGGGAACGCAGCGCTTCAAGTACTGTGGGGTCTTTCGGCGGGTCACCGAGTCCGTCCGAGAGGGGGCGAATCCCGCGATCTGTTTTGATACGTCCATGTTGTCGGAGTTCTCTTATGGCCGGGGACTCACAGCACAGATCAGGATATTTGTCCCCCTGTGTATCGTGTCGCATAGGCCATTCTTCGTAGGTGCTGGGAAGGGAAAGTAGTTCCCATGTGTAGGGTGCCTTGCCTTCCTCGGAGAGGTGCCTTAGCACACCCAATGGCCCGCTGGTAGTCTTCGGCCCAACGAAATTCAACAATCTCTTTTGTGGGCTGGTAGGCAAATCTCGCTTCGTGAACTCGTCTCGACAGCATTCAGTGAAATCCTCCTCGTGAGAAAAAGACAACTCCCAACCAGAGGTTGGCACATCCTTCACACCAAGCAGTTCAAGCAACGGCAAATCTTCTTCATGGAATTCAGTATCAATGGCTATTTCATTGTCTCGACTCCCGTCCTCTGGAATGATTTTACCCGGCAACAAGGTGTCTGATAGAGAATTCCAGCTCCGGGCTTTCGTACGAACGCGAATTTCATTTCGCAATGCATCATAAGATTCAATGATCTCAAGAGCTTCCTGAGGGTCGACTTTACGCGATCGTAGCCAGAACTCGGACCTCTCACTCTGCTCACTATCAAAATCAGAAAAAAGGTACTTCAATTTCAATTGCTCTAGACCCCCCATCAAATGCGATCGCCTTGGCCATAGCACGTGTGAAGCAATAGATTTGAATTGATTCCTAGCCACGATATCAGTGGACGGATTGATCAATCCCAGCTTTTTCAGTGCTGCTAGTGTCTCATCATCTGCCTGCAATTTGGGATGCACTGTGCCCATGTCGCCGAGACCCGAAGGATCGGCATCACCGAGGTATATCCTCTCGGGATTGACGCCAACGAACTGGAGGGTAGCCGTAGCCGTAAGCACGATACTTCCAAGCTCGGTACTCTCCCGTATGCTTTCAGGGATCAACGCCGCCGTCTGAATGGCAGCCATTGACGCTTGAACTTTTGACTCATTAGACGTTGCGTTCTCTGTTAACGACTCCAACCACTGTGAGATTGAACGCCGCGCGATAGACATCCCAGCCATTCGCTCGATCCTGGATATCCTGGTACGAATCAGTACGTCGTGGTGAACCCAGTTGGATGGAGGTTCATCGTACGTCGCCCAGCGTTCTAACGCTGCCGACCCCTCCTGCCCGGAAATCAATTCCTCCGGCGGGTAGTAGACGCTCCGCCAAACCCTTAATCTGCCCTTTTGATCGGGAACTACCTCCCGGTCTTTCAAGATCGAAACAAGCTGCACTCTGAGTCTTTCGCTGTGTTCCGAATCGCCTGGTTCCCCTCTGCGTGGCAGGGCGTCAAGATGCCTGGCCGGATCGTCTTCCGTCGAGAGACTTGGCAATGCTTCGGCGACCATCTTGGCGGCGGCGTCAATCAGCTCATTGTTGTACACGCCTGACAATAGGTTTTGGCGATCCTCATTCGTCTTCCAAGGGGCGTTGAGGATGCCAGCTAAAAGGCTTGTGGTCATGGTAGGAAAGTACGCCCAAAACTTGCCAGGATCGTTGAGTCTGTCAATTGGGGCGGCCCACGAAATTGGAACCTCATCAGCATCGTCCAAGCTTCTGCTGTCACTTTTCGCATCAGAAGAAAGCGGATGAACGGTTTTTACCAGCATCCAGTTGGCTTCGGTCCCTCCATCGTTGAGAGTGCAGGAGCCGTCTTTGCGGCTTAGGGTGATTGTTCGGCCCTCATCCTGATCGTCTTTCTGCAACTTCAGGATATTGACGTGCTCGACGAACAGCAGAAATTCCGGTGGGAAATCCTTGATTTGTTTGTGAAGACTCTCATGTGCTTCAGGCTTCAATGGGAGGCGAAAGATGTTCACAGCCCAACCCATAAGTTCGCTCAGAATTGGATCCGCTTCCATCTCCGGGCCGGGAACCACGGCTTCTGGCAGACGGAGAACCGGATAGCGATCGGCTTCCGGCGCAATAGGTCGTAGAAGCTCGCGCGCTTTTACGCCATCGAAACGGAACGAACCAGAGCGACTGAAGAACTCCGGCTTGTCAGTCACGCCGAGCACCGACTTGAACCCCAACCCGAACCGACCGATCTCTGAGGTTCCACGCTTGGGGGATAAATGGGAGAACATCAAAGCTTTTACGCCATTCTTGTCAATCGGATCCCCATCGTCGGCGCAGTACAAGTGGGTCTTCGTTAACCTGATGAAAATACTCCCGCGAGGCGCCACATTCGGATCGTTGGGCGCTAGGGCATCGGCGCTGTTTTGCGCCAGTTCGAATAGCTGCCGATGAGCGTATCCACCGCGCGCAGTATCCTGTTCGGCATTAGCGTGTTCATCTATTGAGTTAGGTTGGATACGGTAGGCATCCAACGTCTTCTTCGATTCTTCGCCGATATAGACACCGATTTCACCGTCCGTTCTACCCCAGTCGGGGCGCAAAGGCTCTTGCTGAGCTTGAGAGCTTTTCTTTGGTGTGGCCATTGCCAGTTCCTCCATACTACATCAGTTCCGGTGTCTTCAGTCCCGATCCGGTGTTCAGCAGCAGAATTCGGTCGTCCGGCAAGAGGGCGCCTGATGCGATGAGGCGACGGGCCGCCGCCGCCGTCGCTCCACCTTCCGGGCCTGCGACGATGCCCTCGGTACGGGCGATGAGACGCATATGGTCCAGCAGGTCATCGTCGGAGACCGCGATTGCGCCACCTCCGCTGTCGCGCAAAACTTGCAGAATAAGGTAATCCGCAATCGCCGACGGGACGCGCATCCCGTGCGCCTCCGTGTGAGCATTCTCCCAAGGTTCGGCGTGATTGTCGCCGCGCTCGAAGGCGCGGACGATGGGTTGGCATCCTTCCGCCTGGACACAGAAGAAGCGGGGGCGCTTGCCGTCCGTCCAACCCAATGCCTCAAGCTCCTCGATGGCCTTCCAAATTCCGACTACGCCGGTCCCTCCGCCGGTGGGGTATATGATCGCGTCAGGGAAGGTCCAGCCGCACTGTTCGGCGATCTCGTAGCCCATCGTCTTTTTGCCCTCGGCGCGGTACGGCTCCTGAAGCGTCGAGAGGTCGAACATGCCAAGCTCGGCGGCCAACGCGCGGGACTGCTGCCCCGCCTCGCCGATCAGACCGTCGACCAGATGAAGGGCGCCGCCCGCATGAGTAACCTCTTTCTTGTTGGCGTCGAGGGCATCCTGAGGCATGAAGACGTGCGACTCGAAACCGGCTCTTGCAGCGTAAGCCGCCAGCGCTCCACCCGCATTCCCTGCCGTGGGAATGGTCACGCCTTTGGCGCCTAATTCCTTCGCCTTGGACACCGCCGCGGAGAGTCCGCGAGACTTGAAGGTGCCGGTCGGGTTCTGCCCCTCGTCCTTGATGACCAGATTCACCGCGCCGATGGCTTCCCCCAAGCGGGGCGCATCCAGAACGGGGGTCATTCCTTCGCCGAGACTGACTATGTTCGTCTCATCCAGCACGGGCATAGTCTCGAAGTAGCGCCACATGTCGGCGCGGCGTCCCGCGAGAGCGTCACGATCAACCTCCAGGCGAGCAGAATCGAGGTTGTATCGGGCGTAGAGGACCTTGTCGCATTCGGGACAAAGGCGAATCAATTGATTCGCCGAATGAGCCATGCCGCAACTTGTGCATTCTACGTGAGAAAGATAGCTCTTCACCGGGACTCCTCAGCGTTGTGTAGTGCGAATCGACTGCCGTTCACCACGGGGGGGGCGAGCGTGAGATCGTGTCCATGCCGACTCGCGAAGCCTGCGTTAGCCCGTCTCCGCCTTGGCGACTCCGATCATTGAATCGCGGGAAACCAGCTCGGCAAGCTCTTCCTCCGTCATGCTTTCCGTCCCCGCCGGTCGTTCGGGAAGCACCATATACCGCAACTCGGAAAGGCTGTCCCACACCCGCACTTCGACAGAATCGTCGAGATCGAGGCCGAACTCGGAGAGCACCGCCCTCGGTTCCCTTACCACTCTCGCGCGATACGCCTCCGACTTATACCAGGCCGGAGGCAGACCGAGCACCGACCAGGGGTAGCAGGAACACAAGGTGCAAACGATGACGTTGTGCACAGCAGGGGTGTTCTCAACGACGACAAGGCGCGCGCTGTGCTCGTCGCCATAGCCAAGCTCGGCCACGGCATCACCCCCGTTTTCCAAGAGTCGGCGCTTGTATTCGGGATCTGTCCAGGCGCGGGCCACGACTCGGGCGCCGTTCATGGGGCCAATGTCGTTCTCGTACTGATCGACGATATCATCTACCGCGTCTGTGGACAGTATCCCCTTCTCGGCCAAGAGGGACTCAACCGCCTTCGCGCGGATCTCGGAGTCCGTCGGTTCATGAAATTCGTCATGGGCATGGTCATGATCGTGATTCGGCATCCTAGACTAGAAACCTCCATCTCTCCATTCTTAGGTCAATGTGTGACTGACCGGAGCGCGCAAATACACCATCGAAATATCAGGAAGTGTCCGAAAATGTCAGGATATTGGAAGGGGCCTTTAAGGGGCCTTTACGGTACAAGGACATCTCAAGTCGGAGCGTCAAGTCCGGACGGATCATGGCGAATCAAGTAACTTTCCCAGAGGTCGATGTACACTCGCTGGGGCGATTCGGCATAGTCTCCCCATAGCTCGCGCGCATTGAATCCCACGGTGTACACCGGTTCCGGTTTGAGGATGCCCTGCACTTTCAGGTCGAGCAGATCATAGACGCCCCGCAGAGCGTGGACGCTTCCTCGCTTGCCCTGAGCGTACCCGGGGATTCTAGTATGGCCTGTGGAAACCATGCGACGGGTGAGAACTGCGTCCCCAACGGCGAAGGCAGGCTCTCCGTCGTAATTCGGCGAACGCTGACTGTATCGAGCTTCCCAGATGGCGCGGGCGAAATCTGGGTCGCGATTCTCTGAGACGGACGAGTCAGGATTTCGACGGTGAATCTCCACCCGGTCTTCAAGCTCGGCGGCGGTGAGGGAGCCGCTGGCGATGAATCCCTTCTCAAGGGCGATAAGCCATTTCCGGTAGTAGCTTGAAGCGAGATACGTCTCAGGCTTGATGCTCTCAATGGCGGGACGCATCGGAAAGGAGCGGTGGCCTACAGTAGTCATCATGCCGAAGACGCGGCCTTCCCACTCCGCATGAAACACCGGCTCGTTTTCCTCAATCAGGATCGGGCCAAATCCCGAAACTCCGCCCACGTCGTGAACCTTTCTCATCAAGGCCTCCTGAGTCGGGTGAGCGTAGCATACGCCACTTGTCCGTTCAACCAAGAGTGGAAGCCGTTGACGGGATGGCTGTCAGTCCATAGGATAGACAACCCGGAAATCCGAGGCCGTGTCCCCGTTTCGGCTGCTGGGAACATATGCAAGAGGCAAGAACCATGACTGACTTCGTCGGATACTGCAACGGTGAGTGGATGCCAATGGACAGGATCACCTACGATCCGGCCGACTTGGGACCGTCCAAGGGCGACCAGGTATTTGAGACTATACGGACGTTCGGCGGCGTGAGCTTTCGGATGAAGGAGCATGTCGACCGACTGTACCGATCGCTCAAGTACGTGCGCATCGACCCCGGCCTGACCGCACAGGAGATGCTTGATCTCTCCGAAGAGGGGATACGGCGCAACAGCCATCTCCTGAATGAGGTCGGCGACTTCAGCATCTCGCAACTCGTGACACGCGGCCCCGGCGGACCTCGCGCATGGGCGGCAGGGCCTCCCAACGTCTATGTAAAGTTCGGCCCCAACACAATCTGGTACGCCGATAAGTACGCTGACGGCCTTCACGGCGTCATCACCCGTACACGGAGCTATGACGCCGAGGCCCTCGACCCGAAATTGAAGCATCTGAGCCGCATGAACATGAGCATAGCCGAGCTTGAGGCCAACGACCTCGATCCCGGCGCATGGCCGATCCTGACCGACAAGGACGGATTCCTAACGGAAGGTTCCGGCTACAACGTGTTCATCGTGACGGACGGCGTTCTGCGGACGCCAACCGAGCGCGCCATACTGGCAGGCGTATCGCGCGGCATGGTTTTGGATCTCGCGGACGGACTGGGACTTGAGGCAAGAGTCGAGCACCTCCAACCCTATGACGCCTACACGGCAGATGAGGCGTTCTTTACGAGTACTCCCTTCTGTGTCCTGCCCGTTACGTATATCGACAAGCGAGCCGTGGGAGACGGCGCCCCTGGGCCGATCACCACCCAGCTTCTCGCGGCGTGGAGCGAAGCGGTCGGCATCGACATCATCGACCAGGCTATGGAGTATTCGGGGCGGAACTGATACCCAGCTCCATGAGAATCT
Organism: Dehalococcoidia bacterium; assembly: GCA_965232435.1. Lineage (GTDB taxonomy): Bacteria > Chloroflexota > Dehalococcoidia > Lucifugimonadales > VXLM01 > VXLM01. The sequence goes on from CBDDPU010000004.1 coordinate 366,878, forward strand.
ACTCGCCGCGATCTTGATCTGCCCTTCGACAGCCCGAGAGAGCGAACGTGCCATTCTGAATTCCGGTTTCTTGCTCAGAACCGGTCGATGCGTGCTCCGCACAGATGCAACCCGGTCATGAGAGTGGCCGTCGATCGGGGGATAACGGGCGCGGCCCAGCTTCCCGTCCCTGCCGGAATAACCCGAACGGTAAGCGGGGCAGCCTAATACATGTGCGGCTGGACGGACGCGGCAACCGACACTTCGATGTCCCGGATCGCCTGAGACATGGCTTGAGCGATTAGGTCGAGCTTGCGCACCTGATCGATGCGTTCGGATGCCTTGTTCAGTTCCTGTCTGGAGAGCAGTTGGTTGAAGATACCGCAGGCGTGGACGAGGCAGATGATCACGATATCGCGGGGAGCGGGGATCTCGTCGCTGAACAGCACATCCATAACGCGCAGCTTCACTTCGCGTTCGACTCTGCCGTCGATAACCGGATATCGTCTGGTTCGGAAGACCCAGAGGACTCGATCTTCTTCGCGTTCAAGGATTCCTCGCTCAACAAGCCGATTAAGCGCTTCCTCGCGGATCGTCTCTGCTCGCTCCGCCGTGCGTTCCACCCAATATCGCGCGTCTCGCTGCTCCCCGGCGGCTATCTCGGCCAATGTTGGATCAAGAATGCTGTCACCGGTTGGCGTGTCGTCAAGCAGAATGAGGTTTTCCAAGTCGGTGTCGATGCGATTCTCCATCGCCAAGTCCATCAGCACCCCGCCGGCCATTGCGTAATCCAACGACCAACTGGGGATGCGTACGAATCTTCCGTTTTCATCGCCGAGCAAGAGCAGTATGATTTCTTCAACGAATCTGAGCATCGCTCGCGTCCTTTCATGCTAGGGAACAGTTAGACAACGGTGTATGTCAGAGTAACCAATATCCCTCATTCGTCGTTCTGCGAAAGAACGTCGCTATGATAGACTACGCTTCGGTTGTCCGCAACATCAGCGAACCGATGTAACCGTTCAGCCTCGATGAGATGAACACTCCCGCCCCTTGTGGATATCCACTCCCCGTATTCACGGGAACGACGGTTCGGTTTGATACAGAGGGCACTGCTGTCAGAATAATCGCCCGAACTAATCGAGGGCGCGCTCGTAGCCGAAGGCCGCAGCCGGCACCAATTGTTGACTTCCGCTCACTCATGTTCTATTCTGCCCATGTCGGGAGCCGGGGCGAAACCGGGCTGAGAGGGTGACGGCACGTGTCACCGACCGCCAACACCTGATCTGGGTAATGCCAGCGAAGGGACTTGGATCGTTCGAGTGACTCGCAGCCTCGGCCGCCGACGATAACGTCGCGCGGCCTTTTTGTTTCTTGGAGGATTTGCAATGGACGATCCACTGGTCATAGCAGGGAAGAAGTTCCAGTCTCGCCTTATGGTTGGAACGGGTCGCCATCGCACGATGGACGAGATGGTCGATTCGATCGAGGCATCAGGCGCCGAGATCATCACCGTAGCAATCAGAAGACTGAATCTCGACAACCCAAACGAGAAGAGCATTCTTGATTACTTCGACTGGAACAGATATACGATCCTCCCCAACACCGCCGCTTGCGCGACCGCCGAAGAGGCCGTTTTCGTCGCCAAGCTCGCGCGCGAACTTACCGGCTCCAACTGGGTAAAACTGGAGGTCATTCCTCAGGGCAAATGGCTCCTCCCCGACCCCGTCGGCACGTTTGAGGCCGCAAAGACTCTTATAGCCGACGGCTTTGTCGTCCTGCCCTACATTCACGCCGACCCCGTACTTGCCGCAAGGCTCGAGGACATCGGCTGCGCAACAGTCATGCCTCTCGGCTCCGCCATTGGTTCCGGACAAGGGATACTCACGCTCGAAGAGGTCAACATCATCGTCGAGCAGGCCTCCGTTCCCGTCGTCGTGGATGCCGGACTGGGCGTGCCGTCCGAAGCATCCCAAGCGCTTGAGATCGGCGCCGAGGCCGTCCTCGTCAACACCGCAATCGCCCAGGCGAACGACCCGGCGGGCATGGGCGAGGCATTCAAGCTCGGCGTAGAGGCGGGACGGAAGGCCTACCTCGCCGGACGTATCGAACGCAAGGCGGAAGCCGTAGCAAGCAGTCCGACCGTTGGAGTCGTTCAGACTGCCGCCGCCCGGAACGGATAGTTGTTGAGTCGCCTCGACATCCCCCTCCTCTGCTTTGTTACTGACCGAAAGAAGTGTCATCCATTCCACTTGGAAGAGGTCGTTGACAGGGTGGCGGCTCACGGAGTCGGCATGGTGCAGCTTCGCGAAAAAGACCTGAACTCCCGGGAGTTATTCGATCTCGGCGCTCGGATACAGAAGGCAATGGACGGAAAGGCTAAATTCATAGTGAATGACCGCGTAGATGTGGCCATGGCGCTAAACGCCGACGGCGTTCAACTCCCCGAAGCGGGGATACCGGCGACGGCCGCAAGGAGGATTGTGGGCCCCGATATGCTGATCGGGCGCTCGGTGCACTCGGTGGCCGCCGCAGTCGAGGCCGAATCCGACGGCGCGGACTTCCTCATTGCCGGCACGATCTTCCCCAGTACCAGCCATCCCGACGTGCCCGCTCGCGGGATCGATTTTCTGCGTTTCCTGACCGGCAAGGTCTCTCTCCCCGTCCTGGCTATCGGAGGCATTACCACGCAGAACGTGAGCGCGGTCATGGAAACCGGAGCCGCCGGAGTCGCGGTAATCTCGGCAATCTCCGAGGCGGAACACCCCGGCGCCGCAGCGGATTCGCTGCTCGACCTCATGACGATGGACTCGACGACATGATCCAGGTCACGATCAACGGCGAGAACCATGAACTCCCCGACGAGATGCCTCTGTCGGAGTACGTATCCTCGCTCCACGTGAACCCCCAGACGGTCGCCGTCGCACGCAACGGTGAGGTGCTTCGCAGAGACGAATGGGAAACGGTCATCGTGTTGGGCGGCGACACCTTGGAAATCGTCCGCGCCGTGGGTGGCGGGTAACGGCTACGGTGTCAAGAGTCCCACGATACGCAAAGTCGCCACTCCCTCGTCATCAGGGTGAAGTTCGGGAACCAGCCGCTCGGATGCCACCGAGACAATCCTATTGTAGAGTTCAGCCAATTGATTCGTGGTCGCGCGGCCGTACGTTCCCCGAACCAAGAGCGAGGCATCCCTAGGTGAAAGACCAACCAGGTAGTCATAGAGCCGCATGGAACTCCGCGCGCTCAGGCTCCCCTCTTCCTCCAATTCGGTCGCTAGAGACTCCAGTTCGGGATCGGCATAAAGCAGCAGCCATTGGAGCAAGTATCCCAAGGCGTGCTCGTCTTGCTCCGCATTCCCCAAGAACGCGAAGGCCTTCTGCGCTATCCACTGACGGAACCTATCGGCCCTAGGGTACTCCAACAGTGTCTCACCGACGAACTCCTCAATGGTAAGCCAAAAGGCTCGCTGGAATTGTTGGGCCTGACCTTCCATGAGCGCGAGTAACAGCGGATCGAATCCCGCGGCATCGTGCTGATCGGGATTCAGCAAGTCTTGGCGCACGTGACCGACCTCATGCGCCAACGTATCCATCACCATGGGAATTGGGCGCTCGCCGTCGATGATTACAGCGATCCTTCCCTCTTCCCGCGATGTGATGCCCACGGCATATTCCTTCAAACGTTCATATCTACTGTGAATCCTCGGCATGTCGCGGGCGCCGGCGGAGGCAAACTGCTCTTCAAATGCCCTGTCGATCCACGCCTGATAATCCTTGCGGTCAAGGATGTGAATGTCCACGCGATCGACGTCCAGCGGGGAGCCGGTCATGAGGTATTGTCCGGCGTCGACGATGTCGATGATCAGATCCGAATAGTCGGCCCCGCCCGGAGTAACGGCTAACTCACGAGAATCGAGAAGGTCGCGCAGCCCGGACAGCCGTTCGGTAATCAACTCCGCAGAATACTCCATCGGAGTTTCTTCGGGAGGCAGTTCCCTAAGCCACGTGAACGTCCTCTCGAAGACATTGTCCTCTTCGTCAACCTCACGAATCGAATCGCGAGCATCTATGACGATCTTGAGCGTGTGCTCGCCTGGGGTGATCTCGGCCTGCTCGGCGAGTCCGTCCCACACTGAGGAAGCTATAGCCGTCGAAGGGATGCCGGACCGGAAGGTTAGGCTGTTGACGAGTTCGCCATCGAAGTAGATATCAACCGTGAAGGGGATGCGAGTCCCAACACTGCTCCGGTTCTTAACGGAGACCCGGAGTTTCACGTCCTGACCAACGATCAGAGGAGGATTCTGAGTCTGCCCTTCTTCATGGAAGAGAGAGATCGGCCCGTCGGAGTCGAAAATCCAACCCGGCTGAAGATTTACCAGGGTCAACGGTTCAGGCAATGGCGGCTCGGGCACGACAGCAGCGGCCGGCTTGGTCGGAACAGGGCCGGTGCTCCATGTGAATACCTTCTCAAACGAGTTGTTGGTCTCGTCCGATTCCTCAATAAGATCTGCCGGGTCCACTACCACTCTCAGAGTATGCTCCCCCGGAGTCAGTCGAACGAACCCGTCGATGCCCGACCACGCCAACCTGGTCGCCGAATCGCCGGCAATCATTCCTTCCGCAACTCTCCAAGCCACCAGCACATCGTCGTAGTACAGATCCACGCGCACGGGCCCAAGAACGCTGGATAGGCCGCGATTCTCGAAGGCGGAAACAACAAAGGACGGCAGATCGACGGAAAGCGGCCAATCCTCAACATCATTCGAGTAAGGACTCGCCACGAGAACGTCGGATACGCCCCGGAGTTGAGTTACGGCTAGGTCCGGAAGGCGACTAACGGGTCTCTCAGGCGCCGGAGCGGGATCACCTTCCAGCCAAACGACCTGCGTCTCATACACGTTGTCAGTCTCATCCGTCTCCGCAATCAGGTTCGTCGAGTCAACGACCAGTTTCAATGAATGAGTGCCGGGAGCCGGTGTGATCATTCTGTTCAAGTTGGGCCAGTCGACGAGGGTAGCGATCTCTTCCGCCGCAAGGGAAACGCCCGACCAGCGGTTGATCACTACTTCATCAAAATACAGATCGATGAAGTACAGATCGCCCAGTGCGGCATCTCCGCGGTTGCGAACGCCCCAGCTGACGAACGTCTCCCTTCCAACCGTCTGGGGAACGCTCGAAGCCATTCCTACAGCGTTCGCAACGATAAGCGGGCCACTCCAAGGATCCGCAGCCGCAGGAACCAAGTTAACCCCGCGCACGGCGTCTTCTCCACTCTGTCGGGTCGGAAGCGGCGTAAAGGAGGGTTCGGGTTCCGGTGTCGGTGACGGAGTGGGCGTGTTGATCAATACCGGAGTCGATGTTGACGTGGGATAGGGCGTGATTGTGGGAAGCAAAGTCGGCGTCTCCGTCGGCCTAGGCGTGACCGTCGGAGTTGGCGTGCTGGTCGATACCGGAGTCGGTGTTGACGTGGATGTGGGATAGGGCGTGCTCGTCGGAGTCGGCGTGTTGGTCGATACCGGAGTCGATGTTGACGTGGATGTGGGATAGGGCGTGTTCGTCGGAGTCGGAGGCGGGGTCTCCGTCGGATTGGGCCTAACGGTCGGTGTGGACTCCGGAGTGGAAGTCGGCTGAGTTGCGAGTGAGGGCGCGGGGGACGCCGGGAGTCCTTGGCTCGCTTGTGGAGCGGGCATAACCAGGGGAGTAAGCTCGGTGTCTTCGGAAACTCCCTGCTCGTCGTCGCTCATCCAACAGGCGGCAGCGCCAAGGGACAGCAGTACCGCAGGGACCCACCGGAGAATCGGCGGACGACGCCCCGGGGGCGCGGCTTTGCTCATTTCCGTCGATGCTCTTTCCGGCAAACCGCCATGATCTAACCCTCCCTGCATTCGATGTATTAAACGACGCCTTTGCGGCTAAGGTTACTCTCCGAACCTTGAGCAGGGAGTACGAAGCCCTACCGTTCCCGACCGGCCTCGCAATCACGCTTCATGCCCGCTTTTTGAGATACCGAAAATCTAGCCGGAGCGCTAAAGGGAATTATCAGAATGTCACTACGGATTGGGCAGAAAAAGGGACGTTGTGGAAGCAAATGCGAAGCATTCCGTATGCACAGAGTATGAAAAGTTGACAACGCAGGCGACATGCATGTACTATCCCCCGCGTGTCTGAAAAATCCCTAATGAGGTTTGCAAGCATAGGCGGGCCTCGTAGGGCTTTACGTGCGAAGTAGCAAAACACATTCACTTGACGTGTTTAGGGAGGTTGCGAATTGGCGGAAGTGATGCTGTGGGGTCCACCGGTCGTCCCGAGTGGGCCGTTGGATCCGAGCTTTCGTGATGACATGGACGTATGGATACGCAAATGCGTCGATGCGGGCGTATCCAGAATCATAGGCGGGGACAAGACACTCACTCTCACCGAGGTCGCCAATAGCCACGGAATCGACGTTCACCCCTATGTCAACTACAACTCCTTCCCTCGGCACGGATCGGCGAGAGTGACCTACGGCTGGTCGCTGGATTTCCTCCGTCCTCCGGTAGACGCCGCCGAAGCCAGGACGATTATGGATAAGCATCGCCCCATCTACGACAACCCACAGGTCAATACATCGGCTAGCGATTTCGCAGTAAAGAATCCTCAATACCGAAGCCTCACTCGCAGCCACTCCTACGTGCTCCAGCCCGGCGAGGACCTCTATCTCAGCTTGGCTTTTCCCGAGGTCAGAGCGGAGCAGGCCCAGCAGTTCGTCGAACCGCTCCTGTCAACTCAGGGAAGCGGCGTGCAGGTCGAGTTCGTGCTCGGCAATGAGGACGAAAACGGCGCAGTCACATACGGATACGAGGACATCGTCGTCAACGCCTTCCAAGAGCGGCACGGCAAGAATCCGTTCGACCTGCCGAACGACGACGCCGAATGGCTCCAGTTTCGAGCAGATTACGTCACGAGGTTCATGGTTGAGGCGCGGGACGCGGTGAAGGCCGCCAAGCCCGACGCCGTATTCTCGGCAACGATGATCGCCGGAGAGGCCGACGACTACCTCAAGCTGCTGCATGACTGGCCTTCTTGGGTCGATGCCGGAGCCTTCGATGAGTTGTTCTTCTGGTTCCGCACGAACTCGGACCTCGACGCGCTCGCCAGGCAGATAAACCACGCGGCAACCGTTATCAACGGGCGGTGCCGAGTGATCGCCGAGCTCTCTTGCTACCACCCGGGCAGCTTCCAAGAACCCGATCTGATGATCGAGGCGGGCCGCATCGCCAAGGACAACGGCGCGGACGCCGTCGGCATATATCGGACGCACGGCGTCGAACAACTCGACTTCTGGCACGTGCTAAAGGAGTTCACTCGGCTGTAAGACGCGCCACACGCCATGAAGCCCCGCCGGCGCGCCGCAGAACGCAGTAAAGAACCTTGCGCCGGGCTGGGAAGAAGGCCACACACTTAAAGTACGGAAGTTCAAACACGTTTGAGCGGTCGGTATCGTAGGCATCAAGAATTCTGGAAATCAGAAACGGAGGAGAACAGGAGAGATGAAGGTTAGAACACCGAAGTTGAGCACGATTCTCTTAGCGGCCATGGCGGTAATCCTTGCCGTCGGCGTGGCCTGCACGAGAGAGGTCGAGAAAGAAGTCCCGGTCGAAGTTACACGGGTAGTTACGGAAACGGTTACGGAAACCAAAGAGGTTGAAGTTGTCAGGGAAGTCGAAGCGAAGCCGGAGTATCCGGAATCGATCACCATCGCGGTCGGCGCTCTTCCGGCGAACCTCGTCGCCAACGTGATCCCGTCGCTCCAAAGCCGCATCACTTCGCGGCTCATCTACGGACAGCTCGCCGCGCTGAACGACGTGACCGGCAAGATCGAGCCCGAACTGGCGGAGTCCTACGGCTTCCTTCCCGGCAGCACAGACACGGTCGAGCTCAAGCTCAAAGAAGGCATCACGTTCCACAACGGCGAGAGCCTGGACGCCCATGGGCTGCTGAGGAGCTTCGAACTGATGATGTCGGAGACGGCTGAGGTCGCATGGGCCTTCCGCGGCCTCGACCGATACGTGGATCCCGACGACCGAATCGGCACCCTGCATGACGCCGTCACGGTCGTCGACGACTACACGCTGCATTTCAAGCTGCGACTGGCGGACGATACGTGGGCAAACGCCTTTACGTACATGCCGCTTCCTCCCGTCCATCTTGAGACGATCGGGCCGGCAGGCTACTCCGAGGCCCCCGTCGGCACCGGTCCCTACAAGTTCGTCGAATGGGAGCGCGACAACTACATCCGACTTACTCGCTGGGATGACTACCCCGGCCCTCAGCCGGTCGTAAAAGACATCACCATCCGCCACGTGCCTGAGGCGGCAGTCCGTGTCGCGGGTCTCAAGGCGGGCGAGTTCGACATAATCACCGCTACACCGCCCGAAAACGTTCCGGGCCTGATCTCCGACGGCTTCAAGATCTTCGTCGGCGACAGCACGCAGAGCATGTACCTCGGCTTCAACATCTACGGTCGCAGCGAGCCGCTCGCCGACAAGAAGGTGCGGCAGGCCCTGCTCTACGCCGTAGATATGGACGGCATCTACGAGACCGTCGCCGGCGGGTACGGCACGCGGCTCCAGTGCCAGATCGTCGCGCCGGGCGGCTTCGGCTACAACCCGGAACTCGTAGGCCGATACGACTATGACCCCGACATGGCGAAGCAGCTGTTGACCGAGGCGGGCTACGGTGACGGAGTGACCATCAAGGGCTCGGTCACCAACGCCCGGTACTTCCGCGACAGGCCACTCATGGACGCCATCGTGGCCCAGTGGTCCCAGGTGGGAGTCAATGTCGATTTGGAGTACCTTGAGTCTTCCGAGTGGCTCCAGAAGCTTATTAACCAGACCCTGCCCGAAGGCGTCATGAACATTGGGCTGAACTGGTACCTGGCCGACAACACCACCAGCATGTGGGGCAACGGCCTCGCCGACCCCGCATTCAAGGAGATGAGGGACGCCAAGGCGCAGATCACTGACCCGGTAGCCCGTGAGGCCGAGGTCAAGAAGCTCGCAGAGCACATCTGCGAGGACGCCCAGGCCCTCCACGCCTACACGATCCCATCGGTGCTGTCGTTCAACCCGGACTTGCCGGCCATCACGGCCACCAAGTCCTTCGAACTGCAGATCCCGTCCGAATAAAAGGACACCAACCGGAAAACGGCTCCGGGCGGGTGGGGCCCCTTGTAGCTCCGCCCGCCCGTTGTTTACAATGCCCCCATACGTCGGTGGGCGAGTATGCCGAGTCGGGTTTCTCCTAGAAAGAGAGAACCCCTAAAGGGATGTTGAGTAAAGAGCCGCTTTGCCGCGCTGGTCCCGGTTTAGGCGGCAGCGGGATGACCGTTCTGAGGAGGCAAGGATCTTAGATGGGTGCGCTTATCGTCCGTCGCCTCATCCAAACGGCGATCGTTGTTGTCTGCGTGGTCACGGTCGTTTTCTTCCTGATTCGCGTCTCGGGGGACCCCGCCAGCCTCGGCGTCAGCCTCGAGGAAAACCGCACACAGGAGGAGATCGAGGCCGAGCACCAGCGTGTGAAGAAGCAGTTGGGCCTCGACCGGCACATCGTCATTCAATACTTCCTCTTCTGGGGACGGGCTGCGCGGGGAGAATTCGGTTATTCCTTCCGGTACAGCATCCCTGCCACGCAGCTCATCATCGACCGTCTACCCAACAGCCTACGGCTTGGGCTGCTCGCCGCGGCCATCGGCGTGGTTGCCGGACTCCCCTTAGGCATCATCGCGGCGCTGAATCGAGGCTCCATCATCGACAACCTCGCCACGGGGATATCTGTCTTCGGCATCGTGGTGCCCCAATTCTGGCTCGCCATCATGCTCATCATTATCTTTTCCGTTAATCTTGGGTGGCTGCCCACCTCCGGCACCGGCTCGTGGAAGCACATCATCCTACCTGCCATTACGCTTTCAACGGGCCTTATTGCTACGGTAGCAAGGATAAGCCGCTCCGGGATGCTTGAAGCGCTCAGCCAGGACTACATTCGCACGGCCATGGCCAAGGGACTGAGCCAGCGTCTCGTAATATTCCGGCACGCGCTCCGGAATGGCAGCATCTCGGTCATCACCGTAGTCGTGTCCTCACTCCCCCACCTGCTCGGCACCGTCGTTGTCGTCGAGGTCGTATTCGCGTGGCCGGGCGTCGGCAATCTCATGGCCCAGGCCGTCGCCAACAGAGACTACCCCGTCGTCTTCCTCGACGTGCTCCTGTTCGGAACGGTCACGGCACTGCTCTTTCTCATCATGGACTTAGTGTACGCCATGGTCGACCCAAGAATTCGACACCGGTAGAGGGCGATGAGCGTAACAGTCGGCATACCGGACGCCGTATCTCGAAGCCGCGCCACTCGTGGAAAGAGCATTTGGCGTCGCATCTGGATTCACCGAATCGGCATCATTGGCATCATCATCATGGTTACCTTTGTCGTTGCCGCCATATTCGGGGATTGGCTCGCGCCCAAAGACCCCGTGGCCATCGACCTCAAGAACCCTTTGGCGAAGCCCGTATGGGCGGATCGCGAAAACGGCGTCGGATTCCTGGGCACGGACAACTTGGGGCGCGACGTCCTCAGCCGGATGCTCGTAGGATCGCAGTTGTCGCTGATCATTGCCTTTTCCGCCGTATCGATAGGGACAGTGTCAGGCGTGTTTCTCGGCCTCCTCGCGGGCTACAAGGGAGGGATAGTGGACGACGTAATCATGCGCATCGCTGACACGCAGACGGCTATACCGTTCCTCGTGTTGCTGATCGCGGTCATTGCCTTTCTTGAAGACTTTAAGTTGCCTTTCATCCCCACCGAACACAACGAGTTGGCAAAGATGATCGTCTTCATCGGCCTCGGCAGCTGGGTGGGCTTCGCGCGCCTCATTCGCGGCGAAGTGCTCAGCATCCGCGAGAGGGACTACGTTCACGCCGCGAGGGCGCTGGGAGTGGTCGACCTGCGCATCATGCTTCGCCATATCATGCCCAACGCCATACAGCCTGCCATCGTGATCGCGAGCCTGTTGTTTGGCGGCGTCATCCTCACCGAGGCCGCCCTCAGCTTCTTGGGATTCGGCGTCAACACTCTCGTACCCACCTGGGGCAAGATGATCGCGGACTCACGGGACTACATAACCCTGGCCTGGCACCTGAACTTCCCCGCCGTCGCGATCATGCTCGTCGTGCTTGGCGCAAACCTGCTCGGCGACTGGCTGCGCGACATTCTCGATCCCCGACTCAGGGGCCGCCGCGAATAGCGACGCGATAGCGACGCTACCTTCGGATGCCGTCCCGAATTGAGTCGATGAGGCAGCGCACCTCTTCCTCGGTGTTGAACCCCGCGACGGAAATTCGCATCCCTATCTTGTCGAGTTGAAGCGGCGCGGTCAGCCATTGGAACTTGACGAGGATCTTCCGTTCGGCGTTGAGCCACTGAACCAAGCCCTGGAGGTCTTCCTCGGCGTAGCCGTCGAACGAAAGCGTCGTGACTCCCGCCGACTTGCCCGGCTCCATCGGCGTGAGAACGTTGACCCCCGGCGTGTCCCGCATCTCCTCCCGCAATATCTTCGACAACCCCGCCGCGTGGTCACGGATGGTATCCAGCCCAACGCTCATCAGAGTCTTGGCCGCCTCGCCGATCCCGATTACGAGAGGATGGTTATAGGTTCCGAACTCTGCCCGTGAGCGTGCAGTGGGAGCGGCCACGGGAGCGCCGGGCTTCGACCACGCGCCCACGTCGGGCGTGAAATACGGACGGAAGTTGTCCGATTGGTCCGGCGATACCCAAACATAGCCGCTCCCCATCGGCCCCAACAGCCACTTTGGCCCCGATCCGATGAGGAAATCACAGCCCAGCGCTTGGGCGTCGACCGGGAATTGCCCGACCGACTGCGCCGCGTCGACCAACACCGGCACGCCTTTCTCGTGCGCCACGTCCACCGCCTCCCGAACCGGCATGATGCGCCCGTTCGGTGAGGCCACGTGGCTAATCAGCAGCAGCTTCGTCTCCTCGGTCACCGCCCCATCGAGGGACTCGATTAACGCCGCGTCGCTGTCGTCAACCTCCACGACCGTCACGTTCACTCCGCGCTCCTGTTCCAGGCCGCGAGAGGCGTCCGCCGTGCTCACGTGCTCAAGCGACGTCGTGACGAATTCGTCCCCCTCGCCCCAGTCGAAGCTGCGCAGCACTCTGTGCATCGCCCGCGTCGTGTTCGAGCCGATGCCCAGTTCTTCGGGTTTGACGTTGAGGAGATCGGCGAGATGCCCCTTGGCCGCCTCCTCCTTCTCCATGATGTACTGCCGAGTATCCGGACGCGCCGGGCCGTGCAGGGCCTCATACTCCATCGCGTCTCTCACCGCCTTCAGCGCCGATGACAGCGTCGGCCCGTAGGTGCCCGTCTGAAAATACCCTACCTCCTCCGTTACCGGCAACTGATCACGCAGTTCTTGAAGTGACAACCGATCCATTCCTATGGTTCCTCCGTTCAATGCTCGCATCAGTGTACCTGACGGCTCAAGAAACATATAGGGAAGGGCTCGCTGTGTAACCGTTCCGTCTTGATGAGATCAACAAACCCTCCCCTGTGAGATTCACCCCACAGCAGAGGGCAGGTTCCCGTTTTCACGGGAGTGACGGGATGGGAGATTACGAGGCTTTATTTTTCGGAATTTGTTGCATCCTGTCGCATTTTGCAGCATTCCCGGTTGTTATTGTAAAGTTGAGCGGTGGGTGAGCGCGTATAATTAGCATAGGACATCAGTTCTTGCTTGTCAAGATTGCGGTGCGGGAAATGGCGGATAGGGAAAGGGGCGATAATGGCGGTTATTCAACGGCCTCTTTTCACGGGAACGACGATGGCGCGCGAGTATCGGGGAGGCTGTGTTGCTTGAGTGAGGGTTTCTAACGGACTCCGGACAGTTCCTTGCGCCGGTGGAGTTTCAGGCGCGTGCCCTCAGTCGGAGGTACCGAGGATCGGAACGCCGCTATCGCGTGCGCGCGATCTCCTCTGCCGATATGTTGCTGATTCCGGGGTCGTGACTGCCGGGTCCTGGGCCGACGATGGTCATCCCCCCGTCGACCGTAATGCAATGTCCGTTCACGTAGCGCGCATCGTCGGAACAGAGATAAGCGACGGCGTTGGCGATATCCCTCGGAACCCCTGCGACCTTTAGCGGAATCTCCGCCGCCACGTCCGGGGCGTACTCAGGCCCCGCTCGGAGGTGTTCTTCTTCGGGGGACAGCGTTCGAGAGTCGATCAGACCGGGCGCGACCGTGTTGCAGGTGATCCCGTGCCCGGCGAGATCGACCGCCATGCTCATGGCCATGCGAATCAAGCCCATCTTCGCGATGCTGTACACGAGATTATAGGGTTTGGCCCAAAAGGCGTGGACGCTGGCGATGGAGACAATTCGCCCTCCCCTCCCCTGATCTATCATCGCGCGAGCGGCCCGTTGACTGGCCAGAAACGGCCCCTTGAGCGCGTTGCCCATCTCAAAGTCCCAATCCTCCTCGCTGATGTCGAGAAAGCTGTTCTTGATGCTGCCCACCGCGTTGTTCACGAGGATGTCGATCCCGCCGTGTTCCGCGATGAAACCGTCAATCATCTCGTTGATGTCGGCGCTCTTGCCAACGTTCGCCTCGTGCCAAGTGACGCTGGAACCCAAGTCACGCAACATTCGCAGCGTCTCCTCAGCCGTCTCGTCACGAATGATATCGTTGATCCCGATATCGGCGCCTTCCTCGGCAAGCCTCAGGGCGATCGCCCGCCCTATGCCTCGCCGCGATCCCGTAATGAGTGCTTTCTTGCCCTGCAATTTCATGCCGCTAACCTGCCTTCTCCCGGATGGCCTTCGATACGGCCTGCGGGTTCATTGGGAGCTCTCTCATACGGAGGCCGACGGCGTCGTGAATGGCGTTTGCGAGCGCGGCCATTGGCGGCGAGATATTCGCCTCACCGACCCCGCGAACGCCGAACGGGTGCCCGGGATTGTTGACCTCGACAAGCACGGTGTCGATCATCGGAAGGTCGAGACTGGTCGGCATCCGATAGTCGAGCAGGCTCGTGTTGAGCATCCCGCCGTCTTCGCTCATGAAGTATTCCTCGTTGAGCGCCCAGCCCACCCCCTGGGCCGTGCCTCCTTGTATCTGCCCTTCAACGTAGCTGGGATGTATCGCAAATCCCACGTCCTGGAAGGCGGTGTATCGGAGGATATCCACCTTGCCGGTGTCCGAGTCGACTTCCACGTCGACGATGTTCGCCGAGTACGACCCGCTCTGGCCGGCCGGGTTGAGGTTCGCGCGCCCGACGACGGGCCCCCCGGTATCCGGCAGCATCGCCGCGATCTCCCGGAACGACATCCGAAGCTCGGTGTCGGAGACATGCTCCACTCCACCATCCGCGTACGTTACTTGCTCCGAGGACACGTCCCAGATCAGCGCCGCGCGCCGGGTCAGTTGGGAGATGATGTCGCGGGCGGCTTCATGGGCGGCCCAGCCGGATTTGAAGGTAGCCCCACTCCCGCCGGTATTGGACGTGAATCCGATTGAGTCGGTGTCTCCTATGCTGGGATTCACGTCCTCGACCGGGATGCCGAGAACTTCGGCAAGGTGCTGAGCTATGGCCGTCCGGGAGCCGCCGATATCGACCGAGCCTTCGACGAGGCTCACTGTGCCATCATCAAACACGTTTGCGATAACGCTGGCGGGGCCGGTGTTGTTCCGGCAGAAACCCATGGCCACACCGCGACCGTGATTCGCCCCGTCTCTCGGCGCGCGGTAGTGAGGATGCGAGCGCACCGCCTCCATGACCTCAGCGGCGCCGATTCGTCCGTTCATCACGCCGTCCGCGCGACGGATCCCCTCACGCGCGACGTTGAGCAGTCGGAACTCCATCGGATCGATATCGAGCATCTCGGCTATCTCGTCCATAACTGACTCCACCGCAAACGCCACGATAGGCGCTCCCGGAGCGCGGTACGCCCTCGTCGAAGGCTTATTCGTTACGACGTCGTATCCGTCGATTCGAACGTTCTCGATGTTGTAGGGGGCGAATATCGCGGCACATGCGGGAGCGACCGGGCCGCCCCCGTACGCTCCTCCTTCAAACAAGAACTTCCCAAATGCGGCGGTGATCCGGCCATCGTTGGTTACGCCGACCTTGACGGTAACCTGGCTTCCCG
This sequence comes from Dehalococcoidia bacterium, assembly GCA_965232435.1. Taxonomy (GTDB): domain Bacteria; phylum Chloroflexota; class Dehalococcoidia; order Lucifugimonadales; family VXLM01; genus VXLM01. The sequence continues at coordinate 382,059 of CBDDPU010000004.1, forward strand.
CGGTCGGCCCGGACGCCTCCAGCACCTCGGCGCGGGTCATGGTCATCTTAACCGGCCTCAAGGACTTCTTTGAAAGCAGTGCAGCCAGTGGTTCAAGGTACGCAGTCAGCTTCCCTCCAAAGCCGCCGCCGATCTCCATCGGCACGACCTTCAACTGTGAGATAGGAATGTCCAGCAAGCCTGCGATCGCGTCACGAATGCCGAAGTGCCCCTGGGAGCTGCACCAAATGGTCAGGCGGCCCTCCGGCGACCACGACGCCGTGCCGTTCTGCGGCTCGATGTAGCCCTGGTGCACCGTCTTGGTGCGGAACTCACGCTCGACGATCAGGTCGGCCTCGGCGAACCCTGCTTCGAGGTCGCCCATGACGTGACGCTCAAGTGTGGCGACGTTGGGCGAATCGATCTCCGAGCCGGGAACCGGGTCGGCGGGATCGTCCCATCCCTCGTGGAGAACGGGCGCATTCGGCGAGACGGCGTCTTCAACGTTCGTGACGGACGGCAGCGGCTCGTACACGACATTGATAAGCTCAACCGCCTCCTCGGCGACGTGCGGACTGCTCGCGGCGACCGCGGCGACCGGATGCCCTTTGTACAGCGCCTTCCCCTGGGCCAGAATGGCGTCCGTCCTATTGCCTCCGCCGCGCCGCATCGGGCCTGCCGTCGCCAGATCGTCCCCGGTTATCACCGCATGAACGCCGGGATGACGTTCGGCCCGGCTCGTGTCGATCGACACCACTCGCGCGTGGGCATGAGGACTGCGAAGCACCTTGCCGTGCAGCAGCCCGTTCAGGTCGATGTCGGCGCCGTACAGGGCCTGACCGGTGACCTTCTCGATGCCGTCGTGCCGCACGGGGCGCGTGCCGACAACCTTGAATCGCGTCTCTTCTCGTTCTGTTGTCGTCATAGGTCTCCTGTTGTTCTGTTACGGAATAAGCTGGACTTTGTGCATCCCACAGATGGGCATTATTGGGCGAGTTCGCGTAGCTAGGGCACTTTTGGAATATGCTGTGACACCTGTGGACCCTCTTGGATTGGCCTAAATTTTAGGACAGGGACTGTATAGTTTGCTCGGTAGTTAGTTTTTGAAAGATGGTCCTGCATCCCACTCATCACTCCCGCGAAAGTGGGAAGCCATAAGCCGGGGCGTGACACAGCTTCGGCTCAATCACCCGACCGAGTAAACTGATACAGGCTCTGGGGCAAGTCTACTTGCGAAGCACTTTATTGAATTATTTTAGACATCTCCAATTCTAAGGGCGACCCTCCCTTTTCTCAATCCCCTCTCAGTTTCAACTCTCCCCGAAACAGCGCCTCCAATTATAAGGGTCTCAACATTGCTTTATCATCAAACTATCCTACAGAAAACGAGGTGCAGTCCATTGTTGTACGGCCTGCCTCCACTCGTGGCGCTGAGAGTGTAAAGGAGGAATCCAGTGAAGTACATTCTAGTTCCATTGATGATCGTATTCTGGTTGATGGTGATAGTGTCTCCGGTTGTCGCTGAAGGAGACGAGGACGATGGCTCACGTCCACAATGAGCATGTCTAGCAATGGAGGTGCCACCGGCACGAGTTCAAGCACCCAGGTCGAAGGTAATCCCTGGAATTGCACCGGTTCTTCTGATCGGCCGCATGAGTCCAAAGACTATCCCGGAACCGGCTGGATCAACGCTAAGTCCCACATTCAATGCACGGCTCCTCCGCCTGCGGGTAGTCATTGGCACACGATCCAGATACCTCTACCGGTACAGCTATCTCGGTTGGGTGTTTGAGGATGTCAAGTTCTCGTCCTGCCCGTCCGGTGCCGGTGAACCTTGATGCCGACAGCGAGACATGCGGGCAGTCTTGTCTTGGAGGTGCTTGCCTGGAGTCACCTACTACAATTATCGACTAGAGACAACACATCAGTTGGTAGTCGGAGATGACATCTACACGGCCAACTCATCGAACCAGTCGGGCGGGGCGCGTGAGAAAGGAAAGGTACGTTGCACGAACAATTGAGCAAGCGGGCGCAACTGGAGTTGTCGCAAAAACTGGCCGACGAGATAATGCAATCAGCCAGGCCGCCGAGGCGGACGTTTCGCGGTATACTCCGGTTGCCCCTGCTTTATATCCGTAGGCGAAGGATGGAGAAGCAGGATACAACACAGGTTCTGGATGAATACGGACTGCCGTTAGAGTGGAGGCGAGACGCTGAGGATCCGGTATCGCAACACTACGCCTCACTTGCAAGAGAAACTGAGGCCGAGTGGAATCTGTTTGAGCTATGGTGTGAGCGCGAAGGTTTGAAATCTATCCCTGCTACGGCTGAAACCGTCGTACGCTATCTGAACCTCTTAGCATCCGAGGATCGCCAATCAGCATGGGACGCTATCGACAACAAATATGAATCCCTCTATTGGCATACGGGCGCATGTCCGCACTGTCAGTTATGGATACGCTACGGCCTGAAAATCGTTGGAGGCGGGATTATAACCGTCCGAGAGGACGACCGAAGTGCATTTATGGAGCGTTTTGACTAGGTGGTCCAGCCACGCTGGCAGGCAAGGTAAGGCGTTGTCAAGCCTGCATCTACTTATCGCGTTCAGTTATTCCGTCCATCTTGTCGGGGCGCTTCTGAGCTGGGTGAAGCCAAACTCGTCACACATGTTTGAAAAAGCCGTTCGACGAGCGCCCCTCCATTCGAGATCGTCGAGACTCTCGGTTATCGGAACGTCGAGCCGAAGAGTCGCCAATTCCTTGTAGAGAGCCGCCTCGGCGCGATGCTGGGCCAAAGTGCTTGCCATGCTCTTCGCGCCACGCACTTTGACATCCCAAAGCAATTCGCTGTCAGGAATGTCCTCAATGCGGCCGTATCGCGCCAGCATAGTGGAGGCGCTCTTCGCTCCCCAGCGGGGAACGCCGGGAATTCCGTCCGCGCTGTCACCGACCAGCGCAAGGTAGTCGGGGATCGACTCCGGCGGCACACCGAACTTTTCGACCACGCCCGCCTCGTTCGTGAGCGACTCCCGGCGACGGTCGAGGCTCACAATCTTGTCGCCTCGCACTGCCTGCATCAAGTCCTTGTCCGGCGAGCAGATGACCACCTGCTCGACACGTGGGTCGTCGGCGAACCGCACGGCGGCGGTGGCGATGGCGTCGTCGGCCTCAAACTCGATCATCGGCCACGTTACGATTCCCAAAGCCTCCGTCGCGATCTCGGCGGGATCGAACTGCGCCAGCAGATCCTCCGAAGTCCCCTCACCCGTCTTGTACCCTTCGAAGAGTTCATTGCGGAACGACTCGATGACGTGGTCGAACGCGACCGCGACATGAGTCACGTCGTCCTGTCGGAGAAGGAGCAGCAGAGTTTGCAAGAGACCGCGCACGGCCCCCACGCTCCTGCCGTCCGGCGCCACCGCCGGAAACGCGCCGAAGTGCGCGCGGAAGAGTTCGTACGTGCCGTCTACGAGATGCACCTTCATTTCTCAAAGTCTCCAATGGAGCGGAGGTATCGGGCGTTCTCGGTGATTGCCGCGGCCGGTCCCCCCTGCACTCCCGCCGAAGCCTGATGCACGGTGACATATCCCTCGTAGCCGATCTCATTCAGCGAGTCCATGATGTGCGGGAAATCGATCCCGCGCCCATCCCATATTGGGATCTGATCGAATTCCACGTGACCGGCATTCCGGGTGTACGCCGCCGTATCGCCGCCCTGCCGGATGATCTGGTTCTGCAAGTACACGTTCATCAGGTACGGCGCAAACGTTTTGATCGTCTCCACCCCGTAATCTTCGCCGCACAATTGAAGGTTAGCAGGTTCGTAAATGATGCCAAAGTTGGGACGGCCGACCTGCTCGATGATTTCGACCGACCGATCCGCCAACTCGAAGAGACTGTCGTGGTGACTCTGATGGGCCAGGCGAATGCCCCGTTCCGCCGCCTCGTCGGATGCGCGCCTCGCCCACTCAACGTCCTCATCCTTCTTCATGCAGATGCGGAGCAGGTCGCAGTTGAGGGCCTCGGCAAGATCGAGGTACGGCGTGATGTTCCGAAGGGCGTCCGGCCCATGCTCATTGTTTTCGGGTATGGGAAAATCGCCCGTTGCCATCGAAACCGCCAGACCCAGAGATTCCAAGAATTCGCGTCTCTCTCCGACGACCTCCCGACGAGTGTGAGTCCCAACTTGGGACGCCCTCATGCAGACGGCGTGGAAACCGCTATCCTTGGCCATTCGCGCCATGTCATCGAGCGACATGGCGGCCTTGCGCTTGTCGAACATGTCCTCGGCAACGCGCATCGATACGGAGAGTTTCATCGGCATTGGGGCAAGCCTCCTACATCTCCAACGTACCGCTGTGGCCCTGGCGAATGGCCTCGCACAGCTTCATGGTGATCACGGCGTCGTCTAAATTCGACCACGGCGTCCGGTCTTCTATAAGGCAGTCGACAAAATGCCGCACTTCGTTGAAGTCGGGCCCTCCGACCGCTTCGAGGTCGAGCGGCTCTTCGACTCTCGCCCCGACCTCCGCGGAGCGGCCGCTCGCCGCCAAACGGTACATCTCGACCTTTCGTCCTCTCGTGAGATCGAAATACGCCGAAAAATCCCGCGCGTGGATTTGCGCTCGCTGGATCCGTCCTCCCACGCCGTATTGGCTCATAATGGAGCCGATAGCGCCCGTATCGAAACGGATGACGGCGTTCTGCCTATGCTCTACGGGGCGAGCGCCGTCCGCCACGACCGAGTGCACTTCAACCGGCAGCGCGGCCTTGTCTTCGGAGGGGCCGGCGAACCATCGCAGCAGGTCGACATGATGGATGGCGTCGGAGATGATCGGCGCCGGCAGCAGCGGGCCGAAATTCTCGGGCGTTCCGGTTAGGGCCTTGTTATACGTGGCCGAACAATTGACCGTCCCGCCGTGCTCTCGCGCCAGCCGACGCACGGCAAGCACCTCAGGAAAGTACCGGCGGTTGAGTGAGACGATGGCCTTCGCTTTGCTTGCAGCCTCGGCCTCGGCCATTTCCTGCGTCTCCACGGAGTCCATGCCAGGCGATTTTTCCACCGAGACGTTGATATCGCGTTCGAGACAATCGAGAACGATTGACTTCAGATGAGCGGGCATCGTGACGACATGGACAATGTCAATGCCATGCTCATCAAGCATCCTTCGGTAGTCGGCATAGCCGGGAACCGACCAAAGTCGCTCGGCCTGCGCTCGTCGCTCGTCGTCGATGTCCGCCAAGGCGACGAGACGAACCCTCGGCTCGGAGTCGATCATCTCGAAGTGGCTCCGCGCGTGACTGCCGCATCCGATTACGCCAACCCGCAACTCTTCCATACTCGCGCTCCTACTCGATGACGCGAACCACGATCCGAAACCGCCTCATGCCGCACGAGGCCCGCAACTCCTCGAATCGCAGAACCTCCGCGCGCCTCCACGTCCCCCCGCTCTCCAGAGTCTCGCCAATTGACGGTTCGATCCTACCGTCGGTGGGGTATATCTGTCCGAGAGGGGCGCTTTCTTCGGAAACGAGGAACCATGCCGCGGATTCATTCATCGGCTCGCCGTGTGCTCCCTCTATCATCTGAAATTCCTGCATCTGCATTATGCCACGTCCGCAAAGCACATTGTAGCGATGATACGGGTGCGAGCGTATCGACCCAGCAGGCCGTCCTCTAATGACTGTACGAACAACGCCGCACCCTTTATCATTACCCCTGATATACCAAACTCCCTACGCAATACTCTCTACTTTCTGATAGATATCCCCATGACCTCCACACCGGACTGGAAGACTATCGACAAATGGCTGATGGGCGAGGCGTTCGTCGGCTCCCGGCTTGACAAACACCTCTATGAGATTTGCGAGCGCATCGGTGCGCGCTGGGCGGGCACGCCGGGGGACGAAGCGGCGGGAAGTTACATCAAGAGCCGGTTCGAGGAGTTCGGCCTCAATAATCCTCGCTTCGAAGCGTTCGATCTCAAGGCTTGGGACTACTCGATCTGTGAGGGGCGCATCGTAGAAGACGATCTGCCCATCTCGGTCGTTCCGATGATCCACTGTCCCCCGATTGACATCCGCGCGCCTCTCGTTGACGTGGGATTCGGAATGCCGCATGAAATCAAGTCCCGCCGGCAAAGCCTTCCGGGCAGCATCGCCGTTATCGAGAACGCCGATGAGCCCTTCACCGCTCCCGTCCCGCTGCCGGATCGGCTGCGCGCCATCGCAGCGGCCGGATGCGCGGGGGCCATCGCGGTCGAACCGACGGCGGGCGGTCACATCGAGACCGTTCGCGCAACGGACAAGCGATGGAACGAAAAGGCGGGAGATGTCCTGCCTCACCCACTGCCAACAGTGCAAACCCACCGAGAGGACGGCGTCAGGCTTCGACGCGCTGCTGGCAAGACGTTCGCTCTCCGCGTCGAGAGCAGGGCTTTCATCGCGCCGTGCTATAACACCGTCGCCGACTTGCCGGGCTCGAATTGGCCGGACGAGTCGCTCGTACTCGGCGCTCACCAAGACACGTACATGAATTCGCCGGGCGCCGTGGACGACGGTTCCGGCTTGGTCGTCCTGCTGGAGGCCGCGAGGCTGCTTACCGACGCGCAGCGGCAACTGGGCATATCGCCCGGCATGAGCATTCGCGTCTGCACGTGGAGCGGCGAGGAGCAAAACCACCAGGGTTCCGCCGCATACGTCAGGCAGCACTACGGCCCCGAACCCGAGCCGAGGCTGGTTGTGAACTTGGACGAGCTTTCCGCGGGTCCGATGAAGGGAGTTGTCCTGCAGTTCCCACACCTCCGCACCCTCGTCCAACGCAATCTGGACGAGTTGAACGAAGGCTTGCAGTGCCACGTCATGCCGGCACTCGATCACATGAACGACGGCTTTTCCTTCACACGCAGCGCCATTCCTTGCGCCATCCTCTGGAGGTGGAGGTTCGTCGGTCGACACCCCGACTCGATCTTCCGAGCGGAACCGTGGGACACCGTGGACAAGGTACGGGTTCGAGAATTGAAGGAATATGTAGGCTTCCTCTCGAGGTTCCTCCTTCGACTCTCCCATGTGCCTCCCTCGGACTGGCCGTCCAACCCGGAGACAGTGGCGGGGGTAGAAGCTCGGCTGCAACGCGAAATTGGCAGCGTTGGACGCACGATGTAACGCCCGAACCGAACATCTCCGCCGGCATTCACGCGAAGGAACGCCCGCCCGCGCCCGGATGCGAGGCGGGAATCCACCATCCCGCAAACGGAAACACATCCTCCCGACCCTACGACAAGGAGAATCTCTATGATCTACGACATGCGCACCTACGATATAGCGATGGGCAAGACCCCCGAATACATGGCCGCCGTGAGAGAGGTCGCCCTGCCGGTGCGCGAGAGTCATGGCATCAAACTGGCCGGCTGGTACTACACCGACATCGGCGAGCTAAACCGAGTCGTGCACATTTGGGCCTACCGCGACTACGCTCACTTTGAGGAGGCGCGAGAGGCCTTCCGCAACGATGATCGGTGGATCAACGACTACGTGCCACGAGTACAGGGCATCATCCTCCGGCAGGAGAACCAGATCATGCGTGGGGCCGACTTCTTCGATTCGATGCTGATGCAATCGGATTCAACCGAGTGCGATACCGCAGAGACCGAGGATGAGGACACCGACTCACACGCTCACTCCTCGGAAGATCCCGACCTAAACTCTGCGGAGGCAGAGGAACCGAATATGGATGTGGAGCCGTCGGAGACTTCCTAGCCGGGCAGGGCTCAGGACGCGACCTCTCGGAAGCGGCGGACTATCACGTCGTCTTCGCCGTCCATAAGGTTGACCGGGCTAAGACCGATGGCGCGTCCATGCTCGCCCGGATAGCAGTACACCGGGGGATCACCTCGTTTGAGGGATTCTTCGAGGTCTGCCAAGTCGGGGCCGGAACCTTGTTCGGAGAAGACGTAAACCCGAGGCGTCGCGCTCTCGAACTCGTCAAGCTCCGGCGCAGCCGGAAAATACTCGGCGCGGAGGCCCGGTATTCGTCCGATGCCTGATGCCATATTCTTGCACATGGACTCCCAACGCGCCAACTCGGCCTCGTGGTCGGTATCCACAAACAGTTCAAGAGCCGTGACCAGTCCCGCGATCTCTTCCTTGCAGACCTTGGCCGTCCTGCCGATACCCTGGTTCGGCGCGCCGTTCATAGCCGCGGCATGGATGAGGTCGGCCCGTCCACACAGGATGCCGGTCGACTGAGGGCCGAGGACGCCCTTGCCGCCGCTGAAACTGACCATGTCGGCGCCCATTTCGAGGTAACGGGTCAGGTTCTCAGGGGGCGGAAGCATGGCGGCGGCATCGACGATTACGGGCACTCCGCGCGCGTGAGCGATCTCAACGACTCTGGGCAGAGGAATCGAGCCGCTCTGCCTCGCGGCGAAGATATATGCCACCGCCGCGGTGCGCTCGTTGATGGCGGCTTCCAACTCCCACTCGAACGCTCCGCCGGAGTCCCCGATCTCAACGAGTTTCGCTCCCGCCGCTCGGAAGCAGCGATCATACGTCACACGCTGGAAACGATGAATGATAATTTCGTTCTTCATGCCCGTTGTATCGGGCAAACGGTCAACCTTCGCCGGGTCGTCACCCGTCATGCAGGCCGCCGCTTCGAGCATCATCCCCGCAGCGGAGCCGGCCGTCACCAACCCCGCCTCGGCTCCGGTCAGGCGAGCTATCGTCTCCCCTGCCCGCGAGTTCAACTCACCAAGGTCGACGAACCACTGCGCGGCCTCGTCCATGGCGCGACGGACCGGCGGAGGCATGATGCTCCCTCCTACGTTCGTTCGCCAAGATGAGGCGTTTACTATCCTCCGAACGCCAAGTCTCTCGTAAACATTTTCGCTGGGCATATAAAGCTAGACTCCTTGCGGTCATGAAGGGGGCCCGACAAACGGCGCTACTCTGTCGGCCTGCCCCAAATGAGCACCAGTTTCAGGAGACCGTCGCCGGTATTGCGGAACCCGTGGTCGACGCCCGGCGGCACCATGACAGAATCCCCAGCGGCGATGGGCACGTCCTCACCCTCGACCGACATGACGCCCCGGCCTTCGAGGAAGTAGTATATCTCTTCCAACTCGCCATTCCCCTCGTGGGTGTGGTCTCCCTCGCTGACCCCCGGCTCCAGTTCCCATACTTCCATGCGGATCGGCAGCTTGCTCTGCTCGCGGAACATGCTGCGGCGCAGGATGACTCCCTCACCCTCGTGAATGTTCGGCGTTTCGTGAACGTCCGACGCCTCGTTCTGCTTGACGTACATGGGACTCTCTCGTTTCGCTGGATATCACGAAGCATTGTACCCGAAATCATGCGGCGGGCAATAGACGAAAACCTGGCTTGCGGGATCGACACGTCGCGGCGAAAATAGTCTCACTGCGCCAACTAACCGAAAGACTCGCGACTTGTCCACACCCCACGACCTAAGCCTTGAAGCATACGCCTACGATCTCCCGCCGGAACTGATCGCCCAAACCCCGATCGAGCCGCGGGACAGCTCCCGCCTGATGGTCGTTCGTCGGGCGGAACGGCGGTTCGAGCGCCGAGTATTCACCGATGTGCTCGAATATCTTCGTCCCGGTGACGTGATGGTGTTTAACGATAGCAAGGTATTCCCGGCGCGGATGTACGGTTCCCTTGTACGCACCGGCGCGAAGATCGAATTGCTGCTGCTGCGAAGGCAGTCGCGCGGCGTCTGGCACGCACTGGCGCGGCCGGGACGACGACTGCTCCCCGGCACGTCGTTCGTACTTCGCGGTGACATGGTTTCGGTAGAAGGCGAAGTGCTGGAGGCTCACGACGACGGGTCGCGCACCGTGCGCCTGAACCGAGAGGATGTCCTCGACGAAATCGGCGTCGTGCCGCTGCCTCCGTACATCAGGGAACCGCTCGAAGACCCCGAGCGATACCAGACCGTCTACGCCCGGGAGCGTGGCAGCGTAGCCGCGCCCACGGCGGGTTTGCACGTTACGCCGCGGCTCATGGAAGAGATCCGCCGAATCGGTGTCCACACGGCATTTGTCACCTTGCACGTCGGCTGGGCGACGTTTCGACCTGTGCAGGTCGAGGAGATCGCCGATCACGATATGCACGCTGAGTTCTACCGCATTGATGAGGAAAGCGCAGAGACGATCAATCGCGCCAAGCGCAAGGGAAGGCGTGTCATAGCCGTCGGGACGACGACCGTCCGCCTGCTGGAGTACGCTGCGTCGCTTCGGGGCAGGGAGGCCGGCGACACGATCAGCGCGGGCTCCGGCTGGGCCGATATCTTCATCTATCCCGGCTTCTCATTCCGGGTAATCAATGCACTCGTCACTAACTTCCACCTGCCGCAATCGACCTTGCTGATGCTCGTCAGCGCCTTCGCAGACCGCGAACTCATGCTGGCGGCGTACCGGGAGGCCGTAGGTGAGCGATATCGCTTCTATAGCTTTGGCGACGCGATGCTGATTCTCTAGGGTGTGCCTGATGAGTTGACAAACCTAACGGACCGGTGGAGCACCCACGCATCTTGAAGTTCAGGAGTGCCTTTAGGAGTACGGAATGAAGAAACGGATTGCGATTAGCGGCAAATCCTCTGTGGTGTTCCGATGGCCCGACGGGACGCTTGACTCTGGCTACTGGCTCGGCCCCGCCATTTACCTCAACTGTTAGCGAGCGACGGTTCGAAAGAACATCTAGGGCACCCGACATCAGGTTCCCTTTTGGATTTCCTCTCCGCGATGCACAGCATCACGAGATACCCATAGGGTTGCTTCTGACTGCCAAGCCCACATCATACTGGTGCCGTGCTCCGTCTCTTGTGCCACGAATGGCGCAACCAACTGGGCCATGAACGAAATATGGATGCCGTCCCAGTCCTGTCTTACGCTCCGCCAATCTGGTGATAGCGTATAGTTGTTCGCGGGACCCTCGCCGGTTTCAATCCGTCGTGGATACTTGGCGCAAAGCGAATGCCAGTCGGACGGCCCTCCGATTTCCAACACCCTTGCGGCGCTGTCAATCAAAGCCCTGTGTTGTAAAAGCGATGCTGGTATAGGCCAATCGCCTGCTCCGTACCAGATAGCGGCATTTAGCGAGGTAGTTCCGTCACGTTCGGTCGATGTAGCCTGCCAAACCGTCGGGCGCTGCGCGTAGCTTTCCCAGCGAAGGTTTTGACGCGAGGGCCGAAGCGCCGGATCAGTAAGCAGAACTTGACGCTCTAGGTCTATCGGGTCTGCCCACCAGCCACTACCAGCATGACCTAACAGTCGTTTCGCTAGCTCGGCCCAACGAGGGCCGCGAGCCAGTAGCTCGGCAGCGGTCTTGTCGAAATCTATTCCCCAGGGCGACAACAGAACGTGTGCCTTTGCCAGTCTTCTGAATGCGTCGCGGGGCCGCACCGCTGTTTCGATAGGTACGTTGTCTCGTTCAATCGAATAGAGGAATGCGCAACCAACAGGACAACGTATGATCTGCTGTTCCGTCAAGCCTGTACCTCGCGTAATCAACAAGGCGGAGCGCTGACGCGCTCCGCCGAAGGGAGGTGTAACATGACCTCCGACCTGTCGGGCCTAAGCTTATTGGCCGTCTGCCTTGAGAAGCAGCTCTGCCGTGCAGACGGCTACCGCAACTACACCAGCTTTATCCTATGCTACCTGTCACGTCTTTGCTAATCCCGTTGCTCCATAACCTTGTCCTATATCCAATCTGATGGTTACACTTGGGGCATTAGAGTCGGCTACCGAGCCTTGACTGCCTTATAGTGCCGTACGGGAGCACCCTACCCCAGCATAGTGCGCAGCAGCGCCATGCGCACGAACAGCGAATTCTCCGCCTGGCGGTAGTTCGCCAATCGGGGGTCGCTGACGAGGATGTCGAAGTCGCCGCTGCGCTGCATGGGATCGAGGATGACGCATCCGGGCTTGAGCTTGGCCATGAACTCCTCGTCGATTCGCAGGTTGAAGGCCCCGCGTGACTTGAGGAGTTGAGCATGGGCTACCGTTCGAGGGCCGTTCAAATAGATCGCGTCGACTTGGCGGAGGGAGTCCATCGTGCCCGTCTCGAAGGTGACTCCCTGCGCCTCACACTCGGATACCACGTCGGGGTCGGCCTGACCGCTGAAGGGGACCTGCGAGACGGTAATCCCATCGTACATCGCCAGACCACGGAGCAGCGCGCTGACGTTCCGGTGATCGAGCCTGCCCACCACGGCAACCCGCGCCCCGTCCACCGCGCCGATCTCTCGCTTGAGGGTGTACAGATCGGTGAGCGCCTGCGTGGGATGGTCTTCGAGACTGCCGCCGTTGATGAGCGGCATGGATTGGGCCTCGGCCTCCGCTTCGGCGCGCTCCATAACTCCTTGATCGCTCGACCGCAGCACGACCATGTCCATATGCATGGCCGCGAGGTTGGCTATAATATTCTCAATATAGTCCGGCGTAGTGACCGGGAAGAACTGGGAGGCGTCTTCGGTGAAATAGGGCGTCCCGCCGAGCAGTCCCATCGCCCGCTCGAACGACGTCCTGGTCAAGAGGCTCGGCTCGTAGAACAGAAGATAAAGCGAGCGGCCCCGAAGGGGCTGTCCGTTGTCTTCCGTGTCTCGAAGGGATTCCGCAAGCGGGAATAGCTCCGACTCCACCCAAGCCCTGTCCAGTTGCCCAGTCCTCGTCAGTCGCTTGAACCTATTCATCCACTATCGTCCTCCGAAATTGCTCATATCAGCCTACCACATGGCCGAACACTCCAAGACCGTCCCGCCGACCGGCCGCATCAATCACGTATGCCAATCTACAAATCACCCGAAAACGTCCTTGATCTTCTGAACGGCGTCATCCGCTCGGCTTCCCGGACGGCCTTCTATCGCCCGCGACTCACCCGCCCGCCACGGATCGCCGCGATGGACGAGTTCAGTTCTATTCGCTTGACCCCACTCTCCGAATTCCACGACCGCCCATTGCGCGACACACTTGCCGAGACAAACCGGGTCGAATGGATTGTGGGAGCGCAAGGGGGGCAGTCTCCCACTCGGGCGGCAATGGTCGAAAATGCCGATGAAGGCGCGATACGCTACGACCTTCTGGCAGACGCGGTGAAAGAACATGCCACCCTCGACGCCTCGACCGTTTGCGCCGCCGTTTCCACTCCGGAACGCCGATACTTCGCCTCGGAAGTCGCCACAATCCTGATCGCCGCCGGCGCGCGCGCCCACGTCTTCACGGATGAAGGACGAACACGGACGTATGAGCGGCTCGATCTTCTCGCGCCGAAGGTCGTTATCATGCTTTCGTACGGATTGGCGGAGGAGCGCTTACCCCAAACCACCGATTTGGTAATCACCTTCAATAGAGAGCGCCGCTTGATGCGGCTTTCTCAACTCGACGTATACCACCTTGACGGTCTCGGCTTCCTGGGTCACTCCGCCGACTTCGAGACCTACTCGCTCAACAGCGACGTCTACTACTTCGAGCAGTCCACCGACGGCTGCCTGGTCGTTACACCGCTGTACGGACGAATCCAGCCGGCGTTGAGAGTTCTCACCGAGGACAAGGTCGAGTTCGTCTCGGAATCACAGGTGAGGTTCTTGGAAGAACGCAGGCAGTCGGCCGATTGACGCATCAAACGGGACACGAGCGCGCAGTGTAGTGGTATACTCCGTTCGGAATAGCCCACGCCGTGTCGAGGTATAGCCATGGGAAGCGCCAAGTACCGGGCAGCCATCGTCGGGGCGGGACGCATGGGCGGCCTGCTCGAAGGCGAGCGTCCGCCGAGCGCGTTCCGCAAGCCCCACAGCCACTTCGCCGCCTACAACGCCGTCGACGACGTAGAAGTCGTTGCCGTTGCGGGACGGAGCAAGGGCCGCCTGGAAATGTTCACCGAGCGGTACGGCATCGCCAACCTGTACACCGACTACCGCGAGATGATCGAGGTGGAGCGGCCCGATATCGTCAGCGTGACGACGCAATCCATCTACAAGGCCGATGTCATCACGTTTGCCGTCGAGAACGGGGTTCGCGGCATCTTCGCGGAGAAAGCCCTGTGCACGTCCCTAGAAGAGGCCGACCGTATTCGCGACGCCGTTAAAACGAACGGCGCAGCATTCAACTTTGGGGCCGAGCGACGGCACCACGACGGCTTCCAACGGCTCCGGGAAGCCATAGCGCAGGGAGAGATCGGCGAGCCGAAGTTCGCGTTTTGCTTTTGGCTCACCGACTTGATGAAGCATCACTCCCACACGATCGACACGCTTTCATTCCTTCTCGGAGACCCTCGGCCCGTTTGGGCGGAGGGGAGGCTCGTTCTTCACGGCGACCCGCTGGACGACGGCGCCCGGATGGGCCCTCGGGAGGGCACGGACATGCGCCAGCGCATTCTGCCTCTGCCGACGCTGGACGCCGCCGAGAACCGATTTACGCCACCCGACGGCATGGACTTCGCCGATCCCCTGCTCGATTTCTCGCGAGTGGGCTATGACGGGGGCGCCGAAGCGGTCTTCATCCCGCTAAACCGCGCGACCGACTTTGAAATACACGGCACCGAGGGCCGCGCTTTCGCATGGGACGACGGCGAGGATATTCGCCTGCGCCGAAAGGCGGGAGGCAGCGACACCCAAGAAAAGCGGTTCGTACCCTCGGGCGAGAGTCCAACCGTGAACACTATTCGCGAGCTCATACACGAGTTGGAGACGGGCGAGCGCACATTAGGCAACATCGACATCACCCACCAAGTATGCGAAGCGGAATTCGGGCTGGCATGGTCGCACGTGAGCGGGTCGCAGCGAATCGATCTGCCGGTCAAGGGAAAAGGCCGCTCGCTCCACATACCGAACCATTAGGCAAAACATCTAGAACGGAGAACGGTACATTGGCAGGCTTCATCACTCGTCCGGTTGTAACGGGAAGAAAAGGCGTCGTAACGTCGGGACACTATCTGGCGACCGCCGCGGGGTTCCGCATCATGGAAAACGGAGGAAACGCCATCGACGCGGCGGCGGCGATGTGCATCGCTGTCGATCTGATGGAACCGCAGAGCTGCGGCATCGGCGGCGAAGTGCCGACCCTCATCCACTCCGCCAAGGAAGGCAAGGTGTACGCCCTGAGCGGCTTGGGTTGGTCCCCGAAGGCCTTCACGGTCGATTGGTGTCGGGAACGCGACATCGACCTCATACCGGGGGACGGGTACTTGCCCATCACGGTTCCGGCCGTTGTCGGCACCTGGGCTGAGGCTGTCGCGCGATGGGGAACGAAGAGTTTTTCCGAAATACTCGCCCCCAGCATCGACCTGGCAGAGAACGGGTTCGCACTCTACGAGGGCCTTTGGAGCACCCTCGACGGCGGGCGCCGAAAGTTCACCGAGCTCTACCCTTCGACCGGAGAGGTCTACTTGCCGAACGGCAACGTTCCCGAGATCGGAGACCTGGTGCGCAATCCCGACTACGCCGAAATGCTGCGAATCATGTGCCGCGCGGAAGAGACCGCAAAAGGAAAGGGCCGCATAGCAGGAATCGAGGCGGCGCGCGATGCCTTCTACAACGGCGAGATAGCCGAACGCATCCTCGATTTCATCACCAACACGCCCGTCGAGGACGCAACCGGCAAGACGCACACGGCGCTTCTGTCCTATGACGACATGGCGGAATGGCGACCCGTCGTCGAGGAACCGGCGATGACCGAGTACCAAGGCCTCGAAGTCTACAAGTGCTCGTCGTGGACGCAAGGCCCCGTATTCCTCCAGCAGCTCAACTTGCTGGAGGGATACGACCTCGCCTCGATGGGGCATAACTCCGCCGAGTATATCCACACGCTCGTTGAAGCCGCTAAACTGGCGTTCGCTGATCGCGAAGCTTACTATGGCGACCCGGAATTCGATGACGTTCCCCTCGAAAAGCTGCTCTCCAAGAAGTACGCGGCGGAGCGCCGAGCCCTCATCGGCGATACCGCTTCGATGGAACAAAGACCCGGCGATATCGGTAGGGGAATTCCGGATTATGTCCTCGAAGACGTGGCAGTGAACAACCGCCGCGCCCTCGGCGTTTCGGAGAGCGAACTCGTCGACCTCGGACTTGGTCATGCCCACGTCAGCGATACAACCCACCTCGACGCCGTCGACGCGGAGGGCAATATGGTATCAGCGACGCCAAGCGGCGGATGGATCGGCTCGTCGCCGGTCATCAGGGGTTTGGGCCTGCCGCTGGGAACGCGGGGACAGATGTTTTATCTCAACCCCGATCGTCCGAACGCGCTCGAACCCCGAAAGCGTCCGCGCGCAACCCTGACCCCGTCCATGGTCACCAAAAACGGCGAACCATGGATGGCTTTCGGCACTCCGGGCGGAGACAGCCAAGACCAGATCACGCTCCAATTCCTCTTGAACTACGTCGATTTCGGCATGAACATGCAGGAGGCAGTGGACGCCCCGACCTTCTACTCGACTCACTTCCCGTCGTCGTTCTACCCACGCAAGGCATTCCCAGGCCAGTTCGAGATCGAGGACAGAGTATCGAACGAGGTCGTGGACGAACTGAACGAACGCGGCCACAGCGTGAACCGCGTCGACCCGTGGGGGAATGGGAAGGTGATGGGCATCCGCTATGACAAGGAACGCGGCACGATCTACGCGGGCACATCCCCCCGGCGGGAGGTTGCCTACTCCTTCGGCTGGTAGGCGTCGTTTCGATGCGATCCGTGATTCGCGACTCCCACATCGGCGAGGTCATCGAGACCATTCGTGGAGGACTGGAATGACCGCTGAGGAAGCAATCAGGATACTGTCGGACATGTACTCTCAGGCTCCCTATAGCGAGACGGCTCTTCAAGTGCATCTGTTTGGCATCAAGTACGCAGACCAACTGAAAGGTCTGAATATCCATGACATTGCTGAAAGAGCGACTGGTAATAGGAATTGGGGTGTCGAGATCAACAAGGGTCGGAACTTAGCCCAGTATGTGAAGTTGAAAGACGAATGAAAGACTCACTCCGAACGATTGCAGCCTACATCGTGGCGGTCAGTCTCTGGCTGGCCAAGGTAAGCACTCTCGTTTCGCTGTGGATCGCAGATGGGCTGATTTGGGTGATGCTGGTCACTCGGAGCGACGAACGACGGATTCGGCCCACCAGGCGAGTGACATGGCCAAAGGGATTGAAGCGCAGTCTTATGAGACGACAGGACAATACCTGTGTCTACTGCGGGTATCGTCGTATCGCCGCCAGCATGGACATCGACCACATCATTCCCGTCGTCCGGGGAGGGTCGAACGACGAGAGTAACCTGCAGGTGATTTGCAGTCCGTGCAACCAGAGGAAGGGACTGCAGACTGATGAAGAGTTCAGGGCAAGATACGCCCGCCTAGTACCACGTAAAGTGCTAACGCCCCCAAGACGACGAGTATCACAGAGGGAATTCAAAGAAGAAACTCGTCTCACCACACAGACAGCGTCCGTTCAGGAATTTCGGAAAACCCGCTTCATCTCCAAGTACGAGAAGGTAGTCATGGGTTGTCTGATTGTCGCCGCCGTAATCTTCTTTGTTATGTTGATGATGTTCGCATTCTTGGGGGCAGAAGGATATTTGCTATTGTTGCCGCCAGTGATCCTCGGGGCACTCGGTGGCGGAAGCGTCTATTACAGAGGTTACACGACAGGTGCGATGATTGAAGAAGACGAAGAGCCATGAAGGGCTCACTCCGCCAGCGCACGAAGGAGTGCTACCGCGCGCCCTCTCCGTCCGCGCGGCCCGACGCCAGCACGTGAACGCTCCTACTCTAGTCTGCAAAAACAACCGTCTAAGCAGTTGATGGCGCGCTACGGCGATCAGGTGCTCGCCAATTATGAAGTATCGCGGGCACAGTGGAGTGAGATTCTGTTGAAGGGTGCGGCCGAACGTTGGGAGACACCGGATCCGCCCACATGTTGATTCGTTTCGGAAATCAGCCCACCGCGAGCTTGCCTGACGCCGCCCCGATGTCGCGCATGAGCATATCGTAGGAGTCGGCGAAGGCCTTGACGCCGTCTGCGAGAAGGGCGGACGTTACGTCGTCCATGTCGATTCCGGCGTCGCTCAGGCCGGACTGGACCCGTTCCGCCGCATCGCCGGACTCGTCGATCACGTGTTGGGCGTTAATTCCGCGCTCCATGAGCGTGTCGATGGTCGCGCGCGGCATCGTGTTCACCGAATCCCTTGCCATGAGACCGCGTACATAAAGCAAGTCGTCATAGGCCGGGTTCTTAACGCTGGTGCTCGCCCAGAGTGGACGCTGAACGCGGGCGCTGACGGTGCGGAGATCGGCGAACCGCGGGCCACCGAACTCGGCGACGAACTTTCGGTAGGCCAGATGCGCGTTGGCGACCGCCGCCTTGCCGAGCAGAGTCTTGAGATCGTGACTGCCTACGACGATGCGATCTTCAAGGAGCTTATCAACGGCGGTATCGACTCGGCTCACGAAGAACGACGCGACGGACGACACGCTCGACAGGTCGCCGCCTCGGTCATTCAGCCACTCCAGCCCGGAGATATAGGCATCGACGACTCTGCCGTACGATTCGAGTGAAAATATCAGCGTAACGTTGACGTTGATGCCCTCGCCGATCAGCGTCTCAATGGCCGGTATGCCCTCCGGCGTCGCGGGCACTTTGATCATGATGTTGGGCCGGTCGATTTCGAAGAACAGCCGACGCGCCTCTTGGATCGTGCCGTCCGTATCATGAGCAAGGCCGGGGCTAACCTCGAACGAGGCGAACCCGTCCGCTCCGCCGGTCCTGCCGAACACGGGACGCAGCAGGTCGGCGGCATCGCGAATGTCGGCGATGGCCATCGTCTCGAATATTTGCGGGGCGTCCTTGCCTGCTCTTGCCAGACTCAGTAATTCATCGTCGTAGTCGGAAGATTCGGTGATGGCCTTGTGGAAGATGGTCGGATTGGAAGTGAGGCCCGTCACCCCAGCATCGATGAGATCCTGGAGAGCGCCCGACTTGATCATGCTGCGGCTGATATCGTCGTACCACACCGACTGTCCCGCGGCTTGGAGGTTCTGAATTGGCGTGACCATGCTGCAACTCCTCCCTTTTGGCGACTCGCCCCAATTGTAGCGTGTTGCGCCAATTGCCGTAAGGCGTCACACAGAGCCTACCCCAACTGGAGGATCTCAAGCCAATTGCCGTCGGGGTCCTGGATATAGCAGGCAACGCGGCCGGGGGCGAGTTCGGCGGGAGGGTTCATTGATTTGGCTCCGCCCTTGATAAGTTTTTCGTGAACGGCCTGAATGTCGTCTACCTGAAGCGCGAGATGGGAAGCGCCGATGATGTTGCGCTCCGTGGTGGGTCGCTCCGAGGGAGGCGGGTTGAGATACTGGATGAGTTCCAGAATGTGCCCGCCGCCAAGATCGAGATTCGCAATTACGAGGTGGGTGTTCTCGTAGCCGATGACAGCGTCGATTCCGGGTCCGATGCGCTCGTATTCGGCGATGAGTTCGAGTCCGACAACGTCACGATAGAACTCGACGGCCTTATCACGGTCGGTGACAACGAAACCGGTGTGGTGCAGGTGCTTGACCATGCTTTGCCTCCTGGCAGTTACAGGCGGTCGATAGCGGCGAGGGCGTGGGTGATCCGTCGACGGAGGTCGGCTAAGGCCTCATCGTCCCAGCGGTAGAATCCCCTTCCGGTCTTGACGCCGAGGTCGCCGCGGTCAAGCATGTTGGTGACCGTGGGGGAATTCTCGGCGCTCGTATCGAGATCGGGATTTAACTCGTCGATGATGTGTGAAATCGTGTCCCATCCGGCCATGTCGAACACCTCCAGGGGGCCGGCGACCGCCAACCTCCTGCCGAAGCCGGTCTTGACGACGGTATCGACGTCTTCGGCTGATGCGATCCCCTTGTCGACGACCGAGAGGGCTTCGCGCAGCAGGGCGAACTGCATCCGGTTGCCGATGAAGCCGAGCGATTCCTTTTGGAGCACGACCGGACGCTTGCCGATGCTTTCTAAAACCCGCTTGGTGATGTTGATGGTTTCGGCGCTGGTGTCGGGACCGCGCACGACCTCGACGAGAGGGAGCAGGTGAGGGGGATTCCACCAATTGGCGACGATGACCTTGTCAGGTCGATTTGTGGAAGGCGCGAGCTGGCTCGTCATGAACGACGACGTGTTGCTGGAAAGGACGGCGTGGGGTGGGCAGTGACGATCAAGGTCGGCAAAGACCCGCCGCTTGAGGTCGAGGTCTTCAAAGACGGCCTCGACAACGAAACCCACGTCATCCATCGCGCCTGCAATCGAGGTACTCGTTCGTATTCGTCCGGGCACGCTCTCGGCTGATGTAGATTCAATCAACCCCTGCTCCTGGAGTACTGCGAGTGTTGCGGAGACGTTTTGCATGGCAGCGCGGAGATTTTCGTCAGTAGTGTCGATGAGGACAACCGTATGACCGCCCGCCGCGAAGTTCATGGCGATGCTGTGACCCATGAGGCCGGCCCCGATGACGCCGATGCTTCCGATGTTGAACGAATCCAAGGGTTCGCCCCTCCTTGAGTGTCCCTGAGTGTAGTCGGGGTATGCCTGTCCGTCAACACGCGGTGACGCGCACGACACGCTACAATAGGTTCATGGTTTCCGAACCGAGTATCATATTGGCGTCGGAGTCGCTGCGCAGACGGGAGATTATCGGAGCGCTCGACGCCGGAGTCGAGATTGTCCCGCCGGGAATCGACGAGCCCCGCCCGCGCCACGGCGATAGCGCAGAGGAGTACGTCGCAAGCACAGCGTCCGGCAAAGCGCGCTGCGTAGCGGCGGCCGAACGCCCGGGCGCGATTGTGATCGGAGCCGATACGTCGGTCGTCCTCGACGAACGGATACTCGGGAAACCGGAAAACGCAGATGAGGCGCGGATGATGCTCAAGTCGCTGCGGGGGCGTTCGCACCGGGTTGTTACCGGCGTGACAGTGACGCGCGACGACGCGACCGCTTCATCGGTCACCGCCAGCGACGTCGTGATGCGGGATTACTCGGATGTCGAGATAGAGGAATATATCGATTCCGGCGAGCCGTTCGACAAGGCGGGCGGATATGCCATACAAGATCGGGGATTTGCCCCCGTCTCGGCCCTGAGGGGATGCTACCTCAATGTGGTGGGATTTCCGCTGTGCGAGGTGATACGTTTGATGTCGGAATTTGACGTGGGCGTTGGACTCAAGCCGGGATGGCGCGCTCCGGAGAGGTGCCCGAGCGACTGCCCGGTCGGTATCGCGAACGAGGTGGCGATCACGTGAACATCCTCGGAATGGGGCCGCTCGAACTCTTGGTAATTGCGCTGCTGGCATTTATCTTATTGGGGCCGCAGAGACTTGCAGACGGGGCCCGTCTGCTGGGGAAGGCGACGAAAGAGGTCCGCCGGATGACGGACGAGCTGCCGAAGATCGTGCTCGAAGAAAATCAGGCCGAGCCGTCCCCCAATGCTCCATCTAGGAACGACCACAAATCGGGTGAAGAGTCCGCAGGTGAGAAGGCCGACGGAGAGAATGATAACGATAGCCCGGTGGCTTTCCGCTCCGCTCACGGTCAACCCGACGCCGGCGGGGACGAGCCCGCGCAGGAACGAGACAAGTGAACGACGAACGGGACGACAATCGACTTGACCTAGGCTCGCACCTCGATGAGTTGCGGAGTCGTGTCACGAAATCGGCGCTAGCGGTGGTTGCGACGACGGCGGTTGCCTTCCTCTTCCATGAACAGATCCTGCTGATCCTCATGCAGCCCGCGGAGGGGTTCGCAGAGATACCGAACAACAAGCCGATTTATACGCAGCTGACGGAGTTCATCGGCATCGCCTTCAAGGTCTCCCTGCTGGCAGGGCTTTTTCTGGCTCTCCCGTTCGTGCTCTATCAGATAGTGATGTTCGCCGCGCCGGGGTTGACCCCCAAGGAGCGCCGGTACCTGTACGGCCTGTTGCCGGCTGCGCTGCTTGCATTCGCGGCGGGGGCGATATTCGGTCATCAAGTTCTGTTCCCGCCGGCAGTGCGGTTTCTCCTAAATTTCGGGAGTGACGTCGCCACTCCGTTCATCACTATCGGCAGTTATACCAACCTGATGTTGACGCTGCTGCTCTGGATGGGGCTCGTGTTCGAGACGCCGATCGTGGCCTTCTTTCTCTCGAGGATTGGCGTAGTGTCCGGTGACTGGCTGGCCAAGCAGCGGAAATACGCGGTGATCGTGGCGTTCATTTTGGGCGCGATCATCACCCCGACGTTCGACCCGATCAATCAAACCATCGTATCCGTCCCGATCATCGTGATGTATGAACTAGGGATATGGCTTGCCAAGCTGGGCGGGCGCGGTCGAAAGAAAGCCTCGCAGGAACTGTCCGGAGCCGACACGTAATCGGAGGGACGCGGCCCCGCCAATCGCTTCCCTGTCCGGCCCCTTCAGGCTGACTCCGCCGCATCGCTCTTCAATTCTTTCGCTGCTCTAGCGCTCTCCCTCAAAAAGACGCTGAAATCCCACTGCCGCCCCAACACCCACTGAAACCGTTCCGCCGCGACCGTTCACTGCAAAACGATCCAACCAAAGTGGGTTAATTGAGTAAGTCGAAAACGCTTCTAGATGAGATGCCGGAGACGGTCAACAAGACGCGGCATATTATATAATCCCCAACGCCATGAAATTTTCCTACAGCCTCCAAACTCTGCGAGGGGACCTATTCGGCGGGATCACTGCCGCGGTCGTGGGACTGCCTGTCGCCTTGGCTTTTGGAGTAGCTTCGGGACTTGGAGCCGTCGCGGGAATTTACGGCGCGATCGCGGTCGGGTTCTTCGCTTCGGTATTCGGCGGTACTCGCTCACAGATATCAGGCCCAACGGGCCCAATGGCCGTCGCAATGGCGGTCATCGTTACGACTAGCGCCGAAAATCTAGCCCAGGCGTTCACAATCGTCATTTTGGCGGGACTGATACAAATTCTCCTGGGCGTCCTGAGAATCGGCCGATTCGTGAGCTACACTCCATATTCGGTGATCTCCGGCTTCATGTCGGGCATTGGCGTCATCATCATTCTGCTGCAGATACTCCCCTTCCTTGGAGCGCCGGTCGCGGAAGGCGGGCCTGTAGGATCGATCCAAGCATTAGGGGAAGCGATCCCGAATGTCAATTTCAGCGCGTTAGCCATTGCGTTAACCACACTCGCCGTCGGGGTGTTGTGGCCGTCCCGCTTCAACCGATATCTTCCGCCTACCCTCGCGGCGCTGATCACCGGCACGCTGCTCAGTGTCCTATGGCTCACCGGCACGCCCATCATCGGCGAGGTGCCGACGGGCCTTCCGGATTTGGTTTTGCCGGAATTTACCCCGGACGTGCTCGCAGGCGCTGTCCAACCTGCCCTGATCCTCGCTCTGCTAGGCTCCATTGACAGCCTCCTCACTTCTCTCGTGGCCGATTCGATGACCCGAACGCGGCACAATCCGAACCGCGAGTTGATCGGACAGGGAATTGGCAACATGGTCGCCGGGTTCATTGGAGGACTGCCCGGAGCCGGGGCCACCCTCGGCACCGTCGTGAACATCCGGGCAGGCGGAAGCACGCAGGTATCAGGAGCGTTGCGGGCGACAATTCTGCTTGCGCTAGTCCTTGGATTAGGCAGATACGTCGAGTCGATTCCCCATGCCGCGCTCGCCGGCATCCTCATGAAGGTCGGCTGGGACATAATCGACTGGCGCTTCCTCAAACTCGTCCACCGCGTCCAGCGAGAACACCTGCTGGTTATGCTGATTACCATGGGCCTTACTGTCTTCCTCGACTTGGTTACCGCCGTTGCCATTGGCCTCATTGCCGCCGGTATGGCCAGTGCGCGGATGCTGGAGCGGCTGGAACTCGACAGCGTCGTTTCGGTGCCGCTCCTCGACCGGAACTTCCTTTTTCAAGAGTCCGAAGGAGACCTGCCAAAGGTTAAAGACGAGGAAGAGGAAGAAACGGAGGATCAGGATGAATTCTCCGCGCGTGTCGGCATGGTCGCGCTCCGTGGGAGCTTCTCTGTCGCATCATCAGTCAAGCTGGTCAACACCATCAGCCCGGACATTCAAGAGCACGAGGTGGTCATCTTCAACTTCACGGAAACCGTCTCCGTGGACGACAGCGCCGCCCTAGTGGTGGAACAGCTCATCGACGTCGCCCTCGAAGAAAACACCGACTGCATCGTGATGGGATTGGAAGGGCGGCCCGCTATCACCCTTCAAGCGCTGAACGTCCTGCGGCGCGTCCCCGAAGACCAGGTTGTCAAGACGTTGGACGAGGCGCGCGAAGTCTCCAAGCGGCTCCTGCAGATCGCCTGAACACGTCCCCGCAAAGTCGATACTTTTCGGCTTGGCCGACCGACCTGAATGGTTTCTCAGCCCTTGTGGGATGACGTTCTTTCACCCGAAACGCGATGGGAATTGCCTAGCAGGCTGTCTTGAGCCGGTCCCCCGGCGGTGTAGAGGAACCGTTTGGGCTTATGAACCACCGGTCGATCTCAAGTCGTCGGCCGAGACCACGCGAACCGTCATGCGCGTATGGCGCGAGCCCGCCTGGCGTCGGATGACAAAGAGCGTGGCGGCGAGCCAGATGGCGGACATAAGGGTAATGAGCAGCCAGTGCCACTGATAAAAGAGAGCAATGCCGGTGATGAAGATATTGACGAACGACAGGGGCACAAGCGCCTTCCAGCCGAAGGCCATAAGCTGATCGATACGCAGACGAGGGTAGGTGCCGCGAATCCAGAAGATGACCAGAATTACCGCGTATGTCTTGATCAGAAACCAACTGACCGAGAGGACGATGTGCAGAGGGCCGTCGAAAGGCATGTCCGGCCAGCGCCAGCCACCGAGAAACAGGAGGGTCGTCAGGGCGGCCACGGTAAAGGTATTGATGTACTCGGCGAGGAAGAAGATCGCCCAGTGCGCGCCGCTGTATTCCACGAAGGGGCCGCCCACGACTTCGGACTCCGCATGGTGGATATCAAAGGGCGTTCGTCCCAGCTCAGCCAGCGCCGCCACGAGGAAGAGGAACAAACCTAGAGGCTGAACTATGGCGTTCCCAACCTTCGCCTCGGCCTGGTCGTTGACGATCTCGACGATATTCAGGGACTGGCTGAGCATCGCCACGGCAAGGATAGCCATGATGAACGGCACCTCATAGCTAATCAGCTGTCCCGCCGCGCGAAGCCCGCCCAGAATCGCGTACTTGTTGGCTGAACCCCATCCCGCCATGACCAGTCCCAGCACTGTCAGAACCGAAAATGCCGTGATGTAGAACAGGCCCATTTCCATGTTCCGCAGGACGATGTCTTGCGTTATGGGAATGGTGACCCAAAGCAGGAGAGAGGGAACGAATACCACCAGTGGCGCGAGCCAGTACACGCGACGGTCGGCCCATGACGGCAGAATGTCTTCCTTGGTGATGAGCTTGATGGCGTCGGCGATGGGCTGCAGCGTGCCATGCGGCCCAACGCGCATGGGGCCCATGCGCTGCTGAATTCGCGCCAGGGCCTTCCGCTCAAGCCACGTGAGCGCCAACACCATGACGGATAAAAAACCGAAGATAAGTCCCGCGCCAACGGCGTACGTGACCGGCGACGGCAAGTCTTCGATAAACTCGATCATTGCGCGATTCCGGAGCGCCGTCGAGAATTCAGCGACCGTTCATCGGTCCGGATATGAACCATGATCATCGATCAACCTCTCCCAGAACGATATCGAGAGAGCCAAGAATGACCACGGCGTCGGCCACGTAGGAATCTCGCAGCATCGGTTCCAGGGCTTGGAGGTTGGCGAAAGACGGAGCGCGAACCTTTACTCGGTAAGGATGCTGGCTGCCGTCGCTAACGATGAAAACGGCGAAGTCGCCGCGCGGCGACTCCGTGCGCTGGTATACCTCGCCCTTCGGAGGACGAGTGAGCCGACGAGTCTTGGCGGCGAAGTCGCCGGGGCCCATCTGCTGCATCGCCTGCTCGATGATGCTCATGGACTGACGCATCTCTTCGACGCGCACATAGTACCTGTCCCAGCAGTCGCCGCGCTCACCGACCGGGATGCCGAAGTCGAACCGGTCGTAAATTCCATACGGTTCAGAGATGCGAACGTCTTCCGGCACACCGCAGGCGCGAAGCGCGGGCCCGGTCACACCGAGATCGATTGCTTCTTCCGCGCCGATTACGCCCACGCCCTTCGTCCGAGCCAAGAACATCTCGTTGTCCGACAGGAGGGCATCGCACTCATCGATTCCGCGCTTGAGCCGACTCGCGAGGGCAGCCATCCGGTCGGGAAAGTCTGCCGGTAAATCCTCGTGAACGCCGCCGATCCGAATGTAGTTATGCATCATGCGAGCGCCGGTCACCGACTCGAAAAGCTCTTGGATCCGCTCGCGTTCTCGGAAGCCATAGAGAATCGGTGTCATCGCTCCCGCGTCAAGTCCATATACACCATAAAACAGCATGTGACTGGCGATGCGGTTGAGTTCGCAGAGAATAGTGCGGATGTACCACGCTCGCTCAGGGACTTCGAGCGCCATGATCTTTTCCACGGCCATGCAAAAGGCGAGTTCGCTGTTAAAGTTGCCGATATAGTCGATGCGGTCGAACAGGGTCACGATCTGAGAATAATCCTCAATCTCGCAAAGCTTTTCCGAACCGCGATGCAGGTACCCGATGTGCGGCTCGACTCTGGCGATTCGCTCACCGTCGATCCAGAGCACCATCCGGAATACGCCGTGCGTGCTCGGATGCTGCGGCCCCATGTTGACCATCATGTCAACGGGGTCGAGTGAGCGGGGCGGATTGGTTTGCGCGCGTAGGGTCAATGCTCGATAAATGCCTTGCGTCCACAAGATGACGCTATGGTGTGTCCTACCACTCTTCGTACTCGTGATACGGAAAACTCTTCAGCCCGGGGTGCCCTTCAAAACCGTCATAGAGCAGGAGCGGAATGAGGTTCGGATGGTCTTGAAAGACAACTCCGAACAGGTCGTGAGCCTCACGCTCGAACCAGTTTGCCCCGCTCCAAACGTTCACGACGGTTGGAATGCGAGGATCGTCGGGCGGAACGTTCGTCTTAATGACCATTTTATGCCGTTTCCGCAGAGAGAAGAGGTGATAGTTCACCTCTATACGCTCAACGTAGTCAACGCCGGAAATGCAGCGGAGGTAGTTGAAGTCGAGGTCGGGGTGGCCCTTTGCGATGCGACATACTTCCGAAACGAACTCGGCGGCTACCGTCACCGTGACTTCGTCGACGGCGGCGCCGATCTCCATCGGGATATCTCCGTAGACGGAAGGCAGCGCCTCGGAGAGCGCTTCGGCCACCTCATCGAGTCGAGGAGGCGCTAATGCCGCCGCGCCGCCCCGGGCGCGCGCAGGTCGAGGCCGCCCCTTACTCTGCTGCGTCACCGGAGCGGGCGTCCTGTCTAATCTTTTCCTGCAGCTGCATGAGGCCATACATGAGGGCCTCGGGGCGAGGGGGGCATCCGGGTACGTAAACGTCCACGGGCACTAAGTGATCGACGCCCATGACGACCGAATACGAGCGGTAGTACGGTCCGCCGTTCGTCGCGCAGCTCCCCATGGCGATTACCCACTTGGGATCCGGCATCTGCTCATACAGGAGCTTGATCGGCTCGGCCATCTTCTTGACGACGGTGCCGGCGACAATCATAACGTCGGCTTGTCTCGGTGAAGGCCACGTGACGACTCCGAAGCGGTCGAAATCGTGATGCGACATGTGAGTGCTCATCATCTCAATCGCGCAGCAGGCGAGGCCGAATGAAAGGGTCCACAGCGAGTTCTTGCGAGCCAGCGCGAAAAGATCGTCGGATTTGCCAACGAGCGTGTTCGGGATGATCTCGTGGAGGACGCTGTCGGCCGGATTGTTGCCGCTCCCGGGCTTGTACCCCTGCCCCAAGTTTATCTCCACTGGAGTACCCCCTTTCTCCAACCGTAAATCACGCCGAAGAAGAGAATGGCGATGAATATGAGCATTTCGTAGAAGACGGCCGGTATCGACTTCAGAAAGATGACGGCCCACGGGAAAAGAAACACCGCCTCAACATCGAAAATGAGGAAGAAGATGGCGAAGACGTAGTAACGAATGTGGATCTGCGACCAGCGATATGGAGCGGCCGGGATGCCGCACTCGTAAGGCGTGTCCTTGATTTCGGAGGGACGCCTCGGCGCGACGACGCGAGAAAAGACGAACATCCCCACGACGGCGGCAACACCGACCGCGCCGACGATCAAGACGACTGTCCAGTCGAGGGCGAGTCCTTCCAAAAGGCCTCCTACGGCAAATTGTCTAATCAGTGTATCACCGCGCGGAATGTCCTATCAAACCGATTGAGTCGTCCACGCGGTTCAGCCTTGCCGAACTGCAGACCGACTCACTGCGCGCGTGCGTGTCCCCCGCTCACACTTCGGACATGTCCTTCGCTTTGTGGTAGTATCCCTTCCGAGAAAATCGTTTTCCCCAGCCTGATATGTCCACGCTTTCGGAACTTCAGGCCGAGCGCTTCACAGGACATCGGCCGATTCCGATCACTGGGAGGGGTAAGGGAAATGGCGATAGGCTGTCGTGAAAGGAGATCGATCCGTGAAAGAAGTTCTGCTGTATACCGTAGGACTCATTGTGGTCGTTATACTCTTGATCTTGGGTTGTAACTGGTTCGTGGCATCCGGGGTAGGCTGACGGCTTTCAAGCCGGTCGATGAATTCATAAGCAGCCTGTTGAGCAACGCGACGCAGGCCTGCGTCGCGGTAGAACCCGGCATAGACCGACGTCCTGGCTGGCGTCCGGCTGGCAGAGCGTCGCGTCTGCCCGGGCTGATGAATTGACCTCCCTAACGGGAAGATCGGCGGCTTGCTGGAGGGTTTTCACTCACTCATGCCCAAAACCATCTACCTCGCCAGTCCTTACGGCTTCTCGGCCCAGCAGAAGGCGGAGCTCTTGCCGCAACTGGTCTCTGCCCTGGAGGAACTGGCGCTGGAGGTTTGGGAGCCGTTCGCCAGAAACAATCAGGTGGACTTCGCGGAAGCGGGGTGGGCCTACCGGATCGGACAGAGTGACGTTCGCGACGTGGAAGAGTCCGACGGCATATTCGCCGTAGTCAACGGCGTTCCACCCGACGAGGGCGTCATGGTGGAACTCGGAATCGCAATCGCGCTGAGAAAACCCACCTTTCTGTTCCGCGATGACTTCCGACGCGTTGTCGAGAGCGAGGAGTATCCCCTCAACCTCATGCTGTTCACCGGACTGCCCGAACACGGCTGGAAGGAGTACTTCTACACTTCGGTAGACGAAATACCCTCGCCGGATAAGGCCCTCGCCAAATGGGCGAAGGGGCATTAGGGCCTGCAAGCCGTCTTCCGAAAGCGCCCGGCCGCGACTACTGCCAAACCGCCAGCAAAACCCCGATGATGGAATAAGATATCAGCGGGTATCCGCTATTGATGAAGAAGAGTCGGAGTCTTCGACTCTCGAAGCTGTACGTGGTGGCGTATGACGTCGCGATAAAGCCCACGGCGACCAGGACGCCCAGGGCTAATCCTTCCACGAAATCGTTCACTCCCATCCCTTGGATTATCAGCGCCAGACCGAGAGTGAAAATCAGTGCGCTTACGACCGCCACGACGTAGGGGTACCATTGCTGCGGAGTACCCTTCATCGCTTCCATGTCCTCCACGGTGAGGCCGGCATCCGCCATCCAGGGCTTCGCCATGGCCCCGTACCAAGCAGCCCCAAGGGCCTGGTTGATGATGACCCCAACGACGATCGCCAGGTAGTTCAAACTCCCAAAGTCGATGTTATCCATACGCCTTCGTTCCTTTCGGTTGGCGGCGGCCAGACAGCCGCTCTCCCGGAATTTGCGGACAAAGGCTATAGGAAAAGCACGGGCGTTTCAACTACTCCGCCCAGTGAGACCTTGCATGCGTTCTATTGATCAGTGGCGCACAACACCCATGTCATGGTGCATTATCGGCGCGGCCAAGAAGGCCTCGGTGTCGACCACGCCCTCAAAACGCGCGGGACTGTACATCTCCGAATTTATCCTCGTCCCGCCGTCCACGATGTGTTCGGCGAGCAGCAGTCCCGACACCGGATTGTAAGCGAAACCCCCTGAGTGGAAATGCGCCCCAACATAGAGACCCTCGAGACCCGGCACCGGTCCAATGACCGGCTTCACGTCATATGCCAGGCTGATCAATCCCACCGTGTGGTAATCCCACTCCGCCCCCTCCAACATCGGCGCCCGACTGACCAAGTTCTCCTGTATGAACGGCAGGGCGTCCGGATGGGGCTCCAACTCCGACACGGCGAAGCCCGGCCCACGCATCTCATAAGCCGCAAGATTGTCAACCGACGTGCCCAGCAGCAGGCGGTTGTCGTCCGTGGGCCGCAAGTAACCATTCAGAATGTGATCATTCACCGCCGGCAGCCGAGGCGGCTCAGAAAACGGCTTGGTCACAAACCTCTCATGCACGAAGTTCTTATACGGCGTGCGGAATCCCGCCGAAGAGAGAACATGGTTCGTCCAAGCATTGACCGCGCAGGCCGCCGCGTCAGACTCGATTGTGCCGGCGTCCGTCACCACTCCCCTCACCCGTCCGCCGCGCAGGTCGAACCCGGTGACCGCCTCGTTCTCCCTGATCTCGACTCCCATGTCTTCCAGCTTCGCCCTAAGAGCGGGAATGTACCGGTGAGGCTCCGAAAATCCCGACCTCAAGTCCAGCACGCCGATATCGTCGTCCCACGCTTCAAGGTCGGGAAACCGCTCGCTAATCTCGCGGCCGCGCAACTCATCGAAACGACCTCCCAAGCGTCGCCACATGTCCCGAAGCGGGGCCGCCTTCGCGAAAATATCTTCCGTAGACAGGTTCAGACAGCCGACCTGGTGAAAAGTATATCCATCGAGAATTCGGCTGAATCGCTCGAATAGGTCGAGACTGATCGAACGCGCCCTCACTTCCGTCTCGGTACCCATCAACATGGTGATGATGCCCCCCGCCTGCAGACTGGAACCGCCCCCAACGCCGCCCTTGTCCACTACGACGACACGATCAACACCCTTCTCCACAAGGTGAAACGCCGTACTCAGCCCGGTTACCCCGGCTCCAATAACCACTACCGACTGCGGTCGAGCAAATGCCATAACCACGCCATTCTATGTTCTCCGCAACTCCAACACAAGCGCATCGCCAATCCATCGTCGTTCCCGTGCAAACACCGACTGCGCGAAAAGCGACCATACACAGGGAAGAACGCTCATCTTGCCAATACTGCACAGTCAATTCATAACCCGTGAATTTGACAGGAATGAACATCCATTCTATTCTGTAAGTATTCTATGCAGGCCCACGAAACCGCCCGTCATAAAGAGACCTAGCGGGAAATGCCACAAAATGTCACATAATGCGACAAATTCCGAAAAAATCTCCCGACGCGCGTGAGGCCCACACCGTCATTCCGGCGAAGGCCGGAATCCAAAAGCCTAGAGCGAGGATGATTCTTGAGAGGACACCGTCTGCGGCATCCCTAATTCGGCTGGAGCGACGGGGCCTTCAGAGGCGGAGCGAGCTGGTGAGGCTCAAGCCGATACGACTCTTTGCGATAAACTTGGAGCCGGTACGACTCAAAATCGGGCACCCACATCAGGCCGTTCTCATCGACCCGCACGGAACGCGGCCCGCGGAACATCTTCTCCGTCTCCAAGTCGGCCATTGTGCGTAACCGCACCGTGCGCAGCCGAGTTCTCATAGCCGCTATTGCCGGCTCAGAAAGCGTCGCGTCACCCGTGAACTGCTGCACGTATCGGCCCTCCGGCGTGAAGAGCTGAATTCGGTTGTTCCCCCAGTCGCATACGTAGATGTCGAAGTCGTGGTCGACCGCAATACCCGCCGGACGCATGAACTCCCCCCGTCCGACTCCCGTCCTGCCGAACGCGAAGAGAAACTCCCCGTCAGACGTGAACTTCTGCACCCGGTCGTTCCTCCAGTCAGAGACGTACACATCCCCATCATCGTCGACGGCCACTCCCCACGGCATGTTGAATTCACCGTCCCCGTCGCCAAAGCTGCCCCAACTCTTCAGAAAGCGCCCGTCCTTCGTGAACTGCTGCACCCGGTGGTTCATCGTATCGACAATGTACAAATTCTCATCGGCGTCGAACACTAAACCCGATGGACGGTTTAGCCGACCCTCCTCCACGCCGTATTCACCCCATCGGGCCAGAAACTCGCCCTCTTTTGAAAATATCGAAACCGTATGACACGCCTCATCGGTCACATAGAGGTTGTCTTCGGCGTCAAGTACGACCTGCGCCGGCATGAACAGCTCCCCATCGTCGACGGAAACGGCGTCTCCGTTACTGCCGTACTCGACGGCTCGCACTCGATCTCCAATCGTCCCAAGGTCCTCATGCTCGATGTTGGTTATCCGAATCGGCGCGGAACCGAGCACGTAGACCCGCCCGTCCCCGCCGAACGCGATATCCAGCGGATCATCAATAACCCCCTTGACCCCGACGGTCTTCATGTACGGGAATCCCGCCCTTAGCAGTGCGTACGGCTGTGGCATCATCCTCTCCTTTCATGCGCCTCGACCGGCGGTCAAAATCAATGCGGCGAGAACGCTGAACGCGGCGTTAGCCGCTCCGATTCGCGTGTTAGCTGAACACCGGCAGCTGCTCGAACGCGCCTCCGACGATAGGCGTCGCATCCAAGCCGAGGTGCCGCTCGAGGATGGTCGAATAGAGACCGCGGAAATCGTAGGTATGCGCCAGGTCTTCCCCGTTCGCCAGTTTAGGCTGCTCCAATGACGGATACTCCGCATAGAGCCCGCCCGAAACCATGTTGCCAATCAGGAACGCGCCGCCGCCGGAACCATGGTCGGTCCCCGAACCGTTGTCCGCCAACCGACGTCCGAACTCCGTCCACACAAGCATAAGCACGTTGTCCGCCGCGTCATGGTCCTCCAGGTCCTGGAAGAAATCGACGATCGCGCGGGAAAGCTCCACCATGTCCTGCTCGTGCGTCATCTCCTGCCTCGAATGCGTGTCGTAATCGCCATGGCTCGTGTGGAAGACTCTCGTGCCGAGATCGGCCAAATGCACCCGTGCAACGTCGCGCAGGCTCTTGGCGAGCGGGTTCGAGGCGTACTCCACGTCCGACTTGTACATCGCCGGAGCTTTCTTCAAGTCGTCCGCGCCGCTGAGCACTCCCTGACCGGTCTCCGCCAGATAGTCCATGACCGGCCCCGTGCCCGCGACCGGCGCGTACATCTTCTTGAACCGCTCCAAAGACAAGCTCCGCCGGTCTGCATCGGGAATGCTGGTCATCAGGCCGTAGTTATCCAAGTCGGCGACCGACGTAACCGGCACTCCCTTGGACACGAAGGATTGCGGCAAACCGCGACCGAAGTTCACTCCGGTCAGGGAATTCTCCTTGCCGGGGTCCATCTCGCCAATCGCCTGTCCGAGCCATCCCTCAGTCGCTATCGTCTCCGGCTCGCACGTGTGCCAAATATACGTGCTGCGGAAGTGCGACCGGCTTGAGTTCGCGTACCCCACCCCCTGCACAACCGCCATCTTTCCCGCGTCGTATATCTCCTTCAGCGGCGCGGCGTGCGGATTGAACGCCAGCGTATCATCGATGGGCAAAACCTCCTCCTCGGAGAAGGCAAGGCCGGGACGCGCGTCATGGTATAGCGGGTTCGTGTAAGGAATAACCGTGTTCATAAAGTCGTTCCCACCCACCAGCTGCACGATCACCAATACGGGGTCTCGCTCTGTGGCTGTCATTCGCTGCTCCTTTCGCAATAAGGCTTGCGGTGCTGCACTGCGTCGGCCTTCTATCCGAACTGGAACTCCCGCGTCGATACGATCAACTGAATCATGTTGACAATCCGTTTGTCGGTCGCTTCCCTGTTTCCGTTGATGACCAAGTCGCCCTGAGTCGCGGCCTCGGCGATAAGCTCCTCCCGCGTGTCATCTCCCACTTCGACCCGCCCGACCAAATCGAGGCACTCATCGACGAGCTCTTCCGGCGTCAGCGTCCCGCCGTTCCCCGCACGCAGCCGCTCGATGATGTCCCGAATACCCGGCTTATCGGGATCGGACACCTCTTCCACCGCGAAATTCACTCGCTCATTCAGCGTGCCGCCGTTTATCCACCCCGACCCCGTTTGCCAGCCCTCTACCGTCAGAGGCGACATCAGCATCTGCCCCATCAAGGCGGTCGCCTGAGCGTACCGCTCTATGCCCGGGTTCGGCTCGCGGTACGTGCCGACCAGTTTGAGGACATTGCCCACCAACTCGGTAGGACTCTTCACTTTGGTGAATCGAGCATTCTTGAAAAAGGCGGAGTTGAATAGAACTTCAAGCATGTGGGCGATGCTTCCGCCCGAATCGAAGTACGCCGCCATAAGGGTGTCGATCGCCTCCGGATCCTGCGGCGGTATCTCGTTCCACGCGGCCACGGGCGGCTCATCGGCGACGAAAAAGTTATATAGGTGTCGGGAAATGAAGCGCGCCGTCGCGGGCTGCTCGATAACCGTGTCGATAACGTCCGTGCCGTCCAACGACCCCGTCACGCCCAAGAAGGTTTTCTCGCCGTAATCGTGATCGCCCTCGCGGAACTCGAACCGCGTCGCCCATTTGCCGTACGGCACCGCGCCGTGGGCCGGCTGCACAAAACTCCAGCCGGTGAAGGCGTACGCGGAACTCTTCACGTCCTCTTCCGTGTAGTTCCCGACGCCCATCGAGAACAGCTCAAGCAGCTCTCGCCCGTAGTTCTCATTTGGCTCGTCCTTATGGTTCTCGTTGTTGTCGAGCCAGAACAGCATGGAAGGGTCCATCGAAAGCTCAAGTAAGATCGTGCGGAAGTCCGACATGCCCACGCGCCGAAACATCTCAAGCTGCCGCCGGTTCGTCCGCGGATGGGCCGACTTCGATGGCGCGCAGGCGAATACCTGATGCCAAAAGAGGGCCATCTTCTCCTTCAGGGGCCGCTTTGAATTAACCATGTGAAAAATCCACTTCGCCTGCGATGTCGCCCCCGGAGAACCAATGCCGCGATAGTAGCGCAGCAAGATATCCTCGTTGTCATCGGGTGAAGGCTCCTTCGGCAGCGGGCCATGCAAATACGGGTGGATTATGTCCGGCCCGCCCTGAGAAAACCGTTCGGGGTGCACCAAGTCGTCCACGACCGACTCGTACCCCTGCTCCGCCAGGGCTTCCAGCTCATCCCGCGCCGCGCCCATCCCGGCTCGCCGCATCAAGTGCGCCATTAGGGAGATATCGGTAGTAGACATGCTCTCCTCCTAAATGCTGCCTCATCTCCAAATCGCGATTCCGCGCCGACGTTGCGCGGATTGTGGCACATACGCAATACAAGGTCAATTCGGCAGCCGCTCAGTCCCCGTCAGAACCCCTCACAACAGCAACGGCATCATTCCCGCCCTCGTTCATGGTGAGACATCTCCCGTTCACGGTGAGACATCTCATCTTCATGGTGAGACATCTCCCGTTCGTGGTGAGCTATCTCTCGTTCATGGTGAGACATCTCCCGTTCATGGTGAGATATCTCCCGTTCGTGGTGAGATATCTCCCGTTCACGGTGAGCCTGTCGAACCATGAACCCCTCTCCCGTCGTGGGAGAGGGCTGGGGTGAGGGCTCCCCGTCATTCCGACGAAGGCCGGAATCCAGAAATCCTGAACACAAGGTTGATCCTTCCCATAGTCCGCAACGCACTGGGCTTACTAATGAATCATGCAAAAGTCCCCGAAAACGGGAACCTCCAATACTGACCAGGTACAGACTTCAGAGGCTTGACAAGCTGCGAAATTCGATCAACGATCCGCCCATCGTGGCAACTCATCCCGACCAACTGCTCAAACCTACCCCGGAGATCGTGTGGGTCTCCCCATCCGGCGACTCAAAGCTCTATCGAGGCGAGGCGTTAGACGTGCTTTCGAGCATAGCCGACGAAACCGTTGACTGCGTGTGGACCGATCCGCCCTATCTTCTCTCCAACGGCGGGATAACGCGCTTCGCCGGGCGCATGGTCAGCGTCGACAAGGGTGAATGGGACAAGAGCCGAGGCATCGAAGCGGATCATCAGTTCAACTTGGAATGGACTGCCGAGTGTTACCGGATACTAAAGCCGACCGTCACGATTTGGGTATCGGGTACCTTGCATATCTATCCCAACGTAGGAATGGCGTTGGTTCGCAACGGGTTCCGGTTACTCAACGACATCATTTGGGAGAAGCCCAACCCGCCGCCGAATTTAGGTCGCAGAACGTTCACGCACTCGACGGAGGTAGTGCTGTGGGCGAGCAAGGCGAAGAAGGGCAGTCGCCATAAATACACCTTCAATTATGATGAGATGAGACGTGAGAACGGCGGGAAGCAGATGAAAACCGTCTGGCGGTTCAAGGCGCCCGGCCAAGATGAGAAGCGATTCGGCAAGCACCCCACCCAAAAGCCTATAGCCCTTATTGACCGGTGTCTACGCGCTAGCACTAATCCGGGTGACCTTGTGCTAGACCCATTTTCTGGGACGGCGAGTACGGGTGTTGCCGCGCTTAGCATAGACCGACGATTTATCGGTATTGAACTCTCACAGGAATTTGTCGATATCGGCGTCGAGCGTATAGCTCATATCTACCCCCCCCCCCCCCCCCCCGCACATCCGTTTCCAATTTATCTATTTCCTCCAACCGTCTGTTCGATAAAGCTGAATCTAATTACATTGCTGATCCAAAGGAGAATTCTGCTTGCTTCACAGCGTCAGACCATGAACGGCTAGACGGAGAGTCGAAATAACATGGCTCCCGGAGACACTCGTACAGGCGCAGTCATGGAAAGCGCGGTGATACCGGCCTTGGAAAAGGGCAAGTACAAGATCGATCGGAATGTGGCAATTGGCACTCGCTTCGGAGTTTCCAAGCACAAAATTGACACCCTCGCCGAAGATACCGAAGGGCGCGTCCACTTAGTATCACTCAAGTGGCAGCAGGTAGGCGGCACCGCCGAACAGAAGATTCCATTTGAAATCATCTGCTTGGCTGATGCGCTAATGCAAAACGCCGCCTACCACACAGCCTACTTGGTTCTCGGTGGCGAGGGATGGCGTTTCAAGGATTTCTACCTCAACGGCGGATTGAATCCCCACCTGACAAACGCGCACAAAGTGAAAGTCGTCTCTATGGAGGGATTCATTAGCCTAGCTAACCAAGGGAATCTCTGATGCCAAAAAAAAGAGCAGTCCAACGCTGTTAGGCACCTGTCCTGTTTAGACCCGTACTCAATTCCAATAGCGCTCCCGCTTCCGTGTGGTAGTATGGTTCCTTGATTCGAGACCTGACTGTCGGAGGAGAACGTGTCCGAAACGAGCGAACGAGTTGCATACGCGAATGTCGAAGGCGCGGACGAGGTATTCACGGCGGAGTTCTTGAAATACTTTGTCGCGGCGCATGATCGGTTCATAGGGCGGGTCCACGACTTGCGGGCGAAGCGGGCCGAGGTGCTCCGATTAGCCCTTGAAGAGGGCATAATGCCCACGCACCCTCCCATCTCGGAAATCAACACGGGGGAGTGGGCCGTGAACTTCGTCCCCAAAGACCTCCTTCGCCCCGGCATCGAAATCACCGGGCCGGCCTCGGTGACCAGTATGTTCATCAACGCGCTGAACCCCGGCCCGGAGGGTGAGCGAGCCGTCGGCAACCTCGACGACGACGAAGACGCCGCGGGGCATCGATTAGTCGATACCGTCACGGCCGCCCGCAACCGGCTCGCCGCCGTCGAGCGAACTCTTGAACACTACGACGAGGCGAGAAACCGTCACTACAAGATCCAAGACGGCGAATTGCCCTTCTTCATGCATCGTGAGCGGGGCCTGCACCTCGACGAGCCCGAAATGACCATCGACGGCACCCCTGTCTCCGCGGCGATACTCGGCACGGCGCTTACCATATTCCACGCCGGCAGGGCCCAAATAGCGCGAGGACAGGGCCTCTATTTCTACCTTCCGAAGATGGAGTCCGCCGAAGAAGCCGCCTTCTGGCGCGAATTCTTCGACTTCAGCAGGCTGCGCCTTCTCATCGGGGAAAGCGGCGTGATCCGCGCCATCCCTCTCGTCGAGTCCCTTCCCGCCGCCTACCAGATGGAGGAGATGCTCTACTCGCTCGGCCCATACGCCGCGGGACTGAACGCCGCGCGGTGGGACTTCAAAGCCAGCATCTTCGAGTTCATCATGGCCGACCCGAATCAGGTTTGGCCGGACCGTTTCGGCGTCGATATCAAGACCACTCCCTTCCTCGCGACCATCTTTCGACGCCTCGTCGCCATCTGCCTGAAACGTGACGCAGTGCCCATCGGCGGCATGGCTACCGCCCTCCCGTCCCGCGACGACGAAGTGAACGCCGCCGCCGCCGTCTCGATCACCGCCGATAAGGAATGGGAGGCGAATCAGGGTTTCCTGCGCGGATGGGTCGCCCACATATTCCACATGAAGACGGCGGCAGACCCCTTCAAGAACCTCCGTGCGACCGGATGGGAGCCGCCCGCCGAAGCGCGCAACCCCGACAATTACCCCATACGGATTGAGGCGCCGGAGGGTCCAATCACCGTCGAAGGCACCCGCCGCAACGTTCGCATGGTTATCGAATACATAGAGGGATGGCTGAACGGACGCGGGGCCAAGGGCATCGACAGCCTCGCAGGAAAGCCCGGCGTGCACGGCCCTCTCATGGAAGACCTAGCCACCGGCCGCATGTCCGCAGCGCAAATCGCCCAACGCATCATCCACGCCGCCGCCGACACGGAAACCGGCGCGACGCACGACTTCGCCCTCGTCAAGCGACTCTTCCTCGATGAGGCGGATGACATCCTTCGACTCCTCAAAGAGGAAGTCGAGGAAGGCAACGAGACTCACCGACGTCTCTACGAATCAGCGGAAGCGCGATACCGCAAGGCCGTCAAGATCGGAATGCGGTGGGTCAAGAACTACACCGACTTCGACTTCCGAAGCCTGGGGTCCTACAGCCGCGATGACCTGGAAGCCATCGCCGCCGGCGAGGACGCCTTCTAACATCCCGCTGAATTCAGTGCCACTGTCATAGCCACAGCCCAATACGGGCGGGAAGCTATTCCGGTATGCGAGAACATCCCGGTTGGTAAACGGGGCCTATGAGTGGACAGTCAGGAATCGCTTCTGCCGCCCCGAAATCGGTCGAGAAAACGGCGCGCGCCCCCGGCCCGCTCCTGTTCGCCCCTGCCGGACGACTGGTCGTCCCCCGACTCACGCCGCCCCTGGCCGGACCCAAACCGAGAATTTCTTCGACCTCGGCTCCATATGTCGGCAAAGTAATCGGGCGTGAAGAAATGCCGATCGTCCGCGGCGGCGGCAAGCTCTTGTGACAGGTTCTGCGTAAACGCCGCAACCTCAACATGCTTGCCCATGTTCTTTACCGTCTCAACCGCATACGCGAAATCGCCGTCCCCGCTCACGAGGACCGCAACATCGTACAGGTCTTCCCATGCGAACCTCAGCAGGTCGGTCGCCACCATGATATCCACGCCCTTCTCCACGGCGACTTGGCCTCGCATCTTCGAGGTCCCAAGCCGCGTCTCGATGTACGACGTGTTGTGCAGCGCAATCAAAAACTTCTGCTGATCCTGGTACGCCTGCGGATCGCGCTCGGCGTCGCGGAGCACGTTGTAATAGTAAATGCGAAGGAGATCGCGGCCATCGGTCAGCCGCCGACCAAGTGCGCTGAAGTCCACGTCAAAGCGCCCGCAATTCTCCTGAAGACTGTGATAAAGATTGCTGCCGTCGATGAAGATTGCTACTCGTTTCCCATGTCCACCGTCCCGATTGCTGCGACGGTTAGTCATAATTCCTCCCTATAACATTTTGGCTCATATAGCTATCGATACGCATTTATCCCCTCAGCGACGGTGATTCCACGGTTAGCTCACGGAAGGAGTCGTCCAGGATGTTAACGATCTCGTCGATGTCATCGCTCGTCACGCACAGCGGCGGCGAAATATTCAGGAACTGCCCGACGGGCCTCAAAATCATTCCTCGATTGTAGAACTTGTCGCCGAGGCGTTCCTGAACTCGGAGATCGGGGTCGAAGTCGGCCTTCGTCTCTTGATCCGAAACCATCTCGACCGTATTCATCAATCCAATTCCTCGCACGTCGCCGATGAACGCATAGTCCGCCTGAAGCTCCCTGAGCTGCGAGCGGAAGTACTCGCCCATTCGCTTGGAGTTTTCGACCATCCCCTCCTCTTCGATGATTTCCAAATTCTTGAGCGCCGCGGCCGCCGCGACCGGATGGCCTCCGAAGGTGTTGGCCATCCGAAAGTAGTTGTCCTCACCCTCGAAAGCATCCGCAATCTCTTTCTTCGCCACCGCCGCGGCGAACGGGAGATAGCTGCTGACGATCCCTTTCGCCGAGCCCATCACATCGGGCACGATATCCCAGTTCTGGATACCGAACCATTCGCCCGTGCGACCGTATCCGCAAATCACCTCGTCAGAAACCAACAGTACGCCGTAGCGGTCGCAAATGTCCCGAATCATAGGCCAGTATTCGTCGCCGGGAACGGCATTGCCCGCGTTGCTCGCCACCGGCTCCCCAATGAATGCCGCAATCGTCTCCGGGTTGTGAGCGTTGATCAACTCCTCCACCTGTCTGGCGCAGTACACCGCGCACTCCGAAGCCGTCGCCGCGCCCGACTCGCATCGGTACGGGTTCGGCTGCGGCGCGTATATCATCCCTGGATAGAGCGGCTCGTAGTCGGAACGGTCCGCAGACTCGCTCCCGGCCATCGAAAGGACGCCGCCTGTCGCGCCATGGTACGAGTTGCGCCGACTGATAACCTTGTAGCGGCCCGCCTCGCCGTTCCGCCTATGGTAGGCGCGAGCAATCTTGATCGCCGTCTCGGTCGACTCCGAACCGCCGTTCACCGGGTAGACTCGCTCCATCGACCCCGGCGCGATTTCCGCGATCTTCTCCGATACTCGAACGAGCGACTCCGTTACGGCGCCGGGCGGTTGGAACGAGAGCTTCATCATCTGCTCACGCGCCGCCTCCGCGATCTCGGTCCTCCCATAGCCCACGTTCACCGAGACGTAACCGCCGTTCGGATCGATCCAAGCGCGGCCCTCGGAGTCCTTTACTCGCATACCGTCGCCCTCGACCACGATGGCCGGCTCGCCCATCTCAGCCATGTCGATCCAGCCGCGGTTATGCATCCACAGGTAATCCAAGGCAGCCCTGCGGATGTCCTCAGTCTTTGAGAGAACGTTCATCTATTCTCGGCGCTCCTCTCCGGTCTTCATGCCATCGACGCAATCCCCAATTCACCTTCAATTTCCCACAAAGCAAGGTCAACGGCATGAACAATCTCATCTATCTCGGCGCGAGTAATCGTAAGTGGGGGAGTGATGGGAATGACGTTGCCGCGCACCGGAAGAATGAGACCGCGTTCGCCGAACTTGGCCGACAGCCGTTCGGACATCCGCAATTCAGGATCGAACCCGGCCTTCGTAACGCGGTCGCTCACTAACTCGATACCGCACAGGAGGCCGAGACCTCGAACATCGCCGACAATGGGATGATCGCCCGTCAGCGTCGAGAGGGCCTCCAGCAAGTATTCGCCCGACTCGGCGGCGTTCTCAACCAGTCCCTCCGACTCGATGATCTCGATGCTCTTCAGGGCAACGGCGGCGGCGACCGGGTGCCCGGCAAACGTGAAGACATGCCTGAAGAACGAATCCGCGCTCGCGAATCGGTCGGCGATCGCCGTCGTTGCCGTGGTCGCTCCAATCGGCATATACCCCCCACTCAGCCCGCCTGCCATCGTCATGATGTCCGGCTCCACGTCCCAATGATCCACCCCGAACATCTTGCCCGTCCGGCCCAACCCGGTCGTCACCTCGTCCGCGATAAGAACGACGCCGTACTCATTGCAAATCTCGCGCAGCATCGGCCAGTACTCCGGGCCCGGAACGACGCCGTCGTTCGTGACCGGTTCCGCGATCACCGCCGCGACAGTGCTCGGTTGGTGGAACTTGATAAGCTCCTCGACGGCCTTCGCGCAGCGCGCGGCGCACTCCGAAGGCGAGAGACCGCCCCCGCCGTACCGATACCCATCCGGCTGCGGCGCGTACACCATCCCCGGATACGCCGGCTCATAGTCCTTCGTGGGATGATCCGGTCGTGTCCCAAGCCACTGCACCAAGCCCAAGTCCCCGTGATACGAACCGAACCTGCTAATGATCTTATAGCGCCCCGGTTCGCCGTTCCGCCTGTGATACGCCCTCGCGACCTTAATCGCCGTCTCGTTCGCTTCCGATCCGCTGCTGACCGGAAAGGTGCGGATCAGCGTGCCGGGCGTGATCTCCGCCAGCTTCCGCGTGAGTTCGACCGTCGAGGGAATCGCCGACCGCTGAGGCATGTAGTTAAGCGCCGCCGCCTGCCGATACACCACATCACCCATCTCGACTCGACCATAGCCGATGTTGACCGCTCCATGACCTCCGCTCACGTCCAGCCATGAGCGCCCGTCGGAGTCGACAACTCGCGGGCCCACGCCCTCCACGACGACCATCGGCCCACCGGTCGCCTCCGCGCGACTCCAATCGTGGTTGTCCGGCCACACATGACGGTTGGCGGCAAGCCGCAGTTCGTCGGTGGAAGCGCTCTTTTTCAACGGCACGAAAGGCCCTCGGCGGGTACTGGTGATATGTCAACAGTGTACTATCGAGCTATGAACCACACAAGCCAGAAGCTCTGAGCCTGTCGAAGGCGTGAGGGTGAGTGCATCATCAATGACATATTGACATCACAGCGAATTCTCCACACTATGCAAGAGTATCCCGAACCGTGTGGAACACACCTTCCCACAATCCGCGGATGGAGGCCCGCTCATGGCAGACGAAAGACTCGCCTACTCACCAGCCACCGACTTGATGGAACTCATCGCCGCAAAGCAAGTTTCACCCGTGGAACTGGCAGACATGTTCTTCGAGCGTATCGACCGCCTCGACCCGCAGCTCAACTCCTTTCTCCTCGTCACGAGAGACCTTGCCATGGAGCAGGCCCGCGCGGCGGAGAGCGCCGTCATGCGCGGCGAAGAGATCGGCCCGCTGCACGGCCTGCCCGTGCCCATCAAGGACACCCAGATGACCGCGGGTGTCACGACGACGATGGGGTCGGTCGTGTACGAAAGCCGCGTCCCGCAGCGCAACTCCGCAGTCGCCGAACGAGTCCTGAACGCGGGGGCAGTCATGCTCGGCAAGACCAACGTGCCCGAATTCGGCATGGTCGGCTGCTGTGAAAACTCACTCGGAGCGCTCGGACATAACCCGTGGAACACCGACCGAACGCCCGGAGGATCGAGCGGCGGAGCCGCAGCCGCCGTCGCCGCTTATCTCTGCCCAGTCGCCACCGGCAGCGACGGCGGAGGATCCCTCAGAATACCTGCCAACTTCTGCGGCATCTACACCATCAAACCAACCCAAGGCCGAGTATCAGGCTACACAGGGTTGGGAGGACCTCCGATACCCAACATCTTCTCCCAAGCCGGCCCCTTGACTCGAACCGTCAGGGATGCCGCCATGCTCTTGCAAGTCCTGGCCGGATTCGACCGTCGCGACCAGGCTTCCATTCGCCAAACCCCGCCCGACTTCCTCGCCGCCATCGAGCGAGACATCGACGGCTTGCGAATCGGATGGAGCGCCAACTTCGGCTTCGCCCCCGTCTTCCCGGAGGTCGTAGACGTCACCTATAGGGCCGCCATGGTTTTCGAGGAGCTGGGCTGCACGGTGGAGGAGCTGAACATGGTTCTACCCGAG
Organism: Dehalococcoidia bacterium; assembly: GCA_965232435.1. Lineage (GTDB taxonomy): Bacteria > Chloroflexota > Dehalococcoidia > Lucifugimonadales > VXLM01 > VXLM01. The sequence continues at coordinate 425,924 of CBDDPU010000004.1, forward strand.
CCGTACGACTCGTTCGGGCCGATCCAGTCGGCCGGCGCGTACAACGGTCTCGCCCGGCACCTCGACGAGTTCGGCGACCGAATGACCGAGTTCGCCCGCTTCTTCATCGAGATGGGTTCTCGCGTCACCACCGACGACTATATGCGAGCCGAAGGACGCATAGCCGAGCTAAAAGCCACCTTCGACGACGCCTTTGAGACCTTCGACCTGATCATGTCCCCGGTGTCGTCATTTCCCGCATTCCCGAACGAGACCTTCCCGGGAAGCATCACCGGCGACTCTTCCTACCCCGTGCAGTACTGGAACGGAGCCTTCACCATGCACGGCAACGCCATCGGCCACCCGGCCGCGTCGGTCCCTGCCGGCTTCTCACCCGACGGCCTCCCCATCGGCCTCCAAATCATCGGCCGCAAATACGACGAAGAAACCGTCCTCGCCGCGTCCGCCGCCTTCGAGCAGGCCCGCCCGTGGATACATCACAGGCCGCCCGTGTCGTGAGGGGGAGGCACAATCAGTTAGCCAAGTTTCTCACCCTTTAGGGAAATCGGACGCTGAACTGCGCCGGGTCTTGGCCAACATGTTCAATGATAGCGATTGTAGTGCGAAATGGCCCCTGATTCCCGATGTTTTTTTCAAAGTAAAGTCCACTAATTTCTTCGGGGCTATCGAATGCAGAACCTGTGCTGTGAACAGGACTGGAATGAACTATATACCGAAACGCCCGCGAACTTTTCAACTTTACAGGACAGCGGTGCATGCCTAAGAGTCCTTGATTTATCAACCAACGGATAACGGCTATGGGCAGGTCGATTCGAGTCTTCATCGACCGTTCTATGCTACCATCAGGAAACAGTAATTCGACAGGTTGCCGACTTTCAGCATCACTTACTTGTGACAACGGATGCCATTCGGACCCGTAACTAACTGCTGGAGGCTTCGCCGCAACCGGGCGTTGAGGTACAGAGATGGGCCCTGAAGGGCGAACGTTCGTCTGCCTCGGGAGTACCACATGCTCCGTCTGAACAGCTGGAGCCTCAGCCGTGGCCGGGTACTGAAGCTCGGAGATGCCTTCTGGAAGCCTAACGACCGACTCTTCTCCCGCAGCGACATGCCCGGATTGTACGGAAGGCCTCCACAGCGCGAGCGCCTTCAGGCAGGCTTCTGCGGCTGAGGCATTCTTAAGGTCAATCCCGACAATCAGCTTCTCACCAATGGGAACAGGTTTATGTGTCTCATATACTTTCCAGTGCTGACCATCGGTAATTGAGAAGTATGCTGTTCCTTCCTCCAAACAGTACTGGATTCCCTGGCTTAAATAATTGCTCAGCTGCGTTCCCAGTTTCTTGGCCTCAACCATCATTAAGGGCTTGCCATCACCGAGAAGGGCGTAGTCGGCTCTTCCATGGCCGGATTGATACTCCGGTATGACTAACGACGGATCCTCAGTGTCCCATCCCAGTTCTCTCAGCAATGGATCGATCAGGGCGTAGCGGGTATGCCATTCACTCTGCCGAAGTTGGACGCCGTGCTCGTCGATTCGCTCCGTGAGCGTTTCGACGAGTTCCAACAGGCTCTCAAGTATCACGGTCGCGCTCCTGCTCTGCTAGAATGCGGGCATTCTAGCAGATACTCAACACCGTCGTTCCCGTGCAGCCTGTCTTCCTGAAAACAGGGAACGAAAAACCGTTCGGGGGCGGCCCCGCAAGCACACGGCGACACCACGAAAAGGAATTCACATGGACACCTCGAACGCAGTCAGACACTGGAATAACTGGTTCCCCAAAGACCAAGAACGGTTCGAGCTCACAGAGGCGGAGGAGCAGTTCATCGCCGCCGCTATCGGCGACAACCGCAGGAACTGGGTTGGCTTCCCCGACGTCGGGCGCATGGCGGCGATATTGGCGGATGAACCGGAGGCGCTGGACCGCATCGGGAACATTTTGTTACACCGGCTCTTGCTGAACAGGAGAGGCTGCGGGCCGGCGGTCAAGTTCATGCTCAATCATGGGATAGCCCTCGAATTAGACGCGACTGAGTACAACAATTTCTTCGACGCCGTGTATATGGGAGCGATGGACGTGGCGCAAACGGTCTTTGAGTCGGGCGTGGCAGACGCAACGGGCATATCCGTCCTGAAGCCGCACGTCGGCTGGCCCGACAACACGTCCATGCTCTTCTGGGCCGCGACGAGCGGACACGTCGATATGGTCAAGCTCCTGCTGGAGTACGGCGCGGGAATCCATCATGAGCTGCCAATCAAGGGGTGGGGGGAGAAGGGTTCCACCTCGCTTCAGGTAGCGGCGGCCCCCGCATGGAGCGAGGAAGACCAACCCCAAAAGCGCGAGGTCGCCCGCATCCTCATAGCGGACGGAGCCTACTATGATGTCTACACGGCCTGCGCGCTCAACGACACCGACCGCCTGCGGGAACTCATCGACGAGGACTCCGAAGCGGTAGACGCCACCGACGACTACGGAATGACTCCTCTGCACTGGGCCGCTCGCGCGGGCTCCATGGAGTGCGTCGAGACCCTCTTGCGACACGGCGCGCCGGTAAATCTTCCGAACAAGGCGCGGCGCACCCCTCTCCAGCTTGCGGCGGAGGCCGACCAGGCTGACATCATCCGTCTGCTCGCTCAGCACGGCGCCGACCTCAACACCCAAGACAAGAAGGGACGCGCTCCCCTGCATCGCGCCACCTACGAGGGCAAAGTCGCCGCCGCCGAGACTCTCCTTGAAGTCGGAGCCGATCCGACGGTCCTCAATAAGAACGGCAAAACCGCCTTCGAGATCGCCAGGAAGGACGCAAAATACTTCAAGACTCGGAAGGAATTCCAATGACTTCTCAAAAATCGCTGCCCTCCGACCCGGACATGAGAACGATCAGGAATGAAACGCGCGAATCGATCAGAGCGCAAGGAAACCGAGACCCAAAAGCCGCGCAGCGAATACGAACTCGCCTCCCGAAGATGGCCGAACTCTCCGACGATGACCTCTTCGGCCCCGCCCTCACGGTCGCAGAAGCCCGCCAAGTCGTCGCCGGTGAATACGGGTTCGCCGATTGGGATGCCCTTCGCACCGAGATCGAGCCGACCGCCACGTACACGGCGCGAGCGGAGGCGCACAAGGCCGCCCTGCCGCCGGACCACGAGTTCTTCAAGGCGGTCGGCGCACTCGACCTCAACCGAGTGCGCGAGCTCCTGGATGCGGAGCCTTCTCTCGTGAATGCGGACGTGCGAGGCACCGCCTCCATCCGGGGCAACTGGGGATGGGGTTCACCTTGGGGCGACCCGTCCGAGGGGGAAACGTGCCGCGCCGTTCACTTCGCGGCGTATACGCACGCCGACCTCCTCCGTCTGCTGATCGAATACGGCGTGGACGTCGACGCCTACGGCTACGAGGGCAACCATCAGTGGTCACCCCCTCTCGTGCTCGCCTGCTGGGAGGGATCAAGGGAAACCGTTCAAATTCTCCTCGAAGCCGGCGCAAATCCCAACCTGCCCGCCATCCATGGAGGCTCCCCCCTCCACTCCGCCATCAACCATTGGGACGAGTGGAAAATCGACATCCTGCTTCAGTACGGCGCGAGACACGACATCTTCTCCGCGGCCGTCGTTGGTGACCTCGAAGAGGTCAGGAGACAGATGAACGGCGGGACGTTTCTCATCAGTCAAAGGGACATGTACCGCAATCGCACCGCCCTCGAATGGGCCGCCTTCCGCCGGCAGGAAGAGGTCGGGGAGTACCTCATCGAGCAGGGCGCCGAGGTGACTCCGATGGTACTCATCTGCCTGGGCATACTGGACAAGCTCAAAGAATGCGTCGAGAACGATCCGGAGTTCGTCAACCGCCGAATCGGCGCGGAGTGGTCAGACCCGCCGCTGCTCTGGGCCGTTCGTTCGGGTCAGCTCGAGGTTGTAAACTACCTGCTGTCGGTCGGCGCCGACCCAAATGGACGAGGATCGTGGGACCAGATGGCTCTGCCGCTCGCAGTCGATCTGCCCGTCGAGATGTCCTTGAAAGTCGTCGAATCGCTCATCGCCGCCGGCGCGGAAATCGAAGTAACCCGCCGGCAAACGGGCCGAACACACCTGGGGGAATTCACCACCAAGGGAAACCTCAAAGTCGCCGACTTGCTCATTCGACACGGTGCGGAAGTAAACCGAAAGAACCGGTGGGGGCAGACCGTCCTGCAAGCCTTGATCTACCCTCCGTCGTGGGAGGAACGCTACGACGACCCTCTCTCAGGCGTGGAGTTCCTCCTAGCCCGCGGCGCGGACATCAACATGCTGTCCGACGACGGAATGACCGCGCTCGATATCGCCGTTAAACAAGACAACGCCGCCGTCGCTTCCTACCTAAGAGAACGCGGAGGCCTGGGCGCCGATGAACTGTCCTGACACACCTTCGGCCCACTGTCTCCCTATGCGTCGCTCCGCTCAAAAGCTATAATCGAACTACTCACTCATCGCCCGTGGGGAAGTGTCGGAATTGGCAGACGAGCATGACTTAGGATCATGTGCCGCAAGGCGTGAGGGTTCGAATCCCTCCTTCCCCACCAGCAATGGAACCCCGGGCCCCCTTTTACGAGTCGCCGCAGCTTAGTTGCGCTGTATGACGCCACAGGCAATGCGGGAGCCCGCCACGGACGAATCTTCGCCGTAGTCGTCAGGCTTTTCATGAACAATAATTGCCGAGCCATCGGAGTCGAACAACGAACGATTGTCATCAGATGCTAGGGTAATATCATCCGTGAAGGTATCGGCCCGCGCTGCGCCGTCGGCGTTGACGTAGATGTTGGGCAAGTCGCCGGCGTGCATATCGGTAGAGTACATGAACCCGTGACTTTCATCATTGGGGGCAAAGTGCCCACCGGCAGCGGAGAAGTCGGGAGAACAGGACCCCACGCTATGGATATGAAACGCGTGGCCTCCCGGAGGCAAGCCGCTCAGGTCAGCCGTCACCAGCACTCCCTGCGGCCCCTGGGCCAAGTTGACCATTCCCAATGACCGGCCGGCAGTGTCCAGTATCTCCGCCGAAGCTGTTATGCCTACCCCGGGCTCCGGCGCGACCACTTCGGCATCGTCATCCCTCTGGCAAGCTAGGAATAACGTCGCGGCCAAGATCAGCGCCACTAGAGGAAATATGCTCTTCAGCAAGTTCATCGGGTTTCTCCTTTCGTCGCAGAGACGGAGCAGTGACCGTCCATTGCTTTTATGAGAAATGCGCACGGGGGAGTATACTACTTGGTTGCACAAGCCGCTGCGATACCGTCTATTGGGTAATGTATCAGGTTGAAACTAGCCGAGCTGCGGTCTATACAAAACCAAGCGGAAATCTCTATGACTACCGATGCTCTCATTTCGGAATCGGGCTGAACTGCGGGCCAAAAACCGTAAGCGGCGTTAATTGCGTCGTATGCAAGCTAAGACACTGCCCGGACCTGCCCCAGATTGACCACGCTGGCAAAGGTTTGTAAAATGCCTGCGCCTTCAATAATCACGCCCCATAGCGCTATACGCTAGTGCGATCATGGAGTATGAGCTTGACGACACGCAGGACGGTTTTCTTCAGCTTTCACCACGGGCCCGACAACCGGCGAGCGGCCCAAATTCGAGACATGGGCCTCGTTGACGGCAACTCACCCATTTCCGACAGCGAATGGGAGGCCGTCACACACGGCGGCGATAACACCATCAAGGAATGGATAAAACATCAGATGTCCGGGGCGTCTTGCGTCATTGTCTTGATTGGCAGCGACACGGAGGGGCGCAAGTGGATCGAGTATGAAATCGAGGAAGCATGGGGCGCAGGGAAAGGGGTGTTGGGGATCCACATTCACAATCTCAAAGACGAAGCAGGGAACCAGTCGGAAATTGGCGATAACCCCTTCTCAAAATTCGCCGTTGCAAGCCCCTACTACAAAGACCGAGGAAAAGAAGCGAAGCTCTCGGACTTCGTGCAGACCTACGATCCCCCGTACAAAGTGAGCGCCCATGTGTACGCGTACATACAGGCCAACATCGCCAATTGGGTTGAAGAGGCGATTCGCATTCGAAGCGAGCATTAACCTCAGAAGTCGCTAGGGGTCTAGGACGCAACAAGAGCGCCCGGTTATATTGGGATTCCGTTGCGCCTTGCGGCGATCCTCCCTGAACCTGAGCCCGAACCGTGACCGACCGCCGCAAACCCTATCCCATCTACAAACCCTCCGGCGTCGATTGGCTCGGCGAGATCCCGGCGCATTGGGACGTGCGGCGGCTACGAACTGTCGCTGATATCGTCAACGGAGGCACTCCTTCCACAAGCGAACCCGTGTATTGGGAAGGCGATGTCATGTGGGTGACACCAGAAGACTTGGGTAAGCTCACATCGCGGTACATAAGTGAAAGCGCACGGCGGATCACGCAAAAGGGATACAACTCTTGTGGAGCTACGCTCGCGGCAGTGTGGCGATATCTACCAGGGCGCCGATAGGACACATCGGTGTTCTAACACAAGAAGGTTGTGTCAACCAAGGCTGTCGGCTACTGACCCCAAAGGGTTCTATTGGGTCAGAGTTCCTCTACTTTGCACTCAACGTAGGTCGCGATCATCTCGCCGCTTTGGGGCAGGGCAGCACCTTCACCGAGCTTTCGGCTGGACAGCTTGCTAGCTTCCCCATCCCCCTCCCACCCCTCCGCGAACAGCGCGCCATCGCCGAGTACCTCGACCGGGAGACGGCGAAGATCGACGAGCTCGTCGCAAAGAAAGAGCGGCTTATCGAGCTGCTCCGGGAGAAGCGAACCGCCCTCATCAGCCAAGCCGTCACCAAGGGCCTCGACCCCGACTCGCCCATGAAGGGCTCCGGCGTCGATTGGCTCGGCGAGATCCCGGCACACTGGGACGTGCGACGGCTGAAGTATGTGGCAAACATCTTGGCAGGGCAATCCCCTCCGTCCAACTTGGTGTCCGACACCATGGACGGTCTTCCTTTCCTACAAGGAAATGCCGAGTTTGGACCTATCAACCCTAGTCCCCGGTTTGTGTGTGAGCTGGCTCCCAAAAAGTGCAGTGCTGGAGATATTCTCCTCTCGGTTCGCGCCCCTGTAGGCGCGTTGAACATTGCTGATCGAAGCTACGGTATTGGCCGTGGACTGTGCGCTATCCGTCCCCTCCCAGACCTAGTACGGCGATTCACGTACTTCCTGCTCCTTGCCATCCGTCTGCGTCTCAACGAGATGGCGACTGGGAGTACATATGATGCAGTAACTACAGGTGATGTCGGCAACCTACAGACTATCCTCCCACCCCTCCACGAACAGCGTGCCATCGCCGAGTACCTCGATAGGGAGACGGCGAAGATCAACGAGCTCGTCGAGAAGGTCGGCAGGGCAGTCGAACTGCTGAGAGAGTTGCGGACTGCGCTCATCTCCGCGGCGGTCACGGGCCGCATCGACGTGCGCGCGGAGGCGGCATGAACAGGGTTGCAGTCCGGCCCGAACTCCGGCGCGGGGCGTGAGCGCGGACACTCCGGCAGAGAGGCCGACTGCCTGCGCGGAGAACTCGGGAAGGCCGCCTCTACAGAGAACTTGCGCCCCCGACCGTCCCTAGAGCTTCACCGACTGTTTGTACTGCGACCTTAGGCAGCGGGCACAGATGTTTAGTCGGCGGCGCTTCCCGTTTTCGTGGATGGTCGTCTTATGGACGTTGGCGAACCATCGGGTATTGGTCCGTCGCTTGGAATGGCTGACGTTGTGACCGGACATTCCGGTTTTGCCGCATACTTCACATTTTGCCATGACTGGTTTGACCGTCTTTCAAGGTTTCACTATACTTGGGGCGCTTATGGATGAAGACTCATCCGCAACGGTTTCAAGCCTACAGCAGTATACCAGAATTTTCTCATCATGACCGATCCCTTCAGCACACCGACCGCGACGGACGCCAAGTCCCGTGTTGACGGGGCCGGTCTCGTTAGCATGTTCAAGGCGGGCGCGGCGGCCCTGCAAGCCAATATCAAACCCATCAACGCGCTGAACGTGTTCCCCGTGCCGGACGGCGACACCGGCACGAATATGTACCTGACCATGCAGAGCGGCCTCGAAGATTTGGAGGCGCTGCCCCGCCCGACCGTGTCCGAGGCTGCGTCGGCCTTCTACTCCGGTACGTTCATGGGAGCGCGAGGGAACAGCGGGGTCATTCTCTCGCAGTTCTTCAAGGGGTTTTCCGAGGGGTTGAACGGGGCCGCGGAATTCCGGGGGGAGGATCTGGCTCGCGCGTGCGAATTGGCGAAGGAGCACGCCTACCGGTCGGTGGCGAATCCCGTTGAGGGAACGATGTTGACGGTTATCGCGTCGGTTGCCGAGGCCGCGCGGGAGGCGGCGGATGCCGGGCATGACATTGCCGGGACGCTGAGCATGACGAGCGAGCGGGCCGCCGAAACCGTGGTTAGGACGACGGAGATGCTCCCGGTCTTGCGGCAAGCCGGCGTCGTGGATGCGGGCGGTCAGGGGCTGGCGATAATCGTAGAGGGGATGAGACGGAGCGCGGCGGGTGAAGGTGTCACTGAAGCGACGTTCGATGTTCAGGTCCCTGTCTCGGTTGAGGCGGCGTCGAGGGAAGTGTCCGAGGCGTTCTTGTCCGCCCACGAAGACGACGTTTACGGGTACTGCACGCAGTTCGTGGTAGAAAGTGAGGCCTTGAACGTTGACGATCTTCGAGCGGTGATGAATGACATCGCCGCTTCGACGGTGGTCATAGGAGACGGTTCACGAGCGATGGTGCACGGTCACGCCGAGGATCCCGGCAGGCTCATCAGCATGGGCATACGTATCGGCTCGCTGAGCAAGGTCAAGATCGAGAACATGGATGATCAGCACGCGGAATTCGCCTCAGAGCGCAGGCCGGAGCGCGAGTCGTCAAACGGCCCCGCAGTCGTTGCGGTTGCGTGGGGCGACGGCATTGAGAGGGTGTTTCAGAGCATGGGCGTCACGGATTTAGTTACCGGCGGCGACACGATGAATCCGAGCGTGCGCGACTTGATGGACGCCATAGATCGGACAGCGACGGACACCGTCTACGTTCTGCCAAACAATAAGAACATCGTCCCAGCCGCCAAGCAGGCGGCGGACAGGTCGAGCAAGAAGGTGCACGTCGTGAAATCCGTCTCTATTCCGCAAGGAATTTCAGCTCTGGTCGACTTCGACCTCCATGCCGAGACTCACGCGAACGTTGAAAGCATGGAAGCCGCCTTACAGGAAGTGAAATCGGGAGAGATTACCAGGGCAATCAAAGACGCTTCCATCGAGGGCGTCGACGTGCGAGAGGGACAATTCCTCGCGCTGCTCGATGGCAAGGCGCGCGCGGCAGGCGACGATCTCAACAGGGTTCTCATAGACCTCGTAGTCGAGGCGGGCCCGGAGCGTGGCGGCGGCGTGACGCTCTATTATGGCAAGATGCTGTCACCCACGGACGCCGAGTCCGCCTCGAAGGCTCTCCAAGACGAATATGATCACTTGAATTTGGAAGTGCAGGTTATTCAGGGAGGCCAGCCACACTACGAGTTCATCGTCTCCATCGAGTAGCCCGACCCTATCATAAGGAGAAAACCACCATGTCGATCAAGATCATCACCGACAGCACCTGCGACCTTCCCGGCGACCTCGCCGACTCGCTCGGCATTGCCGTCGTGCCCGCCAACGTCATCTTTGGACAGGAACAATTCAAGGACCGAGTTGACATCAGCCCGGCTCAGTTCTTTGAACGGCTCGTGGATGCGCCGACCCATCCGACCACGGCGGCGCCGTCCGTGGGCCAGTTCACGGAGGCGTATGAGTCGGTGGGGAGCGATGTTGACGGCATTGTGTCGATACACGTTTCGGCGAAATTGAGCGCGACGCACAACGCGGCGGTTCAGGCGGCCGAACAGGTTGATCTTCAATGCCCCATCCGAGTCATCGACTCCCAGCAGGCGTCCATGGGGCTGGGGCTGGCGGTGATGGCGGCGGCGCGGGCCGCCAACGAAGGGGGCGATATCGAGGCGGTCGCGAGTGTGGCGGATACGGCCAACGACCGGACCCGGTGTTTAGCGCTCTTTGACACGCTGGAGTATTTGCAGCGTGGAGGGCGTATCGGGAAGGCAAAGGCCCTGATGGGTTCGATTCTGCGAATTAAGCCGATGATCGTTGTCCGTGATGGCGAAGTGCAGCCGTTGGGCCGCGCGCGAACATTTGCGAAGGGGATGGCCCAGCTGGAGCAGGACATCCGAGGTTTCGGGCCGGCCGAGGAGCTTTCGGTAATGTACAGCACAGACGAAGACATGGCGCGTGGTCTGGCTGATTCGTTGACGGACGTGCTGCCTGAGGGGACATCCCCGTTATTGGCGCCGTTCGGGCCGGGAATAGGCGTGCACGTCGGGCCGGGAGCGATAGGGATTGCCAGTCTTCGAATATCTCAGAAGTGATCTCGATGTGTGGAGTTCCCGTTTTCAGAACCTTTGCAATACCGTCATTCCGACGAAGGAACTTCACCCCGTACTGCGATACGGGGCCGGAATCCCAAAATGCCAAGCAATACCGTCATTCCGGCGAAGGCCGGAATCCAGAAATGCCGAGACAGCTTTAATGCTCCCCATAAGTCCCAACTTGCTTGGCTTGCTAATGAGTCATGCATCGGCGCGCTTGTAGGGTCAATACGAATGCGTTCTTAAGAGAGGCTGCTATGAGTAATGTTCCCATGACTTTGCCGGAACTGGTATTGGCCACGCACAAGACGCCCTTTTTTCACTCTTCGACATTTGTCGAGTTGGAGGACGGGCGAATACTGCACGCGGCGGGGGCTCGATTCACGACGTCCGAGGACGGCGGCATGACGTGGTCGGATATATCGGAGCGGCGCGACGTGACCGGACGGCGAATCGGCGGGGGCGGGTCTTCGCTGGTGAAGCTGGAGGGCAAGGGCATCGGACTTGCGGCGATGGAGCCGATGGACGAAGGGGATCCCTGGAGCCGTTGCGTGCAGTTTTGGCGTTCGCCGGACGGGGGCGAGACGTGGGAAGCGCCGGTGCGCGTTTCTCCGGTCGGCGTGAAGACCCACATGTACCAGGACGTCGCGTTGCGCACTTCTTCGGGTCGAATCGTTCTTCCGGTGTACACCTCGACAGGGCAGCGAGCCGCGCCGAATAACGCGGAATCGCCGGCCTCCGGCAAGCTGGTTCATAACCAATGGGTTTCGACTGCGGGGCACTTCTTCGATCCCGGGTTTTCGATGACGTATGTTCTCTATTCCGACGATGACGGGCGAACGTGGCATCGAAACCGCGACGGAGAATTGAACATCATTCTCGATTGGAATGCCACGTTTTCTTATGTTAATGAACCGACGGTGACGGAGGTTTTACCGGGAACGCTTCTCATGATGATGCGGACCGGCATGGGGCGCATTTATCAGGCGTGGTCGCACGACAACGGGGAAACGTGGACGCGGCCATATCCGACCTCGTTGGCGTCAAGCACCGCGCCGTGCCAGATTCGCACGCTGCCGACAGGGCATCTCCTCGCCGTTTGGAACCAAGAAAGTGAAACCGAGGTAAAGAAGGGCTTCAACCGGACGCGGCTGTCTTCGGCAATCAGCCGAAACGGGGGAAGCATTTGGGAGTTCTTCCAGAACGTCGAGTCGATCCACGAGACGACCCGAGTTGAACCTGGACCGATTGAGCCCTTGCGTCCGGCGGAGCAGCACTTCCGCCCGGGTCGCCCTGCGCCGGAGCGGGAGGCACAGTACATCGAGAACGCCGACTCACATGGCAGGTGGTCGTATCCTTCCGTGTTTGTGATGGAAGACCGAGTCATCATCGCCCACACATACACGAAGTATAAGCCTCATCCGACGGAGGCGAGGCTGATATCGGACGGTGGCAAGGGCAGTGAATGGAACCAGAAAATGAAGGTGCTGCCGCTGAAGTGGTTTTATGGTGGGAAGGCTCCGGCGGAAAATCCCTATTTACGAGTTCAGGCGGGGGCATACGATATTGCCGTGCCCTAGCGTGGTTTGCACGCTCCCGTTTTCAGAGACCTTCGCAAAACCGTCATTCCGGCGAAGGCCGGAATCCAGAAATGCTGAGCATAGCTTCGATTCTGCCCGTAGGTCGCAACTTGCTTGGCTTGCTAGTGAGTTATGCAAAGGTCTCTTTTCACGGGAACGACGGTAACGGCGGGAATCCATCCGGGCCGGAGGGGAAACGACGGTGAGATCGGCAGGAACGATGAGCGACACCTTCATGGGCTACAGACTCGGAGCGGACATCGGAGGGACGTTCACCGATCTTGTCATCGTGGCTCCGGACGGTGGATATTGGACAAAGAAACTCTCCTCTACTCAGGACGATCTATCGCGTGGGATCATCGAGGGCATGATCCAGCTGCTTTCGGAGCAGCGGCTTGGAGTCGAGGCTATTGAAGAAATTGTCCACGGAACGACCGCGGCCACAAACGCGATTCTCCAAGACAAGGGGGCGAGAACGGCCCTCATAACGACGGAGGGCTTCCGCGATGTTCTGGAACTGAGGCGAATGCGTGTGCCGTCCTTATACAGCCTGCTGTACGCTCCTCCAAAGCCGTTAGTGGATCGCCGCCTGCGGCTGGAAGTCAAGGAGCGCGTAGGCGCGGACGGCGAGGTAGTTGTCCCGCTCGACTTGGACTCGGTGCGCGAGGCGATCGAGGTGATACGTGAGCATGGAGTAGAGGCGGTTGCGGTATGTCTGCTCCATTCCTATCGACATCCGAACCATGAGCGGGTCGTGGGCGAGGAGTTGAGACGGCTGCTGCCGGGGATATTCATTTCCCTGTCGGTAGATGTTCTGCCGGAAATCCGGGAGTATGAGCGTACGAGCACCACCGTTGTGAACGCCTGCCTGGGCCCGATCGTCAAGTCATACACCGATTCCCTGGTTCGGCAGGTGAAGGCAGCAGGTTCGGCGGCGCCGGTGCGGATCATGCAATCGAACGGCGGGATTATGTCGGCGGGACGCGCGGCGCAGACTCCGGTGCAGATGCTGGAATCGGGCCCGGCCGCAGGGGTGATCGCCGCGGACCATTTGGGAAAACGGCTGGGGCTGGAGAATATCATCACCTTTGACATGGGGGGCACGACGGCTAAGGCGGCCCTGATCGAGAACGGATCGCCCAGCTATACGACGGACTACGAGATCGGCTCCGGGATTTCGCTTTCCAGCAAACTGGTTACGGGCGGAGGCCACGCGGTGAAGGTTCCGGTGATCGACCTGGCGGAGGTCGGGGCGGGTGGAGGGAGCATCGTTCGAGTGGATCCGGGCGGCGCGTTGAAGGTGGGGCCGAACAGTGCCGGATCGTATCCCGGACCGGCTTGCTACGATACGGGAGGAACGGAGCCGACGGTTACGGACGCGAACCTCGTTTTGGGATACATCAACCCCTCGCATCTGGTCGGAGGGGAGGTTAAGCTAATTCCTTCACTTGCGGAATCAAGTATACGGCACAAGGTAGCCGAACCTCTGGGGCTGTCCGTGCGGGATGCGGCGCACGGCGTTCACTCAGTCGCAAATGTGAACATGATCCGGGCGATCCGGGCGGTTTCCACGTATCGAGGCCGCGACCCTCGGGATTTCGCGCTTCTGGCCTTTGGCGGCAGCGGCCCGATTCACGCCGCGGACATGGCTCGTTCCCTGGGTATCCGCACGGTGGTCGTGCCGCCTTCGCCGGGCCTCTTCTCGGCGGTCGGTCTTCTTCAGGCCCGGCCGGAGCGTCACTTCGTACGGACGTACTTCACCAACGTCGCGGAAGCCGACTGGGTGGGCATGAACCGAGTTTTCGACGAGTTCGCGGATCGCTCGACCGAGTCGATGCATGACGAGGGGTACGACCGCGCGGACATCGAATGGATCAGAGCGCTGGACTTCCGCTATACGGGGCAGGCTCACGAGTTAACTATTCCGATGGCGGCGAAGCAGGTTAATCGTGACGTGCTGAGGGGATTGGTCGCTTCGTTCCACGAAGAGCACGACCGAACTTACGGGCATAAGGCGGAGGATGAGCCGACGGAGATCGTGAACCTCCGACTTACGGCCATATGCCAACTGCAGGGTTCAGCCCCTGCTCGCTCGGCCCATGACCACACGACCGCGGATACTCACCGCCGGCCCGTTTACTACGGGCCTAGCATCGGAACCCTGGAGACCGAGGTCATCAGCCGTCGGGGGCTGTCGAATCTGCCGACGACGGGGCCTCTCATCGTCGAGGAGTACGACGCGACAGCGGTTGTGCCGCCCGGCTGTTCGGCACGAGTTGACGAGTTGGGCAATGTTGTTATCGAGGTGGCGACGGATTAGGCGCCGTGGATGTGCGACGCGCATCGGGATTCGGGTTCCCGTTCGTCGGCTTCCCTGAGGGCAACAAGAGGGGTTGCTTCAGATACGGACGAAGACATGAGGAAAAGGGACTATGCTGCCGAGAGATATTGAACCTGTGACATTTGAAGTGATCCGCAATGCGTTGGACACGCTTGTGGATGAGATGGCTCTCACGATTCTTCGCACGGCTTATTCGGGAATTGTTAAGGACGCGATGGATTTTTCGACGGGGTTTGCCGATCGCAACGGGGAGACGGTGGCCATGGGGCTGACGATCGCCTTTCACGTCGGGTCGTTCCCAAGCGCGGTGCGATCTATCTTGCGAAAATTCGATGGACGGATTTACCCGGGCGACGTGTACATCATGAACGATCCGTACACATCGGGGGGCATCCACCTTCCGGACGTGTACGTGATCAAACCGGTGTTCGTCGAAGACGAGTTGGAGGGGTTTTCGTGCACGGTGGCGCATCAAACCGATATCGGCGGCATCGTGCCAGGAAGCAATTCCACGAATTCACATGAGATATACCAAGAGGGTCTGCGGATTCCGACGACGAAGCTGTACGAGCGAGGTACGCCGAATGAGACGATGTTCGATCTACTGGCGACGAACGTCCGAGTTCCGGACAAGGTGCTGGGGGACATTCGGGCGGAGATCGCCGCGGCGACCCTGGGCGAGCGGCAATTTCTGGATTTGGTCGGACGTTACGGGGCTTCCAACGTGAGGCGATATATGGGGGCTTTGCTGGAATATTCCGAGCGGAGGGTACGTCAGGAGATCGACGATCTGCCGGACGGCAAGTACGATTTCACCCACTACATCGACGGGGACAACATCGAGAGCGGCGACGTGGTCATAAACGTCAGCATGGTGATCGAGGGTGATGGCATTGCGGTTGACTTCGCAGGGTCGTCGCCGCAGGTGAAGGCGGGAATCAACTCGCCCTTCCCGTTCACGGAGTCGTCGGTCTGGGGAGGAGTGCGGCAGATCATGGACCCGGAGATTCCGAACTCGTCGGGGTCCCATCACCCGATCAAAGTGAGCGCGCCCGAGGCCACGGTTGTGAATCCCGTTTTGCCCGCTCCGTGTGGCGCGCGAGGCATCGTCGGGTATCGAATCATGGAGGCGGTTTGGGGGGCGCTGTCGAAGGCGGTTCCCGACCGAGTACCGGCCGACGGCGAGGGTGGGAACACGATTATTAGCGTCGGCGGGTATGACTCTCAGCGAAGGCCATTCGCGTTCGTTGACTTGTTCGCGGGGAGTCGCGGCGGGAGGCCAAACGGCGATGGGCCGCTGGGAACGCCTCATCCCGGCGGCAACAGCGCCAACACTCCGGTTGAGATCGCCGAGGTTGAGACGCCGGTGCGTATCGAGCGGTATGGCGCATTGCCCGATTCCGCCGGGCCGGGGAAGTATCGCGGAGCGCCGTCGATCGTGCGGGATGTTCGCTTGCTGGAGCACGAGGCCGTTCTCCAGGTGCGCTCGGACAAACGCAGAAACCGCGCGTTCGGACTGCACGGCGGGAAGTCAGGGTCGTCATCACGGAATATCGTCAATCCAAACGGGAAGGATGAACGGCCCCTCACGCCAATGGGCGTCGGGAGGATGAAACGAGGAGACATCATCCACCACATCATGGCGAGCGGCGGCGGCTGGGGCGATCCGTTTGAGCGAGATCCGTATATGGCCCTCGAGGACGTGCGAAACGGGATCTATACGGTGGAGTACGTACGGCGCGAGTTCGGTGTTGTGATCGATCCGGATACGCTGGTTATCGACCGTGAGGCGACGGCCCTCCTGCGAAGCGGCAGGGAACAGGAAGGAGACTCGCCACATATCGGGGCGCCGGGAGTGTAGCCTCCCGCGTTCGTAGACCTTTGCACGGGAACGACGGTGGGACGGCGTGATCATGTTGCAATTTGGTTGGGGGTGGAAGCATACTTATCAGCGCGAATTGAGCGTGATCGCGTATGCAATACATTGAGGTTACGACATGACCCCGACGAAAGAGCAACTCGTCTTTTTTGATACGTTTGGATTTATTAGTTTCCCCGGCGCGTTCAGGGAGGAAGCCGACCGGATCATTGAAGCGTTCGAGAGTGTTTGGGCGTCTCATGGCGGCGGGCACAATGACCGGCAGCATGATCACAAGCGGCGTTCGGCAATTCTTCCCTTCATCGACCAGGACGAATATTTGAGCAGCTTGATAGACCATCCGCTGATCGACGGGTTCGCTGCGGCCACATTGGGGTCGGACTACAACTATACGAGCAGCGACGGCAACTTTTACGTCGGCGACACCAACTGGCATTCGGATAACTTCGGCCAGTCGTACCTGAACATTAAGGTGGCCTTTTACTTGGACAGGGTGACAAAGGAGACTGGGTGCCTGAGGGTGATACCGGGTTCCCACCGTGGGGGCGACTGTTTCGCCGACGGCTTGCATGAGGTGGTTCCACGCTCGGCAATCAACTATACCGATGAACGCTGGGGGATCCACGGGAGTGAGGTGCCTGCGTATGCCATTGAGTCGGAACCGGGAGATGTGCTGATTTTCAACCAAGCGATTAAGCACGGTTCATGGGGCGGAAACGATCGACGGCGAATGTTCACCATTAATTTTTCGCAGCGATACCGCGAGGACGATATCGAACAGCTTCGGCAGGACATATCCGGGTTGGCGGGCTTCTGGTCGGAGAGGGCGTACGGGGAGAAGATGGTTGAGACGGCGAGCGCGGGGCGAATGGTGCATCTCGAACAGCGAATGGCGAATGACGACCATCTGCCGGCGCTTGTCGCGAAGGCGAAAGCGGAAATGGCCGAACCGTCCAGAGGGGGCGGACAGTTCGACGTGCAGAAGAATTCGATGTAACGCTCCCCTGCCCTATGGAATTCTCCCCCGCCGACAGCCGACGGAGGAGAGACGGGTTTGGGCTTCCCTCTATTCGGTGGGCCAGCCGTCGGGGGTCTGACCGGCTGCGAGCGCGGCGGAGATGGCCTGGGCGGCTTCCGAAGTGACCCAGCCTGTCCATGTGCTTTCGTTGCCGCTGAGCCACCACAGAGCGGCGTCGTTGACGGTGGCGTCTTCGTTTTCGCTCATCCACTTGGCGACGTTCTTGTACTTGTCGATGTCAAAGCCCCATTTCCGAAGCATTGACACCGCGTCAGGCGCGCGGGAAAGCAGGTCGGGCTGCACGGCAATGAGGATCGTGGCGTCTTCGTAGGCGCAGGCTTTGGTCGTGAACCAGCATTCGTCGCTGTAAGCGGGCTCCTCAAGTCTGACGAGATCGAGGAGGAGCGGCGGGTCGTTCGTGCCCCACTGGTACCCGAGCCAGGGTTCCTTTCTTTCATAAGCGCCGTAGAGGTCGGCGTTGCCCGCGGCCCCGTCGCCGGGGTTGACGACGTGGACATGATCGGACAGGTCATAGCCCACTATCTGCTTGGCGTTAACCTCTTCACACGACCAGCCAATGACGCAGGACACCAGACGGGCTTTCCCGCCGGTTTCGGCGGTCGCGAAGAGAGCCTTGTACTGCTCATCTTTGAGATCGTCGACGCTGTCGAGTTCGGGGTATTGTTCCTGCAAGTAGGCGGGGATCACAAACGCGGACTGCCAATCTTTGCCGAGACTTTCGCCAATGGAGACGACTTCGCCGGCCGCTTGGGCCTCCGCCCATGCTTCGTCTTGGTTGGGCAGCCAAATCTCCATGGTTACATGGGAATCGCCCTTGCGGAGTCCTTGAAACAGTGGAAGGGTGGCGCCGAACACGACGTCCGTCGGGTAGCCGTAGCCCTCCTCGACTATGTACTGGGCAATTCGGTTTTGAACTTGCGCGCTCGACCAGTTAAGGTCTGAGAAGATGATGGTCTCTTTGGGGCCGGGAGTGGGCGTCACCTCGACGATCGTCTCGACCACTTCAGGTTCGCTGGGCTGGACGGTAACTTCGACGATCCTCTCGATCACTTCGGGTTCTGATGAACACGCGATTGACGCGACAACGACCATCACGAGCAACGCTGTTATCAGGGCCGGTATCTTATAGTTCATAATCCGCTCCTTTAGCTGACTGATTTTTGATTCCGATTGATTTGGGCGTTCGTTCCGTAAGGCAGCGTGCGAGTTGGTTGATGGGCTATCCGACGCTCCGGGTATCTTCCTGTCTCCGAGCAACCGACTGCGTGAGGCGGTCGATAATGATAGCAAGGAAGACGATGGATATTCCGGCGATGGCGCCGTTGCCAGGCTGATTTTTCTGCAGAGCGCGGAGCACGTTATCGCCAAGTCCGCCGGCGGCGACCATGCTGGCGATGGTTACCATGGCGAGCGCCATCATCGTTGTCTGATTTACGCCGGCCATGATAGTGGGGAGCGCCATGGGAATTTGAACCTTGGTGAGCAGTTGGAAAGGTGACGTGCCGAAGGAGCGCGCAGCTTCGACGACTTCGGTAGATACCTGCCTTATGCCAAGGTTGGTGAGTCGAATGACGGGCGGCACGGCGTAGATGATTGTAGCGAATACTCCCGCGGGGGCTCCGAGTCCGAAGAAAAGGACGCCAGGCAGCAAATAGACGAAGCTGGGCATGGTTTGCATGGCGTCGAGGATGGGACGAATGATGTTGTCGACGAGTCGGCTGCGGGAGGCGACGACTCCGATTGGAAGACCGATGGCTACGGATATGGCGACGGAAACGACCATCAGAGCGATGGTATCGATAGTATTCTCCCAGAGTCCCATGAAACCGAAGTAGAGCATCGCGCCGGTAGTAAATGCCATGAGCAGCCAGCGCCCTACGGCATAGGAGACAAGGGCGAGTCCAACGATAATGACCGGCCAAGGCGCCCACTTGAGGACGTTTTCTATAGATACGAGAGCGTAGGCGATCGCGGAACTGAGCCCCCCGAACATCCAGTCGGCCTCTCGAGTAAGCCAGTCCACTCGGTCGTCGATCCAACTTCCGGTGACTTGCCGAACGGATTTTTTGAGCGTAAGGGAGCCTCCGCCGTCGGTGGGAACTTCAGTGGTGGAAACCGTGGTGGGAAACTCCATCTTTGGCCCCCAGACCAAGAGGCACGCCAACAGCAGAACGAGGATGACTGCGAGTCCAAAGCCCCAGCGGTAAAGCACTGGGAGCACGGCAGCGCGGGAGCGCATTGACGGGTTTTTCGAGTTGGATTGAGCCTCCGAAGTTCGCCCAATCATGGAAAGCCTCCTAATCGGCGTTGGACATGCCTGAGAGCAGGGCCCCTCGGCGGATTTCGCCAAGAAGGCTTCCATTTTCGGCTACGACGGCTATAGGATGGGCTGACTGAGCCGCAATGGGAATGATCTCTTCGATGTACGTTTCGGGGCTTGTCGTTAGAGCCGGAACGACCGGTGCGCCTTCGAGGGAGTTCCGTTGCTGTGACGCGAGCGATTTGGCTTGTTCATCAGTGAGGATACCGCGGAAGGTGAAATCACGCGCTATGAGAAACATTGCGTCTCGTCCGTGGTTGTCCATCGTTCGCAGGGCGGCGCGGGGTCCCTGCCATTCGTAGATTACGGCGTCCGGTTCTCGCATGATCGACTTGGCTTGGATGACTTTTCCTCTGGAAACGTCGCGCACGAATTCGGTGACGTATTCATCGGTTGGAAGTGTGACAATTTCCTCCGGCGGGCCTTCCTGAATGATTTCGCCGTCACGCATGATCGCGATACGGTCGCCAAGTTTGAGGGCTTCGTTGAGGTCGTGAGTGATGAAAATGATGGTCTTTCTGAGCTCCGACTGCAGAGAGACCAACTCATCTTGCATTTCTCTGCGGATGAGGGGGTCGAGGCCACTGAAGGGTTCGTCCATGACGAGAACGTCGGGGTTGACGGCCAAAGCTCTGGCGAGTCCGACTCGCTGCTGCATTCCTCCGCTCATTTCGTGGGGGTAGTAGTCTTCCCAGCCCTTGAGTCCGACTGTCTCGATGGCCTCAGAGGCTTCTTTGTACCTGGTTTCCGTGTCCATACCGCGTATTTCGAGTCCATACGCGACGTTGTCGAGTACTCGGCGATGCGGGAGCAGGGCATAGTGCTGAAAGACCATGGCGGTCTTGCTGCGGCGGAACTGCATGAGCCGTTCGGGTGAGTAGGCGAGGATGTCCTCGTCGTCGAAGCGTATTTCTCCCCTCGTGGCTTCTATGAGCCTGATGAGGCATCGGGCGAGAGTGGACTTGCCGCTGCCGGAGAGTCCCATAACTACGAAGATCTGTCCGGCTTGAACGTTAAAGGAGACGTTGCGCAGGGCGATGACCAGGCCGAGTTCCTCTTGGATTTCGGCTCGGCTCTTCGACTCGTGCTCCAGAAGGAGGGCCCGCTCCGGTCGCCTGCCGAAGATTTTCCACACGCCGTTGACCTGTATTTGGTACTCCGGATCGTCCATGCGGCAGGTGTCCTCCGTTGAAGTAGGTTATCACATAACGGAGGGAGGCCCGGCATGAGCGCTCTAGCGCGGCGAGGTGAATCCCCCTAGATGACCGAAAGGCCCCGTTCGCAGATTAGGCGTCGCTGGTTAAAGCCGGACTTGATTATCGACGCCACTCGGCGATGTTCCAAAGTTCACTGTCCCAGCCGTTGATGCGAACGCCCTGGAGGGTGTTGAGGTGCGCGGAGACGGAACCACGACTGACGAGAGGGAGCTGGAAGTAGCTTTGCACATGGAGATCGTTCAGTTGCTTTACGAGGTCGACTCGCTCGGCCCCGATACTGGTTTGTTCCAGTTGGGAATAGAGTTTGTCATATTCGGGGTCACAGGAACGTGCGACGTTCGACTGGGCCCAATTGTCCTCGCGAGTCGGGATGTGCTTACAAATGAATTCTGAGAGGGACTGCTGGGGGTCTATGCCTGAACCGGAAGCGTACATTTGCACGTCGGAGAAGAAGCGACGGTACGAGGCGGCGTCGGGATCGCTTCCGAAGAAGAGACCTGCATCATGGTCTATCAATCTGGCCCTAATGCCGATTTCTCGCCACCAGCCGCGGATGAGGGCTTGAGTATCCTGCCGAACGAGGTTGGTAGAAGTCTGATACGTAATGCGCAGGGGCGTCCCGTTGTATTCGCGGATGCCGTCGCCGTCGGTATCGAGGACATCGTTCTCGTCTAACAGACGCTTTGCGCCTTCGATGTCCTGGGAAAGGCAATCATCGTTGGCGTTCGAGACATAGAGGGGTGGCCCAACAATGAGATTGCAGGTGGGCTTGCCTGCAAAACCGTAGAGGTCATTGGCCAGTCGGTTGCGGTCGATGGCCATGGACATAGCTTGTCGGATGGGTTTGAACGTGAGGAAGGGGTGAGGATTGTTGCCGTCGAGGTATTCGGAGCGGTCATCGCCCAAAGCAGGATCAGGGTTGGTCTGATTAACGACGATGCGTTCGACGAGGCTGGAGAAGGCGACAGCGACGGTACCGAGTCCTGCCCCTTGCATATCGGCGAGGGTTTCCGGGTCAATTTGGAGGTTCCATCCGTAGTCGATATCCCCGGTTTCCAGGACGGACCGGGCGGCGGCAATGGCGTTCCCGCCGCCTTTGAGAATGACTCGGTCGAAATATGGAACGGGGCCATGATAGTGCGGGTTGCGTTCGTAGGCGGCGCGGTCGCCGGCCCTGAAGTTGGTTATGCGATAAGGCCCTGTGCCAATCGGGGCATAGTTTTGCTCAAGGCAGGTCTTGGCAGCCGCGCCCACACAATCGGCGAATTGTACGGCGCTGATGATGGGAGTTCCGCTGCCGACAAATGCTTGGTAGGGATAAGGCATCGGAGCTTCAAAAGTGATTTTGACAGTGAGCTCATCAAGGGCTTCAACGGATGCGATGCCGTCGAACGCGCTCTCGCTGGTACAGCCCGTTTCCTCATTGGAGCAATAGCGCCACGTGAAGACAACGTCCTCCGCGGTCATGTCGGTCCCGTCGGACCACAGGAGGCCTTCCTTGAGTTTCCAGGTGATGGACATCAGGTCGGGGGGGATACCGCCGTTTTCAACAGTGGGGATTTCGGCTGCGAGGGCGGTTACGAGCACGCCTTCAGGATCATATTTAGCCAAAGGTTCAAGGGTAACGGCTGCGGCGTCGGTATCCTTCAAACCGCCCGACAGGTAGGGACTGGGCACGGATGGCGCCTGCCAGTAATGAATAGTGAGCACTTTCACTTCGTCAGGAGGAGGCTCTTCGTCGGTTCCGCCGCAAGCTGCGATCAGGAAGAGAATTGGCAAGACGATGGCGAGTCGCGAGGACATGCGCATGGGGTAACTCCGAGAGACGTTCATTGCGGTGTGGTGTGGTGTGCAGTAGTTTACCCGAAACAGTCCGTCTCAGAATAGCAGGAACTTATGAAGGGCGTTTGCGAAGGTACCCTCATCTAGCCGGTCGAAGAGTGGTTCATCGTTCGACAAGCTCACCACGAACGGCTTATGCAGACTTCGCAAACGCATCTAAAGGGATCCACAAAGGTTTAGCGGACGACGGCGAAAGGCGCTACTTGATCCTGGCCTCAGTGATACGAATCGTATAGTGGAATACTTCGTTGAGGAACTCGATCCAGCCTCCACCATCATGTGCAAGGTCGTCTAGGAGAAAGACCTTTTCTACGCCCATACTTTTGAGACGCGAATCCATTTCTTGAGTAATGACGCCGGCGACCAGGATGTTCACGCAGTTTTGGGGAGTCGCCTCGAAGCTCTTCTGCATTGCCCCCAATCGTTCGAGCGCTCCAGCGGGATCCTTGCCACCCTTGATTTCGATGGTCGCAACAGTTCGCTCCATGCCCTTATCGCAGTGTCGGAAGAGGATGTCCGGTTCTGACCCATAGCGCATTGAGTATCCATGTGGCAGGGTGAATTCCGTCGAATCGGTTCTGCGGTTGACGATCAGGCGCCGACCCTCCAGCCAGTTCACGATTCGCGTCTTGATAAGTTCCTCAGCATCCTGACCAATGATGTTTCGGAAGGTACCGTCCAATCCGATGCCCATGGTCGCGATGATATTGCGGTATCCGTTTTCCAGCGTCCAATTCGTGGCGCCCTCGATGATCGAGGAAATCACAGCGTTGTAGAGTCGTGCAACTTCGTTGCTCCGAGTCTTCCCGATAGGAGTCTTGCGGGTGCCCGACTCCCAAGACGCCACGGAAACGGCAATGTCAAAGACGCGCTTTTGTGGAAGTAACGCGATCCCCCGATAGTATTGGGACGCCTCTGGAAACGCGCGCAGCGCTCGGGATGCGCAAAGACGAACTTCGGGTCGATGCCGCAGGACTCGATATACCTCCACGCCTGTTCGCTAATCATAAACTCGTCGAGCGGACGGAATGAGAGTTCCTCATCAAACTCAGATATCTGTTCGCGCAGTGCTATATCGGTTCGCTGCCGAATTCGTTCCGAAATCAGGGCCGACCTGATCTGAGCGTCGTGAAGATCAGGCATCAAGGCGCTCCCAAAAGTAAACGCACTTTCGGAGTTCTCGCCGTCCGAACCTGCTCATCTGCTGGCTGGAGTTACCCTTACCGCGTTGAAGCGTCCATATCTTCGTGCATCGGAAACCTGACTGTTCGGCGAAGTCCGATAGGATGAAGTCTACCGGCACTTCCTCGCCATGGTATTGGACATTATCGTTCACCATCACCACCGTTCCACCGGATCGGACGATTCGTCCCAGTTCGGCAACGATCAGGGACATCTCCAGGAAATAGCCCTCTATCAAACGGATCACGTGCCTGTTGCCAAGTTCATCGATACGCTCTCTGAGAATATCGACCACCTCGTGAACGGCCCCCTGACCGTCGTACATCGCAATAGCCTTTTCGAGCACCGATGAGTCGGAACCATACGTTTGTCGCAGCCATTCCAGTTTTGACTTGTTCTCAACCGTTGCCGACAGCATACGCTGTCTCATCGCCGAAAAGTCGTCGTTGTCATATCCCAGCCATGCGAGTTCCAAAGCGTAGGTTCGAGTATAGTCGTACCGATTTGCATATGGTGGAGACGTCATCACCATATCGAAGGAACCGCCCGGCAGACCGCGCAGAAGCTCCAAACTCGAACCGGTGAGGAACGTGGGGCAGGCGCCTGCGAACTCCTGCTTGAGGAGTTCCATGTCTTGGAGCATCTCGAACAGTCGCTCACTGATCGCCTCCGCAAACGGCAGAATAGGGCCTTTGTTGACCCTTGCTCTCAGCGCTCTGCCCGACCGATAGTCCCAGCGCAGGTATTGCCCGTCCTTGCGGGTATAGCTAACGGTCTCCAATACGGACATGCATGCAAAATTCAACAACGTCCGTATCGACTCATCGTGAACCGTAGTCAGGAATTCCCGCACCCTGGCAATCGCTGACTCAGTTTCCGGAGGGAAGGCGGCCTCCGTTATTCTCACGTGCGGGAAGGCGTACTCCGAGGGCGCATCGTCCCGTGATGTCACCGCGTCCAGAATCCGCCCGCCCTCGGATTCAAGTTCCCGCTTCGAGACTCCGTTGGCGGCCTCAGCGATCGCAGTGCCGGCGAGAACCCCGACAGGCATGATCTCGACGCCCGTCGCCCGCATTCCTCTTGAAGCTGCAATGAGTGGAGTCGTCCCTATACCAGCGAAGGGATCTAGAACTGCCGAGGGCCGATGGGTGTCGAGGACGTGTTCGACCAACCCCCGAGAGAAGCCTTCCTTATACTTCATCCACCGCAGGCCGGGAACTCCCTGATTTCCCTGATATGATACCGCCTTGCGGGTCAATTCAGGGTTGACGGTCAAACAATCCCCGAATCGCTCCTCAAGGGCCTGCCTCTCTCGGGTGCTGCCGCCATTCGGAGAGACTGCAAGTCCCATACCCTTTATCCTCTGCTATAAGGGTTAGTGGCGGTCATTTTAGCACGTCTGCGAACAAACATGCTAGCGCCTCGCAGCGACGAGCTCACTAGCCGAACTCCGACTATCGAAAGGTCTCCTCTGCCCGCGCCCGCCCTCTACGGACCGAAGCGGAAAGGCGGGTATCGGTCCGTCGTGAGCAGGAAGGCGTAGGCCAACGTCCTGTACGTCCATCGGCCATAGCCGACCACAAAATCGAACAGCGGACGAGGGTACTTCCCGGTTATCAAGATGGCGAACCACGCGATGATCGTCACGATAAGGAAGACGACCGAGAGCACCAGGATTATCACCCAGTGCGGCAGGGCCAGCAGCCACTTGATGAGGGGAAGGAACCGGTTCAGATTGTTTTGGGCGTCGGGGTATTCGATGTCCAGGTGGACGGACTGTTCCTCGTCCGTGGACGGGTACTCATCCCGCAATAGCGCGAAATACGCGCCCACGCGGACCTCGAATCTCGCCAGTGCGAGGTTCACGTCGAACCACCACCGAGGATACTTCTTGCGGAACAACAGCATGAGCACCAGCGGCAGCAACAGAGCGCCGCTGATCTGGTACACGAAGTAGTAGATCACGGCTATAGGCAGTATCAGGATCAGCCTGAACAGTGCCGTGAGCCTGTTGCTGGATTCGGGGTACTCGACTGAATACTGCGCCGGATACGGCGCCGCTCCCGCTGTGTCGTTCGTGGCTTCCTGTGCCATTACGAGCCTCCTCTATTGCGATTGCGCAAAGTTGGCGCTCTCGCAGAGCATGGGAACGAATTATAGCATAGGAAGGGAAATCTGAAAGGGGGTTGGAAACGGTTCCGGCGTAACTGCCTGTTTTAGTGAGAAAGACATGCCTACGCCTATGAATGCACATTGCGTGTCGGTGCGCCGGTTTTGAAAGACAAAGATGTTAGGAGAATCGCCTTACCGGGAAAATACTGGAGCGAGGTTTGGAGGCATAGCCGTATTTATCGACGAGGTGGTAGATGACTGCCTTGATGCCATGGTTGTACCTGTCTTCGGGGACGCGGCCGACGATGTTTCCCTCGCGGTCGGTTTTCCATCGGTAAGGCCGAGTTTGTCCGTCGAACGGGTTGGGCGTGACTCCAAGCTCCGAGAGGATGCCCTTGCAGTGACTGCCGATGAGGAGTTTGGGATCGCGACCGTCCGCGGGCACTTTGAGAAATGACCGAAGGCGCTGTGTTCCATCGTTGATGGAAACCCTGGTCGCGGACAGACGGACGCCCGCATCATGCATCCATGTTTCGGCCGGGGCCGGCATGGAGTGGTGCTGGTAGCCGGCGGCGTCAATGACCCCTCCTTCGACGTCGGACCACCAGGGGCGTGATTTCGCTATGTCGATGATTTCATCGGTGACGAGTCCTCGTTCGTAGATTTCGTCGACGATGACTTCACGTCCGCCGATGGACTGGATCACCTCAACGGCGTAAGCTCCGGCGTAGCCGGGGTCAATCGCGAGCCGAACCAATAGACCGGGGACGTACTGCAATTCACGCACATGCACGTCTGGACGGATCTCGGGCACGACGAGTCCCTTTGGCGGGACGGGCAACCCGGCTATTCGCTCCATGAAGAAATCGTCGGTCGATTCGTCTCGCAGAGCGGTGAGTCGGGGATCGTTCCTGCCTTCGGGATAGAGTGCGCGGTTTGTCCAGGACGGCAGGGAAAAGCTGCGCCGGTCGCTGTTTCCGCGCTGCCATGCATTGAAGAGCTGGGGATACCACCCAACACTTGATTCAAAGGTGCCGGCAAGGAATAGCCATCCGTTCTTTGCGGTTACTCGGCCTCGCATACGGCTGAATACGGTGAGATCGAGTTGGCTGGCCTCGCAACCGATGATGCCGTCCGGGGCTTCCTTGGAAAGTGTGCGATGGTCGACGCCGCTCTTCGTTTCGATTCTCGTTCCGTCGGAGAGGATGATGTGGCCCGGATCGACGCGATTAGAGGTCTCGCTCAGAAGATCGAGCGCATCAAACCACTCGGCCAAGTATTGGAACTCTCGCCGTGTCTCCCCGTAGGTGGCTCCGACCAGCCAGTAGAGCGCGGGCTTTTGACTCTCGCCAGCTGGCTCTTGCTTCGTCCGTGAGATTCTTTGCTTTAGCGAAGTCGAAGGCAGTTCAAAATACTTTTGCACCAGGAAAAAAGAAGCTGCGATCGACTTTCCCGCCTGTTCCCCTCCGGCAACGAGGATGATTCGCTTGTCAGACGCGAGTATTTCGGCCTGCTCCGCCGTTGGAAACACGCCGGTAGCCAGCGATATGATGTGGAGCCAAGCATTCATTTTTTCTCCAGGGCAAAAAAGAGCGCTCGCCCCACGGAAATGTGGAGCGAGCACCCTCGGCGCCTCGCTATATGTTACATTCCAGGTTACGCCGCTTCGTCCGTTAGGTCAAAAGCGCGCTGAATGAAGGGTCGAAGTCTCTATGCGAGGTGCGACAGGTTCACCACGAACGGACGCCTGAACAGGCACTGAGGAGAGTCGCCCTATTCCACCCTGATCCGCAACCGTTTGTTGATGCGCCCCTTGCTCTCGTGCTTCACCACGCGGATCGTTCCGACTTCCCGCGTGTTATGAACATGGAGGCCGCCATCCGCCTGAAGATCGAGTCCCTCAATGTCGATAGTGCGAATTTGCTGTACGGATTCGGGTATGAGGTTTACTTTCGTTCGGATCAGGTCGGGGATGGCAAGCGCTTCCTCGCGTGGGTGGACGGCTACGTGGACGTTTCGCTCGACGGCGACTTCTTTGTTGATGGCGAGTTCCACTTCACGGGCAAAATCGGCCGACATGCTTTCCAGTTCAAAGTCCATCCGAGCGCTGAGCGGTTCCATGTTCCCGCCCGTCACCAGCGCGCCGTAGTCGCGCCACACAACACCGCAGAGGATGTGCAGGGCCGTATGAGTACGCATGAGGTTGTAGCGTCGTTCCCAGTCGAGAACTCCTCGGACGGTGGCGCCTTCTGCCGGGCGGACGCAGCCTTCGATCTCGTGGAAAATTCGACCGTTGATGCGAGAGAGTTTCTTGACGACGAACTCGTGCCTGCCGGTCTTCAGGATTCCGGAGTCCGGGGGCTGACCGCCGCCGCCGGCGTAGAAGGCCGTTTGGTCGAGAACGACTCCTGCAAATCCTACCCCGGTAACGGTGGCGCTGAATTCGCGCAGGTAGGCGTCCTCGTTGTAGAGCAAAGTTGTCACGATTGGTCTCCCGATTATGGAAGTGTGCCGCTTTGGGGCGAGAAGGGATGAGGATATCACGATTCAGGGAGGTTTGTTTGGCGGCGAGACGTCTCTCTTTCACGGTAATGGCGAGGGATGGTTTGCCCGGCCCACGCACGGGATTAGTGGAGCGGCTCCCCAACTCGACGATCGGTCACGGGCGCCGTAGAGGGCTCCTCAAGCAGACTCTCGATTGATTGGTGGCGGAACTGACACCATTGCCGACGCGCTCGGTGGGTGCGTTATCATAGCGAGACGATTCACATCCGCCCGGTCAGGGCGGGGACAAGCAGAGGATGGGATTGGGAACGAACAAGTACGACGCCGCGATAATCGGAGGAGGCATCATCGGCCTTGCGACGGCGATGACGTTGGCGAGAAGACACCCCGGGCGAAGGTTCGTCGCCCTGGAAAAGGAAGGAGGAATCGCCCGACATCAAACGGGGCATAACAGCGGAGTGATCCACGCGGGGATCTACTATGCGCCCGGTTCGCAGAAAGCGGGCTTTTGTTATACGGGCAACCGGGAACTGCGGAAGTATTGCGACGAGCGAGGCATCGGCTACGAGATGTGCGGTAAGGTGATTGTAGCCACGGATGAGTCCGAGGTTCCACGTTTGCACGACCTGTTCGAGCGCGGCGAGGCGAACGGCGTACAGGGCCTTGAGCTTATTGAGCGGGAGCGGCTGCGGGAGATCGAGCCGTATGCGGCGGGAGTCAAGGCGATTTGGTCTCCGGAGACGGGGATCGTCGACTATCATCGAGTGTCTGAAGCATATGCGGCGGATTTCGGCGAGATGGGCGGCGAGCTTCGGTTGAAGACTTGCGTTGAACAGATCGCGCGACGCGGCAACACGGTGCACATCGAGACCGATAGGGGGAGTATCACCGCGCGTGGCGTGGTTAACTGTGCGGGACTTCAGGCCGACATGATCGCGCGGAGCATGGGCGAACGAGTGGGACTGCGTATCGTCCCGTTTCGCGGCGAGTATTTTTCGCTCAGGCCGGAGAGGGAGGGGCTGGTTAAGGGTCTGATCTATCCGGTGCCCGACCCGAAGCTGCCGTTTCTAGGTGTGCATTTCACGAAGCGAGTGGATGGCACCATTGAGGCAGGGCCGAACGCCGTGCTGTCTTTGGCGCGTGAGGGGTACGAGAAGACGTCGTTCAAGGTGTCCGAGGCGCTGGATGTTGTTACGCATTCGGGGTTTTGGCGGATGTCGTCGACGCATTGGCTAACGGGAATGAAGGAGCAGTATCGCTCAATGTTCAAGTCGTCGTTCGTGCGGTCGCTGCAAAAGCTCGTGCCGGAGGTTCAGCCGGAGGATGTGTGGCGGCCCAGCGCCGGAGTGCGCGCGCAGGCCATCGACGACAGCGGCGGCCTCCTCCAAGACTTCCGCATCGTCCAGGGCGACAGGGCCGTCCACGTCCTCAACGCCCCGTCGCCCGCCGCAACTTCCAGCTTGCCAATTGGCCGTCATATTTCAAGCGTCGCAGCCGATGCGTTCGACCTGTAAGGGCGGATTGAGAATATCCCCCGGCGTGGGAGAGGCTCCAGGTTGAACATACTACATCCCCTCTCCCATCGTCGGAGAGGGACTAGGGTGAGCCGACCACAGACAGGGAAGGAGACGTTCAGCTCCCAAAGACTGACAGTCACACCTTAATATATGAGAGGATACGCAATGCCCAGTTGTAGTACGATATCCCGCGCAAACCGAACTGCGAGAGAATAACAGCATGAATACTCCCGTTATCGACTTTCACACTCACGTAGGCCGCTGGGGCCTCAATCACATGGACGCATCACCTGAACGTTTCCTCCGCCTCATGGACGCCGCGGGAATCGACAAAGCATGTGTGAACTGCATCTTCTACGGCGAAGCGCGCCGAAGCAACGACACTGTGGCGCGGTACGTCCACGCCAACTCCGACCGATTCGTGCCCGTCGCTTACGTTACTCCCCGATATCTGAAAGAGGCCATCTCCGAACTGGAACGCTCTTTCGACGAGATCGGCGCGAAGTTCCTCAAGCTTTATCCAACATACCTAGGAAAACCGATCGACGATCCCTCATACATGCCCATATTCGAATGGGGAAACGACCGCGGCATCGTCCTGATGAGCCACTCCTCCCGCGTGTCCGACGACGACATCCTTACTATGCCGCACTCTTTCGTGCCGCTGGCAAAAAAGTTCCCAAACATCACCTGGGTGCTCGCCCACTCGGGAAATAACATGGCAGGGCAGCAAGAGGCAGTCGCGGCGGCCCAAGAATGCCCCAACATATACCTTGAGACGTGCAGTTCTTACAGCGAACACGGCGCAATGGAGTATCTCGTTAATGGCGCCGGCGAGGATCGCGTCCTGTACGGCTCCGATATGCCCCTGCTCGAACCCCGCCACCAAATCGCAAAAATCACCACCGCCGACATATCCGACGATGCCAAGCGCAAGATACTGGGACTCAACACTATAAAACTGCTCGGACTGGACATGCACGGCCGCTAGTTGTAAGTCGCAAACCGTCCCACCGACAAAACCGACGATGAATCACTGAGGAGAAAAGATGGTCAGATCGCTGGAATCCCTCCACGAAGAGTACACCGCCAAAAATCCCAATTCCCGCGCACAGTGGGAACGGAGCCGAGCTACGATGCCCGCCGGTGTTATCAAAGGCGCCTACACCCGCTCACCCTTCCCTTTCTATGTCGCCCACTCCGATGGATGCGATCTTACCGACATCGACGGCAACGTCGTCGTCGACTTTGGCTCCCACCACTCCGCAATGATACTCGGTCACTCCCACCCCGACGTCGTGGCCGCCGTTCAGCGAGAAATAGGGCGCGGCTTCGGACTCGGCAACCCCACTGATCTCGAAGCCGAAATCTCCGAAGAACTCGTCTGTCGATTCCCCTCCATCGAAAAGGTGCGTTTCACCAATTCCGGTACCGAATCCTCCCTTCACGCCGCCCGGCTCATCCGTGCAAAGACGGGCAAACCCAAGATCGCCAAGTTTGAAGGAGCTTACCACGGCAGTCACGACGGCCTCGAACACAGCATCAGTCCCCCCGTCGACGACGCCGGCCCCGCGGATTCCCCAACGACCGTCCCCTCCAATCCCGGCGTGGCTCCCGGTTCCGAAGACCTTGTCGTGATGCTCCCCTACAACGACCCGGAATCCGTCGAACTCATCCTCCGAGAACACAAGGACGAGATAGCCGGCGTCTTCTACGACGGAAAGCCGGGCATGTTGGATGTGCCTGACGAGTTTACTCATTTCGTGCGAGAGATCACCGCCCAACTCGGGATGTGCATGGTCATGGACGAGGTCGTTAGCTACCGCGTCGGACGCGCCGGCTATCAAGGCTTGGCCGGCGTCCGCCCCGACCTCACGATCTTCGGCAAAATCGTAGGCGGAGGAATGCCCGTTGGCGCATTCGGCGGCGGCAACGAACTGATGGGCCTCATGGACAACTCCGAGGGAGCTCCCGTCATCGCACCCAGCGGGACGTTCTCAGGCAATAATTTCACCCTCGCCGCCGGACTCGCGACCATGCGCGCCCTGACCGACGAGGTATACCGCCATCTCGACTCCCTCGGCAGCCGACTCGGCATGAAGCTCGGCCCCGTATTCGACGACGCGGGCATTCCCAACCAAGTCCTCGCGGTCGGCTCGGTCGTCAACGTCTACCTCACCGACAAACCCGCCCGCGACTACCGCAGCTTCAGAACCCACGACGCCGTCCTGTTCGAGCGAATCAGCCTAGCCGTCCACCTTAAGGGCTATTCGCTCGGACAGCCTCCCATGGCCATGATGCTCTCGTCACCCATGACCACCGATCACATCGACGGGCTTGTTCAAGCATTTGAAGAGGCGCTCGCCGAAGAGGACTAGCTTTCTCAAGTAAATGACTGCTTGCGGCGGTGATTGACGAACGGATGCGTTTCGTAGTCAAATAGGGCGTAGTGCCACCTGTGGGAGTTGCCGAATATGGCGGTGAAGATACTCAGAATGCCCCGGCTGCCTAGACCGGGCAGGCCCCGTCCCAAAACGTGGCCCCGCCGCTTCGTCCGGTGGTCGTGGCGCGTCCTGGAGATCGAGGGCCTGATTCTCGTGGCCATGCTCGTCGTCGGATTAGCGGCGGGCGGAATTCTCTACCAGTTCACCGACTTCTTTGGCAACAAGCCTCCCTACGAGTTCCAGAATACCGATGACTTCGAGTAGCCATCACACCCGATAAGGTATTTTGAACCTCCATTTGCGAAAACCGGGTATTGTCCCACGCGAGAGAGAACGATAAAGTATAGCAGTCGCCCCTAAATTCAGCCGCGGGCAAGCATGGATGCCCCTATCCGGCCCAGAGAACCTGACAGATTCATGCGAGGTGCCAGATGTTTCAGTACAAGCCGCTAGAAAAGTCCGCAAAGAAAGAGAAGGACTACACCGGCCAGAGTGTGATACGGATACGACTCCGGTTCATGGATTTCGTCCTTGTTCCCATTGAGAAGACGTATGACACGCTTGAGCGGATCCCGGTGATAGGCAGGGTCGTCTCGTTCAGCAGGACGTTGGTCACTCTGGTCATTGCGGCCACATTGATATGTGCTGTTTTGATCATCCTCGTTGCTATAGCCGCAGTCATCGCGGTGCAGCTCAGCGAATGGGCCGGCCCCGTCTACTAAATCGCAACGCAGGACAACCAAATCTCGGCGGTCCCAAAGGGCAAGCCGCGCGATCGGGAACCAGCTTATCGCAGCCCGATGCGTATCCCTGATCGGCATCCACATCCGCAAGCTCCGCGGTTCCCGTGAATCTTGTCCTCGCGGAAATGCGGGAACGTGAAACGCACCCCGGATTCGGACGGGAACCTACAAGGGACTGCGGCCACGAGATGACATCATGCGAGGGTCCCGGTTGA
Source organism: Dehalococcoidia bacterium (assembly GCA_965232435.1). Classification (GTDB taxonomy): domain Bacteria; phylum Chloroflexota; class Dehalococcoidia; order Lucifugimonadales; family VXLM01; genus VXLM01. The sequence continues at coordinate 459,303 of CBDDPU010000004.1, forward strand.
GGCTGCTACGGCCACACAATCCGCATAGCCCTACCCTACACCGCCATTGAGCAAGCGCAACCCGCTCCGCCACCGCCGCAACAGCCGCCTCCACCGGCGTCGTCTGTCCGCTTGCATCGGTCGAGAACGACATGAATACCGAAAGCTGCCGCCGTGACTCCAATCCACAGTCCGGACATGGTGTCGGCTCATCCATCTCATTGAACGACCGCAGCTTCTCAAACCGGTTCAAGCAGGTCCCGCATACGTATTCGTACAACGGCATATCCGGCCAACTCCACACATATGGATAATTTCCCATTCTAGGTACGGTCATCAAGTGAGTCAAGTAACCATAAGGAATCCTCACTTAAGCAAATCGGGGTGATATCACGGGCGAGTTTCCACAGGGGAGAAGGGTGTTCAACTGGCCATGAGTGAACAGTTCTATGCGTCCCTTGGTCATTCTCTGTATAATTCAAGGCATGTTCGACCGTTCAAAAAAGTGAAGCCATGACTGCCTCCATACAAGAAAGCTTACCCGACACCTCCGGCCGTTTCGGACCCTACGGCGGCAAATTCGTGCCTGAAACGCTCATGCAGGCCCTCGCGGAATTGGAGCAGGAGTACCGATCCGCCAAACAAGACCCCTCCTTCCAAGACGAGTTGCAGAGGTTGGCAGAACTCTACGCCGGAAGACCAACCCCGCTCTACCACGCCCGGAACCTCTCGGACGAGCTAGGCGGGGCGCAAATCTATTTCAAGCGTGAAGACCTGGCTCACACCGGCGCGCACAAGATCAACAACGCCCTGGGACAAGGACTGCTGACGGCCCGCATGGGCAAGAAGCGGATCATCGCCGAGACCGGGGCCGGACAGCACGGAGTCGCCACCGCAACCGTATGCGCCATGTTCAACCAAGAATGCATTGTCTACATGGGAGAAGAGGACATCAGACGCCAGTCCCCCAACGTCTTCCGCATGAGACTCCTCGGCGCGGAAGTTCGCTCCGTCACCTCCGGCAGCAAAACGCTCAAAGACGCAATCAACGAGTGCATCCGCGACTGGGTAACAAACGTCGATACTACTCATTACCTCATCGGCAGTGTCGTCGGGCCGCACCCGTACCCTGAGATGGTCCGCGACTTTCAAGCCGCCATAGGACGGGAAGCCCGGCGACAGATGATCGAGGCGGCAGGCCGACTCCCCGACTATGCCGTCGCCTGCGTCGGCGGCGGAAGCAACGCCATCGGCCTCTTCTATGACTTTGTGAACGATGAGTCGGTGCAGCTGCTGGGCGTTGAAGCCGGCGGCGACGGCGTCCAAACCGGACGCCACGCCTCGACCCTAGTTGCCGGTGAAGTCGGAGTGCTGCACGGGAGCAAGTCGTACCTGCTCCAAGATGATCATGGGCAAGTCGTCGAAACTCACAGCATATCCGCAGGCCTCGATTATCCCGGCGTCGGGCCTGAACACAGCTACCTCAAGGACATCGAGCGCGCTCAATACGCCAGCGTCACCGACTCGGAGGCGTTGGAAGGCTTCCAACTCCTCTGTCGCACCGAAGGCATCATCCCGGCTCTCGAACCGGCACACGCCATAGCCCACGTCGCCAAACTCGCCCCCACGCTCCCCACAGACGCCATCATCCTCGTTGGCCTGAGCGGACGCGGCGACAAGGACATCAACACCGTCGCCGATGCTCTCGACGTCGAGGTGTAAGCCCCGACCTCGCACGTGTGCTAGGATGTTGACGGGGAAACCCGATAGGCGCCACTGCCACGAGGAGAACGTCCATGGCAACAGACACGGTAACGGAAGTTCGCAGATACAGCTTCACCGTCGACGAGTTCGCCAAGATGGGAGAAGCGGGAATCTTCACCCCAGAGGACCGAGTGGAACTCATCGATGGAGAGATACGAAAAATGACGCCAATTGGGCCGCTGCACGCAACGATTGTGAACCGCCTAATGGCGACGCTCGTGAAACGACTAGAAAGATCAGCAGTCCTTCAAGTGCAAAACCCCGTGCGACTCGACCTCCACAACGAGCCTCAGCCGGACCTCTCCGTCATCAAGGCGCGGGGCAAGTACTACGAGACTGCTCTGCCCGGGCCGGGAGACACGCTCATCGCCATCGAGGTAGCAGACTCCTCACTTACCTATGACCTCCACGAGAAAGCGCCGCGATACGCCAGGTCGATGATCCCCGAATTGTGGATCGTAGACTTGGAGGCCAAGGTCGTCAGGATATTTACGCAGCCGGCGTCGTCGGGATACGCGAATGAGCATGTGATGCCGCGAGGTTCGACGATTGCTTCCGCCAGCGTCGAGGGCCTGCGAGTCGAGGTAGACGAGATATTCGGCTAGTTTCATCATTCCCGCGCAAGCGAGAATCCACCGTCCTTATACGTCGCGGAAAGTAGCTCGCAAGACTAGTGCGATCCCACCGGTCGGATATTCGTATCCGCCGAATCCTGATCATCCATCCTCGCCCGAGCGCTTGCCGCGCGTACCGCTAAATCTTCACGTAGAGGCGCGAATATATCGATAATCTTGCAGTCAATGTCTCGAACGTATCCCCCATGCGGAACATTCGATGGCATCACGATGACGTCGCCCGCGTTCACCCTGTACATCCTGCCGTCAATGACCTGATCGATATACCCCTCAACCACGATCATAATCTGTTCCGCCACATGCTGGTGAACGGGAAAATACGTTCCCGCCGGAATCGTCAAGAAGCTCACCACGGCTTCTTTTCCGGCTACGAGGTGGCTCCACGCTCCCGGCGCAAGCTCCTCCTGGGGAATGTCTTCGTAATGAACGATGTACTGATCGTAGTCCCCATCGCTCGCTCGCTCAATGTGCTCTTCTTCGGCCATTTCCTCACTCCTAGCCTGTAATCTCGACTCAAAGGTACCATCGGACAGGACATCGGGCAACCGCAAACCGCCAAACCGTCCGCAGGCGATGGAACACTGTAAACCTGGGCAAACCCTCCGCTTGCGATACGCCCTCCACAAGACTATAGTTAGGCCCGTCCGGGCATCATAGCTTCCCGACGCTCGTACATACACCACATACCCGAAAAAGGAGCGCGGCGCCATGGCCGACAGAGAGCAAATCCGACAGCAAATGAGCCGGGACAGAGTCGAATACATCCTCGCCCAGTTCGTCGATATCAACGGTTCCCCAAAAGTGAAGATGGTGCCGGTGACCCACTTTGACGACATCATCGATGAGGGAGCCGGTTTCGCGGGCGCTGCCGTATGGGGGATGGGCCAAGGACCCCACTCCCACGACATGCTCGGACGCATCGACCTCGATTCCTACAGCGTTTGCCCCTGGACCGACGGCGTCGCCCGCTTCGCTTCCGACCTCTACGTCGACGACGAACCGCATCCCTACGATCCCCGCGTCAACCTCAAGCGCGTCCTCGACGACGCCCGCGCACAGGGCTACGTCTTCAACACCGGCATTGAACCGGAACACTTCCTGGTGACTCGCAACTCCGACGGCACTATCAAAATATTCGACCCGGACGAGATCGATACGCTTGACAAACCCTGTTACGACTTCAAGGGTATCGCCAACGTGCAGAGCTATCTCCGCGATCTCATGGACGGCATGGCGGCCCTCGGCTGGGACCCATACCAATCCGATCACGAAGACGCCAACGGACAATATGAACTCAACTTCGTCTACAGCGACGCCCTCACGACGGCAGACCGCTACACCTTCTTCAAGATGATGACCAGCCAGTTCGCCAAGCGATACGGCGCCATCGCCACTCACATGGCCAAACCCTTTTCCAACCGCACCGGCAGCGGAGGACACGTCCACTACCACGTAGCGGACGCCTCGACCGGCGAAAACCTCTTCCTTGACGAGAGCGACGAACAAGGACTGGGCCTCTCCCAATTCGCCTACCACTTCATCGGGGGCATCATCGCCCACGCTCCGGCCCTCTGCGCCGTCACTTCCCCAACGGTGAACTGCTACAAGCGACTCCAAGTTGGCGCGGGCCTCTTCAGCGCACGATCCGGCTTCACCTGGACACCCGCCTTCATTACCTACGGGGACAACAACCGAACTCAGATGATCCGCACCGCAGGCCCCGGACACCTCGAAGACCGTACCGTTTCCGCCGCCAACAACCCCTACCTGGCATTCGCCGCATACCTCACCGCAGGACTTGAGGGCGTCCGAAACCGCCTCGACCCCGGCAAGGCCAATCTCGGCAACAACATGTACGAGTTGGGCCTCGAGGAGATCCAAAGGCGCGGCGTCAGACTGCTCCCACAGTCCCTCTCCGAAGCGCTAGAAGAACTCAAGAAGGACCCCGTCATCCAGGGCGCGCTCGGCGTCATTGCCGACGAGTTCATCGAAATCAAGAGCGCGGAATACCACGAGTACCACACACAGGTCACTCAATGGGAACTCGACCGCTACTTGACGATGTTCTAGAACTACTGAAGACCCTACCTAGCCGTCGTTCCCGTGAGAACGGGAACCCCGCACACGATACGTAGGAAGGGAACAGGGCAGCCACAAGGGCTTGCCCCTACACATTCATTTAATCGGTCAACTCCGCCGTCGTTCCGGTTCCACGACCGCCCGTTCTGATTGACCTTCCTACTCACTCGGTATACTATGGTAACCGTAGGTTCGCGCATTTGGAGGTCATGATATGCCGTTTGGGGTTGGACCGACCGAGCTAATTATCGTACTGGTCATCGTCCTGATCATCTTCGGCGTCGGGAAATTGCCGGAAATCGGCGGCGCCATGGGCAAGGCCATCCGCGAGTTCCGCACCTCTCAAAGCGGCCAAGACGAACTCGCTCCCAAATCCGACGTCGATTCCCCTCCCAAGAACGGCTAACCCTCACAACCTTGCAAATCTGGCACGATAGTCCATAATTGCAAGGATGATAGCTCGTCGTTTACGAGCGCAACTGCGTAAACTGCTTGCGGAATATCCCGCAGTGGCATTGCTCGGACCACGTCAAGTAGGCAAGACAACCCTTGCCTTCGAGATCGCCGATACAGAGCATGCCGTATACCTCGACCTGGAATCGTCAGCGGACCGGGCGAAGCTCACAGACCCAGAGTTGTATCTGTCCGATTATGAAGACCGGCTGGTCATCCTCGACGAAGTGCATCTTGTGCCCGGTCTATTCCAAAGTCTGCGCGGCTTAATCGACCGAGGGAGGAGAAGGGGAAAGCGAGCTAGGCGGTTCCTGCTGCTAGGATCAGCTTCGATGGATCTGCTACGACAGTCGGGCGAGACCTTGGCCGGCCGCATCGCGTACCTTGAGCTCGGCCCCTTCGACCCGCTGGAAGTGAACGGGACTAATCTTGATGCGCTCTGGGTTCGAGGCGGTTTTCCCGACAGCTTCTTGGCGGCCGACGACGACAGAAGCCTCACATGGAGAGAGAATTTCATTCGCACCTACCTTGAACGAGACGTTCCCCAGTTCGGCCCGCGCATACCCGCCGAAACCCTCAGACGCTTTTGGGTAATGCTGGCCCACAATCAGGGAGGAATACTCAACTCGGCAGCTCTCGCACGTGGCCTCGGCGTGGACAACAAGACCGTCGCCAGGTACCTAGACCTCATGGTCGACCTTCTGCTGGTACGCCGTCTCACGCCGTGGCGCAGAAACGTCGGCAAACGCCTGGTGAAGTCGCCGAAGGTGTATGTACGTGACAGCGGTATCGTTCATGCTCTGCTCGGTCTCGGTTCCAAGGAAGACGTCGTCGGCCATCCAGTCGTCGGCACGAGTTGGGAGGGATTCGTGATCGAGACTCTGCTGGCCGTCGCGCCGAACCGTGCCGAACCGAGCTTCTACCGCGCATCGGGCGGAGCCGAGATCGATCTCGTGCTGACTCTACCCGGCCGAGAGCCCTGGGCAATCGAGATCAAGCGCAGCCTCGACCCCCGACCGCGGAGGGGCTTCCACAGCGCATGTGAAGACCTGGGCCCCGAAGCGAAGTTTGTGGTCTACCCCGGCGACGAGCGGTTCAAACTCGCTGAAGACATTGAGGGCGTCACAGTTGTCGATCTGGCCAATGAGGTGGCAGGAGCAGGATGAAGACTCCTTGGAGCGGGAGACGGGATTCGAACCCGCGACAGCCTGCTTGGAAGGCAGGAACTCTACCAGACTGAGTTACTCCCGCTTGCCTTTCAAATATACCATACCCGATGCCTGATTCTATGGTTGTCCAATGCGCGTAGCCGTTCAGTCTTGGTGAGATGAACACTTTCCCCCTGTGGATTCTCACGAAAGCCGAAACCTAAGTACGGAATTTGGAACAGGACGCAATGTCGGGTTTGGCGTGAGTGGGGAGGTGGGCTAATCGAGCGGGCGCATGGAATCGTTCAAGGTGTTCCTATATCGATATGAGCGGGACCCCATCGTCGAGCGTGGGACTGTGTGAGCGCCGTGAACTGTGCGGAGTACTGCGCCATTTGGATCGATTCCGTGGTCATAACGACGGCGTCTTCACGGTTGTCGGAGTAGTAAGCCTTTCGGATGCCCTGCTCGATGAAGCCGTATTTCGCATACAGCGCGCGAGCAGCCGCGTTCGACTTCCTGACCTCAAGGGTGATGGTTTCCGTTTCTCGGGCGATGGCGTGGCGGACCGCGGCTATGAGAAGAAGTTCCCCGATGCCGCGACGTCGATATCCGTCGGCGACCCCCACGGATACGATGTGCGCCTGATCGGCCGCGTACCACGTACCGAGGAATCCCACGATGGTCTGAGGAGCGCGAGTATCGAACCGCCGAGAGCCAAGACCCACGGCGGTTTGCACGATTCTTTGAAGCAGTCCTTCCGATATCCGGTCATGGACAGGGGAATCCGGCTCGTCTTGCTTTTCCACTACCCAGTATCTTGCGGCGCGATTGCGAAGCTCGCGGCGGAAGGATGTTGGCGGGAAGAGGGTTGAGAATGCCTGCTTTTCTACGACTTTGACCTGCGGTATGTCCGTCTCTCGCAGTTGACGGACGGCGAAGGGCATCGCGGCGACGGGTGGGTTGTGATCTGCGATCTTCATGATGACGTAGAAGAATTCTAGCACAGCCTCGCGACTATGCATCCGAGTAGTTGAGGTTTTGCTTGGGGACGCTTGACCGTGTTCCAAGTCGGCTGTTATTGTCGTTCCGGTCTGGAGGACATCGACCGGACGCGGTTGAGTGTTTAGGTCGAAGTCCGAGGATGGCATGGGCAACGACTTTTTGATAGGTACCAAGATCTGTTCGCGCCCCGTATCGGAATACGGGGTAACGTTCTTTCGCGGAGAAGACGGTGGAGTTTAGCCGGACTGCGATAAACGATAATTCAAGAGGATTGGCAAGGTGACAGACATGAACAGTGTTGAAGACATCATTTTGGATCGTGACGGCCGCAATATTTCCGCTTTGCGGCCTCATTTACCGGAGCGATTCTGCGACGATGCGGCGGCTATGATCCATGACTGCCCCGGTACAATTATCATCGTCACGGGCTTTCACATTCTGACGGCGGGAGCGACGGAGACGGACGGCCCGCCTGGCGCAATCGCCATAGGTCAGGCCCTGCAGAAGTTGGGGAATGAAGTTGTATATGTGACGGACCGATATACGGCCCCGGTGATGACGCCGATGGTGGACGGGAAGGCGGAGGTCATCGACTTTCCCATTACAGGGCATGAAGAGAGCAGAGCCTTGGCCGCAGATCTGATCAAAGACGTCGGGCCGTCCGCCCTCATCGCCATCGAACGGTGCGGCCTCACGGCGGAGGGCGACTACCTGAACTTCAGGCGGAACTCCATTGCCGAATACAACGCCAAGCTCGACTACCTGTTTCACGACTTCCCGCACACCGTGGGCATCGGGGACGGCGGCAATGAGATCGGCATGGGCAACTGCGCGGACGTGATCCCGAATTATGACCGTCTCTCCGTTCCGCCGTGCGTAACGACGACCACGCATCTTGTGATTTCCAGCGTCTCGAACTGGGGCGGTTACGGCTTCGCGGCATCGCTATCGGCCCTGAGCGGCAAGAACCTGCTCCCGTCTATCGAGGAGGATCAAGCGCTCATACGGAAGATGGTTGACCTTGGCGGAGTGGACGGTATGGAAAGCGCTCAAGTCTACAAGGTCGACGGCTTCACCCTCGAGGAAAACTCCCAGACGCTCAGGATGCTGCATGACTATCTTGCGGAGCGGGGAGTGCGGTAACCGCGCTGTAGCTGGGAGTACTCGTATCGTATCGGGGCGCCGGGTGAATCAGGTTCCCATTTTCACTGGAACAACGGTTGAGTTCCCGATATGACCCAGCGTCTGGGTTTCGTGAAGGTTCTCCATAAACTCCGAACGACTGCCTGCGACGGCTCCCCTTCCCGAATGGGTGCGCGCCTGCTATGATACGCGACGCAGCCAATCCGTTTCGGAACGGTGAGCGTCAATTTGCATAGTCGTGCCCGGTTACGGCAGTCGTCGTCACGCCGGCAATGCATGGCATTGGCCTCCCCGATACGGACTGGGGAGGTTTTTTATGAACCGACACGGGGCGATTACCGATGTGGCAGGCGTTGAAGTCGGGCACAGCAGCGACCGCGAGCATGGCAGCGGATGCACGGTAGTGCTTTGCAGGGGTGGGGCGGTTGGAGGCGTTGACGTTCGCGGCTCGGCTCCCGGCACTCGCGAGACCGACTTGCTCCGACCAACCAATTCCCTGTCTGATGTCCACGCCATCGTGCTGGGTGGGGGCAGCGCGTTCGGGCTCGACTCGGCATCCGGGGCCGTGCGGTTCTTGGCAGAGCGGAATATTGGATTCCAAGCGGGTTCCGTGACAATTCCGATCGTGCCGGGAGCGATACTCTTCGACCTGGGCATCGCGAGGCACGGCGTTTACCCGCAGGCTGACGACGGATACACCGCTTGCGTGAACGCTTCGGACGGAGTTGTGGACGAGGGGAGCGTGGGCGCGGGAACCGGGGCGACCGTGGCCAAGACGCTCGGCTTGGAGCGGGCGGTCAAGGGCGGCATCGGCACGGCTAGCCTCGACCTCGGGGGCGGCATCACGGTCGGCGCGATCATGGCCGTCAACGCCGTGGGAGGCGTGTACGATCCCGATACGGGAGGCCTCGTGGTCGGTCCCCGAAACAACCGTGGCGGCATGGACGATCTCATGAAGGGCTTGCTATCGGATGACGGCGCGCCCGTTCCCCCTGCGTTCGGAAGCAACACTACTATCGGGGTCGTAGCTACAAACGCCGCGCTGACGAAGGAGGAGGCGAACAAGCTGGCGTCGGTCGCTCACGACGGTTTGGCGCTGGCGGTGCGTCCGGCCCACACGATGTTGGACGGGGACACTATATTCGCCATCGCAACGAGCGCCAAGGCGGGAAGGCCGGACATGCTTCGACTATGCGCGGCGGCGGTGGTATGCGTCGGCAGAGCAATCCTTAGCGGCGTGCGCTGCGCGAGCGGACTCGACGGGATTCCGTCGATACGAGACCTGGGGATGCTATAACCGAAAAGTGTGGAACTACCGAATGGTGGCAGAGAAACTTGCGGAACAGTGGTAAAGAGAGTCGGCACAGAGAATTCTTTGCAATGAGGGATTAGAGAGAATTCCCAGGCAGGACGCAGGATATTTTCATGTTAACGCGAAGGACGAGAATAGGGATCATAGGCGCGGGCAATGTCGGCAAGACACTTGCCGTGGCCCTGATGAACAAGGGCTACATAGTCGTATCGACGGCGAGCCGGACCTTTGAGTCGGCGAAGGAACTTGCGCGGCTGACGCCGGGGTGTGTCGCGTACCCGGATATCCAGGGCGCGGCCGATGCGGCCGATTTCGTTTTCATCACTACGTCGGACGATGCGATCGGGCCGGTCGCCGGGGCGATTCGGTGGCGCGAGGGACAATGGGTTGTGCACTGCTCGGGGGCGGCCTCGCTCGATGTGCTCGAGGCCGTTCGCGATTATGGAGCGATACCGGGAGCCTTCCATCCCCTGCAGACGTTTTCCTCGGTAGATGAGGCCGTGAAGGCTCTGCCGGGATCGACATTCGGCATTGAAGGGAACGACGAGACGCGAGAGCTGCTGGCCGCGCTGGCCGAGGAACTGGGTGGGACGCCAATCCTTCTCCGCCAGGAGGACAAGGCGCTTTACCATGCGACAGTCGTCATGGCCGGGGGGGTGCTGAACACTCTGATCGGAGCGGTTGCGGAGCTCTGGGGACAGTTCGGCATTGAACGCAACGACGCCCTCAAAGCGATTACGCCCATCATGGCGGGGACGGCTGAGACACTCTTCAAGAACGGTCTGCCCGCGGCCGGAGCGGGGCCGTTCGTGCGGGGTGACGTCGGGACGATTCGCAAGCACATTTCAGCCATGGAACGGCAGGCCCCGCACTTGCTTGAGGTGTACTGCAAGATGGCGCTGGCCGGGCTTCACATCGCGGCAGAGAAGGGCGTAGCTCCGCCGGAGAACATCGAGGAAATCAGGCGACTCTTAACCGAGGCGGCAGAAAGGTAGGGCTATTCTGTCATGCGCACCACCATTAGGGATTTGCGGCAGATGAAAGAGCGCGGAGAGAAGATCGCCATGTTGACGGCGTATGATTACTCGATGGCCCGTCTGGTGGACGAGGCGGGCGTCCCGATCATCCTTGTAGGGGACTCCGTGGGCGATAATGTTCTGGGGTACCGCAATACCGTGCCGGTGAGCATGGACGACATGATTCACCACTTGCGGGCGGCAGTGCGTGGGACCAAGCGGGCGCATATCGTATGCGACATGCCGTTTATGAGCTATCAGGCCGATACCGCGGAAGCAGTGCGAAACGCCGGTCGGCTGCTGAAAGAAGGCGCGCAGTCGGTCAAGCCCGAGGGAGGCAGAATGATTGTTCCGACGATTCGCCACATGGTTGAGGCGGGCATACCGGTTATGGGGCACATCGGGCTTACGCCGCAGGCGGTGAACCAATTGAGCGGCTACCGCGTGCAGGGGCGGGATGAGAAGAGCGCGCAGAACCTCGTCGAGGACGCGCTGGCGCTGGACGAGGCGGGCGTGTACGCAATCATTCTTGAGACAATTCCCGCCGAACTTGCGCAGGCGATCACCCAGCAAGTGTCGGCGCCGACCATCGGCATCGGAGCGGGGGTTCACTGCGATGGTCAAGTTCTCGTCTTTCACGACGTTTTCGGCATCAACACGGGGCGGAAGAAGAAGCACGTTCGGAGATATGCTTCAGTTGGCGAGACGATCACGAGGGCGACGCGACGATACATTGCGGACGTGCAGTCGGGGGACTTTCCGGGTGACGAGGAAAGCTTTTCGGGCGACAGGCGTCCGGGCAGCCTATGAAGATATACGAGATGGTGGACGGGTTTCGCGCAGCAGCGAGGGACGCCGGGCGGCCGCTGGGCCTAGTTCCCACGATGGGAGCGCTGCACGCCGGGCATCGTTCTCTGCTCGACCGCGCTCGCTCGGACAACGTGACCGTCGCGGCGAGCATTTTCGTGAACCCGACGCAATTCGGGGCATCCGAAGACTTTTCGACATACCCCCGCGACGTGGAGAGCGACCTGAAGATGATGGAAGAAGCGGGCGTCGATATGCTGTTCATGCCGAGCGAAGAGGAGATGTACCCGGAGGGATTCGACACGTTCATCGACGTTGGCCGCATTGCCAAGCGTTTGGAGGGGGAATATCGGCCGGGTCACTTTCTGGGCGTGTCGACGGTTGTATGCAAGCTGTTGTCCATCGCGCGGCCCGACCGCGCCTACTTTGGGCAGAAGGACGCGCAGCAGAGCTTGGTCATCAAACGGCTGAACGCCGACTTGAATCTCGGGACGGAGATCGTGGTTTGTCCAACCGTTCGGGAGGCGGACGGTTTGGCTGTGAGCAGTCGCAATCGGCATCTGCGTTCGGCGGAGCGAAAAGCGGCGCGTTCGCTGTATCGTTCGCTGAAGCTGGCGGAGGAGCTTGGCAAGTCGGATGCCGACGAGATTCGGAGGCAAATGCGAACAGTTTTTGAGGACGAGCCGCTTACGGTCGTCGACTACGTGAGCGTCACGGACGCCGAGACCCTGGAAGAGCTCGACAGCGTGGACCGTCCGGCGCTGATTTCCGTTGCGGTTCACATAGGGGGGACTCGGCTGATTGACAATATCATGATCGGCTGAGTGTTTCCGCAGTACTTTCAACGAAGGATGTTATGTCCACTATGAGAATTTTAGTAACCAATGACGACGGGATTAACTCCGAGGGGCTGTGGGCGCTTGCGGAGTCCTTGGCGAATGTGGGGGAAGTTTTTGTGGTGGCCCCTGATCGGGATCGAAGCGGGATAGCGGCGGCTATGACGCTTTTGGACGTTGTGCGGGCGAATCGGATAACGTCGCCGCCGATTGAGGGCGTGACGGCCTTCGCCGTGGAGGGGACGCCGGCGGACTGCGTGATACTGGCGCACGGGGCGCTTTTCGATGAGCCGTTCGACCTGATTTTTTCCGGCATCAATCAAGGGGCGAACATGGGGGCGGATATCCTTTTGTCGGGAACGGTTGGGGCCGCCGTCCATGGGTACTTGCGACGAGTTCCTTCGGTGGCGGTGTCTTCTTATTTCGAGCCTGGAGGAGATATTCGATATGAGTCGGCTTGCATTGCGGCGGCGGCGACAGCGAGCGATTTGCTGGCTGACCCGGTAGAGGGCGCGCTGCTGCTGAACGTGAACCTACCGGATGCCGAGCCGACGGACATCGTGGGGGTTGAGATCACAACTCCGGGCAGCAGGGGGTTCTTGGAGCGAGTCGAGCGTGAGGTGGTCGGGCGGCGGGAGCATTATTGGATTAAGCATAATCGCGCGAGTGGCGAGTCCGTCTCAGAGACGGGAACGGATGTATGGGCCGTTCGGAACCGCCGAGTTTCGATATCGTCGATTGCTCCTCTTGCGACTGGGGGGATTCCCCATGAGCGGTTGGAACGGATCGCGGAGGCAGTGAGGCAGGAATTGGGAAGGGTTTGAACCCGTCCCCGCCGTCTCTTCGAGGGAACGACGGGGGAGAGGGGAATCTCTAGTCCGGCTGCGGCTGGCGGTCGGCGAGGGAACGGAGCATATCGTAGGGGTATATGCCGGTGTAGTGGCCGTCGCTCCAAAGGAATTGCACGGCGTATTTGCCGACCGTGAGGTAGTCTTCGGCCTGGATGTTGGCGGACACCGTCGCCGGATCCAACAGCTTTCGGTTCGTCCACTCCTCGACGCATTGGGCGCACGCGCAGTTCACCCGCAAGTACTTCGCGGCAAGCGTCGTTATCGAGCCGTCGGCCCAGGTGATGGTCACTGATCCATCGTTCAGGGCGATTGCGTCGACCGTGTTGTCCATGAGTATTTCGGTTTCCCCTAGAGTCTCTGTAGTGTATCCGATTTTGGGAGAGAGGGAAGGACGACGTTCTTTCGTCATCCCCCCGTTCGCCCTGAGCCTGTCGAAGGGCGTATGGGCGGGGTGTGGTTCGACACGCTCACCACGAACGGGATTTCGATGGCGACGTGGGTTTGATAGTATGCGGGGCTAATTGTACGGAGGGAGAGACGGATATGCAGGGAGACGATGCACGGGCCATTATCGACGCAGCAGTCAAGAAGGCCGCAGAGATGAACCCGCAGGATACGGACGGTCAGTGGTTGGAGGTTCTTACCGTAGAGACGGCCCCGCATATTAGGGAATGGGACATCGAACGATGTTACGACTGGTCAGAATGGCCGGAACGGGAAGACCACTTCCCCGATAGCACCATTCAGGATGTGGGGATTGACGCAGTGGCGGTGCGGCGTGGAGACGGAGGACTTATCGCGATTCAGTGCAAGTCGCGCAAGCTGAACGAACTGGGGCGAGGCAACGAAATCCATAGCGATGAAATCGCTAAATTCACGACGGCCGCGGGGAGCGATATTTGGGATGAGCGCTGGATCGTGACGAACGGGGACAATCCGATTTCCTCCAACGCCGAGCAGATGGTGGGGTTGGGGGGGAAATCGATCAAGGCGATCGATATTACGAACGACTTGCATAGGCAGTGGGACGCGAACGCGGCATCGGATGAGCGCTGCGAGCATTGTCTTCCGAATCCGGAAGGGGAGGAACGGAAGCAAAGCAAGTCGTGTATGCAGAATGAGGCGATTGAGGCCAGCGTGCGAATACTGAAGGCGCAGGAGAATTCGGAGAGCGGCGGGCTTCCCATCGGCGAATCGCGCGGGAGAATCATCCTGCCGTGCGGGACGGGAAAGACGCGGATATCGCTTCGGATCATCGAGGAGCTGACGGCGGAGGGTGAGGTATCGATCGTCTTGTGTCCCTCGATCGCGCTGGTCGCGCAGATACGGCGAGAGTATTTGCAGCACGCGAGCGTTCCCATCGACGTGCTCGCGGTGTGTTCGGACGTCACCGCGGGCTTCGACCCAAAACAAGAGGGAAAACGGAACGCCACCACTGACCCGACGGTGGACATCGGCAATATGAGCGAATCGGAGGTCAAGGGGAGAGTTACGACCGACCCTGAAGAGATAGCCAAGTGGATGAGCGGCCAGACTTCGGGCGGGCGAATAAAGGTGTTAATCGGGACGTATCAGAGCAGTGCGCGCGTATCGGAGGCCCTGCTGAAGGCGGGAGTTAAGGTGAGAGCGCTGATTGCCGATGAAGCGCATCGAACGGCGGGTCTGAAGCGTAAGAAGAAATCCGGCGCCGGCAAAAAGGACGAGAACCGGATTCGGGATTTCACGATCTGCCACTCGGCCAAGTGTTTTCCTGCGACGTACCGAGTATATCAGACGGCGACGCCGAGGATTTACGACGTGAAGCAGGCCCCGAAAAACTCGGATTGGATGGTTCGTTCCATGGACGACGAGGAGACTTTCGGCGTGGAACTGTATCGAAAGAGCTATGTCGAAGCGGTTCGGAACGGCTGGCTGTCCGACTACCGAATTATTGCCGTCGGCATCAACGACCGAAAAGCTTACGATACCGCGAACGATTTGGCGCAGAACACCAAGAGCACGGGAAGGGGGAAGTTGACGACGACGAACTATTTAGGCGGACTCGCATTCGCGCTGACGATGGGTGGAGCCACGCAAGGCGGAGATGTGGACATTCAGTCGTGTATCGCCTTCATGAACACGGTGGACAAGTCCAAGAACATGGCGGCGGATTTGCAGACCGTCGCCGTGAAGGAATGGCTTTCAGGCTGGCTGGAAGAATACTCGGACGGTCGGCGGCCATCGGATTACCGATTGGAACACCTGGACGCATCAAGCAACGCCGCGGCCCGCGAGACGGCGAAGGGGCGTCTTGCCTCGGCGGACAGAGAACGGCCCCATGGAATCTTGAATGTGGGGATATTTGGGGAAGGGACGGATTCACCCTCGCTGAGCGCGGTTGCCTTCTTGGAAGCGAGGAAAAGCCCAATCGACGTTGTGCAGGCGGTTGGCCGCGCCATGCGAACCTCGCCGGGCAAGAAATTAGGATACATCATCTGCCCAATTGTGATACCGCCGAACCAGAACACGGAAAAGTGGCTGAGCGACAGCGCCCCTGAAGACGGATGGCAGGAACTGGGGGAGATACTCTTGGCGCTGCGGGCGCACGACTCCAGAATTGAGGACGAGCTGGGACACCTGCTGCATCTGCACATTCCCCCGCCGCCGACGCAGGAGCAGCCGCAGGAGCGAACGCTGGTTGGAGTGGCCACGGGCGAAAGCGGTCGGATCCAGTACGGCGTGGTCGTCGGACCGCCCGGCGCGGCGCGGAAAGCGGTCGAGCAAGTATTGAACGGGAAGAGTCGGGCCGAGGCGGGGATAAAGCGGATTAGCGATCAGGAGGGAGGTTGTGACAGCGCGAACTCGCCGGACGCCGCGCAAATGGCTCATGTTATCACCGGGAAGAAGAACGACGACGGAAGCACAGAAATGCGAGAGGGCTTGGTCGTGCGGGACAAACCCAAGGCAGGGGAGTCGCAGGGCCCGCTGAACATCGAGAAGACGAAATCAAAGATTCGCAAGATGATCAACAAAGGCGAGGGTGGCGCACGAGTGCCTCCAAGCGGGACACGCAAGACATCGGAAGAGATGGCGGAGGAAAGAGCGCGGAAGATGCTGATGAGTTTGGACGAGATGGAAGAATCCGGCAAAACCATCAAGATGAACCTCCTCGAAAAGTCCGGCCTCACGGACGACCGAGTTCTGCGCGACCTGAATATCCTCGAAGCGAGCGTTAGTGAGGCGGCTCACCATCTCAACGCGGACGAACTGCGGCCTGCGCTTGACCGGCACTTCGGGTTGGACAATTTGAAGAAGGACGATCAGAAGAAGCAGGCCGACGGATGCACGATCGCGGCTCTGCTGATGATGAACGCCGCCATGCTGCACCAGCGCATCGCGAACGGGAAGTGGCTCCGGGATGTGAGTGACTTGGCGGAGATCAAGAACGACGCAAACGTCGTGACGCGAGTCGAACGAGAATGGAATCGGATCACCCGGCACGACTTCCTTCCCGTTATGGAGCCGGCGCTCGACGCAGTTCATGCTATCGAGGACACCGGAAAGCTGGCCGGACTGCAGCGGGCTTTGCGCCACATCGCGGCGGAGGCAGAGCGAATCGCCGAGACTTATGCCGACATGGGCGCGGACCACGCCGGGCCGCTCTTCAACCGGGTGATGGGCAACCAGGCATCGGACGGGGCGTTCTTCACGAGGCCGGTGGCCGCTTCGATAGCCGCCCGGCTTACGCTGGACGCCTGCGGCGATCAGGATTGGACGGACGAGTCGGTTTGGCGGGAGCACAAGACAGTAGACCTGGCCTGCGGCAGCGGCACGCTGTTGGCGGCCATGCTGACGGACATGAAGCGGAGGGCGCGGGAACAGGGGGCGGACGCCGAGAAACTGAAATCGCTCCAGAAACTGGCCGTCGAGGAGACCATCAAGGGCCTGGACATCAACCCGGTTTCGCTCCAGCTTGCCGCGTCGCAGCTGACGGCGGGGAACCAGGACATTCGATACCGCAAAATGGGCCTGCATCAAATGCCCTACGGCCCGGACAAGAATGACCCGGAGGACTTGCGCAAAGTGTCGGCGGGTACGCTGGAACTGCTGGGGCAAGAGGTCATCGTTCCGAGAATGATGGCGCTGGGGGACGAGGGAGTAGATTCGATGCGGGTGTGGGAAGACGGCGACGACGCCGAGTTGGAGGACGCCGTCTCCGCGGTCAAGGACGCCCGAATCGTCATCATGAACCCGCCATTCACCAACCGTTCCAAGATGGGAGAGAAGTTCGCGGTGGACGTTCAGCGCGCGCTTCGTTCCCGGGCCGACGCGATGGAACGGCGACTCGTCAACTCGGATCCGGATCTCGACCGTTTTGTGGATAAGAACTCAATTCGCCCCCTGTTCGTCGCATTGGCGGACCGCTGCACAACCGCTTCTAAAATCAATCAATCAATCAATCAATCAATCAATCAATCAATCAATCAATCAATCAATCAATCAATCAATCAATCAATCAATCAATCAATCAATCAATCAATCAGCGTACATCCGTTCTTATTTCGATGATCAACCCCACCATCGCTTTGTCGGCCATTTCAGGATTGAACGAACGTCAGGTGCTCGCAGAGAGGTATCACATCCACACGGTTCTCACCTGCCATCAGCGGGGTAACATCAACCTGAGCCAGAACACCAATATCAACGAGAGCATCGTGCTCATGAGTCGCCATCAAGCCGGCCCCAAGCCGCCGACTCGGTTCATCAACTTGGACAGGATGCCGTCGAACGAAGGGGACGTGGCCGATCTTCACCGATGCTTGGCGAGATGCGAGGAGGGGCAATTATCAAACGGTTGGGGAGAGGTATCGCACTGGCCGGCGGATCGGATGGCGACCGGCGACTGGACGCCGGCCATCTGGCGCTCGCCCGAACTCGCGAACGCGGCAACGACGTACGCCAACCTCCCGGACTTGCAGGCAATTGATGCAGAACCTGGCCTGTCGGTTCATGCGACAGGCCGTGTTCTGCGCGGCTCATTCGAGCGCGCAGAACACGGCTCCCCGGGGTCCTTCCCGATACTAAAATCGAAGGGGGCAGAGGGGCAAAAGTCGATACAGAGCACGCCCGATGAGCGCTGGGTTCCCAAGAAGCGAAACGAGGAGCACTTTCAGTTGAACGGTGGCTCTTACCCCGAGGCTGACAAGATTCTGGAAAAGGCGGGACACCTGCTGATAACCGCAGGACAAGATAATGGCACAGCGCGTCTAACAGCGACGGCCGCCGATGCGGCGTATGTGGGGAATGGCTGGATGCCGGTTTCGGGGTTTTCCCCGGAGGAGGCAAAGGCGGCGGCGGTGTTCATCAATTCCACGGCGGGGCGGCTGCAGCTGATGCGAAATCCGGGCAAGAAACTGCCCTTCCCCACATACAGCGCCGCTGAAGCGAGCAATATCCACATTCCCGACATCAAGGACTCCCGCATCCGGGGCATTCTCGCCGACTGTTGGGAGCGCACGAAAGATACGGTTGTGCCGCAGTTTCGGGACGGGGAGTGCGAGGTTCGTCGGCTGTGGGATGAGGCGGTGGCGGAGGCGATGGGCTGGGACGCGGAGGAGTTGAGCCGGTTGCGGATGCTGCTTCATCGTGAGCCTCACGTTCGGGGGATGGGATATAACGAGTACGAATGAGGGGCCCTCACCCGTCGTGGGAGAGGGGAAGGAACGACGTTCTTTCGTCATCCCCCCGTTCGCCCTGAGCCTGTCGAAGGGTGAATGGGGATCACACGACGGGAGAGGGGAAGGAACGACGTTCTTTCGTCATGCCCCCTCGCCCTGAGCCTGTCGAAGGGTCAATGAGGGGCCCTCACACGACGGGAGAGGGGAAGGAACGATCTTCTTTCGTCATCCCCCCGTTCGCCCTAAGCCTGTCGAAGGGTGAATGAGGGGCCCTCACACGACGGGAGAGGGGAAGGAACGACGTTCTTTCGTCATCCCCCCGTTCGCCCTGAGCCTGTCGAAGGGTGAATGGGGAATCACGCGGTGGGCGGGGGAGCAGGGAACGTGGGTTGACGATGTGAATGTGTGGGAATAGTCTTGGGGGCATCGCGGTTGGGGTGTCCTGGCATGTCTCGATTCTTGAATTTGGCCATTGTGTTGGCAGCGTTGGCGGCTGTGGCGGGGGGATTGGCAGCGCTTGCCCTGCAAGGTGGGGAGTCGGGCGAGCCGGTGCGAATTCTTGAGGAGTCCGGGGGTGACGTGGGGGAGATATCGGAATGGAGGGCGTATATAACGGGTGCGGTGCGGAGGCCGGGGGTGTATTCCATAGAGGAGGGCGCTCGGCTTTCGGATTTGATTGATCAGGCGGGCGGGATGACGGAGGAGGCGGATTTTGAGTCGGTGAATCTGGCGGTCCGCGTGCTGGATGAGGATCATTGGCGGGTGCCGTCGGTCGGCGAGGGTTCAAGTTCGGGCGTTGTTGAGGCGCCGGGCGGAAAGGTGGACATTAATCGCGCGGGCGTGGAGGCGCTGCGGGATTTGCCGGGCATCGGGGAGACGAGGGCGTCGGCGATCGTGCGATACCGCGAGGAACATGGGCCGTTCCGTCGGGTGGATGATATTGTGGAGGTTCCGGGAATTGGGCCGTCGACGCTGGAGGGTGTTCGAGATTTCGTGGAGGCGCGGTAGGGTTGGTACCCTCACCCTTCGACAAGCTCAGGGCGAACGGGGCCTGGCTTTCTCACGCGACGGGAGTGGGTTGATGGGGTGACGACGTGAGTAATGTTCGGTTTTTCATTTTGTTTATTGCGGCGATCGCGTTGGGGTTTCAGGTGTGGAATCAGCGTCGCGAGAGTGGGGCGGATGAGTGGCTGTGGATGCTGCTCACAGGGGCGGTACTGGTTGGGGTGTGGCTGTCGTCGAAGCGGGTGCGTCCGGGGCAGTGGCGGCATATTCGGAAGGCGGGGTTTGCGCTGTTGGGGATAGGCCTTGCCGGGGCTGTGGGGATGATATGCCGGGCGTCGGCAGGCTAGAGCGAGGCAGTCGGGGGAAGCGATGACGCTGTTGGCGATGGCGGCGGCGTTTGTGGCGGGATTGTACTTGGCGGATCGGGTGGAGGCGCCCGTATCGGGGTTGCTGCTGCTGATTTCCGGTGCGCTGTTCGCCGGGCTTTTCCTGAGGCGGATGGGGCGGACGGCGTTTCCTGCGATTGTGGCTGTGGCCGTTCTGTTGGGCTGTTTGCGAGTGGCTGCGGCCGGCGATCCGTCGTCGGATTTGGCGAATTATCACACGGGGGAAGCGATTCAGGCGGAGGGGATCGCGCTCGAGGACGCGAGCCGCGTGTCCGGCGCAATTCGGTTTCCGGTCGGCGTTGAACGGGTGTTGGCGGGCGATGAGTGGGTGGAGGCCAAGGGGACGGTATTGGTGACGGCGCGCCGTGTCGGGGGGTCGCTCGAGGGACGGCGGGATGGCGATGACGTGCGGTATGGCGACCGGGTGCGGCTCGAAGGTGAGTTGACGAAGCCGCCGGAGTTGGAGGAGTTCGACTATCCGGCGTATTTGTCGAGGCAGGGGATCGGCTCGGTGATGTCCTTCCCTCTCGTGACGGTCGTCGAAGAGGGGCAGGGAGGCCGGATTCGCTCGATTCAGCACGGAGTGAGGCGAAGATTGAGCGAGTCGCTGGCGCGGTCGATGGCGGAGCCGGCGGCATCGCTGGGCCAAGCGCTGCTGCTGGGGATGCGCGAGGGCATTCCGCAATCGACGTTGGAGGACTTCCGCGCGACGGGGACATCGCATCTGCTCGCCATATCGGGTTTGCACGTGGGGATTTTGCTGGGACTGGCGATACCGTTGAGCGCGCGGGTATTTGGACGGCGGAGGGGGCTGTATCTCATCGCGCCGCTGGCCGTGGTATGGTCGTACGCGCTGCTGGCGGGCATGTCGCCGTCCCTAGCGCGGGCGTCGATTATGGGGACGGTGTACTTGGCGGCGCTGGCGTTGGGTCGTCCGAAGAGCATATTGCCGGCGCTGGGACTTGCGGGCGCGGTGATGGTGGCAGTGAGTCCGAATATTCTGTGGAGCGTATCGTTTCAGCTGAGTTTCGCTGCTATGGCAGGTATAGCGACGTTGAGCGAGCCGGTGAGTCGAAGGGTTCAGGCCTTATTCGGGGCGTCGGAGACGGAGGGCGGAAGGTTCGGCTTGGTGATTGGGGCGTTTGCGGCGGCGGTAGGGACGAGCGCCGCGGCGATATTGGCGACCTTGCCGTTGGCGGCGTTTTACTTTCGGGAGGTGTCGCTGATCGGGCTGCCGACAACGTTGATCACGCTTCCGATGCTGCCCTTCGCGCTGGTGTTCCATGGGCTCGCGGGCGGGCTTGGAGCGGTGCTCGATCCGCTGGGGTGGGTGTTCGGGTGGTTCGCGTGGGGAGCGACGATGTATATCGCAGAGGCGGCGCATGTAGCGGCGAAGACGCCGGGGGCGTCGTTCGAGACCGGGCGAATAGCTCCACTGCTGGTTGTGGGATATTACGGAGCGTGGGGGGCGTGGTTCATCGCGCAGCGGTGGGGCGTGTTTGCGATAGTGAATTCCCGTTTTCAGGGGAACGACGGTGGGGATAGAGGGAAGGACGGCGGAGGTGTCAAGAACGATGGCGGGAGTGGCAAGAAGGGCGATTGGGGTCCGGGGTTTGGGGCGGTGAAGTGGCTGGCGATTCCGTCGGCGCTGGCGGCGGCCCTGATTTGGACGGCGGCGCTGACCGGCCAAGACGGACGGCTGCACGTGGTGTTCGCCGACGTTGGGAACGGGGATTCGGCCTTGATCGTGTCGCCGTCGGGGCGTCATGCGCTCGTGGACGGGGGAGGGAGCCGAGAGGACGCGGCGCGTCTGCTGGGAAGTTCCTTGCCGTTTTGGGATCGATCGGTTGACGTTGTGGCGCTGACGCATGGACATGCCGACCACTTTGCGGGACTGCTGGAGGTTTTGCGGCGATATGACGTTGAGCACATCGTGGAGCGGGCGGCGCAGTATACGTCGCCGGGGTACGCGGATTGGAGGCGGGCGGTCGAGAACGAGGGGGCGCGGGTGACGCAGGCGACGGCGGGGCAGATAATCGACTTCGGGGACGGAGTAACTATCGAAGTACTGCATCCCGGGGAAACGCTCATGGCGGGGACGGCATCGGATCTGAATAATGCGTCGGTTGTGCTGCGAGTGGTGTACGGGGACGTGAGTTTCTTGTTGACGGGGGATATTTTCGTGGAGGCGGAGCGAGAGATGGTGTCGCGAGGGGCCGATCTGTCGAGCGCCGTGCTCAAGGTTCCCCATCATGGGAGCCGGACGTCGTCGTCGTCGGAGTTCATCGAGGCTGTCGGCCCGTCGGCGGCGGTGATATCGGTCGGTGCGGACAATCAATTTGGGCATCCCCATGCGGAGGCGATAGACTCGCTGCGTCAGTATGCGCCGGGAGCGAGGGTGCTGATGACGCGGGATCATGGGACGATCCGGTTCGTGACCGACGGGTCGACGGTGAGGGTGGAGACGGAGCGGTAGGGATCGGTGCGGCGTGATGATTTAGGGTATGATGAGGCTTTCATGACGTACCGATTTACGTCATCCATGAAACCGGGAAACCATCGGGCGTACGGGTGGCGTTGGCAGGAATTGGAAGGCGTTAGTATGCAGGGAGGCGCAGTGTGACACTGACAGCGAGAATCCATTGGAGCATGCCGATATGCAAGGAACCTGATGATTATCTTGGATGGGGGACAATTGCGCGAAAGGCCGACGGGGAACTGCTCGCAGTGTTTTCGGGCAGGCGGGAGTCGCACTGGTGCCCGTACGGGGTGAACGAGATTATTCGGAGCGGCGACGGCGGAGAGACGTGGTCGGAGCCGGAGATTATCAATAACACTCCGCTCGACGACCGCGACACGGGGTTATTGGTGACTCGGTCGGGTGTGGTGATTATGAGCTGGTTCACGGGGGCGGGGTGGCAGAACTTGGAGCGCTTCCGAGGTCGGGCGGATGATCGTGAGATTGAGTCTTGGCGTCGTCACTATAAGAAGATCGGCCGTGAGCGGATCGAACGATGGGACGGGAGCTGGACACGGCGAAGCTTGGACGGAGGCGCGACGTGGGAGCCGGCAACGCCCAGCGTAGCGTCATCGCCTCACGGCCCGATTGAGCTGCATGACGGGAGTTTGCTCTATGTCGGGACGGGCAAGCCGGGCCATGGAGAACTGATCGCGGTTCGTTCGACGGACGAGGGGCAGACCTGGGAGACAATCGGAAGCATTCCGGTACCGGATGAACATAAGGAAGCGATGCCCTATTCGGAGCCGCACGCGGTGGAGGTGGAGGATGGACGGATCGTGTCGCTGTGGCGGCATGTGCCGAAGAATCGTCATGACTCGGCCTATATGCAGCAGTCGGAGAGTGAGGACGGGGGAAGAACTTGGACAGTGGCGCATCCAACGCCGATGTGGGGATATCCGCCGCACTTGGTCAAACTGTACAACGGGTCGATTTTGGCGACGTACGGGATCCGACGTTCGCCCTTCGGGCAGCGAGCGTGTTTGAGCTACGACGGAGGCCGCACGTGGGATATCGAGAACGAGATCATCTTGCGGGATGACGCGCCGAACGGCGACCTCGGTTATCCATCGACTGTTGAGCCGGAGCCGGGGAAATTACTGAGTATCTATTATCAGGTGGATCGCATTGGGGAGAAGACGTGCTTCATGGCGACGCGATGGTCGTTGGAATAGGGGTCATCTCATGTCTGCAAGCCTCCAAACGGCAACCCGAATCTTTAGCATTCTTTTCGTCCTCATCGTGGCGGTCGGGATCGCTTGGGTGACGAACAGCGTCAACGCCAGCGTCCAGTCTGCCCTGCCGTATATCATCGTCGTGCTGTTCGCGTGGGAGTGCACACGGTTGCTGACGATTCGTTATCGCAAGCGGAAGAAACGGGCGCCGAGGGAACGTCCGTCGTCGGCCTAGTTAGTTGATCCGATAAGTACGGACGGTTTTCTCGCGAGGATAGAGATCGCGTCCGGCAGTTTCAAGGACTCAAATTCGGCGTGTGGGAAATAGGGTCGCTCGACAACGCGCTCAATGCGGAAGTCTGTCTTCACCACTGTGTTGAAGACGTCTGCTAGGGTGTGGTGAAACCATATGATGGGCATCGATCGGTTCCACCTGCCATGTTGCCGGGCAAGGGGCGTGCCCACGAATTCATAGGTCTCCGGCGACCTGTCGAAGTAAGGCCACTCGACCCTTATCCCCTCGCCGGACTTTTCCAGAATGTTGGTCACGGGATGGTCTATGTCGATAAGCATTCGCCCTCCGGGCCGGAGGACGCGCCACCAGGCGCCGACGGCTAGTTCGATGTCCTCGAACCACCCGAGATACGTGGCGAACACCAAGTCCTGGGACTCGTCGGAGATCGGGTCGAG
Source organism: Dehalococcoidia bacterium (assembly GCA_965232435.1). Lineage (GTDB taxonomy): Bacteria > Chloroflexota > Dehalococcoidia > Lucifugimonadales > VXLM01 > VXLM01. The sequence goes on from CBDDPU010000004.1 coordinate 483,762, forward strand.
CGTCTGCGCGTCTGCGACGTGGAACGTGACATCCAACCCAAGACGCGAGGCGTTCTTTCGCGCGATCTCGATTGCCGTTGGGGCGATGTCGCAGGCCGTGACCTTTGCTCCAAGGTTGGCCCACGAGAAGGCTTGCATCGCGTCGGAGGCGCAGCACGTGTCCAATAGATCAAGACCGGCAACTTCGCCCGCCAACTCGACCACCTCATCATCCAGCATCACCTCGCCCCTTCCGAGGCGCTCGAAGAAATCCGGGCGCTCCATGAGGTTGAACTGCATGTAGTCGGCCTGGTAGGTATCCCAAGCGGCGCGGTTGATGTCGAGGCGTTCTTGTCTGTTCATTGTCGATCTACGTCACCGTTACGGGGTGCGGCAGGGGCTGGTTGAACAAGTAGCCTTTCTTATTGAACGGGACGGCGTCGGGCTGGGTGACCCCCGCGGTGTCCGTGGCGCGGGTCATGAGGATATAGTCTCCCGGACCGGGCGACCAGGCGAACTCGAAGCGCGTCCATGAGTACTGGTACTGGGGGCCGTGCAGGTCCGCTTCGTGCCATGTCGTTCCCGAGTCGGCGCTCCACTCCACTCTCGAAATCGAGTTCGGAGAGTGTGCGTAGCCATCAATGCGTTGGCTGCCAGGCGGAAGCTCTGCGGGCCAGGGCAGTGCAAGGGCGCTCTTGACGGTCTGTGTCGTGACGACCACTCCGTCCGCTTGTCCTTCCTGTGGATAGTCATCGCCGATGAGGACGTAGGAGGTGGTGTTGTTGCGCGTCCAGGACGGCTGTGAAGAGACGACGATCCGTCCCAGCCACTTGATCCACGAACTGCCTACCCATCCGGGCACGACAGCGCGCAGCGGGTAGCCGTGATCTCTGGGCAGGGACTCGCCGTTCATGGCATACGCCAGCAGAGTACCGGGGTGCATCGCCTTCTCAACCGACATCGCTCGTCGGAAGCCGTCTTCGGGAGAACCTTCGTCCAGGCCGACTAGGAGCACGCTTGCGGCGCTCTCGGTAATCCCCGCGCGTGTGAGCACGTCGCGCAGGGGTACGCCTATCCACTCGCCGTTGCCGACGGCTCCCCGTTCCCACTGCGTGCCTTCGGCCTTTTGGCCGTTCACGAGATTGAACATGGCCCGATGGTTGCCCGCGCATTCCAGATAGGAGATGAGGATGCTGCTGGGCATGTTTTGGATGTCCATGTAGGACAATTCCAGCGGGTTCGATACCGCGTCGCCATCAACCGATAGGCGCCAGGAGTTCGTGTCCACGTCCACGCTGGTGGAGTTATTTCGGACAAAGAAGAGGTTGTTGGGAGTTGTGACGCCTTGCATAGTTTCGAGGCGCGCCTCAAGGCTTCCGGAGCGCCGGATGAAGGGCTGGGGATCTTTAAACCAACGAGGGGGTTCCGAGTGACCTGCGGTGGTCGGGGCGGACGTGGGTTCGCTCGCTCCGGGCAACCTACCGCCGAAACAGGCCGCAAGCACTGCTGCCGCGCCGCCGACTGAGAGGAGCTGTAGGAAACGTCGCCTGCTTATGCCTCTATCGTATGCGAGCCGCTTGAGCCAATCTTCGGCTCCGGCTGTTCGATTCGTCGAGTCTTCATTGGGCGGCGCCATGCGCGTCCTCCGTCATGGAGAGGTTGGGCGTTCCGCATTTGTACCGCTTCGCGGCCTTCACGTGTTAGGTCAGGATACTCGCAGATGGAATGGAAATTTCTAGTGAAAGCATCCGCGGCCGGGAAAGTCCCATACGCCTTCCACTACGTCGTTTCGGACGGCTATGAAGCGGTCCCAGCGGTTCACCAGCCCATCGGAGTATCCGGGTATAAGAGTGACGGCGTCACCAACCTTGAGGGCGGCGGGGTCGTCGCTTCGCAGGACGAGATGTTCGTCGGCGACGTGGGAGACGACGACTCCGGGCATTCCTTCGACTGACGGGGCGAATTGACCGTTTATCATGCAAAGGTGTCGGACGCCGATGTCGGTGACTGCGACGCCGGGCCGGGGAACGCTGATGACGGTTGTCATGAGTCGAGCGGCGAACTTGAATTCGGACATGAACTCCAACATGGTATCCATGAGGGCATACGTGCCTCCCTCGACCTCGGTGACGCCCGGAATCTCCGTCGCGAGCTTATACGAAAACGTCTCGCCGCTGGATACGATCTCGACGTCGATGCCTTCCGCTTCGATGGCGTCCTTGACGGCTAGGCACATGCCGATATGCCGAGTGCCGGATTCAGTGTACTCCTCGACCGTTGGGGAGCCTTCCACGTGCTGATGGCTCATTACGCCCATGAAACGCACGTTGGGCAAGTCGTTCGTGAGCTTGGCGATTTCAACGCCCTGTTGGGGATGCCGCACTCCGGCTCTTCCCATGGAAGTGTCCACTTCAACAAGAATCCCGATAGTGGCGCCGGAGGCTTCGGCGACGCGGGAGATTGCGCGGACGTTTTCCGGGTCGTCGACGCAAACCTTGATATCTCCACGACGAGCGAGAGTACACATACGGAGGAGCTTGTCATCGGTTACGACCTGGTTGGGAATCAGGATGTCGGCGATGCCGTTTTGGACCATGACTTCGGCTTCGGAGACCTTCGCGACGCATACGCCTCCGACTGTCCCTCCGATGTCGATTTGCATTTGCGCCAAGAGGGGGCTTTTAAGGTTCTTCGTGTGCGCGCGCATCTTGGTTGCGGTGTTTCGATAGGCGTCGGCGACGACTTGAAGGTTGCTCTCATAGGCGTCCATGTCGACGATGAGACAGGGAGTATCGAGTTGGCGAACGGAGACGCCGGGGGCCGGTGAGTAACGGTCCATGTGGATATTTCTCAAAGTTCGTGGAGTGTGCGATAGTATACAACGCCTAGGCGGAACGAAGCCATTGCGAATTGTCGGATCGGGTCGGATAGGTTCGCGTGGGGCTGGCTGACCGTGACGGCTTCCCGTCCCGCATCGGCGATCCGGGAGACGTTCCTTCGCGGGAATGACGAAGGGGAAGTATGGATTTGAGATGAATTTGTCGGGCGATGAGAAGAGACGGAGGAGAAATGTTCCGGACAGTGGGGCACGACAGGGCGGTTAGGACGCTTACGCGGGCCTTCGACAATGACTCGGCATCTCACGCTTATTTAATCGTAGGGCCGCCTCAAATAGGCAAGATGACTCTAGCGATGGATATCGCGAAGGCCGTCAACTGCGTGGCGGACGAACAGCCGGATATGTTCGGTGAGATCGAGCCGAAGCCGTGCGGCGAGTGTGGCCCGTGCGATCGGATCACGAGGGGGCTTCATACCGATGTGCGAGTTATAGGACTGGGGGAGGACTCGCGGGGACGGAACCGGACGTTGATTTCGATCGACCAGGTGAGGGAAGTGCAGAGAGAGGCGAGTTTGAGGCCGTCGGAAGGGAGATACCGGGTCTTCGTCATAGGTCGCGCCGAGTATCTGAGTCCGGGCGCGGCCACTGCTCTGCTCAAGACGCTGGAAGAGCCACCGGAGCAAGTGATTTTCATTTTGGCGGCGACGGACGGCGACCGACTGCTTCCAACCATTGCATCGCGATGCCAGACTTATAAGCTGCGCCCGGTGCAGCAGTCGGTGGTTGTCGAATACTTGATGTCGGGGCACGACGTGGAAGAAGAGGAGGCCGAGGAGATCGCGCGTCTCTCGGAGGGCAGGATCGGATGGGCCGTCAACGCCGTTTCCGACCCGAAGATATTGGAGGCGATTGAGGAGAAGATAACCTCAGTCGAATCGGTCGTGCGGGAGGGGCTTGAAGTTCGCTTCGAGTATGCCGAAAGGCTGGCGCGGGCCTTCAGTCGAGATCGTGACACCGTGCGGGACGAGCTGGCGGTCTGGCTTGAGTGGTGGCGGGACCTGATGGTGGTCAAGGCGGGCTTTCCCCGCTCCGTGAAACATCTTGCCAGACTCGATGTGTTTCAAGCGGGAGCGGCAAAGGTTACGTTGGAAGAGACTGCGAAGGCAGTGTCGGCGGTGGAGGAGACTGCGAGGTGGCTGGATCGGAATGCCAATGCTCGCCTGGCCCTGGATAATATGATGCTTGCCATGCCGCGCATTCGTTAAAGGCGCGCGAAGGAATACAACTGAGACCGAACCGCCTGCAATGAAAGATAGAAGATGATGGAAGAACAACGGAAGCAGGGAGAGGTCGTCGGCGTGCGGTTTACGTCTTCGGGGAAGGTGTATTTCTTCGCGCCGGGGAACGTAATCGTATCAGTCGGCGACAGGGTTGAGGTCGAGACGGATATCGGCTATCGAGAGGGCACGGTGGTCATCTCGCCGGACCAGGTGCGGTATGCGAATCTCCAAGGCGGACTCGATCCGATTGTGCGGAAGGTTGGGTAGTTCGAGCCTGCGTCATGACGGCGGCGGGAAAAGACCGGACTAACCGGACGGGGAATGTGGCTCGCAACGCTCTCTCCCCTACCCTGTCCCATACGGCTTTCGCGGGTTGGATGGCAGAATGCCCAGGATCAGGGCTGCGCAGGGTGGCGGGCCCCGTAGCGGACGGCTTGATCGACAATATCGAGGCCGACGTTTTCGCTCCATGCGGCGAGAAGCTGTTGGGTGACGGGGCCGACCGTGCCTGCGCCTACCGGGCGTTTGTCGACCGTTGTCACGGGCGCCATGCACCACGAAGTACTGGTGAAGAAGCATTCTTCGGCGTTGAGGACGTCATAAGGTTGGATGTCCTCGATTCTTGTCTCGATGTCGAGTTGAGACGCGAGGCCGAGCACGACTTTGCGGGACACACCTTCAAGGGCGGCGCGGGTAGTGGAAGTGCGCAAGACTCCACCGCTAACAATGAAAACGTTGTATGACGAACCTTCGGTGATGCTGCCGTCGCGGTCGCGGAGGATGGGCAGAGCGCCGGGATCGACTTCGTTGGCCTCCAGTTCCGCGATGTTGAAGTTCATGCGGCTGTAGTGCTTGATCTTCGGGTCAAGGGCTTCGGCATGGTAGGACTGAGTACGGGTGATGACCGCCTTCAGGCCGTCGTAGGCATGGAAGTATCCGGGAAAGTCGAGGCCTGATACGCGGATCCCCACTTGGGCTTCGTCAGCCAGCCAGGCGCGGCGGCCTTTTCCGCGAGTGACGAAGTGGTGAATGTGGAGGTCGCCGACGGCGTCGAGCTTGTCGAGGTTTCGCTCGACGGCCTGTTCGGTCAAGTCGGTCATTTCCCGGTCGGTAAGACCGGGATCGAGGCGAATGTAGTCCAGTGATCGGTAGAGACGTCGGATGTGGTCAGCCAGGTGGTAGATGCGGCCGTTAAACGTTCGTGTGGCCTCGAAGGTGGCGTCCGCAACCATGAATCCCCGATCAAGGGGATCTATCCGTATGTCGTCACTGGGTACCCACCGCCCGTTCCAGTAGGCTGTGTACGTCATGGTCATGCTCCCGTCCAGCAGGAACCGTCAAGCGCCGGACTGTATGTACAGTGTACGTCAAAAGGGACTTTCCTAACAGTACGTGAGCAGGGCGGCAACCGTTCAACGTTGATGATGCCCAACATCCCCTGCCCTGTGGATACTCCCCCGTATCGGCGATTCCCCGTTCTTGGAGAGTTGTTAAATCCGTCGTTCCCGCGAAGGGAGACTATGGGATAACTTTTCGCAAGCCGAGCAAGTTGCGAACTATGGGCAGAATCATAGCTGTGCTTGACATTTCTGGACTCCGGCCTTCGCCGGAATGACGGTTTGCAAAGGTCTCCGAAAGCGGGAAGCTATCAAGGTTAAGCTCACTTCGCTATCTGGAAGGGATGGAGAGGGACAGGGTCCTATGTGGGATCGGGTGCATCGGGTTGGCGGGGTTCACACGGGCGGGATTAGGTGAACGTCGAGCACTTGTTCGCACCATGCGGCGACGGAGAGGAGGGTTGCCTCGTCGAGAGGGGCGGAGGCCAGCTGGATACCCAGGGGGAGGCCGTCTTCGCTGAGGCCGGAGGGTATGGATATTGCAGGGAAGCCGGCGGTCGTCCAGGGCCATTGAGATGCGGGATTGCCGGTTGAGGAAGTGTCGGGCGCGGGAGTGAGAGCTGAAGGGGTTAGAATGGCGTCGTAGGGTTTGACGGCCCGCAAGAGCTCGTGACGGAGACGACGACGGAGGGCTTGGGCCTGAATGTACTTTGTAGCGGGGACCGCCAAGCCGTTTTCGACGACGCTTCGAGTGGAGGGCATGTAGTCGTCGGCGTGGGCGGCGAAATCGGCCTCGTGCACCGTGGCGGCCTCCGAGTTTTGCACGATGCCGTGCGCCTCCCGTCCGGCGTGCATGTCGACGGGAATTCGCACTTCCTCGATGGCGGCCCCGGCTTCCATGAGCTTGGCGACCACGTGGTCTACGTGATCCTGGACTTCGGGTGCAGCTTCCTCGACGAAGTATTGACGCATGAAGCCGATCTTTGGACGGACGACTGAATTCAGGGATGCGGTGTAATCGGTCGGTTGAGTGGAAAGGGAGATTTCGTCTTTGGGATCGTGTTGAGCGAGGATACCGAGAACGATGGCGGCGTCTTCGACGGTTCGAGTGAACCAGCCCATAGTATCGAGGTTCCATGCGACGGGCATGACGCCATACCGGCTGACGAGTCCAAGCGTAGGTTTGATGCCGACGACGCCGTTGTAGGCGGCGGGACGGAGGACGGAGCCGGCGGTTTGAGAGCCGAGCGCCATCGGGAACATTCGCGCGGCGGCACCGGCGGCAGAGCCGCTGCTCGAACCGCCGGGCGTGCGGTTTGGATTCCAGGGATTCTTGGTCGGGGGCGGCTCGAACATGGCAAATTCAGTTGTGACGGTCTTACCGAGCATGATCCCGCCCGCCTGCTTGAGAAGGGCTACCGCGGTGGAGTCGTACTCCGGGACGAAGCCGGCGTAGACCGCGGAGCATCCGGTTGTCTCAACACCCTCGGTGTAAAAGATGTCTTTGACGCCGAACGGGATTCCGTGCAGAGGGCCGATGGGGCCGCCGCTCGCCAGTTGTCGGGCTCGTTCGGCGGCGGCATCCCGCGCTGCGTCCTCGTTGAGAGTCACCCATACGTTGAGATGGGGGTCGAGGCTGCGGGAGCGCGAGAGCAGGGAGTTGATCAGGTCAATGGGCGACAGGCTGCCGCGTCGTATCTCGGCTGCGGCCTGGGCTATGGTCAGTTCGTAGGGTTCAGTCATGGAGGGGGCGTCTCCGGTGCTAGGTTTCGCGGGATTGGAAGTTGGATATCTTTGTTTCGGGCTGCCGACATAAACGCCGCCATGAGTATTTCGATAGGCTCCGCCGCTTCACTGGCGGTTATGAGAGGCCGGTCTTGGTTGTCGATGCAGTCGACGAAGGCGGCAATGTCATCGGCCATTACGTCACGACTGCCATCGAGACGACGCCAGCGGTTCCGGGGCATCATATCGATGCGTTCGTCGGTGGAGGACCACATCCTCATAGGGTCGAATTCGTCGCGCTCCGGCTGAACGAAACTCGGGTCGGTATTGTACACTTCGAGGCGAGGGCGAGATGAATCGAATGTCGCGGTAGCTCTCTCGCCGACGAGGACGATGCGCTGCACGCCTCCCCCGGGATGGCTCATGTAGCCGAAGCGTCCGGCGATCATGGAAGCGGATATTCCGCCTTCAAGTCGCATGGAGACGGCTCCGAAGTCTTCGGTGTCGTTTTGGATGTGTTCGGCGAAGAAGTAGTTGCCGGTAAGGGCGGTTACGGATTCGGCCTTCAATCCGGTCAGCCAGTGAATGACGGTCAAGGGATAGACGCCGATATCGAACATCTCGCGTTTGGATTCGGGGAACGTGAATTCGGTGTGGCGTTCTTTCTCGCGTCGAACGACGTCCTTCGGCGCGGTTCCGGGCGGGCCCTTGGCGAAGAGTTCCTCGCAGTGGATGGCGCGGAGCGGGCCGATTTCCCCGCTCTCCAACGCGTGCTTGGCGCGCTGCGCCCAAGGTGAGTGGACCATCGAGAACATTTGGTTCACTACCTCGGAAGCATTCATTGCCTCGACGATGGCATCGGCGGCCTCAACGCTTCCGCAGAGGGGTTTGTCGAGGTATACGTGTTTGCCCACTTCGGCGCACTTGACCGCGACGACGCCCCGCCGCTCGACACGGGCGCACATGCTCACGATTTGGACGTCGGGTCTGGCTAGGGCCTGATCGAGATCGGGGATATAAGGGATGTCGTAATCGTCGGCGAGTTCTCGGTTAAGTTCATGACGGGAATGGGGCGAGTCGGCCTCGTCGGCTACGGCAACGAGCCGGCAGCGCGGATGTTTCGAGAAAAGCGCGGCATGGCTTTCTTGGTGGGAACGTTTACCGCCTATGAGGAGGACGCCAAGCTGCGACACGAATAAAACCCTCAAGCCTCGTGGTATAGGACTCCGCGACTGCCAATGAACATCAGATCGATGCTCCCGCCGGCTGTGTGCGGAGAGGAGGATACAACGATGAGCGCGCCCTGTCCTTCCGTCCATTTTAGGAGAAGGGTCAGGGAACCGCAGGAGGGGTCACGTCGCGTAGTGCGGTCGGCGCATGGTTTGCCGAACCAGGCTTCGGACATGGCGGCCAAGCGGTTGGCCGCGATCTCGGCGAGGCCGGAAAGGGGCGCTTGCGCGACGAACCTGGCGAAGCGCGGCACGCCAAGACTGCCGTCGTCGATGGCCCGTTGGACGGCCTGCTCAAGCTCTGCCAAATGGTCGGTGCGCATCGTCAACTGCGGTAACTCCGGCACGGGCCTGCCGGGATCCGTGCCGTAAACAGTGTGCCACATGGCGGGAGTAATTTCTACGGGGTGACGACTTCCATTGAAGAGAGTGGGTGTCCTCCATCTTCATGTACGAAGCCACCGACCAAGAGGACTCTCCCGTTGGGCAAGAGGGTTGCGGAGTGGTCGATGCGAGGCTCGGAGAGTTCGGGGCCAGGCGACCACGAGTTTGAGGCGGGGTAAAATATCTCGGTTGTGGAATAGACTCCATAGTGGATATTCGTAGGGTGCACACCACCGGTGGCCAGAACTCTCCCGTCGGGCAAGAGCGTCAGTGTGTGTCCGATACTAGCCTTCGACATGTCCCCTGTCGACGACCATGCGCCGGTGTCGGGGTCGTATATTTCGGCTTTGCCCGTTACGGATCGAAAGTCGAGGGACCTATCGCCGGTGACGAGCACTCTGCCATCGGAGAGCAGAACGGCCTCCGGTCGTCCGCGCTCAACATCCATGTCCCCGGTGGGTGTCCAGGTGTCCGTTGCGGGATCATATATCTCGGCGCGAGCGGATTGCGTACCGTCGATGATGAGAGTCCCGCCCATGACGAGCACCCTTCCATCAGACAAGAGTACAGCTGCCTGCCTAAAGAGGGGTTGATCCATGGTGGCAGCCTCCTGCCACTCGCCCGTTTCCGGATTGAAGATTTCCGTCGTCCCGACAAAGGGGGTTGAACCGGGTTGAAGGCCGGAAGCGTCAATATCAAAGCCGCCAAGCACGAGAACCCGTCCGTCGTCCAGAAGCAATAATTCGGGGTCCATGCGTTGCGTGGGAGGATTCGGCAAGGGCGTCCACGAGTTGGAGCCGGGATCGAATACGAGAAGCTCGTGTTCGAATATTCTCCCGAACAGGCTGTCTATACGGGTCTCCAGTCTCAGTATCCGGCCATCCGACAGCTTGACTGATGAATGGCCGATGAACCAGAGCTCCCGCAGCTGCTCCAGCAACTCCGAAGCGGGGTCTTCAAGCATCCAGAGGCCGGCCTCGAAATCGTAGGTCTGGGGGATCGCTATACTAATGTCCACATCCGGGTCGTCGGTGCCGGCCAGGGCCAAACCGTCGGTCACGAAGATTCGCCCGTCATCCAGCAGGAAAGCCTTGTGACTGAAGCGCGGGAAAGCCAGTTCCGGTGTGGTGATATCGACGGACTTTCCGTAGTCGAAGAATCGGGCAGCCAGGGTCGCGTTTGCGCCGGCGATGGTGATGTTTAGGCCGGGAACGCCCTCTTCCCCGAATTCGACGAACCCGTTTGCCTCGACCTTGCGGAGCAGTCCGTCATCGACTCCGATCCAGTAGAGCACGTCGAGGTCGCCGATTGCCCCACCGATTTCAACGCCAGGCATCCTGGCGGATACGACTTGGGTTTGAAAGCCGTCAATGGTTTCGCTTCTGAGGACTTCAAGGTCGGTTAGCTCGCTCGTGTCGGACCCGAGAAAAACGCTCGGCCCGGCAAAGAATGGAGTATCGCCGGGGATGGTTTCCCACCTATTGGCGGCATCGTTGAATAGGTAGCTTTTCCGGCCTGATGTGATGAGTTTCGATTTGATCGACTGGAAGGGAATAGTTATGAAGAGGTCGGCGGCGCCGTAGCCGATAGCGTGAAGGTCACCGACATACTTGATCGGTACCTCGATTCTAAATCCTCCGGCCCGAACGTCGAGAACGATGTCCATCTCGAGCGCGAAGGTAAGCGCTTGGGCCATGGCGTCGCGGGCCCTGTCCATGATCAGGGCGGCCGAGTTCGGTACGGGAGTCGGCGAGGGGTTTGTCGAAGTGATCGTCGGAGTGGGAACGGCAACCGTTCGACTTATAGCTGTCTGAGGAGTAGGAGTGGGGGTGAGAACCGCCGTCGCTGTGGGCGAAGGAGTCGGCGTAGGCGTATTGGTCGGGAGAGGGGTCGCGGTTGCGGTAGGCGTGGGAATTGGCGTAGGCGTAGGCGTGTTGGTCGGAAGAGGGGTCGCGGTTGCGGTGGGCATCGGAGTCGCCGTAGGCGTGTTGGTCGGGAGAGGTGTTGCGGTAGGCACGGGGTCATCACCACATGCGGCAATCAGGAAAGACGCGATGATGAGCGGGCCAAGAATTGAGGTAAGTTTCATGAGCTTGAGTGGTAGAAAAGAATTGTCGGGATAATGGCGCGCATGTCGGCCCGGCCGGAAGTGACCGCTATTATTGAACCACAAGCGGAGAGCGAGCCGCAAAGCGCGCGTACAGGGCGAGAGGGAAATGGCGTGCGATATGGCTTTAATGTATATTGGCCGAAGGGTGGAACTTATGTGGATGCGACACCGGACTGTTATCGGTTGTCTCTCATAGACCCCGCCTAGTATCGGAATCGCGGGAAAGGAACCGTTCAGTTAGAAGTATGAAGCTCGGCGTTGTTGACAGGCGGCGGCATGGCAATCCAGTAACCATGGGATTCTGATTATGGAACTCATTGCGGACTTGCAGACATCGGCTCGACACGCGCAAGGGGCGATATTCTCACCCGACGGATCAGAATTGATCACGGTTGGACAGGATCCGGCGGTGAAGGTGTGGACATCGTCAAATTTTGAGCCGGCGCGGTCGCTCGAAGGGCACACGAAAAGCGTTAACTGCACGGCGCTAACGGGCGACGCCCGGACACTTGTCACGGGGTCGACGGACAAGACTGTCCGTATTTGGGACTATCGCGCGGGCGAACTCCTGCGCACATTGAAGGGGCATAGGAACACCATTGCGGCCGTCAAGGTGTCCCCGGACGGCGGATGGGCGGCGAGCGCATCGTACGACGGATCGGTGGGGGTATGGTCGATGGAGAGCGACGATGTGGAACCGAGGATGCTCAAGGGGCACAAGCGCAATGTCGTGTCAGTTGAGTTTCTCGATGGAGGCGCGACGATTGCATCATCCGGAATCGGCGGTGAGATCCTCTTATGGGACGTCGAGAGCGGGGAAGCTATCGGCACGCTTGCGGGACATACGACGGCCTCAGGTTCTTTGCAGGCTGCCCCGGACGGCGGACTGCTCTGGTCGCTCGGCTACGATGGGAGGATACTTGCTCATTCACTGGCCGACCGGACGATTGAACGGGAGATCGGCGTGAATGAAGAGCGGCCGTTCATGTTTTGCCTGTCGTCCGACGGGAGCAGATTGGGGTTGACGTATTCCGGCGGCGTGGCGGCCTACACTGTCGAGCCGTTCGAGCGCATTGGCGCGGCCAAGACGAAGATCAAGGGGATGTACGGGGTGGCGTTCTCGCCGCGCGGAAATTTGCTCGCCGCGGCTTCGGCAGACGGCAAGACCCGTGTTTGGCGCGTTGACGGGTAGCTCTTACCCGAAACCGACTATCCTAACGTCGGCCTTATCCCTGCGTTTCTATTGCTAGGACACGAGCCGAGATGTAGCCGCTCGAATACTTTGAAAGAACCGCTGGGAACTAGCAATGCCGCGATACATAATTCTTTGGCTGACCTTGGCTTTGGGACTCATCCTGATCGCGTGCGATTCCGGACCTAATCCCGCCGATATTCCCGAATCTACGGCGACTATTCCGCAGGTCGCAGCAACATTGCCGCCGGTCACACCGAGCGTTACAAGAACGACAATTCCGCCGCCGGCTTCACCAAGTTCGGTTGTTGAGACTGCTGCCCCGTCTGAGTATCGACAAGGTTTGCCGCCCAACGAGGAGGCGGGTCGGCTCGGCGAGGCTGCCATGCAGACGCTGATGTTTCTGACCAATGACCTCAGCCCACGAGCGAGCGGGACGGAGGAAGAGGCAGTCGCTGCGGAGTACTTGCGGGACGAATTCGCCGCTCTCGGGTACGAGTCGTCCATTCAGCCCTTCGAGGTACGTTCTATATCCCCGTTCGGGCGGCTCTTAACGGTGGACGCGACGGAGACAATGGATTTTCGGGCGCTTCCGATGTGGATGACGGCGGAGGGGGTAGTGACCGGGGATGTTGTGGAAGTGGGACGTGCGCTGCCGGGTGACATCCCGGCTGATGGGATTGAGGGGAAGATCGCGCTGATTGAGCGGGGAGAAGTGGCCTTTGACGCGAAGCTGAACGCGGTTGTGAAGGCGGGGGCGATAGGGGCGGTCGTATACAACAACGAACCGGGTCCGTTCGGGGGCGCGCTTTCCGAGGAGACGATTCCGGCAGTGACGATTTCGCAAGAGGACGGCGAGACGCTAAAGTCTATCCTGAACGGTGGAACGGTAACGGCGACGATCAGTCTTGAGTATACGGAGGAGTCTCGGAACGTCATCGCTGACAAACGGGGGACGGCGGACGACAATCGAGTAGTTGTGCTCGGCGGGCACTATGACACCGTGCCGAATGTGCCGGGGGCTAATGACAACGGATCCGGCATCGCGACGCTGTTGACGATAGCGCGGGAGATAGCGGATCGCGAATACCCGTTCACGGTGCGGTTCATCGCGTTTGGCGCCGAAGAGTTGGGACTGTTCGGAAGCGATCACTACGTCGAGGGGCTCTCGGAAGCCGATATATCCTCGACGATGGCGATGTTGAACTTTGACGCGCTAGGGACGGGCCCCCAGACGGCGATGCTGGGAACGCCGAGCCTGCTGAAGATGATGGAAGAGTACGCCGAGCAGCAGGACATCAATACAAAGATGGTCTTTTCCTTCGACTGGGGCGCCAGCGATCATGCTCCGTTCGATGAGGCGGGGATTCCGCACGTGGTCTTTCTCGGCGAGGACTTCTCGCGCATCCACACGCCGGAAGACAAATTGGAGTTCGTGCAAACCGAGCTGCTGGGCGGAGCAGCGCTCTTGGCCATAGGCTTGCTGAATATGTTCGCCGAGGATGATGAATAGAGGGCGGGAGGCGTGTCCATATTTTGCGACGTAGTGTTCTCGCGCGGAGTGTTTGAAGGGTTTTCCCAGGGCAGTTTGACGCGGTCGCCTATGGTAGAGTTAGGAACGAGGGTGTGCATGAGGCGGCGGCGCTTTTCCATTTCTCTCTTTCTCACACAGCCCGACGGGAGAGCGATATGGTGGCGTGAATGCCTTCTGTGACGCAGTCGCAAGCGATTTTGGCTACGGAGGATTGGGTATCTATGTTTGAGGCTCTAACGGAAAGGCTGAACGGAGTTTTCAACCGGCTGGGGAATCAGGGGCGGCTGACGGAAAGCGACGTTGACTCCGCCCTGCGAGAGATCCGAATGGCGCTCCTCGAAGCAGACGTGAACTTTCGGGTTGCGAGGTCGTTCGTTGCGAAGATACGGGAGCGGGCCCTGTCGGAGGACGTGCTACGGAGTTTGAGTCCGGGGCAGCAGGTGGTCAAGATCACGAACGAGGAACTCACGGCGATCTTGGATGGCGGAGACAGTAAGATAGCGCCTGGGGCAACGACTCCGTCGGTCATGTTGGTGGTCGGACTGAACGGATCGGGCAAGACTACGACGTCGGCTAAGCTGGCGCGCCATTTGAAGCAGATGGGGCAGCTTCCTCTGCTGGTGGCGGCCGATTTGAACCGTCCGGCGGCTATCGAGCAATTGCAGACTCTGGGCAGGCAGATGGATGTTGAGGTGTACGAGGAGGGAACATCGAGACCAACGGCGCAGGTGGCGAGCGCGGGCGTTGCGCGGGCGTCGGACGTTGGGGCGGCGTGGGCGATTGTCGACACTGCGGGAAGGAATCAGATCGACGAAGAGTTGATGTCTGAGCTTGAGGAAGTGAAAGAGGCGGTATCGCCAGTTGAGACGCTGCTCGTAGTGGATGCCATGACGGGTCAGGAAGCAGTGAATTCGGCAGGCGAGTTCCATGAACGGATAGGGGTTACAGGCCTGGTACTTTCCAAGCTGGACGGTGATGCGCGCGGAGGCGCGGCGCTTTCGATTGTTTCGGTGACCGGGCTGCCCATCAAGTTCATGGGGACGGGTGAGGGCGTCGGGGCTCTGGAGCAGTTTCACCCGGAGCGGCTGGCATCGAGAATCTTGGGCATGGGTGACATGCTGACGCTCATTGAGAAGACGGAGGCGGCATACGACGAGGAACAGGCAGCGGCGCTCGAGCGCAAGATGCGGCAGGCCACTTTTGACCTGAACGATTTTCTCGATCAGCTAGAGCAGGTGCGGAGGATGGGGGGATTCGGCCAGATTATTGAGATGATTCCGGGGATGCAGGGGCTGAAGGGCAAGGCGCCGTCCGATGATTTGACAGAGAATCAGCTGAAGAAGACCGAGGCTATCGTGTTTTCGATGACGCCTCAGGAAAGGGCGCGTCCGGAGATTATCAATGGGCGACGACGACGGAGGATTGCGCAGGGAAGCGGCACGACTCCGAGAGATGTGAACCAATTATTGAACCAGTTCAAGCAGACGCGCAGGATAATGCGGCAGATGTCGTCGAAGACGGGGATGCGCGACGTGATGCGGATGATGGGATGAATGAGTCCCCAAGAGGATTTGCGAGGGAATGGTGGGACCGTGGTCGATAGGCTGCTGTGTGAAGGAATCGGGCAGAGACGACTGTTGGATCATCAGGAGTGTTAGGAAATGAAGGAGGCCCCGTCGGAGAGAACTCCGGCGAGGCCTCGGGTTAGGGAAGTGTCACGATGAACACCTACCCGTGACACCCCCTACTGCTACTATCCAACGAAGCACCTCCTTTCTTCAGAGACCCGCGCCTAGACTTTCTTCCGCCACCCTGTCTCCTAATGCCTAATTATAGCGATTGGCCGATGGAATTGAAAGCGGCTCTCCGCAGCGGTCCAGTCTTGGTGAGATGAGCGTTTCTCCCGTCGTCCTCTCTAGGCTTGCCATCGTGATAACGGTGAACGGGAACCTTCGTCACCGCCGCAGCACTGGATTCCCGCCTTCGCAAACCATTGTTAAACCGTCATTCCGCCCTCTGCCACTCTCCTAATTTGACAAATAAGAACTTTTGTCCCATGCTAACTATAAGGGCTCACCCACCACGCAACTTTACAATAACGATGGAATTGCCACAAAATGCAACAGGATGCAACAAATTCGGGAAAACTCTCCGAAAAACAAAGCCTTGCAATCCCCCACCTCTTCACTTCCGCGCCGTCATTCCCGTCAGAGGAGAGAACCTGCCTTGTATCGGGCGCTGATTGCCGTTTTCACGGGGACAACGGCCCGGAGTGGATATGACGCTGCTCTAGCGAAGTTCCTCACGGAGGCTGAACGGTCACGGTTAAAGCCGCGAGCGTCAAGTCGATGAATTACGAGATGGAGAGAGGGCCATGATACGCGGACTTGCAGGGGCTATTCTCTGGACGGACGATTTAGGGAGGATGGTCTGCTTCTACCGGGATACGCTGGGGCTGACGCCTCATTCAGAGCGTCCGCACTTTGTTTCCTTCAAATGGGGCGGCGTTCGGCTGGGAATCGGGAGTCATTCCGATGTCCAAGGATCGTCTAGAGATCCGTACCGGGTGATGGTGAACTTGGATGTGGAGGACATCCACGCGGCGTACGAGCGGCTTTCCGAAGCAGGCGTGAGGTTCATCCGTCCCCCGGAGCGTGAACATTGGGGCGGTTGGGTGTGTACGTTTGCCGACCCGGACGGAAATATCCTCCAGCTGCTGGAGCAGCCGAAGGACGGCTAGCGGGCGACGTTCTTTGCCTTTTCCAGGGCGGCCGCGGCGGCATCGAAGAACACGTCGTCGATGGTGATGTTGATCATGACGTCGGTGGCCATTTGCCGCCCGGCCGCGTGAACGGCGTCACGGACTGTCTTCTCGAACTCCAGGACCTTGGGATGCTCACCTTGACCGGGCAATCCGAGGGACTGCGCGATGTCCTGCGCTCCCGACGTAAAATAGTCGATCCCACTGACGGAGAGAATGCCGTCGAGGTCGTCGAGGACGGCAACGTCTTCGAGCTGCGCGATGACGACGGCGTTTTGGTTGAAGTGTTTCATGTACTCGGTTCTGGAAGCGTTCCTGCCAAAACGGCTGCCGCGTCCGGAACCGAAGCTGCGGTGGCCGTCCGGCACGTAGCGACATGAGTCGGCGAGGGCTTGGGCCTGTTCTTTGGTGTTGATGTGGGGGCCCATCACGCCCATGATTCCGCGATCGAGGAAGCGGAGGATGGTCGAGTTGTGGATATTGGGGACGCGGGCCATTGGAGTCAATCCGACGGCGTCGCAGGCCCTGCACATTTCCTCGATGTCCGCTGTGGTGAAAGGCCCGTGCTCGGAGTCGAACATAACGTAATCGAATCCGGCGGCGGCCATCATTTCGACAATGGTGGCAGACGGGAACCTAATAGTGAAACCGGCGGGGGTTTCTCCGGCGGCTATTTTGGCGACGATGTTATTGGTGCGCATGGCGAGCCTTTCGGTTGGTGTGGGGCTATTGTAGGCGAGCGTCGCCGCATCAACAACACAGGCCGGCTCCCGGGTTCTACTCGCCGATGCCGACCTTTGGCAGGGATGCCTTGACTGCGTCAAGCATGTCCTCGATCTCTTCGGGGGTGACATAGCCCAGATGCCCGATCCGGAACATCTTGCCGGTTAGTTCGCCGTAGGCGCCGGCCAGGACTACATCGTGGTCGTCAAGGACGATTTTGCGGAGGTCGTCCGCATTGACGCCCTCGGGCATACGGACGGCGGTCACGGTGTTGGAGGCGACGCTTTCGTCAGGGAAGACTTCGAGGCCGAGTTCGCGAATTCCATCCCGGGTCATTTGAGCGATGTCGGCGTGGCGACGCCAGACGTTTTCGACGCCTTCATCAATGATCCTGTTCAGCGCGTAGTCGAGGGCGTACATAGCCGAGAGGTTTGGGGTCCATGGGGGCTGTCCGATGTCGTAGTAGTCCTTATAGGCCGATAGGTCGAAGTAGAAGCGAGGCATGTCGGCGTTTTCATGGGCTTTCCATGCGCGCTCGCTCATGCTGATAAAGGCGAGCCCGGGCGGGAGCATCCAGCCTTTTTGCGAGGCTGTCGCCACGACGTCCAGGCCCCAATCGTCGGTTTCCAGCGGGAGAGAGCAGACGCTGCTGATTCCATCGACGAGTAGGAGCTTATCGAATTCGTTCTTGACGACGGATGCCACCTGTTCGATGTTGTTTGTAACACCGGTATTGGTTTCGTTGTGGGTGACGAGAACGGCGGAGATTTCCGGGTCGGCGTCGAGCGCGCGGCGGAGTTCGTCGACATCGACGGCGGAGCCTTGCTGGAAATTCACCATTGTGACATCGGCCCCGAATTTCTCGGCGATCTTGCCGAAACGGTCACCGAAAGAGCCGATGGAGGCGCAAACGACTTTCTCTCCCGGAGACAGAGTATTGACGACGGCGGCTTCCATCGCGCCGGTGCCCGAAGACGTGAGGATGAACAGGTCGTTCTTGGTGCGGAAAACCTGCCGAAGCCCATCAGTGACTCGGAAGAGCATTTCCCTAAAGCGGGGGCCGCGATGGTTCATCATTTGGGTCGACATCTTGCCGAGGATATCTTCGGGGACGGGTATTGGGCCAGGGATTCGCAGGTTCGTCATCGGTGCTCCTTGTCGTGGTGAGTGCGCAGACGATTTTAGCACGGCGTCGCGCTTTGAAGAATTTGTCTTGTTTGGGCTACGTCGCGGTCGATTTGCTCTAAAAGCGCCTCAACTGTGTCGTACTTAACTTGATCGCGCAGTCGTCGAACGAATTCGAGGCGGAGCCTCTTGCCGTATAGATTTTCGGCGAGGTCGAGGATGAAGGCCTCGATGACGCGGTCATGGGCGCCAAACGTGGGTTTGGTGCCGATGCTTACTGCGGCCATCATGCTTCGGTCTTCCAAGTGGGCAAAGGCGGCATAGATGCCGTCGGCGGGGACGGCCATCCCTTGAGGGGGTTCAATGTTTGCGGTCGGGATACCCAGCGCGCCGCCTCGGCCCTCTCCCGAAACTATGAGGCCTTCGAGGGTGAACCGGCGGCCAAGCAGGTCCGCTACACGATCGACATTGCCTTGGAAGAGCGCGGCTCTGATGTTTGTACTGCGGACGGTTTCACCCTTGGCGTCCTTCAGTCCGCCGACTACTTTCAAGGTGAACCCCATTTCCTGGCCTAGCTGTGACAGGCGGTCGATGGAGCCTTCACGGTTGCGCCCCATGGCGAAATCGGGCCCAACGACCAAACTCACCATTCGGAGGCGTTCTTGGAGATGCGCGATGAATTCCTGAGCGGTGAGGTTCGAGACGTCGAGATCAAAGGTAATGGGAACGATGAAGTCGATTTCAGTTTGAGCGAGCAGTTCAAGGCGATCTTCGAGTGACGTAAGAAATTGGGCCTCAAAGCTCGGATGAAGGACGGCTGCGGGGTGTTCTCTGAATGTAACGACTCCCGCCATCAGTCCCTTGCCGGCGGCCTCGTGAACGAGGCGAGAGAGGAGGTGAACATGGCCTCGGTGAACGCCGTCGAAAACGCCTACGGTGAGCGCGGTCTCGCCCGGAACGGCAAAGGCCCCTAACTCGTCGCCGATGGACATTCAACACCTGTTTGGGACTGCTTCGCGGCTCACCGCCGCGCCGTTGAATGATGCTAGCACGGGGTTGGGAGAGCGTCAAGGAAAGCAGAGTTGGGGCGGGACTGTTCAGTCTCGGTGAGATGCACATCTTTCCCTGTGGATATCTCACCCCGCATTTTGTATGCGCGGGAATAACGGCTCTTTTTGTGAGAGGTTCTCATGGGCTCTGACCAGTTGTGTTGGGGACACGGGAGTATCGTAGACTCTCCGCCCGGCGTTCGGACGCTGATATAATTGAGGCAGCAATTGACAATCCCCACATCGGAGTTATAAATGCTCTCCATTGATTTCGAGACTTACACCTTGTCGAACGGTTTGGACGTGATAATGCACCGTGACGATTCCTTGCCTATGGTGGCTGTGAATCTGTGGTATCACGTCGGATCGAAAGACGAGCAGCCGGGCAGGACGGGGTTCGCGCACCTGTTTGAACACATCATGTTCGAGGGGTCGAAGAACCACAACCGCGACTTCTTCGAGCCGCTTGAAAAGGTCGGCGCAAACATCAACGGCTCAACGACCAACGACCGGACGAACTATTGGACAACGGCGCCCTCCAACAACTTGGAACTCATCCTGTGGCTTGAGTCCGACCGGATGGGCTTTTTGCTGGAAGCCCTCGATCAGGAGCGGCTCGACCTTCAACGGGATGTCGTGAAGAACGAACGCAGGCAAAGCTATGAGAACCGCCCATACGGGAAGGCGTATCTCGCCATGGAGACGGCGGTCTTTCCGTCTCCACATCCCTACAACTGGCCGGTGATCGGCTCGCAGCAGGATTTGAACGCCGCATCGCTCGACGACGTGCGGAACTTTTTCCGCACGTACTATGTTCCATCGAACACGAGCTTGAGCATCGCGGGAGATTTCGACCCCGACAATGCGCGACGGCTTATCGAGAGCTACTTTGGCGATATTGCGCCCGGGCCTGCCATCGACCGAGTCGGGCGAATGAATTCGGGGCTGACGGGCGAATTGCGGATGGATATGCGAGACAAAGTGCAACTGCCTCGCCTGTCGCTTGTGTGGCCGACGGGGCCAATGTTCGATGAAGACGAGGCGACACTGGATATCTTGGGATCGATTATGGGAGAGGGGAAGAGTTCTCGACTGCACAAGACGCTGGTTTATGACCTGCGGATAGCTCGCGACGTTACGGTTGCGCACTACACGCGGGAGATCGCGGGTGAATTCATCGTGCAGGTAACGGCGAATCCGGGGCAGAACCTTGACGAGATCGAAGACATCGTTCATGAGCAATTTGAAAGAATCCGGCGAGAGGGACCGACGGAGCGAGAGGTTGGAACTGCGCTCAATCGTTTCGAGGTCGACAACGTGCGCGGGCTGGAGAAGATCGGCGGATTCGGGGGAAGGGCGGATCAGTTGAACCTGTACCACACGTTCGCGGGTGACGCCGGCCTCATCAACACCGACATTGAGCGGTATCGGGCTGTGAGCGCCGCGGATGTGATGCGAGCGGCGGCGGGGTCTCTGGGAGCAAACAGGGTTCGCATGACCGTGTTGCCGGAGGAAGCCGTTGCAGCCGGCGCGAGCGCCGGCATCGACCGGTCGGCAATGCCGCGCGGCGGAGTGTCCCGCTCCTTTAATCCGCCTGTGCCGCGACGAGATCGACTCGATAACGGACTGAACGTCTTGTACGTGGAGGACTCGCGTTTGCCCGCGGTGTCCTTGAGTTTGATTATCGACGGCGGGGCGACGGTCGATCCACCTGACAGGCCGGGTCTCTCTCACTTAACGGCGATTATGCTGCCCGAGGGCACGCCGTCGATGACGAGCCAGGAGATCGCAGAAGAGATGGAATTCATCGGCGCGCACTTGAGCAGTTCGGCGGGGTATGAGCAAGCCACGGTATCGACTGCGGCCCTGACTCAGCACCGAGGCAAGGCCATGGAGATATTGGCGGATGTCGTTACGCGCGCGAATTTTCCGGAGCATGAGCTGGAGCGCGTGCGCAAGGAGCGGCTAATCGACCTTCGACGGATAGGAGACGACGCTAATCTGATAGCACAGCGGGCCTTCCGAGCGCTTCTTCACGGCAAGGGCACGCCATACGGTAATCCGCTCACCGGTACGGAAGAGTCAATCGGGACTATGACTCGTGATGAGATCGTAGAACAGTTCCGGCGCAAATACACGGTGGACGCGGCTACTCTTGTCGTGGTCGGAGATACGACTAAGGGCGATGTTCTGAATCTGGCGCAGGCGTCGCTGGGGCATTGGTCATCGGGTGGTCAGGCTCGAGAATCAGAAGTGCGGAGCGTCGCAGCGGACGGCTTGGAATCCGCCTCGACGGCGATATATCTTGTCGACAAGCCGGGCGCGGCCCAGTCGGTGATTCGGGCGGGGCACCTCACGATCGACCGACATCATCCCGACTACTACGCTTTGAATTTGCTCAACTACCTGTTCGGCGGGCACTTCATGGCGCGCATGAACCAGAACCTACGACAGGATAAGGGGTACAGTTACGGCTTCCATTCCGCGGTGAATTGGGCTAAGGGGCCGTCGGCGCTGGCGGCGTGGGGGTCAGTGCAGACCGCCGTCACTCGGGAGTCGGTGATCGAAGTGCTGAAGGAGTTTGAGGATATCCGCACCGGTCGGCCGGTGGACACGGAAGAGTTCACGGACGCCAAGAACGGCCTTCTTAAGGGATTTGCCGGCCAGTTCGAGACACAGGCCCATGTGCTTTCCCAGTTGGGACGTATTGTCACGTTCGGGCTGCCCGACGATTACTATTCCTCTCTTGAGTCGACTTACGAGGCGCTGACTTTGGATGATGTGCGCCGAGCGGCCATTGAGCGAGTGGATAACGAGCGGCTGACGCTGCTGGTCGTGGGAGATCGGGCAGTTGTGGAATCGGGCCTGCAGGAGTTGGGGTGTCCTATTGTACACGTGGACTATGAGGGCGCAGTCATCGGGTAAAGATGGCCGGGGGCTTCTCCCCTCCGCACGGGAATACGGGGTGAGGCTCTATCGCAGGAATGAGGGCATGGGGCCGGTTTTGAAGAGGGGTTATGCAGAGTTTTTTCCTGCTGCTTAGTCTAGGAAAATCGGATGAGAAGGAGTAGTGAGATGGAACGGAATTTTGAGACTAGGGAGATTGGGGCCCAGCCGATTTTGGGCATTCGCGTGACGACTACGATGGACAACGTGGGGGAGGTCATGGGGCCTCTGTTCGGGGAAGTATATGGATACATTCAGCAGAGTGGGCATCAGCCGGTCGGGATGCCGTTGACGATTTACCACGCGATGGACAACAGTTCGATTGACCCGGAACGAATCGCCGGGGGCCACGGGGACGACCCCGAATGCGTGCAGGGACCCGGCTCGCTGGAGATGGAGTGCGCGATGCCCGTCGCCTCCGACATGGACGGGGCGGGTCGAATCCAGGCGGGCGAGTTGCCGGCCGGCCTCGCAGCGACGGTTACTCACGTGGGGCCGTATGATACTCTCCCGCAGTCGTGGTCGGCGTTGACGGAGTGGATGGGACAAGAAGGTCTCGAACCGAGGGGGGCGCCTTGGGAGGTGTATGTAACGGATCCGGGGGCAGAGCCGGATCAGTCGAAATGGCGTACGGAAATTTTCTTTCCCGTGCGATGATAATGTTCTCTTACGGAGGCCACGGAGAGAACAGCATCCTTTTCGATGTGAGCTGATACCAGGCAATGATCGGTTCTTTAAGGAAATACGATTGCCATGGATCTGATCCGAGAGTGCCTAACAGGGGTTGCGTGGTTATGGTATACTGTGCAACGACTCCGTAATCAGACGCAACCTCGTTCCGCTTCCGCGTTATTCCAAAGCTAGACAGCCTCAGGACCGAATGTGACGCTTGCTACGATGAGGAGATTTCAGTACACAAGGAGTGTCGCATGAACATCTATGTAGGCAACCTTTCTTTCGACGAAACGGATGAAACGCTAGAGACCGCCTTTTCCCCGCACGGCGAAGTGCAGTCGGCGCGAGTGATAACCGACCGATATTCGGGTCGTTCCCGCGGTTTCGGTTTTGTGGAGATGCCGAACCAGGACGAGGCCGAGGCAGCTATCGCAGCCCTGAACGGGGCTGAGTTGAGTGGCCGGACACTGACGGTCAACGAGTCGAGGCCACGTGAAGGTCGTCGCGGTGGCGGCGGTGGTGGTGGATACGGCGGTGGCGGTGGCGGCGGTGGCGGATACGGCGGGGGTTCCCGCTGGTAAGCTAAAGCAAGGCGATCCGGGCTATGGCCACGCCCGCTAGGAAGAAGCGGACGGAAGGGCAGGCGGTAGTCCGGTATCGCAACCGGCAGATGTCGTTTGTGAAGAGTTGCTGAATGTCGGTTCAGCAGTGTTGAATTTACAATGCGATGAACCAAGAGGATTCGCATAGATTTATTCGGGAGGTCGTGTTAGGCAGTCCCGATTTTTGTGATACAATTAAGCGCGGCTGATAGCAGATGGTGCGCTCACCCAGCCGAATCCGGGTCGCGGGTCGGTTGGATGAAAGGGAAATAAAGCAAGGAGACCATTCGCATGGAACTGACCTCTGTACGTGATGGCAGCAATGTAGTCGTTGGTGCTGGGGAGCGGATCGACGGAACAAACGCGCGAGAATTCCAAAGCGCGTTAGACGCCGCCATTGAAGAGACCGATCGAGTCGTGGTGCTGGATCTGTCCGATCTCTCTTACATCAGCAGTGCGGGTCTCAGGGCTATTCTGATGACCGCCAGGTCGCTCCGCAGACAGGAGGGGACACTGGCCGTATGTTCCTTGACGGACTCGGTGCGCGAGGTTTTCGAGATTAGCGGATTCAATCAGATTATCCCGGTCCATTCTTCCAAGGAAGAGGCCATCTCCGCACTGAGCTGATTGTCAGACGGCTTGGCTTCTCTCACATTCGTCGAGTCGCCGATTCCAGGTAGCGTCGAGTTGGCTTTGAAACAATTAACCGGTAAGTAATGAAGATCGGGAGGGCCGTACCGGATTCACGTTGATAGTGAACCGACGGGTGAATCTCCATAATTGGTAAAATCCAAAAGACCGACATCCGTAAGGGCGTTTAAGGCAAAAATACGGGGCAGATATCTTACTCTTGACATGACGTTCTCAACTCCCAAATCAGAGGACGATGCTGTTGCCGTGAAGCAAAATTGGGCGGGTTAGGTACATTATAAGTGTGAGGATCGAGGTATTGTGACGTCAAGAAAGCCGTATCGCATTCTGGTTGTTGATGACGAGCCGGACCTTCAGCCGCTTATTAAGCAGCGCATGAGGCGGAAAATCCGATCCGGCATGTACAGCTTTGAGTTCGCACATAACGGAGTCGAGGCGCTCGAAGTGCTGGAAAAGCACCGAGACATCGACATGGTCGTCTCGGATATCAACATGCCGCAAATGGATGGACTGACCCTGCTTGAACAGATACCGAAGGTTGATCCGGACATTCGCTCGATTATCATATCGGCATATGGAGATATGAGGAATATCCGCACGGCGATGAACCGAGGAGCGTTCGATTTCGTGACCAAGCCCCTCGATTTCGAGGACTTGCAGGTGACGATAGATCGGACACTGCTTCACCTTGAAGAGTGGCGCGAGGCGCTCTCTTCGCGTGACAAACTGGTCGCTTTGCAGAACGAGCTTGATGTCGCGAGCAGTACGCAACAATCGATTCTGCCGAAGATGTTCCCTGATACTTCCGACTTTCAGGTTTTCGCGAAGATGGAGCCCGCGCGGAACGTTGGGGGCGACTTTTACGACGTGATCCGCCTGGATCGCGGGGTTGTGGGTTTGGCGATAGCGGACGTTTCCGACAAGGGTGTGCCGGCTGCCCTGTTTATGATGTCTAGTCGAACATTGCTGAAGGGAGCGGCCATCGGCACGTTCAAGCCCGGCGAAGCTCTTCAGGAAGTGAACAACCTGCTGTACGAAGAGAACGAGACGATGATGTTCGTCACGGTGCTCTATTCAGTTTACAATCCCGAGACTGGCAGATTCACATATTCGAACGGTGGACACGACGCCCCCCTACTCCTTCGTCCCGACGGGAGTTCGGAGCTTCTCTCTCTCACGGGCGGGATAGCGCTCGGTGTCGCTCCGGATATCGAGTTCCCCAATCAGACCATACAGCTTGAACATGGCGATACTATCGTGCTCTACACCGACGGGATCACCGAGGCCATGAACGGCGACGGTGAACAGTTCGGAGTTGAGCGGATGCACGAGGTTTTCAGGGGAAACCCGCCGGAAAACGCTCAGCAGGCGGCTGAGGCTATGTTCGATGCTGTGAGTGAGTTTGTCGGGGACACCCCGCAATCGGACGACATCACCTGTTTGGTACTCCGTCGAGAGTGAGGATAGCTCGTGGCTGATAAAATCATCATCAAAAAACAAGCCGACATGGACGAAATAGAGGACATCCTCTTTACGGTGGAGGAGTTTGGGGAGCAGGAGGGCTGGCCGCGGTCGCTATCCTTTAAAGTGCAGCTCGCCGTTGAAGAACTGGGGATCAATGTTGCGAAACATGGACGAGGCGACGAGGACGAGGCTCCGGAAATTGAGATTACGGTGACGTCGAACCCGAACTTGATCACGATAGATATTGAAGACACCGGGCGAGCGTTTGACCCGCTGACCGACGCTCCTGATCCTGATCTGACGTCGCCGGTCGAGGATCGTCCCATCGGGGGGCTCGGAATCCACTTCGTGCGCGAAATGATGGATGAAATAGCGTACCGTCGTGAGGATGACAAGAACTGCTTGGCCCTGACCTTGCGAAGAGAATGAATGAGTCTGATGTTCGGCAGGGGGGTTGCGCATAGGATTGCGAAACTAGGTGTCGCCGGAGTCGCGACTCTCACCCTTTGTGTTGTATTGATCGGCTGTTCCATCTTCAGCGACGGGGATGATGAAGCTACTGTGCCCAGCGACTCGACCGATACCATATCGGACGATCTTGCCACCGTCGCGCCGCAACAGTACGGCATAGCCTCTGACCGGATTCTGTTTGGACAGTCCGCCGCATTCACGGGACCGGCGCAGGAACTAGGCAAGGGTATGCGTCTGGGTATCCTAGCCGCTTTTGACGAGGCGAACCGCCAAGGGGGGGTGCACGGAAGGCGGTTGGAGCTTTCTTCTCTGGATGATGCTTACGAACCGGAAGCAGCGGTCACGAATACTATACGCCTCATTGAACGGGACAACGTGTTCGCGCTGATAGGAGAAGTTGGCACGCCGACATCACGTTCGGCCACTCCGATTGCCGCGCGAGCGGGGGTTCCGTTCATTGCGCCGTTCACGGGCGCCGAATTCTTGCGTGACGACCAGCAGTGGAGCAACATCATAAATTTGCGCGCCTCGTACTACCAAGAGACTGAGGAGATGGTTGAGCGGCTTACGACCGATCTCGGCATTAGGCGTATCGCATTGCTCTATCAGGACGACTCCTTCGGTCGGGCCGGCAGGGACGGAGTCCAGAACGCGCTTAATCGCCGCAGCATGAAACCGGCGGCGATCGGGTTGTATACGCGGAACACGACGGCCGTGAAGACCGCTTTGCTCGATTTGAACCGAGGTCAACCCGAGGCCGTGATAATGATCGGCGCTTATGAACCGGTGGCGGCCCTGGTCAACTGGGCTAGACACACAGGGCTTGATCCCGTTTTCATGACCCTCTCGTTCGTCGGCAGCAACGCATTGGCCAACGAGCTTGGGGTAGGCGGCGAAGGCGTATATGTGACGCAGGTAGTGCCCTTCCCTACCGATGATTCAACGCCGGTCGTGTCGTCGTATTTGAACGCGCTCTCCAGCTTCGATCCTCAAGCTGCTCCCGGTTTCGTTTCGCTTGAGGGCTATTTGGCGGGTCGCCTGGCCATCGCGGGGCTGGAACGGTGCGGTCGCGACGTGAACAGGGCATGTTTTCTCAGAAGCATTGTGGACAGCGGCGTTATAGACATTGACGGGTTCGAACTTCAATACGGTTTCGATGATAATCAGGGTTCGGACGCAGTGTTTTTGACTACTATTGGCGATGACGGAAATTATCGTTCGGTAAAGACGCTTCGGGACTAGATCCGTGAAAGAACAACTGCGACGCCTGTTTGAAACACGGCATCACATTGCGACCCAGCTCTATCTGGGGATTGGCGGAGCTGTGCTGCTTACGGTTGCCGCAAGTCTGGTCGGCTGGTTTTCTTTCAATAGCGTTGGCGCGGCTCAGACTCAGGTTATCGAGAGCAGCATTCCTGAGGTGGTAGCGGCATTCGGCGTGGCCCAGCACAGCGGTACGCTGGTTGACGCAGCGCCTCGTCTGATGGCCGCCACGAACCCGGGGGACTTGGCTACCGTCTCTGCCAGTGTGGACGAGGCACGTGAAAATCTCGAGGCGAATATGTCCGTCCTGCTAGAAGATAAGTCGGAAGAGACCGACTCCAGCGCTATCGAATTGCCCCAGCTGTTTGATATCTTGGGGCAGCAGGACCCCGATCAGCAGGTTATCGACACCGCGCGTTCAGTGCGAGTCCGCGAGAGCGTGGACATGATCATCGTCAATATCAATGCCATACGGGAAGACATGGCGCGACTGTATGATTATAACGTTCGCAGGGATGCACTACGGACTAAGCTCGCGTCGATCTTAGTGAATATGAACGAGATCATGACTCCGGTAGTCGACGACCAGCTCTTTTTCACGATGACGGGTTATCGAAGCCTCAATTCTCCTCCAGTATCGCGGGAACAGCATTTCACCGAGAGTCAGCTTGCCAGATATCGCAGCTTGGAAGGCCTTCGGACAGACGCCAACACCGCTATCCAACTCATGGAAAGTGGGTTTGCCGTTTCTTCCCCTGCCCTTTTAGAGCCTCTGCGAGAGCGGTTTGAGTCGGCGAAAGGCAGGATTGAGCGGCATACCAGAGCGCTCGAAGGGACGGTGCTGTATGACCAAATTATTCCGTTGACCAGCGAACTCGTGGAGTTGGGCACCGGCGACGACAACGGCTTCGACTTGTTTGCGGAGCGGCTTCATCTGATCCAGCATCAGCAGGATCTCTTGGAGCTTAACAGCGGAATTGCCATTGAACTGGTGAAAGATGTCAATGCGCTCGTGGACAGCGCGCAGGCGAGCGCCGACGGGGCGACTCAAGCGTCCACGCAGGCGATCTTTACGGGACGGACACTGCTTCTCGCCATAAGCGGTGTCGGCGTGGCGGGAGCCGTCCTCATTTCCTGGTTTTTCGTTGGCAGAGTTTTGGTCCGTCGAATTGAGCTATTGTCGAACTGGATGAAGCGGATGGCGGGAGGCGACCTCGAAGCGCAGGTTGAAATTGGCGGAAGGGACGAGGTTGCGGACATGGCGGAAGCGCTGGAAGTGTTCCGTCGCCATGCGCTTGAGGTTCAGCGCCTGAATTTGGTGGAACAGCTCGCACAGGAACTGCAGGGAAAGAATGACGAACTGGAGGCCACGTTGGCCAACCTGAACAAGGTTCAGCAGCAGATCGTCATGCAGGAGAAGCTGGCCGCCTTGGGGCAGTTGACGGCAGGTGTGGCCCACGAAATCAAGAATCCGCTCAATTTCGTCAAAAACTTCTCCGAGGCGTCAGTCGAGCTGCTAGACGAGCTCAAGGAAGTCCTCGATGAGAATGTGGAAAAAATAGACACGGAGGAACGCGGCCTGATCGATGAGATATCAGATGACCTGAATGGCAACCTGGGGCGAATCATATCGCACGGCGAACGCGCCAACCGAATCGTTCAGGACATGCTGATGATGGGCAGGGATTCAGGCGAGGAGCGGGAGACGGACATAAACTTGCTGCTCGACGAACATACTCGGCTGGCATACCACAGCGCCCGCGCGACCGACCCCGACTTCCAGCTTCATATCGAGCAGGAGTTGGACGAGAGCGTCGGTCAGATCGTAGTCAAGCCGCAGGACATCGGACGGGTCTTCTTGAACATCGTGGGGAATGCCTGTGACGCAACTGATGAGAAGCGACGTTCACTTCGCGAATCGGGAGATACGTCATACATGCCGACGCTCTCACTCTCAAGCAAGCGGGCAGGGGAAAATATCGAAGTGCGTTTTCGCGACAACGGAGACGGGATTCCGCCCGAAGTAGCCGACAAGATATTTAATCCCTTCTTCACTACGAAACCCACCGACCGCGGGACAGGGCTGGGACTGGCCATCACCAATGACATAGTTCTACAGCACGGCGGAAACATACGGGTCAATTCCGAGCCCGGTCAGTTCACCGAAATGATCGTAACTCTGCCCGTGGAACCGACTAACTGGGAGCTAGCCACTTCGGACGGCCAAACTTCGGCGTGAGAGAGGCAGCCTCGCAGAGGGGCGGTCGCATCACCTGATCGGGTATCTTGGCTGGCTGGGATACGTGTCTCTGACACCAACGCTGATCTTGCTCGTGGATTTCCGCTTTCGCGAACCCTCCGCTAAACCGTCATTCGCGCGAAGCCTGTCCTTGTGAAAACGGGGACTGGGAACTCGGCAAGGGTGAGCACGGCTTTGATCTTGCCCATGTGCTTCGCGGCTTCTATTTGGTTTGCTGTTACATTATCCGAAGGTCCGCGCGGAAATACCTTTATAATCGCGTCCTTGTATGAGTGAACGCCACGACGTAGGCGGCTCTCCCGCGGAATTGATGACGAAGCTGAACGCTCTTTCCCGCCGGAATGATGCCGAAGAGATCGTTCCACGAAATGGCATGAGCGCTCCCCCTCCATATGAAGGGGCGGAGGGGGCTTGTCGTCGTCTGCCCGCGGAGGGGTTTACTTGGAGTGTGCGCTAGTCGGGTGAGGTTTCGAAGCGGCCGATGAGCATAAATTCATCTCGCTCAATGGGCACTCTGGCCAAGGATAGATTTTCCGGCAGGACGATGCCGCCTGAGAAGACGAGCTTCATGGCATCCTCAACCGTAAGGTCCGTTTCGATGACGTCGTCTTCCGGTATGAGGGCCATGTTGCCGGACGTGGGGTTGGGGACTGTGGGGATATAGACGACGACGATAGATTCATCGGTCCTGTTCGAGAAGGCGCGACCCGTTACGAAGCCCATGGCGACCATGCCTTCACGCGGCCACTCCACGAAAACCACGCGAGTGAATTGGTACTGCGAGGTGAGGGAGGCCATTGCCTGCTTGGTGACTCCAAGAATCGTCTTGATCACGGGGATGTGGTTGAGGATCGTATCCTTGAAGTCCATTATGACTCGTCCGACTTTTGTTGCGATGATGAGCCCGATCACATAAAACAGGACAATCGCGACAATCGCCCCGACTCCCCAGAAGTCCCAGGGTTGGCCCTTGACGAACGGGAGGCCGCGGACGGCGCTGTCGGCGTATCCTATGATGACCACCAGGACAACCACGGTGACAATAATCGGAACTAATTCGAAGAGGCCGGCGAGGGTCCTGCCCTGTATGTGGGTTTCGAATCTTTGCCATATACCGGGGTCGGAATCTTCTTCGGATTCGGGGTTATCGTGTGGGGGTTTTGAAGCGGTCAATGGGGTCCCTCCTTCCAGACGGGCGCTAACCGAGCGGATTCACAAAGCGCAACGGACGACGGAGACCGAACGGTTACTCCCCTGTTTTACGGCTTTTGGAAGAGTATAACAAATCGTGTTCTAAAACTTGACCTGTTTTTAAGTCAAAAACGTCCTATATTGCGTAAGTCTGGAGGGATTAGATTGGTGACTGGGCGGGTTCCCACCTGCCTGGGCACGACAAAAGCGATGCGCGCACTTTTAGGAAACGAAAGGTCTTCCGTTAGGCCTCCGTCAGCACCGCGGTTTTCTTAAGGATGGGAGTCTAAGCCCAGGCGGCCATTTCGGCGTGAAGCTCCGGTGGGAGCTCCATGTTCATGGACTGGATGGCGTTGTCAACATGCGCGGTTCTGCGGGCACCGACGAGGACTGAAGTTAGGTTTTTGTTTGCCATGACCCATGCCATAGCCAGTTTCACCATCGGGAGTCCCAATTCTTCGGATTTGGCGCGGAGTTTCTCGACGAGCTTGAAGTTGCGGTCCTCAAAGTAGATGTCGGCGTGTCCGGGGATGACGTCGAAGCGAGTTCCCTTAGGGAACTGGGATCTGTCGGGCGTGTACTTGCCGGCGAGGAAGCCCGCGGCGAGTGGACTGTAAGGAGTGATGCCGACGGCTTCTTTGACGCAGAGGGGGAAGAACTCATCCTCGGCCTCGAGACGGTCGAGGTGTGAAGGATTGTTTGAGCGCGCGAGACTGTATGGAGGCTGAGTGATTTGAAAGCGAGCCCAGCCGTTTCGGTCGCTCATGTCTAGGGCTTCCCTGAGCTGTCCGGCACGGAAGTTGCTGCACCCAATCACGTCGATTTGTCCGGCCTGGACGCCTTCGTTCATTACGCCTAGGTATTCCTCCATGGGTGCATCCTCAAACGCCGAGTGAGCCTTATACATTTCGACCTTGTCGACTTGGAGCCGGTCAAGGCTTTGGGCAAGCGCGCGTCGTACGTTTTCAGGCGTCCCTCCCGAACTGACTTTCGTGCATATCTTCACTTCGTCACGCACGCCGCGCGACCTCATCCAGTTGCCGATAACCTCTTCCGAGGGGAATTCTCCCGATGAGTATCCTTCGGCGGTGTCGAAGAAATTGATGCCGTTCTCCAATGCGTAGTCCATGATCTCGAACGCCGTGTCCGGGTCGATTTCCCGCCCGAACGTGACGCACCCGAGTCCGATGGCGCTGACGGTCATTCCTGAGTTGCCCAAGGGTCGCTGTTCAATCATTATGTGTCTCCTTATTGCGTTGGAGAGGTATTCTACCACGCCCATGAGAACCTGCGGGGTGTACTGAGTTGCGGCTGCTCGGTGCCGCCGTCGTTCTCAGTGAAACGGGAACCTTTGTACAGGGTGTGCACCACAGGGGAAGAACGTTGCTCTGAACAGTTGCGAGCCGCGTGGCATTCTTGACACTGCCATAGTGATGTGATAATTTTCAGCTAGTCGTCATCAACGGCTTGGCGGTGTGTATGAACCGGCTTCCGGAGAAAGGTGGAGATGGACCCAGCGACTCTTTCTAATGCCGAATGGACCGGCATTGCCAACATGTTGACAAACCTCTGGGTCATGTTTCTTTTTATCATTGTTATCGGTTCGCTGTACTTGGTTGCGCACGCCGGCATTCCCTCCCTTGTAGCGTCTCATCATCTACCACAATCAGCTCAACGTCTGCGAATCCCTTTGTACGTTCTTCTCTTCGTGAGCATAGCCTTGTATGCGTATTTTCTGGCAATGACCATCATCGAATCGAGGGTGATCGCCGACATATTCGACACATATTGGATCAAGGGCGGGTCGATCGACTTTCTCGGTCACGGCGGCAACCCGCCGGCCGCGCACTAGGTAGGTAGACGCTCTTGCTGCCAGGCGATTTTCAAGCACCAAGAAGGCCGACGGGACGTCGGCTCGTCCTATTCGGCGCGCTTGGTCTTGGCGGTGTCGTCGGGCTCGCAGTAGTTGTCGCCGTAGCGACATTCGTGATTTCGGCTTGGCTTGGGCTCCCGTTGGACGCCTTCGGTTTGAACGACGGCCCCGAACAGCCGATAGCGTTTCCCCACCCCACCCACGTTGAGGACCTGGGGTTGGACTGCACCTTCTGCCACCGGAACGTGACAGAGGGCGCCGCAGCGTCGATTCCGGCAGTCGGTTTCTGCATGAGCTGTCACATAACCGTAGGCGACGACAAGCCGGAAGTTGAAAAGCTGAGAAACTTCCACACAGGCGGAATCCCGGTCGATTGGGTTCGAGTGCATCGGGTGCCGGATCACGTAAACTTTACGCATGAACCGCACATTCGGCATTTCTCGGAGCAGTACGGAGGCGCATCGGGCACGTGCCAAGTGTGCCACGGTGACGTGGGGAGTATGACAAAAGTCCGACAGGTGCGCTCTCTAAAGATGGGCGACTGCGTAGACTGTCACCGAGACAATGAAGCCCCGACCGACTGCACTACGTGCCATTACTAGTGGAGATGCCCTCCGCGGAGCGAGAGGGAGTTGAACCAGAGGGAATGTCCCTAACTCGAAGACAATTTTTGACGCTGATGGGAGGCTCGGCCACGGCCGTGGTGGCCGCCGCGTGCGGCGTTCCTGAAAAGGAACTGCTTATTCAGTCATCAATCGAGATGCCCGAAGATATGGTTACGGGACTCGATAACTGGTACGCGACGATCGACCGCCAGAATCGTTCACCACTCGGCGTGGTTGTGAGAGTGATGGAGGGTCGCGCCAAGAAGGTGGAGGGCAACGTTGATTACCCGGTAAATCGGGGCAAGCACAACGCCATCGCCGAGGCCGGGCTCCAGGGCTTGTATCACCCGGATCGCATCGGCTCGCCTCTGATACGCACGGGGCAGCGCGGCGAGGACAAATGGGAGCAGCTGAGCTGGACAGACGGCGTTTCCCGCGTGGCCGAACGGCTTGCCGACTTGAATGCCGAAGAGGCGGTTCTCATCACAGACCCGGTCGGCTCGCACATGGGCTTGGTAGTCAACCGTTTCTCCGAGGCGCTCGGGGCGGAGCATATGACCTACGAGCCGTTGGAGCGCACGGTGTTGAAAGCCTCTATGCGGCAGGTCTTCGGTCAAGACGCGATGCCCGACTTCGATATTGAGAATGCGGCGTACATCTTGTCGTTCGGCGCGGACTTCCTGAACACATGGGAATCTCCCGTGCGGTACGCCCGAGGCTACGGACACTTCCGACAAGGGGAGAACAGGAAGCGCGGCAAGCTCGTCCACTTTGATTCCCGGTTCTCGATGACCGCCGCGAACGCCGATGAGTGGGTGTATGTCAGACCCGGATACGAGGGCGAAGTTGCGCTGGCAATCGCGAACGTGATGATCTCTGCCGGATTGCCGAACTTGGAAGGGCTTCGGGTGCTTACGGGAGACGGTTCCAATCTGCTGGGACGGTTCACCCCTGAGGCGGTTGGAAGTCGCGCCGGAGTCGCGCCGGAAAAGATATCGAGGATAGCCCGGGATTTCTTGGAACATCCTCCTGGGCTGGCCATTGGCGGCGGATCCGCCGGGGCGCATTCTAACGGCCTATTCAACTTGAACGCGATTTATGCCTTGAACCATTTGGCGGGGAATGTCGGTAAGGAAGGGGGAGTGATCTTTAACCCCAGTCCACCCATAAGCGACCTTCCGAAGGCTCCGGGCGCGACCTCGTTCTCAGACTTCCGGGATCTGGCCGGACGGATGTCGCAGGGGCAGATCAAGGCCCTTTTGGTGCGCAATGCGGATCCGTTCTATGGGCTTCCCGAAAGTACGGCTATTAGGCGAGTGAGTTTCAACGTGCCGCTGATCGTGAGTTTCTCGAATCGTTTCGACGACACGACGATGTTGGCAGATATCGTTTTGCCGGAGAATCACTATCTGGAGGACTGGGGGACTGATATCCCCGATCCGGGTCCGGGCTACCAAACACTAGGCTTCCAGCAGCCGGTCGTTCGGCCTTTCTTCGAGTCGAGGGGGCCGCATCTTGGTACAAAGAACTTTGGCGACGTGATGATGACACTGGCGGCTGTGCTGGAGAAGGATCTGGGCCTTGACGCGGACAACTTCAAGGGGCTGATTGAGAATGACGCCCGACGGTTGCGGGAATTGGACCGCGGTTCCGTTCGCGCGGCGAACGACAAGCTGTTTTGGAATACGGTCCTCCAGCGGGGCGGATGGTGGGATACGAATGAGAGGCATGACGGCGACGCCGCCAATCCGACGTATTCGTTCCCGACCGCCCCGGAGCCGCCGGCCGTCGGCGGAAGCGGAGACTTTCATCTGATCCCGTTCGAGACGACAGGGGTAATGGACGGCAGAGGAGCGGATCTGCCATGGCTGCAGGCAACGCCGGACCCGATCACGACGGCCACATGGCAAACCTGGGTCGAGATCAACATGAAAAAGGCCGAGGAGATGGGGATCCACGAGGGCGACGTCGTCAAGGTGACCTCTGATCAGGGATCAATTGAGGCGCTGGCGTATCCGCATCCCGGGATATCGCCGGACATCGTCGCGATACCCGTTGGACAAGGACACAAGGGCGGAGGACGCTACGCGAAGGATCGGGGGGCGAACGTGTTTTCAATCCTCTCACCGATCACGGAAACCGAAACTGGGGCGCTGGCATGGTCGGCGACGCGGGTGAACGTGCGGCGCACGGGTGAATGGATCCGCCTGCCCAAGTTTGAAAATACGGCGCCCGATCTGGCCGAAGACTCGCACCGCAAGATAATCCCGCTGACATCGGGCTAAGAGAAAACGGAGCCGGAACAAAGATGGTAAGCACGAATCCGAAATGGGGCATGGTGATAGATGTCGACAAGTGCATCGGCTGTCAAGGGTGTGTTGTCGCGTGCCAGTCGGAAAATAATATCCCCATCAACACTGAGGATATCTTCAATCAACGTCGGGCGATCGAGTGGATTCGAGTTGAGCGTTACTGGGAAGGAGAATTCCCGGACGTGAAGGCGCGGTTCATTCCGATTTTGTGCCAGCACTGCACCGACGCGCCCTGTGAGCCGGTATGCCCGGTGTTCGCCACATATCACAACAGCGAAGGCTTGAACGTGCAGGTGTATAACCGCTGCATAGGCACTCGGTTCTGCGCCAACAACTGCCCGTACCACGTGCGGTTCTTCAATTTTTGGGAGCCGGAGTGGCCGGAGACCCTCAAAAACCAACTCAACCCCGACGTCACCGTACGAAGTCGCGGAATCATGGAGAAGTGCACCTTCTGCATCCAGCGAATCCGGCGAACCGGGCAAGCGGCGGCCCGCGACGGCGAAGAGCTTTCCGACGACTCACGCGCGCTGAATCCGGCATGTGTGAACGCCTGCCCGACGGACACCTTGGTTTTCGGGGACATGAACGACCCGAACAGCAAAGTGTCCAAGCTGGCGAAAGAAGAGATGGACGACGATCACGGACGGGGTTATAAGCTCATGCCGCAGTACGGCACGTTACCGAACGTGACCTATTTGAAGAAAGTGGACGAGTCCGCCGCAAAGGATTCCAACGGCTCCCATGCATAACGGCGCAGCACATAACGGTCATGGCGCGGCAATGACGCCCAAAGCCGTCGAGGACGATCTTCTCGACAAGGGCAAGAACTTGCGCGGTTCGACGTTCCGCGTGGCGGTGATCGTCTTTGCGGCGCTGTCCGCGCTTGGGGTTGTAGGCTTCGTTATTCGGTTGACGGACGGAATTGGCAATACTCCCGTATGGGGGTATCACGCGGCCCTCTTTGCGTTCATTTTGACGGCTGCTCAGGGCGCTCCGATGGTGGCGATTGCGCCCAGAATCGCCAAAGCACATTGGCGACGGTCGATATCGCGGGTCGCCGAGTTGTTCGGTCTCGTCGGTATTGTGAGCTTCATCATCTATATACCGGTGGCATGGGCCTTGCCCAGCATGGAGGACGGCAGACGTACGCTGTGGTTTTACGGCGAATTGAATATACCCGCTCACATGCCGGAGATCACCACTACACTCGTCCTCTTGGCTCTAACGGTCACTGGTCTGTTGCTGCTGTGGGTATCGGCGATGCCCGATTTCGCCATGCTGCGCGACCGCTCCGACGGAAGGAAGAAGGTGTGGTTCGGCCGCCTGGCCCGCGGATGGGTCGGCACTTCAGGCCAATGGAATTGGCAGAAGCACCGGCTCGGCATTCTGGGAGCTTTCTACTTCATGATGCTGGTGACGGCGCACTTCGCGTTCAGCTTGGACTTTGGGATATCGCTTGTGCCGGGGTGGATCGACGCGCTGTATCCGGCGACCCACGCGCACAATTCACTACAGGCCGGAGTGGCGCTTACACTGATAGCGATGTACTTCCTATACCGCTTCGGTGGTTACAAGGACTATATCACCCTCGACCAGTTCTGGGGACTGGGCAAGCTATTGTTCGCGCTTTCACTGCTGTGGATCTGGTTCTGGTTCTCCAGTTTCATCATCTTCTGGTTCGGCGGGAAGCCATCGGAAGAGGCGGTGCTTGACCTGCTGTTCGTCGGGCCGTATCTGCCGATATTCTTCATCGTATTCACATTCGCTTTCTTCGTGCCACTGTGGGCGATGATTTGGAACCCATTGCGCAAGAGCGTATGGGGCCCCGTGCTCATTGCGTGCGGCGTGCTGGTTGCAACATTCTTCGACCGGATTCGTGTGTACGTGGCAGCATTTTCAGTCTCGGAATCGACGGACAAGCACCAGATGGTTGAGATACCGGGGGCCGTTCTGCCGGACGTGGCCGACGTCCTCATATGGGTTGGCGGCATTTCGGCGTGTATTTTGATTTATCTGCTGGGCACACGAATCATTCCGCCGATAAATATTTGGGAACAGAAGGAAGTACTGCTGTATCGCATCCACAAACCGTTCCACCGAACGGAAGTGCAGGTACTGGGCAAGCCGGAGTAGCAGCGCCAAACGCAAAGCCATGCAAGAACACGTTCAGCTAACACAGCGACAGATCAACGAGGACCTCCTCAATACGGTGCTCAGGACGCCGAGGTGGTGGTGGCCGGCGGTGATCGTTTCGGCCATCATCTTCCTGATGGGCATGGGCGCGTTCGCCTACATGCTTAACAAGGGGGTCGGAGTCACCGGTCTGAACCGTCCCGTGTTCTGGGGCGCGTACATGGTGAACTTCGTGTTCTTCATCGGCATTAGCCACGCGGGGATCATGATTTCGGCCATTCTGCGGCTTACTCAGGCTGAGTGGCGGCGTCCCGTCACGCGAGCGGCGGAGGTGCTGACGGTCTTTTCGCTGATGTCCGCGCTCATGGCGGCTCCACTGGTGCACGTCGGGCGTCCGTGGCGCGCCGATTTGTGGGTGTTCCCGTATGACTTCGCGCGCGGCATCTGGATCAATATCCGATCACCGTTCATTTGGGACCCGAGCGCCGTGATGACGTATCTGACGGCAAGCTCACTGTTTGTGTTCATCGCACTAATCCCCGATTTGGCAATCATTCGCGACCGGGCCACCGGATTTACTCGGAAGCTGTACGCTGTGCTGTCTATGGGCTGGAGGGGCACACCGCGCCAGTGGAAACTCCAGACCGTTGCAGGAATCCTATTGTCGGCTCTGGTCCTGCCGGTCTTCGTCTCGGTGCATAGCATCGTGTCCTGGGACTTCGCCGTGCAGATTGCGCCGGAGGCGTGGCACTCGACGATCTTCGCGCCGTACTTCATCATTGGCGCGATTCACTCCGGCGTCTCAGCGGTCGCTACTCTGATGGTCATCATGGTTTGGTTATGGGGATGGGGCAAGTACCTCAAACCGGATCATCTCGACGCCATCGGGCGACTCCTCATCATCGTGGCGACGACATGGTTCTTCTTCTTCTTCTTGGAGTGGGTTTTTGCGCTTTACACACTGGAAGACGCCGAACTTGCAATGCGCGATCTCCAGGTCTTCCAGTGGCCGTGGAGCGCGCTGTTCCTCCTGTTCCTGATTACGGCCTTTTTCATACCGGTGCCGATGTGGATGTTCAAGAGCATTCGAAGAAGCTATTTCTGGATGTTCGTGACGACGATTTTGGTCAATATCGGGATGTGGTTGGAACGGTTCCTGATTATCGTGCCGGGAACGATGCGACGGAGCGAGTTCATATTCGACTGGGGGAGCTACCATCCGAGCATCATTGAAATCCTGATGGTGATAATGACGTTCGCATGGGTCGTTCTCGGCATGTTGGTATTCACGAAGCTGTTCCCACTCATCCCCCTCTTCGACATAAAGGAGGCGATGGTGGGACGTGACGAAATCCGAATTGGCAGGCGAATAGTCCCTGCCTCGATTAGAGAATAAGGCGAGGTGATACTGTGGCACTGCGAAGCGTCATAGGTCTATACACGGACGAGGACACAGCGGCGAATGCGCTTGACGCGGTCGCGGGGGCTGGCTTCGGCCAGGGCGAGTACGAGATACTCACAGGCACGCCGTACCCCGAGGGCACCTTCGGCGAGGAGGAACCGGTGCATAAGCTCTACCGATTTCCCTTGATCGGCGCGGCGTGCGGGTTCACCACCGGCCTATTGCTGACTGTCGGCACACAGTTGGCGTACCCGCTGGTTGTCGGCGGCAAGCCGCTGCTCTCGATCCCTCCGATGGCGATCATCATGTACGAAGGGACGATGTTGGGGGCTATCCTATTCACGGTCATCGGAATCATCTTCGAGTCGAGACTGCCGCGCATATTCATGGGAGCGTACGACACCCGAATCACGGAAGGGTATATCGGCATAACGATCACTTCTGACGAATCCAAGATGGAACGCGCCGAGGAGACCTTGAAGAAAGCCGGGGCCGAGGAAGTCAAGCGCGGCTGGGAGCAAACGGACTTCTAATGTCCGCATACGGATCAACCATAAGGTAGAACAGAGACAGATGTCTGGGAAGTCACGCCATATATCAGTAATCGCCATCGCGGTGATTATGTCGCTGTTCGCCGCCGCATGTTACAACGCTACGACGGGCGACACCGAGGTAAAGGGTGTCGCCAGGTTCAAGTTGCCGGTCGTGTCGGAATCGGGATCACACAGAGTGATGGTCTTTTCCGAGATGCATTACCAGCCAAAGTTCGAGTCGCAGGATGTGCCGCGGCTTCTTCCGCCGCCGGACTCCGTTCCCATTACCGGCAGGGAACCGCAGTACAACTCGCTTGATGAGTACAAGTCGGCTGCGATGCCGGAGCGGATCGCGGAGGAATATAATCGCAGCACCGCAACAGAACTGTACAGCTTAAATTGCCAGGTCTGTCACGGTGTGGGCTTGGCCGGTGACGGGCCGATTGTTCCGTACATGACGCGGGGCGTGCAGCCGGCGAATCTCAACAGCGACGTAACGCAGAACTCGACCGACGGCGAGCTCTTCGCCTTCATAGGCGAGGGAGGCCGTCAGGGATACGCGCTGATCGAAGCCGGTCAGCCCTCAAACTCGCCAATGCCTGCGTTCAAGTTTCTTCTGACGGAAGAGGAACGCTGGGCCCTGGTCAAGTACCTTCGCGGCGAATAGGCCGGCGACAGTCAGCCTCTCCGCGTTAGAGGCCTTCGCTAAACCGTCGTTCCCGCACTCGCACCACCGTTCCCCTGAACGGAGGACCTTCGTGGGAATATCGGTTTTGCAAAAGTCTCCGAACGCGAGAATTTAGAAAGTCGGCAAAATCTATCAGAACAGCGTGTAGACGAAAGGTCCCGCGCCGGTGGATCCTCCGACTGCGATCACAATTCCGAACGCGAGCAGGACGGCAACCATAGGGATCAGCCACCAGAGCCGACGGTTCCAAAGGAAGACGATAAGTTCCCCGGCGATTCCGAACTTTGCGACGGTTTCCTTTATGAGGCGCATCATCCCCCGGGCGTGATTTTACTTTTTCTCGATGAGGAAATCGCCCACCACAAGCGAATCAATCCCGCTTTTGTGGAAGGTATCGAGCGCATCCTCCGGCGATGCCACCATGGGGTCACCGCGGAGGTTGAACGAGGTGTTCAGCAAGACCGGTTCGCCGGTGGCTTGACCGAATTTTCTGATGAGCTCGTGGTATCGCGGGTTTGTGTCTTTATATACGGTCTGGGGTCTGGTGGCGCCCATATGGTCTACGGCGGGGATGGCGCTTCGCTTGGAGTCCTCAATCGGCGAAACGAGGAGCATGAATCGCTCCGGCATCCCTTCGCCATCGTTCGGGAGGGAAAAGTAGTCCGAGGCGTCGTCAACCAGCACCGAAGGAGCGAAGGGACGGAATGGCTCGCGGAATTTGACTTTGCCGTTGATGATGTTCTTCATTTCCGCGCGGCGGGGGTCTGCCAAGATGCTGCGATTGCCAAGGGCGCGGGGCCCCCACTCGAAACGTCCTTGAAACCACCCCACGACCTCGCCCCGCGCGATACGGTCGACGGTCGCATTGATGAGAGAGTCTTCTTCATCGAATTGAGTCCATCGATACCCGGAACGATCGAGGGCGTTTCGTATGGCGTCGTGACCGTACTCCTTGCCCCAGTAGGCATGGTTCATGACGAATCGTTCTCGATTGCCGAGAGCGCAGTTCCAGGCATAGAGAGCCGCGCCGAGCGAGCCGCCTCCGTCACCGGCGGATGGCTGAACATAGACCTCACGGAACGGAGATTCGGTTAGGACTCGTCCGTTCGCCACGGCGTTCAGGGCCACGCCTCCCGCCATGCAGAGCTTGGTTAAACCGGTCATTCTATGGGCCTCTGCCGCCAACTTCAGCACGATCTCTTCGGTCACGTGCTGGATACTCGCGGCGATGTCGGCGTAGTGTTGGTTGTACCGTAGCAGCTCCTGACGGTTTCGGGGCTGGTCACCGTAGTACTGAGACCAGCCGGCGCCCTCGGTGAAAAACGGCACCTTCGGATCACGGGGCGCGCCGAACAGCCTTTCGAACTTAGAGGTAAAGGAGCGGTCGGTACTGTGATGGAAGGACAAGTGGCGATGGTCCGTCCATAATGAGCCGTCATCGTGCTGACGTACGATTTCCCAGATGCGGTCGGCGTACTTTGGAGTTCCGTAAGGGGCCATGCCCATGACTTTGTACTCCCCCTCATTGACCTCGAAGCCCAGGAAGGCGGTGAAGGCGCTGTAGAGCAGTCCGAGGGAGTGAGGGAAACGCATTTCCCGCTGTATGGAGAGGGAGTGTCCGTCACCGACGCCGATTGTCGCGGTGGCCCATTCGCCCACTCCGTCGAAGGTAAGTGTCGCGGCCCGGTCGAATGGGGAGCAAAAATAGGCGCTGGCAGCGTGGGAGAGGTGGTGATCGGAAAACAGGATGCGGGTTCTGTCGATGCCCAAGGCGGTCTCAATTCGGCTTCTGATCCAGAGCTTGTCGAAGAGCCAAGACCTCATCCCGTGTACGAACTGCATATAGGTTCTTGGGAAACCGGATACCGCAGTCATAAGCATCCGCTCGAACTTGACGAATGGCTTTTCAAAGAAT
This sequence comes from Dehalococcoidia bacterium, assembly GCA_965232435.1. Lineage (GTDB taxonomy): Bacteria > Chloroflexota > Dehalococcoidia > Lucifugimonadales > VXLM01 > VXLM01. The sequence goes on from CBDDPU010000004.1 coordinate 526,016, forward strand.
ACCGCGTAATCAAGGTCAGCGGCGTCGATACCACCCTGTTCAAGACAGAAGCGAATGGCTTGCGTGGGGAAGCTCGGATCGTGTTTGACGCGAGTGAAGCGCTCTTCTTCAGCCGCTGCGATGAGCTTGCCATCCTCCAGCAGGCACGCCGCGGCGTCGTGGAAGTAGCAGGATATCCCCAGGATTCGCATAGATGAAAGTCGCTCACCACTGTCGCAGCATGAATTCCATCGAGTTAGCCGGAGGTTCACGATCTCGCCAGCCGCTTATCGCCGAACGGCGCAAGCGGAGCGGGTCGGAAAGGAGACCGAAGGGGATATACACGAGGGGGATGAACACCCAGTAGACGATGGTGAGGATGACGACCATCTGGACGGTTCCAAAAAGGCGAGCGAATTCGATCCAAGCGCACCAGAGCTTCTGAAGTAGAGAGCGAATTTGCGGAGTCATGCGCGTCTCGCCTTTCGTCTTTGGGGAACGAGAGCCTCAGCGCTTTAACGGCGCGGGAGAATTATCCGCGTCTAGTCGGTCCCGCGCAGCCAGATCCGTTCCGCCACCTCGTAACCGAGCACAACTTCGGTGCCGTCGCATTCCAACTTAATGATCCCTCGATAGGCGGCAGTCTCGATGAGTCTGACTTTCCTACCAGGGACGAATCCATACGGCACGAGGTATTCGAGCAGGGCTTGGTCTTCTTCGGGAATTCGGTCAACCGTGTAGTCGCGACCTTCCAGAGCCTTGCTCAGGGACACGGAGTCACTGTGGACTGCGGGCAAGTTGCCGGGTATTGGGTCGCCGAACGGCGATGTTTTGGGGCTGCCGAGCAATGCATCGATCTTTTCCTCAAGCAGTGTCGACATCGCGTGCTCGAGTCGATGCGCCTCCTCGTGGGCGTTGTAGAGGTCTATTCCCAGGACATCCACAACGAGACATTCGGCCAATCGGTGCCGACGCACCATACTCTCAGCGGCCTCTCGACCGATCTTGGTGAGCTCGATCTCCTTGTTTTTGTCCATCTTGAGGAGGCCTTCGCGAGTGAGACGACGCAGCATACCCGTTACCGAGGGCAACGAGGTACCCAGTCCCTCGCCTTCGGGCAGACGTTTCAACTGCTCGGCCAACTGCGACGGAGTCGTCCGCCGTCCCAACTCCTCCATCTGATAGATGGAAAGGAGATAATTTTCGGCGGCCATAGAGAGGCGCATAGCCGATATGGAGTCGCCGGATTTCGATTTGTCGGAATTCATCCCCTCCACTTGCCTCAATCGCCTGTGATTCCAACTGAGCGTATCACGTGAACACATAAACCTCAAACACCCCGCGCGCGATATCGGCGCCTCCCCTCTGCGACGATTCGATCAGGATTAAGGAAGTCTCTCTTATCAACCATTCGCGAAATTGTCCCTTCGCATGAATGACGACAACGGTAGTTATGTTTCGCAGCCAACGACGGCGCGATCGAGAAGCCCACCCACATAGATGCCAATCTCACACCGAAAAGTTCGCAATTCAGTCTTGGTGGAGTCAGCAGACATTCCTGAATTCATAACACGGATGATAAAAAGGCAAAATTCAGTTGAACACACTCCCCGGTATGCGGCTGTCATCCGGCGTGGGCATCGGGACAGGACGGATGGCAGCTTTGCCGAATTTGACCCCACGGCGCGGTCTGATGCGGTCTGAGAGGTCTGGCAGATCAACATCGGTCGGTCTCAATGACGTAGTACTTCTGCTAGAGACACCGTTTGGCATCATCAATCTCTTTCTTGATGACTTTCAATCGCCTGTGTCTCAATAACGGAAATGTCGGCAATGCTAGAGTGACACACGCCTCTACGCCGTCGCGGCGAGGCACTAAATACTTACCTCATCGGAAGGACATCGAGGCAGTACTTTCTTAATCTCGCTGATTGACAACCCTGCAATGGTTATTCTACACTAATTTTCTGACTAAGTATAGCATAAAATAAGGAGACTCGCTTGACTAACTTCGACTCCGTTTTGAAGGAAGCGGCCCAGACCGGATCGATACTATTACTACTGGCATTGGCCTTAATGATCGCCGCGTGTTCGGACTCGGACTCCGATACGGAACCGACTGTTCAACCCACCGTAACGATTACACCTCCGCAGCAGCAGGCTACACCTACACCTACGCAGACGGCGCCTACACCTACTCAAGCTCCAGCTAACAATTCCGCGCCCGCTTCAGAGGCCATGACGGGGGTCTACCCCCTGGAAGTAGTGGACATGCTGGGAAGGACCGTGGAGATTCCGGCCAAGCCAACGCGAATCGTCACTATCAGCCCTACGGCGACAGAGATACTGTACGTCGCCGGCGGGACGGCCGTTGCGCGCGACTCAAGCTCCACTTTCCCTGAAGATGTCGTTGACCTGCCAGAACTAGGCGGGGCGTACTCCCCCAGCTTCGAATCGATTACCGCTCAAGGGGCTGACCTGATCTTGATTGAAGCTCTGACGCAAGCCCGCTTCATGCAACCGCTGTCGCAACTTGGGGTTCCTGTAGTTGCCGTTCGAGCGACTTCCCTAGACGACGTCATCATGGGCATCAAACTCATCGGGCAAATAATCGACAACAACGAGATGGCCGAACAGGCCGCACAGGATGTTTCCACCCGCGTTACTGCATCCGTTGAAGGTATCAGCGCTGGCAAGAGCGTCCTGATTCTGATCTCGGACGCCGACAGAAACCTGTATGCGGCTAAACCGCAGTCGTATCCCGGCGCCATAGCATCAATGCTTCAACTGTCGAATCCAGCCACCGATTTGCCCGACAGCGGGACATTCCCCGGTTTCGCGGGTATAACTGCTGAACAGGTGCTCACTATGGACCCGGACTACCTGTTCACGATCACTCCGGCACCGGAACCCGCACCGCGCCTCTCCACGATGCTGCCGCGGATACCCGGGTTCTCTGGTCTAGGGGCCGTCACAAGCGGTCAGATGCACGAAATCGACCATATTGTTTTCCTACGCAATCCCGGCCCACGCATTGCCGAGGCAGTCGAAGTCATGGCTGGGTTCGTAGGAGGCTCACCATAATTGGGTCGCTCCGCGCTTGTACTGACGGGACTCATTGTCGCTCTGCTGGCGGGCTGTATCACAGGAGTTTTCTTCGGCACCACTAACTTGGAGGCATCAGTAGTCGTCAAGGCTCTCTTCACCGATAGTGGAGAGCCTAAGGCCGAGGTAATCGTGCGTTCGCTTCGCGTCCCCAGGGTCGCAGCCGCTCTGGCGGAAGGCGCGTGTCTGGGAACCGCGGGGGCGCTGCTCCAAAGCGCCACCCGCAATCCATTAGGGGATCCTCAGTTGTTCGGAATGGGTGGTGGGGCAGCGGTAGTTCAGGCCCTTGCCTTTGCCGGGGTATTCACTGTGGGGGCTTGGGGGCTGACCTCTCTATCGGTACTGGGGGCCCTGATCGGAGCCTTGCTTATATTCCTATTGGCTTCACGGGAGAATCTGACCCCGGCCCGACTCGCGCTGATTGGTGTATCCATAGGGGCCCTAACGCTGGCGATTGCCTCCGCCATCTTGACGCACGCCCGAGTCTTTAGCATGCAAGTGCTTGCCCTGTTCAGCGGGAGCCTCGCCAACCGAAGTTGGGACGACGTGCTGCCGGTGATTCCGTACCTTGCTCTCGGAATTATTCTGGCAGTCGTGGCGGCGGGCCGATTGAATCTCTTGGTCCTGGGCGACCGGCTTGCCGGACAATTGGGAGCTAGTCCCAGAACCACGCGCTTCGTAGCCATGGCCTCCGCCGGGGTGCTGGCCGGCGCCGGAGTGACTCTGGCCGGAGTAGTCGGCTTCGTCGGCCTGCTCACGCCTCACCTTGTCAGGCTGCTGATCGGCAACGATGCCCGAACCGTCATAGCCTTTTCTATCCCCACCGGGGCTCTTATAGTGCTCTATTCGGACCAGATATCGAGGTTGGCCTTCATGCCCGCCGAAATCCCGGTGGGCTTGGTGACCACGCTATTCGGTGCGTTGCTTATGGTATGGGTGGCGAGGAGACTGTAATGACCCACGGCGGCGCTCCATAGAATGGCTACTGGTGACATAGAATTGGACGGTGTGTCCTTCTCTTACGGGGAAGAGCCTGTTCTGAAAGAGGTTTCAGCCTCCGTCGGCATGGGAGAATTTGTATGTCTCTTGGGCCCCAACGGTGCAGGCAAGACAACATTGGCGCAGTTGGTCGCAGGTGAACTGTCGCCAACAGGGGGCCGGATCCTCATGAGAGGAGTAGAGGGTTCCGAAGAACGGGCCGCACCGAACCGACACATAGCCTATTTGCCGCAGGACATTCAGGATCCCCCGTTTGTGACTGTGCGTGAGTTGGTCTCCTTGGGGCGGTTCAACCCCAAACGCAGCCTTGGATGGAGGATAGACGCCAAAGACAGAGAGGCTGTCCAAAAGTACATTGGCAGGTGCCTTGTGGAGCCGTTCGCCGACCGTCCCTTCACCCAGTTATCGGGGGGCGAGAAGCAGCGTGTGTGGCTCGCGTTTTGCTTGGCTCAGCAACGGGAATTCCTTCTGCTGGATGAGTCACTGCACAAGATTGACTACTCTACCAGAGACCTCTTTTTCAGAATGCTTGCTAATCTGGCAAAGGACGGCAAGGGCGTCGTCCTCATAACCCACGATCTGCAGATGGCGGAGCGGCACGCTCGAAGGACGCTGTTGCTGTGGGACGGAGAGCTAATCTACGACGGGCCCCCGGACAAGGCGGTCTACTCGCTCATGGAGCGACAAGGTCACCCCAACCCGATGGAGTAAAGAGCAAGCAGCTAAGAGCTCGATTCCCGTCTGGGGATAGAGCGCTCATGCCTCGTTGTTGACCTCCGACTCAGACTTAGGCTCGAAAATGAGACCGAGCGGGCGGATTCTATGACCACTGCATCTATTCCGAGGTAAGTTCCCGGTTCGAGATGCTGAACTTAGTCAGGGAGCGGCTGTCCGAAAAGGTCGCCGGGCGCGGGGGCAAGCGGATTATCCCATTGCCGCGAGCTGTTTGGGCGTTACGAACCATTCAATGCTGGCGCATTGGCCGGGGCGGAGGCTGTACACGTTGAGCTTGCAGAGTCCCCCGGGTTTGAGATTGAGGGCAGTGTGGCCGGCGCCGGAGGCCATCGTAGAAACGAGTTCGCTCAACGTCGGCTCGTGGCCCACGAGCATTACGCCATTGAGAGAAGCATGAGGCCGGAGGGCGCTCAAGACTGCCGCGACGCTGGCGGATGCGAGGGCGTCGGAGAATTCGATCGGTTCGTCAAGAGTCAGACCTTTATGCACGATTTCAGCCGTCTGGCGCGCTCGAAGAATGGGACTGGACATTATCAGGTCTATATCGACGCTAACGGCCTTCATGCCTTTCACCGAGAGGATCGTTCGTTTTCGCCCCTTCGGCGTGAGTGAACGGAGATGATCGGAATGAGAACCCCGCCCATAGGGTTCAGCCTTGCCGTGTCGGAGTATGTACAGGTTCATTATTGCCTCCGCGTCCGTTCCGACTAGAGCAGCCGTCCGGTAAGAACGAATTGAATAAATCCCGTGCGATGTGGGCGAAAGATCCCCTCGTCGGGCCGCCACGAGCAGGCGGGCAGAGGATTCAGTCGCAGGATTTCTTCACGCCTCGTTGACGTTATAGAGGCGCATGGCGGTCTCGCCGAGGATCCATCGCTTGTCCTCCTCGGTGAGCCAGTCGATGTGATCGCGGAATATTTCGAGGGCGGGGCCGTACTTGGTCTCACGTTCAACTCCCGGGAAGTTCGTGCCCCACATGAGCCGCTGCGGTCCATAGGCATCATAAATGCGTTTGAATGCGTCATACGAGTCTCTGTAGGGGAAGGGTTCTTGTTCCTTGTGAGGGATGAGCTTGACGTAGACGTTGGGGTATTGGGCGAGATCAAGAACGGGTTTCATGCCGGAGTACGGCGGGGCCTCGATGCGGGGCGCGCCGCCGTTGTGGTCGAGAGCTATAGGCACATCGGGATGTCTTGCGATAATCGGTTCGATGTCGGGGTAGAGCTTGGAGGGGCCGTGCGAGATAAAACTCGCTCCAAGCTTGGCGGCCCTGTCCCAGATGGCATCCTGGTCGGGAGCGGCCCACATCGAAGGATGGTCGGGGCGCGAGAGGTGGATACGCAGTCCACTGAAGCCGCGCTCGGTTACGAGGGCCTCGAGGCGGTCGGCGGCGCCCGGCTCGAACTGGTTGACAAGTCCAATGGCCGCAAATTTCCCGGGGAATCGTTTGAGAGTGTCGCTAACGTAACTGTTGTCGAAAAGGTAATGGATGGGCTGAACAATGACTGCCTTGTCGACTCCCGCTTCGGCCATCTTGGTATTGAGAAACTCCACGCTGCCATCTTCAGCCGACGTCCTGCTGCCGGCCATCGGGTAGGCGTCGTAGTCGCCGCTCCACACATGCAGATGAGTATCGACGATCATGGTTATCTCCTCATGCGGCGTCGGGAATTGTCCTACTCGAGCAAGAGGCCACGAAGATATTGGGCGGCCTTTCCAATCAATTCGGTGCGGTCATCGGATTCTTGGCCCTCGTACACGATGGAAATGCACCCGTTATAGTCGGCGGCCCTGAGGATGCCGGCGATACGCTCGTAATCGAGGACTTCTTCCCTCCCGCTTGCAATCTTATAGAATTTACATCGTACGTATCCGGCGTACGGCAAGGTTTGTTCCATGTAGCCGTAGATGTCGGCGTCCGGGTCGAGATCGCCGGAAGCGCCGGGGGATCCTCGCCATTGTCCGGTGTCCATGATGAACGACAGGTTCGAATGGTCGACTTCCTCGATGATGCGGATGACATCGGGGCCGGTGGCGGCAAGGTTGCGGTTGTCGTGGTTCTGCAGGGCGACGACGACGCCACGTTCGGCCCCATAATCGCACACTTCCTTAAGGCAGCTAGCCAACGAGGCGAATAGAGGGGCGCGGTTTTCGGTCTCATGGGTCTGCCAGCCGAAGACCCGGATGAGCGGCGAGCCGAGGAGGAGGGCCACGTCGATCGAGGATTTCGCCTCCTCGATTCGCGCGCGCTGAATATCTTCGTCTCCGGCGAAGCCGCCGGCGACTCCCAAGTACCCGATCGGCAACCCCAGATCGAGGCATTGACGCTTGATTCCGAGCAGATAGGATACATCCTCGGAGGGAAAGGCCCTGCGATGGAAATCGAGACAATCAAGGCGCAGTTCGTAGCAAGTGCGGATAAAGTCCTCGACTCCGATCCCGACGCTCTTGTAGCTGAGGTAGTTGCACCCGATCTTGATCATTCTTCGCTCGCTCAGATCCCTGTTATTACTCGCAGCCTGAAGACGTAGAAGCCCATGCGTCTAACGCATTGCCGCTCTCGCGGGAATGACCGGACGGCTTGCTCATCCATGCGATGGATTCCGACTGAGTGGTGGAGGAACAATATGGTTGGGACACGACGGAAATGTTCTATAATGGATTTGTCGAGTCGTCACGACGGACTGCCAAAAGGATACACCGAACAGGAACCGTTTGCGAGTTCGAGGACGCGACCCATCTTGTCTTGAGTTTTCGACCGTTCCGAATCCGCCGTGTCCTGGATAGTTGTTACCCTTCTTAGCTCAGCCGTATTGGGGATGATCGGCGTTCTTGATAAGGCGTTTCTCTACCACTACGCCCGTTCGCACCTGACGCTTCCTCTCCTCATCGGTCTGGGGCACATCCCAATCGGTATCGTATTCATCGCGGTTTCACCGCTGGACGATTTGACCGTCTCCGCCGCGGGTTGGAGCCTGGCGGCGGGTGTGTTCGGCGGGCTTGGCGGCGTAGTGTTCTTTCGAGTCGTGGCGAGGCGGGAAGTCTCGCGCGCGGTCCCCGTCACGCAGACGTTCCCGATTTTCGTCGCGCCGCTGGCAGTGATCTTCTTGGGCGAGAGTCTGCGGACATTCGACTGGTTCGCCATCCTGGTAACGGTGTCGGGCGCGGTGATGATTTCGATACGGCAGGACACCGGAAGCCGGGGATTCGTCATCGACCGGTCGTTTTACGAACTTTTGCTGGCGAGCCTGCTGATGGCCGGGATGAACCTCGCCGCCAAGCAGGCCGTAGAGACCCTGCCGGTACTGCTGGCGCATGGCATTCGGTCGTTCGGAGTCGCACCGATGCTGTTGGCTTTCTCAGTCCGAACCGAGCCGGTGGAAGAGGTCCGCCGTATGATAGCCGAGAGAAGCCCCGCTCTAGCGATCTTCGGTGTCAATGAGTTCGTGATAGCGAACACAGGAATGGTCTTGAACCTGTGGGCAACGTCGCTGGGGCCGGTATCGCTCGTGACCGCTCTCTCAGCGAGCACATCGCTCTTCCTGCTGGTGTACAGCATTCTGTTGAGCCTGCAGTTCAGGGGAATGCTCGGAGAACAGATAAGCCGCAATTCGGTAATGGTCAAGACCGTCGCCACCATGTTGATCGTTGTCGGAGTCGCGATAATATCGCTCCGTTGACGGCAGCGGCGTCGGCTGCGCGATTGAGTTTAAGGTCAATCATCTAGTGTGTGGAGGTCTTTCCCGTGTCGGTGTACGGGTTCCCGTTTTCATGGGAACGACGGTTTTTGCAAAGGTCTCACTTCGCAAGACGGGTCGCTGTCACGGCGCGGCAAGCGCTACGAGGTTCAGAGAGAGTCTCACAGTGGGATGACACGCTTTACACCGAGACCGGCGGGGCGCTCAAACTCTTTGTAGCGGACATGGATTTCGACGCCGTTAAGGCTGCGAACGAACCCGGCCGTTTTCTCCTGGCTCTTGGTCTCTATTTCCAAGACGTTGCAGCCCTGCTTGAGGTCATCCTGTTCGAGGGTAAACGTGAAGAAGTGGGCTGACATAGCGAAGGGGGCTTGAACATCCATCCCACCGGCCATGACGGTTGCCATCCGGAGGGCGCGTTCGTCGGTGATTTCGGCCTGCTCGATGGACAGCGTTCGCTTGTTGAAACGGATCTCGATCTCGTCTTCGATGCAAAAGTAGGCGAAGCGAATGGTGAGAATTGGCTTGCGGAGCTCGCCTTCGGCCTTGGCGCTTTCCAGTTCGTCCGCAATGAGTATATTGACGGCAGTCGTCTCTCCTTCAACAAGTTCGGCGGGGAGTTGGCGGTCGGGAGTAGTCGTCTCTTCGCCCGTGACTCCCTCTCGTGGGGCTAGCATGTAGCGCTTGTTTCGGCGTTGGTACACCTCAGGATGGCCAATCTCGCGGAGTATCCGGTATTCGCGCTCGGCGAAGGGCCACGGATAGTATCCGTCAAAGATGCCGGCCCATCCGTGGTAACGCAGGGTTTGGCTCAAAGCCCGGAACATCTCGGAGTCGGGCTTACCTACCCGGTGGTCGTAAATGCGTCGAGGAGGCCGGTAGTACGCGGGAACGCCGACACGGTTGGCGACCTCCGGCAGCCATCGGTTTGCAATTCCGGTGTCGATGAGGTTCGCTCGCTCGCTGCCAACCACTATGTCCACATCACCTTCGCGTATCCACGTCGCCACGTCGAGACCGATGTCGAGGTTTGCCTGTTCATCGGCATGGACGCGCGCCATGATCGGAATCTTACGGCCCTGCTGCGAGCCGATGGAGTCTACTAATTCTCGTATCTCTTCCATAAAGCGGTTCATGGTCGAGATACCCGATTCGGTTTCCTCCATGCGGAAGTAGAGTGGAAAGAACATGAAGTCGAGCTCAATGCCGTCGGCCTTGTAATCGACGAGCATTTCGCGGATCATCGATTTTTTGTCTTCCCAAACCAAGTGGTTCGTGAAATCATATGCCCATTGAGTTTGGTGCTTGGGCCAGCGCGGGTCGTTCACTCCATGACAGACGGCGGCCTCGTGTCGCCAGCGAAGCCAGCCGCATCTGTCGGCCCCGGGGATCTGGACATCTTGCAGGCGGAGACTGGGGAAGACGGTCAAACCCATTCGGCGTCCCTGCCCGATCACCTCTCGAACTTGGTCGGTGCCCTTCTCGCGGGCCGCCTGCACCATCCGCATGATCCGCCAGTCGATGAAGCTCTCCCATACTTCCTTGGCTTCCCCGACGACTCTTCCGACCTTGCTGTTATGGAAGTAGACGTCGCCGTAACCGAGGCCGAGCACGAGCAGATCGACGCCGGTGCCGAGCACTTCATCGACGGGCCAACGGAGTTTTTCGATGCTGACCGGCGGCTCGACTCGCTTGCCATGGAAGTGGTGGCCGTCGTTGTAATAGATCAGACGAGGTCGGAATGCGTCGTCGGATGGAGAGGTCGATGGCGAGATATTCATCCGGTGCACTCCTGAAAGCCACAGTCGTTTCATGTGGACGCCAAAAGAATACTATGGCATGGAGAGTGTTGGAAAGTCGCTATGAGGCCCGGTGTAGAGACCTTTCGCCGAATGCCGTGCGACGTATAGAATTGGCGAAGGAAACAGCGATGCCGACATGAGCCCGCGCAAGCGAGGAGGACTGCATGACGGAGAATGATCAGGCAATGTTCCGGGTTGGAATGATTGGGATAGGACGAAAGGGTGCCCAGCACGCGCGGGCGTACCGTATCGATCCGCGTACGCAGATCGTGGCCGCCGCCGACACCGACGCGGAGAATCTCGAAGTGTTCTGCAAGCGGTTCGATGTGCCGGGCTATACCGACTACCGCGAGATGCTGGAGAAGGAAAGCATCGATATCGCCGCGCCGATCCTGCCGGTAGGCCCAAATCCCGGCGTGGTCATCGGCTGTGCCGAGGCAGGCGTGAAAGGGATACTTTGTGAGAAACCGTTCGCTCCTTCACTGAAGGAAGCCGACTCAATGGTCGCTGCCTGCCGAGCGAACGGGGTGAAGATAGGCGCAGGAGATCTTAACATCAACTTGCCGGCCTACCAAAAGGCGGTGGAAATGATCGCCGAGGGCGAGATCGGCGAGGTCAAGAGTATTCACTTTTTCGGCGGCGGCGGCTCGGAACTGTCAGGAGGAGGAATTCAGCAGTTTAGCCTTATGCGGATGTTCGCAGGGTTCGCGGAAGTGGCATGGTGCATCGGATGGGTCGACGATGACCCGTGGAAGGACTACGACCAAGGCGGATCCGGCTATGTGCGGTTTGCCAACGGTGTTGAAGCCTTCATCAGTCATGAGCGAGACGCCAGGGGTTCCGGATTCCAGGTCAACTGCTCCGAAGGGGTATTCGTCAGCAACTCCGATATTTTGCGCATGTTCAGATCGCCGAACGGCAGTTCCTCTTGGGAGACAATGCAAAAGATCGATGGCGTGTTCCCTGATACGAGCGTTATTGGGAAGACAAGCAGCCATCGCGAGTCGGACGGGTGGCTCTGGCCAGGAGACCGGAACTTGGCGAGCGTTTCATTGTTCGTCGATTACCTGGAGCAGGACCTCGACCCGCCAGGCAGCGGCGATAACGGCAGGAAGGTGCTGGAAATAGCGATCGGTCTGCGAGAATCGCACCGAAGAGGCCATACGCCCGTTCGGTTCCCTCTGGAAGACAGAAATCTGCGGATGATTCCCCATGCCTCACGAATGAACTATAAGAAACTGCAAGTGGGCCGCGAGGCGTACATGCGGCAGATGGCCTCCCACGTGGAAGACGATATCGTTAAGATTTAGCGTTTCGCCGCCCGGACAACTGCGCGAAAGCAAGCGATCCTCCCAATGCCCTACACACCCGGCCTCAGCTCCGAACTGGTTAAGTTCAGTTGGGAGCGCATATCCCCTACTCCGCCTTCGGATTCTCATACGGCGAGGCTGAGCGCGGCCTGCGACGAGTTGGACAAGTTTGATTTACTGGCCTCATACGCGTCGGGCAATCCTGTCGGCAGCAATGGAAACGTAAGTGTGCGGGCGAGAGCGGACGGAGCAATGTTCGTCACGGCTACGCAGCTTCCCACGAAGCGCGGGCTGAACTCGGAGGATTTCGTGCTTCTTGATCGATATACCTTCGATCCGTCAAACGAGCATGTCTCGAAGGCGTACTATTCGGGGAGTAAACTGCCCTCGTCCGAGAGCATCCTGCACTGGCATTTCTATCGGAAGTATCCAAGAATCAACGCCATCGTTCACGTCCACGAGAACACGGAATTGCTCTACTCACGCGAGTCGCGGACAGCATGGAGGCGGCTGGGGGTGATAGAGACAACACGGTACGGAGACGCCGGCACGGTCGACTTGCCCCACTCGGTCGAGGAAGTGCTTGAGAATTGGCGTCAATACGTCATCCTGAAAGATCATTGGCCGGAGTGGGATAAGGCGCACACGGGGACGGTCGTCTTTGGCGAGAGCTTAGACGAAGCCGTGAACCGAGTCGTTGAGGTGCACAAGGGGCTAAAGAGCGCGGTCGAGGCAGGCGGAACGCCATAGCGCTCAATCGGTTAATCGGATACACTTCCTCCGCCGAAGGAGAGCCCACCTCTCCATCCTCTATGTCCGACTGGAGACTGCGAAGATGCCAAAGTCCGAGATAGCGGCCTCCGCCGAGGCCCGCGTGAAGGCCCTGTACCCGGAAGGCGGGCCGGGCCGCCAACTCAAAGCGCGACTCGCCGCGAGAGAGGTTCTCGTCGGAGGAATGGTTTGCGAGTACACCCGTCCATCGCTGATGAAGCTATACCAGCAGGCCGGTTACGACTTCGCCTATTTCGAGTACGAACACGCCTATTTCGGCTTGGCGGCTTTGGCGGACACGGTCCTGGCGGCGCGAGACAACGGCCTGCCGGTCATCGCAAAGACGCCGCAACTGGAGCGGCAAGAAGTGGCGAAACTCCTCGAGTGCGGAGTCGTAGGAATTCAACTCCCCCGTACGGAAACTCGCGAGGAGATTGAGACACTCATCGACTATATCAAGCTCTATCCGAAGGGAAGCAGGGCAAGCGCAACGGGATACGGGAGCAGTGACTACATCAAGCCCACCGACCGGCAAGGCTGGATCCAAGGACAGGACGCCGAGACGACTCTTGTAGTGCATATCGAGACGAGGAAGGGGTACGCCAATGCCGAGGAGATTGTCAGTACCCCGGGTGTGGACATGGTGTATTGCGGGCCGGGAGACACTTCCTTGGAATTCGATCATCCAGGAGACTGGAACCATCCGGACGTTCGGGAGCCTATGGAACGAGTGCTCGATCTGTGCCTGCGGCATGGCGTTCCGTTCGGCACGAGCGTAAAGGGGCAGGAGGCGGCCTCTCGCTGGATAGACAAGGGCGCGCTCTTCTTCGAGGAAGCCAGCGAACTGGACTTGATATCACGGGGAGCAAGGGCCATAGTCGATGGGTATCGAGCGATTATTCGTTAGAATGAGAACAAAGTCGAAACGGGCCACACTGCGGAGGTTCGAATGGGAACACAGTTGATCCGCTGGGACGGCATGATTGCAATCGTCACCGGCGTCCTGCTGCTGGTCTGGTGGATACTGGTAGCAACCCTTCTGCCTACGCTAGATCCCACCGTAGGCCTTCTGGACATCGTTGGAGAATCGGCCTGGGGGATCTACAGTTTGCCAGGCATGGTGGCGGCGATCCTGCTTCCAGGCGTCATCACAAGCCTGTACTTGGCTCAGAAAGGCCTGGTCTCAAGAGTCGGGCAAGTCGGCTTCTATCTCTCTCTGACAGGGTCGGTGATGTTCGCTTGGGTGCAGATCGAACAGACCCTCATCTGGCCCAAAATCGTAGAAGACGCGCCACACCTTCTCGACTACACCATACCGTTGATTGGCGAGGTCAGGCTGGACGCCATCTACTGGCCCGCTCACATATTCATGGGAATAGGCTTCCTCCTTTTCGGCTTTGCGACCGCAAAGAGCGGAGCATTTCCCCGATGGGCGGGACATTTGCTGTGGTTCGGAGGTCTAACCTTTGGGCTTAGCGGGATCGTTCTGGGCTTAAGATTCTTGTCGATTCTCGCCTTCGCGCCTGCGCTTATATGGATGGGCTACTGCCAGTGGCGGGACCGAAACACCGGCTATTGACCGACCTTCCTTAAATGCCCCCTGCCCTAGACCGGCGACTCGCTACGGGGCGCGTCTTTGCGGGCGGATACGCCACTTTCGCACGAAGGCGCGGGACGACCGAAGGAATCCATCGTACTCGAACTAGGCACTTGACGAAGCCGTTCATGGTTTTCCACTTTCTTTCGATACGGAATGGGAGATCAAGGCCCCCTGACGCTAGGCGCTTGTTCGTATAAGACCGCTTTCGATGCCAAGCGTCAATGAAAAACCGTAGATTCCACATATCTCTTTTTTCGGACAGAACAAGGAAACTTCCCATATCTTGACTCGAAATGACGAATTCACGGGTTCGAGGCAAGAGCCGTTTGGCAGTCAATGATTGGATCGAACCGATGAATTTCCCAGAATGGCGATGCTTCAGAGTTCTGCACAAATTCGGGAATAATCAAAAAACATTCCAGACAGAACGAATGACCTTAAGGCGGGCAGCGCCTATAACTAGCGGCGCAAGGCCTGCCCACATAGGAAAAGGACAGGGAGACGCATGAGTGTGGATAAAGTGTGAGTAAACTCGCGTTCACTTCCGCCACAGCAAGAAAACGACGTGGTACAATCCGCGCTCCGAAACCCTTATTCCGTATTTTACCTTGGCTGCCAGTGACCGATCAAACAAGCAATAGCATCAGCCCGCGCGATACGTGGGAAGCCGTTCTCGGCGAGCTTCAACTTCAGGTGCCTAAACCGAGCTATGAGACGTGGCTCAGGGACACGACCGGTATTGCAATTTCGGACGAAGCCCTCATCGTGCGGACCCCAAACGCCTTTGTCTCCGAAATGCTCAATTCGCGGATGTATGCCCTCATCTCCAGGTGCCTGGAAGGGGTCACCGACAAGCCTCTAGAAATTCGATTTGAGGTTGGCGAAGGAACCCCGACATCGCCTCCGGCCAGCCGCAACTTGGACGAGGCCGACGATGCGGGAACAAGCCAAATGCCCCTTGGTGATGAGCCTGTCGCGGGATCCCTCATCCGTTCGGCGCCGACGTACCGCAGGTTAGACCTCAACGCGCGATACCGATTTGAGAGCTTCATCGTCGGCAGTTCAAACAACCTGGCCCACGCGGCCTCCGTAGCCGTTTCCGAGAACCCCGGCGTCGTCTACAACCCTCTCGTCATTTACTCCGGAGTGGGACTCGGCAAAACGCATTTGACGCACGCCATCGGTCATAAGGTTCGCGCGGCTGGGCAAGACGTGCTCTACTCGACGACAGAGGAGTTCACCAACGATTACATCCGAGCAATTCGCGAAGGCACAACGGAGGAATTTCGCCATCGGTATCGCAGCGCCGACGTGCTGCTATTGGATGACATCCAGTTCATCATAGGCAAGGAGCAGACTCAGGAGGGATTCTTTCACACGTTCAACGCCCTTCACATGGCAGGCAAGCAAATCGTGATAACTTGCGACCGACCGGTGAGCGAACTGACCCTTCTTCAAGACCGCGTGTCGTCAAGGCTGGCGGGTGGACTGGTCGTGGATATTCAGATTCCCGACCTGGAAACTCGCCTAGCGATTTTGCGTTCAAAAGCCGAACAGATCAACCGCAGGTTCTCAGACAAAGTTTTGGAATACATCGCGAGGCGGGTTCAAAAGAACGTTCGGGAACTCGAAGGGTGCCTCAATATCGTCGCCGCGTATGCGGGCCTGGAGGAGGAATCGCTCCATGGAGGCTCTAACGCGGACATTGATCTGGACCTTGTGGAGCAGGCGCTCGAGGACTCGCTGAAAGAGCGCGCGCGCCGAGTATCGGAAGAGGACGTCTTGAGCGCGGTCGCCCGGTACTTTTCTATTGACAAGTCAATGCTGAAGGGCAAGAAACGCGACAGGACCACTGCCCAAGCGCGACACGTCTCCATGTACCTGCTTCGCGAAGAGGTGCAGCTTCCCCTCGCGACTATCGGGCGAGTCATGGGCGGTCGAGACCATACAACCGTTATCCACGCCTGCCGACGGATCGAGCAGCAGTTGGAAGCCGATACGCGCCTCCGACGCGACCTTATGAACATCCGCGAGTCATTCGCCGCATAACCTCGCAGGCTACGCGGACTTTTTCGCGTCGTTCCCACCTGGGGATGCGACATTCCCTCCCAGGCAGTCCTTAACCTTGCTGGATTCCGGCCTACGCCGGAATGACGGTGGGGTTCTTTGCACACGGGAATTCGCGTGGGGGCTGCCGCGCTCCGTTTTCACGGGAACGATGCAGGGAAGGAGGCTCACCGATCGAGTGGTTCGGGGAAAGTTTTTCGGAATTTGTTGCATCCTGTTGCATTTTGTTGCATTTCCTCTCGTTATTGTAAAGTTGTGGAGTGGTTTACCGCCTGAGTTTAATGTAGTACATCCGTGCTTACTTGTCAAAAGTGGGGGTGGAGGAACAGGAACGTATAGGTCTGTGCTCGGCTTTGGTGGCTTCCTGTTCTCCGTTGCCCTCACCCTAGCCCTCTCCCACAACGGGAGAGGGGAGACAGCGCCCGACCCCGTTCATGGTTCGACAGGCTCACCACGAACGGAGTGATTTGACAGGATCACCACGAACGGAGTGATTTGGCAGGATCACCTTAGCCCTCTCCCATGACGGGAGGGGGATAGGGCACGAAGGCGCGGTGGTTGACTTTTGCGGCAGCGTGTAGTATTGTTCCGTGACATTTCATACTAAAGAAAGGTAATTACATGTTTAGTATATTGACGAACATGTCCATTGAGGGCAGCGCCTTCAAGAGAAAGTCCGCTTTCATGGTGTGGGTTTTCGTAATTTGGGCGCTGGCGTTGGCGGCGGTCGGGTGCAGTGAGCAGGTGGCGGCTTCCTAGCCGCCGGCGTCGCCGATACCGATGGAGAACAAGCGAATTCCGCCCGATCCGTTTGTGGGAGCCGGGCCGCTGCTGATGCCGCTTGAGCCGATCGATGCGTCATCGGTCGGGACGACGGAAACGATAGACGCGGTCGCGGCGTCGGTGTCGATGAGCACGAGCGGGCCCGAGCCGCACACGAAGTTCCTCAGCCCCAAGCAATATATGCTCGGCCTCATCAACGCGGAACGACAAAAGGCGGGACTTCGCCCGGTCACGCTGGGGACCAACAACGCCGCCCAGATCCACGCCGAGAATCTTTGGAGAGATTGCGTCTCAGGGCACTGGGGCACGGACGGACTCACTCCCTACATGAGGTACTCGCTTGCCGGCGGCTACCAGTCGAACTCGGAGAACGTATCAGGATACCGTTACTGCTTCACGGACGAAGACAGAAACCGCTACCGCGCTATATCGAATGTTCAGAGCGAACTGCGTGACATTATGACAGGATTAATGGGGAGTCCCGGACATGCGAGGAACATTCTGAAACCCTGGCATCGGAAGGTGAACCTGGGGCTTGCGTGGACCACTCATCAGATGTGGACAGTGCAGCACTTCCAGGGGGATTACGCCGATTGCAGCGTTCGGCCGAAGATAGAGGGGACGACCCTGAATATGAACTGCACGGTGAAGGAGGTGCTTCAATCCAACTACTTTTACCAGGCCATTCACTACGACCCTCCTCCAACCGAGTTGACTCGAGGGCAGATTGCTCGATCCTCTCCTTATAGATTGGGTAATAGAGTGGCGTACTTAAGAGAGCAACCCCCGCGCGGACGTTACTGGACGGACAACGAGGCCCAGGTTACTCATTATTCCGGGTGCACGCCTTACGATATCGTCTCGACCGCGCCGCCGCCCTCGTCACTTGCACAGATGACATTACTGCACAACGAAGCAAAGCTGTGTGAGCCTACCGAGACAACCGTGTCAATACCCATCATAACCGGCACGGAAACGATAAGCGGTTCTTCGATAACGCTTTCTCATGACATCGGAAGCGTGCTGAGCTCGCACGGCAGCGGTGTATACACGGTTCTCGTATGGGGATGCTCGGTTCCGGACTCAGTGAACAACCGGTGCCCTGACGATAACTCCTTGATAATCATCGAAGAGTCGATCTTTTACGGGATAGACCCGCCGAGCACGTATACGGTGGGCGCTTCGACGGGTACGCCAACGCCGACGCCAACCCCGGCAGCGACGCCGACTCAGGTGCCGGCTCCGTTGCAGGTGGACTGCGGGTCTGCCGTGACCGACACCTCGAACACCGGGCTTGTGGCGGACTGCGAGGCCCTGTTGAGTCTGAAGGACACCCTACGCGGGACGGCGATATTGAACTGGTCGTCGGGTTTGGCGATCACGAGATGGACCGGCGTCCAGCTAGGGGGTTCGCCGAGGCGAGTGGTCAGCGTGAAGCTGCAAAACAGGGGATTGAACGGCAGCATTCCGGCCGAGATCGGGCGACTCTCCAAGCTCCAGCATCTCTGGCTGTACAACAACACCCTGACGGGTTCGCTGCCGTCTGAGCTGGGCAATCTTGCCGATCTTGAGACGCTGATGCTGAGCAACAACCGGTTGAGCGGTCAGATACCTGAGACGCTTAACAACCTGACGTTGAGCCGGATGTGGTTGAAGCGCAACAGTTTCACCGGGTGTATGCCGGCCAACCTGTTGAACGTTGCGGGCGGTGACGCGGCGAGTTTGAACTTGCCGGTTTGTTCGGGATCGGGCCAGCCGGCTCCGACCGGGACTCCCGCAGCGACGCCGACTCCGACACCCACGCCGTCGTCGGGCGGATCAGACGATATGACCCTGTTGACGGCAGGGCACTGCACCGCCGCGGACATCGCTTCCGCGCTGGGGGGGACGTACACTCGGACGGATTATTTGCCGTTTGTACAGTACGAGCACAATGGCTTGGGTTTGGAGTCGTTCAGGAAGTCCGAGTGGGCGAAGAGCAACGATTCCAGCAAGACCGCCTACTGCTTGACGGTGCTCTATGACAACGGCTACAACGCGGCCCTGGACACCAGTTACTACACGATGAGGTCCTTGGTAGAAGGAACCTTGGACGTGCTGGCGGAGAACAAGATTCGCGACCTGCCTGAGCTGGGGCACGATTTCATCGGCTTGCACGTTCAGCTTGGAGATTCGGACGCGGACGGCGACCGACGAATCCGGGAGAGTCAGCTTGACGTGGTTCCCTGGGAAGGGACGACCGTTGTGATGCTGCGACGAGGGAAGCTGGCCCTTCTCGTTAGCGAGTCGAGTTGGGGCACGGGAGTTGACGAGAGTCGCCCGCCCGCGGAGGATGGGGTGGTGTCGATATCGCGGCTCATCGACTCGCGCCTTGCGAGTTTGGGGTCGCTGGGGGTCGGTTCCAATAGTGTGAGCGCGGAGGGTTTTGATGTGTCGGGGAAGAAGTAGGTTGTTGATTTGACGGGGACGACGGTCAGGGGTGAGGGGAGTGGACCCTCACCCTAGCCCTCTCCCACGACGGGAGAGGGGATGGCGCCGGAATGACGGTAGAAGGTGGGGGAGTGGACCCTCACCCTAGCCCTCTCCCACGACGGGAGAGGGGATGGCGGCCTGCGCCGGAATGACGGTTGGGGATGGGGAGCGCTTGACTGTAGTACCCTCTGGCAATATACTCCCAGTCGATCGGCACACCGAGGTTTGAGTTAACGCCCGTCACGCTCACCATTGTTGCCGGAGGGGCGTTGAGTAGGAGGTGTTTCAATGCGAGAACGCGCTGCTCTTTGGGTCGTAGTGGCCTTTGTACTTTTTGCGATCGTGGTCGTCGGTGGCGGCGGCTGGTATCTCGTCAATCAGATGGGAATCGTCGACCTGCGCGGCGGGCCGGATATGGAATCCACGATGAGCGTATCGCCTGCGACGGTCGCCGCAGGCGGGAGCGTGACGTACACGGCGAATTATGCCAACATTGGCGAAAGCCCCGCCGGAGCGGTAACGGTGATAGTCACGCTGCCGGAAGGGGTAACTGTGGGAGAATTCGTTCCGTCCGGGGCGTGCACCGCTTCCGGGGCAACGGTCACGTGCAGGCTCGGTACACAGAATTCCGGAAAATCCGGCAGTGTCACGGTCACCGGAACGGTAGGTTCGTCGGTTGCGAAGGGAACCAGCCTGGAGGCGCAGGCAAGGATCACGACCGGAACCACGAGAGACGTGAGTAAGGCCGAGACCATTATGGACAACAATACGGCATCAGCAGCCGTCACGGTGAACTAACACTTGCGCCGTCATTCCCGTCGATACTACAGTATATCCATGCAGCCTTCACATTAACGGAAGAGGAGAAGATCGTTGGCGCAACGCTATTCACCGGATCCGGACCCGAGAGACCCAATAAAGCCGCTTCGACTTAGAGATGAGGACCCGGGCGGTCTTCTCGGGTTTCTGATGTGGTGGAGAAAACGGGGCGGTGTTTTCTGGTGGTCGATAATCCTTGGCGTACTTTCGATCATCACGTTGATCGGAGTCCTCGTACCGGTTTCGCGGAGTATGGGACACCTCGACTTTCGGGCCGCTCCCGACGTTACCGCGAGCATTCATGCGGACAAGACGGCGGTCTCGACAGGTGACGACCTTGTACTGGAAATCGTTCACGAGAACATCGGAGGGTCTGAAGCCGGGGCAGTAACGATCGACATTGAGCTCCCCGATGAGCTCACGGCCACAGGCGTTCAGCCGGGGACTCCGGCCTGCAGCCAGGCAGGGAAGCTCGAACGGTTCGCCAGCGAAGAAGCAGGGGCCATAACCGGTGAACCGGGCGGCACTATGAAATGCCTCCTGGGAACTCGGCTGTCGGGAGCAAAGGGCTCCATCATTCTCGAAACCACAGTAGGCGACGTGCCTGACGGGAGCCTTCTGAACATCAATGTTTGGCTTTCGACCTATCAGACGGACCACGTGGCGAAGGACGAAGACGTTTGGAACAACAACTGCATATCGATTGCCTTGCCCGCCGGATCGAATTCTTCGGGGCCGTCGAGTGGGACGTTTGAGTGCAATTCCCTGGCCTTCGTTTCCCGCACGATAGCGCTATCGACGAGAGAGGGGGAGGTCGTCCCCAGGGAGGCACTCACTCTTGTCGTTTCGCACGAGAACATTGGCGGGTTGGATGCCGAACCTGTGGCAATCGATATCAAACTGCCCAACGAACTCACTGCCTTGCGGCTTCAACATTTCGTTGACAACCGGGCTCTTACCGACCAGGCCCCGAAGTGCAGTCATCCAAACCAGCTTGAGGAATTTGAGAAGGAAGGTTCCGGCCAGATAACCGACACGGCGGGCGGCACGCTGACGTGCAACGTAGGAACGCGAAAAATCGGCGCTGAAGCTAAGATCGAGCTTGTGACCGTGGTCGCGCCAGTCGTAGGCGGCGCAGCTATCGACATTGAAGTCTGCGCCAGAAGAGAAACGGCCGCCGCTCCGGCGGCCGGCGACTGCAAGACCATAGCGGTGCCGGCACCGTCCCAATAGTTCGGAACGACCGTTTCGGCATACTTGCAAGGTGGGCGCGACGCGCCCACCTTTTTTATCGAACGCGAAGGGGGTATTCGCGTTGACGAGACGCAGTTATACTCCTACACTGCAAGCCCACCCCAGATGATTCCCAGAGGAGTAGTCCCGTGTCCGAAACTCGAGCAGTCCCGCAAAGCGCCCTCGACGCAGCGCTCCCGAATGTCACCGTCGCTCTCTCGTTCGACGGTTTGGAAGAGCAAGTCCGCATCTATCGCGACGGATACGGCATTCCTCACATTCAAGCCACAACGGCGCGCGACGCTTTCTTCGGGCAAGGATTTGCCGCGGCTCAGGATCGTCTCTTCCAGATGGATCATGATCGCAGATGGGCCTACGGGCGCTGGGCGGAATTAGCGGGAGAGAGCGCCGTTGAGCAGGACATACTCATGAGAAAGTTCCAGCTCCGACGCTCGGTCGAACGGGACTATCGGGCGGTCAACGCCGAAACAAGGGTGATGTTCGAGGCTTATGCGGACGGCGTAAACGCCTTCATCAACACGACTGATACGCTTCCGGTCGAGTACGCGATGCTCGGCGTGTCTCCGGAGGCGTGGACTGCGCAGGACTGCCTAGCGGTGTTCAAAGCGCGGCACGTCTTGATGGGCCACATGGAAGCCAAGCTGTGGCGGGCGAAGACGGTGGCGGTTCTTGGAGCGGAGCGCGCCGCCCAGATCATGCCTCAGTATGAAAAGGGAGGGCTGCTGATCGTTCCGCCGGGGGCCGAATACCTCGGCGACAACTACGACGCGCTGGCCGAGTACGTGTCCGGGGTTGAGCATCTGGACGGGATGGCGGATGCCGATTCCGGAAGCAACAACTGGGCCGTTCACGGCAGCAGGACCGCAACGGGTTTGCCTCTTATCGCGGGCGACCCCCACCGCCCCATCGAAACGCCGAGCGTCTACTACCAGAACCACATCTCGTGTGCAGAGTTCGACGCCATGGGACTGTCGTTTCCCGGATGCCCGGCATTTCCCCACTTCGGGCATAACGCGAGAGTGGCCTGGTGCGTGACTCATGCCGCGGCGGATTACCAAGACCTGTACATCGAGGCGTTTCGGGGGGGATCCTCGCTTCACTACGAGTACAAGGGCAGTTGGAAACACGCAGAGACTCATACGGAGACGATCCAAGTCAGAGGGGAAGAAGCAGCGGTCGAGATTGAAGTCACAACCACCGCTCACGGCCCTATCGTGGTGGGGGAACCGAGCAGCGGAAAGGCGATAGCGTTCAGGTACACCGCCACCGACGGGCCGAACAGGGGGCTTGAGTCGCTCTTGCTCCAGCTGCGTTCAGGTTCCGTCGATGAGATGGACGAAGCGATGCGGGAATGGGTAGACCCATGCAACAACTATGTTTTCGGAGACGTTGACGGCGAGATTGCGTACCTCACTCGGGGCAAGGTGCCGATGCGGAGCATGGCGAATGCCTGGCTGCCGGTGCCAGGGTGGACGGGCGAGCACGAATGGGAAGGGGTCATCCCGTTCGAGGAGATGCCGCGCATCAGGAACCCCGAAAACGGCTTTATCGTCACGGCTAACAACAAGCAGGTTGATGACGACTATCCGTACTACATTAGCGTCCAGTACGCGACCGAACACCGCGCGCGTCGTATTTATGATCGGCTCGCGGACATGCCGAATGCCACGGTCGAGGATATGGGCGACGTACACGCCGAGCGGGTGTCCATTCCCGCGGTTTCGTACGTGAACCTCCTGCGGGGAGTCGAGCCGGCCGATGATCAATCGGCACAGGCAAGGAACGTCCTGTTGAAATGGGACGGGAAGATGGACGTCGATGCCGCGGCGCCGGCCATCTTCAGCGCGTTCCGGCACCGGCTTGATGACGCGATATTGCGGAACATCCTCGGCCCGCTGTCCGACTATGCTCTGAGCGTAGGAGGACGCGGCGCGCCTCACCACGTCTCCTTGCTCAAGGCTCAGCTCGTCCGCATGGCGGAGACCGATGACACCTCCTGGCTGCCGAGCGGGGCGACATGGAATTCGCTCATGACCGACGCGCTCGCAGGCGCCGTAGAATTTCTCACGAACCGCATGGGGTCTGACATGAGTGCGTGGACATGGGGCGAGATACATCAGACGAACCGGCCTCACTGGCTGTCCAACGCCTACTCGTGGGCGAAGGAGTTGGAAGGGTCGGCTATGGCGCTGGGCGGAGACGGCGATACTCCCCTGGCTGCCAGCTACTCCCACGCCGACCCGTTTGGCATCGCCGGTTCCTCCGTCGCGCGGTATATCTACGACCTCAGCGACTGGGACAACTCGCGGTGGATCGTGCCGTTTGGCGCGTCGGGACATCCTGCAAGTCCACACTTCGCCGATCAGTCGTCGATTTGGGCGGACGTCGATTTCATCCCGATGACCTACAGCTGGGACAAGATCGAGGGTTCGGCCGAGACGGTGCAGACGTTATCGCCGGGCAAGTGAGCGGATTGGCTCCCTACTCCGAGGGCGTTCCGTCTTCAGGGATTACCGCGAAGATGTCGATCTCGAAGTCGATGTAGGTCTCCGCGAGGCCGTCGACGACGAGGCCGGTCGAAACGGGATAGACATCCTTGAGGTGCTTGCCGATGACGGGGTAGACGTCATACCTATATTCGCGCTGCGTGACGTACGTTGTTATCTTGCAAATATCCTCCATCCGAGCGCCTGCCTCTTCGAGAAGGACCTTGCAATTCTCCATCGCCTTTTCCGCCTGGGCCGCGGGGTCGCCTTTGCCGATGAATTCTTTAGTATCACGGTCGAACCCCGTCAGGCCCACGAGGAAGACGTGATTGCCGGCGCGAACGGCCTGACATGATTGGAAGTCCAAGTCGGGAAGCATGGGGCCTCCCCTCGTGCTGCTTTTTCGAAAACGCTGATGAGACATGTTCCCGTCCTCATATTCGGTTGTATGAATAGTTTATCCTACAGCGTTGAAGGCGTCTAAAGGACGACAAGACGCCGGCCGGAAATAGCTCAAGCATTGAATTGCAGGCCGCGCAGTGAGAACATTTCGACGCAATATCTTTTACGCTTCAAGCAATGGAGAGCAAGAATTGGATAGTATTCCTGACAGGGCGAGAGTGGTCATCATCGGCGGTGGCATCGTGGGATGCAGCGTAGCGTACTACCTCACGAAGCTGGGGTGGAGCGATGTCGCAGTGCTGGAACGCAAGACCATTGCGGGGGGGACGACGTGGCACGCCGCGGGGCTGGTCACGCAGCTCCGCGCAACACGGACAATGATCGACATCAATCGAGTAGGCGTTCAGCTCTATTCCACGCTGCACGAGGAGACCGGAATTCCGACCGGATTCCGCGCAAGCGGGAGTTTGACCGTCACGACGACGGATGACCGCATGGACGAGCTCAAGCGTACCCTCTCGCTCGGCAGGTGCTATGGAATCGAGATCCACGAGATCACGGGGCAGGATGCGGCGAGAATGTGGCCGCTCATGCGGACGGACGACCTCAAGGGAGGGATTCACATCCCGAAGGACGGCCAGGCGATTCCGGCCAGCGCGGCTCTGTCGGTGGCAAGAGGAGCCGAGATGGGCGGGGCCCGCATCTTTGAGAATGTGCAAGTTGCCGGCGTGAACCGTAAGGACGACAGGGTCAAGAGTGTTTCGACCGACCAGGGGGACATAGAGTGCGAAATCGTCGTATGCGCCGCCGGGATGTGGTCGAGACAGGTGGGGCTGCGGGCTGGTGTGGATATTCCCTTGCACGGCGCGGAGCATATGTGGCTTGTGACAAACAAG
Source organism: Dehalococcoidia bacterium (assembly GCA_965232435.1). GTDB lineage: Bacteria > Chloroflexota > Dehalococcoidia > Lucifugimonadales > VXLM01 > VXLM01. Next base: position 551,194 of record CBDDPU010000004.1, read on the forward strand.
ATGGGCATTCCCGAAGACATTCCGTCCCTTCGGGATCCCGACGAGCAGATCTATTTCCGAAGGGACGCCGAAGAACAGGGGGCGATCCTCATGGGGGGGTTTGAGACCACGGCGAAGCCATGGGGCGAAGATACCATCCCCGACGACTATCATTTCGGCCTGCTCGAACCGGATTGGGAGCACTTTAAGGTCTTTTGGGACAACGCGGTGCGTCGAGTTCCGGCGATGGCGGAGGCGGGGATAAATCGGTTCTGCGTGAGCGCAGAGAGCTTCACGCCCGATAACCGATACCTGATGGGAGAAGCGCCCGACCTAAAGAACTTTTACCTGGCGACGGGGCTTAACTCCACCGGGATCGCCGCCGCGCCGGGTGTGGGCAAGGCGGTTGCCGAGTGGATTGTGGCCGGAGAACCGACGATGGACTTGTGGGAGGTGGATATCCGCCGCTTCCATCATTTCCAGAACGTCAAGACCTATTTGCATGATCGAACGGTCGAGACGGTCGGCACGCTGTACGGTATGCACTATCCGCATCGTCAAATGGAGACGGCGCGCGGGGCGAGACGTTCTCCGTTCCATGACAGGCTGGCGTCGATGGGAGCCTGTTTCGGGGAGGTTGGCGGATGGGAACGGCCCAACTGGTACGCGCCTTCCGGAGTGGAGCCGGTATACGGCTACTCGTTCGGGCGGCAGAATTGGTTCCCGTACTCCGCGCAGGAACATCGCGCGGTACGGGAATCGGTGGGGCTGTTCGACCAGACTTCGTTTGCGAAGTTCCTTCTACAGGGAAGGGATGCCCAACAGGCTGCGCAGCGGATATTCGCGGGGCAGATGGCGGTTGATCCGGGGAGAATCGTCTACACCGGGATGCTCAACGAGAGAGGCGGGTTCGAGTCCGATTTGACCGTCACTCGCATGAGTGAAGATGCGTATATGATCGTGACGGCGGGCTCGACCGCGAGGCGGGATTTCGGCTGGATTCAGGATACTATCCCCGAAGGAACCCATGCGTTCCTGACCGATGTTTCTTCGTCTTACACTGTGTTGGGACTGATGGGGCCGAATTCCAGGGCCCTGCTCTCCGAGATTACCGATTCGGACGTATCGGACGCGGGGTTCCCCTACATGACTTCGGCGGAGATCGCAATAGGCTATGCGCCGGTTCGCGCTTCACGGATAACGTACGTCGGAGAGCTAGGATGGGAGCTATACATCCCGTCGGAGTTCTCGGTTCACGTGCTGGAACGAATTCTCGAGCGGGCAGCCAAGCATGATCTGCTGCCCGCCGGATTCCACGCGATGGAATCGCTCCGGCTGGAGAAGGCGTATCGCGCCTGGGGACATGACATTTGCGACCTCGACACCGTCGTGGAGTCGGGCCTGACTTTCGCCGCCGCGCTAGATAAGGGAACGGACTTCATCGGGCGGGAAGCGATTCTCCGGCAGCTCGACGAGGGAGTAGCGCGACGGCTGGCCATATTCACTTTGGAAGACACCGAACCCCTGCTGCTTGGCAACGAGCCGATTTGGAGGGATGGCGAGTTGATGGGCCGAACGACTTCAGGCGCGTTCGGCCACACGATTGGAGTCTCGGTCGGCATGGGCTACGTCGAGAACTCCGACGGCGTCACTGCCGACTGGATTCGGGGCGGTGAATATGAGCTTGAGGTCGCGGCGGAGCGGTTCCCTGCGAAAGTTCGGCTGACGGCACCGTACGATCCCAGGGCGAGGCGAGTGCGAATGTAGGCCGCGATTGCGCATGAGGACGGATGCGTGTCAGGATGGAGTAAGCAGCAATTCAGACTTTTCAGAGGAGAGAAGATGCCGACATACAGCATTGCGAGCGCGCTGTACATGGCGGACGACACGGGGGCGTTTGTCGGAGACCCGATTGAGGCTCTGAGGTCGGTCGCGGCGAGCGGGTACGCGGAGGTTGAGCTTATAGCCGAGGGCGTGGGCTGGGAGGAGGGGCCACCCGACTCCGCTCCGTTCCGGGAGGCGCTGGAGAGTTCGGGGCTGTACGCTCACACGATTCACGCACCATTCCAGAGCATCAATTTGGCGAGCTTCGATGAGGCGGAGCGGAGGGAAAGTGTGGAGCAAGTTAGGGCGGCGATGAGATTTCACGCGGAGGTTGGCGGACGGACGATTATCGTGCATCCGTCGGGCAGTACTCCATCGTCGGAAGCGCCGCTCTACACGAGGGAAAATGTGGGAGTGGCCACGGAAAGAGCGCATCAATCGATATCGGAACTGGTGCGCGTCGGCGAGGAGACGGGAGTGCGCATGGCGCTGGAAAACCTCGTGGCGAAGCAAGGGTTCTCCGCCCGTCCACTGGAGACGATGCAGGAGCTTCGGTCGTTCATTGCCGATTTGCCCGCGGAGTACGTGGGCATTTGCCATGACATCGGGCATACGCGGCTGCGCAAGCTCGACGTTGCAGAGGAAACTCGGATAGCGTCGGAACGTCTATATGCGCTGCACATCCAGGACGGCTCTTCGGACGAGGACGACCACTTGCCGCCGGGTCACGGCGTGATCGACTTCGACTCGTTCGCGCAGGCCCTCAGGGACATTGAGTTCGCCGGGGCGTGGACGCTGGAGGTACTGGCCGCGAATCACCCAGGATCGGTGGAGGACGTCGCTCTTGAGCTTGCTGCCATTCGTGACAAGTGGGTTGATGAGGGGATGGGAAACGTCAACTAACCCATAGTTATCATGCGACTCTCATGGACACGGGTATAACGATGAATGGTCTGTACCAAGCCTCCATGATGAGATTGTCCGACGTTTCTCAACTGCCGGATCGTCACATTCGCAGTTGGACTTTGACGGATCCCATGGACTTGTCGTAGGCAGTCGTTAGGGCGTTCGGCATTTCAATGAGAGGGAAGGTGTGAGTCACCATGGGTTTGAGGTCCACTTTATTCGATGCCATTAAGTCGATCGCCATCTCGAAGTCGTGCCTGCCGTCCATGATGCCGTAGCAGACGGAAAAGATGAAGGATTGCTCTTTGAGCAAGGGTTCCATCCAATCGGTTAGAACGGGATTATGGAAGACGCCGAGGACGACGATCCGCCCCATGACGCGAGTCATGTCGACGGCTTGCAGGAGGGTGGCATTGCTGCCGAATCCGCCGACGGTCTCGACGGTAAGGTCCGCTCCGCGGCCGTCGGTGAGGTCGTGAACGGCTCCGCGGGCGTCGGCGAGACCGGAATCGAGCACGACGTCGGCGCCGAAACGCTCAGCTAAATCGGCCTGTTGGGCGTGTCTTGCGGTCGCGATTATCGTGCCGGCGCCCAAGGCTCTGGCCGCCGCGATGGCAGTCAAGCCTATATTGCCTGCCCCGAGCACGACAACGGAGTCTCCGTCCATGAGAGCGCCGCGTCGAAGGCCTCGGATGGACACCGCGAGAGGCTCGACAAGGGCGCCTTCCTCCCACGTCATCGTATCGGCGAGTGGATAGCAGGCGACGGCGTTGCGCGTGACGTACTCGGCGAAGCCTCCGCCCGCGTAGTCGCTCTTATCGATGCAGTTTCTATAGTGGCCCTGCCTACAGTACCAGCAAGTCAGGCAGGCCTTGCCATGACCGACGACTTCGACGGCGACTCTCTCCCCGACCCTGGCGGGATCGACTCCTTCTCCGACATCGACAATTTCGCCCGCGGTCTCATGTCCGGCCGGGAGCGTCTCCGGTTCGGTCAACTTGCGGTACTGGTTGAGATCGGAGCCGCATATTCCCTCGGCCCGGACCTTGACGAGCGCATCACCTGGGCCGGGCGCGAGTCGTTCGATCGACTTGATTTCGACCGTATCGAAGCCGTTATACAGCGCGGCGAGCATCTTCGGCATGGAGGCTCCGGGGAGCAGTCAACCAATCGATGTTGAACGACTGCTCGCGAAGTTTACCATACCGAGAGGATCCCGAAAAATCGGCAGACATTTTCTGACTATGGGAGCAGAAAGTTACCTACCGATTGGGAGGTTTACGCAAGAGCACAGGAAGCATGGAAATGAGGTCGGGGGTCTGATTTAACCTGACATTTCCTGACATGGCAGGTACCACAGCGAACATTCTCGTCAGAGCAATGGCTATCGCCTCTGCCGACGTCGAAGTCTATGGGATACTCGTCAGCCTCCACTACTCATTCGTCAGTAGAATCATTGTAGTACATATGCACTTCTTCGTCAAGCAGGGTTCGTGAATTCGTCAACGGGTTTCGCCGCGGGGGCGGTCAATTCGCTATTGGCTGGGCGATTATCCAAAGGCTGGTCGCGGTGTAGATGACCATCAGGACGAGCATGGGGTACTGGCTTCTCACGGCGAGGGCGGAGGTCGGCGTTCGGCGGAGGGAGATGATATGAGCGATGTAGACCGAGAGCACGTGTCCGAGGACGATGGCGATAATCGACACCCACCAGACGAATCCGGGGCTAATGACGTTAATGTTGATGAGATACTCCGCAGTGCCGAAGAGGTTCCAATCGAAGCCGAAGGGATCGGAGAGAAGGGGAATAATGCCCTGCCCTTGTATCGCGAGAAGAGAGATGAAGTGCGCCATGTTGTAGGCCAGGGCAATGGGAACCAGGGACAGGACGAAGGCCTTTGTCACATCGAACACTGCCGAGTGCGAGGTTCCTTCGAATTTGCGAAGCGTCGCCGAGAAGGCCAAATAGACCGTTAGGAACAGCACGGGGATGAAAAGGAGGCCAAGCGTGTCGATTGTGCCGAAGGTATCTACGGGGAGCGGGGAGATGACGGGATGGAGGGCGTCTTGGACTACGAGCCAGGCGTTCGTTTCGGAGATACCGTCGAAGGTGACCGTGGCAAGGGTGAGGATAACGAAGACCGCCATGGAGGCTGATACGACTCCGCGAGTGGCGAGACCAACGGCGAAGGGACGTAGGTTGAATCGGCGCTGATCGGGATCGGCGCGCCGCCAGCATTCCAGGCAGTCAACGCATGATTCGGATTCGTCGTCACGGCCGCCGCAGGCATGGCGGAGGCGTTTATCGGAAGCGGCGATCTCGGTTGGGGAGAACCGCGCGAACAGGCCGAAGAGCACGGAAAAGGCCTCGCCGCGCCTGAGCCAGACATGCTTGCCGAATACCAGCATTCCCGCCCAGGTGATCGCGGAGTAGAGGAGGATGAAAAGGCCGAGTTTGAAGGGCGCTTGAGCACCGTTGTAGACGTTTTCCAGCCAGGCGAATATGAAAAACAGGGCAACCGCGGGCCAGACTCCCCAGCTTTCGGGGTATTGCAGCAGCCCATCATCTGCATCGTCGGCGCCAGTGAAGAAGCCTTCGACCCATTCAAAGACGGTCTTCCAAGGGTTCACGAGGATCCAGAGGTTGCCGAAGAGGGCGGATATGTAGCCCATGCCCACCCACCAAATTATCCAAACGAAGGTTGGGGAGAAGTTTTCGACGGGCTTATTGACTCCGAAGATGCTTGTCGCAATTAGCAGGAGGAAGACGGCGACGCCAAGGAGCTTGATCGCGCCGGTGAAAACCCTGTTCCTCAGGACTGCTCCAAGCGCGGGGACAGTGAGTAGGTTGAAGGTGGGATAGCGGAACGTGCCGGGGGGCTTATTGACGAAGAGGCCGATGACGACGAATGAGGCGGCAACCGTCGCGGCCGCGCCGATCATGAACATGTTGAGCGGGAGCGGAAGATCGTATCTCTCGCCGAAGCCATGGGCATACGCGGGGGATGCGGTCAGGGCCGCCGCCACGGCAAGAAAGGCGGCAGGAAGGGCTAGTTTCCTGATTCGCATGAGGCACTCATCTACGGGATTCCTGGTTCTATTCTAGCGTCTTGATGTAGTTGATGACATGCCAGATCTGCTCGTCGTCGTATCTTTCGGCGAGTCCGACCATGGCGGTGCCCGCGATGCCGTCGTGTATGAAGTTGAACAGATCCCTGTCGGGATGGAGCGGCACATGAACGATGAGGCTGGCGGGCGGAGGATCGAGCCCGACGGCTGCCGGGCCGTCGCCGCGCCCTTGCGCGCCGTGGCAGGACGCGCATCCATCAGCATAGACCTGTTTTCCTATGGCGAGGGATTCCGGGTTGGGCGGGAACGGATTGCGGTTTGGCGGAGTCGCGGATTCCCCGAACTGTGCGGTAAGGACGATTCCGGCCCCGATGATGAAGGCGACGAGGCCCGGCGTCATGACGGCCAGACCGCGCCGCGAGTACCAGCCTCCGAGAGGGATGCCGACAGCGAGAAAGACGAAACCCAATGTCGTGAGTTCCACACCGAAGAGGAAGCGTCCGGTATCCTCGGATGGGAAGATGGCGGAACTGCTGAGGCCACCCCCGGTGGCAACCTCGAATCGGAAGGCGGTGCGGGCATCGAAGGTATCCGGGCGACGAACGGTAACCTCTATCTGATAAGGGCCTGCGATATTGATGCGGGCATCCCGTGCCTGATACTCCCCTTCTCCGCTCGGCTCAGTGGGGAGAATTCCCTCGCCGAGATCGGCATCGAGGTACGTTAGGCGCACGTCCACTGCGGAGGCGTTCGTGATTCGCTCGTCGAGTCGATCCGTGAGTGAGACGGTGACCGTATTAGGGCCGACGTGTCCCGGTTCGATTTCGACCTCGATGGAGGCGCCTTCGGCGGTGTCTTCAAACGTGAGGCTCTGCGGAACGCCGATGCCCTGTCGTGAAGCGACCTGGCGCGCGGGTTCCAGGCTCGTGAGGTAGGCGGCGGCGAGAACGACGAGAATTCCCACGATGGCTTCGGCAGTGACCGTCCGGCGGAGCAGTGAGGCGGCCTTGGGGTTTGAGCGGATGGCAGGAGTGAGCCATAAGAGGTTGGTAGCGCCGAAAGCCAAGAGGATCCCGATGAGGGCGGTCTTGACGATGAGGGTCTGTCCATAGGGGACGACGAGGGCCGGGAGAACGGTCACATGTGCCCAAGCGGCGAAAAGACCGGTGACGGTAAGGACTACGAAGCTCAGGCCGGCCACTAGGGAAAATCGAGGGAGGGCGGCAAGGACGATTCGGCGGATGCTTCCCTCCGGCGCGTGGGAGAATGTGACCGGGAGAATTAGGGCGAGTCCGAACAGGCCGCCAATCCAAAAGGCCGAGGCGATGAGATGGATGTAGTCGGAGACTGCCGCCTCGAGCTCGATGCCCGGAGTTGCCGCGCCGTGGCTGGTGGCGCTGATGGTCGCCATAGCTAGCGCAGTGACAAGAAACGCCGATATCCAAAGGACTGTATCGCGGCGGATGGAGGGGGCAGCGTGGAGTCGGAGCAGCGCTAGAATCGGACCGAGAGCGCCGATGAACAAGGAAGTCCGGCGAAGCCATCCCCTGCCCCACTCGGTCTGCGTTACGACAAAGCGAATCGGCTCTCCGAGGGTTTCCAAGAGTGACACTTCGTGAGTGGACGACGCCTGCGCCAGCAGATGTCCAAGCGATCCAAGCAGGGCGAGGACGATGCCAGCGAGGGCTATCTTTTCCGTCCGGCGGCGCACTTTGCCAACGAGGGTTTGGGAGTCGTTCATCGACATGAGCGGAGGTCTTATGACGATGAGCCAGAGCATGATGACGCCGAGTGTGGAGAGTCCCCCGAGCAGGACGGCCCATCGCATGAACGGTTCCGCGGGAGACTGGAGGGCCGGTTCGCTTGCGGGAGCCCACTCGGTTGAGGTAAGGGGTTCGCCGACCGAATAGAAGAACGTGCCGCGAATGGTGTGTCCGTCGACGGTGGAGAGGGTTCGCCAAGCGACGGTGTAGGTTCCGTTGGGCAGGTCTTCAGGGAGGGTGACGGTCATAACCTTGGGATCGCGGGAGTCGACTGAATTGTCGTCGTTGTCGACCCGGCTGCCCTGAGAGTTAAGGACTTCAACATCGCTGAAGGAAGGTTCGAGAGGCTCCGTGAACCAAACGGTGATACGCGCCGGAGATGAAGCGAGGACGGAGTTCGGCGCGGGGTCGGCGTCAGCGAGGTTCGCGTGGGCGAAGGCGGCGTCCGGCAGGCAAATGACGAGGGCCACGAATGCGAGGACTACTGCGGATGATTTCCACGCGAGTGAACCTCTTTTCGTTCCCGATGTTGACATCGAAGCCCCTGTTAGGCGGTTTGTCTCTTTCGTCGCCTGCGTTTCCCACCGAGGGAAGCGCGGATAGAAAGTCCAAAGATGACGAGGAAGGCCACAAGGACGACCAGAGTGAGTATGCCGGTAATCGGGCTGGCGTTTTTGACTTCCACCTGAAAGTCTGCCGAGTGGTCACCGGCGGCGTCCATGATCGTGGTCGTGAACAGCCAAAGGCCTTCGCGCGATACGGAAGTGTTCACCTCGTAGTAGGCGGGGTCCTGTGGACTGTTCGCGGCGATGGTCGGGCCGATCTCGATCTCCGCCGAGTCGGGGCCGGTGCCAACGAGCTCAACATTCGCGTCAAGGACGGGCGCCTGGGTGACCGCGTCGGTGACCGTCAGTGCCAAGTGGAGATTGCCGACGGAAGGACTGGGAGGTATGGTACCGAGCCCTATCTCATACGGCCCTGCCGTCTTCGTCTGGAAGTTGGTAACTCGTCCGTTGGCGTGAACGACAGCCGGGAACGAGGTGGCGATCACCGCAAAAGCGAGCGCAAGGAAAACCGGCGTATGGAGCCAGCAACTCTTGCCCACGAACTATGACCTCGCGAAGGAAGATTCTTGCATAACCGGGCCCTTACATCCTCACTCCAACGGTTCTCCAGTCTCTTATGGTACCCCACCTCATAGAACGCCCGGGTCGCAAAGACGCGAGACGATTGGACTCACAGAGGAAAGCAACCGTGTTATATCTTGCCGGTGAGGGTTGGTTGACTTTGCAAAACCGTCATTCCCACGAAATTTCCCCCCGTGGAAACGGGGAGCGGCAATTCGCCTGGATTCCCGCGTTCGCGGGAAAGACGAAGGAGGGCGCGCGACAATGGTCGAGGAAATCTCATCCCGCCGCGACCGCGGCGGAGCGGGGGCCGAGGATAACCGAATCGTACACGTCAAGCGTCCGCTGGCCGACCCTGTCCCATCCCAGGGTTTCGGCGTGCGATCGCGCGGCGCGTCCCATGGTTTCCCTAAGCGCGGGGTTATGAAGCAGGACATCCAGCCTTTGGGCGAATGGTTCCGGGCACCTTCTATCAATCAGATAGCCCGTGACACCCGGCTTGACAAAGCTTCGAGGCCCACTGACACGAGAGGCTATCACCGGCACGCCGCAGGCCATCGCCTCGAGTGCGACAAGGCCGAAGCTCTCGTAGTAGGACGGCAAAACAAAGACATCGGCGGCATTGTAGTACATGCTCAAACAGTCCTGAGAAACCGCTCCGGTGAAGATGACCCTATCGCCGAATCCGAGCTCTTCCGAAAGAACCCGAAGCCTCTCCAACTCCGGGCTCGCCGTCTCATCTCCGCCGACGATTACGACAGTTGAATCGGAGCGCTCCTCGAGAGAGGCCATCGCCGTAAGCAGGAGGTCGAACCCTTTGAGCGGCTCGACTCTCCCCGCCGATAGAACGATGTTGGTATCCGGCAACCCCAATGATTGGCGCGCCTGAGACTTATCCATCGGTCGAAAGAGTTCAAGATCGACACCCGCCGGGAGAACGCTTATCTTTGCCGGATTGATCCCGTAGAGACGCGTCATGTCGGATCGCTCTTGCTCCGTCGAGACGATAACCGCGTTGGCCTCGCCCATTACCGCGCGCTCGGCCTCGACGCGTCCCTGCGGCTCCTGCTCGCCGATCCGAGCCAGCATCTTCGTCAAGGCGGTCGTGTGAAACATCGTGACATGAGGAACGCCCCATCTCGACGAAAGCTCGCTCCCGGCAACGCCCGACAGCCAGTAATGGGAATGGACGATCTCGTAGGAGTATCGCTGTTCTTGGCGAAAAGCCTCAATGGCCCCCACGAACTCGGGTAAATGCCCCTCGAGGCCGCCCTTTGGCTCGTCGAGGGGCGCTCCCTCAACGTGCACCACACGAACGAACGGGGACATCTGAACGATATCCCACCCGTGCACTCGGTCGCCGCGAGTATAGATGTCCACTCTACAGCCCGATTTCGCCAGCTCTCGGGCCACATGAGCAACGTAAACGTTCATCCCTCCCACGTCTCGCGTGCCGGGATGACCCGCCGGGCAGCTGTGCATTGTTATCATGGCAATGTTGCGCATGTCCGCCCTGTCCCGCTCACCTGCGAATCCGAATCGTGTAAATCAACCGGTCTTCCGCTCCCAGGTCGTATTTGTACCGCTCCGCGCCACGCAGAAAATCGAACGACGACTTGCCCGACTCGATCGCGTCCTTGATCGACCACGCCTTGTTTACGAACCCGACACTCAGTTGGGAATATTCGGGATCGTATCCGCTGTTGTACAGCAAGTAGGAGTCTCCGTAATCGAAATTGATGCAGGCCGCGACTCGCACGCCGTCCAACTCCAGCATCGACAATTTGAGGCGTCCGCGAGCGGCCGCGGCCTCCATGAGTTCCGTGAAAAAGCGTTCTCGCGAGTCGGTCATGAACTCCGCCTTCTCGGAACTGCTCAAGCGGTGAAGCCGAAAGAAGTCCGGCAGACAATCCGATAACGTCTCCGTCGGGCAGTCGTACTGAGCCACTTCTCCGGAATTGCCAAGTTTGCGCACCTTCCTGCGAAGCTCGTGCCGGTACTTCTTGCCCAGCCCGCTCACGTAATCGTCCCAGTTTCCGGGGAGGCTCTTGATCGGGACCTTGTCTTCCTCTTCGACCGTAACCTGCCAGTCTCTGCCGGCGGCGGCAGCGGCGGCGAAGCGAATAGTCGGCGAACTCTGCGGCACGGACTCTAGGTCGAATGTGTCCCATTCCCAAGTTTCGATCGCGTCGAACGCCGCAGGATAAAAGGACTCTTCGGCGCCTTGTGGGACTAAGAAATCTCGGTAGTCAAACAGGTCGGTATCACCGAGGAACGTTAGCGAACCGTCCTTCATCTCCATTGGCGCAATGCCGACAACGGCGCCGTCGCCATTCGTCACGGCTAGAATTCTGGACGTTGAACGGTCGCCGAAGTGCTTGAGCCAAGTCGATTGCCACCACGGGGTTAAGAAGACGGTGTTCGTCCAACACGATGGGAGCAGGTCTTCCCAGTCCTCGGCGATTCCGTCTAAGTCGGCTATGTTCACGGCAACGGCCATTTCAGTCGCTCCTCGAGACCAACTGAAACTCCCGTCTGAGGTCGGCGTTCGTCTCGAACTCTCCCCTATACGCCGAGGTAACCATCCTAACGCCCGGGTTCTTCACACCGCGCAAGGACATGCACATATGCTCAGCGCGAAGCACCACCCCAACGCCCTTTGGCCGTAGGCTGTCGACAAGGGCATCGGCGAGCTGCGCCGTCAGCCTCTCCTGCATTTGGGGCCGTCGCGCGAGAATATCCAGCGCGCGGGGAATCTTGCTCGCGCCGACAACTCGTCCGTCCGGCAGATACCCGACGGACGCCGTCCCGATGAATGGCAGCAGGTGATGTTCGCATATTGAAAAGAAAGGCAAGTTGGCGAACGTGACAAGGCCTGCATCCGTTCCCTCAAACGTGGTGGCCAAGACATCTGAAGGATCTCGGCCGATCCCGGAAAATAACTCCAAATACAGATCCGCCACACGCCGAGGGGTCTGCACCAGTCCCTCGCGCTCAATGTCTTCTCCGATGGCATCCAGAATGGAAACCACCGCATCGTGGATCTGTTCTTGGTCGATCAAGTAAGCCGTTCGTTCGGTAAGGTGCGATGCCATGCTAGGATACCACTTTCCGTGCCTCGAAGTCAGGCCCGCACGCGACTGACCTTTGGAGAAACCCGCCGCATAACCGCGCAGCGGCTCCCGTGAAGAGAAAGCCGGCGCGAGTGTGACAGGGCTCAGTTCGGTACAATGATAAGTCAGCATAATACAATTGCGGAGGAAACCCGTCCTAGTCATTCTTTCCGTACGTTTACGGAGTGTGATATACTGACGGCGCGTCGCAAAGGCGCTGACAGCAGGGAGAGTTTATGGTCGAACAGTTGGAACAAGTGATTGAGCAGGAGGCGAGGCCTCAGGTTACGATGAAGTCGTTGTTGGAAGCCGGCGTCCATTTCGGGCATCAAAAGCGACGCTGGAACCCGAAGATGCGCCAGTACATCTTCGCCCACCGCAACGGCATCCACATCATTGATCTTCAACAGACCCTCCATTTCCTTGAGCGCGCCGCCGCATTCGTGGAGGATGTCGCCGCCCAAGGCAAGAAGATCATTTTCGTTGGGACGAAGAAGCAGGCTCAGGAGACCATCGTCGGGGAAGCCCAACGATGCGGTGCCTTCTATATCAATACCCGTTGGCTCGGTGGAACCCTCACCAATTTCGGCACAATCCAGAAGCGAATTGATTACCTCGTCAATCTTGAGCAGCGGAAGGCAAAAGGTGAGCTGTTCTCTCTTCCGAAGAAAGAGGCTCTGAAGCTTAACGACCAAATTACCAGGCTGAATCGCTATCTCGGCGGCATCAAGGAAATGACTGAGATGCCGGGCGCTCTCTTCGTCGTCGATGTTGGCAAGGAAGCCATCTCCGTCAGTGAGGCCAAGAGGGTGGGGGTCCCGGTGGTCGCGCTCGTGGATACCGACTGTGACCCCGTGGAAATCGACTACCCTATTCCGGGAAATGATGACGCGATCCGCTCGATTCGCTTGGTAACGTCACACATAGCCGACGCCTACATTGAGGGTACAAACCGAAGGCTCACCGATAACGGTCAATTTGAAGGCGGCGAAACCCTCAATGAACCGATATCCATAGGGCCGGAGGCGGCTCTTGAGGGCGTACAGGATGCCGAGCGGGTCATGTCCGAGGCGCCGGAAGGCTGAGCGCGGGTTCACCAGAGCCCTTGAACCGCAACCCTCCACCCTCGGCGGATGGCGAAATGACTTTCTGAAGCTGGCCCGATGGGCCAGTTTTTTGTGCGAATCATTAACTCAACAGTAAGGCGGAAATTCCAGGAGGCGAAGTGACCATCACAACCGCGGATATCAAAGCCCTGCGCGATCTAACCGGCGCGGGGATCATGGACAGCAAACGGGCCCTTGAAGAGGCCGACGGAAACATGGAAAAGGCCCAGGACATTCTGCGAGAAAAGGGCATCGCGTCCGCGGCCAAAAAGTCCGACCGTGAGACCGACCAGGGATTGGTCGAGTCCTACATCCACAGCGGCGGGCGCATAGGCGCAATAGTAGAGGCGAACTGCGAAACCGATTTCGTGGCTCGCACGGAAGACTTCAAAGTCCTCGCGCACGACATCGCTATGCAAATTGCCGCGATGAACCCGAAATACATCGACCAATCCGCCATCCCGGAAGGTGAAGAAGCCGATCCCTCCGAGTCATGCCTCCTCCAGCAGCCGTTCATCAAGGACCCTTCGATGACGATCGACGAATTAATTCGTGAAACCGTAGGGAAGCTCGGCGAGAACATTCGCATCCGCAGGTTCACGCGCTTTTCACTCGGAGAGTAACTTGGCCCCAGACAACCCAAGGTACCATCGGGTACTCCTAAAATTGAGCGGCGAGTCGTTCAAGGGTGAACAGAACTTTGGAATCGACTCGGCCGCCGTCGCCTACATAGCCGGAGAGATCAGGTCGATACATGACCTCGGAATTGAAGTGGGAGTCGTTGTCGGTGGGGGAAACATCTGGCGGGGAGCCGAGGCCGAAAAACAGGGTATGGACCGCCCGATGGCCGACAACGCCGGTATGCTCGCAACGCTCATCAACTCACTGGCCCTCCAGGACGCGCTCGAACGCACGCACGGCATAGACACCCGCACACAGTCGGCCATCAACGTGCAGGAAGTCGCCGAGCCGTTTATCCGCCGACGCGCCATCCGACATCTTGAAAAACAGCGAGTCGTCATCTTCGCCGCAGGCACCGGCAATCCTTACATGACTACGGACTCCGCCGCAGCCCTCCGGGCCGTGGAGATCAACGCCTCCATCCTCCTGATGGCGAAGCATGAAGTGGACGGCGTCTACTCCGCCGATCCGCGAGTCCACCCGGACGCCACCAAATTCGACTCGCTTACGTACGAGGACGCCCTCACACGACGACTCGAAGTCATGGACTCGACAGCCCTGACCATGTGCATGGAAAACAACGTGCCGATTCTCGTTTTCGATATCTTCGACAAGGGCAACCTGCACCGTATCGTCCGGCACGAATCGGTCGGCTCTCTGGTTCGCTCTTCCGCCTAGACCGCCCATTGCCGACGGCGTCCGTGAAAAACCCCCGCACGAAAGCGGCGCTGCTTCTCTGCCTGCCGTCGTTCCCGCGAAAGAACGGCATCCCGTACCCTGACCGGGCGGGAATCAATAAGCGGAGGGGGTTTCAACTTCACCAAGACGAAACGGTTTGCCTGCTAGATCCATTGCTGACGGCGCATAAACCCTTTGTTACAATACCTCTAGCGGTCATCGACACCCAATCCGGCCTACACCGTATAGGGATCAGGAGGATGCAAGCCATGCCCGATGTCGAGGAAGTTCTGTTGGAAATCGACGAGAGGATGGATCGTTCGGTGGACTCGCTGCTTAGGGACCTGAACACGATCCGCACCGGCCGGGCAAATCCGTCTCTCGTGGAAACCCTCACGGTCGACTACTATGGCGCGCCCACGCCGTTGAACCAGATATCCTCCATATCCGTACCGGAACCGCGCCTGCTCGTCATCCAGCCCTGGGACAAACAGTCCATTGGCAGCATCGAGAAAAGCATCCTCACTTCAGAATTGGGTCTCGTGCCCAACAGCGACGGGGCCGTCATTCGTATCAATATCCCTCCTTTGACCGAGGAAAGACGCAGGGACTTGGTGCGACTGGTGGGCAAACGAGTGGAAGAAGGGAACGTCGCCGTCCGAAACATACGGCGCGACGGGCTGGCATCCCTGCGCACCATGGAGAAGAACAAGGAAATATCGCGCGACGAAATGCACCGCTCTCAGGATGACCTCCAGCAGATCACCGACAGCCACACCGAAAAAATGCAGGTCCTCGCCGCGCAAAAGGAAGCCGAGGTAATGGAGGTCTAGTGAGCTTGGCTTCCAACCCGCGCCCGGCGCAGACCGGCCACCAAGAAAACTCCGCCGTGCCCACCATCCCCAAGCATGTCGCCATCATCATGGACGGCAACGGTCGATGGGCCACCGAGCGAGGCCTCCCACGTACGGAAGGCCATCGCGCCGGCACCGAAAACATCCGCCGTATCCTGCAGGCGTTCGCCGCCCACGCAGTCGATTACCTCACGCTCTTCGCGTTCTCGACTGAGAACTGGGAACGCCCAACCGAGGAAGTCAACGCGCTCATCGAGATACTGCAAGAGACGATGCGCGCAGAAACGAACCGCCTCCACCGCGACGGTGTGCGACTCGTGCACATCGGCCGTCTCGACCGTCTCCCGAATGATGTCCGGCGAGAGATCGATGACGCCGTAGAAAAGACGAAAGACAATGCTAAAATCACCGTTGCCCTAGCATACGACTACGGCGGACGGTCGGAATTGACCCATGCGATACAGTCCATCATCGCCGACGGCGTCAAGGCATCAGAGATAGACGAAGCCCTCATCGGGCGGCACCTCTATACTGCCGGTATGCCCGACCCCGACCTCATCATCAGGACTGCCGGGGAAATGCGAATCAGTAACTTCCTGCTCTGGCAGGCCGCCTATGCGGAGTACTACTCAACCGACGTCTTTTGGCCCGACTTCGATGAACACGAGGTCGAAAAAGCCCTCGCCGCATACGTCCAACGACAGAGAAAGTATGGCCGCGTCGAGGGAAGAACTGCGGACTAGGGTCACAGGGGCCCAATTAACCCATTCATACGTCACGGCGTGATCGCCTGAAAACTCACGAGTTCGTACTGGGGATAGTCCTTGGCCGGTGTATCGGTCAGACACTCGATCGAGTGCATAACGCCACTCTGGCGCACCGTTGCCTGATATGACGATACGAGCCCGTTTGAGTCCAGCGACCTAATGACCACGCTTTCTTCCATGCCGTCCGCGGACGTTTCGAGCGCCTCACATTCAATTCGACGGTTGATCCAAGACCAGCCCTCCCGCATGAATGCCTCGCGTTCCGCCATCTGCCCGCCCGGGCTTCCGATGGCCGACCAGCCGCGGTATGAGCCGTGCAGCGCGGAAACGTCGCCGGATTGATCCGCTACCTGCCGGGCCAGATCCGGCGAGAGTCTCGACCAGTACCTCCCGCTCGGCATGTCGATCACATTCGGGGCCAATCGGTGGCCTCCCGTATGGGACAGCCGCCAAACCCGCGTAAAATCGTTCGAATAGCGGCTATGAAGTTCCAAGTATGTCGGCTGCCCCATAGACGCGCAGCAAATGTCGCGCGAGCCGTGTGTGCAGACCAGTAGATCCCGCATTCCGTGGTTGCGCTGTTCCCATTCGGCGAGATCGAAACTTCCACTCTCTCCCAGTACTGCCGACACTGCTTCGGCAAGCTGCTCCGTCGGGACGAGGTATTCCTTGCGCGCCATATCGCGAACTGCGCCGGCGGGACGCGAAAACACCATGATCCGAGAGCGGCCCTCTACCGAGTACAGCTCGTCCGGCTGGATTACCTGGAGGCGGACTTCCGGACGCCGTTCGAGCATACTCACAACCTTCGCAGGGAAGCCGGGCGAGTCCGTCACCTCATGTTCCCACGGAGTCGGGAATTCCAAGACAAGGCAATGGTTCCACATGGGCGCCGACCCGCATGGGTCCTCGCCGTTCGCTTCAGAAAACGCGGCGCACATTCGACTACGAACACCGGCAGCCTCTCGCGTCGTCACGAAACCTTACCTCCCCGGAACTGCGATTCGGGCACAGTGTAGCAAAAATGAGCCTTTACCGTTACCGCACATTTGGCGATTAGCAACCCTTTGCATAACCGTCATTCCCGCGAAAGGTCTCCTCAACGCGCATGTCGTACCTTTTGCTTCGGCTCTGCTACAATGCCTCGCGATGGATCAACCAAGCATGATCGGGAAAGTCTGCATCGTTACCGGCGCAAATGCCGGCATCGGCAAGGCGACGGCGACAGGCTTGGCCCGCATGGGGGCGACTGTCATCATGGTCTGCCGCGACCGTGACCGCGGCGAGAGGGCCCGGACCGAGATCATCGCAGGTTCAGGCAGCCGCGACGTCCACCTTCTCATTGCCGACCTCTCATCGCAGGGGTCAATCCGTAAGCTGGCGAGGACGTTCACTTCTCAATATTCCGAACTCCACGTCCTCATTAATAACGCGGGGATAATCCCACCCAGCAGGCGCATCACCGTTGACGGCATTGAAACCCAACTGGCCGTCAATCATCTCGCCCCGTTCCTTCTTACAAACCTCCTCCTCGACACGTTGAAATCCTCCGCCCCTGCGCGAGTGGTCACCGTCTCGTCTCAAGTTCACAGCAAGAGTCCGCTCGATTTCGACGACCTCCAATCCAATCACGAATATACCGCAAGCCAGGTCTACCGAAAGACCAAGCTCGCCAACATCCTCTTCACTTACGAGCTAGCGCGACGATTGGCAGGCCCAAACGTCACCGCCAACTGTCTACACCCCGGCGTCATAGCGACCAAGTTGTTCAACGACTACATGGGCGGTTCCCGCGATGCGGGATTCGACTCGGACGCACCCTTAGGCAGTCCTCCTGAAGACGGCGCCGCGGTCGTCCTCCACGCAGCCGCATCACCGGAAATCGCAGGAATCTCAGGCAAGTACTTCTACGACAGCGCCATACAGGAAACGGCCTCCATTACCTATGATGCGGAACATGCCCGGCGCCTGTGGGACGTCAGCGCCGAATTGACCGGACTCTCAACTTTGCCCGATCCTCGGCTTTAGCTCGGCGGGACGGCGAGTTGGTCCCGCTAACTCGCCAATCGCCGAGAAAGTCGATATCCCAGAAACTTATACTCGCCCCAACGCTCTAGGAACGGGTCGATTTCCTTTGGCCCGATGCCGTGCCGCTCCCGAAAAAATGCCGTAACTTCAGAATCAATGGGAACGCGGCTGAAGTCGTGCAGCAGCACTCGAAGATGGCTCGCCGCATATGGCCCAATGCCGTGCAGCGCGATAAGCGCGTCATACCCCAGCGCTTCTTCCGTCGCCGCTCCACTCTCGTCTATAAGCCCGTCCTCGAGGAGTCGCTCGGTCGATATGATGATCCCCTTTGCTCGGAACCCCATTCCCGCCCGCGCCCGCAACCCGGCATCGCCTGCGTCCAAGATTTGGGCCGGAGTCGGAACGAACCCGTTCCCAATTTCCTTCACGAGTCGACCTGCCATGCGCTTCGTCCCTGCCCAGTTGATTTGCACCGTGCAGACCGTTTTGAGGTAGTCCTCGTAAAAGTTCGAGCCGCGCAAGAATCGTCCGCCGCCGGCGCATAGTGCTTCTGCCACTCGGTGGTCGACCGCCGCGGCCACCCCGATCGCCTCGCTCGGGTCCCAGTCGAGGGATAACCACCGCCTCACGGTCGCCTGCGCCATCGGCAGATCCGGAGCAGTCTTGCCTTCCGCGCAGACTGCTATCTCCCTCGGCCCGCTCTGTCGAACTGTGATTGTCGTCGGCCCTCCCAACAGATCCACGCGAGAGAGTGTTTCCATCTTCTCATCCCAACTCCAGGGCGCGAGCGCCACCCAACCATGACTTCCGACAGTCATGGGAAGCGAAATATCGCGTGGGCAGGCTATGGCGAATTGACGGCTATGCATAGTGGCCAATCGCGGGGGGATTTGCACGGCATGATATCATCGTAGACGAATAAGCCTGAAGTAGGACGACGCAGCTGGGCGAGAACCGATGCTGCCAGGAGAGTAACCTTGCCAAAGCAGCCGAACATCCTCTTCCTATTCACCGACCAGCAGCGGGCCGACACGATGGCATGTTACGGCAACGACGACATCCAGACTCCCAATCTCAACGCCCTTGCGAGCCGGAGCTTTGTGTTCGAAAACGCCTATGTCAGCCAACCTGTCTGCACGCCCTCCCGCGCGACGATCCTGACCGGACTCTATCCCCACACGATCGGCTGCACGGTCAACAACGTCCCTCTTCCGCAATCCACAAAGACAATCGCCGAGATAGTTTCCGACGAGTACCGAACGGGGTATTTTGGAAAGTGGCATCTGGGCGACGAGCTGCGTCCACAGCACGGCTTCGATGAGTGGGTCAGCATCGACGACCTCTATCGCCCGTACTACTCCGGCTCTGCGGACACGAACGCCCTATCCGATTACCACTGCTACCTCGTCTCTCAAGGATATGAGCCGGACGTAAGGAACCAAGAATCGCACGTTAAGGAGTCCGGCGAAGACGACGGGCGCTTCCAGGACGAGCAGGCGGTTTTCAGCCGCTCTTTCGCCGCCGAGATGCCAGAACGGCACACTAAGGCTTCATACCTTGGCCGAGCAGTGGAACGATTCATCCGTGAGGCCGCCCACGACGACCGCCCCTTCATGCTCTACGCCAATTTCTTCGAGCCACATTCTCCGTATATCAGCCCGCTGGACGACCTTCACTCCCGCAGCGAACTCAACACCGGGGCGGCTTTCCTTCGGCCCCCGGCTCCGAATGCCTCCGGCCTTCATCGCATGATGGCCGACTACTACAAGAACGCCGTGGAGGAGGGAGTCGATCTGTCGTCCGAGGACGGATGGCGGGAGATTCGCGCCAGGTACTTCGGAATGGTGACACTCGTCGACAGGGCCGTCGGCGGCATCGTGCAGGCTCTGGAAGACAGCGGACAGGCCGACGACACCATCATCGTCTACACGAGTGATCATGGAGACATGATGGGTGATCATGCAATCCTCCATAAAACTATGATGTACGAAGAATCCATGCGCGTTCCGTTCCTGCTAAGTGTCCCCTGGCTGTCTGATCGGCAGAAGCGGATCGAGGGCCGAGTCGGCCTCATCGACGCCGTGCCGACCCTGCTGGATCTTCTCGGCCAAGAAGCGCCGCGCGATCTCCAGGGCGAGAGCCGAGCGTCCGTCCTAGAGGGTAAGTCGGACCTCAGCGATAATGACGTCATCGTGCAGTGGAACGGCTCGGACGGTCGCCCGACGACGCCGTTCAATACAAGCGTCCCAATGCGCGCCATTCCCCAAATCGCTTCGATGCCCCGCCGTACCATCATCTCCCACGAAGGCATGAAGCTCCACCTCAGCCCAGGCGACCAGTGCGAGCTCTACGACCTCAACAACGATCCGCACGAACTGGTTAACCTTTACAACAATGAGGCATACCGCCATACGATCCGAGACCTCGCTTCTCGCATCCGCCTCTGGCAGGAAAAGCACAAGGACTACACCCCGGTTCTCCCCGACGAATGGGACTCCATGTAAGTGAGGTCGGCGCGGCTCATATTCTCGGATAGGTTAGATGATGATGCGCTAATCCGTTTTAACGATGGTGTGGCATCCGGCCATGAACAAGTAACTGCCATTATAGATGGCGTGATAACCATCAACCAGGAGGTAATGACAAAGTGAAGATCATAAAAGTCGGTGATCCAATCCCTAAAACGGAGGATGTAGAGGAGCCTATACTCCACAGGTGTTACAACCCGGAAATCAAAGAGGTTCAGGAAGATATTAAAAAGGCAATCGTCGAAGCAGGTTCCGACCCGCAAAGACTCATGGAAGTGTCGCATTTTGCGCGTAAGAAGATCAGAAATATAAGCGACAGGATAGGAAATTTAGATGATGAAATTGCGTCGTGGGAATTTGAATTTCTAAATTTTGGTGATCTTATTGAGGAAAAAGTCGAGGAGAATGACTTAGACTGGGACTTTGCGGTGGAGGCATATAGCTTAACGTTAACTCCGGCTTATCCGTTTGGATTGGCTTGTGACAGCAGGTGCGCGCAAAGCTGAGGAGAGCAAGCAGATTTGAAGATCGTCGATCACCCCAAGACTTGAACCACCGACTGCATACCTCTCTCAACGCGGATGGGGGAGAAATGCGGAGAGGGAGGCGCCGTGACCGAAAGACTTGCCATCCTCGGCGGCAGCCCCGCCGTAACATTCGACCAAGACCACTACTCTCAATGGCCGATCTACACTGAGGAAGAGGCCCAAACGGCAGCGGACCTCATCCGCAACCACGCACTGTCAAGCGCCCATGAAGGCGCTGGGCCGATCACCGAGTTGGAGAGCCTCGTCGCTGAAACTTGGGGCGTCCAACACGCCATCGCCCATTCAAGCGGAACGGCAGCGCTTCGCACCGCCCTCTTCGGTGTCGGAGTCGTACCCGGCGACGAGGTCATTACTCAGTCCGCCGTTCACCCATTCAACTGCCTTCCCATCATCGGCTGCGGCGCCGTCCCGGTATTCGCCGATATCGACCCGCTCAGCACCACCCTCGACCCGTCGGACGTTGAGAGCAAGATCACTTCACGCACCAAGGCCGTCATGGTCGTCCACTGGAACGGTATTCCGGCGGACATGGACGCCATCATGGACATCGCTGCGCGCCACGGCCTGAAGGTTGTTGAAGATAACGCCGTCTCCCAGGGCACAACTCACCGTGGACGTATGACGGGCGCCATCGGGGACGCCTCCGCCATTAGCTTTCAGGACGGCAAGCTGACCTCCGCCGGGGAGGGCGGAGTCTTCATGACCAATTCCGACGAGGTTTTTCAACGTGCCGCGACACTGGGCCACTATGAGAGGCTTAAGAACCTGTCTGACCCGAAGTGGCGGGCCGTAAGCGGTTTCAGCTTCGGCGAGAAGTACCGCATGGCCACGATCACGGCGGCAATCGGCGTTGTTCAGATGAATCACTGGCGCGAACGACTGGACGTTCGCCACGACAACACCGCCAAACTGGGCCGCGCCATAGCCGAGATCGACGGGTTCTCCGTTCCACAATACCCCGACTACTTCCCCTCGCCCTACTTATCCGGGCGCATCGTTTTCAACTCCGACCGGCTAGGCGGCATAACGCGCGATAAGCTAATCGAAACCCTCAACGCCGAGGGCGCCCGAATAACTTCTCCCGCCCGCAGAGATTCCAGGATTCCTCATACCAACGGCCTCTGGCGAATGCTCCACAAGCACCCTGTCTTCTCGGGCAACGAGCACGGCACGCAGGACATCCTCTGGGAAGTCCTCGGCCCCAACGCGACGAAGATCGACTACGCGAGCGTCACCCTTCCCGTCACCGAAGACCCCGAAATCCCCTATCGAACGATCCAGCTGCCGAGTTTCACCCGCCCAGCGGACAGCCTCATCGACCAGTACGCAAATGCCTTCGACAAGGTCGCCACACACTCAAGCGGACTTATGGAAGCCGGCAAATGATCGACTTTCATACCCACGTCGGCAAAGAGCGGTCGATTGACGTAGTCCGTCGACACATCGGCGCGCGCGGCGGCGGGGTATCCGTCCTGCTCCCTATCGAACCGGGGCCGAGCTCTGCCGCAGGGGACAGCGACTCGATGTCCACTCAAGGCGCATTAGAGGCGCATGAGGCCTATCCCGAAGACACGGTCGTCTTCTGCCACGTTGACCCGCTCAGCCCCAATGCAATACGGCAACTCCACTCGCTGTATGATGCCGGCGTCGTGAAGGGCTTCGGCGAGCACAAAGTGCGGCTGCCCGTCGACCATCCTCGGAATTGGGATATCTACCGCATCTGCGGCGAGTTCGGTTGGCCGGTTCTGATTCACATGGACTATACCGGGGCCTTCGGCACGAACTTTCTCGCGCTTGAAAACATCGTTCGCTCCCTGCCCGATACGACGTTCATCGGACACGCAATGGCCTGGTGGACCAACATCAGCGCCGACGCCGTCACCGACACATCATCGACCGGCTTCTCCGACTATCCTATGGGGGCCGTCCGGCCGGTCGGCGTCACCGATCGACTGCTCACCGAATACCCGAACCTCTACGGCGACCTCTCCGCCCGGTCCGGCTATTTTGCCCTGTATCGCGATGAAGCCTTCCGATTCGAATTTCTCAAGCGGCACCGCAAGAAACTCCTCTGGGGCACGGACTGTCCATGCCACGATGGACGCGGCAACTTCCCAAACGGAACATTCCGCGCGTGCCTCGGCGAGGTTATGCTGTCGCTGCTCCAAGACTCCTGCGAGTCCGAGGCTCAATTCAACGATATTACGCACAACAACGGAGCGAGGCTGCTCGGCCTCAAAACGCTTTAAGGAGAATTCGTCATGCAGCGCCCCATCATCAGCAACCCGCAAGGCGTCCACCGCCCGCCGGGCAAGTATTCCCATGTCGCAAGGGTCGAAGGCCCTCTGATCGTTGTCGCAGGCCAAGTCGCCCTCGACATAAACGGGGAGCTCGTCGGCGAAAGCGACGTTGCCGCCCAAACCTGTCAGGTGTTCCGAAACATGGCGGCCGTCCTCGACGGCTCCCGCAGTTCGTTCGCAAATGTAGTCGAGTTCACCTACTACGTCGTCGGACGCGAGAATGTGCAGGGCTTCATGGACGCGAGGACAACCGTCTTCGATGAGGCGTACCCAAATGGCGACTATCCGCCCGCGACGCTCCTCGTCGTAAGCGGTCTCGCCAACGAGAGCTTTCTCGTCGAAGTCTCCGCCATCGCGACCGTGTAATAGAGAAAGCAAACCCATGATTTATGACGGACACGCCTACTGCGCTCAGGACCCGGGCCTCGGCGGCGGGTTTGAAGATCGAGCCGAGTTCAATCGGTTCCTTCAATTGTTCATGGCAACCTCACGCCAGCAGCCTGTCTGGCGAAAGCGAGATCGAAAGCCCGGCGACGCCGGCGGACTCGTCGACCCCGCCCGCCCATGGGACTTCGACGCATTGAAGGAAGCAGGATTCAGGACGGCAGAAAACGGCAGGGTCGAATGGGACGTGGACGGCGAAACTTTCGTCAAACAGGCCCTGCCTCCATCGGTAGACCACCTCACGTTCACCGTCGATAACCTCATCGCCGAGATGGACTACGCCGGCGTCGATATGGCCCTGCTCCACCGCACGCCTTACATGAGCAAGTCCAACGAGTTTATCGCCGAGTGCGTCCGCAGTTATCCCGAGCGAATTCAGGGACTCGCCTACGTCGAGGAGTGGCTATTAGAGTCCGACATCGACTCATGCATTCGAAAGCTGGACAACGCCATCAACAACCTCGGCCTGCACGGCTACCAGTTCATGCCACACCACATGGCCCTCTACGGCCTCGATTGGAAATGGGCAAGCCCGACTTTTACCCCGTTCTGGGACGCTCTGAGTGACCTCGATATACCTGTGTTCTTCACCCTCCATTCGTCGGGTTACTCGGAATATCTTGAAGAACTGCGCACGCTCCGCCGCTGGATGGAACGTTACCCCGACGTTACGGTCGTGCAGACTCACGGCTTCAACTGGCGCATGTTCGCCGACGAAGAGAAGCTCGTCGTCCCCGACGAAGTCTACGAAGCGGCGCCCATCGACAACCCGAACTACCATATTCAACTGCTGTTCGCCGTCTTCCTCCAGCGACGATGGGATTACCCCATTCCGCAGATCCTCCCGACAATGGAGAAGATGTACCAACTCATAGGCCCCGAAAAGCTGGTTTGGGGAACCGACATCCCCGTATCTCTTCTGTGGTGGACATACCGGCAAAACCTGGATTTCATTCGCAGCTACTGCGACTTCATCCCGCAATCGGACATGGACCTCATCCTCGGCGGGAACATGGCGAGGATTATGGGATTTGGGACCTCTTCCAGCAAGGATGGCTGATATGAGCGCAAATCCAATGGCACAGGGTTCATTGCTTCCTTTCGGGGCCTGCCTTATCCCTACCCTTGCAGTATGGTAACGTATGTGTCACCATACTATTGCTATCGAGGTTAGGGAATGAACCATGGCGCTCACACGTGACTTCAAGGAGACTGTGCAGGCCCGCGCTCGCGGTGACGCGGCGTTTCGAGAAGAACTGTTGAAGGAAGGCGTCGACTGCCTGCTTGCCGGGGATGTTGACGCGGGCAAGACCGTACTGCGGGACTATATAAACTCCACCATTGGTTTCGAGGAGCTGGGCTCCCTTACCAATAAGCCGCCTAAGAGTCTGATGCGCATGTTCGGGCCGTCAGGCAACCCCCACGCCCGCAACCTCTTCAAGGTCATCAGCAGCATTCAGCAGCATGAAGGCGTCCAACTCGAAGTGAAGGCCGTTCGATATCAGTTCGCTCAGTCTCGGTGAGAAACGCGGGGAGTCGCTCGCCTATTACTCACTGCGAAATACTCTTCCTTCCAACTCACCGGCTCTGGACAGTTACCCATGCGGCACCCCTTTTGACGGATTCGGCGGAACATCGCTATAATCTCACGCAGTCGCTCCGCTAAACGCGGGAGGTTTTCTCATGGCTCATTCGGATGACATCGCGCTCATGGCGCACCTCATGCGCCGCGCAGGATTCGGCGCGCGACGGGATGAGTTGGAAGCGCGCGTGGCGAAAGGCTACGAAGCCACCGTCGAAGAGCTGCTGACTCCCGAACTTCAAGAGCCGGTCGACATCTATGATCTTTACCGCTACCAGCCCTGGGCCTGGAAGCCGGGCACCGTTTACGGCATGGGGCACGCCGCCTGGGTTTACCGGATGCTCAACACGAACGCCCTGCTGCAAGAGAAGATGACCGTCTTCTGGCATGGAATTTTCGCAACGGGCGTATCCAAGGTCGACCACTGGGACGAGATCATGGACATGGTCGACTCGTTCCGCGACAACGGCATGGGCAAGTTTCGCGATATTGTTCTCAGCGTCGCCCGCAGCCCCGCCATGATCTACTGGCTCGACAACAACGAAAATCTCAACGGACGCATCAACGAGAACTGGGGACGAGAACTGCTCGAACTCTTCACCATGGGCGTAACGAATTACACCGAGGGCGACGTGTACGAGTGCTCCAGGGCCTTCACCGGATGGACCATGACCCCGAAGCTGCCCCGGTTCCCCATGGGCCGGTTCGACTGGGAGTTCGATTACCGCGACGAAATTCACGATCACACTGACAAGCGCTTCCTCGGGCACGTGGGCGACTTCAACGGCGAGGAAATTGTCGACATCGTCCTGCGCCAGCCCGCAACCGCCCGCTTCATCGCGAGGCATCTGTACACCTTCTTCGTAGCGGACGAAGCACAGGTTCCGGCGTGGTCGGTGACTCCGCCGCGCGATCCCGACGCTATCAACGGGATCGTAGAAAAGCTCTACTCCACCGACTACGACATCCGGGAGACCCTGCGGTTCCTCTTCAACTCCGACTTCTTCAAGGAGGCCCGGTTCGCTAAAGTAAAGAGCCCCGTCGAGGTCATGATCGGCACGCTCAGACTCGTGGGCGGATCGGAATTCCCCGCTCCGGGCATCGGCAACCTCTCGCGGCAGGTCTCGTACATGGGCCAAGAACTCCTGAACCCGCCCTCCGTCGAGGGCTGGCACACGGGGCCTGAGTGGATCAACAGCGGCTCGATCATGTCTCGCACCAACTTCTTTACCGACATGATCAGCGACGCCGACCGCCCGGGCATCCAAGCGATCATCGCCGCTCTGCGAGAACGGGGCACGCTTTCACCCGAACAATTCGTCGATGCGTGCCTCGACTTGCTCGGACCCCTCAACGTCGATTCGGCATCGAGGCAGGAGCTTGTCGAACACGTATCGGAGGGCGGCCCCCTCGCATGGGAGTCGAACAACGGCAGCGACTCGACCCACGCGCGTATAACCGAAATGCTGCAGCTCATCGTAGCGTTGCGGGACTACCAGTTCGCCTAAGTCTCCGTTGATCCAAGTATCCAAGAGTTAGGAATAGATTTGGAGGGTGTCTGCGAAGGAGGAAAATACCCGTTCACCCTGAGCCTGTCGAAGGGCGCTTCATGGTTCGACAAGCTCACCATGAATGGGCTTTAGCTCATCATAAACGGGGTTTGCAGACATT
This sequence comes from Dehalococcoidia bacterium, assembly GCA_965232435.1. Classification (GTDB taxonomy): domain Bacteria; phylum Chloroflexota; class Dehalococcoidia; order Lucifugimonadales; family VXLM01; genus VXLM01. The sequence continues at coordinate 578,162 of CBDDPU010000004.1, forward strand.
CTTAGGGAGAAATCACCATGACGACCACCAACAAAGAACCCGTCCTCGTCGTACTCCAGATGACGGGCGGGAACGACTACTTGAACACCGTCGTGCCTTACACTGACGGGATGTACTATGACTACCGCCCCACCGTTGGCATCGCCCCGGACGATGTCATTCCCATTGACTCCACCGTCGGCCTGCATCCCCAACTGCGTCCGTTCAAGGACGCCTACGACACCGGCGACCTCGCCATCATTCATGGAGTGGGCTACGCAAACTCCCCCCGCTCGCATTTCCGATCGATGGACATATGGCATACCTGTGAACCGGACACGCTCGGAACCGAAGGATGGCTGGGCAAGGTCGTCAGGGAACTCGACCCGAACAAAGAGAACGTCGTAACGGCAGTCAGCATGGGCCCAAGCATGTTTCGCGCTCTGTCCGTTCCCGGCGTCCCGGTGGCCTGCGTCGACAACCTCGACAACTACGGTCTGATGACTAATGTCGAAGAGGCGCGGCAGCGCGAGCGACTCCTTCAACGGTACAAGCGACTCTACGGCCCCGCCATCGGATCAGGCCCGGTCATGGACTTTCTCGGCCAAACGGGACTCGACGCGCACGCGGGCGCCGATATCCTGAAAATCGCCCCGCAGCGTTACCAATCCGACGTGGAATACGCCGAGACCTCCATTGGTCGCAAGCTGCGAAGCGTCGCCCAAATCCACATGGCAGACCTGGGAACGCGAGTCTTCTACGTAGACCAGGGCAGCTATGACAGCCATTCCAATCAGGCAGGAATGCACGATAAGCTGCTGGCGGACATGTCGCGCGGCGTTCAGAACTTCTTCGACGACCTCCGGGCGCACGACGCCGCGGACAACGTCATCATGCTCATTTTCTCCGAGTTCGGCCGCCGCACGTACGACAACGGATCAGGAACCGATCACGGAGCCGCGGGCGCCGTCTTCATGGTCGGCAACTCAATCGCCGGAGGACAGTACAGTCAATACCCCTCCATCAAACGCGAAGACCTCGAACAGGGCGACCCGGTGCCGAACCTCGACTTCCGCGGCGTCTACAGCGCCATCATCGAAGACTGGCTCAAACTGGACGCCAAACCCATCGTCGGCGGCACATTCGAAAAACCCGGCTTTCTGAACTGATTACGAAGGTCATGGGCAAGTGACTAATCATTCCAGGCGAAACAGAGTCCCGACACCCAAGGATCTATTCAATCCTGTGCTCATGGCAATTCATGGCCTCGGTGGGAGCGCATCCAATGCTGAAATCGTACACCGAGTGATCGAAGACATGGGTCTGCCGGACAAGGTTATCGAAATACCCCAGAAGTCCGGCCGTATGTCGTTACTGGAGTACAACATCGGTTGGGCAAAGACATATCTCAAGAAATATGGCCTGATTAACAACTCGGAGAAAGGCGTTTGGTCGCTCACTAATCTAGGCCGAGAGACCGAAAGTGTTGATCCGGATACCGTAGACAGGCATGTAGTTGAACAAGATCGAATAGCCAGGAGCAACAAATTTGATGAGGTAGATTCTTCAAATGGCGAGAACCTACTACCCGATGATGTATCAGAAGAAAACGCCACATGGCGTGATGAACTACTGGGTACTCTTCTACGTATGCACCCTGACGCATTTGAAAGACTGTGCCAGAGGATCTTGCGCGAATCTGACTTTATTGAGGTCAACGTTACCGGTAAATCGGGAGACGGCGGAATTGATGGAAATGGGATTATCAGGCTCGGGGGCCTTATTAGCTTCCCCGTACTGTTTCAGTGCAAGCGATATAAAGGTAGCGTCAGTGCGAGCACCGTTAGAGATTTTCGCGGCCCAATGAGCGGCAGAGCGGATAAAGGACTCATTATGACGACTGGGACCTTCACAAGAGCGGCTCACGAGGAGGCTACGCGAGACGGAGCACCCCCTATCGATTTGATTGACAGGGAGTTATTGATCGATAAACTGAAGGAACTCCGCCTCGGCGTAAATGTCAGAACCGTTGAGGTGGTAGAAGTGGATTCCGAATGGGACGGATTCTCGGGTTCATAACCGTGGAGACATAGACCGCCAATGCTCACACAGACCGTCGCAGGCAGAACATACGACTACGAGTACAACGTCGGCTCCCGAAACATGGGAATGGCTGTCAGCGTCGCGTTTGGGGCGGGCGACATCGTGTACGTTTTGAGCCGCCAGCACGAGCAATTGGCCGATGTTCCCTGGAACAAGACCGCCGTCCACGCGAAGGTCGGCAAGTACGAAGTCCCCGACACGCCCGGCGCCGAGGAACTGCTCTTTGAGTTCGGACAGTACGGCGACGGTGACGGCGAATTGGTGTGGCCGACCGGCATCGCCACCGACTCCGAAGAAAACGTCTACGTCAGCGACGAGTGGCTGAATCGGGTATCGGTGTTCAATCGAGACGGTGAGTTGCTCACTGCGTGGGGGCGGGCCGGATCAAGGGCCGGTGAGTTCGACGGTGCGGCGGGAATCGTCTTCGGGCCGGACGAGGCCCTCTACGTTGTCGACTCTCTCAACCATCGCGTACAAAAGCTCACCAAAGACGGCGCCTACGTCGGAGAGTTCGGAAGCCACGGCGCGGAAGAAGGCCGGTTCAATTCCCCGTGGGGCATCACGACCGACACGGAAGGCTTTATCTACGTGGCCGACCACAAGAACCACCGAGTTCAGAAACTCGATCTCGACGGAACCCATGTACAATCCTTCGGATCGTTCGGCGCCGGCAACGGCCAACTGAACCGTCCCTCCGACGTCGCAGTAGACTCAGAGGGAGACGTCTACGTCTGCGACTGGGCCAACAGCCGAGTACAGATATTCGACGCAACCGGCAAGTTCATCACGAGTCTCATCGGCGACGCCCAGGAAATGGCGAAGTGGCATAAGCAGCAGGTCGACTCGAACGCCGACGTGCTCAAGGCCAGACGCCGCGTGAAGACACTCGAACCCGAATGGCGCTTCGCCCTCCCGGCGGGCGTCGACTACGACCCCGCCAAGAATCGCATCGTCGTTTCCGACTCGCAGCGCTGGCGATTCCAAATGTACCGCAAGGTGTCGGATTACATCGAACCGCAGTACAACCTATAGGGAGGGCAACCATGATCGCGGTACTAACCCACCATTGGGCCAGGCCTGGCAAGTTCGATGAGGCGCGCGCGCTGCTCGACGGCAATGGACGTGCGCAAGCCGAATCACCGGGCTTCGTTAGCCGCACCACCGTCCTCTCCATGACTGACCCGACGCAAATCACCTCCTTCGTCGTCTGGGAAAGCGCCGAAATTTATGATCGGTGGAAGGCCAGCCCGGAGCGGAAAGTCACGATGGCCGGAGCCGAAGAACTTTGGTCGAAGCCGCCGGTGTCGGAACGCCTTCAGGTTGCAGAGTAAGCATTTTCTTCATCAACATCCCTGATTCGCATTTGCGTTAGCCCCACAGCCGCGATGGCGAAGAGTCCCGCGAACCCCAAGTATGCGACCGTGTAACTCTCCGTCAGGTCGAACGTCCGCCCGGCTATGATCGGGCCGAGACCGAATGGAATGACGGTGAACATCGTGACCGCCCCCATGACGCTGCCGAAATACCGCGTTCCGAAGCTCTCCTGCACCAGCAGCGGCATCAGCGCGCTGTGAGCTCCCATGCTGACCCCGAAGATCGGCAGTCCCACCCACGCGAATAGCGGCGAGATCACAAGCAGCGCCGAGCCGACGCACTGCCCGCTCAGTGTCAACATCATCGCGCGGCGGGCAGTCATCCGCTCGGAGAGGTATCCGAACGACGGCTTGGAAACGAGGCCCGTGGCAGCCATCACGGTCACGGTGACAGCCGCCCAAGCGGGTGTCGCGCCAAGTTCTTTGAAGTGAGGGACGATCTGAGGGAAAACCCCCGCATGGGCGAAGGTGCCAAGAGCCAGCGCGCCGACGATCGCGTAAAAGCTGCGAGTCCTCACAGCCTTCGACAGCGAGATACCGGACATTCGACCGCTCCCTGCCTGAGACTGATCAGACAGGTCAGATTCGGCATCCGACGGGTACTCTCGGATGAACAGGGCGGCTAACAGCGCCAAAGTCACGGATGCGACGCCCATGACGACATATGCCGCCTGCCAGCCGGAAGCACCAAGCGCGACGTTCACGACGAAGGGTATTGTTATGCCCCCAAAGTTAATTCCGGTGACGGTGATGCCCATGATCCTCCCCTGAGAGGACGGGAACCATATCGCTATCAGACGGCCTGCCGGGAGGGCGGTTATCCCGGAAATGCCAATGAACTGAAGGAAGCTCAGTGCGTACCAATGCCAAAGTTCGGTCATCGCAGGACGGACGAGGAAGCTGATGCCCATGAGGGCGAGAGAGACGACAAGGACGGGCCGCGCGCCGTGACGATCCATGAATCGACCGATCAGCGGCGAAGCAAGGCTGCCTACGGCTACGAACGACAGGGAGGCGGATATAGCAGTGCGCGACCAGCCGAAGGTCGTTTCCAGCGGCTCGACGAAAAGGCCGAAGGCATAGTTACTCGACCCGACGTTGACTCCGGCAGCCAGGAAGAGCGTGCCGAGCACCAGCCACCGGCGATTCTCGTCCAGCAGCCGCGTCATCCGGTCCTATTCGGAGCGCAGAAGGACGATCTCGGCCAAGGTCGGCAGGAAGACATTTCGGTACATGGCCTCGTGACCTTCGGATTCAGAGGTCAGCATGAGAAACAACGTCATCCCTTCAACGTCGTCCGAAACGGCGACGGCGACGGATCGGTTATCGAGCGACAGTCGGTAGACATTCCATTTCAAGCCTCCGAGTTGAATCTCCTGCTCCGGCGCTTGTGGAATCGTAACGCCGAACTGCTGGGCGAAGGCCGGGAGCACTTGGGGCGCTACGTCGGTCGGCACCGCCTGCTGCATGATTGCGGTCACACCGCGAGTGGACTCACCGTGAATGCCTCGCCCAAACTGAAGCCACCCGGCCGGGGCGACGCTGCGGATGCCAAGCTGTCGATCCTCGAAGGGAACGAGCGTGACGCCAACCGATGCGGGGGTTTTGAACGCAGTATTAGGAATTTCAGCGACGCAAGAGGTGTCCGGCTCTTGGTCGGGAGCGCTGAGAAAAGCCAAAGATATCTCGAACGAGCAGTCGCTGGCGCCGAGCACGCCATGCGCTGCGCTGGGAAATTCAACATAGTGGCTGTCGTCGATGACGGAACCGGCGCGACGACTCCACTCCGGCGGGGTGATCGGGTCAAAACCGCCGGCAAAGATCAATGTCGGGATATCGATATCCGACGGGACGGCGCTAATGTCGTTCGGCGTGGATCCCCAAAAACCGCAAATTTCAAACACGTAACCAGGTTCCAAGTACCGGGCCAGCCGGGGGTGCGAATCGGATCCCGCCTCAACCTGAGCTTGGTTCGTGAAGGGCGCCTCGTCCGCGCAGTTGAAGGAATAGTACATCCCTGAACTGCTGAATTCCCTCTGTCCGATTATCGTCCCAAACACGAGATCGAACATGTCGAATTCGTACTCGGCGGCATCGTAGATCAATTCGGGCAGGCGCGGGATGAAATCCTTCACATAGAGGGCCTTGAATATGGTGTCGACGAGGCGGTTTCCCGTTACGGCGACTTCATGAGTTAGCCCAGTGAAGGGATTGAATACGGTCGTACGGCCCGGCTGATCGTCGAGGAGAGCGGCGGCGGCGTAGAGCTTGGACTCGAGATCGGGGTATGCCCGATTGCAGTTGGAGTTGGCCGCGCACTCATCGAAGAGGGCCTCGAATGCCTTGGCGGCATTCGGAACGATGGAGGCGTAAAAGTCCACGTCGAGCGGGAAGGTCGAATCCAGGATAGCGCTGCGGATACCCTGGGGGTAGTCGCGCATGGTCGCCAACGCCAGCCTGGTGCCGTAGGACACGCCGTACAAATCCCACTCCGGTATACCCAAGGCCATACGCAGGTCTCGCACGTCGGCGGCGTTTTCTACGGTGTTATAGCCGGTGATATCGATCCCTTCCGCCATGAGTCGTTCCCGGCAGTCCCGCATGGCCTCGATATGCAGAGTCTTTTTTCCCTCCGTGGTGAGATGCTGGTTGAGGTTGTCAAAGACGGCCTTCGTATCCTCCGGGCAATCGAGAACGGGTTGGGAGGTTCCCGCCCCGCGCTGATCGAACACGATAACATCGCGTTCATCGAGGAAGGGTAAGAAAAAGGCCAGTTGATACTGAGCGGTTTCGATGATACTGGAACCGGGACCGCCCGCGAGATACAGCAACGGCGTGGGAGAGGGATCCCGTGATGACGAGGCGAACACTACAACATGAAGCTCGATCATGCGCGAGTCCGGATCAGCCCGATTCTCCGGAACAACAAGGTTGCCGCACTGCACAGTCACCCCCTGCGGCTCCCTGATTTTGCACACGTCCGGCACGAATATGGCCGTAGTCTCAGGAAGCGGCGTAGGGATGGGAGCCGGCGTCGGATCGGCGGGGATGGGTGTGATGACCGGAACCGGAGAAGGAGTAGGTCCGACCGTGGGAGAAAGAGGCACCGGCGTAGCAGTAGCCAATTGCGGTTTTGATTCCGAGTCATCGCTGCACGCGATCACAACGGCAAGCGCGATTATGGTAAAGGGAAAAAGAAGAGGTCGGGGCATTGGCATCGCTTTCAGGCTGTGTTGTCCGATTGGTTGTGGGCACGGAGGAAGGCTGCGACTTCCTGGGCCGTCGGCATAGCCTCAGTGTCGCCTCGTCGAGTACAGATCAGCGCGCCGCACACGTTAGCCACCGTTAGGCTCCGTTCGAGTATCCTGGAACGATCGGCATGGCTCACGGCAAAGAAGCTCTTGACCGTGCCTTGCCGAAACATCTCAGCGAGGAATCCGGCGATGAAGGCGTCGCCCGCGCCGACCGGATCGACGAAGTGGACCGAGTACCCGGGGTGTTCGGCCAAGGTTGTTCCGTCGTATGCGATGGCTCCGTCCGCATCGCGAGTGACGATTACGAGGCGCCCGTTGATTTGCTGGAACCGCCTCGCATAATCCGCGGCCGAAAGGCCCCAATTCCAAACGGTCTCGGCTTCGTCGTGCCCGACCTTGAACACCGATGAATAAGGGAGGATCTCGTCAAAGACCGCCCGCGCGGCGTCCGGCTCCCAAACGGGTTGACGATAGTTGACGTCGAACGTGACCGGCACGTCGTTCTCGCGAGCGTGCTCAACGGCGTCGAAAACGGTCTTGTGCGTGATTTGACTAAGACCGGGAGTGATTCCGGTGACGTGGAGAGCGTCGGCGTCGGCGAGATGAGGCTGAACCTCATGGAAAGTCACCGTACTAGCCGCGCTGCCTTTTCGACGATAGCTCTTTACGATGCTTCCGTCCTGCATGTGGTTAACATAAGCGATACCGGAACGGCCTCCTGCGACCTGCGGCGCGACGACCGTCGTCCGTCCATCCAGCGAGCGAAGGATCGCATCTCCCTCATCGTCCATGCCAAGTTTGCTGATCCACACCGTTTCGAGGCCCGGCACGTCGAGACGCTGCAGATCGAGGCAGACATTCGACTCGGCCCCGGCGCAGTAAACCTCGTACTCGGCTTCGACCGCGGGGTCGAATGGGCCGACGTACGTCGCATTGTAGGAGACCATCGTCTCGCCGAAAGTCACGAGTTTGGGCATTCGGGCAACGCTCTTAGCAACTCTAGGGAACCGCGGTTGTCATTGTATTCTAGCACTACGGCGAAACGGATTTTCGAGACGACTCACGGCAGGGAGCGGGCATCCCGGTCTACCGTGGACACCAGATGGGCCTCCCAGCCGTGACGGTGTTGGAGCAGCAGCTGAATAGCCGTCGCGTGGTGCTTTGTCGAGACGGGAGCATACAGTGACGGGCCCGCACCGCAGAGGTGGATCTCCCGCGCGCCGAGGGTGTGAAAGGTGTCCCAGTACATCCCCAGTTCAGGGATAGCTTCCCTAGCAACCTCGTCGAAAGCGTTGAAAAGGAACTGAGGCGGAGTATCGCCCTTGCTGCTCAATCTCGCTGCGAGCTTACGGGTCAGGCCGCCGTTGGTGTAGTCCATCGGGCCGATCTTCGAAAACATCAAAGCGGTTTTGTCGGGCATATGGATTTTGGGCGAGAGAATGACGGCCCATTGAAGGTTGGTGGGAGGGAGGGGCTGGACTCGTTCACCCCTTCCGAACACCCTGCCAGTCCCGCCATACAGGAAGAACGAAACGTCGGACCCAAGACTTGCGGCGAGGGGGAGCAGTTCCTCTCGAGGCAACTCCAGACCCCACAGCCTGTTGAGCGCCAGCAACGTCGCGGCGGCATCTGAACTGCCCCCGCCCAGACCTGCCGCAACGGGAATCCTCTTGGCAAGAGTGATCGCCGCGCCGCTCGAAACACCCGCGGCGTCACGCAGCAAGCGCGCCGCTCTGATAACGAGGTTGTCGGAGGTCATCAGTTCGGGGCAGTCGCTGTCGAGCGTGATGTCGTCAGCCGCCTCGAATGTCAGGATATCGTGGAGGCTGACAGCCTGAAGGATCGAGGCGATGTCATGGTACCCGTCGTCCCGTTTGCCCAGGACTTCAAGCGTCACGTTGATCTTGGCGTACGCCCTCACACTAACCACGGCATCAGTATACCCTTACCGTCCAAGAGTCGCCGTCGAGAACCGCGATAATCCACTATGAAAGCAGCCACGAACGCAAAGGCCCAACTGTTGATGCCGCTCTTGGGTTGTCCGGCCCTAGTTCATCAAGAGTCTTAGCTCGGCGGCATCCGTCTCGAACAGTCTTGAATCGGACGAGGCGAGAACGGTCGGCGGGCTGCGTGGGAGCACCGCGGGTTGAAGATAAATGAAGAACTCCAAGCAGTCTCTCCAATTACTCTGAATTGACCCGATTGGGACCCCACGAGTACAATGAAGAGGGAGGGCAAACCAATGAATTCCTCGATATTGCGAGTTTCTCTGCTTCTCGCAGCAGCCATCGCGCTGGGAGTGATGATGCTGGGCGGGACCTGCGCCGAAAGGTTCGGCATCGGTATATCCGACAGCGTGGCCACGCCGGGAACGACGACACCCGCGGATGCGGACGACACCGTTTCCAGCGACGACCCTGTTCCGACGCCGGAACCGACGCGCGCCGTTCCGGTTGACATGGTCAAGGTTCCGGCCCCGGTGGAAAGCGTTGAGATACATGTTGCGGAGTCGTTCCCACCTCAGTACTTCGTAGAGGTGGTTTCCGGCCTTCCGAACGGCTGCGCTCAATTCTACGGCTACGAAGAGTCCCGGGCTGGGAACACCATCGACATCACCATATCCAACCTGGTTCCCGCGCCGTCTCAGCAGGTCGCGTGCACGGAGGAATTCCGAACCCACCGAACCAGCATTCCCTTGGGAAGCGAATTCCAGTCGAAAGAGACCTACACCCTGAAGGTCAACGACACCACCGAGACATTCGTCGCCCAGTAGCGACCTTTTCAATAAGCGCCGGGTGGGAGCCGACCCGAAAAACGCGATCTAGGAAACCAACAATCGGATGGTTGGACACTGCTCGCACAAAACCACTCCCGCGTTTACCGGCGTTTACTCGCTCCGTATGATACCCGTTAGTCGATCAACGCTCTCTTGCTTATATCGAACATAGTCAGCAATTTAGCATAGACATACCACCCTATGGCGTCAATTGTCAAAGAGAGGTAAGGTGTTCCGGTTCAATGAGTGAGAACGAATTCCACGCGTCGGTGAGCGAGGAGTATTATTCTCCCCTCCTCACTCCTCAAAAAATCCCAGTATGCACTAGCAGTTCGTCGGTTCGAATACTACCACCGTATAATGTATGGCCGGGATTGACATGAAGCCAATCGACCAAATCTCGACCGAAAGCGCTTGGCTCCACCGCTTGTTCTCACTGGGTCCAGCACATGTCTGGCTAACCCGCGGAATAATTCAATTCGAAAAGCGCCTCGGGAACGAACAGATAAGAATACCTGTTAGCACCATCGGCTCGATCACGGTCCGTCGCGCGTGGTTTTGGCACCGGCTGACAATTCGACTGACGAACGGAACGCAGCAGTCAATCGGAGGACTTGACGGAAGGAAAGCTTCCCTAATCCGCGATGCTGCCGTGGCAGAAGCCGTCAGGAGCGCCAAAACTATAAGCCCGAGGCTGACGCGGCTCGATGAGGTGCTAAGCCAACTCTTTGCCGGCGACCAATATGCCAGATTCGAGGACTCATTAAAGCTTCACAAAGCTGTTGTCATACCGATTCTGCGGGAGTGCGAGGGTCTCGTCCACAAACACCTCGAACCAGAAGCGATGAAGGCACTGGGGCGGCTTAAGTCCCTTGAACCAGTTGAGAGTTTCGAGGCGGCGAGGAGAAAGGCGAACAACCTCTTCATATCCAGCAACGCTCCTACTGTACAGACCGCCACCCTCGCGGCACTGTCGAACCCTCTCACGAACGAACAGGCTGAATCCGTCGCCACAGACGAGGATGTGACCCTCGTGCTAGCGGGTGCGGGAACGGGTAAGACCTCAGTCGTCGTTGGGAAAGTCGCCCACCTCGTGCGCAACCAGGGTGTTTCTCCACACGAAATTCTCGTGTTGGCGTTCAACAAAAAGGCGGTTACCGAGATAGAAGAGCGGCTTACCGGCGACCTCTCCACAACGCACGTTCGTACTTTCCATAGCTTCGGTCGGGGAGTCATAGCGGATGTCGAAAAGGCCCCGCGTAACATGTCGAAGATCGTGGGCGAGTTCGAACTGCCCGACACTCTAAAGAAAATCCTCAACGAACTGCTTGATGACCCGCAAGCTTCGGACGCCGCAGCAAACTTCATCGCATCCTACCATGGAGCCTACGAATCGGCCTTCGACTTTGAAAACCGGGACGAGTATAACGCGTACATACGCAGTGTCGATCTTCGGACTCTGAGCGGTGTACGAGTGAAGGGCTTTGAGGAGTTGGAGATCGCAAATTTTCTCACGAAGCATGGCATAAGGTTCTGCTACGAACGACCGTACGAGGTGCGGACCGAGACGGAAGAGTATGGCCAATATAAACCGGACTTCTTTCTCCCAGACTACGACATCTATATCGAACACCACGCGCTGGACAAGCATGGCAACCCGCCGCGTCGTTGGAAGGGGTACAGGGAAAGAGTCAAGTGGCATAGATGGACGCACACGAAGTACGGAACGAAACTCATCGAAACCTATAGCTGGCAGCGCCGGGAGGACATCCTCCTCGACAAGCTGGGAGAGCGGCTTGAAAAGGAGGGAGTTCGGTTAGAGCGCGTCTCACAACGAGAGTTGGTGCTGGCACTGGCCCGGCAGTTAATTGAGTGGTTAGCACGGCTTATGGCAAAGTTTCTGAACCACGTCAAGACGAACGGCCTGTCGAACCAAGAGTTACGAGCCCGCGCCAGTAAGCGAGGCACGCTGTGGCGCAACCAGGGATTTCTTGAGGTCTTCAGGCAGGTCCGCACGCGATATGAACAGCGGCACAAAGCCGAAGGGAAGCTGGACTTTCATGACTTAATTGACAGATCCGCTCAATACATTCGCGAAGGCAGGTGGGAAAAGCCCTACCGGTACGTCCTTGTCGACGAGTTTCAGGACATATCCGCGGGTCGGATGAAGCTACTTCAGGCCCTTAAACGCGACGACATAGCATACTTCCTCGTGGGTGACGACTGGCAGTCGATCAACCGCTTTGCGGGGAGCGACATAGGTCTCCTACGAAACTGTGGGAACTACTTGGGCCACGTACAAACCCGGACGCTGAGCAAGACCTTCCGATTCGGCGAGGGCATTCTTGGTCCCTCGACCGAGTTCGTGCTCAGCAATCCAGAGCAGTTGGAGCGGGCGCTAACCTCCGACAGCGTCGCCGCCGACAGGGGTATCACCGTGATTTACGCCGACGATCCCGCGAACGGCCTCCAGCGCGTCCGAGAGGATATCCAGACATCCGCACAAGGCAATGACCACTCCGTCTTGGTACTGGGGCGCTACAAATCGAGCGAGAAGGCGCTTCAAGGCAAGACACCGGCCGAGGATTTCAGCACTGTTCACAGCGCGAAGGGGCGAGAAGCGGATTACGCGGTCGTGCTCGACCTCAAGGACGGCCGCTGGGGCTTCCCCTCGCGGATCGAAGACAACTCGTTGCTTGAGCTCGTCTTGCCCCCTGCTCCAGAAGGAGCCTTCCCATTCGCAGAAGAGCGACGACTCTTCTACGTGGCGATGACCCGCGCACGGGTGGGCGCCTACCTATTGACCGATCCGACCCGGCCCTCAACGTTTGTTACCGAGTTAATCGAGCAGTTTGGCCATTTGAGGCAGCTCGGTGCACTAGCGCCGGAGTGTCCAAGTTGTCATAGGGGGCGCCTTCAGGTTATGAACAGTAGCCACGGTCAGTTCTGGGGCTGCACAGAGTACGGATCCGATCCACCTTGCCGATACACGAAAAACATTCAGACCACTAAGAATCCAGGAGTCGGTTACTGCATCAGGTGCAAGACTGTCCTACGTGCCAACCCAAAGAAACCGCTCTGTGAACGCTGCTACGCGATCTGGAATCGATACCAAGACGCGACTTACCGGGAGAATTACTGTCATATGTGCGGGATTAAGCACACCACCACTCTGCTCAATCCATTATGTGTAACCTGCCAGTCCTCTCTTAAATTCAGAGTCGGCTAGGATTGACCTCTTCCAGTATACCCGTATGTACAGAGGTTGTATCCGAACCTTGGAAAGAGATTGACACCTTCTTAGCAGGACTCTCCGCCGCATTGCGAAAGCGGTCTCGATCTGATGGGGGAGAATCTACATAAGCCCCCATCGTCCCCACATCGCCACTAAGACACTGTATCCCCAATCCCCGGAAATCAGTCGAAGATGAGCACGGTTCGCGCGACGATGCCGGCGTTCATGTCGTCGAAGGCCTCGTTGAGCTCGTCGAGTGGACGCGAGCGCGATATGAGTTCGTCGAGTTTCAGGCGTCCTTGATTGTACAGATCAAGCAGCCATAAGAAGTCGACGCGCGCGCGGGCCGAGCCGTGGAACGCGCCGAGGAGCGCGCGGTCTTGCAGCAGATGCCACCCTTCTATGGAGATTTCCTGTCCGCTGGGCTGGACGCCAACCACAACCGCAGTGCCCGTCGTTCGCACGGAGTCGAGAGCCTGTCGGACGAGGGTGGGATATCCGACCACCTCGAATGCATAATCGGCCCCGCCGCCGGTGATCTCCTTTATCCGCTCGATGGGGTCTTCCTTCTCCGCGTTGATGAAGTGAGTCGCTCCCATCTGCTCGGCCAATTCGAGCTTGTAGGGCACTCGGTCGACCGCTATGATCTTGCCGGCAGAGGCGAGGACGCCTCCCTGCACGACGTTCAGCCCAACGCCGCCGCATCCGAAAACGGCCATACTCGCGCCCGGTTCGACCTTCGCGCGGTTCACCACTGCCCCGACTCCGGTTATCACGCCGCAGCTTATCAGGCAGCCTACCACGAGGTTCGTGTCGTCCGGCACTTTGACGCAGGCGTCAGCAAGCGCGATCGTCTGCTCGGCGAAGGTGGGGCGCATGTGATAGGTCGGCTTTCCTTCCAGCGTCATGCGGGTGACGGGCGTTCGCGGGTACGTCTCGCACAGGGCCGGACTTCCCAGTGAGCAGTTGCGACAGTATCCGCACATCGGGTCGAGCGAGAGGATGATCTTGTCGCCGGGCGAAACGCTTGATACTCCGGAACCAACCTCTCGAACGACGCCCGCTCCTTCATGGCCCAACACCCACGGCAGACCCCACGGCTGCATATGCCCATCAACGAAGTGGTAGTCGCTATGGCAAACACCCGCGCCAACCATGTCCAGAAGCACTTCGCCTTCGCCAGGCTCTTGAATTTCGAGGTCTCTAACGGCGGGCCAAGTCTTCGGCTGTTCGAGAACTGCGGCTCTCATGGATCACCTCTCTAGCGTATTAGGCGTTGGTGTCGGTCACAAGAATGCGGACGCACGGCTCATCCCCGGTGGTGACAACATGGTATGTCGTTCCCGGCTCGGCCACGACAATATCGCCTTTGATGGCGTCAATATCCCCGTCGGGGGTGCGCATGGCGGCATTGCCGGCCAGCATGACCCACCACTCATCTCGCGAAGGCGTTCGCGCGTCGGACACCGTCCCCGGGAGCTGGCTGATGATCTCCGCCGTGTTGCGGCTGTCCTTTACGACTACTTCAGACCACGCGGCGTCATGTCCATTCCTCTCGCGCAGCTGCCGAAACCGAGTGTGCAGCAGGTTGGGCATCGGGAGGTCGTAGTCGATGGGCACGAAGCGAGTGGGAGAAACGCCGCGGATGTCGTGATTGCTGTTCGGAGTCGATACGTGCAGCCGACGGCCATGGCCCTCGCCCTTCGAGCGTATGTCGTGGCAGTAACCGGCAGGCGCGATTACCACGTCGCCCCATTCGGCGAGCAGCGGCTCATACTGGCCGATCTGCCACTGCGTCAGGCCGCCGAGGTTGATCCACCACTCGTTGTAGTCGGGGTGAATATGCGGGTCGGGCGGAGTGCCCGGGAGCGCGCAAATCAGGCCGACTCGGTTTCGGCCGTCCATCACGACCACCTCATACCACGAGCCGCCCGCGTCACGCTCTGCCGCAAGATCGCCGGTGCGGATGAATTGCACCCCGGACGGCAGGTTAGTCATGCGCACATCCCCATCGAAATTTCGAGAGAGGATAGCACAATCGCTCCCTGCCCGTGAATGACGTCCGTCGCGCCGTCGGCTATACTGGCCGCACTTGACAAATCGGAGGCGAAAATGAAGATACAACGAGTCAATCCCGACACCCTCGCAAAGCCGCTCGCGGCCTATTCACAGGTCGTGCGAGCAGGTTCATTAGTCACGACCGCGGGACTCATAGCCCTCAATTCAGACGGCAAAGTTGTCGGAGAAGGCGACGTGCAAGCGCAAGTGCGCCAAACGCTCGAAAACCTCGTGGCCGCCCTAGATGCCGTCGGCGCTACCCTCGATGACGTAATCAAGACGACGCTCTACCTAGCCGACATGGCCGACTACGCCGAGATGAACGCCGTATACAACGAGTTCTTCGAGAGTTCCCGACCTGCGAGGGCAACCGTGCAGGCTCCCCTCGTCCTGCCGTCACTCCTGTTCGAGATGGACGCGATCGCGGTCGTGGAGGACTGAGGGCGGGTAGGCCCGATCTTCTGCCTCCGGGAATTCAGCAGGAGCGTCGCTTCCAATTGTCGGCGGCCGGATTCCTACGCCAAAGTCGCCTCAACGCTCAGCTCCACGTTGCCGGCGATGGCCTTCGATATGGGGCAGCCGTCTTTCGCCGCCTCAGCTGCCTCTTGGAAGCTCTCGGCGGTCGCTCCGGGAACGGCGCCGGTGACCGTGAGGGCGCTGCTCGCGACCTTCCAGCCGACCTCCTGCTGGGCGAAAGTGACCGTTGCGCTCACCTCAAGCTTTGTCGGCGGAGTGCCTGCCTGGGTGAGCCCGTTGGAAAGGGCCATGCAGTAGCACGCCGCGTGCGATGAGGCGAGCAGTTCTTCCGGGCTCGTTGTCGCAATGCCCCGGTCTGTCCTTGCGGCCCATGAGACCGCCTGATCACTGAACGCTCCGCTGGACGCGCTCACCTGCCCGCTTCCTTCAAAGAGCGATCCCTCCCATACCGCGTTCGCCGTACTCTTTGCCGTTGCCAATGACATATCATGTCTCCTTCCCGAATGTTTCTCGTCCTCGTATCTCGACTTCAAGAGTCGCCCACATATCATACTCCGCAACCGCTGCCCTGTGCACCGGATGGATCCAAATCGCGCACGTAACCGTGCGGCTTGAGGAATTGCTGCAATGTATCACCGCTCATATGATTTCCCGCCGCTCATAGCCGTGCTACCATCAATACCATGGATTCCCAGTACGTTCGCAACTTCTGCATCATCGCCCATATCGATCACGGCAAATCGACTCTCGCCGACCGACTCCTTGAAGTAACGGGAGCGCTTGACGAGCGCGAAATGGTCGAGCAGGTGCTCGACTCAATGGAGCTTGAGCGGGAACGCGGCATAACAATCAAGGCTCAGGCCGTGCGGCTGTCGTACAAGGGGCAGGATGGACACCAATACCAACTGAACCTCATCGACACGCCCGGCCACGTCGATTTCTCTTACGAAGTATCACGGAGCCTGGCCGCCTGTGAGGGCGCCCTCCTCGTAGTGGACGCCACGCAGGGCATACAGGCTCAGACCCTCGCGAACGTCTACTTGGCGATTGAACATGACCTCGAGATCATTCCGGTGATAAACAAGGTAGATCTCGACGCCGCCGAACCGGACCGTATCGCCGATGAGGTGATTCAGGCTTTTGGCTTCCAACGGGATGAAATTCTCTTCGCATCGGGGAAAACCGGAATTGGAGTCGCCGACCTCCTCAATGCCGTCATCGAACGCATACCGCCCCCCATCGGCGATGATCGAGCGCCATTCCGCGCGTTGATCTTCGATTCCAAGTATGACAGCTATAAAGGCGTGGTGGCGTACGTCCGCGTGCGCGACGGCAAGATACTTCCTAACAGCCGGGTCCAAATCATGTCGAACGCCAAGGAGAGCCAAGCGTTGGAATTGGGGTTCTTCAGTCCCGATGCCGTGGAGGCGGACGCCCTCGAAGCGGGACAAGTGGGCTACATTGCGACCGGCCTAAAGGCTGTTGGAGACGCCCCTGTTGGAGATACCATAACCCTCGCCGACAACCCCGCCGCAGAGACCCTCGCGGCATACCGACCTCTCAAGCCCATGGTCTTCGCCGGACTATATCCCGCCGACGGTGAAGAATATCTCGACCTTCGCGACGCCCTGGAAAAACTCCAACTGAACGACGCCGCCCTCACCTACGAACCGGAAAGTTCCGCCGCACTCGGTACGGGGTTCCGATGCGGCTTCCTCGGCCTGCTTCACATGGACGTGGTACAGGAACGGCTCGAACGCGAATACGACATCAACCTCATCGCTACCTCGCCGAGCGTCGCATTCCGCGTGCGCACTACCGACGACGCGGTTACCGAGATCGACAACCCCTCCCAGCTTCCACCCGTCAGCTTCATCGAGGAAATGCAGGAACCATGGGTTGACCTCACCATCATAGTCCCAGCGAATTACATCGGCGCGATGATGGATCTTGTTACCGAGCGTCGAGGCGACTTCAAACGCATGGAGTACATTCAATACGGCCCATCGGACAACGGCGCGCATAGCAGCGTCATGGCCGACATCGGCGCGCAGTCGATCTCCAAGACCCGCGTGATGATGGAATTCTCCATGCCTCTCGCCGAAATGCTCGTCGATTTCTACGATCGTCTCAAATCTACGACTCAGGGCTACGCCTCGATGGACTACTCACTGACCGACTATCGCCCTGAGAATCTCGTAAAGCTCGAAATCCTCGTCAATGCCCAGCCGGTTGACGCTCTCTCGGTCATTGTCCATCGCGACGGCGCCTACGAGCGCGGGCGAGATCTCGTCAAAAAGCTTCAAACGCTCATCCCGCGTCAGATGTTTGAGGTGCCGATTCAGGCAGCCATCGGCGGCAAAATCCTCGCCCGGGAAACGGTCAAGGCCCTGCGAAAGAACGTCCTCGCCAAGTGCTACGGTGGAGACGTGACCCGAAAACGAAAACTGCTCGAACGTCAGGCCGAGGGCAAAAAACGCATGAAGAAGGTGGGCAGCGTTGAAATACCCCAAGAAGCCTTCATGAGCATCCTCAAAGTGGAACGCTAACAGCCGACGCCGTCACCCTGTCGTTCCCGCGAAAGAACGTCGCCCCGTACTCCGATACGGGACGGGGGTACTCATTCCCACTCCCTCATTCCGGCCCGTCCTCAACTCTCTGCGCCGTCTCCATAATCCGCTGCGCCGTCGTAACCATCGTCAGCGCGACAATCACTCCCAACACAATCAGCATCGCCGGCCCCCACCACTGGGCCACGATGAGCCCAATTCCTAATGACGCGACTCGTTCCGGCCGCTGCATCAGACCGCCCTTGCATTCGACGCCCAGCCCCTCCGCGCGAGCGCGCACATAACTCACCAGCATCGATCCCACGATCGAGGAATACACTAGAGCAGCGCCCAGCCGCTCGCCTTGGTCAAGATACAGCCACAGCAGGCCCAGCAAGGCCACAGCTTCCGACACTCGGTCCATCACCGAGTCGAATAGCGCGCCGAACTTCGTCGCGCGATTGGTCATTCGCGCGACCGCCCCGTCGAACATATCGAACACGCCCGCCACGAGTACCACAACCCCTCCCGCGGCCAGCATCCCCTGCGCGATGAGACCCGCGGCAACCGCCGCCAAGAGCACGCCGATAACCGTTAGAGCGTTCGGCGATATCCTCAGCGTGATGAAGACGCGCGCGATGCCGTCAACAACAGGAGTGAGAAAACTGCGTAGTCGGTGCATCAGTTCGAGAAGTTGCCTCCCCTAAAAAAGTGGAAAAAGTAGCGTTCCTTAAACGGATCAAGCAAGGAAATCAACGAGCATCTCATCGCCCTCTTATGCCAACCCGGTTCAATCGCTCCCAGTGTCGTTCCTGGGAAGCTCGTCCTCGTGAAAACGGGGAGCGGGAACGCACATGGGTAAGCCAATCATCATGGAGAAGCATTGACACGAACCCTTAAGAAAAGCACCTCTCAAGAGACGAAAGACACCCGGCTCTCGTCCGAACTTTGCGCCTTATCCATACACTCGATATAGTAGTCCAACACTCGTCGCGCGACCCGTTCCCAGCGGAATTCGTCCGCTCGACGCAGCGCATTCGCCGCAAGTCGCTCCTTCAGGTCGGCATCTCGCAACACCGTCGCCAACGCTTCGGCCAGCGCGTCCACATCCTTCGGCGGGAAGGTCACCGCCTCGATACCGTTCCTAACGACCGTCATGTAGCCCGGTATCTCGCTGGCCACAGTCGGCAAGCCCGCCGCCATCGCCTCCACAAGCACTATCCCAAAGCTCTCGCCGCCCGTCGCCGGTGAACAGTAGATATCCGCAGTCTTCAAATACCGGAACTTATCCTCGTCCGATACCGCCCCCGCAAACATCACGTCTTGAAGACTCCGCTCACCAATGATTCGCTGACACTCGGCGTTTGGATTGCCCGGTCCCAGGACGATCAACCGCAGGTTGGGCCAGTCCCACTTGAGCTTGCTGTACGCCAAGAGCAGATACTTCAGGCCCTTTCGCTTGTCTGCTCGACCAAGAAACAGCAAATTGATCATCCCGTCCTGCAAGTGCGGAAACGGCTCCACTCCCTCCCGATATTGGTCGATTCTTACTCCGTTGGGAATCAATTCATAATCGCCGGCGAAGTAGCTGCTGATGAACTCCTTGGCCGGCTGCGATACGGCGATGCGGCCATGCAGCATCTTGAAGTACGGCTGAGCGATGCGCGCTCCGCCCATGTCATAGACTCGCGAGCCGGGATAGGCATGGAAGGTGGCGATGTTGACGGCGTTGGACTGACTCAGCATCCCGACGCAAACGTAGCTCGAAAACGGCTCGTGCATGTGGATGATGTCGAACTGCTGCTCGTCCATCATCTCTTTGATCTTCCCTCGCAGCCACACCGATACGGAAATCCGCCCGACCGAGCCCCGGCTCGGCAGCGGGAACGGCTTCCCCATAGGGATGAAGCCCTCATCCTCGACCTTGCTCGGTTCCCCGCACGGCGCGATGATGCGGACGTCGTGGCCCCATGCACGCAGCTGCCGGGCGAGTTCCCTGATATGCGTCTGCACTCCGCCGCGCGACGCGAAGTCATACGCCGAGGCAAGACCGATCTTGAGTGGACGCGCGGAAGCCTCGCGGCCGACGCTGCCCGCTATTCGCGCTTCGCTTTCAGCAGCCGAATAATCCATTGCGTCCTCGGATCATGGACTATAGCGGCATCGCCCGTTCAGTCTTCATGACAACTTTGCCATAACGGCTGGATTGCCGAGCTGTCCACATTGCCCTTGCCGGCCATTACGGCAAGATATGAACGAGAACGTCGTCCGCATCAAGAAACGATGCACGCCGGCGACTCGTCCTAACCGCTTCCGTCCCGCCCCGCGATGAAGTCCTCGACCATCTCACGCGCCACGTCGTCATGGTACTGTGCGGGCGGCGATTTCATGAAGTACGCCGACGGCGCCAAGACCGGCCCCCCAATGCCCCGATCTCTCGCAATCTTCGCGCACCGGATGGCGTCGATC
This sequence comes from Dehalococcoidia bacterium, assembly GCA_965232435.1. Lineage (GTDB taxonomy): Bacteria > Chloroflexota > Dehalococcoidia > Lucifugimonadales > VXLM01 > VXLM01. The sequence continues at coordinate 598,435 of CBDDPU010000004.1, forward strand.
AGTACGCCGGCGGAGTTTGGACTGTCCCAAACCTCCAGCTTGAGTTCCACGTTCAGCGGCACGTCGCCGAAGCTCGTGCCCTCCAGCCGGATATATGCCCACTTGCGGTCGGTCAGCCACGACACGTGGTCGCTCGGACTGATATGAATGTTGTCTGCCTGGATCTCATTGTCGATTTGCGACTGCACCGACTGCGTCTTCGATATCTTCTTGCTCGTCAGACGCTCACGCTCCAACATGTTCATAAAGTCCGTGTTCCCTCCGAAATTCAACTGGTACGTGTTATCCAGCCGAACGCCCCTATCCATGAAGAGTCGCGCCAGCGTGCGATGCACGATCGTCGCGCCGACCTGTGACTTGATGTCGTCTCCGATGACCGGCGCTCCCGCGTCGCTGAAGCGCTTCTGCCAGTAGTCGTTCTCACCGCTGGCGATGAATACGGGGATGCAGTTGATGAACCCGACTTTCGCCGCCAGCACCTGCTCAACATACCAGCGAGTCGCCTCCTCGGAGCCGACCGGCAGATAGTTGATGACCACGTCAACCTCGCGCTCCTGGAGCGTGCCGGCAATGTCCGCCGTGCCCCCAGGCGCCTTCTTGACCACATCCGACACGTAGTGTCCGATCCCGTCGTGAGTCATCCCCCGCTGGACCGTAATACCGCTGTGCGGCACTTCGGCGAACTTTACCGTGTTATTCGGCTCGGCGAAGATCGCCTCCGAAAGATCAAGGCCGACCTTGCTCTCGTTGATGTCGAACGCCGCCACAACCTCAATGTCCCCGATCCCGTACTCGCCCATCACCGGGTGCATGATGCCCGGCACCTCTTCCTCCGCGCCGACATCACGGTACTTCTCAATTCCCTGCACAAGTGAAGAGGCGCAGTTCCCCACGCCGATTATTGCGACCTTTATGCTGTTTGCCACCGAATCCCTTTACCCCTTTTCTTTCGTCTGCACCGAATCCAACAACTGTTCACTGTCCGGGAGAACCACTCACGAAATCACCGTCACCCGTCGTTCCCGCAAAAGCGGAGAACGAAAACCCGCGTTCCGACATGCGGCGTGTATCCACAGCGAAAGAAACGCTTATCTCATCGAGACTGAACAGTTACCGCCGAACGGAATTGTAGCACAGCGCCAACGAACGGCGATAGTATGCGGACACTCTGCAAGCGCGTATCAACCCTGCGCCTCTCGCATTCAGGCAGGCGCACGCGCCACACAACCATTTCCCGCAGGAACGTCGCCCAGCATCCCGATACCGGGCCGGAATTCGTCTTGCTCTAACAAGGAGCGTGAGCGAAATCTAGCCCGAAATACTCGCCGTCAGGTACCTGCCCGCAACGTCCGTCAACCGCAGCTCATCCAGTTTACTCGCCGGCGGCAGCCCCGCTTCCGTCCATCCCCGCGCGCGATAGTACCCGTCGATCATCATGTCCAGGTCGGAGCGAGTCAGCCCGATTCCTCTAACGATTCCGGTCTGCAATTCCTCCCGCAACACACGCGGCGGGAGAGTATCGTCCTCCCGCGTCCACCCTTCCCGAACGTTGAACAGTTTCTTGAGGTTGTTGATGCGCTCGCCCGCTTCCCTGAGATCGTCCGGCCCGGTGCGCCATCCCGTCAAACCCTCGTAAATCGTCGCCGACTCCCCATAGAAGTCATCAAAGGCCTTGCGGAGGAACTTACACCAAATGAGCGAGTCCATGACTGCCGAGTAGTCCTCTCCCTCCATGGTGATGCGGCCCCGCTCGTCATCGACGGTCAACCGATCGACCCGATTGGAAAAGTCCGCCTCGTATGCCGACGAACGGTTATGACACGCCCCCCGCGTGCTGACCGACAGGGCAAGGGCCATCGTCTTGAGACTGCGCGGCTCGTATCCCGGCATTTCAAGGCCCTTCACGTGCATGGCCCAGTCACGCGACCCGCTCCCCAATATCTCGGCCGCTCGCTGCGAACCCTCCGCCAGCATATCGCCCAACCCCTGGCGGCGCGCGATCAGTTCCAATACCGCAAGCAGGGCGCCTCCGTCGCCGAAGCGCAGATCGAGGCCTCCCGTGTCGCGCTCAGTCAGCGTTCCGTTCTCGAAGCACTCCATCGCCCATGCGACGGTGCCTCCGGCGCTGATAGTATCCATTCCCAACTCGTCGCATAGAGTGGACGCCCTAATTACCGTGTTCGGATCATCCACTCCGACCAGCGGCCCCATGGAAAATGAGCTCTGGTACTCCAGGCGGCCGGTCGTCTTCACTCCGTCATCGTTTGTTGTAAGGATGTGCTCACAGCCAATCGTACAACTGGCGCAGTGGGCGTTCTTGACGTGATGATCCTTCTGAAACGTTTCACCGCTTACGGCTTCGGCGCCCTCGAAAGTCGCCTGGCGGAAATTCCGCGTTGGGAGCGCTCCGAGCCGGTTGAACACCGACACGTTCGCCACGGTGCCCAAGGTGCGATACTTTTCAGTCGCGTCGCCGAGGCTCCGCCTGCTCAGGCTCGCTCGAATGGCCTTCAGTGTGTCCGGATCCGCGAACGTGACCGTACTGTGCCCCCTCACTGCAATGGCCTTGAGGTTCTTCGACCCCATGACGGCCCCCGGCCCTGTGCGTCCCGCCTGTCGCCCGCCATCGTTGGCGATGCCGGCGTAGCGGACCAAGTTCTCTCCGGCCGGGCCAATGCATGCCACCCGATACATGCCCCCAAGCTGCTTCTTGACCGTGCGCTCCGTCGCCGACGTTCCCATGCCAAGCAGATGGGAAGCGTCCAGAAACTCCACCTCGCCGTCTGAAATCTCCAGTAACGTGAGGTACGGCGACTTGCCCACTATGACGATGGCGTCCGCGCCGGTCTTCTTCAACTCCGTTGCGATGAAGCTCGACGAAAGCGAGTCTCCGATCATTCCCGTCAATGGCGACTTTGCCGCGACCGCGAACTTGCTCGACGTTGTCAACCTGCTGCCCACGAGGGGACTTGTTGCGAATATCAAAGGATTCTCCGGCGACAGAGGGTCAGTCCCCGGGGGACAGTGTCGGTACAGCAAGTACGCGCCCAACCCCGTCCCGCCGATGAATCGTCGCAGCACGTCTTCGCCCAGCGACTCCCAGCGGACCGATTGACTGTGCAGGTCGACCAGCATCACTCTGCCGTGATACCCGTACATCGCGCTAGCCTCCCGCCTGGCTTGAAAAGACCAGCAATACATCCCCGTCGTTGAGACGTTCGCGCCGCTCGTCGATGAATTCCACACCGTTGAGATTGACGGTATAGCTGTCCAAAAAGCCCGTCAGGTCCTCGCGTACGACCGTCCCCGCCAATGTCGGATGGTTCCGCCCGATCTCTTCCGCGATATCCTTAAGGGTGCTATCGTCCGGCACCTTAAGCGGCCCCAGTTGCCGCCCTGCCAGCAGTCGCGCATTTCCGAACAGTTCCACCGTAACCGCGATCCGAGTCGGCGCCTTGCGGGCGGCGGTCATGACAGCGCCCCTTCCCGGGCGAGCATCCGCGCCCTCGCGAGATCCTCCTCCGTGTTGATGTTGAAGAAACTCAGCCCACCGGGGTCGAGCTCCTCAACGTGGCGCTGACTCACATATTTCGTTCGCACGTCGTCGAAGAATTTGGCAATCTTGAGATCGTTGGCCTTCAACCGAGTCTCGATGGCCGGTAAACAGACTTTCGAATATGCCGCGTGTGTGGGCTCAGGGCGATGGCCGATGATGGGCACGACGGCATCATGCCCCCCACGCAGGGAAAGGAGATACTGCACCAGGTCGAGGTTCAAAAACGGCATGTCGCACGCCACGGCGAATCCCCACCGGCTGCTTGATACCGAAAGTCCCGTGAAGATGCCCCCTAGAGAGCCGGTGTCGGGGTAGATGTCAACGGCCGTTATGACGGAATCGGACAGGGGAAGTTCCTCTCCGCGCTCACGGCTGTTCACCACGACGACAAGCTCCTGTGTGACGTGGGAGAGGCAATCTAGCACGTGAGAGATGAGGGGTTGCCCGTTGATCATCTCCACTGCCTTGTCACGTCCCAATCTGCGACTCATGCCGCCCGCCAGCACGATTCCCGTTACGCCGTCGGTGTCATTCATCTGGAACCTCGCCGGAAGACTACCACACGTCTAAGCGCCATGACGATTCACCATCGCGGCCACCTGACCGGTCGAGGCAGTGTCGTAGCCGCCCAGCGCATCGACTCGCTCCTTGAACTCCGCGCTTCGAATAAGCGACAGCAGGGGCGCGAGCAGTTCGCTTTCATAATGCCGCGTCGGGATGGCCAGATCGTACTGCTCCGTAGACAACGGAACGAAGTCCATGCCCAGGGCCCGAGCCGCGGACAAGACCCCTGCTCCGACGTCTGCCACCCCACCCGCCACCGCCGCGGCAACGGCGAGGTGGGTGAACTCTTCTCGTTCATATCCCGTCACGTCCTGAGGCGCGAAGCCCTTTTGCTTCAAAAGGTAGTCGAGCAGCGCTCTTGTGCCCGATCCTCGCTGTCGATTCACAAATCGAATGTCCCTCCGAATGAGATCGTCGAGCGACTCTATGCGCTTCGGGTTTCCGGGAGGCACGATAAGCCCCTGCGTTCGATGAACAAGAGTCACCAGCACGATGTCCTTACCCGGCGCGTACCTACGCACGAATGAGACGTTGTACTCGCCGCTGTCTTCGTCCAGCAAGTGCGTCCCGGCCAAGTGCGCTTCTTCGCGACCAAGCGCCAGCAGACCACTGAGGCTGCCGACGTTCGAAGACGCGAACGTGAGTCTCGGGTCCACTCGGCGAAGCTCCGACGCAATGAGATCGAGCGTCACATCATGGCTGCCGATGGCTACGATCGTCGCATCGAGCGATTCAACAGGGCGCAGAAGTTCGACATCCACTTCTTCTCCGGCATCAATGCCTTCGCTGAAGCGCGGAATGGTCACAATGCCATCCGCTCGAACGAGCGACATGACCACCCCCGCCCCACGCTGAATCGGAGCCGCTATCGTCCTGCCGTCCACTCGTCCAAGCCGCACACGCAAAAACTCGTCTTCTCCCAAGGATGAATGCACTTTGCGGCTCATAACCGCCTCGGTCCTCTCGCGGGGTTGTATTGAGATTCCCAACATTCGCTGAATGCGAGGACGCAGAAACTTTTCACAGGTTACCGCCGCCGACACCGGATAGCCCGGGATGCCCAGAACGGGCGTCGATCCGATCACTCCGAGCACGAGGGGATGTCCCGGCTTTATCGCCACTCCGTGTACGACCAGCTCCCCAAGACGCGAAACTACTTTCGCGGTGTAGTCCTCTGCGCCTGCCGACGAACCGGCGTTGACGATTACGATGTCCGACTCCAAAACCGCTTCGGATACTGCCTTCGCCAGAAGATCGGAATCGTCCGGAACCGGAGACAGTCGCGTCGCGCTCCCGCCCCAATCCTCCACCATCGCGGCGATCATAAGCGAGTTGAACTCGATGATCTCTCCCGCCTTGGGCGTCCGGCCGATCGATATCAACTCATTGCCCGTTGGAATGATCGCGACCCTTGGGGGAACTCGCGCCAATATTTCCGTCAAACCGGCCGCTGCGCACGCCGCAAGGTCCTGAGGCCGCAGTCTATGGCTTTGCGGTAAAACCAATTCCGACGCCGTAATATCCTCCCCAAGCGCGCGCACGTGCTGATACGGCGACACCGGAGCATATATCTCAATCGCCCCGCCGTCCGTTTCGTGGACGTCTTCGATCATGATTACCGCGTCGGTTTCTCTTGGCATTGGGTCGCCCGTGTCCACCCAGACAGCCTGATCTCCGACGGAGATTCGAATAGGGGCCGTCTCCGATGCTCCAACCGTGTCGGCGGCGCGAACCGCTACTCCGTCCATCGCCGAGGCGTCGTAGTGCGGAGAAGAACGTTCGGCCCAAACCGGTTCGGCTGTGATCCGTCCATTGGCCTTATTGAGGGCAATCGATTCGGATTCGGTGTGCCGAATTGCCTCTGCGGCGGCTAACGCCCGGTCAAATTTTCGGATCGCTTCTTCAAGAGGAATGTCGCTCAGGTAGTACTCGCGGCCGTGCTTGTGCATAGCGGCTAGTATAACCTTACGAAGACCTCATCGCCCGCGTACAGTCCGCCATTGTCCAACGGAACGACGACCACGCCGTCCGCGTCAACCAGCGTGCTGATGAGATTGGACTTCCCAAATACCGGATGGGCGTACGTCCCCGCGCCGTCATGGACCAACTTGACCTGGACATGGTCCTCCCGTCCCGTCGCCGACCGAATGTCTCTTGTCAGCCGCGCATATACACCCCGCGTGACGGGCGGCTCAATTCGCCCCATGAGCGCTTGGATAACCGGCCGAACGAGTATGCCGAAAACGACCATCGCCGACACCGGATTGCCCGGAAGCCCGAATGCGGGCTTTCCGTTCGACAGCGCAACTATCGTCGGCTTGCCCGGCTTGTGAGCGATACCGTGCACCAGTACGCCGGGTGGCGCCAGGCCATCGAGCACCTGGACGGTCATGTCTCTGCTGCTCACGGAACTGCCGGCAGAAAACACGAGAACATCGCCTCGTTCCATGCCGTCCAACGCCGCCTCTCGCTGGGCCGCGTAGTCGTCCCCCACCAGCCCGATGTGTACGGGAACGGCCCCCGCCTCTCGCACGAGGGAGGCGATACTGTAGGTGTTGATGTCTCGCACCTGTCCACGATCCGGACGTTGCTCGGGCGGCACCAGCTCATCGCCTGTGGAAACAATCGCGACATGGGGACGCCGCGCTACGGTTACCTCAGTGATCCCCAGTCCCAAGAGCGCGCCCACATCCTGCGGCCTGATCAGCCGCCCTTTCGGAATCACGCTCTCCCCGACCTTGGCGTCTTCCCCAACCTGAATGACGTTCTCTCCGGGTGCGACCGGCCTGAGTATCTCAATGGAACGGTCGCCCACTCTCTGCGTGTTCTCTACCATGACGACCGCATCCGCGCCCTCAGCCAGCATCCCGCCGGTGTATGCTCCCGCCGCCTGTCCGGTCGAGAGGCAGACCTTCGGCTGGGATCCCATCGTGACTTCTCCCACCACTTCGCAAAATGCCGGAAGCGACTCTGATGCCCCGAAGGTGTCCCGGGCCCGCACCGAGTAGCCGTCCATTGCGGAGCGAGGGTAAGGGGGCAGGTTTTCGGGAGAGACGATGTTCTCGGCCGTAACCCGACCAAGTGAATGAGTCGTGGGCACAACTTCCCCGCAGACCGACACTTCCAGCCGATCGAGCAGAATCGCAAGCGCCTCGCCCGGAGGAACGACGTTGAAGAACTCGCGCATGGCGGCAGTGGAAAGCCCCTACAGGCCGATTATGTTGCCTTGATCGTCCACGTCCAGTTGCCTCGGACTCCCCGGAAGGCCGGGCATCGTTACGATTGCTCCGGATATCGGGTAGATAAAACCGGCTCCAACCGATGCTCGCACGTCTGAAATTGTGAACGTGTAACCGGATGGCCGGCCCTTTCGGAAAGCCTTGTCCGAAATGGAAAGATGCGTCTTGGCCATGCATACCGGGAGATTGCCCCAGCCCTGCTCTTCGAAGGCTCTCAGCTTTCGTCGCGCGTCCGGCGCCCAAGTAACGGCCTTCGCGTTGTAAACCTTCTGCGCCAGCGCCAAAACTTTGTCCTGGATCGTGGCTTCCGTGTCGTACAAGTAGCTGATTTCCGGCTTGTCGCGGTCGGCAGCCTCCACGACGGCCTCCGCCAACGTTCTCCCGCCGGCTCCACCGTCACTGAAGACGTGGCTCTCCACAGCCGCAAATGCTCCGGCCCCCTCCGCGCGCTCCTTGACTATAGCGACCTCCTCGGCGGAGTCCGTCGGGAATCGATTGATCGCCACGACCACCGGCAGGCCGAAAGACCCGATCATGTCCACGAGATGCTCGACGTTCGCCATTCCCGCCTCGACCGCCTCGGGGTTCGGCTCGGCAAGGTCGTTGAACCGTACTTTGCCATGGGACTTGACTGCCCGCACTGTCGTCACGATCACGGCGGCGTGAGGCTCCAAGTCGTTGAATCGCGCCTTGATGTGCATAAACTTTTCAAAGCCCAAGTCTGCGCCGAATCCCGCCTCGGTGAATACGTAATCGGCATATCCCAGCGCCAGACGATCGGCCAAGACCGAGTTGCACCCGTGCGCGATGTTGCCGAAAGGCCCGGCGTGAACGAAAACCGGCTGCCCCTCAGTCGTCTGCACGAGGTTCGGGTGGATTGCGTGTCGGAGCAGTGACATCAGCGATCCCACCGCATCCATGTCGCTCGCCGTGACCGGCTCGCCTTCGTCCGTGAATCCGACTATGACTCGGCTCAAACGAGCGCGCAGGTCCTCTAATCCTGAGGCCAAGGCCAGTATCGCCATGATCTCGGACGCCGTGACGATGTCGAAGCCCGACTCGCGGATCGGCCCGTTGTTCGGTCCTCCCAGTCCAGTGACGATCTGTCTTAGCGCCCTCTCTTCAACGTCCACGACCCGCCGCCACGTGATGTTCCGGGGGCCGAATCCCGGTATCTTCCCTCGGTCGGCCACGTTGTCGGTGATAGCGGACAGAAGGTTGTGTGCCGACGCCACCGCGTGGGCGTCGCCCGTGAAGTGAATGTTGACTTCGTCTTGAGGCTCCACCAAGGAGGCCCCGCCTCCCGTGCCCCCGCCCTTAATGCCGAATATAGGGCCGAGCGACGGCTCCCTCAGCGTAGCCACCGACTTGTGCCCGAGCTGCGCCATCGCCTGAGTGAGGCCAACGGTGGTAGTCGTCTTACCCTCACCCGCCCGCGTCGGGGTCATGCCGGTCATCAGGATCAACTTCCCACGCCGACCATCCGACTTGATGGCGTTGAGGTGAATCTTGGCCTTGTAATGGCCGTACGGGATGATGTGCTCTGCCGGGATTCCGATGGAGTCGGCTATTTCAGATATGGGCCGCATACAACGTCCTTTCGCTCTTGTGATAATAGGGGAGCGTACCGCCAGATTGTAGCATACACGCGCGCAACTACGGTTACTGAGTGGTGCGCAGACGTTTGCTCAGAATCAAGGTGAGAAGCGTGATCGCGATTATAGCGGCGCCCATGCAAGTGAACGATGCCTGAGGGCCGAACTGCTCGGCGATAATGCTTATAGGAAGGATACCCAGCGGCATCAGCCCAAAATTCATCATCCAGAGGCTCATTACGCGACCGCGATACACTGCATCCATGTTCTCCATAACCAGAGTTTGATTCAATGAGCGGTTCGCCGAATCGCCGAGCCCCAGAAGCAACATGAACGGAGCCGCCACCAAGTAAACGGGGATAGCCGAGACCGTCAGCAGCGCCACGCCCGCCGAGATCCCTCCTGCGAGAAGGAGGAGGCCCCGATGCCACTTAGTAATCGACGCAATCGCCAAGGAGCCTCCCAGCGACCCTATTCCAACAATGCTCATCAGAAGCCCGAGCGATTCCGAGCCTCTCCCGAAAACTTCTACTACATAGACGGGCAGGAGAAAGCGGTACGGCATAACGATCAGCACCATACTCAACCCGAACAAGAGCAGTGTCAGAATGAATGGGCTGCGCAAGAGGTATTGAATGCCGTCCTTGATGTCATGCAGCATGGAGGGCTTCTTCCCCACTCGCTCCAACGGCGTGCGCGGGATGCTCGTCGTTAGCAGTACCGCAATGGCCGACATGGCCGCGATGACATAATAGACCCCCTCAGGGCCAATTCTGGCGTAAAGCAGCCTGGCGATTGACGGCGCCACAGCGGCCGTCCCGCTCATCGCCGAGGCCGTCAACGCAATGGCGTTCCCAAGATTTTGGGTTCCCACAAGCTGAGGCACGAACGCTTGCCTGGCAGGCGCAAGAAACGACCACATGATGCCCTGAACGATCCCCGCCGCGAAAAGGTGATACCACGCGATCACACCGAAGAAAACGGCCGTCCCGACCGTTGCGGCAAGGAGCACGCTTACAATCTGCCCCATCTGGATCACTCGTCGCCGTTCTACCCTGTCGGCAATCGCCCCCCCAAAAAGCGAGAACGCGAGCACGGCAATACTCCCGCCCGCACTCACGATCCCCACTAGCGTGGCGGATTCCGTGAGTTCGTACGTGAGATACCCACGAACGAGCATCTGCATCTGGGTCGCCCCCATGAGGAAGACGGTGCCCAGCCACAGCCGAAAGAAATGCCCATTCTCGAACGAACGCAGAATGGAAGGCAGATTGGCTGTAGTAGGACGCCGGGAGACGGGAACAGCCTCGGAAGATGACCCCTCCGCCCGCTTGGAAGAGTTGAAATCTTCGTCGTCCGAAGAGGATGACGAAGCGGGGTCGGAGCGGGAATCCATTGCCCAAGTGTACGGCGAATCCTCTCCCAAGAGAACCCGGCGGAAGGTCAGGTTATGACCACTTTATCCTCCAGGGACATTATGAGTAACTGCTCATTGCAACCCCGGCAGGCCAGGGCCACACCCGTCGTTCCCGCGAAAGGAGACAACTGCGAAACCCACGAGCGCGGGGCAAGTCGTGTCAACGGATATATTAGGCCTAGTCAAAGGCCCCTGACCTTTCTAGGAAGAGCGACTCGCTCGTTTCACAAAACCCTGAAAGCAGTCATTCAGAGACCTTCACTCGTCGGCGATCTTCACCGAGCCGTTACTCGTCCATCCGGTAACCGCCTGGCCGAGGCTATTGCCGAATGACAGCCCTGTAGAAGAGAACCCCACGTCCACGGTGGTCCCGCCGCAGTCCTCCGAACTGCTGACGGTGAAGGTAATATCCGCGATGTCCCCGTCCGGCATGGTGACGGTCAAGCCAAAGAGCACAAACTGTATCGTTCCATTCGCCTCCGTTACCGATGAAATGAAATCACTCGGAATCGACAGGTCCGTCGAATCGTAACTCAGACACGTTTGATCGTAGGTCACGGCGAACGTGATGGTGGAGATTTCGTTATCGTCGCCGTCGAAGGTGATGGTCGCTTCTACCGTTTCTCCGGGCGTTCCGGGTATCTCATTCGGGATAGTTAGCGACGGCCCTTCTTGAGTCGGTGTCGGCGTGGGAGTGGGAGTGGACGGCGGCGGTGTTGGAGTAGGCGTTGACGTTGGAGTCGGCGTAGGAGTGGGTGTAGGCGTCGGAGTCGGTGTAGGCGTGGGAGTCGGTGTGGGTGTAGGAGTCGGTGTGGGCGTGGGAGTCGGTGTAGGCGTGGGAGTCGGTGTCGGAGTAGGCGTCGGCGTTGGGGTAGGTGTCGCCGTCGGGGTTGAAGTTGGCGTCGGTGTGGGAGTAGTTGTCGGAGTGGACGTCGATGTAGGAGTAGGCGTGGGCGTGTAAGTAGGCGCCGATGTTGGCGTTGGTGTGGGCGTCGGTGTCGGGGTGAACGTCGGTGTAGGAGTAGGCGTGGGAGTGTAAGTAGGGGTCGGTGTTGGCGTCGGTGTGGGAGTAGTTGTTGGCGTGAACGTTGGTGTCGGAGTAGGCGTGGGAGTGTAAGTAGGGGTCGGTGTTGGCGTCGGTGTAGGAGTAGTTGTCGGCGTGAACGTTGGTGTAGGAGTGGGAGTGTAAGTAGGCGACGTGATGCGTATCGACCCTCCATGCGTGACCCCGATTACTCCCTCGCCGTCCGTGTCGGAGTAGGTCGCCGGCGTCTCCGTCCAGAACCCTATATCGACTTCCCTCCCCCGACAAGCGGCTTCGCTCCCTACCTCCAGCCCGATACTCACTATCGTCCCGTCGGGCATTGCGGCAAGCGGGTATACCAAGTCGGCTAGAAGGATGTCGACTTCCCTGCCCGAGTTGTCGGGCCCCGCGTCAATCACTGTTCGGTCGAAATCCCCTGGGAGGTTCAGGGTGACGGAGTCCGGGATGCCGTCCGAGTCCGCATCCGTGGGATCGAATGTCAGGCACGCCGTGTCATAGTCAAGAGAGAACGTCACGCCGGATATCTTCGCGCCATTGGACGCGAAGGTGACGGGAACAGTGACCGGTTGGCCTAGTGTTGCCGATATCCCGTCGGCGATGCTGAGCGAGGGCATGGGCGGCGGCGGCGTGGCGGTCGGAGTCGGTGTCTGCGTGGCGGTCGAGGTAGGTGTGGTCGTCGGAGTCGGTGTAGATAGCTGTACCGAGCCGTCTTGCGTCTCGCCCTTCAACGGAACGCCCCTATCGTTCACGTAGCTTGCCGGAGGGTCGGAAGAGAACCCCACTCCGGCTTCGTTGCCGCTGCATGACCCTTCCTCGATAACCGCGAGAGCGACTTCCATGATCACCCCGTCAGGCAATGCGGCGAATGGACTCACCGTGTCCGCTATAACGGCGTCAATCTCACCGTCAGTATCGCTCGAGTCGTGCTCCACCGTTGAGGCCCTGAACGCCTCAGGAACCCGCAGACTGACCGAATCCGCCATGCCGTCTTCGTCGTCGTCCGTTGAATCGAAACTCAAACACGATTCGTCATAATCCAATGAGAACGCAATGCTCGATACCTTCGCACCGTCGGAATCGAAGGTGACCGGCACAGATGCCGGCTCGCCGAGTGTCCTTGATATTGCGCTTGCGATGCTGAGCGAGGGCCTCTGGGGCGGAGGCGTATTCGTGGGAGTAACCGTCGGAGTCAGAGTCGGGGTGGACGTAAAGGCCGGAGTCGGAGTAACCGTCGGAGTCAGAGTGGGAGTCGGGGTGAATATGGGAATGAATGCCGGCGGTGGAACGCCGGTCGGCGCAAGAGTGGCGGCAGGACTGGGAGTGGGTGGGGGAAGCGGCGTTCTCGTGGCTTGTCTTGTGGGAGTGGGAGTCGGGCGGATCTTGAGTTGGGGCCAGATGAAGAAAATCGGAGTTGGGGTACTGGTGAGAGTCGGCGTGGGTGTGGGCTGTCTTGTCGCGGTGGGAGTCGGGCTGATCTTGGGTTCAGGCCAGATGAAGAGCCCCGGAGGCGACGGGGTCGATGTCGGCGGCCTTATCGGTGTGTCCGCAACGCCGAGTGGAGCGGGCGGACGTGGCAGCAGAGCCGCAGAATGCGCCATGGAGTTGTCTCCCAACGCCGAAGGTAAAGAATGCGAGTGCCTCGAAGACGGAGCACAGACAACCATCCAAACGAGAACCACCGTTGCGGGTCACCGCCATCAAGCGTGAGGTGACCAACCCGCTCATCCGCGCCGCATCTCCCCGCAAAGGTTCCGGCGCTCGACAAGACGAGGAGAATCATGCATGACAAAATTCGGTTGAGTAGATAATTATGGGCAGAGTACCACAGACCCCAAGAGAGTTCGACTGCTTGGCCAACATAGTAGCCGTTCAAAGTCGATGACTTGCACTCTCGTACTTAATTGTGCCTGTGTTTCGCACCTTGCTTGAATTGCTGATAAGTTATGCAAACGTCTTCGCACGCGGAATTCCGGGGCCGGTGTAGATGGCTAATAAGCGGGACGGCGTTTCCACCCGCCCTTGGCGGCGGCGAGACCGAAAACTCCGGTGGCGACGAGAGCCATGATGGGGCCTGTCGGCATGTTGGCATGGAAGGAGAGGTATATGCCGATGATCGCGGACACCACGCCAATGGTCGCGCCAACGACCATGACTCCCACGAAGCGCTTGGCGAGAAGATATCCCGTTGCCGCCGGTGTGATGAGCATCGCCATAACGAGGACGATTCCGGCCGCTTGGATACCGATGACGATGACGAGGGCTAGGAGCGCGAGAAGCACGTATTCGATTAGGCGGGTTCTAATTCCCACGACTTCCGCGCCGATCGGGTCAAAAGTCGTGTACACAAGGTAGCGGTGAAAGATGTACAGCCCGCCTATCACGAGCGCGGCTATGCCCAGCGAAAGATACACTTCTGTTGTGTTGACCCCTAGTACTTCTCCGATCAGGAGGTCTTCGATATTCGGGGCTTGAGTGTCGCGAATTCTGATGAAAGAGTTGATGTAGAAGGGGCTGGAGAGCATAACGAGTCCCAGGGCGAACATTCCTGCGAACACGATTCCTATCGAGGTGTCTTCGCTGCTCCCTGTGCGCCGACTGATAAAGCCCATGAGCAGCGCTATAGCGACTCCGGCTGGCACTGCGGCGATGAGGGCGTTGCCGGTTGCGAGGAGTCCGACACCCATGCCCGGAAGGACGGAGTGAGCGAGCGCGTCTCCCATGAAGGCCCGACCGCGCGCGACGACGTAGGCCCCGATGACAGGGCACATGATTCCGACGAGCACGGAAACTATCAGGGCCCGCTGCATGAAGTCGTACTGGAGCGGTTGGACGACCAGTTCTGCTACATTGGCCATCAGCGCAGGCGCTCGTTTTGGTCGTGCGGGTCGATGTGATGATGAGAGAATTCGAGTCCATGCGAGCCATACAGCTGTTCAAGGACTTCAGGTGTGAACGCCTCATCAGGCGGGCCATATGCGCACATGTGGTGGTTGATGCAAAGGATCCGGTCGAATCGTTCGGCTATATTCGTCAGATCGTGAGTGGAGATGATGACGATCTTGCCTTCGTCTCGGAGGGACTGCAGAACCATGATGATGTCCTCTTGGGCGGCAACGTCGACGCCGCTGAACGCCTCGTCCATCAAGATTATGCTGGCCTCTTGGGCGAGCGCGCGAGCTATGAATACTCTCTGGCGCTGTCCTCCGGACAATCGAGTCACCAGAGCTGAACGCTCGTCCCATAGGTTGACGCGTTCCAAGCACTCTCTGACAATTGCCTTGTCGCGCTTGCTGGGGCGGCTGATCCACCCGATGTTGTTGCTGCGGCCCATCATCACGACGTCATGGATGGTTGCGGGAAATCGCCAGTTGATGCTGTCACGCTGAGGGACGTACGCTAAAGCGCCTTTTCTCTTCGTGCCCTGCACGGTGAGTGACCCTTGAGCCACAGGGAGCAACCCTGCGATGGCTTCAAACAATGTGCTTTTCCCCGCGCCGTTCGGCCCGAGAATTCCCATCAACGTGCCTGGCCCGACGGTGAAGGTGATACCGGTGAGCGCGACATGCTCCCCGCGTTCGACAGCTAGGTCCTCGACCGTTATGCCGGGTTCTAAAGCAGCCATTTTCGTCTTTAACCCCGCTAAACCCCGGGCTGTGGACAGCCTCCACAACCCGGAGTTCGGATATGTTGTCACAAGCGGAGTAAGCTGTCTACTGCTTGAGGGCCTCGACAATACGACTTACGTTCGTTCGAATCATCTCAAGGTATGTAGCGCCGCCGCTTCCCTCCGGACCGAGAGAGCCCGTGAAGAGCCGGACGAATTCCGCGCCCGATTCCCTCGCGACTGCGCTAGCGAGACGCTCACTTACCGTCGTCTCCCCGAATACGGCCGGGACTCCGGATTCCTTGACATCTTCTATGAGCTCGGCAAGGTGGCCCGCGGACGGTTCTACTTCGGTAGTGACTGAGGGGAGCACGGTTCCCACAATCTCAAAGTCGTAGAGATTTGCGAAGTAGCCAAAGCTGTCGTGGGAAGTCACGAGAAGCCGATCTTCTACTGGCAGAACGCTAACCTGCTGTTGCGTCCATGAGTGCAGTTCGTCGAGTTTCGCGTTATATGCTGCGGCATTGGCGCGATATGCATCGGCGTTAGCGGAGTCAATCGCCGAAAGACGAGAAGCTATGTCGTCAACCACGATCTTCACGCGCACTGGGTCGAACCAGTAATGAGGGTCTTCGAGTCCGTGATCGTGGTCGTGGTCGGCGCTTGCGTGATCATCGCCTTCTCCCTTGCGTTCCGCGACGAATGACGCAATGGACTCTATCGCGTCCTCGGCCTGCATCCGGCCTGCTTCGACGTCTTCTAGGATTTCCATCACGATGGTCACTACGTCTTCCTCACCCTCGTGGTCGTGGTGGTGTTCGTCTTCTTCCTCGCCCTCGTGGTCGTGATGGTCTTCGTCTTCTTCCTCGCCCTCGTGATGGTCTTCGTCTTCTTCCTCACCCTCGTGGTCGTGGTGGTGTTCGTCTTCTTCCTCGCCCTCGTGGTCGTGGTGGTCTTCGTCCTCTTCCTCGCCCTCGTGGTCGTGGTGGTCTTCGTCCTCTTCCTCGCCCTCGTGGTCGTGATGGTCTTCGTCCTCTTCCTCACCCTCGTGGTCGTGGTGGTCTTCGTCCTCTTCCTCGCCCTCGTGGTCGTGGTGGTGCTCTCCCATCGACCCAAGAACTTCCTCGATCTCCTCCAGGCCCTCCTTTGCGTCAATTTCACCGTCTTCCACTTCAAATATGACGTGCTCTATCTCATACAGAAGCTCAATCTCATCGAGTTGACCTTCGGCAAACTCTACAAACTCTATTGGGTCAATAGCTTCACCTGTCTCGATGATTGAATCGGGGCTTGCGGCGGCGTTCTCGACGAGGTCAACGAACCATCCACCCTCCATTCCCAGTCCGATAGTGAGCACGACATCGGCGTCGGCTATTCTGGCGACATCCCTTGCGCCGGGCTGGAAGGTGTGAGGGTCGGCGCCTATCGGGAGCAGGCTGAATACCTCGACATGTTCATCGCCGACATTCTGCACCCAGTCGGCGACAATGTTGGAGGTCGTGACGACTTGGACCGGCGGCCCTTCATCGGCTGACGGGGCCGAAGGCGCCGGGCTGGGCTGGGCTGGCGGGGGGCTTGTTTGAGTTTGAGCGCTCTGCGTCGGTTCGGGTTCGGCATCCTGCCCACATGCCCCAATCGCCAGCAAGGCGATCATCCCAATGACGATCCATGCCCCGAGTACTGCGAGAGCCCGGATATTTATGGTGTTATGTCTCAATAAGTTCATCTCTTTAACTCCGTATGGTTTAGTTTGCTAGTCAACTCACTTATGCATCCGGACGGCTTTCGCTGATATACATGAGGCTGAGGCATTGCTTGAGTGGAATAGAGGAACAATCTGGCGACATTGTATCAGTAAAAGGAAAATAGTCTCTAGTGGACAAGCGCATGAGGACTACTAGACGGTATTACGGGCCGAACAGCGACCACAGTTGACATAGAATTCCATTCTATGCCCTATGATTTCGCCGGGGATGTCGTCTCCGATGGTTCGGAGTAGTCGTTCCACAGTCGTCGCGCGAAACTCCGCAACAGCGCCGCAATGGACACACATTGTATGGTGGTGGTGTTCAAGGCGAGAGAGGCTGTACTTCGGAGTGCCGTCGAACATGGCCAACTTGCAAATCACGCCGGCCTTAAGGAGCAACTTGATCGTCCGGTAGACAGTGGCCCTGCCTACCGATGGGAGCTCTTCGCTGATCTCCTCCGCGGTAAATCCCTGTTGCTTCCGCTCAAGAAGATCTGCGATCGCTCTTCTGGGAGCTGTGTTGCGGAACCCATGGTCCTCCAGAATGGCCATGAGATTGGGACGGGAACTGTACATTGATGTCATGTAGTATCGATGTCCCTTACAAACATTCCCAGGGGCCAAAATTAACACACCTTTTGCCGTGTGTCAATGATATGGAATCTCTATTTTGAATCTTGAACCGCACGCCGTAAGAAGGGTCTGAACAACCCATGACTAGCATGTGTTCAGCGTTGATGAGATGAGGGCGCCTCCCCTATGGCTATCCACGCACGGAGACCTTTGCAACGGTGGAGCACGACTCGAGCGATACGGACGGTGAGATTGACGCCGCTATAGCGGACACGGTGAGCCCATTCGCCGCATTGCCCGACGGGGTGATCATGGAAGTCGCTCTCGCGGTCATCGAGGAAGGGTCATGCAGCGTCATCTCCACCCGTGGGTTTCGCAGTTGTCTCAGGGTTTTGGTCAAGGAAGGGGTTGACCGTTAGGAGATTCCGTTTTTGAATTGAGAGACTTTGCGGTCTCGTGATTAAGAGGCGCCGTCTGGGCGTCTCCACTGCGACCGACCTTAAGGAGAAACGGATGAGCGCTGATCTTACGGTGAGAAGGGCCGTTCCCGCGGACATCGGCTCACTGTTCCAACTCTATATCGACACGGGCGGAGACAAGATAGGGAGCAAGCGAGACCTGCTACGAAACGGACTTCGCGAGCTGTTGGGCAGGCCCGACCTCGGCTTCATCATCATCGCCGAGGCGCAGGCCGAGGTTGTCGGAATGCTTCGAATCGCCTATGAGTGGAGTCCCTACCGGGATGGCATGTTTTGGTGGGTCGAGAACGTTTACGTCGTACCTCGTTGGCGCAGGAAGGGTGTTTATAGCGCGATGCACAAACACATCCACGGCGAGGCGCGCGCCGACCCTGCGATCTGCGGCATCAGGCTCTACGCCGACGAGGACAACCGAGGCGCACGTCGAACGTATGAGAGTGTGGGGATGAACGGCTACATGATGGAACTGTTTGAAACCGATTTCGTGTACGGGCCGCGCGCGACATGATGCGGAGCGCAAGAGAAAGTCCGTTCGGCCTGGGGCTGCCGAAAGGTTGAAGGAGGGCGAATTACTTGCGAACGGCGACGATGCCGAGCCAATTTCGCGGGATCCACTCGACCTTCAACTCTTCAAACGCCTGGTTGACTCCCGCCTGCAGCGCCGCGCTGGCTTTCTCGAACGGGACGCCCGGCAGAGACCCTTCGATGAAGTCGGAGAAGGTGCTGATGTCGAGGAATCCGGCTCGCGTGAACTCGACCGTTTCGATCTTCTGCTCAACGATTTCAAAGCCCTGCCGTTCCAGCAGTTCTCTGTACTCGTCGGCAGTGAGTTGCTTGCGCGCCTGTACTCGTTCTGCCTTCACCGGCGACATACCGTACTCGCGCCGGAGAAATCGGTTGGCCTTGAGCATCCACTTGCGATAGAAGATCAGCGACTCCTGTGGAAGCGAACCATCATAAAACGTCGTGTTGAACGCCAGCTTGCCTCCCGGTTTGAGCGTTCGGGCTATCTCGGCGACTACGGCGTCTTTGTCGGGGATGTAATGAATCGCATTGCAGAGTATGACGGTGTCCGCCTTCTCCTTTACCGAGTCGGAGATGTTCTCCATCTGGCTCTGGACGAACTGGATTGCCGTATCGCCGCGATCCCTCAGCTCCTCCATCGCCTGCTTGAGGGCTGTCGAGGAATGGTCGATACCGATGATGACGGAGTCTTTGGCGCATTTCAGCCGGTCGGCGATGATCTTTGTGACCCCGCCCGTTCCGCACGCTAAGTCTATGATGCGCTGTCCCGAACCCACTCCGGCGAGATCGACGAGCAAGGCGTTTTGCCGTCCGTAGAATTCATGCTCGGAGAATCGTTTGAAGGTGTAGTCACTGGAGGTCATTTCGCTCTCCTCATCAGCGTTCGCCGCGCCGTGCGTCTGCCCTTGTGCTTCAAAACCAACGCCAATGCTCATGGTAGCAGAGGAGCCGGCGGATGTCCAAATGGGAATTGTCTCCGTCGGCACCGGTTCCCCACGCCTGCCGGACCGGGTGGGCCGCGACTTTAGGTCGAATTAGCTCGATGATGCTAGGCGCATGAATTCCACGCTGCGAGGTTCACGCTCCAAGACATACGCCACATAGGTCCCCAGCACTCGCCGCAGATCCTGCATTAACCGTTCGGTAAGTTTGAGTTCGAGGGCCTGTGAGAAATCAGTCGCTTGGAAGAACCGCAGCGCCTTGATGGCGTTCATCGACACGTGAAGCAGTCCGCCGTCCGTTCGTGATCGGCATTCCGGCCCCACGAGCCCGCCGGAGGCGCAGGAAAAGGCATGGTCGCCGGGGGAAAGCTCCGTCCCGCAGTCCACACACTGCCGGAGTTCCGGGCCGAATCCCGCAATGCCCAGAATTCGCGTTTCGAAGTACCGCGCCAAGTGCGCGGGATGCTCTGCGGACTGAAGCGCGTCCAGTGCCGCCGCGAGCAGACGGAACTCGGAGGGATTGACCGCGCCGTCGGCGGAGAAGGCGTCGACAAGCTCCGCTAGATACAGTCCCGTCCAGATAAGGTTGAGGTCTTCCCGCACTGCGCGGAAGCTCGCCACGGTCTCGGCTTCCACTACTTGATCGAGGCTGCGTCCCTCGGCTATTGAGACGCGGACGTGGGCGAGTGGCTGAAGAAATCCTCCCTTTCGACTATTTGCTCGACGCGCTCCCTTGACGACTGCGCGCACTTTCCCGCGGTCAGGCGTGTAGAGAGTAATGATGCGGTCGGCCTCGCCGAGCCGCATGTGTTTCAGCACAACACCCTCGGTGTTGTATGTTTTCGGTCTCGGCAACGGCTTTCAGCCCTCTATCGAACAAACTCGGCCTGCGGTTCGGAGCCTCCGGGCCGCAGGCGGTACTCAACGGTTGAGAGCATAGGGATTTTTCACCGTCCCTAGAACTCTTGGCGGCCTTCCAATGCCCGTCCGAGCGTTACTTCATCGGCGTATTCGAGGTCGCCGCCGACCGGCAGTCCTCGCGCAGGCCTCGTAACCCGTATTCCCAGCGGCGATATCAGGCCGTGCAAGTACATTGATGTTGCCTCGCCCTCCAAGTTGGGGTTCATCGCCAGTATCACTTCCGCCACTTCCGAGCCTTTGAGTCGTTCCAGCAGGGGGGCAATCTTCAGGTCTTCCGGACGGATCCCGTTCATCGGCGATATGACGCCATGGAGGACGTGGTACCGGCCCCCGTAGGCTCCCGTCCGTTCAAGGGCGGGGACATCCATCGGCTCTTCGACAACGCATATTCTAGTGTGGTCGCGGCTTGAGTCTCGGCAGAGGCGACACGGGTTGATCTCAGTAATGTTAGCGCAGGCCGAACACAAGATAATCTGCCGCTTGACGTCGAGAATGGCGTCGGCAAGCTCCCGTGAATGTTCCTCGCTCATCCGTATGAGATGGTATGCCAGTCGCTGGGCCGTCTTGGGACCAATCCCTGGCAGCTTGTGGAGCTGTTCGACGAGCTTCCCGACAGGATCTGCGGATGAGTACGGCTCCGGATTATTCATCTATCGACAAGCCCTTTGGTATCGAGAAAACTCTTGAATAACTGTGTCCGTCGACCCGACTAGAGCCGTCGTCGTTCTTCCCGCGAAAGAACGTCCCCGCACACCCCGATACGGTACGCGAATGGATCATAGCGCGAAACACGGACGTGGTTCGGACTCCCTGAGTTCGAGCGTAGCGCGTGGTTCCTACGTCAGCCCCGGAATCTTCAGACCGCCGGTTATCGAGGCCATTTGTTGGGCCACTGTCTCCTCCGCCAGGCGCTGGCCTTCGGTTACCGCCGCGACCACCATGTCTTGGAGCAGTTCAACGTCGTCGGGATCGACGACGTCGGGGTCGATACTGATGGAAACCAGATGCAGTTTGCCGGTCACTGTTGCCGTGACCGCTCCACCCCCGGCCGATCCCTCGACCGTGAGCGCCTCTATTTCTTGCTGCATCTGTTCCATGCGCTTCTGCAGCTGCTGGGCCTGCTTGAGCATCTTCTTATTCATCATTTGGGGCACTCTCCTCCTTTTCAGCGATCACCCGCGCACCCATCATTCGCGCGGCCCGCACTAAGTGACTCTTCTGAGCAACGTTATGTCTGGGGCCGTTGCCGCCCTCGTCCGCTAGAGACATCGCTATCTCGTATTCCCTGCCCAAGGCGGCGGATACGGCCTCTCGGACGAGCCGTCTGCTGGCCGGGTCGTCGAATTCCTCCTGCATTCGCTCCATGTGAGCAGAGTGCGCAAACACCAGAGTGATCTTGTCGTTCTCGATGCGGCGTTCACGACAGTCTAGCAGTAAACTGCCGAGATTGTATTTCTTTCCCTTTGCACGCCGCAGTGAGCGCACTACTTGTTCCCACTGTGGGTCGGACTGGCGGGGAGGCGTAGACGACGGCTGGCTGTACGTGGACGGATCGCGAGCTTCCGGCGGTATGCTGCTCCTGCTTCCCGTCGGGGGGCCGGTCGGAACCGTCTCACGGGGCTGTTGTCGCGTTGGGGGACGAGCGGGAGTGGTTCTCTGCCTCGCCGGCGCCTGATCCGACTGTGCCGGCGCAGAGGCTGCTTGGATGACGGGAGGCTTCGGCGCGATGCTCGATTCGACCAAGGCCATCTCCAAAGGAAGCGTTGACACGAGATCGCGCTTCACATCGACGGCGGAAAAGGTCTTCAGCACGCGCACAAGGTGGTCGAGCGAGAGGCCTTCGGTCAGCCTCCGAAGCTCGTCTTTGACTTCATCGTTGAATCCCAGTGAGGACTCAGCGGACGACTTGATGAGGAGGACGCCGCGAAGGTGGTCCAGCACCATACGATGGAATTGCTGAAGGTCCATTCCCTGCGTGGAGACCTCGCTGATGACGGCCAAACCCTCCTTTGTCTCTTTCTTCAGGGCGTGCCTCGCGAGATCGAGGGCGCGCTCGTCGCCTCCAATGTCCAAGAGATCGCGCACTTGCTCGGCGCGCAGTGGGGAGCCATATGAGACCAGGGCTTGTTCCAGCAGGTTTTCGGCATCGCGCAAGCTCCCGGAAGACGATCTCGCCAGCAGCGCCAGCGCCTCCGGCTCGGCCGTGTGACCCTCCCGTCGCGCGAGTGTGTCGAGCTGCGTTTGGATGGTGTCGGAGGATATTCGCCGGAAATCGTATCGCTGGCATCTCGATATGATCGTTAGCGGCACCTTGTGGATTTCGGTCGTTGCCAGGATGAAGACCGTGTGGCCGGGTGGCTCTTCAAGGGTTTTCAGCAGCGCGTTGAAGGCCGCCTCGGTGAGCATGTGAACTTCGTCGATGATGTACACTTTGTATCGGCCCTCGTGGGGCGTGTAACCGACCTTATCGCGCAGGTCGCGGATGTCATCAATGCCGCGGTTGCTGGCCGCGTCGATCTCGATCAAGTCGAGTGAACGGCCCTCGTTGATCGACTGGCAAATGTCGCACTTGTCGTCCGGTTCTCCATCCTCCGGATTGCGACAGTTGGCCGCCTTCGCCATGATTCGGGCCGTGCTCGTCTTACCCGTTCCACGCGGCCCCGTGAACAGGTAGGCATGGGCCAGCCGTCCGAGCGATACGGCGTTTCGCAATGTCTGTGTGACGGCTTGCTGACCGACGACCTGTTCAAGTCGCCGCGGACGCCACTTTCTGTACAGGACTTCCGCCATATCCTCCCTACGAAGAAAATATCAGGCCGCCGCAGTGATCACCGCTCGCAGGAAACCGACAAAACGAGCGAGCCGACGCCGGACCGTCCCGTTAGTTTCTCATACAATCGACTGGGGTGAAACCGACAGAGAGCAATCGCGTTCCCCCCTGAGCCGCTCCATCGCCCGCAACGCCGCGGCCTTCATGGCAGCCTCATCGTCCGGTTTCTCATGGTCGTAGCCGAGCAGGTGCAGGACGCCATGCACCAGCAGAACGGTTAGTTCCCGCTCCACCGAATGCCCGGCTCCCTCTGCCTGCCGTCGCGTTTGGGGGTGCGAGATGATGATCTCTCCCAACGACGCATCGCCGTTTCCGGCGGGCGGAAGCACGAAATCAAAGTCGAGATCGGAGGTATGACGTTCCTCTTCTCCGTAGTACTCTCCCTCGTGAGCGAACGAAAACGACAGCACGTCAGTATTCTCGTCCAGTCCGCGATGCTCGCGGTTTAGTTCGCGGACCGTTTCATCGTCCGCGATCACAATGCTAACGTGGGTCGCCGGGGCGCACGATCCTGACTCCAGTGCGGCGGAAACGGCCTTCACTGCGAGGCTCTCCAAGACGACGCTTGCGTACTCGTCGAATATCTGGACATCGATCCGAAATTCAGTCAATCAATTCCTTCGCCCACCAGTCTCTGCGACCACTCAATTCCTTGCTATGATACCAGAAACTCTGTTCGACATGCTTGTTTTTCCCGTCGCGGCCATGCCCGCAAGCGAGTCGTAAATTGTATAATTGGCGGCCAGTTCTCGCTGGATGAGGAGCCGTATTTGATGCAAGAATCCGCCGTGTACGCCGAGCGCGTCGAGCAGGCGCAAGAGCGACTTGAACGCCTGTTGCAAGAATATCAGGCGAAGGACCGCATGGCCCCCGTCACGGTCGTTGTGCCGACCGTTTATGCGGCGCTCCATCTACGCCGCGATATTGGCAGACGGGGCCTCGTGAATGTGCAGTTTATCATGCTGCCACGACTCGCCGAACTGCTGGGCGCGCCGACGCTTGCCGCCCAGAGTTTGAGGCCGCTTAAGCCGCTCATAGAGTCCGCCGCGGTTCGGCGAGCCGCGAGCGAGGCATCGGGGCAACTCCAACAATTCCGATACCACCCCTCCTTCCATGCCGGCCTGCGTTCCACCTTTCGCGACCTCCGCGTTGGAACACCGGACTCGCTCAAAGTTCTCGAAGGCCGGGGGGAGATTCAGGGTGAGATCGTCCGGCTGTACTCGGTCTTTCGTGGACTGACAGAACCCTACTACGACCGTGAGGCGCTTGCCGAAGCCGCTGCCGATAGTATCGAAGCGGGAGACACCACGGCGCTCTCCGACCTCGGCCCGGTAATCGCCTACCTCTTGAGTGACCTCACGCCAGGGGAACGCCGGCTGTTCGGCGCGTTGAGGTCGGCGTGGTCGTGCTCGACGGTGTTGGGCGTGACGAGCGACGAAGAAGCCAACGAGGCCGTGCTGGCGAGCGTGATGCCCCGAGCGGCAAAGAGCCTCCCCGTTCCTGGCGAACTCCGGGGCCGACCTCGTTCTGCTTCAAGCCTGCTTATGACTTCCGATACTCGCGAAGAGGTACGCAGTGTGGTACGAGCCGTCGCTTCGGCGGCGCACGCGGGAACTTCCTTCAACCGAATGGCCGTTTTGTATTGGCAGAGGGAGCCGTACGCTTCACTGATCGCAGAGCAATTCGCCCTGGCGGGCGTGCCGATCGCCGGTCCATCGGCAGGTACGCTGGGTTCCACTCCGGTCGGACGAACGGTTAAGGGAATACTCGATTTGGCCGGCGGAGAACTGCCGAGAGAAGAGGTGACCCGCTGGTTCACTTCCTGTCCCGTGAGGTCCGCGAAGACCGATTTCAAGCCATCACGCTGGGACGCGATTTCTCGCGATGCGGGAATTGTCTCAGGGATAGACCAGTGGAGCGACCGCCTCAAATTTTATGCGGACCGGCAGAGACGGTCAGCTAGCAATCAAAGCGAAGACCTGGCCGACGCAAAACGGCAGCGAATGGAACAAACGGCGCGTGAAGCATGGGCCCTGCGCTCCTTCGTGCTTCGGCTGCACGAAGACATTACTCCACCGCAAGACGGTTCCACGTGGGGCGAATTCGCAGGCTGGGCCGACAAATTGATCGGACGATATATGGAAACCGCCTCCCTTCCCTCGGTTGAACGGGACAACTTGGAGAGCCTCCGAGCCGGCCTTCATGAAATGGAGAGTCTCGATGATATTGAAGACAACGCTACTCTGGACGGCTTCCGCCTCGCGCTCGACGAGGCGCTCGGACGTCCCGCCGCGAGAGAAGGCGCTTTCGGAGAAGGTGTCTTCGTTGGTTCCGTGAGAAACGCGATCGGCCTCCGGTTTGACAAAGTACTCCTTGTCGGCATGGTCGAGGGACTGACGCCGCCGCGCGTTCGCGACGATCCCCTCGCGCCCGACGACGACCGCAAGCGAGCGGGCCTCCCGCTCCGAAGCAGTACGGCTGCCGAACGCTACCGCTACTTGGCGGCGGCATCCGCCGGATACGCCACCGTCCTGACGTTCGCTCGCAGCGACAACGCAGCCCAAAGGGAGCATCGCCCATCCAGATGGTTCCTCGAAGAAGCGTCCCGGCTGAACGGATCGACCGTATACCCCTCCATGCTGTACTCCCCCAACGAACTCGCGTCTCTGAGAAAACAGCCGTGGTTTAACGTGGTCGCCTCGGCCCAGGAAGGCCTCCGAGGAGTCGCGGGATCGCAGCCCGCGGACCTTCACGACTACGATCTCTTTCGGCTCTGGCAATGGCGCCGTTCCCACAAACGTCTCGGCGATCACCATCTTGCCAAATCCGAAAAAGCCTTCGCGAGGGCCCTGCTCATGGATCAAGCGAGAAACGGCAGAACTCTGACCATCTGGGACGGAGACCTCTCGGCGTCATCGTCCTCTTCGGGCCGTATCGGGCTTTCCAACCTTGAGTTCTTCTCGCCGACTCGGCTCGAAACTTGGGCCGTCTGTCCGTACCGCTACTTCCTCTCCAATGTTCTCGGCATCGCCGCCCCGGAGCAGCCCGAGGAAACGGCGACCATCTCCGCCCTGGAGCGAGGCTCGCTCGTCCACAGTATATTGGAACGCTTCGTCCGAGCGGCTCAGGAGCAGGGAACCGTTCCCGCACCCCACCTACCTTGGACCGAAGAACAGGCCAAGATGCTTATGACCATCGCTGAGGAAGAGTTCCAAAATGCCGAACAGCTTGGAGTTACCGGCAAGCCGTTTCTTTGGGAGATATCACGATCCAAAATTCTGAGCGATCTCGAAAGGTTTTTGGAAGAGGACAATAAGCTCCGCAGGAACCATAACGTGTCCCCTCATTTGGCGGAAAGCTCTTTCGGCAGTTCTTCGCTTCGACATGATAACGCGCCTGCTCTATCTCCCGTTGAATGGCCGGGTGCGGATACCGGCACGCTCCGATTTCGCGGCGTCATCGACCGGGTTGACGTATCGGAACTGGGCGATGAGGCTCTCGTTCTCGATTACAAGACGGGCGGCTTTTCCGGTTACGAGAAGATGGATGCAGACCCGGTCAAGGGTGGGTCTCGACTGCAACTGCCGGTGTACGGCCTTGCGGCGCGTCAGCTGCTCGGCGACCAAGTTGAGGTGAAGGTCGCCTACTGGTTCGTGTCATCAAAGGGAAATTTCAGGACTCGCCCGGTCAAACCGGCGCCGCTCGATGAGATGCTGGAACCCTTCACAGATGCGGTGAAAACCATCACCGGCGGGATCCGTAAGGGATTATTCCCCGCCAATCCCGGGAACGACGGGAAAGGCGGCAATTGCAAGTACTGCGACTTTAAGGATCTCTGTCCCACGCGACGTGTGCAGCATTGGCGAAAAAAACGCTCGGACGCGCGACTGGCCGACTACGCAGCGATGGTCGGGGAAGAGTAAAGCTATGATGAGCGTACTTTCCGACGCCGCCGCGCGGCAGGCGATTATCGAACGTCTTGACGATAATATGGTCGTGGAGGCCGGGGCGGGCACCGGCAAGACGAAGAGCCTCGTCGATCGGGTCGTCGCGCTCATCGCCACCGGGCACGCCGTCGTTGGGCGCATTGCCGCCATCACGTTCACCGAGGCCGCAGCAGCCGAACTGCGTGCGCGCATCGGGGAGGCTCTCGAACGGGCGAGTTCCGATACCACTCGACAACAGGTTGAGCGTGAGCGGTGCAAGCGCGCGGTCGATGACCTCGACCAGGCGTCCATTCAGACGCTGCACAGCTTCGCCGGCAGCCTCTTGCGCGAGCGTCCGTTGGAAGTGGGCCTGCCGCCGGGATTCGGTATTCGCGACGAAATCGAGGCCGGCCTTGCCCTTGAAGAGAAATGGTCCGAGTGGATCGACGCGCAGCTCGACGACCCCGATGCGCAAGAGGCGCTTCGACCCGTCCTTCAGGAAAATGTGACGCTGCAGAACATTCGCGACGTCGCATTCGAGTTCAATAAGAACTACGACCTGCTGACCGACGTTTCGTTTGCCACGCCCTCTGAAGAAGCCCCCGAGGATGCGCCTGGCGTGGACGTGGTTCCCCTTCTGGAGCTTCTTCGCCGCTTCGCCTTGGACTATGCCGACGAACGCAGGTATTCCGGGGAAATTGAATTTCAGGATCTGTTGACGCTCGCCCGCGATCTGCTTCGGGACAGCGTCTCCGCACGCGACCACTTCCGAGACCGGTATTCCCACATCCTCATCGACGAGGTACAGGACACCGATCCGCTTCAGGCGGAGATTGCCATGTTCCTCGCCGAGGACGCGCCGGACGCCGTGGAGCCGTCCCTCCGACCGAAGGATTGGCGCAAGGCGCAGCCCTCTGCGGGGAAGCTGTTCATCGTGGGGGATGCCAAGCAGTCGATCTACCGTTTCCGCCGCGCGGATATCCGACAAGTCAAACGAATGCAAGAGGCCGTCGGTGGAGTGAATGTCCTACTCACCCAAAACTTCCGGTCACAGTCCCCGGTAATCGATTGGGTGAATCACCTATTTGATCAATGGATGCAGGAGAGCGAAGGACAAGCCGGATATTCGCCGCTCGTCGCCGGCCCCGGCGATGGCGAGTCTCCCCCTGTCCGCTTCATCGGTGGAGAAACCGGCGGAGGCATCGACGACATTCGACGGGAAGAGGCCGAGTCCATAGTGCGCACAATAAGATCGGCCGTCGATGACGGTTGGCTGATCAGATCCGAAGGCGCTGGAACCCAGACTCGCCCCGCAAGATTTCAAGATGTCTGCGTACTGATGCCGACACGTACGGGGTTGAATACCTTGGAGATCGCCTTCGAGAATGCCGCAGTGCCCTATCGACTCGATAGCGCAGGGCTGATATACGAATCACAGGAGACGAAGGACTTGCTGAACTGTCTCCTCGCCATAGACGACCCGACCGACCAGGTCTCCGTCGCAGCTGCGCTGCGCTCTCCAGCGTTGGCCTGCTCCGATGCCGACCTGTTGGAGTTTGTCGAGTCGGGAGGACAGTTCGATTATCTGTCCGATGATGAACCGCCGCCGGGATACACGGCAGACGCGCTCGCCGTCCTCAGAGATTTTCATCAGCGTTCTCGCTGGAAGTCCCCTGCGGCCCTTATCGAGGAATTCGTACGAGAAGGTCGGCTCTTTGAACTGGCGCTCGACTCATGGCAATGGCGCACCCGGTGGATGCGCTGCCAATTCCTCATTGACCGAGCGCGCGCCTTCGCTGCCTCCAGTGATTCATCTCTGAGGGCATATCTCGCATGGAGCTTGAGCCAACGTGGAGAAAACGCGCGAGCGCGTGAGTCCGTTATCCCCGGGTCGGATGAGGACGCAGTGCGAATTATGACCGTTCACGTGGCGAAGGGGTTGGAGTTTCCCATCGTAGTTTTGACCGGGCTTAACTCCGAACGGCGTCCGAATAGAGACTCCGTCCTGTTTGATCGAGAGCGCGGGCAAGTCGAAGCCAAGCTGGGGTCGGAGCTCCGAACGCTCGGCTTTGAGAACATGAGAAAAGCCGACAAAGAGCGTGAAGAAGAAGAAACCGTGCGCCTGATGTACGTTGCCGCCACTCGCGCGCGCGACCACCTCGTTGTCAGCATGTATCGCAAAGAGGGTGAGAAAACAAAGCCGCCGGCCCATCGGATCAATGCTTACATGGAGGAAGCCAGTCACCTCTGGCAGCCGTTCAAACCCCCTTCGCCCAACAAACAGATTTCGCCAGAATATCGCGCGGAGACCGATGCCGTCGACGGTGACTCTCCCGCCTATCGCCGGCGCTGGATTGAACAAAGGAACGGGGTCTATGCCACTCGATCCCGTCCCATATCGGTCGCGGCGACTCGACTGGCCCAAGAAGCAAAGGATGAGCAGGATATCCCTGATGAACCTTGGCGGCGCGGTCGCGCAGGCACCAACTTCGGCCGCGCCGTTCATGCGGTTCTCCAAGTCGTCGATCTACGCACCGGCGACGGCCTTGAAGATATCGCGAATGCTCAGGCCGCCGCCGAGGGCGTGCCGGGCCGCGCTCGCGACATTGCCAACCTCGTCCACCGCGCCCTCGACAACCCCCTCGTCAAGCGGGCGCTCGATTCGGGCCGGTGGTGGAGGGAAACGCCCGTCGCCGGCCCCGTCGGCGAAGGTATCGTCGAGGGGTTCATCGACCTGCTCTTCGAGGAAGAGGACGGTTTCGTCATAGTGGACTACAAGACGGACACCCTCGGCTCCCAGGACGAAATCGACCGGGCGATGGCGCGGTACAGGCTCCAGGGCGGCGGCTACGCGCTCGCGCTGAACAGAGCCACCGGCGCAACCGTCAAGGAAGCGTCCTTTCTTTTCCTGCAGCCCAGCCGCGTGGAGACCGTTAGAGACCTTTCCGGCGCGATGAGGGAGGCGGAGGACAGGGCGCTCGCCCTGTTTGCGGGTGGAACCGCTCACTGATGAAACCGAGCAAACCCGTCGTTGGCAAACCACGACACCGTTTACTACACTGGAGAATCAATTTGACCGGAAGCGACAGAGGGAAATGACCCGTATCCGTTTCGTCCATGCCGCCGACCTGCATCTCGACAGCCCCTTCACGGGAATCAAGGCCGTCGCTCCTACTACTGTTGCAGCCGCCCTAAGCAGCGCGACGTTCAGCGCCTACGAGAACATCATCGATCTGTGCATCGACGAGCGAGTGGACGCCCTGCTCGTTGCCGGCGATGTGTATGATTCTGCGGATCGGAGTCTCCGGGCGCAGCTCAAGTTCGTTGAAGGACTGGAACGGCTCCACGAGGCCGGAATACGCTCCTTCGTCTGTCATGGCAATCATGATCCGCTCGACGGCTGGGAGGCGCAGCTGGCCTATCCCCCAAGCTGTACTCGCTTCCCCGCCCAGTTCGAGGCCGCGCCGGTATTTGAGAATGATCCCGAACGCGCCGTCGTGCACGGCATCAGCTACGAGACTCGCGATGTCTATGACAACCTCGCTCTTGGCGTCGGGCCAGTCGATCCCAACACCTTCTCCATAGGCTTGCTGCATGCCAATGTTGAGGGCAACACCGACCACGCCCCTTATGCCCCTTGCTCGCTCAATGACCTCCGGAAGTCCGGCATAGACTACTGGGCTCTCGGTCACGTACACACCCGGCGGGTGCTCAACCAAAGTTCTCCCACCGTGGTCTACCCCGGCAACTCCCAGGGCAAGCACCCGAACGAGCGCGGCGAGCGCGGAGTATACCTCGTCGAAGTGGACGAAGACGGATCAGTCCATCTTGACTTCAGGGCGGTGGACGTCGTTCGCTGGGAGCGGATATCCCTCGATATTTCCGACATCGAAACGGAGCAGAACCTCATCGACGGTCTCCATGAAAGAATGCAAACTGTCCTAGACGCTAGCGATGGCCGTTCAGTAGTAGCGCGAATTACGTTATCGGGGCGCGGCCCTCTGCATGGTTCCCTCCAGCAGTCCAACTTCGTCGAAGAAGTCAGGGAGAACCTAAACGACGACTGGGCGAAACGTTCGCCGTTCACGTGGTGCGAGCGCATCAAAGACGAGACGGCGCCACCGTTCGACCGGCAGGAGCGCTTAAACGGCGCCGACTTCCTCGCCGAGGTACTCACGACCGCCGACCGCGCGAAGGCAGACCCGAAGATGCGCGCAGCTATCCTCAGCGGCCTTAACGACCTCTACGAGCACAACCGCTACGGCAAGAGCTTGGATAAAGACGCGCTCGATGACGACTTCAACGCGCTGATCGATGAGGCGGAGTCGATTATCGTTGACTATCTCGCCGGTGACGGCTCATGAAGATTCGCGAAATACACATTGACGGATTCGGTCAATTTTCAGGGGTCGCCTACGGCCCCTTTGAAGACCCGGTGACCGTCTTCTACGGCCCCAACGAGGCGGGCAAGAGCACCCTCCTTGAATTCGTCCGCAGGACTCTCTTCGGGTTCCCCCGCAAGAACTCCAAAGTCAACGAGTATCCGGCATTGGCAGGCGGAAGCTACGGAGGACGGCTTGTCATAGAAGATTCTGTCGCTTCCCGCTACAACCTTCACAGAACGAAAGGCAACGGGTACAAAGGAAGAGTCACGCTCACTTCCGGCTTCGGCGGATCGCTCCCTGAAGACGAGCTAACGAGACTGCTCGGCAGCCACTCTCAAGACGTATTCGAGCAAGTCTTTGCCTTCACTCTCGATGAACTCTACAGTGACAAACTCCTGACCGATTCCAAGGTCAACAATCAACTATACGTCGCCGGCATGGGTATCGCGTCCCTTCCAACCGTGGAGGACGACATCGAGAAGTCGCGGAGGGCCCTCTTCCTCAAAGGCGGAGCCAGGCAAGAAATCAGCATCGTCGCCGGCCGACTTGAGGCAATTGCTTCATTGCTCCGCGAAGTCGAGAATAACGCGCAGCACTACGGGGAATTGACCACCCGGCTGGAGCAAGTCAATTCCGAGATGGAAGCCCTGAAGGAAAAGCAAGGTCATATTGATATTAAGCGCACTCGTCGGGTCACAATTCGGAATGCGTTGAGCGACTGGGATGTCTTAGAATCTGCCGAGCGAGACTTGGCGAGTCTCCCCGTGATTGAGAACTTCCCCGCCGATGGCGTGACTCGCCTCAAGACCCTGGAAGAGCGCATAAAGACAGCCCACGAGGAGCGCGAAGCCTCGGATGTTGCCCGACGCGACGCAGCTGATGAGTTCGAGGCCGGCGAGTACATAGAGCACGAGGACATCCTCAAGCGCTCGGGCGACATAGGCCAATTGCAAATGGGGCGCACTGCTTTCGACGGCTCCGTTGAAGACCTTCCGAAGCGCAAGATTGATCTCCAAGTGCGTCAGCAGGCCTTGGACGGCGCATTACAGAAACTGGGGCCTGACTGGGATGAAGAACGGTTAGAACAATTCGATCTCTCTCTGTCCGTCCGAGAGGAAATCGAACAGCACCGCGAACGACTGAGAGCAGCTGCCGACGAACTTTCGAGCCGCGAATCGAGCCTCAAGCAGGCCAACATCGCTTTGGAAGAGTCGAACGCCGTTGAGATCAAGGCCAAAGAGAGGTTCGACGAGGCCGAAAAGCCCTCCCTCAGTGATCAACAATTACGAGAGCGTCGCAACCTGATCAGCCGCATGAGATCGCATCTCTACAGTTTAGGAACCGCCGAGCCCACCAGCCCAGGAGCCGGGTCGAGTGCGACAGTCCCGCTAGTTATTATAATCGTCGGTATTGCGATCTTGATCATTGGAGCCGTTCTTGGTGGAACGGCTCTCCTTGTCGGACTCATCGTGGGTATCGCGGGCATTGCGCTTGCCGGCGTGGGGATCTATTTGCTCACATCCGGCAGGCAGATTCCGGTCTCCCGGTCGGAATCTTCCGTTGCCGGCCCGATTCACGACCCACGCTCCCAGGTGACGAAGGACGCCGCCCTGCTCGGCATCGAGACGATCGACGAATCGACAATCTCGGCCTTGGAAGAGTCGGTACACGAAGAAGAAAGCCGGCTCAATAAACTCAATGGCCTATCCCAAGCCCTTGAAGATGCGCGGGAATCTACGAAGCGGCGACGCTCCGGCGTCGAAGAGTCCGAGGCATCCGTCAATCAAGCAAGAGGGCAACTCGAAGAGGCCCAGCGAGAGTGGCGGCAATGGCTGAGTGCGCGCGGACTCCGGGAAACCTTCACGCCTGAGAACGCGAATGAGCTTCAGGGACAGGTCGAAATCGGGCGACAGCATCTCAAGACCGTCCGAGAAATGGAGCGTCGCATTAAGGCTATTCGCAAAGACATCAGCGAATATGTCGAGGCCGTCCAACCACATGCCGCCACTTTTGAGGTCACATTCGACCCCAACGACTCAAGCACGGTTGCCACGGCTGCCGATAGTCTCATCGCGCTTCTTGCAGACGTTAAGGAGAACGTCGGAAAGCGCGACAGGGCAAACGCCAAGCTGAAGGATGCCGAGCGTGAATTGGATACCCGAAAGCAAAGTGTCCAAGAAGCGGAAGAAGAACTGAACCAGTTGCTCCAATCCGGGGGGGCCAATAGCCCGGAAGAGTTTGGTACTCGCGCCGGCATCGTCGAACGGCGAACGACTCTGACAGAGAAGGCTCGATCCGCCGAAGATCGGCTTCAGCAGATCAGCGAACCGGGGGAACCGTTCGAAACGCTGAAAACCGAACTCGCCAACTCGTCCCCCAAATTAATCAACGACGAAATAGCCGCTCTTGAGCAAGAGCGCGCCGCGACAGACGATACTCTCAATAACCACGCCACTGAGAAAGGCGCTATTGAGTCGGAACTCAAGCGACTCATGGGGGAGGAAGAATCTTCCCGCCTGCGAATGGAGCGGAACGTCCTCCAAGAACAGATCAACGACCACGCGAGAGAATGGACCCGGCTCACTCTCGCCCGGAATTTATTAGCCGAGGCACGCAAAAAGTTTGAACGAGAGACTCAACCGGGTGTGATCCGCCACGCTGAGCGGTTCTTCACGAAGATTACTGAAGGAAGGTATCGGAGTGTGTACGCTCCTCTCGGCGAACAGACGATCAGGGTTACCGACGCCAACGGAGGGGCGAAACTGCCATCCCAACTGAGCCGTGGGGCCCGCGAGCAACTCTTCCTTTCGCTCCGCTTCGGCCTCATCCGCGAACTCGCCGAGCAAGCGGAGCCGCTTCCCGTTGTCGTGGATGAGATCCTTGTGAACTTCGACCCCGACCGCGCCCTTCGCGCCGCTGTCGCCTTCATGGAGTTGTCCGACACCAACCAAGTGCTCGTCTTTACGTGCCACCCGACGGTTGTGGAACTGTTCCGCAATGCGGCGTCCGAGGCGGGCAGAGAAGAGCCGGCAGTGGTAACCGTCTCTACCTGAAGTTGCCCGTTCCGCGTACGCCATCCGATTATGGACGACCCGATCTGGGCGAGTCGATCCTATTGGCGCTGGACGAATCAGGCAAGGACACCCGGAGCCTCACGCCCGATGACCTCGCGGCGTTCGATAATATGCACGTTCGGGGACGCGCCGCTACCCGCGACCTCGCGCAGTTCGCCCATCTCCGTCCGGGAGAGCGGGCGCTCCACGTCGGCTGCGGCATCGGCGGCCCGACCCGTACGCTGGCCCTCGAGTACGGCTGCCAAGTGATCGGGCTCGACATTGCAGCACGCCGCGTCCATGCCGGACGGATGCTGAACGAGCGCGTCGGTCTGCTTCCCACGATTTCCCTTCTCACGGGCAATGCACTTGATCTCCCCTTCAGCGATGACGCCTTCGACCTCGTTTGGACGCAGCACATCTCCATGAACGTCTCCGACAAGGGGCGGCTCTATCGTGAAGCGCGACGGGTGGTTCGACCCGGAGGCAGGCTCGCTCTGCACGAAATTGTAGAAGGGGACGTCTCCCCTCTTCGCTACCCCGTACCGTGGGCCGGCGATCCGTCGTCCGACAACATCGTGAGTCCCGACCGCCTGAACCAAGCGCTTGTCGAGAGTGGATTCATCCAGGCCGCATGGCGGGACGACACCCCAAAATGCGTCGAGTGGGCGCGGCGTCCACTCGACCCCGACGATCCCCAGGGAGCGTCTGGGGCGCTTGAAGCGCTCTTCGGCCCGGACTATCGGGAGCGTATCAAGAACGTCCGACGCAACCTCATCGAAGGACGCATAAAGGTCGCGCAGGCCGTATATTCGACCTGATGAGCGCGCAATGGCAGCGCAGGGATTGCGCCGCACGATGTCCCCGGCATCGGCGGAGATCCGCCACATGCCGCCATGCGACCTTAATGCTATAATCAAGCCGATGACGACACTTTAGCATTTGGGAGAATTTGCATCGTCATGTCCACGCAAGAGTATTTCGGCGTACCGCTCAACCGAACGCAGGCCAACGCGATCTACACCGACGCCATGGCCCGAATGTATGGGTTGGTGGCCCTCGGCATCATAACCACGGGCGCCACCATATGGATCGGCTACATGACGGGCGTGAGCGAAGTCGTGTTCGCCCTCGGCTTCATCGGGTGGCTGCTCGTGCTCGGGCTCATGTTCGGCACGCTCATGGCCGCGAACGCCGTTGTCGCTAGGGGAAATACCGCGCTTGGTACAGTTCTCTACCTTGGTTTCGCCGCCATTTGGGGACTGTTTCTTTCACCGATCCTCGTGGTTTACACGGGCGAGACCATTGGCCTCGCGTTCCTGATTACCGGCGGGCTATTCGTAGCCATGAGCGCCGTCGGCATGACCACCAAGAAGGATCTGTCGAAGCTGGGGCCAATGCTGATCATCGGCCTGATCGGTCTGATTATCATCAGCGTCATCAATATGCTCCTTATTCAGTCCGGCGGCCTGTACCTCATTATTAACCTGCTGCTCCTGCCGCTCTTCCTCGCCCTCACCGTGTGGGAGACCAAGCACATGAAAGAACTCGCGCAGCAGGCGGCAATGAACGGCGACGAGGGAGCCGCGGCTCAAGTGGCGGTACTAGGCAGTATCGGCCTGTACCTGAACGTCATGAACATCTTCCTCATAGTGCTCAATCTGCTCGGCTTCGCAAGAGACTAGGCTAACTGTCGCACTGAGGAGTCGTTACTCGCAAAGCGTATAGACTTCGCGAACTCGTTCTGTTGCCGGCGGAAGCCGGCGCGCTGAGATACGAAGGCGGGTCCCCGCGATACAAGGCCGCTTTGATGTGGCTGGCTTACTTTGGGCTCACCACCGCAAAAATGACGGCTATGAGGCCGCCCACAACCGCCAGCGTGATCGGTCCGTACTTCGACCTTCTTGGGTTGGTCGATGTGCTGAGCTTGTCGATACCCCACGCGAACGGTCCGAACACTGCTCCACCTATGGCCGGCCAGGGTGGAACGGCCCCTATCATGAAGAATGCGTTCTTGACGCCATAAATTAACCAAGACCAGGTCAACAGCTCAAAGAACCTGCCCACGACGTTCGGGACGGACATGACGCTCGATAAGTAGAGAAAGAAATACCGAGCAATCGGGAGAAAAATCCCACCCGTCACATAGGTGTAGAAGAAGACGAACACGAGGGCCAACAGCAGCCACACCCAGAGTCGCCGAGCCTGTCGTCCCTGCCGACTGAAGGTCGGCCTAACTCCGTAGAGCCAGTACGAGACCGGCCCTCCCACGAGGAATCCTCCGAATGCGCCCGCAATCCCGAAGAGAACCGCTTGACCCGGCGGCACACGTTCCAGGGCGCCGATTCCCTCGAATTCCGTATAGAGGTTGAGAATCGTCGTTGCGGCTCCGATGCCGGCGGCGACGATACCGATAGCGATGCCGAAGCGGATCCTCGTCCAGTCACGCTGAACGAGTTCCTGTTCCGCCAGCCTCAGCGCCTGCGGGGCCGCCTCCGATGCCGTTGCCATCTTCTTCTTACTCTCTCCCCGTCAATTCCGTAATGTCTTCCACATCTCGAAGAGCGGAAGCGTGTTGCCGCATCAGGAATGATAGCACATCCGCCCGTTCGCTCACTATCGCCGCCTGACAACTCTTCATCTCTCTCGCCCTGAATAGGCACATCTTAATCGTCGAATTTGACTAAAATGAACATACATTCTATTCTGGAATACCCCACTCGGGCCAAGAAACCGCCCGTCCGAGAGAGGTCTGTCAGAAAATGTCAGGTTAAAAGAGACCCCCCACCCCTCAGGCGCTATGTCGCCGCATCGGTCAATTGGGAAGCGACACCCCGCAGATCGTGATTATTCAGAGCCTGATACAAATCCGCCGCCCGAGTCGCAGCACGGAGGAGACCAAATGGATACAGCGCTGTTAATCTTGGCAATCACCCTCAGTTGTATAGCTCTCTCCGCAAGTATCTGCGTGTGGCTGATCAACCGCAGCCCATCGCCTCGTCGTGTCGTCACCAAGGAGATACCGGAAGCTATGATGGTGACCGTTGGACCGGAAACGAGGGAATCGCTAGTGATAAACGGCGTAGTTACTTACCGCACGGTTGAGGGGTTCGAATACGAGGAAGGCTACGTGTACAGATTGAGGGTAGCTTTGAAGAAGGGAGAATACCGACTGTTAGAGGTCGTCAGCAAAGAGCCCATAGCGGAATAATCACGAGCGAGACAGCTAGGAGGCATCGTATTGTGGGACTGCCCTAGGTAGTGTGAGCGCTTTAGGGTTGGAGGTACGACTAACCCGCTTGGCGGACATGGCGTGGGGACGTGCAAGATATCAGAACAAGCGGGGCAGTCCTATCGGATAGCTGGGCGATGTTACTCGTAGAGATCGACCGCGGTTTCTCCTCGCGCGAAGCGTTGCGCGGTCTGAGCGGCGGACTGGCTGTCGATCTGTCGGCGCGTGTCCGTCGCCCAACGGGCGAGACCGACGAGCAGTTGATTGCGGGCAGGGTGACCCTCGCAGCGTTTCCACTCGTCGAACACCGTGCGCAGGGTGTGCAGCAGGAACCGGCCGTTGTCTTGCTTGAGAATCGACCGGCCCAGTTCGACTAACAGGCGGTCGCCCGAATGTCCGGCGTTCAGGTAGTCGCGGGTCATTCGCCCGACGGTGCGAACGTGGATCGACTCGACGGCCTCGAGTATCTCCTCCAGCGCGTCGCCTTCCCCGTGTGCGCCGCTTCGGTCACCCGCAGTGGCGCGGAGCCCCGGCCGGGTGATATCCCTAGGTGAGATGTTTAGCCAGCGGTTGCCGAAAAACTGCCATGCGGCGTGGTAGCAGGCGCGCGCGGCCGTTGCGAATCCGGCCCGTTCCTCCACCGATCTCAGCCGTGAGCTTAGCGACAGTTCCCAGGCAAGATCGAACCATCCCGGACTCATCCCAACCGGCGTTCGCGCCATGCGATCGGCTGCCAGCAGTACCATGGTTGTGGCGATCTGACTGATGGAAGCGCCCTGCCTGATGGCTTCGGTGACAGCCTCGAAGGTTGTGACGATTCTTCCGCTCACCAGCGCATGAGCGAAGGCGTTTTCATCGAAATCACCTGATGCGTTATTCCGCACCGCTGCCTCTTCAATGACCGAAACGACGTCGCTGAAGATGTCGATCGCCTCACGCCGCGCGTCCATAGGTACAGGGCGATGACGGCCGAGCATCTTTCCGGCGAGGCTGCAAACCAACTCCTCGCTCAAGTCCCATCCGAACTCTTCCTGCAGTTCGGCGAGGTAGGTGAGGTTTCGTAGGTTGTCTCTCTGTCCGAGGAAATGGGGCTGGACGGCGCAGTCTAATAGCAGCGGGAATATCTTGTCGTCACAGTCTCCCAGCCGGCGAGCGGTGATGAGGCACTTCTCGATGCCCTCCGGCATTCGGTCCGTGGCGAAATATTCCACTAAGTCGGCGAGCTTGTCCCAGTTCATGGGGGCAGGGAGCGGCTCGACGGGAGGGCGGTCTCCGGCGCGTCCGGCGGCGGCGGAAGCCGACATCATTAACGGAATCAAACGGTCTTCGGGTTCGTACAGCCGGGCCACGTTGAGGCCGTTCACGAACTGGGCGACGTCGTTGCCGCCGAACTCGTCGCGGTGTGTGGCAATGTGGGTTCCCATGTGGCGGACGATCAGCGTCATCGTCTCCTG
This sequence comes from Dehalococcoidia bacterium, assembly GCA_965232435.1. Lineage (GTDB taxonomy): Bacteria > Chloroflexota > Dehalococcoidia > Lucifugimonadales > VXLM01 > VXLM01. The sequence goes on from CBDDPU010000004.1 coordinate 637,521, forward strand.
CTCCGATATGCCTTTTGCAAGCATGATTGCGATGGCCTTTGAAAGCGTCCAGTCGTCATGATTGTTGAGTCCCTCCTGCAACAGAAGGAAATGCGCGTCGGCCCGTTTCGAGCTGCCGCTCAGGACGTCGACAAAGATGCCGCCGTCTTGGACCCGTACAGGAAATGTGGCCAGATCGTCGCATCCGCCGGTGAAGCATCCGCCTCCGGCTAGATCGTAGCTATACCCATGCCAGTCGCACGTGAGCACTCCTCCCCGGACCATTCCTCGCGTAAGGGGATATCCCATGTGCGGGCACTGGTTGTCCGTCGCGTAGATCTCGCCATCGTGTTGGAACAAAGCGACGCTTTGTCCCTCGACGCGCACGGCTTTCGGTCTGCCCTCTTCCACTTCGACGAGATCGGCCACGCGAACGAAATGTGAAGTCGTTGTCATGGTTCTTTTTCCTCAGGCGTCGAAAACATCGACGGTGGTCCGACCTTCAGCAAAGCGCATCGCCGTCGTCGTGGCGGAGCCGCTCTCTTTGTTCGTGCGGATGTCGGTTGCGTAGCGTGTCAGGCCGACGAGAAGCTGCCAACGCGAAGGGTGTCCGGCTCCGGCAACGTGATCATCCTCTTCGCCTGCCTCCCACTCGGCTGCGACCGTCCGCAGAGTCGGCAGGAGTTGCGCGCCGGTATCGTTCCAGAGCGCCAGGCGGCCCACTTCCCGCAACAGGCGGCCTCCGTCATGACCCGCCGCCAGATATGCCAAGACGCGGGCTCCGACCTCGCCGACTTGAAGTGTCTCTACGGCGTCGCCGACTGCGGCAAGCGCCTCATCCTCGTCCGTGTGCGGCTGCGCGCCAAATTCGGGCGCCGCGCTCAAGGGACGGTAGGGAATGTTCAGCCATCGATTCTCGAACACCATCCAAGCAACATGGAACAGGCCCATGATGGCGACTCGGTCTCCGGCGACTCTCCGCGCCATACGCAGGGAGCGCGCTAGGCTCAGTTCCTGTGTCAAATTTTCCCATCCGGCATCGACGTTTACCGGTGTGCGCGCCATCCGGTCGGCGGCGAGCAGCACGAAGGTAGTGATGAGTCGTTCAAGGCGAACGCCCGTGAGTAACGCGGCTGCCAGCGCGTCGAAGGAACGGTCGATATCGACACTAAGCACGGCCCTAACGAGGGCGTCTTCGTCGTACTCGTCGACAGTTCGCTCCATGCTGACGGCGCGATCTATCGTATCCTCCAGCGAAACCATCTTTCGGATAGCGTCCCGAAGAAACGGTCCCGGCTCCCCTCGCCGCTGTCCCACGGTCTTGGATCCCAGATTCAGCACAAGCTCAGAGGTTTGCTCCCAGCCGAAGGTTTCGACCGCCTCGGCCAGATATCCGAGAGTCGGGAGGTTGAGACTGAACCCGAGGAAGCCCTCATTGGCCGCGCACTCATAGAGGAGGGGTAGAATCAGGTCTTGGTCGCCCTTCTCGCGAGCCGTGAACAGGCATCTCTCGATACGGTCGGCCTGGCCGTTGCGGGAGAAGAGACGCACCCAGTCCGCAATGCGGTTCCAGACAACGGGTTCGGGCAGGGTCACTACCTCAAGTCGACTCGCAGCCTCGCCGGCGGCTGTTGTCGCCGCCGTGGACAGGGCCATGAGCCGGTCAGCCTCATCATAGCGCTTGCTCAGGGCGACGCCGCTGATGATACGGGCAAGGTCTGCGCCGGCTCCCGCGCCGCGTGAGCTTGCGATATGTCGTCCGAAATGCTTCAGCATCACGGCGACGATCTCATTCTCCGGCACGTTCCCCCGCAACATCAGTGCGATTGCCTTGGAGATCGTCCATCGGTCGCATTCCAGCAGTCCCTCCCAAAGGAGCCGCATGTGCTGTTCCTTGCGGCGGTATTCATCGTCGCCGGGGCGGATCCATATTTCCTCGCCTCGCATTTCCACAGGGAACACCGCGAGGTCGTCGCACATGTTGTTAAAGCACCCGCCGCTTTCCAGGTCGAAGCGTCGTCCATGCCAATCGCAGGTGAGAACGCCGTTACGCACTACTCCTCGCGTCAGGGGATATCCCATGTGCGGGCACTGGTTATCAGTGGCGAAGATGCGTCCATCGACGTTGAATAGGGCGATACTGCGCCCTTCCCCGCCGATCCGAACGGCTTTGGCGCTGCCGGGATCTATCTCGCCCGCACTCGCCGCTTGGATCCACTCATTGCCTTGAGTCATTCGCGGTTTTCGCCTTCACTTTACGGACAGCCCGGGCACGGCATAGATGTCATCCCCTCACTCCGCCGGATTATGTCACATACAGGACAAGGAAGCCAACCTGAACCCGCGCGATGAGATTGACCACGAGTGATTAATGGTGTCCATCGTCCGAGGGTTGAGTCAGACGCTGCCCTCGACCTGAAGCGTGACGATATCCACTCGTCGCCGGCAGCCCTCAGGCGAGGCAATGTCTTTATGATTGCCTTGTTATCCAAAACCCCTGTGACACTCTGGGAATAAGTCGTCGAGGCAGGGTCCATGACTCCCGATGCGTGTCTTCAGTTCACGGCAATAAGTGAACCGGTCCCATGCCAAATAAAAGGATTGACTCCGAGTGGGAGGTTCGGTAGAATAGGGTTCCGACTCTGATGAAGGATGCCTTCTCGGGGTCAGCGCGCCGCCTGGACGGTGGAGAGCGCAGAGCACTTTAACAACCGAATCCTGCGAGTATGTCTTGTCTTTGCGCAGGTTCTTTTTATTTGGAACGCGCGTGAGGACAAAGGCACTTGCTTATCGAAATAAACGAGTTGTAATGTGGGTCAAGTTGTTAAGGGTCTACGGTGGATGCCTTGGGGCCAAGGGCCGAAGAAGGGCGTGGCAAGGCTACGAAAAGCCTCGGTTTGCTGCCTAGCAAGCTCAGCCGAGGGTTCCCGAATGGGGAAACCCTTCCTAGGTCATACTAGGAAATCCACATAGGATGGTAAGCGGGGGAACTGAAACATCTCAGTACCTCGAGGAAAAGAAATCAACCGAGATTCCCCTAGTAGTGGTGAACGAACGGGGAAGAGCCCAAACCTGGGGGGCTTAGTGGACTGAGGTCCTATGCCGTTCAGGTGTTGTAACACGCGCCTCTCCCGGCCTCAGCACGGGAGAAGGAGTAAGAAACCTCTGATCTAGCCGAACGAATCTGGAAAGGACGACCGAAGAGGGTGATAGTCCCGTAGGCGAAAGGTTAGAGGCTCCTGGTGTGTTGTTGAGTACGGCGGGACACGTGAAATCCTGTCGGAAGCTGGGGGGACCACCCTCCAAGGCTAAATACCCTTGGCCACCGATAGTGAACCAGTACCGTGAGGGAAAGGTGAAAAGAACCCCGGAAGGGGAGTGAAATAGTTCCTGAAACCGTAGACTTACAAGCCGTGGGAGGTTGTTGCATTAAGTCGTAATGACTGACCGCGTGCCTATTGAAGAATGAGCCGGCGAGTTAATCTGTGTAGCTGGTTAAGGGATATCAGTTCCGGAGCCGCAGCGAAAGCGAGTCTGAACAGGGCGTGCATAGTTGCATGGATTAGACCCGAAACCAGGTGAGCTACCCATGGCCAGGTTGAAGCTCGGATAGTCTCCGAGTGGAGGACCGAACCCGTGTCTAGTGCAAAAGGCTGGGATGAGCTGTGGGTAGGGGTGAAATGCCAACCGAACCTGGAGATAGCTGGTTCTCCCCGAAATGTATTTAGGTGCAGCCTCAATCGAAGTCTCGTGGAGGTAGGGCTCTGGATGGGTAAGGGGGCGAGAGCCTACCAAACTCAACCAAACCACAAATGCCACAGAGATGATCATTGGGAGTGAGACAGTGGGGGATAAGCTCCATTGTCGAAAGGGAAACAGCCCAGACCGCAGGCTAAGGTCCCGAAGTGTGTGCTAAGTGTGAAAAGAAGTGGGATTGCTAAAACAGCTAGGAGGTTGGCTTAGTAGCAGCCATCCTTTAAAGAGTGCGTAACTGCTCACTAGTCGAGGAATCCTGCGCTGAAAATGTAACGGGGCTAAGCACACCACCGAAGCCGCGGTCCCTACCGGAGAAATCCGCAGGGAGGTAGGGGAGCGTTGTCAGTGCGTTGAAGCTCTCGGCGTGAGCCAGTGTGGAGCGCTGACAAGTGAGAATGCCGGCATGAGTAGCGACAATCCTGGTGAGAATCCAGGACACCGGAAGCCTAAGGTTTCCTACGCAATGCTGATCAGCGTAGGGTAAGTCGGTCCTAAGCCGTAGCGTCGAAGCGAAGGCGATGGACAGCAGGTCAAAATTCCTGCACCACCGTTACCCTGTTAAGCGAAGGGGGGACACGGAAAGGTAGGCGGGGCGCGCCCAACGGACATGGCGCGTTTTCCCTTGTAGGCGACGACCGGAGTAGGAAAATCCGCTCTGGGAGCTGAGGAGGGAGAAAACTCTAGGGCTACCGCCCTGGCGAATTCCGCCGACCCTCTGCCGTCGAGAAAAACCTCGTCGATAGGGGTTTTGGTGACCGTACCGCAAACCGACACAGGTAGGCAGGGGTAAACGCCCCGAGGTGAACGAGAGAACCCTCGTTAAGGAATTCGACAACTTAGCCCTGTAACTTCGGGAGAAAGGGTGCCCGGGAGGTACCGTCCGTTTACCGGATGTGAGCCTCTTCGGGCCGCAGTGAACAGGCTCAGGCGACTGTTTACCAAAAACACAGGTCTCTGCTAAACCGAAAGGTGATGTATAGGGGCTGACGCCTGCCCAGTGCCGGAAGGTTAAGGGGAGAGGTTCGTCCTCGGACAAAGCCTTGATCCGAAGCCCCGGTGAACGGCGGCCGTAACTATAACGGTCCTAAGGTAGCGAAATCCCTTGTCGGGTAAGTTCCGACCCGCACGAATGGCGTCACGACCTGAGCGTTGTCTCAACGAGGGGCTCGGTGAAATTGCAAGACCAGTAAAGATGCTGGTTACCCGCGACAGGACAAGAAGACCCCGTGGAGCTTTACTGTAGTTTGGCAATGGGTCGAGATTAAGGATGTGTAGGATAGGCGGGAGACTGTGAAGCGTCGGCGCCAGCCGGCGTGGAGTCAACCTTGAAATACCGCTCTTTCTTGATTTTGGCTCTAACCTCGGAGAAACCGAGGGACATTGCCTGATGGGCAGTTTGACTGGGGCGGTCGCCTCCTAAACGGTAACGGAGGCGCCCAAAGGTTCCCTCAAGGTGGATGGAAATCACCTGCAGAGTGCATTGGCATAAGGGAGCTTGACTGTGAGACCTACAAGTCGAGCAGAGACGAAAGTCGGGCAAAGTGATCCTACGGCTCTGTGTGGAAAGGCCGTAGCTTATCGGATAAAAGCTACCCCGGGGATAACAGGCTAATCACGCCCAAGAGTTCATATCGACGGCGTGGTTTGGCACCTCGATGTCGGCTCGTCGCATCCTGGGGCTGGAGAAGGTCCCAAGGGTCGGTCTGTTCGCCCGTAAAAGCGGCACGCGAGCTGGGTTCAGAACGTCGTGAGACAGTTCGGTCTCTATCCGTCGTGGGCGCAGGAGATTTGAGGAGAGCTTTCCCTAGTACGAGAGGACCGGGAAGGACGGACCTCTAGTGTACCGGTTGTTTCGCCAGAAGCACCGCCGGGTAGCTATGTCCGGATGTGATAAGCGCTGAAAGCATCTAAGCACGAAGCCAACTCCAAGATTAGATCTCCCAAAATGACTTCGGTCAGGAGTAAGGGCCCAGGTAGACTACCTGGTGGATAGGCCGCAAGTGGAAGTCCGGTAACGGATGCAGCTGAGCGGTACTAATAGCCCGAGGACTTGACCCACATTACAACTCGGTTATTCAGGATTCGGTTATACATCGCCGCGGGGTGGAGCAGCGGCAGCTCGTTGGGCTCATAACCCAAAGGTCGCAGGTTCGAGTCCTGCCCCCGCAACCAAGACGGATATTGAACGCCCGCCGGCAATCTGGCGGGCGTTCGTGTAGTATTCGCAATTGCATTGCCTGATGCGGAGGTCGGAGTAATGGGCGCCATGTTGCTTTTCGGCATCGTACTCGCGGTGGCGGGCCTCTCTCTTGCGTTGTTCTTCAACGTTGCGGCAACACTGCTCTTAGCGACCGGGATAATCGTCGCCATCGTTGGCGGAGTAACGGCGGTATACGCCGGCGCACTCAAGAAGGTGGGGGGAATTGGCCTGCTGATCCTCGGTCTCGCCGTTGCGGCCTTTGGCTTGTTCACAACATTCCTGCTCGACCTGTGGATCGTACAGTGGATCATACGATACGCCGGGCTGACCATGGTCGTCGCCGGAGTTATCATGGCGGGAATCGGCCTCATCGGAATGTTCAAATCCGATAAAGACAGCCGCCTCGAGAAGATGATCGCAAAAGAATTCAAGAGCATGAAATGATGAACGCTGATCTGAGCGCGGGGGCCCATCTTCTCGTTCTGTGAGGTCAGGAATCGACGCGTGCCCGCCGATGATGAATGCATCGACCCTAGACTCTACTCGCCTGATTTGCTTTAATTCAATCATCTTGCGCCGAAGTGTGACTCGTGCTCCCTGCCCTTATCACCGGTACTGTGAGCCGCCTTCTTGGGGTGGCGGGGCTTTGCATCGTCGCGACTTCGGCAGCCTGTGAGGAAAAGCCTGATATGCAATGGGACTCTCCGCCGGCGATGGAAATCGATTCGGAAAAGCAGTACATGGCGATCATCGACCTTGAGAAGGACAATGGCAGGGTTGAGGTGGAGCTGTTCGCCGATAAGGCTCCGTCGATCGTGAACAACTTCGTCTTCCTAGCCCGCCAAGGCTACTATGACGGCGTCACGTTCCACCGGGTCATCGAGGGGTTCATGGCGCAGACGGGCGATCCGACAGGTACGGGACGCGGCGGCCCTGGATACCGCATCGACAATGAATTTCATCCCGATTTGCGCCACGACGGCCCTGGCGTTCTTTCCATGGCGAACTCCGGAATTCAGAGAGGACGCGGTACGAACGGGAGCCAGTTTTTCATCACGTTTGTTCCTACGCCGTTTCTCGACGGCCTGAACCCGGACGGCTCGCCGAAGAATTGTTCGAGAGAGTCATGCCATCCGGTATTTGGGCGAGTCATCGAGGGCATAGAGCACGTGTTCGCGATCAGCCCGCGCGACCCCGGTTCGGCCCGCGGACCCGGTGACCGGATACGCGCGATATCCATCGTCGAGCGGTAAAGTGACTGAAATGGGCAGTCGGCGCGGGTCGCAGTGAGCTTATCGAACCATGAAGTTCGTGTTCACCCTTCGACAGGCTCAGGGTGAACGGGATCCCCTTCGCGGATATTCAACGACTATCGGTATTGTCCGTTTACTCTTGGGAGTATTGAGAACCGGCTTTGATGCCGTGCGCGATCCAATTTCGCCATGACTTACTCCGTCGATCTGCACGTTCACTCGCGGTATGCTTACGCAACAAGCCGGAATCTTGATTTTGACAGTCTCACGCGATTCGCCAAAATCAAGGGGATCGACCTTCTCGCGAGTGCAGACTTCACGCATCCCCACTGGTTGACGGAGTCTCGCCTCAAGCTCAACGACGTCGGCACGGGCTTCTTCGAGTATGGCGGCGTTTCGTTCATCCTGGGAACGGAAGTGGAATGCCACGGAAGGGAGAACGGGCGAATGCGCCGCGCGCACGTGCTCGTTTTCGCTCCGAGTTTTGAGTCCGTCGCGCGCATCAATGCCGAACTGCTTCGATACGGCAGGCTGGATACCGATGGACGTCCGTCGCTCGGTCTTCTGCCCCGTGAGCTGCTTGGCCTCATCAAGGGTATCGACAACAAGTGCTTCCTCATACCTGCCCACCTCTGGACGCCATGGTTCGGACTATACGGCTCAAAGTCGGGGTACGATTCCCTGGAGGAGTGTTTTGGGAGCGACGCGAAGGAGATTCCGGCCATAGAGACGGGGCTATCGAGCGATCCGGCTATGAACTGGAAGGTTCCTTCCCTGGATAACGTATCGATTATGTCCTTTTCGGACGCGCACTCCGCGCCGAACCTGGGACGCGAATTGACCGTGATGAACGGGGAGATGACGTACGACGCCCTGGTTGGGGCGATGCGGCGACAGGATATTTTATATACGGTCGAGTTCTACCCGGAGGAGGGGAAGTATCACCACTCCGGGCACCGGGTCTGTCACATCAAGTTAAGTCCGCATGAGGTGCGGGAGCAGGGCGAGGTCTGCCGTTCATGCGGTCGCAGAATTACGGTTGGGGTGTCGTTCAGGGTTGAAGAACTGGGCGGCAGGCAGGTGGATACGTGGGTGGGAGATGATGGTCTGGTGCATGGGGATACCGGTCGTCCGCCGTTCATGTCGATGGTGCCTCTGCGGGAAATTCTTTCGGAGAGTTTGGGCGTCGGGCCGAGAACGAAAAAGGTTGGCAGAGTGTACGATCGGCTGATCGAGCGCTTCGGTACGGAGCTGTCGGTATTGACGGAGGCGACGATTGCGCAGATCGAGTCCGCTTCGGACGGTCGGACGGCGGAAGCAGTCGACAGGGTGCGCCGGAGAGATGTCTGTTTAGAACCGGGCTACGATGGCGTTTACGGCTTCGTTCGGGTGTGGGGCGACGAATCGACGGAGGACTGATTGACTTCAAGTCCGGGGGAATTGCTCGATATGGGGCCGGCTGATTGCTCTCTGAACACTCCCATCCGCCGTGAGACGTCGAAATTCAAGGATGGGATACCGTCCGTTAATCGGTCGATGGGGAAGCGGTCGAGGGAGCGAGGCTATCGAGCAGGGCTTGACGTTTTGCGACATAGTCGGCTTCTCGGAGTTTGCCTTGTTCCATCGCGCGTTCGAGGTCTGCGATTTGTTCGATTATGGTCGCGCGGTCTGCCGGAGCTCCTTTGTTGGAAGTCAAGATGTCGAATATACCGCCTCGGCGGGCCACGGCAATTGCAATGAGTGAAATCATCAGGAGACCGAGCAGGGCCGGGGCAGCCAATTCGTAGGGGATATCGGACGCAGCGGCGTTTACTCTGTCCCAGAGGGTTGCCTGAGGCAGCGACGATATCTCAAGCGAGGCGCGGGACTGTCGGCCGATGTCGGCAACCTCTATCAACTGGTAGTGTTTGTCTCCGATCTGAACGTCGGCAGGGACTCCGAAGTCGACGCTTGACAGGTCTCCTATCTCGTAGGGAACGAGGATACGCGCCCTTTCAGCGCCATAGAGATAGGACTTCTCGAACGCGACAGACCTCCCTTCGTATCCAAAGTTGTAGGCGAACATGACCTCATGCTCGCCGGGCGGGATGTTCGCGGGAACGGCGAAGCCTCGATCCACTTGGATCACGTCGGCTCCGACCAGAGAAGTGTCGATCTGAAGTCCAGCAGCCCCAGACGGCAGGCCGAACCGGAGAAGATTCATCGGTTCGGGGCCGGGCACGTATGTCCGGTCGCTTTCGTTCACCACGTTTACGATCTCCAAGGCGTAGATGCGGCCTGCGATCTTGTCGACTTGGGGTATGAGCAGCGAGGAGTTGGATAGTGCGAGGAGCGACTGGTCGTCGGATGTCTCGTAGATGGTCACGGTGACTGGAGGGAGCGAGTCGGAGCGAAGATCGATATCCGTTCCGTATACGACTCCTTGGTAGCGTATGGTGACTCCGTAGAGCGCCTCCGGATCCAGCGGCACGTTCTCGAAGCGGAAGTTCCCTTCGGTGTCGGTTGTGGCGACGCTCTCTTCATAGGTAGTGGCCGTTTGTCGGTGGAGTGTGACGGTGAGGCCGAACGGGGGGAGTGAGTTGGCGGTGCCGTTAACTATCTCGCCGGTTACGTTGCGGAGTTGGGGAGCTTCCTGCGCGTCAACGACGATCGTTCCGAACGCTATTATTGCGGCGGACAGGATGACGGCGAATCTCATCCGGCAGCGATTATTCACGGCTGCTCCGCTCATCGTTTTCCGACGAGGAACCGGCGATGCGCTCCCGGACCGCACGGACCTCCATAGCCACGCTGGCGAGAAGTTCCTCCTCCTGTTGGTCTTCCAACTCCATCGCTTTCATGATGTTGGCGGCTTCGAGCATGTACTGTTCTCGCAGGTCGTCGTAGTCTTCCTGAGTGAGATTGCCGATGGCGCGCTCCAACTCAGTGTTCTTGAGTCCTGCGATGACGGCCTCCCATCGGCGGGTCAACTCGGAGTAGGTCGAGGTCTCGTCACGGAAGACGGTTGAAATTCCCTTCCTGAATATGAATGGGTACAGAATTGCGGCAGCCGGTATAAGAGCTAGGATAATTGCAATGAGAACGAGCATGACGATACGGGTTTATACGCCGGCGAGTCGAACTCCTTTCGGGAGGGGAAGCGTGGTCGGCACGGTCGGAGGGCGAGGCGACACGGCAAGAACGGCGCCCAGTACGAACAACAGTCCGGCGACCCACATCCACCACACGAGGGGGTTAACGTATACACGAAACACGGCCGCGCCGTCTTCGCCAAATTCCGACGGCACGACGTAGAAATCTTCAATGGGAGTGCTGCGAATGGCGGCGCGAGTGGCGGCCACTTCGTGACTGATGTAGAACGTTCTCCGCGCGTCCAAACTTCCGATCGCTCGGCCTTGACGGGAAACGTCGAACCGAGCCGTCATCTCGATCCTATCGGAAAAGGGCTGCGAATCGAAATGGGTATAGGTGAAATCATAGCCGCCGAGGGACTGAGTGTCACCGAGGGACATGCTGAAGTCGCGTTGAACCGAATAGAACGATGAGCCGATGACGCCGATGGCCAGCATGGCGATCCCCAAGTGGATGATGTATCCGCCATATCGGGGGCGATTCGCCCCGAGCAGTCTTGCAAGTGCGAGCGGGTAGTTTTCACCTCTGCGGTGTCGAACCCGCGTACCTCGCAGCCATTCGTGTCCGATTCCGATGAACGTGATGGTGCAGATGGCAACAGCAAAAAGGGGAAGGGGTTCTCTGAGGCCCAGTATGATGAGCGTCACGGTTAGGATGGCGGCGCCTGCGAGGGGGACTCTCAGGACGGCGATGACGTTGCGCATATTCGCGCGTCGCCAGGGGAGCAGCGGACCGACTCCCATGAGGAAGACGAGGGCGAGAAGGATGGGGCCGTTCACCCGGTCGAAGAACGGTTTGCCGACGGTGATGACCTGATCGGATGCCGCTTCGGAGAAGACGGGGTAGATAGTGCCCCAGAGGGTGATGAAGGCGACGGCGAGAAAGAGGACGTTCTGTGTCAGGAAGGCGCTTTCACGGGAAAGGATCGAGTCGAGTCGCCCCCGGCTCTTTAGGGTGTCGATGCGCCACATGAAGGCGGCCAGCGAGGACATGAGGGTGAACGCCATGAATCCCAGAAATACCCATCCCATCGTGGACTGGGCGAATGAGTGCACGGATGGTACGGGGCCGCCGCGATTGATGAACATGCCCATTTCGGCGAGAACGAACGCCGCGGTGACGAGGATAATATTCCACATGCGGAACATGCCGCGTCGCTTTTGGACCATGATGGAATGAACGAACGCGGTCATGGCCAGCCACGGCATGAGCGCGGAGTTCTCCACGGGGTCCCAGGCCCAGTAGCCTCCCCAGCCGAGAATTGTGTACGCCCACCAGGATCCGAGCAGCAATCCAACGGTGAGGATGAGCCATGACACCATCCCCCAAAGCCTTCCAAGATCGACCCACTCGTCGCGACCGCCTCTGCCGGCCAAGAGAGCGCCCAGGGCTATGCTGAAGGGAATGGCGACGGAGATGAGCCCCATCATTTGCATGGGAGGATGAATGAACATGCCGAAATGGATCAACAGGGGGTTTATCCCCTGTCCGTCCGGCGGCGCGAGGGCCAATCGTTCGAGCGGGTTGGCGAGAAAGACGATGACTCCCAAGAAGAAGGCCATGACAAGGGCCATGACGCTCGTCGCGTACGGGGCGGTGTACGGGAGCTTTCTTCCGAGGGCGATCACGGCGGCAGCGGTAAGGAAGGAATAGACCGTTGCGATGAATAAGAGCGATCCGGCGTTTCCGGCATAGAGGGCGACCCATGTGTAGATCTGCGGCAGGGCCAGGCTGCTGTTTTCCGCGACGTAGCGTACCGAGAAATCGTGAGTGACGAAGGCATAGACAAGCGACAGGGTCGAGATGGCGAGCAGCAGGGGAACGGTCATCATGCCGTATCGCGCGCTGAGAACGAGAACGGGCGCCCGGAGTCGTCCGCCGAGGAAGGAAGCGATTGTCGCGTATCCCCCGACGACAAAGGCGATAGGCAGGGCGACGAACCCGGCATCAACCAGCAACGGCCTCTCCTCGGTCTGACTTTTCGGCGTCCGTCGGAGGTGGACGTTCGCCTTGCGGATCGGACGCGAGGGCGGCCTCGATGCGCTTGAAGTAACGGCCCCGCTCGGCCTCGGTGAGGACGTCTACCTCATCGGTGATTCCTGCGGGTTGATTCGGTGAGAGGACGGCGCGACGAAGGACGACGTAGAGGGCGAGGGCCGCCGCGAGGATTCCGAACGGTGGAACGATCCAGACGAGCCAGTTCAGGCCGTCGCGCGGGGGTTCAAGCAGGACGCTGGGGCCGTAACGGTCGACGAAAAACTGCCTGATCTCATCGTTATTCAAGCCTTCTTGCAGCTTCTCGTCGACGACGATGCGCATCGCTTTGGCTCTGGGGTGCTGTGACTGGTCGATGGATTCACCCGGACAGACCGGGCACATGACCGTCTTGTTGATCTCCTGGGCGCGACTCTCCAGCGCTGGAAGGGTTTCATCGGAGGCGCACGCGAATGCAGCGATTAGGATCACGGCGATGAGGAGCGTGAATACCGAATTCGCAATAGGTGTGCTGGCTGCGCGTGACTTCATCTACTCATTCAGCGTACCACAAAGGAGGATTTCATCGCAGACCCGACAGTGCGCCGCCCGTCACTCTGTCATTGACGCATCCCATCGTCAATACCGCCAACGCGAGAATCCATCCGCCATACCGCCAATGACGGGCCTATCCGAACTAGTCCCAAAATTTCGGGAGGCCGGCTGCCCGGAGCAAAGCTCCGGCTCAGTTCACGGATTGTCAGGCCAAGAGTCCCCGCAATCCGCCGGCCCGTTCATTCAGCCACTGGTAGATCATGAATATGTCCGTCCCGATGGCGAAGTGGGTGACTCCCGTCTCAAGGTACTCTTCGGCCTGTGCCGGTTCGTTGATTTCCGCCCGCGGCTGTACGCCATTGGCGAGCGCTACCGCGAAGATGTGGTCCCGCACTTCCTTGAGCTCCTCTGGACTCACTCCGCGCGGTCTGCCGACGCTCATCGAGTAGTCGTTTCCCCCGAAGACGATCATGTCCACGCCCGGCACCGCGATAATGTCCTCGATATGCTTCACTGCTTCGGCCTTCTCGATCATCAGAGCCACAATCGAGTCTTCCAGGGCCTGGACGTACTCAGGGGAACCGCTCTCAAGGCCGTAGCTGGCGAACCTGCGGTCAGCGGAGCCGAAATGCCCGCCCGTCCGCGGCGACTCCGCGCGCACAATTGCGACGCATTCCTCGGCCTCCGCGGCGTCGTGGACATCGGAAAACAGCACGTTCTGAAACCCGGAGCCAACCGCCCGCTGAGCCACCCAGCCGCGATTCTCTCGATCCACTTTAATCATTCCTGACATCCCGCCCAGTTCCAGGGCCCGCCCGAAATTGTCGAGTTCCGTCAGCGAGTAAGGGGCATACTCCGCCACGAACTCGATATAGTCGATCAATCCCGTCTTCCCGATCATCTCCACAATATCCGGCGACGTCGTCATCACGTGCGTTCCTACACTCGGTTTGCCGACATCCAAAAGCTCTCTCAACTCATTTGCTCGCATGGTTCCTCCTTACCGAACAGTGAGTAACTATCGCAGAACAGGGTAAAAGTGGCAATTCGCACGCTACAAGAATACCTGTTCAGAGTTCGCGAAAAACCCCTCACGAAAGCAGTTCATCGTCATGTCCGCGAAGGGAGAACTTCGCATACGTCATTGACAAGCCGACCAAGTCGGGAAATATGGATAGAATCAAAGTTGTGCTCAACGCTGCCGGGTTCCCGCGTTCGCGGGAATCCATACGACGGGAAAGGGGGAAGAGCAGTACGGGGCGCCTTCCCTTCGTCTTTCACGGGAACACCGACGGGAGTGTGGAATTAACAACGAGATGGAGGAATACGAGGCGTTATTTTTCGGAATTTGTCGCACCCTGTCCGCATTTTGTTGCATTTCCCTTGTTATTGTAATGTTGCGCGGTGGGTGAGCGCTTATAGTTAGTGTAGGACACAAGTTCTTGGCTGTCAAAATGGGAATCCGGCAAGGTTGAGCACGGCTTCCCCGATTCATTCCTCTCCCTGCGCCCCTGCCGGATAGTAGGTGTCCGGTGGCGTGATGCCGTGGAAGATGGAGTATTCGGAAATCACCACATCTTCTTCACCGATCTTGCCCCAAACAATGAGCGAGTAGACTCCCTCTCCGTGTTCCGTTAGCACGTCGCTCAGGTCGGCCTTCACCGAAAAGACCCCCCTCTTCTCCACCCACTGATTATTCTGGTTTTCAAACTCCGAAAGTGACCATTCCTCTGCCGTAATCCATGGGACGGTAATGATTTCTGTTACACGTACCTGACTTGCGTCATAAGCCGCCTGCCAGAACTGATGGGCCTCTTCGGGCGAGCCTGGCGCCGGCGAGTAAGCGGAAACGTCATAGGGGTTCGGGCATGGGCTGTAATCTATAGTGAACTCGTCGTCGGGATAATACCAGTTCCCTCTCAAGGGAGGACGCAATCCAGCCACTTGCCGACCGGAGTTGTAGCAATAGGTTCTCGAGACCTGCCCTCTGGTCAGTGAATGGGGCGGCGGGTCGTAATATATCTGCACGCCGAGATCATTATTCTCCTCAAGTGTGACGCCGTTTGTGACGGTTCCCGACATGCTGAGGACGCCGTTCTCTATGTTTGGCAGGCTGTCATATTCCACGTAGCCGCCCTCAAAGTGCTGAACGGCGGCGATGTTGTATCTGTCCCAGGCCAGACCGATATTGACCTTCTCATGCCACGGATCGAGGATGTTCCGTCGATGGCCCGGGCTGTTCATCCACCACTCCATGGCTTCTAGCACCTCGTCGGGGATGGCACCTAATTGGCTATATCTATAGCCCTCCGGACTCCTTGTTGACTCGGCGATGCAGTAGTTGCTACCAAGCCAATTCTCTCCGTTCGACTGATAACCGCCCGCCAAGCTGTACCTCATGTAGGGTTTCAATCCGTCAATGCTCCAGTGAGATCCAACGCAATTCTCCAGCGAAGAGTCGGCGTGCAACTGCGCGGCGATGTTCTTGCCCAGTACAACAGGATCAACGCCCGCCTTCACCCGTTCGGCGTTGATGAGTTCGAGCATGTACTGCTTGAGTTCCAGGTGTTTCGTTGCCGGCGATGGGCCGAGGGCAAGTTCGTTGGTCTCCGGCGATTGAGATGGAGAAGCAGGAGTCGGAAGAAGCGTGGGCGGTGATGGGCTTGTCGGCGCAATAGTCGGAACGAGTGTGGGTGATAGCGTGCTTGCCGGGGCAAGGGTTGCCGTCGCGGTGGGTACGGGAGTAGGCGTCGCGGTAGGAACCGGAGTGAGTGTCACGGTGGGCGCTGGAGTAGGCGTTTTCGTTGGAACCGAAGTCGGCGTAGCAGTGGCAGGGCGGCTGTCGAGGAAGGCTCCCGCTACGACGGTTTGAGCCGCGGCGACCGCGGTGGCTTCGAGGTCCGGCGTCGGCGTACTAGTCGGAACGAGCGTTGGTGTTGGCGTGCTTGTCGGGGCAAGGGTTGCCGTCGCGGTGGGTATGGGAGTAGGCGGCGCGGTAGGGGGCGGGGTGGGAGTTGCGCTAGGGGTTGGTGTCCATGTCGGAGTTGCTGTGGGCGCGGGCGTAGGTGTCGCAGTGGGGTACGGAGTGTACGTCGCAGTGGGAGTCGGCCTCGGAGTTAGCGTCGGGGTCGCTGTGGGCGCCGGTGTTTGGGTCGGTGTGGTTATTGGGGTATGCGTTGCCGTTGGGATAGGAGTCTGCGTCGGAAGCTGCGTCGCAGTGGGTGAGGGCGTGTGTGTCGGCGTGCTCGGTTGTATATTCATAACGACGGACACAGGAGTAGACGTGGCCGAGGGGTTGGAAATCTGTTCGGAATAGAAAACCCACGCTATAACGCCCGCAAGCGCGGTGCCCAGTGCGATGGCTAGGTATTTCCAGCCGGAACCGCCACCGCCGCTTTTGGAACCGGTCCGGGGCTTCTCAGGAGGTCGCTTAGCGGGTGGCGCATCTTCGCTAGAGGCGGTCCCTTCAGGCAGCCGCTGCTGGCCTTGTGTGTCCCGCAACTGACGAAGACGCCTGTCGACACACGCCGCGCACGTACACGCTGGCGGATGATCGTCCGAGTACCAGTTTCGTCTCTCCGACATGACACCTACCCAAGAGCGCCTGCGATCGCGTCCCCGACCTCGGCTGTGCTCGCCGTCCCACCGAGGTCCGGCGTCAGGGTCCGGCCCTCCTCCAACACGCTCAGAACGGCTCCGTCGATGGCGGACGCCGCGCCTTCCTCACCCATGAATCGGAGCATCATCGCGCCGGACATGATCGCCGCCATGGGATTCGCCACACCCTGTCCCGCGATATCGGGGGCGCTTCCGTGCACCGGCTCGAACATCGACGGGAACCGCCGCATCGGGTCGATATTGCCGCTGGCGGCGGTGCCCATGCTTCCGGTGATGATCGCGCCGATATCCGTGAGGATGTCGCCGAACAAGTTGCTGGCCACGACCACGTCAAACTCCTCCGGCTTGCGCACGAAGTCCATGCACGCCGCATCGACGAGCAGAGAGGTCGTCGCAATATCGGGGTACTCCGCCGAGACCCTCTCGAATGCCTCGTCCCAGACGATCAGGCCGTAGCCCTGCGCGTTCGACTTCGTGACCGAGGTCACGTGGCGTTTCCTGTCGCGCGATCGGGCCAACTCGAAGGCATATCGGATCACCCGCTCGCACCCGTGCCGAGTGAAAACGCTCGTCTGAATTCCGACCTCTTCAGGGAACCCCCTGTACTGGAACCCGCCGACGTTGGCGTATTCCCCCTCCGTGTTCTCCCGAATCACTACGAGGTCGATGTCCCAGGCCTCCTTGTCCGCGAGGGGCGAGCGGATACCGGGATATAACACGCTCGGACGCTCGCACACGTACTGATCGAACTGCCGCCGTATCGGCAGCAGCAAACCGTTCAGGGTGATGTGATCCTGCAATTTGGGATGCCCGACGGCCCCGAGATATATTTGATCGAACCCCGCGAGCGTATCCAGCGCGTCTTCCGGCATCATCTCTCCGTGCTCGAAATAGTAGTCCGAGCTCCAGGGAAACTCCGTGAACTCCATGCTGATTTCGGAACGGCTTGCGACCTCTCGCAGGACCTTCAGTCCCTCTTCAATCACGTCAACGCCTATGCCGTCGCCACGGATTACGGCTATCTTAAACTGGGACATGGGAAAAACCTCTCACTATGGGAATTTTTACGCGCCGCTGCGTGCCTTGCCATCTGGGCGCGGGGTCTTCGGTTCCGACGGGGAATTACCTTCATGGGTTGCGCAGGACAAATCCAGTCTTATCGACTGGGGATCAAACGACACTACGCCGACACCGGCGGCCGTCTGTCCGCCCAAGGCCGCGCCTCTTCCAGCTGTCCCGACAGCCGCAAGAGCGTCGCCTCATCGCCGTAACGCCCCAAGAAATGGATGCCGAGGGGCAAGTTTTCTTCGTTCCACGCCAGGGGCAGGGAGATGCCAGGCTGTCCCGTCACGTTCGCGATGTAGGTGAACGGCGAAAACGCCGCCTGTCTACGTCGCAGTTCAAAAGGGTCTCCGCTGTCGTAGGTAAGCACACCCAGCGGCAGGGGCGGCTCTCCGAGCGTGGGGGTTAGCCAAACATCGAAATCCGTGAAGAACTTCCCGATTTCACGGGCGCGAAGCTGAAGTCGTTCAAGATGTCCCAGATACGCCGGCGCGCCGATACGGTCACCGCGCTCGACCAGTGCGGCGATGAACGGTTCCAAGTCGTCCGGTTCAGCCTTCCTGCCGATCCGATCCTCCCATCCGTGCACTCCCCATGCCACGCCGGCCGACATCATAGTCGTCCAGTCAAACCACAGTGCATGTGTATCATATTGCGGCGAGCGTTCTTCTACATCGTGTCCCAGCTCCTCGCACAGCGCGGCAACCTCGCGCACGGCGTTCACGCAATCGGGGTGAACCTCCGTTTCGGTCGGCGAGTCGGCGGAAAACGCGATGCGGAGCCTGCCCGGCGGCGCGCCGACCTCTCCAAGATATGATCCGCTCTGTGGCGGAGCCGGGTACCAGTCGCCGATATCCGGCCCTGCCGTACTATCCAACGTCGCCGCCGTATCTCGCACTGTGCGCGTGAGAACGTGCTCGGCGACGAACCCGGAGAATACTTCGCCGAAGTATGGTCCCAGAGGGTTCCTTCCTCGCGTAGGCTTCAAACCGACCGTTCCGCACGCCGCCGCCGGAATTCGGATCGATCCTCCCGCGTCGTTGCCGTGCGCGACCGGGACCACGCCCGCCGCGACCATTGCGCCGGCTCCACCACTTGATCCGCCCGGCGTCCTGGTCGTATCCCAAGGGTTGTGTGTCGCTCCTCGAAATCGCGGTTCGGTCGTCGCGCCGATGGCGAACTCGGGCAGGTTCGTCTTGGCTACCGTGATGAATCCCGCGGCCTTGAAGCGCTTGACCAATTCAGTGTCACGGTCCGGCACGAATCCCTGTAAGAACCTTGAGCTTGCCGAGTACTCCACACCCGCGTACTCCGCGAGGAAGTCCTTCAGCAGAAAAGGCACTCCCGCAAGCGGCCCGCTGCCGATATCCTTCTGAGCCAACTCTCGCGCGTGGTCGTACATCTTGATCGTGACGCCGTTGAGGGTCGGATTCACTCGCTCGATGCGCTCGATAACCTCGTCCACCAGGTCAGCCGGGGTCACTTCCTTGCGACGAATCAACTCCGCCAGCCCTACCGCGTCGTACTGCGAAAACTCTTCCATGTAGTCCACTCCCAACGTGTCGATTTGAACCTACGGCATGGTATGCGCGTTCAATAACCGTGTCAAACGGCATCCGGTGTGCGAAGGGTCGTAGCGGATTGGCGTTTCAAGGTACAATTCACGCCGCGGCCCTCTTGCATATCAATTAACAACGCCGAAATGGGAGGAATTCTCCTTGCTCTACAGAACCCTCGGACGCACCGGTTTGCATGTCTCTCTGCTCAGCTACGGCACCGGAGGTCCCAGGCTCTTCGGCCAAAACGAAGGAATGGATCGTTCCGGGCAGGTCTCCCTCGTTCGCCGATGCCTCGATCTTGGAGTCAATCTCTTCGACACTGCTAAGGGGTACGGGCAGAGCGAGGCCATCCTGGGCGAATGTCTCCGGGATATCCCTCGCGACTCGTACCACCTCATTACAAAATGGCGATTTGAAGAGGAGCCGACCGGGCCTCAGGAGGAAGACCTTGCCGACTCAATAGAGGACAGCCTCCGCACGCTTCGGACGGATCACATCGAAATATACATGCTGCACGGTCTGACGGACACGTGGTACGACGATGGGGTCGAACGGTACTACCCTGTTCTCGAGCGGTTCCGAGAGCAGGGCAAAATCGGGGCCATCGGCCTCAGCACGCAGTACGTTGTAGACGCGCCACAGGACGGCGCGCTCATCTCGCTCTCTCGCAACCCTGAACTGTGGGACGTGATCATGATCAAATACGGGATCCTCAACCAGCACGCAGTCAAGGACATACTCCCCCTCGCCCTCAAGCACGACGTCGGAATCGTGAACATGGCCGCGGCGCGGATCCGACTGCCCGATCCCGAGTTGCTTGAACAAACGATGGCCGAATGGAAGGAGATGGGTTATCTGAAGCGCGACAGCCTACCTGAGAAGGACCACCTGGGCTGGCTCGTTCACGACGATGTCGAATCGGTCGTCGCCGCCGGCTACAAGTTCGCCGCCGACCATCCTGCGGTCTCGACCGTCCTCACCGGCACATCCAGCCTCGACCACCTGGAGCAAAACGCCCGCGCGCTCGAACGTCCCAGCCTCGAAGCGGCAGACTCTCAGCGCCTCATGGACCTCTTCAGCCACATCGTAGAGTACGCCTAGGCAGAACTTCGCAAGACCGTCATCGCGAGTTCGAAGACCTTTGTAAAGTCGTCATTCCTGCGAAAGTTCTCCAGATCGAGTACCGGAAGTCTTCGTTGACGAGGTACTCCGGCGTCCCCGATGCCTATGGCAAAGGCGCAACCCGCCTGATCTTCATACCGCCTACTTCGTCCCTTTCAACATCGAGGCGATTTCCTTCTCAATCCGGTGTCTCGCCGCGATGACGTACTCGTCCGTCGTCGGCCCGACAACCCTCGTCTCGAAACCGTCGAGCCCGAATCCGGGCACGATGGTTTCTCGCACGCGGTACTCAGGGTCGTTGAAGAAGTAAGGGCGGGTACGTTTTAGCAGTTCGGGCAGGTCGTCGCCCTCCGTTCGATAGATGGCAGGATTCGCCAGCACTGCTGTGGGCGCGTCCGTCCCCGTTTCCGCCGGTCGGCTTGGGACGACCATGTCGCCCATCAGCACTTCATCTTTAAGTTCCGGGGCCCAGTGACGGATGCGGTAGGTCGCGCCCGGCCGGACGTAGTGCTGCATATCCCGTTTCGTGACGACGTACTCATGCCACTTTTGAAGCTCCGGGAAGTGGTGGGCCGGCAACGTGCTCTCCGCCTCGTATACATTCCGGTCTCCCTGCGCGCGTATGTCGTTGAAGACCATGAACCAGTTCAGAAGATCCCGAATTCCCCGCGCGAACTTGCTGTAGCGCTCAGTGCCTCGCGGGCTGCACTCGTCAACGATTATTATGTGTGGCTGGACCTCGCTCATCTCTACCCAGAATTCCGGCGGAAACCCCGACCGGTTCCATCTGCCAACCCAGTGCGGCACCGTTAGTCTCATTGAACTGTGCGACTGCACGCGCCAGTAGCGAACATCAAAATCCTCCCGCAAGTACGGTTCCAGAGGCTGGACGACCCAATCCCGTCCGTATCGCTCGTTTCCGAACACTACTACGGGTCTTGACGTTTCCGCTTTGAACTTCCATAGAAACCGCAGGAACCCCACCGCTTCATACGCCGCGCGCCGTGCCTCCATCATGTCCTCGTCGGTGAGTACGGGTGGGTCGTCGCGCTGTTCTTCAAGGACAGGGAGGGATTCGAACAGCCTTCGCTGTTCGTCCGGTTCTTTGGGCCAGTCGCGCTGACGATTGCACTCCGACACGAACCGGTGGTACTCCAGTTCACGCATCAACTCATTGCCGGAGTCGAAAGTTCCGTGTCGCGTCCTTTCACGCAGTTCATCCAGGCGTCCGATAGTTCTTGCGATATCCTCCGTCTGGGTCAACAAAGCTGACAATACCGGCGTGATTCTCACACCGTCATGGTTTTGCACGTTGACCCGAGAGAGCCAGTCTGCCACGGCCTGCATCCGCGCGATGCCGTTGGCGCCTCCCAACCTCTCGAATTCTGCAATCTGCTCGGACGACAGACGCATACGGTGTTCGCGATTCAATTTCTCGAAGGTCGATTCGGCGGTCATATATTCACCATTTTCCGTCATTCCCGGGAAGGCTGGAAGCCCTTAGTTCTTCGTGTTCCTTTGCGGTGTATTCTCATCTTTCACGCTGCGTCCCTCGCAATGCGAAAGCCCATGTGTCCCGCGGAACTGTCGGGGGTGGACGCCGTCCTTGCCGCCGGACGGTACCGGTTGCAGTAGGACTCATGGCACAGGTACGAGCCACCCTTGGCGATCTTGCTCTCCCCGCTCGCCGGCCCCTTCGGATCGACACGCGGCCCCCCGACATGATGCCTCCGACTGAACCAGTCTGAGCACCACTCCCACACGTTGCCCGATACGTTGTACAGTCCGTACCCGTTGGGATCGAAGGAAGAGACCGGCGCAGTGCCGAAGTATCCGTCATCCATGGTATTGACGTTCGGAAAGTCTCCCTGCCAAATGTTGCACATGTGCTTTCCGCCGGGGGTCAACTCATTGCCCCACGGAAAGACGGACTGTTCCAAGCCGCCACGCGCGGCGAACTCCCACTCGGCCTCAGTGGGCAGCCGTCCTCCGGCCCACTCGGCATAGTACGCGGCATCGTTCCAAGAAACATGTACTACGGGATGGTCATCTCTGCCTTCAATAGATGACCCCGGCCCTTCAGGTTCGCGCCACCATGCGCCTTCCACTTTCCACCACCAAGGCACTTTGGCGACGGCCTGATTGACTGTTGCAGCGACCTTTTCCGACACTAGCCGGTGAAATACGAACGACCAGCCGAACCGCTCCGCTTCGGTCACGTGGCCCGTATCCTCCACGAACGAGGCGAACTGTCGGTTCGTCACCGTCGTGGCCGCAATAGAGAACGGGTTGAGCGTGACCCTGCGGACCGGGTCCTCCCCGTCTCGCCGGTTCCGCTCCGGCCCCCGCGTTCCCATTTGGAACTCGCCTTCCAGGCGCACGAAGCAGCCGACGGCATTGGCCTTTCGAGCCTGATTTGGCGCTCCCTCGCGCGGCGGGACCGAACCCCGGCCAGCTATACGCTCGATATTTGGAATGCAGCAGTCCATGAACGGCCCAATTGTACACTGTCGCGGCGGGAGCGATTGACGGCTCACAATTCCGTAGACATACTCCCGTCATTGTGGCATCGTGTAATCAGCCGGACGGAGGCCGCCGACATGAAAATTCTCGTAGTGAATCCTTTTGGCGATACCGAGTTTTACGGTCGAGACAATCTCGCGAGGATCGCCCGGCCCGATACGGAGTTCGACGTCGTGGACATCGGCGAGATGTACCCTCTGCGAAACAACCAGTGGCTCTACTTTCGTTACATGTGCACCGACGGGACACTTGAGACCGTCATGCGCGCAGAAAAAGAAGGCTACGACGCCGTCTTCATCTCCTGCAACCTGGACATCGGTCTCTACGAGGCCAGGCAGCTCGTAGACATTCCCGTAACCGCGACTCTGGAATCCGCCGCATTGATTGCTCACATGATGGGCGCGACCTACTCGCTCGTGACCGTCGACTACCAGAACGGCAAGATTCAGGAATCCCTTGTCCGCACATACGGCTTGCACGAGAATTTCGCCTCACAGCGGCCTTTCAACATTGACGCGAACGACCTATATCCTGACAAAACCCCGCAGGGAGAGGTTATCGAGGCCGTCGTGTCCGCAGCGAAGGCCTGCGTCGACGAGGACGGGGCCGAGGTAGTCATTCCGGGGTGCACTCTCGCCGGTTCGGCGCTCACGCATGATCTGCCGGACGCCGAGTCGGTCATCGGCGCGCCGGTTCTCGACGGGATGGTTACCGGTTTCAAGATGGCCGAAATGATGGCCGACATTCACGCCGCCGGAGTTCCAACCGTATCCCGACGCGGGTGGTTCCAAAAGCCTCCCCGGAGCGATATGCGCACCCTCCGCGCGTTCATGGGGAGAGATTTCTTTGAAGACAACGGCTGACGTAGTAATTATCGGAGGCGGCGCCGTCGGAACCAGCGTCCTCTACCACCTGACCAAGCTCGGCGTCACCGACGTGACGCTACTTGAGAAGGGGAATCTGGCATCGGGCTCCACAGGCGACTCTGCCGCTATCGTCCGGCAGCACTACTCAAACGAGGTCAGCATTCGCCTAGTCAAACGCAGCATTGAGATAATGCAGAATTTCCCCGAGGAGATGGGCTTCGACGTCTTCACCCAGTCCGGATGGTGCTTCCTGGTTCCGCCGGATGCCGAGGGGTCATTCGTCGAAAATATGGCCCAGCTGCAGCGACTCGGTGTCAGCACTTGG
Organism: Dehalococcoidia bacterium; assembly: GCA_965232435.1. Lineage (GTDB taxonomy): Bacteria > Chloroflexota > Dehalococcoidia > Lucifugimonadales > VXLM01 > VXLM01. Next base: position 661,445 of record CBDDPU010000004.1, read on the forward strand.
GAGATATCGGTTGAAGAGGCCGCCGAGCGGCAATTACCGGGACTTAATCCCGACGGCATTGGCCGAGTGGCCTACGAGCCGGACGGCGGTTTCGCCGACCCGCACCTTCTGTGCCACGGATTTGCCGACCGGGCGAGCGACGCGGGCGCCAACGTGTACGCCAATACGCCGGTTACCGGCGTCAAGATGTCGGGTGATAGGGTTGTGGGGGTCCAGACGTCTAACGGCGATATAGCCAGCCCGGTTGTGGTCAACGCCGCGGGACCTTGGGCCGGACCCATCGGCCAAATGGCAGGTCTCGACCTTCCCCTTGAGATATCCCGTGAGCAGGAAATGATGCTCCGAGTTCCCGATAACGCGAGCGCTCCTCAATGCGCCGTTTCCAACATGGTCGAACGCATATACTTCCGTCCCACCAAGCAACCCGGTACCGTCCTCATCGGCGTCGGACATCCGAAGGAAAACGAACCTGTCCCTCCCGACGACTACGATCGCAGGGCCGATCCTGAATTCATAGAGGACGCGGGCGGACGATTGGCCCACAGGATGCCGCACCTCGCTGATGCAGAGGTGCTGGCGGGCTGGTCGGGCTTGTACACCATTACGCCGGACTGGAGCATGATCGTCGACCGCGCGCCCGGCGTGGATGGCATGTATCTAGCAGTCGGCGGAAGTGGTCACTCCTTCAAACTTGCCCCTGCGATAGGCCAATGCCTCGCGGAAATGATCGCTAACGGCGCGGTGGCCACCGTAGATATAACGCCTCTGCGCGCCGGCCGATTTTTGGAAGGCGACCCGCTCCGTTCGACCTACGGCGGCAACAGAGGCTAACCGCACGGATACATCAGTCCCTCGGTAAGCCGTCATATTCCTAGGCGGACATCCGGGCACATGGCCCATCAGTCCTCGAACGTCTCATCGTCTCGAAGCGCGTTTCTGTGCGGCAAATATTCCACGACTATCTCCACGTGCTTGATTGAAACGGGATGAATCAGCGTCTCATCCTTCGTCAGGAGATCGACTCTTAGCCGGTTCGTGCCGACTGTGGGCAGCAGGCCGCGTTTGAGATCGACATGAAGCCGGTAGCCTAAACTGTGATCGGGCCTCGGTCGAAGCTGATACGTCCAGTCCGCCCACCGCTGCTCGTGAACCTGTACTTGACGGTCGTTCCAATAAACATCCACCTCGTCGGTGTGCATTCGTTGGTCGAGCAGTACCCGCAGTTCGCAGCGCCAAAGCTCCCCTGTGTCCGCTTTGGCCGCGATATCGTCCGAGATGTCGATGGTGACTTCGCGTCCCTGCTCTCCGTGGTTCAGGTCGACGGGAAGCTGGTCTTCCAGTCCACTGAACCTGTTGATCGAGCTCGATTGCCCCGGCATCGTAAGTCGGTATGTCTTGTCCATGTGGCTGATGATGTCGGGATAGCCCATGAAGCGGATACGCCCCGTCGTTTCAAAGTTGTACGGGTATCGCTTTTGGCCGGGATAGTACGTGTGGTAGAGCACTCCTTGCGCTCCGGCGGCATAGGCGTTAGCCGCGGCCGCATAATCCGTAAGGCGGGAGGTCTGGCCTTGGCTGTTGGAATGTCCCGCGAGGACTTTCACCCCGGTGGATTCGGCGGCCTCCACGATCTCGCGGAGCAGTGAAGTGTCGTTCTCCCACCCGCCGCGCACCGGCATGGCGATAACCGTGTCGACGATCTCCTCCCGGATCCAACGCTCCAGGTCGAGGCCGATCGACTTGCTGCCCCGTATAGTTCCCGGCATCCGAACCACCAATCGCTTACTCCGGCCCTGTCGTTCCGCCGCCAAGTCGCACGCCTGCCGAATCTCTCGCATCCACTCGGTCAGCGTGTCCGTATGTTCCTCGACTTCGCCCCTGCCGATCAGAGGAGTGTAGTCGTCGAGATTCATTTCCACGCCGTCGCTTGGGTAGTCCGACACCAGTTCGCGGATCACCGCCAAACGGTCCGCCCTCACTTCCGGGTGAGCATACGAGAGCCGGTTTGGTATGTCGAACTCCGCCTCCGGGAAATCGGGTTCCGGCCCGACCTGCCACTCGGGATGTTCGCTCGTAAAGTCGGCAACTCGGCAATTCGTCACTCGTCCATGATCCGTGTGGATCATGTTGAGCAGAATGTGAGGCAGAAACTGAAATCCTCGCTTTTGGGCGTGTTCGCAGACGAGCATCAGAGGGTCGGTGCCCGACTCGATCATGGACTCGGCGTTCATTCCCGCGCGATACCAGATCTGATGGTTGGTCAGGTCGACGTTGTGGCCCCATCGCTCTCCCGCCTTCGTGGCGTACAGCAGCACGCTGCAATCACCGACCGCGTAGGTTATCGTGTCGATTCCGAGATCGAGCAGTTCGTCTATCGGCTCGACGTACTGGCGCTCGCCCATCGGCGGCTCGTAGAGATAAACGCTCGTATGGCGTCCATCGGTGTAGAACATAACCTCGTGACTCTCACTCATTCCCTTTCCTTTCGTCCCTTCAGGATTTCGGTGGGTAGCCTATCGCGTTTGCCTGTCTTGGTCTACCTCGCAGTGCATATTGTTCAGTTGATGGGACATTTTGGGATATTTCCACGTACCCCAAACTGGGCTAATCGGTCTGTCTGCGGTAATGGTTATAGATTATATGTTCTTCACCGTCAAATCCAATTCATGCCGGACGGGGGAACAGCGACGGAACATGGCGCCGCAATCAAGCTGGGTCTTTGCAGGCCCCGCTCCGGTCTCGCGTGTGGTACCGTAACGGAACGCGATTTCCCAACGTCAAGGAAACGGAACAAGGAATGGAATACCGGAACCCCGAAATTCAGCCCGGCATGGAGGCCATGATGGCCCGGGCATCGGAGGCCGCCGACGACCCCACGCGACCCGTCTACCACTTCGTCCCCCCGTCCGGATGGATGAACGACGTGAACGGCCCTCTCCTTCATCGGGGCTATCATCATGTTTTCTACCAGCTCAACCCGTTCCACACGGACGCACGGTACGGCACTCACTGGGCCCATGCCCGCAGCGCCGATCTCGTCCACTGGGAACATCTGCCTCTCGCGATTTGGCCATCAACGGAGGCGGGAGAGACGAGCTGCTACTCCGGCACTGCCGGGTTCAACAGGGACGGTGAGCCGATTATCCTGTACACCTCCACTAGAAAGTGGGGACGCGACAGAGTGGTGCCTGAACCGTTCGAGCAGTGGGCGGCCATCGGCGACGACGATCTCATCAACTGGACGAAGTACTCCGACAACCCGTCCCTGAGTCTTGAAAGGGACGGTCGCCCGGAATTCGACTGGAGATGGCGCGATCCCTTCTTCTTCTTTGAACAGGGCAGGAGCTTCATGGTGCTCGGAGCCACGGGCGTCGGCACTCCGATTTGGGAGTCCGAGAGCGGCGATCTTCTCAACTGGACGTATCGAGGGCTTGCCTCCGATATCAGCCAGGAATGTCCGAACCTCTTCAGACTGGGTGAGGACTGGGTTATGCTGACTTCGCCCTACACTCCCGTTGACTACCACATCGGCGACTTTGACATTGACACGTACAGGTTCACGCCCCGAGTCAATGGACGTATCGAGCCGACAAAAACGTTCTATGGCACGAACATCCTGTTTGATGCCGTCGGTCTGTGTCTGCTGTTCGGACGCCTCTTGCGAACAATCCCCGGCGCGGCATGGAATGGCTGCATGGCCCTTCCACGGGTTCTTACTATTGGCGAGGACGGTCACCCGCGGCAGACCCCGGTTCAAGAAATCGAATTGCTCCGCGGCGAGCGCCATTCTCCGGCGGACGTTACGCTCGACGGGACATCGAAAGCGCTCGACATTCGTGGAGATTCCCTCGAAATCATCGTTGAGATCGAACCTGCCGGAACCACATTCTGCGGCATCCGCGTCCGCTGTTCCGACGATGGCGCGGACGGCGTGAGGATAGGCTTCGACTCCGAGTCCGTCTGGGTCGGCGGGATCGAGATACCCTACGATCTATCGACTGGCCAAGAGGCCCTCAAATTTCGGATCTTCCTCGACAAATCCGTGATTGAGGTCTTCCTCGACGACGGCGCCCGCGCAGCCTCGAACTTCATCGACTGCGGCGCGAATGATTTGGGCATCGAACTCTTTGCGAGAGGCGGTTCGGCCGAGTTCAGATCGATCAGCATCTGGGAAATGGAGTCTATCCGGTGAGGAAGGATTCCGGCAAACGCCGTCTTCTCTATTACAACGACTCGCGTCATACGTACATGTATTCGTACGATCCTCCCATGACGCTGGAAGAAGCGCGGTCGCCCGTCGACGAAGTGGCCGGCACCGCGGTTGATACATTCGTCTATGGATCGGGCGCCGGCCCCGCCGTCCTGCACGACTCCGAAGTCGGCGAGGTGTGGGGGCGCCGCTTCAAGACTTTCGACAGCGCATGGTCTTGGCGGGCGTATGAGAACGTCAGGAGCCTGATCGACGCCGGTCACGATCCTCTCAACATCCTCATCGACCGCGCGCGCGACAAGGGCTTGGACTTCTTCGCCAGCCTGCGTTTGAACCACCCGATGGATCCCGCCGACATGGAGAACCCCTTCAACTGGCAGTTCCGCATGGAGAATCCCCAATGGTGTCTCACCGGGAGCGGGAGACATTCCTTCAACTGGGTATATCCGGAAGTGCGCGCCGAGCGGTTCGCCTATATCGAAGAGTACCTCACCCGCTATGACATTGACGGTCTGGAGCTTGAATTCACCTTTTGCCCGTATTATTTCGAGGATGACGAGGCTGAGCAAAACGCCGGAATACTGACCGATTACCTCCGAGCGGTTCGACGTCTTGCCGATGAGACGGCAGCCAGGCGCGGTCGCCCGGTCGAAATCGGGGCCAAGGTACTTCCAACGCGACCCGGAAACCTCGCGCAGGGACTCGACGTCGCCGCTTGGATCGAAGAGGGCCTGCTCGACTTCATCGTGCCGACAATCTACCAAGACCACCAAGTCGATCCCAACTTTCCCTTCGAATGGCTCGTCAATCTTGCCGACGGCTCAGACTGCCGGATTTACCCGACACTCCAGCGCGCCGTCTTGGGCCTTGACATCGCCGACAATCGGATGCAGCCCAAATCGCTCGAACTTCATGCGAGCGTCGAGCAACTCCGCGCGGCAGCGGCGTCGTTTTGGGATCGTGGGGCGGACGGCATCTATATGCTCTTCCTCAAGTGGCCGCACGGCCCCGAGCAGCGAGCCATCTTCACTGAGGCCCATGATCCCGACCTGCTGCGACCAAAGCCGAAGACCTACGTCGTGCGACGAGACGACGACGAATCAGCGCAATTCGGCTACGAGTCCCAGCTCAAGGCCACGCTCGAAGAGGGCGACGCTCCCAAGAGCGTTCGACTCTACCTCGCCGATGATCCGACACAAGCCTTCGCCGCACTTAGGCTTCGTCTTATCTGGTCTACGACTCTCGATACACTTAGCCTGGAGGTCAATGGAAGTTCTCTCTCGCTTGACAACGCCCGGCGCACCGAGTTGGATGCCTATCTCGCCGCGTGGCTTGAAATAGACCTTTCGCCAGGCGTACTCGTGAGAGGGTGGAATGACATAGCACTGTCACTCGACGCTCGGCCCCCGGGACTCGGCGCTCCCATCGTCTGGGAAGGCGCCGAGATAGTCATCGAACACTCCACGCCTCAGGCCTCCTTTGGGATGCCGTAAAACTCAAGCAGACACGGGAAAACGACGTGCGCAAACGACGGCTGATCTTCTACAGCGACGCCCGACACACCCACATCTACGCTTACGACCCTCCCATGAGAGTGGAAGACGCCGTGGCTCCCGTTGACGACGTATCCGGAACCGGAGTTGACACCTTCGTTTACGGCTTCGGGGCGGGACTCACTATGTACCACAACACGAAGGTCGGGGAGACGTGGGCCCAGCATCTCATCAATGCCGGAAAGGCCACATTCCGCGAGCCGGATATCTGGAATTCTCTACCCTTTTGGCGAGCATACTCCAATATCAAGAGCCTCCGCGACCGAGGGCTCGACATCTTGGAGCTTTTAACCGAGCGGGCCCACGAAAAAGGCCTTGAAATGTGGGGCAGTATCCGCTCCAACCACGCCCAAGACCCCGCGTATATTGACACAGCGGATAACTCCACGTTCAAAATCAACCATCCTGAATGGCATCTCAAGACCGCCCCGGGCCACCCATTCAACTGGGCCATTCGTCAAGTGCGGGATGAACGCCTCGCCCTTGTCAAAGAGGCGCTCTTCGATTACGACCTCGATGGCTTGGAGATCGATTTCGTCTTCTGTCCCCATCTCTTTGAACAGGGACAGATCCAGGCGAACAAGCATCTCGTGACCGAATTCATGGCCGATGCTCGCCGCGCCGCCAACGAGGCCGCCAGTCGCCGTGGGAGACCCGTCGTTCTCGGGGCAAGAATCCTGCCTACACCGAAGGCAAATGCCGCAGCCGGCTTGGATATCACCGACTGGATCGCGGAAGACTTGGTGGACTTCCTGGCGCCCGCCGTCTACGGCCCAATGCAAATGGACGTGAACCTCCCCTTTGAATGGCTCGTCGAACTCGTCGACGGGACCGGCTGCCAAGTCTATCCCGCGCTTCAGAACAAGGTATTCTCAGTCCACACGAGCGGTATTCATCAAGCTGCCCGCCGGGTCTACGAACATTCCGCAACCCCGGAGCACTTCCGCGCAGGCGCTGCGTCCTATTGGGCAAAGGGTGCGGACGGTATCTACTTGCCGTGGTTCGATTGGCCCGTCGGTTCTCAGGAGAAGCAGATTCTCTCCGAAATCCACGATCCCGACCTTCTTCGCGAAAAACCGAAACGCTACTGGACTACCGTCCGCGACGTGGACGGCGACTATGAGGGCTACACCTCTCAGCTGCCTCTGACCTTGCAAACGGGTGAGGAGGCTTCCCAACAGGTCGTTCAAGTACATTTGGCCGACGACTCTTTCCGCTCGGTCTATCGCTTACGTCTGAAGCTGACCGGATCGGTTGAGGCCGACGTCATGTCCGTCACTCAAAACGGCGTTACGCTGGATTGGGCCGGGGCCCGCATCACTCGTCACGGCGGGGGAGGCGACATCTTCGCGTGGGCTGAGTTCCCCCTTGCGGCCGACGTGATCCGGCGGGGAGATAACGCAATCGGCGTCGCCGTTCTTTCTCGGCCATCCAACCTCGCGGCAAACGTCGTGCTCCAAAGTGTAGAGATACTCGTTGATTATCCCGGCCACGCCTCGAACACGGAATTCGACCGCATTTCCCTTGGGCGTCGGCTGTGATCTGAGATGTCCCGAATCTTCAAGTCGATCATCTTCGACTTCGACGGGTTGATAGTCGATACCGAAGTCCCTGAGTATGAGGCATGGCTGAGCGTCTTCCGCGCGTACGGCGTGGATCTTCCGCCTTCGGTATGGACGCCCCATATCGGGGGAGGTAGTGACGCCTTTGACATCTACGATCATCTTGCCGAACTTGTAGGAAGGCCGATAGACCGAGATGAGGCGCGAGACATGAGAAGGGCCGCTTTTGACAAGCTGTTCGAGCACGCCGTCCCGCTTCCCGGCGTTGAAGACTGCATCGCCGCAGCGCGTGAACGCGGACTGCGAATCGGCATCGCTTCCAGTTCGACTCACGCTTGGGTGGAGCCAAAGCTCGAACGGATCGGCCTAGCGGACAAATTCGACACCGTCGTATGCTCAGACGACGTGGGAAGCGCCAAGCCCAACCCCGCCTCGTACTTGAAGGCTCTCGCCGACCTCGAAGTGTCTGTGGATGAGGCGTTTGCTTTGGAAGATTCCCCAACCGGCGTTCAAGCCGCAAAGAACGCCGGTCTACTGTGTGTTGCCGTCCCCGGCCCTCTGACTCGCGACCGTCCCTTCGATCATGCCGATATGCGAATTGGCTCTCTCGCCGATATGCCCCTTGTCGAGCTGTTGGAGTCCCTGTCCTGACCGAATATTCCCGGACATTACCACGCAGGGGGAAGCCACTAATTGCCTCTGCGCTCTACGGTTCTTCTGCGGTGAATCCTCGCTCCCATGCATTTCCCCGACCGCCGAATATGTCATACAATCAGGCATCTCATCGTGCTGGGCGGAGACGGTTCCCAACGTAATTAAGACCTAGGGCATACGATATGCAAGACCATGCGCGAGTCGTAATCATCGGGGCCGGCATAGCGGGCGCGAGTGTCGCATATCATCTGGCAAAGTACGGCTGGAGCGATATCGTCGTCGTAGACAAGGGCCCCATGTTCGAGACGGGCGGCTCTACTTCTCACGCCCCGGGGCTGGTATTCCAGGTCAACTTCTCAAAGATGATGTCGGTTTTCGCCAAGGAAACCGTGGAAATCTTCAGCAGCCTCAATCCTCCTCAAGGGGAACCGCTCTGGTTCGGTGTGGGGGGGCTTGAGGTGGCATGGACGCCCGAACGATTCGAGGACCTCAAGCGCAAGGTGGCCGCGGGCAGGGCCTGGGGTGTGGAAACTTACCTGCTCGGTCCAGGCGAGACTCGAGAGAAAGTCCCTCTTCTGTCCGAAAAGATCCACGGCGCGATGTACACTCCCGGCGATGGCAATGCCCGCGCATGGATGCTGGCCGCCGAGATGGGACGCCGTGCCGAAGAGAGCGGAAGGGCCGCGTTTTACGGCGGCGCCACCGTCACGGGCATTGAGGTCGTCGATGGCAGAGTGACCGGCGTTCACACCGACAAGGGAACGATCAAGACCGATTTGGCCGTGTGCGCCGCGGGCATTTGGGGAGGACTCATCGGCCAAATGGCGGGTGTGACTCTCCCTCTCCCACCGATGCGGCATCAGTACGCTCTAACAGGCCCGTTGCCCGAACTCGCGGGCGAAACGATGCGGTATCGCGAGCCGGTCATCCGCCATCAAGACCGCGCAATGTACTTCCGCCAGGAGTACGACGCATACGTTATCGGCTCATACGACCATGAGCCGCTGCTCTTGGAGCCGGAGGATATCTGGAGCCACGCGGACGCCCCTGAGATGCCCTCCATGATGCCATGGTCGGAATCGGCGTTTCGCAAGGGGATGATATCTGCCGGCGAGTTCATTCCCGCCCTTCAGAGCGCAGAATTGGCGCGGAAGGTCAATGGCATGTTCATCTTTACTCCGGACGGGATGCCCGTCCTCGGTGAGTCGCCCCAAGTCAAAGGGTTCTGGGTCGCCGAGGGCGTCTGGATAACTCACGGGGGCGGCGTGGGCAAGGCCGTGGCCGAGTGGATCATCGACGGCGAGCCGGCGATGGACCTTCATGAGGCCGACATCAGCCGGTTTCATCCGCACCAGCTTACGCACTCCTACGCAACCAAGCGTGGCGCGCAACAGTACCGCGAAGTCTACGACATCATTCATCCCGCGCAGCAAATGGACGATCCCCGCGGACTCCGCACTCTGCCATATCACGACCGTCTTCAGGAGCTCGATCCCCACTGGGTCGAGAACGCGGGATGGGAACGGCCACAGTGGTTTGAGGCGAACGCCGGTTTGCTCAAGGGTTCAACCGGCCACGGTCACACTCGCTCCGGTTGGGAAAGCCGCTTTTGGTCTCCGATCATTGGCGCGGAGCATAGAGCGGTTCGTGAGCGGGTCGGCCTGTTTGATCTTACGCCCTTCACCAAGCTCGACGTGGGTGGCCCCGGCGCTCTGGCTTTCATGGAGCGCATCACCGCCAACCGCATGGACAGACCCATCGGAGCAATCACCTATACCTCAATGCTCACGCCGAACGGCGGGATCAAGTGCGACCTCACTGTCACGCGCTTGGCCGCCGACCGTTTCATGGTCGTCACCGGCGGCGGAACCGCAGAGCACGACAAGGCATGGATGAGGAGTCATCTACCCGACGACGGCTCGGTCGCGGTCACCGACGAAAGCGGCAAGTGGTGCTGCATCGGCGTATGGGGGCCGATGGCGCGCGAACTGATGCGCGGCGCAACGGCCGACGATGTTTCAACCACAGGGTTCCCGTATCTCACTGCCCGGCACATCTCCATCGGCGAAATTCCCGCCGTTGCGCTCCGCATATCCTACGTCGGTGAACTGGGTTGGGAGATCTACGCGCCCATTGAGTTCGGCCGCAAGCTATGGGATGAATTATGGGAGGCCGGACGGCACAAGGGGGTGATCGCCGCCGGTCTTGGCGCGTTCGACTCCCTGCGTCTTGAAAAGGGATACCGTCTGTGGGGTAACGAACTGCACACCGAATACAACCCCTTCGAGGCAGGGATCGGCTTCGCCGTGCGTATGAACAAGGGAGATTTTATCGGTCGGGAATCATTGAAGCGAGCGCGGACGCGCGGCCCCGCTCGAAAACTTTGCTGCATGACCCTCGACCGGCCCAACGCCGTTGTCATGGGTAAAGAACCGATATTGCTTGATGATCGCGTTGTCGGCTACGTTACGAGCGCCAACTACGGGTACTCCATCGATAGGGGCATCGCCTACGGATACCTTCCTATCGAGCATTCCAAGCCGGGTTCCGCCGTTGAGATAGAGTACTTCGGCGAACGCCGCCCCGCCACCGTTGCCGAAGAACCCCTTTGGGATCCCAGTTCGGAGCGTTTGAAGCGGTGATCTCTCTCAACCCGGCCACAACGTTATTGGGGGCACGCCGCGCCGTCGTTCCCGCGAACGTTGTCTTCGTGAAAAGGGGAAACGAGGACTGTGAACCCGCCAGAGTCAGTTGGAAGATATATGCCAACATCGCGCCAATCTGTCATAATCTTCGATACTCGAAACCTCCTGCGAAAGTGAGTCAGTCATGACAAAATCCGCCGATATCGACCCCGCCCGCGTCCTCGACGTAGAAGGCGCATATAACGTTCGCGATCTGGGCGGGTACGAAACCCGAGACGGTCGAACGACCCGCTGGGGGCGGTACCTGCGATCGGACACGTTGGCGAATCTCACGCACGATGGAGTCCGGACGCTGTTGGGATACGGTATCCGCAACATCATCGACCTCCGACGCAGCAACGACCTGCAGTTCAACCCCAGCCCCTTCATCGGCAACGAATCCGTTACCTACTACCACCAGAATATGTCGGGCGACATTGGGCTTGTGGACAGAGAGGCGATCGAAAACATCGAAGACCAAGCCGAGCGGCGGGGCAGGGTGTACTGTTTCATACTCGAACAGCGCAAGCACATCCTGCACCAAATCTTCTCGATCCTGGCCCAGCCCGACGGTCTCCCCGTGCTCGTCCACTGCAACGCCGGCAAGGACAGGGCCGGCATCGCCGCGGCATTCGTGCTCGATATCTGCGGCGTTCCTCGAGATACGATCATCGAGGACTATGGATTAACGGCCCGCTGCCTCGTTCGACGCTACTACGCCCAGAATCCCGACGTGAGTCCCGAAGACTACACTTGGCAAGACTATCGTCAGGATGTGTGCCCCCTGCAGAGCATGGAAGTCACCCTTGATCACCTCGACGCGAAGTACGGAGGCGTGCAAGGATACCTGCGCGACGCCGGCGTCACCGAAGATCAGATAACTGCCATCAGGGAGGCAATGACCGAATGAGCGCCGCAAATCTCCCTAATATCGATCCCAGACGCGCCGTTCCGGTAGAGGGCGCGTACAACGTCCGCGATCTCGGCGGGTACGAGACTGTGGATGGCAGCCAAACCCGCTGGGGCGTCCTTTTCCGCGCCGCCGACATCCACGCCCTTTTGCCCTCCGCCCAGTCCACCCTAATCGACGCCGGTGTCAAGACAGTCATCGACCTCCGCGGCTCACGCGAATTGACCGAAGCGCCGAGCGTTTTCAAGGGCCTGTCGTCCGTCCAGTACCTCCCGCACAATATGACGGGAGATTCGCTCATCGACAGATGGGCTGACGTCCCCGTCCCGGCCGACTCGTCGTCAAGGCTTTCCACCATGTACTCCACCGTGCTCGACGAGCGCGGCGAAATGATTGCGCGAATACTCGAAACGGTCTCGGAGCCGGGAACGCTGCCCGCCGTCTTCCACTGCACCGCGGGAAAGGATCGGACGGGTGTACTTGCCGCATTGCTTCTCGGGATCGCCGGTGTGCCCCACCCTCGAATTGTTGAAGATTACTCACTGAGCGCGAGGTTCCTCTACGGTTCCACGGTCGTTCCATCCGGCGGATCAGGCGAACTCCCGCCTTATCAGGAGTATCAGTCCAAGTGGTGCCCACCCGCGGCGATGGGATTGACGCTCGATCATGTCGAATCCAAGTACGGCGGAATCGACTCCTATCTGAAAAGCATCGGGGTCGACGACGCCGTCTTGATCCGGATAAGAGACTCGCTCGCCGAGTAATATCCTCAGACGACGGCCCGAGAGGAATCCGTTCACCCTGAGCCTGTCGAAGGGTGAGCATGATGTTCATGGTTCGACAAGCTCACCACGAACGGTCTAGGTCGGGCTATTAGACATCTTCTCGGACTGCTGCCTTGATCCCCAGGCGGTCGAACACCGGGCCGAGGCTCACGTGTTGTCTCAGCAGTGAACTGAATCGCGCCAGCTTGTCAGGGTGGTCGAAGCGTGCTCGTTCCTGCAGCGTACTCAGCGCCTGCATCGTATCGAGCGTGTTCGTATCGACGATGACTATTGGCGTCTCTTCCAAGTCCGCTTCGTGGGTGATGTACTCCACCGGCTCCGTTCCGTTGGTCAGGATCAGGCAGGATGTGGGGGTATGCAGGGCCGCCATCTGAATGTCGGGTCGGTCGCCGCGGACGATAACGCCTTTGTCTTCTCGAATGCCGAAGTACAGGGTGCCCCGGTCGAGTCCCATGCCGCCCACAAGAAAATGTTCGATGATCCGGTCGCCGTACTCTTCTCCGAGAAGGTACCGACCGTCCAAATGCTGAACGATCTGGTCGATGGAGCATGAGACCAGCTTCCGGTCCTCGGGTATGACTCCCAGCGTTCGGATCCCCAGGGCTTCCAGATCCGGAATGAATCGGCTTGTGACTTCCGTCCCTTGGTACTGTGTTCGCCCGTTTACCACCACGCCGATAAGTCGTTCCGGGAACGCCCTCGCCCAGTCCGATATATCGGCTGCGCTTTTTCCTTGTACGTGCTGGGTAATCCCCACTACGTGTGCGTCAAGAGCCTCGACGATCTCCTGCTGGGTTTCGATGCCGACGTCGGCCGAACCATCCACGATCAGCGAGTCCTTGCCTTCCGCCGCCCGTCTGCATCGCTGCGCCACGCTCTCCGGTGAATCTGCCAATGAGGCAGTGTGCTCGCCATTGCGCGCTTGACCTAGCAGCTTCGCATAATATTCGTCGTGGAGGTGATCGAATGGGCTGAGCACGGCAACGGAGATCCCTTCACGTCGCGCTAGGCTCGCGAGGGTGACCGCCAACGCGGTTTTTCCGGCGCCCACTTGGTCTGAGAGGATATATATGGCGTTCATGGCATCTGCTGCGGCGACAATTATACCAACACGCGCCGGCTAACGGTATCGCTTAATTGCGAGAGGACAGGCTGGCGTTCGACGGGCTCCCTTCGACAGGCTCAGGGCGAACGGGATATTTGCGTTGTGAGGCTCAGGGCGGGAAGCCCACCCTGTTTAGGATGGGCCGGGCGTAAACGACAGCATTTCCGTGCCACCAACCAGAGAATCGGCTGTTGACACGCGAATATTCATTTGATACGGTATATCGCTATCAAAAATTACCAACCGAGGTTAGCATTGCTTTCTAATGATACTAACTATCAATATATGACTTGAGACCCCACGCACGAAACTCGATGAAAGCGCCGGAGAACGAAGGCTGTAAGGCCACTGCTTCCAGGATGACGATTGTCAATCTCCTAGGGCAAAAAGCGCAACGGCTTCACAATCGAGGCACTCAGGGCTTTTGCGGTCATTTCCGGACAGATCGTCGAGCAGAACATGGAGTTCTACGTGACCTGCGACTATTGCCGCGCCGACGGGGATGAGCAGGAAACCAAACTAACTACAGGGGAGATTCCCCACAAGATCAGGAGGAACAAGAGAACATGGGACATAGTCTATTGAAGTGGAGGTCAGTGGCCGTAGTCGCAGTGATTGCGGTATTGGTCTTCGGTATTGCCTGCGGCGAGCCGGAGCCGGAGGTCGACACGGCCAAGCTGATCCAGGACGCGGTCGCCAGCGCGCAGAGCGCCAGCGCCGCCGAGATAGAGAATTCGGTAGCGGCGGCCATCGCCGCGCAGCCTCAGGGCGCCAGCGCGGCTGAAATACAGAAGCTCGTCTCGGACTCGGTCACGTCGGCCATCGCCGCGCAGCCCGCGGGTCTGACGCGCGCGGACGTCGAGTCTATCGTGAGCCGGTCGACGGCGGGGCAACTCTCCGCGGCCGACGTGCAGGCGATCGTCGACCAGTCCTTCCGGGCGCTGCCAGCGCCAGAGATCGACGCGAGCCAGCTCACCAGCCTCGTCAACGCCGCAGTTGCCAATGCGGTGCCGCAAGGCGTCAGCGCCGCTGAGATTAGCAGGATCGTCCAGGCCCAGGTGAGCGCCGGGCTCTCCGGCACGCTCACGCGCGGCGACATCGAGGACTTGGTTGCCCAGTCGGTCGAGGACGCGGTCGGCGACCAGCTCACCGCCGATCAGGTCACGAACATCGTGAACGCCTCCCTCGTCGCCACGAACCAGGCGATCGAGGACGCGGCTGTCGAAGCCGCACTTGCGGCAGCCTCGGCTGCTAGGGAAGCTTCCACGACCTCCGGACCCCCAGTCCAGGTGGTGACAACCACCAACTTTGTAGCCGACTGGGCCAGGGTGGTAGGTGGAGACAGGGCAGAGGTCTTCAGCCTGCTGCAACCGGGCGCCGATCCGCACACATTCCTGCCGGGAGCCCGCGACGTTGCCAAAGTAGCTGACTCGGATCTCGTGTTGACTGTGGGACTCGGCCTGGAGGCCGATTGGCTCGAGGAGCTTTTGCACAACGCCAGCGCGGACGAGTCCAAGATAGTCGCGCTTGGTGAGGCCGTCGATCCCATCGAGTTTGTCATGTCCGATATGCATGACGATCACGAGGATGAAGACGACCACGGGCATGAAGGCGAGGAGCATGAGGAAGAAGGTCACGACGACCATGAGGAAGAAGGCCACGACGACCATGACGAGATGATCATTGGTCGCTTACTCGTTGCCGACGCGGTAGAAGCGCACCTCTCCGTCATCGATCTATCGACCGATCACGTTGACAGCGGAATCTTCGAGGTCGCCACGCCCAACGCGACCGTCAAGGCCAGTCCCACTCACCGTTACGGCATCGTCCTCGCACGAGGACCCGAAGACGACGACGACCGCATCCATGTCTTCGACGGCGGCGTCTTCCTCGTCGAGCATGGCGATCACTACGATCTCGTCACCCAGCCCGTCTCACGCCATGCGCTCGAGATCGTCGAAGAGTGGCCGGTCCACTATGTCAACAGCCACGGCTGGACCGCGATCTTCACAGACAGCCACGGTCACGCCTTCCTGATCAACGAGGCAGATCTGGCGAACTCAGGCGGCGACTATGAGCCGATCGTCCTTGAGGCCGGACCGCACCATGGCGCGGCTTTAGTCATTTCCGATGACCACGTCATCGTCAGCACCAACAACCCGGCCTGCACCGAGTTCATCCCGTCAGGCGACTGCCTGCCGCTCGGCGTTGAAGTGCGCACGTTCGACGACGAAGTCGTATACGACGCAGCCAACGACTCCTGCCCTAGCCTGCACGGCGAGGCGCACAACGCACACGGCGCCGTCTTCGGCTGCCGCTTTGTCGGCGTGCTCTTCGTACATACTCACGACGTACATGCGCACGACGGGCAGTATGAGTATGAGCTCATCCCCTATCCACAGGAGCTGGCTCAAGAGCTCGCGCTCGGCCTACTCTACGGACATCATCACAGTGACAACTTCTTCGCCCCGGCGACACTCTTTCCCGACGGGCGGTGTTGTGATTTGGGCGGCGTCTGGTTGGTCGATGTGGAGCATGGCGAAATGCGCGAGGTGTTCCCAGAGCCCAGCGCCTCCGCTACGTTCTCAAGCGACGGCGAAACCTTCTACATGCTCGCGGCTGACGGCGTTCTGCGCGCGTTCGACGCTCACGACGGCGAAGTGATCGGGACCATGCAGTTGGTCGACCCGTTCGAGATCGTGTTCGGACGTCCATCGCCCGCAATGATCGCCATCGGCGAGTGGCTCTACGTCGCCGACCCGAACAGCGGCCACGTCCTCGGGGTCCACCTCGAAGAAATGGAGATCGAAGAGGAATGGGAGCTCGGCGGCGCGCCGTCGAGCCTGGCGTTCCTCGGAGTCACCGACTCTACCGACGCGCCCCATGAAGGCCACGACGAACACGAAGAGGACGAGCACGGCCACGCCCACGACCACGGCACTCACGATCCTCACTTCTGGTTCGATCCGATCCGCGTGAAGGTCGCTGTCAACGAGATAGCCGCCCGGCTTTCGGCTGTAGACCCCGACAACGCGAGCGTCTACTTCCAGAACGCCTCGGAATACGCAGAAGAGCTCGACGAGCTGCACTACTGGATTCTCGATCAGGTCGACGCGGTGGCCCCGGAGCGCAGGCTGCTGGTTACGTCGCACGACGCCTTCACCTACTTTGCACAGGCCTATGGGTTCGAGATAGTTGGGCTGGTTATACCGTCGTTGGCGACTCACGACGTGGAGCCATCCGCGGAGCACCTCGCGGAGCTGGTCGAGGTGGTGCGGGAACACAACATACCGGCTCTGTTTGGCGAGACGACAGTCAGCGAGAGGCTCGCGCAAGCCGTAGCAAGGGAGACCGGCGCAGAGCTGTTCCGGCTCTATTCGGGTTCCCTTGGGCCGGAGGGCAGCGGCGCTGACACGTACCTTTCCATGGTGCGTGCGAACGTTGAAAGCATCGTTGAGGCATTGAAATGAACTCCGCCCCAAACCCACACCGCGCGAGGATGTCGCTTCAGGACGTGACCATCGAGTTCGATGGACACATGGCCCTGAACAACGTCACCTTCGACGTGGATGCGGGGACTCTCATGGGCGTAGTAGGACCGAACGGAGCCGGCAAGAGCACGCTATTCAATGCTATTGCCGGGCTCCTTCCGGTTCGCCGGGGGAAGGTAACCCTTCACCGTGTGGACCAGGGAAGCGGAGCGCTGGCCTATGTGCCTCAGAGGGAGAGCGTCAACTGGCGGTTTCCCGTGACCGTCATGGACGTCGTAATGATGGGCCGGTGCTGCAGGCTGGGATGGTTCCGGCGACCTGGGAAGAGAGATCGCGAGCTTGTCAACGCGTGCCTAGGGCGTGTCGGCTTATGGGACCATCGATCAGCTCTGATGACGGAGCTTTCGGGCGGTCAGAGACAGAGAGTGTTCGTAGCTAGGGCGCTGGCCCAGGAGGCAAGCGTGCTTCTGTTGGACGAGGCCTTCAGCGGCGTTGACGCAGGTGCCCAGGAAGACCTCGTGGAGGTCCTCCAAACACTGCGGGATGAGGGACGCATCGTCCTGCTGGCAACCCACGACCTGACCAACCTGAGCGGTCGATTCGACCAGGTACTGTGTCTGAACCGCAACGTGTGCGCCTGCGGCCCTCCCGACCAGGTCTTTACGTCCGAGGTCATGGAGCAGCTGTACGGCGCCCACGGTCTGCGCCTCACGATGGACGGGGAGCGGTAGCAGGACGACGTGATAGACTTCTTTATCGCCCCCCTTGAGTACGGCTTCATGGTGAGAGCCCTGATCGGCTCGGTGCTTGTGGGCGTGATGTGCCCGTTGGTCGGCGCGTACGTCGTCACCAGGAACCTCGCCTTCATGGGGGACGCCCTCGCCCACGCCGTGCTGCCGGGAATGGTGCTTGGGTTCATAGTCGGGTTCAACCCGGCCATTGCCGCCGTTCCAACAGGGGTCTCCGTTGCCATGCTGGTCAGGGTCGTCAGCCGGCGCGCGGGCCTCAGCACGGATACTTCCATAGGCATCCTTTTTGCGGCCATGTTTGCCCTGGGACTTGTGATGCTGGCAAGAGCAACACGCATCAGAATCAATATGGAAGACCTGCTCTTGGGGCAGCTCTTGGGCATATCTCCGACCAGCATCTATGTATCTCTTGGGATAACCGTGACGGTCATCGTGGGGCTGTTCGTTCTTCACCACTGGCTGCTGTTTGCGAGCTTCGATCCCGTGGGGTCACAGGTTGTCGGTAGGCGTACCAACATCCTCGACTACGTGTTCCTGGTCATGCTCGCTCTCGTTATCGTGATAGGGATTCAGGCGGCAGGTGTTATTCTTGTCATGGCAATGCTGGTGACGCCCGCTGCCACGGCGTATCTGTTGGTCAGGCGTTTTATCACGATGATGATAGTGGCCGCTGCGCTGGGGACCGCGGCCGCCGTGACAGGCCTCTACATCTCCTACCATTTCAATTTGACCGCCGGCCCTGCCATGACTCTCGTCGCAAGCGGGATATTCGTACTCGCTATCTTGTTCAGGCGAAGGGCCCCCGTCTGAGAACCTCTCCTCTCTTCTCGATAGGGGGCCCGACGCCTGAGTACCGTACGTCGGCAAAGACTTGACCCGCAGTCGTCGCTTGGCAATCTTGCGGGACAACGGTATCTTCAGGACGTCTCCATCGTCCGTTGCAGCCCCGTGGGGGTCAGGGGGCCTCAATGAATATCAGTGGCAGGCCACGGCGAGAGAGTTCGAGTCCCCGCAAGTCTTAGCTGTGAACTGGTGGTCTGGGCGTACCGATTTGCGAACTTTTCGATGGGAGGTTTCTTTATGAGCAGAAGCGATCTCTGCCGACTTTGGATGGAAGCTCAGCGCTGGGGAGCTTTCTTGCGCTCAAATGCGCGCTGGATAAGCTCTCGAACTGCCGGTCGGCTGGCATCATCTATAGAGCGCATCTTCACATGGCGAATATTGGCGTCCGACCCCCAAGCAAGCCCTCCGGGTCTGCCAGATGGACAGCCTGGTAGAAACCGAGGTTGATCCACCGGTGGTTGGGAAGAATGAAGGCGCAGCCATCGATCATCTTCCTTGGTCCCAATCCATAGGTCGCAGTGCGATCATCAAGGGGACCACCTCGATGGTGTTCAGATCGATCTTGAACACTGTGTCCCTGACAGGTTTGGCGATCGGACGCAGCGGCTCTTCAGCAATCTCCAGCATCTCGTCGAACGATCCGAATCTGGCTTTCGACACAGCCTTACCTCACTTTCGTGCGGTATCAGTATCGACTTCCGCCAAGACTAACAACGTCCGTCGCAGTCTTCAAGCTATGAGTTCAATACATGCTGTGAGCTTGGAATCGCCCCTTGACATGCAACCCTGTGATTGCGTATTATATACGCACATGCACAAAGACCTGATCTTCAAGGCACTCGCGGACCCAACACGGAGGTTGATGCTGGACGAGCTCTCTGAGCGCAAGGAGCAGACGCTCTACGAGCTCACGGCGCGTTTGATCATGCGGCATGAAGTCGCAATCTCCCGACAGGCCCTGGCCAAGCACATCGATCTCCTGGAACAAGCAGGGCTCGTAAGTTCAGAGAAGCGCGGCAAGTACCGGATGCTTGTCTTCAACGATGAACCCCTGAGGGCTGTCATGGATCGATGGCTCAAGTGACACTATGAAGAGAAAAGGAGGCCAGATATGCGCATTACACTCACCGGCGTCTTCGTAAGTGACCAGGCCAAAGCTCTGAAGTTCTACACGGAGACCCTCGGCTTTGTGAAGAAGCACGACTTGCCTGTGGGAGAATTCAAGTGGCTTACCGTCGTCTCGCCCGATGACCCAGATGGGACCGAGCTTCTGCTCGAACCAAATGACAACCCGGTAGCACAAGAGTACCAGAAAGGGATATTTGACCAGGGCATCCCAGCGGCGTCCTTTGGGGTTACGGACGTCCATGCAGAGTATGAGAAACTGAAGTCACTGGGCGTAGCTTTTACGATGGAGCCAACAGAATTGGCCAACGTCACTATTGCGGTCTTCGACGACACCTGCGGCAACCTGATCCAGATAATGCAGACGTAACTACGATCGACCAGACTGCCCTGTTTGGGACGCGGGCCGCAACTAGCCCATCCATGCACGGTGGTGGGCCCAACGTGTCCCGTAATGCGAACTTTTCGGTGGCTTGTGACGCCGTGAGCGCCTGTCCCGCATCTCATGGTCGTCTTCCCATCCAATATGCTGAACACCCTGTTCTCCCTGAGCTTGCCGGAGGGTCGAAGCATATGCCCTAACCCTCTCCCACGACGGGAGAGGGGATGCGACTGGAGCGCCATGAACGGGGGAGGGAGTATTCTGGATTCCGGCCTGCGCCGGAATGACGGTGGGGGGTGGGAGGGGCAGGCGGGAGGCCTGCCCCTGGGGGATTTTTGTTTCGGGCGGGTGTTAGTCGGTGTCGGGGAGGATGGTGACGTGCCAGACGCCGTTGTCGCGCACGCCCGTTTCCTTGTCAATCTGAGAAATGGTGGCGACGGTGTTGGCGCCCGTCCGGCTGGTCACGACCCAGTCGTAACCATCCAGGTAATGTACGGACGTGATGGTGTAGCCGGTGCCGTGCGGCTCAAAGGCGTATGACGTTTTATCTGCGCTCGCCGAGTCATCGCCAAAGCAATTGCGGAGGACGTGCTTAAATGTCCCGCCAGAGTCCAGGTAGCTCAGGCAGTAGTTGCCGATGTTGCTCACCAGCTGGTAGTAGCCGGCGTATCGGCCTGACGTGCGCTTCTGCAATGTCCACGTTTGGGCATCAGTCGCCGTAGGCTGGCAGGTGGCGGTCGTGACGTCCCGACCATGGTACGACGATGCATCCTTGCCTTCGAGGCAGGCGTTGGCGTTCTGCTCGTAGTGGTAGATCTGAACCTTCTTCCCATCCAGGCTGGAGGTCAGGCCAAGGGTCGGCGCGATGTACCTGGCCGGCGCGGAGGTCATTTTGACGACCTGCTCCTCCAGGTAGAGGGTGGAGTTTTCATGGACCGTGTCTGTGACCACCCGCTGGCCGGCAAAAACAGTCTGATACGTCGCTGACAGGTAAACTTCCCTGGCGTCATTCTCGGTGCTTTCGACGAACGTGATGGTGTAGGTGTCCTTACCATACGCGCCTTTGTTGGGCAGCTTAGTGATGAGGACGGACTGGCTGGCGACGTCGGCGTGAGAATCGCCCACGCAAATGTCCAGGTACAAACCTGACTGAAAGGCCGGCGTGGTGGTGTACTCTTTGCCGCCGTCGATGGAATCGGCAACATCGGCATCGACGCAGCGGGTCTGCCCGCCGAACATGCTGACGATTCGGTAGTAGCCGGCGAAGGCGCCGGAGGTGCGCTTCTCGATTCGCCAATCCTTGCCGGCGTTACGATCGTCGTATTCCGTGAGTGTGTGCCAGTGGCAGGAGGGGAAGGAGGCCATGGACAGCTCCGCCCCGGACTGACGGCTGGAAGCGTTGTTGTGCAGGCATCCGGAAACATAGCCGGGCGTGCTCGGATGCCTGGTCTTGATCTTGAAGACCTTGCCGTTGTACGGGTCTGCGACGATGGGCGGGGGCGCGTTGGTTTGGCCGGCCGCGCGGTCGATGGCGATGCCGATGCCCCAGATGGCGGACATGGGAACTTCGTCAACCACTGTTGTCTGGCCTGCGGCGCCGCTGGCGCTATCATCCGCCCGGTTCGTGGACAGCCAGGAGCTGTTGTCGCCGTCGGTACTGGTGAAGGTGAGGGTATAGCCGTCCAGCTCTGCATCGATGTTGATTAACTGGTCGGCTAAGTCGCTGTCCGAAGCGCTATTGTCGTTCACGGCGCATAATTCCATCCGCATCCGGTTGCTCGTCTGGAACTGGCCATCGTTGTCGATGCAGTGGACCTGGTTATAGAGCACGCTGCGCAGGAGATAGTTGTCATCAGTCTGCCTCGCAAACTGGAACTTCTGCCCGGCGCTGCCGTTGCACTCTGCGACCGAGAGTTGGATATCTCCCGGTTGGTTCCTGTTCTCGTAGGCCACTTCCGGCATGGTGAGGCAGCCGGTGGCGGCGTCGGAATGGTGGAAGATCTCCAGTACCTGGCCATCGAAGTTATAGCCGGTGTCCGGCGGCTCAAACTCTGTGGTGAAGCGCCAGATGGCGGATGCGGGCGGCTCGCCCGAGGCGGTTATCTGGTCCACATCGCCGCCGTAGTCGCCCTCGTCGCGCGTGGCCGTCATCCACGCTGTTCTGCCATTATGGGAGAGCGAGATGGTATAGCCGCCGCCCACGTTCGTAACGGTAAAGGACTGGTTGGCTATGAAAACCAGGTTCGAGTCTTCGTCACCAACGCACCTGTGCATCTCCACGGGGAGCCAGTCATTGAATCTGGGGGAGAAATGAGAGACGTTGTCCAGGCACGCGTCATAGCGATGAGGCGCCTTGGCGTTAATCCGGTAGGTGCCCTTGAAATGGCCCGAATCGCGCTTCTCAAAGACAAACTGCTGGTTTACGGCGTCCTTATCGCACTCGGTGGTGTAAACGCTCGCGCCGGGGCCGCCGTTGGAGACTTCCACGCAAGCGAGGGTACCTTTGGAGGCGTTCACCAGGTGGACCGTCAGGCCGTCGAGGGGGTCCTGGACGACCGGCACGTTCTGCTGCTGGGGTTGGGGAGGAGGGGGAGGGTCGTTAGCCGGTGGGTTGTTCTGTGGTGGGTTGTTGGCCGGCGGGTTGTTAGCGGGCGGGTTGTTAGCCGGGGTCTGCTGGGCGGGCGTATCGCCGGGGGCGGTGACGCTGATGGTCCACACCGCCGAGTCGGGGACGGTGTCTGTCACGGTGGTCTGGTTGGCGCCGCCTTTGGGGTTGTTGGAACTACGGTCGGTGGTGAGCCATACGCTCTTGCTGTCGCTGTTGCGGACGAAGGTTATGGTGTAGCCGTCGCCGGATGCGGCGATGGTCACCGACTGATTGGGCGCCGCGCCGTGGGTGTCGTCCACGCAGCTCCAGATGCCCATGCGCTCGCCGGTGGTGAAGTCGCCCCGGTTGTCCAGGCAGTGGGTGTCACTGCCTAGGGCGCTAACCAGGCGGTAGCTGCCCTTGTAGTCTCCTGCGGTACGCTTTTCGAAAATCCACTTCTGGGCGTCGGTCTTGTTGCATTCCCAAGTCCAGACGTCCTGCCCGTCGGAACGGTCGCCGTGCTTGACGTCCAGGCAGCCTTCGGATTCATCGGTCTCGTGCCAGACGTAGAGGGTCTGTCCGTCGAAGTCGTCGGGCGAGTCCGCATGAGCGGATGTTGTAGGCGAGATGGACAATGTGGAGAGGACTAGAGCAACGATGCCAACTAGGATTAACTGCCGGATCGAACAAGGAATTTTCAATTCATCTGCCTTTCATCCGCTATTTTGGGGGTTTCTCACAAACTCTAATAATCTACCCCCCCCCCCCCCCCGAAATTGCAAGGATTATCTTGCGACGGTGGGGGTCTGGATTCCGGCCTGCGCCGGAATGACGATTTGCCATCACCCTAGCCCTCTCCCACGACGGGAGAGGGGATGCGGCGAATGGGAGAGTGGGTGCAGCTGGTGGGCCCGGCAGGGTTCGAACCTGCGACCATTCGGTTATGAGCCGAGCGCTCTACCACTGAGCTACAGGCCCCGATTGCACGCTCAGCGTAGCTGAGCGTCGAAGGAACTGTCAAGAATAGTCCGATG
This sequence comes from Dehalococcoidia bacterium, assembly GCA_965232435.1. Lineage (GTDB taxonomy): Bacteria > Chloroflexota > Dehalococcoidia > Lucifugimonadales > VXLM01 > VXLM01. The sequence goes on from CBDDPU010000004.1 coordinate 685,119, forward strand.
GTGAAGGGTCGGCGGCGAGGAGAAGCGCTTCGGCGTCTTGGCGGACGATGCGGAGAACCTCTTGCAGGGGCAGGCCTTTGTCCAAGGCGATCTTGCGACAATCCTCGTATTCGGGAGACACGGAGACGTTTTCGCCTCGGATGACCTTCACCTTAACAGACACCTCTCCGAGGCCGGTTGTTATCTTGGTGATTTCGCGTTCGGCCTCGTAGCGTGAGACGGGACGGACACGGACGCCGAGCGTTGAAGTCTCGCGGAGGATGAGCTGGGCAGCCATGCTTTCCAAGTCCGTCGGCATTAGTGCGCTGAGCATAGTTGCGGGACGGTTCTTTTTCATCTGGATGGGTGTGAACCAGACGTCGCGCGCGCCCATCTGGAAGAGCCGCTCTTGAGCATAGGCGAGCACTTCGGCGGTTGTATCGTCGATGTTGGTTTCGAGAAGGCTGAGGTTAGCGACTTGATGGCTTTCGATCTCTCTGCCAATCCAGAGGGCCACGACGTTGGGATAGGCGTTGGGGTCGCGCGCGCCGAGTCCGTAGCCCGTTTTCTCCATGCTGAGCGAGGGTTGGGAGAAGGCGGCAAGTGTTGTCACGATGGCCGCCCCTGTCGGGGTCACCATTTCACCGGCGTCCGAGATATTGCCCGGAGGCGGATGCACCGGAGCGCCGGCCAGTGAAAACAGGGCGGATGTCGCCGGAGCAGGCACGGGGAGCGCCCCGTGTGATGTTTTGATAACGCCCGAGCCAGAGGGCAGAGAGGAACAGTACAGCCGCTCTATGCCCAGGGCTTCCAATCCCACAACAACGCATACGACATCGATGAGAGTATCGATACTGCCCAATTCGCCGAGATGCGGTTCGGCGTCCTCTTGGCGGTGTACCTGCTGCTCGGCGGCGCGAATTCGCCGGAGTATCGCATGGGAACGCTCCTTCACGGAGTCCGGGAGGGAGGACTCATCAATGATATTCATGAAGTCTTCAACGCGATGCGGCTGTTGTGAAGTGGCGCTAATTTCGACAAGCGCTTGGGTGCCGCGGACACCGCCCCTCTGACCCGGCTTTGAGGCTATTTTGACGCCCCGCGCCCCGAGAATGGCGACCGCGGCGTTGAGGTCATCCAGGAGTACTCCGGCGTCAATGATCGCTCCGAGCAGCATATCGCCGCTGAGGCCGCCAACACATTGCAGGTACGCGCTCTTCATCGGATCTTCTCTGCCAGCGTTCGCAACTACCCAGTTTGAGGCATAGAATTACGCCAATTTGGGGAATGACGGGAGCACGCCCTGCCCGACGATTCAGACAACCTAGCCTGCGGGATGTCACCCTCGAAAGGCAATACGCACGGTCCGATTAAGTCGATACACCATCAATAACCGATTGTAGGCCAAACCCTTACGAATCCCTGCCTCGCAACGGAGTGGGGATGACGTTCTTCTTCCCTGCAGGAATGCCAACAAGATCCCCGTACCGGGCCGTTATAAGCAGCTTTAAGAGGGTCTCCTATGCCGGGGTCGGCTCTTCCAGCGGGACCTGCTGTGAGTTCACGGTGATTTCGTCGTTCTCCAACTCAATCACGGCGGTATCACCTGGGCTGAACCGGCCATCGAGGATGGCGTCCGAGAGCTTGTCCTCGATTTGGTCTTGAATGACGCGGCTCAGTGGACGCGCGCCCATGTTCGGATCGTACCCCTTCTCAGCGATCCACGCCTTGGCCTCGTCGGACACTTCCAAGCTGATGCCCTTTTCGAGCAGGCCGTTGACGACGTTCTTGAGTTCCAAATCGACAATGTCGAGAACTTGCTCCTTGCTGAGGGCATGGAACACAACCGTGGCGTCGATGCGGTTCAGGAACTCAGGCCGGAAGAAATCTTTGATCGCGTCATTAACGCTGGTCTTCATGCGCTCGTAGCGCGCCATGAACTCATCGCTGTCCTCGGTCTTCGCTCTGAAGCCGAGCGTTCTATCCTGTTGGATGAGGTTGGAGCCGATGTTGCTGGTCATGACGATGATCGCGTTTCGGAAGTCAACCTTGCGTCCCTTCGCGTCAGTCAGATGACCATCGTCGAAGATTTGGAGGAGTATATTGAAGACTTCCGGGTGGGCCTTCTCAATTTCGTCGAGGAGTATCAGACAGTAAGACTTACGCCGCACTGCCTCCGTGAGCTGTCCGCCCTCGTCGTATCCGACGTATCCCGGGGGCGCTCCCACGAGTCGGGCGACGGAGTGCCGCTCCATGAACTCGGACATATCCACGCGGATGATTGAGTCCTCACTGCCGAACAGGAACTCGGCGAGTCGTTTGGGCAGGAAGGTTTTTCCGACTCCGGTCGGGCCGGCAAAAATGAAGACACCCGAGGGGCGCTTGGGATTCTTGAGTCCCGCGCGGGCTCTCCGAACGGCCTTGGACACCATTACAATAGCTTCGTCCTGGCCGACAACGGATTTATGGAGTTCCTCCTCCATGTGAATCAGCCGTTCAGTCTCAGTAGCCGAGAGTCGAGTAACGGGGATGCCCGTCCACATGCTTACCACGTCCTCGATATCATCCGAGGTGACAACGGGCATTTCTTCGCCGCGCTCGTCTTGCCATTCTTTTTCGAGAGTGGAAAGCTTCTTGGCGAGTTTGGCCTCTCTGTCGCGAAGCTCGGCGGCGTATTCATACTGACGGGATGAGATAGCCTCATCCTTTTCCTTGCGCACGTTCTCAAGCATTTTCGAGACCTGGCTCACCGAGAACGGGGCGGTGGTAAAGTTGATGCGAACTCGTGAGGCGGCCTCGTCGATGAGGTCGATAGCCTTGTCCGGCATAAAGCGGTCCGGGATGAACCGCGCTGCGAGGTTGGAGGCGGATATAAGAGCATCGTCACTGATATCAAGCTGATGATGTTCCTCATAACGGCCCTTGACGCCGCGGAGGATCTCAATGGTCTCGTCTACGGCCGGCTCTTCTACCGTTATCGGCTGGAAGCGCCTTTCAAGGGCGGGGTCGCGCTCGACATACTTGCGATAATCATCCTGGGTAGTGGCCCCGACGCACTGCAATTCGCCGCGGGCGAGTGAGGGCTTGAGGATATTGGCGGCGTCCACGGCCCCTTCGGCGGCGCCGGCGCCGACCATCGTATGGATCTCATCAATGAAGAGGACGCAGTTCTCGGAGGCCTTGATCTCGTCAACGACCTTTTTCAATCGTTCCTCGAACTCGCCGCGGTACTTCGTGCCCGCGACCAGGGCGCCCATGTCGAGCGTAACCAAGCGCTTTCCCTGAAGTGTCGAGGGAACGTCGTTGGCGGCGATTTGCTGCGCCAAGGCTTCGACGATGGCAGTTTTGCCCACACCGGGCTCGCCGACCAGGACGGGGTTGTTCTTCGTGCGCCTGCTGAGGATCTGTGTTACGCGCTGGATCTCCTTCGCTCTGCCGACGGTCGGATCGAGCTTGCCGGCGCGCGCGGCAGCGGTGAGATCGATCCCCAACTGGTCGAGTGTGGGAGTTCGCGAAGTGGAACGACCTCCTGTGCCTGCTTGGGAGTGTTGGACAGTCTGACTCAGTATCCTTGTAGTCTCCGCCCTCACCTTATCGAGGGTGATGCCAAGGGTTTCAAGGACACTGGCCGCCACGCCGTCTCCCTCACGCATAAGTCCGATGAGAAGGTGTTCAGTGCCGATGTAGTGATGATTCAATCGTCGGGCTTCGTCTACCGCGAGTTCGATGACCTTTTTCGCGCGCGGCGTCAGGCCGATTTCGCCCGCGGCGGGACGCTCGCCACGCCCAATGATGAATTCGACTGAAGATCGCACCTTCGCCAGTTCGACGCCGAGATTGGACAATACTTTCGCAGCGACACCCTCGGACTCTCGAACAAGCCCCAAGAGGATATGCTCCGTGGAGATATAGTTGTGATTGAACCGCTGAGCCTCTTCCTGAGCTAGAGAAAGTACCTTTCGCGCTCTCTCGGAGAATTTTTCAAACCGGCTTGTCATATTGCGTTCTCCCTACCGCCTTTCTGTGCACGAATGCCGCGGGGCGGCATGTGTCTCTACACTTCGGTTAAAAGTCTTCCGGTTCCGCTTGTTTGAGGCTTAGCCCCAATCTTCGTCGTTCCGGCTCGATTCGCAGAATTTTCAGTCGCACCGCGTCCCCCTCTCGGACGACTTCTCGAGGATGGCTGACTATGCGAGTCGTCAGCTCGGATATGTGGATGAGTCCCTCGACCGCGTCCTCGACCCTGGCGAAAGCGCCGAAGTCGGTGAGTTTCGTGACCACACCGTCCACAATACCTCCCACTTCGTACCGTTCTTCAATGGTCTCCCATGGCTCCGGTTGGAGACGCTTTAGGCTCAGGGCGATCTTCTTCTGTTCGGCATCGACGCGCAGGACCATGACATCGACGTCTTGTCCAATCTTCACGATGTCGTCCGGAGAGGAAACGTTGCTCCACGAAAGTTCCGAGATATGAATGAGTCCGTCGGCCCCGCCGAGATCGACGAACGCGCCAAAAGCGCTGATTCCCGTGATTCTCCCGTGTCGAACTTCTCCCTCCGTCAGTTCGTCGATTAGTTTGGCCTTGCGCTCTTCGCGGAGTTCTTGCATCGCCTGTCGTTCGGAGAGAATCGCGCGGTTGCGTCCGCGGTTTAACTCCAGAACCTTCAACTCGATGGTGCGGCCCACGTCCGGAGAGTCATCAGGAGTTTTTTCATCGGAGTCCCCTTGCGCCGCGACGCGAGCTCTATCGCGCGAGACCGTCGCAAGCTGAGACATTGGCACGAATCCCTGAACGTTTTCGGTCATTACGATCGCGCCGCCACGATTGAAGCCGATTACCCTTCCCTCAACTCGCCGACCGGCGTCCATCGCGTCTTGGAGCGTCTTCCAACCGGCTTCGCCGGCAGCGCGGTCAACGGACAGAATGGCGGATCCTTCGTCGGTCTCGCCCCTGATAACCATGGCGAGCACTGTGTCGCCTACCGTTAGCTGCGCAACTTCATCGGGCGACATCGATTTCATTTCGTTCAATGGGACATGTCCCTCAGCCTTGTGCCCGACATTCAACAGAATGCCTTCCGCTCCGGAGTCGGCGCGCATAACAACGCCTTCGACGATATCTCCTCGCCGGAGCGGCTTCATGTCCTCGACTGAGTCGAGGAGCTCTCCCATATCCTGAATAGCGGTATCTTCCCCGTTTTGCGAGGTCACGTTGCACTTCGATTCCTGGGAACTTTGTACAGAAAGGTTGTAATGGAAAGTCTTAACGTCTGAGGGTTGCCTTGGGAGGTAAGGAAACCATGACGACGCGGAGGGTGGGCGACTTCCCCGTGAGTCTCTAAGTAACCAGGACTCCTTTCTCCGTACGCTCTCCCTATTGTAGCACAGGGCAAAATTGATGCAACCCACTTGTTAGGCGTGGTTTTGCCGTGTTCTTTTTGCCTGGTGATCAGAGTATCGGCCTGCTTACTCGCAGGCAGGGCCCTTCAATTGTTGGGCATGGTCAGAGGAAGCTGTGTCACTCCCCCTCACTCCAGCCATCAAGGTGACACGCTTTCGCAGGAATGACGGCGACCTTGAATCAGGCCGACATAAGCAGTCAGTCAGGAGTTTCTGAGGCATGAAGAAAACCCAGGGACAACCTCCCTTCGTACCGTAAAGAAGAAAAGGCCCCCCGGCAGTGACTTATTTTCCCACACCGTCACCAGTGCAGTATCGTCAGCGCTGAAGCGTTTCACTTCCGTGTTCGGGATGGGAACGGGTGGGTCCGCTTCGCTCAGACCACCAGAAGGCCATATCGAGTCTCAGTATACTCATCCAAACGGAAAGGCGTCAACCGTTTGTCAACGCTGTAACCGTCCAGTCTTGGATGAGATGACCGGCTGCATCCCCATTATCGAATTTGACGGTAATGAACATGCATTCTATTCTAGAAGAACCACCTGACCAGACCCACAAAACCGCGCGTCCGCAAGAGGTCTGCTAGAAAATGTCAGGAAACGTCAGGAAATGTCAGGTTAAAGAAGACCCCCTGCCAGTCAGGCTCTGTGTCGCCGCATCGGTACTAGAGGGGACTATACTCCGCAGATCATGACCGTTCAGAGTTCGGAAGAAACCCTCCGAAAGTAAGCGTCATACTCGCGCGCGGCTGATATAGTATCGACGCCGTTCACTGTCGGTAAGGAAGGACATTATATGAAGGTAGTCATTGCGCCTCAAAGCTTCAAAGGCAGCATCTCCGCGCTCGACGCCGCGAGGGCCATGGAGGAAGGAGTGCGAAAGGTTGTCTCGGACGTCGAGACCGTCATCGTGCCGGTGGCCGACGGGGGAGATGGCACATTGGAGACTCTGGTTGAAGCTACGGGCGGGGAAATTCGTTCTGCGAAGGTGACCGGACCGATCGGAAGGCCGGTTACGGCGGAGTGGGGAGCGCTTGGAGACGGAAAGACCGCCATGATCGAGATGGCGAGGACTTCCGGCCTAGCCCTGCTTTCGCTTGCTGAACGCGACCCTCTGCGCGCGACTACGTACGGGCTCGGTGAAGTAATTCGCGAGGCGCTCGACGCCGAGTTTCGGAGCTTCATCGTCGGAATTGGAGGGAGCGCGACGAATGACTGCGGCGCCGGGATGGCACAAGCCCTCGGTGTTCGGCTGCTCGACGAAGACGGAAATGACCTTCCACCGGGTGGGGCCGCGCTCGCCGACCTCAAACGAATCGACCTATCAGGACTGGACAACCGGGCCGTTGAAGCACAATTTTCGGTCGCCTGCGACGTCTCGAACCCTCTCACCGGCCCGGAGGGCGCGTCGGCAGTGTACGGCCCACAAAAGGGAGCGACGCCCGAGATCGTCGAGCAACTGGATGGTGCGCTGAAGAACTTCGCCGACATTGTAGAACGCGACATCGGAAGCAGCATCGACAGCGTACCGGGCTCCGGCGCCGCCGGCGGTTTGGGCGGGGGAATGATGGCATTCCTGGACGGTTCACTCCGCGCGGGCGTCGACATCGTACTGGATCAAGTCGGCCTGGATGAGAAGCTGGAGGGGGCCGATCTCGTAATCACCGGCGAAGGTCAACTCGATTTTCAGACCGTTTACAGCAAGGCTCCGATTGGGGTGGCATGGCGGGCTAAAGCCAGAGACATCTCGGTGATAGCCATTTCGGGGTCCCTAGGCCGGGGATTCGAGGATGTCCATGCAGAAGGCATCGACGCGGTGTCGTCCATCGTGAGCGCGCCAATGACGCTTGATGAGGCGTCAGCACGCGGCGGCGAACTCATTACGGACGCCGTGGCCCAGTCCATGCGGTTCATGAAGGTTGGAAGCAGAGTATTTCGGTCGGAGTGTTTCGAAGGTCCTTCAGGTTAGGATGACCATGTGGACCTCGCGCGGCCCGTGCATTCCCTTTATCAGCGTTTGTTCGATATCGGCCGATCGGCTTGGACCGGAGATGATGTTGGTGTAGTCGAGCGAGCCACGTTCAAGGAATTCGCTCCGACGAATCGTGAATAATTCATCAAGACTTGGCACGATCTGCTCGGGACTCACAACGGCTATGTGCACCGGCGGAAGCAGAGAAATCAGTCGGCTCACTCCCTCGCCCGCCGAGATGGAGGCGCTCCCAGTCTCGGCGACGGCATGGCTGACCCCCGTAACGCCGATGTCGGCGGCTATCATGTCCTCGCGAAAACTTGCGCGCTGGATATCGCGACCCCGACCGGATTCCTCGTAGGCGATTCTTTGAAGCAGGATCGCCGATCCCATAAAGGCCTGATCGAGTCCAATGTCATCGAGCACCGAATGGGCGGAGCGGAGGACGGTCTTCGATTCGAGAGACTCTGCCACCCCGCGAATATATTTGGCAGCATCTGATGGAGCGGCGCGATGAACGATCCACCCGGCGGCCTCAGCGGAGACGGCCATTTCCTCTATGAGGTCGCTCGCGCGTGAATGATTGTCCTGACCGATAGCCTCAACTCGTCTTTCAACTGCGTCTCGGTCGTCCGAAAGCGCGGTGGCACCGGGGATTTCAATGTCGGCGGCAGGGTCAATACGTCCTAGGGCCCTTCGCACATTATCAAGGAATTCGATCCGATTTCGGTTTTGGTCCATGGCCCGCCTTCTATTCGCTGATGCTGACTATCATGCAGACATCGTCCCTCCCCGTGTACGCCATGTCGTGACACAGATGGGATGGAGTGTAGTCGTGTCCCGTGCCTGTCACTCTTCTAATGGCTCAGCCGGAAGCCCCACACGGTATCTTGCTCGTCGACTGCGCGCAACCTCGAAATGGTACCATAGAGTTACTCTCAGTCTCACGGCCCGGCGCGATAACTTTTTCGTCTTGCCGAGTTGAACACACTTCCCCCCGTCGTTCTCCACGCCGTGCGGGTGTGCGAGAATGTGGCAGAGAGTACGGGAACAACGATCCGGAGAGGATAGATGCCGCTATGTTTCCGTGCGAGTTCCTCACGTACTCCGAGCAGACACGAAGGGCGTGTTGACAGTGACTGAACTCAAGATTATGCTCAATATAACCGCTGGAAACGGTTAACTGAAGGATAGAAATCTGGCAAGAAAAGACACTGGGAGGTCAGGAGAGTGACTTTGATTCCGTGGACAACATCTGTGGCATTAGCCGTCGTGATCGTAGCCGGAGCAGCTTGCGGCAGCTCACCGGCTTCCGCGCCCACACCGGAACCTACCGCCACAGCCACACCGGTACCCAGTCCTACACCCACGCCGGAACCTACCGCCACAGCCACACCGGTACCCAGTCCCACCCCCACACCGGAACCTACCCCTACGCCTGCGACTGATACGCCGAGTGAACCGGAAGAGCCGGAGCCGACTCCTACCCCGGAGGATAAGCCCTCTCTGAGTGCTGAGGAGGCGGATGTTATCAGGACGATAAGTTCTGCCTATTGGGAAGCGATCAACGCGCTTGAACTCGAAAAAGTCTTGGGACTTCTTGAGGAGAGTTACCGTCTGAAGAAGGAAGAGGAGCTCACCGAATACATAGACTTGATGAAAACCTATGGACTAAAACTAACGGTGAATGAGATGGGCCCGCCCGAGGCAATCGACGACGAATCAAGAGAAATATATTGGATCGTGAAGTCCCCTGTGAACGTGCAAACTATTCATATGATCTTCCGGCAAATTGAGGGAGAGTGGAAAATCACATCTGCCGAGCAGGTGGAGTGAAGCCAGTTGCTGAAATACGGCCAACCCTCAACATAGACTTGCTTTTCATGTCCCTTGCAGTTCCACAGGCCATATTGCAGGCCACGCGCTTGGAGGAAGATCTCGCAGGCCCAACGACAATGGGGCCCCACTCGATAACCGGGTCAAGGTTCATATTCGTTTCGCTTCCCTCTGTAGGCTTGCCTCCCGCCCTGCAAACAAGAGCCATGGTTGGAAAATCTCGCGGCAAGTTGGATACGGGGTGTCTTTGTGGTTCGCTCGCGTACCCGGTCGACCAATTGCGCCACCGATGCCTGAGGCAGGTTGACGGTCCTAGGTCGTCCGGCGTTTGGGAGTGAGTGGAATGGATCAAATACACTACGACATAGACCTATTCGAGGAGCTCAACGAGCAATACTCACGGAACGAAGCGGCGATTCAACTTGCAGGAGCGCATAAGCAGAAAGATGACGATCCATTTGCATCCACAGCCGGACGTCTCAGAATCGTCCACAACAGTCTCAATTTCAAAAAAGGGATGCGCGTATTGGAAATTGGCTGTGGCAGGGGGTACATGTGCTCCACACTACAAGAGGAATTCGGGTGTGAAGTCGTAGGAGTGGATATACGCACGTACCCTGAATGGGACAAATTCAAGGGCGAGGGCCTCGACCTGCGGATTCACGATATCAGCCGGATGAATAACGATGACCTGGGTGTTTTCGATCGAATCGTTGCGTTGGCGGTATGGGAGCACATGGAGCATCCATATGCAGGGCTTTCGGCCGTAAAAGACCTGCTAAGGCCGGCCGGCAAGGGTTTGGCATACCTAAGTGCCAACCTCTACCGAGGACCTCGGGCATCGCACCGATACCGCGATGTGTACTTCCCGTGGCCGCATCTGCTCTTCGATGATGATGTGTTTGTCGAGTTCTACCGGAGACGAGGCCGCAATAACGTAACGGCCGCCTGGGTAAACAAGCTCACCGTTGCTCACTATGAGTTGTACCTGCGGCAGCTCGATTTTGAAGTAGTGCGGGAGTGGACAACGGGAACGCCAATCGACGAAGAGTTTTACCGACGGTTCATTGATAAGCTGGGGCGATACCCCCGGTTCGATCTCGAAAACAACTTCATCTACATGGTCCTCGCCAGAAAGCAGACGCCGGAGCCTCCACAACAACATCCAACGGAATCAAGCAATCCGCGTAGGATGCTCAAACCTCTTACCGATGCCCTCAAAAGAATAGCGCGCTGAGGTCCCGGCAGCAGAAGATAATCAATCGGTCCCAACCGTATCAGACTCCTGTTTCACCACAGGCGGGAAATCATGCTGTGCCGCGCAATGCCCGCTGCCGGCATCGTCTTGCAGACGGCTGAACCACGTTGCTTCAGGCCCGGCGCATACCTTGAAAGCCGGTCATCAGAATCCCCGATATTGTCGTGCCCCCACACCTTGAACAAATTTTGTTGCATTCTTATACTTGGCTTAGTTAGGAGGCACTATGATACGGCGAGCACGGTTCGTTTCTATCGGAAGCGCGGTAATGGCCGTGCTCTTGGCATGGCTGGCGACATCGTCTCCGGCAGTATTCGCGGAAAGCGATCCGCAGCGAAATATGGCTGTGGTCATCGTGGACTCCTCGTCGGTACGCGAAAGTCAGGAGGGGGTTCCGCTGACGTGGTCGCTGCTCGGTCTCTTAGCATCACAGCAGCGCAGCGGCGGGGTCGTGTTCATCGACACCGATCAACCGGGAGATGCGGTCGGCCCGTTCCAGGCGTCGCACTCCGATTTCGCAAACACCAAGCTGGCAATAACACAACGCCTCGCGGCTCAGCCTTCCCCTATGGCGCAGTCGATTGTTGAGGCGATTAGCGAAGCGTACTTGACACTATCGGCAAATGAAGCTCCGGCGGGCTCCTCGATTTATGTAGCGCTGGGAGGGGCCGGCGTTGTCCAATTCGATGAACTCAGCTACACCGTAACGCCACTCCTGAACAGCGTCGCTGAGCAGGGATGGAAGATTCATGGCGTGAGTCTTCAGGCAGCGGATCAAAACTCGGCGGACTTCCTTGACACCATCTCCAAGTCAACCGGGGGGCAGGTCTTGAATCTGGTGTCCGGGGCCGATGTGAAACCGCTTGCACACTTCATTTTCGGACAGGATGACGGCGCTTCCATTGAGGAGATTGCCTCAAGAACTGTGGTCGATCCCGCATGGTCCAGCTCAAGAATTGCGATCATGCCCGGCACGGAGGAGACTACGCTCTATCTCTTCAAGGAACGCGAGGGCGGATCCATCCGTCTCATCAACCCTTCGGGGGCAGTAGTGTCGGACGCGAACGGAGTGACATCGCTGGTCGCAGAGACGGATAACTTCGTCATCTGGCGTCTCTTGAACCCAAGAGCAGGAAATTGGAGGGTCGAAACGTCGGGCGTTGATGGTGATATCTCTATCTGGGGGCACAAATCCAATCAGTACGATCTCATCCTTCGCACCGTCTCTCCGATACCGACCGGCGAGCCGAGCATCATCACCGCATACGTCGCGCATGAGGGGCGGACTGCGGTTCTGAATGGGGTCAGGATGTTTGCCACGATCACCGGCCCCGATTCTTCAGTCCAAGAGTACCAACTGTTCGACAACGGGATGCGGGGCGATTCAAGCGGCAAGGACGGCTACTACAGCGCCGCCTTGCCGCCACTCGAGGTGTCGGGCGCCTACACGGTAAGCTTGTCCCTGCTGTGGCCGGGGTTCGATCACAGAGTTACGGCAGCCCATACGATTGAGGCTCAGCCGTTCCCGTCCTTCCACGTCGAGACCGTGTCTGTGAGAGATCTTGTACCGGGAGAGGCGAGGAATATCGGGACGGTCTCTATCCACTTGGACGGGGGACCGTACGCCGTGGATCCCAGCGAGATAGAAATAGGTTTGGCAACGACCTCGGAAGATCCTGGAACGCTTGAACTCGTTCCCCATCGTCTTTACGGAGAGGGATCAGCTTGGCAATTCGACATATTGTTCACACCAAGCCAGTACGGAAGCAACACGCTTCAATTCAATCTTAGCCTTGAGTACGCCGGGCGGACGTACGCAAGACCATCAAGTTCAATAGCAATTTCGACCGTGTCGTCGGAACCTCCCGCGCCGGTGGCCATCGTGCCGGCTGCGGTTGAAGTGAAGGGCGCTCCGACGACTTCTTCACAACCGCCCGCTTCTCAAATGACGGTAAGCGGCGTAGCCGTACCGCCACCGCCTCAGACGCAGTTTCCCTGGGTACTCGCTGCCATTCTCATGGTTGTCTCCGTACCCATCGCCGCGTGCGTAGCGTACTTGCTCACGAGACCGAAGCCGTACGGTTACATTTACACGGAAAACGAGGATGAGCTTGTAGACTTTTCAAACCTTGAACGGCAGCCGATTATTCGGTTCTTCTACCGGGGGCTAATTCGAGGCAGCGAACTGAACATCCCGGGTTTTGAAGGTCTGGTCTTCCACTTTATGAAGGATCGCGTGGACGTTAAGAGCTTCGGCGAGCATTCAACGGTTCGAGTGAACAACCAGCCGCTGATCGACTCGGCGACCATTAGCGACAAGACATGGATCGGCACGGGAGGAAAGCTGTACACCTTCCTGAGTTCACCCATACCTCCTGCGACGCCTCCCGCGGAGACTGCGGGGGCAGACTAGCGCGAACGGAGAGAAGAGAGATTACTCTTCCTTGATGACGATGCTCTCGATTACGTCCCCTTTATAGGTTGCCGTCGAGGGGTCGCGCTCTCGAATACCCGTTACTACATCCATCCCGCTAATTACTTCACCGAACACCGCGTGACAGGAGACGCCGGTCTGGTGACAAGGTTTCGCGGTTCCGTCGAGATTGAGGCCATCGAGGCGGTGTTGTTCAGAATATGTGATGTAGAACTGACCACCATTTGTCCCCCTGCCGTTATTTACTCCGGCGTTCGCCATGGCGAACATCCCAGGGCCGAAATGCCTCAGGTCGGGATGGAATTCATTGTCGAACTGGTAGCCGGGGCCGCCTGTGCCGGTGCCCGTGGGGTCGCCTCCCTGCGCCATGAATCCCGGTATGACTCGATGGAAGGTAGAACCGTCGTAATAGCCTTCACGAGCGAGAAAGACAAAGTTGTTGACCGTCTTGGGAGCCTTGTCTGCGAATAACTCGATCTCAAAGGTTCCCCCGCGCTCCATCGTGAACGTCGCCGTGTAGGATTTGGTCGAATCGATCCGCATCGGTGGCGCGACATCCCACTGCATCTTCTTACCCGGAGTGGGCGTCGGCTGAGCGCTGGGAGTCGATGCCTGGGCGGCGGGTGGAGGCGAGGTCTCCGTAGAATCTCCTTCATCGTCGGCGCTGCCACAGGCAACGAAGAATAGGACCAGCAATGAAGCGATGCCGCATAGAGCGGTAACAGTGCGAAGGTTTAGCATTATCGTTTCAACCCGCCTTTCATAGAATGAATCTCCGATTCCAGTCAACAACCATCCCGAAATTGGAATCAACGTTGGCGGGCCTCATTTTAGCGCACAATTCGAGGCGTTGCCAAACGGTCAGTCGATGGCGGCGAAACATGCAGCCGCAATGGAGTCCGCGTCGATCCGGTACTCCCGGTACAGGTCGAGATAATCGGCAGACTGACCATACTCAGAGACTCCGAGGGGGAATGTCTCGGTTTTCATTGCGGCGCCCAACCAGGCGAGCGTGTGAGGGTGCCCGTCGACGACGGTCACCATCGGAGCGCTTCGCTCGCCCACGTCGAAGATGTCCGACATGAACGGGTCTGCCGGGCGCCCCTCGGCGATTTCGCGGCCTACGTATTCTTGGAACCGCTTATAGAGGGGCCCCGGACCGGTCACGTTGATGACGTTGGCGAACACGCCCTCTTCCAGCAACTGCTCACTGGCGCTGATCGCCTCAGGCACCATCGCGCCGCAAGCCATGATGTTAACGATGTTGTAGCTTTGACCGTATCCTTCTTCGGTGCGACGATCCACGAGGCGATAGGCTCCGTCGAGCACTTGGAGGCGCAGCTTTTCAAGTTCTTCAGGATCGGTCGGAAGCGCGGCGAGAGATTGGTCAACCCGCTTGCTGGTCAGGCGGAGGTAGCCCGAGCCCTCTCGTTTACGCATCATTTCAAGGCAGTGCATGACGACCCATTCGAGTTCCTGTCCAAAGCACGGCTCGTAAAACCACAGGTCGGGGAGTTCAATCCCGATCGACTGCGTGACGAGGGATTGATGCGCTCCGCCTTCGGGGCCCAGGCTGACGCCTGACGGCGTGCCGACAACCATGAAGCTGGCCCCGGCGTAGGTGCTGTAGGAGAAGGCGTCAAGTCCTCGGCGAATGAATGGATCGTAGAGCGTGCCTATGGGGAAGAGAATCTCTCCACTCATTTCGTATGAGAGGCCGAGCTGTCCCAGGGCCATGAAAAGGTTGTTCTCGGAGATGCCAAGCTCGATATGCTGGCCGCGATCCGACTCCGTCCACTGGAGCGCCCTCGGCTGGTCTTCCGGCGGAAGGGATTCAATTTCGCCTCTGTGCCAAACTCCTACTCGATTGATCCACCCTCCAAGATTCGTGGAACTGGCGACGTCGGGGCTGGTGGTCACGAGACGCTGGGAGAGTTCGGGCGCGTTTCTAGATATCTCCGTAAGGACGAGCCCGAATACTTGTTGAGTGGACATCATGCCGCGGTATCCACGACCGAAGCTTTTGGGAATCGACATCCGCAGAGAGGGTTGAGGCTGATCGACACCAATTTGAAGGCGCTCCCGAGCTTCCGATAAAAGCTCCGACTCAGGGGAACCGGTCGGGAAGAGGAACGTCGAGTCATCGGGGTCGATGCCCATTTTTCCGCGGAGTTCCTCCATCTGCTCTCCGTTCAGGTTGGCCGAGTGATTCTGGGGGTCTCCGATAATGGGGAGGCGCCATCCCTTCAGCGTGTAGGCAAACATGACGTGCGGGCCGCGGTCCAGGTCCAATTCATTGAAGACTTGGCGCAGCTTTCCGATGTCGTGGCCGCCGAGATCGGAAAAGGTTTCGGCAAGTTCGGCATCATTCCAGCGGCTGATGAGGCGTTCCATGTCCTTCGGGTATTGGCTTGTGTTCGGCAGCCATTCGCGAAGGGTGGCGGGCGATACCCTCAGGAGCCGCTGATAGACGATGTTGGACATTTCGTCGATAGCGGTGCGGAGCAGTTCGCCGTTCGGTTCTTGGAAGGCGGCCTCCAGTTTGCGACCGTACTTCGCGTCGACAATGCTCCAGCCGTTGGCCGCGAACATCTCCCGCCAGCAGCGGACGCGAATGCCGGGGATTATTCGGTCGAGGCTCTGCCGGTTCAAATCGACGATCCACAGGATATTGGACGCCTCCTCCATCGTGGGGTCTGCGATGGCCTCCCAGACGGCTCCTTCATCCAGCTCGGCATCTCCGACGAGGCTAATGTACTTGCGTCTCCGTCCGTTCTCTTGCGCGAAGTGACTGCGGCGGTATTCCTCGGTGAGCCACGCGAAGTTTGGGGCGACGGCGCCGAGTCCGACGGATCCGGTGGAGAAGTCCACGTTGTCAGGATCCTTCGTGCGGCTGGGGTAGGCCTGCAGGCCGTTATAGGCTCGCAGCGTCTTGAGGTAATGAGCGTCGAGATTGCCAAGCAGGTATTGGACGGCGTGGTAGACCGGCGACGCGTGAGGCTTTACCGATATCTTGTCTCCCTCGTTCATGTACTCCGTGAACAGGTAGGTCATGACGCTGGCGACAGAGGCGCAGGATGCCTGATGACCTCCGACCTTCAGCCCGCTGGGGTTGGGACGCAGTCGATTGGCGTAATCGATCATGTAGACCGAAAGCCAGAGGACGCGGTTCTGTATCTCGTCAAGAATTTCGTTCCGACGGCTAATAATGTCAGGGTCGTCGAGGGTAGCTGCTTCTAACGCCATGTTGCCTCCCGGATCGTTACCGTAGATACGGCGAGGCCCATTGCAGGCCCTCGGCTGTCGTCGTTCTGGGCTTGTATTCGCATCCGATCCATCCGTCGTAGCCCATCTTGTCGATGGCGTCGAAAAGGAACTGATAGTTGATCTCACCGGTCCCCGGTTCGTTTCGTCCAGGGTTGTCGGCAAGCTGCATGTGACGGATCCGCGGCAGGTTCGCCTCGATGGTCGAGGTCAGGTTACCCTCCATGATCTGCATGTGATAAATATCGTACTGGAGCTTGAGATTTTCCGAACCCGTGTCGTCAATGATCGCGAGTGCCTGCGCCGTAGTCCGCAAGAAGAATCCTGGAATGTCCTTGGTGTTGATCGCCTCGATGAGGAGAGCTATGCCCGCCTTTTCCAGTTCACCGGCGGCGAACGAAAGGTTGGAGATGAACGTTTCACGGAGAACGTCGCTCGACGCGCCGACGGGAGCGATCCCCGCCAGGCAGTTAACCTGCGGACAGTCGAGAGCCGTGGCGTATTCGATTGCCTTGCCGACTCCGTCTTGGAACTCGCCAACGCGGTCGGGGTGACTAGCGATTCCCCGTTCGCCCGCGTCCCAGTCGCCGGCGGGGAGGTTGTGCAAGACTTGGACGAGACCATGCTCGTCCAGAGCGGCCCTCAGATCGTCCTTGTCGTAGTCATACGGAAAGAGATACTCGACTCCCTTGAATCCCGCTTCGGAGGCCGCGCCGAAACGATCCATGAAGTCCACCTCGTTGAACATCATCGAGAGATTGGCCGCTAGTCTGGTCATGATTGCTCCGAGTGCAAGGAATCGCGAATGAACGGCTATGCGGAGGGCTCATTCCGTTCGAGGAACTCAAGGTAGTTGCCCTCAGGATCGAGGGCGTAGCAGATGCCGACTCGCGCCCCGTCCGGCGTGGTGCGGTACTTCGGCTCAGTGACGAACCGCACTCCCCTGCCGGACAGGTCGCTGTAGATCCCGTCCAGGTCGGCGACATTGAAGCAGACGTGAGAAGAGCCGAACTGATGATGATGGAGGTGGCCTTCGGAAGGAACGGGGTCGAGATAGTGCACGAGTTCCAGTTGGTGCGCGTCCCCCGGAAGTCCGACGAAGACCAGCTTGCGTTTGGCGCCGGGAATACCCGTGTGGTCGCCGCCCGGCGGCGCGACGCTGTCCACTTCCCTGAGTGCCTTGAGGCCGAGGACGTCGCAATAGAACTCGATCATCGCCGAGAGGTCTTTGACGACCACACCCGAATGGTTGAACCCCGTTACCAATTCCCGCGTCTCCGTCTACACGTCTGATACATGAGTGTAGTCGAATTGACGGACAAGTGGCAACAAATTGCGGGGGCAGTCCGGGACCCTAATTCGAGTACGGATCGGCAGCGTCGCGCAGGCCGTCACCCACGAAGTTGAACGCGAGCAAGGCAACCGTAAACGGTATAGCCGGAATCATAAGCCACGGATAGAGCGCCAATGACTGTATGTTCTGAGTCTGCTGCAGGAGAATTCCCCAGCTAACAGCCGGAGCGCGAAGGCCTACACCTAAGTAGCTGAGGGCGGTCTCATTGATAATCATAAACGGGAGAGTTAGCGTTATGACGGTAATGATGTGACTGACGAAGTTGGGGAGCATATGGCGGAAGATGACTCGCAGGTCAGTTGCCCCCGACAGACGGGCGGCCGTTACAAAGTCCTCTTCCCGTAGAGCTAGGAAGCGGCCTCGAACTTCTCGCGCCATCTGCGTCCAAGCAAATGCAGCGATGATAAGGGTAATTACGAAATAGACTCGATAGACGCTCCACTCCTTAGGAACCGACGCTCCGAAGGCGATGATCAGTGGGAGGGTTGGAATTGATCGAATGACCTCCACGAGGCGTTGAATTGCCACATCGACCCAGCCTCCGTAGTAGCCGGATAATCCCCCGAACACGATTCCAAAGACTAAAGTGAAGAGTACACCAACAAGCCCAATCGACAGAGAAACTCGGGATCCGAACACGATCCGAGACCACATGTCTCTGCCCAACTGGTCAGTCCCAAGATAGAAGGGCGCGACTCTCTCCTCTCCCTCGGGCGGAACTGTACCTATTAGGTGCCGATCCAAGGGGATGAGGCCAAGAAGCTTGTACTCGTACCCGCGAACGAAGAGACGTATCGGAATATTCACTTCGGGATCGGTCGTGTACACCTTCTTGAAGGTTTCGGGGTCACGCGACCCGATGACTTTCTTGACATGAGGGTTGAACCCACCGTCGAACCAATGGATAGTTTGAGGGGAGAGATAGGCGACTCCCACATCGGAGAGTCGTGGGTCGGAAATTGCCAGAAAGTCCGCGAACACTACCACTGTGTAAAAAATAATGACAAATACTGCGCCGACCATAGCCGCGCGATGTTTGCGAAATCGCCACCACATGAGTTGCCACTGGGCAGCGACGAAGACTTCCTCGTCTTCCAGGTTGTCATGGCGCTCGTCGAGCAAATCTTCGGCTGACTGGCTGATTCGATTGCTCGTCTCTGGCAGTTCTTCGGGCATCAAGTGTTCTCCATCTTGATGCGAGGATCAATGAAGCCTAACAGCAGGTCGGACAAAAATGTTCCCAGAATTGTCATGGCTGCAAGTATAAGAACAATCGACGCGGCCATGAACAAGTCTTCCGCCAGGAGCGCGCGCAACAGCAACGGGCCGATGAGCGGCAAACCAAGGATCACCGACACAATGATGCTGCCCGAAATGAGGTAAGGGAAAAGGTATCCCACTGTGCTAACTATCGGGTTCAGAGCCATGCGAACGGGATACTTGAGGACCAGCTTCCATTCCTTGAGGCCCTTGGCGCGGGCGGTAACGACGTACGGTTTGCGAAGCTCGTCCAAGAGGTTCGCGCGCATGATACGAAGGATTTGGGCGGTTCCAGCCGTGCCGAGCACAATAGCGGGGATCCATAGGTGAGCGAGCATGTCAACGAATTTCCCCATACTCCAGGGCGCGGCAACGTACTCGTCGGTAAAGAGGCCTCCAATCGCAATGTCAAAGTAGAACCAGCCAAACCAGAGGAACGAAAGCGCAAGCAGGAAATCAGGTATTGAAAGGCCAATAAACCCAAGGAATGTGAGGGAGTAGTCCTCTATAGTACGATGACGCACTGCCGCGTAGATGCCGAGGGGAATAGCCATAGTCCAGGTGAGTAAAATTGACGAAAAAGCGACAATCATCGTGAGCGGCAGTTTGTCCCATATTATCTCTCGCACGGGCCGATTGAATTCCACCGAGGTGCCGAGATCGCCTTGTACAACCTTGTACATCCACTTGAGGTACTGATAAAAGACCGGCTGGTCGAGGCCATACTCGACTCGGAGCTGCTCCTCAAGCAGATCGGCGGCGGGAGTCCCCTGCCCTGCCTCGCCAACGAGGTTCGCTATGTAGTCGTCAACGAAGTCGCCGGGAGGGAGAGTTACGACAAGGAACGCAACTACCGAGATCACCCACAGCGTAAATACTCCCAATAAAAACCGGCGGACGATGAAGGCAATCACAGCGGTTCCAGGCTCCCATCGGTGAATTAAAGACGTAAATCCCAGACGGCAACGAGTGGGAGTCGTTCACTCGTTAGTTTGCCATTATACATAGGTGTTCATGAAAGTAAAGAGCGCCCGGCCAGTGGGGCCGGACGCTCTTTTTCAGTCACTCCGTTTTGATAGGGAGTTCAATCGCTCCTATTCGGAGTCGTTCTTGCCGCCTTCCATGAAGAACTGCACCGTTCGCGCGATTCCGGGGTTCTGGAGCGGGGACTCGTTCGGGGCCTGCGGCGGAACGTTCTTGAAGTACTTCTTCTTGACGATCACGCCGTTGAACGCCGGGGTGTTGCCCACCGCGCCGATGCCGTACAACTGATCAATGAAGATCTCCTGCGCCTCCACGTAGATGTCCTTGCGGTCGGCATATCGCAGGGCCTTGGCTTCGTCCGCCAACTTACCCAGCCTCAGGATGTTAGGATCGGTCGGCTCCGCCGCAACGGATTTCTCGGAGTACGTGTCTCGGCCACCGGTGTACCAGGCTCGATACGCGCTGCCATGCTCGAACCAGCGGTCGAGGGTGTTCGGCCAGCGGGCGGACATCAGGCCGCCGGCCATCAGGATGCCGGTGTTACCGTCGCGTCGTTCCTCAAAGAGGCTGACGTCCATGGGGTTGAGGGCAACCCTGATACCAACCTTGGCGAGGTCTTCCTCAATCAACTCTGCCAGCACGTCGTAGGCCACGAAGTATTCAGCCGCGTAGTCCATGGGGAATACGAGGTTGCCCTTGCCGTCCGTGCGGTTGCGAACGCCGTCGCCGTCGGTGTCCACGAGGCCGATGCTGTCCAGAATGCGCATCGACTCATCGGGGTCGAGCTCGGTGTACTTCTTTGCGTATTCATCACCGGGGTAGAAGGGGTGACCCTTGGAGAAGATGGGCTGCGAGATGTCGCCCTGGCCGAGGAACATGACCTCGTTGATCTTGTCGCGGTCGACGGCCAACGAGAGCGCCTTGCGGAACTCGAAGGTGTTGATCCACTTCTTGATCTCTTCATCGACTTCGTACTTGACCTCTCCTTGGCCGTAGGCGTTGTTGATGGAGATGCCAACGGCTCCGTGGGAGCCCCAGAACTGCACGTCGATGTTGCTGCGCTGTTCATTCTCCTTGAAGACCGGCACCTTGGCCATCTCGATATGGCGGTGCTGGAAGTCGATTTCGCCCGCCGAGGCCTTCAGGTTCAGTATCTCCTTGTCACCCGTCAGGGTCATGGAGATGTTGTCGATGTACGGAAGCTGGTTGCCGGCGGGGTCAACGGCCCAGTAGTAGGGGTTGCGCTCCCACGTGTAGATTTCAGCCGTGATCGGGCTGGTCATCTTCCACGGGGAGATTACCGGCACTTCCGTGCTCTTGAGCGGGCTGGCCTGGTCCTTGAAGAAGGTCACGTAGCTCTCGTAGCCGGCGTCCTTCACCATCTTATCGAATGCGTCCTTATCGGTCGCCGTGCCGCGGTGGATGGTCTTCAGGTAGTGGGTGGGGCCGTACATGCCGCCCGCGACTCGCCCGTGAAGCGTCCAACCGCCGGTCGTGTAGTTGGCAAGAGAGTCGAGGAAGCCGTCCTTGCGCTCCCGTAATACGACTTCAACGGTGTGATCGTCGACCGCGGTCATGCTGTCGACCTGGACGCCCGACCAACCGATCTGACCGTCGCGGTTCGGATTGATCTCAACGTCCTCAATCACGTTCTCGAAGTGCCAGACGAAGTCCAGAGACGTAAACGGAGTGCCGTCCGACCACTTCATACCCTTACGGAGATGCAGGGTGTAGGTGATGCCGTCGTCGCTGATGTCCCAGCCCTTGGCCACGTTCGGGATGACGTCCGTGCCGTTCAGGTCGTAGTACAGGACTTGGTCCATCATGAGGCGGTCGGCGTTCTGACCGTCGTTCGGGCCGGTGAAAGCCCTGCGCCACGTTCCGCCGTAGTCGCCAATTCGCTCGATAACGGGAACGACCATGACATCCTCGGCGTCGGGAAGGCGATCCTCAAGCGGCGGGATTTCGCCCGAAGCTACCTTGGCGGCGAGTACCGGAGCCTCGTTGAACTGCGTCGGATGATCGCCATCCCACACGAAGGACCCCTTGAACGTGCCCGCGAAGTCGGAGGGTTCCGTGGTCTCCGGCGCCGGAGCCGGGGCCGCGGCGGGAGCCGGGGCAGGCGCGGGGGCCGGGGCGGGAGCCGGAGCCGGGGCGGGGGCAGGAGCCGGGGCGGGGGCAGGAGCCGTGTCTCCGTCATCGTCGCTGCTGCTGCACGCCAAAACCGTGAATAGCATCACGGCCAAGGCGAAGAAACCGATAAGCCTAATGTTCTTAGTGATCATGCACCTCTCCTTACTAAAAACCGTTGTAGTTCCCAAAGAATGAACCGAACAGGATTCGTGATCCCAGCCTGTCGCGGGGCCAGACATTAGGCTGTTATCGTATCGTTGAATTTTTTAGGGTTGCCGGACCCGACGCGTTAGCAAAGAGTCGTTAACCAAACGGCATTATGCCGGTGATAGTCTCAACGTGTCAAGTCCTTAAAGTCGATCTGGGATAGATTCGCGCCGAAGCGGAACTCTTGCGTCACCTCGCCAATATCTACGAACTCACGCTCAATTCGGTTTTGCACTGCGGCGCGGTGTTGGAGCCTTGCAGGTTCTCGGTCTCCTTGCGACAATCTCATTGAAGACTTTCAAACTGGACGGGCAAATGCGTTCAATGATGATGCAAGCGCCAATCGTGGGGATTCTGGCCGTTGGGCTGCTGACGCTGTGGGGCGCCGGGTGCGGCGACGACGATTCCTCGCCGCCGGAGATCGTTAGCCATTCGGCGGCGATCGCGCCGGACAATTCGCTGATCGCGGAGGTCGCCGTCTCGCTCGACCGAGAAGGCAGGGTCTACGTTGAGTACGAAAACTCCCAGGCAGGGAAGTTCCGCACGGCGACAACGGACGAGGCGGCGGTGGAGCATACGGTTCCCGTGCTTCGTCTGCGAGCAACCACGACGTATTCCTACACTGTCGTCGCCGTGAGCGAAGCGGGAGAAGAGACCCGAAGCGATTCCGGCGAGTTCACGTCGAGAGAGCTTCCCCCCGCCCTTTCGACGCTCACCATCGACTCGACGGGAACGCCGTCTTCCGAGCTCCTGCTGCTGGATCACCGCGAACTTGAAGGAAGCTGGTTCTTCATGCTTGATGGCGACGGGCAGATAGTCTGGTACTACGGAAGCCCGAATCCGGTGGAAGACGTCCCCTATCCGACGGGCGCCGTCGTCCAGAAGCCGAACTACAATCTCGTCTACCATCTGAACAACCCCTTTAGCATCTGCTGCATCAGGGAGATAACACCGACCGGCAAGATCGTCGACAACCTGGCCGCGGGCCCGGTGAACGGTTTCCCGCATCGCGCGCTCCTTCTCAGGCCGGATGGGAAGATACTCTACGCGGCGTGGACGTATCGCGTGATCGACGACACGGCGAACGAGGGCGACGCCGAAACGCTGGTAGAGGGCCTCGCTCTGCGGGTCTGGGATCAGGAAACGGGTTTGAGCGAGGAAATTTGGAACGCCTTCGACGGCTTGGGCACCGACATTCGTGGCGGATGGAGTATCGGAAATATCGCCTCGTACCCGAACGAGGTCACGCTCCAGGAGCACACTCCGCCGATCCGCTGGTCGGGGGCGAATTCGCTGCAAATCGGCCCGCGGAGCAACATCATCGTTTCCATACCGAACTTCAGCCAGGTAATCTCGATCTCGCCGGATTTTCAGCGAGTAGAATGGAAGCTCGGCGGCCCGGAAAGCACGTTCACGTTCGAGGACCCTGCCGATCGTTTCTACCGGCAGCATACCGCCCAGCAGCTGCCGAACGGCAATATTCTCATGTTCGACAACGGCCGCAATCGCCCGGAGGAAGAGGGTGGCAACTACTCCCGCGCGTTGGAGCTGGCCCTCAACGACTACGACCTGGGCGCGCGCAAAGTCTGGGAGTATCGGCACAGCCCCGACCTGTACGCGGTCAACCGCAGCAGCGCGTACCGTCTTGAAAATGGGAACACGCTCCTGAACTTCGTCACCGATCCGCGCGTGGTCGTGGAGGTCGCGCCGGATGGCGCGGAGGTCTTCAAGGCGAACATCAGCGGTCCTCGGATGCAGGGCAGCTTCCGCGCCTATGCCGTCGACTCGGTGATGGGCGAAGCGCGAGTAACCGAGTAGGCGGGAGCGGATCGGCTTATCGAACGCATAGGGAAAGCGGCCGTCGCTCTCGTTCTCGCGATTTTCGTGTCAGCGTGTTCGGAAGACTTGCCCGCCAACACGCCAACGCCGCCGGCGCCTCCCGCCCCGACGATACTAACCGCTGCTGCCGGCTTCAAGCCGGACAACTCGCTGATCGCGTGGATCACCGGCACGGTTGACGCTCCGGGATACGTTTATATCGAGTACGAGAACGACGAACACGGACGCTTCCGCTCCAAGCCGGTACCCTCGGATAATACACAGTACACCGTACATGCGACACGCCTCCGGGCGAATTCGACGTATCGGTACCAGGTATTCGGGACCGATCTCGCGGGCGGCATCACCGAAGGGCCGACAGGAGCGTTCATGTCGGGGTCGCTGCCGGACGTACTCGCCGCCGGTCGCTTTTCCGTCCTCGGCGGGCAACCGACCCGTCCCCTTACGTTTTTGGACTACCGGCAGGCGGGATTTTTCGGCTTAGCGGCCTTCGATGCCGAGGGACAAATCGTTTGGTACTACAAGGCCTCCGAGGGAGAAGGACGGCAGCCGGACGGGATGACTCGGAAGCCCAACGGCAACATTGTGTACATTGCCGGGTATCAGGGCGGCACGACCAGCAGCGGCCTCGTCGAGATTGATCCGATGGGCAGGCAAGTGGATGAGCTTGTCGGGGAGTGTTCGCCCTTCAGTCCCATTCATCACGAAGTGCAGACGCTTTCGGACGGGCGGATCATGTACCTCTCCCGGGATATCCTGTGGGAGGGGTACGGCGACCCGAAACGTCCACAGGAGGGCGACACCATCGGCATTTGGGATCAGGCGACCCGGGAGAACGAAATCGTTTGGAACATCTTCGATCATATTTCGCCCTCCGACAGGACGGAGCCGGACTCCGACCGACGGCTTCCGGGATTCCCTCTATGGGGCGGATGCGACCGGGATCGCTCTGTGCAGGACTGGAGCCATGGCAACTCGGTGACCGCGGCGTCGGACGGGAGTTTCATCATCAGCCTGCGACATCTCGATCAAGTCGTCTCGATCTCGTCCGACTTCAAGAACGTGCAGTGGCGTCTCGGCGGGCCCGGAAGCGATTTCACCTTCCCCAATCCGGAAGACCGGTTCTACGAACAGCATACCGCCGCTCAGCTTCCCAACGGCAACATCCTTCTCTTCGATAACGGCAACGACCGTCCCAACGAAGAGGGTGGGCAGTATTCCCGTCCCCTCGAACTGCGGCTCGACCACAGGGGTAAGACTGCTCATGCCGTCTGGCAGTTCCGGCACAACCCTCAGCTTTTCGCCGTCTGCTGCTCCAGCGTTGAACGGCTTCCAAACGGCAACACTCTTGTCCTGTATGGGAGCAGCTTTCTCCCAGACCCGCGTCCGTTCAAGATTATGGAGATAACGCCCGATCAGCGAGTCGCATGGGAAGTTGTCCACGTATCGCCGGGCAAGCAGACGCAATACCGTGTCTACTCCGCGGACTCGATCATGGGAGAAGTAGACATCGAGTCCGAATAGCAGCGGTGTCGCGGCGCGATTGTTGACTCCGTCTTTTTGTATGGAGTAGGGTTAACCCATACCCCCCGCTAGGGGGTTTCCAGATACGGAGGACGGATAATGGGATCGGCAACAAACGGTTCGCTCAGGGAACACAACGACTATCACACACTCTCTCCGTCCGACTTGCCTGACGCCAAGCGGAACGCGCTGAAGCGTCTGAAGTACATCGAGGGACACCTCGGTGGTGTACGGCGGATGATCGAGCAGGACACCTACTGTGTGGACGTGCTCAAGCAGACCTTCGCGGTGCGTCGCGCCATCCAGAAGCTGGAGTCCGTGCTGCTGGAAGGCCACCTTCACGGCTGTGTCATCAAGGGTGTGAAGGAGGGACGAGAAGAGGACGTACTTGGCGAACTGCTGGAGCTTTACTCACTGGCCGATAAGCGCTAAGGGAGGAGGGGCCTGTGGCTGTTTACGCAAAGAATCGACCTACTAATCCATCCGTCGATACCAAGAACGTATCGCTGAATATCGGAGGGATGACCTGCGCCGCGTGTGTGAATCACGTTGAGAAGGCGCTCCGGGAGGTCGATGGAGTCGAATCTTCGAGCGTAAATCTTGCAACCGAGCGAGCCAGTGTTCAATACGCCGAGAGCCTCGCCAATATCGAAGACCTTCGATCCGCAATAGAGGACGCCGGATACTCCATGCTGGGTGTGGCGGGCGACGAAGAAATATCGGGAAATCCTCGACAAGCCGCCGACCTTCGAGTGAAGGCGACGTTCAGCATAGCAATCGCCGCGCTCATCATGGCGCTCATGGCCATTCCGGCGGTGCGCGATATTCTCCCGTTCCGCTTGGACATCCTCCTGATGGCGTTCGCGACTCCCGTGCAGTTTTGGGCCGGAAAGCGCTTTTACGACGGCGCATGGAGCGCACTCAGGCACGGCACGAGCAACATGAACACCCTTATTGCCGTCGGCACATCCGTGGCCTTCGCGTACAGCTCCGCCGCGACTATTCTTCATGACAGGTGGATTTTCGCCCATTACGATGCGGCGACGTTCTTTGAGACATCGGCCGCGATCATCGGCCTAACACTCTTTGGAAGATACTTGGAAGCTCGCGCCAAGGGCAAAGCGTCGGAAGCCATCAAATCCCTCATGAGCCTGCGGCCTGAGACCGCGACGGTCGTCAGGGACGGAATGGAGGTCGAAGTCCCAATCGAGGACGTGCTCGTGGGTGAGCATATTCGAGTCCTGCCGGGAGAACGCATTCCGGTCGACGGAAAGGTAACCGAGGGCATTTCCTGGGTCGATGAGTCGGCCCTCACCGGCGAGAGTATGCCCGTGGAAAAGGCCGAAAGCGACGACGTGTACGGGGCAACGGTCAACACAATGGGGAGACTGACCATTCGGGCGACCGGCGTGGGCAAGGACACGATTTTAGCGCGGATCATTCGGCTGGTCGAGGAGGCGCAGGGATCCAAAGCGCCGATACAGAGACTGGTGGACGTCGTATCGAGCTACTTCGTGCCGGCAGTGATCGTCATTGCGGCGGCAGTCTTTGCTATCTGGCTTGCGCTAGGGCCTTCCCCATCATACGTCTACGCGATGAAGGCCTCGGTGGCAGTGCTGATAATCGCCTGCCCTTGTGCGATGGGCCTGGCGACACCGACCGCTATAATGGTAGGCACGGGAAAAGCCGCTGAATCGGGCATACTGATTCGAAGCGCAGAAACCCTCGAACGAGCGCACAAGGTGGGAGTCGTCGTATTCGACAAGACCGGCACCTTGACCACCGGAATGCCGAAAGTCACAGCGATGATCGCGAAGTCAATCACCGAAGATGAACTCTTGACGCTTGCAGGCAGGCTCGAACGCACTTCCGAACATCCCGTCGGAAGGGCCATCGTCATGGCGGCAGAGGAGCGCGGCCTGCCTATCGACTCGCCCGCGGAGGACGCCATGGCGCTGCCGGGCATGGGTATCGTGGGACGCATAGATGGGCGAGAAGTCGCGGTAGGGAATCTTCGCCTGCTAGAAGAACGCGGATTCGCCATGAACGGACTGGGCGAATCCGCCGAAGAGATGGCTCGCTCGGGCAAGACGGTTTCCTATGTCGCCGCCGATGGTCAGTCTGTCGGAGTGATCGCGGTGTCGGACACCGTGAAGGAGGGCATCCAGGAAGCTGTCGACACAGTTAAGGATTTAGGGATCGAATTGTCCATGCTCACCGGAGACGGTCGACAGACTGCGGAGACCGTAGCGCGATCTCTCGGCATCAACAACGTAATCGCCAATGTCTTGCCGGCGGACAAGGCAAGCCACGTCAAGTCACTTCAACGGAACGGGGCGGTCGTCGCGATGGTGGGAGACGGGATAAACGACGCCCCTGCCCTTGCGCAGGCGGACGTGGGCATCGCCGTCGCAACCGGGACCGACATCGCCATGGAGGCGGCGGATATTACCATCATCCGGGGCGACCTTTTGGGCGTGGCGCGCGCGATCTCCGTCAGCAGGAGGACCATGAGAACGATCAGGCAAAACTTGTTCTGGGCTTTCGCCTACAACGTGGGGTTGATTCCTGTGGCAGCCGGAGTTTTGTACTCCGTCTTCGCGACAAGCGGGGTACCGCAACCGCTTGTCCCGGCGCTCGGCGAGTTTGGTTTCCTCAACCCAATTCTGGCGGCGGCCGCAATGGCCGTGAGCTCCGTCAGCGTGATAGTGAACTCGCTTCGCCTCAAACGGTCAACCGCAAGTGACTTGTCAACAAGAATGGAGACGTCATGAGAATTCCGCTGTTCAGCAAGCCGACCCCAAAGGCGACCGACCCCATTTGCTCAATGAAAGTGAATATCGACAATCCGCCCGGCGGAGAGTACGCCTATGAGGGGCAGACTTACTATTTCTGCGCGCCCGGGTGCAATCGAGCGTTCCAGAAGGAGCCGGAAGAGTACCTGTCCGGCAGGAAGAAAATCGATATGTGAGACTAACCGGTCACCCCACCGCTCCCAGCAGCCAGCCCGCGAAGAACCGCGGCGCCCAACGTCGAGACAGGTGCATTGTCTTGTTTGAATAAGCAGACTGCGGAGGCGCCATCTCTGCGTCCATCCAGGCCTCCGCGGCGTCGATGGTGGGAAGCTCAATGACGTAGGCGCGATGCCATTCGGGCTGAGGAGCCATGAGTTGGAATGCCTCGAGACGGATCAGCCCATGCTCCCTGGCAACCGACTTCATTAACTCGCGGTGCTCGCCGCCGCCGCGCTGCTCCTCCGATGCCAGCGTCGCCTCTGGCAGCATTCGCGCGAACTCCAATACTACGCAGCTATCTCGATCAACATCCAGAGGTGGGAGATTGGACGGGTCGACCGGACCGAGCGCCACGGTCTCCGTACGCGGGGCGGTCACCCAGTCATTAAAGTAGTTCACAGCGAACCGTCGCGCGAGATGGTACTCGTAGAATCCGTACGTACCGTATGGCGGCGCCATCTCAGCCTCGATCCACTCCTCGGCCCCTTCCAACGTGGGAAATTCGAGCACCCAGAAGCGCTCCCAGGGCTGCTTCGGTTCCAGCAGCTTGAATCCCTCCAAAGTCATCATCCCGTGTTCACGCGCCACTCCGAGCATGAGCTCGACATGCTGCGCGCTGTAATCGTCACGCTGGGAGTCAGTCAGGGTGTGCCACGTCTGGAGTCTCCCACCCTTGAACAACACGACCACGCTCTCGGTGTCGGAAGTCAATTCGCCCGTAGCAAATGGCATTGCGCCCTCCATGTGTATCCATTGTCGGCAGAGCCTTTCAATTTTTCTAGTAAGGTCCGGTTATTCCGTTCTGCCCGAGCTTGTCGGAGGCTCTTTTTGTGGTTCGACAGGCTCACCACGAACGGACTCCGGAAAGGCCGTACGTTGTAGGCAGAGTGTACCCCAGTATGGCGCTCTCTGGTAGGATTTGCACATGGTCGACATCGTGTCCATAGGCGAATGTTTCATCGAGTTCTTCACTTACGAGACACTCCACGCGGAAGCGGAATGGGAGCAGGTCTACTCCGGCGATACGTTCAATGTGCTGGCAATGGCGAATCGGCTTGGTACGTCCTGCGGGTACGTCACGCGAGTGAGCGACGATCCTTTTGGGGACTACCTGCTTGAAGAGTGGCGGAAGAGTGGCATTGACACGACACACGCGCGGCGGGAGCGGGGCTTCAACGCGGTGGAGTTCTCATCGTCCGAGCCGGTAGGAGAGGGGTCAAAAGTCGTCTATCGCAAGGGGGCCGTGGCCAGCACCATGACCCCAAACGATATCGACCCTTCGTACGTCTCGGCGGCGAAAATTCTGCATGTGAGCGGCATTTCGCAGGGGATTTCGCCGACCTGCCGAGAGGCGGTGATGACGGCGGCCAAGATTGCCCATGAGTCGGGAGTGACGGTCTCCTACGATACGAATTTGCGCGTCAACCTGTGGAACTCCATTAATGAGGCGCGGGAGGCGATGGATGAGCTGCTGCCGTACATCGACATCATCACACCGAGCTTTCCCCACGAGCCGGCAGCCTTAATCGGTCTCCACTGTGAGCGAGAGATAATTGACTGGTTTCTCGACCGCGGGGTCGAAGCCGTGGCGCTCAAATGCGGCGGGGAGGGCGCATGGGTTGGAACACCGCAACGGACGGTTCGCATACCGGGTGTAGCCCCGAAGGGTTTGCTCCACACCAGCGGCGCGGGGGATACGTTCGTCGGGGGCCTGCTCCACTGCATCGCCAACGGAATGGACCCGGTCGAGGGAGCGCGATGGGGTGTGGCATGCGCCGGCCTCAAGGTCGGTGGCCCCAGCATCACGGCTCAGCCGACCTTGCAGGAAGCGCTCGAAGTCTTAGAGTCGGTTGAAGTAGAGGACGTGTCCAGATGAGATATACTGATCAACCCCTGACGCTCCCCTAGACGCAGCGTATCACGCACGGGAACGACGGGACGGTTTGAGGAATGCCCGATGATTATTGACACGCATGTACATGTATACGCCGACGATGAGAGCCGGTTTCCCTATGCAGCAGGAAACAAACCGGCCCGGAGCGCGTCCGTGGAATACCTCCTGTCGTTGATGGACGAAGCGGGTGTGGACAGGGCAGTTATCGTGCAGCCTCGGGTCTACTCATGGGACAACCGGTACCTAGCCCACTGCATTGAACGGTTCCCTGGACGATTCACGGCCCTGGGACTTGTAGATCCGACTTCGCGCGCCGGCCCGGCCCGGCTGGAAGAACTCGTCCGCGAGCGCCGGTTCTCCGGCCTCCGACTCGAACTTGGCTGGGAAGAGAACCTCAGTGATTTTCACGGCAAGGATCGATGGCTCCTGTGGGAGCGCGCGCAAGAGCTTGGCGCGGCTTTCGGCATCTTGGGATCGGCAAAGGACCACTCCTGCGTCGAGCCTATGGCGGCCATGTTCCCCGGCGTGAACATCCTCCTCGACCATTTGAGCGGTCTGCCCCTCGATCCCACACAGCAAGAGCCGCTCATTGCGGCGACGATGCGCCTGGCAAGATACCCAAACGTGTATGTCAAGCTGTCAAACTTGCAAGGCAAGTCGAACGAAGCGTACCCCTTTCCCGACACCTACGATCTCGTGAGCCGAATCTACGACGCATACGGCCCCGAGCGGCTCATGTGGGGAACGGACTTCCCGGGCGTAATGATCAAATGCGGCTACGCGAACGCCGTAGATCTCGTCCGCGCGCACATACCTTTCCTGAATGATAACGACAGGGAATGGATCCTGCATAAAACGGCAGAGAAAGTCTTTCGATTCTAGGGAGGGATTTTGCTTGCGTGGTACGCTAAGCCGTTCGTGGTGAGCTTGTCGAACCACAAATCGTCCTTCGACAAGCTCAGGGCGCACGGATGGCAATGCTCGGCAGCACTCTCATAGACCGACTTCAGATAGTTGATGAGAGAACGCCCAAAGGCAAAAGAGTGATGAAGTATCCACAACCAGGCTATACTTTGCTATGAGGTCTTACCCTTTGACTACACCGATAGGAACCAGCGGTCGGACGGCTCTTGAAGTGGCGCGGGAGGCGGCTAAACAGGCCGGTAGGCTCGCAAGGGAGCGATTCGAGAAGGAAAAAGAGGTCAAGTTCAAACGACCCGGGGATATTGTAACGGAGGTGGATACCCGGGCCGAAGCCCTCATCTTCGAGCTGATTCGGCGGGAATTCCCCAGCCACGCGCTCGTTGGAGAAGAGAGCTCGCCAAATGTCCGGGCAGATGAATCGTACGCATGGATCGTCGACCCCGTGGACGGAACGAGAAACTATGCAACCGGTCTGCCCATATACTCAACGGTCGTCGGCCTCGCGCTGGATGGGGAAGTTCTCGTCGGCGTGAACTACGATCCGGAACGAGACGATCTATTCGAGGCCGAACGCGGCAGGGGCGCGTTCCTGAACGGCAAACGTATCCAAGTATCGGAGAAGGCCGCCCTCAAAGACTGCGTCATCGGGTTCGACGTCCCCTACGGCGAGGTCGGCGCAAAGTATGAACTTGAAATGCTCGCTCAAGCCGTTTGGCCGAATTTGGGCACGGTGCGAACGATCGGTTCGTCGGCCCTTGGCATCTCGTACGCTGCGGCGGGGCGGACGGACTTCTACTTTCAGCACCGCCTTTCACCGTGGGATATGGTGGCGGGGATTTTATTGGTCGAGGAGGCGGGAGGCGTCATCACCGACAGACACGGCAAGCGGGCCACCCTCTACAGCGACGGGATCATCGCGTCGAACGCCGACCTCCACGCCGAGTTTTTACGGCTGACGGAGGGGGCGGACTGGCGACAACCGACCCAGTGACGCGGTGTTCGTTCCCGAGAACGACTATGAGAGCTTCTTAACTACCTGCCGTAAGCATTCACCCAGCGGTTTTCAAGTTTATCGTCGTCTCCGCCAGCGCAAAGACGCACGAGCTCCTGTCGCCGCCTATTGAGGCCCGCCAGATGTCGCGAGTGTAAGGGGCCCCCTCCACCGTCCCGCCATCGACGGTCAATTCGGTCTCGCAGGTAAAGTATAGGAGCGAGAATATATGCATATCTGCCGTTCCCGAAGGAACGGGGCCCCAGTGGATGACCGGAGGATCGGTGACGCTCCATGAGGGCTGAAGCGTACGGCCTTCCGCCTCGACGATCCACGATGGCTTTGTCCTGACGTCCCCGGCTCTCGTGATACACGCCTCGACAACCGGCATCTCGCGGTCGAACTGATTCCCTCGCCCACGGATCATGTTCTCGATGGTCCATTCCGCCAGGTCGGCGTTATCGGCATAGACGGCATTAATGCCGGCGTTCGGTATGATGACGAATGCGACCGTGCCCTCCCCCGCTTCGCTGTACCGGGTGTGGTAGAGGCTGAAGCTCCCGCTGTCCTCAGTTTCGCCGGGTCGCCGCAGGTAGTTGATCCAGTGCTCTCCCGACCAGTGCACGGAACCGTCTATCGTGTCTCCGTCCATTCGGAACCTCCTGATATATTCAAGCGCTTTGTCGCCGCTATTCCCCGAGCGTGACTTCCACCGTCCGACGCTCCACGCCACGATAGAAGGTTATCTCTACCGTTGTGCCTGGGCCATGCATGAGCAGGAAACGGGATAGTTGCCCGGAGTTGAAAACGGTTTGCTGATCGAAGCCGACGATAATGTCTCCGCGAAGCATTCCCGCCTCGTATGCCGAGGAACCTTCTGAAACGTCGGCGATGAACACGCCGGAGCGCACATTGTAGGGCAAGGCAATTCCCAACTGGATAATCAGTTCCGCAGATACGTTGAGAGGGGTGATCCCCAGGGAACCTCGGCGCACTTCGCCGAACTCAACAATCTGATCCGCAACAAAGCGAGTGTCGTTGATGTTGACGGCAAAGCCGATGCCGCGAGTTTCAAGGATGACCGCCGTGTTGATTCCAATAACTTCCGCCTGATCATTTAGCAACGGCCCGCCGCTATTGCCCTCGTTGATGGGGGCAGTGTGCAGCACCATGTCAATGATGGTCAACTGGGGACTCGCGGGCGTCGATACTCCGGTCGCGCTTACGATGCCATTGGTGATGATCGGATCGCCGGGGAGAGCCAGAGCGTGCCCCATTGCCAGCACGGGCTGACCGACGACCAGTTGGGAAGAGTCCCCAAGAGTAGCGGGCCGCAGTTCTATACCCTCCGAAGAAATTCTGATGATCGCCGTGTCCGTCTGAATATCGGCGCCGACGAATTCGGCAAAGAAGCTCTGTCCCTCGTGCAGAGTTACAATGATATTTTTTGCATTTTCCACCAAGTGGCCGCTGGTAAGTATATGGCCGATTCTATCCAAGACTATGCCCGTGCCGACATGGTTGGCTCCCGGCGGGTCGACGCCCGGCCCAATCGCCGGCGGTTCCGATACTGCGATATGCACGACCGATGGACGGACCGCGGAAAATACTTCTGCGGCCGTCAGACTCTGAGGTACCGGATTTTCAGGTGTAGGGGTAGCAGGGACGATTGTAAGATTCGGAGTAGGTGTGGGCGTAGGCGAGGGCGTAGGGGTAGGCGAGGGTGTGGGAGTAGGCGAGGGCGTGGGGGTGGGCGTGCCGGTCGGAAGCGGAGTGGGTGTTGGGCTGGGAGTCGGCGTCCGTGTCGGCGTCGAAGCAGTGGGTGTAGAAACGGGAGTGATAGTGCCCGTCATGGAATTCTGAGGCGTCCGAGTCGACGTTTCAGGAGCCGGCGTTTCGGGTTCGGGAGTGGGACTTTCCCCTGTCGGAGTCGATGTTGGCTCGGGGGAAACGACCGGCGAAGGTTCCACAGTGACCGTCGGAGTTGGACTGGGAAGCACATTAATGGGGGTTGGATGAGGCGTAGGAGTCGGTGTCGGCGTTGCTGGAGGGACGGGCGTTCGTGTCGGAGTCGGCGTTGCAGTGGGTTCCGGTGGAGAAATCGGTGTTGGTGACGGCGTCGGGGTGGTGAGTATAATCACCGTCTGAACTGAAGGCGGCAAGTAGATCACGATCGGCGTAGCCGTGGGCGGAGAGGGGCTGGGAGTCGGTGTCGGAATGTCAGGGGTTGGCACGATGGCAGTGGAGGTGGGAGCCAACGTCATCGCGCTCTCAACCACAGGGACATCGGAGGACTGATTGTTCCAGCAAGCGGCGCCCAAGAAGCCGAAGGCGCCCAAGATGGCAATTGGCAGCAACCGGCGGCAGTGCGCCGGAATTCTCCCCGTGATGCGGGAACGGTTCCCGCTTTGCCGCGCTCGATGAGGCGCGAGTTTTTCGGGGAAGAAATTCACGCAGCGGTTTTGCAAAATTGCTGCGCTCCTTCCCTTCCACGCAAGTCCACGCTCAAAAACGCGGACGGCTTACACTTCCGACCGGAATCGCTGCGTGGGCAGTATGGATTAGACGAAAATGGACTCCGGAGCAGGCGGAATAGTATCAACAATAACGCACGAGCGCACGTCCGGTTAGGTCGGAGGCGGGCATAAAGGGGTGAGGCAGGTCGGTTGTATTAGGAGCGGTTTTGAGGAGGCGATGCGATATCGCTGAACGGTCGCCGTGTGGGCTTGCGGTTTCATCGCTCCGCATCGCGGCCCCTGTGAGATGTTCTTTCGCAAGAACGACGATGAGAATTGGCGGGGCAGTATAAGCGGCTAATCAGCCGAAGGGTTCTCTACCACGATGACGGCTCATACTGCAATGGAGACTGACGCTTCCGGAAATGAACTGGAAGCGATTAGCGATTTCGGCGCCTGCGGATGCGTCTAAGGCTTCGCGATTTATCAAGTCGCTTTTGCTCTCCCCTTGACCGGAAGAACCGCCTGTTGCGCAGTTCACGCAGAATTCCGGACCGCTGCATCTGGGTCTGGAATCGCTTCAGAAGCTGATCGCCGTCTTCTCCATCACGGAGCGTTACGTGTGCCAAATCTCTACTTTCTCCAAAACAAATGAGGCGTGCCTTACCGACGCGCCCAAGCCATTATACCACGTATCGCAGGGTAACCTGCAAAGGTGTTTCCGCCGGGTGACGGCAACCATCAAAGCAGCCCTGCTTCGCGGAGGATTGCCGGTATCTGCGCCTTCTCTTCTTCAGTGAGGGAGCGCATGGGAGCAGATACCGTGTCGTGGTCGATGACGCCCAAAATCTTGAGACTCGACTTGAGGCCCGACGACGTGGAGGCGTTGCGTCCTCCGGCCTTTGCAAGGCCCATCACTCGCTGGGCGGAAAGGGCGACGTCTACATGCTCGTTTGCCTTATCGGGGTGTCCTGCTTCAGCCGCTTCCCAGGCCCGCGAGAGAGGGGCGGCCGCGACATTGGCCCCGCCGGGGATGACGCCATGCGCCCCGAGGCATTTGGTCATGGCCGTGCGGTAGACGGAACCGAGAAAGCGGTACATCTCGGCCCCGTTCGTGCGGCATCGCGAGACGAGCTCGGCGAATGCCTCGCCGTGGCCCGACGAGTCCTTCACGCCGACGACGGCACCCTCCGCCGCGAGGTTTGCCATAGTCGCCGGCTCCACGGTGAGTTTGACCGTGATCGGGATGTTGTAGACCCACAGAGGCTGGGAAACGGCATCGCTGATGGCCCGAAAGTGGTCGGCGATTTCGCCCTGATCGTAGAGGTAATAGTACGGCGGCGTGGCGGCAATGCCGTCGAGACCGCTCTCGGCCAGGGATCGCGCCATATCGATGGCGGTCTGGGTACCGGGCGCCGAAACATTGCCTATGACCGGCACGCGACCGTTGACTTCTTCAACGGTCTTCTCGATCGCGAGAAGACGCTGATCGTCCCTCAATGCGGCGAACTCGCCTGTGGTTCCGGCGGCCCATATTCCATGGGCACCCGAGTCGATAAGGTAGTTGACCAGCCGTCGGAGCGATGCGACATCGATTCGCTCATCGGGTGTAAGCGGAGTGACGGCAGGCACAATGACACCCTTGAATTTCCCGTTTAGCATAGTCTTGCTTCCGTTGTAGAGGATTTCTCGCGAGCGCGGACGTGCGCGTTGCGAGAGCGATAGGCATTCTATCGCAGTTTGGATGAACTTTCGAGTGTCTTATGGCGACGGCAACTGTTCTGCTAATGACCTTTTGGATAATTGAGACATCCTGGCTCCCCGCGCAGCCGCAGATTCCGTTACAATAGCCCCGCTGTTCGTTCCAAAGGCTCACACTTACCAGACGCTAACGAGGGTCATCACATGCCAAATGCAACCGACGCTCACCCCATCATCTTCACCGACGACGCATGGATCATGAGCGAGGAAACTCCTGTGACGCCGGAAATCATCGAGGAAAAGATGATCAAGCCCCTGGAGGGTATACCGGCCGCCTTATGGTGGGCGGTGGGCGACCACGAGGTCTACCACTACGAGACGGAGATCGGCGAGATCGTTGGCGACGGGTACGACCTCTCCCAACTACCGGAATTCGAGCGACGGAAAGCCCTGAACCTCAGGCACATCACCGAGACGGCGGGCGGACCGCTTACGGTGATTTCGTCACTGTGTCGTGAGGCCGGCATTGAGTTCCTGCCCCGCTTTAGAATGAACAGTCACTACGCCTACTACTCGCCGCCGTATACGGAGACGTACGCGCCCGGCTACGGCAGATACAGGCAGGAGAATCCCCATCTTCTCATAGGGCGTCCGGGAGAGAGCATCCCGGAGGGAACCATCGACTGGGACATTCGCACGGGCAAGGACTACGCCTATCCCGAGGTGCGCGACTACGCCTATTCGATCATCACGGAGGTGTTTGAGCGGTTCGACGTGGATGGCGTGGAAATGGACTTCAACCGCCATCCCGGTGTTTTCCGGCGAGAAGAGGCGAATCAGAACCGTTATTTGATGACGGATCTCGTGAAGCGGGTTCGCAAGCGACTCGACGAGGTGGGGGCCGAGCGTGGAAGGCGTATGAAGCTGGCCGTGCGAGTGGCCCCGACGCTGGCCAATTCGGCGCGGATGGGGTTGGACGTGTCCAAATGGATGGCGGACGGACTCGTGGATACGGTAGTCGCCGGGGTCGGCTGGATACCCTTTGAAATGCCAATTGCAGAGTTTGTCGAAGAGGCGCGAGGGACGAATTGCGCGGTCTACGGCTGCTTGGAGGGTCTCCGCCCACTCGTGGACGACAACGCGATGAGAGGTGCGGCATACCGCTACTGGGAGGCGGGAGTAGACGGCATCTACCTCTACAACTACTTCACCCTGCCTCCGACGTGGATACGGCGCACGCTTCCTGAACTCGCCGACCCAGCCAAGTTGAAGCACTCATCCAAGCGGTACGAGGCCGACCACGCTGACCGGATCCAGTACGGCGGACACGGGGGAGCTTTCAGAAACGCCGTCCCTGCGGCCCAGATGCCGATCGCCCTTGTGGAAACTTCAACAGGGCGGGGCCCGGTCGTGAACATCGAAGTCGCTGACGACCTAGAAGCCGCCGGAGCCGAGGGGACGCTGGGATCCTGTGTGCTCGGAGTCACCATTGACCACTTCGCGCCGGGCGATCAGGTCGATGTGCTGCTGAACGGAAACCCGCTCGAATGGGGAACGGGACGCGAGGCAACCGTACACGGGGACCGCAAGTGGCCCACGCTGGAGGGAACGGTTGGGCTCCAGTACGACGTTGGCAGCCCACCACTGCGACAAGGCATCAACCAAGTCGAGATTCGACGCAAGGCCCCGGCGGATGACGTGGGAAATCAGCCGGTCGTGTCGAATGTAGAGATCACGATCACCTATCAGGATGATTAGGTCGAAGGGTTGCCGGCCACGCCATCATTAAACGCACCTTAAGTTAATACAGAGCCGGCCTTGTCGCGTTTTGGCCTTTACACGCCCTTCATGATGTCAAAGTCGAGTTCAAGGTTTTTGGCGACCAGCCGCCTGATGCGCGGATTATCGCTGTTGACGTAGGACTCCGAGGGTCGCAGGGAGTAGCGGGACACTTCGTAAAAGTCTCTAACTTCGCGCTGCTTCGACTGCGTGGACGGGTTCTCCATGAAATTGATCGCGTGCTGATGGCGTCCGTCGTGACCGCCGAACGCGGCGTGCAGGATGTTTTCGGTGAAGACCGCGAGATCTCCGGGCTGCAGTTCCAGCGCCACGCTGGGCACTTCCGACTGCTGAAGGCCAAAGGGCTTCAGCTGCGGATTGTCGCTGCCGTGTCGGAGAGGTTCCAGGAGATCGGGCGAGCCGCGCCGATGCGAACCGGGCACGACGCGCAGACTCCCCGTTGCCGAAGTGAGGCTCTCCGGGTAGAAAGCGATCTTGACGGACTTGACCGTCTCGTCCCAAAGCCCGCCTCCATGCCACAGCGTATCCCCGGCGTGGAGGTTGCCCTCAGTGCCGATTAGAAAAAAATCCGAGCCGAGCAGGTCTTCGCCAATGCTGTAGATGCGATCGTCGGCGACAAGCCCTGCCATGAATGGGCGACGCTCGAAGAACGGCTGAAGGGCCGCGCGTCCGGTAGAGAGTTTGACCCCCGCGTTTTCTTGGAATATCTCGTCCGACTCGCGCTTGATGACAGCCATTTCGTCAGATGTGAATACGCCCCGCAGGACGAGGTAGCCGAATGCGTAGAAGAATTGCTTTTGGTCTTCGCTGAGCATGGAGGACTCCTCTTTAGCGTGGTCTTATGGGGTTCTGTGGACTGGGTGTTGGATGATCCCGATGGACTCTCGATTCCGTTGGAATGACGAAGAATCACAGGCGAGGACGGCGCGGAACTTTCCCAGAGTGGCATGAGGCAAAAGCTCATACGAGGTGATGAAATGGCTGATAGATTTCCAAGAAATTCCTTTCAAGCCGCATTCTATCAGTCTGTCCGGGGAAATGGGCCAATCGGCAGGGAAGCGACGGCGCAATCACACGTGGAGTTGTGAGACACCCACTCAACCGTCACGCCGGCGAGGGAACGTCATCCCGTAACGACGATACGCGGCCGGAGTCCGGAGGGCGTGGGACACTCTCCCAGATCGAGTCCGGGAATGCGATTCACCTTTGGGAGAAGCGCGCTGAACGAACTTGTCAAGAACGGTAACGCCGCCGTGATAAAATCGCGACCGGCGTTTCGATAGAGTTTTCGCAGTGAGGCATCCGAGCATCTCATGAGCAAATCCCCGAATATCATAGTCCTAGGCGGGATGAATATGGCCCTAATCGGGACGGCGGCGAGGTTGCCGCTTCCGGGCGAGACGTTGCGGGGCGACCGATTTTACACGGCCCCGGGTGGCAAGGGGGCGACACAGGCCGTCGCCGCCGCGCGACTCGGTGCGAACGTGAAGATGATCGGGCGAGTGGGTATGGATATGTTCGGGCCGATTCTGCGAGGCGCACTGAAGAACGACGGCATCGACGTTACGGGAGTGGCCGAAGACCCCGATCATCCCTCCGGCGTTGGCATGATCGTCCTAAACGCCGAGCGACAGAACCACGTCCTGGCCATGTACGGCGCGAACCTCAGATGTGACGAGGACCAGCTTGCGGAAGTCGAGGGGTCATTGGATGGAGCGGACGTTCTGCTCTTGCAGATGGAGCTGCCCTTCGCTCTCTCGATGGCCGCCGCGCGGGCCGCGCAACAAAGAGGGGTCGTCACGATGTTGGACCCGGCCCCTGCCTCCGACATTCCACCGGAGGCGTTCCGAAACTTGGATATCGTTACGCCGAACCAGACTGAGGCCGAGTATCACACCGGCATCCGAGTCGAGGACATTCTCTCGGCTAGGGCGGCGGCTGAATCGCTTTTGGCAAAGGGTGTCGGAACGGCGATCGTGAAAATGGCCGAGCAAGGGGTCTATTGGGCTTCGAGCGAGTCGAGCGGCCACTTCCCGGCTTATGAAGTGGATGTCGTCGATACTATTTCCGCAGGCGACGCATTCAGCGGAGCCATGGCCGTGGCCTTGGGAGAGGGTCGGACAATGGAAGATGCCGTCCGCTACGGGTCGGCGGCGGGAGCGCTCGCGGTGACGAAGCGCGGAGTTCAGACGGCCATGCCTTCACGTGAAGAGGTGGACGATTTGTTCCATGGAAGCTGCGGATGAATCATTAAGGAAGAGAGGGTCGGACGCGCCGAGTGTCAATGCGGCAAATGACGGATGACCTCCTGGGCCTTCCCACCTTAACGCGGTGTGGGGAGTTATGCAGATTCCCGTTTTCACAGGAACGATACTCTCCCTATGTTATGTTCGCCATTCCGACTCCATAACGGAATTCCGGGCATGGGGTTCTTGAAACTTGACAATCTTAAACTTATTCCCTATAGTTGCGCACGTCTCTATGAGACGAACCGGCAAGCAGTACCGCTTTTCCAGAGAGCGGAACCGCTACAAACCACACCGAATCAAGAGAGGAGAGGAGAATTGTTAGGAAAATTCAATCGACTTATCGTGTTGATGCTGGCATCCACGGTTGTCGTCGCGTTAGCGGCGGTCGCCTGTGGATCCGACGAGCCTGAAGCGGCACCAACACCGGACGTGGCGGCGATCATCGACCAGGCTCTCCAGCGCGCGCCACAGGGCGCCACTATCGAGCAGATCCAGGCGATGGTATCCGACTCGATCGGCTCGGCCCTCGCCGCGATGCCTGATGCTCAGACCGGACTGACCCGCGCGGACGTGGAGTCCATAGTCCGATCCGCCGCCGGCGACCAGCTTTCGGCGGCCGATGTCAAGAACATCGTGGATGAATCCATCCGCGCGCTACCCGCTCCTGAGATCGACGAAGGTCAGCTAACCGCCCTGATTAATTCGGCTGTTGCCCAGTCCGTTCCTGAGGGCGTGAGCGCGGCGGAGATCCAGCGCATCGTACAGTCCCAGGTGACCGCGGGCCTATCAGGTTCGCTCACGCGCGGCGATATTGAGGACCTTGTGGCCAACGCAGTCCAGGACGCGGTGGGAGACCAACTTTCCGCCGACGACGTGCAGAAGATCGTGGACGGCGCGCTGGTAGCGACCAACGCGGCCATCGAATCGGCTGCACAGCAGGCTGAGACCGCGGCAAAGGCGGCGAACTCTGCCGCTATGCAGGCCGAAGAGGCCATCAAGGGCGTCGAGCAAATAGCCATGAATATTCAGACGCCTGCCTCATGCTACATTCGAGGCAATCGCGTAACCGACTGCCCAGCGAAGGGCAGTTCCTCCTACCGGGCCGAGCCGCATACGCCCGGAACTCCATGGCTTTACCATTCGGCATACAACGGCCCGACTCCGACCAATTTCTTCGAGTCTCCTCTGTCCGCGCAGTTGGTAAAGGAAGGCTCCCTGCCTCCGCTTGAAGAGCGACTCCCCGTTCCCGATGACGTGAGCGTCGTGCTCGGTCCCGACGGCATCGGCGAGTATGGCGGCGCGTACCGAATCACCGAGATTCGCTCGTACACCGGCGAGTGGATCGCCTTTGGGTTCGTACAGCGCGACTCCGACGAGATCAACTTCGGACCCGGCGCCGGCAAGAGCTGGGAAGCCAGCGAAGATGGTCGTGAGTACACCTACACCCTAAGGCGTGGGCTCAAATGGGACGACGGCGCTCCTCTGACGGTTGAAGACGTTCGGTTCGCCTTCGAGGACCACAACTTCAACAAGGAAATTAACCCGTTCGTACCCGCGCAGATGACTGACCCCGTCACCGGGGAACAGGCTGAGTTCAGCGTGGTCGACGACCTCAACTTCAAGATCGCCTTCGATTCCCCGAACTGGGTCCTCATGGAGCAGACCCTCACGCAGAGCCTCTGCATGAGGAACCGCTTCTGCTGGTTCGGCCATCCGAACCTCAAGAAGATCCATCCCAAGTACACCGATCCGACAAAGGTACAGGCCATCGCGGATTCCATGGGACTGAAGGACTGGCGAGACGTCATGCACGCCTCCCAGAACGTCCAGCTGGCCCGCTTCGAGCTTGGGCCTTTCGCCGATATCGGTTCCACCGGCTGTGTTGCGCCGTACTGCTTCGTCGAGTACAAGCCCGGCGAGATCGCGGTCGCCGAACGCAACCACTACTTCCCGTTCGTAGACCCCGCGGGCAACCAGCTGCCCTACACCGACCAGGTGGTCATGATCATCCTTCCGGGTGATGAGGCTACGGTACGGTTCCGGGCGATGAACGGCGAGGTTGACGGCAGGACGACGAACTACGTCCTCCATGAACTCCCGCTGTACGTCGACAACATGGAACGCGGCGACTACAGCATCTACGGCTGGCCGGCTCTGGGCGGAGCCGACCTCGGCTTCCACATGAACCAGACGTACAACGTGAATACGGAGATCGGGCGACTGATCCGGACCAAAGAGTTCCGCATTGCGTTCTCCCACGCGATCGACCGCGAAGGAATTAACGAAACGGCCCAACTCGGGCTCGGCGTGATCCAGAACCGCATTCCGCATCCGAGCACGCCGTACCACCCCGGAGATGACGAGCTTACCCAGCTCTACATGGACCGTGACCTCGACAAGGCGAACCAGATGCTTGACGATCTGGGCCTATCCGCCCGTGACTCTGAAGGGTTCCGCACCTTCTCAAACGGGGACCGAGTAAGCCTGAACTTCATCTTCTCCGACTCACATGGACGGACTACAATCGGGGAACTGCTGAAGTCCCACCTCGCAGACGTCGGAATCGAGATTACCCTTGACGTCAACGGCCGGTGGTGGGAGCCGTTCCGCGCAGTTGAAGAGTGCTGCACGATCGACACGAACCTGTCCCGGCACACGGTCAACCCGTGGATGCGCTTTAGGACGAACTTCATCCCCTTCCACGAGATCTACTTCGCGCCGGGGATGCTGATCGCCAAGTACTACCGAACGCAGGGCGCGGAGGGCATGGCGCCGGGCTCCGATCCCAGCTTCCTGCCGCTCGCTCCTCCGGACGCCTTCCCCGCCGACCATGCGGGATGGTTCAAGAACCTGCACGACGATACAATCGCTGGGTTCGCGAACTCCACGTTTGACCCGCGCCGCGTCGAGCTCGGCAAGGGAATGTACCGCAACCACGCGGAAAACCTGCTGGCCATTCACGTGTCGGCCTTCTCCAACGCGCACATCGGCCTCTTCCTCAACAGGAACAACATGAGGGGGCAGCCGTTCACCCACGCGCAGGACCACAACG
This sequence comes from Dehalococcoidia bacterium, assembly GCA_965232435.1. Classification (GTDB taxonomy): domain Bacteria; phylum Chloroflexota; class Dehalococcoidia; order Lucifugimonadales; family VXLM01; genus VXLM01. The sequence goes on from CBDDPU010000004.1 coordinate 728,643, forward strand.
GCCATACCGGTTGGGCCTACTTCTTCGACGACGGCCAGGACAACTACAACCACCCGGGCAACAGGTCCCAGTACTGCAACAGCTGGGCCTTCCACCTAGGCGGCAGGCAGGCGTGCTCGAACTAAACTGAAGCAACCGTAGGTAACGATGGTATGATTGTCGGGGCCTCCTCAACGAGGCCCCGATTTTCATATGGCAAAGGTTTTACACAAGGAGGTCTCTATGTCCACGCCGCGGATCATGTTCTACCACGACGGGAGACACCCACTGATTTACATGTACGAGCCTCCGATGCAGAAGGAGGAATACCAGCACGCGGTCGATGAGATCGCGGGAACCCCGGTAGACGCGCTGATGTTCGGCGTCGGCGACGGGCGCACCGTCCTGTACGATACCAAGGTCGGCGAACTTTGGGGCCATCACCTCGAACGCTGGAACCATTCCATATGGCGTCGGACGCACCAGAACGCCCGGGCCCTGATCGACGCGGGACATGATCCGCTTCAGGTAGCAGCCGAGCGAGCGAGCGAAAAGGGAATGCTCATCTACGCGGTGCTGCTCGTCCAAATGCCGAGCGGCGAACGCTATGGCAAGGAAACCCTCAACACGAGGGGATCCCTGTTCCGGTTCGAGAACAAGCAGTGGGACATCGGCGCGGCAGGCGATCTCGATCCGAGTTGGCCCGGCTACGAGTGCGCCGACTTCAAACACCAAGAAATCCGCGACGAGCGGTTCGCCCTCATTGAGGAGATTCTTTCCTACCCCGTGAATGGCCTCGAGCTCAGCCTCGTCCACCACCCGTACTACTTCCACCCGAACGAAGTGGACGAGGGTCGCGAAATCATGACGGAATGGGTTCGCAGAGTGCATGATGCCGTCAAGTCCGGCGGCGAGGAAAAGGAATTGGTCATTCAGGTTCCCGCCTCCATCGATGAGGCCCTGTCAATCGGCCTCGACGTGCCGACATGGATTGAGCAGGGAATCGTCGACGTCCTCGTGGCGGCAGAGACTACCAGCCCCTACCTACTGAACTCCATGGCGGACTTCACCTCCGTTGTGGAAGCGGCAAAGGGTTCGGGAATCCGAGTGTACGCGAACATCAACAGCCTCGTAGATTCCGACCGCCTCGCGTCGGGAACCATAGAAATGATACGCGCGGCGGCGACGAACTATTGGCGGCAGGGCGTCGACGGGCTGTACATGGGACATTGGCATGAACGCTGGCCGTACACTGCCGAGTTCTACGAGTTGCTCCGTGAACTCCCTTACCCGGACATCATGGATTACCGCGACAAGATCTACATCATGCCGACCGAAAGCCCCCGTCGCAACACGCCAGAACCTTCCGCGCAGCTTCCGAGAACGCTTCACGTGGACAAACCGGAGACCTTCACCTTCACCATCTCCGATGATCTCCCCAAATGGGGAGAGATGGAGCGAGTTCATGAGGTCGGCCTGCGAGTTTTGATTTCCAGCGTCTCGGAAATCGACAGAATTAGCTTCAAGCTGAACGGCAAGCCACTGCCGGACGGACTTCTCCGCACGATTAACCAGATGTACCGCCTGCGGTCGCCGAGGCATCGCATCTTCGGCTACTGGTTCATCTTCAAGCTCGATTCCGAGCATTGGCCTCAACAGGGCGTCAACGAGTTGGAGATCACCCTCGACCACCGCGACACCGTTTTGACGATGGACGCAGAGATCAGAGATATAGAGCTGGACATCAAGTACCTGATGGGAAAGAACTTCCATCGTGGATTCGTCGACCAGGATCTCGGGCCGTACGATTTCTCAAGCTAAGTAGGGGCGATTCGCGAATCGTCTCATCAACATGCCGCATAAACGATTCGGAAAGGAAGCAGAATGGCAAACTACAGGGCGGGCGTTATAGGGCTCGGATGGATGGGGTTGCTGTACGACATGGCCGGCCGGCTACCCTACAGGCTGGGCATAGATACCGCGGACAGCATAGACAAGCCGACCCCGGAACTCAACGTACACCGGCAGTTCTATCTCCACGAACGACACCTACCGAAAGGCGTCCCGACTTCCTACTCCGAGGCTCTCCACGACCGGCCTGAAATCGACCTCGCAGCCGGTTGCGACCGCGACCCGAATCGCCTCCAAGCCTTCGGTGACCGCTACGGCGACGTGGCCTTGTACGCCGACGGCGCGGAAATGCTCGAAAAGGAAAAGCTTGATATCGTCGCCATTGCCACGAACACCAAGAGCCGCCCGGAGCTCGTCCGCCTCGCCGTTGAGAACGGCGCCAAGGCCGTGGTCACAGATAAGCCGATGTGCCACACGCTCGCCGAGGCCGACTTGATGGTGGGAGTCTGCCGAGACGCGGGGGTGCCTCTTTCCTGTGGCGCGATTTCGACAACTCACCCGTCATTTGCGACGGCCAAAGAACTGCTTGAATCCGGCGCTATCGGGGAAGTCGTTTCGATGGAGACGTCCGGGCGGCCCGGAGCGCAGCATCAGAACTGGTCGTATTTTCTCAACAGCGCCCCCGCTTGGGTCGTCGGGGCCGACGATAAGCCGCCTCTCGAAACGGGCAGCAGCGAGTTCAAGGGCCAGGGGCTGCTCGTCTGCGAGGACGGAACGATACTCCACTTCCGCGAGGGCGCGCCGATGCTGCGAATTAGCGGAACGGCCGGAGAGATGGTCCACAGTAACATGCGCGAATGGAGTCTCTCCCAAGACATCGACACCATCGGCGGCACAAAGCGAGTCGACATGCCATGGCCGGGGCCGCAAACGGGCTCGTACGGCTCTACATATTCCGTCGCCGACGTTATGGACTGCCTGGCCGGAACCCTCGACGAACCGAAAAACTCCGGGCGCAGAGTGGCAGTGGCTATCGAGGTGGAAATAGCCCTCAAACTCTCCTCCGCCAACGGGGGGAACAGAGTAGACTTGCCGCTCGAAGATCGATCGCTCGGTCTCGAATACGAGTGGTGGCGTTAAGAATGGAAACGCCCGACTACTGCCGCTTGTAGGCTATATCAAGCTCGACTTTGATGAGTTGGGCCGCGCTGTTTGCGTCCTGACGCGAGGAGAATAGGCTGACGGCTACGTTGTTGTCACCCTCGCGCAAGGGGGGACAGCCTACTTCAAAGATCAAACTCTTGCCCTCGTGAGCGCCCTCCTCCGGATAGGCCGGATATTCCATCCAGAATTGGGGAGTGATTCCGAGACGTGTCCATCCATCGACGGCGTCGGCCCCCGACTGGCGAGGAAGCGTCGTGCCATTGATCGTGACCTCAACCTCCGCATCGGGCGAGAGGTCGTCAAACCGCAGCGTCAGTCGGCACCCTTCCAGTGCGTCATCGGCGATGGCCGAGTCAAGATCATCCACGACTTCGATGGTGAATTCCGGGCCGCTGCCGTCGGATGTGGGCCGCAGGGTAACCGGAAGAGAGGTCGAGGGTGAGGCATACCGGAATGCGCCGCCATGTCCTCTGGAAGGGTACAGCGGGCCCGCCGTGTCCAATTCATAGCGCTTGTTCAACCGCGCCAGACGACTGGGGTCCGACACTTCCTCGGCCATCCGTTTGTTCCACTCCGGGTACATCGTATAGAAGTTATACAGGTAGATTCCCGCGGCGCCGTGACTCAGCCACCGGGCGGCCAGGGCGCGAACGGCGTCATCGTCCAAGTGTCTCGTCGCCTCGATACAGCCGTAAATCAGGCAGCCCGTACCCTCGGCGACTTTAATGAACTCCTTAATTGGAGTCTCAAACGGTATGAAGCCGCCGCCAACTGCCACAATATCGACTAAGCCGTCTCGGATCCATCGTTCGACGTCGAGGCCGATCCTCACCGAGTCGGCCAAGGTTGGAGGCACGCGCACTGCTAATTGCAGGTCCCTGCCTCTCTCTTCTGCGACCTCGTTGAGGCGCAATCGCACTCGTTCGATCAAGTCGGTCATCAGGTACCGGTTCTGGTAAGCCTCATCGGGGCGAAAAACGCCGGGATGCCTCATGTAGTCCAACTCAACGCCGTCGACGTCGAATCGCTCGAAGGTCTCGAAGATGATGCTCGTCATGTACTCGCGCACTTCCGGGAAGGCGTAGTTTATTCCCGTCCGAAGTCCCCACGGCAGGCTCCCCACGGCAAGTTCCTCGCCGGGCTTGCCAATCAGCAGTTCGGGGTTGTCCCGCCGGAAACGCCCGTAGGCCGGGTTGCGCGGATCAATCTCGTACTGGCTGCTCATCCTGACGCGCGGGAAAAAGGGCAGCCCCGCCTCCCGACACAGCTTGGACAGCGCTGTGACCGGCCCGCCGCACTCATCCATCAGCGCCCTGACGTTTGCCGCGATCTTCCCAATCACCCCCGGCGTGCCGGAATGAACGAACGAGTACGTCCCCTCATCCAGCCCCTCTATGGCCTCGCCGATGATCTCGCCGATCTCAGTCTCATAGTGGTAGACCTCGTGATCGCCGATGCTCCACCACAGCGCACCACCGGGCCAGTCGTGACTGTCGACAACCTCGGCTTTCAGTTTCTCAACGGTAAGCGGCGGCTCGGTTGCGCTCAGAATCCAACCGTCATCGGTGAAGATAACCTTCGGCGGGTTGGTCGAATCGATCATACTCATCCTCCATTCGGGAAGCCTGGATATTGGACTCAACGGGTAGAACGCGGCCCTGAGTATAGCTATCGGAGATGCGTTTCACAAGGACATATGCAGGATCGGCGCGCGCCGATCCTGCGACCGGTGGAGCGGTTGTGGTTGCGGCTACCACGGGCCTCCCATCCTCCCCTCAAACGGCCCGAGCGCCGGATCGTCGTGACCGCGACGGAAGTTCTTGCCCATGAGGTATTTCGTCTCAAGCTCAATATCCTGAACGACGACCGCAGGCGTCACGTCCGGGTCACGTTGTCGAAGAGTGATTCGCAGAGTATTCGAGCCCTGCCTCGGCCAAGAATCGGGGCCGAGGGTGAAGACGAACCAGTATCCCTGCGCGGTTCGGCGAGGCCCGCTCATCCAAAACATTTGGTTGATGATTCTTAGCGAATGATCAGGCAACGCCTCGCCGTTGAGCTCGAATGTGATGCGGTCGAGTTCCGTCGTATTCGTTATGCGGATTCGCAGAAGGACTTCGTAGACCCGCCCGACGGCGTCCCATCTTGGGAGGTCGTCATTGATCGTAAAATCGAACGACGAGGGATCACCAATTTTGAGAGTCGCCGGCAGCTGCATGAGGCTTCCTGGTCCGCTCTCCGGCTTCGGAGCGTCGCCAAGAGTCGGAAGTCGGTAATACTTGTCCTTCGGAGCCATCACGTCCGGCTGGGGAATTTCTCTTATCTTCTCGTAAAATGAGCTGTCATAGGGATAGTTGTAGAACCATCCTCTTGAGATGTACATCCCCTCGATTCCCTGTGCCCAGTAGTTGCCGGCCGCGGCGCGGATCATTTCAATCGTCGCGTCGCCAACGCGGTCGGAGTCAACGCGATGCTGGAGGGAAGCATGAACGCGGCAGTCCGACCCTTCCGCAGCCTCCACCAGCGCCCGAAAATCGGCCATCTGGTTCATTGTGTCGCCGACGGCCCCATCCCCAATGATCACGTCCACAATGCCGTCGTCGATCCAGCGGCGCACGTCCATGCCGACAGCCATGCACTCATCGAGGTTCGCCGGAACTCGCACCGCCAGTTCCCGGTCCGGACCGCTTCGGCGCACAACATCGTAAACTCTGCCAATCCACTCGGTCAGTACGGGGCGACCTTTCTCAACCTCATCGGGGTGGAAATAGTAGGGCAGCTGCCCCATGTGGAGTTCAAAGCCGTCAACCGGGTAGTTCGTGACCACTTCTTCGACGATGGCGAAGCGTTCCTCTCGAACCTCTTCGCGCAGGAAGTCCAGACCGTCGAAACCGGGGAAGGTGGAGTCGACGCCCCCCTTCGCTTGGATTTCGAGATGCTTGTTTTCAAAGCGAAAGTCCGAGCAGCGCACCCACGTCGCCCTATCACTCCAACGCTCGTCGCTGCCGACCTGCACAAGCAGGGTCGGGTACAGCAGCATCCCCTTTTCGTGCGTGCGGTCGCAGACAATTCTCAAGGGGTCGTTCCCCTCCTCGATAAGCCCCTTGGCGTTCTGGTGCGTGCGCCGCCATATCAGGTGAGGCCACTTATCGACGTTATGCCCCCAAAGTTCTCCAACCTGCGTATCGTGCAAGAAGGTGCGCCCTTCTCCCAGACAAAACATGACCGCGTCAATCGTCGTGCCCGAAAGCTCGTCGATGGCGGCGGCGTATTCCTCCTTCTGCATCGGTGGTTCGTACATGTAAATATGCGGATGGCGCCCGTCGTGAAAGAACATCATGCGCGGCTTTGCCATAGTAGGCCTCCTTATTTGCTCCACTCCGAAGTGGGGAAATTATACCAATTCGCTTTGACTGAGCCGCAAATGACAATGCACAGCATCCCCACCCGTCATTCCCGCGTACGCGGGAATCCAGAACCCGACACATATGGCCTTGTCACGCATAATTGGTATTACTCTCCACAGGAGGCTCGCGTCATTGAATGATCCTGAACGTCGATCCATGCGGCGTACATATCCGCGATGGTCTGAAACCGATCTTCCGGGTTCTCTTCGCACGACCTAACCATGACTCGGTACTGATTATCGGTGCCTCTGAAGGGGTTCCTGTCCAGGGAGTTGTCCGACATGAGAACCGCCGCCGTCCGTCCCATCGTAAATACCGTAGTCCGCTCATCGATAGAAGCGCCGAACTCAAACTCCTCCGGGGCCATAAATCGCTCCGAGCCGAACATGCGCCCCATCAAATTAGTGAACCGCCCCATATAATAGCCGTCGAGGTCGATGACATGCACGCGGCGGCGGCGGAAGTCATAGAGCATTGAACTATCGTAAAAGTCATTGGCGATCCAGCCCAAACGCGCCAGTTCCCGATGCAGGTCGAACACGTCCGTTAGCAACCGGGCGATCTCGCTCGCTTTCAGATGCCTGACTTGATTGAGACAATTGCCGATCAGGTCTCCTTCAACCCAGTCGTAAATCAGCATTGGCCCCCATGGGGACTCCACGACTTGACGAAGTTTGGGCAATGTCCTGTGGCTCAATGACTCCGCAATTCTCACCGCGTTGCGGAGCAGGGTAACTCTATCTCCATGACTCAAGTAAAAGGCCCCATCGTTTTTGGGCCGACCTGCGGTCTTTACGAAATAGCGCCGTCCATCGACTTGCACCCCATACGATGTATTGCCGGAATCTTGTGTCTGCTCATCGAACACGGCGAACAACTCTCCGCGTTCAGACAGAAATGGCGCAGGATCGAATTCGACGCGCTGAATGCCAGGGAAGGGCTTCATTAAGGAAGTTGCGGCAGTGGAAGGGACTTTCTGTGAATGGTCTGAATAAGTCTCTGTGACGTCAACTTGTCGAGATGTGGATCGGGTCAGCTCACTCCTCAATGAATTCCTTCTTTCGCGCCGATGCGTATCCCCTCAATAGCGGCGGTTATCCCGATTTCACCGATACAGCGATTCCGGGTCAGCTCAATCGCAAAGTCGGATGCTTCGATCCCCGCCCATCGCCGCCCCAGACTTTCCGCGGCCACGATGGTTGTGCCGCATCCGCAAAACGGGTCCAGCACTATGTCGCTCGGGCTGGACGATGCCTTGATGATGCGCTCCAGCAGGGCCACCGGCTTTTGCGTCGGATAGCCGAGTCGCTCCTTCGACACGTTGATGAGCGGCTTGATGTCGTCCCAAACGTCGCGGACGTACACGTCGGCGTAGGGCCTACCCTCCTCGTCGAACTGCGCGTTGAAGAACGGCTTGTCGTACAGAATTCGTTCCTGCAGCGGGCGATGCGTATACGAGTCCGACTTCACGTAGAACAGCAGCACGTCATGTTTGCGCGGCCAGTAGCGCTTACTGACTCCGCCCGTACGGTAGCTCCATACGATTTCATTGCGGAAGTTTCCTGCCCCGAACACGGCGTCCATCACAATTTTCAGGTAGTGACTTGCGGTAGGATTGCAGTGAAGGTAGATGCTTCCGGTGGATTTGAGAAGACGGCGCATCTCGGCGAGCCGCTCGGCCATGTAGGTCAGATACGCCAACATCCCGGAATTTCCAAGCTGGGAGAACAACCCGGTGACGGCGCTATGCGCAGGATGTCCAACGGCACTTTGCATCCGCTGAAGCCTGTCAACGGCCGCGGCGTCCCACTTCCACGTATCGTCAAAGGCCCTGACTTGAGCAGGCGCATCATGTCCGGTATCGAAAAGGACATTATAGCCCGCATTGCTATTGAAGGGCGGGTCGAGGTAGATCAGGTCGACGCACTCATCGGGCCATCGACGCATCCATTCGAGGCAGTCTCCATAGTAGAGCGTTCCGTGCTCCATGAGAAGCCTTCAGCCCCCGACCTCCACTTCGAGGCTAATCGGACAGTGATCCGATCCCATCACATCTTGGTGAATGGCGGCGGATTTGACCTTGTCGCGGAACTCTTCGTTGACGAAGAAGTAATCGATGCGCCAGCCGACATTTCGCGCGCGGGAGTTGGCGCGCTGGTTCCACCATGAGTACTGGTCGGCTTCTTGGTTGAACATCCTGAAGGTGTCCACGTAGCCAAGTTCCACGAGCTTATCGATCCATTCTCGCTCGATGGGCAGGAACCCCGAAATTTTCGCGTTCTCCTTGGGCCGAGCCAAATCAATGGGTTTGTGGGCGGTGTTCACGTCACCGCAGACAATGATATTGCGGCCCTGCGAACGGAGCGCCTCAATGTGATCCAAGAATGCGTCGTAAAACTCCATCTTATACGCGAGTCGCTCGTCCGAGCTTTTCCCGTTGGGGAAGTACACGTCGAACAGCACGAAATCGCCCATGTCCGCCTGTAAAGTACGCCCCTCGCTGTCGAATCGCTCAACGCCGAAACCGGCCTCCACGCCCACCGGCTCAACGGCCGTGTACAGAGCGACGCCGCTGTAACCCTTCTTCTCCGCGGAGGAGTAGTACGTACGGTAGCCGTCGATCGCTTGGAGATCGGGCGGGAACTGCTCTTCATGCGCCTTCGTTTCCTGGATGCAAAGGATGTCCGGGCGCTCTTGCTCGAACCAGTCGAGGAACCCCTTCTTATGCGCGGCCCTGATTCCGTTCACGTTCCAAGAAATTATCTTAATCGTGGACACTGCCTGCCTCCCCTCAATGTCTCTCATCGTTGATACGTCACAATACCACATCGGGCGACCATGGCGCGCCGAGTCGCAATCAGGCCGAGAAGTGTTGTATCACGAGGGTTCCATGTAAGATACCGCCGAAGTTCCTATTCTAGGAGTGATGCCATGGAATTCGACATTGCCATCATCGGAGGCACGGTCGTAGACGGAAGCGGGCGGGCCGGCTTCAAGGCGGACATGGGAATTCACGGAGGCAGGATCGCCGCGATTGGGGACTTGAGCGGCACGGAGACGCGCCGCACGATCAACGCTGCGGGCCACATCGTCGCGCCAGGGTTCATCGACATGCACTCCCACTCGGATCGCACGCTCATCGACGACCGGAACGCCGAGAGCAAGGTTTTCCAGGGAGTCACGACGGAGGTCGTCGGGAACTGCAGCTACTCCCCCTTCCCCGTCGGCCCGCTTGGGCCTTCCGCGATATCCCGCGCGCATCTTTCAAAAGTCGAGTGGACGTGGACCGACCTCGACGGGTATGCCGAATTCCTGGAATCGGAAGGAATCAGCGTCAACGTCGCCAACCAAGTCGGACATACTGCCCTGCGGGCCGCGGCTCGCCTGCTCGACAACCGTCCCCCCACACGGGACGAACTCGACATCATGCGCCGACTAGCGGCAGAGTCGATTGAGCAAGGGGCTTTCAGCTTCACGACCGGACTAACACTGCCACCCGGAAGCTACGCCGACACCGAAGAACTCATTGAAATCACCCGGGCCATCGCCCCTTTCGAGGGCGTCTTTTACGCCAGTCATGCTCGACTCTGGGCCAACAACCATGTTGGCGCAGTGCAAGAGGCTATCGACGTAGGCACGGCAGCGGACGTGCCCGTGCAGTACTCGCATATGGCCATTATCGATAGCCGGGTCTTCGATACGCCCGAAGTCGTGCTGGAACCGATCGAACGGGCGAGAGCGCAGGGCTTGGACGTTACGTACGACATGTACCCCTACGTTGCGGGAGGGACGCTCTTGAGCCAGATGGTACCGGAGTGGCTTCAGGAGGGCGGAGTCGCAGAAATGCTCGAACGATTGCGAGCTCCCGACATTCGCCGCCGCGCCGTCACCGATCTGCGGAAAGGCTGGTTCAAGGGACTCCGATGGGAATGGGACACTATTATCATCAGCCACGTGCAGAGCAAGGCGAACCGCGACATCGTTGGCAAGTCCATAAAGAGTATCGCCGAGGAACGAAACGACGACCCGGCCGAGGTCTACCTGCAGCTCATGGACGAAGAAGACAACAATATCGGCTGCGTCGCGGTCAACCGTCGCGAGGACAACATCCGCTACTTCATGGCCCAGCCCTACGCCATGTTCGGCTCCGACGGCAACGCCATCTCACCTACGGGAATTTACGGCGGCGACAAGCCTCATCCGCGCTTCTACGGCTGCTACCCTCGAATCCTGGGACGGTACGTTCGTGAGCAGCCTTCCGTTCTTACGCTCGCAGAGGCGGTATACAAGGCCACCGGATTCCCCGCGGAACGCATGGGTTTCAAGGATAGAGGATTACTCATGGAGGGCCGCGCAGCCGATGTTGTCGTGTTCAACATGGACACGATCATCGACAACGCGACGTTTGACGACCCTCACCGCTACCCCGACGGAATGCCGCACGTCCTCGTGAACGGGGAGCCGGTCGTGCTGAACGGCGAACACACCGGAGCAAGACCCGGGAGAGTGCTTCGACGCGGGGAATAGACCATACCCACTCTCCCATGAGGGAAGAGTCTGCCGCGCACCGTACTCAATACGGGGGCCGGAGTGGGAGTGAAGACCCTTTCCGGCAGGATGCCCCCGCTACACCAGCAGGCGAAGCGGGTGTTCCAGATATTCCTTCAGCTGCACAATGAACTGCGCACCCTCGGCTCCGTCGGACACTCGGTGATCGACTGAAAGCGTGGCGGACATAATCTCTCGCACGACAACGCTGTCGCCCTGCACGACGGGCCGCTTCTGCACCGTGCCTATAGCCAGGACCGCGGACTGTGGCGGCTGGATGATGGCCACGAAGCTCGTCACGTCAAACATGCCCATATTGCTGATGCTGAACGTGCCTCCCGTGTACTCCTCCACCTGCAGCGTTCCGCTCTGTGAACGCCGGACGAGATCCTTGCTTGCAGCGGATATCTGGGTGAGCGACTTGCTGCCGCAGTCGAGAATCGCGGGCATAATGAGACCATCGTCTTCGGCGATGGCGATCCCGATATTGATCGAGTCGTGCATCCGAATACCCTCGTCGGTGTACGAGGAGTTGAACTTTGGGAAGCCCCGTATGGTGTGAACACACGCCTTAATGACAAGGTCGTTCACACTCACCCGAACGTCGCCCTCCAAACTCTCGTTGATCTCCCTGCGCAGAGACATCGCTTCCGTCATGTCGATATCGGTCGAGACGTAAAAGTGAGGGATGGTCGTCTTGCTGCCCAAGGTTGTGCGAGCTATCTGCTGCCTCATGCGGGTCAGCGGGACGATATCGGCGCCATCCGCTTCCTCGACCTGCGGATCAGAGGGTTCTTCAATGTCCTCTTCTTCAACCTCCGCAGACGGCTCATCGAGGGCGATCTCGGTCTCCTGAGTCTCCTCTGCCGGAGCCTCTTCGACTTCCGCTTCAGGCGCCTCCACGTCCGGGGTGGACGGCTCTTCGATAGCTTCCGGAGCCTCCGCCGGTGGTTCTTCTTCGGGCTCTTGCTCCGTCAGTAACGTCGGTTCGGCAGACAGCACGTCCGCCCGAACAATACGTCCACCGGGGCCCGTGCCCTCAACGGCGCTCAAATCCACGCCGCGTTCCGCCGCCAGTCTGCGGGCGATAGGAGACGCTCGGACCTCGCCAGCAGCCGCGGGAAGCGGTATCGCGGTCGGGGTGGTGTCTTCATCTTCCCCCTGCGCGGGGGCTTCTTGCTCTCCGGACTCGAAAGAATCGGGTGCAGACTGCGCAGTCTCGGCGGACTCCACGGGGTCAGGCGCTCCTGCCGCGAGCGTCTCGCCCGCTGCGCCGACGGTGGCTATCGACTCGCCCACCGCCACGGTGGCGCCCTCTTCCACGAGCAGTTCGAGGATGACTCCCTCGGCGGTAGATTCGAACTCGACGACGGCCTTGTCGGTCTCGATCTCGGCCACGGCCTCGCCCAGGGATACCTCGTCGCCGACCGACTTCAGCCAGCGCACGACAGTTCCTTCCTGCATATCGTAGCCCATTTGGGGCATGTTCAATTCGGTAGCCAAGAGTGAAGCCTCCTCACAGGGTGTACAGCTTTTCGATTTCCTTAATGATGCGGTCGGCGTCGGGTATCTGCAGGTCTTCCAAGTTCGCATTGTACGGCGCGGGCACATCGTGTCCATTAACCCGGCCGACCGGCCCGTCCAGATAATCAAACGCCGCTTCTTGCACAGTACTCGCTATCTCGGCGGAAAATGCGCCCGTTCGCCAGTTCTCCTCAACGATGACGGCTCGGCTCGTCTTCTCGACCGACTGCACGATCGTATCGGTATCCAGGGGTTGGAGCGTTCGGAGGTCGATGACTTCCGCCTCGATGCCTCGCTGGGCGAGACGTTCCGCAGCCTCCAGCGAGGTGTACACCATCCGCCCGTATGCTGCCAGCGTGATATCCGTTCCCTCGCGTCGTACAGCCGCCTGACCCATCGGCACCGTGTAGTGCTCGTCCGGCACCTCGCCCCTCTTGCCGTACAGCAGGCCGTGCTCGGCGAAAATCACCGGATTCGGATCCGCTATGGCCGTGCGCAGCAGTCCGAGCGCGTCATACGCATCTGAGGGAACGCAGACCTTCAGGCCTGGCACGGAGGCGTACCAGCCCTCGAAGTTTTGCGAGTGAGTCGCCCCGAGGCGGCCTCCCCCGCCGGTGACTGCCCGGATCACGAGGGGAACCTTGATTTGGCCATTCGACATGTAGCTCATCTTGGCCGCATGGTTCACCACCTGGTCGATGCCTAGCAGCATGAAATTAATAGTCATCATCTCGACGATGGGACGCATTCCGGCCATCGCCGCCCCCGTCGCCGAACCGATTATGACCGACTCCGCTATGGGACAGTCGCGAATGCGTTCGGGGCCGAACTCGTCGAAAAATCCTCGCGTTACCGCGTAGCTCCCCTGGTATGCCCCGATGTCTTCTCCCATAAGAAAGACGCGATCATCCGTCTCAAGAGCTTCTTGAAGTCCTCGGCGGATCGCTTCTCTAATGATGATTTGAGCCATTGAAGTTTGCCCGTGCTCAAGCTAATCGGCGTATACGTGATCGAACAGCGCATCAGGGGGCGGTTCGGGACTGGCCTCGGCGAATTCGACAGCCTCATCGACGACCGAACGCGCCTCCCTGTCAATCTCCACGAAATCAGATTCATCCATGATGCCCTCGGCCATGGCGAGATTTCTCAGGTTGCCGAGAGGATCGTTGTTTTCCCTCCAGACGCCGATCTCGTCCCGGGATCGGTATGCCTGAGCATCCGCCACAGAGTGACCGCGGAACCTGTACGTCATCGCCTCAACAAAAACGGGCCCGCTGCCGGAACGGACCCGTTTGACGGCCTCGACGGAAGCCTCCCGTACCGCAAGCACGTCTTGGCCGTCTACGTTGGTGCCAGGTATGTTGTATGCGGCGATGTCGTCGTAGATCTCCCTGCCGCCGGCACGAGCGCGCTCAATGTGAGTGCCCATCCCGTACAGGTTGTTTTCCAAGAAGAACACCACCGGCAGATTCCACAACGACGCAAGGTTCAGCGACTCGTGGAACTCACCTTCGTTCACGGAGCCGTCCCCGAAAAAACACATCACGACGCGGTCTTCGTCTCGTGTCTTGATCGCGAGAGCCAAGCCAACGGCCAAGGGCAGCTGCCCGGCGACGATGGCGTGTCCCCCCCAGAACCTCTTAGAGGTGTCGAACAGGTGCATCGACCCGCCCTTCCCACCGCTGACACCGGTGGCCTTGCCGTACAACTCCGCCATGACGGCATTGGGGTCGAGACCCTTCGCGAGGGCGTGGCCGTGGTCTCGATAGCTCGTAATCACGTCGTCATCCGGCCTCAGCGCCGAGATTGCGCCGACTGCGACCGCTTCCTGACCTATGTAGAGATGCAGGAAGCCCTTGATTTTCTGTTCCTGATACTTGACTTGGCTGAGTTCTTCAAAAATGCGAATAGTTTGCATTTGCCGATAGAAATCGGCCACTTGCACCCTATCCAATGTCGTTGCCAGCGCCATAGTCTGCTCCAGACGTCTCGTCCTTGTCCCCGAATAAGCTAGGCGGATGCCTCATTCTCCAAAGAGAGGACCTCGCTCAAATGTGAACTGCCTCGCCATCCACGGCCAGCGCCGCCTCCTTGATGGTCTCCGACAGCGTCGGGTGCGGATGAACCAGCCAGCCCAGTTCCTTGCTGGTGCTCTCCAAGAGGCGAGCCATTCCCAATTCTCCCAAGAGTTCCGTCACCTCAGCTCCGATCATGTGGCCGCCGAGAATGTCTCCGATCTCATCGTCCACTATCACCTTGACGAACCCCTCGGACTCCGCGAGAGCCAGAGCCTTGCCGCTGGCAATGAACGGAAACTTTCCGACTCTGACGGCATGGCCGCGCTCTGCGGCCTGCGCTTCCGTGAGACCGAAGCTGCCGATCTGCGGCCTGCAGTAAGTAGCTCGCGGGATGAAGTCGTAGTCCAGCGGCTGGGGATCAAGCCCCGCCATGTGCTCGACCGCCGTGACGCCTTGGGCCGACGCCACGTGAGCGAGCAGCATCTTGCCTGTAACGTCACCGATGGCATAGATGTTGTCAACACTTGTGCGCATCATCTCGTCGATCGTAATGTAGTCGCGTTCCACCTCAACGCCCGCCGCTTCCAGGCCGATGCCGTCAACGTTGCCCTGCGCCCCGACGGCCACAAGCACCGTGTCGCATTCGATGTCCGACGTGCCCTTCTCATTCGTCACGGTAACGGTGGCCACACCGCCGGAGACCTTCACGTTGTCGACACTGGAACCGGTCATCGACACGATGCCCTGACGTCGGAACGAACGTTGAAGCTGGCTGCTGACCTCTTCATCCTCGCTCGGTACGAGGCGAGGCAGAAGCTCCACGAGAGTAACCTCGGCACCGTATTTACTCCACAGGTAGGCGAATTCCGCGCCCGTCGCGCCCGCGCCCACAATAACGGCACGCGTCGGCGCCTCGCGGCGTTCCAATGCCTCGCGGCTGGTTATGACCACCCTGCCGTCAATCGACAAGTTCGGCAACTGCCGGAATCGTGCGCCGGTGGCGATAATGATGTTCTTGGTCGAGAGCGTCTCTTCCGCCCGTTGAACCTTGACCGTGTTGGCGTCCTTGAGTGTCCCATAGCCCGTGTACACGGTCACATTGTTCTTTTTCAGGAGAAACGAGACGCCGTCGGTGAGACGCTTGACGACTCGGCGACTGCGGTCGATAGCTTTGCCGAAGTCGACGCGCAAGTTATCGAAGGCGATCCCGAACTCGTCGGCGTGCTTGAGAAGGCCGACGACCTCGGCATTTCGGAGGAGGGCCTTGCTCGGGATGCATCCCCAGTTGAGGCACGTTCCTCCCAGTTCCGACCGCTCTACTATGGCTGTGTTCATTCCCAACTGCGCCGCTCTGATGGCGGCCACGTACCCCCCGACACCGCTGCCCACGACTACTACGTCATATTCTGCCAATCGATCACCCCTGAAGACACGACGCTTACATGTCGCGTCATATTCTACACCATCAAATAGGACGCAAAAAGATACAGTGGGCCGGTCATCTCGTTGAACTCGTCTTATACATTTCCGATTCTATCCGTCCCTCTCCCCTCCCTCAAGCCTCTATGAGTTCAAACTGTCCTTGAAATGGTTCCTCGTAAATTGACACTAATTTCAGGCGGTGAGTATAATCAATTGCTGGTAGAAACCAATGAAACGAACATATCAACCCAAAAAACGCCGTCGTATGCGTGTTCACGGATTCCGAGCGCGGATGCGGAGCAATAGTGGTCGGAAGGTTCTCAAGCGCCGGATGTTCAAGGGCCGATCCCGTCTGACTGTGTAGTCTGCCCGATGGAGCGGCATAGTCGGCTGCGAAAAGCGAGGGACTTTGCGGCGGTACGGTCGGAAGGGCGGTCGCGAGTAGATAGCCTCTTCGTCCTGCGAATCAAACGCAACGACTTGGGACTAACGCGGTTCGGCTTTTCGGTGAGCAAGCGCATCGGGAATGCCGTTGCGCGCAATTACGTGAAGCGTCGGCTTCGCGAGGCGGCGAGATCAGCATCGGTGGAGGCAGGATTCGATATCGTGATTATCGCCCGCAAGGGAGCCGCCGAGGCCGACTTCGCAACAATTGAACGTTCAATCCACCGCCTGCTGAAGCGGGGACGTGTATTGAAGCGGACGGAAAGCGGGGCATCTTTGAGCCATATGGCAGAGAAAGACGCGGCAAAGGGTGTCGGGAGTTCCCATGCGTAAGGCGGCGCTTGGTGCGATAACGCTATACCAAACGACGTTGTCCCGCACGTTCTTTAACGGGGTTTGTCGCTTTTACCCTTCATGCTCAGAATATACTTATGAGGCGATCCAACGGTACGGCGTCCCGAAGGGCGTGTGGCTCGGCGCCAAGCGGCTCTCCCAATGCCGTCCGTTCGGGTCGAGCGGATACGATCCCGTTCCTTGAATAATCTTGATATATGAAGCAGTAGGGCGGGTCAATCCGTACTCCCGACCTACCGGAAAATCTTTTAGCATTTGAATACGACAATCGCAACGACTCAACATCACTCGGACCGCCGAAGTCTGCTCAAGCAAATTCTCATCTTGGGAGCGGTGGCCCTCGTCATAGCAGGTTGTGTCCGCCCGTCGACTCCTCAGGGTTGGTCGGGCGTGGCCATTGAGAACGACCAACTGTACGTGGGCACGCAGAACCAGGACGTCCGCGCCCTGAACGCCGAGACTGGTCAGACCGTCTGGCGCTCCTCATTGCGCGGCGAGATTGAATCACACCGAGCCGTCTACGGCACACCGGCCATTTCAGAAGACGTGGCCTACGTCGGCGGTTACGACGGAATACTCTACGCCCTCAACCTGGCGAACGGGAACGATATCTGGGATGCCGTAGTCGGCAACGGCGAACCGATCGTCGGCGGGGCCGCCGTGGGCGCAGGACTGGTCGTCGTGGGGTCGAGTGACGGAGCCCTCTACGCTTACGCCGCCGATGAGGGCGTCTTCCAATGGAAGTTCCAGACCGGCAACAGCATATGGGCAACTCCCACTGTCGCGAACGACAGGATATTCTTCGGCTCCATGGATCAGAAGGTGTACTCGCTTAATCTCGATGGCGAACTGATATGGGAGTTTGCCACCGGTGGCGCGGTGACGGCAGAGCCTCTAACAAAAGATGGACGAGTGTACATCGGTTCGTTCAGCAGCGACTTCTTCGCGCTGGATGCCAACACCGGACAGCAAGTATGGAAGTTCCCGGATGCGAGCAACTGGTACTGGAGCCGGGCCGTCAGCAGCGGGGACACCCTCTTTGTCGGCTCGACCGACGGGAACCTCTACGCGCTTGAAGCAGCGACCGGGAGACTGCGCTGGGCGTATCCAACCAACAGTTCAATAGTTGGCTCGCCCGCCCTTGTCGGCGACCGAGTCGCAGTCGGGTCCACCGACGGCAGGATCCGCTTGGTTAGGCAGGCGGACGGACAGGACGAGACCCAGTGCAATATCGGCTCCTCCGTCAAGGCGGCGCTTGCGGCGAAAGGGAACTTCCTCTTCTTCCGCGCCGACGACCGAAGCATTCGCGCGCTGGAAGTCAACCTGAACGGCAATCCCGACGAAGTATGGGTGCACCGATCCGATCAGGACGACCCCGTGTCCCGCGACTGGACGCGATCATGCTAACTATGAAGCTATTTTCGATACCCGATAATCACAAATTCCGACCGAACGTGTTATACGGCAGCGGGCCGGCAAAGGCGGACTCGTGGAGCTAATCGGCGACCTCTGGGACCTGATCATCAACAGGCCGATGATTAACAGCCTGGTATTTCTGTACTGGGTCTGCTTCAACAACTTCGGCCTCAGCATTATCGTCTTCACCCTCGTGACTCGGCTCCTCATGGTGCCGCTGACCTTGCGGCAAGTGAAGATGACGAAAGCCATGGGCGAACTTGCTCCAAAGGCCCAAGAGCTCAACCAAAAGTACAAAGATGACCCGCAGCGACGTTCTCAGGAGACGATGAAACTGTACCGGGAGTCCGGGGTCAACCCCGTCGGCTGCCTCGGTCCGCTCGTTCTCCAAATGCCGATATTCATCGGCCTCTTCTGGGCCTTGCGGGCGACTTTGGCATCAACCCCCGAGAGCCTGGCAGACCTTGCTACCAAGCTCTATCCGTGGCTTCCGGGTGTAGGGGAATCGATTCCCATCGATCCCTATTTCCTGGGGCTCAATTTGGGAGACCTCACCTCGGCAAGCGGCTACGGGCCGTTTCTCGCGCTCGTAGTCGCCGGTTCCACGTGGCTCATGCAGAAGATGAGCACGTCAAAAGCAACCAGTCCGCAGCAGGAGCAGACCAGCAAAATGCTCCTATGGTTCATGCCCATCATGATCGGCGTATTTTCCTTGCAGTTTGAAACCGGACTGACCATATACTGGACCGTTTCCAACGTCGCGGGCATCATTGTGCAGGGATTCATCGGCGGATGGGGTCAAGTCAGAGAGGCGTTCTCATTCGGGTTCCTCACTTCGCTCTGGAGCAAATCGAGGGGGGAACAAGAGAAGGCCGACTCTCAATCATCGACAACTACGAACGACGGAAAGGACTCGGACGACGCGATCGACAATGACGGCGAGGCATCCGAGTCCGACCCCAGTTCAGAGGAGGGAGCATCCGATGAGCACCGTAGAAATGACCGGCAAAACGCCGGAAGAGGCGATCGAGTTCGCTCTAAAGGAGCTAGACGCCGAGCGCGGCGAGGTCGAAATCGACGTCGTTAATCGCGGCAAGTCGGGCATCCTCGGGATCGGCGGAGAGCCTGCAAAAGTTCGAGTCACGCTCATTGAGCAGCCCTCGGACCTCGCTCGCATAGCAACGGAAGTCCTAGAAGACCTCATCGAGCGCATGGATGTTCTCGCATCCGTGCACCTCAAGCAGGCGTACAACGAAGAGGTCGACGGGCCCGTCATAGAAGTCGACGGCGAGGATTCTGGGCTGCTGATCGGGCGGAGAGGCGAGACGCTGCGCGCGCTTCAGTTCATCGTCAGCTTTATTTGCGCCAAGCGCATGGGAGCGCGAGTCAACCTCTTTGTCGATGTCTCAGGATACCAAGAACGCCGCTACACTTCGCTTCGTAACCTCGCCCGTCGGGTCGCGCAGCGAGTCGCTGACGGCGGACGTTCGATCACTCTCGAACCGATGCCACCCAACGAACGCCGTATTGTTCACCTAACACTCGCCAATGACCCAAACGTAACGACGTCCAGCATAGGGCATGGTGACCAGCGCCAAGTCGTCGTGGAGCCGCAGGAGTTTTGATACCAAAGCCCGCCGGCTGTGATAACGTTAGGACTCGCACGGAAATACTCGTGAAGGATTCTCTCCCCGCATCCCAATGAGACATAGGAATTAAACGATTCCTAAAGGGGCGCGAGGAAGTGGCGGTAGCGCTTTTGCGGGAGTAAAATGCTGACGGTAACCGGAGGACACTGAAGTGATCATCGGAGTACCGAAAGAAACGGCAGATGGCGAGCGGCGAGTCGCGCTGACCCCGAACACCGTATCTCGGCTTGTGAACCGCGGTATCGAAGTCGTCGTCGAAGCTCGCGCCGGTAACGAGTCCTTCTTCTCCGACAATGAGTATCAAGAGGCCGGCGCGGCAAGCGTCTCCTCGGCGTTCGAGTCCGCCGACATGGTCGTGGCAGTTCGGAAGCCGGAGGAAATGACTTCCTTTCCGTCAGGGACGGCGTTGGCCGCAATGCTCCAACCCCTCGTCGATCACGCGGCCATAACGTCACTCGCCGAGGCGGGGGTGACGAGCTTCAGTCTGGATACTATCCCCCGCATCGCGCGCGCCCAAAGCATGGACGTTCTTTCGTCAATGGCCTCGCTGGCGGGATACAAGGCCGCCATCATCGCGGCCGACTCGCTGGGAAAACTCTTCCCCATGATGATGGCGGCCTCCGGCACGACACCGCCGGCGAAAGGACTGGTGCTCGGCGCGGGAGTGGCCGGACTCCAGGCCATAGCCACGGCCCGCAGACTTGGGGCCGTGTTGTCCGGTTACGATGTCCGCCCGGCAGTCCGCGAGCAGGTCGAAAGCCTGGGAGCGACCTTCCTGCAAATCGATCTTGACGAGGAGGCCGAGGATGCCGGGGGGTACGCGCGCGAACTGTCGGAAGAGGCGCGGCGCAAGGGCCGTGAATTGATCCATTCCGCCGTGCAGGACATGGACTTCGTTATTACCACGGCGGCAATTCCGGGAAGAGCGGCCCCTCGGCTCATTGACGCGAAAATGGTGCATGACATGCGGCCCGGAGCCGTCATCGTCGACCTTGCCGCGGAGACCGGCGGCAACTGTGAATTGACCAAGCCGGGCGAGGAAGTCGTTGAGAAGGGTATAACCGTTATAGGCCCGCTGAACCTGCCAAGCTCCATGCCGACGCACGCCAGCCAAATGTACGCGCGCAACATGCTGAACTTCATCAACCACATTGCGAAGGACGGCGAGATCGTCGTCGACACCGAAGATGAGATCACGAAGGGCTGCCTCATTACTCGCGACGGCGAGATCGTCCACGAGGCGACCGTCGCCTCGATGCAGACAAGCGAAGGGTAGGGGAAGCATGATCGAAAGCGAACTGCTCATAAAAATATTCATCTTCGTTTTGGCCGTCTTCGTGGGCTTCGACCTGATAACGAAGGTGCCTCCAACTCTGCACACACCGCTGATGTCCGGCGCGAACGCCATTTCCGGCATCACGATACTTGGAGCGCTGCTGGTGGCGGGAGGCGGCGATACGACGCTCGCCATGGTTCTCGGCTTTCTAGCCGTCGTGCTGGCGACGATCAACGTGGTCGGCGGGTTCGCCGTGACGGACCGGATGCTCCAGATGTTCAGAAGAGGCTCGACGGAGGATCGATGATGGACACTATCGACTTCCCGATTCTCATCAACTCCCTTTACCTGCTGGCGGCAGTCCTCATATTTCTAGGGCTAAAGCGCCTCGGCTCGCCGGCAACCGCCCGGGGAGGCAACCGCATCGCCGCGCTCGGTATGCTGATCGCCGTGGTCGTCACACTGTTCGACCGCGAGATCGTCAGGTTTGAAATTATCGTGGCGGGCATAATCGTCGGCGCCGCCATCGGGGGCGTCTTCGCCCGGGCCATTCGCATGACCGCCATGCCGCAGCTGGTTGCGCTGTTCAACGGCTTCGGAGGCGCGGGCTCCGCAGTAGTCGCCTCGGCGGAGTTTCTGCGACTGTCACAAGGCGGCGGCGACATACCCCTCGACGTCTCCATAACGATTATGCTCGGCACACTCGTCGGACTCGTGACCTTCTCCGGCAGCCTCATCGCCTTTGGAAAACTTCAAGAGCTTATCGACGGCAAACCCATCACCTATCCGTTGCAAAAGACGGTCAGCGCGGTGATATTCCTCGCCATTGTAGGACTCATCGTGTACCTCGTGGCGGGAGGCGACCCGACAGCCTACTACGCGCTGATAGCGCTTTGCCTAATCCTAGGCCTGCTGCTGGTGATACCGATCGGCGGCGCGGACATGCCGGTTGTCATTTCGCTCCTCAACTCATACTCCGGCATCGCCGCGGCCATGGCGGGGTTCGCGCTCGGCAATGTGATGCTCATCATCGCGGGGGCCCTCGTCGGAGCCGCGGGACTGATTCTTACGCAAATAATGATCCGCGCGATGAACCGATCCCTGGCGAACGTGCTCTTCGGGGCGTTCGGGGCCGAGGCGTCCGGAGGGACGGCGGAGAGCGACGGCGAAAAGGTCGTCCGCGAAGCGACTCCGGAGGACGCCGCCGTCGCGATGGCCTATTCCGGGTCGGCGATCCTCGTGCCCGGATACGGACTCGCCGTCGCGAGGGCCCAGCACCAGCTAAAGGAAGTCGGCGAACTTCTGGAAGCGCGGGGCGTCGACGTCCGATACGCGATCCACCCAGTCGCGGGAAGAATGCCCGGACACATGAACGTCCTGCTCGCCGAAGCGGACGTTCCGTACGACAAGCTCTACGATCTCGACGAGATCAATGATCGCTTCCCCGATACCGACTTCGTGCTGGTGATCGGCGCGAATGACGTGGTCAACCCCGCCGCGCGCGACGAGCAGGGCAGCCCCATCTACGGGATGCCCATCCTCGAAGTCGACAAGTCGAGGCAAGTGCTCGTCCTCAAGCGAAGCCTGAACCCCGGATTCGCCGGATTGGACAACGAACTGTTCTACAAAGAGAACACCATGATGCTCTTCGGCGACGCGCAGGACTCTCTCACGAAAGTGATAACGGAGATCAAGGAGCTGTAGGAGGCCTCCTCTCCGACCTCCCCGTCATTTGGAGAGGGATGGCATGTTGTCTTTTCTCCCGCTCAGTCCTCGACAGGGGGAAGGCATTGGAATGGGGCGCCTCCTTCCGGGGCGGATCGTTCTTGGCGCGGTCGCATCACTCGCAGAACGACAGGTCACCGAGATCCGAACTCTCCATATCCAGCCTACCCTTCAGACGGTTGGGGACGCATCCAGTCAGATAATTTCCTTCAATGCTCAGAAGTGTTAAGTTCGTCAGCTCACCTAACTCAGGAGGCACGGCGCCTCTCAGGCGATTGTAGCTAAGATCCAACTTCGTCAGGTTGGCGAGATTACCCAGTTCGGAGGGTATCTCCCCGCTCAGATCGTTCCGATAGAGATCCAGCAATTGCAAGTTGGAGAGCTTTCCCAGTTCAGGCGGAATACCCCCACGTAATTTGTTCCCCGACAACTCCAGCTTCTCCAAGGTAGCAAGGTCACCCAATTCCGAGGGTATCTCTCCAACCAAAGACTGTTCGCGAAAGTCCATCACCCGCAACATGGAAAGACCTCCCAGCTCTGGGGGAATTTCGCCGGTTACTCCGCCGGAGACAGGGACGTGCGTAAAGAGGGAGAAGGGCGTGATGTATATTTCCTGCAAGTGAGACAGGGTGCCCAGTTCCGGTGGTATTTCACCAAATAGCCGGTTGCCATTGAACTCCAGACCTATAACACGGTCGAGATCGTCTGTGGAAACTCCATACCATTCAGATACCGGCATGACGCTCAGCCAATGCCGTTTGTCTCCCCAGTTCCGACCATGCATAGCAAAATAGAACTCGATAAGGGCCTCCCTTTCCGGCAAGGTTGGATAAGGCGGCTCAGTGGCGGGATTGGCGCCGCAGAACGACAGGCCGCTAAGGGTTTCAATCGGCCTTCGAAGCTGACCTCGCAAGCTATTCGGAACACAGCCGTCCAAACTGTTATTCCACAGGGACAGCAGCCGCAGTTGAGCAAGATTCCCAAACTCCTGCAGTAACGCCCCGGACAGTTCGTTTGCTTGCAAGTGCAGTTCTCTCAAGTTGGCAAGTTGGGTCAATTCCGGCGGGAGTTCCCCACTGAGCCCATTCACGCTAAGGTTTAGAGACTCAAGGCTGATTAGGTCGCCCAACTCCGGCGGGATCTCTCCACTCAGATAGTTCCCATGGAGATCCAGCGATTTTAGGCCGGTGATATTGCCTAATTCCGAGGGCAGCCCTCCCCTCATTTTGTTGTAGGGAAGCATCAGTTCGGTAACACGACCCCGTTCGTCTACGGTGACACCGAACCATAAACCTATCGGATGGGAAGTGAGCCAATTAACGTTATTTAGCCAACTGGGGCCGTCGGTGGAGTTATACAACGCGATTAATGCTTCCCTCGAGGCAGGCGGCCCCGGCTCCGACGTCTCGGGGCAGAATGGCAAGTCGCCATGATCGGACCCATATTGATAAGAGACGACTTTCCAGTGCCAGTTGCTAGGCAGACACCCGGTCAACGAAGTTTCAGCTAGATATAAGTAGGTCAATTTGTCAAGCTTACCTAACTCCGGCGGAACAGGTCCGCTCAACGGGTTCCCGCCGAGGCCCAGCTCTTTTAAGTTGGAGAGTTCCCCCAACTGGGGTGGAATCTCGCCGCTCAACGAGTTCCCCTGAAGGCGGAGTATTTCCAGGTCGGCAAGCTTGCCCAACTCCGCAGGTATCTTTCCACTCAGTGCGTTCCAGTAGAGATTAATCACTCGCAGCTTGGCGAGTCGGCCCAACTCCGGCGGGAGTTCCCCACTGAGTCTATTCACGCTAAGGTTAATCACTCGCAGCTCGGCGAGTTTGGCCAACTCCGGCGGGAATTCACCATTCACATAGTTGTTATTGAGGTCCAACTCAACGACGCGACCGGTCGCATCCGTTGTGACGCCGTACCATTCACCCAAAGGTTCATCGCTTAGCCAGTTAGTCTTGTGTGTCCAGTCACGACCGTTGGTGGAATCGTAGAGCGCGACCAGCGCTGCCATATCTGAATTGGGAGAATTGTTGCAAGCAGCAAGAGCCATCGGCAGGAAGGCGGTTACCACAACCACGATGAAGGACACGGGGAGTATGCCGCCGGACTCTTCACACTTGTTGAGAGACCTGCGGTACTTCATTCGTTGATGGACGGAGAGGAAGGGTCTGCGGTCATTTGAAACTCATACGCTTACTAGCTTAGACGATCATGTTTGGTTATTCAAACTTGGGACAGATAAAGCGGCCTGTCGCGTCTTCTGGGTTGTCGTCACTCCTGCCGTGAGAAGGACCACACCCCGGCGATCAGGAAGACTGCGCCGATTGCGCCGACCAGCAAGGCGTCTTCCATGATGCCCATTCGATGGTCGAAGAGGGTGACTCCCAGGGTGAAGGCGTCCGTGTCACCGGCCAACGATTCAAGTTGAGGGCCGAGGAATACTTGGCGGATCGCGTCAACCCCGTAGGTGAGCGGGTTCACCTTGGCGATCACCTGGAGCCATACGGGAACCCCATCAATTGGGAAGAAAACCCCGGACAAAAAGATGAGCGGGAAAATCATCAACTGAACCACCACCTGAAAACCCTGCTGAGAACGCATCCTTGTCGCTACGAGGATGCCAAGCCCTGAAAGCGACAGGGAAAGGATGAGAAACAACGGTATCAGTTTGAGGACAAGCAGCGGAGTGAGAGCAATCCCCACTATGGGAGCTATTGCGATCAGGACCACACCCTGCACCATGGCGGTGAATGCTCCCCCGGCGGCTTTGCCAAGCACTATGCCGACCCGGCTCAGCGGAGCAACCAGCACCTCTTTGAGGAACCCGAATTCACGGTCCCAAACGACGGACATTCCGGCAAACAGCGAGGACATGACAACCGTCATAGACAAGATTCCGGGATACATGAATTGGACGAAGCTCACGTCGCCGCCCACATCTCCGACGAGGCGGCTGAACCCCGCGCCGAATACAACGAGGAATATGAGCGGGAACGCGAAGGACGATACGAGGCGAGAGCGATCAGCTATGAACCGCAGTATCTCGCGGTATGCAACGACCCATATCGCACGCAAAACCTCCATTACAGGACGTCACCCACCCTTACCGGCCCTCCCGTTCGCACCGATTCATAAGAAGCGAGCACAACGGCCAAGTCACTCAGCGCTTCATGACCGTTCATAATCGGCTCACGGCCCTCGACCGCCGCTCCGATGAAATCGCGGATCATTCGCTTCATACCTCGAATCTCGGGTTCGACCGGATAAACACGGGATCCGGCATCGGTCTCGACCGTGACCTCTTCGCCAAAGATAGCGTACTGCATTCGTCCCTCGGCGCCGGTCACTCGCACATCGCGCTTTGAGGGGAGAGGCGTCGCGCCGGAATACCGCAAAAAGCCGGTTAGTCCACCGGGAAATGAGGCGGTCAAAGCCATCGTGTCCTCGCCCTCAATGCCGGGAATTGTCTTGCGAGAGGGGACTAGGGCATAGACTTGATCAGGGTCTCCGGCAAGATTTCGCAAGACATCGACGAAGTGGATGCCGCCGTCGATCATCCTCCCGCCTCCGCACCGCTCCAAGCTCAAGCGCCATCCCTCGCAGCCGCCATCGAGGTTCTCCGTCTGAACGTCCACGAAGCAAAGTTGACCGATGGCGCCTTCCGCGATGATCTCTTTCGCCTTTAGCGTGGCCGGATCGAACCGAAAGTTCTCAGCGACCATAAAGGTCACGCCTGCGCGTCCGGTCGCGTCGATAAGCCCGCGCGCCTCGGCGACCGTTCGGGCGATGGGCTTCTCCATCAGAACGTGCTTGCCGTGCTTCGCGGCGAGGGCGGCGTTCTCAAGATGGACATCATGCGGCGTAATGAAATACATGGCGTCGACGCGAGGATCGCGCGCCGCGTCCTCATAAGAGCCATACGCGCCGACCGCGCCATATCGCTCGCAAAACTCTTGGGCCTTGTCGATGCTGCGACTCGCGAAGGAGAACTCAAGCTCGTCCTTCATATCGTCGATGTACTCCATGACCGTATGGGCGTATTTTCCGCATCCGACGATACAAAGAGAGAATAATTCGTTCATGAGTAGTTGCTTACCTCCGGGGCATATACGATAGCAGACGGAGGACGAATTAAGTAAGAACTCGAAATTGCCGCGCCATTGCTCAGGACATGGCGAAATCGGTGGGAGATTCACGAAGGAAGAATCCCTTAAACTTCGACATACCGGACAAATTCCGCATCATCATCGGTGTCTCCGATCAGGCAGACGTTCAGCGTGTGCGTGAAGATGCGTCGGAACGATATGATAAAGACCGGGGAGAGCGTTCCCATACATGACGCCGCCGGGCGGGGGGAACACTTCCTCACAAACTAGCCTTCCGTCCGGGGAGGGTCAAACTCATTTTTCGGCGACTTCGTTTCTTCAGGTGGGTGATTTTGGCTCTGCTGCCGCCGGTGGTAGTGTGCGGCACGGCAAGAGACACGCTGACGCTCAACCCTGTGCAGCGCGCAGCCCTGCCCTACAGCTACAGCATCATAGGCTGGGAGGTAAGAAACTTCCCCGACAAGTGGCTCCATCTGCTGGAAATGATGCTGTCGGGCCGGGAACCGTCGGACGCAGAGAGGCGGGACGAGGTACACCGATATTTTGCGCTGGGACGAGATATCCTCTCTGCCCGCGACGCCCTCAACCGGGCAATGTCCGCGTCAACTTCAGACGAATTGGAGTCATTGGAGGACGAGGTCGAGCGCATCCACCAGGAGCGGTCGGCCTTGCGGGACGGCGTCGAAGAAACTATAGAAAGCGCCCTCAGCACAGCGATACGAGAGTTCGGCCTGAGCCCCTGGGAACGGATCATCTTCCCCCCGGTTGATATCAGACTTGCCGGACCGCCCATCGTCTTGCTGACCTCGCCGCGAGACCGCATTGAGCGCCGGCACGAGGTCCTCCTGGAACCGAATGTCACTCTCAGCGTACGGGAGCGGCTCGAAGACCGGCTGATGGCCGAACACGACGTGGCCGCGATCAGCTTCCAGGTGGACGGACTCGCCGCCTATCCGGCCTCAGTCCTGGACACCATGCCGCTGACGGATACTCTGCGCGCAAGCGCTCATGAATGGGTGCATCACTACATGGCATTTCGTCCGCTCGGCCAGAAAATGTTCACGTCGGCCGAGATGGTCACACTAAACGAGACCCTGGCGGACATCGTGGGAAGAGAACTTGGCGACCGCACGGGAGAATTTCTCATGGAGAAAACCGACTCGGACTCAGTGCCGGCTTCCCCCCAACCCGCCCAGGGGAACGGTTCCCACAACCGAGACGAGCAATTCGGGTTCAACGAGGAGATGCGAAAGACGAGGCTACGGGTCGATGAACTTCTGGCGGCCGGGAAGACGGAAGAGGCGGAAGCATATATGGAGAAGCGACGAGCGTTCTTCGTGGAAAAGGGCTACATGATTCGGAGACTGAACCAAGCATACTTCGCGTTTCACGGGACATATGCCGAGAGCGCCGCATCGTCAAGCCCTATCGCGGGACAACTGAACAGATTTCGAGAACTCTCACCCGACTTGCGATCCTTCGTCTTGAGGATGGCGGACATATCGAGCTACCCGCAATTCCTCAAACGACTGGAAGATTTGGAGAGTAAGCGCTGGAATGTGGTACCATGAATTCATCAATCGCGTCGGACGCAGTCGAGACCGGATGTACAGGCAAGACGAACCGGAAGTAAATTTTCAGCAGATATCCTCCCGGCTCAGGGGGTTCTTTGGACGATTTGGACTGGGCGGCGGTGGCGGCGGCATCGTCTACGGCATTCTCGGTCTCATCGTAGTCGGCGCGTTGGTGTGGCTGGGCACCGGCTTCTACACCGTGGAACCCGCCGAAGTGTCGGCCCTCCGGCGTTTCGGGATGTTCGAAGATACGGCCGGGCCGGGTCTGCATTGGTGGTGGCCGAACCCGATAGGAACTCGCGCAATCGTGGACGTTCGGCAACGACGACGCCTCGAAATCGGCGTTCGCGGCGACACGCCGTTCCTCGAAGAATCGCTCATGATCACGGGCGACGAAAACATCGTCGACGTGCAGCTCCTCGTCCAATTCGAGATCAAGGACATTGAAAAATTCCTCTTCCGCGCCGTAGACCCGGCCGGGAACTCAATCAAGGACGCTTCTGAATCCGCCCTCCGGCAGGTCGTCGGCAGTCGTAACATTGACGACGTGCTGACAACTGAAAAGGAAGCCGTGCAGGCGGAAACGCAGGAGTTGCTCCAGCAGCTTCTCGACACCTATGAGACCGGCATCCGCGTCGCGGAAGTCAAACTCCTGAACGTGAACCCCCCGTCGGAGGTTCAAGACGCCTTCGACGACGTGGTGCGCGCCAGAGAGGATAAAGCCCGCATCATCAACTTGGCCGAGGCTTACGGCGAAGACATCCTCCCGAAAGCCAGAGGTGATGCCGAGAGGCTGCTGCAGGAAGCCCAAGCCTTCCAAGCCCAACGAGTAAACGAGGCGACCGGTCAGGCCGAACGGTTCATCTCGATCCTTGAAGCATATCGCAAGGCGCCGGATATCACCTCACAGAGACTCTTCCTCGAAAAGATGGAACAGATCCTGCCGGAAGTGAGGATCTTCGTTGTGGACGGAGAAGCCGGCGGGAGTATCTTGCAGTTGCTCAACCTCAATCAAACCGAACAAAATCCGTTCGTGGCCCCGACACCGGTACAGGTCGCGCCCTCAACTACGATCCAGCAGTCCGACTCGACGACACCATGAAATTCCTCGTTACACTGCTCATAACGCTTCTCGTGCTGGCGGCCATTATATTGCCGCAAGTGCTCGTGGTGGTCGACGAAACGGAACTCGCGATCATCACTCGACTGGGCGATCCGCAACGCTCGATCAGAAGTCCCGGTCTCTACGTCAAGGCTCCCCTTGTCGACAACGTGACCAAATTCGAGAAGCGCCTCCTCATATTCGACGCGCCGGCCGAATCGCTGCTGACATCGGACAAAAAGAGGCTCGTCATTGACGTGTACGCAAGGGGACGCATCACCGACCCACTGCTGTTCTTCCAGACGGTTCGCAGCGTCACTCAGGCGCGGTCGAGGGTAATCGACATCGTCGCTTCCGAGTTGCGCCGCGAAATTGCCAGCGACGAGCAGGTGGAAATCATCAAGACCAAGCGAGAGCAGATCGAAAACGCCGTGCGAGACGCCGTCCGCCCACTCATCGATGAACTCGGCATCAATATCGTGGACGTTCGGATCAAGCGGGCGGACTTCCCACAAGCCATCGCCGGAAGCGTTTACGAACGCATGAAAGCGGAACGGAAACGGATAGCGGACCGCGAGCGAGCGGAGGGCGCGGAGGCCGACCTGCAAAAACGCGCGGAAGTCGACCGCCAAGCCATCGAAATCCGGTCGGAGGCACGCAAGCAGGCCGACATCATCAGAGGTCAGGCCGAAGCGGAATCCATCGCGATCTACGCCGATGCCCTTGAGCAAGACCCAGAATTCTATGCCTTCCTTCGCTCACTCGACGCATACGCACTCTTCCTCGGCGACAACTCGACGATGGTCCTGCCGGCCGACTCGGATATCTTCAGGTTCCTGCAGTCACCCCTGATTCCCAAGTAATCGGCAGGGGACGGACGCGATACGCGCAACGCAAAACCCCCTACTTCTCCGCAACGAGAACGCCGTAGGCGTCATGGAGGAAGCCCGCCGCCTGTGATTGGGAAATGATCGCGCCCGCAGGACGGGCGACATCGAGGCGCAGATTGGAAAGTCGCGCCCCGCGCAGATCGGCCCCGGCGAAGATCGTCTCAGGACTGACAACAGCGTTTTCGATACGGCAGTCCTCGAAAACCGTGTCGGTGAAGTCACAGCCGGAAAGGTCCGCCTCCGTAAAATCCACGCCGACAAGTCGCTGCTTGCGAAAGGACTTGTGGGCGAGAGTCGCCATGACGAAGCTGACCCGGTCAAGAGTCGCGCCGTCGATGTTCGTTGTTCCAAAGCTGACGGCACGGAAACGGGAGCCGGTAAGATCGGCCCCAAACAGACTCGCCCCCTCAAAGCCGCACAGAGAGAAATCGCAGCCGTCGAGGCGCGCGAGGTTCATCTTCGCGTTCCGAAACCTTGCGGACTCGCAAGAGGAATCGGTGAATTGCGCCTCGGTGATGTCCGCGCGGTAAAAGTCGGCCCCGCGGAGGTCGCAGCGCAAGATGCGAATCTCGCCGCAGACGAGGCGGGAAAAGTCCGCGCCCCGGAGAGAGCAGCCCGTCAGATCGAGCGAATCGACGGAGAGTCCGGCAAAACAGCCGGCGTCGAACATGCAGTCGATGAACGCGGAGTCTCGACGAAGTAGGTCGTCCATCTCCTCGCGGCGTGTGACGGTGATCCCTCGATGCGGCACTGCTGCTCAATCTCCTCATCCGAAATATCCGATTCGTTCAGCTGTCGGAGATGAACCCGGCCCCCGCAGTGGACGACGGATTCCTTCCAAATACCGTACGCGTCGCTCATCACCCTCGAATTGGCGAGCTACTTCCGCGATGAAGACCGAGTCGCTTCAATTCTCATCGGTATCAGAGGGCGGGGTCATCCACGGGGAGATCGGTGGTGATGATGGCGAAGATACCCCGCTCATTTCGCACCGGCACGGAACGGGTGACCATCCATATCTCGCCGCCGCCGGCATCAAAATAGGGTTCGGTCCAGACGCCGGCATTCGCAGCCAATGGCGCCGTAAACCAAGCCTGCGACTCAATGTCGTAGGACGGCTCGGCAAGATCGAGAGTCACATAGCCGCCGGCGCCGCGATAGACGTACGGACTGGCGATAACCCCGCCGTCGGCATCCAGGAGCGCCGCGGCGGCTCCGTAGAACGTCGAGTGGGCATCCAAATAAACTCGAAGACGCTCCACATATCCCGCAGTATCGGCGAGCGGCTCTGCGGACAACTCTGCCGCCAAGATATCAAGCGCCGAAACCACCTCGCCCCTAAGCTCTTCTTCGGTCGGCGCGTCAGCGCCACAGGCGAACGCAGTCACCACCGCAACAAAGATGAATAACCCGAATGCAGCCCGCACGATTAGCCCCACTAGCAACCTGACCGGAGATCATCTTACAGTAAGGCTGCACGGCCCCGAAGGCGCCGTCGCAAGATTGCGGCATCATACGCCGGTCGTCGGAGCAGGTCAAGCCAAGCGCCCCCAACGCATCCGTTCACTTTATGAGAGAGTGAACGCGCTGCGCCTGCTGCCGGCGCGAATCCATTGAATATAGCGGGGAAATCTCATTACAATGTTGCGTGCTGGATGATCGAGGATGGATGCCATGAGACTTCTTATTATTAACGGCCCGAATTTGAACCGGCTCGGGATGCGCGATCCCGACCTGTATGGGAGCGATACGCTTACGGATATCGAGGCCGCCCTTCGTAAGCGCGCGGACTCGTTGGGAGTGGAAGTAGAATTCTTCCAGTCCAACCACGAAGGAGCGCTCATCGACTACCTGCAGAAGGCTGGGCCGGACGCCGATGGCTTGGTGGTGAATGCCGGGGCGCTCACTCACTACGGCATCGCGCTCCGGGACGCCATCGCGGACACTGGCCGGCCATTCGTCGAGGTGCACCTGTCGAATATCCATGCGCGAGAGGAGTTCCGACATCACTCGGTGATCGCAGCCTTGGCGAAAGGCCAGATCGCCGGCCTTGGATGGCGCGGATACCTCTATGCGCTCGATTACCTGGTGGAAACTATCGAACGGGCGTAGGAGAACGAAATGACGCTGAACTACGGCGAGTTGAAGAAAGGAATGCCAATTGCCTTGGACGGCGAGCCTTACGCCGTCGTCGACTACGAGCGCACAAAGATGCAAAAGCGCGCTCCCGTCATGCGCATCAGGTTCCGATCCCTCCGCACGGGCCGAATCGTCGACCGCACTTTCAACGGATTCGATGTGAAGTTCACAATTGCGGACGTTGAACGCCGAAAAGCGGAGTACATCTACCAAGACGGCGATCTCTATTACTTCATGGACAGCGAAACCTTCGAACAATTCCCGCTGGTCGCCGACCGAATCTCCGACTCGCTCCCGTACCTGATTGAACAGACATCGGTCGACCTCGTCCTCTATCAAGACGAGCCGATCAGCATCGAAATACCGCTGAATGTGGATCTGAAGGTCGTGGACACGGATCCCGGCTTCAAGGGCGACACGGCCACGGGCGGCAGCAAGCCCGCCACGGTCGAGACCGGCCTCGTCGTGCAGGTGCCGCTCTTTATCGATGTCGGAGAGACGATCAGAGTCGACACCCGCTCAGGGGAATATGCCGGGCGCGTTTAGCTCCGACTCAGACCAAGCCCGCCGACACTTCCTCGGCAGAAAAAAGAAAACCCGTCGGAGGCTTGAACCCTCTCACGGAGCATGTGGAGTGACGCCATAGCCGTCTACTCAGTTTCGGAAGTGACAGGATACCTGGCGGATATTCTCCGCGAAGACCCCGTTTTGCCAAACATCTGGGTCCGAGGCGAGGTTGGCAACTTCACAAGGTCGTCAGCGGGGCATTGCTATTTCACGCTGCGCGACTCGGACGCCACACTTCGAAGCGTGATGTTTCGCGACGGCGGAGTCGGAGCGGACCACATCGAGGAGGGCGTTGCCGTAGTCGTCCATGGCCGAGTGTCCATCTACCAGCCGCGCGGCGATCTTCAACTTATTGCCGACGTAGTCCAGCCCGAGGGAGTCGGCGAACTGCAGCTGAAGCTCGAAGAGCTCAAAGCCCGGCTCGAAAAAGAAGGGCTGTTCGAGGAGTCACGCAAGCGGCCTCTGCCAAGTTTTCCCATGCGAGTGGGCGTAGTCACCTCACCTACCGGTTCCGTCTGGCATGATATACAGAACGTGACGGCCCGGCGGTATCCGGCAGTCGAACTGGTTCTCGCGCCGGCCCTCGTGCAAGGAAACGAAGCCGTCGGCACGATTGTCGCAGCCTTCGAGGCGCTGGAGAGGCTGGACGACATCGACGTCATCATCGTCGCTCGCGGCGGCGGATCACTGGAGGACCTGTGGCCGTTCAATGAAGAGGACGTGGCGCGGTCGATCTTCAAGGGCGCAGCGCCGGTCGTGAGCGCCATAGGACACGAGACCGACTATTCCATCGCGGACCTAGTGGCCGACCTTCGAGCGCCAACTCCCTCGGCAGCCGCGGAGCTTGTTGTGCCCGACCAAGCCGAGCTGTTCGCCGACATCGAAATGATGCGGAGGTCGTTGACCGGAAGCATCGAGAACCGGGTCGAGCAGTCGATGAGGGACGTCGACGCGCTGCATCAGCGTCTCATGCGTGAATTACCTGACTTCGACACCCTGCGGCTGCGTATCGACGACATGATGCGAGCAACGACAAGTCACCTTCGCGCAACGATGCAAGTCTCAAGTGAACGCATCCACGGTCTGCGGGGCAAGCTCGAATCTCTCAGCCCGCGAGATACCCTGATGCGCGGGTATGCCATCGTCCACAGCGAGGGAAGCATCGTCACCTCACAGTCCCAGGTCGCGACCGGAGACATTATCGGAGTAACGGTTTCTCAGGGCGGCTTCAAAGCGGAAGTGATCGAGGAGCGTCGCCGCGCCGCCCCCCGACGGCGAACGAAATCCCGGAAGCCGCCACCGAACCAGCAGTCCAGCATGTTTCTGTTCTGAAGATGACCCGGATACGTCAATGACTCGCAACATGTGGAGTCCCGCTTCTTGAGACCTTTACCAAACCGTCATCAATGGTTCCCAGAGGGTTCCCGGGACTGATAGGATAGGCGCCGGTCGAGGCACATGACAGAAGAAAGAAAGACCGACGACGAACTCAACGATCTAACCTTCGAACAAGCGTTGGAGCAACTCGAAGCAACAGTCGACGCGATGGAGGCGGGAGGACTCTCCCTCCAAGAAACGACGGCGCTCTTCGAGCGCGGAATGCGCCTAGCCGGCTACTGCGGCGACATGCTCTCCAAGGCAGAGTTGAAAATCACTCAGATCCAAACCGCTTATGCAGAGCATCCCAACCTCACCGACACGAACTCCTAGCCACGAGGCTTTCGGCGTTCACATCCGATATGCCCACCAAAGCAGGCGCTCATAGCGGCGTATCAGGGCGATGAACCACGGGTCGGACTCCGGGATGAGTGGGGACACCAGAATTGAGCGCCATCCGGCCCGATTGGCTCCGACAATATCGGTAAGGATGCGGTCGCCGACGAAGGCG
Organism: Dehalococcoidia bacterium; assembly: GCA_965232435.1. Lineage (GTDB taxonomy): Bacteria > Chloroflexota > Dehalococcoidia > Lucifugimonadales > VXLM01 > VXLM01. The sequence goes on from CBDDPU010000004.1 coordinate 763,680, forward strand.
CACTGCTCCGGCGGCACCCCAAAATACTCCTCCGCAGCCCGGTATGGCTCGGCGGCGGGCTTCTTCTTTCGACTTGCAACGACATGCAGCGGGAACTGCTCCATCAGTTCGTCTCGCCGACTTTCGGAGCAGTTTGAAATGATGCACAGCCGATCGGCGAACAGACCGCGCATTACCTCAATGTTCCCCAACAACCGCTCGTTTATGCCGATCCCGTGGAACCGGCACAGCGTCTGATCCGCGTCGAACGCGATGGCGCGGATGCCCCGATCGTAGAGCGCCGGCGCGTCGATCTCCGCTATACTCTCAACCTGCTGATCGGGGCGCATGTCGCCCCTGCTGGGGAAAGCCTCACTGAGTCGCGGCACCGTACGCCTCCGAACGTTTCTTGAGCGGGTCGGCGGCCCTAGTGTATCGTAGAACTGCGGGGCATCGCACCGAAACCGCATGAGATCCCCGGCTCCCGAAAGCTGGGGACGGTCTCCCCACCGGACAGCACGTGTACGACACCGACGAATACGACGACCGGTCGCAGCGCTACATACCGATGCCTGAGGCAACTCGGAAAGCGTATCTTACTTATGCCCTGCTTGCCATCAACGTCATCGTCTTCGGTCTTGCGGAGCTTGCGGGTGGAACGGAAAACCCCGATGTACTGCTCAATTTCGGCGCCATGTTCGGCCCCCTTATCTCCGAGGGCGAATACTGGCGGCTGTTCACCGCAATGTTTCTCCATTCGGGCTTTATGCATCTGGGGTTCAACGCGCTCGGACTCTTCATCTTCGGACAGTCAGTGGAGCGGCTGTACGGACAAGCGCGATTTCTCCTCATCTATATCCTTGCCGGTCTTTCCGGCAGCGTCACTAGCTATCTTTTCAACTCAATAGCCATCGGAGCGGGCGCCAGCGGGGCGATCTTCGGCGTCGTCGGAGCGCTTGCGGCATTCCTCGTCATGCAACGCAGCACATTCGGCAAACAGGTGAAGAGCAGCCTAATCGGCGTCGCGATCATCGTCGCCATCAACATTTTCATCGGCCTATCCACGCCCGGCATCGACAACTGGGCCCACGGCGGCGGACTGGTCGCGGGGTTCGTGCTCGGCTTGGCTCTCTCACCGCAGTACCGGCAGGAACGAACGGTCTTCGGCTATCCCGTCATCGTCAACACGACCGGGTCGCTGATCCTGAAGTGGTGGGTCGTGCCGGCTACTCTGTTCGTTCTAGTTCTGGGCGTGATGCTCGCCGACCGCAGGATGCCGGAGAACTCATTCACTCACTACTTCCGGGCCGAGCGCTACTATTCCCAAGGCGACTATGACCGCGCTCTCGACGAGTTGGCCCTGGCGGTAGAGTCCGGTCTGATGCCCCCGGAAGCCCACCTACTGCGTGGCAAAATCTATCTCGATACCGGCAATTACTCGCTTGCCCGGCAAGAACTGGCATTGGCCATGAGGACGAGGGACCCGGCCGTCATGGCGGAGGCGCTGCAAGCTATCCGCGAACTGCCCGACAGGTGAGCGGGCCTGCCCGCTTCTACGCAGACTTCTGCTCCCGCTCCCACAGAGGAAGGGGCACAACCTCGCCGTCGTCACCCACGAGACGGACACCCTCGGCGTTGCAGATGCACTCCGCGTCTACGAGGCAGCGGGTCACGCCGTTCATAGTGGGCAGCTCATACATGACATCAAGCAAGGTCTCTTCGAGAATTGCCCGCAATCCTCGCGCCCCGGTGTCACGTTCGATGGCCTGTTCGGCGGCGGCTTCGAGAGCTTCCTGGGTAAACTCCAACTCCACGCCATCCATCTTGAAGAGACTCTGATACTGCCTGACAAAGGCGTTCTTCGGCTCGGTGAGCACCCGCACAAGTGCCTCTTTATCGAGACTGCGGAGGCCGACGGATATCGGCAGACGCCCGACCAGTTCGGGAATGAAGCCGTATTCCAGCAGGTCATCCCCTATGACGTGATCGAGCAGGTTCGCCCCGTCCTCGGAAAGATCGTCGGAGAGCTTGCCGCTGGAATTGAAGCCCAGAGTGACCCTGCCCTTGGAGAGACGTTCGTCGACGATTTCCCCCAACCCCTCGAAGGCGCCGCCGCAGAGGAAGAGGATATCGTCGGTCTTAATTTGCACGAATTCCTGGTGAGGATGCTTGCGTCCGCCCTGTGGCGGGACGTTGGAGACGCACCCTTCGATGATCTTCAGTAGGGCCTGCTGAACGCCTTCGCCCGAAACGTCCCGAGTGATCGAACGGTTCGGGCTCTTCCGCGCGATCTTGTCGAACTCGTCGATATAGATGATCCCCTGCTGGGCCTTTTCAATATCGAAATCGGCCGCCTGAATCAGCCTGAGGAGGATATTCTCCACATCCTCACCGACGTAACCCGCCTCGGTCAAGGAAGTCGCGTCCGCGATTGCGAACGGTACGTCGAGGACCTTAGCCAGCGTCTGCGCCAGAAGGGTCTTTCCTGAGCCCGCCGGCCCCATGATGAGGATATTCGCCTTTTGGAGCTCAACGTCGGCCGACGACATGAGGTTGGACGTAATACGCTTGTAGTGGTTATACACCGCGACGCTCAGCACTTTCTTCGAGCGTTCTTGTCCAACCACGTACTCATCGAGTTTCCGGTAAATCCATCGCGGCGTGACGCTCTTGGAAAGAATCTCTTTGGAGGCGGGCTGACGTGCGGGAGCCTGACTCTCCTCGTTTATGATCTGTCCGCACAGACCGATGCACTCATCGCAGATGAATACTCTGTCAGGGCCCGCGAAGATCCGCTTGACCTGCTGCTGCGATTTACCGCAAAACGAGCATTTGTAGCTGCCCGCGTCCCCTGTGCGTGATGTCGTCATGTTCCCCTCATCCTTGCTGCCCAATAATTAATGTGTCGCTGAATGAAACCGCCCCCCGTTTCATTCACGGGGGGCGGTTCGTTTCGAGTACCTTGCTAAGCGTTCTGGCCCATTTTTTCTATTTCTTCGTTCGTTACTACCTCATCGACGATCCCGTAGTCCTTGGCCTCCTGGGCATTCATGAAGAAGTCGCGATCGGAATCCTTTGCGACGCGGTCATATGGCTGACCGGTGGTATCGGAAATGATGCGCCGCACTCGGTCTTCGAGCCGAAGGGTCTCTCGGGCCCAAATCTCGATGTCCGAGGCCTGGCCCTGCGTTCCACCCATGGCCTGATGCATGTGGACGGTGGAGTTGGGCAGTGCGAATCGTTTGCCCTTGGCGCCCGCCGTCAACAACACCGTAGCCATGCTCATGGCCGACCCGACGCAATAGGTTTGCACATCGGGCTTGACCAACTGCATAGTGTCATAAATCGCGAGCCCGTCGTAAATATAGCCGCCGGGGGAGTTGATGTACATGAGTATGTCGCGCTCGGAGTCCTCGCTGTCGAGGTACAAAAGCTGCGCCACGATGGCGTTTGCGACCTGGTCGTTGATCGGAGTTCCGAGAAAGATGATGCGCTTGCGAAGCAGAAGTGAATAGATATCGTATGCGCGCTCGCCTCTGGCGTTCGTCTCAACGACCATTGGCAGAACGTTCTCAATTCTCGGTTTCCGCACGTGTTTCTCCTTAATGTTCATCCCGCGAACTGAAAGTTCGAGCTAAAGCATCGGCATGGACGATACTATCTCGTCCACGATTCCATACTCCATGGCCTCCTGGGCGTTCATGTAGAAGTCGCGGTCGGAATCGCGCGCGACTCGGTCGTAGGGCTGTCCTGTCGTGTCGGCGATGATCTCGCGCAGTCGGTCCTTGAGTCGGAGTATCTCGCGAGCGCGGATCTCCACGTCGGACGCCTGTCCCTGCGCTCCGCCAATCGGCTGGTGCATGTGGACCGTCGCGTTTGGCAGGGCGAATCGCTTGCCCTTCGCCCCGGCCGTCAAAAGGACGGTACCCATGCTGGCCGCCGCGCCGACGCAGTATGTACGAACGTCCGCGTTCACGAGCTGCATGGCGTCGTAAATCGCGAGGCCCGAATAGATAACGCCACCCGGAGAGTTGATGTACATCAAAATATCGGTCTCAGGGTCCTCGCCGTCAAGGTACAGAAGCTGTGCGACGACGGAATTCGCCACCTGATCATCAATAGCGGTACCCAGGAAGATAACGCGCTTGCGCAGAAGGAGCGAATAGATATTATACTCTTCCTTCCTCCCCTTCTCGTTCGTTTCAACGACTGTCGGAAAGGCGTTTTGCATTCTCGATGTCAGCACGTATGTCTCCTCGCTGCGCGTTATTCCGAATACCGATAACCGTTTCATCCGCGGTGCTTCTTCACGATGACCCCCCAACCTAAGCGGTTGACTGTGCCGCAACCTCCGATGAGTCTTCCTCGCGGCGAGAGTCCTCGTCGGATTCTCCGTCCGCCTGTCCCTTGGCAATCAGCACGAGTCGGTCAATGGCCTTTTCAATGAGAAGCGACTCACTCACCGAAGATTTCACACGCTGGGAACGAATCTCCTTGTTCGTGAGCTTGCGCCCAGTCGCCTCGTCCCCTTCCCTGGCAAGCTGCTTGAGCCTGGCACTGAGTTCGTCGTCGGATATTTCGAGATTCTCGTGCTCGACGAAGGCGCTGATGGCGTGAGATCGGTTGAGCTTCTCGACGGCTTCCTCGTGCATTTCGTCGCGAATCTGATCAGACGTCTTGCCGGTAAATCGGTTGTAATCTTCCGCGCTAATTCCCAGACGCTCCATCATTTCTTCGCGCCGCTCTTCCATGCGATCAATTTCGTGTCGGATCAAAAGAGGCGCGATCTCCATATCGGCATTCACGACCAATTCATCAAGGGCAATCTCGCGGTATTCATGATCGTTTCGACGTCTGGCCGCCTTTTCGATATCCTCCCGCAGTATCGCCTTGAGCTGGTCAAGCGAAGCGCACTCATCCTTGACACTCATGGCGAAATCGTCGTCTAGTTCGGGAAGGAGGCGCTGCTTCACATCCCTTATCGTGACCGAAAACGCCACCTGCTTACCCGCTATCTCGCTGTCTGCATAGTCGCTCGGCACGTCGAGAGTAAATTCGGCCGGACTGTCGACCTCCAGACCCTCCAACTCGGCGGCGAAGCCCGGAAAAGGGAGAGCGGAAGAGGGATCTACCAGGTACTGAGAATCGGACTCGTCGATGATCTGTACCTCTTCAATCGTTCCCACGACGTTCATCGTCACAAGGTCGTCATGAGTGACGGCGCGATCGACCGGTTCCCAAGAGGACTGCTGCTTGCGCAGGGACTCAATCTCTTGGTCCACGTCCTCATCGCTCACGTCAACAGGGTCTTCCTCGACTCGGATGCTCCGGTAGTCGCCGAGGTCCAGGACAGGGTTGAGCGCCACCGCCGCCTCCACAACCACTGGGTCCAACTCCACGTTTTCAACGTCAGGGAAGCCGACGCTCTCAATACCCTGCTCTTCGACGGCCCTCAATATGACATCGGGGACGAGAAAGTCCAGCGACTCGGAAATGAGGCTGTCACGCCCCACCATGCCTTCGACCACTCTGCGAGGGGCCTTACCGGGACGAAAACCCGGTATGCGCATCTTCCCAACAACCTGACGGAAGCCACGTTCTACATACGGCTCAAGGTCATCGTCGTCCAATTCGATGCGGAGGCTGACTTGCCGCTCCTCGACTTCACCTTGAGTTATTTTCACACGTCGGCTCCCTGTGTGTGTTCCAACCGGCTTATGAGGCGATTATAACAGACCGAAAATTCGGCTGTGAACGTTTTTACCGTACCGCTAGTCGTCACTCTGCCTCGTCGAAATCGCTTACTGGGCGGTTCTTGGTCAGGCGAAGACGCTCAATCTTCAAGTTTTCCATCTCGACGATTTCGGCGGCAACATTGTCGGACTCGAACTTCTCGCCCTCTGCGGGAATGTGCCCCAGACGCTCAAGGGCCCACCCGGCGACCGTCTCGAAATCACCTTCATCTATATCCAGCTCAAGCCGGTCGCGAGCCTCGTCAATGCTCATGCCCCCGTCAACTTCGTACGTGTCTTGGCCGACCAGGGTCATCTCCTCTTCGGTCCCAACGCCTTCTTCCCCGACTCGACCCATCACGTCCTCGATAAGCTGCTTGAGGGTAACGAGTCCTGCCACTCCCCCAAATTCGTCGACGGCCATCGCCACTTGATTCCCCGACGTTCGAAGCTCGTCGAAGAGCTCCGCGATCCGCTTGGTCTCCGGGACGAAATGTGCGTCTCGAATGACATCGGTCACCGAATCCTCGTCGGTTAGGCGATTAACGGCCAGCGACCTCAAGATGTCCTTCAATGAGAGCACCCCGATAACGTTGTCGGTCGTGCCCCAATAGACGGGGTAGCGAGTGTGAGTGTGAACCGCGAAGAGGTTCAGAAATTCCCTCACTGTGGAGCCGCGCTGCACGAATTCTATCTCTGTCCGCGGAGTCATCACGTCGCGCACCTGCCGGTCTCCGAACCGAAAGACTCCCTTGAGTCGCTCCGCTTCATCCTGCTCGAACTCGCCTTCGCCAACGCCGATGTCAATGAGAGTGCTCAGCTCGCCCTCAGTGATGGATGGCTGATCATCCTGCGCTCCGCCGACCCAGTTGCTGACCACCTTCGTAATCCAGTGAAGGGCGGCGATGAACGGGAGCAGCAGGTACTCGCCCCATTTGAGAGGGTAAGAGTATAGGAACGCAATCCTCTCCGAGTTCCGCACGGCAATGGTCTTCGGGATTATCTCTCCAAAAATAAGCAGAGTGACCGTGCCGACCATGGTCGCTATCACGACTCCCAAGCCTTCATTCGCTTCGCCGACTCGCTCGACAATTACCACCGTGACCAGAGCGCTAAAGGCGACGTTGACAAGGTTATTGCCCAGCAAGATGGTCGACAGCAGGCGTTCAGGCTCATTGAGCATGTCCGAGACCCGACGGGCCCCGGGCACACCTTCACTGAGCAAGTGGGCGATCCTCGTCCTCTGGAGAGAGAGAAACGCCGCCTCCGAACTCGAAAAGAAGGCGGATAGCGCCACGAATCCCATGATCAGAGCTAAACTGGCAACTTCTGCACCTGACATAAGGTCAATTCCTCAACTTAATTCGTCCATCGAGCATTGCGAACGAGCGGCCGAGAACGCATAGTCGCGAACCGTGCCGGACGGCGGCTGGGAGAGCGGGGAGTTGGGGAGCCGAAGCGCGCCGACGTGTGCCGGGCCTTCGGCGGAGTAGACGGCGGTCTGTCTGGATCGGAGTCCATGCGATTCACTCTACATGAGGCGAGCGAACAAGGTAAAGGCGTAATGAACACACGTAGCGCCCAGTCTCGCATCCACCCCCGCGGATACCACCCCATACCGGCAGGCAAATAGCGTTCCGCCGGAAGGACGCGGAATTCCCATTGGCCCTTGCCCTCGCCGCGCTCTCCGTCCGCGCCGCCCGCCGCCACCCGGCGAGCGCCCCCGCCATCCCCTCTCCCGTCGCGGGAGAGGGCTAGGGTACAGGATAGCCCCTAGGTGATCCTCCATTCGGCCTGAGCTTGTCGAAGGCCCTTTTCGTGGTTCGACAGGCTCACCACGAACGGATTTTTGAAAGGCACTCGTTGCGGGTGAGAGGGCTAGGGTGAGGGCCTGAGGGGCCGCCCCCTGAGCCTGTCGAAGGGATGAGGGCCTCACGGACTGCCAAGCGTTGCGAAGTCAGAACGCTCACGGCCCGAAGAGACGGAATCGCAGGCGTCTCCGGAGTTGCGCCCAATCCTAAAACATATGTATAACTACACTCCAAGATCAACTGCAGGAAGTGCCAGCCTTGAAACTCTTCATTCTCATTGCCCTTGCGTCCCTTACGGCTCTCAGCGCGCTGGCCTGCTTTCAAAGTGGCGATGACGAATCAACGTCACGCCTGCAAACCGTGCAGGACAGGGGCGCAGTAGTCTGCGCCACGCTCGATGACACGCCGGGTTTCGGATTCCTTGACGCGGGCGGCAGCCTCGTAGGCTTCGACATCGATCTGTGCCGCGCCGTTGCCGCCGCCACGCTGGCCGATGCTGACGCCGTCGAACTCCGAGCGATAGACGCCGCCGAGCGCGGCCCCGTCATGCAGTCGGGCGAAGTCGACCTGCTCGTGTTCGTCACAACGTGGACAAGTTCGCGCGACGCCACCTGGGGCGACTTTGTGCCCACCATGTTCTACGACGGGCAGGGCTTCATGGCCCCCAATCGTCTCGGAGTGTCCAGCGCGTACGAATTGAGCGGAGCGGCCGTATGCACGGTATCCGGCACAACCAGCGAATTGAACGTGGAAGACTTCTTCCGTCAAAACCGAATGGAATATAACCCCACTATTTTTGAGAGTTCCGACATCGCCCTCGATTCCTATGAAGGCGGCGCGTGCGACGTGTTCACGACCGACCGATCCGCGCTCGCGGCCCTGAGGTCCAGTCTCCCCAATCCCGATGACCACTCCATTCTCCCGGAGGTGATTTCCGAAGAACCGCTCACTCCCCTCGTGCCTCACGGCGACTCCCAGTGGTTTGATATCGTCAAAACGGTGATGAGTATCCTCATCCAAGCCGAGGCGCTGGGCGTGAATTCGGCCAACATCGCGGAAATGACCGCGAGCAACAACATACAGGTGAAGCGCCTGCTGGGTGTCGAGGGCTCATGGGGCCAAGATGACCTCGGCCTCGATAAGACCGTCGCGCAGACGGTTATAACCCAAGTGGGCAACTACGGGGAAATCTATGATCGCCACCTGGGACCTAACGGCATCAGCCTACCGAGAGAAGGCGGACGGAACGCGCTCTGGGCCGACGCACCCTGCGTCGACTGCCCAAAGGGCGGACAAATATACGCCGCACCTCTGCGGTAGAGCGCCGCTACCCCAAGGGCAAGTACTGAACCTTGGAAGGATTAAAGCGCACAAACTGCTCGCCGTAGCCAAACCCGTTCATGTACCCCACCGCTCCGTCGATGCTCGCCATAAATACATCCATCGTGGCGGAAAAGTCCTCCCCGGGCTTCGTCTGGGTCGTAGCGAATTCGGCCATGGCGGCCTTCTTCTTTTCCGCCACGTCCGTGATGTCGACAACGACGTCCGGCGCATGGCGAGGCGTGGCCATCAGCACGTCCGAGCGGGAGTCCAGATAGTACGCGAAGTAGACCTCGCTCACCGTATGCGGCGCAAGCGGTGAGTCGTATCCGTCGGCCCGCACGTAGTCGACGCAGCGGATCGCGAACTCGCCCGCGTCCATGTGGTCAAATCGCCCGTACTCAAGCGGGTGCTGAGTGATCACGATATCGGGTCGGAATGAGCGCATAAGCTCAATTACCGTCTTATAGTGCTCGGATCCCAGACCCATCGGATTTTCCGGAAAGTCGAGGAAGTGCCAGTGCTGCACTCCCAAGGTGTCAGCCGCTCGCTTAAGTTCCTCCCGCTTCATCTCCTTGATCTTATCCATGTCTTTAAGCTTGTCCGCGCCTTCGGCCGGGAAAACACCGAAGGCGTGCGTCACCGCGCCCGAAGTCAAACTGACCCACATCACCTCGTCCCCTCTCTCGATATGCTTGGCCACCGTGCCCCCGGTGCGCTCGGCCAAGTCCTGAGGATGCGCCGTAATCGCCATGAGCTTCGTCAATGTTCGCCCTCCTGTTTCCGGCGGCTGTCTTCGGCAAGGCTTCCCGCCAGCCTGCGTCGCGGCGGCGAGTACTGTATCACCCGTATTGCCCCGGTGTCGAACTGCGCCGGCCGCCTCGGCTGCCCGTTTGCGGTCAAGGTTCCTGCCTTATATGATATTTGCCCATTGGAGGCTCTGCGCGCTATGAAAATACTGGTCATGGGTTCCGGGGCCGTGGGCGGATATTTCGGCGGAGTCCTTAGCCGGGCGGGACATGAGGTAGTGTTCATCGCCAGGGGCGACCACCTCGAGGCGATCAACAAACACGGCCTTCGGGTCGAGAGCGACGCAGCGGGCGCATTCGAGGTCGAAGCATCGGCGATGACGCGCCCGGACGGATCATGGAAAGCCGATCTGATCCTCTACTGTGTCAAGGGTTACGACAATACCACGGCCGTACCGACGATAGGCCCGGCCGTCGGAGACGGCACAACGGTGCTAACACTGCAAAACGGCATGGGCAGCATCGACGCGCTCGCTGCGGCATACGGACGCGATGCCGTGCTGCCCGGACTAACCTATATCGACGCGACCCGAACGGGGCCTGGCGCCGTCAGTGAGTTCGGTCTAAAAGCCCCCGACATCGTGCTCGGCGAGGAGGACGGGAGCGAGTCGGACCGGGTGAATCGGATCCGTCAAGCCCTGGACGTTGAAGGTATCGACCTGAAAGTGGCGGACGACATCACCAGGGAGCTATGGAGCAAGTTCATCTACATCTGCGGCCTCAGCGGCTCGACCTGCATCACACGCTCAACCTTCGACCAGGTCGTCATGACGCCGCACACTCTCGAATTCGTCCGCAGCATCATGAGCGAGGCTTACGGCGTCTCTCAGGCCAAGGGCGTGAACATCGCCGCCGACTACGTGGACTCGACGGTCGACTATTTTGTCAGCATCAAGGGGGAAAACACGTCGTCCATGTACACCGACCTCATGCGCGGCAGCCCGATCGAAGTAGAGGTGCTCAACGGCGCCGTAGCCAGAATGGGCGCCGAAGTGTCAGTTCCGACGCCTATCAACTCCTTCATCGCCACATGCCTCTCGCTCTACCACGCTCGCGCCATGACCCAGCGAGGAAGCTAGCCCCCACCTCACACCCCAAAAACGGGTCATGGTGAGTCTGTCGAACCATGGTCCCCTCGTGCGATTCAGCTAACCTGTCTGCCTCCCCGCCGCAACTGCCGCCATCCCTTCGCGATCTTGGTCCGAAAGGTGCGGATCGATCTGACAGATGAAATCCCGCAGCGTCTCTTCGACCGTGGCCTCCGACGTATTGACCTCTATCTTGCGAGTCAGACGGGAACGCTCGAATTCTTCCCGGAACCTCTCCAGCACAAGCTCCACGTCCTCGTCCTTGAGGATGCCGTTAGGGTGAGGATTCTCCGCCATGCGCCTGCGGATCACGTCCGGCCTCGCAGTCACCAGACAGAGCACGGTATCCGTCCCCCCACTCAAGATCTTGCTTTCCATATTGCTCATGAATTCCCGCCGACCCTCGAATCCCAAGTACAGCTCCCCGTAAATCCCCTCCTCGATGTGAAGACCGATCATCACCGAGTCCCTCATCCCCGTCATCGTCGACAGCCCCGACACGTGGTACACGACGTTGTGCCGCATGATCGTCTCTTTCGTCCTCGTGCTCAGGGCCCAGAGCTGCTCCTGCTCCTCCTCCGTGAAGTCGCTCGGCACCGGCGTGTACTCCTGCTCGTGCGTCACGGTATACGGAAACTTGCCGTGGTCATGCACGTTCTTGACCCATCCGCCAAGCTCCTCGTGTATCCAATCCCGAATCCTAAACCCCAGCGTCGTCGTGCCCGTATACTCACAGCCGATGATGACCAACTTCATGTGACGGCCTCCTCCTGTGCTGTCAAGTCCCGAATATACTCGCGGATTTCCTCCGACATGTCGGCCCGGTCGAGCGCCTCTCGAAGGGACGCCTTCAACAGCCCAGCCGGAATGCCGGCGTCGAACAGTTCCCCTGGGAAGCGGTACGCAGCGCCGCGGTGAGTCTTGAGCAGCGCCGCGATCCCGTCGGCGAGCCAGATTTCACCCCCCGCTCCCGGCTTCTCGCGCTCCAAGGCGGAGAATATTTCGGGCGGAAGCACGTACCGCCCGACGACCGTCAAATTCGACGGGGCCTCTTTGATGGACGGTTTCTCGACGATCCCTGATATCTCATACACCCTGCCGTCTTGCTTCGTGGGAGTGACAACCCCCTTTTGCGGAATCGTCTCTTCCGCAGCTTCCGCAACGCCTATCACCGGCCCGCGGGTCTGATGATAGATTTCGATCATGCGGCCGATAGGTGATTCGCCGCCGCGGATGACGTCGTCCGGAAACAGGACGGCGAACGGCTCATCCCCAATCCAGCGTCGAGCGACCAGCACGGCGTGCCCATTGCCGAGTGGCTCCCGTTGCTGGGTATAGACTATGTCCACCTTCTTCGAGAAGTCCGGCATCCGTTCAAGGAGGCCGCCCCTGTCCTGCCGCTCCAGCAGTCCTTCAAGTTCGCTGGGACTCTTGAAGTAAGCGGCGACGCTCTCTTGGCTTGGCGAGACAACCATAACCACTTGCTCGATGCCCGCCGCGACGACTTCCTCCACGGCAAGATGAATAATGGGCGTATCCAAGACCGGAAGGAGCGCCTTCGGAACGGCCTTGGTGACAGGAAGGAAGCGAGTGCCAAACCCCGCCACGGGAACGACGGCCTTGCGCACGTTGACCACCAATTCACGGCCTCCCAGTTCCGGTTGCGGCCCGATTATAGCACGCTAACCCCTGATTCGATCAGACTTGACGAACAAGAACGTATGGACTATTATGGGTTTGAGATCGAAATCGGCCTGACCGACCACGGCGCGGCAGTGACAAGAACCACCCGCCCCCTTCCCGCGTGGTAGTATGAAGTGCAGCTATCTAGGACAACCATTAGGACTACGGAGGACGACATGGCACTCGCGCGTGAGAAATGTGTTGCCTGCCGACGAGACTCGCCGAAAGTCACCCCGGAGGAGATCGCCGACCTCCACCCTGTCGTGTCGGGCTGGGAGTTGACCGAAGTCGACGAGATCAAGCGACTGGATCGGACCTTCAAGTTCCCCGACTTCGCCGGCGCGCTGGAGTTCTCGCAGAAGGTGGGCGAGATCGCGGAGGACGAAGGACACCACCCAAGAATCATCACGGAGTGGGGCCGGGTTAACGTCGCGTGGTGGACCCACAAGATACGAGGTCTTCACCGAAACGACTTCATCATGGCGGCGAAGACCGACACACTCTACGGACAGGAAGAGTAAGGGGCAAGCGTTGCGATACACGGCTTGGCGCGGTCGTCTAACGCCGACCAATCAACGCCCGGCCCTTCGATGAGTGACAGCCACTCCGTAGCGTCGGCGCGGAGCCGGTCCGTCCTAACGCCCATCCAATGCGGTTGGAATAATGCAAGCAGTTCGACGCCGTCCCGCAATTTTATGCGCGCGCCTTTGCCGTTGTGAGCCGAAATGTGATGGAACCCAACCGAGGTCTTAATGATCGAGTGATAGAACAGTCGGAACGGATAATGCGTCTCACGCCAAACGTCCTCCAGCGTCTCGTGACATTCCCAGAACTCGCCCCGATTGAATTGATCCACGGCCCGCCGCAATTCCGACGGCGGCTCCACTGAACGGCCATCTCCGAACCGGTCGATTCCATACCGGAGCAAGGCCTCTGCCCACTGGGCGTCCAGCTTCCGACGGTTGCGGTACGGAAGCGTCGGAAGACCGGTCACGGAGGAACACTCGACGGGATGCCGGGCGATGGGTATGATTCGCATGGGAGACGTATCTTCTCAAACCGGGCTTCTCTATCGCAAGAACGGCGGACAATATGCAGCAGCGAGTCGTATCACCCAAAAAGCAGGTCAAGGACATCGACAACAGCCTGCGGCCGCGTCGACTCGTGGACTATATCGGCCAAGAGGCAGTCAAAGGCAATATCGAAATATCGATCACGGCCGCGCGCCAGCGCGGAGAAGCCCTCGACCACGTTTTGCTGTACGGCCCTCCAGGCCTCGGCAAGACGACACTGGCGAACATCATCGCCACTGAACTCGGCGTCCGCATCAAGACGACATCCGGCCCGGCAATTGAGCGACCGGGCGACATGATCGCGATCCTGACACAGCTCAAGGAACACGAAGTGCTCTTCATCGACGAAGTCCACCGACTTCCCCGAGTCGTCGAGGAGGCACTGTACCCGGCGATGGAAGATTACTTTGTGTCATGGGTCATGGACAAAGGGTTGAAATCACAGAGCATGAATCTCCCCATCAAACCCTTCACGCTCATCGGCGCGACAACTCGTTACGGGATGATAACCGCCCCCATGCGCGACCGCTTCGGATCAGTGCACCGGCTCGACTTCTACGACGAAGACGCAATGCTCACCATCGTGAGTCGCTCCACGCGCATCCTCGAAATTTCCGCCGATGAGGACGGCATTGCCGAAATCGCCAAGCGCGCGCGCGGCACCCCGCGGATCGCCAATCGCCTGCTGCGGCAAGTCCGTGACTACGCCCAGGTCATGGCCGACAACACCATCACGCTTGAGGCGGCCCAAGAAGCCCTGGAACGCCTCGAAGTGGACGAAATCGGCCTCGACAAACTTGATCATCGCGTCCTCGACTCGATCATCGGCAAGTTCGACGGCGGCCCGGTCGGACTAAACACGCTCGCGGCGTCGATCAACGAGGAGACCGAGACGATTGAGGACGTTTACGAGCCGTACCTCCTCCAGTGCGGATTTTTGGAGAGAACTTCCAGGGGCCGCATGGCCACGCGGCTGGCGTACGAGCATCTCGGCGTCGAGTACCCTCACGAACGTTCACAGCTCAATCAAGGGAGCTTGTTTTGAGGCCGCAAATCCCCTAGACTTGCGGTACCCCAAACACCGTATTATCCGGGCACAGTTTCGCTCACGCGACGGAGGTCGAGATGCCCGGAAGACTAGAGGAGTTGCTTGCCATGGTTGCCACCGCGTCCAGAGGCTTCGAGGCACGAGAACTTTCCACCGACCGTCTCTTCCCTTCACCCGTCAATGCCCGCAAAGAAGTGGGCGATATTTCCGAACTCCGCGACTCAATCCGAGAACAAGGTATCTTGGAACCGCTCGTCGTGCGACCCGGCGAGGTCGGCAAGTATGAGGTCATCATCGGTTCGCGGCGACTCGCCTGCGCGAAAGAGCTGGGTATGGCCGTCGTGCCCGTCGTCATCCAGCGCATCTCCGACTCCGACGCCATCGTGCGCTCCCTCGTCGAGAATCTCCACCGCGGAGACCTCTCCCTTGAAGAACGAGTCATCGCCTACCGAAGGCTCCACCGTTTCGACCCGGAACGGTTCGGCAGCACCAAGGGCCTCTCCCGCGCCATCGGGCGCAGCCACCAGAAGATCGTCGAGGACTTCCAAGCCTACGAAGCCATGCAGCGACTGCGTCCCAGCGGCGTCGAGGTCGCCAGCAAGCTCCCGCCGAAGTCCGCCCAGCGACAGTCGCGATCCGCCATCCCGGAACGGCACGCCACCCTCCTCGAACAGGCCATGGCGTCCGTTCGTTCACGCATTCCCGCGGACAAGATCGACTCAACCTATGAGCAACTCGCTCGGATTATTGCGCCACTCGACCAGGAGAAAGCCCGTCGGCTGCTCGATTTCTTCAAGATGTACCCGGACAAGCCGCTCGAAGATATCGAGTCGATGGCCCTAGCCACCATCGAGAGGGCTATCTCGATTCCTGCCGACACCGCGCGACAGATCGAGGAAATGGCCAGTTCCTCCGGCGAGCGGCGCGACTGGAGCGAAGTCATTACCGAGCTTGTCCGCACCTCGAACGGCGAACAAACTCATGCGGATGCCCAGCAAACCCCGACCTCGGACACTCCCGGATCCGACGACGTGACTCACACAGCCCCGCGTCCCTCCACACCCAAGGACGATACGCCTCAACGGGAAGATGAATCGCCGACAGTCCAGTACGAGTTGTTCGGCTCACCCGAAGAAGTAACCGGCGAAAAGCTGGTCAATAAGACCCTTTGGAACTTGGAACACGCCCAAATTCAAGCCGACTTCTACACCGTCGGATTCTCAGGCAAGGAGATCCCTGAGCTTGTCCGCATCCTGCGCGCCGCCGGTGTCACGAACCTCGTAGACGTTCGCCATTCCCGCCTCACGCCGTACAAGCCGGAATACAACAACGGCGTTCTCGAAGCCGCCCTCAATGCCGACGGCATCGAGTACAGCCATCGCCCCGATCTCGGCGTGCCGAGCGAGCTCCCAGCTCACGCCCGCTCCTACGGCTCCAAGGAAGACGTCTGGTCATGGTACGATGACGTCGTCGTCCCCAAGATCGACCAGGAAGGGCCCTCCGAGTTCGTAAACGGCCTCGGCGATGTTGTCGCCTTCATGGACGCCGACGCCGACCCCACAGAGTCCCACCGCCACCGCATCGCCTTGGCCCTCGAACGCGGCGAACTCCGCGGCTACGACCTGTAACTCCCTACACCCTCATCTCTCCACCAGAAACAACTGCTCGGTGACGTGAATGGGCCGGTTGTTGAAGTTCCGGCTCCCCCGGAAGGCGTTGTACGGCGTCTCCAACGCCTCGACCGTCCCGACCCCCTGCAGCAGCGCGCGCATCTCGCCCGCCGTTGTGAACCCCTCATTGTTAAACGACACGAGAAGGAACTTCGCGTCGAGAGCGTGAAGCAGGTCTTCCAGTAGCGGGAGCGACTTTGCCCGTACATTGTAGCCGGAACGCCGCCAGTCGACCGGAATCCCCGAAACCCGGCTGATTCGCTCCGGCCTCTCATACCTCACGAGCAGATTGAGCATGAAATAGTTCGATCCGTAGGGATGCTGATTATACGGCGGGTCGATGTACGCCAAGTCGAGGTCGCTCACTCGACGCGCGGCGGCGTTGGCGTCCTCTTGCAGCATCTCCCAGTCGCACTCGAACCGGCTCAGCGCCGGCGGTTCGAGCACGATCTGCCCTTTGATTCGCACCAGCGCGTCGGAACCGGTGCCCCCGAACTGTCCAATTTTCGTCTCCCGGTTCTTGTAGAACCCCTTAAAGACTCCCGCCGTGTTCGAGTGAATGGATGCCTTGCTCAGCAGCGGTCCGAGAAGAAGCTCTCGCATATCTTCAGGGGCCTCGCCAATCATCCGGCGGTACGCGTCGAGTCGCCGGGCATTATCCCGCGTGTAGAAGACTCGATCTTCGCTCGTGATGCGATCTTCGCTCTTCGGGGAGTACAGCTCTTCAATGAATCCCCGCGGAAACGGATCGCTCTGAACCCTGCGGTTCATTTCGTCCACTGTTTCAGTGATCGCCCGAAGGTCGACGGAGCTGCGATTTCGCAGGTAGCACCGTCCAACGACAGCCGCGTAGTCCTCGATGTCGTTGCTTATCAGCGTCGAGGCATGGGCCTTCAAGTACCGGGAGACGATCCCCGAACCGCTGAACACGTCAAATGCTCGCAGCCGCTCCTTCCCCAGCCGCCGTTTGACGCCCTCGACGATCTGCCCGATGTGCCCGAGAAGCGCCCGCTTGTTCCCAATGTACGTGATGATCTGCCGAGAGAGATAATCCTCGTCCTCCTCAACCGGATGCCCATTCCACAGCGGTATCTGCTTCGACTTCACTTGGGCCTTCACGATGCCAACCTGCCTACGGTGTTCCGCCCTGAAGAATGGACGCCAGCTTGCTGCCGTCGATGTTCCCGCCCGACACAACGCAAGCGACCTTGCCACTGCCTGCCTTGCCCGCCAACGCTCCGGCCACGGATGCCGCGCCCGCCCCTTCGGCGATGACGTGGTTCCGCTCAGCGATGAGGCGCACGGCGTCGGCGATTGCCTCCGGCGTAGACACGAGTGAACCATCCAAGAGACTTGAGGCAAGATCGAACATCTCGTCGAAGACGCGGGGAGCGCCGATGCCGTCCACGAAGGTCGGCTCGTAGTCAATCACGACCGGACTCCCGTTCGCGAGGGAAGCGGCAAAGGGCGCGCCCGTCGATACCTCCGCGGCGTAGAGCTTGACTTCGGGCTTCAGCGCCCGAATGACCGAAGCAATGCCGCACGACAACCCCCCGCCCGCGTACGCAATGACCACGGCGTCCACGTCCGGCAGGTCTTCAAGTATCTCAAGCCCGATAGTGGCGTTCCCCGCCATGACTTCCGGGTCGCTGAACGGATGCACCATCAAACCGCTCATCTGCGGATGACTCCGAGTTTCGAAGGTCTCTACGAACTCCGAGAACGGCGCTTTGTGATATCGCGCACCGAGCCGACGAATAGCGTTCAGCTTGGCATCCGGGGCAACGTCCGGCACTACGACCGCGCACGGGGCCCCCATCCTCCTGGCGTTCCACGCCACCCCCTGTGCCATATTCCCCGCGCTACAAGTCCAGACGCCCTCCGATAGGCGTTCCGGGGCAATTTGCGCCATCTTGTTCGCCGCCCCCCTGAGCTTGAACGAACCTATAGGCTGGAGGTTCTCCAGCTTCAGGTAAATTTCAACAGGGGCCTCGTCGACATTCAGCCGGACGAGCGGCGTCCTAACAACCGTGCCCCTTATACGATCCGCAGCCGCGCGGACCTTCTCAACGGGGATGGGATCATACTTGAGCTTGCGTGCGGACATAGCGTAATCACGTCTCCGAGTTCTGTTGGCGCGTACCATAGCCACGCAAGGCGCGCGCGGTCAAGGGAGCCGTGTTCCCACTCCAACGGCAACCATGGCAAGGCGAGTCTCGCAACATCCATTTAGAGGGTGTCTACTAAGGCAACGTCCAACAATGTCATACGTTCGCCCTGATCCTGTCGAAGGGCGCTTCTATGGTTCGACTAGCTCACCATTAACGGTGTTTGCAGATTCTGCAAAGATCCTCTATCAGAACAGAACCTCGATCTCCTTCACCGTATCCCCTTCAACTAGCTGAATCCGAGAATTTCGCGCGCGCTGTTCGAGAAACCAGTCGTACAGCCGCAAAGCGTTGCGCACCACCTCGGCATTGGTTGCCGCCTCCGAGCGTTCGCGAATCCGCACGAGCCGCTCGTGCGCTTCCGGCGCAAAATCGATCTGAAGTCGGCGCCGCTTGGCCCCCTCCTCCGTCGTTATTCCGTTGTCTCGCAATTCGGTCGCCATGTGCAAGTACCCCCTTTCTTGAAAATTTCGTTTCTACGGGAAGAGATGGACGACACGCTAGCGTCTAGCCCTGCGCAACTGTCCCGTCACATGCCCCGTTCGTCTCCTCCTCAAATGCGTTATCCGCCAAATTGACGCTCACAACAACTGTCCGCGCGGCGGTCGCCACTCGCGGCATGACGCCGACTACCCGGATCCGCAACGGCTCCAAGTCCGCGATGATGCCTCGTTCGTCCGCCTTGACGAGAAATCGGTCTATCGCAGTTTCTATGTTTGGATGCATGTATCGTCGTCTCCTGGGGGTATGGGAATCTTCCTTCGGTCGTCTCCAAAGCTGCCCGCATTGCCGTATCGCCTCCAAATGGACTGATTGACCACATGCCGTATATTCATTAAACGCCTCCTAAGGAAAGATTATGGGGTTATTATGGATACCACTTGCAGGCGAGTCAACAACACTAACCGAGTTGACCCGTACTGCCTGCAACCATAGAATTGCCCCAGAGGTGTCCACATGCGCGCGGCAGTCTACACCGGCAGCAGTAAACTGGAGGTTCGCGACGTCCCGACTCCGAAGGCAGGGCCAAACGAAGTGTTGGTCGAAGTGGCCTGCTGCGCCATCTGTGGAACCGACGTCCATGCAGTCATGTACGACATAGCGCCGCCAGGAACGGCACTCGGGCACGAGTACAGCGGGCAGGTCGTGGAAGTCGGGCGCGACGTGACAAAATGGCGCGTGGGAGACAGAGTGGTTGGAGGGGGAGGGAATCCTCCGCCCGGCAAAGGCAAGGGTTGGGACCTCGACCCTCGCTACAATTACCGACTGCACGGCTTCGACCCCGACCGAATGCGAGCCTACGCCGAATTCGTACTCATGGAAGAGTGGGAACCGATTCCCATTCCGCCAGGCGTCTCCTACGAGTCCGCGGCCCTTTGCGAACCGGCCGCAGTGGCAGTCCACGCCGTCCGGTTCTCACAACTCCGGCTAGGAGACTCCGCCGCCGTTATCGGTGCAGGGCCCATCGGCCTCTTCACCATCCAAGCGGCCCGGGCCGCGGGCGCCGCGAGCATCCTCGTATCTGAGCCTTCCTCAACCAGACGCGCCGCAGCCGAGGCTTTGAACGCAGACCGAGTCATCGACCCAACGCAAGACGACCCCATCGAGGCATCGGAGGACATGACCGACGGCGCGGGAGTGAACGTAGTATTCGACTGCGCGGGAATCAAGGGCACACTCGACCAAGCGGCAAACATGGTCCGCCCACGGGGACAGGTCGTCCTCATCGCGGTACCGTGGGAACCCTTGCCCCTTGAACCGGCAGACTGGATGGCCCGCCACATCAACATCCAAACGATCTTCGGCCATGATCCCGCCGACTGGCACACCGTCCTCAAACTCATGCAAACCCGTAAATTCATCGTCGAACCGATGCTCCGAGAATCGGACTTCGTAACCCTAGAAAATATCCAATCCGCCTTTGAGTCCCTCTATACCCCCGGCGACCAACTGCAATTGGTCGTCAAACCCTGACAAGGAAGACCGTCGGGTATAATGAAGAACAGCCTGTGGATCTGATATATCAGCGCTAGGGAGTCGCACATGGTAACGGTCATCAAGAAACCCGCGACAGTGGCCGACCTGTACAAAGTCGCCGACGGCGGTAAGGCGGAACTTGTCAAAGGAGAACTGCGGCTGATGGCGCCAACAGGGCTCAGACCGGGATTCGCAAGCAGCAAGATATGGATGAGTCTCTATCAGTACGCTCAGGCAGGTCATCCCGGCGTCGCAGTCGGCGATAATGTGGGATTTATCGTCGATCTTCCGAATCGACAGTCATTCAGCCCCGACGCGGCTTTCTTCACCGGTGAGGACTCCGGTATGAAGTTCGCGGAAGGCGCTCCCGTCTTCGCCGTGGAAATTCGAAGTGAGAACGACTACGGGCCCTCCGCCGAGCGCGACTTGGCCGCCAAACGCGCCGACTACTTCGTCGCCGGGACGCTCGTCGTGTGGGACGTCGACCTCCTCGGCGACAACACCGTCAGCGTCCATCGCTCAACCGACCCTGACACGCCAACGGTCTACCGCCGCGGCCAAGTCGCCGAAGCCGAACCCGCCGTCCCCCAGTGGGCGATGCCCGTAAACGAACTCTTCGCGTGAGAGAACTCTAGCGAAAACCCATTCACCCTGATCCTGTCGAAGGGTCTCCCTAGATACCCTGTAACAGCGATCACGAGCCAGCCCCTTGCCAGCCTTTCCTCACATCCTGCCTACGGATGAAAGATGACCATCTTCGTTTCCGTCATCTCCTCCACCGCGTACTTCGGCCCCTCCTTGCCCATGCCGCTGTCCTTGAGTCCGCCGTAGGGCATGAGGTCCGCGCGCCACTGCGGGCCCGCGTTGATCTGGATGTTGCCCGAGTGCACCTCCTTGGCGTACTGCATCGCCCAATCCACGTTCTGCGTGAAGATCGCCGCGCTCAGACCGTAGATCGTGTCATTGGCCGAAGCGATGGCCTCGTCGATGTCGTCGAATGACGATACCGCAACCGCCGGCCCGAAGATCTCGTCGCGGGATATCCTCATGTCCGGCTTGACGTCCACGACGACCGTTGGCTCGTGCAGTGCCCCCTCGTACTCCCCGCCCGTCGTCGTGCGCGCCCCCGCGCCAACCGCCTCCTGAATCCAAGAATTGACGCGCACGGCGTCGTCGCTCCGCACCATCGGCCCCATCTTGACCGATGCGTCGAGCTGATCGCCCGTCGTCAACCCTTGCACTCCCACAGTGAGCGCATCCACGAAATCGCCGTAAATATCGCTGCTCGCCATGACCCGCTGGGCCGAAATGCAAACCTGTCCGGCATTCGAGAAGCCGCTCGAAAGAGTGCCGGCGATGACCTTGTCCATATCGGCATCGCTCATGACGATAAGCGGCGAGTTGGAACCGAGTTCCATTGTCACCTTCTTCAGCCCTGCCGTCTTGCAAATGCGCTCCCCAACATCGCGGCTTCCTGTGAATGTGACCTTCCGAACCCGCGGATCCGCAACGAGTGGATCGCCGATCCTGCTCCCCGACCCGGTGATGCACTGTATCGACTCGGCAGGCGCGCCCGCCTCAAGCAGGATCTCCGTCAGCTTCAGAGCCGAAAGGGGCGTGTCGGTCGCGGGCTTGATGATGACCGAGTTGCCCACCGCGAGCGCGGGGCCAACCTTGTGCGCGACGAGGTTCAGCGGAAAGTTAAAGGGGCTGATCGCCGCCACAACCCCGACCGGAACTCGCATTGTGAAGCCGTATTGCCCCGTCCAGTTCGTCGCGCCGTCCAGCGGAATGGTCTCTCCGTACAGACGCTTTGCCTCCTCACCCGAAAGCTCGATCGTCTGCTTGGCTCTCTCGGCTTCGGCGATGCCCTCTCCAATAATCTTGCCTTCTTCCATTGAGATCGTCCGGCCAAGCTCGTCCTGCCGTTCCGCCATGATATCGGCCGCTCGACGCAGAATTTCAAACCGCCGGTAACCAGGGATGCTTCGCATGACCTCCGCGCCCCGTACCGCGCTGGCGAGCGCCGTTTCGAGATCATCCAAGCTGCCGCTGGGGACCGTGTCGATCACCGAACCGTCATAAGGGTTGATGACGTCCACTTTGCCGTCGCGGTCGACCCACTCTCCGCCAATGTACATCTTCATGTATTCATACCTCCTCTTTCCTTGCTTCCTGAAGCGGTAGTGTAGCACAACGCCGCGACGACTCCCCATAACCCGACGGCGAAAATTCCGGGCTGCCTCACAACCCCGGAGAAGCGCCGTTTCACGGCATCATGCGACTCCTGCAAATTGACCCACGTCAAAGCCCAATGCTACAATTTTGAGCGTCAGACACTCAGCTTCACCGTGATTCTCACTAACCTAGCTCCGCCCCTCTGCGTTGTGAACTACAGAAAACCCAAGGTGTATTTTCCACATTCTTGGGGTGCGCGAGCGGCGATAATGAATCCCGAGCCGATCACCCTCGAACGATGACTATCTCTCATCCGCTCCCAAAGTTTCTCGCCCTGTTCCTATCACTTGCGGCAATCGCCGCCTCGACTTCTTGCGGAAGTGACACATCCACCCCCGATACAACGGCGACCCCCGACATCACGGCGTCTTCGGATCAGACAAGCCAACCATCAACCGATCGCCGAACCGAACAGACGAGCCGCCCGGCTTCTCTCGCCAAGACCAACCAGCGCAACATGAACGATCCGCGCCAGGCATTCGGTGTCGTAAAACTGGACACCGGCAAAGTGCTGGTCATCGGTGGTATCGGGCCATACGGATCTTTCCCCCTGGTGGAAGAGTACGACCCTGCAACCGACACATGGACCACCAAGGCGCGGATGCTTACATCCAGAGCCTTCAGCCCCGCAGTACAAATGCGAAACGGCCGCATTTTGGTAATGGGCGGATCAGGGGAAACGGAAAACCTCAAGTCCGCCGAAATATACGATCCCGAAACCGACACGTGGATACAAGCCCGACGCATGATCGACAGCCGCGGACTGCACGATGCCCTCCTTCTGAACGATGGGAAGGTGCTAGTGACCGGAGGCCTGGGCCTGAGAGGCGGCGCGCTGAATACGGCCGAAGTCTACGACCCTGAAAAAGAGGACTGGGCGGAAGTCGCCAGCCTCCAGTTCCACCGCGGCTCGCATGCGGCAGTCCTCTTGCAAGACGGCCGGGTTCTTGTGGCGGGAGGAGGCGACGGCGCGGGAGTCCCCGTAGAGCAAGCCGAAATCTACGATCCCCAAACCGGCGAATGGTCATCGGGTGGAGCCATGACATCAGGACGAGTCGCCCTTTCGCTGACCCTCCTCAACGATGGTCGAGTCCTCGCGTACGGGGGTGAGGAGTTCGCCAGCGCCGAAGCATACGACCCCGAGACCAACACGTGGGAACAGCTTCCCGAACCCGGAGTCCCACGCCAAGACCACACAGCAACCCTCCTGTCGGACGGACGAGTGCTTATCACGGGCGGAGGACTCAAGCAAGGAATAACCGAAGACACTGCCGAGATCTTCGACCCCGAGACCAACTTGTTCACCCCCGCCGGCAACATGGATGCCGCCCGTGTCTCCCACCGCTCGGTTCTCCTGAACGACGGACGAATCATGGTCATCGGCGGCGCTCAGAGAACGGGCCCCTACGACACCGTAGAGTTCTACAATCCCGCAACGGAAACATGGATATCGGACCCGTTCCTCGGCTCATGGGAAAAAGCCGCGCCGCTGCTTCGCGCGCGCGCCGGCCACACCGCCACAATCCTTGATAACGGCACACTGCTGATAGCCGGCGGAAGGGCGAGACTCGACGAAACGGACGTCCAAACTCTTGTGGACTTCATACCCTCAAGCGAGATTTACGATCCCGCATCAGGAGAGTCTCGGGCCATGGCCGACATGAACGATCCTCGAGGCGGCCACATAGCGGCTCGCCTCACCGATGGGCGGGTCCTTGTCGCCGGCGGCCGAAACCTAGAGATCGACGAAGAGGGATCCAGAAAAATAACCTTCGTTGGCACCGCGGAAATATACGACCCCGCCGGCGACACATGGACGCGAGCAGCGGACATGACCGGCCCCCGATGGGCCCATACGGGAATCGAACTCGCCGATGGGACGGTCATGGTCGTCGGCGGCGAGAACGAAGACGGAAAGATCGCCACAGCCGAGGTCTACAACCCCGGCGCCGACACGTGGACGGAGGTTTCCAAAATGGCCGACGGACGCTCCGGCCACTCAATGGAAGTGCTGCCCGACGGCAGGCTCATGGTCGCGGGCGGCTCCGGCCCTACGGTTGAAGTGTACGACTTCAACGCAAGAACGTGGTCCCTCCTGCCGAACTTGGATCAGCGACTGCGAGACGCCGCGGTGGGCGTCCTTGAAGACGGAACCATCTTGGTCGCAGGCGGGTTTGGCCCACAGGGCCCCTCCAACTCGGCACTAATCCATATGCTGGGAACAACCCAATGGACATACGTCGACCGCCTTCCGGAAACCCGCGTAGGCCCAACCATGACCCTGCTCGATAACGGTGGAATCCTCATGCTCGGAGGCACTGGCACCACCAAAGCCTGGATTTTCGACGGCACAATCGGCGGATGGCTCTACGCCGGTAAAATGTTCGACTCGCGAAAAGACCACACCGCGACTCTCCTGCCGGACGGCAGAGTCATCGCCGTCGGCGGAGAGGCGCGAAACCGGGCAATCAACGGTTCAGTGGAAATCTACACTCCCCCGGAGTAACGACGAATTCCCCTCGCCGCTTCTCCTCCACGAACATGGGGAGGCTCGGCTCGCCCCCGCAATTTCCCGACATCAATGGCATAGTCCCGTGCGCATCACGTATAATGAGCTACAGCCCCAATGCGGTGGTCATACGTGCGAATCGGAGCAGTATTCCCACAACTCGAAATCGGCAGCGACCCAATCGCCATCCGCGACTACGCCCAAGCCGCAGAGTCGCTCGGATACGACCATATCCTCATCTACGACCACGTTCTCGGCGCAAATCGTGAAACCCACGAATGGCTCCGAGGCCCCTACAGACACATAGACGCCTTCCACGAACCGTTCGTCCTCTTCGGATACCTCGCCGGACTGACCAAATCAATTGAGCTGACAACCGGCATCCTCATCCTCCCACAACGTCAAACCGCCCTCGTTGCCAAGCAGGCCGCGGAGGTCGATGTGCTGTCGGAAGGCCGTCTCCGCCTCGGAATCGGAATCGGCTGGAACAGTGTCGAATACGAGGCCTTGAACGAGGACTTCACTAACCGAGGCCGCCGCTCCGAAGAACAGATCGATTTAATGAGGAACCTTTGGACGAACAACCTTGTCACCTATAGCGGACGATGGCACACCGTCACCGACGCGGGAATCAACCCCTTGCCCGTTCGGAGGCCCATTCCCATTTGGTTCGGTGGGTACGATGACCGAGTCTTGCGGCGAATCGGCAGGATCGGGGACGGCTGGATTATCGCGGGCGGAGGGAATACGCCTACACCTGAAATCACTTCGGCAGTCGATCAAGTCAAGCAGTACACGAAAGCGGCAGGTCGCGCCCTCTCCGCCATAGGGTTTGAAAAGGTTATCGGCTACGGAAATCTACCACTTGGCGAGGCCGCCAATATCGTCTCCGACTGGAATGCCGCCGGTGTTACTCATCTCTCACTCAACACGATGAATTCCGGCCTTCCAACCCCCTCGGACCACATAGAAGCTATGCGAAGATTCAAAGAAGCGGTCGAAAGGGATGAGCATTGTCCGAACTATTGACAACTCCTCTACACCAAACCCATGTCTCAATGGGCGCGCGCATGGTCCCCTTCTCAGGATGGGACATGCCTGTGCAGTACGCCACGATCTTGGAAGAAGTCGATGTCGTCCGCAAGCATACGGGCATCTTCGACGTATCCCACATGGGCCGACTCTTTATCAGCGGGCCCGGGTCCGCCGCATTCGTGAGCCGAGTATTTAGCTCGGACCTGAGCAAGCTGCCCCTTGGCCGCGCCAAGTACGGCCTCACCTGCAATGAAGAAGGCGGCATCATCGATGACAACATCGTCTACCGCCTGGAGGAAGAACGATACCTATACATCCCCAACGCGGGCAATCGCGAGGCTGTCGCAGCGTGGCTCCACAAATGGGCCCCTGCCGACGGCTCGGTCAAAATCGAGGACGCCGCCGACCGACTCGCCATGATTGCCATCCAAGGCCCCTCCGCAAAATCCACCTTCGCCAAAGTGGCCGGCCCCTCTCTTGACAAGATCCGTCCATTCAGGATCAGGTCTATCGACATCGAAGGCGAGTCGGTTCTCATTGCACGAACGGGATACACCGGAGAGGACGGCTACGAGATCATGCCTTCGTCCAACGCCGCCGTCGCCATTTGGAACTCTCTGCTCGAAGCCGAAGAAACCAAACCGTGCGGCTTAGCCTCCCGCGACCTCCTCAGGCTCGAAGCCGGCTTTCTCCTGCATGGCAGCGATATGGACACTTCGATCAATCCCTATGAAGCCGGCCTTGACCGTTTCGTAGATCCCGACCGTGACGACTACATCCCAGGCGAGGCCCTCAGACGAATCCGCGACGAAGGAACCGACAGAAAACTCGTCGGCTTTGAAATGCTCGGACGTGGAATCGCCAGACACGGATACGACATCACCGACGGAAAGAATAAGATCGGCGAAGTCACCAGCGGCAGCATTTCCTTCACGCTTGACAAGTATATCGGCTTGGGCTATGTTCCTAACGATTTTGCGGCGTTAGGCACTCGCCTGTGGATACAAGTCAGGCGACGGAGCGTCGATGCTGCCGTTAGGCCCCTGCCCTTCTATTCACGGAGAACATCATGAGCTACCCCGACGACCTCAAGTACACCAAAGAGCACGAGTGGCTTCGCATAGAGTCCGAAACGATCGTCGCCGTAGGTATCACGAAATTCGCCGCCGACGAGCTCGGCGACGTCGTGTTTGTCGAATTGCCTAATCTTGGAGCAGAGGTCACGGCGATGGGCGAGTTTGGCGAAATCGAGTCAGTCAAGGCCGTCAGTGAACTCTACTCTCCCGTTAGCGGCACCGTCGTAGAGCGCAACGAAGAGCTCGACGATACCCCCGAACTGGTCAACCAATCAGCCTACGATGAAGGCTGGATGATCAAGATCGAGTTGAGCGACCCATCCCAGCTGGACGATCTGATGTCCGCCGCCGACTACGAAGCCTTCCTAGCAGGCCAGTAACCTCAGCCCAAACCCCTTAATTTCACGTAACCCGCCCTTCAAACGCCACGACATGCAAAACCCGACCGCGACGTCCCATTACTCGCCGAATACCGACGCTGACAGGGACGCGATGCTGGAAGCGATAGGCGTGGAATCTGCCGCCGATCTCTTCGACGATATACCGGAAGGCTTCCGATTTCCCTCGCTGGAGATCCCTGAGCCGCTCTCGGAATTCGAGTTGCGACAGGAGCTTGGCGATCTCGCGGCGTTGAACGTGACACCCGGTGAATATGCCTGCTTCCTCGGCGCCGGATCGTACCGGCACCACGTCCCCGCAATCGTTCGCGCGCTGGCATTTCGCGGCGAGTTTCTGACCTCATACACACCCTACCAGCCGGAAGTTTCCCAAGGCACCCTCCAGGCACACTACGAATTCCAAACCCTCGTCTGCCAACTCACGGGGATGGAAGTCGCAAACGCGGGTATGTACGACGGCGCCACGTCCCTTGCGGAGGCTGCCATGATGGCCGCCCGGATCACCAAGCGCAATCGCATCGTCCTCACCGACACCGTCTCTCCAAGCTATCAGTCGGTCGTTCGCACCTACACGCAAGGCCATGACAACCTCCAAGTCGATGTGATCGCAGCCAGCGGCTCCAACATCCCCGAAGACTCCGCCTGCGTGGTCGTGCAGCAGCCCAATTTCTTCGGCTACCTGAACGATCTGAAATCAATGGCGTCCCGCGTCCACGAACGCGGCGCGCTGCTTATAGTCTGTGCTGACCTCGCGTCGCTGGGAATGTTCAAACCACCCGGCCAATGCGACGCCGATATAGTCGTCGCCGAGGGACAGACGCTAGGCGTGTCTCCGTCCTACGGCGGCCCGTATGTCGGAGTTCTCGCCTGCAAAGGCGGCAGGGATTTCCTCCGCCAACTGCCCGGGCGCATCGTTGGCCAGACGGTCGATACCGAAGGACGCACCGGCTACGTGCTCACGCTCCAAACCCGCGAACAGCACATCCGCCGCGAGCGCGCCACATCCAATATCTGTACTTCCGTCGGGCTAATCGCCCTGATGTCCGCCGTCTACATGGCGGCTCAGGGCAAGCAGGGCCTCCGCCACACCGCCGAGCTCTGTTACCACAAAGCCCACTATCTCGCCTCCCTCATCGAAGACATCCCCGGCTATTCCTTCCCCTTCCGGGGCGCCTTCTTCCGCGAGTTCGTCGTTCAGTGTCCGATCTCCCCTTCCGAGGTTAACCGAAGACTGCTCGACTACAAGATCATCGGTGGCCTCGATGTAAGCGATCACATCGAGAACGGGATGCTCCTGTGCTGCACCGACCTGAATACTCGCGGGCAGATCGAGGCGCTGGCCTCCGCTCTGGCCGAGATCGGAGCAAACGCCTCATGACTACTCCGGGGCGCCGCCTGGAAAAGCACAACCGCAAACTGCTCATGGACCGCAGCGCGCCGGGCCGCATAGGAGCGAGCCATGCGAAGCTGGACGTGCCGGAGTCCGCGCTGCCGGACGATGCCCTGCTGCGAGAAGACCTCGATATGCCGGAGGTCTCGGAAAGCGAAATCGTCCGATACTTCTCGCAGCTGAGCCAATTCAACTTCTCCATTGACCACAACTTTTACCCACTCGGCAGTTGTACGATGAAGTACAACCCGAAGATCAACGACGAAATGGCCGCCCTGCCGGGGCTGGCGGAGATTCACCCCTTCCAACCCGAGGCAACCGTGCAAGGCGCGCTCAAGCTCATCTGGCACCTCCAGGAAATCCTAGCCGAAGTCATGGGCATGGCGGGAACCAGCGTCTCGCCGAAAGCCGGAGCCGAGAGCGAATTCGCCGGAATGCTCATGGCCCGCGCCTATCACCTTTCCCGCGGCGACGACAACCGCAAGAAGGTTCTCATACCCGACAGCGCCCACGGCACCAACCCCGCGTCGGCCGTCGTTGCCGGCTTCCATGTCGTATCGCTCCCAACTAACGAAGAAGGCAACACCGACCTCGCCGCGCTTGAGGCCGCAGTCGGCGACGACTTGGCCGGATTCATGCTCACTCAACCGAGCACGCTCGGCATCTTTGACACCAACCTCTTGGAAGTCATCCAAATCGTCCGTGACGCGGGCGGAATCATGTACGGCGACGGCGCGAATCTCAATGCACTGCTCGGCAAAGTCAAGCTGGGTAAGCTCGGATTCGATGTAGTGCATTCCAACCTGCACAAGACCTTTACTCAACCGCACGGCGGAGGAGGGCCCGGCGCCGGCGCCGTCATGGTCAGTGATCGCCTGCTCCCGTTCCTCCCGGAACCACACGTCACCAGGACGGAGGACGGCGGCGGAGAATGGTTCTCACTCTCGACACCCCCGCAATCAATCGGCAGACTCGGCCCGTTCCACGGGAACTTCGGCGCCCTCGTCCGCGCATATTCCTACATCCGCACACTCGGCGACGTTGGCATCGCCCAGATAAGCGAAGACGCCGTAATCAACGCCAACTACATTCTCAGCCGGCTGCGAGGAACCTTCGACCTTCCGCAGGATCGGCACTGTAAACACGAAGTGGTCTTCTCCGCCAAGAATCTGAAGGACAAGTTCGGCGTCACCGGCAAAGATGTCTGCAAGCGGCTGATCGACTACGGCATCCACCCGCCCACGATGTACTTCCCGCTCCCCGACGTGGTCGAAGAGTCGCTCCTCATCGAACCGACCGAGACCGAGAGCAAAGAAACACTCGATCAGTTCATCGAGATCATGACGCTCATCGCACAGGAAGCCGAGGAAAACTCGGATCTGCTCATCAACGCCCCCCACAACACGCCCAACACCCGCCTCGACGAGGCGCTGGCGGCCCGTAGACCGGTGTTGCGGTGGAGCAGAGACACCTAGCGGCCCGTTTATTGCATCCCCTCTCCCGTTAACCGGAGGAGGGCTAGGGTGAAAGTTGAGTCCCCAGGGTCGCCCCACCGTCAACCAGTAGGATCTGCCCCCGGATCATCTCGGCTTCCGGCGAACACAGGAACCCCACCGCGTTGGCGATATCCTCCACCGTGACCATCCGACCGGTCACGGTTTTCTCACCTTCGGCCAGCATCCGTTCCCTGTCTTTGAAAGCGCTGAGCGCGTCCGTGTCAACATATCCCCCCGAAACGGCATTGACGGAAATGTTCTGCGATGCCAGCTCGACCGCCAAGTACCGCGTGATCGCCTCCAACGCCGCCTTGGACACTCCGACGGAGAAGTAGTTTGGCAAAACGTTGCGAGAACCCTCGCTCGTGATATTTACGATGTGTCCGCCTTCGGTCATGAGATGGGACGCCTCGATGGAACACATCCAAGCCGCCTTGGCGTTGATGTCCATCGTCCAGTTCCAATGCTTTTCGCCAAGCTCGGCCGCGGCGACGTTCACGCCTGACGCCGCGTTGTTAACCAGCACATCGAGCCTGCCGAACTCGGCCTTGACCGTCTCAAAGAGACCGCGAATCTTATCCGCGTCTCCCAAATGCGCCCGCGCCTTCAAGCAGCGAACGCCAAGCGCCTCGATCTCTCGCTGCGCGTCATTCGCGGACGTGTGACTCCTCAGGTAGTTGAAAGCGATATCGGCCCCGCGACGAGCGAAGTACAGGGCTATGGCTTTGCCGATGCCGCGCGATCCGCCCGTGACCAGAACAACCTTGCCCGCGAACCCCTTGCCTGCGCCCATGATTCGACTATACGGCGAGCCCGCCGTCCACAGAGATCACCTGCCCCGTGATGTACTTTGAAGTAGGCAGGGCGAGGAATGCGGCAACATGGGCTACGTCGTCGAGTTCCCCGAATCTCCCCATCGGCGTTCGCTCCTTCCAATAGTCCTTCATTTCCTCGGTTAGGACGGAAGTCGTCTCGGTCTCAAAATACCCGGGCGTGACCACGTTGGCAGTGACGTTGCGAGTGGCGACCTCCTTGGCGAGCGCCTTGGTGAAGCCGATAACCGCCGCCTTGGATGCAGTGTAATTCGTCTGGGTCGGATTCCCCCGCAGCCCAACGATAGACCCGATGTTGATCACGCGTCCCCAGCGCTTCGACATCATCTTCCGAATTGCCGCGCGTGTGCAGTAAAACGTACCGTTCAAGTTCACGTCAATGACCCTATGCCATGAATCGTCGGACATCCGAATCAGGTGACGGTCGTCGATGATCCCCGCGTTGTTCACCAAAATATCGACGTTCCCCCATCGTCCCTCCACTTCCTTGAACATCATTTTGACCCGATCGAGGTCGGAAACGTCGGCCTGCACTGCGAACGCCTCAGCCCCACTGCCGGTGAGCGTCTCTACTACCTCGCTCGCGTCGTCAGGCGACGAATTATAGTTGACTGCAATCCTTGCCCCCTTCTCAGCCAGCCGAATCGCGATCTGCCTCCCGATTCCCTTCGACGCACCGGTAACCAGCGCGCTCTTCCCTTCCAATTCGTTCGTCTTCACTTGGCCTCTGGCCTCCGTTAAGTTCGATCCCGTTACTCTTGCACACCGGCTCTGTTGCGCACTTCAGAAAGCGCCTCACTGAGCTTGCCCACGACGCCCAGCTGGTGCCAGATCTTCGCCTGCTCGATTGCGCGCTTAACTTCTTCACGCCTGCCCCGGCCATGTCCGACGACGCTAATACCCTTGACGCCCAGCAGTGGCCCGCCGCCATGCGTATTCGCAACGTTCGTCTTTTCGAAGAGCTCCTGAGCGAGGGCCTCAACCTGATCATCCGGCAGCGTGCCCGCCAAACGCTCCCGAACGAGGTCAACCGACGCCTGCCCGATTCCCTCAGTCAGCTTCATCACCACGTTCCCGACGAACCCGTCCGTGATTACCACGTCGAAGTTGCCTGCTACCAGCTCGTTCGGCTCGACATTGCCAACAAAATTCAAACCGCTCCTGGCGAATAGTTCCGACGTCTCCCGCACCTGCCTGTTGCCCTTGCCGAACTCCGTCCCCACACTCAAAAGACCCACACGAGGGCTCTCCATGTCCCAGAACGTACGCGCCCACATATCGCCGACGACCGCAAAGCTCAGTAGCTGCGAAGGCCGGCAATCGACGTTGGTGCCCAGGTCGAAAATAGCCGTCCTCGGCGCAAACCCTACAATCGGACCGCCGAGAGCCGGGCGCTCGATCCCCTCCATCATGCCCAGCACGACCGCCGCCGTTGCCATCGCCGCGCCGGTCGAACCCATCGTCACCACCCCGTCCGCCATGCCCTTCTTGACAAGGCCCGTCGCAACGACCACCGACGCCTTCGGCTTCTGACGTAGCGCCAGCGCAGGCTGCTCCCCCTCGGAGATGACGCCCTCCGAAGGCACGGGCATAATCGGCAAGCCGGCTATATCGTACTTCGCCAACTCGGCCTGCAAGGCCTGGGGATCTCCCACGAGACCGATCTGGACATCCCCTTTTTTGGCGGCCTCAATCGCCCCTGCAACGACCTCGGTCGGGGCGTAATCACCGCCCATTGCGTCAACGGCTATTCGGACCATACTGTTTGCTTGAGTCAATTCCGTCCTCTATTTCTCATTACTATCCGACACAACCACGGTCGCGTTACCCGTGATTGCCGATTCCCCTTTATCGGTTCGAATGCCGACCGAACAAGTGATTCTGTTCCCCCCGGTGTCCTTGCGGACTCGCGAGACCTCGGCGTACGCGGTCACCGTGTCCCCAGGCCTCACCGGAGAGCGGAAGCGTATCTTAAGCTGCCCGGTATTCGTCCAATCATGGCCGAACTCGGCGGCCATCAGCTCCGAGAGCATGGCGGCGATCATCATACCGTGCGCAATAGTCCCGCCGAACCTCGTAGTCCGCGCGAACTCTTCGTTGATATGTATCGGGTTGAAGTCCCCCGACGCCTCGGCATACGAAGTGATATCCGGCTGCTCCACCGTTCGAGTGATCAATCGCAGCTCAGCGCCAACTTCCATCATCATACCGGCGCCAGTATCGTACTCTTGGCAGTCATCACCTGCCTGCCTGCCCGATCACGCGCATCCATCCTTACGGCAATGAGCCGGTAGCCGGTCTTCACCGCGTTCTGGGATATCTCCGCCGTGCATCTCAACTCCTCACCCACCGGCGCAGCCCCAAGAAAGACCATCTCCTGCCCCACGTGCAGCGTCCCCTCCGGTATTCCCAGATCGTCCAACACACCACGCAGGGCAAACGTCGCGACCGCCATCGGAGGAACCGTCGGCGACTCCTCCGACGGGTCGAACACGCCCGACTCGTCCCGAACGGCCGCCGTGTACCGTTCCACACCGTCGAAGCCAAGCGGAAACGTCCGATCCGATATCGTATCGCCTACTGAAAGCGCCGCGTAGTCACGAGACATTCTTTGCCCACCGTTCAACTCAAGTCGAACGATTATAGAACGCAGCCGCCTCACGCGCAATTCGACCGACTCGACCGAAACCGGTTCAATCGGAAATCGCAAACTGGTTCCTACAAAGCTACATCGGTATAATCGTACTCAAACCTCAACACAGGCGCCTAACATGACAACATTGCAAGAGGCCGTCTCTCAAGTACCCGGAGTCGTCGGAGTGTCTGCCCTCCACCTCGAGAACGGACAAAGGATTGAGCACAACTCCGACACGGTGTTCTTCACCGCAAGCACTTTCAAGGTGCCGATACTCGCCGAGTTATACCGCCAAGTCGACGCAGGCAAGCTCGACCTCTCCCGCCGGGTAGAACTGGTCGATTCCCTCCGCGTGCCCGGCTCCGGCGTCCTCAGAGAATTGGACAGCGGTTTGACTCCGACGCTGCACGACCTCGCGATGTTGATGATTATCGTCAGCGACAACCTCGCCACCGACATCCTGTACCACACCGTCGGGAAGGACAACCTGAACAAAACGATGACCGACCTCGGCCTCGCCAGCACCAAGCTGCCGATGTCCTGCCGCGATCTCCTGTTCAGCCTTGCGGGGATAACCGTTAGCGATTCACTCGATGAATTCTGGGAAGTCTCCAACCGGGTGGAACAGGGCTACCGCGGACTGCTCCCCGACTGCGACGCGCTGAACGAAGAGAAATCCGACGTCTCATCGCCCGCGGACATGGTCCGTCTCCTCGAAATCGTCCACAACGGCGACTTCCTGTCGGAAGAGTCCAAGCGAGGTATGCTCCATATCCTCAAACGCCAGAAGCTAAGGAGCGTAATCCCGTACTACCTCCCGCCGGATGTCATCGTTGCCCACAAGACGGGCGGGGTATACAGCGTCCGATGCGACGTGGGAATCGTGTGGGGGAAGACCGGTCCCTACGCCCTGGCGATCATGGCGAAACGGATTACGGACGGCATCGATCTCGACCCAAAGCTTGCCCGCATATCACGCATAATATACGACGAGTTGTCCGGCTAGACCAGCGTCCTAATTTCTATCTCGTTCCCCGCCTCATCGACAACCGTCTTCCCGTTCTCGGCGAACGCCTTTTTCACATAGCCCAGTCCCACACTTTCTCCGGGAAGCGGCATCTGCGCCCTAGACGTAACTACCCCCATCCGCTTACCGTCATACGATAAGAACGAACCCGGCTTTGGGCCATCCCCCTCCCACCGAAGACCGACCAGATATTTGCTCACTTTCTTGTAGGTCTGGAGCCGCGCGATTACCTCTTGCCCTATGTAGCAGCCCTTCGAGAAACTGACGTGATGAACGAGATTCGCCTCATGCGGGTTGTAGTCTTCCGTCAACTCCTTGCCGAACGCCGGAATCCCTCGCGCCACGCGAAACGCCTCAATCGCCTTCTCGTCAACGGAGACGGCGCCGACGCCAGCAAGAATTGCGACCACCCGCCCCATGTGCTCGGCATCAATCACGAGATCGAAAGCAAGCGTCCCCAGAAAATCGCTCCGGTACACATCCGCAGAAACGCCCGCCATATCAACATCAAGCCGCCCCAACGGCGCCAGAGATGACGCTTTGCCCATCGTGAATTCATCCAGCAATGAACCCGATCCCGGCCCACAGAGCGAAAGCATCGCCGTTGCGCGAGTCACGTCGTCAACCGACACGTCCTCAACGAAGGTATAGAAGTCGATCCACTGCGCGACCCGCTGCTCATTCCTCGCCGAGGTAAACACGACCAACCGATCCTGCCTCCGGTGAACGTGCAGCAAATCGACGATGCGCCCCTTGTTCGTCGTCAGGACGGTTGCCGCCCCCTCGCCAACCTCCAGCGTCGCTAGCTCATTCGTCGAAAGACGGTTCAGCAGGTCAAGGCCGTCATCACCCGTCACGATCAGCCGCCCAACGTCGGATCGCTCTACGAGCACGGCACCCGACGTCAGAGCGCGCCGCTCCTCATCCACAGTCATTGAACCATCGAGGATGGCGGCAGTGGCATCGATATTCGCTCCAGGCACCATGAACCGAGCATAGCCTCCGGCGAGCAAGGCGTCAACCGAACCGACGCCGCGTTGACCGACTAATTTTCGTGAGATCAACACCCCGTCCCTTGTGCATACCGCCCCGTATCGGAGCACGTGACTCGCGTTCTTTGGGAGGAACTACGGTTCAGCAGAGGTCGCATAAAGCGCCGGTATGCATGATGCTGCTCTGCTTTCGTGAGGGGTTCTCACACACTGCGAGCAGATCCACGCCATGACTTCGGCCGGCTCGCGCGGTTGATACAAGAACTTCACGATACTATTATTGGATTCCCTTCCGGTTCACCCGGATGAGT
This sequence comes from Dehalococcoidia bacterium, assembly GCA_965232435.1. Lineage (GTDB taxonomy): Bacteria > Chloroflexota > Dehalococcoidia > Lucifugimonadales > VXLM01 > VXLM01. The sequence continues at coordinate 799,978 of CBDDPU010000004.1, forward strand.
GTTCATATGAGAAGACTAACACCTCTCTCCAAAGAGACGTTAAGAAATTTGGGAACCATCGCCCGTACGCTTGGCGCTGTCGCAAACGGCAAAAGGACGCGCGAAGCGCCCAACGATCTCGTGCATGTTCTTGTGACATGAACAGACTCTCGCTCACATTCGTTATCATCCGGCGCGTCGCCGACGACTGGAAACTCCTGCTAACGGTGTTTATCGGCATCGTGATAGCAACGACTGTCGGGGCCGGCGCGCCCATCTACCTGGAATCCCTCGATCAACTTTCATTCAATGCCGCACTCGACCGCATTGATGAGCCAAAGATCGATGTCTTCGGCGCTGAGATCGTGGCGACAAAACAATCACTAGAGCGCGCCGAAAGAGTCGTCGCCGAGGCCATCGACGAGCACATCGCAGACGTGTACGACGGCCGGGAACGATTCATGAAGAGCAGAGTCGCCATCATAGGAACGCCCAACATCCCCTTACTAGAGGCCAGTGGGGAGGGCGTCTATGTCTCGCGCGGATACCTCCAGCACCTCTCGAACCTTCCCGACTACGTGACATTCACCAAGGGCCGTATGGCCGCCGACGTCATCGACAGTTCCCCGTTCGGAATCTTGATCGAGGCCGTCGTATCCTCCGAAATGGCAGAGCGCTTTCATCTCGATATCGACCATCAAGTCATCCTCTCTCAGGAACTCATCGGTCAGAGGACGCAATCGACCGCCGCCAACGAGGCCCAAGATGACAGCGAACTCGCCGAGTTCTGGGAGTCCACACCCGCTCCCATACCGGCAGGGCCGCCGGGCGTCACAGCCCTCATCGTCGGCATCTTCGAGCCTCTCGACCCCGAAAACCGGGCCTGGGGGCCGAATGGATTGGCGCTCAACCCACCCGTGATCGAAACTCCGGCTCCATATCTAACGGTACAGAAACCCGGAGAACCCCCCTTGGCAATGTTCGCAAACGAGACCCCGATGCGCTTCGCCCTCCAGGATCTCATCGCCGAAACCACGTTCCTCGGCCAAGAAACCTACGTCAGAGGCGCGCCGATGCTGGTCGACACGCCGACCGATCACCTCCCGGTAAGCACCGGACAGGGGATCATCGCTCGACTCGGTTTCTTTGTGTCCCTCTCAAACTTCGCGGATCACGTCGTCTTCGAACAAGGTGGAATGCCCAGCGCCGAAATCACTCGAGGACCACGTGGCCCAATCATTGACGCGATTGTTCATCAGGGCATATCGGCTCGTACGCAAACCGAACTGGGGGATGAGCTCCTATTCTCGCCGGAACTGGGACAGCGCGAAGTCATCACGGTTCGCCTCGCGGGCTTTTTTGAAGAGGATGATGCCGACTCCCCTTACTGGCGTTCCACCGGCGCCCTCCTGAGTCTCGACCCCCAGCGACGAGACGCGCCGTTCCTCCTCATTTCCGACGAATCCCTCTCGACAATCCCAATCATCGTCGATCCCGAAGTGATGACGCAGCTCCTCTCGGATACCTATCCGGGCGCCCTCGTTAGTCCTCAATGGGTAATAAAAATCAACGCGGAACGGCTAAAGCATTGGTCGGCTGCCGAGGCCAGAGAACGCTTCCGGGCATTCTCCGACGCGATAACCGCCGAACTCCCCGACGCCAACCCCACCACCGAGTTTGTAGAGAACCTAACCGAAGCCGGTCAGCTGAGGAACTTTTACGCCAAGATCCCCATGCTGTTGCTCCTCACCGTGATCCTGCTCACCGTGCTGTTCTTCCTCGGCATCCTCGTCTCATACCTAACGCAGAGCAGAGAAAGTGACTCCTCCCTTCTGAAGACCCTAGGGGCCACGCTCACGCAGCTAACCAGGATATACACCATCGAAGGCCTCTTGATGGTCGCCATAGCCGTGACGGCGACACCGTTCCTGGCTTACGGAATGGTCGCCGTTTCCGGCGTGCTTCCCTTCTTCCATGAGATGAACGACGGCAGCCTCATGCCCATCCGTTTCAGCGCCACACCCTTCATCATCTCGTTCGTCGTCGGCCTTCTCTGCCTCGTGATATTCGTTGTCCCAAACGTACTCAGCGCTCAGGGCGGCGTACTCCTTCGCCGACTCCAGACCTCACGACCCCCAGGACTCCCTTTTCTCCAGCGATACAACCTCGATATAGGCATTCTCGTCTTCGGCGGCCTCATCTTCTGGGAACTTCAACGGCGGGGACAATTCGTCTACACAGGATTCTTTGAACAGACCGAAGTGAACGAGGCCCTCCTCGCCGCGCCCGTCCTCTTCCTGATCGTCGTGACGCTTGTGTTCATGCGGTTCTTCCCCATGATCGTCCGCTTCATAAGCGGGGAGTCGATCCGCATCGCCGACGTGCTCGTTTTCGCATCGGCCATCGCCTCCGCCATCGCCGTGTACTGGAGCGAACGCGCGGGCGAGACGCTTCATTGGCTGCTCCCCGGATCCCTTGCCCTCGCCGTCTTAGTCGCCTACTGGCTAACCAAACGCCGCTGGCATCACAGAACTCACCGATACATCGGCATGACCGCGCAGGCGCTCCTCGTCGCCGCGTTCGTCGCGCTGCATCCCCCCGTCTCCGGTGACCTTCTCACCGTTCCCACATGGGGACTCATCGCCGTCGTGCCCGCCCAACTGCTCTTCATCGCCCTCGCCGGACTCAACCGCGTGACACCCGTCTGGCTGGAAATAGGGATCCTCCACATGTCACGCAACCCGTTGCAGTACACTTGGCTCATCCTCCTCCTCGTATTGGCAACCGGTCTCGGAATCTTGGCGACCACGGTCGGCGGCACGCTCGAACGCAGCCAAATCGAACGAGTCCTTTTCGAGGAAGGCGCCGACATGCGCGTCACCGCCTCCCTTCTCGCTCAAGGCGGAATTCGCGAAGTTATCAGAAAGTCCCGGGAGCTTGAGGACGTTGAGCAGGTTGTCCAAGGACTCCGTGAGCGCGGTCAGTCCGGCGGCTCCACCCTCGAAGTCCTCGCCGTGGACACTTCGGGATTCGCCCACGTAGCCTGGTACCGCGATGACTTCTCAGAAAGTTCCCTGTCAGAACTGATGGACCGGCTAAATCCAAATGTCCCAACAGGCAGAATTCGCCTGCCCGATGAAACGAACGGCATTGGCTTGTGGGTAAAACCCGACCCGTTCATCCCCGGATTAGACCTGTACGCCCAAGTCGAAAACCAATACGGAGAATTGCAAACCGTAATTATAGGCCCGCTGCGCTCCGATGACTGGCAATTCATGATCGGCAACATCCCCGACCACGTCAAACCGCCGTTCTCTCTCGTCTCTTTTCACATGTTCGAGCCGGGAGGCGACCCCACGGCCGGACTGACGGGAACTCCGGTTACACCCGGCAAACTCTACATCGACGACATCGTCGCAACCGTCGGCTTTGAAAACGAAGAGTTGGTTCTCGATAACTTCGAGGGCGACGATCTCAAATGGGAAGCCATCCTCACCTCCGCCGCATCCACGGAAAACATCGTGCTCTCCACCGACGAAGCCCGGAATGGGGCGAGATCGATCGTCTACTCGTTCAGCGGCCAAACTACTGAGGGCCTGCGAGGCTTCTATCCGACTTCCGCCCCCGGACCCCTTCCCGTAGTGATCGACTCGTCCCTCGTTCGTGCCGACCGGCAAGTCGGCGACACCTTCATCACTCTCGTCGGTATCCGCTGGCTACGCATGAAAGTCGTGGAAGTCGTGGATTTCTTCCCGACTCACGACCCCAACCAAGGCGGCCTTATCCTCACCGACCTCAACAGCCTCGTCGAACGCGCCAACGTACTCCTGAACCATCACCGCATACGAGCTCTCGACCTCTATTTCGACCTGGAACCAGGCTCACATGAGCGAGTCGGCGAGTCGATGGTCGAAATACTCGGCCCACAGGGCGGCTCCGTCCGGGACGGACAGGGCAGACTCGAAAGCCTCCAACTAAACCCCTTCGTCGCCGCGGGATGGCAGCCCATGACCATCATCGCCCCCACCATCGCCGTCCTCGCCGCCGCGGTCGGATACTTCACCTACCTCCTCCTCTTTGCCAAGAAGAGCGCCGTCGAAATCGGATCACTGCGAACTCTCGGCTTAACGAGGCGCCAACTGCTATCACTCCTCGCCTTCGAACACCTCGCCATCGCCGCAATCGGGATCGGAATCGGCACATGGGCCGGATTCCAAATGAGCCGCCTGACGGTATCTCCGCTAGCCATCACCGAAACCGGACTCCCCGTTACCCCACCCTTCATTCTCTCTACTGAATGGGCAATCATGGGAGCCACATACGCCGCCCTCGGACTCCTATTCGTCGCCGCCCTCGTCTTACTCAACAAAGGCGTCGGCCAACTCGACCTTCGCGCCATATCCCGCTTCGGCGAGTAGCCGCGACTCTCAAATAGAACTGTGAACTATGCAAAAGCAGGAAGACTTCCAAAACAGAGCGTTGGCCCATCTCCTCACGGGACTGGGAATCCCGTCGGACTTTGAGCGGCCCGCCGGGCGCCTTGTCGATAATCCTTCCCGTCAGTCTTCCCCCTTGGGTGCTCCTGTCGTGCTTGGTCTGGAGGGACCCGTGTCGGATCCTGTGTGACGCTATGGCGCATGAAGGACGGAGGCGGGGGCGTCAGACAACTCTTAGAGGGTGTCTACAAGCCCTTCCGTTCACTCTGAAGCCTGTAGACGCGATGAGGCGCTGTTCATAGTTCGACTAGTTCGACAAGCTCACCACGAACGGTTTCGATTTGACGACCTAGCTCAGACTTCACGAGCGACGTTCAAGAGTCCTCGCAAACCTCCAAGCCGAGAGTCGCCAGGTCGCTGTCGTCGATGGCCGCCAGACCGGGCGGCACGCAGCCGGTGAACCGGTGGTCGCCTCCTCCAAGCCTCCACTGAACAAGGCCGTGACTTCCCAACCGGCCGAGTTCCGTGGGAATCGGTCCTGATAGGTTGTTCTCGCTCAGCCATAGCCTCTCCAGGTTGGTCAGACTTCCAAGTTCGGCAGGGATCTCCCCACTCAGCATATTCCCATGCAGCCACATGAAGCGCAGCCTACCCAAGTCTCCCAGCGTGTTCGGGATATCGCCGCTCAGCATGTTGCGATGCAGCCGCAAATGCGTCAGGTCGGTCATCCCGGCCAACTCAGCGGGGATGGCGCCGGTCAACCTGTTGCTGTGGAGGTTCAAGTCCCAGAGGTTGGAGAGTTTGCCCAACTCCGGCGGTATCCCACCGTCCAACTCGTTGCTATGGAGCCACAAGTAACGCAGGCTTTCCATACCGCCCAACTCGGATGGGATCTCTCCGGTCAACGAGTTGTCATTGAGATAGAGGTACACGAGGTTGGGCATGTAGCCGAACGACGCCGGGATTTCGCCCGTCAACTCATTCCCTTGCAGCTTGAGGCGAACGAGGCCCCTCATGCCGCTAAAGTCGGGTATCGGCCCGGTTAGTTCATTGTTGTGCAGGTGTAGGACTCTGAGGTCACCCAACCTGGCGGGAATTGTGCCCGTCAGCCGGTTGTTGGAGAGACTCAGCCATCTAAGGTTCCACCAAAGCCTGACCAGTTCAACGGGGATTGTGCCCGTTAGCCGGTTGTTGGAGAGATTCAGCCTCGTAAGGTGCCACAGCGTGCTCAGTTCAACGGGGATTGTGCCCGTCAGCTCGTTGTTGTCGAGATTCAGGACAGTCAGCCTCCACAGGTCACTCAGTTCAGGGGGGATTCCACCCGTCAGCTGATTGTCACTGAGGTACAACTCCTGCAGGTTCAAAAGGTTGCCCAGTTCAGAGGGGATCCCACCCGTCAGCTTGTTGTCGTTGAGGTACAACTCCTGCAGGTTCAAAAGGTTGCCCAGTTCAGAGGGGATCCCACCCGTCAGCTGATTATCACTGAGGTACAACTCCCACAGGTTCGACAGGCTGCCCAGTTCGTCGGAGATCCCACCCGTCAGCTTGTTGTCGTTGAGGTGCAGCTCCCGCAGGTCGGACAGGTCGCCCAGTTCAGAGGGGATCCCACCCGTCAGCTTGTTGTCATTGAGGCGCAGCTCCCGCAGGTAGGACAGACTGCCAAGTTCAGCAGGGATTTCGCCCGTCAACTGGTTGTCGTTGAGGCGCAGCTCCCACAGGTAGGACAGGCTGCCAAGTTCAGCAGGGATTTCGCCCGTCAACTGGTTGTCATTGAGGTACAGCGAATAATACAGGTTGGAAAGGCCACCCAACTCAGCCGGAATCGTACCCGTCAACCGGTTAGAGAAGAGAGACAGCTCCTTCAGGCTGGTCAAGCCGCCTAGTTCCGACGGTATCTCTCCGCTTAATTGATTATGGGAAAGTTCCAATCGTGTCAATTTGGCAAGGTTTCCCAGCTCAGCCGGAATCGCGCCCGTCAACTGGTTGTCATTGAGGGTCAAGAATCGCAACTCGGAAAGGTTGCCCAGTTCAGAAGGGATTTCGCCCGTCAGCTGGTTGCGGGAGAGCCACAGCCATTTGAGGTTCGACAGGCTGCCAAGTTCGGCGGGAATCGTGCCCGTCAACTCGTTGTTGTCGAGAGACAGATCCATCAGGCTGGTCAAACCGCCTAGTTCCGACGGTATCTCTCCGCTTAATTGATTATGGGAAAGTTCCAATCGTGTCAATTTGGCAAGGTTGCCCAATTCAGCCGGAATCACGCCCGTCAGCCCGTTGTCATTGAGGTACAGCTCAGTCAGGTTCGGAAGGCCGCCCAGTTCAGAAGGAATCGTGCCCGTCAGCCGGTTGTCATTGAGGTACAGCTCAGTCAGGTTCGGAAGGCCGCCCAGTTCAGAAGGAATCGTGCCCGTCAGCCGGTTGTCATTGAGGTACAGCCGATTCAGGTTGGACAGGCCGCCCAGTTCAGCGGGAATCGTACCCGTCAACTGATTGTCTCCGATGGTCAGCACTTCCAAGTTCGTGAGGCGGCCCAGTTCAGCGGGAATCGTGCCCGTCAACTCGTTGCTCTCGAGGGTCAACCATTGCAAGTCGCCGAGGTTGGCCAATTCAGCGGGGATCGCGCCTGTCAACTCGTTGCGGTCGAGGGTCAACCATTGCAAGTCGCCGAGGTTGGCCAATTCAGCGGGAATCGTACCCGTCAACTCGTTGCGGTCGAGGCCTAACAATTGTAGGTTCGACAACTCGACCAGTTCCGGCAGAATCGTGCCCGTCAACTCGTTGGTGCCGAGGGCTAACCATTGCAAGTCGCCGAGGTTGGCCAATTCAGCGGGAATCGTGCCCGTCAGCTCGTTGTTGTCGAGGGTCAACTTCCGCAGGTTGGAAAGGTCGCCCAGCTCAGGAGGAATCGCACCCGTCAACCTGTTAAAGGACAGGTCGAGCCACGTTAGGTTGGAAAGGTCGCCCAGCTCAGGAGGAATCGCACCCGTCAACCTGTTAAAGGACAGGTCGAGCCACGTTAGGTTAGTGAGGTTCCTCAACTCGGCCGGGACATTCCCGCTCAATCGATTCTCTCTGAGCTGCAGAAGCTCCAAGTTTGAAAGATTAACTAAGTTCGCCGGTATGGAGCCGGTCAGTTCATTCCCAGTAAGATCCAGCAATCGAAGTTTGGTGAGATCACCTAACTCCGCCGGTATGGAACTAGACAACCAGTTATTGGAGATGGACATATGATTCAGTTCAGAAAGATCACCAAATTCAGATGGTAATCTGCCCCTCAGCCTGTTGTTGTGCAGATTCAGGTCAGTCAGGTTCGACAGACCGCCCAGCTCAGGTGGAATCGTGCCCCTCAACTCGTTGCTGTCGAGATTCAGGTCAGTCAGGTTCGCCAGCCCGCCCAGTTCAGGTGGAATCATGCCCGTCAACTCGTTGCCGGAGAGGGTCAGCACCCGCAAGTCGGAGAGACTGCCCAGTTCGGCAGGAATCACACCCGTCAGCTTGTTGTTGCCGAGATTCAGGTCAGTCAGGTTCGCCAGCCCGCCCAGTTCAGAGGGGATCGTCCCGGTCAATCCTCTGCCGCCGAGAACCAATTTGCTGACACGAGTTGGTGTCTCCCCCACCGTGATCCCGTCCCAATCCCCAATGGGAATACTCGCCGACCAGTCCAGGGTTGTGGCGCCGGCCAGGGCGCCGCGGGAGGCTAGGAGCGCCTCGCAGTCGGAGACGAGACCGGGGTTGTTGTCGGGGTCTGGGACGGCGGCACCTGTGGAACAGGTGGGAGCGAAGCAAAATGGCAGACCAAGACTGTCGAGGTCGTTGTTGGGATCATCCTCGGAGTCGTCGTCTGAAACATAGCGAAGACCATCCGGTATACACCCCGTCAGTTGGTTTCCGGCGAGGAACAATTTCCACAAGCGGGACAGGCTGCCAAACTCAACGGGAATTGTACCCGTCAATTCATTGTTGGAGAGGGTCAACAATTGTAGGTCGGACAGGCTACCAAGCTTAGGAGGAATCGTGCCCGTCAACTCGTTGTTATTGAGGTACAGCCACTTCAGGTTGGACAAGTCGCCCAATTCAGCAGGGATTTCCCCCGTCAATTCGTTGCTGTGGAGATTCAGATCAGTCAGGTTCGACAGACCGCCCAGTTCAGCAGGGATTTCGCCCGTCAACTCGTTGCTGGCAAGGGCCAACACTCGTAGGTTGGACAAGTCGCCCAGTTCAGCAGGGATCGCGCCCGTCAACTCATTGCCGTAGAGGATCAGGTCAATCAGGTTCAACAGGCCGCCCAGTTCAGGTGGGATGGTGCCCGTCAACTGGTTGCCACTGAGGTGCAGCCACTTCAGGTTGGACAAGTCGCCCAGTTCAGCAGGGATCGCGCCCATCAACTCATTGCCGTAGAGAGTCAGGTAAGTAAGGTTGGACAAGCCGCCCAGTTCAGCAGGGATGGTGCCCGTCAACTCATTGTTGTAGAGGATCAGGCCAGTCAGATTCGACAAGCTGCCCAGTTCCGACGGTATCGTGCCCGTCAACTCGTTGCTGTGGAGATTCAGGCCAGTCAGATTCGACAAATCGCCCAGTTCCGACGGTATCGCACCCGTCAACCCGTTGTTGGAGAAATCCAGGTGATTCAGGTTCGACAGGCCGCCCAGTTCAGGAGGAATCATACCCGACAACCGGTTGTCGGAGAGGCACAACACTCTCAAGTTGGCGAGGTTGCCCAGTTCACGAGGAATCGCGCCCGTCAACTCATTGCTGTAGAGGATCAGGTCAATCAGGTTCAACAGGCCGCCCAGCTCAGGTGGAATCGTGCCCGTCAACTCGTTGCTGGAGAGGCTCAGCACCCGCAAGTCGGCAAGGCTGCCCAGTTCAGCAGGAATTTCGCCTGTCAGCTTGTTGTTGCCGAGATCCAGCTCCTTCAGGCTCGATAGACCACCCAGTTCAGGAGGAATCGTACCCGCCAACCAGTTGCCGGAGAGGTACAGCTCCTTCAGGTTGGACAGCCCGCCCAGTTCAGACGGAATCGTGCCTGTCAGCTTGTTGTTGCCGAGATCCAGCTCCTTCAGGCTCGATAGACCACCCAGTTCAGGAGGAATCGTACCCGCCAACCGGTTGCCGGAGAGGTACAGCTCCTTCAGGTTGGACAGCCCGCCCAGTTCAGACGGAATCGTGCCTGTCAACTCGTTGCTGAAGAGGATCAGGTGAGTCAAGTTCGACAGACCGCCCAGTTCAGGAGGAATCGTACCCGTCAATCCTCTGTCGTCGAGAACCAATTCAGTGACACGAGTCGGTATCTGCCCCACCGTGATCCCTTCCCAATCCTCAATGGGGGTACCCGCCGACCAGTCCAGGGTTGTGGCGCCAGCCAAAGTGTCGCGGGAGGCTAGGAGCGCCTCGCAGTCGGAGACGAGGCCGGGGTTGTTGTCGGGGTCGGGGACGGCGGCCCCGGTGGAACAGGTCGGAGCGTCGGCGCTCTGAGCCGAGGTTGAACGAACCGTGATAAGCGTGGCAGCCAGCAGGATAAGCGTCAGCATCGCGACGGCAGGCACTGTTGCGATTACCGTCCTTCGCAGGCTCATCCTCGCTCCTCTATCCTTGGGAATCAGCGGGGTGTTCCCACTCATCGTATCACCTTCGGGGCAAAGAAAAAATTCCTCCTACTCTACCCGCAGGGCAATCGCATCTACGTGAAGTTTTATACAGAGTATAGGGTTGGGGCAATCTCAGATGGAGAGTAGCCCATGGGCAGCAGCACCGCATCGCTGGCCGAGCATTTCGGCAGCCGCGACGACCGACGTGACGTTGAATGAGGATGGAAGCCGGGCGCGTAGCGGGAACGGTGCAAAGAACTTCTCTGTGCTGCGATGCATGGCCCTGAATCTGCTCAAGATCGAAAAGTCCGACAAGCGCAGTCTCGCCGGCAAGCGAAAGAACGCCACATGGGCAATGAATACCTACTCAAGGTCCTTGTTCAGATAAGATGCGACTGCCCTGCCGGAAGGCGGCTTGACGCTCTATGGTAGACATACCACCCTTGGCGACAGCATCGCTAGGTCGACGTCCCCGGTCGGGGACGTCTCTTCTTGTGCCAGTCGCGGCTGACGTCCCTCCACCCTCCGGATGAAAAGTGTCTCTCCGCCAGTGAGCTAGGCACGAAGCCTTAGCTGTGAATTCGCGTGCTACTCGACCAGAGAGAACAGATGCACTTGAAGGTCGCTCCGGCCCCGCAATTCCTCGGATAGGAGCCTGCAATCCAGTCATCGCACATTCCTCCGCTCGCGGCCGGATTACCGTGGCTGGATTGCAGGCTGTGCCGCTCCCCTGTTCTACCAGCACGAGTAACTCAAGATGCGTGACCCGCCAAGAGTCTGACTAGAAGATGTCCGCTTCCGCGAAATTGACTAGAGTGGAGCTAAGTTGACGGTAGGCAGAACCGTCTTTGAGTTGCAGATGGGGCTGTGACTTTCCTACGCCCCGTTCTGTACCAGCGGTGTTACTCTGTGGCCTTCTCACAGTTCGTGTGGAAGAGGTAAGGCCCATCGGAATCGCCGCAAGGTCTCATAGGGATCTTGGTCCTAGTCGTCGTCTCCTGGGTTGGTCTCTGTCGGCTTGTCTTCCTTGGGGCCTTCTCCGAAGTCTTGGACCAATTGACCCGCTATGGCAATGAGTCCGCCTATACCGACACCTACGAGAGAGCTCAATACTATCTCAATGGTGTTCGTATCCTTTCCGTCAGGAGGATCCATTACCAACTCGATAAGTCTGTTGCCAAACACCAAGGTCAAAACTGCGACTAGGGTGGACAACCAGATTAGGTTGATCCGTATCACGGCTATCTTGTTCGGCCTCTTAAGCACAAGCACCAAGAATGCAATAATAGCCACGGAGAAGGCCAGAATCCCCAAACCGGTCGGAGTTCCAAGAGTGTCGCTCTCCGCAAAGGCAAGTACCACCATCCCAACGACGACGACCGTTGCAAGGGCTAATAGTAAGGTTACTGACCAGTTTCTCTTGACCCAGTCCATCTACGTTTCTCTATGTATTTCCCGTGCCCTTCATGATGAAGGAAACTAATCTCACGCAAGTTACAATACCTGAGTCTCTCAAATTTTAGCCTGATCGTGCTTCGCCAGAATATCCTTGATGTCCCCTGGATTGTATGACACGTTAGAGGCCCACAGACCGAAACCGCCGTGCTGGTTGACGGCTTGGGTCCACTGTTCTAGGGCGCGGCGCTTGGAGTAGCTCTGTTCGCCCGGTTGCCCCTTGGTCTCCAGGACCACCATACTGCCTGACTTCAACCGGACTATGAAATCAGGTCGATACTTCCGCACCACGCCCCGATAGACGTAGAGCACCTCGAAGCCCAGGTGATCGTTCTTGACCCAGGCATCTACGAGAGTGTTGTGGTCCAACTCGAAGGCTTCCGAGGCCTCCCAGGTGCTATCGTAGACGCACATGTTGATATGGCTTCGGTCCGTGAGGTTGCATGGCTTGCCCGTGTACCAGGTCGCCATGTTCCCGGTCGAACGAATGGGATGGTCACGGTCGAACACAGGCTCAAGCCTTTCGGTGTTCTCAATACGAACGGCGTCCCAAATATGCTGCACTACTCTGGTCATGTTTAGGGTGATCATTAGGCGACGGCGCATGTCGTTCTGATAAAACAGAGGAGGGCTAATGCCCAGCCTGTCCGATAGGAGGAACTGCTCTACCAGTTTCACCAACTGGGCGATGAGCGATTCACGGCTTCCTGCCCAGGACGGCCTCATCTGGTCGAAGACGTCCCGCGCCGCCTCGAAGATGATCTTCTGGGTTCGGTATTCGTGGGCCAACGACTCTAGGTCGATGCTGGTCAGCTTGGACACATCGGGGTTGCCGTCCACTATCGGGGCAAGTTCAGCCACCTGCGCCGTCTCACTGGCATTGAGTTCCAAACGTTCTGCTTGATTCCAATCCAAGGTCAGCCTGGGACGATAGATGTGCTCAATCCGGATGATGTTGGGCCACTTGATCTCGAACTGGGCCTTCTCCGGTACTGGCTCGATGGCCGTCTTGGGCGAGGGAGGCTTGGGAGGCACGCTCTCGCCTCCTTCGTGGGGGAGGAAGGTAAACGGCACGCCAAAGATGTTGACGTACTCAGGGTCAAACATCTCCGTCTCTGGATTCAAGTCGTATGACGTGCGCCTAAGGCCCCGGCCGACCACCTGCTCGCACAACAGCTGGCTGGTGAACGCCCTCAGTCCCATGATGTGTGTCACCGTCTTGGCGTCCCAACCTTCGGAGAGCATCCCCACCGAAATGACATTCTGGACCTGCTCCCCGGGCTGCCCCGGCCGCCCCACGGTGTCCACCTGCCTCCGTAGAGACTCGGCCAACTGGTCTTTGGTGAGCTTGGTGCTCGCAGCGCCGTTGTCGGGGTCTCCATCGCCGTCCAGGACCACTTCTGCTATCGGGTCCTCCGACTCTTCTGCCTTCTTCAGAACGCCTGAGTCGATATGCAAAGTTCGCTTCGGGTCACAGAGCTCTTCTATGAGAATTTTTTTGCGGTCGAACGCATATTTGACTCTAGCTGCCGTATCGGTGCGGTTGGTGACGGTGATCATCACCGGAGGTGTCTTGAAATCGGCCGTGTTCCACGCCTTGGCGGTCTCTCTCCAGTCATATCCAAGCAGGTAGTATCCATTGGTTACGAGGTCGGGCAACGGATCGTGGGGCTCGGCGCGGCGGGTCAGGTCATCCTTGACTTCCAGATCGTTGTAGATGTGGTAAAGGCGGGGCTTGTATGTCTTGGCGTCAGGCAGGGCATCGTCCCGGACCACGACCCTCGGTGTCTTGACCAGGCCGGATTCGATGGCGTCGTTCAGTCCAAAGTCACTTACTATCCAATCGAATAGCGCTTCTTCGGAGCTTCTCTTGCCCGAAGGAGCAAAGGGTGTGGCCGAGAAGTCATAGCAAGTGAGAATACCCCGCGTTCGGTGAATCCTGTCTAGACCGCTGATCCACTTCGTAGCCTTCTCGATTTCGGCTTTGGCAACGCCCTTTACGTTGGACTCCACAGGAACCCGCCAAGCATGGTGCGCCTCGTCGTTGATGACCAGCAGGTTTCGTGCCCTGTACATTTCGCCCAACACTTCGCGGACGTAGGCTTCGTCGCTCTTGGCCCCGCGCTTGTCGACACTGCGCTTTTTGCCGATCTGCTCTTCGCTTTCCCAATTGAGGACGTGCCAGTTACGGACGATGAGCTTCCCCTGCCGGAGTCGGTCCAATAGGGGTGAAGGGACTATGCGGAAAGCCTCGTAGTAGTTCTCCTCGTGGGACGGATCCAGGACAGCGAGACGGCTCCTGACCGTGAGCCCGGGGGCAATGACCAGCACATTTCTGGCAAAGCGGGTGTCCTGAGGATAGGCCACTTTGTTCAAGATGTGCCAGGACAGAACCATCGCCATTACAACGGTCTTGCCCGTCCCGGTGGCCATCTTGGCGCATAGGCGTCGGAATTCGCCGCCGTCGCTGGGGACGTCGATGCCCACCTTCTCGCTGTCAGGGGCTTCGGTGAGCCAGATAAGCGTTTCGGCGGCTTCCAGTTGACAGAAGAAGAACCGACGACTCTCGAAATCTTCGGGGTCCGTCCAGTACTCCAGCAAGCGCTTGGTGATGGCCGTGACGCCGGGATACTCGGCTTCGCGCCACGCCTTTACCCGAGACCGAACTTGATTAACCAAGGGGATTTCGACAAATATACCGGGATCGTCGAAGGTCTTAGAATCTCCCGACGCTATGAGGTAGCCCGCAGGACGGCGACCAGGTTTCCGGGAGAACTTCCGTGTCTCCCGGTTGTAACTCCAGTGCTCCGTCGGCTCCTCATACGGCTTGTTGATGATAAGCCGGTCTATTGTTGACTGTTCCATCGCGGCTCCTACCCGTCCTGTTTCATCAGGATGGTAAAGCCTTCTTGCTCAAAGTTGTGGTCGCTGGTGAGAATCTCAGTAATTCGCTCAGCCTCCATCACGTTCATGGAGATGCAGTCCTGGAGGCTATAGTCTTTATCCAGCCGCCTCTCGTATCTATCGAGGCCGTCAAGGAATGACTGGCGTGTCTGAGCGACAATCCTAATAGCGCCAGCCTCCAAGATTTCTCTGACCGTACCCGCGGCATCCTCTCGCAGCCTCGGACCAGCCTTCGACATCGCGGTCAGGAATTCAGTGAGCACCTCGTCTGTAGTCACCAAAGATGCTTCACCAAGCCTATGCCGAGCGGCGACCGCCGTATCGTGCCACTGGTCGTGACGCCTAGCTAGGGCGATGAGATATGCGGTGTCCACGAAGACTTCAGTCATCGACGATCCGCACCGGCAGTGTAGTGATCTAGATCATCTATCAAATCGTGCGGCAGCCTATCCCATTCCGCTTGAGAGATGTCATTGAAGCGCGCTGCTAAAATATCTTCCAGAGTTCTACTAGACTTCGTTGTCGGAGGTTCGGGGTCTAGCCCAATCACCTTAAGACTCTCGATCCCTCGGTCGTCTATGATCTTGACAGCTATGCGCCGACTTTCTCCCAGCTCGAAGGGCAGGGACGCACTTCCCCGGTACGCCTCGATCAGCTGCTCGTCTATCTCTGCCTTGAGGTTCTTCGCCAGCGGCGACCAGCCGTCTTTGCTGCCGGACATGGGGAAGAAGACCTGCCGAGGGTACAGGCTCCTGCCGTCGTAATCTGGGTCCAGCATCCACATGGCGATCTTATCCTGGCCGCCGGACTCCACGTCGCCGCTCTTTGTGTTGTAGTAGTCGAACCCCTGGACGGTGACGCGGACCTTCCCGGCGTCTTCACCTTCCTTGATAGTCTCCACCAGCACATCCGGCTGTCCAATGAGCCAAAAGCTCTCGTTGCTGGCGCGCTTGCGCTTCAGGTCCTCGGTTAGGAGGTCTGCGTTCATCTGGGCCTTAAGCAACGTTATGCCCGGCCAGTTTGTCTCATCGATGTCCTTTGCGGCCTCCGGGTCGAACTGGAAAGCGGCGAACACAATGACCTTAGGCTGAGGCCTCAAGGTCTCGGCTTCCTGTAGGGCCTGGTTCACCTGGCGCTGCTCCAAGGGAGCATGGTCCGGGCCGAAGGACACTACGACACGCTGGGAAGCGCTGGCAGGGACCTCCCGTATCGAGTCGGCGCCGTCGGTGTTGGGCAGCGATTCACCGTCGGCATGGAGATGACGATAGCTTGGCAGCGGCTCCAAACGGGCGAATCGGATGAACTGTCCCGCCTTGCCACGGATGCCAGTCTTCAGTATCTCGTCTCGCCAGTCTGACTGCCGTAGGGTTTCACCGGAACGGGCCACCGTGTCATCGGCAGGTATCGTTTCGGTGTCGCCAACGTCGTTAATGGGCTTCACCGCCGGAGCTGGCACCGCCTCGACGCTAAAGGGGCCAGTGACCCGTCTCTTGCCCCTGTCCACCAAGGGCTGGTCATATAGTGCTATTGGAGTGCCTAGGACGTCCCCTGCCAGCACCTTCGGCGAGATATTTGAGACCGTCTTGTATTTCAGGCCACTCCCCACACCCTCGGCGGGATGGGCCAGCTCATAGTAATCGAACAGTGCGGTCATGAGCCGCTGCTTGGCCAGGGAGATGGCTACTCGTGAAGTGTCGCAGGTAATCCATCGACGCCCCCACTGCTCAGCGACAAAGGCGGTCGTGCCGGATCCGCACGTAGGATCGAAGACGAGGTCGCCTGGGTCGGTAGACATCAACATGCAGCGCTGTATTGCCTTGGTGGAGGTCTCAACCACGTAGCTCTTATCACTAGGGTACATCTGTGCAGGCCAGATGTTATTGAGCCGTCGGCCTGGCACTTCGTCTTCGTACTTCTTCCAGCTCAACGAGGATTCACCGTCCAGCGCGTCCAATCGACCTATGGCACCCAGTCTGTCCAGTGCCTCTTTGGAAACGGACCAATGGCGGTTGGGAGAGCAACGGAAAACCCTCCCATTCCATTCATAGGGTTCTGAGCGCCCGGTAGTTGATGGCCCCTGGGAATCCAATCCGGTTCTCCGGTAGAGCCGGGCACCGGTCGGCAGATGGGTGTCAGGGTCAAAGCGTTCCAGTGCCGTTGGTCGGCGTGTGCTTCCATCCTCCAACTCAACCATCGCATAGGAGGAAAAGTAGTCTATGATTTCAGCACGAGTCAGAAGCTCGTAGAGTTTGCGGGTCTTAGTGTGATTCTTATCCTTGCCATACCAAAGTAGGTAGTCTGCTACTTGCGGTATCTGCCCAGCAGAGCTGCCACTGGTTGTAGCGAATGAGATAGTCGCCACTCGATTTTGTGCTCCGAAGACCTCATCCAACAACGTGCCGACGCGATGTACATTCTCGTCTCCAATCTGCACGAAGCACGATCCACTCTCAGTTAGCAACTCGCGCGCCAGCAGCAGCCGGTCCCGTAGGTAGGACAAGTAGGAGTGGATACCCAACTCCCAGGTGTCTCGGAAGGCTTTGATAGTCTCTGGCTCCTGTGTCAGGTCCTCGTCCTTGCCATCCGTCACGTCCCGCCGGTTGACAAAGGGCTGGAAGTTGGAGCCATAGCGGATGCCGTAGGGTGGGTCGATGTAGACCATCTGCACCTTGCCCGCCATGCCCTCTTTCTCCAGCAGACTATTCATTACGAGAAGGCTGTCCCCAGCCACCAGTCGGTTGGTCCAGTTGTGTCGGTGCCGGTAGAACTCGATGGCGTTGCGGACGGGCGGGTTCTCCTCTGGCAGCTCAAACAGGCTGCCCTGTACCGTAGCGCCGTTGCCGTTGCGCCGGCGGGTGGCCTCAATGATAGTCCGGGGGTCGATGCGCTCGTGTACATGGAGAGAGACGGTGGGAACCTCGAAGGAGGTGTGCTCCGCCTTGCCAGCCCATTGGAGCTGCGGGTCCAGGTGGGGGTCGTAGGCGTAGGTTTTCCTACCAGCGTCTCGGTCGGTCTCTGGCGTAACGAGGCCGACGGGCGGGTTATTCAGCCTGTTCTTGTCCCGATGGTCGTAGGCCTCGATAGGCCGTTTGGCGGGTGTCGATTTCTTGCTTGGTGACATGTTGCACTCTCAAGACCATTCTAACACCGGCTGCTGGTGTACTGGAATACTCAACGTCGGCGCTGTAGAAGGCCAAACAAGCGTATAAGGCCTGAGCGCAGCCCAGACGACAGGCCCAATGACCTTGCAAGCCTCTGACTATCCTTCACATAGAATGGAGCCACTGAATCTCCCATAGCGACCCGCTGAGGAAATTCGCAACTTGGGCGACACCCATTCGTTGGGAAATCGATATCTTGCGTCACGAAGCGATAGTCCTGCTGCTTTATGCGGGGCCACCAATCGCGGGCCAACAGGTACCGGAACATCAGGCTCACTTCCATTGCAGCTACACTAAGGCTGAACGGGAAGACGTTTTGATTGCTGGTTCGTGCCTCTGGAGGTAACGAGGCGATGTATGACGGGTTAGTGAGCGATCCATCCAGATACATCGCGACCATGCTGGTATTATATTGACCAAGGCAGCGCATACATTGATGTTGAGGCCCAATCAAGTGAGATCGCCAATGCGCTGAGTGAAATTGGTCATTCATGGCTTCGATTGCTACGCCACCATCAATGACCGGAATCAAATGAGCGTAAGCGATGTAGTTGAGGACATCACGTCCAACTGGGCGATCCACGCAACTGAACAAGATGTCGCAGTCGATGGCTGCCTTGTAAGCGGATTGCTCATGAATGGACATTGGCAGAGCAGTGACCTTCATGCCCTCAGCTGTGGCGTGTGACCTTATCGTGCGGCTCGCTAAGTCTACTTTGCGTTTACCGATGTCTCTTTCCGAAGCATAGAGCAATCGGTCGAGATTAAGGAGTTCCACCTTATCAGGATCAATTAAGGTAAGGTGGGCGACTCCGGTCCTCGCCATCGCCTCAGCTACGATACACCCAACACTGCCCAACCCAACGATGCCAATTTTCAGCCGTGCGATGTTCTGTTGAGCCTCTTCGCCCCAAGTATCGATGGTCCGCTTCAGGGCGTCCCTACGTTCAGGTGGTGGGACAATCTTGTCATCGAAGTATGGTACGTAAGAATCGGCTCCTACAACTCGAACCTTCTCACACTCCCTCCTCGTCATCTCTCCCTCGACTCTCTCCCAAAATCGAGCACTCCAGTAGCCGTCGGCAGCAGCAGTCAGCCCAAGTAGAGGGAGACCAGTAGCGCCAGTTGGATAGGCGAGGACATCACGTTCCGCTTCCACATCAGCGCCACTCATCCCCTGCCATCCGTAGCTTGGGTGACTGTGCATGAACGCCAAGCCAGCATTCTCGTGGCGCGCTAAGTCAACGACCCTACCAAGATAACCGGGCTGGAAGCTGGCGTTGCCGTGCAGTTCTCGTTCCTCGGCCTCAGGTAGGATAACCCGGTAAATGAGCCCTGTGCGTCTCTTGCTGCCTGTGGACGGACGCCACAAGGCGAAACAAAGGTCTTCTTGGTCCTCGCCCTGATCAAAGTGTTGAAGCAAGTGGGATCGGGCCTGCATGCAGACTTCCATAGTCATGGCAACTTCGAAATTCACAATCGACTCCAAAACCGCCGAATATGTTCGTCGAGGTAGTTCTTCATGTTCTTGACCGGCAAATTGTCCCACACATCGCTTGGAGGCCGACTCAAGGCAATCCACTCTCGACCATCCGGAGTTTGGTATCGTTCCACTACACCGCCTAGCCCATCATCTATAGGAGGGCTTACGTGTATCCAATGAGGAGGATACTCAGGATATCCCTGCTCTTGAAAGCTCATGCCGAGCCTGAACACCTGTCCTGTACGAGTGCCAGCCTCCACTGTGTAGTCAAACTCGACAACAACGCCATGCTTCCAATTATGCAGTGTAGGGGTGTACCCCAACTCCTCTAGTTCCAGTTCGATAGGGCTTGTATCGCTCGACACCTAGCAATGCCTCCAGTCATGCCACAGGTGTGGGGCCCGTCGGTATGGTTATGAACACATTATCAATCGAGAGGTCGATCCGGGTGCCTCCCTGGTACTCACCCTTGTCACCGCGCAGGATATAGCCTTCTGCTGCTTTGGGATTGGGAACCGACTTGCCATCAATGGCAATTGCTAGAATCTCGGATGCAGTCGGGTTGGGATTCTCCATCGTGAACTCGACTCCGTTGACTTTGAATTCGTACCTTCCGGTTGTCATGTGAACCTCCGTGATGTTTTTGGGATGAACTTCTGGTTTATGTAGGGAGCCTCTGTTTCCAATGGGTTCTTCTGCTCTATGCACCCTCCTTCTTCCCTAGGTTGCCAGCCCTAACATTGGCTCGCTTGAAGAACGCGCTAATCCCAGAGTGTTGAGACGAATACGAGCGGCTTCTTGAGAGACGTGGCACCGCCTGGACAGCTCTTGGATCAGGTCTGTGTATGCTTGCGTGTCTGCTGCTGGAATACTGACGAGAAGATCGTCTGCTGGTCTCACCCCCACTAGGAACCGCAACAGGTCGGTGAAAGGTCTGCTTGGCATCAGTAAGGCTGCCATTCCCAGATTCGCCTGGACCTCCTTCCAGTCGCCGGTGCCGCGGGCAAACGAAATGTGATGTTCTAGGCATCTCGTCATCGTCGTCTCCACCTTCGACTCCACATCGTGAGAGAACAATATCCCTTGTCCTTGTGGTCGCTCGACGAGTCGCCTGTGCAGAATCACATGAGCGGCCTCATGAGCCAACGTAGCCCGCCACCTCCCTAGAAGACCTACTGGACTGGCATTCTCGTTCGCTTGCTCTGTGAGGTCCCTATTGATTTCAACAACCGGCTGACGTCCAGTAATGAATGTGCTGACTCCCAGCAAACCAGGACTCAGTTTGCAATAAAGGTCGAGCCTGACTTGAAGATGCAACTCCAAAAAGGCTTCCATATCCACTAGAGGAATAGAGGCACTCGGGAACATCTCACACTGTCGAAGCTCATAAGCCATGATCTCCTCAATCTCGCTCTCTTCGAACCAGAGCCGACGCTCTCCATTTGGGCTTCGATAATCCTTCATGTCGTGTCCTCCGGACTTTCTAGCTGCTCAAGCCTGTCCAAGAGTTTCTGAAGGCCCTCTTGATCGAGATTGGTTTCGGCCACTCTGCGGAAAAGCTGACCTGCTAGCTTCTCTTGGCGGAGGTAATCCTCCGCTCCTTCCCCCAACCGACCTGCCTGTTGCATCAACCCATCGAAGTCCAGACCAAGGATTTCCGAAATGCTGCGGAGCACCCCCTCTGAAGGAATCCGACGCCCGTTCTCGATATCAGCCAAGTAGGATGGGGCAATGCCAATCTGTCGAGCTAGAGCTCGTAGACTGAGCCTCTTGGCTATCCGGCCCTTATTGATCAAGTCGCCCAAAGGCATTGCATCTTCCCTCAAGACATGCAGAATGTTCTCTGTACGCTTACTAGCGTACATCTCTTCACTAGCCTTGTCAATAGCATCATGCGATTCGGGACAGGCGAATGGCTGTATAAAGGCCACCACCGGCCTTACCACAAAACCGTGTTGTACACAATGGCTTGCAAGGCCTTACATGCGAGCAATTTCCCATTCAAGATGGGATGTAGGGAAATAAGCAAGCTGGAGCATCGGATTGGCTGTCACTAGTCCACAAGCTGCAAGAGTCAACCGCGCGATACAGGCCAGACCGCACTTAGAGAGAGTGGTCCGGGACTACGTGCGCGCCCACGTCCGGCTGCATGGACAAGGCAAGACAGCCGAGGCCCTCGGCGTGTCCCGCCACACCCTGTGGCGATTCCTCGAACGGGGCTACAGTGGACGCGCTGTGCCCTCCGCCGTCCTGAACTCCGTCGGCGGGAGCATCGGGGCTATCAAAGAAGCCACGTTCGAGCTCATCATCGATCTGGGGGGCCTGCGGCCTGACCCTGCGCTGCGTCATCTGCGCAAGGGCCTTGAGGAGGCGCTCCTGCTGCTGTGCGCCACGCCCCTGGCCACCGTGGAGAATCTGTCCCGGTTCGGACGCATCCCGGCATCCACGCTGCGAGACCGGCTGAAGAAGCTGACCGATCGGGGCCTTGTGGATTCCGTGGCGCACCATCTGAGCGTCCTCGGGGAACGCCCACAGCGCCGGTACTTCCCCACGGAGAAGGGTGTCATTGCCGGAGCCATGGCCACCAAGGGCGAGAGATACATGCTGAGGGCCTACCCGGTGTCGAAGCAATGGTTCCGGCTGCTGGCCGAGCGTCTGGACGCCGTGGCCGTGCTCTACCGCGTCGCAGCCATGTGTGTCGAAGCCGACCCCCACAGCAACCCCGTGCGCGTAGACCACTACCGCAACGGCCCCTACGACATGCTCCTCACCCTGTCTGGTGGCCGCAGCATCGGGCTGATTCGGCAGGGACCGGCGCTGCCCACTTCCAGGCTCCGTTATCGTCTCAGGAGCATCGAAAGGCTGGACAGTGGAGACAAGCCCTTCATCACCCTCGTGCTGACTCACGCAGACCAGGCCACCCGCAGGGCCGTCCGCTCCCTGGGCGACCCTGCGGAGCACCGCAGGACCTTCGTTACGACGGAAGGGGAACTTCTGGCCGGAGACCATAGGGGAGTCGTCTGGCACCAGTGCGGGAGCGGCCTGGGCCTTGACCCGCCCATGCGCATCAAGGCCGACGCATCCCTGGCAGGTATTCTGGCCTGGGCTGAGCGCCTGCTGGATACGTCCTACTCCTTCCTCAGGGACAAGCCCAAGCCGAGGCCCAGCACGCTGTACCCCTCCGGCGTGCTAGCCTCCATGCCGGAGCCTACCGAGCAGATCAAACCGGCCTTCTCGGTGCAGCTGACCCGCGCCGAGAAAGACACCCTCGACCTGCTGTCCGCATGGCCCCTGTCCATCCGTGAGCAGCTTGCAGGACTGATGAGAGGCGTCACCATGCGCCGAGTCAACCAGGTGCTCCGTTCCCTCTCTCAGCACGTCCTGGTCCGATCCGACGAGCCTCTGCACATGCTCACCGACGAGGGGCTGACGTACCTGGCCCGCAGGGATCGTACCGCCGTGGGCTTGACCCTGGACAGCTGGAGCGCCGAGCCCTTGTACCCGAACGCCGACGCCTACGCCGGTACCGCGGTGCGCGCCCTGGTCTCCCAATTGCGACACCACGTCGGCCTCGTCGACTTCGTTTCCACCCTGTCCGCCGAGGTCGCCCACTCCCAGGACTATGGCATGTGGGACCTACTGCCCACGTCCCGCTCCAGCATCGGCTACCGCTACGACTGGACGACCTACGTCATCCACCCCGACGCATCCTTCACCCTGGAATATCAGAGCCGGTGGCGTCCGTATCTCCTGGAGTTCGAGCGCCGGGCCACGACGCCGAAGCGTGCACGTGCCCGCCTGAAGTCCTACTGCCGCTACTTCGACAGCGGATGGGCTGAGAAAGACCACGAGGGGCGCCCGCCTCGGGTGCTATTCGTCTTCGAATCGCCAGAGAACGAGAAGGCCTTCCTCGACGTTGCCGACACAGTGGATGGAGTCCCGATCATCACGTCCAACGTAAAGACCCTTGCGAAGCGGGGCATCCTGGGTGACTCGTGGATACTGCCGCCTCCTCACTCCCTCGACAGAAGGCTTCTGTCGGCTCTGGACTAGGTGGCATAATGTCCACTTCGCCGTTTCGACCACTTCCTGTAGAGGGTGTCCCTGCATGGCTGCTGGGACCATCTATTGCATTTCTGCAACCCCTCATGCGCCTTGCGCCCTCCCGACTGCAACATGGTGCAGAACTGACACGTCAGGGGATGTCGCCTACTCCACGCGTCCCGCTCTCCCCTCAGCCTTGGCCCCTAGCTACAGTTCCGCCACTCAGTATCCGATGAACATCGCCTCAAGGTCACAGAAACGTGTTCCATCGCCGCCCACAGTTCGTTCCAACTACTTCCTGAAGGGGGCAAAAGGGAAATCCCCTGCTTACCGTGTCAGCCCCCAACAGGTCGAAACGTGGCAATTGTTGCAGCGCACGGCAGGGGTTGAAGGTTGGTTCTCAGTGTGGTGTATAGTAAGACACAGTGCTATAATAGATGGTGGAAAGAGTTGATATGTCCCCAAAGCTATCGAGGAACACCGAGACCATTACCTTCTCCCTGCCCCCGGAGACGGCTCAACATCTGCGCGAGGTAGTGAAGGAAGAGGAGCGGACCGTGAGCGAGCTCTTGCGGGAGGCCATCCGCCTGTACATGGAGGAGAGGGAGTGGCGCAAACGGGAGCGGCTGGAACGGCTACGCTCCCGCACGACCATTGACCAAGAAGAGACTGGGAGGAGTGAATGATGAACGACCGACTAGACCTGATACCTGTGGCCCTCTATGCTAGGGTGTCCAGTGACCGCCAGGGCGTGGACCTGTCCGTGTCCGCCCAGCTGCGGGCGCTCAGGGACTACGCGGAGAAGAACGGCTACATCGTCGCCAGGGAGTACATCGACGAGGCCGAGAGCGGACGAATCGCCGACAGGCCCCAGTTCAAGAGGATGATCGACGAGGCAGCCAAGCCCCAGGCCCCGTTCAAGGAGATTCTGGTCTGGAAGTTCTCCAGGTTCACCCGGAAGCGGGAGCACGCCGTCGCCTTCAAGTCGATGCTGAGGCGCAAGGGCATCCGCGTGGTGTCCATCACCGAGCAGGCCGACGACTCCGCCACCGGCAGGCTGCTCGAAGGCATCATCGAGAGCGTGGACGAATTCTACAGCGAGAATCTGGCGCAGGAGGTCGTCCGAGGGATGCGGGAGGCGGCTTCCAGAGGCTTCTGGGTTGCCAGCAGGGTGCCCTACGGCTACCGCAAGCTCATGGTGCAGGATGGGGCCAAGAAGCGCCCCACCCTGGAGCCCAACCCGGACACATCTCCCGTGGTGGAGCGTATCTTCAGCATGGCCGAGTCCGGCAAGAGCATCCTCCACATCACCCGTTCCCTCAACAGCGAAGGCATCGCCAGTCCTACGGGGAGGTTCTGGACCAAGAACGGCGTCCACATCATCCTGAAGAACGAGGCGTACACCGGAACCCTGGTCTGGGGCGTCGATGCCAAGGACAAGGCCGAGCCGGTGCGGGTGGAGAAGGCCTTCCCCGCTATCGTCACCAAGTCCCAGTTCCGCCGGGTGAACCGGAAGCTGCGGTCCCGAGCTCCCCGGAGGGCGCATCCTCGGAGAGTCGGCAGCACCTACCTCCTCAGCGGGCTTGTCCGGTGCAAGGCGTGCAACCGGGCGCTCTCCGGCCAGGACGCCAAGAGCGGGAAGTTCGCCTATTACGTCTGCCAGTCCCTCATGAAGCGCGGTAAGGACGCCTGCGACACCCCCAGGCTCAACGCCCGGCGCTTCGAGGAGAAAGTCGTACGAAAGATCAGGGAGAACGTACTCACCGAGTCCAACATCCGGGCGCTGGTGAAGCTGGTGGACGAGGAGATAGACGGGGTGGCAAAGGAACAACGGCAGAAGCTGGAAACCGTTGAGGCGGAGCTGGCGGACGTGAGGCGCAGGATGTCTCGGCTCTACGACCTGGCGGAGACCACCGACCTAGACATCGAGGACTTCAAGCCCCGGATCAGGGAACACCGGGAGCGGCAGGGGAAGCTGGAGGCGTCAGCAGAGGAGGCGAAGGCCATCCTCTCCCAGCGCAGGGAGGTCCTGGACGATGTGGAGACCATCACGGCCTACGCACTGGACCTGAGCGTGTTCCTAAAGGATAGCGAGTTGACGGAGCGCCGTGCCTTCATCGAGAGCTTCGTGAAGGAGATCGTCGTCATGCCGGACAACGCCGTGGTGCGCTACACGATTCCGATGCCCGACGACAGCCCCATACCTGGGAGAGACGCCGAGGAGATGGCTCTGAACGGCTCGGTTCTGTCTACCGTCAAGTATGGTGGGCCAAGACGTACCGATTTGCGAACTTTTCGGTGGGAGGTGTGGCTGTAGGGCATTCTAACGAGAGTTTCGCGATCTTGTCAGGTTGGTGGAGGATGACGGGTCGTGACCCCATGATGCCGGACATGCGGCCCCTTTCCACGATGCAAGCTTCCCGTCATTGAGGGCGCAGGAACGTCTGCCGAGCCTGTTTCGGCAAGCAACCTTTTACTTCACGGAGAGCGTAAGGGTGTAGTCGCCCGACGTGTCGAGATCGGACGTCGTCGCCTCGATGGTGTACGTGCCCGCATTCAACTGCTGATTGATCCGCGAGTCGGTGTCGCCCCCGTGGTAGTTCACGTCGTTGTGTTCGGCGAGGATATCGCCCGTCTTCGACTTCCCTGACCGAAGCTTGAGATAAGTGTCGAAGTCGGAGGACTCAAAGTCGATCCGGACCTGAGCGGCGGCCTTCAGGGTGAAGGCGTAGAAGTCGGTGTATCCGCCGTCGTAGCAGTCGCCGCTGCCCAGGGCGTTGGGGATGGCCGTATCGCCTGAAACTTCCCCGAGGTCGATGATTGTGCATGAGTAGCGCGGGACCGGAGTCGGCGTGGGCGTAGCGGGGACGGCCCTGATGCGAAGCATCAGCAGGTCGCCGTTCTTCCACGGCTGGGTCGCCACCGGCCAGCTCAGGGTGTTGTTGGCGGCGTCGACGGTCGCTTCGTCGGCGGCCAGGGAGACCGAGACCGTCCCGTCCAGCGCGATGAAGTCGAGGACGTGGTTGGCGAGGCCGGTGTGCGGTGAGAGCTTCAGTTTGACGGCGCCAACCTGTCCTGAGCCTGCCGAAGGGGCTTCCCACGCGATGCGCTGAAGGGTCGCGGAGGCACTATTGCCGTCCGTGAACGTAGTGGGTTTGAGAACGCCGTTGGTGGCGTCCGCGGCGATTGCAGCGCCGACGGTCACCGGGTCGAAGAACGCCTCGTGGAGCGTACCGGTGGGAGCGGTGACCTTGATGAAGTATTCGATATTGTTGCTGGCGGCGCGGGGAAGGTAGCCGCAGGGGATGTAGCGGCGAAGTTGGGTGTTGTGATAGACGGTGTAGTCGCCCTTCGGAAGCGGGCGGGTGGTGACAGTCACGCCGTTGCTGTGGATCGAGATCTCGAAGATATCCTTGTCCTTGCCATCGAGCCATATCCTAGCGTCCAGAGGATGAGTCTCCTTCACGACGGTATGTCTCGGCAGACCGGACGCTAGGGAAAAGTCGTACCGCGAGGACGGGCTCATACCGAGTAGTTCCAACCTCCCGTTTTCGAGTCGCTCATTCCAGAAGCTGTCCATGATGCACTCGAGATGGCCCGCCACGCCTTCGCCGTCCTTGCGCCACTTCTCCATCTTCGCTATCAGGGCCTTCATCTCGGATAAGGAGATTGTTTCAGGCCGCGATGCTGTACCGGACGCCCTGCTTTCCCGCGGCGTCTTCAGCAGAAAGCGCGCCTCACCGGATGATGCGCCGCCGGCGGGAGTCGCGGACGGCAGCCACTTTGTTACTCGACTACTTAATGCATAGTTTTTCACACCCCCCACGAATTCATATCGCTTCGCCCCGTCCGTCGATCCGGGCACGGGCTCTTCCCACACCATGATGATGGCCTCGCGGTCGTCCCAGCGAGTGTCGTGGTTGTCCTTCCACTCTTTCGCAGCCTCCAGCGCAAGCTCCATGCTCGTGTACGGATTCTCCAAGTCCACTCCTGTCCAGGAAATGGTCTCGCCGCGAGCATATCGATCTATGATGAACTGTATCACCTCGGAACGCAGATCCACGGCCGCGACGACGACCAGTTCGGCGCCGCCCGAGCCCTTCAGGTACTCGGAGACCTCGAACGTGAACTGCACAAGCCCCCGGTAGCGCGACGTCCCGTCGTCCAGAGTTTCAGCAAGCTCCGCCGCCGAGGACACGCTCTTCAGCTTTGCCCGCACGATCACGTCGGACTTGAAAGCTCTCTCCCTCAACCCGACCTCACCCGTAGGCGGCGCATAGGAAGCGTGTGTAGGAGGTGCAGCGATAAGATCGGTAGGAGGTGTAGCGATAAGAGCATCGTCGGGAGGCGCAACGATAAGAGCATCGTCGTTCGAGCAGCCGATAGAGAACCACGCTGCCAGCAGGATCGTCGCTAGCAGCGTCAGCCTCGACGCCGGTCGTCCCATTCGTCGTATTCGGAAACTCATCGCGCCCTCCTCTAGTGCGAGGTATGCCCCTCGTAGTTCTTCTGCAATGCCTTCCTGTCGTTAGCGGTCGGGTGAGACTGTGTATAGTCTTCCGGATACATCACGTCTCCGCGAAGGGGATAGAGGATCACGAGGAAGATTCGACGGCGGTTAGCGTAAGTGTGAAGAATCCCGGGGGACGAACTCATACGGTACGTGAGAACATGAAGCCAGAGACATGGCGAGGCGGCGTAAAGGGCGCTACGCTTCAATGGAGATGCGGGCGAGGATGGGCGGAAGGCTACAGACCGACGAACCCGCCCCATTCCCACGGGTGGAGGCCCTGATTGCCGCAAAGTAAACAGCCTACACCGCTTCCACGCACCATGTACACGACCATGAAGGCGACCGCGCCGATGGCGACCTTACTGAACGCGAAGCTTTTCAGAAGCTCGTATAGGTTCTTCACGGTATCCTCCTGGATAGAGTGGCACTTCTTCGTAGTGTACTGAGCGGCTTTCGGCGTTGTCAAGCGAGCCTCCGTTCAGACAGCGATTCCTCCTTCGCGGAATGAACGGCCCCCTCCTGCGCGGATACTCGCCACCGTCGACGTCCAGATTCCCGCCCCGATGAGGCCCGCTTATCACGCCCCGGGAGGATCGACGCGGAGAGTGATTACGTCGGTTCCGGAGTACTGATGGTGATTCACGGACGAGGCATAATTTTGCAGCAGTCGCAGGGAAATCTCGTGTTCTGCGGGAGTCTCGATTTCAAGCTCCTGGAGCTGCCTAACCTGATCCTCGATATTTTCCTGACTTCCGCCACCTATGAACTCCAAGTCCGCCACCGGACCATCGCTGGACGCCAACACGATCAGCTGTCGCTCATTCTCTTCCGGCTCTCCGTCATCATCCAGGTTCTCGTCCAAGTCCAGGGACGCCAGATCCATCGGAGCCAGGGTTAGCAGCGTCTCCTCCGCAACCGCGCTGAGCTTTTGCTTCATCCCGCTGCCCCAGCCCCTTTTGTCCGCAAACTTTTCGATGAAATCATTGAGTTCCGGCAAGGCGTCGATGTGCAGCTTCGACTGGAAACGCATACGACGCGGGTTCGTGAACTCAAGATACAGAACCATAATTACCACCGCGAACCCGCCCGTTGTTATACCGCTCTTGAACAGCCCCGCCCACACCGGACCGAAGTCGGGTAGGGCGAACAACCCGAATTGGAAGGACGCCGCAATCCAGAAGCAGACCCCCGCTACCACGATCTTTTCCCTGTTCTGCTCGCTCTGGATGACCGTTCGCGCGCCATCCACGAACAACGTCCCCGTCACGACGATAAGGTACCCGGTCATTACCGGGCCCGGTATCGTGCTGATCAGTCCGGACACCTTCGGCAGAAAGGCCATCACCAGCAGGATTCCTCCGATGAAGTACCCCACTCGACGGGATGCCACGCCGGTTATCTGAATGAACGAAGCCCCGGCCGGATTGACGACGTTCGGCACCGTCCCGCCGAATCCGGCAAGCAGATTGCTCACTCCTCCGCCCCCTAATGCCCTCTGCACCTCGCGGAAGTCAACCGCCCTCTCCTCACGCCAAGACACTCGCTGGCTCGTGATGGAGGCTCCGTTTATCTGAATGGAGTTGATTAGCCCAAGAAAGAGAAACGACGGAAGTAAGGTCCAGAAGTGAATGCCAAAGTCCAGACCCCAGTCCGGGAATTCAGTCGGAATGCCGACCCATTGCGCATTGATCACTCTGTCGAATTCGTAGATCCCAAGGAGTATGGCGACGATACAGCCGACGACGATACTGACCAAAGGCCCCCACAGACGCAGAGTCGTTGAGCCGCGAAGCATCAACCCGGCCCCGATTATCAGCGTCGCCAACGTGGTGAGAGACGCCTCCTCAGGGTGTACCTGCGATGCATCGTCCAGCAAGTGGAAGACAACCGAAGCCAGGGTGATCGACAAAATCAACATCACCGTCCCGCCCACCAAAGGCGTGACGACTCGCCTCAGAATGAACAGCCACTTGGAAACCACCAACTGAATTATCGCGGTGAGGAGAACGAGCGTCATCAGCGTCTTCGGACCCCCGTCCACCACCGCAGTGATGCAAAACGGAATCGCGAACGCCGCCGTAAACATCGGCAAAACCGTCCCGGCCCCAACGGGACCAAGCCTGCGAACTTGAATCAGCGTGGACAGCCCCACCACTAACAGGGACGCGAACACCATCCAAGTCACATAGGATTCGCCAAGCCCGGACGCATCGGCCACTATCACAGGAGTCACCAGCAGCGTCGCCGAAGCGATCAGGCTGAATTGCCCGCCGTAGCCTAGCGAGGCAAGCAGGGACGGATTCTCATGCCCTTCGTATCGAAGGCCTCCGGAAGGGGTCGACGCCACAGTTGTCTCCCGAAACCGATTGGACAGTTACCTAATGAGGGAAGCGCAGTATACCATAATCGCCCGCCGGATTGACCCGGCGGCAAAGGGCGTTCACAGCCCCTTTCCGTCCGTTTCGTCCGGCGACACCTCATGCAGCAGCCCGGTCGCGCAATCGTAGACGAAGCCGCGCACCTCGTCCTTCACGGGTATGAACGGACTGGTCTTGATCCGAGAGATCGACTGCCGAACGTCCTGCTCCGGTTCCCCGAATGCCTCGAACGCGAACGATGGCCGCAAACCCGTTTCCGCCTCGATCGCGTCCTTCAAGTCGTCGTCGCGAAAGGTCGTCATGCCGCAATCCGTATGATGAATAAGCAGCACCGCGCGAGTGTGGAGAAGACGCTGAGAGATCACCAGCGAGCGGATCGCGTCGTCACTCACCACGCCGCCGGCGTTGCGAATCACATGCGCCTCGCCTTCCTTCAGGCCCAACGCCCCGTAGACGTTCAGACGCGCATCCATGCACGCGACGACGGCCAACCCCAGCTTCGGCGCGCCATGCAACGAACCACCCTCCCCGAATTCCTTCGAGTACGTCGCGTTTCTCGCCAATACTCCATCAACTATTGACACTGCGCCATCCTCTATTCGTCCCACAACCAAGTCCCCTCTCCCTCGAGGGAGAGGGCTAGGGTGAGGGTGGTTCACACCCCACAACCCCAACGCCACTCCCCCGAAAGCGGGAACTTGCCCTTAAACCTAGTTCGTGCAAATCGGCAGCTGCGACAGATCCGGGCCCGCATCGAGCAAGTCCGTAGCATCCGTTGCGCCTACCAGAGCCGTCGGCACGCACCCGGCCAGATCATTTCCGCTCAGCCTCAGGTGGGTGAGGGGGTTCGCCCCCAAGTCGGCCAGCCCCGACGGGAACTGGCCCGTCAGACCGTTGGCTCGCAGGTTCAATGACCGGAGCTTGGTCAAATTCCTCAACTCGCTGGGAATAGATCCCGTCAAGTTGTTGTTCGATACCCAGAGCCGTGTCAACTCCAGCAAGCTCCCCAACTCCGGCGGAATCGGGCCGACCAGTTGGTTATTGTGCAGCGCGAAGTGCTGGAGCCTGCTCAACCGACCAAGCGCCGGCGGTATGGCGCCCGTCAACTGGTTTGAATGGAGGTTCAGCGTCCCCAAATTGGACATGTTGCCCAACTCCGGCGGGATCGTCCCCGTCAACTGGTTCCTGTCGAGCCACATCCGCCGCAATCGGGTGAGTCGTCCCAGCTCCAGCGGAATCGACCCGCTCAAACTGTTGTTGTGCAGATACAGCGCCGCCAGGCTGTCCATGCTCCCGAACCAGCTCGGGATAGTTCCCGTCAAGCTGTTGTTCTGCAGCTTGAGCAGCTTCAGACTCGACATCCCGCTCATGGTCGGAATGCTTCCCCCCATCTCATTGCCCCAGAGGTTCAACTCTTCCAATTTGGTCAAGCCGTTCAACCACGTCGGGATTCCCCCGCCGACTCCCACGTTCTGATTCGACCCGGAGAGCCACAGATGCGTAAGGTTGGTCAGGCCCGACAAGTTCGGGAAGCTGCCGGTCAATTGGTTGTTGTGCAGCAATAGCTTCCGAAGGTTTCGCAGATTGCCGATCTCACTCGGAATCGAGCCTGTCAAGTCGTTGGAGCGCAGGTTCAATTCAACCAGCATGGTGACTCCGCTCAACTCCGAAGGCAGCGTCCCTTGAAGCTTCCCGCCGTAGAGTTCATTCGCCCCGCCGCGCAGGATGAGCCGCGTGACCCGCTCCGGCGTCCCGGACCGATACACACCGGTCCACAGTCGAATCGGAACCGTGGCCGACCAGTTCAGCAGGCGCGCCGACCCTTCAAGGGCGTCTCGCGAACGAAGCAAGGCTTCGCAGTCCGCCACCAAGCCCAGGTTGGAAGTGTCCGTCACCGCTCCTCTGGTCGCGCAGCCGTACGTAACCGGCCCGGCGGAAACCGTAATCGTAACGTCTATCCTCGCCTGGGCCTTCCCGTCGCTGACAACCACCGTCACCGAATACGTCGACTTCGCGCTGGCGTCCAGAGCGGCCTTTGTAAGCAGCTGCCCCGTGTTGGTCCGAATGCCGAACGAGGCCGCGTCCGTGCCTTCGAGGCTGTACAGGAGCGAATCGCCGGAATCGGCGTCCGTCGCCGAAACCGGACTCCCGATCGTCGAACCCGCCGAGGCCGTCTCAAACACCCGCCGAGTCGTGCTCGAACCGTCCGTGAACACCGGCGCGCTGTTCGGCGGCCCAGCCGTGGCCGTTATCGCAATCGCAATTGTGGCGCGGACAGCGCCGTCACTCACCTCAACGTTCACGTTATACGTCGTCCCGACCGTAAGGGTGACCCCGGCCTTCGTCAAAAGCTGGCCGGTCGCTGAGCTGATGCCGAACGACGCCGAGTCCGAGCCGGAAAGGCTGTACGTCAGGGTGTCGCCCGAATCCGCGTCCGTCGCCGTCACGGGAGCGCCGATCAGGGTGCCCGCCGGCGCCGTGGCGCTCACGTCCCGGGTCGAGCTTGAGCCCTCTGTGAACACCGGCGGATTGTTCGCTCCCGCCGCCGTGGTCGAGCCGCTTCCCGGAGACGACCAATCGCTCGATCCCTCCGCGTTGTTGGCTCGAACTTCCACGTCGTACGACGTGCTTGACGTCAGGCTCGTTATTACCACCCGCGGATTCGTGATTGTCGTGTTCGTAACCTCGGTCCACGACCCCGTCGAGCGGTACCGATAGTCATAGTCCGTAATTGGCGGGCCGGCGTTCGGCGGCGCGCTCCAGGTCACTTGCAGCGACGAGCTCGAAATCGCCTGCACCGTCGGAGCCGAGGGCACGCCCGGCGCCTCGCCTGCCACGTCCGTGACGTTGATCGTCACGTTCACGGAATCAGTCCCGCCGCGACCGTCCTTCACTCTCACGGTCACCGAGTAGCTTGACTTCGCCTCGTGGTTCAGGGCCGCGCTCGTCTGTATCTGGCCGCCCGCACTCGTCGATAGGATGTTGAACGAGCTCTCGTCCGTTCCTTCCAGGCTGTACGTCAGCGGGTCGCCGTCCTGGTCGGTGGCCCGGATGGGAGTCCCCACGTCGGTGAGGGGCGCCGTGTTCTCAGGCACGCTCAGGGTGACCGCGCCTGGCGAAAACGCCGGGTTCCGGTTGGTCGCGTCGGCGTTCGGCGAACCCGTCCCCGCGCTCGAATATTCGCTGTAGCCTTCGGCGTTCCTCGCAAACACCTGCACTTCGTACCGCGTACCCGCCGTCAGACCGGTGATGATGGCGCTTCGGTCCCTGCCGTCGTGGTGCCACGATTTGAAGCCGGAACCGCCGACTTCCCGGTATTGCACGTTGTAGTCGGTGATGGGAGGCCCCGTGTTCGCGGGCTTGTCCCACGTGACTCGAACGCTGGTCGTCGAGCCGGGAATCCCCGCCACGGTCGGCGCCGTCGGCGCCGACGGCGCCTCGGCAACGTCAGTGACCGTGACAGGCGCCGATTTGAACGCGACGCTGTTCGCTCGCTTGGAACCGTCGTCCACCTTCACCGTCAGCGAGTAGCTCGACCTCTTTTCGTAATCGAGCGCGGACTTCGTGCTGATCTGCCCGGTCGATGAATTGATCGTGAATGAGTCGGCGCCGGGGCCTTCGATGCTGTAGGTCAACCGGTTGCCGTCCAAGTCGGTGGCGGAAACGGCGCTGCCGACGCTCCGACCGGAAGGCGTATTCTCCGGTACGCTCAAGTCTCCTACACTGCCGAATTCCGGCCTCTTGTTGCTTGAGCCGGTCGTGCCGCGACCCGACTGCGACCAGTTGGCAGCATTTTCGGCTGTTTCGTCGTTCTTGGCCCGCACTTGCACCTCGTACTGAGTGTTGGGCGTGAGATGCGGAGCATTCTCACCGGCACCGAGCGTCGTTATCGTCGCGCTTGTGCCCGTTCCCGTATGAGACCACGTTTGCCAGCTCCCTGAATTGTTTTCGCGATACTGTATGACGTAACCGGTGACGGGAGGCTTTCCTGAGTCGTTCGGCGCGTCCCAGGTGACGTCCAGGCTCCAGCCCGATCCCGTCGTCGCCGTCACTCTCGGAGCCGTAAGCTTCGGCAGAGGCTCATCCACGTCGGTGACCCTGATCTCGAGTAAATGATAGTCGCTGCCGCCTTCGCCGTCCGAAACCTTCACTCTCACGTTGTACGAGCATGTGGCCGAGTCACCCGCGCTGCTGTCGTAGCCGCACGCCGGATCCTCATGATTCAGCGCCGACCGCACGCTTATCTGCCCGGATGATGAGTTGATCCTGAACAGGGACGCATCCCCCCCTTCAATGCTGTACGTCAACGTGCTAGAGTCGTTGTCAGGACCGGCGGTCACGGAGCCGACCTCGGCGCCGCTGGAACTGTTCTCAGCCACGCTCAATGATTCCGAAGCGTCATCGGGGAATGCCGGCGGGGTGTTCGTTGATTTGTTGGTCTTCACCGTGAGCGTGCGCGACCATTCGCCAACACCTTCGGTGTCCTCGGAGGCGGGCTTCGCTCTCACCCGCAGCGAGTACGACGAGTCGGCGTCCAGTCCCGTAATCATGTCTTCAATCACCGCGGCGTTTTCACTTGCCGGTGTGTCGGTTTTCGGAGTCCAGGCGCTAGAGCCTTTGCGATACTGCACTTCGTATGCGGTAATTGGGGGCCCCGTAGTCTGCGGCACGTCCCAGACCAGCTTTAGGCTTGCCGTGACGTTGTTTCCTTCCCGGGACATCGAGGGAGATGTCACCGTGATATTGCTCGGCGCGGCCGGCTTTTCGGACACGTCGGTAACCGCTATTTCTACGGTGATGACGTCGTCCGGCGTCGGGTTCTCTTTCGCCTCCTTGACCCGGTGTATGTTCAGGCCGTCGCGAACCTCCACCTTCACCGAGTACGTGCACGAGGTCGGGCTATCCTCGGTGGCGTAGCCGCATTCCAGATCCTCATGATTCAGGGGCGCCTTCGTGCGCAGCTGCCCGGTCGAAGCGTCGATGGCGAACTTCTTGTAGTCGTCAGCCTTGCCATCACCTTCGGCCGCGACCAGTTTGTAGGTCAAGCTGTCGCCGTCTTGATCAGCGGCAGCGACTCGCGTCCCAATCGGCTGCCCGGCCCGAGTGTTCTCAGACACTGACCGCTTGGCAGTAAAGTCATTCCCAGGTGGCTTATCGTCGGTTCTGTCCTGGAATATCGGTGGGCTATTCGCCGCGGCGGTCTTCCCGGAGCCCGAATCCGAATAGGCGCTTGGCCCTTCATAGTTATGAGCGCGCACCTGTACTTGATAGGAGGTGTCCGGTTTGAGCTTCAAAGGGTCGGAAACCGGTGATATCGTGGCGGTCGTGCCCTTCACCTGCTCAGCGGTGAGGTTCTGGAAAGTTTCACTGCTGCCCCCCTTACGGTACCGCACGTCGTAGCGTGTAATGGGAGGCCCCGTGTTCGTCGGCGCGGTCCAGCTCACGTCGAGACTCGTGCTCGAGTTTTGCGTCGCGCGCACAGTCGGTCGCCCAGGCTTCGACGGAGGCTCACTCGTGTCCGAAACCCGAATCTTCGCCAACATCGCGTCGGTTCCGCCATCCCCGTCGGAGACCGTCACCGTTACCGCGTATTCGCAGATCGAATCGGAGGCGCAGTCCGGGTTCTCATGATTCAAGGGCGCCTTCGTCCGTATCTGCCCGGAGGACGTGTCGATGCTGAATAAACTCGCGTTCGGACCCGCCAGACCGTACGTCTTGCTGCTCGAATCGGTTTCCGTCGCCGACACCGGCGAGCCGATTGCCCTCCCCGTAGACTCATTCTCGTTCACCGTTAACGTTAACGGCGGGTTTCTAGAGGTGATGAAGGGCGGGCTGTTGCTCGCCTTGTTCGTCGAACCCGTCCCCACTAGGGACCATGGGCCTTTTGTGTCTGCTGGGCTTTCCTCGTTTTTTGCCCACACCCGCACCTGGTACGACGTGTCGGCTTCCAACCCGGTAATGGTGTACTCGGTCAGACCTCCTGGTAGACTGTCTACAGTATAAAACGTGTGCTCCGTGCTCTTCTTATACTGAACCGCGTATCCAGTGATATCAGGCCGCCCCTTGTTGTCCGGCTCATGCCAAACCACTCTTAAACTCGTTGACGATTCATTGACGTCGGTACCCGCGGTATCCGGGCCGGACACCACCGTCGGCGCGTCCGGCGCGTCCGGCGGCTCGTTCACGTCACCGACTGATATGTTCACGTTCTGCCTGACAGGCTCGCCGCGGGTTTCGCCGTCATCCACCATCACCGTCACGGAGTAACTTGGGTCGCTCTCGTGGTCCAGTGGGGCCTTCGTGATGAGTTGCCCGGTGGAGGCGTCGATGTCGAACGACGCCGCGTCGGTCCCG
This sequence comes from Dehalococcoidia bacterium, assembly GCA_965232435.1. Taxonomy (GTDB): domain Bacteria; phylum Chloroflexota; class Dehalococcoidia; order Lucifugimonadales; family VXLM01; genus VXLM01. The sequence goes on from CBDDPU010000004.1 coordinate 836,270, forward strand.
CCGAGGCTGTACTTCAGCGTGTTCCCGTACTCCAGCGCGTCCTCGTCCGGGTCGGTGGCCGAGATCGGGGCGCCGATGTTCACCCCCGCCGGGGTGTTCTCCGCCACGCTGCGAGATGTCGTCCCGTCCCCAAACATGGGATTGGCGGCGTAGACCGACTCGCCGGAAGGCAGCAGCGCCCCCGATACCGCGGCCAAAACGGCCACGACCAGTATGGACAAAGTGATGACGAACCTGTTGTGTCTCATTGAATCCCCCACTTGGGTTCCTATCTGCTTAGATCGCTTTAACGCAAAAGTTCCGACGCTCCGACGGACTCGCGCCTATCGCCGCCGCCGGGAAATGCCATATAGCGCTAGACTACCCCTACAACCCCGCAAACTGTCAACTGAAATACAGGTGTGAAATTATACAAATATAAGATTTATCGCAAATTCCCACTCCCGTCCTTGGGAGAGGGCAGTGGTTCAATTTGAAACCATCCAAGTTGCTATATACTGTAGGCACGGTCTCACGGGTTTATAAAGTACCTATTCAAACGGAGACATTACCCGTGAGAGAGGGCCCCTTGACACCCCCTGAAATCCCCCATACCATGTCCGGCACAACAAAAGAATCCACTGCCCGTTCAGGTGCCCAGCCTTAGGGAGAATAGGGAAGGCGGTGAAAATCCGCCGCGGTAGCGCCACTGTAAGCGGGATTCGGGGCCGAAGCCCACTGTCGAACTTTTCGACGGGAAGAGCTAGGCCGACGATCCGCCCCGCGAGCCAGGAGACCTGCCTGAACGGAAGGTGACCACTCTCCGCATCAGAGAGGGTCCCTCGGTCGTCGGGCACACGTCCCGAACGGTACCGTCTAAAGGCCTTACGCGGAGAGTCGCGGAGGTCTTTTTTTCTTGAGAACGGCCAGCATCCCGGCGCTGCATGGGTATCGTCAATCGGGGGTCGCCGCGCGCTTGGCGATAGGCGGGGCCGTGCTCGTCCTCCTGATTCTGGTCACGGCGGGCGTCTCTCTCTGTCTCGGCCCGGTGAACATCCCTGCGGCCCACGTCGCCTCCGTCCTGCTCTCGCCCCTCGGACTCGATTTCGCCGGCTTTGGCCGCACCGAACAACTGGTGATCGAGCAAATCCGACTTCCCCGAATCGTCGTCGGCGTATCCGTCGGGATGGCTCTGGGAATCGCCGGGGCCACGATGCAGGGACTCTTCCGCAACCCCATGGCCGACCCCGGAATCATCGGCGTCTCCGCCGGCGGCGCGCTGGGGGCCGTCATCGCAATCGCCACGGGCATGGCCGGCCTCTTCCTGCTCGCGCTCCCCGCCTTCGCATTCCTCGGCGCAATCGCCGCATCCTTCCTCGTCTATGGAATAGCCGCCATCGGAGGCAGATTCTCGATGGCCGCCCTCCTCCTCGCCGGAGTCGCCGTCAACGCATTCCTGGCCGCGATGGTATCGGCCATCATCATCCTTCTCCCCGGCAATGAAACCATCCGCGAAATCCTCTTCTGGCTCGCCGGAGGACTCGACTCTCGCTCATGGGAACACGTCCGCATATCCACCCCGCTCATAGCCGCCGCCGCCGCCGTCATCATGCTCATGTCACGCGACATGAACCTGCTCATGCTCGGCGACGACGAGGCCCGCTCGATGGGCGTCCGAGTCGGCATAGCCCGACCTGTGCTGCTCGCAGCCGCCGCCCTGGCAACCGGCGCGGCAGTCGCCGTAAGCGGAACCATCGCCTTTGTCGGGCTTGTGACTCCGCACATCCTCCGACTCGTCCTCGGGCCCGACCATCGAGTCCTCATCCCTATGAGCGCGGCAGGCGGAGCCATCTTCGTCATCGCCGCCGATACCATAGCGAGAACCATAATCCAGCCGGCGGAATTTCGCGTCGGTATCCTCACCGCGTTCGTCGGCGCGCCGTTCTTCATCTTTCTGCTCATCAAAAACAAACGACAGGCCTACTCGCTTTGAGCGTGGGCCGCAATCACAATAAGGAGAACCAATGACCCTTCGACAGATGTACGCCCTTGCCATTTCTCTAGCCGCGCTGCTGGCCGTGGCCGTGGGAGCTTGTTCTTCAGAATCCCCGATGCCGACGGCGACCGCTCCACCGCCGACACAAGCGCCGACCATGATTCCCACCGTCGCGCCGACGCCCGTCCCCACTCCGACGACGATTCCGACTCCGACACCGGAACCCATAAGCGCCTCGTTTGAAAACGTCCGAGGCATCGTAGACGCCGCCAACCTCGGCTGGCCCCGCGAGGTCGAGGGCCTGAACGGGCTCGTGAGCATCCCCGCCAAACCGCAGCGCATCATTACCGCATCGGTCGGACATGACGAAATCACCCTCGCCCTCGTGCCCATCGACCGCCTCGTGGGAGTCGGCGCAGTTTCAAAGAACACGACGTACTCAAACGTCGCCTCGGTCGCCCAAGACATCGCCGAAATCTCGCGTGACCCCGAAACCATCGTCGCCCAGGCGCCCGATGTCGTCGTCACCAGCCCCTTCTTCCCGGCGGAGGCAATCGAAGCCCTCTCGAAAACGGGCATACCCGTCATTCAGACCGAGTTGAAGCACGACCCCGAAGCGCGGATTAACGGCATCCTGCTCATGGGCTACGTCTTCGGCGAAGAGGAACGCGCCATCGAGTTCGCCGAAGAAGTGAGCGAAAGGCATGAGTCCATCGTAGCGATAACGGAAAAGGCCAGCCCAAAACCGAAGGTGCTCGCGCTCACGCAGTATTCCGACAAACTTTGGGTTGCCGGAGGCAACTCCACGGAGGGCGGCGTGATAACGGCCGCGGGCGGTATCAACGCCGCCGAAGAAGCGGGCATCGAAGGAAATCAAACCACCAGCCTCGAAGGCGTCATCGCCATGAATCCGGAGGTTATCGTGATACCGCAGCCTCTCGAATTCGGCGCCGACGAGTTCCGACAAAGCCTGCTCGACAACGAGGCCCTCGCCGAGGTCCCCGCAATCAAGACCGGCCAAATCCACGTGGTGGAAGGCAAACACTTCACCACCCTCTCCCACTGGAACATCCGCGGAGCCGAGGACCTCGTCCGCATTCTCTGGCCCGAAGTCTTCCCCGAGCAAGCGTCCCCACCCTTCAGCCTCGCCGAGTAGCGAAACATGAACGATGTCAATCCACAAGCGATCAGCGCGCGCGGCCTCACGTACGAGGTTGAAGGGGAAACGCTGCTGGACGGCGTGAGCCTTCATGCCGACAAGGGACAGTTCGTTGGCTTGATAGGTCCAAATGGCGCGGGCAAGTCCACGCTCTTGAGAACAATATCGGGCATCCTCCGATACCGGAGCGGTTCGATACGGCTGGACGGCGAGGACATGAGCTTCCTGTCCCCGAAGAACGTTGCGGCGGCCCTCGCGCTTGTCCCGCAAATTGCGCCGTATACCTACGGGTTTACTGCCGTCGAGCTCGTCCTCATGGGCCGGTATCCGCATCTCGGGCGCTTCCAAATCGAAGGCAGGGAAGACGAGAGAATCGCCGGTGACGCGATGCGACTGACCGAGACCGAGCAGTTCACCGAAAGGACGCTCGACACGCTGTCCGGCGGAGAACGCCAGCGAGTATTCATTGCCCGCGCCCTGGCGCAGCAGCCGCGAATCCTCCTGATGGATGAACCAACGGCCAATCTGGACATCCTTCATCAACTCAAAGCCCTCGATCTCGTCCGGCAACTCGTCAACGAGGGTCTAACTGCCGTCGCCGCCATTCACGACCTCAATATGGCCGCGCGATACTGCGACCGGCTGGTGTTGCTCAGTGACGGCAAGCTCCTCGCTGATGGGTCGCCGGATGAGGTGTTGACACCCTCGACAATCGAGAGCGCCTTCGGTGTCACTTCCGCCGTTTACCGAGACCCCATAACCGACTCGCTGCGGATCAGCCTTATCGGCCCGGCGGACAACCCCTCGAATAACGGATCGGCGCTTCCTTACGACAGCCCCGTCACTCGATAGACCAAATCCATGTTGAGATTCTCCCGTACGAGGGCGGCCAGCTTGTCGTATTCTGCGCTCGGCGAGATCTCTCCTCCGCCTTCCGGCAGCGTCACTCCCCTCCTGCGGGCCGCGTATTCCAAGACCGAGCGACGCGCCGCGCGGTTGTGGAAGAGTCCGTGCAAGTATGTGCCGAGCGTCAGTCCGTCATCATCGAGCGAGCCGTCGCGCAAGTCTGCTCGCCCGCCCGATCTTGTTTCCATGAGAAACGGCCGAGAGTGCGATTCTCCCACCGTAACGCCCATGTGGATTTCATAGGCCGATAACTCCGAACCCCCGCAATCACCTAAGAGTCCTCGACCGTCCACCACCCTCGCCGTTACCTGGTGAGTAGCCTTGCGCGTCATGAACGTGGTGCGCGTCTTCAGCAGCCCGAGACCGAGCGACTCCGCTTTGGTCGACTCCACCCCGTCCGGATCCGAGAGGGTCCGACCAAGCATCTGGTATCCGGCGCAAATGCCAATGATCGGCGTCCCGACTCCGCGCGCATCTACAATTCGCTCAGCTAGCCCCTGAGCGCGGAGCCAGTCAAGGTCGGCCATTGTCGTCTTGCTTCCGGGAATGATGACCAGGTCCGGGGCGGCAAACTCATCCGAATGCCCAACGTATCGCACTCGCACGCCGGGTTCGTGGCGCAACGGATCGAAATCGTCGAAATTGGCAATATGCGGCAGTCGCATCACCGCAACGTCCACAACCGTTTCCTCGTCGCTTGCCGCCTCTTGTGTCAGGTCGAGGGAGTCTTCCTCCGGGATATGAATATTCGAAAAGTGCGGTATCACGCCTGCGACGGGCGCTCCGGTGCGTTCCTCCAGGAAGCCGAGGCCCGGCGTGAGCAGGGAAGGATCGCCCCGAAACTTGTTGATGACGTGGCCCTTGACCAATGCGCGTTCCTCCGGTTCCAGCAAGACCATCGTCCCCACCAGTTGAGCGAAGACCCCGCCGCGATCGATATCGCCCACCAACAGAACCGGCGCGTCGGCATGGAGCGCAACTCTCATGTTGACGATATCCTGCTTCTTCAAATTGATTTCCGCCGGGCTGCCCGCGCCCTCGATCACCACCACGTCGTAGTCCTCGCGCAGCCGACTTAGCGCGGAAATCACCGTCTCCCAAATCCGCGGCCTGAGTTCATGGTACTCAGCAACCGAGGCCGCCGACAGCGGTTGTCCCATCACAACGACTTGAGATCGGTTCTTCCCTTCCGGCTTGAGCAACACGGGGTTCATCTCCACCCGTGGGGCGGTCATCGCCGCGGACGCCTGTACAGCCTGAGAACGGCCGATCTCGCCTCCATCGGGAGTGACGAAAGAGTTCAATGACATATTCTGCGCCTTGAACGGGGCCGCCTGAAGTCCTTCCTGTGTGAAGATGCGGCAAAGCGCAGTAGTAAGAACCGATTTGCCCACATGGGACGAAGTTCCCTGCACCATGATGACTTTGGCCGGTCGACGACTACTCATACCCTAAAGAATCGTCGCCGACCCCCAACGTTGTCAATAAGCGACCTTAAAACCGCAAGAAGCCACATCAGTCAATCCATGGACTTCAGTTCACTTCAGCAAGTGCGTCGGCCCACTTGAGGTCTCGCATTTTCCTCAGCCTTCAGGGTTGCGCTCTCTTGCAGGGGCAAGCAGGCTGCCGGATAATAGCTCCACTCCGATCAGTGGGGTTTGCCAATGGTACGACTGGCGCTGATAGGCTGGGACACAGCCTCCAACTACGCGGCTGTGTTGCCGAGAGTTAGGAATGCGGAAATCGTCGCAGTTGTCGATGACGACGGCGACAAGGCAAGACGGGCCGCAGAAACCCTCGGCGCGCAGTCGCTCGCTTCCATCGATGAATTGTTAAGCACGAACGATATCGATGCCGTCCTTATCCATGGCCGCGACTGTGGATCACTTGGAAGGGAGGCCGCCAGGGCCGGTAAGCACGTATTCATCGCGGGCATATCAGGCATAACGGCAGCACAAATAGACGAGGTCATAGACGCGGCCGAAGCTGCCGGGGCCAAACTCATGGTTGGTCTTGCGACTCGATACCTTCCTGCGCAGCAAACGGTTAAGAACGCGATTGCAAGCGGTGATCTGGGCGAGCTCGGTCTGGTTCGTATACACCGCTGGGAGGCTGGAACGAACGGCTCCCATGTCATCGGGCGCATCACGTCGGATATCGACGTTGCCAATTGGCTGTTCGAGTCGCTGCCAACCGAGATCTACGCGACAGGTCGCCGTGATGACTACCTACAAGTCCATCTCGGTTTCAAAAACGGGGGCATGGCGCTGATTGACTGCTCATCCTCGCTTCCCGCCGGCGCGGATTACTTCTCACTCTCAGTCATCGGCTCCACAGGCGCGGCCACTGCGGACGATCACCACAACATGAACCTCATCTATCGTGGCGGGAGCCCGCTAGCGGTCACTGTTGGGCAAGGCGTCAGTTATATCCGGGCGCAGATTCAAGAGTTCGTCGATGCAATCGAAGAGCACAGACCACCGGCCACGGCGGGGATAGATTGGAGGAATGCCCTCCTAGTCGCGGATGCGGCGAGGAAGTCGAAGGCGTCGGGTCGCAGCTTGAAGTTGGAGGGAGACGTCTATGAGTTCGTCTAACATCGGGGAAGTTTTCAGGGTGGCGGCTCTCAGCGCGGTCAAGCACGGTTACGTGCCGGAGGGAGTCCACGCTCACCCTCGTTTTGAAGTTGTGGTCGTCGCCGACGACGCCGACCGACCCGATTGGGCTCACGTCCGAAATCAGAAGCTGGCCGATGACCTCGGCGTGCCGTACATTCGCGACGTTGAGAAAGCGCTTACCGAGTTCGACTTGCAAGTAGCCGTCGTGAGTTCGGAGGCCGAGCGCCACTGTGACCTGAGCGTTCGGGCCGCGGAAAAAGGCCTGCACGTCGTGCAAGACAAGCCGATGTCCACTGCGTTGTCGGAATGCGACCGGGTGGTTGAGTCCGTAGAGCGGAATGGCGTGAAATTTCTGATGTGGAACAGGAACACCATGCCTGCCGTGCTCCAGGCCGACTCTGCCATCAAGAGCGGGGCGATAGGTGACCCGTACGCAGTGCACGTGGATTTTTATTTTGCGAAGGACGCGGGGCCGCGAAAGACTGCGAACGAGCCAGGGAATCCCCCCATCAATTGGCTTGAAGCACTTAAAGCGGCCCACGCCGACGGCGGCGACGGCGGAGTCGGCAACAAGCCAATGGGAGAGCTGGAGATCGAGGGGATTTACCCATTGGCGCATGTGCTCATGCTAACGGGCGTGAAGGTGCGGAAAGTGTTCGCGCGCATCGCCTCACACTTCCACCAGCGAAACGTGGACAACGACATCGACGATCTTTCGACCGTGACTCTCGAAATGGACGGAGGCGTCCTCGGAACCCTCTCGATGGGGCGCACCGGCGCGGGCAGTCATCCCGACAGTGGCGGAATCAAGATTCACGTCCTTGGCTCGAAGGGCGCTCTGGTCTTCGACGAGCCGAACCCCGAAGTTATGGTGTTCCATCGGGGAATCACGATTCAGCACTCCATACACCAACGCATCGGGGGCGAGTACGATTTCCTTCTTATGGAGAACTTCGCAAACGCCATCGATACCGACGGAGACACAATGCTCAACACCCAGGCCAGCCGTGACATAGCCGCGACGGTCGAGGCCGCTATCGAGTCAGGAAGGACCGGAAAGCCGGTAGGCGTGCGGTAGCTACGACCTGCTGGGGAACCGCTGGGGCAACAGGCCCATCTCCCGCCGCACCCGCTTCGGGAGGTCGTCGTTCACAGACTCGCCGGCGATGACCTTGAGCGAGCGGTCTTCGAGTGGGAGATTGACCTTTACACCGCCTCGTCGGTGTGATTCGCGCAGGGCGATGGCGATCTCTAGGGCTTTGAGGCCATCTTCACCCGTGACCTTCGGGTCGCCGCCGTTCTCGTGCGCCTGCATCAGATCTTCGATGATGTTGAAGCCCGTGCCTTTCACCTGTGGCGGCAGAGGAATTGCGTACCTCACCGGCATAGGGGACTCCATGCGATTGGAAGGCCCTCTGTACCCCTCCCCGAAGGGCATCGGCGCGCCGTGTCGAATCAGGTCAAACTTCGCGGGATGCTCTTGGCAATATATCTGGCCGCTCTCTCCGATTACGGTGAAGTTCGAGCTGTTCGTACCGCCGCACTCCCAAGCGCGCATGAACGCTCTGACGCCGTTGTTGAACGCCAGATAGCCGTTGAAATTCACGTCTTCGTCGGTTGCGGCGGCCTCGTCGGACTCGATCTCGCCGAACACCCACTCAACCTCGCCTCCCGCCAGGTAGCGGACGGTATCGATTAGATGGCTGCCGTTACCGGACAACCCCGTCGGGAAGTGCGCCGTGACCTGCAGCACCTTGCCAATCTGGCCGGTGTCTATGAGCTTGCGAGCCTCACTGTAGCCGTCCATCCACCGGCGGGCGCAATTGACCGCGAAGGTGACCCCCTCATCTCGGCATACTTTGACCATTTCATCGGCGTCTTCCAGGCTCAAGGAAATAGGTTTCTCGGCCCAGATGATCTTGGTACCTGCGCACGCCACGTCCTTAACGATGTCGGGACGTATGCGGGCGGTCGTCGTAACGCTGACGATGTCAAGGTCTTCTTTTTCGAGCATCTCCGTGTGGTTCGGGTAGAGACGCTCGTTCGGCACATTCCAACGCTCGCCGAAGATGCTCCGCTGCTCGTCGTGAGGGTCGGCGCCGGCGACCAATTCAATGTCCGGATGGTAATAATACGTCGGCCCATGACAGTACGGACGAAACAACGAGCCGCCTTCGGCCATCTCGTCATCGAAGGTGCTCCCCATGCGCCCTAGTCCGATTATCGCCGCCTTGTATTTTGCCAGATGCAACGCTCCTTACTTGTGCCGGGTTTGTGGACAATACCAGCCCTCCTGAATCAGGTCAAGCGGGCTAGGGCTGCATCAGTCTAGGGAAAAACCTCGAAGGCGGTGAACCCGAAGCTGTAGAAGGATATACCGGGGTTGTTCACCCGGACTTGCAGCTCGTGCGCAGAGAACTCGTCGAGCGCGACCAAATCGTACAGGTCGGGGCGATCGACCAGGACGTAGCTGTTGCCATCGGCATCGAACCGAATGTCGGCTCCGGCTTGTGCCGGCGCAAGGGGGCCGCCGTCCATCGTGATTCGCACCTCGTGAGGCTCGCTGTCGTTCCCCATGACAACGTTTACGCCCTTCGCCAAAAACCGAAACGCAAGGTAGTCGTCGTAGTCGGGTGAGTCTACGATGTGGTCAAGACTTTCCTCGGATGCGAACCACCGGCCGTTGAGGTACAGGTACTGGTTGATGTGCGCGTCGGGGGCGTCCGTGTACTCATTGTTGGAATCCTGCACTTGGTAATAGTCGCGGTGTTGGATATACGGCGGCGCAGAGCGGAGGTTGCCTGTCATGACCTCTCTGATCGCCTCGTAGTTGCGCTTGGTGCCCGTATACAGCCGACGTGTGAGGCTTGTGTTGAATTCCTCGCCAAACGCGCCGTCCACGATCTTTGGGTCTGGATCGTCGCTGACGGGCACGCCGCTCAAGTCGGAGCCTGTCGCAGTGAGCAGCTCGCGTATCTCACCCTCGATCTCCCGGTAGCCTCCATCTCCGATAGACACGCTGCTGAACCTGCTGTCTTTGTCGATGATGTACATCGTCGGGCGTATGACTCCACCGTACTTGGCCCACGACTCCAGGTCGTTATCGACCGCGATAGGGAAGTCGAGATCGTGCTTTGCGATCGCCGCGTCAAGGTTGGCGCGATTTTTCTCGAATGCGAACTCGGGGGAGTGAACACTGATTGTTACGAGGCCGTGTGACCCGTACTTCTCTCGCCACTCTTTGAACTTCGGCACGGTCCGGAGCCACATGTCGTTTGTGTAGCTGAATAGGTGAAGGAGCAGGACCTTCCCTCGTTGATTCTCTACGCTAATGGGATCACTGTTGATCCAAGCGCTGATACCAACCAGTTCAGGAGCAAAACCGATATCTGCGTCCAAAGGCGTGACCTGAGACCGGAAGGCCTCGGGCGGCTGCTGTGTAGGAAGCGGGGCGGGTGGCGCGAGAGACGGCAGTTCCTGGAGCGGGACGCCGGTGGGCGTAAGCTGGATATCCCCGGCAATAGCAGTAGGCGTCGGTGTGACGATAGGGCCGCGTGTCGGGGGATCGGTCGGTTCGCCACCGCTGCCGCACGCCAACAGAACGGCAATGAGCGCGGCGAGCAGCAGCTGCCCAAGTGGCTTTAGCACGGTTCTCTGCACGTTCACTCGTTCTCCCGAACCCGTACAAATCGCATGTATTGTCCCCATCTGGGTAAGAGGCCGAAAAGCAGTTCCGACGCCCAACGCGCGTCTATATAGTTGTACGTTTGGGCGCCGATAGAGTTAGGGGCTACTGTAGATCCTCGTCTCGGATAGTACGCAGCCCACACGAATTAATCACACACGGTCGCGGCAACTACTAAGCTCAACGTGAGGAAGCCGGCTGCAAATCGAAAATAATGCAGCGAGGGCCAAGTTGACGCATTCGATGACGTCTCGATACCTAACGATGCGGGGCGTCTCATGAAGAAGCGACGGCATCAGCATAGCCATCGGCCCTAATGCAGGCAACGCCATGTTCGTTGTCCACTGCCCGCAGTTGTGGCATGGCGGTCTTGCACTCGTCAATGGCAATGGGGCAGCGGTTGCTGAACACACACCCTGGTGGCGGGGCCATCGGGCTAGGGACATCGCCGCTGAGAATGATGCGCTGCCGCTTGGCTTCCAGTGCGGGGACGGGCACCGGGATAGCTGACAACAATGCCTGCGTATACGGATGCAGAGGATTTTCGTTTAGCGTTGCGCTCTCTGCGATCTCGACAATATGCCCAAGGTACATGACTGCGATGCGGTCGCTAACCAGCCTCACCACAGACAGGTCATGCGCTATGAACAAATACGTCAGGTCAAATTCTTCCTGAAGGTCCATCAGCAAGTTGATGACCTGGGCTTGGATGGACACGTCGAGAGCCGATACCGGCTCATCGAGGACCATGAAGCTGGGGTTGACCGCCAATGCGCGGGCTATACCTATGCGCTGACGCTGGCCACCACTGAATTCGTGGGGGTAGCGTTCGGCCATGAAGGGGTTCAAGCCGACAATGCTGAGAAGCTCGGATATACGCTCATCGAGCTCCTGCTTGGTCGCAGTCAGCTTGTGAATATTGATGCCTTCACCGATAATTCTGCCGGCAGTCATGCGGGGGTCGAGGGAGCCGTACGGGTCCTGAAAAACGACCTGCATCTTGCGACGAACGGCGGCAAGCTGCTTGCCCTTGAGTCCGTTAAGTCGCCGGCCCTCGAACATAATGTCCCCGCTGGTGGCCTTGTACAGCTGGAGGATGGCGCGGCCAGTCGTCGTCTTACCGCAGCCGCTCTCACCGACGAGCCCGAGTGTCTCGCCGCGCTTGATAGAAAAGCTGATATCGTCGACCGCTTTGACCTCAGCGACCTGGCGTCGGAAGACAATACCCGACTTGACCGGGAAGTAGACTTTGAGGCCGTTCACCTCGACTATCGCGTCTTTCGTCTCTGTATCCTGCTCGGCAGCTTCGGATACTTGGGTCAATTCGTCCTCCTCAACTCGCTCCCGGGGATGCCACTCCAGCCAAGTCTTCGGCTCGCCAGCACCTGGATTCGTGGGAATCTCCAACGTTTAAGAGATCGGGAGTCCCTTCGAGGCATTCTTCGATCATGAACCTGCAACGCGGAGCGAACGAGCAGCCTGGGGGCAGGTCGATCAGATCGGGGGGCAAACCGTGGATGGGGTCGAGCCGCGAACCGATCTTGGCGTCAACACGCGGCACGGACGACAACAGCCCAAGGGTATATGGATGTCGCGGGTTTTCATAGATGTCGAGCGACGTGCCGGACTCAATAACCCTTCCCGCATACATGACGACAACCTTCATCGCGTATCGGGCGACGACGCCCAGATTGTGCGTGATGATGATCATCGCGGTGCCGAGCTCCTCAGACAAACGCTGCATGAGTTCGAGAATTTGCGCCTGGATGGTTACGTCGAGAGCCGTCGTCGGCTCATCCGCAATGATGAGTTTCGGGTCGCAGCTGATTGCCATGGCAATCATCACGCGCTGCCTCATGCCCCCGCTCAACTGGTGAGGATAGCTCTTGAGACGCTGCTCAACATCCGGAATACCGACCAAACCGAGAAGCTCACCGGCCCGGGTAAGAGCCTGCTTCTTCGTCATACCAAGGTGGAGCTCCAGCGGCTCGGTGATCTGCCGACCTATGGTCAACACCGGGTTCAAAAAGGTCATCGGTTCCTGAAAGACCATCCCGATGCGATTGCCACGGACGCGGCGCATCTCTTCTTCGGTGAGCTGCAGCAGGTCCTGTCCATCGAAAATGACCTGTCCTCCAACCACGTTGCCGGGCGGACTCGGCACGAGCCGCATGATGGAGAGCGCGCTGACGCTCTTGCCGCAACCGCTTTCGCCTACGATTCCGACAAATTCGCCTTCCTCGACTGTGTAGCTGACCTTGTTGACGGCTTTGACGACGCCATCGGGCGTTTGGAAATGGGTTTCAAGGTCTTTGATCTCTAGAAGCGGCATTCTTCTGGGAGCTTTCTTTTCGATTGCAGTTCATTCAAGGGCGGCGCCTCTGGCTAGCGCACCGGCGAATGAGTAGTCAAATTGTAAGCGAGACACACGCGCGACGCAACCGAGGCGACCCGCTCGTCTTGAGCAACCCTATCGCTGCCAATAAATCTTTGAGTTCGGCGTGACAGGCCGTTTATACAGAGAGGCTAGACGTGAAAAACATAGAGGCTGCGGTTGTCGATAGGCAGATCAACCCATGCGCCACCGAGCTTGTGACTCTCGGCGATGGCCAAACAAGCCTCGGTGATGTTGTGAACGATGCTCAAGTCGCCCCGAGGCGGGCGCTTATTCTCATAGGCGTCAATCAAGTCTTCTAGACAAACTACCGTAGGCATACGTGGCTCGGATGCGGGAAGCATAGTCTCAAAAAAGTGTGGCTGCGGATTTTGTCGGTCGTCGCTCTTACGGAAGAGCGCAGCGCGCCCCTGGCTCATCGATCTGATTGTGCCTTCGTCGCCGATGATCTCAAAGTCCCTTGAGCCGGCCGGAATCGACCACGCCTCAACGCCGTTCGCAAACCGAATGTGATAGGTAGCGCGCGGGTCTTCGTCGAGCCGGTTGTCCTTGATCTCAAGATCGCGCGGAAGAAGCTCTCCCCTAGCGGCAACGACTCCGGGATCGCCGAGCAAGTATGAGAGCATGTCGATGGAGTGGATGTGCATATGCATCAGCGTGTTCGACGCAGTATAGGCGACAGCATGGGTCGGCTGTCCGATATCACCACGGGCGATAGCCTCTCGGACGAACTCGAAGCGAGCATCGAATCGCAAGAGTACGCCCGTATTGAGAATTGTGCCGCTCTTCTCACAGGCATCGCGGATGCCATCCGCCGCCGCCATCGAACATGCTACCGCCTTTTCCACGTAAAGCATCGGCACGCCTGCTTTGGCCGCAGCCGTCGCGATCTCGGCATGGGAGTCGTCGCGGAAGTTGCGAGACGGGCTCCTGTTGCCCGGCTTTGGAAGTCCGGTGGCCGTTGTGCAGACGGCAACGATATCCGGCGATTCCTTCTCAATTGCCTCAACGTAGTCTTCGTAGACGGAATCGACGCTCCAGGTCTTGGAGAACGCGGCGCGACGCTCCGGAATCGTTTCAACGCCCGCTACAAGTTCAAGGCGGTCGCTAACCTGACATGCGGCAGCGATGGATATATCGAGCGTGCTGCCCATGCGTCCGAGGCCAACCACGGCCACACGATACTTTTGCATAGTGAAATTCCTCCGGCGAACTCAAACTACCCCGGTCAAGCGGTTCAGCCTAGTGTGCCGAACGTTACGGCGTATTTGCGTCCGGCACGGTGACCTCGATGTCGAGGTCTTCTGCTCGCAACTTAACGCCCGTTGAATCAGCCGAGACGTCAAAAGCGATGCCCGTCGTGACGCTTTCGCCAGGACCTATCGCCGCACGCGGGTCGCCTTTATCACTCACCACGCCGATGGCATAAGAAACCGAGAAGCCGTGACTGGCGAATGTCGCCTGCTCCCAGAGACGCCCTTGAGCATCGACAGCTTTGAAGTTGCTGTTGATGTGCGTAACGGGTTGGAGGTTGCCCTCCGTCTTATTCTCCACGGTGTAATAAACGACCAAGAATATACCTTCGCGGGCGTCGTAATAGGTTGCGCCGGTGCCGCCTGCAAGCGCTCGACCTTCCTGAGTGATTGTATCGGTGCGCTCGGCGCCGACAAAGGTGACGACCGCGTCGCCCGTCAACGGCTGCTCACCGATGGGGCCGGTGAGCTTGCTCGTGTCCAATGTTACCGGCGTATCGAACACGAGCTGGGTTCCAAGAGCCGCTAACGATGCAGTTTCGACCTCTGTGAAGCCTTGCCGACCACCCGGAATCTCTTGGAACTCTTCGGCCAACTCGGCGCGGCGGAACTCCTCCGTCGGGTCGTCGCACGCGGTTACTGCCAAGACGGCCAGCACAAGTAGCATCAATTGACAAAATCGCATCTTTGTTCCTCTGTTTGTTATTTGTCGCATTCTCGGTCGCTGAGACCTTCATGCGGGACTTTGAAAACGCTTCTATTCGATGGGCCCGCTCCGACCTTGAATTCCTGGCATTAAAAGGAGCCCGCGCCACAGTAACGGACAAGCAACCCTCGACGCCTTTGCTTTCGGCTAGGTAGAATATACTATTCAGGAAGATATTGGAAAATCTGAAGCCTGCCATCATCACTAACCATACTCTACTCTACCCGTAAAGGGGCGTTATTCGCGGATAGGAAGACTTCCCGGATCAGCTAGTGTCGACGTTCCTCCCATTCCGATCGCGTGGCGGACTAGCCCGATACTTCGCAGCTATAGGGCTGCTGGTTCTGGCAACCGCCGCATGTTCCGCGAACGTCGAGTCGGAGAACGCCAGTCCGGTCACGTCTGCCGAGATTCCCCCAATTGAGGAGGATCAGCCACCTGCCCCACCAACGGCGTCGCAAGTCCGGTCTGCGAACATCGAGCCGACAAGAGAAGACGAATCAGGCGAGACCGGTACGTCGACCTTGCCCCGACGGCTCCACGTCGGCGGCCAAGCTCGGATGCTGGATGCTATGCGGCACCGATCGACGAGTGTTGACGAGGCCGACATCGCCAAGACGATCACTATCGATATCAGACGGGATGAGGAGCACCGCTACTACTTCGATCCTTTGGAGCCGCTGGAAGTCCCGGCCGGGGAGACGGTAAAGTTCATCATCCGCAACATCCATGTTGACTCCTCCGACTGCTGGTGACATACGTTCGCCCTTGCTGTAAGCAAGGAACGCATGAGCCGGGCGAAAGGCGAGCTTTTCGCCGATATCAAGCTGCTCGCCGGCGACGTCAAGGAAGTCGTGTTCACCGTTCCCGATGACGAGCCGACCTTGTACATGTTCAGCCGCAGCTTTGAGTCGCAGGGGATGGCGGAGACCGTCACTGTCCTGCGGTAGACTGTACAGATGATCCGGCTTATTTCCCGACGGCTTTCCCAAGATCGCAGACTCCTCCTTGCCATCTTCGTAGGCATCACGATCGCCAGCGTCCTAGCAGTCGGCGCGCCCATATACGTCCAGTCCCTCAATGCGGTCAGCCTGAGCGTTTCCATTGACCGCGCCGACAGGCATACCCTTCGTTTTTGGACCCTCGCTCCGTTCATCGCCGTCCGGCACGACGCCATCGACGAAACCGACCGCAGCCTTCACACTGCCATCGACCGTAACATAGCAGAGATCGAAGAAGACATCGTCCGCTTCTTCACGACCGAAGAGATGCTCGTCGGTCTGCCGGACGTACCGCTCCCTGAGAGCGGCAGGCCGAGCGATTTCACTCCTCGCGGTTTCTTTCAAACCCTGTCGGGCGTAGAACCGCAACTCGAATTTGTCGAAGGCCGATGGGTCAGCGGTGTCATCGAACAAGGCCCGCATGGCCTGATCATCGAAGGAGTGATGGACGAGACGCTGACGACCTTCTTTGGACTGGAGATAAACGACGTTGTCACATTCGCGCAGGCCATCGGCAGCGCCGATCGAATCCAAGTTCGAGTCGTGGGAATCGCCCGGCCGAAAGACCTGACTGACGACTACTGGCCGAGAGGTGTGAATCTGTTCGGCCCAGCGACGCGCGCCGGACCGAACCTTCTGGATTTCGAGCAGCTCATGGACTCCGAAGCATTGGAGGCGGGGCTGCTGGACGAGGATGACATCGACACCGTGGTTGAGATGTTCGTTGATCCGGCGGCTGTGGTCGATGCCGTCGGTCAGACTTTCCCTGCCACGTTTTCCAACATCAACTACTTCATGCACGTCCGCAAATCGGACCTCAAAGAGTGGACGGTTGCCGACGCAAGGGCGCGCTTGGAAGGTTACGAGCGAGACCTCGTGGAAACGATATCCGGCGCAACGACAGTGACCGGTATTTCCGACGTTTTGGAAGTTCACGAGCGACGACGCTTCTTCTCGATGATTCCCATCCTGCTGCTCATCGCCGTCATGCTCGCCGTCGTGCTGTATTACTTGTTCATGATGGTTGGGTACCTTATTGAGGCGAGAGAGGACGACCGGGCGGCGCTGCGTACTCGCGGCGCGGGCCGGCTGCACTTGCTGCGTGTGTATGCATTGGAGGGTATTGCGCTTACCGCGCTTCCGGTTTTACTCGCCCCGTTCCTCGCGTACGTGGCCGTAACGCTATCGGGCACGCTGCCCTACTTCGACGAGTTCACGCGCGGAGGCACATTGCCCGTGCGCCTGAACTACCTACCCTTCATTGCCGCGTTGGGAGTGGGGCTCGTTTGCTTCGGTATCTTCGTCGTGCCCAGCGTTATATCAGGAAGAGCAAGTGTGATCGCCCAGAAGCTTCGAGCGTCCCGTCCGACATCCGCTCCACTTTTCCAGCGATACTTTCTCGATGTCGGGCTCATCACTCTCGGCGGTCTACTTTTCTGGGAACTCAACGCCCGCGGCCACTTCGTGACCGGAGGCTTGTTCGAGGATATCCAGGTCAACGAAACCATGCTGCTCGCGCCTTCACTCTTCCTGATCGCGGTGGCACTGATCTTCATACGTGTGTTCCCGTTGTTCATCCGATACATCAGCGGCGAATCCTCAATGCTCGTCCACTGGCTCACGACTATGACCGTTGCCTCGCTGTCGGCCCTCGTCATATGGCGTGATTCGCAGATTGATGAGACGACCGAATGGCCGCTCATGATCACGATCCTGGCTGCATTCGGCATAGCGCACTGGGCTACCACACGGGCCAATCGAGTCATTGAGCGCCTAGTCGGAATCATCGCCCAAGGGGCCTTGGTCGCTCTGTTCGTCTGGCAGCATCCGCCCGACCAAGACGATCTACTTCTGTTCGTCCCGATACTCCTCCTTGTGATCATCGTTCCACTCCAACTTGGGTTCTACGCGCTTCGATGGCTGTCCAGTATTTCACCACTGGCGCTGGCCCTGCCACTGATGCATATGTCTCGAAACCCGCTCCAGTACAGTTGGATGATCCTGCTCTTAGTGCTCCTCACAGGGCTGGGAGTCCTTGCCACGACGGTAGGCTCTACCTTGGGAGAGAGTCAGCGGGACAGAGCGAGATATAACGTCGGTGCGGACATCCACATCAGCGGCATTGAATTCGACCAGTTCGCCCATCCCCGGGAGTGGCGTCGACCGTTCGAGGAGACGGCGGGAGTCGCAAACGTCTCGTTCGGATTCCGCAGCCTGGGGCAAACCGGGCCGGATTCCGAGAGAGACATATTTGAGATACTCGCCGTCGAGCCTCAGCAGTTCTCGGAGGTTGGATGGTTCCGGGACGACTTTTCCGACCACTCTTTTGACTCGGTCATGGGCAGTCTCCTCCCTGCCTCGCCATTCGAGGCGGTTCCAATCCCCGAGGATGCCGAAGGCGTCGGTGTTTGGGCGAAGCCGGAAGCCAGCTATCAGTCCTTGCTCGTCTTATTTCTTGTCATGGACCAGCGGCAGATCGTGACGGCGCTGCCTGTTGGGAGTCCTATCGACCCGTCGAAATGGCAGTTGCTGTCCACACTCTTGCCGGAAGACATCCCACGTCCCCTTCTCTTCCTCGGTATGTTGACGTTTGAGCAAGGTGTGTTCGGCTCCGCCGGCATCGCCGGCTCGATCCTCTTGAATGACTTACACGCCGCCGGCCCCGACGGCATCGAGATCATCGAACCCTTCAACGGAGACACGACCTGGGCTCCGTTCCGCATAGCGGATTCCGGGACGGATTCGATCTCCTACATCGAAGACGATTCTTTCAAAGGCGGCGTGTCTGCCCTCTATCGATTCGGTCAGGAGACGTACCTCGGGATACGCGGTCTCCACGTACTGCCCGAGGGTGGTCACGTACCCGTGCTCGTAAGTTCAACTTTCGCCGAGGCGAACGGCGTCGAGCCGGGCGATTCCTTTGTAACGACGATCCAGAGTCGCGCAGTACCCGTGGTGGTTGCGGACGTTGTGCAGTACTTCCCTACCCTCTCGCCAAGTGGGTCGGGGTTCATGGTAGCCAACCTCTCGGCGCTGACGACCTACCTCGATATGCTCGACCCCGGCGCTCGGCACATGCCCACCGAGTTATTCGCCCGGACTGTAACCGGACAGCAGCAGACGGCACTAGCGGCAGTGTCTGCGCTCGTGGATACGCCGGAACTCATAAATTCCTTCGTGCAAGAGATCGACCGCTCGGACGTTGACCCGCTCGTCACGGCCGGCTGGCGAGTGATGATCCCGATCTCTGCCGGCGTCATCGTCCTTGTCTTGGCCTTGGGATATGTCGTCTATTTGATCTCGTTTGCGGGTCGAGCGCGGGTCGAGATGAGCGCCCTGCGGGCGATGGGTCTGAGTCGCGTCCAGCAAGTGAGCCTCTTGACCATCGAGCACGTATCAATCGCCCTCGGGGGCATTGGCTTGGGAAGTTGGGCCGGATTCCAGATGAGTCGGTTCATGGTCACCTCATTGGAAGTAAGCGAAGAGGGAGAGGAGATACTACCGCCTTTCTTACTCACAACCGATTGGGCGTTCATAGCGCCTATATATGCGCTGATGATTGCCGTCGTAGTGATCGCCTTGCTGAATTTGAACCGGGGGTTCGGGCGATTACGATTACATGAAGCGTTGAAGAATGAGTGAGAGCCGAGACATAAAGCGTGCATCACAGAGACGAAGGCATGATCGGTTTCCTAGCGGGATGTTAGCTCATCACACTCCATTCGATGTTCGACGTCCCTAATCCATGTACTTGATCACTCAACAACGAGGACCTCGTTTGCTAGCAGCCGTCAACAAGAACCTCATCGCCATCGCATCGGCTTGGCAGCTTGTCGTTAAGCGCAGCCTTGCCCAGTGGCGGCTGTTGTCTTCGGTGTTTGTGGGAGTCCTGCTAGCAACCGCCATGATGGCAGCGGCAGCGGTGTATTTCGAGTCCATCAGGTCACTGGCCCTGAAGGTCGACCTACGGGAGCTCTCACCCACTGAATCAACCATAGTACTTAGGGCGGTGCGTGGCCCCACAAATTACCAGGAGTACGGCGACTTGGCCGGTGTTGTGAACGAGGAAACCACTACGTACGCCGCCTGGTTTGTGCACAGCCGAGAACGAGCTGCGCGGTCGGACGTATTCCTCTCGGCGAAGCCGGGCACGAGTCTTGACGTGTCCGCCCTTGAGCAGGGACGCGACCGTTCTTATTTCGCCTTTTATGCGGGAATGGAAGAGCACATAACGATTTTGCCCGGCGGTCGGCAGCCTACGCGGTTAGCGCCCGCCCCACTAGGAGAGCCCATCGCGCTAGAGGCAATTATTCCCGCTGATATCGCCGACTCGCGCGGAATTGCCGTCGGTGACGAGCTAATCGCGTTGCCTTGGAGGGACGACGTAACGCCTCACGCGGTCGTCCGAGTGTCCGGGCTGTTCGAGAGAACCGACCCCGATAACGACTTTTGGGCGATGGATGAGCGTATCTTGTCCACGTCGTCGAACGTTATCGACGTGGTGCCCTTCTACGTCTCCGAAGACACGTACTTCGAGACGCTGGGTGGCTCGTTCCAGTCGATGGAGAGCACGTACGGCTGGCTCCTTCGCACTGACCTCAGCAGGATCGGCGTCTCCAACGCCGCCGATGCGATGGTGAGTATTCGGTTCCTCAAGAACCGACTCGGTTCGCGATTGCCCGGATACCTGCAATTCACTTCGCTCGACCTTGCCTTGGAAGAAAACATACGCAAGGAGTTTTTCGCCCGTCTGCCAATGGTTATCGCCATGGTGCTCATGGTCGTCGTCATTCTGTACTACGTGGCCGTGATTTCCGCCATGCTTGCGGCCCAACGGAGCGAAGAGGTCGCGCTTCTGAAGAGCCGTGGCGCGACGAGATCCCAAATACTTGGCGTGTTCGCTCTCGAAGGCGTGACGCTCGCGGTGTTAGGCACATTGCTGGGCCCACTGCTGGCCGCGGTTGCGATCAGCTTGCTGGGACTCATCCCGCCACTCTCCCACCTGACCGCGAATGAGTTCCTGTCGGTGAATCTGACGCGAAACGCATTTATACTTAGCGCCCTCGGTGGAGTAATGAGCATGGCTGCGCTCATGATTCCCGCAATTCGCTCGTCGCGAGTGGACGTGACCACCGAGCGCCAATTCCGTGCGCGTCCTGCCCAACAGCCGGCCTTCCAACGGTACTACGTCGACATGCTGCTACTGATTGTGGGCGTCCTGCTGTTTCGGCAACTATCAGAGCAAGGCTCGGTCGTCGCAACCGAGGTGTTCGGTGGTGTGGTCGTCGATCACATGCTGCTCGCCACGCCGGCGATCGTGCTCGGCGGACTCGCGATGGCGCTGCTTCGGCTGTTGCCGCTTCTATTGGGCATTAGCAGCCGCATTTTCTCGGCAAGGCTCCCCGCAGGTATAGCGCTCGGCCTTTGGCAAATGGCCAGGAATCCAACACACTATGCCCGACTCTCGCTATTACTGATATTGACGGCAGGACTCGGAATCTTTGCCTCGGGCATCGGCGGCACGCTCCAGCGTAACGCGCAGGAGCGCGTCTTATATGAGACCGGGGCCGAATTGCGGGTCGAGGGGATTACGAGGGAACTTGCCGGCACAACGCGCCCATTTGTTGGCAGCTACGAGCAAACCCCAGGCGTCGAACAGGCGCTTGCGGCATACCGAGGCAGGGGGTTCGACATCGCGACGACGGCCGTTCGCCCCTTCAACGTGCTTGCAGTGGACGCAAGCAGAATCGAGAGCATCGGGTGGTTCCGTGACGACTTCGCGGTCGAACCTCTTGACGAACTCCGTCAGGACAGCCGAGATCCCGATCTGCCGGCCGGCATCAGACTCCCCAGTGACACTCGGACTATAGAGGCCTTAGTCAAGGTCAGCCGGTCGCATCGCACAACAGCGCTGCTCGCGCGGATCCGCGACGCCAACGGGCGGTATTTCACCTACTCAATGGGCGATCTCGATTTCGCCGATGATTCCGAATGGCAAGTTCTCACCGTCGCCCCGTTCTCTGAAACGAAAGGCCGGCTGGAAGGCGTTAGCGCGCGCTTGCTGCCAACTCAGCCCCTTGACCTCGTATCTCTGGCGATTAGTGAACGAGATACCGGGAACCTGCTCACCGCGGGATGGCTCCTCATAGACTCGATTCGTGTGACCACCGAGGATGGACAGAGCATTGAGGTCGAGAGTTTCGACGGGGCGCTCGAATGGTCCGCTCTTCGGGCGGCGCCCGAGTCAGTTGCCGACCAGCTGCTATCTTCCGATCAGACATCCGGCGGCAGTCCAGGCTCCGTCTTGTTTTCCTGGTCGGGCGGGAGGCCGCTATGGGGTCGCGGTCTATATCACGGCACACCGCTTTCAACGCTGTCCATACTCGCCAGCCCCAATTTCATAGCCGAGACCGGGCACACTATTGGCGATGAGTTCAAAGTCACGCTGGGCGGGGGGCATATTACCGTGCGATTAGCCGGAAGCATCGACTACTTCCCATCGCTGGACACAGTCCGCAACCAATGGATCGTCGCCGATCTCGACGCGATGCTCATGTCCGCGAACCTCGACCCTGCATCAAGCGAGATTATTGCGAACGAAGTGTGGTTATCTGTATCCGAAGGGGAAGTAGACCAATCAACTCTTGCCGAGAGCCTTCGAAAGGATCCGTTCCCCGCCGATGAAGTCTTCGATCAAGTCACCGGACTAGAAAGCGCATCGGTCGACCCGTTCGTGGACGCCGGTTGGCGGGCGCTGCTGTTCGTGGCCTTCGCCACTATGTTGGGGCTAAGCCTTGTCGGATTTGCGCTCCATGCGTATCTGTCGTTCCGTGACCGTGAGGGGCAATTCGCGCTGCTCCGTTCGATCGGTCTCTCAACCGGCCAGCTTGCGACGCTTATGTGGCTAGAGCAGGCCATCGTAGTTGTCTCGGGGCTTGCCTTGGGCATGTGGATGGGAGGACAGCTTGGGGCGGCCATCGTTCCGTTCATCGGCAGTGACGAGACCGGTCGACAGCCTCTGCCGCCTTTCGTCTTGGAGATCGACTGGCCAACGCTCCTTAGCGCATACTCGGCGATGCTTGCGGTATTTGCCATCGTCGTAGTCGGCGTGATCGTCGTAGTTAGAAGAATCGCGTTGCAGCAAGTCTTGAGGATGGGCGACCTCTAGTCCTTCGTCATTTCGCCGCACCTTTTGCTAGGAACGGACGCTCATTTAGACAGAGTTCTTGCAAGCACAGATGAGAAACGTGCCTTTTGTGCGTCGTTGTCCCGGTCTATGTCCAGTCCCCGCACATGTTCCCTAGCGAGTCCGTAAATAGCTTTTGACACCTATTTCGGGCCTATGGTACAGTGTGCCGGACTGTCGCTCACCCGAAACGATCGTCGAGCTTATTGAAGTGTGGTGTATGCGGCAAGCGAAGGACATGGCGCGGAACCTAATGGAAATCTACTGGCAGGAAGTAACCGTAGCTTCATATATGGAAAGAGCTTGAGCTGAAAAGGAGGATTAGATGGTTACAAGGTTTGGTTTCAGGGCCGCATTCATGGTCCTTATGGGGGCTGCGCTGGCTTTCGCAGTCGCTTGCGGCGGCGATGACGACTCCGACGCCGCGCCGACGCCGGATATCGCGGCGTTAGTGCGCGACTCGGTCTCGTCCGCGGTCGCAGATGCTCCGCAAGGTGTCAGCGCCGCCGAGATACAGAAGATGGTGCAGGACGCGGTATCCGCATCTGCCGGCGAAGGCGTAAGCGCGGCCGACCTAGAGGCGGCTGTCCAGCAGGCTTCGCAGGGCCAGTTGACCGCTGAAGAGGTCCGGTCGATCGTGGCGGAATCTCTTCAGGACGTCGAGGCCGCGCCTACGCCCGATATCGCGGCGTTAGTGCGTGACTCGGTCTCGTCCGCGGTCGCAGCGGCTCCTCAGGGAGTCAGCGCAGCCGAGATACAACGGATGGTCCAGAACGCAATAGCCACATCTGCCGCCCAAGGCGTCAGCGCGGCCGATCTGGAGGCAGCAGTCCAACAGGCTTCTCAGGGCCAGTTGACCGCCGAAGAAGTCCGGTCGATCGTGGCGGAATCGCTTCAGGAGACCGAGGCTGCGATTGCCAGAGCTGCGGACGCGGCAGAAGCCGCCCAACAGACCGCGCAGAGCGCTCTTGAAGTACAGGACACGAGCGCGGACATCCAGGCGGCAGTTGAGGCAGCTCTCGCAGCCTCTGTCGCTACCCAAGGTGAAGAGAAGGTTCTCCGAGTCCGAATGTCCAACATGCCGGCCCAGTTCGCCCCCCACACTCAGGGCAGCGGCGCTATGGCCCAAGTGATGGGCTGGATATTCTCCCGCGTGGCACAGGCCAACCCGTCCACTGGCCAATGGGCCCCGGACCTGGTATCCAGGTGGGAGCTGTCCGACGACTTCACGTCGATGACGCTGCACATGCGCAGCGACGCCACGTGGCACGACGGCACACCGGTAACGGCGGCCGACTTCGACTACACGGTTCGGTCATTCCTTGGCCCCGAGATGTCGAGTTGGATGCTTGGCACGATGACCTCCATAAAGGGGGCCCAAGCCTTCATGGATGCCGGCGGAGACGGGTCGAGCGTTCCGGGCGTTGTTACTCTCGATGACAACACCGTCCGAGTAGACTTTGAGATGCCGTCGATTAACTTCCTCGACGACCTCAACAACCTCTGCGGTCTTGCGCCAATTCCGATACTCCCGGCTCACATATTGGACCCGGTTCCGGTCGGACAGCTGTATGAGCATGACTTCTGGTCCAATGGGTTGGTCGGATCGGGTCCGTGGCGGTTTGTGCAATGGGTTCCCGACCAGTTCTTTGAGATGGAAGCCAACGACGACTTCTACTTCGGGCGACCACAGATTGACCGCATCATCATGGCGATCATCCCGTCCAACGACGCGACCCAGATCGCCCTCCAGCGTGGTGAAGTAGACACCAACGTTCGCGGCGGAATCAGCGAGGACGCCCAGCGCGCGCTCCTGCTCGACCCGCGATTTGACGTTTGGGCGACTGCTAACACGGTCTCCGGCGGATTTTCGTTCAACATGCGAGTACCCGTCATAAACGACCCGCGACTGCACCAGGCATGGCTGCATGCCCTCGACCGCGAGAAGTTGCTCCAGACCTTCTCCGGCGGTCTTGGCAACATCGTGAACACGCCACTCACCCACGGCTGGTATCAGAAGCCGGAGTGGCAGGACATGTACAAGTACAATCCCGACACGGCGCGCTCGCTCCTAGCCGAGATGGGATGGGACTCCAACCGCTCGATTCCGATTAACATCGGCCCGATCAGGAACGAGCAGCAAGCGGCCCAGTACGCCGCCGAACAGCAGTACCTCGCCGAAGTCGGGATCAAGGTCGACTTCAAAGTGCTGGAGAGCGCGGCTTCGTTCGACGCTTTCTACGTAGACCACTCCTACGAGGTCACGCACGGCGGAGGCGGCGGTATCCAAGGTGGCCCGGCGCAGTACCTGCTGGGACGCTGGGTGACCTGTGACGCTCCAAGCTGCGACCCGTGGGGTTACTCCGAGTACTCCGGCTGGGACGACCTCATCTACCAAGGCGCTGCCATTACCGACAGGGCCGAGGCCGCTGCCCATTGGCAAATGATCAACGAAGAGTACATGATGAAGGATCTACCGGTCGCCGGTCTTTGGATAGCCGCCGGCGTGAAGGTCAAGAACAAGCGCTTCGTCATGCCAATCTACGGCGCCATCCCTAAGCCTTCCCAGCTCAACCAGATTCGCATCTACCCGGTGCACATTGGGCGAGATGACAACTGGCAGTTCCACCCGGAACAGTGGTTCATCGACTAAACCGATCCGACCTTCGTCGACCGGTTTGAAGTAAGCCGACAATCGACCCGGAGCAGAAAGCGCAAGCTACGCTGCTCCGGGTTGGTGTGGGCAACCAGCGACAGCGTTCGCGTTATCAATGACGTGCGACACTCGACTTTACTTACTGAGAATGATACGTGACTAAAGTAATCATCCGACGGCTCATCATCGCCGTCCCATTACTGGTGGCGATCACCGTCGTCTCATTCACTTTCATTAATCTAGCGCCCGGCGACCCTGTCTCTGCGCTTATCGACCCCGAACTCGGTCAGGCAGGCAGCAGCGACGCGCTCCGCGAGCGCTACGGTCTGAATAAACCGATTATCGTTCGCTACTTCATTTGGCTGAGAGAACTCGCTACCGGCAACATGGGCTTCTCATACCAATCCGGTCAGCCGGTTTCCGAGATGATCGGCCGCCGGGTCCTGCCAACGTTGGAGCTCACCTTCACGGCATTTGTCATCTCCACGATCTTCGGGACCTTATTCGGCGTCATCTCCGCCCTCCGACAATACAGTTTCTATGACTATGCCCTTAGTGTCGTATCGTTATTCGGTATTTCCATTCCTAACTTCTTCTTTGCCCTTCTTGCCTTATGGATTTTCGGCGCGATCTTGGGATGGTTCCCTACGTTTGGAATGGGAAAATACGGTGAGCCTTTTAACATCTGGGACAACCTGTACCATCTCATCTTGCCGGCGACCGTGTTGTCTATCGACTCTCTGGCGGGAAATACTCGGTATGCCCGCACGGCAATGCTCGAAGTGATGCACTCCGATTACATTACGACCGCTCGGGCCAAAGGCTTGTCTTACTATGTGGTTATCGGCAGACATGGATTCCGCAATGCGCTGATACCGATCATCACTATCACGACCCTCCGCCTTCCGGGACTAATCGGCGGGACGATCCTCATCGAGAATATGTTCGCTTGGCCCGGCATGGGGCAGCTTACGGTTGCCTCGGTCGGATACCGTGATTACTCGGTACTTATGGGTCTGATCTTCGTTTCAGCGGTTATGGTGCTGCTGGCGAACTTGCTTGCCGACGTGCTGTATACATACACCGACCCACGAGTCCGCATCGAAGACAGCTAAAGGAGTTCCCTTGAATGGAAAGTGAGGCGACAGCCGGCCTTCCAGCCTTGCAAGGCGAGACCAGGAGACGAACGCGACGGAGCCTGTGGTACAGGTTTCGACGGCATCGCTTGGCCCTGTTTGGATTCTCCGTTCTTGCGTTGTTTGGATTAATGGCGCTGTTCGCCCCGATCGTGGCAATCCACGATCCCGCGTACGTCGACCTCGATCACATCAAAGAGGGCCCGACGACTGCTCATATTTTGGGGACGGATGCCGCAGGACGCGATGTTTGGGCGAGGCTGTGGTTCGCGGCGAGGGTCTCGCTGACTGTGGGCATCGGCGCTGCGCTCATCTCCTCGGCGATCGGAGCAGTTCTTGGAATGATCTCCGGGTACGCAGGAGGCCACGTTGATAATTTCATACAGCGCTTCACCGAGTTCGTATCGACTATCCCGACCTTCTTTGCGGTGATACTGCTCGTTTCGCTGATGGGAGCTCATGTTACTAATCTGATTATCGTTATCGGTGTGTTGGGTTGGACGGGGAAGGCTCGCCTCGTTCGAGGCCAAGTGCTCGCGCTCAAGGAAATGGAATATGTGACCGCAGCTAGGGCGCTCGGCGCGAGCAACACGCGAATCGTCGCATCGCATATTTTCCCAGGGGCGGTACCGTACATCGTCGTCTCGGGCACGTTAACTTTGGCAGGCGCAATCATCACCGAGGCGGGTCTGAGCTTCCTTGGACTGGGTGTGCAGTTCCCGACACCCACTTGGGGCAATATGATGAACTCCGCGCAGTCGCTGCACGTGCTTCAGTTCCAGCCGTGGTTGTGGCTCCCACCCGGAATCGCCATTGGCACGACGGTTTTGGCGGTCAACTTCCTTGGTGACGGCCTCCGCGATGCCCTCGATCCTCGAACTAAGGTAGACTAATCAAAGAAACCACCGGTTGAGGGGGATCATGAGTTACCTACGACCCAAACTCCTCATTGCGATCTTAGTTTTTCCAGTGCTCGTGCTGAACCTCGCTGCCTGCGGCTCCGACGACGGCGGAGCCAGCGGCACGCCCGTAGGCCCATCAGGTCAAGCCAATGAGGTTCTGGCCGAGTTGATGCAGACGCGGTTCACCGGAGAAACCAATGACGGAGAACCCCGGTTTATGAATGTTCAGGTCCGCGCGAACCGACAGACGACCGGATACAACGTCCTCGTGGAATTCAATGGCGACGAGTATGAGTCAATCGTCGAGGAGTTTCGAACGATCAATGTCTGGATGGCCAACGCATACGCCGACCTATTCACATCCGGCCTGGATGTGGCGGAAGGGCATATGAGCGTTCGGATGCAGGTTATAGGACGGCAGGGAACGTCTCCGAACAGCGTTGTGTACAAAACACGCCTCAAGCGTGAGGACGCAGAGGGCATAGACTGGGCGAATGTAGCTAATCTCGACCTCCGGGAGGTTTGGGAGATCTTGATTCTCAACCCGACTTGGCGACAGGCTCTTACGGAGGCTGGAGAGATTTCAACCGAATCCTAGCCCTGCCAGCCAGAGTCGACTTTCAAGCCTTCCATCCTGTTTTCCATGAATCGCCGACCTTGCGGCCCGGCTTCCATTCACGTCGCCCGATGATCCGCTTCTGGCGGTTGAGAGCCCATAGCAGAGCGCCCATCAGGACGACTACAAGACCGACGGCCCACGCGTTAAAGCCCAGCCCGGTCTGAAGCTCTCCACGGAAGCTCATGACGATGCCACCGTCTCCGGCAGCGAAGGCAGACAGTCGATTAAGGGCAGTGACCGTGTAAAAGTCGTTCCCCGTCGTGACATTTTCCTGCGACCAGGTCGCCCCGCCGTCGGACGAATGAATGAGTGTGCCGCCCTGTCCAACTGCCCAGCCATCGTCAAGCGTCGCGAACTCAATGGCCGTCAGATCAACGGATGTGCCGCTCGCTTCACCAAACCACGACGCTCCTCCGTCGCGAGTTGATAGGAGAGTGCCTGCTTTACCGACTGCCCACCCGGTTAATTCGTCCATGAAAAAGACATCGAAGAGATCGACATGGGCGCCGCTAAGCTGCCCCGCCCATGTCGACCCCCCATCGAAGGTCGCGAAGATCGCCCCATCCTCTCCAACTATCCAACCGGTTCGACTATTCACGAAGCTCAGCCCAAAATATGAATGATTGCCCTGGTTTCGACTCGTCCAAGTCGTCCCTCGGTCGCTGGTGGTGAGCACCGTGCCTCCAGTCCCTACTGTTACTCCAACCGAGACATTGTGAAACTGCACATCGTGAAGGTCTTCCGTTTCCTCGGCGCTCTGAATGGACCAGGTAGCTCCACCGTCAGCGGTACGTACGACGACGCCGTTTTCGCCCACGGCCCACCCGCGAATCGAGTCGATGAAGTGGACGGCATGGAGTTTGACGGATGTTCCGCTACTTTGACGAGTGAGGGTATTAGCCCAATCCGTGGTTTTCAGAATGGCGCCGGACGTTCCGACCGCCCATCCCTCGCTTTCACTGAGGAAGGAAACGTCCCGGATGGACGAGGCGCCCCGAACGATGTCCCACGTGTCGCCCGCGTCTCGCGTCCGCAGAATGACGCCGTCGGTTCCTGCGGCGAGGACTGTGTTGGAATCCAAGGCGAACACGGTGAGAAGGGACGAGTCGGTCTGTGAATCCTGTGGTTCCCATTTCTCGCCCCCGAGTTCGGTGGCGAGAATGGCGCCGTCTCGTCCCACTGCCCAACCGACGAACTCGTCTACGAACACCACGTCCAAGAGGTACGTCGCAGTCTCAGTTTCATATTGCGTCCAGTTGGCCGCGTCTGTGGTACTAAGAATGACGCCGTCGCTGCCGACGGCCCATCCCATCCGTTCACCAATAAAGTCCACACCGAATATAAACTCGTCAGTACCGCTGTGGCCGGTGTTCCATGTTTGACCACCGTCGGTTGTGATATATATGCCGCCCCCGTCGCCTACCGCCCAGCAGGTCAACTCGTCGAGAAACACGGCATCTTGGAGCCAACCTGTACCATACCCTGCCGCGGTGACCCAGGTCGCGCCGCCGTCCGACGTCCGCGATGGGATTCCGTTAGCATCCAACACGAGACCGATGCGAGCGTCTTCAAAGATCACCGCTCGAATCGTTGTCGAGAATTCCAACACACTTACGTGCCACGTGAAGCCTCCGTCGGTCGTACGGAGGACTGTTCCCCCGTCGCCAACCGCCCAACCGGTCTGATGATCCAGAAAGAATACGCTGTGTAGAGCTAGCGCTGTGCCGGACGACTGCGTTACCCAGGTTTCACCTCGATCGGTGGTTTTAAGTACCGTGCCCGCCGTTCCTACTGCCCAGCCGGTCTGCGCGTCGACGAATGTCATATCGGTAAGCGAGGTCCCCAGGCTCTGAACGGTCGACCAACCATTCCCCCGCGCGTGATCGGCGAGTGTCACGCTCAGAGTTCCAAGAAGGCAAAGCGAGACTAAGGCGCCGAGGAGGAGGATGCGGGGGGTATGACTGAGAAAGCGTCTAATGGCGCTCAAGGAAGAATATCCCGCCAGAGCTTGCCCTGCTTACTCTCATATTCCCAGTCGGCAATGGTTGGCCGGTGCAGGATGTAATCACTCTCAACATCTCCGCTTTGTGCTTGGCATAGTACTTTGCCACAACACACCAAGGCTTTGTTTAAGTGTGTCGCTAGTCCCACTCAATGACAACGCCAAGGGCATCCTGCGGGTTGCTGAACAGCATGTGGTAGGCCTCTGCCGTTTGCTGCCAGGGCATACGGTGAGTGATAAGCGGCTCGACGTTAATGCTTCCGTCGATAAGCATCTGCGCCGTGTCCTTCAGGTGGATCCGGGGAGTCGGACAATTCCAATAGCCGAACACGATCTGGCTGCGCTGCATAATGCCCGAGTCGAGCGGCAGCAGACCGGAGCCGGGTACGCCATCGCCCGCCTGATACTTTGCGATGAGGTGAATGGTCCCGTCGGCCTTGAGCATCCGCTGCGCCTGTTTGAACGACTCGATGCCTGCGTTTCCGCCGACGCACTCGACAACAACGTCCGCCCCTTTGCCGTTGGTCAAATCCTTCACTGCCTCGACGGTATCTACCTCGCCGGCGTTCAGGACGATGTCCGCACCTGATCTCTCGGCGATCTCACACCGAAGCTTGGTCGCGTCAATTGCGATGATTCTGTCGGGACTACGCTCACGGACTGCCTGAGTGTACAGATTGCCGACGAGCCCCTGTCCCAGCACAACAACCGTATCGCCAGGGTCAATGGGTGTGGCACGTGACCAGGCTACGCCACCATTCGCCAGGGGAAGAAAGGTAGCGGCGTCGTAGGCGAGTCCGTCCGGCAGGACGAAAATCCGTTCGTCGCCGCCAATGGCCGGCCTTCGTACAAATTGAGCGTGTGGAGCGGACGCCATCACACGTGCGCCCGGGGCGATGTCGGTCACCTTTGCCCCAACCTCAACCACATCGCCGGCATCAGAATATCCCATGCTTTCGGGGCTCACCGCGACCTCTTTGACGTAGCGAGCGAAAAGTTCCGAGCCTCGGCTAATGAGGCTGCGCCTGACCTGGACGACTACGTCGTCCGGGCCTGCGATGGGCACCTCGGACTCCAGCATTTGGACGTTCCCAACACCCTCCAGCTTTTCCAGCCTCATCATAGTTGGCAAAGTCTTTCTCCTTGTGAATTTCTATGGTAGCAGATTGGAGCTAGGGAACCGGCTAATCTAGTTCCTCGTTACCCCACTCGCGAGAATCTATCCTTCTCGTCCGATTCTTTACAGGCAACTTGACACGCGCGCCACCGAGGGCGTTGGACTCGTGTATGGCGAAGCCGATCTCCGTGGCTCGGCGAGTGTGCGGGATGTCGCAGCTCGTCCCACCGCCGGTACGCATCGCGTTGAGCAGGTCGCGAATGATCGCCGGACCCCGAGTCCACGGTTCGGTCGGCTGGGGAAGCTCGATCTCCTGGGGCCGACCGTACATCTTCGCGTCTGCGTCGAATTCGTAGAGAACCGCCTGCCTGGCCTCGTTTAGCACGTCGATCCGACCGGCATCGCCGAGGATCGTGAACGCGCGGTTGTCGCCTTCAGGCGCCACGAACATCGTCACGCCGTTATCGAGGCCTACCCATGCTCGTCCAGAAGGGTCGCCATGCCGGAAGTCGTCGGGAGGAAGATGGCTCATGTCACTCAAAAGCCCACTCACCCACACCGGCTCAGGATCGCCGATGAGGTGAAGCGCGGTGTCGTACCAATGGCATCCGTGGTTGATGAGATCGGAGACCGCGAACGCAAGAATACTCGTCACCTTGCCGACCGCGCCGGCGCGAATAATGTCCCTGATCTTGATGTACGACTCATCCCAACGAAGTTCTGTGCCGTAGGCGAAGGGTATCTTCCCGTCCGTACAGGCTTTGAAGATTCGATCTCCTTCTTCCAGGGTCGTGACGAGGGGTTTGTCGCACACCATCCCCTTGACACCGGCCTCGACTGCGGCAACGATTTGGTCGGCGTGATAGGTCTGTCGCGTCGCGAGGCAGAGGATATCCGGTTTCACCTCGTCGAGCATTCTCTTATAGTCGCCGTACGGGACAATGTCCTCCCAGACGTGGTTCCATGTCGCGCAAAATTGCTCTCTGGTCTCCTGTCCGGCATCGTAGACCGCAACGACCTGCACGTCCTCGACGGGCCTGAAGGCTGAACCCCAGTTATGGCCGCCCGGGGCAGTCTGAAGGCTCCGATGTACTCCGGCGAAAGCTGCTCGGAATTTTTCAGGCACGACTTTACTCCTGTTAGAGCGACCGATCAGTCGATTCTCTCAAGTAAATAAAACACCGGCCTGAACCCATCCGAGCAGCTCGTGATAGTCGTGCCGGGCTTCACACCGAGCATGTTTCCTCCACGGCCTAATAGAACGACGTACTTGTGGATATCCGTCCAGGCCCAGTCACTGAAGCCCTCCGGCATGTTCGTACCGTCGGAGATGAACTCTTGGCCCTCCTCGAAGGAATGACAACAACCTTCGGGCTTCCACTCGACACCTTCAGTGTACTCGTCAACCCATTCTTTGTTGAACGTCTTCTTCAGAACGGTGATTCGCACTGGCTTAGCCGCGACCATTGTATACCTCCCGACGTGGTTGTAGACCGGGTTTTCACTCCCCACCCCGGCTCGCTTATCTTGGAGGAAGAGGGAGCTAGACCTTCAGAAACCGTTGTTTGCGATGAACTCGTGGGTACCGGTGCCGCTTTTTCATCGTGCATTTTCGTGGTCTCGAAATCACAGTGTAACAGGGCGAATGGACGTGAGTAACCGAAGGCCCACTCGATAATTTCGATGAAAGACCCGGACGAAGGAGTCCTGCAAGTCAACTCACGAGAACGTGACCGCGCTGAACCTTATCCGTTTTGCGCATGGAAGGTTAATGCGATACAGTTCGGGATTATCCGTCTCCTCTGCTCGCGTGCCCACCGAGAGAGGGTCGGGGTGACGGCTCTCCAGGAGAAAAGATGGCAGCAGCAAAGTACAAAGCGGCCATAATCGGAACAGGCAGGATGGGCGGGCTGATTGAGGACGAGCAGCCATACCCGAACGCCTATACGAAGCCGTACAGCCATTACATGGCTTACACGGTCACACCGGAGACCAAGGTCGTGGCCGTTGCGAATCGAGGCGCGCCTCGAATGGAGCGCTACTTGAAACGGTTCCGGGTCGAGAACGGCTACCTCGACTATCGTGAGATGATTATCAAGGAAAAGCCGGATATCGTGAGCGTAACGACGCCGTCATTCGCGCGCGCCGAGCCAATCATCTTCGCCGCCGAAAACGGAGTTAAAGGCATCTACGCCGAGAAGGGCCTGTGCTCTTCGCTGGAGGAAGCCGACCGCATCGCCGCCGCCGTCAAGGCGAACAACGTGGCGTTCAACTGGGGCGCTTCGAGACGACACCATAGCGCATACGTCCAGATTGCGGAGGCCATCTCCGACGGCGACATCGGAGAGCCGAAATTCGTGGTCTGCTACCAGTTCACCGACCTCATCAAGCACCATCCGCATACGCTGGACACGGCATCCATGCTCATTGGCGATCCCAAGGCCACTTGGGTCGAAGGGCGGCTGGTCGAGCCCGGCAGTGAGCGCGACAACGCCGCAGGGCGCATGGGGCCGCGCGACCCGAGTACTAATGTGCGAACCGGAAAGCTGTCGTCCCCCGTATACGAACCGGGCGGGCACCGCTTCATCCCACCGGCAGGGCAGGAGATCGCCGATCCGATGGTCGACTTCTTCCGCGTCGGCTACGAGAATGGAGTCGAAGGCATGTTCATCCCGGCGGGCGGCGGCTGGAGCATCGAGGTACGTGGTACGGAGGGACACGCCTACGCATGGGAGCATCAGGGCGTGTACCGCATCCGCAAGGGCGCCGGCCAGAGATCGACCGTCGAAGAACGGGAGATCACTCCGACAGGATACAGCCCGACGGTGAATATCGTTCGCGACATCGTCAACGAGCTGGAGACCGGCGAGCGTACCAAAGGCAATATCGACGTTACCATGCAGATCGTCGAGCCGGAGTACGCCATCGCGTATTCATCTTTGGCGGATGGCAAGCGGATGTCCATCCCTGTTGAGGACAGGACTCTGCACATTCCCGGCGGATAGGCTTCCATGGCGCCGACAAAACGTATCGACGTTAGAGAACTTAGAGGGCTTGCGGATTGGAAGGACGGGTACGCGGAGGAGTTGACGGCTGCGGGAGCCTGAACACACGGGGACTAGGATGACTATGACCGACACCAAGATCGCCATTCTGGGCTCCGACAATAGTCACGCTGAGCGCTTTACGGAAATCCTAAACGTTCCGAGCCATCCAGACTACTGGATGGACGGCAAGGCGACGGTTCACGCCATTTGGGGCGAAGACGCCGCTCGTACTCGCGAGGTCGCAAAGAAGGTTTCGATACCGAAGGTTGCATCGAGTCCCGAAGAAGCGGTCGCCGACGCCGGCATTGTGTTTGTGGTTTCGCGGCACGGGGGATTACACCTTGACTTGGCTCGGGTCGCCATCGATGCGCGCAAGCCGGTGTTCGTGGACAAGCCGTTCACCGTTGCGCCTGACGACGCGCGAGAGCTCGTCGCCTTGGCGGAAGACGCGGGCGTCCCCATGATTTCGTTCTCGACCCTGCGTTACGGCTCCGACACCGTTGATTTCAAACGACGCATGAACGATATCGGACCCGTCCGCTATGCCAGCTATACCGGGCCGGCATCCCGGCAGAACAACTACGGCGGTCTCATCTTTTACTCGATACACACCGTCGAACTCATGCTTCACCTGCACGGCATCGAGTTGAACTCGGTCTACGCCACCGAGCACCCTCGCAACGCTGCGAAGTCGAACATCACCGCTACCTGTTCCTATGACGACGGCACCCTTGTAACATTGGCGTTCATCGGCGACGGCGCGTATCACTTTCACAAGCGCGCCGTAGGCAAGGAAGGCGTCATCGACAGTTCCCAGGATGAGCGCGACCTTTCTGCCGATGCGACGTCGTTCGGCAGAGCAGTCGGCCCGGCGGCGAATAAACCTTCAACGTCTATGTCGTGGAGTATGGCCGCAGACCATTACCCAAATGGCGTGCGAGAGGCCGTTCAAGTGTTGCGAGGCGAAAAGACCAGCGATATATCTTCCGCGCAGATGATACGAGTCGTGCAAGTTTGCAATGCTATCGAAGAGAGTTTGAATACCGGCAGAACAATCAATCCGTCTGAACTTTGAGGAGGGCCGTGATGGAACATATCACCATATACAAGGGGACCGACTTTCACAGCGCGTTTCCGGAGGTTATTCGACTACGGAACGGCGATCTCTTGACCGTCTTTCGGCAGGCGCCCGTTCGGCCGCCGAATGAATACGAAGGACTGCGCAACTCCGTCTATGTCCATCATCATCAGGACCCCGGGTCTCGGACGGCGTTAATGCGTTCGACCGACGACGGCGAGACCTGGGACCCTGCTTCCCATACCATCGTCGACGCTGACGGCGACCAGGACCTGAACCTCGCGATGATCGCGCAGGTGTCTTCAGGCCAGGTAATCGTCAACAACATGCGCCTGTTCTCCGGCTGGACGGACGAGGAAGCCGCCGAGGTCGAGAATGAGAAATGGGTGTTGCCTAAGCGTCCAGGCCGAAACTTCGGCCGCATGGTTTGGGACAGCCTGTATCTGTATCGCTCCGATGACAACGGCCACACCTTCACACCAGCCGAGCCATTCAGCGTCGAATCGATGACCTACTGGTCTCATACCGGCAAGACCGGGGTTGTCGAGTTGCCCGATGGGACGTGGCTCCTACCCTTCCACGGGATCGGAAGCCCGGGGGAGATCGGACGAGTGTACGTCGTCAGATCCTACGACCAAGGCAAAACATGGGTCCGGCCCTCGACGGTCGCGTACGATCCCAACAGCCAGGTTAGCTTCGGCGAACCGCCTCTACTGCGCCTTGCCAATGGCAGGCTTCTGACCATGATGCGCACCGGCGGCGATGACTCCCATATGTACCAAGCATACTCCACCGACGACGGCTGGACTTGGCGCGGCTTGAAGAAAAGCCCTATCTGGGGTTACCCCTGCAACCTGATCGAGCTAGACAGCGGCCGCATTCTCTGCACCTATGGCTACCGTCGAGAGCCATTCGGCATCCGTGCCGCTTTCAGCGACGACCAGGGCGAGACATGGGACATGGACAATGAGGTCGTCATCCGCGACGACGGCCTACACGTCGACCTCGGCTACCCATCCTCCATCCAAAAGAAGGATGGGCGCATCCTCTCGACTTACTACTTCCACGGCGAGGACGGCATCCGCTTCATAGGCGGCAGCATCTGGTCCGAGAGTGACGTGTACGGATAGCGAATTACAGCTCGTACACTTAACCGGGCTGGACTCGAAACCCAAGGATGCAGTCCACTCAGACGTGGGTACTAATGGCCAGTGAGTGGCGACCCCGACCGGATTCGAACCGGCGATCTCTGCCTTGACAGGGCAGTATGTTAAACCGCTACACCACGGGGCCGCGAAACGTGTAGAACCGCCTATAATAGATTGTAGTAGGCATCCTCGTCTGCGGTCAAGCGTTGAAGCCGCCTTGCAACCCTGTGAGGTACCCCTCACTAACGCAAAGCGGTGTCGTTCCCGTAAAGCCTGTCCTTGACAATACAAGGTGTCCAACTGAGCATTGAAAAGGGGTGCTGCGATAGAATGTCTGCCATCCCCAACAGTGACCGGGGCCGCGTTCTCACGCCGGAAGGTGGATAACAGTGATACGCCGGGCGTTTGCTAAGTTCCTTGCACGAAGGAATCCCTCCAACCCCATTTCCGCTCCAACCATCATTGTCGGATTGGGAAACCCGGGCCCAAAGTACGAGGGAACCCGCCACAACGTTGGGTTCCGGTGTGTCGACCTACTTGCGCAAAGCCACCCCGCGGGCGGGTCAACCCGTTCCCATCGCCTCGTCCATACCTCAGAACAAACCATTGCCGGTCACCGAATCATCCTTGCAAAGCCGCGAACGTATGTAAACGAGAGTGGTCGCGCAATCACGTCCCTCTTCACGCGGTTCCGCGCATCGGCGGAGAACCTGATCGTCGTCTACGACGAAATGGCGCTTCCTGCCGGTAAAGTGCGCATTAGGGCCAGGGGCGGGGATGGCGGCCATAACGGTATGAAATCCATTCTCAAGGCCGTAGGTACGCAGGAGTTCGCCCGGGTTCGGATCGGCATAGGGAGGCCGAACGGACAGACAAGCGATATTGAGCACGTTCTCGGCAGGCCGAGCGCCGAGGAGCGCCGAGTAATCGACGAAGGAATCGAACGCGCCATCGAAGCCATTACCCTGACTCTCTCCGACGGAGTCGAACGCGCCATGAACGTGTACAACTGACTGCCCTGCCCTACCGTTCAGGCGAGATTTCTTCCAGCGCTCGTCGGTTCGTTTCCGGCACCGTGAAGGCGAGGACGATTGGCGCAAGCAGGCCGAACAAGGCTAGGGCGCTAACCGCCGTCCACTGGTCGCCGATAAGATCGAACAATCGTCCGTGTGCCCAAAGTCCAATCACGCCGCCCGCAGCCGCCACCATGGCGATGAACCCGGAAACCGTAGACCGATAGGACGTGGGGAACAGCTCCTTGCCCATAGCGGCCAAGGATACGTCCGCTCCCGT
Organism: Dehalococcoidia bacterium; assembly: GCA_965232435.1. GTDB lineage: Bacteria > Chloroflexota > Dehalococcoidia > Lucifugimonadales > VXLM01 > VXLM01. The sequence goes on from CBDDPU010000004.1 coordinate 874,152, forward strand.
GCCGACCAGCGCGAATGTCACGAGGAGGAACGGCAGGAAGACTCCCGACGCCTCATAGAAGGTCGCCATCGCGCATGGGCTTAGCACGAGGAGCAAGACCGCCAACCGTCTGCGTCCAAAACGGTCACTGATACTTCCAAGATAAAGGGCGCTCGCGGCGCCGACGACTCCGGTGAGGAGAAGAATAGTCGAGAGGCGAGCCGGCGAATAGCCGTGCTCGGACTGCAAGTATGTCGGCCCATAGAGTCCCGCGGCAACGTTGGAGATCGCTACTACCAGAATGACGATAGCCATCGCCGCGAACCGCCCAGGGTACGCCGTCGCCACACTCGCGATGGGGCTCAGGTGAGAATTCACGTAAGACAGGTGCGATTGTGTTTGGGCACTCAGGAACCGTTGCGTCTCAGGGAGTCCCCGAAGCAGGAGCGGGAAGAGCGCCAATGCGGCGAGCGATAAAAAATAGAGCGTTCTCCAACCGAAGGGCAACTGTTCAATCATTCCGAACATGACGAGCGCCACCCCCGAACCCACACCGGCAAGAATGGCAAGGGCGCCGAATCCCCAGCCCCGGTGTTCGGAAGGGAATTCCTCGGCAATGTAGACGGCGGCCACAATACCCGTCGCCGTATGGAAAATGCGTGCGAGAAACTGGAGAGCAGTAAACGCCTCCATGGATGGAGATGCCCCCGTTGCCGCGGTCAATGCCACGTTCGCGACCATGACAAATATGAGCGCAGGGCGACGTCCAACGCGATCCGCCGCCAGTACGACCGGCACCGCAACGAGCGACCCGAGTCTGATGATGGCCGCAACGTCGCTGACAACTGCGTCTTCGATGCCGAGTCCGTTCTGGATCTGCGGCAGAGCAAGCACCATGATGGCTGCGCCGTAGCTGGTGACAAGCGACGCGAGAGAAACCAGCGCCAACACCCCGCGTTGGCGTCCGGTCAGCGTAGGGAATGGGAAAGCGCTATGAATGCGCACGCAAGGTTACCTCATGTGACCGGCCCAACCGACTCGGAACAGGGAAGCATGTCGCTACTCCCAGCTGCCACAGAACATTCCAAATACGGGACACTACTGCGAGAGCAGCCGTTACTGGCGAAGGAAGATCATGTAGTCGAGGTCGCCCGGGGAGTGGCCGAATTGCGTGAGAAGGACGGCTGCTTCGCTGCGCGACTGGGTGCCATGGTTAATCACATGAAGGAGAATCTGCCACAGGGGCGTTTCGAACCAAGCGTCTCCGGTGCGATTGTACCTGATTATGCAGCTAAGGTCATCGTCGGTGAGTCCGGCGAGATAGGAACACATAGCCTTTTCCTCTTCGTACGAACGTCGGGCCAGCGATTCCAGGTCGGGGAAGTCATCTTCCGAAAGGAGAGTGCGAGGCGAATTGCCTTGGCACCTTTCCCTCCACCCCCACTCAGCGCCTAAGGCGTGGACCAATGTGCCGCGCAGACTGCCGTGGCTCACATCAGCGGCGGACGTGAACTGTTCTGGAGAGAGACCCTCCGCAGCCTCAAGAATTCGTTGGTTAACCCAGTAGTTGTAATCGAAGAGTGAGTGGATGGCCGCAATGTTCATGGTGCGTCCTTTGCGGGATTGTGCTTGGGATACTTGGCGAACCTACGCCATTTTACGTTCAAGACGTTAGGCACTTTGACTCATAGTAGGTCAAGCGCTCATGCCGGTCAAATCAGACAGCCTGCGACACGAACTAACGAAAACACTCGCTCGTTCAGTTATAGCGCGGGACGTACTGCGTGGGCGAGTCGGGTTTCTGGTAAATGTAGGCGTTTTCACTTCCGAGACAGGAGAAGATGTCCTCGGTGGGCACGCAGTAGCCGCTGTTGGTCCAGAGTTTGCGGTACAAGAAGAAGTCGGCCAGTTCACGCCAAGTCTGACGGTCGGCGGGATTAGAAACCAGCTTGGCTAGACCGAAATTGGCCGAATTCTCTTCCGGGGTATGGTATCCCCGGTACACAGCCTCGGGAAACCACCATCGCTGCCTTATAAGTTGGGGATCGGAATACACTTCTGTAAACGACGACTGGGCGGCGCCGTTATTTTGCGAATGCACGAGAGCGACCGATGAGTTCGATGGATTCGTCACTGCCGAAGCGCCGTAGTTCGTATATTGGACGTCTCCTCTGCCGCGCAAGTACCAGTGCCACGGCCAGTGGAAGCCGCTTGTGCCGTCAATGGCTATTACGGGAATGCCGGATTCCTCGTCCTGTTCGCGCAAAATTTTGGCTAACTTATGGATATCGGGCGAGGTCTGTGTGTAGACGAGCATCTCGACGGGGATGTCGCCGTGACGAAAGGTCGCCATAAGCCCGGCTCGCCCACTGAGAATGAGCAGCGCCACAGTGACAGAGACCAGCACAATGGCGCCGAATACGACAGGGCGGACTATGCGGATAAGGAAGTATCCCGCCACGACCAGAGCTAGGATCAGAACCGCGAGGACCAATCCCCAAAGTTCGACTTGAATGCCTGCAACCGTTTCCCTGCCACCGAGACCTAAGAAGGCCAAGTTCCATACAAGGACAAGGGTGAAGGGCACCCCGACAAACGTGAGAATGCCTCCCGCGATTGGGACGCTCTTCCATTCAACCCGCTGGATGATATCGTTCAGCAACTTGCCGGACAGGACAATCATCGGCAGGGTGATGTTGACCAGAAGCCACGGCATCTTCTCACTGGCGATCGTGTAGAGCAGGAAGGTAATCCACACCCAATACACCAAGAACACGCCGAATTTATCCCGCTTGCGGAGGTAGTACACGCTACCGATAATCGAGAGCAGCAATGGCAAAAACTCATACAGCGTTGTAATGACAGTGTAGTAGTACCAGGGTTGGCTGCCTCTCCCTTCGCCCTGCTGCACGACCCAGTAGCCGAGTGACTGCCAGATCCCTGAGCCTACGCCGAAACCGTTAGTAAGGAAAGAGGTGTACATGAGAAGGTACAGCGCATAGAAGATCGCAGCCGCCTTCCACCAAACCGACTTGCTCCACTTCAGACCGTAGGACATGGCCAAAAAGATCAGGAGCGCCGTAACGAGGAACGCTGCGACCAATCCCCCGCCAACGGGAGCGCCAATTGGGCCGGAGCCTCCGACAGGACTCGCCAGGGTGAGTCCGCTCCACTCAAGCAGCGGCGTATCTTGAAGGATGCTAACGAAGGCGCCCCAGAGCGGAAGAGTGAGAGTAATCAGCAGGATGAGGAATCCGGATTCCTTAGAAATACCTCGCATTCCCAGACCGCGTTCAAGACTATTTGTCCAACCTCCCACAATCTTGAACACGACCACAGGGGGGGAATCCACGCCAAGCCTGACTTTCGAACGCACGGCGTCCCAATTTCGGGCGACGATTGTTAGGACGAGGTACAGTCCCATCGTCGCGGTGATGAGGTATGCACTTTCCTTGGAAGCAAAGGCGAACGCGAGCAGAGCCGCGGTGATGTACAAGTACCGAGTGCGGCCCATCTTTGGGGGAGGATTGGCAGTTTCTTTACCGTCGGTTTCTTCAGCGGGATCATCTTTTGGCGACTCTTGGGCTTCCTCGTCGAGATATTTCCACATCGCGATGACGATGCCCAATGCCCAGACCGCCATGAGAATGTCGTTGCGAGCGAACCGGCTGTAGTAGAGCAGTGAGGGTGAGAACGCCAGCAGAATCGACGTAAAGAGCGCCCCCCAGTCGCCCAGCCGCGACCGGAAGAGCAAGGGCATGAGCACGAGAGCCGTGCCCGCAATGGCGTACAGCAGTCGGGCCGTGTAGTCGCTGTCGCCAAACAGGAAAAACAGCGCGGCGGTGGCCTCCATCTGGAACGGGCCGTGCATCATCGGGTTGTGGATGTACCCTTCGCCGGCGAAAAGGTTCCACGAGTAGAAGGCGTGAAGACTCTCGTCATGATGGAACGCGCGAACTCCTAAATCCCAAAACCGCATTCCCGCGGCCGCGACGACTACGGCGACATAGAGCGCCACGTACAAGGCGCGTTTCACGACGTTTGGCGGGGGGCCGTCCCGATCAATGGTCGGGTTCAATCCTCTGACGAATTGCTTGGCCACTCCCCATGGGTTATGCCGTTCGGGTTTAGACATGGTGAAGCCCTTCATCTTCTATAGAGAACGACGTCGGCCTCGGAGAAGACGGGCACCATGAACTGGGCGAACTTTTCGAGACTCGTATCGCCGTACTTGGCGCGTTCGCGAGGCCCGATGTATACGTGATCGACGTCGTATTTGTCGAGCAGTGAAACTGCCTCGCTTATGTCATCAGTCTGATAGATGGTCTGCACGTCCTGCTCCCGTCCCTCGAACGGCTCCGGCGATCCTCTCCACTGCATCTGATGTCCCGGCCAGTTGAGCACCGTCGGCACGCCCGTGCTCGACGCGATCCGCCCATATTCCGAATAGCCTCCTCCGACGGCCTCCAGTATCGCGGAGTCTTGGCCCACGTTTTCTCTGATGTACTCGATAGCGCGATACTCAGGGCCGGCGAACCGCTCAAGGTGTTGGAGTCCGTCGAGTGTTCTATCCTCACCGTACAACTCCGCCTTAGAAGCGATCGCCGCGGGCGTATAGTACAGCGAACCCACCAGCGTCACCACAAACAGCCCCGCCCAGACCCGTAGTAGAAGCTGGGCAAAACGTCCTGATCTTTTGACGAGTTCAGTCCAGTAGTATATGACGAAGCCGGTTGCCGCCGCGAGGATGATCCACGCCTGATAGTAGAGTTTGAAGACCGTGTTCATACGCTCGTGCGCTCCGCCGAAGGAGTCGTCGACGAAGAGAAGCTCCGGCCCCGCTACCAGCGTCAGGCCGAGCGTCGACAGCGCCATGGCGAATATCATCACGGCCGACTCTTTGCCTTGGGTGATGAGCCACAATGTCGTATACGCGGCAAGTGTAACGAGCAGGGTGAGGGGCAGTGTTTCGATTAACTTCCCGATTACTCCCGCAGGATCGCCGTCGTTCCTCAAATACAGTACAACCCAGACGGCGAATGGCAAGAATCCTGCTGCCAGTGCGTAGAATGTCGTGCGCTTCCAATCCTTTCCGACGGTGGTTCGCCAGAATACCGTTACGACAAATGGAGCCACCGCGACGAGATACGGAGCCCATACCATGAACAGATGAACCCGGCGAGTTCCTGGTCCGGCTAGCGCTCCGATTCCGCTCACCTGACTCGTGAATGTGAGGAAATAGGGTGAGTAGAGCGCAAAGACGGTTATTCCCACAAGCAGCGCAAGCGGAGCCGTTTGCAAGGCCATGTCGCGGATCCGAGTCGCCCCGCTCTTGTATACCTTCAGCGAGGCGATGAGCAAGAAAACGAGGCCAAACACCGGCAGATCCCACATGTTCGTGAATCCGAGACCGCCGAGGAGGAAGGCGATCACAAACAGCGGTGGATATGAACGCCAATCTCTAAATGACCACTTCGCAGGAGTACGCCAGAAGTTCCACAGAAAGCCGAGAAACATCAAGACGAATGGGACCGACATAACGTGCGGATGCAGGTCGCCCAGCACGTAGCTGAACGCGGGGAATTCATGGATCGTGTAATCGGTCCTTACTCCGGCATCGAAGCTGCCGATTACACGGGTTGCGCGCCACCACCACCAGTTCTCGGTTGGCCACCAGTCTTGCGCAAGGTTTCCTGCCGAAGGGGTTAGTCCTTCCACTGCAAGCCAGCTCCAAAAGCCGTCCGAACCCATGCCGTTCGCCCGCATGAATTCCAACGCGCCTTCCAAGTTCGCTAAGAAGACGAGCATGAGAGCGGCGCCCGTTCCCACGAGGACGGCGGCTTTGATCTTGCCCCGGTCGGCGCGTATTACGTTGGAGACAAGGCCGTACATACCCGTCGCGGCCATCGCGGGAACCAACGCAAGCGAGAGGTTGTATGTCACACTGGAGACAGTGCCGGTCAGCTTCGTCAGCAGGGCGAAATTCCAATAGCCGAAGTAGTAGTAGCTGATGGCCTCGCCCCTGAGCCAGGAGTCTTCAGGGGTTCCGAGCATCGAACGCGCCGCGCTGTTTAGGAACATGAAATCCATCGGTTGTTCGGTATGGTTGATCGATGGGTCATGCAGCCGGTAGACGATCCATACGACGAACACTCCGAGGAATACGACCTGTCCCAGCGTCAACGTCAACCACTCACGGCGAAGGAATTCCACAATCTCCCGTCGGTTGGACGCCGTAACCCAAGCCGAAACCCCGGCCATGACGGCTAACAGCAGGATGACGGTTACCTGTGTGCTTGGCGCGATTCGCAGAACGCTCAACAGCCACGAGACGTATCCCACCGCAAGGAGCCCGAACGGCATGGCGATGCTCGCGCCGCGGTCGCGTAATTTGGGAAGCAGGAGGTAGCAGAGGGGAAATGCCGCCAGTGCGATGGCATAGGCGGCGATCAGCCACAGGGCGACATTAAGCATGTGAACATTCTACCGAAACAAGCATCGCGAGTGAATTGAGGAGTATCGCTTTGAACCGACCGCGTGGGCCTAGATGCCCGCCAGGGACCTGGCCTCGGTCAAGAGGGATTGCGCCAATTCGGGTGTGTCACCTTCGGCATAGATACGAAGCAGGGGCTCGGTGCCCGAGAAGCGCACTAGAGCCCAGCAGCCGTTCGGCAGAACAAACCGATAACCGTCCCTGGTATCGACGCGCTCAACGCGCCGGTCGGCGAGTTTTCGGGGCCTAGCTGAGGATACTCGCCGTTCTATGGCATCGCGTTCCGACGAGTCGAAATGCAGGTCGAGGCGGTCGTAGTAGTGGGGGCCGAGAGTATCCCTTAGGTTTGAGAGCAGTTCCGACAAGGTACTGCGGGTTCTGACCATTAGATCGAGTACCATCAACCCGCTCAAGATGCCGTCCCGTTCCGGGATGCTGCCTCGAAAGGCGTATCCGCCGCTCTCTTCGCCGGCGGCGAGTGCGTCCTCACGCATCATGACCGGCCCCAAGTACTTAAACCCAACGGGCGTGTCGAACACCGGAACGCCGTATAGTATGCCGAGCTTATCGATCATGCTCGTCATTGTGATCGACCGAACGAGGGGGCCGCGATTCCCCAGCGTTTCCAGTTGGTAGTAGCAAAGCAAGGCGAACGCCTCAAGGGTTGTGATGAAGCGTCCATTCTCGTCGACAACGCCGAGCCTGTCGGCATCGCCGTCAGTGGCGAGCCCAACGTCGGCTTCGGACTCCGCCACCCTCGCAGCAAGTCCTGAGAGATTGTGGGGGAGCGGTTCGGGTTGGCTCATTGCCGGAAAGCTCGGGTTTCTCTCATGGCGAAGCTCCTCAACCAAGGTGGCCCCGTCCGATAGGAGCCGAGCCGTATATCCCGCTCCTGCCCCGTGCATCGAGTCGACGACGATCCGGAGACCTGATCGCCTGATTTTGTCGAGATCAACCAGTCGAGCGATATTCTCTATGTACAGGGGGGCCGGGTCGAAGTATTCGATGAGTCCTTTCTTTACGCCTTCGGCTAAGGGCATCGTCTTCGGGTGGACTCCCCGCTCTACTGTGGCGATGTGACGCTCAAGTTCCGCAATGATCTCCGGCGAAGCACTGCCGCCGTAGTCCGGTTTGAATTTGTAACCGTTCCACTCCGGCGGATTGTGGCTCGCGGTTATGACGACTCCGCTGCCCGCTTCCCTCGCAACCACGTTGAACCCAATAGCCGGTGTGGGAGCGGCCTGATCGGCTAGGAGCACGTGAAGACCGTTCCCCGCAAACACTTCAGCCACTGCCACCGCGAATCGCGGGGACGCGAATCTTGTGTCACAGCCAACAACGACGTTCCGATGCTCGCCGTTGGCCATCAGCATGTCCGCCGTTCCCTGAGCGCAGACGCGAACGTTTTCGAAGGTGAAATCATCGGCGATGACCCCACGCCACCCGTCGGTCCCGAACTTTATTGGCATGGAGAACCCCTTCGCCGCTTGGTCATTGCCGAACTTTCAAGCACATTGAGGATCTCTCTGGAATGGCAAGTGCATAGCTTCACGCTAACCGAACGAGGCAAGTTATTGCGCTTCAAGCTCCGCTCGCAGGCGCTCCGCGATGAACTCCGCTTCGCCGGGCATGAGACCGTGCGGATTGATGAAGATGTCCTCGTCGTCGCGGCGGCTGGCCTCAATGATTATCGGCGGATCACCATCGGCGAGTGCATTGACTACCTCTCCAGCCGAGCGGCCACGCCATTCTGAAGTGAGGGCAATCGAGACTTCCGGGACCGGTCTGAGCCAGTCGTCCTGTTCGGCTGTGGCCGTGACGCCGGGTATTTCGATCACCGCGTCGATGATGGTCTTGCACTCGCTGAACCAGCGCTGCATGTCGGCGTCGTGGTCTCTCCGCGCGTACAGGTCGAGAGCGGCCATCAGGCCGATGATTTCCTCACGGGCGACCTTCATGGGGCGGCCGATGGAGTAGTGCGGGCTGGCGTTGAGCTTGGCGGCGGCGATCAGGTCAGCGCGTCCGCAGAGTATGCCGGTCGACTGTGGCGCCTTAATGGCCTTCCCGCCGCTGTACGCAACCAAATCCCCGCCATATTCGATGAATCGACGAAGGTTCTCCGCGGGCGGCAGCATGGCCGCGGCATCGACGAGAAGCGGCAGTCCATGACTGCGCGCGATTTCGGTGAATTGCGCCAACCCCTCAAACGAGTCCGGATGCCATCGTGAAGCGATGAAGCCCAGCGCCGCCGTCTCTCCACCGATGGCAGCCTCAACTTCCCGGACAGCGCATGTATCTTCACTGCCGACCCAGACCAGTCGCGCGCCGCCCTGTCGCCATGCCTGCGTGAACTCGCTCCGGTGTGACCTCTTGATGACGATTTGGTTTCGGGGATGCGCCGTTTCGGGGAGCAGAGCGATTCTGTCAGGGTCGCTTCCGGCGATCACGGACGCAGCCTGCAGGGTGAGGGCCGCAGCCGCGCCACTCGTGACGAGCCCGGCCTCACCGCCGGTGTGCTCCGCGATGAGCTGTCCCGCGGCCTCGTTCAACTCCTCAAGCGCGACCATCGTCCGGCTGGCCTCGTCCATCGCCGCCACCGCTTCGGGTTCCATGATAGAGCCGCCGAAAATTGTCTGCGTACCGTTGGCGTTGATAATCGGATGAACGCCGTACCGCTCATAGATGCTGCCCCTGCGTCTCAGGGCCTCGACTGCGTCCGGTGACTTCACCACCATGCTCTTCTACTCCTCTACGGTCGGACGCCGGGCATACTCCAAGCTCTGGAGATGCTTTTGGAGCCTCTTTGCCATGGGTCCCAAAGTGAGCGCTGTCACCCCGGCAGAGACTACACCGCCGAGCAAAGGCACAGCCTTAGAGACCACCCTGGCGAAAGACTGCTTCGTCACCTTGATCCCGATCCACTTGCCAACTATCTTCACGATGGGGTAGTACATTGTCTTCGTCAGTGCTCGTTTGGGAAGTTGCTTGCCCACTTCACCAGCGAACTGCCGCGAAATTCCTGCAAGCGCCATATTTGCAGAGGCTGTCCCCATCATCGAACCGATAAGCAACGTGATGTGCCACTTTGTCTCCTCATCTACTTCGCCGTTCCTGAGAAGATCGGGCCAGCCGTAGAGATACGCCAGCTTTTCCGCCAGCACAATTGCATGCCAGAAGTACTGAGCAACATCGCAGGGAATCGTGGCTGCCATGAACCACCCACCGGGCAAACCGGCGGCAAACGAGATCCCGGTCGCTCTAACAACATGGCCTTTGATTACGGCGTCGGCCAAGCGGTCAATGATCTCAGGCGGGACACCTGCCGAAGCAGGACTCCCGTTCACAGCTTCATCCACTTGATGCTCGCGGCAGTAGCTTAGAAGCTGTGACCGAAGGAACGAGTCCCTATCAACCCGTGCGCCAGGTATGGACAAGGAAGCTCCAAGAATCTTCAGCCAGACTCTTCCTTCAGCATCATCGTCGGCGACGTCACGAACGTCGGAACTCAGCATATAAAGTGCATTCTCTCGATAAAATGCGTTTGCGCTCTAACCGAAGGCCTCCGCCCTGATCGCATCGGCCTTGTCGGTCCGCTCCCATGGCAGGTCGAGGTCGTCACGACCGAAATGTCCATAGGTCGCGGTCTGCTTGTATATCGGGCGGCGAAGTCCGAGGTCGCGGATAATTGCCCCGGGGCGCAGGTCAAAGTGCCGTTCAACCAGCCCAACGATCTCGGCGTCGCTCACGTGGCCGGAGCCGAAAGTCTCTACGGATATGGACATTGGACGCGCGACGCCTATCGCGTAGGCAAGCTGAATCTCCAGACGGTCGGCAAGCCCGGCTGCGACTAGGTTTTTGGCGACCCAGCGGGCCGCGTAGGCGGCGGAACGGTCCACTTTCGTCGGGTCCTTGCCTGAGAATGCCCCTCCACCGTGCCGCGCGAACCCACCGTAGGTGTCGACGATGATCTTGCGTCCCGTCAGACCCGCGTCGCCGACGGGGCCTCCCGTGACGAAGCGCCCCGAGGGGTTGACGTGGTACTGAGTATCTCCGTCTCTCAAAGACGAAGAAATGACCTCGTGAGCGACGTGCTCGACGAGGTCATTCTGGATTACCGACTGTGGGGTCTCGGCGTCGTGCTGGCTGCTCATCACGACCGTAGCCACTCGCTTGGGCCTGCCCATCTCGTACTCGACCGTGACCTGCGACTTCCCATCCGGGCGCAAGTAGGGCATCAACCCTTCCCGCCGGACTTCCGACATGCGGCGCGTCAGCTTGTGCGCCAGCATGATGGGCAGCGGCATGAGCTCCGCAGTTTCGTTGGTGGCGTAGCCGATCATCATGCCTTGATCGCCGGCGCCGAGACTGTCAACCTCTTCCTCGTCAATTTCGTTCCGCTCCCGCACTTCAAGGGCCTTGCTGACACCCGAAGCGATGTCCGGCGATTGTTCGTCCAGTGAGACCATTACGGCGCAGGACTGATAGTCAAACCCGTACTCGGGCTTCGTGTAGCCGGCGTCGCGAATGGCTTGTCGGACGGCTCCTCGAACGTCGACGCCCTCATTCAAGGACGAAATTTCGCCCATGACGACGACGAGGCCGGTGGTCACGGCCGTCTCACAGGCGACTCGGGATCTCGGGTCTCCGGCGAGAAATGCGTCGAGAACTGCGTCCGATATCTGGTCGCAGAGCTTGTCCGGGTGTCCCTCGGTAACGGACTCCGAGGTGAAGAGATATGACGGTGAGTTCGCGAAGCTTGATGTCATTACAGCTGCGAGTTCCTGGTTCTGGCTTTAGGTGCCGATTTCCCAACTGGACAGATATCGTTCCTGAGCGTCGGTCAGTGTGTCGATAGAAATGCCCATGGACTGAAGTTTGAGGCGCCCGACTTCCCGGTCGATCTCGGTCGGCACCGAATACACTCGGTTTTCAAGGTCTTTGGCGTGGAGAGCAAGGTGTTCGACGCACAGGGCTTGGTTTGCAAAGCTCATGTCCATGACGGCGGAGGGGTGTCCCTCCGCAGCCACCAAGTTGATAAGGCGGCCCTGCCCGAGCACATAGACCTTCCGCCCGTCGTCGAGGAGGTATTCATCGACGAAATCACGCACGGGCTGCTTTCCGTCGGCCATTTCTTCTAGGGCTTCGATGTCGATTTCAACGTCGAAGTGTCCGCTGTTGGCAACGAGCGCACCATCTTTGATGACTTTCAGGTGACTCTTGCCGATAGCGTGCATATTGCCGGTTAGCGTGATGAAGATGTCGCCGATCTTCGCGGCATCGTCCATGGTCATCACTTGGTGTCCGTCCATGGCGGCTTCGAGAGCGCGGATGGGGTCAACTTCAGTCACGATGGTATGAGCACCCATCCCTTTCGCCCTCATCGCGACACCCTTTCCACACCACCCGTAGCCGGCGACGACTACTCGCTTTCCGGCAAACAGCACGTTCGTGGCTCGAATGATGCCGTCCAGAGTACTCTGACCGGTGCCGTACCGGTTGTCGAAGAAGTGCTTGGTTTGGGCGTCGTTGACCGCGATTGAGGGATATCCGAGCTTTCCGGCCTGCCCCATGTTATTGAGGCGAACAACTCCTGTCGTCGTTTCCTCCGTTGCGCCAATGACGCTCTCCAGCAGGTCGGGCCGTTCGGTATGGATAACGGTTGCGAGATCGGCGCCGTCGTCGATCATGACCTGCGGCCCATGGCCGATGGCCGCTCGGATGTGCCGATAGTATGTCTCGTTGCTCTCGCCATTGATGGAGTACGTCGCAATCCCGTATTCGGCCACCAGTGCGGCGGCTACGTCGTCCTGTGTACTCAACGGGTTGCTGGCGCACAAGACGGCGTCCGCCCCGCCCGCCTGCAGCGCGAGCATGAGGTTTGCCGTCTCGGTCGTAACGTGGGAACATGCAACGACTCGTACGCCTTCAAGAGGGCGCTCCCTGGCAAACCGCTCTCGAATTTGCGTCACGACGTTCATTTCCCGCGCGGCCCACTCGATTCGCCGAACGCCCATCGACGCCAGGGAGATGTCCTTAACGTCTCCTTTATATTCCCGTGTCTCGGTCGTCACCCGTTTCTTTCTCCTTGCCCTACTCGACCACCAACGGCGGAGTATCGGTTATCCTTTTCTTGTCGGCAGTGATTCATCTTCCGCTAACGGCTTGAACCGTGTCAACGCCGACAGCCGACGAAATCGAGTTTCAATCTCCTCCGTCGCAGCTTCCGCAAGGCACTCTACGCTGAATCCCTCCACGACGAACGATGCCATCACCGATCCGGTAACGGCGGCCCGGCGAAATCCTTGTTCGCTCACATCCTCCGTGGCGGCAAGGTATCCCATGAACCCTCCGGCAAACGTATCGCCGGCTCCCGTAGGGTCGATGACACGGTCGAGAGGGACGGCGGGCGTAAGGAACGGCTGCCCGTCGTGGAAAAGGATCGCGCCGTGCTCTCCCCGCTTTATAACCACGGTTTTGGGACCCATGGAGTGAATCGCTCGCGCGGCTTGCGAGAGGTTTGAGCAATCAGTAAAGCTCCTGGCCTCGTTTTCGTCCATGAAGACGACATCGACTTGCCGAACAATCTGATCCAATTCAGAGGCGCTGCCCTCAATCCAAAAGTTCATGGTATCGAGCGCGACCAGCTTTGGGCGCCGCCTCATCTGTCGAAGGACATCGATTTGAAGGGACGGCGCGATATTGGCTAAGAATAAGTAGGAAGCGTCGCGGTGGGCTTCGTTTAGGCTCGGAGCGAAATTCCCGAAGACGTTCAACTGAGTATCAAGGGTCGTTCGGGTATTTACGTCTTCTGGACCGTAGAGGCCGGACCAGCGGAACGTTTTGCCTCGATTCCGTTCGAGTCCCGATATATCGACTCGGAGCGTTTTTAATAATTCCAAGTCGCTGTCTCGAAAGTCTTGACCGACGACACCGACGAGGCTCACCGGCGCAAATTTGCCGCAGGCAATGGAGAAGTAAGTGGCTGAACCCCCAAGGGCGTCATCTCGACTGCCCGCGGGCGTCCGTACGGAATCGTATGCCACCGACCCGACTACGAGCACGGTCATGGCGTGATTTGGTTCATCGGCGCGCGCTCGACTTTTCGACGCGTCTTGAGCGTTTTGAGGGCGCTTGCAACGGTTTCACACGCCTCTGCTTGCGGGTGTTCATCAACGCTCTTTTCAGAACGGTCCTTTCTGCGGGGTGATCCGGAATGGTTCCTTTGACGTCAGAAGACGGTCACCCGATCAGGTCTATTCGTCTTCGCCGTAGCTAGTGGGAAGTCCCTGCTCGATCCATCCCGGCGTGCCGTCCTCGATGTTGTAGAGGTTTTCGGGGTCGATGCCCATGGCTCCGGCCATTTCGGCCGCCAGACCGCTCCGCACACCTTGAGCGCAGATGAACAGGAGTTTCTTATCGGTCGGCAATTCCTCAATTCGCGTGAGCAAGTCGTCCACCGGAATCGCCAATGCGCCCGTCACATGGCCTGAAACGTATTCATCATGGCGACGCACGTCCACCACGAGCGCGTCCTCATCCTGGCGCATCTCGGCAGCTTCTGCGAGGGTGAGTCTATAGTAAGGCTCGTTAGCCTCTCTCCTTGGCATCTTCTTCGCCTCCGCGTTTGACGCCATGGGCGTCGTTCTCGTAGTGCATTCCACGACCCAATCACGGCCGACCGACTTGTGATTATAGCGGGTTCCAGGGCTGAATGACAGACGGGAGCCGCGTCTACTAGCTTTCGCCAGTCTGCTCCGCGAGTGGTCGGCTGCGGTAGTAGACTCCCCACTTCCGCATGATCTCGCGTACTCGCGGATCCCGCAGCCCCTCAAGTTCCCTGAAGAATCCGGCGAGAGAGTGAACATGGAGGAGATCCTCCGAACAGACCCAGTTTTTATCCGCGCGAACCACATACACCAAACCGTTTTGGTGTTCGCATTCCAATTCCACCCTCAGGCTCCCGGTCTCGCCCTTGATTTTCAGTCCGAACTCGCTCATGTCCGCGCCTCTCGATATGTGGTAGGCTGATAATTGGATACGTCCCATTATACCAACGGCGTACCCAATTCTCTCTGCGCCCTACCCCACTATGTCAATGATATCCGTCCGAGAACTGGCTAAGAGTTACGGAAAGATCGAAGCCGTGAAGGGCGTGTCTTTCGATGTGGAAGCCGGGGAGATTTTCGGTTTCCTGGGACCAAACGGCGCGGGTAAGACGACCACGATCAATATGCTGTGCACACTCGTTAGGCCGAGCGGGGGCGGGGCCACGGTTAACGGTCACGACATCGTCCGCGATAAGAATGAGGTTCGCCGATCCATCGGTCTCGTGTTTCAGGACACGACGCTCGACGACTACCTAACGGCCGAGCAGAACATCTTGTTTCATGCCTTGGCTTACGCCGTTCCGAAGGATGTGCGCCGAAAGCGGACGAAGGAACTTCTCACCCTGATGGAGCTTTGGGACCGGCGCAAGGGCCGGATCCGCACGTATTCGGGGGGAATGAAGCGGAGGCTGGAGATTGCGCGGGGACTGATCCATTTACCTCACGTTCTGTTCCTTGACGAACCTACCTTGGGTCTCGATCCGCAGACGCGCAACCGTATTTGGGAGTACATCCGAGACCTGCGCCGCAAGGAAGACTTGACGATCTTTCTCACGACTCACTACATGGACGAGGCTGAGAACTGCGACCGCATCGCCGTCATCGACCACGGCGATATCGTGGCTCTGGATACGCCGGACAATCTCAAGAGCCAAGTGGGGGGCGATTTGCTAACTCTGCGAACCGACGACATTGCGCGAGCGGAACAGGAACTGTTGGATCGGCATTCACTTGAACCGGAGGTTCGAGACGGTGTGATCTCGGTGCGCGTTCCGAAAGGGGAGTCGTTTCTGCCGCAATTCGTGCAGAGTTTCGAGGGAGAAATTCAGTCCATCGGCCTACGGAGACCCACCTTGGACGATGTATTCCTCCACTTGACAGGGCGGGAGATCCGCGATGAAGAGGTGAGCGATCAAGGGCAGATGATGCAGATGATGCGGATGAGGTATCGATAAGGAAGGTGCTCGGCCCGTATCGACGTACGGAGCGACGTTCTTTTGCGGAAACGACAAGGGGCCGGACGCGAGCGCAGCGAAGCGGAGCGAAAGTATGCCACGCAGCGGAAAAATTCGGCGAGTTTACGACAATGACGACGCTTGGATCATGGCCGAGACGGAGCCGCCCCTGACGCCGGAGATTATGTGGTCGGACATGATCGAGCCACATGACGGTTCACCGGTGGATGGGTGGCTGTACTCGGTCGGCGGGCACGACGTATACGACTATGAGACGGCGATCGGGGAGCGCACATCCGAGGCGTATGCCGAGCGAGGCGACCGCCGACAGCGCAATCGGGGGGACAACCTTCGACACTTGACCGATCATCACGGCGGCCCAATGGCAATTATGACCGAGCAATGCCATCGGCTGGGCATGGACTTTCTCCCCTCGGTGCGGATGAATGAACATTACGACATTGACCCGGACAACCCCGCGTACGGGAAGCTGCGGCGAGAACATCCTGAGCTGACGATTGGGAGGGGAGCGGATCTGTCGGAGCCGAGCATGGAGTGGGGGGTTGGCACGGGACTCGACTACGCGCTGCCGGATGTGAGGGACTACATGAGCGCCATCGTTTTGGAGACGGTGGAGCGTTGGGACGTGGACGGGGTGGAGCTGGATTTCTTCCGGCATCCGACGCACTTCAACATTGAAGAGGCGTACTCAAACCGTTACTTGATGACCGACATGGTGGAGAAGATACGCAGGCGGATGGACGAGATCGGGGAGGAGCGGGGGAAGGGGCTTGATTTGATGGTGCGGGTTCCGGCGTCGATTGAACGATGCGAGAGGCTGGGACTCGACATTCGCGAATGGGTCGATGGATATCTGGTCGATGTCGTTGTGGCAGGCGGGGGGTTCATCCCGTTCGAGATGCCGATGAGGGAATTTATCGAACTGGCGAAGGGGACGGAGACCCTGGTATACGGCTGCTTGGAGGCGTATCGCCCGGCGGTGGACGAATTGACGCTGCGAGCGATCGCGTCGCGTTACTGGGACGCGGGAGTGGACGGGCTGTATTTGTTCAACTTCTATTCTATGCCGCGGGAGTGGAAGCGGCGGGTGCTGGCAGAACTGCTCGACCGTGACTCCCTTCGGCAGATGAATAAACGATATGAGACGGACGACCGAACCCGGTTCGTGCCGAACTCGCACCTCCACTTGACGTTTCTGAACGCAATCCCACGGGCACAACTTCCGGTTACGCTTCGCCGGACATCGACCGGGGCGGGCGTGAAGGTCTCCATGGATATGCCGGAGAATTTTCGGAACTCACGGACGACGCTTATCCTCAGGTTCGAGAGTCTTGCCGAGAAGGATGTCATCGAGGTGGTCGTCAACGGTCTGACCCCGTCTGAGGTTCCGACGAAAGGGGACGGATGGAGTCATGTCTTTTATGAAGCGGGATGGAATAAGTACCCCTCTCAGACGAAGTCGGAGCCGATTCCCGGGAAGACGCTTTCATATGATCTTGCTCCGACGATGCTTCATCGAGGCGTGAATGTCGTGGAGGTTCGTTTGGTGTCCGAGGATCCGGCCCGCGCAGATGACCTTACGCTCCTTCAGGTCAGAGTTGAGGTGAGGCTCCAGAAGTGAATTCTCGCCCAGTACCGGGCAACAAATGGCCCCGCTCCACATTCCCCGTTTTCACGAGCACAACCTTCGCCGGACCTTTTGTCCTACACTACCCATAAGCGCTCACCCACCGCGCAACTTTACAATAACTAAAGAATTTCTAACAACTTGCGACAGGGTGCGACAAATTCCGAAAAAATAAGCCTCCCACACGCCACCCGCGCCAATCACCCCGTTCGCGGTGAGCCTGTCGAACCACGCGCGCCAACCACCCGTTCGCGGTGAGCCTGTCGAACTACGCGCGCCAACCACCCGTTCGCGGTGAGCCTGTCGAACCGCACCATCATTCCCGCCGTATCATGGTACGGGGTGACGTCCTTTGGCAGGAACCATGAGGGAGTTGGTCGTTCAGATTTTGAACGACATGAGTTCCTCGGAGAAGATGAGTTGGCCATCGTAGTGTTTCGCGGCGTCGCCGATGCCTTTTTCCATGATGGGGCGTTTGGCGAGGTGGGGGCCTATGTGTGCGAGGACGAGTTTTTTGACGCCCGCTTCTTGGGCCATCTTTGCGGAGCCGACGTTGCCCATGGCCCCGTGCTGCTCTCCGTGTTCGCGCATATGCTCTTCTTCGTCCCAGCACATGGTGACCAAGACATCCGCGCCTTCGGCGAGTTTTGTGACCGAGTCGCAGGGCTCCGTGTCGCCGGTAAAGACGACGCTGCCCTCGTCGCTGTCGATACGGTAGGCGAGGGAGTCGAGGTATGGCTGGACGTGGACGGCGTCGGCTCCGGAAACTTCCCAACTGGGGCCTGAGAAGATTCTGCCGGCGGTGATGTCGTTGGCGCTGACTTCAGGCGGCATACGCGGGGGAGTCCCGCCACGGTTGACGTAGACCTTTTGGCTGGCAGGATGGTTTACTCGCGCTTTCCAGTCGTGAGCGAATGCGCCTTCGTTTTCGTCGAGGATGCGGCGAGTGAGTTGCTCGGTGAGAGTTGGGCCGAATACTTGGAGAACGTTCTCTTTGCCGATGCTCTGGTCCCAGCGGGTGAGGAGGAAGCAGGGGTAGTCGACATCGTGGTCGAAGTGATGGTGAGTGAAGAATAGGTAGTCAATGTTTGTGGGCCAAAATCCGGCCTTTACGAGCTTGTGGGTAGCCGCGGGACCACAGTCAACCATGATTTGGTCGCCACCGATTTCAAGGACATAAGAAGTACCGTATCGGGCCGGGGTCGGCGTAGGAGTTCCGGCGCCGAGGATGGTGAGTCGCGCCATGTCGAGAATCTCCTTAGCAGAGAATGGGGAAGAGTGTAGCAGAAAAGGGTTGGAGGAATGACTACAATGTTGGGAGCCTCCTGCCTCGTATCGGGGTACGGGAACGACGGGTGGTGTTTTGAAGAGACAGACGCAGGCATATCTATATGCTGGATGCGCGGTGCTGATGTGGTCGACGGTGGCATCTGCGTTCAAGATTTCGCTGCGATACGTCGAAGCGCCGCACATGCTGTTTTATGCGACAGTGGTCTCGACGGCGGTGTTCGTGGCCGTAGTGTGGTGGCAGGGCAAATGGGGGCAAGTGCTTTCATGTACGCCGAGGGAGTATTTGCGGTCGGCAGCGCTCGGTTTTCTGAACCCCTTCTTATATTATCTGGTGCTGTTCGAGGCCTATGACCGTCTGCCGGCGCAGGAAGCGCAGCCGCTGAACTACACGTGGCCGGTGGTTGTAGTGATCCTGTCGGCGCCCTTGCTGAAGCAGCCGATTGGGCGGGTGTCCTTGGCCGCGATCCTGATCAGCTTTTTCGGAGTCGTGGTGATATCGACGCGCGGGGAGCTGCTGGCGCTTCGTTTTGAAGATCCTCTAGGGACGGGATTGGCTGTGGGAAGCGCGCTAATATGGGCGACGTTTTGGCTTAGCAACGTTCGAGATCGGCGTGACGAGGTGGTGAAACTGCTACTGAACTTCGCCTTCGGGCTGGTGTTTGTAAGTATCGCGGCATTCGCGCTGTCGGGGCCGCCTGCCTTAGATATTCGAGGGATAGGCGGGTCGGCATACGCGGGAATTTTCGAGATGGGTTTGACGTTTGTGCTCTGGATGCGCGCGCTGTCGCTGTCGAGGACAACTGCGCAGGTGAGCAATTTGGTGTTTCTGTCACCCTTTTTGTCGCTGGCGCTGATAGCGTTGATCGTGGGGGAGACGATTTTGCCGTCGTCGGTAATTGGGCTGGTGTTTATCATTGGGGGGATCGCGGTTCGGCAATTTGATCGAACGGTGCCACAGTCAGCATGAAGTGGTAGTATCGGCATCAAGACAACGAATGGAGGAAGGAATATGGAACTGGGTTATTTCACGATGCCGCTGCATCCACCCGGCTCTAATCTCACCCAGACTTTGGAGGATGATCTGCATCAGATGATCGAGTTGGACAAGCTCGGATATCGAGAGGCGTGGATCGGGGAGCATTTCACGGCCCAGTGGGAAAACATTCCGGCCCCGGATTTGTTCATTGCCCAGACGCTGGGACTGACTGAGAACATTATTCTAGGCACGGGGGTTTCGTGTTTGCCGAACCACAACCCCTTCATGCTTGCGCATCGGATCGCGCAGCTCGATCACATGGCGAAGGGACGTTTCCACTGGGGGGTTGGTTCCGGCGGCTTTGTCGGGGATTTCGAGGTGTTCGGGTTCGATCCGAGCAAGGGTGAACACCTTGCGATGTCGCGAGAGTCTTTAGAGCTTGTACTGGAGCTCTGGAGGGATCCGAAGCCGGGTCGATACAAGAGCAAGTATTGGGACTTCAGCGTGCCGGAAACCGTGAGCGAGATTGGGCTTGATCTTCATGTGCGTCCGTATCAACTGCCACATCCTCCGATCGGAGTTGCGGGGGTGACGCCGAATTCGGGGACGCTGTCGCTTGCGGGAGAACGGGGCTACATTCCTATGAGCATTAACATAGTGCCTCCGTCGGTGGTGGTCACTCATTGGGACGCAGTTGAAAGGGGCGCGGCGAAGACCGGGCAAACGCCGGATCGGTCGACGTGGCGGATAGCGCGCGAAGTGTATGTCGCCGAGACGACGGAGCAGGCACGGCGGGAAGCGATGGAGGGAACGTTGGCGCGTGACTTCGGGCAATACTTCATGCGGATGCTCCCATACACCAAGCGGCTCGATCTGTTGAAGGATGATCCCGATATGGCGGATTCGGACGTGACGCTTGAATACGTTTTGGACAACATCTGGATCGTAGGAAGTCCGGATCACGTGGTGGAAAGGTTGGAGGAGCTGTACCACAAGGTGGGAGGATTCGGCATTTTGCTGACAATGGGGCACGAGTGGGAGCCGACGGAACAATGGGAGCGTTCGATCACTCTTCTGAAGAACGAGGTGATCCCCCGCCTGCCTTGATATGCGGCGACCGCCCTCTTGATGCTCAAACATGGGGCGGCATTTGTGCCGGAGTCGCCCGTATGGCTTGTGGGTGTTAGCGCCTTTCCGTATCGGGATACCGTGGAATCTTCTTTCGCGGGTATCGCAGTGAACCGAGAGGGGTTGACGCTAAGATATGGAGGGGCTGCGGCTAGGGTCCTGACTTTGCAAGTTTTAGGGCAGTTGTAGGTTTGAACTATGGAACCGGATGAGATTGTGGTGGCGCGGCTGAATCAAGGCGCGAGCGTTCTCCGATACGTGGATCGGACGAATGCGAGAGTGACCTTGGCTCTCGGACGCAATAAGCAGGCGAAGCTGCCGGCTGACCGTGTGCTGTACGCGACGGGTGTTGTTCCTCGGGACTACGAAGCGTTTCTGGAGTTTCGGGACGCCGCGGAGGCCGTCGCCAAAGAATATAACCTGTCGGAAGTGTGGGAAGTGACGGTCGGGGAACAGATTGCTATGACCGCGGAGGAGATCGTCGACCTGTACTGTGACGCAGGGTTCGGGGCGATCGAGGTGGCCGCCATGATCCTCCACTTGGACCGGGGATCGGACTATTTTGTGCGAGAGGGGGAGCGGCACGTTCCGAGAACCGAAGAAGAACTTGAGGCGCTGCGGGTTCGGCGCCGGCGCGAAGCTGAGAATGCGGAGGCGGCCAGGACGCTGATGTCTGCATTGAAGGCGGGCATGTTGCCGGAGCCGATGTCAAAACTGCATGATGGACTATTGGAGCACATTCGGAGCTTTGCTATACATGGGGACGACTACACGCGAAGCTACGTTTCGCACAGCTTGCTGCGTGAGGTTTCGGACGGAAGCCGTGACCTTCAGCGGCTGGCGTTCGATTTGCTTGTGGAAGTGGGTGTGTTTTCGGAAGACGAGGCCCTTGAGGTGCATCGTGCGGAGATTCAAGTGGACATCGCGGGTGCGGTAGTCAACGAAGCGGAGTCAATTCGAGAGTCGGCCCTCACGGAGAACGTGGTCCGACTCGATTTGACGGAACTTGAGACGTTCACCATCGACGACGCAGAGACTCGCGATCGGGATGACGCTCTTTCGGTGGAGAGGGTGGAAGGAGGATACAGGGTTGGAGTTCACATCGCGGACGCAGGAGCGCTGGTGCCGATTGACGGAGCCATGAATGCAGAGGCGGACCGGAGGATGGCG
This sequence comes from Dehalococcoidia bacterium, assembly GCA_965232435.1. Taxonomy (GTDB): domain Bacteria; phylum Chloroflexota; class Dehalococcoidia; order Lucifugimonadales; family VXLM01; genus VXLM01. The sequence goes on from CBDDPU010000004.1 coordinate 895,897, forward strand.
ACGCTCTACCTTCCGGAGCGTTCGATACCGATGCTGCCTCCCGGTTTCGTGCATGGCGTGGGAAGTCTCGATCCGGATCAAGTGCGGCGAGCAGTGAGTCTACTAGTGTGGATCGACAAGTCGGGGGAAATAAAGAACTATGAGATTAAGCCGTCACTGATACGCAGCAGGGCGGCTATTTCGTACCTTGAGGCGGACACGGCGATTGCGGATGAATCGGACGGACGGCACTCGGCTCTGCGATCTTTGAGCGATTTGGCGCGGGCGCTTCTTGCTCGGCGCGAGCAGGCGGGGGCTATCAACGTTAATCGAGAGGAAATGATTGTCAGGGTCAATTCGCCAAGCGACATTACTGTGCGAGTTGTGAAGCGGAGCACACCTGCGAGAGATCTCGTATCCGAAATGATGGTGTTGTGCAACTCTTTGATGGCTGATTACTGCAAGATCCATGACATCCCCGCTTCCTACCGGTCTCAGTCTGCGCCCGACGTTTCCGATTTGGACGTATTTGACGAGGACGGAGCTCTCAGGCAATTGACTCGACTTCAGCGATACTTGCTGATGCGAAGGTTCACACCGGCGATGATTAGCGTGACTCCGACGCCTCATGCAGGGCTGGGAGTGGATGCATACATCCAGGCGACATCGCCGCTGCGACGGTACCCGGATCTGGTGATGCAGCGGCAGATCAGCCATTTTCTGGCGGTTGGCGAGCCGGTGTATTCGGTGGATGATATTTCGTCGGTGGCGAAACGGGCGGAAGTTCAGATGCGGGAGTTGTCGCGGGTCGAAGAATCGCGGCGACGGTATTGGTTTTTGAAGTATCTTTTACTGACTCGGCTCAATGGTTCCGAAGGGGCCGATCATTTCACGGCTTACGTTCTGGAGAACGAGCCTCGGCGTCTCGCGTCGCTCGACCTAGATGAGTATCCGTTTCGAGTTCGGGCGGAGCTGCCTAACTCGATTGAGCCCGGAACAACTGTGGGCCTGAAGCTGACCGGAGTGGATCTGTGGCGGCGACAGGCCTATTTTCTTCATGTGGGCGAATGAAGGTTTAGATAGTTGGGCGGAAGCGGAGTCCCTCACCCGTATTTAAGTACGACTGACGTTCTAATCGGGAAGAACTATGGGGAACGAGAGGGGTTTTACCAGCGCTGTCGGGAGATAAGTTCCCGGAGTGAGGTTTCGAATCTTTCGCGCTGCCAGTTTCTGATTTCGGGGGCTTGCAGCTCCGATTCAAGGTCGTGGGGGAAGGATGCGATTCTTTGGAGGCTGACCATAGGCCAGAGTAGTCCCGCAGCAAGTGAGAGTCGTTTGCCGTGATTGCTGCGCCATGATTTGAGCTTGTCGAGTCGCTGAGCGACGTTCTCCCGTTGCGTGGATGAGGAGCGGCGTCCGCGGGGTTGTCGTGGGCGACGCAGGGGTTCTGCGGCTTTGCCACGTTCGAGAACATCTCGCAGGCTTGCGGCTAGCCTGCCACGAGCGAACATCCCCAGTCCGCGCACCTGCCGAAGGTCGGTTTTCGGTTCCGCAGCGAGGGAAACTAATGCGGGATCGGGGATGACCCGGAAGTGCGGTCTGCCTAACCGGAGGGCGTGTCGCTCGCGGAAATCCACTAGGGCTTTTAGGATTGCAAGTCCGCGGCCGTCGAGGTCACGCGATCCTTTGACGGCGAATACCGCGAGTTCGGGATCGGGTGGGACGTACCGGATATCCGCGAGACGACGGCACTCTTCCTTGACCCAATACGTGCGGTTTAGGGATCGGAGTTTTGGGGCGAGAACGTCACGAAGGCCGAGCAGACATCGAACGTCGCCGGCAGCGTACGTCAGAGCGGCGTCCTTCAGTGGACGGACAGACCAGTCGGAGCGCTGGATTTTCTTCTCTTTGGGGATATCGATTCCCATGAAGTCTTGAAGGGTCGAGGCGAGGCCGAGTCGCTCACTTCCGACGAATGCAGCCGCGATGCTGGTATCGAAGAGGTTTGCAACGTGGAATCCCCAGTCACGATCGAGGCTTCGGATGTCGTGATCGCCGGAGTGGAGGACAGTTTCGATGGCCGGGTTGCCTAATAGTTCGCCGAGGGGGCTCATGTCCTCGATGGCGAGAGGATCGATCAGATAGATGCGTTCCGAAGTGGAGAGCTGGATGAGGCAGATACGTTCGGGGTATCGGAAGAAACCGTTGGATTCGAGGTCGAAGGCAATCCGGGACTCTTGAGAGACTTGCTCGACGACGCGCCTGAAGCGATTGTCATCGGTGATTAGCTCGTAGTCCTTGGCCGGCGGTGGGGCGCTCGTTTGCCGCGCGGTCGAAGGCGATCCTTTGCGCGAAGTGGAGTCTGATCGGCGGAGTTGGCGCATCGATTCAGGAGTTTATCACAACGCGGTTCCGTGAGTGGCGAGTAGGAGTGGGGCAAGATGTTGGCCGCCGAAAGCGATCGGCGTATGGACACAATTTCCGGCGTTAGTTCGGTCGTTCGCGGGAGAATTTCTCAGGTGTCGTTTGTTATGCTTAGTTGCAGTACGGAGGGTAGCATGTGGATTTCGTCTTGGAAGCGATTGCTTTTGTTTGGACCGGCGGTGGCGGCGGTTCTTCTGGGCTTGGCCTGTGAGAGGGGAGGTGATGAAAACGCGCCATTTCGGATCGGGATTATGGAATCGGTTACAGGGGTCGGCGAGACCTATGGCAGTGTGGCGGTTCAGGCTAAGACGATGGCCTTGGACGAGATCAATGAAGCGGGCGGAATTGACGGTCGGAAGTTGGAGTTTGTGATAGAGGACTCGAAGTGCAGCGCGCAGGACGCCATTAATGCCTACAACAAGCTGACCGATGTTGACGGGGTGAAGATCATCCTAGGGACATCGTGCAGCGGGGCAATGCTTGGCGCCGCGCCGCTGGCCGAACGGGACGGGGTGGTTCTGTTCTCGGGCATGGCGAGCAATCCGGATATCGCCAATGCGGGAGATTATATCTTTCGCACACAGATCAGCGACATCGAAGTAGGAATCCGCACAGGCGACCTTCTTTGGGCGGATGGAGTTCGAGAGCTTGCCACGATCACCGAAGAGACCGACTACGCAGCCGGGGTTCTTCGCTCGTCGGTTGCGCAGTTCGAGAAGAACGGGGGCAGGGTTATCACTCAAGAGCGGTATTCTTCAGACACTACGGACTTTAGGTCGCAGTTAACGAAACTGATTGAGGCGAACGCTGATGCGCTGCACATAGCGCCGCAGTCGGAGTTTTCGGCTGGGACGATCATCAAGCAGGCGCGAGAACTTGGCTATAGCGGCCCAATTTACGGCGAAACTATAACGGTGGGAACGACTGCGTTGGATATCGCCGGGGAGGCTGCCACTGGGGTAAAGGCGATTACGGCCGCCCCCGATCCGAACAATGCGAAAGCGCAGGAAGTTCTGGCGAACTTTAAGGCGCGCTATGATTACATCACCTTGCCGTGGCACATCGGTTCGGTGTACGACGACGTTTACATTGCTGCGGAGTGCCTGAGGCAGACCAAGGATGATCAGGACGCCGACGGTTTTCGGGACTGTTTGTACGACATTACGTGGAGCGGAGCTTTGGGGGATAACTACAGCTTCGACGAAGACGGTGAGGTTGTCGGGTTATCAAGGTCGGTGGTCGAGGTTCTCCCTCTTTCTGAGAGGACGAAAGAGAATTATGGGTACCGAGTTTTGGGCAGAGATGAGGATTGATAACAGGTTTCCACTCCGCATGGGAGTACGGGGTAAAGTTCGTTTGAGGGAAGTCGAAAATGAGTATATGAAGGGACGGTTGAGGGCGCCGGAGGAATTTTCACTTTGGCAGAGAGGACCAGCCGGTGCGGTTGCAGGAGTGTACCGGCGGTGATATAACAGAGCGCAGGCATCGGTCCACGAAGAGAATTGCTACGAATCGGAGGCATATCATGCGGGTACTCTTCTGGAAACTCATCGGCGGGTTGGGAGTGCTGGTAATTTCGGCGGCAATGATTGCGGCTTGTGGAGATGATGAGGATGATGGAGGAGACGAGCCATTTCGAGTAGGCGTGATGGAATCGCTTACCGGACCGGGAGAAACTTACGGCACCGTAGCCAACCAGGCCAAGCAGATGGCGGTCGCGGAGATTAACGCGGCGGGCGGGATTAATGGGCGGATGCTGGAGCTTGTTGTAGAGGACTCGAAATGCAGCGCGCAAGACGCGATTACCGCATACAACAAGCTGACCGACGTTGACGGAGTTAAGATTATCCTTGGGACATCGTGCAGCGGCGCGATGCTCGGAGCTGCGCCTCTTGCCGAGGGTGACAGCGTTGTGATGTTCTCGGGGCTGGCGACGAACCCGGACATCGCCGAGGCGGGCGATTATATTTTCCGCACGGCGATGAACGACGCTCAGCTAGGCGTAGACACCGGGAACGTGCTTTGGGCGGACGGCATTCGAAAACTTGCCACCATTAATGAGTCAACGGACTACGCGGAGGGAGTAAGGCGGGCCTCCGTCGAGCAGTTTGAGAAGCGAGGCGGCGAGGTTGTAGCCGCTGAACAATACTCTTCCGAGACGACGGACTTTCGGAGCCAGTTGACCAAATTGTTGAGCGCGAACCCGGACGGGGTCCACTTGGCGGCTCAAGGAGAATTTAGCGGCGGCACGATCGTCAAGCAAATCAGAGAACTGGGATATGAAGGGCCGATTTACTCCGAGGTTGTGCCGGTTGGATCGGAGGCATTGGAGATAGCAGGCGACGCCGCGACGGGATTGAAGGCCATCACGGCAGACCTCGATCCGGCGAACAACAAGGCGCAAGAGGTGCTCGATAACTTCAGGAACCGTTACGGGCAAGTCACCCTCCCCTGGTATCTCGGCTCGGCTTATGACGATGTGTACATTACCGCAGAATGTCTGAAGAGGACGGGTGACGACCAGGACGCGGACGGCTTCCGGGATTGCCTGTACGACATCACGTGGAGCGGAGCTATCGGCGAGAATTACAGCTTCGACTCCAAGGGAGAAGTAGTAGGGCTTTCCAATGTGGTCGTAGAGGTGCTTCCGACGGCTGATAGGACTGAGGGCAATAACGGCTACAAGGTTCTTGGAGGCGCTCCAACGGAGTAGGCTTTTCATATTGCCACTCGGGGCGGGGCGTGGGTTCCCGCTGCCCGTTTTCACTGAATAGGTGCTTTGCGAAGACAGCTTCGTGGGAACGGCAATGCGTTACGGGAATTATCGGCGGCGGGCGTTTGTAGGAAATTATAAGAATAGGGAACTTATACGCGGATGAGTCTCGAAAGGCTGAAGATTGCCTGGTGGAGCCGTCTGCTTCAAGACGATGATGGACGACGGGCAAGGATCGTAGCGACGGCGCTGGCCGTGGCGGTAGTCGGCTATCTGGCCTGGAAGATCACGGAGTCGCCGAACCAAGCCGTACAATTCACCTTCAACGGCCTCTCCGTGGGGGCGGTGTATGCGTTGTTGGCGATGGGCTTCACCATCGTTTACAGCACGGTTTGGTTCTTTGATTTGTACTACGGCGCTGCGGCGGCCATTGGCGCCTACGGCGTTTTCTATCTTCGGTCTCAGGACGGTTTCGGCGGCCATGACTACACGAACCCTTACGTGAACGCGGTACTTGCCGTCGTAACTGCGGGAGTAGTGGCCTGGGCGCTTTATGAGGCGTTTTTTCACAGGCTGAGACCTCGATACGGCAAGAGAGCCCTGTATGCAGTTGGCGGCTTCTTTGCGGGGGCCGCCGGAGTCTATATGGGACTCATTCTGACCTTTACCGACGTTACGAACGTTTTGTCGAGTCCTGCGATAAGCGCTGTTTGCGCGCTGGCGGTCGCATGGGCGATCCTCCAAGGCTTGCGGCGAGTGTTCCCGGCGGTGAGGCCGGGACCTTTGCTGATTGTTGCGGTAATCGCAGGAGTCACAGCGGGAGGATACGCCGGATACCTGATCGGCACGACTCCGGGGACAAAGCTGTACGTTAGCTGGGGTGTATCGTGCCTGATGGCGGGGATCGTCGCGGTAGCGTTTTATCGAGGTCTGTATTTGTACATGCGGAAGCGGGCAAGATCACCGCTGATAATGCTGGTCGCCACACTGGGTATTCTGTTGGCGATAACCGCGGTGACCTCCATTATATTTGAAACCAATCCCCGCCCACTCCCGGCGGCCTTCGGCAGCGCGCCGTGGACGATCTTGGACAGCAACATCAAAGGGTTCAACATCTTCACCATTGGTGTTGCACTGGCGGGGTTCGTATTTCTACTGTTCTTACTGAAGATGACGTCGTTCGGCAAGGCGGCGCGGGCTATCGGCGACGATGAGGATGTGGCGAAAGTAGTTGGAATTAACACGACGTTCATCATCGCCATTGTGTTCTTCATCGGCGCCGTGTTCGCGGCTATGGCCGGGCTTCTGAGTGGTCACGACACGGCGATACAGCCGAGGATGGGGCTGCTGCTACTGCTGAAGGGATGGATAGCTTCGGTTGTGGGGGGAATCGGAAATCTATACGGGGCAATCGTTGGGGGATTCGCCCTGGGGATGATCGAGCAATTCGGGATTTGGGATTTGGCGGGGGAGTGGAAGGACATCATTTCGTTCATCGTCTTGATCCTTTTCCTATCATTCTGGCCAAAAGGCCTCTTACCGAGGGAGTAGGCCGGTGCAAATAGACGTAAGGGTCATTGCCGACATGCTGAGGCTTGCTCGTTCGCCGAGTGAGTTTTTGCGGTTTGCCAGGGGCAACGTGGAACTGTGGGCAAACCTGGTTATTATCAGTTGGGCAGTTGCGTTTATGCTGTGGCAGGGACTGGGGTTCGCCGTGACCGTCGCGACGGTCTTCGCCATTTGGGCGATCTTGGCAGTGAGTTTGAACTTGGTGGTGGGGTTCACCGGATTGCTGTCGGTGGGGCACGTCGGTTTCTTCGGACTCGGGGCGTACTCTGTGGCCATTCTCACGTCGGACGCCAAATATGAACAGTTGCGCACGGAGGCAATTCCGACGTTTGGGATGCCGTTCTTCGCCGCGCTGCCTATTGCCGTAATCCTAGCCGGCGTGGTCGCTCTAGGAGTGGGAGTGGTATTCAACCGGTTCCGCGACGATATCTACGTGCTAGTCTCGTTCGGATTCGCGATCATTGCTTTCAATCTTTTTTTGAATTGGCGAAGCGTTACGAGAGGGGCTTTCGGGATTCATGAGATCGCGCGTCCTGAAATTGGGCCATTCATATTCGACGATAAGTTGGAATTTCTCGCGCTTGTGCTGGTGTTTCTGGGGCTAGTGGTATTGATTTCTTGGTTGATAGTCACATCTTCGTTCGGGCGTGTGCTTACGGCCATTCGAGAAGATGAGCAGGCGACGGAGGTTTTCGGGTATCAGGTAACGCACTTCAAGCTAACGATTTGGGTTATATCGGCTATGATGGCGGGCCTTGCAGGCGGGCTCTTTGCCAGCTGGACGACGTTTATCGACCCCAACTCGTTCATCTTGCTGGAGTCGATGCTGTTGGTGTGCATCGTGATTCTGGGCGGACTGGCGACGATCTGGGGTTCGCTCCTTGGCGCAATGGCATTCGTGCTGCTTGAAGAAGGCATGCGATTCATCCCATTCCTGCCGAGTGAGTATGTCGGACAGGCTCGACAGGTTGTGCTGGGTATACTGCTGGTAGTCCTGATGCTGTTCAGGCCTCAGGGCCTTGTGGGGAGGTACAAGCTGTGAGCGCGGATAGGCCGAGCCAGATCGACCTCGACGAAATTTTTGTATTGCGGACGAAGGGGGTTTCCAAGAGCTTCGGCGCAGTCAAGGCCGTAGATGAGCTGAGCATATCAATCTTTCGTGAGTGGATAACTTGCATTGTGGGGCCGAACGGGTCTGGGAAATCGAGCCTGATTAATCTCTTGAGCGGGATATTGCCTCTTGATGAAGGAATAGTGGTCATCGACGGTGTGGGACTGCGTGCGGTGAAGGCGCACGAGACACCTAGTCACGGCATCACAAGGACCTTCCAGGAGGTGCGCCTCTTCGACCAGATCAGCGTGTGGAACAACATCATGGTGGTGTTGACGAAGCGTCAGTTTATGCCGGCACTGTTTGAACGAACAAAACCCGAATACAAAGAAAAGGCCGAGAGTATTTTGCGGAGTGTGGGGATGTGGGAAAAGCGGGACTCGATGGCGATGGATCTCTCCTACGGCCAGCGCAAGCTGCTCGAGATCGGGCGGGCGATGGCGATGGATGTTGGAATTTACTTGTTTGACGAGCCGTTCGCCGGGTTGTTTCCGCAGATGTTGGAGCGAGTCAAGTCGATTCTCAAGGAGATGCGGGAACAGGGGAACACGATTATTTACGTCTCCCACAACATGGATATCGTTCGCGAGCTTTCGGACCATCTCTTCGTATTGGACAGTGGGACACTCCTCGCCGTGGGAGAGGTGCATGAAGTGCTCAGCAGACCGAACGTCATTGACGCCTACTTGGGCGCATAACATGAGCTGCGGGATGAAACGATGCTTTTGGAATTAGTGGACATTTCGGTGCGTTATGGGGCGGTAAGGGCGCTGACGGACGTTTCGCTGGGAGTTCGAAAGGGCGAGGTTGTGGCCGTGATGGGGCCGAACGGCGCGGGGAAGTCGACCGTTTTGAAGGCGATCATGGGGCTGGCTCCGGTCGTCGGAGGTGAAGTTCTCTGGAGGCAAGAGCCGTTGACGGCGGCGACGCACGAGATCGTGAAGGAGGGCATCGCTTTCGTGCCTCAAGGCAGGCGAGTATTCACCCATCTGACGATTGCGGAGAACCTTGAGATGGGGTGTCTATATTTGAACGATAAGGCGGAGAAGGCGCGCCGTCTCGATTCGGTGTTGGAGTTTTTCCCGGTGCTGCATCAGAAACGACGTGATCTTGCGAGCCAAATGTCCGGCGGGCAGCAGCAGATGCTCGCGCTGGGGCGGGGGCTAATGGCCGCCCCGCAGACGCTGCTGCTGGATGAACCGACGCTCGGCCTGGCCCCTAGGATCGTCACTGAAGTTTTTGAGAAAGTCGCGGAGATTAGCGATAGATTCCAGACGACCATCATGGTCGTCGAGCACAACATCAAAGGTGTGTTGGATATTGTTGATCGTGCGTATGTGCTGGACATGGGGCGCGTAGTGTTTGAGGGCACTCCCGCCCGGGTCCAAGAGACCAATATCCTGACCGAAGTGTTCTTGGGGAAGGTCAATTACGACGACGAGGAGGAGGAATAGCCTCTCGCTTCGTCGCGTCGGTCTGGAGGGCGTCGTCTTCCGGCTGAGTGTGATAATGCGCCGAAAAGGCGATTAGAACGACCTGAGGGCACTTGGAATGGGTTGAATGACTTCCTATGATCTTAGCGTGTACTCTTGGGCGGGTGCGAGAGATCCCCATCCGGTACCGGAGTACTCGACGACGTTTTCGCGGGAGCGACGCTTTGGAGGCTCCGGTGTGACAGCGAGAGCGGTCGCCATGCTGTATTTGGGGGTTTTACGGTCCTATGACGACACAGTTGCCTTTATTCAGTCCTGGACCTCCGCCGGACACGGAGTTTGCCGGTATATATGACATACCACAAGCCGTTCGGTATATTTACGGTTCTCGGCTGGCGCATGAGATTTATCGAGTGGATTCTAGGAAGTTGATCCGCTGGATACGAAACGGCGTAGCTTCGCCGAGTCTGACAAAGCTTCCGCCCCATCGCATGGTGATTACCTTCGAAGACTTAGTATCGCTGAGGGTAGTAGCGGCTCTGCGCGCCGCGCAGGTGAACTTTGGGGCAATTTACACGGCCGAGGATTGGCTCCGAAACAAGACCGGCGCAGGCCGCCCGTTTGCGACGGAGATTGTGTGGACGGAAGGATCGGGGATCTTCATAGAGTTTCGAGATCGCCTGATATCAGCAAGCAAGTACGGTCAATTGGCTATGGACGTGATGCGGGACTACCTCATTCCCGTGCACGGATTGACATTCAAGAACCGTCTCGCGGCGACATGGGAGCCGTTCGGCGGGGTCTTGCTGGATCCCATGGTTCAGTTCGGTGCGCCGTGTGTGAAAGGTACACGGGTGCCGACTCGAACAATTTGGGGTATGATTGAGGCAGGCGACTCGCCGGATTGGGTGGCTGAATCGTATCGACTGTCGGCAGAGGAGGTAGAAGCGGCCATTGCTTGGGAGAATAGTATCGCGGCCTGAGGACAGCCTCATCCTCCTTGATGACTCCCTATCGCCGTTCGTCGCCGACGCTTTGAGCCTTGTGGGGTATAACGCCACCAGCACTCGCAACATCTTCGAGAACCGCGAGGGAGTGACTGATCGAGAGATTATTGAGTGGGCCGGGGCAAGCAGGGCCGTATGGGTTTACTCCGACGACAAGCCGAAACGTGAGAGCGCAAAGACGATCCTGGCCACAGGGGTTCGAACTTTGTGGGTGTACCGGCCTCGAGGGATAATGTCGGCCCGTGAGCAGTTGGCGATCATTGCCCATTTGCTGCCGGATCTCTTGAATCGGCTGGGCGGGACGGACGCGCCGGCGCATTTTCGAATGGATGCCCTAGGCGGGTTTCCACGCCCGCGCTACAGCTTGCGGGTCTATGAGTTGGAGTAGATTTCGGGATAGTCTTCCTGATTGGTGTTCTGCAAGTTGCCGTTGGAAGACGCAGCGAATCCCTACCCAATATTGGCGTAGGAAGCAACCTGTTTTCGCAGAAATGAAGGGGGTTGGGCATCCCCGATTGGGTATTCAGGGGCTAGTGCGTTGAGGTTTGGGTTTCGGTTGCCAATGGGCGGCTCCCTGCGCGGTGCAGAATGAGGTATCCCATGATGCCGGAGATGGCGGAGCCTAGGAGGACACCCATTGTGGCTTTGGCGGTAAAGTCTCCATCAGTGAAGGCCAGACCTGCGATGAAGATCGACATGGTAAAACCGATACCGCCGAGCAGAGCAACGCCGTAAAACTGAAGCCATGTTACTCCATATGGGAGGTCGGCAAATCCCAGCCGCACGGCGATCCAAGACAAGAACGTGACCCCGACTTGCTTCCCTACGAACAGACCTATAACAATGCCCAGCGTGATCGGATCGGTTAGCGTACTAATAAAGCTGCCTTCGACCCTAACGCCGGCGTTGGACAGCGCGAACAGCGGCATGATGATGAAGGCCACCCAGGGATGCAAAGCGACTTCGAACCGCTGAAGCGGCGAGAGCATGTTTTCAGAGTTGTGCTCCAGTTCTTTAATCAGGGCTATCTGCTGATGGGATCTTTCTTCTTGATGGGCGCCTTCTACGGATCGTTCGAAGGCAAAAATGAGGTCGCGGGCGCGGGTCAAATAGCTTCTCGAATCGACACTAACGCGGGTGGGAATCGTCGCGGCTATGAGGACGCCGGCCACTGTGGCATGTACTCCGGACTTCAGGAAGGCGAGCCAAACGATCACTCCAAGCAGTGCGTACACTATGGGATGTCGGATACCGAGTCGGCCGGCAAGGACTAGCAATGCAAGGAAGATACCCGCGATTCCGAGATTTCCCCAGACGATATCTCCGGTATAGAAGACTGCGATGACGACGACGGCGCCGATATCGTCGATGATAGCGAAGGCGGTCAGGAAGAGTTTGAGGGCGAGCGGCGCTCTCGTCCCCAAGAGTGAAAGGACACCGAGGCTGAATGCGATGTCGGTAGCCATAGGGATGCCCCATCCCCTGGCGCCGACGCCTTCTGAGTTGAGGGCAAGGTACATGAGGGCGGGCACGATCATCCCGCCGGCGGCGGCAAATAGAGGCAGGGCGGCTGTTTTCACCGAGCGCAGTTCGCCGATTACTAAGGCGCGCTTGATTTCGAGGCCGACCACGAAGAAGAAAATGGCCATCAGGCCGTCGTTGATCCAATGATGCAGAGTTTCGTCGAGGACCCAAGGGCCTATTCCGAGCGTGATGTGAGTTTCAAACAGTTTTTCGTAGACGTCATGCCAGGGGGAATTGGCTAAGATGAGGGCCACAACGCCTGCCAAGAAGAGAATTATGCCGCTCGACGTCTCTTCGTGCATGAACCTCTGCACCGGTCGAATGATATGCGAGATCGGCGTCTGAGGATGTCCGTTGGTGGAATTGGTCATGCTATCCATACGCTGGGCAGGCGCATCGCGGGTTCGTTAGGGATGGTGCGAGCGGTTGTCACAGTGGCCGGTTTTCCGCCCCGTATCGAGACACGGTGACGTTCTTTCGCGGGAACGGGTGCCTATCCGGCGAGTGAATGCGCGTTCGGTCATGAGTGAGTATAAGGATTTCTTAGAACTATATCCCAACCGTTTGTGGGGACGCAAAGAAGGAGACAGGCGCTTTATGGCTCACTTTGGACTTGTGGAGCGTAGGGACGGAGAGTTCACCTAGTGAGCAAGAAAATCGCGCCGCCGGCCAGTATCACGCCGATTATTCGGGTGACTTTGGCTTCTTCGCCGAGTACGACGAAGCCGATGAAAGTTGCGACGAGGACGTACATGGCGAAGATGGGCACAACGACGGATGCTGGGCCTCTGCTGAGGGCGATGTAGTATCCGACGATGCTGAGGCTGAGAGTGAGTCCGGCCAGGAGCGTCAAGAGCATAGGGCGGCTGACAGTCAGGTGCGGCAAGAAGGATTCGCCGCGGTATATGACCAGACCAACGCCTGCGAGCACGAGCACGACGTTTGTAATAACGATGGCCACTCCGGGTGGGATGTCCTTCAGGGCGAGTTTCAAGAGGATGGCGGTCACGCCGTATGCCACCATTGCCACGAACGCCCATGCGACATAGTTCATGTGCTTGATGCCCTCACTCGGAAGTCCGGCTTTGGGGTTGGTCGAAAGTATACCATTGAAGTATAAAGAGGGATAAGTGGAGGTTTCCGTCTTGTATCGGAGTGCGGACTGACGTTCCCGCACGGAAACGACGGCGAGGATGTGGGAATCACGTGGGGGAGATGTTAGGGGTTGTCTTTAGGAATCCTTGATTCGAGGAATCGGCCTATGTAGTCACGTTCGCCGACTGCGCCGCTCGTGAAGGATCGTCGAATTTGATGATAGAGGAAATAGGCGAAGAGAAACGCTCCGATGGCGGCGGGAAGGAGGGCAATAAGGAGGATGAGCGCGATAAGGCGTCCATCCAGCGTGTCGCTAAACAGGAACATGCGCGCAAGGCGAAAGGCCGTTAGAGCGATGATCGGCGAAACGATGAGAAGGACGATGGCACCGCCGACATAGAACACTGTAGAAAGGGGCTTATACATGCGTGGCGAGAATCTCCTGTTTTGTCGGATTATTGGAGGACGTTATCGAGCGCCGCTTCAAGCTCGTCCTTGGTGGCGAATGCCTCGAACTTCGCAGCGACTCTGCCTTCGGCATCCATGACAAACGTCCATGGCTCCGTTGGGAGCGCCCAGTCGATCATGGCTTGAGAGAGTGGAGCCGTGGACGGGCTGCCTTCAATCTCCGCGGGTTTGTCATAGACTTCGACATGAATGAAGTTGGCGTCGCGGTAGTAGAATTCCTTGAGTTCCTTGATGACGTCGATCTGGGGGCCGCAGGTGCCAGTGCGGCAAAAAGCGGGGGTGGAGAAGCTGACTACAAGGGGTTTGCCCGCGTTCAGGCCTTCGGCGACCGTGAGCGAGTACAGATCCTCGTCGGGTTCGGGGTCGGATGTCATGAGGTTGAGGTCTTCATAATCTCGGGCCAGCTTGGTGACACTTGCGGGCGGCCGCCGCCCAATGGCCGGAGTCGCGCTGTTGAGGTTCACATCAATTCCGGCGGATACGGTAACTTGGGAGCCGAGGTGGTCGACATAATCCGCCACGATGCCCCAGGAGCCAGCCCGGTCAAAATCGAAACTGGCGGTGTAGATGCCGACTTGGGCTATAGGCCAGCGACGCCATACGGCGCGGGCGGTTTGAATCGGACCTTCTTGTCGCCCGTTGCCGAGAAAGAACGTAGAGATGAGAACGTCCGCTTCCCGGACAGGGCTGGAACTAGGACCCGCGAGGGCGAAGGCGAGTCGATTCTTGCCTACGGCGAGGTCGGTTGACGCCAAAGTGATTCGGACGTTGGCGGTTTCCTGTGGAGTGTCGGGGGCCTCCGTGTGTCCGTGGGCGTGAGTGGCCGGCGTCTGGGTTGGAGGCGCGTATTCCGGCAGTTCTTCAATGTCACACGCGGTCAAGGACACCAATAGCAAGAAGGCGGCTGCGATCAGGCGGGCGAATTGGGGGGCGGTTTGCATGGGTTTGTGGGAAGTGGGCATGAGACCACGGTATGACAGTCATGATTCTGAAGAGTGTTCACGTTCGGCATGGGTCGTTTGGATGAATTCGACGATTTCGGAGGTTGTGGCGCCTGGCCCGAAGACCCCGCTCACTCCCATTTTCTGGAGTTCGGCCCGGTCGTCCTCGGGTATGATTCCTCCGGCTACGACGACGACGTCTTCCATCTCGTTGATTTTCAGTCGCTCGAAAATGAGGGGAAAGAGGTCCAGGTGAGCGCCGGAGAGAATACTGAGCGCTACGACGTCTACTTCACCGTCGAGCGCCGCATCGGCGATCATTTCGGGGGTTTGGCGGATGCCGGTGTAGGAGACTTGCATTCCGGCGTCGCGGAGCGCGCGCGCGATGATCTTCGCGCCGCGGTCGTGGCCGTCGAGTCCGGGCTTTGCGACGAGAACTTTAATCGCCCTGCTGACCATGTTTGGCAGTTACCTCCTAGCGTCGTTTTGATCGACGAGTTCGATCAGGACGCCATTAGTGGACTTTGGATGAATGAAACCGATTGTGCCGGACAACCCCTCGCGCGGCTCGCGGTCGATGAGGGTGACCCCGTGATCGTCGAGACGCTGAAGGGTTCCTGCCAGATCTTCGACCTCGAAGCAGATATGATGGACACTCTCGCCGCGGCGATCAATAAACTTCGCCACGCCGCTGTTGGGGTCGGTGGGTTCAATTAACTCCAGCTGCGATCCTCCGACTCGAATGAGGGATGCTCGAACGGCTTGGTCCTCTATATCGACGACCTCGGCTTCATCCAGGCCAAAGATATCGCGGTACAAGCGGATGGACTCGTCAATGTTCTTGACCGCGATGCAGACGTGATTGAGATGTCGCGCCGTGCAGATGTTCATACGCTGCTCCGATGAAAGTTTGACCGGGCCGCCCCGCTCGGCTGATCCCCGACTTTCAGTATACCCGATTCGTCCAATACTGCTGTCCGTTCGGTCTGCGGTCACAGTAGAGCAAGTAGCTAACATTGATATGGTGCGACGCAACTATTATTGATATGATAATATAAGGTAAGTAATCCATTTAGAGAGGCTTTTGATGCCACGGCGTGATCATGCAGATGCATTTCATGCTTTTGCGGTGGGCAAGGCATCGAATTCGAGAAGATTATAGGCAGGTGACTGACATGGTGTTGAAGCCGGACGATTTCACGGAGCAGGCCCAGGAGGTACTGGGAAAGTCGCAGGAGGTGGTGCGTCGGTATCGGCACAGCCAATGGGACGTTGAGCACGTTCTGATGGCGATCCTAGAGCAGCCGGAAGGGGCTGCGGGACAGATATTGACAGAGTTGGAGATACCGATTGACGCTTTGCGCGACCGACTGCACGGGCATTTGGAGATGACTCCGAAACTCGAGTATGAGTCCAACCAGATTTTCATGACACCTCGCGCCAAGGAGATGCTGGAAGTCGCGACGCAGGAATCCAAACGTCTCAAGGACGAGTTCATCAGTTCCGAGCACTTGTTGATCGCGATCGCGAAGGGTGACCGGGGTTCGGCGGCAACGCTGCTGAAGGAATTCGGCGTCGATGTCGAGGGGATATACCGGGCGCTTCAGCGGGTGCGCGGCAGCCATCGGGTCAGTGACCAGAAAGCGGAGAGCCGCTATAAGTCGCTGGAAAAGTTCAGTGTGGATTTGACCGAATTGGCTCGGCGGGGCAAGCTGGATCCGGTCATCGGGCGCGACGGAGAGATCCAGCGCGTGATGCAGACGCTGATCAGGCGCACGAAGAACAACCCAGTGCTGATCGGGGGAGCCGGTGTTGGGAAGACGGCGATTGTGGAGGGGCTGGCGCTGGCCATCGCGGCCGGAGACGTGCCGGATGAGTTGGAGGGGCGCAGCGTCCTGGCGCTAGACATCGGTGGGATGGTTGCCGGGAGCAAGTTCCGGGGAGAATTTGAGGAGCGGCTCAAGGGGGTGATGGACGAGATACGGGAGGCGGAAGGGGAGCTTGTGCTGTTCATCGACGAACTGCACACCGTGGTTGGCGCGGGGGCGGCGGAGGGGGCCATCGACGCGAGCAACATGATGAAGCCCGCTCTTGCGAGAGGGGAGCTGCAGGCCATCGGCGCGACAACAGAGCCGGAGTATCGCAAGTACATCGAGAAGGACGCTGCGCTCGAACGACGCTTTCACCCGATCTTGGTTGAAGAACCTAGCGAGGATGTGGCAGTCGAGATGATTCGCGGACTCCGCCCAAAATACGAGAGTCACCACAAGGTTTCGTTCACCGACGAGGCCGTCGAGGCGGCGGTCAAGCTGAGCCGGCGGTACATTACTGGGCGTCTGCTGCCGGACAAGGCAGTCGACCTGATCGACGAGGCGGCGAGCAAGTTGCGCATTGAAGCGCAGAGTCTGCCCGGAGACTTGAAGAGCAAGGATAGACACATTCGCGAACTGCGCAACGAGGAGAAGGCGCTGTCTGCCCGGAGTGAGTATGATGCCGCAATGCAGATTCAGTCCGAACGAATGCGCTTGGAGACGGAGTTGGAGGCTGAACGGGAGCACTCGGACATAGGTGGACGCCGTGACATGACGGTCACTGCCGGAGAAATTGGAAGCCTGGTCGCAAGCTGGACAGGAATTCCGGTCGACCGGCTGCTGGAGAGCGAAGCGGAAAAACTGCTGCGGATGGAGGAGCAGCTCCATGAGCGAGTGCGGGGCCAGGAATCGGCGGTGTCCGTCGTTTCGGATGCGGTGCGGCGGGCAAGATCGGGGCTGAAGGACCCCAACCGTCCCATCGGGAGTTTCATTTTTCTGGGGCCGACGGGAGTCGGCAAGACCGAGTTGGCCCGGGCGCTTGCCGAATACCTGTTCGACGATGAGCGAAACATGGTTCGAGTCGATATGTCCGAGTATTCCGAGCGGCACAGCGTTTCGCGTCTCGTCGGCGCGCCGCCTGGGTATGTCGGCTACGACGAGGGCGGGCAGTTGACCGAGGCGGTTCGTCGTCGTCCGTATCGGGTTGTGCTGTTTGATGAGATCGAGAAGGGACATCATGAGGTGTTCAACTTGATGCTCCAGATCCTGGAGGATGGACGGCTCACCGACGGGCATGGCCGCACGGTGGACTTCACGAACACCATTCTCATCATGACGAGCAATTTGGGCACCGGAGAGACGAAGGCGTCGGATTTGGGATTCCTTGCGAGTGCGAAGGACGAGGAGGCGAACCTGAAGGCCGTGATGGAGGATTCGCTCAAGGGGGCGTTCCGCCCTGAGTTCTTGAATCGGATTGACGAGGTCATCGTGTTTGATCGGCTGTCGAAAGAGCAGATCAAGGAGATTGTCGACATACAGGTCGGCGAGGTCGCGGCCCGCGTGGCCGAGCGCGGGGTTGTAGTGAGGCTCACGGACGCGGCCAGGGAGTGGCTAGCGGAGGAGGGTTTCGACGAGAAGCTCGGGGCACGTCCGATTCGCCGGGCGGTGCAACGGCACGTCGAGAATGCGTTGTCCAAGCGCATTTTGGCACGGGAGTTGACGGACGGTGACGCCGTGGTTATTGACGGAGGCTTGGACGGTCTCGTATTTCAGACGGCGGAGCGCTTGGAGGCGGTGGCGATTTAGCGAGGCGGGTGACTGATATGCGGGAAGGCCGCCCCGCATCAGGGTGCGAGGTCGCGCAAGTTCCCACTTTCGCGGGAATCCGGCTCTTTTATGAAGGGAATTTGATGATGCCGCGGCCTTCGCCTCCGCTGATTAGGTCGTGGAATCCCTGATTGATTTGGTCGAGAGAGTAACTCCTCGTGATTAGAGTATCGATGTCGAGGGTGCCGGTGAGGTAGGCGTTGACGATTTTGCGGAACGATTCGTGGGGGCTTGTGGAGCCGTAGTAACTGCCCATGACGGTCTTTTGGGCGCGTACCATATCGGACATGTCGATAGGGGCGTCTTCACCGAGAGCGCCTAGTCCGATGAGTACGGCGGTGCCGGTAGGTCTGACGCTCTTGAATGCGGATGAGATGACCTCGGCTTTGCCGATGCTGTCGAAGGCCATGTCGACTCCGCCGCCGGTCATTTCCTTGATGGTTTCTGCGACATCGTCGACTTCTCGGATATTGACCGTATCAGTTGCGCCGAAGCGATAGGTGAACTCCAGTTTGTGGTCCAGGATATCGACGGCGATGATTTTGCTTGCGTTCATGAGTTTGGCGCCCTGAATGACGTTGAGACCCACACCTCCGCAGCCGAATACGGCAACGCTCATGCCGGCCTTGGCGTTCGGGTTGTTGATGACGCCTCCGACGCCGGTGGTGACCGAACAGCCGATGAGGGCGGCGACTCCGATGGGGACTTCGTCGGGGATGGGCTGGCAGGCTTGCTGCGGACAGATTATGGTTTCGGAAAAGACGCCGACTTTGCCGAGTTGGTAGACGTCGCGGCCGTTGTCATGGAGTCGCGCCGTGCCGTCGTACTGTCGAGGGCCGAACGCGAGATTGGTCTCGCACACGTTGGGGAATCCGATGACGCAGTTGCGACACATTCCGCAGGGTGAAACGAAGGAAATAATGCATCGGTCGCCGGGCTTGACCCTGGTCACTCCCTGCCCGACCTCGATGACGGTACCTGCGCCCTCATGGCCCAGCACGGCCGGCAAGTCGATACGAGAGTGACCCTGCATTAAGTGATGGTCGCTCAGGCAAAGGCCTGACGCGCCCATTTTCACACGGACTTCTCCAGCCTTGGGAGGGTCTTGCCGGAGTTCTTTGATTTCCAGCGGCGTCTTTGTTTCATAGAGTACGGCTGCCTTTACCATCTGCTGCCTCCGCGACGGGTCTTTGCTATAGGGTAATAGGTCACGGTCACAGGGTCAAAGGCGTGGTAGCGACAGGTGTTGGGGTCTGGTACATTTGGCTTCAAGGGAAGGGGCCCATGTCTGATCGATGAACCCGAGGCCGTCCTCGTGTAAGCGTGCGGGCTAATGGGGCCGAAACGGAATGAAGACAAGTGAGGAGCGAGTATGATTGCCATCTTTGTGAAGATCAAGGTTAAGCCGGGAATGATGGAAGAGTTTGTGGAAGCCAGTTTGGGCGACGCGCGGGGCTCCGTGGGCGATGAGCCGGGCTGTTTCCGGTTCGATGTGCTGCGGGACAGGGAAGATCCCAATTTGGCGTACTTGTACGAGATCTATGCGGACGACGCGGCGAGAGAGACGCATCGCACGATGCCGCACTACCTCAAGTGGCGGGAGGCCGTCTCGGACATGGTGAAAGGGAGTTATGAGATCGTGGAGATGATCACGGCGTATCCGCCGACGGACACCCTGCACGCTCAAAAGCCGCATTTGCTTGATTAGATTGCGGCGTTTTCGGGTTCCGGCTCGGCATCGGCACACGGGGGATTCCCGTTCGCGCGGGAACGACGATGGGGGTGTGAGGATGGACTTTCAATGTGGGACGTTGGCTGAATTGGTATGAAGATCGTTACTGCGGGGCAGATGAGGGAGATCGAGGACCGCGCCGAGGCGTGCGGTGTGTCCAAAGGCGCGCTGATGGAGAACGCGGGCCTTGCGGTGGCGGATTACCTTCGCGGCCACGTGCGGAATCTTGTGGGAATGACCGTTGCAATCCTAGTCGGGCCCGGGAACAACGGCGGCGACGGTCTCGTGGCGGCCCGGCGCCTCGACGCTTGGGGGGCGCGAGTGACGGTTTGCCTGTTTCGGGACAATCCGGCGCATCGCGGCAAGGTGGAGTTTCTACGAAGCAAGCGAGTTACGATCATTCAACTCGATGACGATGACGGCCTTACTCACCTGAGGGAGTCGCTGGAGTCGGCGCAGATCGTTCTTGACGCGGTTCTAGGGACGGGACGATCTCGGCCCATCACGGGGACGGCGGGGCAGGCGCTGGATATGTTGCGCGAGGCGCGATCCATGAACGGCAGACCGTATCTTCTGGCGCTCGACGTGCCGAGCGGTCTCGATGCCGACACGGGGAACGTGGATCCGAAGACGGCTCAGTGCGACGAAACGCTTATGCTGGGCAATCCCAAGACGGGGGTATACCAATTCCCCGGGGCAGAGTACACGGGGCGGGTTGAGGTTCTCGACATAGGGATACCGAACGGTTTGGATTCGGATCTGTCCATTGAATTGATGACGGATGACTGGGCGAGGTCGGCGCTTCCCAACCGGCCGATATCGGGACATAAGGGCACGTTCGGCAAGGCGATGATCGTCGGGGGGTCGGCGAATTATGTGGGCGCGCCATATCTTGCGGGAGCTGCGGCGGGACGCGCGGGGGCAGGACTGGTGACGCTGGCCCTTCCGCGAAGTTTGCAGATGGCGGTTGCGGCGAAAGCGGTCGAGCCGACGTATTTGCCATTGCCGGAAGAGTCGCACGGCACGCCCACATCAGACGCCGCCGGAATCATTTTGGCGCAGGCGGGAGGATATCAGGCGCTGCTCATCGGGCCGGGCATAGGGCGGGCGGACTCGACCGGGGTCATGGTGAGGCGGCTCTTGCTTGAGGGCGAGGAGCTTCCGCCGTTCGTAGTAGACGCGGACGGATTGAACGTCCTGGCGGAGTCCGGTTGTTGGTGGGGCGAGCTTCAGCAGAAGGGGATCTTGACACCGCATCCGGGGGAGATGGCGCGGCTTACCGGTCGTTCGACGGCGGACATCCAGAAACACAGGGTGGAAGTCGCGGTCGAGTCGGCGGTTAGATGGGGAATGATCGTCGTGCTGAAGGGGGCGTTCACGGTCGTCGCGTATCCGGATGGCCGTTCGAAGATCAGCCCGTTTGCGAACGCCGCCATGGCGACGGCGGGAACGGGTGACGTATTGGCAGGGACTATTGCGGGACTGTTGGCGCAGGGGGTCGAGGCGGGGGATGCGTCGGCGCTTGGCGTGTATGTGCATGGTCTTGCGGGTCAGCGTGTCGCAGCGGAGTTTGGAGAGGCAGGAATGCTGGCCAGCGACTTGCTGCCGGAGCTGCCGAGAGCGATGCTCGATTTGCGTCGAGGTACGGAAAGAGAAGAAAGGCGGACATCCTGGCGCACTTGAAGGGCAGTGAGCGGGCGCGATACGTCGGCGAGACGTTTGCGCGGATATCGCGTCGCTACGACCGTCTCAACACGATCATGTCGGGCGGGAGGCACTACGCTTGGAGGCGAAGGGCGGCGGAGATGGCCGTCGGCGAGATGACCGGCCCGGCGCTGGACGTCGCCACGGGCACGGGTGATTTCGCGCTCGATCTCTTGCGGCACCGGCAGGTGACGAACGTCGTGGGGCTCGACTTTACTCGCGCGATGCTGCCGCCGGCTATCGAAAAAGTCGATGACCGGGGTTTGGGCGACCGCGTGGAGTTCGTAGTGGGGGATGCTCACGCCCTCCCATTTCCTGACGACAGCTTCATTTGCCTGACCGTGGGGTTCGGAGTTCGCAACTTCATCGACGTGCCCTTGGCGCTGCGGGAGATGAGGCGAGTGGTGAAGCCTGAGGGGCGAGTGGTGATTTTGGAGATCGTGCGTCAGGACGGACTGAACCCAATCGGCAAGCTGTTCCCGCTGTATTTTCGGCGGGTCACGCCGTGGATGGGCGCGCTCTTCGCGGGTGATCGCGAGGCGTACACATACTTGCCGGAGTCCGTACAGGGATTTATGAGCGCCGCGGAATTGACGGAACTGATGGAGGGGGAGGGGCTGGTGAACGTTCGGCATCGTCGTCTGGCGATGGGGACGGTTGCGATACACATCGGGGAAAAGGCGCTGGGCTGACCGGCGGATGTGTACCCTCACCCTAACCCTCTCACGCGATGGGAGAGGGGGTGTCATAGTTCATGATCAGGACGTGCTTGGATGTTCGCGAGAAGCGTCCCTTGATATTGAACCTGTAATCCAGGTCGTATTCCCGAACGGTGTAGCCGTTGTCCATGTAGAGGCTCTCGATGAGAGTCGTCAGTTTTATCACGAGCATGAATTTGCCAGTCAGCCCCTCCAAGCAATGGGCCAACCTTCTTTGGTCTTGCTCGTTGAAATCGCCGTGGTACTTTGAGAACGACGAGTCGTAGGGCGGGTCAAGGAAGACGAAGTCGCGCTCATTGAGTTCGAACCCGTTGAGGAATTCCTCAAAGTCGAGTGTCGATAACGTAAGCAGTCGCATTTTCTCCCTGACGGGTGGTGACTGCAGGTATTCGACCTTGCCTCGTGGCAGGTCGTTGTTGTAGGCGTATGCTCTGCCGAACGGCACGTTGAAGTCGCCGTCGGAGTTAACTCGAAACATGCCGCCATAGGCGAATTGACGAATGAGAAAAAAGCAGGCCGCGCGATATGGGGTTGAGGCGGGCGCGGCGTTGTATCGCTCTCGCGTTCGGTAGTACATCGCCGCGCGGTGATCCAACGTTGCGCTCTCCCATTCGTCCGCAAAATCGGCAAGGAGATCGAAGAACGCTGCGTTTTGTTCCTGTACGCAAGCGTAGAACATTATGAGATCGGGATGTTGATCGTTGGCATAAGCGGGAGCCGTTACGGCGTCGAAGAATACCGAACCGCCGCCGAAGAATGGCTCAAAGTAGCGTCGGTGGCACGGTATCAGAGGTTTGATCCAGGACAATTCGGCGCGTTTGCCGCCAGGCCATTTGAGCAATGGACGGCAGGACTGCATGACGGACGATGACGCGCGGACGGGAGGAATATTCATTCACTCATAGTAAATCATAGCCGGGCTAGCCCGCCTCTTCGAGGGTGGACTGCTTGCCTTCGGGGCGGTGGACTCTCTCGGCGGCCTGGTACATGGACGGATGCGGGGGCAGATCGAAGGGGCTGCCGGCGAGGAGGTCTTCGACGGTGCGAATCTGAATCTTGGGGTAGTCGCGCTGCCAGACTTCGGAGCGGTAGAAGCCCGCGCTGACGGCCTCAGTTCGCATGTCACGGGTGGGTTCCTCGAGGGTGATGAAGAGTCCGAGCGCGGCCTTCTCTCGGTCGACGGTTCCCTTCAAGTCGCGGATGAGGGGAGATGAGACCTTGCCGCTCTTGACCTGCACGACGGCCTTGCGAGTCGTTCTGCGGGGGCCGTCGATGAAATGGAGCACGCCGTCGATGCCTCGGTCGGCTCCGCGCTTGCTCTGTTCGCGCGGGAAGGCTTCGAGCAGCGACATGGCCCAAAACTGGAACTGGTAGCGATCCTGCTCGGCAAGGGCGCGGGCGCTTCCGACATCGGCAGGCTCGCCGACGACCTCGTAGTCCGTGCCGGGGACGATGTTGAAGGCGGTCTTAAGCCGGTTCTTCATGAGGGCGACGGCGAGGTGGGTGACATCGACGCCGATCCACTGACGTTTCAGCTTCTCTGCGGCGGCGACCGCCGTGCCGCATCCGCAAAACGGGTCGAGCACCACGTCCCCCTCGTTGGAGGACGCCTCGATGATTCGCTCCAGAAGGGCCTGCGGCTTTTGGGTGGGGTAGCCGAGTCTTTCTTTTGCTTGGGCCTGTACTGGTCTAACATCCTCCCAAATCGTATCGACAGGATTACCCTGCATTTCGTCAAGATATCGCTTCTGGCTTGCAAGGCCAGTCGAGGAATAATGAATGAGGTCGTTTTCATGCGCTTCCTGCATACGCTCCTTTGTCCAACGCCAAACCCGCATATGCCCGTTCCACTCATAGGTCAAGTTCGGACGATCTCGGTTTGGGTTTGAAAGATCACTCAGTCTATAGCGGCGTCCTGTCTCCGGTTCCGTGAACCTGTAAAACTGCTCTACGTATTCGGGATCATGAGGGCGGAATGGACGATTCCATTTGAAATCGTCGCCCTTTGAGTAATACAACAGAGTATCGTGATTACGCGGATACCCTTTGAATGCCAGCCCCTTTGCGTTAGTGCGCCGCCAGATGACTTCGGTCCTAAAGTTGCCTGCGCCAAAGATCGAGTCCATGAGCAACTTGAGATAATGACTCGCGGTTGGGTCGCAGTGGAGGTAGATGGAGCCGGTGGGTTTGAGGACACGGTGGAGCTCGACGAGGCGGGGAGTCATCATGACGAGGTAGGCCATCATGGCGTTTCTGCCGATGAAGTCTCGGAAGGCGGTAATCATGTCCTTGACGTTTGGGGGCGCCGTGGGGTTCAGGATGATCTCCTGCTCGAAGACTCGCTCGGACTCCTGAGTCCATTCCCAGGTGTCGGTGAACGCCTTTATCTGGGCGGGTGATTCCTCGCCGGTCTGCTCTTTGAAGAGGACGTTGTAGGAGGCGTTGGAGTTGAAGGGCGGGTCGAGGTAGATGAGATCGACCGACTCATCGGGGACGTGCTGCCGGAGGATGTCGAGGTTGTCGCCGTAATAGAGGGTGTTGTTCATGGTGGGTTGGGGGCGTTCGCGGTGACCCCTTCGACAGGCTCCCTTCGACAAGCTCAGGGTGAACGGATGTGATTCTTGATGTCGGGACAGTATACGCGGGTCGGGGGAGTTGCGGGTGATAACGATGGGGCGCCCTAACCCTAACCCTCTCCCGTTGTGGGAGAGGGGATGGGTCGTGGTTGGTTATGCGTTCACGAGCTGGGGCATCTCGTCCCATGTTCGCCCGTCGAGGATTCTTCCGGCGCGTTTCTTGAAGACACCTCCCCATTGCTTGAAGAAGAAGGGGACTCCCTCCCGTTCGCAGAGGTCTCGAACTTCGATGGCCCATTCGCGCTTCATGGGCCGAGCGTTTGGCCCGGACTCGCCGCCGACAATAACCCAAGAGACGCCTTTGATATCTATATCCCCTACCGGCCCAAGGAGTGGTTCTATGGAGAGGAAACGGGTCGTTATTGGGGCATCTTGAAGATGTCGAATCCTTGCGGCGGCTTTGTTGTCCTCTAGGGACACGCCGCACCAGATATGGCGTGGAGCAAGGCGTGATCCGTATCGGCGGCGCAAGTAATCTCTCATAAGGGGACTGCGCTTCGTGAGCACCTGGAATACATGCCAGTCTGCTGTCTCCATGGTGTCGAACACCTTGTCGATGAATTCCGTGGGGACATCCTTATGAAAAAGATCGCTCATGGAGTTCACAAAGATCACTCGCGGTCGTTTCCACGAGCCGGGCTGAGACAGCCGCTCCGGGCGAAGGGTAAGGTCGAAACCCGGCTCATACGGATGACCGGGGGTTCCTCGAAAGCGCTCGGCAAAGCGCTCGGCGTAACAGTTGTCACACCCCCGCGTTATCTTGGTGCAGCCCGTGACGGGGTTCCAGGTAGTCTCCGTCCATTCGATTTTGGAGAGGGTGGCCATGGTGTCACGTGCTCGCGCTCACGATATCGCCGGCGATATCGTTGGCAATCCTCGCTCCTCTTGGATTGCCGGCGCAGAACATGAACTCGAATAAGGGACTACCCTTCGAGTTCTCAAATGTCTTCGATGTTTCCAAGTATCTCTGTCCGAATAGGGATTTTAGCTTGTCTTTGTATATTCTAATAATCCCGTCAACGCCGGGATCCCTTTCTTGCAGTTCGTCCCCGAACAGGGGCTGCTGCGGACTTGGGATGTATAGTGCCCTCCAACTCTCGCCACCAAAGATTCGGGTCAGCCGATCCCCCCACTTCTTGGAGATGTCGTCAGGCACTTTTGATGTGGGCAACATCCTTGAAATAGCCGATACAGGAAAGAGTATCCAGGTGTCCAGGGCGTTGAAGCTCGCTATCATCTTGATCGTCGACCATTCAACCGAGGTGGCGAATGGATCGAGAAAGAGTACGCCCCTCCACGACTTCCAATCTTCGCGCATGTTTATCAGGTACGAGTTGGCGTCGGCTTTTTGGGTTTCGATGTCTCTGCCGGGATTCTCTTTGCACAGGGAGTCCAACCTTGCGTATCGGTGAGGGTCTTTTTCAACGAAGATCAATCGGTCGAAGGGCTTGTCGGCAATCTTTAGGGCAAGTTTTGCCGAGCCTTCGATAAAATCTCTCGCATCTTCATCTTCTTGGCGCAGGTTGATTTCACCGGTGCCGGCGAATGCGTCGATGTACATGAGTTTGAATGGCTGGTTCTTCAGCGCGGTGGTGTAGGCGTCGAGGTACTTTTCGAGGATGCCCAGCTTTTCGATAGTCCAGGGTCCGCCGAAGTCGCTGGGTGGGGGGCTTGAGCTCGTGTTCATGACATTTCCTTAGCTTGAGATTTTGTCGAATGCATTGCTTGAGTTCTTATGCTTTCGGTGAGTATAGTACATTTGTTCCTTGAAGGCAAAGCTTAAGAAGGCCATGATCCTGGGATATTTGAGACTGGTCGGCGCGGCTCTCACATTCTGGCCGGTGGGGGTTCCGTTTTCAGCCCCCACCGTCATTCCGGCCTTCGCCGGAATGACGGTGGGGGCTTTGGGTTGGTGCCCTCTCCCCGCCCCTCTCCCAAGATGGGAGAGGAGATGGGTCGACAGGCTCACCATGAACGGACGGCAGGATGACGGGGGAATGGGGTTTAGGGTATTTTGAGGGCGCGGATGCGGTGGCCGGACTGCTCGGAGATGAGGAGGATATCCTCACCGTAGAAGGTGAGGCCGTAAGGGGTGTTGAGTCCGGTTTCGGCGTAGGGGCCTTCGGCGCCGGCGACGGTTTCGATGGTTCCGTCCGGCGCTACTCGGCGGACGAGGTGGTTGTCAGAGTCGGTGAAATAGAGCGTTCCATCCGAGGAGACGGCGACGCCGTGAGGGGTATCGAGCGCGGCATCGGCGGCCATTGCGCCATCGGGCGAGAAGCCGCGCTCGCCGGAGCCGACGAGGGTGTTGATGATGCCGTCGGGGTCGATTTGGCGGATGACGTGTGAGTTGTGGTCGGCGAAGTACATGTTCCCCAAAGCGTCGAAGGTTATGGAGGACACACCGCTGATCTGCGCGTCGGTCGCCGGGCCGCCATCTCCCGAGTTTCCGGGCAAGCCGATTCCGGCGACGGTGTTGATGATGCCGGTTCGTGCGTCGATTCGGCGAATCCGCCCTACCCCACTGTCGCCGATGTAGATGTTTCCTTCGGCATCGTGGGCGACGGAGGAGACATGGACGAGGTTGGCGTTGAGGGCCGGGCCGCCGTCGCCCTTGTCCCATTGGAAGGCCGCGCCGGCGACATTGTGGATGATGCCTTCGAGGTCGACTCGGCGGATGTGTCCGTGGCGAGTGTCCGCGATAACAAGGGTTCCTTGAGCGTCGACGGATACGTCGTTGGGGTTGCCAAGGTAGGCTTCGACAGCGGGGCCGCCGTCGCCGCCGTATGCGCGCGCGCCGTTTCCGGCGACGGTTCGGATGATGCCGGTTTCGGGATCGATGGCGCGTATGCGCTGACTCCAGATGTCGGCGAAGTAGATCTGTCGGTCGGGGCCTATGCTGATGCCGTCGGGGCCGCCGAGAAAGGCATTCGTGGCAACTTCGCCGTCGTGGTTCGTCGTACCGCCGAGTACGGTTGTGACGATGCCGGTTTCGCCGTCGATGCGTCGTGTGCGACCGCCGCAGTCGGAATAGAAGACGGAGCCATCGGCATCGGCCCAGATTCCAACTTCTACGGAGTTGACCTCGGTCTCGGTGGCCTTGACGCCCTCCTCTCCCATGCCGGGGACGCCTGTGCCGGCGATGGTGGTTACAATACCGGTCTTGGCGTCGACGCGGCGGACGCGGAATCCGTATTTTTCGCCAACGTAGAGGTTGTCGTGCGGATCGAGGCAGATGGCGTCCGGCATGAGGGTGGATGCCTGGGTTGCGGGGCCGCCGTCGCCGTTTGAGGCGCGTTGCCCGTTGCCGAGGACTGTGGTTACGATTCCGGTCTTCATATCGATCTTGCGAACGCGGTCGTTGGAGTTGTCGCAGACGTAGAGGTCGCCCTTGGAGTCGAAGGCGAGGTGTTCGGGGTGGAAGAATCCGGCGGTTTCCTTCGGGCCGCCGTCCCCGCTGTATCCGCCGAGGCTAAGTCCGGGGCCGAAGTACGGTCTGCTTGCGCCGACTTCGGAGGGGTGGTGTCTGGCCTCATGTCCTGCGAAGAGTTCGATGATGCCGGTTTCGGCGTCGACTTGGCTGATGTTGTTGGTCCATTCGCTGGATACATAAATGTCGCCGTTATCGGCGATCGCCACGCCGCAGTGGGTGTCCATTTCGGCCTCGGTGGCGGGGCCGCCGTGTCCGCCGCGGCCCAGTTTCCCGGAGCCTATGATGGTCTCGACGATGCCGGTTTCGGCGTCGATGCGGCGGTAGACGAAGTTGCCGATGTCGTTTATGACGATGTTGCCTTGGTTGTCTTGGGCGATGTCGTGGGGGGAGGAGAACTGGGCGTCGATTGCGGGGCCGCCGTCGCCGGAGTATCCGGGGACGCCGATGCCTGCGAAGCGGTGGAGAATGCCGTCCTGGTCGATTCGCCAGACGACGTGCATGTGATAGTCGTTGATGAGGAGTTCGCCGGTCTTGTTCCAGCGCAGGATGCCCATGGGCCATCCTGCGTCGGCGTCTCTTGCGGGGATGCCTTCGCGGAGTCCGACGCCGGCGATGATGGTCATTTCGCCGGGCTGGAGATCGTCGAAAAGTTTATTGAGGTTCATGTGGTTCTCCTTAGGGGGTGTCCCAAAAGGTTTCGTGGGGCCGGAGTCTGTTGAAGGGTCGTTCATGGTTCGACAGGCTCACCACGAACGGGTTCGATTGATGTAGTTGATATTCTGTTATGGTTCCATGCTCATGACGACTTTGACGATTTGGTCTGATCGGTTTTCGTACATGTCATAGGCTTTGTTGACCTCGTGGAAGGGGAGGCGATGGGTAATTAATTCGGCAGGGTCCCACCATCCGCGTTGTCGCAGGCGGACCATGGTTTCGATGTGTTTCGTGACGCTGCCGCTGGCGGATGAGGCGCTGGATATGAGAGTGACGTTTCGATAGAGGAGATCGCGGGCTTCGATCGGGAGGGTGGGATTGGGTTCCCCGGTGTTTTGGTGTCCGCCGAACATGATGATGGCTCCGCCGAGATTCACAAGTCGACAGGCGGCGGCGAAGGTATCGGAGTACCCGGCGGCTTCGACGGTGATGTCGGCGAGTTCGCCGCGGGTAATCTCCTCGACGGCCTCATCGAGCAACTGGGTAGATGGATTGACGGTGTGGGTGGCGCCGAGCCTTGCGGCGTGTTCGAGTCGATAGTCGAAGAGGTCGGCGGCGATGATGCGGCGCGCGCCGGCTCTGGCGGCCATGGCGGTGAAGGAGAGGCCGATGGCGCCCTGGCCGATGACGAGAACCGTTCTGCCGAGCAGGGTTCCGACTTGCTGGAGCGCGAAGAGGACGGTGCCGGACGGCTGGCACATGAGCCATTCTCCGATGTCGCCGTCGTCGGGAAGGGCGATGATGCGGTCGGGCAGCGATTCGTAGTACTCGACGAGGCCCTGGTGGGTGCTTGGAATGATGATGACCCGCCTGCCTTCGGGCCAGTCGTCGGAGCGGCTTTCGACGATGGTTCCGGCGAGTTCGTGGCATGGCGTGCCGACATCGACGGGATAGTGTTCTTCCGGGAAGACTGTGCCGTATTCATATCGTATGTCGCTGCCGCAGACCGACCAGTTTTCCAGCTTGACGAGGCAGTTGCCGTCGCTGATATGGGGGATCTCGGCGTCGACGATTTCAAAACGCTTGGGGCCGACTAGGTGGGCTGCCTTCATGGATAATGCTCCGCTACGGTTGCGAGAGTACGCGAGAGTTATACCCCACTGGGGGGCGAAGGTAAAGCGGCATCCGCTCTCTGAATCTCTCCTCCGTGATGGAGAGATTGAAAACACTTGAAGCCGGGTCTCCGCGAGACAGTGAATTGACAGTGGGAATGGGCGGCTGGTAGGCTGGCCGGCACCGCAACGATCGGGGAGGCGGCCGTCATGAGGATCACGGATGTGAGGGTCGTCTCGAAGGGTCTCCGGAGCGGGGCGCCGGTGTTGGTCGAAGTTGAGACGGACGAGGGGGTTACCGGTGTCGGCTCCACGTCCGCTTCCGTTTCCGTCATCACGTCGCTGATCGAGGACAAGTCCGAAGGGCTCAAGGAACTGCTGATCGGTACCGATCCCACCGACCCGAACATGGCATGGCAGCGCATGTTCGCCAGCGGCAAGCGCGGTCGCGGAGGTGAGGGGGGAGTGGGAGTCAACGCGATGGGCGCCATAGACATGGCGTTGTGGGATATCGCGGGCAAGGCGGCGGGACTTCCCATCTACAAGCTGCGCGGCGGGGCCGTACAAGACAGGATCATGGTCTATGCGAGCGGCACCGCTTTTGACATGGGGCACCTAGAGCGCACGGGAGAGTGGCGGCATAAGTCCACCGAGGTTCTGGTTGCGGAGGCGCAGGAGAACAAAGCCGAGGGTTTCAAGGCGATGAAGTTCGGGTGGGGCAACTATTTCAGCGAGAGCGACTACGACGATATTGAAGCAGTCAGGGACGCCGTGGGGCCAGACATGAAGTTGATGCTCGACTTCGGTTCACCTGCATACCTGGACGGCCTATGGACGGTAAAAGAAGCGATACAGGTCGCGGAGAGGCTGGCGGAGTACGACATCTACTTTTTGGAGGAGGCGCTCCATCCCTACGATGTCGACGGATTCGCGACATTGACGGAGCAGTCGCCCATACGAATCGCGACGGGGGAGAGCCTCACGACGGTAAGAGACTTTCAGGGGTTCATCGAGCGTCGGGCGGTCGACATCGCCCAGCCGGATGCTCAGCAGATGGGGCTGACCCAGTTCGCGCGAGTCGCGGAGCGGGCCGAAGAAGCGGGGATCCTGTGCATTCCACACGGGCCCTGGTCGGCATTCTTGGTCGCGGCGCATCTGCAGGTGCTTTGCACCCTTACGAACTGCCCCATGATTGAGTACCCGGCTCCCGCGGTGAGGAAGGGATCCGGGCGAGAGGACTTGGTCGAGGCGATGCACGAGAAGGTCATCGAGTCTCCAATGGTAGTAAATGACGGCTATCTCGAACTGCCGGAGGGACCGGGCCTAGGTCTAGGCAATTTCGTACATGAGGCCATTGACGAGCTAATCGCAAGATTCGGCGGGGACGTTCAGCAATGACCGAGCCAGTCAGAAAGGTCGTCGTGACGTGGAGCGGTTACCGAGACCGGATACTGGAGCGGAGCAAACGTGAGGGCTACGAGCGCCTCAGCTTCCTGTTCAGCGACGACAAGGACGAGATCGTATCGGGGCTGGCGGACGCCGACGTGGCGTTTATCGGGCCATGGGACGCGGATATGCTCACGACGGCGAGCAGGCTGCGCTGGATACATGCGATCGGCGGAGGCGTGAGGCAATACCTGTTTCCTGAGATGGCAGTGAGCGACATCCCATTCACCTGCGGCAAGCCCCCGTTCGCCATACCGGGGGCGGAGTTCGCGCTTGGCGCGATGCTGATGTTCTCGCGTCGCAATCATGTGACGATGGGCAGGGCGAAACTGACGCAGCGGAGTCCCTCGCAGGAGGTCGCGCTGAGGCCGTTCGATCTCCAGGGCAAGACTTTGGGCGTGCTGGGTATGGGCGGGATCGGGCAGGCGTTGGCCCCGAGAGCGAAGGCGATGGGGATGCGGGTCGTAGGGACGGCCCGACGGTCGAGGGATGTCCCGAACGGTGTGGACCGAATGTATGGCGCGGACGAAGCGGGCGATATGGCAGCGGAGTCGGACTTCGTGGCCGTGGCAGTGCCCGATACGGCGGCGACGGCAGGCATTGTGTCGGAGGCCCTGCTCTCGAGAATAAAACCGGGTGCATTCCTTTTGGACTGTTCGGGGCGTACCGGGCTCTATGATTACAACGCGTTGGAGCAGGCGCTGGCGGCGGGGCGATTGGGCGGGGTCTGCTTCCAGCCCGCCGGGGATTCACCCGGAATGCCTCCGGATGACTCGGACTTCTGGAAGCGGGACAACGTGGTGGTTTCGACGTGCAGGGGAACATCGTCCGAGCAGGAGGACCTGTGTGTGGGACTGTTCTTCGAGAACCTGCGGCGGTTCGAGTCAGGGCGACCATTGCTGGGATTAGTGGACAAAAGCGTTGGGTATTGAGGGTATACTACGGGCCGGAAAAGAAACAAAGATCCGAAGAACGTACCGCAAAGGAGGACTGGTAGTCAGCGATGAAAGTTATAAAGGCGGTCGACAGGGACGAGGTGGACAACTCACACCGAGACATCTTCGAGGGAGGTCAGGTGGTGATGAATCCACTGATTGACAGCGACGACTCGGAGAGCTACCGATTCAATGTCGTGAATTTCAAGGGCGGAGCGCGGACGAAGTTCCATACTCACTCGTGCGACCAGGTGCTGTACGTGACGAGCGGCGAGGGGTTCGTAGGAACGCGCGACGAGGAGATTGCAATAACCGAGGGTGATACGGCGCTGATACCGGCGGGCGAGGTGCATCGTCACGGCGCGAACCACGGTGAGGACTTTTCGCACATTTCGCTGCAGACGGCGCAATGCAGTACCGAGGTTGCGGAGTAGGCCGAAGAACGCTATAGGGGGTGTCATTGGGCATCGAATTGCCGGACGGACTGTTGGAGCGGTACCGGCGGGCGAGCGTGCCGACGGTATGGAGCGCGCTCGATGAGCTTCATGGGTATCATCAGTCATTCATGGAGGGAGTGAGTTCTCAGACGCCGGGAAAGACGCTCGCGGCGAGGGCTCGGACGCTGCGTTTCATTCCTCCACGTCCGGATATTTTCGACGAGACGCCGTCGGGCGAGGAGGCTCCCGAGGCGAGGGCTATGGCGCGGTGCGGGTCTGGGGATGTTTTAGTGTGCGACGTCGCCGGCTCTCGATACTCGTCGAGCGGAGGGGAGATGAAGCTGCTCCAGCTGCGGATGAACGGCGCGGAGGGCATCGTCACGGACGGAGCGATACGCGACCTGACCGGAGTGAAGAAGCTGGGGTTCAAGATATTCGCCGCGGGCGGGACCGTTGCGGCCGGCAAGGCGCCGTTCATGTTCTCGTACGAGGAGAACGTGGTGATCCAGTGCGGCGGGATAGCAGTGCGTCCGGGCGATCTGATCGTGGGGAACGACGACGGGGTGGTGTGCGTGCCGAGCCAGTGGGCCGAGGAGGTCATTGACTGGGTTGAGGAGCACGACTACCTGGAAGACGTCATCCGTGAGATGGTGCTACGGGATAACGTGCGTCCGACGACGTACTACAACGCGGCGATGTTCGAGAAGCTGCGGGCGGAGAAGGAGGGTGGGGGGAGGTAGGTTCCCGCTTTCGCGGGAACGACGGCGGGGATAGTATTTGCGGGATGATTTATTCGATTAAGTCGAATAACTCTTGATATACGAAGTGAATTCCGCCACAATGATATTTGGTACTTGGCGAAGAAGCGGCGATTGACTCTGTGAGAATGAGGCTTCGCGCATGAAGATATTCATTCGGCTGATCGGATACGGGCTGCGCCATAAGGTTTTGGTTGTCGGGGCATATGCTGCGATGGCCTTGTCGGTGGCGTCCGGTCTAGCTATGCCGTGGCTAGCGGGATCGGCGGTGGACGAGGCCCTGGATCGAGCGATTGAGACGGGCGCTCTTGGTCAGCTGGGGCTTTTGGCAGGTTTCATCCTGCTTGCCGGGGCGCTGCGTGGAGTCTTCAGCTACTTGCAGAATTATTTGGCCGAGGCGATTTCGCAAAAGACGGCCTACGACATTCGCCACGACATTTTCACGCGGCTGCAGAACCTGAGCTTCGGGTTTCACGACAAGCAGCAGACCGGCGACCTCATGTCGAAGGCGACGGCGGATGTCGAGGCCGTGCAGCGGTTCATGAGTTCGGCGCTGATTCGGGGGCTGTCGATGGCTGCCACGTTTCTATTCGTGGCGGGCATCATGCTCTATTTCAACTGGCGGCTTGCGCTAGTGGTAATGCTCTTCATACCGCCGGTTCTGTGGCGGGCGTTCCACATGTCCCGAAAATTGCGACGCATTTGGGGCGCGGTGCAGGAAGAGACGGGCAAAATGACGGCAGTCCTCCAGGAGAACATTGCCGGGATCAAGGTGGTGAAGGTCTTCGGCGCGCGGAAGTTCGCCGAGAAGCAGTTTGCCGAGCGGGCTGACACAGTACGGGACCTGACGTACGACGCCACGAAGCAGTTCGCCTTCCACGGTTCGCTGATGACCCTTATCTTCACGGCTGCCACCGGGGCGGTTTTGTGGTTCGGCGGCCGTGAGATCGCGGCGGAACGCCTGACCGTGGGTGAATTGAGTTCCTTTATTTTGTACATCGGGATGATGGCGATGCCCGTTCGGATGATGGGCTTCATGGTGAACATGTTCTCTCGGGCGCACGCGGCGGGGCAGCGCATCTTCGACGTTATCGACGCCGAGACCTCGGTTCAGGAGCGGGCCAACGCGCGCCCACTCGATCATGTCAGCGGCCACGTGAAGTTCGACCGAGTGTCCATGAGCTATGAGCAGGCCGACGCGCCCGCGGTGCACGACATCGGTTTCGAGGCCCGGCCCGGCCAGCTTGTGGCGATTTTGGGGGCTCCGGGATCAGGCAAGAGCACGCTCGCGCATCTCATACCGCGCTTTTATGACGTGACAGACGGGGCTGTGATGATTGACGGGGTTGACGTTCGGGACGTGAAGCTGTCTTCGCTGAGGCGGAACGTTGGGATCGTCATGCAGGATGTGTTCGTGTTCGGCGCGTCGATTCGGGACAACATCGCGTATGGCGCGGAGGACGCGACGACGGAGCAGGTTATTGAGGCGGCCAGGATCGCGCAACTTCACGATTTCATCGAGCAGACGCCGCGGGGGTACGATACGTGGGTTGGTGAGCGCGGGGTTCGGCTGTCCGGGGGCCAGCGTCAGCGGCTGGCTATCGCCAGGACACTCTTGATTGATCCACCGATCCTGATTTTGGACGATTCGACGTCGAGCGTGGATATGGGAACCGAATACCAAATTCAGCAGGCGCTCCAAGAAGTAATCGTGGGGCGGACAACGTTTGTGATCGCGCACCGGCTATCGACCGTGCGCAGGGCGGACTTGACGCTCGTGCTGGAGAAGGGGGAGATCGTGGAGAGGGGCTCGCACGATGATCTGATGGCCATCGGGGGTTTTTACAAGAACATCTACGAGATGCAGTTGAGGCCGCAGGAAGAGGAGATGCCCGCGGGGCGGAGGTAGGATCGGGGCTTATTCGTTGGGCAAGAGGATTCCGTCGTCGAGCGCGAAGCATCGAGCCGAGTAGTGGGAGGCGACATTGACAGACACCGACTCTCCCGGCTCTATGCGTTCATAGTGTGGGCGCTGTACGCGCAGTATTGCACCGGACGGAAGGCGTACGCGGTAGAGGTCTGAAATCCCTTGGAACGTTCTTGACAGCACTCTGGCAGCGCCATTCGCCGAGGGGGCCAGTTCGATGTCATCAGGGCGGATCATCAGTTCGCAGGGGCCGGAGTTCTTCGCGCTTAGCGGAAAGGCGCCAAGCTCCGAGTGGACCGTTCCGTTCGCGTATTTCGCGGGCAGGAAGTCGGCAACGCCCAGGAAGCTCGCGGCAAACCTGGTTTCGGGATCGTGGAAGACCTGCTCCGGCGTCCCGAACTGCTCGATGTGTCCCTTGTAGATGATCGCTACTTTGTCACCCATGAAGAGGGCGTTTTCCTGGTCGTGAGTCACAAACACGACAGTTACGCCAGCATCGGCGAATATGGATTTGACCTCTTCCCTGATTTGCGTCCTCAAATCGGCGTCGATGTTTGAGAAGGGTTCGTCTAAGAGGAGTACCGCAGGATTCGGAGCGAGGGCGCGGGCCAAAGCGACGCGCTGCTGTTCTCCGCCGGACAGTTCATGAGGATAGCGATGCTCAATATGGGAGAGCCTGACAAGTTCGAGTGAATCTTTCAAGCGATGGGCGCGCTCGTCGGCACTGAGCTTGTGGAGACCGAACGCGACGTTTTCGCCGACCGTCCTATGGGGGAACAGGGCGTGTTCTTGGAAGACAATACCGACGCGGCGGCGTTCCGGGGGCAGATGAGTCTTTGGGCCGGATACCGTCGTATTCCACAGGGATATTTCGCCGGCGTCTAGAGATTCAAACCCGGCGATCAGGCGCAGCGTAGTCGTCTTGCCGCTGCCGCTTGGGCCGACAACCGAGAGGATTTCCCCGGTTTCTACCGTGAGGCTGACTTTGTTGACGGCGAGCACGTCGCCGTAGCGTTTAGTCAAGCCGTCGCAGCGCAACGCGAAGGTGGTCATTCGTCGTTGCTCCCGGAAGAATTGCGGGCGGTGAAGTCCCGTGTCACGAGGAAGGCCATCGGTATAGAAGATATCACGATCAGCGAGAGCGCAGGCGCGGCGGCCTGTGCGAAGAAAGCTTCGGAGGAGGCGGACCATACGGCGGTGGCGAGAGTTTTGAAGCCGAGGGGACCGAGGATGAGGGTTGCGGGGAGTTCTTTCAGGGCGATCAGGAAGACGAGGGCGGCGCCCATGATGATGCCGGGGGCGATGAGTGGCGCGGTTACGGCGCGCATGGTTTGCGTGGGTGTCCTGCCTAAGCCGCGCGCGGCGTCTTCGAGAACGGGGCTTACCTTTAGCAGAGCGGCCCGCGTGGCGCCAAGGGACGCCGGAAGGAATAGAACGACGTAAGCGAACACCAGCAGCCATACCGTTTGATAGACGGGCCTTGCGTAGTTGACGGCGAAGAAGACAAGCGACAAAGCAACCACGATGCCGGGAAGGGCGAACCCGGTGAAACTCATTCGCTCGATGAGCTGGGAGAGTTTGCCCGGATATCGCACGGTCATGACGGCGACAGGGATTGAGCAGGCCGCGGTGAGAGCCGCGGCCGCGGCCGACACGATCAGGGAGTTGACGGTTGCGCTCCAGAGGATGAGGAGCGGTTCGCCGGCAAGGAGGCCTCGAATGAGCCAGTGAAAGAGGACGCCCGCCGGAATTCCGAGGGCAAGCGCCACGACTACGCCGACAAACGCCAAGGCCGGCCATCGCCATGGTCCGAGTCGGACGGTGGGACCTCTTCGTGAAGCTCCCGAGCCGGTTCGGTGATAGCGCAGCTTCCCTCGCGTGTAGGCGTCGAGCAGGACGATGGCCAGGGCCATCCCGACGAGGGCGAGCGAGAGAACGCCCGCGATGCTACGGTCGAATGCCGTCTGGTACTGCTGATAGATTACCCATGTGAATGTTGGGTATCGCATGAGGGATACGGCGCCGAAATCGCTGAGGGTATAGAGGGCGACGAGCAGAGAACCGGAGATGATTGCGGGCCGCAGTTGAGGCAGAAGCACTCGGTAGGCCGTGTTCAGTCTTCCGTGTCCAAGAGTGCGGGACGACTCTTCGAGTGCGGGATCGAGTCCTTGTATGGCGCCCCTGACGGTTAGGAGGATGTAGGGGTAGCTGAGGAGGATGAGGACGAGGGCTGCGCCGGGCAGGCCGTATATATCCGGCAGGCGATTGACCCCGAGGGGTTCGAGAGCCTGTTGAAGGACGCCTCGAG
The DNA here is from genome assembly GCA_965232435.1 of Dehalococcoidia bacterium. Classification (GTDB taxonomy): domain Bacteria; phylum Chloroflexota; class Dehalococcoidia; order Lucifugimonadales; family VXLM01; genus VXLM01. The sequence continues at coordinate 933,600 of CBDDPU010000004.1, forward strand.
GGCCCAGGACGGAAATGAATAGAAAGCCGCCCACAAAGGTCGGCACGACTAAAGGCATGGCGGTCAGGACCGACCAGACGCGGCGATAGGGTAGGTCGGTTCTCGCAGTAAGCCATGCTATGGGTACGGCTAAGAGAATCGAGGCCGTCGTGACTATGAGGACGAGTGCCCCGGTTCCGGCAATTATTTCGAGAGTGCGAACGCGGAAGAGGAGTTCCCATGCTTCGGAGGTGGCAGCGGCGCCGCGAATCACCAGGTAGGCGATTGGAAGCAGCATGGCGAGGGCGACAAGGAGGGCCGGAACCACAACCACTGTGGGCGGGGTTCTAGAAGATTCCTGCCGACCCCACCGGGGGAGGTGAGCTCCGGTGGGATCGGCAAGCGGTGGTGATCCTGTTGAAATCAAAGGGGCGGTGAGTTCTCCTGCACGGAGTTATTCAAGGATGCCAAGCTCGCGAAGGAGGCGTTGTGTGCCTTCGAGGTCGGCAAGGTCGGCCATGTCGACTTCGGGCTTGTTGATCTCATCAATCGGCGTCAAGAGGCGGTTCGTCTTGACGCCCTCGACGAGGGGATACTCGTAGGTCTGTCCCGCGAAGTACTGCTGTCCAACCGTCGAGAGCATGAATTTGAGGAACTTCTCAGCGTTTTCTTGGTTCTGGCTCGTTTTCAGAATACCTGCCCCTGCGACCAAGACGAGGCTTCCGGGGCCGCCTGCGGTTGGGTGATAGTTTCGCGCTCCGAATGCATCGCCCTCTTCTTGGAGGAAGCGGTGGAGGTAATAGTGGTTGACGAGGCCGATGTCGATTTCACCGACGGCGGCAGCGGCTACCTGTGGAGTGTTCTTGGGATAGATGCCGGGTTCATTAGCCTTCATCCCTTCAAGCCAGTCCGTCGTCTTCTCCTCGCCCCAAAGGACTCTCATGGCGGTGATCATCGCTTGGAACGAGCCGTTGGTGGGCGCCCAGCCGAGCCGTCCTTTCCATTTTGGATCGGTCAGGTCGAAGATCGAGTCGGGAAGGTCTTCCTCCGAGAGTCGGTCAGTGTTGTACACGAGAGTGCGGGCGCGGCCTGAGATTCCGACCCAAAGGCGGTCCCGGGACTGGGCCCAATCGGGAACGATGCCGGTTATATCAGCAGGCAGGCGGCTGAATATGCCTACCTGCGCGACTGCCCCCAGACCACCCGGATCTTGGGCAAAGAACACGTCCGCAGGGCTGTTCGCGCCTTCTTCGAGAATCGTCGCCGCGACCTCGCCGGTGCTAGCGTACTTCGTTGACACTTCTATGCCGGTCACTTCGCGGAACTGCTCGATGATCGGGCCGACGAGTGATTCACTGCGTCCAGAGTAGATGACTAAGGAACCGGGATCGGCTGGGACTTCAACAGGGACCTCGACTGGGACTTCAACAGAGACTTCGATGATTTCAGGCTGAGGCGTTGCGGCGGGCCGAGTGGATTCCGGTCTTCCGCTGCATGAGACGGCCGCAACCAGGATTAGAAAACATCCTATTAGGGCGACTGTCGATAGAGTGCGCATGGTTGTTGCTCCTCTTAGTAGCATAGTAATGCAATTAGTATATACTTACTATATTGATATTGCAATACTGATTTGAGGAATCGCAACGCATTTTCTTCATGCTAAGTATGCTAGTATCTTAGCGAGATCGTTACCGACGCGAGGGGGTCCCTTGATCGATTGAGCGCAGGCCTGAGAGAATGTTCTTAGGCTGAACGGTTCATTCTCTGCTGCGCGAGCCCAGACGAGAGTCCAAAATGAGGAGGCCGGTTCCATCGTCTCCGACCATTTCGAGGTGGTCGATTATTTCGGCGACGCTCTTCTCTTCCTCGACTTGTTCATCAACAAACCATTCGAGAAGGACGTGCGCGGAGTAGTCTCGCTCGGCCAGGGCCAGTTCGTAGAGACTGTCGATCATTTTGGTGACTTTTCTCTCGTGTTCCAAGGCCATTTGCATGACCGTCTTGAGGGATTCGAACTCCACGGGGGGCTGTCCGATCGCTTGAAGGACTACTCGTCCGCCTCTGTCGGTGATGAATTCGAAGAGTTTTAGGGCGTGAGAGAGTTCTTCACTGTACTGGAGTTTGAGCCAGTGGGCAAATCCGCCCAGGCTCAAAGTATCGCAATATGCGGCCATGGAGAGGTAGAGGTGGGCGGAATAGAACTCACTGTTGATCTGTTCGTTTAGGGCGTCCTGAAGTTTCTGGCTGATCACGATGTCCTCCTATGAGTGTCGATGCTATGCATCGTTCTTGGGTGTTATTTTGTATCCAAGTTAATCATGGAAGAGAAGTGTCTTTCAACCTGTCCGGTGATCAGCATAGCGCCGATGAAGACAAGCCAGAGGAAAAATGTCGTGCCAATGATTGGGTGCATCACAGTGGCCGAGTCGATCCAGATGAACTGCATTGCGATGCCGATAAGCGCCGACACGGGCGAGATGCGTCTCAACATCCCTCCGACCTTCCATTGATATCTTGCCGCGACTAACAGCGCGAGCCCGGCTGCGGTGAAACCGATTTTACCGGTGATCCATCTGATGTCCGCCACCTGCTCGGCCGCGGATAGCCTTGCGAAAGAGTCGATGGCTTCAGCGGTGGCCGGGGCTGATGCCGCCAACCAGACCGCGCATACGCCTGAGGCAGCGGTGAATAGGCCTGAAAGGGCGAATAGCAGGGGAACGGCCGGTGTGCCGAGCCGCGATCGGATGATCCATGTAGTGCATAAGAACCAAGCGGCGACGATTAGGGTAATCCCTGAAACAAGCCTAGCCGCTCCTCCGGCGCCGTAGAGGGCCTTGTTGTTGGATATCGCGGTGATCGACTCCATGAGAGTGGATTGATCGGCATCGGCCGCTACTCGTCCGACAACCGCGGCCACGGTGGCCAGGGCGGTAAGCAGGAGCAGGCCTCCCGCTGTGCGCGCGGCTCTATCAGGCCGTTGCGCGACTACTTGGGCTTGAGAGCTTGTGAGCGTCCTAACGATGCGCATGGTATCCCTTAATCAGGTAATTCGGCGGGTGCAATTGGTCACATTCTCTTTAGAATTCACAAGCAAGGGGTGTTTCTTGATGGATGCATCGCCTCTGATGTGCTTATTGACGTGAGGCGGTAGCCGCCTTACGGATCCATGGAAGGATTTTCCGGGTTGGATTCCGAGGAGAATATATCCTTGAGCGCATCTTCGATTGCGGTGGGGAGGGCGGTTTTAGTCGGAGCCGATTCTTCGCTGATCGAGTCAGACGAGTTGGGCTTGCTTACATAGATTGGTATTTGCGTGTGCATAGCGAATGCGACCAACTCCACCACGTCAGCGCTTATCCAAATCGTGCGGCCATCGTGTGACAGCGATATCGCACCCCTGGCGCATTGCGGCTCTTCGCAGTTAATGACGACCGAACCGAAAGCGGCTCCCAGGCGGCCGACGCATTGGGAGAACATGCCGTAGAGTGGGCAGCGGTCGTTGAGGCCGTGGGCTTCAAGGGCGAGGACGTTAGCCTGGTGACAGGGAATTTTGACCTTGATGCGGCGTTTGCTTTGAGTGGCTTCCATGACCATCACGGTTTCCTGGGAAGCTCCGTCCCGATACAGGCGTGTTACTAAGGCGCGTTCCATGCATGTCCTCCTGAAAGACCGCCTTTCAGCGCTTCCTCTCTAAGAATAGTTTGAATAATCCTTGTGATGTTGAGGTACGGCTGGGGAGTAGGCCTTGCCGGATCCCCGTCCCGTATCGGAGTGTAGGCTCCGTTTGCAGAGACCTTCGAAAAGTCGTCATTCCCGCGATATAACGTCACTCCGTACCCCGATACGGGTCGGGAATCCGGCAACGTTAGGCACAACTTTGATCTTGGTCGTATTTCACGGCTTGGTTGGCTTGCTAGTGAGTTATGCAAAGGTCTCCCTGCACGCGAACGGCGGTGGGGGGCCTTTGTGGCGTCGGAGGCCTTTATGGGACTGACAGAGCATTTACTCAGTGAAGTTCCCTGCGTTGCAGGTTGAAGGGTGGGCTTCCATCCTCCTAACTACACGAGGAAGCCCAACGCGAGGACTGCAATGATAAGCACAATAAGGATGACGGAACTTCGGACTGTGAGAAAGGCTCCTCGCGAGTAGCGGGGGACTCTCGAACGATGTGTGCGTGTGGTGAGCATGGATGTTACGCTTCCTAAAAATATTCGCTTATGGCAGTCCGTCGAGAACTATCGCTTACGGTGCATCATACACCATGTATATACTTATTTGTCAAGTATGTGCATAGTAATTTACTAAGTGTTTTTGATCTAATTTTCTTTCACATGCTATGCGTCGCCTGTGGCACGGTGGGCGCCTATTGAGTAAAAGGGGGAATCCGAAATAGGCTGTTCCAGGCGCTGGGCGGGTTTGGAGGGCGAGGATTTTAGATTCCTCACTCCGCTGGGCTGAGTTCGGAATGACCGAGGCCGGGGTTATGCAAAGGTCTCTGCGCGGGGGAACGACGGTACGAGCGCTGGGTGACGGTGGAGAGGCGTGGGTCGGCCCCGGGGGTTAGTATTTTCGGCGGTGGCGGCGGAAAATGTACCATGCGGCTCCGAGGGCGAGGGCTGCCGCGGTGACTCCGACGGTGAGAATTTCAAAGTTTTGGGTGAGGAAGGTCTCGATCTGCTGGCCAAAGAAAAAGACCATAACGCCGATTGTGCCGAATCTGGCGCCGCGTCCGATTGCGGAGGCAATGATAAACTTGCGTCGATCCATGCGCCATACACCGGCGGCGACCGCAAAGACCTTGTAGGGCACAGGCGTAAATGCGGCGATGAGGATGGCCCACACGCCGTATCGCTCGAAGAGTCTATCGACGTAGGATATCCTCCCCTCGCTGAACATCCTCACTAGGAGCGGTCTGCCGAGGCGCATTCCGAGCGAGTGCCCTACAACGGCTCCGGCGACCGAGGCGACGGCAACCAGTACACCGAGCAGGATTGCGAGCGGCTGCTGCACGAGAGCGACGGCGAGCAACAGCGGGTCGGGCGGTATCGGGAAGAAAATCGACTCGGCGAATGAAGTTATGAGGAGAACGGCGACTGCCCATTCGCTGTCTGCGAAGCCCAGGAGCCAATCGGAGAGGTCGTGGAGCAGCTCCATCATGGTGGATTGGAAGGTTTACGCTTCCTTTTTGACTTGCAGACGGAAGTCGTAGCTTTCGCCGTTAATGGTCACGCCGATGTGATGAGTATCGGACTCGGAGGGAGTGGCTAGAGGGGTTGTGAGGGTGAGGGGATCGCCTGCCTCCGTTTCGACCTCGAACGGGTTCCCGTCCAGGGAGATCGTCATGACTGGTACTTGGCCTTGTCGCGCGACGGAGCGAATGAGCGCCTCTTGTTCTCGAAGGGCTTGCTGAGCTTCTTGGACGGTCACTTGACGGAAACCGACGGTCTGGCCGGGCAGAGCTTGAGCGAGGGCGGACAGGTCGACCGATATGACGGTTGCTATTTTGGTGTAGCCGCCGGTTGCGCCTCGGTCGGCTAGGAGGATGCGAGGGATGCCGTCGCCGTGGATTTGAACCGCGCCTGCGGGGTTGCCGTCCGAGACGATATCAGCTCCGTCGGCGTGTTGAATTTTCGGGCCTTCGAGCATATATCCCATGCGGTCGGAGTCGGAGTGGACTCGGTAACGCGAGGAGAGGAATTGAGAAAGGGCGGGTTGGTCGAAAGCGTGGTGTTGTGGGCCGAGGACAACGCGAAGGCGGTGGATGCCTCCGTAGGTCGGGGCGGTGTAGTTTTTCGGCAGACGTTTTGGGAGGAATGAGTCGTCGCCCGGGGGCAGAGTGGAAAGGAGATCACCAACCTTAAGCGGGCGGCCTTCAAGGCCGCCGAAACGGCCCTGAAGATAGGTCGAGCGGCTGCCCATGACGAGAGGCACGTCTATGCCTCCGCGAACGGCGAGATAGGCCCTCATCCCGTCTTGCAGTTCGCCGAAGGTGAGGACGCTTCCGCTTTGGATTTCAACGGATTCCCATGTAGGTATGGGCTGTCCGTCGATTTCCGGGGAGATTTGGGCGCCGGTTACGGATATCCAGGTGGATTCGTGGAAGGCTATCTTGGGACCTTGAACGGTGATTTCGAGTGCGGCGGCGTTCTGGTCGCTTCCGGCCATGATGTTCGCCATGCGAAGGGCGAATTCGTCCATCGCGCCGGCGACGGGCACGCCGTACCGACGGAAGCCGATGCGTCCTCGGTCTTGGACCATGGTAAGGAGGCCGGGTTCGAGAATTTCGAAAGTGGGCGAGGTCATATCTTCGGCGAAGTCTTAGCTTGATATTCCCCCGATGCGACCTGCCGCTCGATATGCCGGTATTCGTCTTCGCCGGAGAGGGGGACAAACCGCACATAGTTACCGGCGGCGATCAAAGACGGAGGGGTGCGGGATACATCGAAGAGGCGCAGAGGGGTGCGTCCGATCAGCTGCCATCCGCCGGGGCTCTCAATAGGGTATATGCCCGTCTGGGCCTCGGCGATGCCGACCGAGCCGGCAGGTATTTCGCCTCTTGGGGTTGGGCGTCTCGGAGTGGCGATGCGTTCCGACATGCCTCCGAGGTAGGGGAAGCCGGGAGTGAAGCCCATCATGTACACGGGATATTCGGTACCGGAGTGGACGGTGACGACTTCGTCTCTTTCCATGCCGGCGTTCTTGGTGACGAAGTCGAGGTCGGGGCCGTGGTCGCCGCCGTAGAGTACGGGGAGATGGACGACGGTTGCATCGTCCCGCTGCGATTCGACAGAGCCGGAACGCACGGCGGCGAGTGAGTCCGCCATTTCCTCGAAGGAGACCTGGATCGGGTCGTATTCGACGAGGAGTGATCGGTAGGTAGGCACGAGGTCGATGACTCCGGGCAGTCGTTCACGTTCGATAGCGTTGTGGAGAGCGTGAACTTGTCGGTTACACTCGAAGGAGATCTCGTCGCCGAGTTCTATGACAATGGCCCTGTCGCCGGCGGCGAGGAATTTCGGGGCATCGTACATGGGATAATTCTATACCAGCTGTGAAAGAGGGGTGATAGCGACGGAGTCGGAATCGAGTTGGTGGTGAAGGACTCTCGCCATTTCGACGGCGCCGGGAGTATCGCCGTGGATGCAGAGGCTTTCGGCCTCGACTGGGACGGTTTCGCCGGTGATGGCGGTTGCCTCGCCTTCGCGGACCATGCGCAGGCTGCGCTCGGCCACTTCTTTGACATCATGGAGCACGCTGCCTTCTTTTGACCGGGAGACGAGGGTGCCGTCGGGGTTGAGGGCACGGTCGGCGAATATTTCGCGGGCGACCCTGAGGCCCATGTCTTTGGCGATATCGACCCAGCGAGAACCGGCCAGCGCTATGAGGATGAGGTTGGGGTCGACCTCGAGGATGGCTTCGCATATGGCCCGCGCGAGGTCTTCGTCAACGACGGCGCGGTTGTACATGGCGCCGTGAGGCTTGACGTGTTGAAGCCGATGTTTCGAAGTGAAGGCCTGGAGTGCGCCAATCTGGTAGACGATATCGTTTCTGGCTTCGTCGGGAGAGACTTCGATGTTTCTTCGTCCGAAGCCAACAAGATCGGGGAAGCTGGTATGCGCGCCAACGCTGACGCCATGCCGCTCGGCCAGGCGGACGGTCTCACGCATCCATTGCGGGTCGCCGGCATGGAATCCACATGCGACGTTTGCGGAGCTAATGTACTTGATGACTTCCTCATCGAGTCCCATCTTGTACATTCCGAAGCTCTCGCCCATGTCGCAGTTCAGGTCAATTCTGTCAGCCATGTCGGTCCGTTCCGAAGAAGATGAGGTGCATAGTCGCTGCTGATATCAATGGATGATTGCCTGACGGGCCCTCATGGATTCCGCTCTTCTTCGGTTCCCACGTTCGCGGGAACTACGGAGAGAGCAGGAAGTGAGGCAGGGAACGTCATCAACATTGGCTAAGATTTTTGTCGGGCTGCAGTGAGGAGTTAGTGAGGGACTCCATAAAATTCAAGAAACCGGTGCGAACTTAAACCTACCGAGTCCCTGTCGCCGAATGGCTTCAGGGACTATACAGGACGCAGGGATTGGATACCTGCGCCGCCGTCGGTGATAGGGAGACCAATGTTGTTCGGCGCTACGGGCGCGAAGATCTTGAAGGCCTTCGCGCCCGTGCGGTCGTGTTATTGTCTAACTCTAATGGACGATTGCACAGACTGCGTAGACGGTGATCTTCCAGCTGGTGGCAACATTGCCGACCTCGGTCGCGCTTGCTACCCATCCGCCGGGTGTCTCGCCTGCCAGACCGGTTGGTCGGGAACCTGCGAGAGCGACGCCGGATGCGATCCCGCCGTTGGAGGTGGTAACCACTGCGCCACCGGATACGGCAGTCAACTCGGAACCGGACTCGTCACAGAGGACGGTCACCGACTTATTCTGGCTGTCGAGTTCGCTGTCTCTCGTCACGACTTGGAGACCGCTGATTCCGGGATCACCCTTTTCGCCCTGCGGGCCGTGCGGGCCGGCTTCACCCTGCTGTCCTACGGGGCCGCGCTGCCCGGCGGGACCTTGCGGGCCTTGTGGGCCTTCGGGGCCTTGCGGGCCGATTTCGCCCTGCGGGCCTTGAATACCCTGCGCGCCTTGCTGGCCCTGCGGGCCCTGCTCGCCGGCGATGCCCTGGGGCCCTCGGTCGCCCGGAGGCCCTGCAGCGCCTTGCGGTCCTGTATCACCCTTTATGCCGCGTTGACCGACGGGGCCCTGAGGTCCTACGGGGCCTTGCGGTCCTGGCGGGCCTTGCGGTCCACCCGGGTCGCCGGTGTCGCCCTTGTCACCCTTATCGCCCTTGGGGCCGGTATCGCCCTTGTCACCCTTTTCACCCTGTGGGCCTTGCGGGCCTTCTGGGCCTTGGGGTCCGCCCGGGTCTCCGGTCTCACCCTTTTCGCCTTGCGGGCCGGTTTCACCTTGCGGGCCTTGGGGGCCTGCCGGGCCGGTGTCGCCCTGTTCGCCTTGCGGGCCCTGTTCTCCGGTAGCTCCCATAAGACCGGGAAGGCCTTCAAGGCCTATAGGGCCTCGGGCGCCTTGAGGTCCCGTCGCTCCTTGCGGGCCGGTAGCTCCCTGAGGGCCGCGGGGTCCGGCGGGGCCTTGAGGTCCCGTCGCTCCTTGCGGGCCGGTTTCACCCTGCGGGCCCTGCACGCCAGCCGCGCCGGTGGACCCTCTCTCCCCTGCGGGGCCCCGATCTCCCTGTGGACCGGCGTCTCCGGTACAGGCAGAAGCGAGCAAGACACTGACAATCATGACCATAAAGGCCGCGATGCCGAATCGTCTGCGAACAAAACCTCTAGACATGTAGCTTCTCCTTCTGTTGGTCTCCCAAGCACACTACGAGTTCTAACGTCGCAGGTAGAATACTATCCATAGTTTATTCGGTCAACCACACTTTGTACTTGACAAGTAAGGGAATCGGAACCGAATTTCAGGCGGCGGCAGTCCGATTGCCGATATCCGCGCTGAACGGGCGCATTCCACAGCATGAAGGATATACCATATCGGATAGTTTGGGAAGTAGGGGGCAGATACGGCAAATGTTTGGTCTTGCTGAGATGAATTCTCTTCCCGCTGTGGATTCCGGCTCCCCGTTCCCCTTCTTCAAGAGGAGATGGTTTGCGACGGCAAGCTTTCGGGGACCTTTGCATACTCTAATGCTCAGCAAGTTTGTCGTTCCGGCTGCCGGGCGGGTTTTGGAAGATTACGGTTTTAGATGCCTCATTGGGCTTTGTTACGCTCGGAATGACCGCGGCTGGAATTGTACTAAAAGGGTTCCCTTCGCGGGAAGGACGGTTTTGGTTTTGTGAGAGTTTCTCACCAACTCCGAACGGTCACGGGATACGACGGGCCGCAACGTCGGTAGGGAATGCATTGACTCATTGGGAATAAACTCCTTACAATATAATCAGCACGCAGCTTTCAGGAGGCTTGTGAAGCATGGTTGCTACGGCTACAAGACCGACCCCCGCGCCGTTGACGATTCACATCGACGAGGCAGCAGTGGAGCATGTGCGCCAGTTTGCCGAGCAGGCTGGGAAGCCGGGCGCGAATCTCCGTGTGGCAGTCAAGGGCGGAGGGTGCTCCGGTCTCACATATATGCTCGATCTCGTGGATGGGCCGCATGAGGACGACAAGATCATCGAAGAACATGGAATGCGGCTGTTCGTTGACCGAAAGTCGTACGTGTTCCTCGCGGGAACGACTCTTGGCTACTCGGGGGGACTGAACGGCAAGGGCTTTGTGTTCGACAACCCGAACGCAAAGACGACGTGCGGCTGCGGAACCTCATTCGGCATCTGAAAGAGTTTAGAAACGAACCAGGGGCCTTGCGAACCGTTTTCGCGAAGGCCGAACGGTGGTATGCTATAAAGGCATTCGGAGCGAGTCGTTCCGGATGGACGCAAGGTTAGGGAGACGTAATTTCGTGCCAGCAGCAAAATCGCAGCGAGTTGCCGAGCGAAAGCGCCGGCTAAAACGCCCCTTTCGGACGAGGGCGAAGACGTTCGTCCGAAAGGCTCGGCTTTCCATTGATTCGGGAGACATGGAAGCCGCCGAGGCCGCAACGGCGCGGGCCATCGTCGCGCTGGACAAGGCGGCTCAGAAGGGCGCCGTGCACCGCCGCAATGCCGCGCGCCGCAAGTCTCGGCTTGTGCGTCGCCTTAATGCCGCCAAGTCTTAGAGGGCGTTTCTCAAGTTCCCTTTCTCTAGGCTGGATTAAGCTTTCGTAGTTTGAGGCGGGAGTTAGCTCCCCCCTGCATCGGATCACGGGCTCCCGTTCCCCGTTTTCATGAGGACAAGGTTCTGGTGAACGTGGCCGGAGGGAACGCGAAATGGGGACACCGCGCACTTTCTGCTGAATGACCGGTCGGCGGCGGGATTTCTCCGGTTCAATAGTGCGAGCCCCGGCTGTGTGACTTTGGCAGCGGCGCTCTTCGCGATGATTTGGCGGTGGGCCCGCGCAAAGGACAAAGTTGCGATAGGCAATCACTAGCGAATTTCCTAGACTTTTTCGTTTCTTCGTTTGGAAGTGTTGACACGTCGTTCTTAGTATGCTACGTTTGTTCGGAACATCAGTACGTCCTCCGTACTAAACTGCACGAGGTGATGTGTACGCATGAAGAAGAGACTTTCTGCAAAGCAAGAAGCGATAGTAGAGTACATCCAAGGGTTCTTGGAAGATTACCACTTTCCCCCGACGGTGCGTGATATTCAGGGGGGCTGTTCGATTAGCTCGACGTCGGTGGTGGACTACAACCTGCGCATTCTCCAGCGCGAGGGGTATATTCGCCGCCGTTCTGAGGTTTCACGGGGCATCGAGTTGCTAAAGGATTCCACGGGGCGCGTCGTAAAGCAGCTGGGATCGACGCTTGAGAACATGGGGCAGGTGCCGGTTTTTGGAAGCATCGCCGCGGGCGAGCCGCTGCACATTCCCGAAGCATCCACGCGAGCCGAGGCGGACGAAGTCGTAGAGCTGCCTACCTTCTTGACGCAAGGGAATCCCGACGTGTTTGCGGTTCGCGTCAAGGGCGAGTCGATGATCGACGCGCTGGTTGCGGACGGCGACCTTGTTCTGTTGGAGCCAGCGGTTGACGCCCGAAACGGCGAGATGGTGGCCGCTGAGATAAACGGCGATGAAGTGACTCTGAAGCATTTCTTTATACGGAATGGGACGGTAACGCTTCAGCCGGCCAACGCTCAAGTTGAGCCGATCGTCGTGTCGGCTGAAAACGTGCAGGTGAGAGGAAAGGTCGTCGGCGTCGTACGGAGCATGTACAACTAGCGACGGACTGATAGCTTGAACGGCATTCGGGGCGCCTCGCGCCGGGACTGTCGCACAAATTAGGCGCCGTGGCGCAGGGCCGGCTCTTGGCTTGCGCGGCCTATGACGCGCGTCACCCAAGGAATGAAGGGCTGCCACTCCTCCATGATGCTGCGGTGGTGGAACAGTGCGTATGGATCGGGGCGAGGCGGTTTCGGTTCACGTGCGAGACGCATGTTTGCCTCTTTTGGAGTGCGTCCGGCTTTTCGGTGGTTGCAGGGGATGCACGCGGTGACGACATTGTCCCAGGTGTGCCGGCCGTTCCTGGACCGCGGGACGATATGATCAAGGGTAAGGTTTTTTCCTTGAGTCCCGCAGTACTGACAGGTGAACCCGTCGCGGTGAAAGACCGCGCGGCGTGAGAGCTTGCGCTGCATGACAGGTTTTTTGACCATGTAGTACAGGCGAATGACGGACGGAACGGTGAAAGATTCGCGGGCGGAGTGAATGTCACCACGTCCGTTGGCGAGCATCTCGGCCTTTCCGACGCCGACGAGAACCATTGCCCTGCGCACATTGCAGATGTTCAGAGGCTGGTAGTTTTGGTTCAGCACCAAGACCGGCGCATTGAGGATCATGGCCATTGCGGAGTTTACCCGATGCGGTTTTTCACATATTCCAGCGAGTTTTGGAAGTCTCCGGGAACAAGTCCAAGCGAGTACGTTGGGAGAGCTTCGGCCCCTCGAAGGTAGATGGGCACGATGGTCGATTCGACGAGGGCATTTTCAAGGTCGGCCCGAAAGTTGTCGAGTCGGGCATCAGGGGCATCCACAAGACGCATCAGAGCAACGAGAACGGCTCCCGAAACGGCGACGCCGAGGATGAGTCCGACGGCCAAGCCGCCGAGGCGATCAATGACGTTTGAGGCTCCCAAGGTGCCTATTCCAAGGGCGGTTCTGATAACGGTCCAAAGCCTTCCTCCAAAGTAGACGACGACCGCCATAATTACGCAGAAGGAGACCACGGTGACAATTCGGTCATCGTCAAGGAAGAGTTCAAAGAATGAGCCTACTAGGGAGCCGAGTTGGACGGCTGCGAACCACCCTATGAAGACGAGGCCTGTGAAGTAGAGCGCGCTGAGGATCCCGACCTTGAGGCCAACCGCCAGCCCGATGGCCAGGATGGCGATGAGGATGAAATCTAGCCAGTTCACGGAGCATCCTTCGTTTGCTTGTCCGCATTTTGAACTCTTTCGGAGTTTATCACAGCATTTATCAGAAGGTACATATGTACCGAACCGGGGCAGCGAGAGGGTCGATTTAGAGGAGCCAGACGACAAGCGATCCGGCAAGCATGACAGCGCCGACCGCGACAACAAACCAGCCGAAGTTCATTCGCTCGGCGACTCTTATCAGACCGCGAATGGTGAAGAGTCCGACGACGAATGCAACTCCCGCAGCCAGTATGGCATAGGGGTCGAAGACCAGACCGGATTCAATTCCGATATACAGCGAGGCGGCAATGCTTGCAGGGACACTCATGAGGAAGCTGAGTGTCAGGGCGCGTTTGCGGTCGACTTGACGCAGGAGCAGAGTGGCCACGGTCATGCCGGAGCGGCTGATACCCGGGACGACGGAGAGGCCCTGAGCGACTCCAACCAAGAGCGCATCGAAGGTCGTTAGCTCCGGTCGAGTGGGGATCTCCGGTTCGCGGCGGTTGAGTTGGAAGTATCCGGCGATGAGCATGAAGCAGCCGATGAGGGCGGTTGCCGCCGTGCCTCCTAGCGAGGATATGTCGCTGAGAGTCAGCAGCAGGGGCAAGCCGACGATGCCGCTGGCAAGAGTTGCAAAGAAGAGGAAGCGAAGGGTGGGCGACAGCGAATGAGGCGGGATGAGGGCCTCTCGAACGATGCCGATGATATCGTGCCTGAGAGCGACGAGGACAGCCGGAACGGTTCCCACATGCAGCCAGAGCGCGAAGCCAACTGCCTCATCAAGGGATGCATCGAACGAAAGGGTGTAGACCGCGGCGACGATGCCCTCGGAACTGACGGGCAGCCATTCGAACAGGCCTTGGAGGATTCCGAGTGCGGCTGCGGCTGCCACGTCAGGGTTTCACCGTCGGATGTTCAAGAGGGTGTTCCATTTTGCACAATGATGGGTGAATAGGTTGAGGGAGTCAACCGAGGGTTCTCTGATGAGTATGGACTCAATGGGGCGATGGTATACCGGTTGACGGATTCCCGCCCCGTATCGGAATACGGGATAGCAGGAAGGTTTTCAAGAATGACACCTTTACCTAGCCGAGGGGAATATCAGCCAGAACGCTGTATTGGGGGCCTTCGGGCCTGAGGACGCTGCGGGTGAGCGTGACAGAGTTGACTCGGATGGGAATTTCAGAATGAAGCTCGGAGGAGAAGAACATCTCGGCGGCCCTTCGTCGGTCGGCAGGGGAGACGCTGTCGCGGATGCGCGCAACGGTGAAGTGTGGTTTGAACTCGCGGGAATCCGGCGGGAAGGCAATTTGAGCGAGGGCCTTTTCGATGCGGCGGCGAGTATCCAGCAGCGCGACCGTATCCCCGTCCAGTCCAACCCAGAGGACTCGAGGGTTCCGAGTGTTGGGATAGGCTCCGATGTTTCCCAGACGGAGCGTGAAGGGGGAGAGCGGCACAACGGCTTCGGTGACGGCGTCGATTATCGGGTGGACCTGCTCGGCCCCCACGCTGCCGAAGAATTTTAGCGTGAGATGCATGTTTTCGGGTCGAACGGGTTTGAGGCCGACAATCTTGGTCTGGATCATCCGGTCGACGATACGGCTGAGAGCGGCGGTTGCGGCGACGGGGAGTCGTACGGCTAGGAAAGCTCGGATGTCATCTCGCGGGTGGCGTCGCCGGGCGTGGTCGGGGTGGGACGCTCTTCTTTGTTTAGCGTGTGAGGACATCTCGCGTCATGCCTGTCCAGAAGAGGACATGCCTATGCTGAGTTAAGGGTACACTGTCCGGGATGGCGATTTGCGGCGGGGTCCGTGGGGTTTGCACGACCGTTCATGATGGCATACCCTAGCTCGCATGGCTTGGAGTGGATTTTCGGAGGCGAGATGTCCGGCGATATCATCGGAATGGACGATATGATGGCGATTTACGAAGTCACGGACCGGTTCGAGATCGACCGAGAGACGATTAGCGTGCCGTTGGAGAAGGTGGGCGACGGCTCGGTTGGGGCGAACGAGGACGGCAGCATTGAGATCGTGGCCCCGGCGTCGATGCCGATACGGAACTGGCAATCGACGCTGGAAGAGCACATCCGCAGGCTGGGATTTTCCCAGGACGACGGGGATGAACCATGGGACTAGGAGGGTAATTCCGGGTGCGTTGGTGTTCGACGGTTTCGGAGAGCGCGTCACTCGATTCGGCTGTTGTCGAATGCGGCAAAACAATCCGCGCGGAAATGGGACAGCTGAGTATCGATCTCGTGGTGATGTTTGTCTCCCAACATCATGCATCGGGATTCGATCGGGTTCAGGAATTGATTCGCACGGAGTTTCCCGACTCGGCGCTGCTCGGCTGTTCAGCGGGCGGGGTTATTGGAGCGGGGCGGGAGGTAGAGCATCGTCCGGGCGTGGCAATAGCGGCCGCGCACTTGCCGAACGTGGAATTGCGAACGTTCCGTGTTGATATGGACGATATGCCGGATGCGGACGCCCCGCCGGAGCGCTGGGAAGGTCTGGTCGGGCATTCCGGTCGCGAGACTCCCGCGTTTGTCTTGCTGGCGGATCCTTTCTCTTTTGACGCCGAACAACTGGTGATGGGGCTGGACTTCGCTTTCCCGACCGGCTCGAAGATCGGAGGCATAGCGAGTGGAGGTCAACGCCCGGGCGGCAACGCTCTGTTTTTGACCGATCAAGTTCATCGCTCCGGGGCAGTGGGCGTGGCGTTGAGCGGAAACGTGACGGTCGACACGATCGTTGCGCAGGGCTGCCGTCCCATCGGCCACCGGATGCAGGTTACTTCCGTTAACCGGAACGTCTTAACCGGGTTGGACAACAAGAAGCCGATAGAAGTCTTGCAGCGAATTTACAGCGGCTTGCCGTCGAGCGATCAACGTCTTGCTCAACAGGCGGTGTTCTTGGGCATCGCGATGGATCCGATGAACGATTCTCCGCTGCTTGGCGACTTTCTGGTGCGGAACATCGTCGGGGGCGATCACGCCACCGGCGCGATATCAGTAGCCGAGGCGCTACGTGAAGGTCAGACGGTTCAGTTCCACGTTCGCGACGCGGCGACATCAGCGCAGGACCTTGATAATATGCTATCTTCTTATTCAAGGCGAAGTCCGATTTACGACGACACTGGGGCTCTGTTATTCTCGTGTCTCGGGCGGGGCGAATATCTGTACGGCCAACCGGATCACGACACGCGGATGTTCCGGGACAAAGTGAGTCCGATGCCGTTGACGGGGTTCTTTTGCAACGGCGAGATCGGCCCTGTGGGAGGTTCGACATTCTTGCATTCGTACACCAGTTCCTTCGGGATCTTCCGTCCTAAGCGCTCATGAGCAGCCTCTGGTATAAAGGCAACCTTCACACGCACACTTCCCTGCTAGGCTCTACGGGGGCCGCTTCGCCGGAGAACGTAGTTCGCTGGTACCATGAGCACGGGTACGACTGGCTGGCGATCACCGACCACAACGTGCTCACGGAGTATGAAACGGATGAGTTGGTCATGGTGAGGGGCCAGGAGGTCGGCAAGCACATGCCGAGCGGCAACGGGCCGATCCATATCAACGGCTTCGGGATCACGAGGTCGGTCGAGTTCGTCGACATGGAGGAAAAGGTGCCGACAATGCAGGCCAACATCGACGGCGTTCTGGCCGCGGGCGGCATGGCGTCGCTGAATCACCCCAACGACCGAGACAGTTTCACGCACGAGCATATCTTGCGGACGACGGGGGCGAGTTTCATCGAGGTGTTCAATGGGGGAGGGCCGAGCAAGAACAACGACGGCGGGAACGGCAGACCGAGCACCGAGGAGATATGGGACAGGGCATTGAGCGGAGGTCAGCGTCTCTACGGCATCGCAACCGACGACGCGCATACGTATGACGAGTTTCGCCCCGACCGCGCGAATCCGGGGCGTGGGTGGGTTTATGTGAAAGCTCATCCCTTAACCGAAGAAACTATACTCGCGGCACTGAGTCGTGGAGAGTTCTATGCCTCGACCGGCATCGAGTTGGCAAGGGTATCCGCGGGGCCGTCAAGGTTGTCCTTCGAGATACGGGAGAGGCCCGGCGAGTCGTTTGTCACTAGGTTCGTTGGCAGGCATGGTCGAACGCTGTCGGAGCAGGACGGGCTCCGGCCTCAGTACACGTTCGAGGGATCAGAGGGCTACGTTAGGGCGACAGTGACATCAAGCTGTGGCAGCAAGGCGTGGGCGCAGCCGGTATTTCTTGATGTCGATGGACGGAGTTGATGGCGAGGCCGTGCCGATGGCTTCTCGCGTGCGCGGGAACGCCCTTCGACAGGCTCAGGACGAACGGGATGATTTAGATGGATTCCGGCCTTCGCCGGAACGACGGTTGCGCAAAGGTCTCCGAAAGCGGGAATCCAATGGGGGTTTGCCCGGTTTCGGTTAGAGTGTTCTGCCCCACGTGGCCATGAGGGGTTCGGGTGGAAGGTCAATGACTTTGCCGAATTGAATGGATTGGCCCACGCCTTCGCAGAATTCCATATATTGGACTCCCTCATCAAAGGACGGATGGACGGGCGTTCCCTCGCGGATGGCTTGAATGAACTCGGCATCGGTGGTTTGAAGTCGGATTTCTTCCGGATTCGGCTCGATGGGTTCCATGGACGACATGCCCGCGGTTGCTCCGTGAATTGTGTCGCCGAACAGCGTGTAGATGATCGCGCCCTTGGAGCCGTAGAGTTCGATTGCAGCCGGCCCGGCAAAGGACGACTCGGTTGCGAATTGGTACGTGGCCGCGGCTCCGCATTCGAGGTTGGCTGATATCGCTATGGAGTCGGGAACTGCGGCATCGACCGGTTCTCCGTGGGCATTCGTGACTTTCTTGAAGTGATACTCGGCCTTAGCGGCGAGGGAGGTGGCCGGGCCGACCCAGCGGTTGAGTGTCTCGACCCACATGCCCATGGTCAGGAAATGGAGGCCGCTCACGTCGGGGTCACGGCGCCAGTCGTACGAGTCTCTCGGGGCCGGAGGGGCCATGCCCGTTACTCGAACGTCACGGAGTTCCCCAACATAGTCTTCGTCATGGAGGAGTCGCAGCATGGCGCGGTCGCCCTTAAGACCCGGCGCAGGAGGGTACAAGCACGTGACTTTGCCGGACTTTGCGGCAGCGTCTCGCATCTCATGGGCTTCCTTGAGGTTGCGGGACATGCGCGCTTGGCAGAGCACGTGCTTGCCATGCGCCAAGGACGCAAGGGTCATTTCGCGGTGAGTTCCTGGCGGCGTGGCGATAACCACGGCGTCGATGTCGGGCGATTCGGCGATCTGTCGCCAATCGGCCGCGGCCTGCGCGAATCCGAACTCGCGAGCGACGCCCTCGGCCTTCGAGATGCTGCGGTTCCATACCATTGCAAGTTCGACGCCTTCGATGGCCTTGAGGCGTGGGACATGCCTTGCCTGCGCGACGGCCCCGGCTCCGATGATTCCTACTTTGATGTTTTGCACTTGGCTTTTTCCTCTACTGAATTGGGGTTTTCGGGAGAATAGGCATGAAGATCACTTTTCGAGATCTCATGAGCGGTGATTCAGAATTTTGTTAGGGCGCTCCCTTCGTTCCCGGCGCAAGAAGGCGGGCCGGACTTTTGAGGGGGCCGGCTTTGACGAATTGAAATGAGTACAGCGCGGCGTTGCGCAGATGAAAGCGGAGCGCGAGGGTTTCACCCGCGAGTGGGCTAACGTCGGGGCTGCCGTTCCACGTCACGGTGTGGCGGAGGGCATCGCCGGTGAATGTATCGCATCGTTCAACCGAGAACGGTTCGATGGTCCTTCCGCCCCGGTCGAGAATTTCCGCTGATAACGTTCCGTAGGGCGTGCCGGGAGTCTCTTCGGCCCCGAAGGGTTTGTCAGGAGCGCGAACGTTGACCTCAAGACGCTCCCCGTCGAAGACCAAGGGCTTGGTGGTCAGCGTTCCCGTTTCGTGATAGGCGTCGATCGAGGCGAAGCCGTCCAATCTCATCTTTGCCAGACCGATCGCGTGGGCCATCCACTGACCGTCCCTGATGGTGTTTATCACGTCGGCAAGGGGATGGTCGGGGGTGTTGGAGCCCATGGGAACGTTGCTGCCGGAGTAGTAGAAGAGGACTTCGTCGTTATAGACGATGGGCTTCGCAAGGCCGACGTGGTCGCGGTCCCACGCGCCCCAAGAACCGCTGGGCATGAACTCCCAAAACGGGACGGCACGATGCCACATGACGCCGTCTCGGCTGGTGACAAGCTCAGTGCGGTACTCGGCGAATTCATGGCGGCGGAAGGGGTTCCAGAGGTTGTCGAGGGAGTCTTCGACGTGGTGGGACGCGGCGGTGTCGACCGTGCCCACGTAGAGGTCGTCCGTGTAGAGGACGCCGGCCAGGTCGACGGCGTGGCTTGGGCTCCAGTTTGGCGGGTCGGTATCCGAGGGGGTCAAGGATTCCCGTGTATCGCCCCAGTTTTCAAAGTCGGGACTGGAACTGCGCATAACGGCGTGTTTCTTGCGGACGAGGCGTCCATCGACATCGGCGGGAACCATGCCGGACTTTCGGTGGTAGTGGACATACTCGGAGCGTCTCGGGTCCCAGCCGAAGAGGATGCCGTTCGGGGCGACGGG
This sequence comes from Dehalococcoidia bacterium, assembly GCA_965232435.1. Classification (GTDB taxonomy): domain Bacteria; phylum Chloroflexota; class Dehalococcoidia; order Lucifugimonadales; family VXLM01; genus VXLM01. The sequence continues at coordinate 953,210 of CBDDPU010000004.1, forward strand.
AGGTTCGAAGACGTGAGGAACGCCGACGTTCATCCGCCAGGCGATGCCGTCCCGGGAGAATCCCTTTGAGAGAGCCCATTTGCCCTGGAAACTGTCCATGTAGATCATCTTGTACCGACGATCCGGGTCGGGTTCGTCGTAATCCTTGATGAGATTGGGACGGCGAATCTGCTTCATGCCGCCGATGGCCGGGGGGAGAATGTTGTTGTGCTTGGACCCTTTGAAGTCGGTCTGGCGAAGGGAAGGTTTTTCCCAGTGGACTCCGTCGTCGGAGACGGCGTAGCAAGCCTTATAGCCGCCCTCCGGCTCTCGACTGCGGCGGGTGTCCGAGCCTTCCAACGGCAGAGAGGTGCGGTACCACATTTTGAAGTGTCCATCTTCCTCGTCGTATATGACCGAGCCCCCGAACAGGTAGACCCCGCCACCGCCTCGCTCCCAAGGACGGTCGGCCCAAATGATGGGGTTATCGGTGGAGCGGACGGGACGATGAAACTGCCGCACGACGTTGTCTAGGGTATCGACGACGTGATCGTCGAGGAAGAGCTGCTTTGTGGCACCGACCCTAATGATGGGCATGGTCTTTGCACTTCGATGTACTTGGGAATGACATTGGGAGCGATGCTCGGCGGTTCGCCTCTAGGAAGAAAAGCCCAGTCCTATTTCCTTCATGCTGATGTAGTTGGTGTCGGCTATGACGATGTGATCGAGCAGTTCGATATCCATGAGTTCGGCAGCCTGCTTGATTTGCCGGGTAACCAAGACATCCGGGCCACTGGGAGAGGGGTCGCCGGACGGGTGGTTGTGCGCGATGATTATGGACGGACAGTTTTCGCGGATAGCGGGGCGCAGGACTTCGGCCGCTCGGACTGCCGCGGAGTTTACGGTGCCTTTGTATATCTCATGGTTGGCAACGAGTTGGGAGTTGGATGACAGAAGGAGGACATGCAGGCGCTCTTGGTCTTCTTGAATCATACCTGCGCCTAACAGGTTGTAGACGTCGCGCGGGGAGTTAATTTTCGGACGGTCCTCCGGGCTGAGTGAGATGTATCGACTGCCCAACTCAAGGGCGGCAAGCAGTTGGCACGCCTTGGCCTCGCTGATTCCTTTCATCAAGCAAAGTTCTCCGTGCGAGGCGCGTCCCATATTTTTGAGGCCCTTGAACTCGGCGAGGAGTCTAGTGGACATAGTGAGGACGTTCTCCCCCTTCATACCTGTGCGCAGGAGAATAGCTATGAGCTCGGCGTTGCTGAGGGTTTTGGCGCCGTACCGCGCCAGGCGCTCTCGGGGGCGTTCGCCCTCAGGCATGTCGCGGATCCTGGGAGTGGGAGTGTAGGAGGAATCAGAAGGGGTCGTCATAGGCTCACACTTTGGGCGGGGGAGATTTGCAATTCGGGGTTCAGACCATCATGGGGAAGTTCGGGAGCGCCCTGCCGCCCGACTGTCGTTCGGCAAGGTCGTCTCCGACGGGCACTGGGGCGAAGCTGTGTTCGATGGCTCGTTCGAATACGGGGTCGTAGAGCCGAACGGAGAACGCATCGCCCACGCCCCACGTGGTGAATGGGGGAAGATTATATTCTTCGACGGTATCCTCCGCGCTGTCGAGGAAGGGCGACGAACCGCAATACAGGACGGCGGCATTTGGGAGGGCGCGGACGGACGGTATGTCAAGGAGATAGTCGAGCGTGACGAGCGCATCGATCCGGCTGTCCTGAAGAGGGATAACGCGCCCTTGGACCGTGACCGCGCTTTGAATTCTCAGGTCGTCCCAGTGATTCTTGACGTCGGAATAGGGCCAAGCGACGGTGGCTATTGGGTGCGGGCACATCTGCTTCGGTTTGTCGGGGAAGAGCGGGTCAAGTTCGCGGTCGCACTGGTCGCTGCCGACAGAGATGAATGTCTCGTCGCCGTCGCGAATAGCCACGACCTCGCCCTCTCCACCCGTCATAGCGCCCTGCACCTCGAACTCCGTGTCCTGGGTGAGAAGGTATCGCGCGATGCGAAAGATGGAGGGGTTCGTGAAAGTCGCCGAGGAGAAATGGCCTTCTTTGGCAAGTTGTTCGTCCATTTGTTTGCGTAGTCCTTCGACATCCCGCGAAGTAAAGCGCGCGCCCGCGACCGAGCCAACCTCGAAGGTTCGGGGCGCAACACCCTCTTTGCACTCGATATTCAAGTCGATGGTATAGGCCCTCACCGCGTGTCTCCTTGCATTGGTCGTTCGTACGATGGCGCCGCGCATTCAGGCGTCGGACGCGGGGGTATAGTCGAGCTTTGACGGGTGTAGGCCATATTCGACGATGAGCTCGATGTCTTGGACGATGAGAGGACTGATGAGGTCGGGCGGTCGTCCGACGAGGACGATCTCAAGTGTGTTCCAGCCTTTCTTGGGTCGGACGCGTCGCAGGTCGAAGTCCAGCCACTGGCCGTGGTATGGTGGGAGGCCCTTTGGCAAGTGTCGCAGGCACGTCTCGTCTACCAGCGACTCGCCGTTGAGGAGGAAGCGAATCCTGTCCTCCGAGACGATGTCGCCGACGTATACCTTGAGTCGGACCTGCTTGACGCGGTCGGCTCTCACCTGCGGATCGTCTGCGCAGTATAGGCGGAAGGAATGTTGAGTCCCCGTGTCGGACGCCTTGATGCTTAATGGCAGCTGCGTTTTCATGCCTGCACGCTTAGAAATCTCGCTAGGGCGACCGACTACGTAGTGCTTGTCGGCTTCCGCTATCAGGTCCGGGTCGGCCATTTCGGTGAGGACTCGCCGCTCGGCGTCGCCAAACGGCCAGGGGAGGAACCAAGTATACATTCCATCTGCGCCCTGTTCGCGGAAGCTTGCGACGGCTGCCCGTCTCATGGCGGGGGTGGCGTATTCGGTCACGAAGTGCTCACGTCCGGGGTCGAAGTGGTGAGGCTGGATGGTCGCATAGACGGAGACGTCGGCAACGTGGGCCGCCTCAATAATCCAAGACAGGTCGAGGTGCGGATCGATGAGGTTGTGGCCATACAAAAGGGGAGCGACCCAATCGACCGACCCTTCACTCAGCCACTGACGGACATCGAAGCCCTGCCGCAGGTTTAGCTCCTCTGTCGGGTACACGCGAGCTCCGATTTCTCCGGTTGCGCCCGGACGGTTGCGCACCATCTCGGCGATCTCGGCGACCCACTCGGTGACGGCTGGGGTGTACTCGCGGGCGTCGTTCTCATCTCGAAAGTGCGGGGGTGACCCGCCGGGGGCTGCCGCGAAGTCGAGCTCCACACCCTCGGTGGGGTAATCGACGGCGAGTTCGCGAAGTACCTCACGCTGAAAGTCGCGGACCTCGCGATGCACCCATCCCCGTCCCCCCGTTTTGATCTCGTGCGCCGGATCGATAGTGGGGTAGCTGGAGAGTCTCAGGCTGGCGAAAAAGTCCATTCCCTTGTGGTGAGCGCGGTCGATGAGCACGCGGAGCGGGTCGATGCCGCGCTCTTCGAGGCTCTTCATGTTGTGCCACGTGCGCCAGTAGGCGTTCTGCTTGAAGCCGGGCGAGTCGGGGCCGTGCTCGCCGTGCTTGAACTGCGTGCTCGCCTTGGATGGGTAGTAGAGCCCATCGACTCGCGACACGCCGTAAACGAAAGTGTCTACGCCTGCGCCGGCAACCTCGTCGACGGGGCGCCAAGCGTCTTCCATCGTCATCGGCGGCTCAAAGACGAAGAGGTAGTAGTGGCGGGCGTCGTTGAAGTAGATTGTGCGCTGTCGTCTCATCTCTTGACCTCTTTGGAGTTGGGAGGCGACATGTGGCGCGCGCAGGGACTCCGCTCATCGTGCCACTCGATGCCCCTTGGTCGGGGTGGCCGGGATCGAACCGGCGACCTCCTGGTCCCAAACCAGGCGCGCTTCCGCTGCGCCACACCCCGTTCCCCTACGATGATACGGGTTGATAGGTTCGTTTACAAGGCAGAATTGGGCAGGTCGATTTAACGTGCGCGGATGGCTGCCGGCTGGAAGCGGAGGTTTCCAACGCGGGGCTGAGGTGATAAGTTCTGCAAAAGGGAGGACATCATGGACAGCAAACCTACGTACCGGGTCGGGATCATCGGAGGGGGGCGTCAGGGAACGCACCACGCGCGCGGCTACCACCTTCACCCGCGCACGGAGGTTGCGGCAGTCGCCGACACGGATCAAGAGAACCTTGAACTCTTTTGCGAGCGATTCGGCGTGCCCGGATACGCGAGCTACGAAGAGATGCTCGCCAAGGAGGACATAGACATATCGGCGCCCGTCCTGCCGGTAAAAGCGAATACCGGCGCCGTACTAGCGTCGGCGCGAGCGGGTGTGAAGGCGATATTCTCCGAGAAGCCCTTGGCCGGCAGTCTTGCGGATGCCGACCGAATGGTCGAGGAGTGCGCGTCAAGGAACATCCCGTTCGCCGCCGGGTTGGTGGTGTCCAGCCATCCCGACTATCGCAAGGCTTACGAATTGGCGGCGAGCGGTGAGATTGGCAAGGTAGTCCGAATCAATCTCTATGACAATAACGGCCAGGTTGGCACACACGGACTGAACCTGATTCGAAAGTTTGCCGATAAATCTCTGGTCGATTATGTGGTGGGCTGTGTTTCCAACGATCCGCACGGGGAGCACGAGGAAGACTACGGCGGGGGAGAGCGATGGTACGGCTGGCTGGGCGGTTACATCAAGTTCAGCAATGGCATCGAGGCGTACAGCAGCTTTGAAGGCCCCGAATATCGAGGGATCGAGGTGGTCGGCACGCGCGGGTTGATTACTAACAGCAACAATACCGGTCTGGGCTTGAAACTGTTCAAGACGGGAGACGATCCCAGGGAGGACCCCGATCTGCGAGAGGTCGAAGGGGTATTCAAGCCTCGACCGCCGAGGGAGCGCGGTCGGGACGCCGAGGGATGGCGCAACCCCAGTGAAGTGATGATGACCAGCATCGGCGCGGTGGCGGAGGCGATCGACACGGGCGATCCGCTTCCGATCACGACGGGAGACGATCTGCGCCATTCGCTGGAGATCGCCATCGCGCTGCGAGAGTCGGCGCGCATCGGGAGCGCGCCCTTCAAGCTCCCCGTGGAGGATCGGGGAATTATGATGTATCCCCAAGTTGGTCGGTGGAACTACAAGAAGGACGTTCACGGGGCCGAGTGGTACAGGGAGCAGATGGCGGAGCATATCAAGCCGGCGTAGCGACCTTGGGAGCGGTGGGAACGGAGGCCAGCGCTTCGACAGGCTCAGCGCGAACGGGTGTTGAGTTAGCGTGACCGGGCGTTGAGACGGTTTAGTTGAACCAGCCGTACAGGATGTCCGCGCCCCAGTAGGCCGCATATGATACCGCGGCATATTTAATCATCTTGCCGAGCCAGCAGGCCAAGAGAAACTTGGCGAGGGAGTACCTCATTGATCCGGCGGCGAATCCGGCGATGTCAAAGAAGGGATTGGGGACGGCGGCGAAGATGAATATGGTAATCATGCCGCGGGTCTCAATCCATCCGCTGAGGCGAGGGTACCACCTGATGTACCATCTGTTGCGGCCGATGATTCGTCGAACCGCGCCGGAGGACCCCACACCGGCCAAGTAGGCTGCGATCTCGCCGACGGTCGAGCCGGTGCCTCCCGCGAGCGCGACTAGGAACGGGTTCCAGAGGGTCGCGCCCAAGACGGCCGCCGCGATTCCGGGGACCGGCAGGATGAATGAGCCGCTACCGACGACGTTGGCCAAAAAGACTCCCGCATAGCCGATGGTATGAAGATCTTCTAGCTCGTTCCTGAAGACGAGCACGGCAACCGTGATCGCGACCAAGGGCAGGAAGGCGCTTGTCACAAGCGCGGCTTGGAAAATCGGGGAGCGACCGTCCTTCTCCGGATCATTCTGAGAAGGCGGGAGATTGAGTTCGTCGCGCGGCTGGGGAGAGTTCGGCTCAGGCATCATGAGCGGGGCCTTGCGTAGAGTCTGCATAATTCTATGCGTTTTCGATGAATGAGTGTTGGCTGATGCTGCGCGATTTCCGCGTGCGCAGGGGCTTATACCCTCATCCTAGCCTTCTCCCACGACGGGAGAAGGGATATGCGCGTTCGAGCCAACCTCCGCCTGCAGATGGATTCCCGCGTGCGCGGGAATGACGGGGGATCCTCTCCCGTCCGTGGGCGGTCACTAATCCCCTCTCTCGTTCGCGGGAGAGGGCTAGGGTGAGCGTGCTAATCCCCTCTCCCGTCGTGGGAGAGGGTTAGGGGATTCTTTCTATCTGACGATTCGCCGGAAGGGCTCGCGGCCGATTTCGGCCTCCAGGAGCGTATCGAGTTCGCCTTCGAGGGCGTGCATGATGACTCGCATGGAGTCGGCGGCGGCCTCGGCGGTGATGGCGATGTCTTCGTCAGTGTGGGCCAACGTGGCCTTGAACGAAGTGGGAGCGAAGACGCCGCGCTTGGCCATTTCCTGGATGAAGAGGGTATCGACGGGCTTCTTCATGGACGGCTCCGGCACATCGAAAACGAGCGTGGGCGCGGTGTGAAGGCCGGTTACCTGGGCCGATATGCCCACGGAGTCGACGGCTTCTCGCAGGGCGGCGGCCATCTTGTCGCCGATCTCCTTGAACCGCTCGGTAGAGTTCCGCCGCTTGAGTTCGTTGATGGTCGTCACGGACGCGGCGAGGCCGATGTTGTCGCTCCAGTACGAACTGGAAATGAACATGCGGTCGGCGGGTTCCATCGCTTCGCGGGATCCGACGACGCATCCCATCGGATAGCCGTTCGACATGGCCTTTGCGAATACCGACATGTCGGGAGTCACGCCGAGCCATTCTTGGGCGCTGCCGAGGGAGATGCGCCAGCCCGATGAGACTTCGTCGAAGATCAGGAGTGAATCGTTGGCGTGGCAGAGCTCCTTGACGGCATCGAGGTAGCCATCTTTCGGACGCTCCGAGCGCATGGGTTCCATCATGACGGCGGCGACCTCGCCCTTGTTCTCCTCGAAGAGCTGGCGCAGGTTGTCGATATCCTCATAGATGAAGGGAATGGCCGTGCCCGCGAGGGCCTTGGGCACGCCGGTCGGCTCGATGCCCGCGAAGGGAAACTCGCCCGACTCGGGGTCGACGAGGTAGTTCGCCGACTGGTACCAATCGTGCCAGCCGTGGTAGCCGGAGAAGAGGATTTTGTCCCTTCCGGTGGCGCCGCGGGCGATGCGGACGGCGACGGCGCAGGACTCGCCCCCGCCCTTGGTGTAGCGCGCCATTTCCGCGCTGGGGATGGTGTCGATCAGGAGCTCGGCGAGCTCGATCTCCAGCGGGCTGTTAATCGTGAAGAGGCTGCCCCTGCCGATTTGTTCTCTCACGGCGTCGTCGACCACGTCGTCGGCGTGGCCGAGGATTATTGCGGTGACGGCATTGACCCAGTCGACGTACTCGTTGCCGTCCACGTCGACGAAGCGCGACCCCTTGGCGCGGTCGGCGTATATGGGGCTGATCGGATGGGCGAAGCTGCTGGCCCGCCGGCTGATCAGCTGCGTCTTGCCGGGAATAAGCTGCTCGGCCCGGTCATAGAGATCGAGGGATGTCTGCACCCTGCTCTTGGCGGTAGTCATATCGGTCCTTTCGCGCGTTCAAACTGCGTGGTCGTTTCGATTGTAGAGTCCTTCGGGTATTTTGACAATCCGAGAAGCCGGTGATAGATTTGCCCTCACTCCTGTTTAAGGGGTGCGAGGAACAGTGCCCGAACTCGAATTCAAAGGCAAACAGCATATCTACGCTCACCACCTGACTGTTCCCTACCGGCCGCTGGTTCCCGTCCCGGATAAATCCTCGCGCGCGCGTGACCACGCCCCACGCCCCACGCCCCACGCCCCACGCCCCACGCCCGGACGTTCGTGAACTACAGGCTCCGGCTTTGTCAAGCCCCGTTGCGGCTGATGACAACCTCATCATCCACGGGGACAACCTCCACGCGCTGAAGGCCCTCCTCCCGCGCTACGCCGGCCGGGTGAAGTGCATCTACATCGACCCGCCCTACAACACCGGCAACGAGGGGTGGGTCTACAACGACCGGGTGAACAGCCCGCTGATGCAGGCGTGGCTGGGCGAGAACAGCCCCGTCGACAACGAAGACCTCGAACGCCATGACAAATGGCTCTGCATGATGTGGCCGCGACTCCACCTGCTCAGGGAACTGCTGGCCGACGACGGCGTTATCTTCGTCTCCATCGACGACAACGAGCAACACCACCTGCGGATGCTGATGGATGAGATTTTCGGTGAGGAGAATTTCATCGCTAACATCATTTGGCACCATCGTAAGTCAAGCCAGAACGACATTGACGTTTCACTTTCGCACAATTATATAGCCTGTTTTGCACGTGAGAGGCGATCCTTCTCCTTCAAGGCTGGCGACGTAGATGCAAGTAAATTCTCAAATCCTGATGATGACCCCCGCGGACTGTGGGTGGCTGATCCATTGGACGCGCCTAACATTCGTGAGAATCTGACTTACGAAATCGTAAATCCGAGTACTGGTGCTGTTTATTTGCCACCTGAAGGCAGGTGCTGGAGATTTACTCCAGAACGCTTCGCTGAGGCGATGAATGACGGGCGCATTGTATTCGGGAAATCAGGAAAGGCTAAGCCACAGTACAAGCGATTTCTTACAGAGGCTCAAGAAAGAGGGACTAACATATTTACTATTTGGAGCGACGTGGGAACAGCCACGGACGCAACAAAGCAACTTCAGCAGATTTTCGGCCGAAGTCAATTGTTTCCTACTCCCGAACCATCGGATTTGATACAGAAAATTGTCAATGTATCTACGAAACAAGATTCGTTGGTCCTCGACTCGTTCGCTGGTTCTGGCACGACGGCTCACGCGGTGCTTGCGCTGAACAAGGAGGACGGTGGGAACCGCAAGTTCATCCTGGTGGAGTGCGAGGACTACGCGGACAGCATCACGGCGGAGCGGGTGCGGCGGGTCATCGACGGGGTTCCGGGCGCGAAGGACAAGTCGCTGCGGGAGGGGCTTGGCGGCTCGTTCACGTACTGCGAGCTTGGCGATCCGATTGAGTTGGAAGGGATGCTGTCGGGGGATTCGCTGCCTGCCTATTCCGAGCTTGCGGCGTATCTGCTGCAGGCGGCGTCCGGCATCTCCGCCGGGGTTGAATCGCTCGAACGGCAGAACATGGACGGCCTGTTCTATCGCGCTGAGGCAACGGACTATTACCTGCTGTATGAACCGGACGTCGAGTGGCTGGCGGGCAATGAGGGGATGCTGAACTTGGAGCGGTCGAGGCGGATACGCGATTCGAGTCGGGGGGAGGGGAAGGGGGCGGTCGTCTTCGGGCCGGGGAAGTACATCGGGCAGCGGGAGTTGACCGGCATGGGGATCACGTTCTGCCAGTTGCCGTATGAGATGCATAAGTCGGGGTGACGGTGGGGGACTTTCTGGATTCCGGCCTGCGCCGGAATGACGGTGGGGGGTGTTCATGGAACTGAAGGAATACCAGGTCGCGGCGCTGGAGGCGTTCGACCGGTGGCGGGATGCGCTGGAGGAGTCGCGGTCGCAATCGGAGACGGCGATATCCGCGCTGATGGGCGCAGGGGCTGACGTTCCGGATGACATTCGGAACTATCCTAAGACGGCTTGGAAGAGGCTGGCGGAGTCGGGCGGCGTGGCGGAGAGCGCGGGCGAGTATGTGAGCCGGACTGATGACGCGGGGCATCCGATCCCACATATCTGCTTCAAGGTGCCGACGGGAGGGGGCAAGACGCTGCTAGCCGCGGCGACCCTTGGGCGTCTCCACCGCCAGACGGGCTTCACGCTGTGGATAACGCCGACTCGCGCCATCTACGAGCAGACCAGGGCGGCCCTCAGGAATAGAGAGCATCCCTATCGGCAGATGTTGGAACGCGCCAGCGGGGGACGGGTCAAAATGCTGGAAAAGGACGATCCGTTCACGCTCGCGGACGTCGCCAACTGCCTGTGCGTGATGCTGCTGATGCTGCCGGCGGCCAATCGGAAGAAGGGCAAGGAATTTCTGCGGATGTTCCGCGATTCGGGGCGGTATCCCACGCTCTTCCCGGACAGCGACGACTTGCTGGGAGACGCCGCACTGCTGAATGCCCATCCCGACCTAGAGCGAGTGTTGGAGGACGGCCCGGTCAAACGCAGTCTGTTCAACGTCATCAAGATGCTGCGTCCGGTGGTGGTGTTGGATGAGGCGCACAAGGCATACGGAGCCAGGAAACGAGAGGCGAACCAGGAGTTCGTGAGCTCGGTCAATCGACTCGATCCCAGGCTGGTCATCGAGTTGTCCGCCACGCCCAACCGGGGCATCAGCAATCTGCTGGTTGACGTTACCGGCGTAGAGCTGAAGAACGAAGAGATGATAAAGCTGCCGGTGAACGTGCACTCTCTCGCAAATGCCGACTGGCAGCACACGCTGGCAAAGGCGCATGAAGAACTTGAGAAACTGGACGCCGAGGCGCAGTCGCTACAGCAGAGCGAGGGACGCTACATTCGGCCCATCGCGGTTGTGCGGGTGGAGCGCACGGGCAAGGATCAACGGGACGGCGAGCGGGTCCATGCCGAAGACGCGCGGGAGTACCTTATCCATAACATGGGGGTTCCCGCCGATGGCGTGAAGGTTAAGTCCTCCGAGGTGGACGAGTTGTCGGGCGTCGACCTGCTCTCGGAATTCTCGCCAGTACGGTGGATCATCACAAAGGCCGCTCTGATGGAGGGGTGGGACTGCCCGTTCGCGTATGTTCTGGTGATCCTGGACAATACCAGCGCTCAGAAGGCCATCACTCAGTTGGTGGGTCGAGTAATGCGTCAGCCGCACGCACGCCGCACGAACCGGGAGGCCCTCGACCAGTGTTACGTCTACTGCTGGAACACTGAGGTGGGGGCCGCCGTGCGGCACGTCAAGAACGGACTGGAACACGAGGGGCTGACGGGCCTGGGCGACGCGGTGTTCAGCGATTCGGCGGAATTTCAGCGGGTCACGGTGCGGCGGCGCAAGAGGTTTCGGAACACGGACATCTTCCTGCCGAAGGTGCTGCACGAAGAGGACAACGCATGGGTGGAACTGGATTACCAGCGTCACATCCTGCCGGCCATCGACTGGGACTCAATCAAGGCGACGGACCCGCAGGACAGTATGCCAGCCGGCGCCACGTGGCAGGCGGCGGCGGTCGACGTTGGGGACACGGCGCCGGTATATCACTCCGAACGCGATCTGCACATTGACAAGACGTTGAAGATCGCGTGGTTTGCCCGTCGGCTGGCCGACGTGACGCCAAATCCCTGGCAGGCGGCCCGCATCGCGCAGGAGCTGATAGCGAAGCTGAAAGCGGAGGACTACACCGAAGATGACATTCACGACCGGCGCACGCATTTGGCGTATGCGCTGCGGGAACACGCGAGAATTGCGATGGAAGAGCAGGCTGAGAAGGTCTTTCACCACAAGGTCAAGCGGCGCGAAATTCGCTTCGACCTAGAGGCTGGGCAGCCAAACTTTCGGATGATCGAGAGTTACGAAATTCCGGCCGGGGTTGACGACCAAACACTGCAAAATTACGGGAAGCCACTGCAGCTTAATCTCTTCGAGCCTCTGTTTACCCAGCAGTTCGATTCGGGGTTGGAGCGCAGGTTCGCTCGCTACCTGGACGAGCAGAAGGCGCTTCATTGGTGGCATCGCGTGGCGGTGCGTCAGCGTGGGGATTACTACCTGCGGGGCTGGAAGCAGGAGCGAATCTGGCCGGATTTCGTTGCGATGGCCGGAGAAACCGAAGGGAAGCCGCACGTGCTGGTCTTCGAGACGAAGGGCGAACACCTGCTCGGCAACCCGGACACCGATTACAAGCGCCGTGTGCTGGAGACCTTGGAGAGCGTCTTTAACGTGGGCGTAGGCAAGATGACGGTAAGGAATGGGCCGGCCAAAGGCACCTTCCGGCTGGTCTTCAATGAGTCGGAGTTTCCTGCGGCCTTGGCGGGCTTGGAGAGTTCTTATTCCGCGTAACTCCGCCCGATCGTTCGGGTTAGGGGTTCGTCATTCCTGCCATTGGAAGACTACGCCTAGCATGGTTTTTTCTCGGTGGTAGGCCATTTCGTAGGCTTCTTTCATGCGGGAGTAGTGGAGGCGGTGGGTGACGATTTGGCTGGGGGTGAGGCTGCCGTCGGCCATGAGTTGGAGGACGAATTCGCATTGTTTGTTCCATTCCATGCGGTCGGCGTCGGCCTGGGGGTATTGGTATGGGGCGGTGCCGTTGACGGCTATGAGGGAGATCCCCTTGTGGTAGAAGTACTGCATGGCGAGGGGGTTGAAGTCGGCGGGTTCTTCGCCTCTGCCGAGCAGGCTGACGATGGAGACACGCCCGTTTTCGCGGACGATTTCGACGGAGGAACGGTAGGCGGGCCAGGGGTTGGCGGTGAGGATGACGAGGTCGATGCCGTTGCCGCCGGTGTAGTCGTCGAGCTTGTCGTGAAGGTTGGGGTCGTTGTACATGAAGGCGGCGTGCGCGCCCATTCGCATGGCCATTTCGTTGCGGATGGGACTGTTTCCGATGCCGATGGTTCTCGCGCCCATGGGGCGGCCGAGGCCGACGGCGCCGAGGCCGAGCACGCCGAGTCCGACGACGGCGACGTATTCGCCGGGCACGAAGTTGGCCTTGCGGTAGCATAGGCCGCTGAGGGTGTAGAGGTGTGCCCAGATGGCGTCTTCGTCGTCGACGCCTTCGGGGATTTTGACGATTGAGGCGCGCTGGTCGGCGACCCACTCGGACTGGTGGGGCTGGCGGGATACGACGCGGTCGCCGACTTTGAACTTGGTGACACAGTCGCCGACGCCCTTGATGACGGCGAGGTTGCTGTCGCCGACCCAGCGCGGATAGGTTGGGGCGCCGGGCACGTCTTCGGCGCCCTCGTAGTTGCCGCGGTCGGTGCCGATTTTGAAGCCGGATATGACAGTTTCGGCCCAGATGTCGTTCGGGCCGAGGTTCTGGGTGTCGAGTGACCAGTCTTCGATGACGAGGTCGCGCGGGCCTCGCAGGATGGCGATTTTCATCTCTTGTCCTCTGTGTGAGCGGTGTTCGGCAAGTGTATATGCAGGGGGGAATAGCGGGCAAGTTGGGGGTGTGGATTCGGGTGGAGACGGTTAGCGTCTCTGGGTTCGGTAGTCGTCGGCGTCGATCTCGATGAACTGGGAGATGGTGGGATCTTGGAGGAGCGAACCGAACGGGCCCGGCTGGTCGGTCAGGTTCTCCGGGGTAGTGATAACGGTTGTCAGCCGATGGTTATGCCGGTGAGTGATGAGGTGGTAGAGTTGGTCTTCCGTCCAGGGGGTTCCGCCGAGCCAACTTTCCTGGACAGAGCGTCCATTCTCCACATCGCGGAATCTCAAGCTCCGTCGGAGGTTGTCGATGATGAGGAACGGAGCGTTCGCGACGCGGTCGAACAGGTCGGCGTACCGTGCCGGGTCGGAGCCCACAAGAGTTTGGAGATCGAAGATCAAGCGCGACATGAAGAAGTACATGACGGGTCGTCCGGCTTGCATCTGCCGTTCCGCGACGGCAATGGCGAGGTGAGTCTTGCCCACACCGGTTCGCCCACCCGCTAGGACGAGCCAGCCGTCGGGGCGTTCGGCGAAGTTTTTTGCGGCATGATACGCGTTGTGGAGGCTCTTCCTGCGCTTGAGGGGCAGGTCGTTGGGGTTGGTGTCGAAGCGCTCGAAGGTCATGGTGGACAGCATGTTTTCCGGTATGCGTCCGAGTTGCTCCAAGCGGTCAGGCTGTGTCAATCCGAGTTCGACAACGCGGCCAAGATTCCGGGTCGTCAGGCGGGTGGCGATGTATGGGTCGAGTCCGATGAGCGGGACGGCGGTTGTGACGATGGTTGGGAGTTCGGCGTTGAAGCGGTGATTGAAGATTTGGCGGAGTTTTTCTTCGGCCCAAGGCGTTGGGCTTTGGCTGCCGAGGCCGTCGAGCACGAGGAGGGGGGTGGCTTTGACTTGTTCGAACAGGTCGCTGTAGGAGATTTCGCTGGCGGGGCCGAAGCTGGAGCGCAGGTGATCCAGGAGGTCGGGGGCGTGGGAGAAAAAGACCATACGGCTATTGTCGACGCAGTGGTTGGCGATGGCGGCGGCCAGATGGGTTTTCCCTGCGCCGTTCGGGCCGGTGAAGGTGAGCCATCCTCTGGGTTCGTTTGCGAATACTCGGGCGACGTCGTAGGCCTTGCGAAACTGGGATTTAGCAAAGTCGGAGTCGGAGAGTCCATCGGGATTGAGGTTGTCGAATCGGAAGCGTGTGAGGTGGCCGAGGTTGCTGTAGGCGATGAGTCGGTCGCGCTGTTCGTCTTCGAGTCGCGATTCTTGGCACTGGCAAGGTGCGATGGCACCGAAGTCGGCGTGGCCGACATCGACGGCGGGGCTGATCCATCCGCGACCGTTGCAGAGTTGGCACGGGCGGTCGGAGTCGTCGGAAGGCTCATCGGGCGAGATGTATCCGTCATCGCCGTCGGAGGCGGCGATGGGGAGGCTGTTGAGCACCTCTGATATGTTGGGCACTGCTTTTCTCCGCTAGGCGAATTCCCTTGCCTCGTTGGGGAGAGTCATGCTCTCGAATTGTACGACATCGTCGCGGAAGTAGAGATGGACCGATCCTGTTGGGCCGTTGCGGTGTTTTGCGACGATGAGTTCGGCGATGTTGGAAGGATACGGATTGTTGGGGCGTCGTTTTTCCCATTCCTCTTTCGTGACGTACTTGTCATCGCGGTAAATGAAGGCGACGACGTCGGCATCCTGTTCGATGCTTCCGCTTTCGCGGAGGTCGGAGAGGAGGGGTCTGTGGTTCAGTCGCTGCTCCGGGGCGCGGCTGAGTTGGGAGAGGGCGAGCACGGGGACATCGAGTTCGCGGGCGATGCTCTTGAGAGAGCGGGAGATTTCTCCCATATCCATGACTCGGTTATCCGAACGGCCGCTGTTTCCGGCGATGAGCTGGATGTAGTCGACGATGAGGAGATCAATGGGTTCTTCGTTGTTGAGGCGGATGATTTTGCTTCGCATCTCGGCGATGCGCTGCAAGGGGGTTTCGTCGATGTAGATGGGAAGTCCGGAGAGGTGGCCGATGGCGTCATGTTCGCGCAATTGTTCCTGTTCGTTGAGGAGGCCGAGTCTCATTCGGTGGCTGTCGATATTTGTTTCGGCGGAGAGGAGTCGAATGCCGATTTGCTCTGCGCTCATTTCGAGGCTGAAGACGGCTACTCTGGAGGACTGTTCGGCGGCGTATCGGGCAATGTTGAATGCGAGTGTGCTCTTTCCGAGGCTGGGCCGGGCTGCGACGATGATGAGGTCGGAGCGTTGGAGTCCGCCGCCGAGGAGTTTGTCCAGATCGGGGAATCCGGTGGTGATGGGGCCAAGGCGGATATCAGAGTCGGACTGGAGGTCTGCGGCTTCCTCCATGTATTTATCGAGGACTTGACGGAGGCGTACAAAGTCGCGCGTGGTGCGGGCCGCGCGGACACCATAGAGCAACTCTTCGGCCTTGGTGAGGGCGGCGTCGGCGTCGGCGTCGCCGCCGTAGCCGATGGCGGCGATATCGTCGGCGGTATTGATGAGCCGCCGCATGATGGAGGCGCGCCGGACAATGCCGGCATGGTGTTCGATGTGTAAGGTGGTCGGCACGATGCGGACGAGGTGAGCGATGTAGGGCATTCCGCCGATCTCTTCGAGTCGGTCTTTACGGGCCAACTCACGCGCGACAGTGATTTGATCAATGGCCTCGCTGCGGTCGAACAGGGCGATGCACGCTTCATAGCACCAGCGGTTCTTGATCGCGTAGAAGTCGTCGGGGGCGAGGCTCCCCGATACTTCTGTCAGCGCGTCGCCGTCGATCAGGATGGCGCCAATTACGGACTCTTCGGCCTCGATGTCGTGTGGGAGCAGTCTGTCGGTGTAGACCATGGACGGATTACCCTATCAGGGACATCTCATTGATGCCATAGGTGGTCGGTTAGAAAAGCGGAGTCTGTTTTCGGAAGGATTCAGAGGCATGTTCCCTACCCTGCCTGTATGAGACTGCGTTGGGGAACCTATGCGAGATTACTCTCTTGGGATCTCCGCCGAATGATCGAGGGGGGTTCGACTGGGGGGCGCGCAAGATTGTTGGGGAATCATATTCGAAAAGTGTGACATTTTGGGACATTTCCGGCGTTATTGTAAAGCTAGGCGGCATCGGTGATGCGCTTCGACAGGCTCCCTTCGACAGGCTCAGGGTGAACGAGGGCTGGGTCGGGTTTAATGGGGTGCAGATATGAAGGGGATCGGTGTTGCGAGACCTATTCGTCGGGGGCTTCTTGGCGCTCGGTGACGGACTCATCTTCGATGTCCGCATCGGAGTCGTCGGAGGGGTCCTCGTTGCCGGCTTCCGCCTGGGCCTTGCGTTCTTCAAGCTGGCGCAGGAATTCGTCGGGGTCGGTGTCCATGGGATGGACAAGGACATCAAAATGGGCGTCGATGTCCGCGTAGAGGTGGATTCGGACTTCGTAGGTTCCGACCTCGCGGATGGAATCGGGGATATGGACGTTGCGTCGTTCGATTTCGCGGTCGAGGAGTTCTGAAAGTGAGTCGGCAACGATGGCGTTGGTGACCGAGCCGTAGAGGCGTCCGCCAGCACCGGCGCGCATGGGGACATCGACTCGCTGGCCTTTGACTTCCTCCGCGAGCTGCCTCATGTCACGTATTGTTCTGAGTCGTCGCTCTTCGGCCTGTTTGCTGAGTCGGTCGATGCGCTGCAGGGAGTCGCGGGTCGCGGGCATTGCGAGGCGTTTCGGTATGAGGTAGTTCCTGGCGAACCCTCTCTTGACCTCTTTTACTTCGCCACCTTGGGCGACGCCTTCCACATCCTCCAAAAACACAACCTTCATTAGTCGTCTCCTAGCTTAATTGCTTGTCGAGTCCGATGCCCCTGGGGCGTGTCACGTGAACGCGCGGGCAACCGAGTAGTTCATTATAGCACCAAACCGGCATCGGGTATGATTGAGAATGGATACCCGTTTTCTTTTGGCGCGCGGGGGGTGGATTTTGAGGACATGTTTTTCGGAATTTGTTGCATGGTGTTGCATTTTGTTGCATTTCTTTTTGTTATTGTAAAGTTGCGCGGTGGGTGAGCGCTTATGGTTAATATAGTACATGAGTTCTTCTTTGTCAAAATTCGGGTACCGGTCGGAATGGCAGACTGGAGCATCGGTTAGGGAAAGTCTCCATTCGGGGGAACGACAGGCTGATGGGAGGCGGAGGGGAATGAGTATGAGGATCACACGAGCGACACTATGAGTGAGAAGGGGAAGGCATACCTGGCTATCGATTTGGGGGCGGAGAGCGGCCGGGCTATTGTCGGGACGTTCGACGGCGGGCGGCTGAGCTTGCGAGAGGCGCATCGATTTCCAAATACGGGGGTTCGCCGCGGCGGAGGTATTCACTGGGACATGCCCGCGTTGTTCGACGAGGTGAGGCGGGGCATTTCCGCCGCCGCATCGCTGTTCGGTGACAACCTGGTCAGCGTGGGGGTAGACACTTGGGGGATGGATTACGGACTGCTCGATGAGGAAGGCGAGCTTATGGGACTGCCGTATCAGTACCGCGACTCTCGCACGGCCGGGATACGAGATTCCGTACTAGAGCGGCTTGGGAAGGACTTCCTGTACGAACAGACGGGCATCCAGCACCTGGAGATAAATACGCTGTATCAGCTTTTGGCGGAGCCCCCGGAGCGGCTGGTCGATACGTCGCGTTTGCTGTTCATTCCGGATCTTCTGCATTATTGGCTGACGGGCATGGAGTCGACAGAGCGGACGTTTGCCAGCACCAGCCAGCTGTACGACGTCCGGAATAGGGACTGGGCCTATACCCTGCTGGACGCCGTGGGGCTGCCTAGCCACATGCTTGGAGAGATCTTGGACGCGGGGGAGTCGCTGGGGCCACTCTTGCCGGAGGTAGCGAAAGAGACGGGCGCAAGGGGTGTGAACATGGTCTTGCCGGGGACTCACGATACGGCGTCGGCGGTGGCGGCGACTCCCGGAGGGGAGGACGCCTGGGCGTTCCTGAGTTCGGGGACATGGTCGCTGTTGGGAATCGAGACATCCGGGCCGGTGATGAACGAGCGGGCCAAGGAGTTCGAGTTGGGCAACGAAGTCGGCGTGCTGGGGACCGTTCGCCCGTTGAAGAACATCTCGGGGCTGTGGCTCATCCAGCAGTGCCGGGCGACCTGGGAGGCTCAGGGGCATGTATATTCGTACGCGGACTTGACGCGGATGGCGGGGGAGGCCGCGCCGTTTTCGGCGATCATCGATCCGGACAACGCCTCGTTTCTGTCCGCCGGAGATATGCCGGCCCGCGTGGCGAGTTTCTGTGCGAGCACCGGTCAGGCCGCGCCGTCCACTCGCGGGGAAGTTGTGCGGACGGTTTTGGAGAGTCTCGCGCTCCGGTATCGAATGGCGCTCGAGGCGATTGAGGGCATTACGGGAAACAGGATCGATACCCTGCACATCGTCGGGGGAGGCGCGCAAAACCGTTTACTGAATCAGTTCACGGCGAACGCGGTTGGGCGTCCGGTCGTTGTGGGGCCGGTTGAGGCGACGGGCGCGGGCAACGTCTTGATGCAGATGGTGGCGGACGGGGAGATCGCGTCGCTTGCCGAGGGGCGAGAAATCATCCGTCGCAGCTTTGAGTTGAGTACGTATTCCCCACTGGAGACCGACGAATGGGGAGGGGCGTATGAGCGATTTCAGGGGGTATTGCGGCTTCATCGGTGATTCCGGTTCGGTTGGGGGCAGTTGTTCAGTCTTACCCTTCCTCTTTGGATATTCGCGCTTTGTCGTCTTTTCCGTGTACAGGGGATCGCCCTCACCCCAGCCCTCTCCCGTCGTGGGAGAGGGCTGGGGTGCGCGTTGCTGTAGGTATCGGGGCGTAGATACAATAGCCGTTCATGGAGAGTATGGGGACCCGGAAAGAGTCGTTCGCGGGGGAGGTGAAGGGCGCTCGCCGTCCGTTCGACCGGGCGAGCGTCCTTTTCGCTGCCGCGCTTGCGATTGTCTTGATTGCGGCCCTCGCATTTCGGCTGTACGGAATTAACTGGGACGAGGAGTACGGGTATTCCCCTCACCCGGATGAGCGGAGCATCCTCTTCATCATCGAGGGGATTCAGTTCCCTACGCTGGGCGACCTTGCGAGTCTGCCAAGCGCCGAGGCGAGTCCATGGAATCCGAAGCGATTCGCATACGGCAGTTTTTCGCTGTATTTGATCAAGGTCGCTCACGCGATCATTCCGGGGGACTTGTATGACGTTCGCACAGTCGGGCGGGGAGTATCGGCCCTGGCGGACGTTGGAGCAGTGTTTCTGACGTACTTGCTGGGGGCTCGGCTGTATGGGAGGCGGCAAGGGCTGTTGGCGGCGGCTCTCGTAGCGTTGGCGGTGATTCACATTCAGTTGAGCCACTTCCTGACAGTTGACATCGTGTTGGGCTTCACGACCATCGCGTCGCTCTACTTCATGCATCGGGCGGCGGTTGGCGGAGGGCTGAGGGACTCGGTGATCGCCGGGGTGTTCGTCGGTCTGGGACTGGCGACGAAGGTGAGCATAGCGCCGATATACCTCGCGCTGGCGATGGCTCATCTGCTCTACGCGGCGCCGGCGTTGAGGATGAGCGGGGGCGATCCCGGCGAAGCGGGCCATCGTATCGGGAAGGCATTCATAGGGCTGTTCGCCGCGGGGTGCGCTTCGCTGGGAACATTCATCATCGTACAGCCGTACGCGATCATAGACGCTTCGCGATTCATCGCGGATGTCACGGAACAATCGGAGATGGTGCGGCGGATTCGCGATTATCCGTATACGCGGCAGTACATCGACACGGCGGCGTACTTATACCACGCGCGGCAGTTGGCGGCTTTCGGGCTGGGATGGCCTCTCGGCGTCGCGGCGTGGGCCGGACTGGTCTATGCGAGTTTGCGGGGGATGAGGCTGTACCACGGTCTCATCTACTTGGCGGTCGGGTGGCTGATCCCGATGGGCTTGCTTTTGCTATCGACCGACATCGTCTTCATAGCCACCGCGTTGATGATTGCGTTCGCGGCCCTGGTGGCCACGCTGGGGGTTCGGTCGAAGGAGTCGCGGGGGACGCTACTGCTGCTGTCGTGGGTTGTCCCGTATCTGCTGGTTACCGGAGCGTTTGAGGTCAAGTTCACGCGCTATCTGATTCCGGTTACTCCCCTACTCGTCCTCTTCGGCGCGCAGATGCTCCTCCACTTGTGGGATTGGGCGGGGAGGCACCGTCGGTGGCTCCGGCCTGCGGCGGCGGCGGCAATGATCTCATTGATCGTGGCGACGGGTGTATACGCGCTCGCCTATATGGGAGTGTATCGGGCACCTCATACGGCGATTCGATCCGCCGAGTGGATCAATCGAAATGCTCCGGTCGGTTCGGTCATTCTGATGGAGCACTGGGAGGAGGGGATTCCTGGCCTGGAGCGGTACGAAATCCCCAGGCTTCCGGTATACGAGACGGATACTTCATACAAGCTGGCGGGGCTGTCCGCCGCGATTGCGCGGGCCGACTATATTTTGTTCTACAGCAACCGGCTCTACGGCACGATCTCGGGATTGCCGGAGCGATATCCCGTCACGTCGGCCTATTATCGGCTGCTGTTTGGCGGGGAGTTGGGATACCGGATAGCAAATGTCGAGACGGCCTATCCCCATTTCGCGGGGGTAACGCTGGTGGACGACACGTACGCGAGGCCGGGGCTGTCACCGCCGGGAGGTTCGGAAGCGCCTCCGGGGTTGAGTATCAACTTGGGATATGCCGACGAGAGTTTTTCGGCATACGATCATCCGAAGGGGTTGGTGTTCGAGAACGTCGAACGGTTCAACGCCGAGACTGTCCGCGACTTGATTCTGAGGGAGGCGGGGGATGACCCGTTCGGGCTGGGGCAGCGTGATGAGCGAATGGCGGCAACTCCGGCGCCGGTCAGATTACTTTCGGAGGAATCTCTCCAGGCTCAGCGCGCGGGGGGAACATGGGCGGATATTGTGGATCCCGAGGGAATAGCGAGCAGAATGCCGGTCGGCGCGTGGCTGGTGGTGATGCAGCTCATGGCGTTGGCGATACTGCCGGTTGGGCTTGCGGTATTCCGATCGCTTCCGGACGGGGGTTACCTGCTCGCCAAGGCGCTGGGGATCCTGGCGGTCGCTCTTGTCGCATGGCTGCTTGCGAGCCTCCAGTTGATGGCGTTCTCGTTTTGGTCGGTCGTGGCGGGGGTCGGCCTGGTGGCGGGGGCATCGTGCGTTACGCTGGGGTTCACGTGGCGATCGTTTTGTTCGTTCTTCCGCGAACGCTGGAGGCTTATCGCTATCTGCGAACTGGTCTTCATCGCCGCCTTCCTCGCCTTCGTGGTGGTGCGAATGGCGAACCCCGATCTGTGGCACCAGTGGCAAGGGGGAGAGAAGCCGATGGACACGGCGTATTTGAACGCCGTGCTGAAGTCTTCGTACATGCCGCCATACGACCCTTGGTACGCAGGGGGATACCTGAACTACTACTACTGGGGGCAGTTCATCGTCGCGTCTTTCATCCATGCGACGGGCATCGACACGGCGGTGGCGGTGAACCTTGCCGTGCCGATGTTCTTCGCTCTGACCGTCGGGGGGGCGTTCAGCGTAGTCTACAATCTCGCGGCGGGCGCGCGGACGCGGCTTCTTGCTCGTGGAGCGCGGGGAGAAACCGCCGGCGCGGGTGAGCGTGGGTTTGCGTGGTCTCCGGTGGCGGCGGGGATAGCGGCGGGGTTGTTCGTGGCCGTGATAGGGAACCTCGATGGCGCGATTCAGAGTTTTGAGAATTTGATTCGGTTCGCGATGAATGAGCCGCTCAGGGGATTTGATTTTTGGCGCAGCAGCAGGATGATGCCCCCCGACCCGCCGGGCAATGAGATAACGGAATTCCCGTTCTTCACCTTTCTGTTTGCGGACCTGCACGCGCATCTGATGGCGCTGCCGTTCACCCTGCTGGTCGTTGGGGCGGGGCTGGCAGTGGTACATAGGGGGAAAGAGTCGGCGAGGAGAAGCGGTCGATTCGCCCGGATGGGCTGGGGCATTTGCGACGTCGCGCAGCTGGTCGTGCTGGGAGTCGTCGTCGGAGCGCTCCGGCCGCTGAATACGTGGGATTATCCGACGTACTTGCTGCTGAGCGGCGCTGCGGCGCTGCTCGCCGGCGTGTTGAGAACCGGAGGGATCAATCTGGCGGTCATGGTCGAGGCGGCTGTTAAGGGTTTGTTGATCTTCCTGATAGGGTTCGTCGTCTTTCTGCCGTATCACGTGAACTACGAGACCGCTTTTTCGAGCATCGAGCCTACAACCAACCATACGGCGCTCTGGCAATTCCTAGCGATAGCGGGGCTGTTCGTGTTCATCATCGGCTCTTTCACGCTCAACGAGGTGCGAAGGGCACTCGTCGATGTTGGCCGAGTGGCTTGGCGTCCTCTCTCCAAACTGATTGAGGTTCCCGAAGGGAGCGACGGGTTGCGCGGTGTTGACCGGTCGCGGAAGTGGCAAATGGGGGCGCGGATTGCGCTTGTGACTCTGGGGCTATGCTTCATTGGGCTGGTAGGCGCGCTGAAGCTGGCAGAGATTACCGGGAGCGCGACGCCGTTTGTGTTCGCGCTGCTCGTTCTGGGATTGGCGGCGGGTGCGCGGACTGTGTTTTCCTCGCGGGCGGATGCGCCGCAAACCGCGTTCGCGCTGCTACTGGCGGTTACGGCGTTCTGCATCGTCATCGGCGTGGACATCTATCGAGTCGAGGGCGACATCGACCGCATGAACACGGTGTTCAAGTTCTACCTGCAAGTTTGGGTTCTGCTGGCGTTGGCGGCGGCGTATATGCTGTGGAGGCTCTGGCACGGGCGGAGTGGGTCTTTGGATTCGCTGCCGATCGGCAAGAAGATATGGCTCATGTGCTTGGCGGCGCTCGTGGTGTGCGTGTCCGTCTATCCGGCGCTGGGAACGCCGGACAGGCTCGGCGTCCGCTTCGATAGGACGATCCCGCTCACCTTGGACGGTATGGCGTATATGCGGAACGGCGAGAAGTACTCGGATCCGCGCGGTTCCATCGACTTGACGGCGGACTACGAGGCTATTCGGTGGATTCAGGAGAACGTCAAGGGTTCGCCGGTCATGCTGGAAGGGGTAACGCCGACCTATCGCTGGGGCGGGCGAGTTTCCATTTACACCGGCCTGCCAACCATAGCAGGTTGGGAATGGCACCAGATGCAGCAGCGTTGGAACTACCGCGAGACCGTCCCGAAACGCATCGCGGAGGTGGCCCGGATTTACAACACTCCGTATCCGCAAGAGGCGCTCATCTTTATGCGAAAGTACGGCGTCGAGTATGTGTACGTCGGCCAGGTTGAGCGTTTGTACTACAACTCGGTCGGGTTGGCGAAGTTCGACGGGGGTCTCAACGGCGCGCTTGAACTGGTTTACGAGAACGAGGAAGTGCGGATATTTCGGGTTCGGGAGTGATGGAATTTGCCCTATTCTCTTTCGTTTTACACTAAAAATACTGTCATAACTCTGAATTTTTTGTGTTCAAAATAACACATAAAAATGCAAATTTTTTTAACACGAAAAATAACTTATTTTTCTGTCGAATTCTGTAGCGATATCGCTTGACATGCCATAAATGACACTCCAAGATGGTAGTGCGTGCGACGAATACGTCCATAGCAACGAACGATGCGCAAAGGAGTCGAAGATGTCTTTAACCAGTCACTTGAAAACCACCAACAACCCAATCAGACAGTTCTTTCTTAAGGAATTCCCAAACACCAGGACATTCCTAGCATCTGCCCGCAAGCAGGTAAGGCAGGCGAAAATAATCAGGCAGGCTAGGGATGTCCCCCGGGATATAGTAGGCATGGCACTGGATTATAGGATCAGGTACTACTTCGCAGTGACAGCCCCGAAAGAACTTGTCGCTTACGAAGGAGCGCGTCAACTTACCGACTTTCAGCCACTGTCAACGTCATCAGTTCAGCTTGGCCATAAGTGGACAGGCGACATGAACGATACGATTACCATCTTTGATACTCACACAGGAAAAACGGTGTATAACTACATACCAACCATGAATGGGGGGTGGGGCAGCCCCGGCGTAGGCCATGCAATCATTTCAGAGGCTATGGAACTGGGAAGTAAAGCTGCGAGCGGTGAGCTTGACAGCTCAGGCGGCAGCGAGCTTCCTCTCAAAAGTGAGTACCACGACTTTTTTGAGAGCCTTAACAAGCTAACCACAGAGAACCCTCCCATGAGAACGAAATTGGCGCAGGCCGAAGAAGACGCTCTGAACCGTCATTGCATTGTATTGGCATTAATGGAACAGGTAGTAAGATTTCCATCGACAACTGACAACATACTGTCGGCAAGCGAGTTCGACAACAAGCCTTTGGCTAGCATAGCCGAGCCCCATTGGATTGATGATCTCAGGGAACTTTCTTACTGCTTCTACGACAATTTCAATCATCTCGTCTCATTGCCTTATACACTCAATCCGAGCTTTGATGGATCAATGGATATAGGCGGAGCGGATGCCGACATGATCGTAGATGGGACATTGATTGACATCAAGACGACTGTAAAGCAGGAAATCAAGCCTGACTGGCTCCGGCAGATACTCGGCTACGTTCTGTTGGACTACTCGGACAGTTATCGGATTAACAGCATAGGCCTTTATATGTCACGCCAGGGAATTCTCTGTCAGTGGGATCTGCAGGAGGCTGTGCAAGATCTGGGCCCTGGGAAGCCCCAAACGATAGATGCGTTGAGAGACAGATTCAGGGAACTGCTGGGAAGCACTTCTTCTTTGAAGGCATCACGCTAACGTCTGTGACGACTATACTATGGGGCGTGTCGTTCCACAGACAATTCTCACGCGGCATCACCTCCATCTCATTCGCGGCGGTTTTGTTGGGGGTGGTGTATGCGTGCGGGCAGTCCGGAGAGGATTCAGTACTTCAGGCGAGGGTGTCGGCGCCGGTGACGTTCGATCTCTCGGAAACGGGGTTTCACCGGTCAGCGGTCAGCGCAGGTTTGGGGGAGCGGGTCGAGGTTTCGGTTGAGGTGAGTCAGGAGAAGGACGACCGGCACGTGTGCGGCGCGCCGAGTATAGTCGATCCTTTCGGCAACGTTCTTCAAGAGCTTACTCCTCGGCAGAATGCCGAGCAGGGGACGGACAGCCGATACTTGTATGAGTCGAGGTACGCCTTCTTTGCCGCCACGAGCGGGGAATACTCGGTTGAGTTCGAGAATCGAGGATGTCTGCTCGACGAAGTGGGGGCGATTGCAACCGTCCGTTGGACGGTCTACCCGGTGCAGGAATGATTTGGCGGAACGCGGGCGGCGGGGCGATGACCGAATACTATGAGAGCCGCATGAGCCATTTGAATTTCTCGGTATGCGGGCAGTAGTTTGTTCGGGCTGAATCGTCCAAAGCTGCCGCGCACCTTTGCGGCGTTCCAAAATCCCAGTTACCGGATCATGTGGCCGGCGAACTTCTGCTCGCTGTTGTCGCGGTGGATGCAGATGACACTGTTGGGGTGGATGGTGTTGACGCTCACCGATTCGGCGTGGCGAGTGTCGCTCGTGGGGTTTTTCTCCCTCGCCCCGATGCTCTTCGTCGGTCTGCTGAGCGGAGTGCTGGCAGACAGGTTCGACCGTCTCAGGCTGCTGCGCGTGACGCAGGTTGTCGGCTTCGCGGCTTCCTTGGGAATGGCGGTCATTCTCGTTATGGGCAGGGAAGAGTTTTGGCACGCCTACGTAACGATAACGCTCGTCGGGTCGGCGTGGGCGCTGGAACTGCCGACACGACGTTCGATGATCCATGACCTCGTGGGGAGCAACGGAGTGACCAACGCGGTGGCGCTCGATTCGATTGGCATGAACGCGAGCGCCATGGTGGGGCCGGCGCTTGCGGGAGTGTTAATCAGCCAGGTGGACGTGGCAGGGGGGTACGTGGCGGTGGTCGGCTTTTCCCTGGTCTCGATGGCGCTGGTCTGGATGCTGAGGCTAGACATCAGGGGACGAGCGTCGGCGGCAAGACGGAGGATGATGGTCGACCTGCTCGTGGGTCTTCGGTACACGCTCCGGCATCGCACGCTGTTGGCCGTTGTTCTCATAACCATAGTGATGAACGTGCTGTTCTTCCCGTACCGGTTCCTCATTCCGGTGATCGCGCGCGACGTTCTGGGAGTAGGGCCCGACCTGATGGGTCTTATGGACTCGATCGCCGGGCTCGGCGCGTCGGCCGGGGCGATAGCGATTGCCTCCTCGACAAACGTCCGGCGGCATGGGATGATCTTCATCGGCGGTTCGGTTTTGGCGGGAGTCTGTCTGTTGGGATTCTCGTTCTCGAAAGTTTATCTGCTGTCGTTGGCTCTGCTGCTCGTACTCGGAGCGGGCACGGCGGGGTTCTCCACCATGCAGGCGACGGTTGTCATGCTCATTTCCAGGGCGGGAATGCGAGGGAAAGCGCTGGGTGTCGTGAGCTTGGCAATAGGCACGAGTCCGGCGGGTTCGCTCATCGTCGGGGCGCTGGCGGAGCGGATGGGGGCTCCCATGGCGATTACGATAATTTCCGGGGTGAGTCTGTCGCTGTTGTTCCTGATCGGTCTGCTGATGCCGTCGATCCGCGCGCAGACGCGGTTGAGGGGGGCCGCGGAGTGACCTTGGAGTGGGGGTTTTCTGGATTCCGGCCTTCGCCGGAATTACGGTGGGGGTTTCTTCGACGGGAGGGGTCTCCAGCGCCGGGAGGACGATGTTGTAACCGGGCATTCGTTGACCGTGCCGAACAGCGCGCATATAATCTCACATGGCAGTGACAGCGCCTGCAATAGTCCACGCCACAGATTTCAGGGGGTGAGGATGTCCCTTCCAGCGGATAGGCCGCGCGAGGCTTGCGGCATCGTTGGAGCATACTTGCCAGGAGAGGACGCGGCGCGCACGACGTATTTTGGTCTTCATGCCCTTCAGCATCGCGGTCAGGAGAGCGCGGGGATCGCGACGGGGGACGGAGAGGCGATCAAGTGTCGAACGGCGATGGGGCTCATCACCCAGGCGTTCGACGAGGATGACTTGGCGCTTCTGCCCGGTCATCTTGGAATCGGCCACACGCGGTATTCCACTACCGGCCGAAGCAGCATCGAGAACTCCCAGCCGATCTTTTCCGAGGGGCCATACGGGGAGATCGCACTCGCGCACAACGGCAATATCGTAAATGCCAGAACGCTCCGCGCGGAGCTTGAGGCGTGGGGGGTGGAATTCGCCACTTCCAGCGATTCCGAAGTGATTGCGCGGCTGATGACTCATTCACCATCGCCCACGTTGGAGGGGCGCATCGCTTACGCCATGGGCAGGCTGGAAGGCGCGTACTCGTTGACAATGATGACGAAGGACGCGGTATACGGCATTCGTGATCCAATGGGCGTGCGTCCCCTGTGCATCGGCAAGCTGAACGGGGGGTGGGTAATCGCGTCGGAGACGTGCGCGCTCGACCAGATCGGCGCAGAATACCTTCGAGACGTAGAGCCGGGCGAGGTTGTGTCAATCGACTCAAACGGCCTTCGCACGGTGAGTCGTCGAACGTCGGACAGCGTTCGCGCTCCTTGCGTCTTCGAGCACATATACATGGCGAGGGCGGACAGTCGGATCGAGGGACGGCTTGTATATAACAGCCGCAAGGCAATGGGGGGCGAGCTTGCCAAAGAGCATCCTGTGGAGGCGGACATGGTGATCGGCGTGCCCGATTCGGGGATACCCGCGGCGGTGGGATACGCCGAGGAGTCCGGGATACCGTACGAAGAGGGGCTTATCAAGAACCGTTACGTCGTGCGCACGTTCATCATGCCCGACCAGCGTTTGCGGGACATGGGCGCGCGGATGAAGTACAACCCCTTGCTGGAGAACATCATGAACAAACGGCTCGTGGTGGTCGACGATTCCATCGTGCGGGGGACTACTCAGGCTCAGATCGCGTCCATGCTGCGGCGGAGCGGCGCTAGGGAAGTGCACTTGCGAATCGCTTCGCCTCCAATCAAGCATCCCTGTTACCTGGGCGTTGACTTTCCCACTCGCGAAGAGCTTCTCGCGTCTAGGAATGAAATCGCCGAGATTCCGAAAATTGTGGGCGCGGATTCGCTGGGGTATCTGAGCACGGAAGGTTTGCTGAGAGCCGTCGGGACGACGGAGGACCGGAACTGCATGGCCTGCTTTACGGGCAATCAGCCCATACCGGTTCAGCTCGAAATGGGCAAGCTGGCCCTGGAAGTCTGATGGTCCGAGGGGAGTCCGGACAGACTTACAAGAACGCGGGGGTCGATTTTACCGCGGCGGACGCGGCCAAGCAGCGAATCACGTCGCTGGCCGCTGCGACTCACGGCCATGACGCGCTGGGAGGAATCGGCGGTTTCGGCGGGCTGTTTCGGCTATCGGGCTATCGTGATCCGGTGCTGGCGGCAGGCACGGACAACGTGGGGACCAAGCTCAAGATCGCCCTGGCTATGGGGCAATTCGAGGACTTGGGGCATGATGTCGTCAATGCGTGCGTCAACGACGTGATAACGTGCGGGGCCAAGCCGCTGTTTTTTCTCGATTACATCGCGACCGGCAAGATGGACCCCGACCTCGCCGAGGAGATTGTTCGAGGCATAGCGGGGGCCTGCATCGAGAACGGATGCGCCCTGATCGGAGGCGAGACATCGGAGCTTCCGGGGCTGTTCGCGCCGGGTGAGTTCGACCTCTCCGGGTTCGCGGTCGGGGCCGTGGAAAAGGACGACATCTTGGACGGCTCAACGATACGGAAGGGCGATTCGCTTATCGGCATTCCCTCCAACGGTCTGCACACCAACGGCTTCTCGCTCGTTCGCCATTCACTCGGCCTCGACGATGATCCGTCGCCGCTGCACGAGCGATACGACGAACTGAGCGGCTCCCTTGGGCAGGCGCTTCTGCGGCCTCATAAAGCCTACTATCCCATCGTGCGTCCGGCGGTCGGTCTCCTGAAGGGGATGGCGCATGTCACGGGTGGAGGGCTGCGAGACAACGTTCCGCGAATGCTGCCGGACGGGCTGGGCGCTCATTTCGATTCCACGACGTGGAGCGTTCCGCCGATTTTCACCCTGCTGCAGGAACTGAGCGCTATCGAGCCGGATGAGATGTACCACGTGTTCAACATGGGTCTGGGGATGGTGCTCGCCTGTGACCGAGAGAACGCCGAGCGGGTTTGCTCATTGGCGCCGGGCGCCCGCGTCGTTGGGGAGGTCGTTCAAGCGCAGGGCGAGAAGAGGGTGAATCTGTAACCTGCCCAGCCAAGGTCGGTGATCGCGAGGCGCGGAGTCTCAAGAGGAGAACGGAAAGCGGATGAAAG
Organism: Dehalococcoidia bacterium; assembly: GCA_965232435.1. Lineage (GTDB taxonomy): Bacteria > Chloroflexota > Dehalococcoidia > Lucifugimonadales > VXLM01 > VXLM01. Next base: position 982,641 of record CBDDPU010000004.1, read on the forward strand.
CGCTCGTTAGCGTCTACGACAGGTCCGGAGTCGTCGAGTTCGCCGGGAAGCTGATCGAGGCGGGATTTGAGATTATCAGCACGGGTGGGACGAGGGCCGCGCTGTCGGACGCGGGGCTGCCGGTCACGCTTCTGTCGGACGTAACGGGGTTCCCTGAGGTTTTGGGCGGCAGGGTCAAGACGCTGCATCCGGTCATCCACGCGGGTATTTTGGCAAGGCGGGATTTGGAGTCACACGTCGCAGAGCTGAACGAGCGCGGCATTGACGGCATCGACATGGTGGTTGGGAATTTGTATCCCTTCGTCGAGACCGTTCGCAAGCCGGGTGTGAGCTTGGAAGAGGCTTTGGAGAACATTGACATCGGCGGGCCGACGATGATTCGGGCCGCGGCGAAGAATTTCCCCTCAGTTATCGTGATCGTCGATCCGGCGGATTACGGCTGGGTCGGTGAGCGTATCTCAGGTTTGGCGAACGGATTGACACCGGAAGAGCGGAGGGGCTTGGCGCTCAAGGCCTTTCGACACGTGGCGCAGTACGACGCGGCGGTCTCGCGATACTTGAGCGACGGCGACCTCATGGGGGGCTCGGATTTCGCGGTCGGATTCGAGAAGATCGCAGATATGCGCTACGGGGAGAACCCTCATCAGAGGGGGTCGGTGTATCGTGACAGGCTGTCGGCGGGGGGGATCGTGAACGCCGAGCGGCTTCATGGTATCGAGATGTCCTTCACCAACTACTTGGACGCCGAGGCGGCGTGGCTGGCCGTAAGCGACTTCGCCGAGCCAGCGGCCTGCATCGTCAAGCATCTGAATCCCTGCGGTCTTGCCGTACACGACGACCAGCCGACGGCATACGGGAGGGCGCTCGATGGCGACCCGGTGTCGGCCTACGGGGGCATCGTGGCTTATAACCGGACGCTGAAGGCGGAGACGGCCGCCGCGATGCGGGGCGTGCTGTACCATGTGATAGTCGCGCCGGATTATGAGCCGGAGGCGCTCGATACTCTCAAGAGGCGAAAGGACACCAGGATATTGAAGGTGGACTCGACCCGGGGCGGCTTGAACGGCTTCGATTTGCGGCTGGTATCCGGGGGAGCCCTGCTTCAAACCTCCGATCATATTGAAGAAGACGCCGCATCATGGAAGGTCGTCTCGGAACGGGCTCCGACTGATCGCGAGTTGGCCGATCTGGCCTTCGCGTGGAGGGTGTGCAAACACATCAAATCGAACGCCATCGCGCTCGGCAAGGACAATGCACTCGTCGGCATGGGAACCGGGCAGCCGAACCGGGTCACCAGCATCAAATTGGCCATAGAGACCGCCGGGGAGAAGGCGGCGGGGAGCGCGTTGGCATCCGACGCCTTCATGCCGTTCGCGGACAACATTGAGGCGGCCGCTCAAGGGGGGATAACCTCCATCGCGCAGCCGGGGGGTTCGATGCGCGACGACGAGGTGATTGAGGCGGCGAATCGTGAAGGCATGGCCATGGTCTTCACGGGAGTCCGGCACTTCAGGCACTGATTGATCAGTCGGGCGAGAACCCCACACAGTCGAGGGGATTCTTCCGTACGACCCTCGCGATGTCGCGCTCTCGCATTCCCGAATCGAGCATCGCGGCTATTGCCATTCGCATCCCCTCGGCGGGCGGGGGATTCGTCCACTGCCCGAAGTCGGTCGAGACGATGCAGCGGTCGGATCCGATGTTGTCGATATCCGCTCGCAGGCGCTGCCCGGCATCCGAACTTTGACAGTAGGACAGAAAGGGAAGTTCGACGTACATGGCATTCGACAGCAAGGGGGCGGCCTCATTCGCTCCGAATCTGGCGGAGGGGTTGGTGACGACGAGGCGTTCCAAACCGACCGAAGCGGCGAGGTGAACGAGCTTCTCGGTGTCCTTGAATTCGGCGTGGGTCGAGGCGACGGCCATGCCGTGGGAGTTGGCGACCTGGAGGACGGCCTCAAGGTCGTTCGGGGCATCGAGGAGGCGGATTGTCGCGGCGTCCTGCGTGGGCATCCAGACGACCTTCGCGCCGAGCTTTGCGGCAGCCTCAACGGCGTGGGGGTTCAGGCCGCCGACGGAGGAATTGAGGACGATGGATCCGACGGCGTGGAAGCCGGGGTACATATGATTTAGGGCGTAGGCCGCGAGGGGTGTCGGGTGGCGGTGCTTCATGAGCGCGAAGCCGGCCATTTCGGCTTCGTAGGCATCGCGGCCCGCCTCAAGGAAGTCGGTGCGTCGCTCGCCATCCGGTTCAGGCCCGGCGTGAATTCGCAAGTCGAACGCGCCCTTGAGCAGGGCTTCAACTCGGTTTCGCACGATCCCTCCATCGCGGAATGGCTATCGACTCCAGGCGAAGGTCGCTCTGAATCTCGTCAATCTCGCGCAGGTCGTCGTCGGTCAGTGTCCACTCTCCGGCCTTGGCGTCGTGGAGGACTTGCTCCGGGGTTCGGCCGCCGACGATGCTGGATGTTACGGCGGGGTTGGCCAAGGGCCATGCGATGGCCAGCTGGACGATGTCGCGTCCGTGGTCGTGGGCCCACACCTTCAGCTTCTCGGTCACGGCATAGACGCGCTCGAACAGCTCTCCCTTGAAGTGGGGCCAGTAGTGTCGTTCGTCGTCGGGCGGGAAGCGGTGACCGGGTTTGTACTTGCCTGCCAGCAGCCCCTTCGCCATGACGGAGTAGACGATTGCCCCGATGCCAAGCTCCCGGCAGGCCGGCAGCACGTGGTCTTCGGAGTCTCGGAATAGGAGGCTGTATCTCGGCTGGGAGCTGTGTATCAGGCCGTGTCGGGCGGCGTCGCGCATCTGGTCGGGGGAGAAGTTGGAAACGCCGATGTAGCGGATCTTCCCTGAGTCGCGATGCTTCATGAGTTCGCCGACCGTGTCCTCGATGGGCCACTTGGGTTGTGGGCTGTGTAGTTGGTACAGGTCGATATAGTCGGTTCGCAGGAGCCGCAGGCTCTCGGAAAGGGCCGATTCTATGTGCTGGGGGGAGTGGTCGGAGCCCGACACCTTCGTCGCGAGGAATACGTCGTCCCGCCGTCCCTCAATGGCCTCGCCGATCTTGGCCTGGCTGTCGAAATAGCTTTCCGCCGTGTCGAGAAAGGTCAGTCCGGCGTCGAGGGCCGTTTTCAGGGTATTGACGGCCTGATCGTACTCGATCGCGCCGAATGCGCCTCCGAGGGGCCAGGTGCCGAAGCAGATTACCGGGACTTCCGGCCCGTCTTTACCGAGTTGGCGAGTTCGCATAGGCAGGTGGGCTCCGTGTGTGACGGCGTCGTCCGCCGGGTCTTCGCGGGGGCGGTTCTTTCAGGGCTCAATTATGCGGGCGGGCTCGTTCTATGGCAAGCTGCGCGGGGCCCGATCCGCCCCCTTTACCTCATGCAGGATTGCAGATACCCTAATCGCCCAGCGGAAGACACTCCGGCCAGGAGGCCCCTCAATGGCACGAAGCGGCAAAGCTCGGCGGATACTGTGCAACGACGACGGCTGGATCATTAACACGCCCTACCCGCTCACGCCCGAGTACATGTGGGACAACATGGTGGGCACGTACGTTGACACGCCCATAGACGGGTTTCTGTGGTCGGTGGGCGGACACGACACGTACTCGTACGAGACCGACATCGGCGAGCGGTTCGGCGACGGATACGACAACCTCGACGAGGCCGAGCAGCGGAGCGTTGACAATCTGCGATACCTCATAGAGAACCACGGCGGGCCGATGGAGGTGATCGCCGGGCTATGCAAACGCGCGGGTGTGGAGTTTTTCCCATCCGTGCGGATGAACGAACACTACGACATGCCGGAATCGACTCCGAAGTACTCCCATTTTCGGCGTGACAATCCCGAATATCTCATCGGCAAGGGGGAGGACATTCCGGGCCCCAGCTTGGAGTGGGGCATTCGCACCGGGCTCGACTACGCGGTCCCGGCGGTCCGCAGCTACATGGCAAGTATCGCGGTCGAGCTAGTCTCGCGTTTCGACGTGGAGGGCATCGAGCTTGACTACATGCGTCACCCGGCCTTCTTCCGCATCGAGGAGGGGTACCCCAATCGGTACCTGATGACGGACTTCATTGCGTATATCCGGCAACAGATGAACGAGATTGGAGCCTCGAAGGGCAAGGTTCTCGATCTGATCGTTCGGGTTCCGCCGACGCTGCGGGACTGTGCGCGAATCGGGCTGGACGTGGAGACGTGGATCAAGGAAGAGCTCGTGGACGTGGTAATCGCGGGAGGTGGGTTTATACCCTTTGAGACGCCGATCGACGAGTTCGTTGAGGCGGCGAATGGGACGACCGTTGAGATTTACGGGTGTCTCGAAGCGCTCCGGCCAAACCTCAACGAGTTGACGATGCGGGCGGCTGCCGCGCGGTATCGTGAGCGAGGCGTGTCCGGTCTCTATTTGTTCAATTACTTCAGGCTGCCGCAGGAGTGGAAGCGCGAGACACTCGGCAGACTGATCGACGTCGATGTTTTGAGCCGCCTGGACAAGCGGTACGAGTTCGATAAGCGGGGGAGGGTTCGTCCGACGAGCCAGTTGGGATTTTCGTTCCAAAACGCGATTCCGCTCACCCAGCTGCCGACCGCGCTCGAAACGACCGTCATCGGGCCGGGGGCGCTCTTGACCATGACTATCGCCGACGATCTGGAGGGCGCCCAGGCGGACGGCTCGCTCGGCGAGTGTACGATCGGGTTCCGACTAGAGAACGCCGGAGCGGGCGACACGATAACCGTGAAGGTCAACGGTTTCGCTCTCGACTCAAAGGAAGCGAGGAGATCGACCGACGGCTGGATGCACACCGTTTATGCTCGCAACCAGAGCCACGATTCCCCGATGGAGACTACGGACGACCCTGAGCCCGGCACGGTCATCGAGTGGACGGTCGATGCGCCGCCCTTGAAGTCCGGCGAGAACGTAATCGAGGCGCGCCTGAGCGAGGCCGACTCCGGGCGGGATGGGCCGTTGATTCTCGCCGATGTGCGGGTAACGGTGAGGTATCGTTAGAGTTTCGGGTGAAAGACAAAATTCAGGGACTTGCGGGGTACGGTTTTCGTATCGGACGCAGGGAGTGGTTTCACGCCTTCACGGGAACGACGGCGAGGCCAGGGCGCTGTAAACATCTACGTAGAAGCTCAGGAGGCATAGGGCAATGGCAGAATATCGAGGCGGCGTTATCGGATTGGGTTGGATGGGGTTGCTGTACGACTTGGCGGGACGCATCGGCGACCGGTTTCACGTGGACGACATCGACCGTCCGACGCCGGAGTTGGACATCCACCGCAAGTTCCACCACTACGAAAGCCCCGGCGTTGAGGGCAATCCGACTTCGTACTCCGAGGCGATTGTGGACAGGCCCGAGGTGGATCTCGTCGCGGCGGCGGACCGAGACGTGAAGCGTCTGAGGGTCTTTTCGGAGCGGTACGGCGTCGAGTCGGTCTACACGGACGCGAAGGAGATGTTTGAGAAGGAGAACCTCGACATCGTGGCGGTTGCGACGAACACGAAGGGGAGGGCCGATCTCGTGGTGATGGCCGTCGAGCATGGGGCGAGGGGTATCGTCACCGACAAGCCCATGTGCCATACGCTCGAGGAGGCAGACCGCATGGTCGCGGCGTGCGCGGCGGCAGGGGTGCCGCTCTCGTGCGGCGCGATCTCGACGACGCACCCGTCGTTCGAGCGGGCCAAGAATCTCGTTACATCAGGGGAGATCGGCGACGTGATTTCCATAGAAGCCGGGGGGCCTACGGCGCAGCACCAGAACTGGTCATACTTCCTCGATTCTCCGCCCGCGTGGGTCATCGCGACGAACGACACGCCGCGAGCCGAGTCGGGCAGCGATGAATTTCAAGGTCAAGGCATGTTGGTCGCGCAGGATGGCGCGGTCGTGCATTTCCGAAAGGGCGGCCCCGGTGTTCGGATTACCGGGACGAAAGGCGAGCTTAGCTTCTCTTTCGGACTCGCCGGATCGTCGGGTTGGCGGCTGTCCAAGGACATCGCGGCGCCGGGGACGGAGAGTCCCAAGCAGCGGACGGAGGCACCGTTCGGCGTTCCTCAGTTCGTTCCGCCGTACGGGGCTATCTATTCGCTGAACGACGTGATGCGCTGCATCGCCGGGGAGATGGACGAGCCGAAGAACTCCGGGCGGCGGGTGGCGGTGGCGCTGGAGGTGGAAATTGCGCTCAAGCTCTCATCCGACATGGGGGGAGTTCGAATCGACCTGCCCCTGGAAGACCGCTCGCTGGGGCTGAATTACGATTGGTTCCGGTAGGGAGCGCAACGGACCTCGTCAGTAGATGGGGTGAGTCGAGTACGGATTTGGTGGAGACGGGGGAGGGTCGAACTCCCCGTCCAGAAGAGACTCCGGACTAGAACGTCTACAGGTGTAGCCGGTAATTTGCTCTTGCCTCCGACTGCCTTTACCGGCGTCGGTCGTGTCGGTGGCTCAGCCGATGAATCTTTTGTCCTTCTTATCGGCGTCCGTCGGACAGCGCCTCGAGTGTCGTCGCTCATCCCGCCCCGTCGAGGAGCGGAACGGGTGAACGTAGCCGCGGTTAGGCGGCTAGGGCTAGCTCTTGCTTGCCAGGTATTGTGTTTGCCACCGGTTTAGCGAGGGTTGATGGCGCCTCGACCTGCAGTCCCGCGAAGGCCTCCCCTGTCGAAGCCACGCGTCCCCACGAAATTATGATGTCTCTAGTATATCATAGGGATCGGCGAGGGGCTGTCAATTGTCAGCGCCCGCGCTACCGGATATACCAGATGGCGCGAAGGGGGTCTGAAAGCCCCGCTCGCGGTTCGACAGGCTCACCGCGAACGGGTTGTTTTTCAGCAGGCTTTTCTCGAGATGCCCTTATTTTTCGATTGGCGCGCCGACGATGCTGCCGTATTCGGTCCAGGAGCCGTCGTAGTTCCTTACGTCGTCGTAGCCAAGAATCTGGGTCAGGACGAACCACGTGTGGGATGAGCGTTCGCCGATTCGGCAGTAGGCAACGGTCGGACCGTCTCCGGTGATTCCTTTGCCTTGGTATGCCGCCTGGAGTTCCTCGACCGACTTGAACGTGCCATCGTCCTCATTGACGGCGGTGAGCCAAGGGATATTGGTTGCGCCGGGGATATGCCCGCCACGCTGGGATCCTTCTTGGGGCAGGTTTGCCGGGGCTAAGAGTTCTCCGCTGAACTCTGCGGGAGCTCGCACGTCGACCATGGCCGAGGCGTCGTCTCCACGGGCGATGCAGAGCATATCATCGCGGGTGGCGCGAGTACTGAGGTTGGCGTCTTTGGCGGCATAGCAGGTTGGGGCGACTTTGGGCGGGTCGATCGTCAGGTCGCGTCCCTCCTTCACCCACTTGACGCGCCCGCCGTTCATGACGCGCACGTCGGCGTGGCCGTAGATCTTGAGCTGCCAGAAGGCGTAGGTGGCGAACCAGTTGTTGTTGTCGCCGTAGACGATGATTGTCGAGTCGGGCGTGATGCCGGAGGAGCCGAGCAGGCTTTCGATCTGTTCCTTGTTGAGGATGTCACGGGTCACGGTGTCGTTCAGCTGAGTCGTCCAATTCCAGCCGATTGCGCCCGGGATGTGTCCTTGCTCGTATGCGGCCGTGTCGACGTCCACTTCGACGAGGACGACATTGTCGTCGTTCGCGTGCTGTGCTACCCAGTCGGTATCGACAATTGATTCAGGATGTGCGGTTTGCTGCGTCAATTCGTTCTCCTTATTGGTTTCTGAAACTATGGTGTCCGTATTCATGTCAATTTGCGTTCAGGGTGTCGAGGGGATTGTTCTTCGCGCCCTACCCTTCGCCGGTTACGGAGACGCCGCAGAATATCTCGTAGTCGACGAGTTCGACGACGGTGGGGTTATCCCCGCAGAGGGGGCAATCGGGGTTCCGCCGTAACTTGAGTTCGCGGAACTCCATGCTCAGTCCGTCGATGAGCAGGAGGCGTCCAACGAGAGACTCGCCGATGCCCATGATGAGTTTGACGGTTTCCGTCGCCTGGATGGTGCCGACGAGTCCGGGCATCATGCCGAGGACGCCGGCTTCGGCGCAGTTCGGCACTTCGCCCGGGGGCGGGGGATCCGGGAAGACGCAGCGGTAGCATCCTTGTCCGGGACGGTAGACCGTCGCGCGGCCGTCGAAGATGAGAACGCTGCCATCGACCAGGGGCTTGTTGCTGAGGTAAGCGGCGTCATTGATGAGGTAGCGCACCGCGAAGTTGTCGGCGCCGCTGACGATGATGTCGTAATCGGCGAAGATATCCAGCGCGTTTTCGGCGTTGAGCGGCGCGTTGTGCGTGATCACGTTCACGTCCGGGTTGTACGCCAGGAGGGTGTCTCGGGCGGATTCGACTTTGGGCCGGCCCACGTCGTCATTGTGATGCAGGATCTGGCGCTGGAGATTGGTTATGTCCACGTCGTCGAAGTCGATGATGCCGATTGTTCCAACGCCCGCGAGGGCGAGGTAGAGAGAAATCGGGGAACCCAATCCTCCCGCCCCTATGATGAGCACTTTTGCGTTCAGGAGCGCGCGCTGTCCGGCGCTGCCGACCTGCGGCATGATGATGTGTCGGCTGTAGCGCTGGACTTGGTAGGGCGTTAGGGTTTGCGCCTGCGGTGTTATGGTTGCAACCATGCTTATTTCATCTCCCGAATTTTTCTCTGAGGGATTCGACTCGACGGCGACGGAGAATTGGCAAAGGGGTCATCCAACAAAAAACGCTCCACCGAAAGAACGCAGGTCTTCACAGTGGAGCCGTTGTAGTGAGCGCGGGGCGACTGCGCGACGCTGCTTTTCTAAGCGGAGCGCCTCGTACAGGTGCAGTCTTCACGTGATTGACGGAATGCCAATGTCCGAACCCCGAACGTGGATTGTGGAGTCACTTGGTCAAGTATATCACGGCTCACGAAGCGATTTTCAAGTGTTTTCGTCGCTTCCGGCGGCGTCTTTCGTTGCTCCGCGTCTCTGGTCGGGGAAGCAGGGCGGTACGCATGGGCGACATTGAAGCTGTGTTCAGCGTTTCCGGATTCCGGCCTGCGCCGGAATGACGGTAGCGGGTGTGGTTCGACAGGCTCACCACGAACGGATATTGGGATCAGGGTGAACGGGACTTTTACATACCTTATCGGTCGGGGAAGCAGGGCGGTACGCATGGGCGACATTGAAGCTGTGTTCAGCGTTTCTGGATTCCGGCCTGCGCCGGAATGACGGTGGGGGTGTGGTTCGACAGGCTCACCACGAACGGATATTGGGATCAGGGTGAACGGGGGGTGAGGGGATTTGTGCCATCAGCCTAGCCCTCTCCCGCGAGATGGAGAGGGAAATTTGCCATGTTCGGGTGATTCAGGGATTATGGGCGGTAACCGACACGCTGCCGGTGGTTCGGCGCGGCGATTTCGTTATTAGGCAGGGGCACATGCTTACTCAGGAACATATCGAGTACCGAGAACATGACAAGGAAATATGGGAAGCCGAGTTGGAGAATTGGGTGCCGCGGCGAGTCTATGACTGCCATATGCATTTGCTCAACAACAGCCTCATCGCAGAGGCCAGCAAGTACCGCGATATGTATCCTGATACCGACTTCGCGACGGCCAAGGCATGGCATAACCTTGTGCTTCCGGGCAGGGAGACTCATTTTCTGATGCTGGGGCGTCCGGCCCCCGGCACGGACGTGAACGGGCATAACGACTTCATGCATCGAGAGATGCTGCCCGATCCGCTCTCGCGCCGGAATCGGCTCACGACGCCCCAAGACAACCTGGCGGACATTGAACGCGACGTGCGGGAGGGGGGCTTCATCGGGCTCAAAGTGTATCGCTTCTACTCCGTCACGGGAGACAGCAAGGACTGTCGCATCCATGAGTTTCTGCCGCATGAACAGATGGAACTCGCCAGCGAATTGGGGTTGTGGGTTACCATGCACCTCTCTCGCGCCGGAGGTGGAGACGAGCAGAATCTGCGCGATCTTGAAGAGTACACGACAAGGCGCTATCCGGGGATTCGCTGGATCCTCGCTCACTGCGCTCGGTCTTTCGTGTACTGGCAGATGGAGCGGGGGATTGGCCGACTCAAAGCGATGCCCAACATCTGGTACGACACCTCGGCGGTGACCGACGTTCGCCCGTTCATAACGCTGTTCCGCGAGGAGGATCACCGTCGCGTCTTCTACGGCACCGACGGCATCGAATCGGTCTCATTTCACGGCGCCTACACGGCATTCGGTCGGACGCACCAGATGCTCAACACGGACGAGGTGCCGTATCTGCACTTCGACCACTCGGATTACCGGCCCATCATCTGCATGTACGAGCAGCTCCTCTCAATGAAGCAGGCTGCGGCGATTGCCGAACTCACCCGGGATCAGATTGAAGACATCTTCTGGCGGAACGCGGTTCGGGAGTTGGCGGTTGACTGGCCGGAGGACTAACCGCGCTCGATGCCTTTCGATGGACAGCGTTCGGCGAGAACGCAGGAATCGCACCGGGGCCGAATTGCCTTGCATACCTGACGGCCATGGTTGATGAGGTACAGGTGAAAAGCGAACACTTCCTCCGGGTCGACCATCGGTTCGAGGATGTCATGGGCTTCATCGGCAGAGACCTTCGGGCCGATGAGGCCCAAACGTCGGGAAACACGGTAGATGTGGGTATCGACGGGCATAGCGGGCAGACCGAGCGAGAAGCAGAGAATGATAGCCGCCGTCTTCGGGCCGATTCCATTGAAGCGTTTGAGCCAGTCCTTCGCATCATTCAAGGGCATATCCGCCAAGAAGGCCAGATCGAAAGAGCCGACTTCATCGAGGACTTCGTTCAGAACCTGCTTGATCCGCGGGGCTTTGACGCGAAACAGCCCCGCCCGCCGAATTGCCTTCTCGATCTGCTCAACGTCGGCGGCGGCGATGGCCTCCAGGCTGCCGAATGTCGCCATGAGGTTATGGAAGGCCCGCTCGGAGTTGATGTCGGACGTGTGCTGCGAGAGGATCGTATAGACCAGTTCGGAGGCGGGATCGTAGCGCGGCTCCCAGTGGAACGGGCCATATTCCGGCCTGAGCGAGTTCATCACCTCGACTGCGGACATGGGCTTGACTCTGCGCGCCACCGGCGGACCTCGAAGGGGAAGAAGAATGACGGCGCGCGTGGCGCCGCTGGGAAACGCAGTATCGCACTTGCGCTCAACCTTGACAAACGATGCCGGAGTCCATTATTTTCGGCGACTGCGAACGATCTCCATACTCACCCCGTGCCTTCGGGCGCCATTCCCGCCGGACCCATTTCGCCGTGACGCTTCCCGATTTTCTCAACGAACTGACCGACCCGGCAAAGCCGATGACCTATTCGGGGCTTCTGCAGCTTACCGATCTTTCGGAAGAGGGCACGTCGGAGTTCATGGCCGTTTGGCCTGAGTTGTCGATGGGGCGCCGCCGTGAGATCGTTCGGAAACTCATCGAGCTAGCGGACGACAACGTCGAGTTCGATTTCACTTCGGTTTTCAGAACGTGTTTGACGGACGAAGAGGCAGTGATCAGAGAGATGGCCGCCAGGGGCCTGTGGGAGACTGAGGACCGCGCGGTCATCCGTCCGTTAGTCGTCTTGCTGGAAAGCGATACGCGCGCGGAGGTTCGCGCCTCGGCGGCGCTGTCGCTGAAGCATTTCGCCGTCATGGCGCAGAACGGCAAGCTGATCACTCGCGACGGGGAGAGGATACGCGGGGCCCTTCTGTCGGCGGTCAACAGCGCGACCGAGGACATAGACGTTCGCCGTCGGGCGATCGAGGCGGTTGCGAGCTTCGATACTCCTGAGACCAACGATGTCCTGCGCAGCGCGTATGAATCCGACAATCCGGCGCTCGTTCAGAGCGCCATCTACGGCATGGGGCAAAGCTCGAACTCCGAATGGCTGCCGACGGTTATCGATGAGATGTCGAATCCGGTGGCCGCCATACGATACGAGGCGGCTACGGCGTGCGGACTCCTCGGCGATCAAGGGGTCGCGCCGCGCTTGGCACGCCTGCTTGGCGAGGAGGATTCGGAAGTGCGTTTGGCGTCCGTCAAGGCGCTCGGTCTCATCGGCGGGGCGACGGCAAAGAGTGTTTTGCAGGAGTGTCTTTCGGACGAAGACGAGGCAATCGAAGAGGCGGCTCGGGAGGCCCTGACCGTCCTCGAATTTGAAGATAACCCGCTCGGCTATTCGTTCTGATCGTAGGCATTCGCGCGGGAATCGCTCCTCTCGCCCTTGAACGCGCGGTGATATAATTTCGCCGACTAATCCGGCTCAATCATCGGGTCTCTCTATGACGAACTCACTGACCGATACGTCCTCAATCGAATTCGCCGCAAGCCTCATCGAGTCGGAACCGTGGACTCCGACGCCGCTGCTCCATGCTCAAGCAATCGGTAATCGTCTCGATGCGGATGTGTGGCTCAAGCGGGAGGACTGCACTCCGATAGGCTCATTCAAACTGCGTGGCGCGATCACGACAGCCGGAGCGTTCGCATCGGACGTACCGCCCGCGGGCGTCTTCGTGGCATCCGCCGGGAACTACGGTCTGGCAATCGTCTACGCCTGCGCGCGGTACGGCGTTCCGGTGACCGTCGCTGCCCCTGAGGGGGCCACTCCATCCAAGCTGGAGAAAATTCGGCTCTTGGGCGGCGAAGTGGAGATATACGGCGACGATTTCGACGTGGCGAAGGGTTACGCGAAAGACAGGGCTCGGCGGGCCGGCGGGGTCTTTTGGGAAGACGGGGTGATCGAAGAGATGGCGACCGGCGCGGGAACCATCGCTACCGAGCTGCTTCAGGAATCGGAGCCGTGGGACATGGTCGTCGTGCCGCTTGGCAACGGCTCGCTCATCAAGGGTATCGCTCAGGAGATGAAGCGCCGGAGTCCCGGCACTGAAATTATCGCCGCCTCGCCGGAAGGAGCGCCGGCAATGGCGCAGGCCCTCTCTGGGCGGCAATGGGACGAGACCACCCCGGTGAAGACGCTTGCCGACGGGCTGGCCGTGCGGGTTCCCATTCCTCGAATTGTCGATGAACTGCGCGACCTGATTGACGACGTTTGGACGGTGGCGGAGTCGGACATTCTGCCCGCGGTCAAGACTTTGATGGAATTGGAGCAGACGATGGCGGAGCCTTCGGCTGCGGCACCGATGGCCGCCATGGCCGACCATAGGGAACAGATACGCGGGAAGCGAGTCGTCGGCATCGTCACCGGCGCGCATTTGAGCCCGTCGCTGCTTTCCCAACTTTCTGCTGCGGAAGGGTTGTTGTGAACATGAAAGAGATACGAAACGTCGCAGTCGTTGGCGCGGGGTTAATGGGACACAGCATCGCGCAGGAATTCGCGGTCGCCGGATATCGAGTCTCGCTTAACGACGTGAGCGAAGAACGACTGGACGAGGCGCGGGAACGCATCCGGCAGAACCTCGAAATGCTGGGGCGATCCGATGAATGGCGCGACGTTTCATCCCGAATCGTCTTCACCGACGACCTGCGGACGGCGGTTATGGATGCGGATATCGTCATCGAGGCAATAACGGAAAACCTGCAGGTCAAGCAGTCGTTATTCGCCGATATCGAGAGCATCTGTCGAGACGATGCCATACTCGCCAGCAATACTTCGACCTTTCTGCCCTCTCAAATTGCCGAGTCAACGAGGAACCCGGGCCGGGTGCTCGTTATGCACTATTTCAACCCGCCTCATGTCGTGCCGCTGGTCGAAGTCGTGGGAGGGCGCGAAACCTCGCCCGAGACGCTCGAAACGGCGCGCGATCTCCTTGTCTCTCAGGGGAAGAGTCCGGTCGTGCTGGAGAAGGAGGCGTTGGGTTTCATCGCCAACCGACTTCAGGCGGCGCTTCTGCGCGAGTGCTTCGCGCTCGTTGAAAGCGGCGTCGCTCGCCCGGAGGACATCGATACCGTGGTCACTCGCAGCTTGGGGCGGAGGCTCGGAGTAGCGGGGCCGTTTGAAGTATTCGACGCCGCCGGCGCGGACGTCTGGCACGCGATTTGTGAAGGGGTGATGGCGGATATTGAATCGTCCACCGATGTTCCGCCGGCGATTGCGCGAATGGTCAAGCGTGGCGACTTCGGCCTCAAGACGGGACGGGGCGTCTACGAGTGGACGGACGAGTCGGCCGCGGAACTGCGACGCAAAATCGCGCGCGCCGTCGAAGAGATCGGGCGATGGAACGATGCCTAGCAGCCCATCTCCTGCCGTTGGGATCATTGCAAATCCGGCGGCGGGAAAGGACATTCGACGACTTGTAGCCCAAGGGCGCTTCGTCACGAACCAGGAAAAGGTCAACATCCTGCGTCGCGTCCTCGCGGGCATTGAGTCGGTCGGTGTCCGTCGAGTCGTTTTCATGCCGGATATGGGCGGTATCGCGCGCGCCGGCCTCAGCGGTCAATCGACGAGAATGTCCTTCGAGTTCGCCGATATTCTCGTAACGAATAGGGAGATCGACTCCACTCGCTCGGCAGAGGCGATGCGGGGCGAAGGCGTGGGCTGCATTGTAACTCTGGGAGGCGACGGAACGAACCGCGCCGTCGCAAAGGGCGCGGGCGACCTCCCAATCGTTCCGATATCCACCGGCACCAATAACGTCTTCCCTCAAATGATGGAGGGCACCGTTGCCGGTATCGCCGCGGGAGTCGCGGCATCCGGCACCGTGGACATGGAGCAGGTCACTCGTCGCTCGACGGTGTTGGAAGTGTCCGTCGACGGGACGGTGCGCGATATTGCCCTCGTGGACGTGGCGGTCAGCGTTCATCGGTTCATCGGGGCCCGCGCTTTGTGGGACATTGACACGATATCGGAGCTGTTCTTGGCGCGTACGGACGCAGACGCCATCGGGTTATCCGCCATCGGCGCGCGCCTCAGGCCGTCGGCCAGCGGCGAACGTTCCGCGGTGCACGCGGCCCTCGGTCCGGGCGGCGTGACGGTTGACGCTCCAATCGTTCCCGGCATCGTGACCACGGCGCCGATATCCGCGTGGAAGGTCATAGAAGTCGGTGAAGGCGTGGATATAGCGTCGCGACCGTGCACGGTCGCCCTCGACGGGGAGAGGGCATTGAGCGTCGGCGCCGAACAGTCAGCCCGAGTCACGCTGAAGGATACCGGCCCGCGAGTTGTCGACGTCGCGAAGGCCATTCGCGAGGCGACTCGCCTTGGTCTCTTCGCCGGAGGGGCCTAGCCTCGCCTGCGGGACTTTCGGCTACCGTCTCGGCTCGCCGGGCAGCAACTCCCGCACTCCAGCCTCGGTTTGATCGCGGATACGGCGAACGGGTATGCGGTCCTCCTGGTATCAGGACTCACTGGGAATTGACTCCTCGGAATCGTTCAGCCAGGTGTACAGGAATGCGGCCAGGGCGGCTCCGATCGGAGGTCCCGTCCAGTAGACCCACAGGTCTTGCCAGTTTGCCGCCAGGATCGCGGGCCCCGTCGTCCGCGCGGGGTTCATGGAACCGCCGGTGAGTGGGCCTCCGAAGAGGATATCGACGGTAACGGCGGCGCCGATGGCGATAGCGGCCGCGTGGCCGACTGCGCGCTTATCGGTGGCGACCGCCATGATGACGAACATGAGGAAGAAGGTGAGCGCGATCTCGACGGCCACGGCTTGGGCCGGGTCGATGGTGATGGCATGTCCGCCCATGATGCCTACCTTGCCTAGCAGCAGTCGGAGGACGGCGGCGGCGAGAATCGCGCCGGCCAATTGAGCTACCCAGTAGAATCCGGCGTCTCGAATCGATATTCGGCGGACGAGCGCGAATGCGAGAGTCACGGCGGGGTTGATGTGAGCCCCGGATATGTGCCCGGTCGCGTATACCATGACCGTGACAATGAGGCCCGATGCGAGCGCATTTCCAACAATGCCGAGGCTTCCGCCCGAGATTTCGTCCGCCATTGCGGCGCCCGCCGCGATGAAGACCAGTCCAAATGTACCAACGCACTCTGCACCGGCGCGACGGATCAGAGAAGCGTTCATGGAGGCTTTACGATCTCGTCGCATCTATGGACTTGGTTGCCACGCGCTCGCCCGTGACGAGATAGATGACTCGCTTGGCGATATTCGTCGCCCTGTCCGCGATCCGTTCGAGGTCGTGCGCGACCCAAAGCAGATACGTCGCGCGCGTGATGGTTCGCGGGTCTTCCAGCATGAAGGTGAGAAGTTCGCGATAGATTTGGTCGTAGAGGGCGTCCACCTCATCGTCATCCGCTCTTACGCCCTGGGCGGCGATGATATCCCGATCGACGAGGGAATCGAGGCTCCTTCTGAGCATCTGCGAGGCCATGTCAGCCATGCGGGGGATATCGATGAGCGGCTTGATGGGGGGATCGTTTCCCATGGCGAGGCTGATTTTGGCAATGCCGCCGGCGTAGTCGCCCATCCGCTCCAGCTCCCCTATGATTTGCAGGATCGCGATGATCATGCGCAGGTCTGTGGCCATGGGCTGCTGCATCGCGATGAGGTTGACGCAACGTTCCTCGATATCGTACCGCCGGGCGTCGATTATGCCGTCGTCAAGGACGACCTGGCGAGAGAGATCAAGGTCTCGACGTTTGAGAGCGTCGACGGCGTTGGCGATGGCCTTTTCGACCATACTGCCCACGGCAAGCAGCTCTTCTTGGAGAAACCGAAGGTCGCGTCCGAATTCGTTTCGGGGCATTGTGCGCGTGACCGCCTAACTGAACCGGCCGGTAATGTACGCCTCTGTTCGCTCGTCGCCGGGGTTCGTGAAGATACTGTTCGTCTCGCCAAATTCGACGAGGTACCCGGCGCGGTCGTCGGAGTCGACCATGAAGAAGGCGGTTTCATCGGAAACTCGCGCCGCCTGCTGCATATTGTGGGTAACGATGACGATGGACACGTCGTTCACGAGTTCCTTGATGAGGTCCTCGATGGCGAGTGTCGAGATCGGGTCGAGGGCCGACGCCGGCTCGTCCATCAGAAGGACCTCCGGCTCCGGGGCGAGAGCGCGAGCGATGCAGAGGCGCTGCTGCTGCCCGCCCGAAAGCTCAAGCGCGCTCTCCTTCAGCCGATCCTTGACCTCATCCCAGAGAGCAGCCCGACGAAGTGAGCGTTCGACCGCTTCCGAGTAGTTCCCCGTGTAGCCGTTCACTCGAAGGCCGAAGGCAACGTTCTCGTAAATCGACTTTGGGAAGGGGTTCGGCTTCTGGAAGACCATGCCGATGCGTGAGCGCATCTCGGTCGGGTCGATGCCGGGGCCGTAGAGGTCCTCGTCTCGAAACAGTATTTTGCCGCCGATTCGCGCCCCGCGGATCAGGTCGTTCATGCGGTTGAAGCATCGCAAGACTGTGCTCTTTCCGCAACCGGAGGGGCCGATGAAGGAGGTGACTTTGTTCGACTGAATCGGCATGGCTACGTCCTTGACTGCTCTGAAGGTTCCATAGAAAACCTCAAGCGACCGGACGTCGAGGACGACGTCGTTCCGAAGGTCGTCAATGGTGTCAGGCTGCTTGACGGTCAATGGAGAATTGACGATGACTTTCGGCTGTCTTGTTCGTTGTTCCTGCATGATACCTCGCCAGGCGCGGAAGGAGTTGTCACTCGATCGAACGGCTCTGGAATTTATTGCGCAAGTAGACGGCGAGGGCGTTCATGGAGAGCAGGACTACCAGCAACACTACTATACCACCCGCCGCGAGGCCCTGAAAGTCCGCTTGTGGACGCGAGACCCAGTTATATATTTGTATGGGGAGAACGGTGAACCTGTCGAGCGGACCCTCCGGGATGAATGTCAAGTAGACCAGTGCGCTGATGGCGATGACGGGAGCCGTTTCCCCCACAGCGCGCGACATCGCCAGAATGATACCCGTGAGCATCCCGGGGAATGCCGACGGCAGGACGACTCCGCGAACGGTCTCCCACTTCGTCGCTCCCAGCGCGAACGAGGCCTGTCGGTATGTGTCCGGCACAGCCTTGATCGCCTCCCGCGACGCCAGGATCACGATTGGAAGCACGAGCAGAGACATCGTGAGCGCACCGGCCAAGACGCTGCGTCCCAGGTTGAACGCGATCTTGGTTCCGCCGTACTCGAAGGTGTACCCGTGAACGAACAGGGCCAATCCCAAGAGGCCGTAGACGATTGACGGAACGCCGGCCAGGTTCGCGATATTGATCTCGACAAACTGCGTCAGTCGGTTCTCCGGTGCGTACTCTTCCAGGTAGATGGCGGCCCCGATTCCCACAGGGACGCAGAACAAGGCGGTGAGTCCCATGAGCCAGAGGGTGCCGAACAGTGCGGCCTTCAGTCCCGCCTGTTCAGGGAAGCGGGAAGGAAAGTTGAAGATCAGCTCTGGGCGGAGCCAATCAAAGCCTTGAATGAACACCTGGATAAGCAGGACGCCGAGTCCCATGATGCCGACTGCGACCGCGGCGACGAGAATGGCATAGGCAATCGCGCCCCTGACTTTGCGGGCTTCGAGTTTCGGTCGGAAGCGCTCCGCCCTCGGAATCATTCGTACTTCAGACCCCATTTCCGAACTACGACGTAGCCCAGTACGTTCATCACTAGGGTCATGAGGAACAGCAGGAGACCCACCGCGAAGATCGTGTTGAACTCAAGCGAACCGTGCGGGGTCTCGCCCAGGCTCAGCTGGACGATGTAGGCCGTCATGGTCTGGATGCTCTCAAGCGGGTTGATCGTCAGTTTCGGCGTCGCGCCCGCGGCGATGGTGACGAGCATGGTCTCGCCAATCGCGCGTGACAGGCCGATGATGAAAGCGCCCATGATGCCCGACAGGGCGGCGGGAATGACGATCTTCGTCGATACTTCGAGCCGTGTCGCGCCGAGAGCGTATGCCGCCTGTCGAAGCGAATTCGGAACCGCCAACATGGCGTCCTCGCTCAGCGACGAGACCATCGGAAGGATCATTATGCCCATGACCAGTCCCGCGCTCAGTGCGTTGAATACCAGGATGTCCGGGAATATACGCTGAAGCTGGGGTGTAACGAAGGTTAGCGCGAAATATCCGTAGACCACGGTCGGGATGCCGGCCAATACCTCCAGTATCGGCTTGATGACCCGCCTCACCTTGTCGTGAGCATATTCCGACAGATAGGTGGCCGCCGCGAGTCCGACGGGAATCGCCACCGCCGCGCCCAAGAACGTCACCAACATTGTCCCTGCCACCAGGGGCAGGACGCCGTATGATCTCGGCTTGAGAATCGGCGACCAGCGCGTCTCTCCTAGGAACTCCCACAGGGGGATTTGCGAGAAGAAGCCCCATGACTGGATGGCCAGAGAAAGAAGAATCGCGACGGTAGTCAGGATGGAGAGGATCGCGCAGACGAATACCAGGTACTGGACGAGGGTTCCTTCCCAGTTCCGTTTGTTTCGTTTGAAGCGCGCGCGATATTCGCTTCCGGGGGGCTTCAGCGCGTCCGATGATGATTCCGGGCTGTTTTGTCCCGAGCTACTTGAACTCAACTCACGTCTTCCTTTTCGGCTTCTCGTGCGCTTTGGGGGAGATCAAGTTCTCCGCCCTTCAGGTATCCATACTTCGGATAGACGAACACCGTCAACTATAGCCAGGCCCGTCCGTGCCGTTATGCGGTTAGCAAACCTCTAAAGTACTCGATAGCGGGGATCGCGATTCCCCTTTTTAGTTGCCCTCGATCATTATGAGGTTGTCCGTGTAGGCGTCCGGTGGAACGGGCACGTAGCCAACCTCGCGAGTCAGCGTCTCGCCATGCTCCATGTAGAACTCCACGAACGCCTTGACCTCAGGCCGGGCAAGGCTCTCCTTGTTGACATAGATGAACAGGGGGCGAGTCAGCGGCTTGTACTCGCCCGAGAGGATCGTGTCCGGCGTCGGTGTGACGCAGCCCTCCCCGTCGTCGACGGACACCGGCTTCAACTTGTCCGTATTCTCGGCATAGTAGGCGTATCCGAAATAGCCAAGGGCGTTTCGGTCACCGCCGATGCCCTGGACGAGAATATTGTCATCGGCGCTGGCGGTGTAGTCCGAGCGGCTCGCCTGAGGCTCGCCGTTGATCTCATCAGTGAAGAAATCGAAGGTGCCGGAGTCCGTGTCGGGGCCGTAGAGTCTGAGAGGACGGTCGGGGAAGCCGGGCCGTACTTGGTTCCAGTTATTGACCGTAGAGCCGGGTTCCCAAATCATCTTGAGCTCATCGACGGTGAGGCAATCGAGGAAGTCGTTGGCGGTCGAAACGATGACGGAGAGGCCGTCGGTGCCGACGCGGAGTTCGTAGTACTCGACGCCGTTGGCGACGGAGGCTTCGTGTTCGGAGTCCCTGATGGCGCGGGAGGCGTCCGATATGTCGGTCTCGCCGACGGAGAAGCGTTTGAAGCCGCCCCCGGTGCCGGAGACACCGACGTTAACTCGGACGTTCGGATGGATTTTGTTGAACTCTTCCGCTACGGCTTCGCTAATGGGGTAGACCGTGCTGGAGCCGTCGATCTCAATCGTTCCGTTCAGGCTTGCCGGAGCGGAGGCGGGCGAAGAGGTCTCGGCGTCATCACTCCCGGAACAGGCGATCAGCAGCGCGATCAATAGCCCCGACAGCGCAACGGCAACACTCCCGCGCCCAACCATTCGGCCTACGGATGACATTTTCGTACCCTTCCCCTTGGAATCCCTCATTCAGAGTTCTCATGGTTGTTCCAACGGAGAAGCATATATTGCCCGCCGTGTCCATCACGTTAACGGGCCGTTAAGGCACGATTAACCATCTTTAACATGACGTGGGGGATGAGTCGCGTCATATCGGGAGGCTTTAGAAACTGTCTCAAAGTACCCAGCGGCGTAGGGGCGGTTCGCGAACCGTCCCTATCTCTGACAACCCCGTTCGCCCTGAGCCTATCCCCGTTTTCACGGGGATAGGGAATCCCCACCGACCCCGGTACGTGAGAATACGGCCTGATCATCCAGAATTGGTATCAGGTCGCGGCTGCCGGCTTTCGACTCACAGCGCCGATAATACGGCGGAATGTATTCGGAATGCTCTCGTTTAGAATGCTGTACACCACCGGGACTACGATAAGAGTTAGCGCGGTGGAGCTCATCAGGCCGCCGATGACTACGGTTGCCAGTTCAGCGCTAATGATTCCGCCTTCGCCGGATGAAGCGGCTGCCAAGGGCAGCAGTGCGAAGCTCGTCGTAAGAGCGGTCATGAGAATTGGCCGAAGGCGAACCCTTCCGCCGTTGATGAGAGCGTCGTAAACCGACATTCCCTTCTGTCTCAGCTGCTCGACGAATGCGATCAGGACGATGGCGTTCGTGACCACGATTCCGATGAGGAGCAGGATACCCATCATCGCGGGCAAGCCCAGCGCGCGGTCGGTTATGAGCAGGGCCGCCAGGGCCCCGATGAGGGCGAATGGCAGCGTCATGACAATAACGATGGGGTTCCTGAGAGACCCGAGGCTCGCCACCATGACCAAGTAGACGAGGACGATGCCGACGCCCATCGAAATGAAGATGGCCTGGAAGCCCTCGGCAATGTCGGCGAATATCCCGCCGCTGGTGATCGATACGCCCGGGGGCAGGGCAATCGCGGCTATTTTTTCGTCGATGATGCGGCCCACCTGCTGGGCGTCTTCGGCAACGATATCGCCGGTAATGGTGGCCGAGCGCAGCCCGTCCGTCCGGCTAATCGTTACCGGCCCTTCCCTCACGACCACATCGGCGAGTTCGCCCAGGGGAGCCGATCCGAGCGGGCCGGCGATGATGAGGGTTTCCAGGGCGCCGATTCCGTTGGCGGCGCGGCGATTGCCGGACAAGACAACATCGGTAAGCGCGTCGTCAATCGTTATTCGCGTGACGGTCTCGCCGATGAGATACCGGCTTACCTGGAGGCCGACTTGCCTCGTGTTGAGACCGATGCTCGCCGCCTTGGCCGGGTCAACTTGTATGGACGCCTCGTCGCGCGCTTGGGCGACATTGCTGTCGATGTTGATCACTCCTTCAATTCCTTGGATCGAGTCAGTCAGCTCCTGGGATACCGCGACGATATCGTCATAGTTCGATCCGGTCACTCTGACATCGATACCGGCGGTCGGAGGACCGGCTTGGACTTCTCGTATCCTTATAGTTCGCCCGCCGGTGTCGAGTTCCTCTCGAAGAATTCGCGCGATGTCTTCCGGCGCGTCCTCTGAGAGATTGACCAGAATGCTGGCTTGATTGAGTCCACCCGATCGGCCGCCGAAGGCCAAAGTGGTCGTTCCGACGGTAGCCCTGTACACATGAGCGATCCCGCTCACTCGTTCTTCGATTTCGACCACTTGGGCAAGCGTACGATCCGGCGGAGTTCCGGGCGGCAGCGAGAGCTCGATCTGGACCAGCCGATCCCCGCCGCCGGAGAACAGCGTAATCGGAATGAAGAACGTTAGACCCAAGCTCCCGACGGTGAGAAGCATGGCTGATACAAGAGTGACGGTCTTGTGTCGGAGAGTCCAGCGAATGACGGGCGTGTAGAGCCGCTGCATCCACGTCTCCTGAACGAAGGCGATGTCCTCTTCCCCTGCCTCCTCGGGGAGGTCTCCGGGGCGCAGGAGGTAGGCTCCCAGCACTGGGACAGCCGTCAGTGCGACCAAGAGTGACGCCGCGAGGGCCAGGCTCACGGTGAGCGCGAACGGCGCGAAGAATGCGCCCACGAGTCCTTGAATGAAGGCCAGGGGCGCAAATACGACGATGGTCGTCATCGTCGAGGCGAAGATAGCAGGGCCGACTTCGGCTGTGGCTTCCAGGGCGGCCCGCCAGCGCTCACGCCCGGCCTGGACGTGGCGATAGACGTTTTCCAGCACCACGATTGCGTCGTCGACCACTCGTCCGACGGAGATGGCCAGTCCGCCCAGTGTCATGAAGTTCAGCGTCATATCTTGCCACGCCATCAGCAGGACGCTGATAAAGACACTCAACGGGATCGACAGTGCGATGACAATGGTCGGTCGAAGGGTGTTCAACAGCCCGCGCGCAATTGTCGGCTTGGTGGTCAGCATGAAGGCGAATACGACGGAAACGGCAAAGAGGAACCCGAATAGGGCTTCCCGCAATAGGGCGTCGATCTGGCCCTGAATACTCGGCCCCTGGTCCGATACGATGACGACCTCGACATCCGATGGAAGCCCCGTCAGACCGTCAAGCGTTTCGCGCACGGCCGTCGTGACGTCGATAGTGTTGGCCTCAGCCTCCTTGACGATGGACACGCCCACGCTGGGCCGGCCGTTCGTGCGGGATATACTCGTGGGCGCGGCAGCGCCCAGGCTGACATTCGCCACGTCTCCCAACAGGATCGGGCCGGACTCCGACATTCCAACGACGAGACCTTTCAGGTCGTCGACTGAGGTAAAGGTGTGCGTCGTCTTGGCGAGAATGGCCTGTCCGTCCTCGAAGACGGCCCCTGCGGGCAGGCTGACGTTATTCTCCCTCAATGCGTTGGATATCCCAAAGAGCGTGACGTTGTTCTGCGCGAGGACATCGGTGTCCACGGTGACCTGGACGCGGCGATCGATCTCGCCGGCAACTTCGATTTGGAGAACGCCCTCGATTTCCGAAAGCGCGGGGAGTACCTGTGACTGCACGATCTGCTGCAAATCGTCGGCTTCACGGTCCGAGATGACGCTAAATTGGATGACGGGGAACTCGTCGGGATTGACGCGGGCGACCATGGGCTCCTCGACGCCGCTGACGAACGATATACCGTTCACGGCCGAGGCGATCTGTTCCTCCGCGGCAACCATGTCCGTTCCATACTTGAAGGTGGCCCGCACGACCGAGTTGCCTTCGAAAGTCGTCGTTTGGACCGACTCCAACCCCGTCGCTCCCGAAATCGCGCGCTCTATCGGAGCGGTAACATCTCGGACGACGGCATCAGGGTTCGCCGACGGGTAAACCGCCGTTACGATTACAAGAGGAAACGGAATTTCGGGAAACAACTCGACGCGAAGAGAACGGTAGGCCGTTATCCCAGATGCCAGAAGAAGAATGATCGCAAGTACCGTAACCGTCCGGTTGCGGACCGCTATTCCCGTGATGAACCTCATGCATTGCACCTCATTATTACTCGAGCGCCCTGCGCGAACCGCTTTTGAAAGCGCCTCCAAACCTCAGCGCGGGCGAATGTCCTGAAACATCAACTGTGCATAACGATGGAGAAGAAGGTAAGTTATCCTCCACCGCGCCTGTAGGGCCGATCTGCGTTTCTATTGAGTACGATGGTTCTCTCGCTTTCACTGTGCTGCCGGCACGCGGCGATTACCGAGTAGACGAGGGGGGCATCAACAGGTCGCCGATTGGCGTCTCCAACGCATGGGCGATCTTTAGGACGGCCCCGATCGTCAAGTTCTGTTTACCGTGTTCGACCAGGCTGATGTACGTGCGGTCGAGCCCGGAAGCGTCCGCCAGAGCTTGCTGGGTCATTTTGCGGCTCTTCCGCGCTTGGTTGATCCGGAGTCCCACCAGGGCGAGCTGCTCTTCGAGGGTGAGTTTTTCCTTCGCAAGGCCAACCAGTCGGCGAGCTTGGCTGACGGCTTCCAGTACGTCGCGCGCGATGGCGTCGCTCCAGATTGTTTCAACGTCGCCATCCAGATTCAGGACAGCCATTCCGCCTAGGAGGATCTTCGGTCGACGAGGGTTGAGTTGGCGAATCGCATCCGCGGCCGATTTGGCGTTTGGCAGGAACTCGGACAGGGTGGAGGACATCGCTACGAGGTCGGCGTTCCGATCCCGCGCAAACTCGGCAAGATCGTTGGCGGGGAGTCCATTGCCAAAGAAATCCACGTCCCAGCCGTCCATGGTTAGGAAGTCGGCAATCATTCGCGCGCCGAGGGTGTGGAGGTCGCCCTGCACCGGGGTTACAACGGCCCTCACCCCCAGACTTGCTTTGGGGGTCATCTCTCGCCTGAGAAAATCCATCATTTCCATGGTAATGGTCGTCGCCAGATGCTCTTGACCGATGTTGAGGCTGCCGGCGTGCCATAGCTCGCCAAGCCGGATTTGCGACGGCGCAAGCACGTCGATATAGATGTCCGCGCACGTAGCGCCGTGCCGCCTGGCCTGTTCGATAACTGAACGCGCAGCAGCAGAATCTCCGAGAATTGCCGCCTCGCAGTACTCCTCTCGCACCTCTGTCAGTGGACTTTTGCTATGCATTCTCGACCGTTTTGAGAGAATTGCCCCTGGTTTTGTAGAATATCATAGACATTTATGGAGTGATATGTTATTATTATACATCATAACATTGTTTCGTGAAGGAGGGAACGTAATGGAACTCGTACAGATTATAGCGATAGTCCTTGCATCTGTCGGGGCGGTAAACTGGGGATTAGTAGGGCTGTTCAAGTTCGACCTAGTCGCCCTGATTTGCGGTGGGATGAAGTTTGGAGACGTGAACATCGTATCGCGGATCGTCTACTTGCTCGTCGCCGTGGCCGGAGTCGTCAGTCTGACGGCAATCGGCCAGCTCGCTTAGTCGAGCTTCAGTGAAGGACTGATGGATCGATGAAGGGCCGGTCGTCGCTGGTAGCGCGGCCATACTGTCAGTGACGGCAGGCCCTCATTCTCATGCGGCTTTGGTCTCTGCATCCCTGCTACCTGGACGCCAGGGGGCTTGTTGCCCTGTGGCGTGAGGGACTTCTCGCGCAAAAGGCACTCGAAGGAGCGACACGCGGTTACCGAAATCACCCTCAACTAGAACGCTTTCGCGATCATCCTTTCCCTGATCACGCAATAGCGGAGTATTTGCACTCCGTGTGTGATGAAGCGGCGCGTCGGAGGTATCGCTTCGACCGAGGCAAGATCACTCACTCACCGGGCGCCGCGTCGCCCATTGAGGTCAGCGACGGCCAAATGCGTTACGAACTGGGCCATCTCGCCGATAAGCTCGAACGCCGGGCGCCCGCCTTCTTTCAACGCATCACCCGAGTTTCCGTACCTGATCCCCATCCCTTCTTCGTCATTGTCCCCGGCCCGATATCGTCCTGGGAACGGCTCTGAACCCAATTTGCCTGCGGGCTTTCGCACTCGGGGGACGTAACCTCTCCGTATCTGATTCCGTCGCCAATTCTTAGTTTCCTCGTTGACAGGGCACGAGTGCGGTCGTACACTCACTCGCCGAGTGTTGCTCATATCCCCATACGCACATCTATGAGGACGGAAACCCCATGCCAAAAGAGAATTTGCGCGATCTGATCGTCGGAGCCGCGGCGGCGGTCGCGACACCATTCGACGAGGACTATGAAGTTGATCTCGGCAAGATGCGCGACCTGACGGAGTGGTGGGTGGAAAGCGGACTTACGAAGGGCAACGGCATCATCAAGGTGGCCGCGGCCGCCGGAGAGGGGCCGATGCTCGACGACTCGGAGTGGGCGGCCCTTTTGCGAACGACGGTGCAGGCATCGGACGGTAAAGCAACCGTCATGTGCGGACTTCATTACAAGGACACTAAACGTACGATAAGGGACGCCAGGGTCGCGCAAGACATGGGGGCACATGCCCTTCAAGTATGCCCGCCCATCTTCAACGACCCTTCTCAAGACGACCTTCTGAGATACTACGGCGACCTGTCGGACGCGATCGACATTGGGATTATGGTCTACCACACTCATTGGCTCCGGGGCGGGCGGATCGACACCGATACCCTCCTCAAGATGAGCGACTTTGAGAACGTCGCGGCGATCAAGTGGAGTCCTCACGACGGGCAGGTCTACGAAGAGATGACCCAGTTCGTCCACCGTTTCAACATCATCGATAACACCGTCGACCCCGTGCGCTGCGCCAAGCTGGGCGGTCACGGCTTCGTTCAGACGAGCGTTGAAGCCTACCCGCCTCACGACCTCAAGGTCTGGGAGCTCATCAGGGCCAAGCGGTGGGAAGAGGCGGAGACGCTGTACCGCGAAGTTCAGGGGCCGCTCCGGAAGTTCGGGGAGAAAATCGGCCATCGCTCCGGCGGGCAAGGAAGGGTGATGAAGGGTATCTTGAAGATACTCGGCGAGCCGGTCGGTTCCTCCCGTCCGCCGTCGCAGCCGCTGAATGACGAAGAAACGCAAGAGCTTCAAGCGATCATCGAGGGCTTTGGCTGGCCTATTCCCGTGCGATGACCATTGATGAGAGGGCGCTTCCGGTCCTAACCTTCGCCCACGACGGGAGAAGAGATTTGCGCAGAGATCGAAGACGTGCTCATCATTGCCGGTTTCCGGTCTGCGACGGAATGACGGTTTTGCAAGGGTTTCCGAAAACGGGGAGCGGATATCCACGGGGGCGGGGTGTTCATTTCAGTACCACTGATCGGTTACCCTTGCTTTGCATCTATTGACATTTTGTTTTAGATTCTGATTATATTGCGTTCACAGCGAAGTTGACGCGGATCGTTAACGCAATTATCGAAGTTCCAAGGTTTGGATTAGTGTCTTACCCATAAGGAGGGAGACCTTGAAAAATATTCCAATCGCATACCGAGTGTTAGTCGCCGTTGCGGCTGCGCTGGCTTTGAGCGTGGCGCTGTCGTGCGCGGCAACGGAGGAGCCTGAGCAGCCGCAGCCGGCTCAACAGGCCCGGCCTGCAGCCCCGGCCGCCGATCCGGCGCCCGCGCCGCAGGTGCCGGTTGCCGAAGTGACAGAGCAGCAGCAGCCTGCGCCCGCCGCCCCCGCTCGCGCGGCAGCCCCGGCCGCGGCTCCCGTCTCCTCAGGAGTAAGCGCCGCCGCGCCGAGTCAGGCAGAGCGGATGGCCCCGGCATCAAGCATGGAGCCAGTCGCTGTGGAGTACGTCGCCAAGCCCCAGGCTCCCGGCGCGTATTGG
Source organism: Dehalococcoidia bacterium (assembly GCA_965232435.1). Classification (GTDB taxonomy): domain Bacteria; phylum Chloroflexota; class Dehalococcoidia; order Lucifugimonadales; family VXLM01; genus VXLM01. Next base: position 1,010,421 of record CBDDPU010000004.1, read on the forward strand.
GCCTATATCGAAGAGTACAGCCCGCGCCCGACGACATTCCAAGAGAGCCCCAGGTTCGCGCAGATGGTGCGAGAGGGCAGCCTGCCTCCGCTTGAGCAGCGGCTGCCGGTGACGGAGGATGTCTACGTCTTCGCTCCGCCGGACGAGGTCGGTGTATACGGAGGCGAGGGCCGAATCATTACCGGCGGAAAGACCAGCAGATACTTGAAATTCGAGGCGTTTGGCGGCAACGGCACGTGTATGCAGTACGACGCAAACGGCGTTAACTTCTACCCGTTGGCCTGCAAGTCCGTCAGTCTCAGCGAGGACGGCCGCACATACACCGTCACGCTCCGCAACGGCCTGAAGTGGTCGGACGGCGTTCCCATGACGATGCAGGACGTCGAGTGGGTCTGGAACGAAGACGTGCAGTTCAACCCCGAACTGAACAAGGCCTATTCCGGGACGGTCAAGGACCCGGTAACGGGGAATGTGGTGCAGTTCAACAAGGTCGATGACCTGAACTTCACCCTGAGCTTCGACTCGCCGTACTTCACCTTCCTCGAGGGCGGTCGGTTCCGGCAGGGCCAGGGATGCACGCGCACCCACGCCTGCATGTTCGAACCCTTCCATTACTCGCAGGGCTACCACCCCAAGTACGCCGACCCGGCCGAGTTCAAGGCGATCATGGACGAAAAGGGCTACACTGACTGGACGCAGGTCTGGATCGGCAAGTACAGCGTTCGCTACGACGCGGACGTTCCCTTCCTCGGCCACTTCTACAACTGCGAGGGAGGCAACGACGACTCTCAGACACAGTGCGCCAATCCGTATTACCACGGTGTGGACCCCGACGGGAACCAGCTGCCTTACATTGACGCCTACACGTGGTATCTCACCGAGAGCCGGGACACCTCCATATTCCGATCGATGAATGGAGAGACGGACGGGCCGTACAACGCCAACTTCGTCCTGTATGAGATGCCTCTCTACATCGCGAACATGGAAAAGGGCGACTACAGCATCGGCCACTGGCCGGAGACGAGCGGCAACGACGCGGGAACGCAGATCAACACCGAGTACAACGAGGACCTCGAACTAGCCAGGCTGTTCCGCACTCAGGAGTTCCGGGAGGCCTTGAATCTCGGGATGGACCGCGGCGAGATCAACGAGGTCGTATTCCTCGGTCTCGGCACGCCGCAGGCCTGGGTGCCCCATCCGAGCACGCTGTTCTATCCCGGCGACGAGTGGCAGCAGTACAACGCCGTGCGCGACGTTGAGAAGGCTAACCAGCTTCTCGACTCGATCGGCCTCGTCGACACCGACGGCGACGGCTTCAGGAACCGCACCGACGGCGAAGGCAACCTCGTGATCTTCTCCGAGTTCCGCGAGGAGTTCATCAAGGTCGCCGAACTCTTCCAGAGTCAATGGGCCGATATCGGCATTCAACTCGATTTCAAAGAGGGCCGGAACAGAGCATTTGGGACGGGTCACGCTCCGATTCGGATGCGCGCCATGCCGCAGATGACCAACATGTGGGTTTGGACGCAGTTCCTGCCGTACCGCGCCAGCCATCCCGGAAGGGAGATGGGCCGATACTTTGAAACCGGCGGCACGGAGGGAATGGCGCCCGTCGGAGCGCCGCAGGTGGAATGCACGGGCTGCTCCGAGGATGAGTACCTGCCGCTTGCGCCCGCAGGCAACTATCCCGCCGACCCGACGGGGTTCCTCATGGAGATGCAAAATCTCTACGGCGAGGGCCGGTCATACCAAATGCTGGACCCGAGGCGAATCGAGATTGGCAAGAGGCTCTACACGCTCAACCTCGAAAACGACTACCACTTCGGCAGCATCGGGTTCACGGGCAGCAGCCACGGCATCGTCTTTAAGCGGAACAACGTCAGGAACGTCCCGAATCGTCACATGCGTGAAGAGGCAGGCGGTTTCGGCAACATGCTTACCTACTTTGAGGATGGCATGGACAACGTGAACAACCCTGGCAACCGGTCGATGCGCTACGCGAGCACCCACTTCTTGGAGTGCCCGCATATCGCCTCGGAGAAGTGTAACTAGGTAAAGAAAACACGGGAACGAGGAATTATCCCCGTCCCATAAGAGAGCGGCATGAGGGACAGGACAGAGGTGTCGAGCCTCGCCTGTCCCTCTGCATTTCCAACGGTGGGAAAGAACGAGGGAATGGCGCCGTTTCAAATCGCTTCGGAGGGTTGCTGAAAAATGCCGGTTCTGCTCTGGTTTAGGCGCCAAGGGTTCGTATTCTGGTTCTCTCTGTTCATCGTCACGCTGACGGTGGTTACCCTCGTCGGAATGCTCACATCTATCGGCACGTACCAGGGCAATATCAGCTTCAGGTTTCTGAGGGCCAAGCCCGATCTCTCCCTTGCCATCTCGGCGTCCTCTCAAACGGCGGAGCGAAACGGCTCGCTGATTTACACCGTTCTCGTCACCAATGAAGGGCCGGGCCAGGCCAAGAGGATCGTCGTAAATACGACGCTGCCGCCGGGCGTCGTATTCACTTCCTCTCAGCCCCCGGATCCCGCGTGCTTCGAGTCGCAGGGGGTTGTCAACTGTCGGCTCGGCGCGCTGGACTCGACCAAGAACGTCAAGGCGATTATTTCGGTAAAGGTCGAGGAATCGGCTCCATCGACCATTGTCACCACCGCAACAGTCGATACGAGCCTGCCTGACACCAACGCCTCCAACGACACCGCCAGTGTCTCGACGCCGGTGAAGTGAGGGCGGCCTTAAGGGTTGTAGGGGGTTCCGTTCATGGTTCGACAGGCTCACCACGAACGGGATTGTTAGGAGCGGCTCCGTTCACGAACGGGCTGATTTTGTCTTTGGGAGTGCTCCGTTCGCACTGAGGTTGTCGAAGGGTGGGTACGTTTGGGGTATAATTCTCGGCGCTTAACTCCATAGAGTCCCGCGGACGCTCACCATGAAACAACTCCGGCTGATTGATGACGGCGTGATCTACCGGAACCCTGAACCCGGGTTCAAGGCGGAATGCGCCTTCCTGCCCAACGTTACGCCGCTTGACGGCGACGAGGTGGTCTGCGTGTACCGCATCGGGCAGGCCTTCTACTCCACCGACGGAACGCTGAATGTCGCGAGATCGAGCGACGGCGGCCGTACGTGGTCGCAGGAAGGCCCGGTGTGGGACGTGGCCAACGACGACCGCCCGTACAGCTACTCTGCGCCTCACACCTTCAGACTCAGTGACGGCGCGCTCGCGCTGAACGCCTTTCGACTCGACTACTCCGACCCTCGCCCGCAGTTCAACTCCGAGACCGGCGGTATCCGCACGTCCGAGAAGATCATCATGTTCTCCGAGGACAATGGGCGATCGTGGACTCCCCCTCGAGTCATGGACCTTCCTCTCGACAGCGAGCCCGACACGCCATCCTCCATCATCGAGCTCAACGACGGCCGATGGTGGCTGGGCCTTGAGTTCTGGAAGAGATGGGACGATCCCAGTCCCCTGCACATCAAGGGCTTCTCGACCTTCTCCGGCGACCGGGGCGAGACATGGTCGAATGCGATCCCTTTGGAGAGCGCGTCAGACACCGGCAAGATGTTCTCGCACAGCCGCTACGTGAAGATGCTCGACGGCCGAGTCGGGGCGCTCCAGTGGACTCAGAGGCCCGGCACGGCTGAGGACTTCCCCGCACACATTACGATTTCCAACGAAGACCTCAGTGAATGGAGTTATCCTGAGCCGACCAATCTCATGGCCCAGACGTGCTGGATAGCCGATCTCGGCGGCGGCCTCATGGCGGCGGCCTACACCGACCGCGAGGGCATGAGCCCCGGCATCAACGTGGTTCTGTCCGCAGACGAGGGCAGGACGTGGGATATCGATAATCAGGCGCAGGTTTGGGACGCCGTCGGCCAAGAGTATCTGGGCATCGACCGAGTGCCGGAGTACCCGAAGAGTCACGACAACATCGCGTTCGGCAAGCCGAATTTGGCCCGCCTGAACGACGGAACGCTCATCGCGAGTTGGTGGTGCACTCAAGCCGCGGTGACTCACGCCCGATTCGCCAGGATGAGGATCGAATAGCCGGGCGTTCGTCTTCGTAACCGCTTCGGCGAAAGCGTGCAACCGATCTGTTAGACTGTCTACCGCACGCGGGAAGCTGTCCAGAGACGGTTTCTCGTCGTTACGGCCGTAGCGGCATTCCCCCGCGCACAGCCTTTTGCGTTCTCAAGGAGAGTGAAATGACGCCGCCATACCGAGTCGGAGTCATCGGTGCGGGGCTGAAGGGCACGCAGCACGCCCGCGCGTACCAACTCGACTCCCGGACGGAGGTCGTCGCCGTGGCGGAGAAGGACCCCGAAGTCCTTGAGCTATTCCGACGAAGGTTCGGGCTCGAACGCGGGTATACGGACTACCGCGAGATGCTCGCGAATGAGCGGATCGACATAGCCGCGCCGATTCTCCCATCGACGGTTATTCCCGAAGTGACGCTGGCGTCCGTGGAGGTCGGCGTGAAGGGCGTCTTTTGCGAGAAACCGATGTGCGTCACGCTGGAAGAGGCCGACCGCATGGTTGATGCCTGCGCTTCAAAGGGCGTCCACTTCGCTTCGGGCGATGCCGAGCGCAACTACGACTACCTGTGGGACGCGAGGGCGTTCATAGAGTCGGGAGAGATTGGTGATGTCCTGTCGATAAGGATATACGGCAGTACCGGCGAAATATGGGGCGGAGGCTGTCAGTTCCTGAGCGTGATGCGAATGTTTGCGCAGGATGCCGAGGTGGACTGGCTGACCGGGTGGGTGGAGATCGACCCATGGAGAGGCAGCGACCAAGGGATGGGCGGGAGCATCCACTTTGAGAACGGCGTCAACGGCTATATCTACATGCGGGCGGGGGACTTGCGCGGAATCGAGGTCATCTGCTCCGGCGGGCGACTGTGGTACGACTGGAAACAGGCGCGCATCTTCAGGAGCGGGGCATCCGGGGACGAAGAGCTCATCGCGTATCCGGCGAATAAGCACTTCGGGCCCGACCTCGATTCGGACGGCTGGATCAGTATGGCGACCCGCCAGGACAACAGCACGCGATCGTTCCTCGATACGATGGAAGCGGGAGTCGAGCCGCGATGCAGCGGGGAGAATATGCGCAAGGTGCTGGAGATCATCGTTGCCATGCGCGAGTCGCATCGGCACGGCTTCGCCAGAGTCGAGTTCCCCATTGCGGATCGCAGCTTGGGAATTCTGCCCACACCGGCGAGAGCTTACGGACAGAGGAGCGTCGAGGGAAAAACCGACTGGTATTGGCCGGCGCTGATGTCCCAGAAACCGGAATAGAGGAGGCGCGCCAATGAGCGAGGACACGAAGTACAAGGTCGGACTGATCGGAGCAGGACGCGCGGGCGTGCCGCGCGCGAGGGCCTTCGACATGCACCCGCTGTGCGAGGTCGTCGCCATCGCGGACACGGACCGCGCCAACCTCGAACTCGCGGCCGGGCGCTTCGGCGTACCCGGATATGAAACGTGGGATGAGATGCTGGAAAACCACGATCTCGACATCGGCATGGCCGTTCTCCCCGTGCGTCCGAACGCGGACGCCGTAGTTGCGATGGCGCAGGCGGGGGTCAAGTCCATATTTTGCGAGAAGCCTCTTACCGGGAGCTTGGCTGATGCCGACAGGATGGTCGAGGAGACCTCTTCGAGGGGGATACCCTTAGTGTGCGGCGTTGTTGTGTCCAGCACGCCCGACTACCAGAAGGCGTACCAACTCGTGGCCGACGGGGAGATCGGGAGCATCGTTCGCATCAACCTCTATGAGAACAACAACCAGGTTGGCACACACGGTTTGAACTTGGCTCAGCGATTCGCCGGCAGCCCTGCAGGTGGGCTTGCCATCGGATGGGTTTCGGGCGATCCGTCCGCCGAGGCCGAGGATGAGCACGAGGACGGCGCGCCGGGGTACGGCGCACTCGGCGGATACATCCGTTATGACAACGAGATCGAATTGTTCAGCAACTATCGAGTGCCAAATCACTACTGGCGCGGCATTGAGGTTGTCGGCACGCACGGAGTGATCTTCAACTGGAACAATACCGGGCTGGGCCTTCACCTTCTGAGAGGAAAGACGGAGGAGCGACCGACCGGATGGGAGGATTTCGTCGAGGTGGAGGGGATCTTCTTGCCGCGAGAAGCGCAGCATGATCGAGGCTACGACGATGAGGGATGGCGACATCCCGGGGCGGTGATGCTCGGCATCGTTGATGAAATGGTCGAAAACCTTGAGTCCGGGGCGTCCATCGGAGCGACGACGGGCGAGGACATGCGCCGCGCGCTTGAAGCCTCGGTCGCTTTGCGCGAGTCGGCCCGCAACGGCCACGCGCCCACACGATTCCCCGTAGAAGACCGCGCCATCTCGATGCTGCCGCAAAAGAGCCGCTGGTTCTATAAGAAGACTATCATGGGCGACGAAGCCTATATGGCCCAGCTCGCGGACCAGAAGAAGGATTGACTCGCGTGGCTCGCGCGCGGCATGGGGCAAACGTAAGACCGCGCCTCCGTCTCGGCATCCTCGCCTCACACGCGGGAACGACGATGCAGGCGATCATCAACGCCTGCTTACAAGGCCGCCTTCACGCCGAGGTGAGAGTCGCGATTAGCAACAACTCGCGCTCCGGGGCGCTGGCGCGGGCGCGAACGCACGGCATCCCAACCGCCCACCTCAGCAGCGTAACTCACCCCGACGCAGACGAACTCGACCGCGCGATTACAGAAACGCTGAACGATCACGGCGTCGAGGTTGTTGCGCTGGCCGGGTACATGAAGCGTCTGGGGCCTTTGACACTCCGGCGGTATCGGGGGCACTTGCTGAACACGCATCCCGCCCTGCTGCCAAAGTTTGGGGGACAAGGCATGTATGGAGACCGAGTCCATGAGGCTGTCCTCGCCGCGGGCGAGCGGGTTTCGGGCGCGACCGTGCACTTGGTCGAAGGCGACTATGACACGGGCGCGGTTCTGTCGCAGGTCGAGGCGCCGGTGTCGGATGAGGACACGCCGGCAACCCTGCGCGAGCGGGTTCAAGCGGCGGAGCGGGATCACTACGTTTGCGTGCTGGAGCGAATTGCGAGGGGTGAGATTAAACTGGAAGGCATGTGACCGGTACGGATTTGTCCAATGGGCAAACCGGAACCGTTCGTGGTTCGACAAGCTCAACATGAACGGCGTTTCCACTCTTCGACAGGATCAGAGTGAACGGGTTTCCTTCTCTTTTCTGCGCTAGGCACTCCCCAACTCCGCCATGCGAGTGACGAGGCCGCGAAGCCGTTCGCTGTCGCTGTTCAGGAACGATTCATATGGCGAGAACGCCTTCTCACTGTACCATCGCAGGGTTGCAAGATGGCCGTCCGTCGTCGGCATGCCCGCGAATTTTAGGGCGATGTACCGTCGACCGGCATAGGCGTTGTAGGCCGAGTGCCATAGGCATTGATTGAAGAAGAGCACATCGCCGGGTTGTGATTCGACGACATGGCAGGGCATCCGGTCGCCTGCGACACCGTAGGGCATATCGGCCGGGTCCTCGGTCTCGGGGATAACGTCCCAATCCATGTCGTTGTCCTGCTTTTGAAGCATGGAGTACAGCGAGTCGTGGAGCGGGTTCCTGTGGGAACCGGGCATAACGCGGAGAGCGCCGTTTTCCGCCTTTACTTCATCAAGGTACAGCATAACCTTGAGGCGGGGATAATCGAGGTCGCCCGGCGCCATGTTCCTGCGGTCCGGATGCCACGGGGCGGCGCCGTATCCGGTGATGTTGCCTTCGGAGTTCGTCCAGACCATCCCTTCACCGAGGAGTCGCTGGGCCGCCAAGTAGACCCTGTCGTCCTCGACGATGTTCGACAAGATGGGAGAAAGTTCGACGAACGGGGACGTGTGCTGGCTGCCCTGATCGGAGAGACGGAAGCCGGGTTTTTGCGTCTCCGCCCACCATATCCGGTCGGCCTGCTCGCCGATTTCGGACATCTCCTCGGCGGAGAACAGGCCTTTGAAGAAAAGAAAACCGAAGGTTTCGTAGTGCGCTTGCTGGCGTTCGGTAACCATGTCCGGAGCTCCCATCGCGATGTGGGCAAGGATATCATACCGTCGCGACGGTCGAGGCGAGTGGATTGCTCGCTCTTCCGCTCCCGTCGTTCCCATGAAAATGGGAACCCGCACTCAGTACGTGGGAACGGGAACATCTCGGCGCCGCGCGGATTCCGTCGTGCGCGGGAATCCGCCTATTGACTTCGGCTCGTTAATGCTTTACCTTGCTGCTGCAAGCAGTTGCAATAACCATGAGTTGTGAAGATCACTCCGTCAGAACCCTCCGCGATTTCGGGCGCCGGCTGACGCCTCAGCGGGTGCTGATCCTCTCGTCGCTCCGCCATGCGGATGGGCACGTCACCGCATCGGAAATTCTCAACGAGGTTAGGGAATCCTATTCTCATATCGACGCGTCGACGGTCTACCGGACGCTGAGCGTCCTCAAAGAACTCAGGCTAGTGTCGGAGACCGATCTCGGCGCCGGCGAGACATTCTACGAGTGGCTCCGCCAAGACCGTCATCATCACCTCATCTGCAGGGGATGCGACCGTCTCACGCGACTCGATCATGAGTATCTTGCAAGTCTGGGAGCGGAAATACTCGACGAACACGGATTCAAGGCCGACGTCGACCATATCGCCATCTTCGGGCTTTGCGCCAACTGCATTTCCGCCGCTCACGTGAACGGCAATACGAACGAGGAATGAAATACTCTTATGGATATCGAAACCGGCGCGCTGGCAGTACTTATTTTGGGGTTCCTTCTCGGTCTCAAGCACGCTACGGACGCCGACCACGTTGTGGCCGTCTCCACCATCGTGACGGATCAGCGCAATATCTGGCGAGGACTCTGGATCGGGGCCTCATGGGGGGCCGGCCACTCGACGCCGCTTCTTCTTGTCGGCCTGGTCATACTCATCCTGAAGGACATTGTGCTCACTCAATACGAGGCGGTCGCCCCATTCCTCGAGTTCGGCGTGGGCATCATGCTCGTGTATCTCGGCGCCAGCGTTGTATGGAACATCTGGCGAGGGAAGGTACACATCCACCAGCACATTCGCGAGGGGGCTCCGCACGTCCACATCCACGCGACGCACGAGGCGCGGTCCGCACATGAACCGACGGCAGAATCTCATAACAGCTTCTTCGCCTTCGGCAAACCCGTCTTCCGAGTCAAGTCATATGTCATCGGCATCGTTCACGGACTCGCCGGCAGCGCGGCGGTTATGCTCGCCCTGCTCCCAACCATCGACTCATTCTGGACCGGCGTGGGCTATCTCCTCCTCTTCAGCGTCGGCACGATGCTCTCAATGTCCGTGATCACCGTTGTCTTGGCCGTCCCGTTCGTCGCCTCCGGCGGAAACCTCATGCTGAACCGCTCAGTCGGCGTCATAGCCGGCGCCCTGAGCGCCGTCATCGGCGTCGTCCTTATGTCCGAAATCGCGCTGGACGTCTCTATCATGCCGTTCTAGCGAACCGGCTTCGTTATTCCCGGGTCGTATTTGGGAGCGCCGGAGGAGGCAGGATTGGGCGTTTTCCGCTTTCTCTGAGTCCCCTTGAATAACCCTCATCCCCGCGTGTTCTCATCGTCTTTTTCCCGCGAACGCGGGAATCCAGAAATGTTGATCACAGCTTTGATTCCGGTGCATTTCTAGGGTGAAGGAACCACCATTCACTGGCGACGACGCGCGGAAAATTATTTCAGATACATATGAGGCTGAGGGGCTTACTGTGCCGCTGGAACTAACCCCACTAGAGGAACCGGGCACGAGGGTGATCGTTCCTTACCTTTCACAGTCCGCACAAGAGGCGATTCGCAATCGAGAACTCCACCGGTGGCTCCAGCGCTGCTGGTGGCGCGCGATCCAGATCGGCGATCTTGAGATCACCGTCATTGACGAAATACAACTGACGACAGAAACGATCGAAGTTCCATCGTGGTGGGCGAATGAGCCGTGGAAGCACAATGATGGCCGAGTACAAGTTAAGCAGAATATCGAAATCGAGGGCGGTTTGAAGATCAAGCGAATCGTCCTCTTGTACGACGAAAGCATGCAAGAGGAGGAAATTGACGGATACGGTCCGCAGTATGCCGGAGTGCAACTCTTGCGCGGACGGCAATGGATCGAAACTCTGGATGTCCATGATCACGTCCCGCGGGAATTTCGCGGGGGCTTCCGAGGGTTCGCAGAGTTCGACCGCCTGCTTGAACGCGAACTAAAAAAGACGGAGAAGCCCCAGCACGAGAGCTTCGACGGGCGGAGTTCATATGTGCGTGGCATCCGTCAGGAGATCCAATCCGCCGTGCAGGCTTTCGCCGAAGAGCGGGGATGGTCTAGCGAAGCGGTCTCGCAAACCGCCTCTGGCGGCGAACGAGAAATCGCCACTGAGTTTTTCACGGCCTTCGCCTCGGGCTCTGCACGTAGAAGGCAGGGGGCGGGGAGCGGGACGACAACACTGAACAACGAGGTGGTTCCCACTTGGCGGTGTGAGCTTAAGCTCGATTTCCCCTCAAAGAAATCTGCGCGGGTGAACTGGGGCCAGTTCATCAGAAATGTCGAAGTGTCCGTGCGATGCGAGCCCGCAGAGGCGGCCAGCCGAGTTGATGTTGAGTTGGAGCTTGCGCGGGAAGATGATCCGGGAGTCATACCGGTCGGGCAACTCCAGGACGTCGAAATCATTGATGGATTCGGCAAGGGGAACATGGGTGATTTTCAGATCGTCGCAGGGCGCGCCGGCGACGGGAAAATACGGGCTTCCGAACCCGGAAAGTATCGATTGCGCGCAAAAGCGCTTTACCATGAAGAACAGGTCGCCTCGGCCAGTCGCCACCTGTACGTGCAAGAAGACCCGCCGCTATCTCCCCAGCCTAAGCCGCACACAATCTCCGTTTCCGTGCAGAACCTCTCACGAGAAGGCAAACATCGAATAACCAACGGAGATGAGATCGGCGTGCAGGTGACCGTCACGAATCGATCACCTGAGGATGCCGAGTTGCGAGTCGATGCCAGCTTAGAGCATGAGTTGCTGGCAAATGGTAAAACCGTCGTTCTGGATGGGGCTCCCCTTGGTGACGTTCCCACGAGGCAGGCGGCGGTTTCCAAGAGGCTGCGGGTGTACACCGACTCGACTCAAGGCGCTCTGGGATCGGAATCGCGCATAGTCCTTCCTCAGGGCCGCCACTATCTTCGAGCCGACCTCTTCGTTCAGGACAATGAAACCCCGGTTGCTCACGCGAGTGTGCCTGTGTACGTCGAGGTCGACCCAAGCTCGAACCGTGCCGAGTTGCCATTTGAACTGAAGTCCATTGAGGGCGAAGGGCCGCTGCCGATGTGGGAGCTTCGGGAAGAAGCGTCGGATCAGTGGGTCTTACTTTACCCTCAGAAATACCCCCTCTATCACCAACTCAAGCAGCCTCAACGTCAGAACTCGAAACTGTCCGGGCGAAATTCGTTCATCGTTGAAATATGCGCAAACGGCCTCCTTGAGTGGGCTCTCGCCCCTGTAGTGAATGGCAACGAGTCTCGCATAGAGCAGTTAAAGGAAAGTCGTCCCGACGGACTTTCCTCTGACAAGTGGGAGAATTACTGCGAACGGCTCGACGGACTCGCAGGAGCCCACCACGTCGAGCAACAAGAAAATCACGGCGAGTACATGAAACGATGGCGCCGAGTAGTGGCCGAGATGCTTGGCATGTTCGAGGAAATGGACTAATGCCAGTCAAGATGTGGGATCGAGACGAGCGGGGACGGTATACGAGCCGCATTGAGACGAATTTGAACACCGGCCTGGGAGGCGAAGAATACCGCGCTGAGGCCGAGGAACTCGACCAGCGGATTGACATTGTGCTTGAACGAACTGTCCAACTCCTGCCGGAAACACCACTCGACCGAGGCAAGAGTCAGGAGTTCGCGAAGCGGTGGGCAATCGGCAGGGCAATTGCCGAGTCGGACATCCATCGGTCTTCGCAGATTGTGTCCGAACCGAATTTGCATCCTCTTTGGCGCGCTATGGCCATCAAATGCCGCCTGGGAATTCGTTCCACCGGGGCGATAGAAGACCGTTGGAGTACTCTAATTCCATTCAGGGAATCGGAACCGGAACGGATAGAACGAGACATTTTCGCGCTTGGCCTGTGGTTGCAGGAACAAGAACTCAATGACGCTCAGGACGCCTTTGGCGGGAAATTAGGGAATGCCAGAGAGATCCATCGTCGTGAGGCCCTCCGGTCCATTAACATGCGAAACGCGCTGGCGCGTCGGTTTCGGGGGTTGGATGCGGAGCAGCGTTCGCAGTTGCTCCGGACGAAGGAATTCGCCCTCATCGCCAAGGCGCTCCAGCGTCGGTGGCCCAGCAGAGGGCCGGGCTCGGCCAAGCGCCCGGCGCATTTCGCGGACGATGACTTGGATCGGGAGCTCGGCCGAGTATTGGACGGGTTAGCTCTCCCCAAGAAGTGAAGTTCGTTATAGCGAGTGGCGATTAGAGGGTGTTCGCAAAGCCTGCAAGAATCGTTCATGGTGAGCTTTTGTCCTCCTGATCCTGTCGAAGGGTCGAGTTATGAATTGCCCTTCGACAGGCTCAGGGCGAACGTATGACATTGCCAGACAGAATGTTCACAAACACCTTATTAGTCGATAAGTTGAACTTGCTCGCGGAGCCGGGCGAAGTCGTAGTCGGGGCGGCTTCGCAGAGCGGAGAGAACGACGCACGCTATGACGGAGACGCCGAGGGCGGCGGCGAAGCTGACGACGAGTTGGCTGGCCCAGTCGATGGTGATGATCCAGCCGACGGCGTAGGGAGCTTCCGGGGTCGGGAAGAAGAGAATTCCGGCGACCAGGCCGAGCGCGCTGGCGATTAAGGCGTCGCCTCCGGAGAAGCGCGGCGAGTAGAGGCCCCAGAAGACCGGAACGAGGGCGGCGGCGCACACCATGTCGGCGATGAGGAACAAGTACAGGACGCTGTATCCCTGTGAGGCGATGAGGATAGCCGGGATGATGAGGACGACCGTTATGGCGCGGGAGGAACTGAGAACCGTCGCGCCTTTCAGTTCGGGCTTGAAGCGAACGATATCGGAGGTGACCACGCTGGCGATGCCGTTGAGCAAGGTGTCGAGGCTGCTCATCACGAGGACGAGAGCCAAGACGAGAACGACGATGACCGCCCAAGTCGGCAATACGCCGACGATGAGCGAGAACATTGCTACGGAGGCGTTGTCTCCGACGAGGTCTTTGCCGACGGTCATGATTCCGGCTAGGCCGCCGATGATTATCATGGGGATGACGACCACTCCGGCGGCGGCGAAGCCACGGCGGAGGGATCGGTCGTCCTTCGCGGTGTAGACCCGCTGCCAGAATCCTTGGTGGAACATATTCGCCGCGAGGACGGCGATTATGAGGGTGATTCCGAAGTCGACGCCCGGCTTGAAGGTGAAGGACAGAAGTTGGGGGGCGTTTTCGCGGACGGGCTGGAATACGGAGCCGAATCCATCGACGGCGACAACGAGGGCGACAAACGTTATGAGCAGAAGCGGGATGACGAGGACGAATTGGATCCCATCGGTAAAGATGGAGGCGCGAATGCCTCCGTAGGCGGTATATCCGACGGTGAGGATGCCGACGATGAGGGCAGTGAGGAACAGCGGTACGTCGGCAAGGAGGTTGAGGGCAAGGGCGATGCCGGTGAGTTCTGCCGAGAGAAAGACGAACATATAGAAGACGATGACGCCGAGAGTAAAGACGTACATGGCGGGCCCGTATCGGTGCCAAACGAACTCGGTTAGCGAGTGGCCTTGCGGCATTACCTGGCGCATTTTGGGGCCGAGCCAGATGAAGGCGATCAGTGGCGCGGCTTGTCCGATGCCATATCCGACGATGGCGGCGATGCCCGCCCAGGTGCCGGCTTCGGCGGGGCTGAAGAGTATCCATGCGCCGGCGACCGAGGCGACGAGGGTCGCGGCTGCGAGCGCGCTGCCGGCGCTGTTGCGAGCGACGAGATAGTCCTCCACCCCCTTGCTCCTGCCCCTGGTATACATGACTCCGGCAACAACGAACACGGCGGCGGTTATGAGGGCGACGGGTACGGCGAGCGTGGCGTCGAGCATGTGTGCTCCTTCATCTAAAATCGATTAACCAACAAGGCCACCCTCTGATTGGGTGGCCTTTACGATTAGATGACTGCGCCGCATCCCTACGCTGGCATTACCCAGATCAGGTCGTGGGGTCGTCCCGCTCGTCGGGACCTCTCAGCCTGGCTTGCCCAAGCTCCCCCGGGGGTCTATTGATTTTGGGAGAGTGTATGTGAGGCGGCGGGGGTTGTCAAGTGGGCGCTTTCCGGTTCTAGCGGGTGTTGGAACCGATGGAAGATTGAGCAAAGGGAATGTCATCCCTCATCTTCGAATTTGACTGAAATGAACATATTTTCTATTCTGGAACAATGCCACTTTCGGGCCGACGAAACCGCCGTCCTGAAGAGGTTTGTCAGAAATTGTCAGGAAATGTCAGGTTAAAAGAGACCCCTCCTCTCCCATCGTAGGGGAGAGCCTGCCCCGCACTCGATGCGAGGGGCACGGTGAAAATCCAGGGCAGCCACAATGGCTTGCCCCTACACCGTCGTTCCCACGAAAGAACGTCAACCCGTACCATGATATTGAGCAGGCTCTATCGCTGATGGAGGTAGGGAGGTTATTGTCCGTGAGGATTCCTATAATGGTTGGCGGTCGCCATTCGTTGGGCGGGAGAACGGCTGGATGGAAAAGTTGATTCTGGGAGCTGCCCATCTGGGCATTGATTTGGACAGCGGACAGATTGAGCGGTTCAAGCAGTATTACGAGGAGTTGGTCTCGTGGAACAAGTCCATGAATTTAACGTCGGTTACGGGTTGGGAAGAGGTGCAGGAACGGCACTTTCTTGACTCGCTGGCCGTCGCGTCGGCTCTTCCCGCGACCGTTCTCGATGGCGGAGGCAAATTGCTGGACGTGGGCAGCGGCGCGGGTTTTCCGGGACTGCCTCTGAAGATCGCTTACCCCGACATTGACGTTACTCTGCTGGAGGCAACGGGCAAGAAGGCGGATTTTCTGCGGCGCGTGGTGGATAAGCTCCGGCTTGAGGGGGTCGAAGTAGTGACCGGTCGGGCTGAGGAAGAGGCGCACAGGGTGGAGATGCGGGAGAGGTATGGGGCAGTGACAGCGCGGGCCGTGGCGCAGTTGGACGTTTTGGCGGAGCTGTGTTTGCCGTTTTGCGCCGTCGGCGGCGTAATGATATCGCAGAAGGGGGATCGAGCGGGAGATGAACTTCGGCAGGCGCAAAATGCCATCGAGACTTTGGGCGGCGTGGCCGATGATCATGGTATGCTGGATGCGCCGCCGGGCGGGGTTGGGAAGCTGGTTGTGATTCATAAGCGGCGGGGGACGCCTTCGAGTTATCCGAGACGACCGGGGATACCCTCCAAACGTCCTCTCTAGTCCTTGAGAACGAGTCCTTGAGAACGGCCGGGCATATCGATATGGCGGCATATACATAAAGAGATGACGAGTTCCGGCTTGTGTCATGAAATCCAACCCTGTACGAAGGTTCCCGTTTTCGGAGACCTTTGCAAAATCGTCAACCCCGCGAAGCTTGGCCTCCCGATGAATCGTCCAAGGGTCTCCCCCGCCTCCGAAAACGGGGCACCGCTCTTTCGCGTGAAGGGCATCCTGTTCCGCAAGACGGCCGGCGGGTTCTTAATCGGGGAGCTATGAGCAGTCATTCAGTAGAGTTTCACATTTCCGATGGTTTCGACATTTGAAGATGCCTGGCGATAACGGCGCCGACGCGCCGTCGGTCTCGCTGCGGCAGCGAGTATTTTCCCCTTACACTCTGCTTTCCTTTGCGGTCGCGGCTGCGTTTCTGTATTTCTTGGCGGTGCGGTTCGACATCGATTGGGAGCAGACTTGGGCGAACATCGCGGCTCTCGATCCGATGCTGTACGGGCTGGGCTTGACACTGTACTACTTGAGCTTCGTTTTCCGGGGGGCGCGATGGCAGATTCTCTCGAGGAGCGCGGGAATTGCGGAGATACCGGACTCGCGGACGCCATCGGTGTGGCGGTATTCCCAGCTGATCATTATTGGGTGGTTCGTGAATTCGGTGGCTTGGCTGCGGCTGGGAGACGCCTACCGGGCCTATGCTCTTTCGGACGAGGCGCGAACGGGGTTTTCGTGGAGCCTGGGGACGGTATTCGGCGAGCGGATTATGGACATGGTGACCGTGTTCGTCCTGATCGTCGTGGGGGCCTTGGCGTTCTCGCTGACGGCTGACTTCTCGGGTACGGTCTACCTCGTCGGCGCGGCGTTCGCGATGGCGCTGGCGCTGCTTGCCCTACTGGCCGTGATGCGCGGGTATGGGCCGCGTTTGGCGCGGTTCCTCCCCGACAGGCTCGAACGCGCCTATCGAAGATTTCATGAGGGCGCGGTCGGCAGCTTCGGAGAGTTGCGAGTGCCGTTTCTACTCAGCCTCACGGGGTGGATACTGGAGGTCGGGCGTCTGCACTTCGTCGTACAGGCGCTGGGCTTCGACGTGTCCCCCTCGCTGATCCTCATCGCGGCGCTGGGACATGCGCTGCTGAGCACCGTGCCGACTCCAGGGGGAGTTGGGGCGGTCGAACCCGGAGTGACGGGGCTACTGGTGCTGGGAATGGCCCGAGACGACGCGGCTTCCGTGGCGCTGGTGGATCGTTCGATCACGTATTTGAGCATCATCGTCATTGGGGGGGTGGTCTTCTTAGCGTGGAATCTCACGAGGTCGCGCCGGGAGAGTAGAAAGGCGGGCTAGGGGGTGGTGAGGGTATCTCGCCTCCCGTCGTGGGAGAGGGGATATCTCCCAGTCCCTGCTGGATTCCGGCTCTCGCCGGAATGACGGTGTGGTGTGGTTCGATAGGTTCGCCACGAACGGTGACGGAGATTGAGGCGGCGTATATCCTTGACCGTTGCGCGCGGGGCTTTATACTCTGTAGTTTCACAATCGTGACACTTGTTCACTATTCGGATGAGTACGGTGGGCGTTCATGGCGTCAGCCGGATCGCCACACTTGGGAGGCCGACATATGACCATCGCCGCGGAACGACATGCGTTGAAGAAAAAGAGCGCCGCGCTGAGCTTGGGGCCAGACCGTGCGCCGGCCCGATCGATGCTGCGGGCGGTGGGACTGCGCGACGAAGATATGGTGAAGCCTTTTGTTGGCGTGGCGAATCTCGCGAGTGACGTCACCCCGTGCAACGTGCATTTGACGCGAATCGCGGAGCGGGTGAAGGATGGGTTGTGGGCGGCGGACAGCGTGCCGTTCATGTTTGGGACGATTACGATAAGCGACGGCATCTCGATGGGCACGGAGGGCATGAAGGCCTCGCTCGTGAGCCGCGAGGTAATTGCGGACTCCATCGAGACGGTCTGTTTCGGCGAGAGCATGGACGGGCTGATCGCTGTGGCGGCGTGCGACAAGAACATGCCGGGCTGCGTCATGTCGATGGCGCGGTTGAATATTCCTTCGATCTTCGTGTACGGCGGGGCGATCCTGCCGGGAAACTTCCACGGCAAGGACATCAACATCCAGGACATGTTCGAGGCCGTCGGGTCGTGGTCTCGCGGGCAGCTTTCGGAAGCCGATCTCACAGGGATGGAGAAGGTCGCGTGTCCGGGCGAGGGCGCTTGTTCGGGGATGTTCACGGCGAACACGATGTCATCGGCCATCGAGGCGATGGGCATGTCATTGCCGGGGGCGGCGTCGATACCGGCCGTGGACCGGCGGGGCGAGGGTATCGCCTACAGCGCGGGTCAGGCCCTCTACACGCTGTTGGAACGCGACATCAAGCCGCGGGACATCATCACCAAAGAGTCGTTGGAAAACGCGATGATGGTCGTTCTGGCGATGGGCGGGTCGACGAACGCGGTGTTGCACCTCTTGGCGATAGCGCACGAGGCGAAGGTGGAGATGAGCATCGACGACTTTGACCGGCTGAGCCGGAAGACGCCGTACATGACCGACCTCCGACCGGGCGGTCAGTACGTTATGTCGGACGTGGACCGCTCCGGGGGCGTCCAGGTTGTCATGAACGAACTGTTGGACGCGGGGCTGCTTCATGGGGATTGTATGACCGTGACGGGCAAGAGCATGACGGAGAATTTGGCCGAAATGGACATTAGCGCGCCGGACTGCAAGGTAATCTATCCGGCGTCCAAGCCCCGGAGCAAGACGGGGGGGTTGGTGATACTCAAGGGGAACTTGGCCCCGGACGGCGCGGTCATGAAGGTAGCGGGGACGAAGCATCTTGCGCACGAAGGGCCGGCGAAGGTGTTCGATGGGGAGCGGGCTTGTTTCGAGGCAGTGACGCGAGGCGAGATCGTCACCGGGGACGTGGTGGTCATCCGGTACGAAGGCCCGAAGGGAGGGCCGGGAATGCAGGAAATGCTCGCGGTGACGGGGGCGATAATGGGACAGGGCGATTTGGGTTCGAACGTTTTGCTGATAACGGACGGACGGTTTTCGGGGGCGACGCACGGACCGATGATCGGTCATGCGGCTCCAGAGGCGGCGGTCGGTGGCAATATCGGCCTCGTTCAGGACGGCGATACGATCCGCATGGATGTCGAGACTCGCGAGTTGAGCGTTTTGGTTTCCGATGAGGAGCTTGAGCGACGGCGGAATTGCTGGAAGGCGCCGGCATCACGGTATGAGCGCGGGGTTATGGCGAAGTATGCTCGACTGGTGGGATCCGCAGCTCAGGGCGCTGTGACGTCGTAGGACGAGTTTGAGCGCCGGATGACGGTTCCCGTCTCGGAATGACGGGTCTTCTTTCGCGGGAACGACGAGTGAGATGTGTATGCTGGGGTTCAGCCGCTTGCCAAGAGAGACTGATCCCAGTCAACCCATTCGAGGATGCCGCTAATTCGGATTGACTCGCGCCAGAAGTCGATGTACTCCTGTGGGGGCTCGGCCTGTCCTGGGAAGGACGGGCCGGTCTCGAGTCCCAATAGGCGGAGCAGCATCCGAGCGTGGGGGCCATCGGCGACCATCTGCGCGGATACTCGTTGCCGGCCCCGTCGGTAGACGGGGTCGAACTGAAGCCGGCGGTAAAGGGCTTCCAATTCGTCGTAGCGGCCTTCCTGCGTGAGCTTGGTCTGGTGGAGCGAGAGACGTGGGGCGGCATTGGCCATTACATCGATCCTGCTCTTCATTCCAAAGCGCGCGCCCATGCCGAAGAATTGGCGGTTTTCGCTGAGGGCGAAGCGGTCGCCGAACATTTGCTGGAAGCCGAGGTAGTCTTCGGTGGAGGCGCCGGTCCACTTGACTCCGACGACGTTGTCGAGGTCTGCGAGTTTTTCAAAAAGGTCAGGGCTGTAGGAGTATCCGCCGGGCATAACCCAGAAGCTGTTGTAGGTCATTATGCCGATATCGACCCGGTCGTTGACGTACTTGTGGTGGAGGTAGATGTCTTCCTCGGAGGGCTGGGAGTAGTGAGGTGGGGAGAGGAGGACGAAGTCGATGCCGGCATCGGCGGCGTAGGCGCATTTTCTGGCGGCGGCGCGGGCGCTGAGTTCCGAGACCATGACCATGGTGGGCGCGGTTCCCTTGCCTTCGTCGATGATGAGGTCGACCAGTGCGCGGAATTCGTCCTCTTCGAGCATGTACGTCTCCCCTGCCCCACCTGCGATGAGATGGACGCACCTGCCCTCAACCATTCCTTGCTCAATAAGCCAGTGGATATGTTTTCGCTGGCCGTCGAGATCAAGGGAGCAGTCGGAGTTGGTGAAGGTAAGCATCGAGAGGATGCTGCCCTGGAGTCGTTCGCGGTTGTAGTCGTTCGGCATGTTTTCTCCTGGTGGTCGTCAGTGTGTCCCGCCCCGTATCGGCGTGCAGGTTCCCGCCTGCGAGGGGATGACGGGAATTACAGGCGTTCGCTAATCATCGAATAGGGACTGGTTCCACTCTACGTGGTTGACGAGGCCGCTTTCGGTGAAGACTTTGCGAGTGTGGTCGTAGAGGGCTTGGGGGGCGGGGGCTTGTGCCGGGAAGTTGGGGCCGGCGTGGAGACCCAGGACTTCCCATCGGACGTGGCCGAAGACGCCATCGGCTACGGAGGCGAAAGGCGGGGCTTCATTACCGAGGCGGTTTTCGGTGTCGAAGTGGAGGGTGTCGAGGAGTTCGTCGAGTTCGTCGTAGTGTCCATCGCGGAACATTTCCCATTTTGTGAGGGAGAGTTTCGGGGCGACGTTTCCGAAGAAGTCGACGAAACCGGCCATGCCGTGTCGGGCGCCTTGTGAGTTCATCATGCCGTTGTCGATGAAATTGAATTGATCGGCGAAGAGCTTGAGGAGTCCGACGTAGTGGGCGGGGCTGGCGGAGCTCCATTTGAAGCCGACGACGTTTTCGAGGTCGATGAAGCGTTCCATTAGCGATCGGGATATTTCGTACTTGGGGGCGGGCGTGACCCAAAAGTTGTTGTAGTTCATGAGTCCGACGTCGGCGTTGTCGTTGACATATTTCGTATAGAGATAGACATCTTCCTCGGAGGGGCAGGAGTAATGTGGGAGGCCGAGTTCGATGAAGTCGATGCCGGCGTCGCCGGCGTATCGGGATCGTCGGGCGGCCGTTCTGGCGTTGAGGTCGAAGATGCCGACCATGGTCGGGGCTTTATCGGCGGCGGTGTCGACGAGCACATCGATGAGGGCGAAGAGTTCGCCGTCATTGAGGAAGTAGCCCTCGCCGTAGCCTCCGGCGATGAGCAGAACGCCGTTGCCGTCTACGCCGATGCCGTTGTCCATGAGCCAGCGGATATGCTTGGCCTGACGGTCGAGCAGAAGATTGTGGTCGTCGTCGACGAAGGTTGGGAGGGAGACGACCGGCCCTTTGAGCTTTTCTTGGCGCTTCTTCATGCTCTGGTTTCCTCCGGGTTACATTCTGAGTTCGAGTCTAGGCCGAACGCGGCGTTCGGGAAGGTTGGTATCGCGCATGAATTTGACGAGGTTCTGATGGACGCCTCGCGCGACATCGGGATTGTCGGCGATGACGTTGTTTTCCTGTTCGGGGTCGGTGGGAAGATGGTACAGCTGCGACATCCCTTCGTCGGTACTGTAGAGGAGGACCCATTCGTCCGTGGAAACGGTCGTTACCAGGCTGCTTTGGAGCTTGCGCCGGAAGTTGTCGACGGAGCGAACGGGGTCTCCCGGGTCGGCGAACGGGACTGTTGTAACAGTGAAATCGCGGCCGGGCGTGGAGGCATCCCGCACTTTCGGAAGAAGGGATGAGCCTTCAACCCATTCCGGGATGTCCTGTCCGAGTATTTCGAGGACGGTTGGCATGACGTCGATGGCGGAGGTGAGTCCGTCGTAGACGTTCGGGGGGTGTCCTGGGACGTGGACGATGAGGGGTATGGAGGTGGTCTCTTCGTAGAGGGGGGAGAACGTCCAGGCGGAATCGGGGTCGCCGTGTTGGAACATCGAGCCGTCGGGGCGTTTTGCGAAGGTCATTTTGCCGAACAGTCCGCCGTGCTCTCCGAAGTAGAAGCCGTGGTCGGAAGTGAAGATGACGGCGGTATTTTCGGTTAGGCCCATATTCTCGACCATTCGGAGGAGGCAGCCGATCCAGGTATCGACCATGGTGACTTCGCCAGCGTAGGCGGCGCGGGCCTTGGCTACCTTTTCCTCGGTATAGCCGGGGGCTTCCTGCCAGAAGCCGTAGGGCGGCTGTATGACTTCTCCGTCGTGGTCGGGCATGTAGAGGCGGGAGTAATAGGCCGGGGCGTCCCAGGGTTCGTGCGGGTCCCATGTGTCGATATAAAGGAAGAAATCTTCGGTGTAGTGAAGCTGGAGCCACTGCATGGCGCGAGTGACGGTTTGGGCGACGTTGCGGTCGGCTTCGAAGCGCCATGCCTCGCGGGCGTCGCGGGATTCGTGGTGATGGTGAGTGAGCAGCCTGGTGACCGAGCCTTCCTGACCGGTGTACATAGAGAAGGTTTGGAAGCCCTTATCGTAGTTCATGCCGCCGCGCAGATAGAAGGGAGTATCGACCACGGCGGCGGTGTGGTAGCCGTTGGAGGCGAGGAGTTCGGCGAGGGTGGTGGCATCGGAGGGGAGGGGTTCCCAGCCCATGAAGGACATGGTCCAGCGTCCGAGGGCATGGTCGGCGCGGGTGGGCATGGTAGGGAAGCCGGCGGCGTAGTGTCTGGTGAAGAGGGTGGATTTAGCGGCCAGGGAATCGAGCGAAGGGGTGAGGATGGGCTTCTTGCCGTAGGCGCCGAGGTGGTCTTGTCGGAAGGTGTCGGCAACTATCCAGATGACGTTCATGCACGCGGCCCCGCAGGTCGATTCGGTCGCGGGATACCTTATCATATCGTTGAGTGTGCATGAGAGCGTTCGCCGTTTGAACTCCGGTGGCATCTTGCATAGAATGTCGCTGAAGTGCTGTGATCAGGTATTGAGAGATTTGTTCGGCGAGGCTGGCAATGGCAGAGACAAAGCCAATTCTGTATACGTATCCCGGTTGCGGCTACACGACGGACTTGAAGCGGGAGTTGCGGAGGGACGGCGTGGAGTATGACGAAGTGGATTTATCGGCGTTTCCGGAGCGGATTCCTGAGCTGTTGGCCCTGACGGACGGTGATCGAATCACGCCGGTGTATGTCGTGGGCAACGAGGTTCAGATCGGTAAAAACGGGTTTGGGTGCACGTTTTGACGACGAATATTTTAGAACTGTTTGACATGACGGGCCGGGCTGCCGTGGTCACGGGCGGCGGCACTCATCTTGGGCGGGCGATGGCGACAGCGTTGGCCGAGCTTGGCGCGACGGTCGTTATCGCGAGCCGTCGGAAGGAGCTTTGCGAGCGGGTGGCGGCGGAGATATCGGCGCAGGGACTGAAGGTGGAGGGGATGAGGTGCGACGCGACGGATCGCAAAGAAGTGGCGGAGATGGTGGGTGTCGTAGTGGAACGGTACGGAAGGCTGGACGTGATGGTGTGCAACGCGGGCGGGACGGCTGCGGAGCCGACGTACATTCCGGACGGGCACGTATCGGAGTTTACGGCGACGCTGGAAATGAACGTTACCAGCGCGTACCTGTGCGCGAATGAAGCGGCGAAGGTGATGGTGAAGCAGGGATCGGGTTCGATCATCACGATCGGTTCGATTCACGGTTCATTGACGAACGACAAGCGATTTTATGAGGGGACGGGGTTCAAGCGCGGAGGCGCGGCCTACCAGACGGCAAAAGGCGGCATCATCAACTTCACGCGGTACCTGGCGATGGAGTTGGGGGATTCCGGTGTCACGGCGAATTGCATCAGCCCAGGCCAGATACCGGGACCGACGGCGGATCCGACCATGGTTGAGCGGGCTCGTCGGTTGAACGCCCTCGGACGCACGGGGGCGCCGGACGACCTCAAGGGCGCTGTTGCGCTTCTGGCCTCGCCAGCGGGTTCATGGATTACGGGACACAACCTGATCGTGGACGGCGGATGGAGTATTTGGTAGGGGGACTTCACCCTCACCCCAGCCCTCTCCCACGACGGGAGAGGGGGATTTATTCGCAGGTCTTCACGTACTCGTAGGAAACTGATAGGGGGTGAAACCCCATCGCGGCGTACATGCGCATGGGTGTGTCCTTAGGGTCGACTTCGAGGGCGACGGGTCCGGCGCCTCTTGCTCGGCTGTCGGCAACGCAATGGTGAACGAGAGCGGTGGCGAGGCCCCGGCGGCGGTATTCGGCATGGACGTAGAGGTCGTCGAGGACGCCTATCCCGTCCCTGCTTGTCCATGACGACAACAAGGCCCTCGGCACTCCATCGGCGTTTGCCAGCCAGTGCCGGACGGGTGGAGATATGGACTGCTTGTCGGCGATGAGTCGGTCTCGTGGGTCGGACGCAGGGCCATCGGCGATCCGGGGCGGAGCGGCGGGATCGAATTCACGGTCTGCGAGGCTGATGAGGTCGTAGAGGGATTGCCAGTCGGCGTCGGTCTGGACGAGACGAATCTCGTGAGGCTTCGGCGCTCCTCGCAGTTCGTCGGTGAGCGCTACGACAAGATAATCGGCGCGCTGGTATCCCTCCATGAGCAGCCACGCCTCGAACTCCGTCGGGGTGTAGCGGTCGGCGTAGAAACATCGGTGCTGATATCCCTTGAACTCGACTTCGACTCGCTCGTTCAGGCGGGCGATGTCCTCCGGGGTCGATGCGGTTACCTGCTCTACGTGGTTGGCGTAGTACTTGTCGGGTATGGAACGATTTCTGACGAAGACTGCGCCCTGGGCTTCAAAGCGTTCGGTGCCGGCGTAGGAGGGAAACTCGTCGATCGCGCTGTCGACGCGCGTTGTGAGGCTGCAGCTAGTCATCGTTGAGGACGGCGGTTGCCGTGATTTCGACGTGGAGGCCGGGTTCGGCGAGGGCCGAGACTTCGACATAGGAGTTGGTGGGCCAGAGACCTTTGAAGTAGCTCTCCCATATCTCGACTTGTTCGCCCTCAATGGGCCACATGGTGCGCATATCGGTGGAGTAGGTGGTCATGGCGACGATGTTGGAGGCGGAACCGCCTTCGGCTTCGACGATTCGCACGATGCGGTCGAGTGTGACGCGGAGTTGATCGAACACGGGGCCGCCCTCGGCTTCGGAGTTCCGAGCGGTGCATCCGGAGAGGTAGAGAGCGCTGCCGGCCCGGATGGCGCGGATGTAGGTTGGGCCGGCGGGGTATATGTCATCGTGGTTGTTTCGAGTGATTTTCATGCGGGGTCTCCTTGCCGGGAGTTTATCAGAAGGGGCGGTTTGAGTGGGAGGAATTCTCCGTGGGCGAAGCTAGGGTCTTTCAATTGCCTTGTCTTCCTGGCGAGGCAGTGATTGACTTATCTTCCTATAAATGCTAATAATTGGGGGCGTATGGGCTGAAAACCGCTTCGGAGTGTAACATTAGAAGGAATTTATCGAAGAGGAGAAATCTCATGGGACGAACGTTATGGAAGATGAGAGGGTTGGCGGCTCTGGTGGCAATCGTCGCCATGGTCGCGGCCATTGCGTGCCAGTCGTCGGAGGAGCCTGAGCAGCCGCTGGCGGCGGCACAGGCAGCGCCGGCGGCCCCGGCAGCCGCTCCGGCAGAGGCAGAAACCGTACAGTTGCCGGCACCTCAGGCGCAGCAGCAGCCGGCGCCGGCAGCCCCGGCCCGGCCCGCCGCGCAACCGGCGCCGGCAGTAGGACCGGGCGGCGGAGGCCCTGCGCCTTCAGCCAGCGAACGGCAGGGCGAGGATCCGACCGATACGATGGCGGATTTTGTATACACGGCGCCCCGGCTCGAGCCGGGAGCATATCCATCCCATCAGTGGGACGGCCCGATTCCAACCAACCTGAGGGAGTCTCCGCAGTCCGCGGCGCTCGTGAGGTCGGGGGACATCCTTCCTTTGGAGGAGCGGCTTCCGGCGCACGAGGACATCTGGGTCATCGCGCCGTATGACGAGATCGGCGTGTATGGCGGGAACATGCGGATAACGACTCACCACATCAAGACGCTGGATCACCTGGCGGTCACAAGCCTGGTGAACGGGGACCCGGAGGGCGTCAGCGAGCCTCGCCTGATCAAAGGCTGGGAGGTGAGCGAGGACGGTCGGAAGTACACCTTCACGAATCGTCGGGGCGCGCGATGGTCGGACGGCTACCCGATGACCATCGAAGACGTTAGGTTCGCGATGGAAGACTTGATGTACAACACGGAGTTGAACCCGAACTTGCCGGTCGAGCTTCGGTCGCAAATAACCGGCAACCCGGCGCGTTTCGCGGTGGTCGACGACGTGACGTGGACGATTGAGTTCGACGATCCGTATTTCGACCTCGCAAGCTCTCGGCATATGTGGGGATCGTCCAAGACGCGGGGCTGCCCACGCTGCTACTACGCGCCTTCCCACATCTATAAGCGGTACCACAAAAAATACAACCCGGAAGAAATAGACGCTCTGATGGCGCAGTATGAACAGGACAACATCAGGGGTCTCCAGAACCGGGTTGACAATGTCCGAACGGGCCCTGGAAACGATTGGCGTCAGACCGGGCCGATTCCGACGGAGTACGACCCGAACTTCATCTACAAGGGCGACATTTACACGCCGGCAATGTCGGAGCTGATCCAGACGCGATGCTGCGAGGGCGGACGCGCCGCGGTGCGCAACCACTACTTCATCGGCGTCGACCCGGAGGGCAACCAGCTTCCGTACATCGACGAGCAGATCCTCATCCTGACTGAGGACCGAACGGCCTCGGTGTTCCGCGCCATGAACGGTGAGAACGACTATTACGGCGGTTCGATGATCCTGAGCGAGCTGCCGCTGTACATGGCGAACATGGAGAAGGGCGACTACAGCGTCTACATCTTCCGGTCGCCGGCGGGGAACGACTCGGCTACGGCAGTCCAGAACGAATTCGTGTTAGACCCCGAGATGGGACAGCTTCTTCGCACGAAGGACTTCCGGAAGGCGCTCTCGATAGCGACGGATCGGAGCGAGATGAACCAGGTCGTGGCCAGTGGTATCGGTGTGCCGCAGCAGTGGATACCTCACCCGATCACTCCCTACTACCCTGGCAAGCAATACGCAGATTTGGACGCGGGTTACGATCTTGAGGGCGCGAAGGCGATCATGGACAATCTGGGGTATTCCGACGCCGACGGTGACGGTTATCTCGACCGCAAGGACGGCACCGGCCCCCTGTCGCTGCACTACATAGCAAGCTCGACCTACTTCCCTCATATCGACGTTCTTCAGAATCACTGGGGCAGGCTTGGGATCAAGGTTGACATTGACGAGGGTGGATCCGGCGGCGTACGGCAAGAGGACCCCGAGCTCCCGTTCGAGCACCACATCTCGCTCTACTCGATGAACCAGTGGACGGTGCAGTGGACGCGCGCCTTCGCGGGAACGGGCGGAAGTCCGCTCGGCGCGGCGATGGGCAACTACTGGGCGTCGTTCGGCGAGAGGGGGATGGCCCCGACGGGCGGGGACACGATGTACATGGACGCATACGGCAACTTGGCGGGAGCCGGTTCTTATCCGGCCGACATCACCGGCAACATCATGGCGATGCAGGACATCTGGCGAACGGGCATCCAGACCGGGCCGGTGCTTCATCCTGAGCGCGTCGAGATGGGCAAGGAGTTCTGGCGGATCAGCGCGGAGGAGAAGTACAATATCGGCTACCTCGCCTTCATGGGCATTGTCCGAGGCATGACGATGAAGCGCAACAACCTGCGCAACGTGCCGAAGAATCACGTCGCCCTCGAGGCGAAGGGCATTCTGGGGGCGTACTACTTCGAGGACGGCATCGACAACATCAACAACCCGGGCAACAGGTCGCAGAAGTACAAGAGCGTCCACTTCCTCGACCCTGAGTACTGGACGCAGTAGACCGTGCCGTCCGTTCGCCCTTCGACAGGCTCAGGGTGAACGGATGAATGGACTAGGCTGAAAAGCAAGAGGCCCGGGGCGAATGCTCCGGGCCTCTTTGTCTTTCCTATGAAACGCCGCGACTTAGGCGAAACTCACCATCCGTTCGCCCTTCGACAGGCTCCCTTCGACAGGCTCAGGGTGAACGGATGGATGGACTAGGCTGAAAAGCAAGAGGCCCAGGGCGCGATGCCCCGGGCCTCTTTGTCTTTCAATGAGCGAGTTAGCCGTTAGCGCTTGGAGAACTGTTCCTTCTTGCGGGCGCGTTGGAGGCCGTACTTCTTGCGTTCCTTTTCGCGGGCGTCGCGGGTCAGGAAGCCACCTCGCTTGAGGGTCGAGCGGAGGGAGGGGTCCATCTCCAGCAGTGCGCGGGAGATGCCGTGCTTGAGTGCGCCGGACTGGCTGACGACGCCACCGCCGGAGACCTTCGCCACCACTCGGACTTGGCCTAGGGTGTCCGTGGCCTCAAGAGGGGAGTTGATGATGTCCTGCCACGATTTCCACGTGTAGGTCTCCTCCATCGGCTTGCCGTTGACGACGATCGGGCCGCGCTCGACATAGAGGCGAACCCTCGCGACGGAGCTCTTTCGACGCCCCGTCCCGTAGTAGTACTGTTGCGTTACCACGTAGTTATTCCTCCTGCTCCTGTACTGCCCTCTTCTCCGTATCTCATCCCCGGCGTGGCGCCGTCCCTCTCTCTAGGGAGAGGATTTGCCCCGTATCGAGTACGGGGGCCGGGGAGAAAGTTTTGAGGAAGGGGCTACTCCTTTTTTGCGTTGATTTGGGCCGAGTGCGGATGATCGGGCCCGGCGTATACCTTGAGGCGGCGGATCATCTGCTTGCCGAGCTTGCTCTTTGGGAGCATACCCTTGACCGCATGGGTGATAGCGTCTCCCGGCTTCTTTTCCAAGAGCGAGCCTAGGTTTTGTTCCTTGAGGCCGCCATGGTAGCCACTGTATCGGTAGTACATCTTTTGTTCCAGCTTCTTGCCGGTGACCGATATTTTTTCCGCGTTCACGACGACTACGAAGTCGCCGCTGTGCAGGTATGGGACGTATGCGGGTTTGTGCTTGCCCATCAGCAAGGTGGATATTTCCGAACTGACTCGACCGAGGGTCTTGCCTTCGGCATCTACGACGTGCCATTCGGGGGCTGCGTTTGGATTGGTTGCGGTTGTCATAATCGTTTTCCTTCAGACAGCTTATCAGAGTCTCCGTATTTGACGCTAACGAGGCACAGGCCGCGGGGAGGAAGCGCGCGGGCTACGGTTCCCGGGACGGGGCCTTCCAAGAGCCGCCGCAGGTGGGCGGTTTCCAGCTTGCCCAGTCCTACATCGACCAGCGCTCCGGCCATGCGTCGAACCTGATGCGGAAGGAAGGCATTCCCGATCACGTGGATTCGGACAATTTCGCCGTCCTTCCTTACATCGACGGCGAAGATTTCTCGGACAGCGCTCGCGTCCTGCCGTTCCAGTGGAGCCGAGAACTGGGAGAAGTCGTGCACGCCCTCCAGTTCGGCGGCGGCCTCGGTCATTCGTCCCACGTCGAGCGTTCGTCCCAAGTAGTAAGTCGTCCGTCTGCGGAGCGGTGATCTCGTCGTGGCGCAGTCGATGGCGTAGGCGTACGTTCTTGCGGTAGCGCACCGGCGTGGATCGAACGTATCCGGGACACTGCGGGCCTGCTTGACGGCGATATCCTGGGGCAGGTTTCGGTTGAGTGCGCGGAGGACGACATCGGAGGGGTGGTCCGTTTCCGAAACGAAGGAGACCACTTGACCTTCGGCATGGACGCCCGCGTCAGTTCGCCCGGCAGCTTTAATGCGGACGAGTTCACCGGTGAAGCGTTCTATTGCTTTTTCGATTTCCTCCTGTACCGTCAGCGAATTTTTTTGATATTGGAACCCGCTGTATCGGGTTCCGTCATACTCGATGATGAGTGCGTATTTCACCGTTTCGTTTGCGCGGCGCGGCGTCTTATGCCACAAGCTCCAGGCGCGCCATTGGGGAGGCGTCCCCCTTGCGGGGGCCGATCTTGATCAGGCGCGTGTATCCGCCGGGGCGCTCATCGAAGCGTGGGCCGATGTCGTCGAAGAGTTTGGCGACGACATCTTCATCGGTTAGGAAGGCGGCGGCCAGGCGTCTCTGGTGGAGCGTGCCCTTCTTGGCGCGGGTAATGACCTTTTCCGCCAGTCGTCTGGTTTCTTTCGCCTTCGGTTCGGTTGTCTGTATGGATTCGTGACGCAATAGGTCGGTAACGAGCCCGCGCAACATCAACATGCGGTGGGCCGTGCCGCGGCCGAGTTTGCGTCCTGCGATTTTATGTCTCACGGCTGTTTCTCCCTAGCTCTCTGTGTCCTCGAATTCAGAATTTTCGTCGTCGGTCGTGTCATTCTGCGCTTCCTGAAGGTCGGGGTCCAGTTCCGGCGGCAGGAGATCCATTATGCGGAGTCGTTCATACAGTTCGGTGAGGGACTTTTCGCCAAAGTTTCTGATTTCCAGGAGATCGGATTTGCTCATTTCGAGGACCTGTCCGACCTTATCGATGCTCGCGCGTTTGAGGCAGTTCAGGGTCCGTGAGGACAGGTCGAGTTTCTCCACCGGGGTGTTGTACTGCTCCGGTGTGAGGGTGAGCACTACGGGCGTTGTCAGTTGTCCGTCCCCGGAGCCGCCTTGCGCTTTGGCAAACAGGAAGAATTTCTCGACTAGCGTGTTCCCCGCATCGCGGAGAGCTTCCAGAGGCGTGATGGAGCCGTCGGTCCATATCTCGATGATGAGGCGTTCGAGGTTAGTACGCTGTCCGACGCGGGTGTCCTCGATGGTGTAGTTCACTTTGCGCACGGGGCTGAATACGGCGTCGACCGGGAGGACTCCGATGGGGACGCCGTCGCCTTCCGAGGCTTCCGCATAGCCGATGCCGCGCTCGACATTCAGTTCGATTGTAAGGCGGGCCTCGTCGGAGTCGAGGGTGGCGATGTGCCACTCGGGGTTAACGACCTCGAAGTCGGAGGAGGCCATGATGTCGGCGGCGGAGACCTCGCCTTGTCCGGCGACTTCAAGCCGGAGCTTGCCCGGACGGTCGACCTGCGAACGTAGTCGAACGCCCTTGATGTTCAAAAGGATGTCCGACACTTGTTCCTTCACGTGCGGGATAGTCGCGTATTCGTGGAGGACTCCATCAATCTTGACGGAGGTGACGGCTGCGCCCTTGAGCGAACTGTAGAGGACTCTTCGCAGGGGGTTGCCGAGTGTCATGCCATAGCCTTGCGGCAGCGGTTCGATGACGAACATGCCGTAGCGTTCATCCTCTGCGTCCACCCTGATCAGCGGGACGGGTTCCGGCTCTTCAGTCATCGTCTCCGGAGGGGCGAAGGTGTGGAAATCTATCATATTTAGCAGTTACTCCTCTCGATCATCGCCGAGGGATCTCCCTCGGCTCGGCAGGTGTCCTGGATCGGACTACCTGGAGTAGAACTCCACGATGAGCCTCACGTCTATGCCGGTGTCGATCTCGGACGGATCGGGCAGGGACAGCATCTCTCCCGTGAGCGTCGCGGGTTCGAGTTTGAGCCATGAGGGAACCGGTCGTTTCGGTAGGCCATCCGTGAGAGCCTCGACGAATCCGGGCATGGTGTCATCAGTAACCCTGCGCCAGGAGATGACATCGCCGGGTCGAACTCGAAAAGACGGGATGCTGACCTTGCGTCCGTTGACGTTGAAGTGCCCGTGGTTGACGATCTGCCGCGCTTGCGGACGCGAGTCGACGAACGACAGGCGGTAGACGACATTATCGAGTCGCCGTTCGAGCAATTGGAGCAATACGTCGCCCGTTACGCCCTGGCTTTCGCGGGCGTCGGTGAAGTACTTCTTGAACTGTCTTTCGAGTACGCCGTACGTGAAGCGAGCCTTTTGTTTCTCGCGCAGCTGCAGCGCCCAGTCCGTGGGGCGCCGAGGTCGGCGGGTGCCTTGATCTCCGGGTGGGCGTCGTCGTCGCTCGACTCCGCACTTGGGGGAGTAGCAGCGGTCGCCCTTGAGGAAGAGCTTTTCCCCAATGCGTCGGCATTGGCGGCATACGGCTTCGGTGTTTCGTGCCATGTTTGTCTGTCCGTTTCTCCTTGCGTTTCAGTACCGCGTGAACGGGGTTCAGTCCGTCTCTACACGCGCCTGCGCTTGCGGGGTCTGCATCCGTTGTGTGGGATGGGGGTAACGTCGCGGATGCTGGTGACGAGGATTCCGGCGGCGTTCAGGGCACGGACGGCGGCCTCGCGTCCGGCGCCCGGCCCTCGGATGAAGGCTTCAACCTGGCGGATGCCGTGTTCCATGCCCTTGCGGGCGACGTCTTCTCCGGCGCGCTGGGCCGCAAACGCCGTGGACTTGCGGGAGCCGCGGAAGGCGCCCAATGAGCCCGCGCTGCTCCACGCGACCACGTTTCCTTGTGGGTCCGTGAGCGTAACGATGGTGTTGTTATAGGTCGATTGGATGTATGCGCGACCGACGGGTACGGATTTTCGTTCCCGTCTTCGTGTTCTCGGGGCTCTTGGCATAGTTCTCCTCTCAAATTCTCAGTGGCGGGATATGTTGACTACTTCTTTGCGACTTGCCGCTTGCCGGCCACGGGGACCCTTCGTCCGCGCTTGGAGCGCGCGTTCGTGTGAGTACGTTGGCCGCGGACGGGAAGCCCTCGCCGGTGGCGGTTGCCGCGATACGTGCCTATGTCTATCAGGCGGCGGATGTTGCCGGTTATTTCCCGTCGAAGATCGCCTTCGACCAGCTTTTCGCGATCGACGATCTCGCGTATGCGTGAAAGCTCGGCCTCGGTCAGGTCGGAAACGCGGGGGTTGCCCTCGACTCCGGCCTTTGCCACGACGTCCTTGGCCTGCCAGCGCCCGATGCCGTATATGTGAGTGAGGGATACCTCAACGCGCTTGTTGTCGGGAATGTTTACTCCGGATACTATGGCCATATTCGTCTCCTAGCCCTGCCGCTGTTTGTGGCGCAGGTTGCTGCTGCAAATGATCATTACTCTGCCCCGTCGTCGGATGACCCGACAGTTGGCGCATCTTTTTTTGACTGAAGTGGATACTTTCATGTTTGCCTCTTTATGTCCGCACGTCACGACGACCGTCCGTCCTGCTGCCGTGCCAGTGACGAGTTCCCCTACGCTTCGCGCAATTCACGGCGTCGCTTTTGAGGTTCAATTGGCGAAGCGGTAGGTGATCCGCCCTCTCGCCAGGTCATAGGGCGAGAGTTCGACTAAGACGCGATCGCCGGGCAGGACGCGGATATAATTCATCTTTATCTTGCCAGACAGGTAGGCCATCACCTCGTGGCCATTCGCAAGTTCGACGCGGAACGTCGCGTTGCGGAGCGACTCGGTAACTCGGCCTTCGACCGCTATCGCCTCTTTCTTCCCTCCACTCTGATTTTTCTTGGGCATTTCCCCTCTACGCTGTCAGGACTTCGGGTCCATTCTCCGTTACTGCTACGGTATCTTCGAAATGGGCCGAGCGACTACCGTCGGCGGTAACCACGGTCCATCCGTCGTTTAGTACTCTAGTATCCCACGTACCGATATTGAGCATCGGTTCGATGGCGACTGTCATTCCCGCGCGGAGCTGGGCGCCGCGACCGGGCGTACCATAGTTCGGCACGCTCGGGTCTTCATGGAGGGCGCGTCCGATACCGTGGCCGACGTACTGGCGAACGACGCCGTAGCCCAGACCTTCGGCATAGGTTTGCACGGCGGCGCCAATATCGCCGACGCGGCGCCCGTCCCTGGTTTCCTCTACGGCCAAGCGGAGCGACTCTTTCGTCGCGTCGATCAGTCGCTGCGAATCTTCGTCTATGACCCCTACACCGACCGTGAAGGCCGTATCGCTGTAAAACCCGCCGACTATGGCTCCGAGGTCTATGCTTATGATATCGCCTTCTTGGAGCCTGCGTCTCGACGGGATTCCATGAACAATCTCTTCATTGAAGGAGGCGCAGATCGTGCCCGGAAAGCCGTACAGGCCCTTGAACGCCGGAACCGCGCCAAGTGAGCGAATCTCCCGCTCGGCGAGAGCGTTCAACTCCTTTGAGGTGATGCCGGGTCGGATGGCATCCTTCAGGACCGCCTTGGTAAGCGACGCGACGCGACCGGCCTCGCGCATGTAGTCCAACTCTCGGGAGGACTTTATCGTGATACCGTTCGTCTTCGGTATTCCCACTGCTGCCGTCTGATTGATGATTGCTCCTCGCTTTCGTTTTGTGGTTTCAGCTATTGTTCTTTGGGCGTTATTGTCGTTTCGCACGCATCAGCGCCTTTGGGGGAGAGATTAGGACTCGTGGCCCAGGTGGCTGATCAACGCTTCTCCAACCTCATCGATGGACTGTTCACCGTCCACTTCCCGCAGGATGCCTGCCTCTCGGTAGTAGTCGATCAGCGGGGCCGTCTCCTTGAAGTACACTTCCAAGCGTCTGCCCACTGCCTCCGGTCGGTCGTCTTCCCTCTCGTAGAGTTCGGCGGGACATTCAGCGCAGACGCCGGGCGCGGGGGGCGGGTTCGATATTTTATGGTAGGTCGCTCCGCAATCACGGCAGACAAGTCTTCCGGTTAGTCGGCGCACGAGCTCATCATTCGATACTCGAATATAGAGCACGCGGTCGAGGCCGCTCGTGTGCGAGAGGGAACCGTCGAGCGCTTCGGCTTGGCCAATCGTCCGGGGGAAGCCATCGAGGAGGAAGCCTCCTTCTCCGGCCTCCGTCTCGATCCACTCCGTGACCATGGCGATAGTCACTTCGTCGGGAACCAAGACGCCTCGCCGCATATAAGAGCGCGCGAGCCGTCCCAACTCGGTGTCCCGTTTTTGGTGATCTCGGAACAGGTCGCCGGACGCCACGGATGGCGCGTTCAAGCGCTCGGCTATCTTTGCGGCTTGCGTTCCTTTTCCGGCCCCCGGCGGCCCCAGCAGTACGACCTTCAAAATCCAACTATCCGACATCGCGCGTACCGGGACGGTCGATCCTTCGAGCGCCTCCCACTTCTAGTACGTCGTCCGTCTCTCCTCCCTATCTCAAGAATCCTTCGTAGTTGCGCATGAGAAGCTGGGCTTCGAGTTGGCGCATGGTATCAAGGGCCACGCCGACCATGATGAGCAGGCTGGTGCTGCTCAGGGTTAGAGCGCGGACATTCGTTATGATCTGAAATGCGAACGGCAGCACGGCTACGGTTGCCAAGAAGAGCGCGCCGCCCCAGGTAATCCGAACCATCACTCGGTTGAGGTATTCCTGCGTGGGCTGTCCCGGTCTGATGCCGGGGATAAACCCGCCGTTCTTCTGTAGGTTTTCCGCCATGTTCTGCTGTTGGAACGTGAGGAGGGCGTAGAAGAACGTGAAGCCGAGAGTCAGGAAGAACACCGCGACCCAGTACGGCACACGTGTGGGGTCCATCGCATCGGCGAATGATTGAAGGCCGCGGATGATGATATTCGTGCTCAGCGGATCGCGGAAGTAGCTCGCGACAGTCACGGGGAGGATGATAATCGAGAACGAGAAAATGAGCGGGATCATGCCCGCCGAGTTGACGCGCAGAGGCAGGAAGGCCGATCCGCTTTGTCTCTGCATCCTTCCGCCCCGGAAGACGCTCCGGCCGTACTGCACCGGTATTCGCCGTTGAGCCTCGCTGAACAGGACGATGATGTAGATCGTTGCGAGTCCGAGAATGACCAGCATGAGAAGGCCGGCGCCCTCGTCGCTCTCAAGGAATCCTTGGCCGATTTGCTGCGGGAATTGGGCGACGATGCCGCCGAAGATTATCAGGGAGACGCCGTTGCCGAGGCCTTTTTCGGTAATCAGCTCACCAAGCCACACGAGGAACATGGTTCCGGCGACCATGGATGAAATCATCGCGAGGGTCGTGATATTCAACCCCAAGCTGACTTGTGGGAGGACGCCGGACTGCTGAAGAAGGCTGAGTTGGCCAAAACCTTGAAAGATCGCGACGGGCACGGCCAAGTAGTGAGTGAATTGATTGATGCGCTGCCGTCCCATCTCGCCTTCTTGGGAAAGGGCTTTGAGTTGGGGCACGACGGGCGTGAGTATTTGCATCACAATCGATGAGGTGATGTAAGGATAGACGCCGAGGGCGGCCACGCTCAGATTCGAGAGGGCGCCGCCACTGAAGAGATCGAGGAATGGGAGCAGCGCGTTCTGCTCGAAGGCTTGAGAAAGGGCCTGGACGTCGACTCCCGGAATGGGAACATGGGCTACAAACCGGAAGATGACCAGCATTGCCAGCGTAAAGAGGATCTTCGCCCGAAGATCCGGGATACGCATAGCCTCGAGCATTGCTTCGATCAGCTGTGGCCGACCGACATCCTGAGCGGCTCTGCCTGCTTGGGACTGGCTCACTGCGCCACCTCCCGAATATTTCCGCCGGCCGCCTCGATCTTCTCTCTGGCCGAGCGAGAAAATCGATGCGCGGCAACTTGGGCCGGGACGGCGATCTCGCCGTCTCCAAGCACCTTGATCGGCTTCTTCAAATTCTTGATGACATCCGCTTCGACGAGGCTCTCCGGGGTGATCTCGGCATCACCCGCCAGTTCGGCGAGGGTATCGACATTGACGACGCTGTATTCCGTCCGAAATATATTTGTGAAGCCGCGAAGCATCGGCATACCCTTGATGAGGCGCTGCTGTCCTCCCTCAAAGCCGGGCCGGACGCCGCCTCCGCTGCGGGAGTTTTGGCCCTTGATGCCGCGGCCGGAGTATGTGCCTCGGCCGCTGCCGTCTCCGCGGCCCTTGCGTCTGCGGTTCTTCTTTGCGCCCTTCGGCGGGCGTAATTCGTGCTGCTGCATGGTTTTGAATTCCGTATTGATCAGCAAACGATGAGTATCGCTCGCTAGGAGATTTCCTTTACTTCCACTAGGTGGCGCACTTTGAATATCATGCCGCGGATCGCGGGCGTGTCGTCGTGTTCGACGGTTCCATTAAGCCGACGCAGTCCGAGCGCCTTGATCGTGAGGCGCTGGTCCTTCGGATATCCGATGCCGCTTTTCTTCCAGGTTATTGCTACTTTTGACATGGTTACTCTTGCGCGGTGGCCGGGGCTCTATTCCTTTCGGCTTCCGGGTTTCTGGGTCGAGGCTCCAGGCGTGGCGGACGGCGTCGCTGACGGTCGCGCCTCCGCGGCTGAGGAGGGGCATCGGCGAGTTGTTGGCGCTTCTCCATCTCGGCCTTCGGGTCCTTGAGCATCTGAAGGCCTTGGAACGCGGCTTTCACGGTATTGATGGGGTTGGTGCTTCGCCGGGCTTTCGTGACGATATCTTTGACGCCCGCAAGTTCGACGACGGCGCGAACTGCTCCACCCGCTATGACGCCGGTGCCAGGAGGCGCGGGTCGCATCATGACTTCGGAGGCGCCGAAGCGAGAGATGATATCGTGGGGGATGGTGCTCCCGGTGAGGGGGATCTCGACCATGTTGCTCCTTGCCCTCGTCTCGCCTTTTCGGATAGCGTCCGGCACTGCGCCGGCCTTGCCCTGTCCGATGCCTACGCTCCCGTTGCCGTCGCCAACCACAACCACGGCGCTGAAGCTCAGATTGCGTCCGCCTTTAACGGTCTTGGACACGCGGGATATATTGACCGTTCGGCTTTGAATGCCGTCCGAGTCTTCTTCTTCAAATCTGTCGGAACGTCGGCCTCTGCTGACCATGCTAGAAAGAAAGACCTCCCTTGCGCGCGGCATCCGCCAGCGCCTTTACCCTTCCATGATACTTGTACCCGCCGCGGTCGAAGACGACCGAGCCGACTCCCTTTTCCGCCGCTCGTTGAGCGACAAGGGTACCGACCAATGCCGATACATCTACTTTCGATTTGCCTTCGCTCTGTGACCGAACGTCGGATTCGGCGCTTCCGGCTGCGGCGAGGGTTACTCCGGCCACATCGTCGATAATTTGAGCGTATATGTGATTCAAGCTGCGGAAGACCGCTAGGCGGGGTCGATCTTGCGTACCGCTCAAAGTTCGGCGAACGCGAGAGTGGCGCGCTATTCGGCGCGTGTATGCAGTCGTGCGTCCCATTGTACTTACAAAACCCTCCTGGCGCTCTTCCCCGGCTTCAGTCGCACTTGTTCACCCTGATAGCGGATCCCCTTCCCTGTATAAACGCTGGGCGGGCGAACCTTCCTGATTTCGGCGGCGGTCTGGCCGACGGCCTGCTTGCTCATGCCGGAGACATGAATCAGATTATTGCCCTCGACGGCGATTGCGATACCGTCTCGCGGCTGATAGTCGACCTCATGGCTGAGCATGACGCTCAGCTTGATACCCTTGCCGCTCTGCTGGACACGATAGCCGACGCCGACCAGTTCCAGCGACCGGGAGTATCCTTCGGTAACGCCTGTGACCATATTCGCGATGAGATTCCGTGTGAGGCCGTGCAGCGCCTTGTGTTCTCCGGCGTCGGAGGGACGCTCAACG
The DNA here is from genome assembly GCA_965232435.1 of Dehalococcoidia bacterium. GTDB lineage: Bacteria > Chloroflexota > Dehalococcoidia > Lucifugimonadales > VXLM01 > VXLM01. The sequence goes on from CBDDPU010000004.1 coordinate 1,048,359, forward strand.
GTAATCGTGCCGTTGTCGGCCCTGATCGACATATCGGAGTGGAACGTATCAGTGAGTGCGCCCTTCGGCCCTTTGATCGTGACCGACTGCCCATCGATGGCGACATCGACGCCCGACGGCACTTGCACAGGCTGTTTCCCTATTCTCGACATTGCTTAAATGCTCCCTGTCAGCCGCATAGTCCAACTACCAGACATAGCACAACAACTCACCGCCGACGCCTTCACGCCAGGCGCGCTTGCCGGTCATAACGCCTCTTGAGGTTGAGAGAATAGACACTCCCAATCCTCCGTAATAGCGAGGAATTTCGCCCTTTTGAACGTAGACTCGCAGACCGGGACGGCTGACACGTTTAAGGCCGGAGATAGCCGGCTCATCCTTGTCTCGATAGTGCAAATACATTTTGATTTCGCCCTGGGTGGTGACACCGGAGTTCACCTCGAAGTCCTCGATGAAGCCTTCTTCTTTGAGAATTTGGGCGATGCTCCGCTTCATATTCGACAGCGGAATGGATACTGAATCATGCCGCACCATGATGGCGTTGCGGATTCGCGTGAGCATATCTGCTATAGGATCGGTGACCGGCATTCCTTGTCTCCCTGCTCTCCTCTGCCCTATGCGGCGACTGCGTCCGAGTCGGTTCGGGTGAAGGGCATACCCAATAGTTCGAGCAGCCTGAACCCTTCGCGATCGGAGACCGCCGACGTGGTGATTACTACTTGGAGTCCACGCAGGCGGTCGATGGAGTTGTAGTCGATTTCGGGGAAGATGACTTGTTCTCTAATGCCGACTGCGTAGTTGCCGCGTCCGTCGAAAGCATTTCGTGAAAGCCCGCGAAAGTCGCGAATGCGGGGCAGCGACGAACTTACGAATCGATCGAAGAACTCATACATGCGTCGTCCTCGGAGGGTGACTTTCAGGCCCATCGGCATCCCTTCACGAATCTTGAACCCGGCAATTGATTTGCGAGCCAATGTCGTGATCGGCTGTTGGCCGGTGATGGCGACCAGATCGCGAGTTGCCGCTTCGATGGCGTTCCGATTAGTAATAGCTTCGGCGCCTATTCCGATGTTGACGACGATTTTTTCAAGGCGCGGCACCTGCATGGGGCTGGTATACTCGAACTCCTTGAACAGTTGGGGCGCGATCTCATCGCGGAACGTCACGAGAAGTCGCGGAGGGCCCACCGGGCGTTCCGGTTCCGGGGCCTGCTCCGTCTTTTTCGGGCGTTGTCTTCCACGGCCCGATCCGCCTCTGCCTTTGCCGCCGCTCTTGTTGGTCGTCACTCGATTACTTCCTTACACTCTTTGCAGACTCGGGCCTTCGCGCCGTCCGCCAGCTTGGCGTATCCGACTCGGACAGGCCTGTTGTGTGCGCATACGCATATAAGGCGCACGTTGGCCACCGAAATCGGTAGTTCCTTCTGTATGATTCCCGCCTGTCGGACGCTGCCCGTCGGCTTCGTATGTCGCTGAACGACGTTGACGCCTTCAACGAGCACTTTCTGTTGCTTTGCGAATATTTGCTGTATTTGGCCCGTCTTGCCTCGGTCTTTTCCCCGAGTGATCAGGACCGTATCATCGACACGCAGTTTCACGTTACAGCACCTCCGGGGCTAGGGATACGATACGCATGAAATTTTGTTCTCGAAGCTCGCGGGCCACGGGGCCGAAAATACGAGTGCCTCGCGGCATCTGGTTTTCCCCGATGATGACCGCGGCGTTTTCATCGAAGCGAATATGAGAGCCGTCGGGCCTCCGGGTCGGCTTGGCGACCCTCACGATTACCGCGCGCACAACTTCGCCTTCTCTGACGGGCGAGGCGGGAGCGGCCTCCTTGACTGAGGCGACGATGACATCGCCCAGGCCCGCATACTTGCGCCCGCTGCCGCCCGGCACACCTATGCAGCTGATGGTCTTCGCGCCGGAGTTATCCGCAACCTTGACCCTGGAATATATCTGAATCATTGTCGCGGCTTCTCCTCGTCAGCCTTGCCGTCCACCGCTTCGCTCTCACCGGTGGGCGATTCGTCATCGTCGGCGCCCTTCGGATCTTCGGCCGGAGTTTCTTCCGGCTCATCCACTGCCGGTTCGGCAGTATCTTGTTCATTCACGCTCTCCGGCTCGGATTCGGCCGAGTCTTCGGGTTCGGGCGAATCATCCGCCGAGGCCTCGGCGGCGTCCGAGCTCTCGGCAGCCTCTTCCGTCACGTTCTCAGTTGCGGCTTCTTCGGCGAGAGCGCCATCATCGTCAGCGTTCTCCGGAGTGGCATCCGCAGGTGCATCTGAGGTATCAGGGACATCGGGAATCTCGGCTTCCGCAACAGGCTCTTCCTGCGTTTCCGCATCGGCGGAAGCCTCGTCTTGCGGTTCCGTATCGGCAGGTTCGTCGGTCGCCGCGGCTTCGGGTTCGTCCTGAACCTCTTCCACTGCTTCCGGCAGGACCGGAGGCGCGTCTTCCTGTGAGACGGCTTCTTCGACGACCGGCTCGGAAACGGGAGCCTCAACCTCGTCGGCCGGAGGTATGTACGGAACGGCATCAAGCGGAGGAATTTCGGCGATCTCCTCACGCGCGACGATGTTGACGAGTCGCCAGCGCTTGCTCTTGGACATCGGGCGACTCTCAATGATCGTCACCGTATCGCCGAGCCTGGCCGTGTTGTTCTCATCGTGAGCCTTGAAGCGCGAGCGGCGGCGGATGGATTTCTTGTAGACGCGGTGGAAGCTGCGCCATTCCACCTCGACGATGCACGTTTTGTCCATCTTATCGCCGATGACTTTGCCGACCCTTATTTTTCGTCGTTGGTAGCTCATTGCGTGGCCACAGCCAATTCCCTTTCCCTGATAATCGTGTTGATGCGCGCGATGCGTTTCCGCGTCTTGCTAATCGCATGAACATCGGAAAGCTGCATGGTCGCAGAGCGGAACCGCAGGTTCATCAACGCCCGCTGTGTGTCTTCCAACTCCTGGGCCAAGTCGGGGTCGCTCAGGCCTCGCAGATCGTCCATTTCCGCCATTATTGTTCCCTTTGCTCGCCGGTCTAACTCTTTGAACGCGGTCGTTGTCGTGTACTAGCCGATCTCACTCGCGGCTACGACTCGAGTGCCCATCGGCAGTTTTGCAGAGGCGAGCTTCATGGCAACCTTCGCCTCTTGTTCCGGCACGCCGGCTATCTCGAAGATCATTCGCCCCGGCTTGACGACGGCGACCCAGTGATCGACGGCGCCCTTGCCGCTCCCCATGCGGGTCTCGGCGGCTCGCGCCGTGACCGATTTATCGGGGAAGATACGAATCCAGAGCTTGCCGCCGCGACGGGTGTAGCGCGTGAGCACGCGCCGAGCGGCCTCGATCTGGCGTGACGTCACCCAAGCCGGTTCGGTGGCCTTGAGTCCCACGTCGCCGAAATTCAGCCGGCTCCCCTGAACGGATACACCGGTCATTCGGCCGCGCTGTTTATTTCGATACTTAACTCTCTTGGGTTGGAGCATCGGTCGCTTCCTCTGTCTGTTGTTCAGTCACTGATTCGTCGGCTTCCGACGAGTCAGCCGCTGGGCGGACTTCCTGGTCGGCCCGAACGGTTACTTGTATGGGGGACATTTCCTCGATGTCGATAGTTGGCTGTTTCGGTTTCGGGAGAATTTCTCCTTTGAAAATCCACACTTTGACTCCGATGCGTCCGAAGTCGGTAGCAGCCTCGGCGATGTCGAAGTCGATATCGGCCCTGAGGGTGTGCAGGGGCACTCGGCCTTCCATGGCCTTTTCCGCGCGAGCGATGTCCGCCCCTGCGAGCCGTCCCGAAGCGATCACCTTGACCCCTTGCGCGCCGGCCTGCATCGTTCTGTTCATAGCTTGACGAATGGCGCGTCGAAAGGCGATTCGCCTTTCCAACTGATCGGCGACATTTCGCGCCACCAAGAACGCATCGAGTTCAGGCTGTCGAATCTCCTGCACGTTCAGGCGAACGCGGCCATTTATCAGCTGCTCAAGCGCCTTGCGCATCTCATCGACCTTAGCACCGCCCCTTCCGATCACAATGCCGGGGCGAGCGGTGTGGGCCGTGACGACGAGTTCGTTCGTGCCACGTTCGATTTCGACACGAGAAATACCGGCGTCCGCGTTGCCTTCCATGACGACATTGCGGATCGCGATATCCTCCTTGACGAGGGCGCGATAATCCTTCTGGTTGGCGGCAAACCACTTCGCTTGCCAGTCCTTGACGATTCCGAGGCGGAACCCTATTGGGTGTGTCTTATTTCCCACGCTAGACGTTTTCCTCCTCGTCTATGACGACCGTTATGTGGCTGCTTCTCCGAATGATTCGGGTTCCTCTGCCCCTCGCCCGCGCTTTGAAGCGAAGGAGTTTCGGGGCCATGTTGGCGTAAGCCTCGACGATGCGCATACTCGCGGGGTCGCCGCTGATAGCGTCGTTCTCGGCGTTGGCCGAGGCCGACCTGACCACTTTCGCCACTTTCGCGGCAATCGGCGACTGCGTGAAATCGAGAATATTCAGCGCATCTTCGACCGTGCGACCTCGCACGAGGTCCAGGACTCGTTTGACCTTCTTGACCGAGTAACCGGTGTTTGTCATCGTAGCGCTTGCGGCCACGGTTCTTACCTCACGGATGTCGTTCGTTCCGACTTCGACGAGCTGTGTCCCCGGAACGTTCGCGTCGGGGCGAACTCGCCGAGCTTGTGACCGACCATGTTTTCCGTCACGAATACGGGAATATGTCGGCGCCCGTCGTGCACGGCGATTGTCAGGCCGAGCATATCCGGCATGATCGTTGATGCCCGCGACCAAGTGCGAATGGGCACCTTGCTATTGCTGCGCCGGGCCGCCTCAACCTTCTTCGCTAATTTGGGGTGTACGTACGGCCCCTTTTTTGTAGACCTCGACATTGTTTACCTACTCCGACCGAGCCACTGCTACTCGGGTCGCACTTACTTTTCGTACCTTCTCTTGGCAATAAACTTGCTGGAAGACTTGTTGCGTCTCGTCCGATAGCCCAGGGCGGGCTTTCCCCACGGGGTTTTCGGTGAAGGCATCCCTATGGGCGAACGACCTTCGCCGCCGCCATGAGGATGGTCTGCGGGCGACATGACTACTCCGCGAACCTGCGGACGTCGGCCTCGGTGCCTGCTTCGTCCCGCCTTGCCCAGCTTGACGTTCTTATGATCCACGAGTCCGACCTGGCCGACGGTCGCCATGCACTCGCTCAGCACCTGTCGCATCTCGCCGGACGGGAGTTTCAGGAGGGTGTAGGCGCCTTCCTTGGCCATGACTTGAGCCGAGGCGCCGGCGCTGCGCACGATTTGCGCGCCTCTGCCAACCTTCAACTCCACGTTATGGACGAGAGTACCGTTCGGGATCGAACGAAGCGGGAGCGCGTTGCCGGGTCGAATTTCCGCACGCTCACCCGATACGACCGTATCACCGACTCTCAGTCCGACCGGCGCGAGGATGTATCGCCAGTCACCGTCGGCGTACTTGATGAGAGCAATCCGCGCCGAGCGATTCGGGTCGTACTCGATCGTCATCACTTCGCCGGGGACGTTCGGCTTATTGCGCTTGAAATCGATCACGCGCAGCCGGCGCTTATGACCGCCGCCCCGATGTCGAACGGTGATGCGGCCCTTATTGTTTCGCCCCGCCTTCTTCTTCATCGGCTTGAGAAGCGATTTCTTTGGGCGAGCGCTCGTTACGTCATCAGACGTTTGAAGAATCGTTCCCCGTTGGCCGGGACTGGTCGGATTCAGCTTACGGAGCGGCATTTATACTCCCTCGAACAGCGTTATTGAGTCGCCGGGCGCGAGCGTTACTATGGCCTTCTTCCAAGACCTCAGGGTCGTGAATCTCGGACCGAATCGTTTGCGCTTTCCCTTGACCGCCATCGTACGGACGCGAAGGACCGTGACATCGAAGGCCTCCTCGACAGCCCTCTTGATATCTTGCTTCGTGGCGCCCTTATCCACCTCGAACACGTATCGCCCCTGCTCGCTGAGCAGGGTGCTCTTTTCGGTAATTACGGGCTTTCGGAGTATCTGAAACTGGTGCATTATGAAGGTCCCTAGTCTAGGCGGCCGCTTCCGTCTCGACTTCAGCGACTGCCGGCCTGCCCCAAAGGGCCTCGGCCTTCCGAACGGCATCAACGGTCATGATGAGAGTGCGGTGATTCATTACGTCTACGACGTTCAACAGGTCGGCGGGAAGCATATCAACGCCCGGCACGTTCCGACCTCCACGAAGGGAGTCCGAGTTGGCCGAATCTCCGACGAGCAGAACGGATCGCTGAACGCCGAGGGCCTGCATCATCGCGATAAAGTCCTTGGTCTTCGGGGTGTCGAGCGAGAGGTCCTGCAAGACGATGAGGCTGCCTTCTCGCGCCTTGTCCGAGAGCGCCATGCGAATGGCGGCGCGGCGCATCTTCTTCGGAGTGCGTTGGCGGTAGCTTCGCGGGGACGGGCCGAACGTCACGCCTCCGCCTTTCCAGAGGGGAGAGCGGATCGACCCCTGGCGAGACGACCCGGTATGCTTCTGGGGGCGTGGTTTCCTGCCGCCGCCGGAAACTTCGCTGCGCGTCTTTGCCTTGGACGTGCCCTGTCGCGCATTGGCGAGTTGGGCGACAACAACTTGATGCACAAGCGCCCGATTCATGGACACGCCGAACACGTCGTCTTGAATTTCGATCTCCTCGACCGATTCGCCCTTTATGGTTTTGACTTCGATATTCACGGCGATTCTCCGGTTAGTCTCGCTTGGCCAAGACCAGCAGGGTATTTCTGCCGCCGGGAACGGAACCCTTGACAAGTACGATTCGGCTGTCCGGATCGGACTTTACGACCTCAAGGTTTTTCGTAGTCACCGTGTCTCCGCCCATACGGCCGGCCATGCGCTGGCCTTTTAGGACCTTGCCGGGAGTGGAACCCGCGCCGATGGAACCCGGCGCGCGGTGTCGGTCGGACTGCCCGTGCGTCTTTGGGCCTCCCTTAAAGCCGTGTCGCTTGACTCCACCAGCGAAGCCCCGACCCTTCGTGACACCGGTCACGTTTATCGCCTCGCCTTCCGCGAACAGGCCCGCATCAAACTGCTGGCCCACTTCCACGGCGGCAAGGTCGGATATTCCGACTTCTCGCATATGACGGAACAGCTTGTCACCGGATTTGCCTTGGTGACCTATCAGCGGCTTGTTCCGTCGGCTGACCTCCTCGAAGCCGATCTGGGCGGCCTCATAGCCGTCCGTGTCCGAGGTCTTAATCTGTGTCACGGTACAGGGGCCGGCCTCGATTGCGGTCACGCAAACCGCCTCGCCGGTGTCTTCTTTGAACACCTGCGTCGTACCGATCTTCTTTCCTAGCAGCGCTTGAATGCTCATGTCTCGTTATTCATCACGTCCGGAATTCTTTGGGAATCCGGCTCATTTTCTCCACTAAACCTTGATTGAGATATCCACTCCGGCGGGAACGTTGAGCCGGGTGAGCGAGTCGACCGTCTTTGAGGTTGGCTCCAAGATGTCGATCAGGCGGTTATGGGTGCGTATTTCAAAGTGTTCGCGCGAGTTTTTGAACACATGCGGCGAACGGATCACGCAGAAGCGTTTGATACTGGTCGGCAGCGGGACGGGCCCGGCGACCTGCGCGCCCGTGCGTTCGGCGGCCTCCACGATGTGCGTGGCCGACTGATCAAGAATTCGGTGGTCGAACGCTCTGAGTATGATTCTGATTTTCTGACTCGTCCCTGTCGTCATGTATCACCTGGCGCGGCCTGCGCTTGGCGCAAGTCGATCCCTATTGAATATCCACTCCTTCCGGAGCTTGTTGGTAGTTGCCGAATTCCATCGAATGGGCTGCGCGGCCCTGCGTTAGCGAGCGCATCGTATTTGCGTAGCCGAACATTTCTCCAAGCGGAACGTTGGCGCGGACGACCTGAATATCGCCCTGCCCTTCGATGCCTTTGATATCGGCGCGGCGACGGCCAAGGTCGGCGAGGATGTCCCCAAGGAACTCGCCCGGGGTCACAACTTCGAGAGTCATCACCGGTTCAAGGAGTACCGGCCCGGCCTTTGCGATGGCGGCCTTCGCCGACACAGAGCCGGCTACTCGGAAGGCGATTTCCGACGAATCGACCTCATGGGCCGTGCCGTCGACAAGCGTCGCCTTGATATCGACGACGGGGAATCCTGAAAGCGGGCCGGCGCCCATGGCGTCCTGAACGCCCTTCGAGACCGCGGGGATGAACTCGCGGGGGACGGCGCCGCCTCGCACGTTGTCCTCGAATATGAATCCGGCGCTTCGCTTGAGAGGCTCGATTTCCAAGACGACGTGAGCGAACTGTCCGTGCCCTCCCGTTTGGCGCACGAGACGACCTTCGGCCTTCGCCGGCTTGCGTATCGTCTCGCGGTAAGCCACTCGGGGTTTGCCGATGTTGCCATCGACCTTGTACTCGCGGCGAATGCGATCGACGATAATCTCAAGGTGGAGCTCGCCCATGCCGGACATGATAGTCTGGCCCAACTCATCGTTATAGGAGACCTTCAATGTCGGGTCCTCGCTGGCGAGCTTGTTCAGCGCATCGGCCAGCTTGTCCTGGTCGGCTCTTGTCTTGGGTTCGACGGCGATGGACATCACGGGATCGGGAAACGTGATCGTTTCAAGGACGACCGGCGATGAGGCATCACTAATCGTATCGCCCGTAGTAGCGTTCTTCAGTCCAACCGCGGCGGCGATCTGTCCGGGGTAGACCTCGGAGACCTCCTCCCTGCGGTCGGCGTGCATCATGACGAGACGGCCCACTCGTTCCCTGCGTCCCGTGGTCGAGTTAAACACGGCGGCGCCGGACTCGACTGCGCCGGAATAGACACGGAAATAGACGAGGCGCCCGATAAAGGGGTCCGCAACGACCTTGAAGACTAAAGCGGCGAAGGGATCGCCTTCGCCGGGGTGTCGAGTTACCTCTTCGCCGGTATCGTAATTGCTGCCTGCGGCGGCCGGCACATCCACCGGGGACGGAAGATAATCGACGATTGCGTTGAGCAGCGGGTGGACGCCCTTATGCCGCAGCGCGCTGCCGCACAGGACGGGCATGATCTTGCTGGTTACGGTCGCTCGTCGGAGGGCCGCCCGTATCTCCTCGGCGGTGATTTCATCACCTTCAAGATACTTTATGAGCACATCATCGTCAGTGTCGGCGACCTTTTCAATCAGGCGTTCACGGTAGTCCCTGACGGCATCGAACATTTCCGGGGGGACGGGGCCTTCAATTGGCGGCTCCGGCCCCTCAGTTCGGTAGAAATAGGCTTTCTCTTCGATGAGGTCTACCATGCCCTCGAAATCGTGCTCCGCGCCGATGGGCAGCTGGATAGCCACCGGATTGCCGCGGAGGCGCTGAGTAATGGAATCGATCGTGCGTTGGAAGTCCGCGCCCACTCTATCCATCTTGTTGATGAAGCATATTCGCGGAACGTGATACTTGTCGGCCTGTCGCCAGACGGTTTCGGACTGAGGCTGAACGCCGGCCACGGCGTCGAATATCACCACGCCGCCATCCAGAATTCGCAGGCTTCGTTCGACCTCCGCCGTGAAATCCACGTGTCCCGGAGTATCGATAATGTTGATCGAGTGGTCGTTCCACTCGCAGGTCGTGGCTGCCGAGGTGATCGTAATGCCCCGCTCGCGTTCTTGGGCCATCCAGTCCATAGAGGTGGTGCCCTCGTCGACTCCGCCGATCTTGTAGATGCGTCCGGCAAAGTACAGCACTCGCTCGGTGACGGTCGTCTTGCCGGCGTCGATATGGGCGATGAATCCGATATTTCGGATCATCTCCAGGCGGTTTCTTGTCAGTGTTGCGGTAGCCATGATGTTTATCTCGAAGGTGAAGCGCCGTCCGCCTACCAGCGATAGTGCGCGAAGGCACGGTTCGCTTCGGCCATTCGATGCTGTTCTTCCTTCCTTCTGACGGCGTCGCCCTGTCCGCGTGAAGCCTCCAGCAGTTCATTCGCCAGCTTCTGCGACATGGGCCGACCGCTGCGGCCGCGGGCCGTCTGCACGATCCAGCGCATACTCAAGGCCTCCCGCCGCTCAGGACGCACCTCTCTTGGGACTTGGTATGTCGCGCCGCCGACTCTGCGGGAGCGGACCTCGAGGGCCGGCGTCGTATTTACGAGAGCCTGGCGAAAGATATCGATGCCGGGCCTATTGCCTTGGCGTTCGGCAATATCCAAGGCGTCATACACGACCCGTTGAGCGACGGTCTTCTTTCCGCCGAGCATGACCTTATTGATGAAGCGGGCTAACTGCACGCTGCGGTACTTCGGGTCCGGAAGCACCTCTCGCCTTTCCGCTCGTCTCCGTCTCGCCATGTCATTCCTTCCAAAACAAAAAGTAACCTCGTGCCTTCCGACTACGAGGTTACTTAAACCGTTCTATCTGTTTCGTTTACTTCCGTACTTGCTTCGACCTCGCCTGCGGTCCTCGACTCCAGCAGCGTCCAGCGCTCCTCGAATGACCTGGTACCGCACGCCGGGCAGATCTCTCACTCTCCCGCCTCGAATGAGTACAAGTGAGTGCTCTTGGAGATTGTGCCCCTCGCCGGGGATGTAGGCAGTTACCTCCATCCCGTTGGTGAGCCTCACTCTGGCAACCTTGCGCAGGGCCGAGTTCGGTTTTCGGGGTGTCTGAGTTCGCACTTGAACGCATACGCCCCGTTTCTGGGGAGAGCCGGAGCCGCGAGTGCCCCGATTCTTGAGCGAATTATAGGAGAATCCAAGCGCGGGAGCCTTTTCCTTGCTCCGCTTGGACTTTCTCCCTTTCCGAACAAGCTGGTTCGTCGTCGGCATGGCACATCCTAGGATTCCGAAGGATCTTCGGGTCGTTTTAGACACACAATAACCCGCTGCGCGGGTACACGCAAAACGGTATTATATCCACGCAGCATACCGGTGTCAACAATCGCGCGCCGCATTATTGATCGTATCCGCCCGGTTCCTCCGACGCGGCGGGGTTCACCTCACACCCCCTGCATTAGCTGACGGTCAAGAATCCCGTGCGCCATCCCGTTTGAGGTTATGTCTCAATGGGGGTATTCTTTCACCTGCGCGCCAAACCACAGATTCGCGGGAGAACCGACCGTGACCATCTCCAGTATACAAGAGTACTTATTCGATCTTCATGGATTCCTCGTCATTGAGGATGTGCTGACCTCCGGCGAGGTGGCCGAGTTGAATCGCCTCATCGACGAGAGCGGCCATACGTCCATGGATGAAGTTTCCGGCGTTCTTCCCGGCGGCGGCGCGGGAGCAGAGGGGGCGGGCTTTCTCGAATGGGATCAGGCTTTTACGAAGGTGCTCGACCATCCGAAGGTTATGCCGGCGCTGAGAATGATAATGGGAGACGGATTTCGCATAGACCATTTCTGGGGCGCGTGGGCCAACGCGGGAGCGCCTGCGCTTCACATGCACGGCGGGGTCGTGCCGTTCGTCCAGACGGACTACTACTACGTGCGAGACGGCAAGATTCGCAGCGGGTTGACCAACATGGCATGGAATCTCACCGACTCCGGCGGAGACCTCGGCGGCTTCATGGCGTTGCCGGGCAGCCACAAATCGAATTTCCAAGTGCCCGATGAAATCAGGGAGGCAGCGGAGGGTTACGGAGTCGAAACGCCCGAAGTGAAGGCCGGTTCGGTATCGATCTTTACGGAGGCGCTCCTTCACGGAACGGCTCCGTGGCGTGGCAGTCACCAGCGACGCACCCTCTTTTTCAGTATGGGGCCGTCTCATCAGGCATATTCCCGGCATCAAGCCGTGCCGCCGACGCGCGTCGAATTGACCGAACGGCAAAAACTGCTGTTCAGCCCACCTTCGGCCCCTCACTCCTTCGGCCGGCCGTCGCTGTTTGAGCCGGAGTTGGAACCGGGAAGGTAGGCTCTCCGCAGCCTAAAGTCCCCTGCCCTACCCGCGAATGTGCCTTGGCGGGGTTCGTCAGGCTCGTAAGTGTTGAGCCTGCGCAGCCCACTGGGGGCGGGCGAAGAGGCTGCTTACCGACTCGCCGCCGTGGATGCGTCGCATGGCCTCGCCGAGCAGCGAGGCTACCGATAGTACCTTGAGGTTGGGAATGCGGCTGTCTCGATAGGATGAAACGGTATCGGTGGTGACGAATTCGATCACATCCGGTCGCGCGCGGAAACGCTCCTGGGCCGAGCCGGTGAACAGGCCGTGCGTACAGACGACGGACTTTCGCTCCACTCCTCGTTCGCTGAGCCTGTCCAAGAGCGCGAGAATGCTCCCGCCGGTCGCTATCTCGTCGTCGAGGACTATGGCGTCTTTGCCGTCGACATCGCCGACGATTGTGTCGATGACGACCTCGGAATCGCTAATGCGCCGCTTGTTGCCCGCCGCTACCGGCACATTGAGGAGCCTTCCAAAGTGGGCCGCGTCCTTGGCTCTGCCCAAGTCGGGGGAGACAACTACGGCGTTGGAGAGTTCACGGTCTTGAAAGTGTCCGGCAAGTATATCGAGCGCGTTCAGATGGTCGACGGGCACGCTGAAGAATCCGTGAACCTGTGGCGCGTGAAGCGTCATTGTGAGAACCCGGCTCGCGCCGGCCGCGACCAGCAAGTCGGCCGTAAGTCGAGCGCCGATTGATATCCTCGGGGCGTCCTTCTGGTCTGATCGCGCATACCCGAAGTAGGGAATGACGGCGGTTACTCGCGAGGCCGACGCGCCACGGGCCGCGTCCAGCATCTGGAAGAGTTCCATAAGGTGATCGTGGACCGGCGGAATCAGAGGCTGAATTATGAACACGTCCCGCTCGCGGCAGTTCTCGTTGAGTTGAACTTGAAGACAACCGTTGCTGAAGCGATTTATTGAAGCCGGACTCAACGGAACGTCCAAGTACGAGCATACGCTCTCGGCCAGATCGGGATGCGCGCTGCCGGTGAAGACGACGATTTTTCGCATCGGTGGTGAGGCCTCCCCTGCTTGAAGAGTATAGAGTATTGCGGGCGGACTCTGCGATAAAACGGCGACGATCCAGGCGGGTTCATGCCTGCTGGGCTCGATCGGGGGTTCCCGTTTTCACAGGAACGACGGCGGGGGAGCGGAAATGACGATGGGCGCTAAAGGGGTCGCAGCGCGCGGCTATTCGGGCCGTCCCTTTGAGGAACAACCGATATGGTGTTGTCCCTACTCCACGTCCAAGACACTCTCCGGACTGACCGTCGAGTAAGCCATTCTCGTGATCATGCCGACGGCCTCCATCCCTTGCACTGCGTCTTCCGGACGGTCGGAGGTGGAAAGGCCGGCGACGAACATGGGGCCGGTCGGAAGGTAGACAATTCCCGTATCCGCCTTGATGCGTCCGCTCCCGCCCGTCTTGCGCGCGGTTTCGATCTCCGGCTTCAGGTACTGTCGAATTCGATTGGGACTCCTGGGCTCCTTCATCATCTCGATCATTTGCGCCGAGGCGTCCGCGCTCACCATCTCTCCGGCGTCTATCTTCTCCATGATGCTGACAAGGTCGCGGGCGGACGCAACGTTGTTCCTCAAATCGCTGGCAAACGGAAGGTTCTTGTCGCCCGGACCGTTATCGAGTTCTCCCAACCGCATAGCCTCGTCACGCTCGCGCGAGGGCGTCAGGACAACTCCCTTCATCAGATAGTGCCACACTCCGAGGGGCATGTTCGCCCGGGTGTTGCGGTAGCCCATCCTGTCCAGGGTGGCGTTGATCGACTCCGGCGTTAGGAGATGGACGATCATATCCGTCGCCATATTGTCGCTGACCCCCATCATGAGCCGGGCGTAGTCGCGCAGGGTCAGTTCCGGGCAGTCCCTCATGATGCTCAACGTTCCCGTCCCATGGCCGGAGATATCCTCACGCATCCGGTGGCGGTCGTCGAGTGACACTATGCCGTCACGCGCTTGGCGAAAGAGCTCGATCATTATCGATACTTTAACGACGGACGCTGTGGGCAGGGGCTCATCAGCGTTGTACTCGTACCACAAGCCTGTGTTGAGGTCTTTTATGCAGACGCCGATGCGACCGGGGACTCGGCTTGCGACGGCGTCCATCTCTTCGGCTGGAAATGAATTCATCGGCAACTCTCGTTCGGCGACTTGGGCGTAGTCTAGGCAGGTATGGGATGACTGTCAAACCGCGATCCGAAATTGTCGATGGGCGGTTGTGCATCGACCAAGCGACGTCATAGAGTTAAAGACCGAATTTTGAGCAAGAAATCATGGCGTCCCCGCGACAAGGAGCGGTCAATGAGCATTTCCATGCCCGACTGGGTGACATATCCCGAGGAAGACTGGGAGCGGATCACACCGGAAGAGGCCGGTCTCGATTCCGACGGCTTCAAGCGGTGGACGGCTGAACTCAACGTGAGAGGAGCGAACTTCGGCGGGGAAGACCACTCCGGCGATAAGTACGGGGCGGCGCTCACTCGCGGGGGATACCTCGTCCACTCATGGGGAGACCGACACTACGCCCACCATACGGCGTCGGTCGGAAAGGCTTTGACCTGGGCCGTGCTGGGATTTGCGGTAATGGACGGGATGATCGACCCGGACGAGCCGATCAATGCCTACTGGACGGGAGAAGGGCAACTCTCCCATCCACACAAGTACCTGACCGTGGGGCACCATAAAACACTCACATGGCGGCACCTCGTCGGAAAGCGAACGGAGAGCCTGCACTGGGGCGGTTTTCCCATGGAAATCGGGAACCGATGGGCGGAAAAGCGGACGGGACTGGAGGAGCGCGACGCCGTGCCCGGAGTTGCCGAATGGGCGAATTGGACGGGCGACCCCTACTACGATTGCTACTCACACGTGGAGCCGGGCACCGTGGGACTGTACAGCAGCGCGGGGTTCTGGCGGCTGGGGCAGGCGCTTACGCACGTGTGGGGACGTGACATCAAGGACGTGATTCAGGAGCGGCTGTTCGATCTGATCGGCATCAAGCCCGAACGCTGGGACTGGCTCGCCGGCGGATGGGTGAAGGACCAAAAGTACTTCTATCCAACGATCCCCGATTCGTACACGTACCTTGATCCACCGTACGAGATCGGGGGCTTCGTCGTGAGGAGCGGGCCCGGCTGGGTCGTGTGGAGCGCGTCGGACATGGCGCGGTTTGGACACTTGAACGCTACACGCGGGGTATGGAAGGGCGAGCGGATAATTGATCCCGCCTGGCTCAGGCCCCACAGCGGGGGCAATAAGAGCGGCTCCAGTGGAGAAGGCAAGTATTTCACCGCGCTGGGTGTGGTGACGACAGATGGACTGCCTGAGTTCAGGCACGCCGTCGAAACTCGGAGCATTCTCCCGGAGAAGCTGTTCGTCGGCCCCGTCAGTCGGAGACTTTGACCATCGCCGACTCCGCCCTTCCGGTCGTGACCATGATGTACCCGCCAAGTTCGCGGTCGATCTCTCGGCTGCCGGTGTCGACTATGAGGGGCCTGCGGCCGAGGGAGCCGAGCTTTCTTCGAGTTGCCGCGACAACTACATTCTCCGGGCCCACTCGTCGAATGACGTCGGCGCCGATCTGCTGATTCCCGCGTCCGAAGATGTGCCCCTGCCCGCCGATGACCGTAACGACGATCTTCGCCGCTCTCCCGCCTTCCAATAGTTGGACGAGCTGCGACTCCGTCACGTCGGACGCGACAAGCTTACCGTCCAGGAGGACATCCACTCCGAGCAGCGTCTTCGGGATTCCCAGCACGTCGGCGATGCCCTTGGTAGTGGTGCCGGGGCCGAGTATGTACAGCCAACCATCGCGCATGGAATCGACTATTTCTCCCGCAATCGCCAGAATGTCCTCTGCCTCGTCGGCGTGACTTGGCGACTTGGTGACCTGCACATGAGACGCATCGTCCAGGACTCGCAAATATCCGTAGAGTCGCGCCTGAACGTCACCTTGGCGGAACGCCTCTTCATCGATGTCCATTACTTCCGCCAATCTCGTGTGGATCACCTCTCCCGCCAGGAATCGGGCCGCGGCCCTTCCTGCCGCTTTGGGGGTCGCAGCGAACACTCCCGAATACATCTTCACGCCCGCCGGGATGCCTAGGACCGGGACATTGTCGCCCACCGCGCCGCACAGATCGCGTGCCGTGCCGTCTCCGCCGGCGAAGAGGATAAGGTCGACGAACCGTTCCATGAAGTCCACCGAAGCGCGGCGAGTGTCTTCGGCCGACGTAACGGCGGGATCGACCGATCCGACGACTGAAGGCGACAGACCCGCTTCGCGGACCTGAGCCTCGCCCATGGGGCCGGAGTACGTCATCACGCTCAAGGTATCGAGACGGGTCGCCTCTCGCAGGGCCGCGACCGCTCTCGGCGCGGCGCGGGGTACGGCCCCCAATTTTAGCGCCTGCCGATAGGCGGAGTCGCCGTCGGTGCCCTTTAGTCCGACCGCGCCGCCGAGGCCGGCGATGGGATTGACAACCAGTCCGATCCGCTTCAACGTTCCTCCTGCCCGTCGTCGCCGAGTAAGATACAATCCCGACCCATGCAACTGCTGACTCGCGCCGCGGAGCCGCTGCTCAACCTCATATTCCCTCCCGCCTGCGCGGGGTGCGGAAGAGAGGGAGAGTATCTTTGCGACAGTTGCGAATCCGCGATTCCCCGTCTGGGAACGCCGCAGTGCAGGATATGCTCAGCGCCGAGCCGTTCGCCACATTGCACGTGGTGCGAGAGTGTAGATCAGCCCTTTGATGGTATCACGGCGCCATATAAGTGGATGGGGATCGTCCAAGAGTTGGTATATTCGCTCAAGTACCGAAACGTGAGAGCTTCCGCGCCTCGTCTGGCCGAACTCATGTCGGCCCATATCGCCGAAAGATCGCTGGAGGCGGACATAGTCATACCCGTTCCTCTGCACTCCGGCCGGGAGCGGGCCCGCGGCTACAACCAGTCGAAACTTTTGGCCGCGGGCGTCTCCAAGTCGACCGGCATACCGATGGTGGAAGAGTTGCTGACGCGCACTCGAAACACTCCGCCGCAGGTCTCCATGGCAACGCCGGAAGAGAGACGGCGCAACGTCATCGGGGCGTTCACGTGTGTCGGAGACGTGGCGGGCAAGCGGGCGCTGCTGATCGACGACGTTGTCACGACCGGGGCGACGGTGGCGGAGTGTTCAGCGCAATTGCGGAGGGCGGAAGCGTTCTCGGTCTGGGTGGTATCCCTAGCACGGTAGAATCGCCGCACTGCCGCTTTTGGATAAACGCTCGGCGTCAAAAATCGGCTATAATCGCATTCGTATGCTGAAGGGACTGCGGCGGCGCCACGCTTCAAGCGATGGCAGCGAGTTTCACGGGTGGCGCCACGCCGCCATAGGCGCGACCATGAACTTCATGGCCGCCGGGCTGTACGGGCGGGGCTTCTCCGTCTACTTCCTCCCTCTCGCCCGCGATCTCAGTCTCAGTCACACCGGCACATCGCTCATTTTTGGGTTAGCCACCTTGGAAGGCGGCGTGCAGGCTCCCATAGCGGGCTACCTGATCGACAAGTACGGCTCGCGCGTGATGACCCTGATCGGGGCCGTTCTCGCAGGCGTCGGGTTCCTGCTCCTGCCCCTGGCCAGTGATTTGCTGAGCTTCGCGCTGATTTATGTCGGCGTGATCGCCCTCGGCATTAACGCCGGCTTCCACAACTCCGCAGGCGCTATCGTCAATGCGTGGTTCATGCGACGGCGTGGGCTGGCATTCGGGATCATCTCCGTCGGAATCGCCCTTGGCGGCGGAGTCATGACGCCCATCGTGGCCGCCGTCGTGCTGGAGTGGGGCTGGCGCTGGGCGGTGACCTTGTCCGGCCTGATGATCCTTCTCGTGGGCGTTCCCCTCTCGCTCCTCATCCGCAACAAGCCGGAAGATGTTGGTCAGTGCCCCGACGGAGAGCCGCCGCCGCGGAGAATAGGCGGGACGACGGAAACCGTGTCGTATCGAGAATTCTCCGTGGGCCAAGCGACGCGAACCGTATCGTACTGGCTGCTGGCCATCGGAATCACCTTGAGAATAGCTGCGCAGGCCGGTATCCTCGTTCACATCGTGCCGATGCTGGTATGGAAGGGTTTGGATGAGGCAGTGGGGGGAGTCGCCATCGCCACGATCTCGTTCGCCGCGGTCGGCACAAGGCTCTTCATGGGATGGCTCGGAGACAAGGCGCCGAAGCGTCTTCTCGTGGTGTTCGGGATGATTATCGGGGCTGCGGGGACGTTCTTCTTTTTAGTCGCGCCGGGCAAGCTGTGGGTCGTCATCATTTTCGCGCTCATGTTCTCGGTCACCGACGGCGCGGCCGGACTCACCTGGGCAATGATCGGAGATTTCTTCGGGCGCGGCGCGTATGCAACCCTGCGTGGCGCGATTACGTTCTGCGTGAGCATTGGCTCGATGACCACCCCGGTTATCGTCGGGCGTATCTTCGACGTAACGGCAAGCTACTACTGGGCTCTCATCCTGCTCATCGGAGTGTACATCGGCACAGCCTTGGTGTTCTTGGTCATTCGGACACCGAGGAAAGCGTAACCGTTCAGTCCTGGTGAGATAATTATCCCCTGCCATAGGATACGATCGCGTCACGGATGAGGAACCGGTTCCCGATTGCACTGGGAACGACGGGTCGGCACGAGTGCGCCGCCGCTTTGCTTGCGTGAGGGGTTCTCACAGACTCTGAACAGGTACTGCTATCCGGGGTCTTTCGATGTGTTGGACGTGGGGGAGAGAATCGCAGGCTTCCGGGGTTCCCATCACAGCATCAAATACGCGATACTGGACATGTTCGACGCAGTTTTTCTTCTCCGTGTATTTGGGGTTGAGGGAATGTCGCAATTCGATACCGATAATTTTGAATTGGACGTGATCCGGCGGAGCCGGGATAAGCCGGTGCTCGTCGACTTCTGGGCAGAATGGTGCGGGCCGTGCCGGATCATCGGCCCCGTCTTGGAGCGCCTCGCCGGTGAGAACGGCGAGGACTGGGAGCTTCGCAAGCTCGACACGGAGAAATATCCCGGCATCGCCCGCCAATACCGGATCACGAGCATACCCGCCGTCAAACTCTTCATCGACGGCGAAGTGAAGGACGAGTTCGTGGGCGCGCTACCGGAGCAGATGATTGTTCAGTGGCTGGGGAAGGCCCTGCCGAGCAAGTTCCGTCAACAGCTAGAGAGCGTGGAAGCGCTTATTTCAGAAAGAAACTTCGGCGAAGCCCATTATCTTCTCTCGGACATCTTGGGAAACGACCCGAACGACGAGCGCGGCATCGTGCTTTTAGCGCAAGTAGAGCTGTACTCCGACCCGGTGAGGGCGAGAGAAACGGCGGACCGCATCCCTCTCGGTTCCAAGTATTTCGAGACTGCGGAGGCGATCAAGGCCCTGTCGCACCTCTTCCAATACACGGAAACGCCGGAAGTCCTGGATGATTCGTCGGTAAAGCGCGATTACCTTGAGTCGATCCGCCTGCTGCGTGAAGGCGAGAGCGAGTCGGCCCTTGAAGGATTCATCGGCGTGATTCGCAGGAACCGCTACTTCGACGACGACGGAGCACGCAAAGCCGTCATCGCCGTCTTCAAGCTCCTCGGCGAAGACCATGAAACGACCAGAGCCTACCGCAACCCGTTCGCCAACGCCCTGTATTGAAAGCCCCGTCGCGCGAGGCCCTTCCGTAGCCGTACCGTCATGTCGGCGAAGGCCGGTATCCTGTGGGGCTGAGTGTGGTTCGGTCGTCCCGATTTGGCCCCATACTCTTACTCGTACGTAACCCAGAACTCGACGTTGTTCACGACGATGGGAACCCCGATACGCGGGTCGCGCCTGATCAGAATAACCTTGATCTCGTGCGGGCCCATGGCGCATTGTGCAGGTTCCAAATCCCAGACCAGCCAGCTGTTCTCGTGCACGGACTCGGGAATAGCGGGGTCTTCGGCATTGACGTTCCGAACGGACGGTGTTCCCAAGACCACGCCATCCAGCCTCACTTCCACCTCGTCCCCTGTCGGCGAGAAGCGCTCCAGCTCGATCAGCAGTTGAACCGATCCTCCCTCGGCCTCAACGTCATCGTAGACGGGGACATGCATGGCGGGGCCTTCGTGGGTCAACGTGCGGTAGAGGGTAACCGGCACCTCCCCATAGAGTCGATCATCCCTTTCGGAGTCCTCGCGAAGGGGGTTGTTGGCGATAATTCTCTGGATGGCGGCGTAGGCTTTGTTCTTTCGCTTGAGCGTTTCCGGTGAGCCTATTGAGGACAGGGACTCACGGCGGGTGTTCAAACCCGCGTGCCAGTTAAAGGCGTAGACGCCGTGCGCGCCACGCCGGAAATGGGCTTGCGACATGGCGGCAAACCACCAATCACGCCACCGCGCATGGGGAATAAGCCGTTCGGCCGCCTGTCTGCTGTCAAAATCGTACCCCGGGTACACCAGTATATTTGTGCCTTCTGCGATGGCAAGGAATTTCTCGGTTTCAAAGCATGGGTCAGTACCGGAGTTTCCCCCACCGATGATTATGTCGCACAGCCCCTCCTCGACCCATGTCTCGACGTCGTAGCCTATGTTCCTGCACGCCTCCAGCGTAGCGCCGACCCTAACCGCCACCGGGAACGGCCTTCCGCGCTCTTCGGCGAGGGCGTCCGTCATTCGGCGAATCGCCCGCTGTAGGTCGGTCAGGGCGTAGCGCAGTCGGTACTCGTGCTTGCCCGGCAGATGGAAGGCGTGACGCTGCCAGTCGAGCTCGACGCCGTCCCAGTCCGCCAGGCGGCAGGCCTGCTCGATCAGGTCGAGCTTGTGCTCCCGGACCTCCGGTATGGCCATGTTCCATGATGTCGTGCACCAGTTCGGGGCGTCGTCTCCGAGGCACCATTCGGGATGCCGTCGGCGCATGTCGGTCAGACCCTGAGACGTGGAGGTTTGCATGGCTTCCAGGCTATCGATATCCCAAAAGTGATTATCGTTCATGCGGATGGAATTCCACACGTCGATCCCAAGCTCTCGCCCACGGTCGACCATGGCGTCGTAGGGGTCTTCCCCGCGTTCCAGCATCGTGCGGAGATTCTCGGTGTCGCGCATCGACCTGACGGAGCCGTACACCCTCCCGACGGTATCGCCCACCACCGGGATGTTGTCCGAGAGCCACGTCGCCTCGTGTGTGCCCATACACCAGAAGAGCGCTTCCACTTGGGTATCGGTGAGAGGGGCGTACACTTTGTCCAAGAACTGCTCCATCGTCTGGGGATACTCGGAGTAGAAGTGGGGCGCGCCGTCCCAGTTGTAGATGATGCGATAGGCCTGTGCTGCCGGACGAGCGCCGGGATTCGCATGGTTTGCGGAACCTTGAACCATTATGACGACTCTCCTTTCTTAGCGTGCGTTATATGAAACTCCACGTTCTCGACAACAACCGGGACGCCCATGCGAGGGTCGCGTCGGTCGAGCACAATCCGCACTTCGCGGACGCCGCGTTTGATCTGTTCGGGACAGAGATTCCAGACCAGCCAGGCATCTTCGGAGAGGCCCGGGCCATCCTCCACGCGATGCAACACCGGCTCGCCGAGAAGATCACCGTCGAGGGATACCGTGACCGAGTCTTCGAGCGAGAATTGGCCGAGGTTGATCTGAAGTTCAGCAATTGCGGCGTCGGAAACGTCATCATGCACGCGGATGTGGAAGGTCGGGCCGTCTCCCGTGAGGGTTCCGTAAAGGGGCACGGGAACTTCCCCTAGGAGGCGGTCATCACGCTCGGCCCCGTAGCGGATTTCCCGTCTGTCGCGTATGTGTCGCTTGACCGCAGTGTACACCGTATCGACGCGAGAGAGCGTTTCGGGTGAGCCGACGGTCGTTAGCAGGCCGTTCAGGGGCACGGCATAATTATGCCAGTTGAACACGTGAACGCCGGACGCGCCGCGGTCGTAGTACGACTTTGCCAAGCCGCGCAGCCAAGCATCACGCCAGCGGGACTGCTCAACAAGATGCCCTCGTCCGAACTCTCCGTGGCTGTCGAAGCCGGGGTAGAGCTTGATTCCCGTGCCCTCCATCATCCCCACGTAGCGTTCCACTTCGACTCCGGGGTCGTTCCCGGAGTTGGCGTTCGTCGCCAAGATGTCGGTCAGTCCCTCTTCAACCCACGTTCGGACGTCGTAACCGATGCGGCGATTAGTCTCCTCGGAAGCGCCGACTCGCGTGAGAATGTAGAAAGGCCGCCCACGCTCTTCGGCGATCTCGTCCGCGAGCCGTCGAATGGCTCGCTGCAAGTCGGTGAGGGTATATCGCAGCCGAAACGCATCCGACTCCGGCAGATGGAAGGCGTGGCGCTGCCAGTCGATCTCCACGCCGTCCCATTCGGCAAGCATACAGGCTTCCCGAATGCGGAGGAGAGCGTACTTCCGCGCCTCTGGAATGGCCAGATTCCACGACGTCGCGGCCCAGCGTGGCGCGTTGCCGATGCCGAGCACCAATTCGGGGTGGGCTTTACGGTATCGGGTGAGTTCCGGTCGATCCGTCGTCGCCATCTCCTCCGGAGCGAGCGGATACGCCTTGCGGGCGGAATCGGACCAAAAATGGTTATCGTTCATGCGGATGGAGACGTAGACGTCCATCCCGATGTCGTGTCCGCGTCGGACGATGTCTCCGTACAGGTCTTCGCCTCGGGCGAACATCGCGCGAA
The DNA here is from genome assembly GCA_965232435.1 of Dehalococcoidia bacterium. Taxonomy (GTDB): domain Bacteria; phylum Chloroflexota; class Dehalococcoidia; order Lucifugimonadales; family VXLM01; genus VXLM01. The sequence continues at coordinate 1,071,002 of CBDDPU010000004.1, forward strand.
CGCTCTCCGCCCTTCGGAATTCTTTCACGGACCCGTAGGGGCGGTCGCGAGGATCGAGGATCGACTCCAGATTGTCCGAGGGCCATCTGGCCTGCTCCGCGCCTACACACCACATAAGGGCCCCGACCTGGGTGTCTTGCAGCGGCGAATAGATCATGTCCAGCAATTCGTCAATCCGCTGGGGGTATTCGGACTTTCCGTGAAACGTGCCATCATGATTGAACATGATGCCGTAGTCCGGGTGGGCCGGTCGGTCGTGATTCCGCATAGCGTCCCAAAGGATAGCAGATTCACATGACATATCCACGGTCGGCGATCCGGGAGCAACCGTTCAGAGTGGAGGAGATGAGAGACTTCTCTCCCTTTGGATATGCGGAGCCGTATTCGGGGCGCAGGTTCCCGTTCTCACGAGGACAAGCTGCACGGGAACGATGATGGACTGTGGGAAACGGGCCTCGGCGCGACCGGAACAAGAACCGCTACGGCGTCGGCGTGTAATTCCGTATCTGCTGCCTTATGGCCTCTAGCCGCTCTTCCGTTTCTCTCTGGGTCTCTCTAAAACTCTCCTCTAGCTCCTCGCGCTTCTCTTCCTCCCAATGGCATTCCAGCAAGAGGTTAGTCAGTCTTTGCTCCGAGAAAAAATCAACGTCAGTAGGTGACCGGCTTACCGGTGTTCCATTCCGCTCTTTGAACTCCTTCGGGATATAGCTTTCTATGTCTTTTTTTCAGCATTCGCAAGGCGTCTTTCATGAGGAGGTCCGAACTGCCGTAGAACGTATGAAGCAAATAGCTGCAATGAAGTTCCATGCTATGAAACCCGCCCCTATCGATCATTTCCGGGTATTCAATTGGAGTGGCCGTTAGTGCGCCAGGGGTGACGGTACCTGCCGTTGGGGTGGGGGTTGGGGGGGAAGGATTGACGATGACGGCTGTTGGAGTGGCCGTTGGAGGGGAAGGATTGACGGTGACGACCGTTGGAGTGACCGTTGGCGGGGAAGGATTGACGGCGTTAGTCGCTGGGGTGATCGTTGGCGCGGCAGCTGTGCTCGGGCCGCAGGCTAAAGCGGCTACTCCCAACGCCATTGATGCTACAAGACGAATCATCACGGCACGTGCACATCTTCAGCTAGTACGACTCCCGTAATTCGGTTCTTCATTACAATGCCGTCCGACTTCAAGATGTCGGCAATCATAGATTGTCGAAGAGTTATCTGTCAATCGCTGCCAAATGTATCTCCTCAAATCGTCCATGAAGCCGCGCAATTTTCGACTTGCGTATTAGCTCTGCCGTGATGTGTTGATTTTGCGCGTGTGGCAGTTTACAGCGAGTGGTTCCTGTATTGTGAGTCGTCAAATTCATTAGGCATCATAAGCGAGATGGCAGCAGTAGTGTCGGGTCCTGCGAATGCCACGCGCGCTTGTTTCGCAATTGACTCCCTCCCGCGGGAATAACGGCGGGGCGGAAGCCATCATGCCGCAGATTGTCGAACGTGGTACAATCGCGCGAACTCACCGAAGCGGGGCAGGAAGAACATGGTAAAAGGAACTTCTCTCTGGCAGAGCTTCACGGAAATGTCCCCCAACCGTCTCATGCGCCTGATCCTCGTCATCGCGGGCGCAGTCGTTGTGTGTCTGCTCTTGTACATGGCCCGCAGCGCCCTGTTTCCCTTCCTCGTCGGCGGGATCATCGCCTATATCTTATTCCCGGCAGTCAAGGCTCTGGAGCGGATCATTCCGTGGCGGAACAAGTATCCCAACGGCGCACGAATAACGGCAATAACCTTCATCTACCTCCTCGCCCTGGGTATCTTCATCAGTCTTTTGGCGATCATCATCGGGCCGACGGTGAGCCAGGCCGGCGATCTCCTCAAGGCCTTGCCGAAAATCTACACTGCGGCCAGGGAGGTGATTGAGGATCTTGTTCAAGAATTGTCCACCGTTCAGGGAATCTCCCTAGACATTCCCGACGCAGTAAGCACGAAAGCGGAAGAGATACTGTCCAGCCTAGGAAATATCCTCGCCAACGTCATCATTTCAACCTTGACGAACGCGATCAAAGCAGTCAGCAACACGTTCAGCTTCATCATCGGTTTGGCCATCGTTCCGGTGTTGATCTTCTACCTGCTCAAAGACGGCGACCGACTCGCGTCCTCGGGTCTGAGCGTCTTCCCGGAGAGCGTGAGAGTGCACGCCAGAGAAGTCTTTCGCATAGTGAACCGGGCGCTGGGCGCGTATATTCGCGCTCAACTGCTCCTGATGCTGTTCGTCGGTCTGTTCGTATTTGCGGGACTCTTGCTCTTGGACATTCAGTTCCCGATCCTGCTTGGCATAATCGCGGGGATCACCGAGGCGATCCCAGTCGTGGGACCGATTATCGGCGCGGTGCCGGGTCTTATCATTACTCTCGCGACCGACCCGGGAAAGATTCTATGGGTTTTGCTGCTTTACCTAGCCGCTCAGATGGTAGAAAACGCCCTCCTTGTCCCGCGTATCCAGGGCAAGGCGGTCAACATGCACCCCATCGTCATCATGGCGCTCTTGATCGTCGCCAGCGAGACCTTCGGGATAATCGGCGTGATCGTCGCCGTCCCGGTCGCGAGTGTCGCGCGAGACGTGTTCCGATATCTCTACGGCGTATGGAGTGACACCCCGCCGCCGGAGCCGCTGGAAGAAGCCATCGAAGGGGTGGACGCGGGCGGCGCGCAATCGGACACCTAAATTTCGCGATGAGGTTTCCAGCGTGGATCGTCCCAATGTCCTGCTGATCTGCGCCGACCACTGGTTCGGCGATCTCATCGGGGCCCTGGGACATCCTGCGATCCTGACGCCGACGCTCGACCACATCATCGGCAACGGGATCGTCTACACAAACGCCTACGCCCCGACTCCGACGTGCATACCGGCCCGTCGAGAGTTGATGACGGGAACCCATGCGCGAACGCACGGCGACCGCGTCTTCAATGAGACGCTTCCCATGCCGAACCTGCCCACGATGGCGCAAACGTTCAGGGACAACGGATATCAAGCCTATGCCGTCGGCAAGCTCCACGTTTACCCTCAGCGTGACCGGATCGGCTTCGATGACGTGCTCACGCTGGAAGAGGGCCGGCACCAGTTCGGGATAACCAAGGACGACTACGAACTGTTCCTCCAGGACGAAGGTTATTCGGGCCAGGAGTATGGACACGGGGCCTCGAACAACGACTACATGGTGAGTCCTTGGCATCTGCCGGAGCACCTTCATCAGACGAACTGGACCGTTCGCGAGATATCGAAATTCATCGCGCGGCGCGACCCGAGGAAACCAGGGTTTTGGTACATGTCGTTCAGTCCGCCTCACCCGCCGATCGCGCCGCTGTCGGCGTATCTGGACATGTACCGCGACATAGAAATCGACGAACCGTACTACGGCGAGTGGTCGGAGGATCCGGCGGGCTGGCCTTACGCGCTGCGCGCGCGGCCCATCGGACGCGACACATACTCGCCCGACGCACTCAAACGCGTTAGGCAAGGCTTCTACGCACAGGCAACCCACATCGACCACCAGATCAGACTGGTAATCGGACTGCTCCGAGAGGAGAACCTGCTGGACAATACCGTGATCGCCTTCACATCCGACCACGGCGACATGCTCGGCAATCACGGACTGTTCGCCAAGAGCGTGATGTACGAGAATTCGGCCAAGATTCCCATGATTCTCATGCCGCCCGCGAACAGGGACGAACTCGGCCGCAACACCCGCAACGACCGGCTGGCCGTACAGGCGGACGTGTTCCCCACTCTGGCGGACATTTGCGGCATCCCCATACCGGACACGGTGGAGGGTCACTCACTCGTCGGCGACGAGAAGCGGGAGTTCATCTACGGCGAACACGGGGAGGAAGACCGGCCCACGCGGATGGTCAGGGACACCCGGCACAAGCTGATCTACTACCCCGAAGGCAATGTAACCCAGCTATTCGATCTGCTCGACGACCCACGGGAGACGTGCGACCTGTCCAGCGATCCTGAACACGCCAACGTCAAGGCGCGATTGACCGATCTCCTCATCGAAAGCATGTACGGCGGGGACACGGAATGGGTACAAGGCGGCGAGTTAGTGGGAGCGCCGGAGCCGCGCGCAAACGTGCCGCATCCGATGCCAAGCCGCTCCTTCGGCAATCAGCGGGGATACCGCTTCGGACACGCCGGGCCAACTACGAACAGGCCCTCTCGACTGTAGACTTGACACCGTCCCGATTCCAGGGGGACACAACACATACGGAGGGCGGACGTGCCCGATAAGCCAAACGTGCTTCTCATAACAGCCGACCACTGGTTCGGTCGGCTCATCGGAGCACTGGGACACCCAACCGTTTTGACGCCGACTCTCGACCAGCTGATCGGCAACGGGGCGACATACACGAACGCCTATGCCGCAACGCCATCGTGCATCCCTGCGCGCCGTGAAATCATGACCGGCGTATCAGCGCGAACACATGGCGACCGGGTCTTCAACGAGTATCTGCAAATGCCGGATCTGCCCACGATGGCGCAAACGTTTCGAGACAGCGGCTATCATGCCTTCGCCGTCGGCAAGTTGCACGTCTACCCTCAGCACGATCGAATCGGGTTCGACGACGCGCTCATAAACGAAGAGGGCCGTCACCACCTGGGCCTGATGAAGGACGACTACGAACTGTTCCTGCAGGAGCAGGGCTACGCCGGCCAAGAAGCCACCCACGCGATGGGTCACAACGACTACGGCGTGCGGCCCTGGCACCTGCCCGAATATTTGCATCAGACGAACTGGACGGTTCGCCAAATGTCTCGCTACATCGCCCGGCGCGACCCGAGCAAGCCGGGCTTCTGGTACATGTCCTTCAGCGAGCCCCACCCGCCAATCGTCCCGCCTGAGCAGTACATTCAGATGTACCGTGGCCGCGAGATCGACATGCCGTTCGTGGGCGAATGGGCGAAAGACTGGGACGCTTTGCCCAGCGGGCTGAAGGCGCGCAGATGGTCGGGACGCAATCCCTATTCCGAAAACGCCGTCCGCATCGCTCGTCAGGGCTTCTACGCCATGTGCACTCATCTCGATCACCAGATCCGTCTAGTGATCGGATTGCTGCGAGAGGAGGGGCTGCTCGATAACACGGTGGTCATGTTCACCTCGGATCATGGCGAGATGCTGGGCAATCACGGCCAGTGGTCGAAGGACCTCTTCTACGAGGAGTCGGCGAAAATCCCGATGATCCTCATGCCTCCCGCAAACCGCGACGACATCGGAAAAGGCCTCCTCGACGACCAGCTCGTCGTACAGGCGGACATCTTCCCTACTCTCGCCGATATCTGCGGCGTCCCGATCCCGGAGACAGTCGAGGGTCTCTCGATGATCGGCGACCGGAAACGCGACTACATATACGGAGAACATTGGGAAACCGAGACTGCTTCTCGGATGATCCGCGACTCCCGTTACAAGCTGATCTACTATCCGCTCGGCAACCACTTCCAGCTGTTCGACTTGCAGAACGACCCCAACGAGCTTCACGACCTCGCGGACGAGCCTTCGCTGGCATCGGTGCGCGAACGGCTCATCGGCCTCCTCATCCAGAACCTCTACGGCAGCGACCTCGCATACCTCCATAACGGCAAGCTGGCAGGCGTTCCCGACGACAACTTTACGAGCCGCGGCTACGACCGAAACTTCGGCGGACAGCGCGGTTGGCGGTTCGGCACCGGTGGCAAGGGTACGTATTGACGGGACAAACTGACGAATCTCCCTTTGAGGAGGAAGCATAGGGAAATGACTGATCAGAAAAGACCCGAGAACTTTGGCACACCAAATTACCCGGTCGGCTATCTCCATCAGCGTACAGTGGCGCTGCTGCTCGACGAGTTGTCACAACCGGGCAAGAAAGAAGTGCGCGCACGCCTCACGCCAGACGGAGAACTATCCCAAAATCTCCGCGAGGGCGTTGCTCAAGTTAAGATCCCGGGAGAGTGGGATAGTATCGGCGGGATCACACCCGATCTCATCTGCTACGGTGATGAGGGAGATCCGATTAGGATTATTGAGGTTGTGGTGACAAACCCGCCCAATAAGGCGAAACGACAGAAGTTGGATTACCTGCGAAAACGGGGTATTGATGTAGTGATAATCAAGGTTCACAATGAGCGGGACATCATTGACCTTTGTTGGGAGCGTTCAACCGTGGAGTTTAGCCCACTTACTCCTCATGATCAATCAAGGGGAAACATTGGGATGAACCAGTTTCGGCAGGCAAGAAAAGCGAGACATGACGGTGTGGTTTCAGAACTGATCGGTGCGCTCCTCAGCTGTAGCCCGTCCAAGCGTCGCGAACTCGTAGGTGTCCTGCGGGAGCTTCAATCTCTCGATTCGCTATACCCGCTCAGGCCGGACAACCCGCTGTTTGATAGCCTTACTTCTCAAGAAAAGACGGATAGTTAATCGTCCAACAGGGTGGAAACTCACCGTTACGAATTGGAACGAGAAGTGTTTCCCAGCACGGAGTAACTGAAGCCCGCACCTTGTGCATTGCGTATAGACTGGTAGAATACAAGGACGACGCGAATGTCTCGCAGGAGGGAACTGTCATGACAACCGCGACCGCCGACCTCGACCTGTACGCCCACCTGATGCGCCGCGCCGGCTTTGGCGCGCGACTCGATGAACTGGAATTGCTCGCGTCTCGTCCTTACGAAGACGTCGTGGAGGACCTGCTCCATCCCGAACGATTTCCCGACGTGGAAATCGATCTGATCGAGCGATTCTACAGCACGGGCAACGCCGGATACGGCCCCATCTGGTGGTCTCGAATGTTCAACTCGCGGCGCCAGTTGGAGGAGAAGATGACCCTCTTCTGGCACCACATCTTCGCCACGGGCCAGTCGAAGTCCGCCCATAACCCCTCGGCCCAGGCGCAGATCAACATGTTCCGCCAATTGGGGATGACGGACATTCGCACGCTGCTCGTCGAGCTCTCGAAAGACCCCGCGATGATCTTCTGGCTGGACAACAACGAGAACCTCAAGGAGGAGCCGAACGAAAACTACGGGCGAGAGCTGCTGGAGCTCTTCTCCATGGGAGTCGGCAACTACACCGAGGAGGATGTGAAGGCCGCCGCCTACGCATTCACCGGGTGGACACTCGATACGCCCATACCGGGGGCGGGCAGCAAGTACGGCGGGTACCACTCCAAGTTCGTCTACGTGGAAGACGAACACGACCACTCCGACAAGGAATTCCTCGGCGAGTCCGGCGACTGGGACGGCTACGACATCGTGGACATCATCGTCAAGCAGCCAGCCGCCGCGCGGTTCATATCAAGGCACATGTACAACTACTTCGTGGCCGACGAGCCGCCCGTTTCGAATTGGAACGAGACTCCCCCGAAGGACCCGGCGGCCATCAACACGCTCTCGGAGGCGTACTTAAGCTCGGACGGCGACATCCGTTCCATGCTCCGCGCGCTGTTCAATTCCGATTTTTTCAAAGAGGCGCGGTACATGCGAGTCAAGACGCCGACGGAGTTGGTCACGGCAGTCGTCAAGCTCACGGGCGAGTACCAGGGCATAGAGATCGGCATGTCCCGCGTAACCGGCGCCTCCGGCTCGATGGGACAGTCCCTAATGAACCCGCTCACTGTCGAGGGCTGGCCCTTCGGGGCGGGCTGGATCGACGGCGGCACCCTAAACGAGAGAGTCAACTTCGCCGTCGATGAGTTAAGTGACTCCGAAAAGCCCGGCATCCGGCTCATCATCGACCGGCTCAAGGAGATCGGTCACCCGCTGTCGCCCGCCGAATTCGTCGGCGAGTGCGTTCAGATGGTCCGTCCCGCCCCCCTCAGCAAGGAGAGCATCCTCGGACTTCTCAACTACGCCGAGCAGGGCCAGTACCTTGACCTGAGCGACGAATCGAATCGCGAAACCAACGAGTTCCGAGTTCTGAGGATGCTCCAACTGATCGTTGCGACAAGAGAGTACCAACTGAATTAGCCCCGCGGGGATGCTCCCCGCCCCTTCCTCCATATCGCGTGAGAGGGGTTGTCAAGCGCAACACTACATTACGCTACAATATTGCGGGACACGACTGGCCGGAGTTGGATTGGCGGGGATTCATTTGGTGGCTATAGTGGCCGTGTTCATCCAAGGCTCAAGAGCGGCTGCAAACGGCCAATCGGATTAACGCATCCGGCCGGGACAAGTGACATAGAACAACCATAGGCCAAAACCGAAACCCCGTCTAACCGGGGAGAGAATAAGGAGAGTACCCACATGCGACCATACGGACTTCTGCGAGCCGGATTCCCTTACCTCAAGACGATCGGCGAGTTCATGCGGATGCACTTCCCCACCGATGTCGCGCCCGCTCGTGACGGTCGCCTGTACGTCATCGGCAAAGGCAGCATGTACACGAAGGGCAAGTCCGGGCCCATTCTCGTGACCAATATCGATGACGACAATCTCGGCAGTTTCGGCTGGAAATCCTATGAAGAGAGCATAGCCGACGCCTGCTTCATGTGGCCCATGGCGATCCAGCTCGACGTGGAACAGCGGGAACTCTACGTCTCGGACAGCGCATGTCACCGTATATCGGGCTTCACCACCGACGGCGAGTACCTCGGCAGATGGGGAGAGAACGGCGCCGGCGAGGGGCAGTTCGACCGTCCTTCGGGGCTGGCCATCGACGCTGAAGACCATCTCTACGTGGTGGATTCCATGAACCACCGAGTTCAAAAATATACGAAGGACGGACGGTTCATTTCCCAGTTCGGCGAGCTCGGGGACGGCCCCCGACAGTTCAACGCGCCGTGGGGGATTACCATCGACGAGGAAGGTTCACTGTACGTGGCCGACTGGCGCAACGACCGGATTCAGCAGTTATCGCCGGAAGGTGAATGGATTCGCACGATCGGCGTGCCGGGCCATGAAGACGGCCAGTTGTACCGCCCGTCGGGGGTCGCCGTCGACGCGCATGGGGATGTCTACGTGTGCGACTGGGGCAACAACCGCATCCAACTCTTCGCGGCGGACGGCCATTTCGTGCAGAAGTTCGTCGGCGACGCCACCATGTCGAGGGCCAACTTGGAAAGGATGCTCACCCGCACCGCCAAGCTCCGCAGGATGCGAGAGACCGCGGCATACGAGCCGGAGAAATACTTCGCGCGTCCCCGATCCGTCCGCGTTGACGAACATGGCCACATGTACGTACCCGACTACGAACACTACCGCATCCAGATATACAAGAAGGAAGCCTACGTGATGGACGAGACCGGTATGACGCCGCCTTTCCGCGTCCCCACCCTCAACTACATGTAGACCCCCTTCTCGTTCCACAAAAGACCCCCAAAGCCATTTGGCCTCTCCTTAATGCACGGAGAGGCCAAATGGCGTATTTGACCCTCTCGATTTCGCCGCGAAATTCCGTGTCCTTGAAAACCTTCATAATATCTTCAAACATGCTCGGTATAGTGATATCACGCAGAGGTGAGATGAATACACATCGGAGGTATTAGGGTATGAAGAAGCTTGTAGTAGGTCTGGCAGCCGCCGTCTTGGTGGTTCTAGGCGTGGCAGGCGGCACGGCGCTGGCGCAAAGCGCCGATGAGGACGGAGCGACGAAGAGCTTTGCGGAGCGTGTGGCCGACATCCTCGGCCTCGACGGCGAGACCATCGAAAACGCCATGAGCCAAGCCAGGTCGGAAATGCGGGATGAGCGCGCCGACGCTTGGCTCGCTGAGGCGGTCGAGGCGGAAAAGATCACGCAGGAACAGGCCGGCGTTTACAGCGATTGGCTGGACGACCGACCGGCAAGCGTCGGCGAATGGCTCCATTTCAGCTACAATCCAGACGCGCGCGATGACTTCAAAACCAAGCTGGACGAAGCCGTCGCCGGGGGCAACATGACCCAAGAGCAGGCGGACGCCCACCTTGAAGGGTTCGACGCCAAGCTGGAACTGATGGATACGAACTTCAAGGCTGCGATCGACAAGGCGGTCGAAGCCGAAAAGATGACTCAGGCGGAGGCCGACTCTCTGAACGCATGGTACGACGCGAAGCCCGACGGCGTTATGCCCGGTTTCGGAGGTCGAGGGAAGTCCCGGTTCGGATACGGCAAGTCTTTCGGATTTGGACACTTCGGCGGCAGGGGTGGCGGCCACGGCAAGTTCAGAGGCGGCTGGCACAAGTAAGCGGTTCAACGGCATACGAAAAGCGAAGTGCGGATTCTCTAGTGGGTGTCTTATGAAACCAACGTTCCTCCCTTCGGACACCCTTTGATGAAGATGGAGGCTGCGGGCGGTCATATTCCACGCGCAGCCTCCATGGTTATAAACTTTCGGATCCCCATAGGAGAACGCAGGTTGGAAACGACGGTCTTGCTTATCGAGGACGATCCCGGCGTCGTTGAAATCGCCCGGACGTACTTGGCCCATGACGGCCACAACGTTCTCGTGGCCAACGACGGTATGGAAGGGCTCCGTCTCGCCCGCGAGAACGACCCCGATCTCCTCGTCCTCGACCTCATGCTCCCAAAGCTCGACGGCGCAGAGGTTTGCCGAGTCCTTCGAGAGGAATCCGACGTGCCCATCGTGATGCTGACGGCAAGATACAGCGAAGAGGATCGGCTCGCGGGACTCGATCTAGGCGCCGACGACTACATCACCAAGCCATACAGCCCAAGGGAGTTGTGTGCGCGAGTGCGCGCCGTGCTGCGCCGCGCGGCCCGGCAGGACGACACACGGACAGGAGTCATCCGGTACCGCGATGTCACGGTGGATCAGGACGGGAGGACAGCGTCCATAAGCGAACGGGAGCTTTCGCTCACTCCAACCGAATTCCGCCTCCTCGTTATGTTCGCGAGCGAGCCGGGCAGAACATTTACTCGTGACCAGATCATTGACAGGGCCTTCGGCTACGACTTCGACGGCTTCGACCGAACGGTCGATGCCCACGTCTCGCATTTGAGGCGAAAGCTCGAAGCCGGGAGCGAGCCGCGATACATTCATACCGTCTACGAAGTTGGGTACAGGTTTGGCGATGCAAAGACTTAGCGGCTGGATCACCAGCCTCCATTTTCGCCTCATCGTGGGATTCACCCTGGTGCTGCTGATCTCCCTGCTCGGCGTGAGCCTCTATGTTCACTACGCCGCCGAACGGGAGATCGCGCAGTATCAGCAGGAGGTCGAGCGCGCGCGCGCCGAACGCATCCAGCGCGTCGTAAACCAATATTATGAGAACAACAAAGACCTGTCCGGGATCGGCCCGACTCTCGAACAGGCGAAATGGCTCTACAACTGGAACATCGAAGTTACGGACGCGGAAGGAACGCCAATCGCTCTGGTAAGCGCGGTGAAGCCGGACTTTGATCCTGACGATAAGCGAACCTCGCCGGTTTATACCGACTATCAGAAACCACCGTCATGGGGCCCCACCCCCCGCAAGAGGCCGGGCGGCTCCATGTTCCGCAAACATGTCTATAAGGTGCAAGACCAAGAGAACAAGGATGTCGCCTCAATTGCAATGGGCCCGGCAAATCTTCCGGGAGACGTGCCCGAACCTCCGATGTCACGGCTGCTCACGACACTCGACGCGTCGCTGATGTGGACGGGTATCGCGGCGGCCATTGCGGGCATCGTGATAGTTTCCCTGCTTTCCCGACGGGCGCTGCTCTCCATCGGCGTGCTCCGCGGAGCGGCGAGGACCTTTGGCGGCGGTCAATACGCCCACCGCGTGCCGAAGCTCGGGCCGCACGAAATCGGGGAACTTGGAGAGACGTTCAACTCCATGGCGGACGACATCGAACGAGCGGAACGGCAGCGTCTCAACCTGATGGCCGACGTGGCACACGAGCTCAGGACTCCGCTTTCGAATATCCAAGGTTACGTTGAGGCGATGAAGGACGGGATCATCAATCCGAGCGACGAGACGCTTGAAAGCATTCACCAACAGGTGCTGCAGCTCAATCATTTAGTCGAGGACGTGAAGCTGCTGTCCCTTCTGGACGCCGGGGCGCTGCGTCTTAACTTTGAGCGCGCAGCCGTGGACGACGTTCTCAACCGGTCCGTCAGGGGTTTCACGGCGAAGGCCCGCTCCAAGGAAATCCGGCTGACCACGGAAATATCCGAAGCCATTCCGCCGATACGCATGGACACCGCGCGCATCATACAGGTGGCGGACAACCTGCTTGAGAACGCCGTGCGGCACACTCCACAGGGCGGGAAAGTCACCCTGCGGGCGGGAATGCACTCATCCGACACGGTCTTCGTCGCGGTCGATGACACAGGGGAGGGCATCCCCGAAGACGTGGTCGCAACCGTCTTCGACCGCTTCCGTCGGGCCGATCCGTCCCGCGCGAGGGCCACCGGAGGGGCCGGGCTCGGATTGGCAATCGCCAAGAACCTCGTCGAAGCCCACGGCGGCACAATCAAGGCCCGGAATCGCCCGGACGGCGGCTCGACTTTCCGGTTCACGATTCCAACCGACTATGAACGGGCCTCCCATCATTAGGGATACTTCGACATACATATGTTAATTGAATTGAGCAAATATTTCGTCTTAAGCTAACTTTTAGGATTGGAGCGCGTTATCGTGATAAGAGGAATCAACCATGCGGGGTTCGTCGTGCGAGACCTCGAAACGGCAGTAAGGTTCTACGAGGATATCGTCGGGTTGAGAGTGCAGGATCGGCTTGAACGCACGGGAGCGCCCATCTCTCAAGTGGTCGGCTATGAAAACGCCCACTTGAGGATCGCCAAGATGGCGGCCGAAGGAGAAGAACATTTCTTGGAACTGATCGAGTACGTCCGACCCGGGGCCGAAGAGCGCGGCTCTGAGGAGCGAGCGATCATCGGCGGAAGCCATGTCGCGTTCATCGTCGACGACATCCAATCGACGTTTGAACAAGTAGTGGCGAACGGGGCAATCAAGATGAATCCGCCGGCCAATATCGGGCCGGGCAGATGGGCCTGCTACATGCAGGACCCCGAGGGCAACTGGATCGAATTCATTCAGCAGGACTAACGCGGCGCCCCCAACAACGGGAAACCGAAATTCACACGTATCGTCAATCAGGAACAGAGGAACAGGCATGAACATAATGACAAATATCTGGGAAAGCATGAAGTCGTGGAAGCTGTTGGCCGGCGCGGTCATAGTGATCGGGCTGGGCGTGGTCGGATACTACGCCTTCACTGCGTGGAGCGATTCGAGCAGCGCGGAAGAAGCGGCCCAGACACAGCTGGTCCCTGTGACCCGAGGCGATCTGGTAAACGATGTGAGCGTGACGGGAACACTGACGTACACTACTCGAGAGACCGTTACCTTCGGACAGCAGGGGTTTGTCTCGGATCTCATCGTCGTGGAAGGAGACAGGGTATCGGCCAACGACGCGCTCGCGGTATTGGACGCAGAGACCGTCGCGAACTTGGAGAAGGCCATCGCCCAAGCTCGAATCAACGTGCGCAACGCGGAAGAATCGCTTGAAGAGGCGCGAAATCCCTATACCGCAGGGGAGATCGCCAGGGCCGAGGCCGACGTGGCCAACGCGCGACTCGACCTGCAAAACGCCGAAGAAGCTTTCAACGATCTCGGCGTCGTTGCAGAGGACCTGCTGGCGCAGGCCCGAATCGACATCCTGAAGGCGCAGGACGCCCTAGAGACCGCTCATGATAATAAGCTGACTCTCGTCACGCCGACGTTCCAAGAAGTGGTCGCGACCCAGTCCAAAGTGACCGGCGCCCGCGTCGCTCTGCAGGATGCTCAGGACGGCCTCGACTCACTCATCAATCCGACGGAGGGCGACATCGACTCGGCTACTTCGGCAGTGACAAAAGCCCGTGTCGACCTCGAAGCCGCTAAAGAGGCGCTTGAGGCTCTCACATCGGTTACGGCCATTGATTTAGCGAAGGCCGAGGCTGCCGTGGCCGATGCTCGGCTCAATGTCGAAAAGGCCCAAGAGGCCGTCGATGACGCGATTACCCCCACCACAGCCGATGATCTTGCCGGCTACCAAGCGGACATCGAATCGGCGCAGGACAGCCTCCTCAGCGCCCAGTTCAGATTCCAGACAGTTGAGCGAATCGCCGAGGAAAACATTCGGGCGGCCTTGGACGATCTCGAAACGGTGCAGAGTGACTACAGCGCCCTCTTCGAGAAGTGGCTTGGCATGAGTCCCGCCGCTCCGTGGGAGCAGTCGCCCGATGCGTTCTTCGCCGCTCTCGAAACCGATCTCAAGAGCATCTTCGAGGGGCCGCATATCGACGCGATGCAATGGCTGTTCGAGCAAGGCATCCTCCGGGATGATCCCGCGACGGCATGGAATGAGGTTGTCGTCTATTCCTGGGCGGTCCTCTACCCCGGAGAGGTCCACGTGGACTGCGGTGCCCTTGAAGCAGGGAGACACCGAGCATGTATCGGCGACGAATTCGAGGGCTCATACGACATTCTCCAAGATATCGCCACCGGCCTGGAGACGCTGCAAGCCGATGAGGCCGAAAAAATACGGGAGGCCCAGTCCGCCCTTTCCAGGGCGCAGGACACGGTAGAGCAGCGGCAAGAGGCCCTGAACGACTATCTTGAGTCAGGGCCGACCGAGGCGAAAATCAAGAGCAAGGTCGACGCCCTGGCACTGGCCGAAGCCACCTTGGAAGCGCTGAAGGAAGACCTCTCCGATCTCAAAGCCGCCCCTGATCCGCTCGATATCGAGGCTGGACAACAAGACGTGGCCACGGCGGAAACCAAGCTGGCCGAGAGCTTGGAAGCACTCGCCACACTTACGGAAGGGCCCGATGAACTGCTGCTGGAATCCAAGAACCGAGCCGTTGAAACCGCCGAGGCCGATCTGCTCGATGCGGAAACCGCACTGTCCGAACTGATGCAGGCGACAGACCGTGATATCGAAATCGCAGACCGCGAAATCGAGTTGGCTCAGGCAAAGCTCAACGACGCCGAAGAGGTTCTGGCCGACCTGCTTGAGGACCCCGACCCGATCAACGCAGCAATAAAGCGAATCGCGGTTCGAGTGGCCCTTGAATCGCTGGCAGAGGCCGAGGAAACTTTGGTGGAATACAACACCGTCGACCAGTTGGAGATCGATCTTCGCCAGGCCGACGTAATCGCAGCGAGGGCCACGCTCGACACCGCCATTGCCGACTTTGACCGAGCCACCCTGCGCGCGCCGTTCGACGGCATCGTGGTCGCCGTCAACATCGAGACGGGCCAGCAGGTCAATGCCAATACTCAGGCCATTGAAATCGCCGACCCTTCCATCGTCGAAGTGAGCGGATCGGTAGACGAGATTGACGTTTTGTTCCTTCAGGTCGGTTCACAAGCCTTCGTTACCCTGGAGGCCCTGGGCGCGCAGCCGCTGCCGGGAACGGTTTCGTCAATCGCCAATGCCGGCACTTCCCAGCAAGGGATCGTAACCTACCCTGTGACGATCCGTGTGGACTCTACGGATAGCGGCCAACTGCCTGAGGGCCTGAGCGCGACGGCCCAGGTCATCATCCGCGAGCAGACCGACTCGGTGCTCATTCCTCTGCAGGCCCTCTACGGCTCGGTGCAGGCGCCGACGGTGAGGGTGATGAGTGGCAACGACATCATTGAGAGAGAGGTCACGCTCGGCATAAGCGATGACTTCTGGGTGGTAGTCGAGAACGGTCTCAATGAGGGTGAGACGATCAGGATGGAAGTCGTCGGGACGGGCACAACCGGCTTCGGCGGAATCGGCGCCACGTTCCGCGCCGTGGGAGGCTTCGGACGCGGCCCTGGCGGCGGGGCGCCACGAGGGGGAGGCGGCGGGCGATAATGATCAGCCCCAAGATGTCAGGCTATTTCGGAAACGGCACAATACTATGACTGAAAACCAACAAAACGTGATCGAACTGCATGACGTGACGAAGGTCTACCGGATGGGAGAGATTGAAGTAAACGCTCTCGCCGGCGTCAGCTTGACCATTCGCAAAGGCGAGTTGACCGCGATCATGGGCCCGTCCGGCTCCGGCAAGTCGACGATGATGAACATCATCGGCTGCCTGGACGTGCCCACGTCCGGCAGGTATATCCTAGACGGAGAGGACGTAGGCCAACTGAGCGACGACCGCCTGGCCGGAATACGGAACGGCAAGGTCGGCTTCGTCTTCCAGACCTACAACCTCCTGCCGAGACTCTCCGCCCTGACAAACGTCGAATTGCCGCTGCTCTACGGCAATGGACGCGCTCGCAAAGAGCGGTCGCTGAACGCGCTGGCTCAAGTCGGGCTGGCAGACCGAGTGCACCATAAACCGGTCGAACTGTCCGGCGGCCAGCAGCAGCGAGTCGGCATCGCAAGGGCGCTGGTCAAGGACCCCGCGATCCTCTTGGCCGACGAGCCGACGGGCAACCTCGACACCGCTTCGAGCCGGGAAATCTTGTGGATCATCCAAGAATTGAACCGCCGGTCCGGCATAACCGTCATTATCGTCACTCACGAACACGACATCGCCGCTCACGCGGCAAGGGTGGTTACGATGCTCGACGGGAAGGTGTTGGACGACACCCGTCAAGATCCCGTTCTCGTTCCCCAACCCGGCCTTGATTAGCAAGTAAACCAAGACTCTCTGCGCGATAATTCAACATGTCACTACTCCAAACTGTCAAAACGGCAATATCATCCCTGGGGGCGAACAAGCTCCGGGCAGGACTTGCGCTTCTCGGCATCGTCATCGGCGTAACGGCGGTCATAACGCTGATGTCGATCGGGCGAGGCACGACCGAGCAGATCACGGGAATCATCCAGGGACTGGGGACGAATCTCCTGTTTGTTCAGCCTGACGGAGACGGGCAGCTCACGCTCGACGACGCGAACGCCCTGGTCGATCCGGTATACGCGCCGACGGTGCTGGCCGCCGCGCCGGAAATCCGCGCCTTCGCAACGCTCGTTGCCGGGCGAGAAAACACGAACGCCCAGGTGGTCGGCGTCACTCCCGAATACCTGACGGCGAGAAACCTCGATCTCGCCAGTGGGATGTTCATCAAGTTCCCCCACGTTGACAACCGCGACGAGGTCATCGTACTCGGTTCCAACGTGGCCGAGCAGCTCTTCCAAAATCGCGATCCCGTGGGAGAGTATGTTCGGGTTAATGCGCGTCGTTACCGAGTAATCGGCCTGCTGGAGAGCCAGGGCGGCGGGGGGTTTGGCACATTCGATACTCAAGTTCTCATTCCCCTCACAACGGCCTATTACCGACTAAGCAGTGAGCGGACTGCCACCGGCGACATTGCCGTCAACCTCATCAACGTCCAGGTCCGAGACCTTGAAGACATCGACCGAAGCATAGAGGAGACGAGCGGTGTGCTTCGCCTGCGACACAGGATCACCGAGGAGGATGATTTCACCGTCATCAGCCAGCAGAGCACTATCGAAACTCTCGAAGAGACTACAAACACCCTGGTCGTGTTCTTGGGCATCATCGCGGGCATATCTCTTCTCGTCGGCGGCATTGGGATCATGAACATCATGCTCGTGTCGGTGACCGAACGCACGCGCGAAATCGGCATCAGGAAAGCCATGGGGGCGAAGCGGCGGGACATTCTCTTCCAGTTCGTGGCCGAGGCGACTGCTCTCAGCATAGGCGGCGGTCTCTTAGGCGCGGGTCTGGGGTTCTGGATGACCAATGTCGTGGACGGTCGAACCCTAGGTTCTCAGACCTTCAACACGAGCTTCAGCAACGAGTTCGCGGCGCTGGCGCTGATTGTCTCGGCGGGCATCGGCCTGTTCTTCGGCATATACCCCGCCGTCCGAGCGTCGAGGCTCCATCCGATAGACGCGCTCAGGTACGAGTAGAGGGATCACGTCCGCCCTTTGTTTCAATGGATCGCAGCAGTTACGGAGAAAGAGAGACGGAAATGAACAAAGCGTTGACCATATTTGCAGGGATACTCGTTCTCGCATTGGCCGTCGGGTGTGGATCAGCGGATTCGGGAAATGAACCCGGCGCGGCGGCCGCCGCGCAGACGGCAGACCTTTCCGAATTCCCCACGCCGACCCGCTCACAGGCCGCGCCTCAGCCCGAACCGACTCAGCCGGCAACGTCGTCCGTCGTTCAAACAGAACTCGAACAGAACGAAGATGAAGATGACGCGGCTGAAATCCAGCCGATGAGCCAAGAGGAACTACAGCAGCTTAGACAGCGACTGCAGAGCGGCGAATTGAGCGCTGAAGAGAGGCAAGAGGCTATTCAAAGGCTGCAGGCGCAGTTCGGAGGAGGCCAGGGCCGCGGCGGTTTCGGCGGCGCGGGAGGCGTCCAGGCCATTGGCTCCATCGAGAGTATCAATGGCAATACTATAGCCGTCGCGACGGAACTCGCCACGATCTCTGCAACGGTCGCAGAGAACGCCAACATCAGAATTACGTCGATGCTCGAACCGACGGCGCTGACCGACGGCGCGCAAGTTATGGTGGTCAGCGAGCGCGTGGAGGGCAGCACTCTGGCGCGCGTGATAACCGTCATGTCAGAGGGGCAAGCTGAGCTTCGAGGACGTGGCGGAGGTGGTGGAGGTCTGGCAGGTCCCGGCGGGGCCGTCGGTGGCGCTCGCCCGCTCTTCGGCACCATCGAGAGCATTACCGACAGCGGCTTCACCCTCGAAACCCAACAAGGCCCGCTCCCCGTCGCCATAGACGAAGATACCGTCATCATTCAGACCCTTCAAGGCGCCGCAGCCGATCTTGAAGTGGGAATGCAGGTCAGGGTGACGGGTGCGGAGAATGAGGACGGCACAATAAGCGCCCGGTCAATTATCGTTACACCGGAGGGGTTGGCAGACATCCCCGGAATCGGCGGGCGAGGTCGCGGCGGCTTTGGTGGAGGCGGGGGCGGAGGCGGCAATTAGCAGCCGACTTTAGGTTCCCCCGCGGGAATCCCCAATCTAGACATCTTCCTCTAGCGTAGCCCCTCGAACCGATGCCAGCCGGTCGAGGGGCTTTTACCGTAAGCGACTATTTCATCCCGACGGCTTACCTGCCCAACTCCGGGTACTGCCGGTCGCCAACGTTCCGGGCCGATACTTCGAGCACTTTCAGAAATCCCTCCGCGTCGGCGTGGTCGTAGGAACCGAGGGCCTCCATGGAGGAATCGTCGGTATAGAGCGAATGCGGCATGGCGTCCGGGGTGTCCTCGGCCGTCTCGAAGAAGAGATCTCCCTTGTACAAGCGAACAGTTACCGCGCCGGTAACGAGCCGGTTGATCGGCTCCAATGCCGCGAGAGCCGCCGTCGACCCGAGGTCGAGCCAATAGCCCTGATAAATCTGGTTCGCTATGTATGCCGACAACTGATCGAAGAGCTGGCGGGCGCGGCGATCGAGAACAAATTGCAGCAGCAAGTCGTACGTGCGGCCAAGCAGTTCCATGCCGGGGGCCTCATAAATGCCGCGCGATTTAATGCCGACGAATCGGTTTTCCACAGTGTGCAGGCCGATACCGACGCCGTGCGCTCCAGCTACGGCGTTCGCCTTCGCGAACAGATCCGCCGTGCTTCCCGTCTCGCCGTCGATAGACTTCGGCTGTCCTTCCTCCCAGCGAACCGTTACGGCCTGTGGCATGTCGGGAGCGTCCCATGCCCAAACACCCATACCCGGCTCGACGAAGAAGGGCGAAACCGTCACGTCCTCCAGGTCGCCCGCTTCGTGCGTCAGGCCGAGAAAGTTGGCGTCCGTGGAATAGCGCGACTCCGAAGGGGGCTTGATGGGCAGGTCGTGCCGCTCGCAGTAGTCGAGCATCTGCTGCCGCCCGGGGAACTCGGCGACGAATTCAGGGTCCCGCCAAGGGGCGTACACGTCCATGTCGGGCCTGATCATATTGGTGGCGATCTGGAATCGCACTTGGTCGTTGCCGCGACCCGTTGCCCCGTGGAACAGAACGGGGATATCCCTGGTCTCGAATTCTTGGAGCAGCGCGGATACCGTGACCGGACGGGCGATGCCCGTCGTGTTCCAATATCCCCCCTCGTAGCGCGCCTGCGCTTGGAGCACTTTCAGTCCGGCATCGGCGAGGGCCTCATGAGCCGGTACAATGAAGGCGTCGACAGCGCCGCAGCCGAGCATCCGGTCGGCGATGGCGTCGATGTTCTCCTCGTCCGGCTGCCCAAGGTCAACCGTGCCCGCAGTCACCTCGAATCCTTTGCTCATCAGCCAGTGCGTCGACGTGCAGCTGTCGAGTCCGCCCGACACCGCCCCGCCGATCAAGGTTATGTTCTTGTTCTTCAAGTCTCGCCAGTTCATGTCCGATGCAACTTCCTTTCGAGGGAATGAGCTCAGACGATTATACTGTGTTGCGGCTTATGTTCACGCGCAGAGCGCGGGAAGAACGGCAGTGAATGTCTGGGTATGCCCCTCTCCCGTCATTCTCGGGCAAAGCGTCCTTTGCTATATCGCGGAGGGACGGCGTGGCGTGCGAGGGTGTTGTGGTTCGACAGGCTCACCACGAACGGGCAGGATCATCACCAACGGATAGGATCATCACCAACGGGCAGGATCATCACCAACGGACAGGATCATCACCAACGGACAGGATCACCACCAACGGGCAGGATCACCGCCAACGGTGTGGGGTGGGAGGATGAATTTTTTCGGAATTTGTCGCACTCCGTCGCATTTTGCTGCATTTCCTGTCGTTATTGTAAAGTTGCCTGAGTTGTGGTCGCTTGTATTTAATGTAGTATATATGTTCTTTGTTGTCAAAATTGCGGTGAGGGCGCCTCGACGGAAAATCGGTGGATCAGGCGTCTTGCGTCAGGGCGGCTCGGAGTCGTGCGACCGCAGGCTTGGACGCGCCCATGAAGAATGGCGGCCCCCCGTCGGGGTAGTCAATCTTGAGGACGACCATGATGGGGCCCTCTTCCTCTAGGACGGAGGGGAGTTCGATTTTGAACCGCTCAAGGTCATCAAACGTGTAGGCGCGAGGATACCCCGCGCCCAGGGCCAGCGCCTTGAAGTCGGAGACCCCCGCGCCCGGCACGGGCTGCCCTCCCGTCGTCTGGTACGCCTCGTCATCGAAGACGAAATGGACGAGGTTGCCGGGGGCCTGCCCCGCGATAGTTACAAGCGAGCCGAGGTTCATCAGAAGGCTGCCGTCTCCGTCCATGCACCATACTTTCTTATCGGGACGCGCGAGGGAGAGGCCGAGGGCCATCGACGAAGCCTTGCCCATTCCGCCGACGATCGGGAGGTCATAGTCCGGGCTGTCGGAGATATCCTTCCAATATCGGCTGGGCGTCATCGTGTTCACGACTATCGCGTCGCGGCGTATCTCGCACAGGAAGCGAACGGCCTCGCAGCATGGGATCATCGGGACTCTCTCTGCAGTCGGTTGAATGCGTGCGATTGTAGGATGTCGGATAGGGAGATTCAAGCGCTGCGTTCGGGTTCGCGGTAGGTCATGCCTTCGGGCATACGGTCGGAGAGTCCGAGCGCGACCATTGCTCGTTCGACAATGAAATCCACCGTGTGCCGGATCGAAGCGTCTCCGCCCAGATAGAAGGGCGGGTGCGGCGGAAGAACGACGGCGCCTCGTCTCGCCAGGCTTGCCATATTCTCCAAGTGCGTCTCGGTCAAGGGCGTCTCGCGAGGGACAACGACGAGAGGCCGTTTCTCCTTCAGCGTAACGTCCGCGGCGCGGCGGAGCAGATTATCGACGGCTCCGCTCGAAATCGCGGCCACGGTGGCCATGCTGCACGGCGTGACCACCATGCCGGTAGTGGGGAACGTGCCGCTGGCGATTGGTGCGCTCAAATCTCCGACGGGGCAATAGGTAAATCGGCCCCAGTCGGCCCAGCGTTCGAGGGCTTCGCCGAACGACTCCTCCGATTCTTGCCGCCAGACCATGCGCGCGGCGGCCGTGGCCGTGGCGATGACGGGGCGTTCCGCCGAAAGCAGACGGTCGATCATTGCGCGGGCGAGAATCGCGCCGCTGGCGCCGGAAATGCCTACGACGACGGGGAAATCGCTTCTCGCTGAGGTCATCACTCTTTCAGGGTATCACGAAGAGCCTTGACGCCGCGTATCGGCGGGGTTGTGTCAGGCTCGGCATCAATCCCCCTCCGTCGTGGGGAGACAGCTTGTCCTGTACTCGATACCGGGTGTTTGGGGTGAGGATGAGGGGCCGGCGCGTCAGAGCGCCAGAACGTCGATTAGCGTCCCGATGAATACGGTGAGCGAGACGATTGCGTTTGTGCGCATGAAGGCGACGCCCATGCGAGACAGATCGCCGGGGGACACCATTCGGTACTTGTAGGCAATCACACCGGCGGCAGCGACGCAGCCGACATAATAGGCGACGGAGAGATCAAGCAGGACACCGACTCCGATCAGACAGCAGACCGCCAGCGAGTCGAGGACTTTGGCAATGCGAAAGGACGCGCCAAGCCCGAAGCGCTGCGCCACCGAGTGGAGGCCGCGTTCAGCGTAAAAGCGCAGGTCTTGCGCGTGATAGAGGATGTCGAAGGCGGCGGCCCAGAGCGCAACGGACGCGGACAGGGCTACGGGCGCCCAATCCAAGCTCCCCTTGACGCCGATCCAAGCTGCGGACGGAGCGATTGCCAGCGCCCAGCCGAGGAAAAAGCTGGCTGCCCACGTGAACCGCTTGGTGAAGGGATACAACACCAGATAGGCCACGGCCGCGGGGGCGAGGCTCAAAGCCAGGGCATTGAGCTGCGAAGCCGCAACGAAAAATATCACTCCGGCGATAAGGGTCAAGACGACCATATCGGAGAGGCGAAGCCGGCCTGTAGGCAGGTGGCGCGTGGCGGTGCGGGGGTTTTGGGCGTCGATCGAGCGGTCGATGATTCGGTTGGCAGACATTCCGAGCGTCCGAGCGCTTACCATCGCCACGGTAATCCAGATGAACTGTCCCCACGTCGGCAAGCCGTCCGCCGCGAGAATCATCCCCGAATAGGCAAACGGGAGCGCAAAGACGCTCTCCTGAAACTTCACGGCATCGAAAAACCGCGGTATGCGCCTGATCAAGTGGTCGGGCTCGTCTAAATTCCTAGCTTCGGCCACTTCTCGTCCACCAGGCTTTTGATCTCCTCGCTCATCACAATCTCGGGAGGCCATTCACGACTGATGCCTTCCATTGCCTCTTTTGCCGTGGCGTCAATGCCGATCTTGCTCCCGTAGCGCGGCGAAGCGGAGGCGTGGTCGAGATCGTCGACGGGCCCGTCCACGATCACGATATCGCGGCGAGGATCGACGTTGGCGCCGATTCGCCATGCCACCTCCGACGGGTCATGCACGTTAACGTGTTCATCGAACACCACAACGGCTTTTACCAGCATCATCTGTCCGATGCCCCACAGAGCGTACATCACCTTCTGGGCATGGCCCGGGTATTCTTTCTTGATCGACACGAGGACATAGTTGGTGAATATCCCTTCGGCGGGCATGTTGTAATCGACGACTTCGGGCAGGGTGAGTCGCAGGGCCGGCAACATGATTCGCTCGCTTGCCCTGCCCATGAAATAGTCCTCCGTGGGCGGTCTCCCCACCATTGTGGTGAGATAGATGGGATCACGTCGGCGGGTAACCGCCTCGACGTGAAATACCGAGTAGTCGGCAGCCGGCGAATAGTAGCCGGTGTGGTCGCCAAACGGGCCCTCCGGGCGCATTTCTCCCGGAACGACGTATCCTTCGAGAACAATTTCGGCCTCAGCGGGAACCTGCAGGTCCACCGTCTCGCACTGCACAAGTTCGACGGGTTTGCCTCGAATGAAGCCGGCCGCGACGAATTCGTCCATGTCCGGCGGCAAAGGCATGGAGCCTGACCAGACCGTTACCGGGTCTCCGCCGAGCGCGACTGCCACATCAAGTCGCTCAGCGTTCTCGGCCAAACCTTCTCGAGCGTGACGCGCGCCAACTTTGTGGCTCTGCCAATGCATCCCCGTAGTGCGCTCGTCATATACTTGCATCCGGTAAATTCCGACGTTTCGATTGCCGGTTGCGGGGTCTCGGCTGATGACGAGAGGAAGCGTAATGAATCGACCGGCGTCGAGAGGCCAGCACTTCAAAATCGGGAATTCGTTGAGGTCGATGTCTTTGCCGGTGATGACGACTTCTTGGCACGGGGCATTCCTTACCACTTTTGGGCGAGAACGCGCTGCGCTCGCGAGGTCGCCGACCGCCTTGATCTTCGGCATGATTCCTTCAGGGGGCCCCTGAACCATTCCGAGGAGCTTCGTCACGCGCTCGGCCACTTCCTCCACGTCCTCCACCCCCAAAGCCCACGCCATCCGACGGTGTGCTCCGAACAAGTTGATTGCCAAGGGCATCCGGAATCCCTGGACGTTTTCAAAGAGCAGCGCCGGCCCGTCCGACTTGATCGTCCGGTCGGTTATTTCGGTAATCTCAAGATCGCGGCTGACCGGTTCAGCAATGCGGCGCAGGTCGCCTTTGCGTTCCAGAAAGTCGATGAATTCTCGAATGCTGCTAAATGCCATGCTCTTATTCAGCCGTTCTCAGATGGGTAGACGAGATATCCCGCCGGAACCGATGCTCTGGAATCGACTCAAACATATCGCGGAACTCGCTGGGAGCCGGCGAGTCAGAGAGCGTACGGAAGGTTTCGCCCTGCAGCCGTCCGGCAACGAGGAACCGACCGCCCAGTCGATCGATAGACTTCAGGGCCTCCATCATCTCATGTTCGTCTCCGCCATAGTACGCCGGATCAACGAGTCTTTTCATAGTATCGTAACCGATTACGAAGCACGTCCCCGGCAGAGCTTGAGCCTTTTCCGCGAACGTTGGGGCCTTGGTAAGAACGACGTCGTAGATCCCCGCAAATTGTTTAAGCCGCTCGCGTATGACCGGGGCGCTCAAATTCGGCTTATCGACGTTCGCGACCGATAATTCCAACGTGACGGGCTTCGCCAGTGTCTCCGCCGCGGCGGCGGCCAATTCCCGGTGGCCGACGTGCAGAGGATCGAAAGACCCTGAGAGCGCTGCGCCGTCAGTCTTCCCGTTGGGAGTGACTGCGCCATCCGCGCCGACAAGCACGGTGTTGAGCGCGCCCGCCACTAACAGGTCGATAGGGTTCCCGGATCCGCCTATGACGATGCGCTCCGCGGGGGTCAACGGCATCGCAACATCCTGAGCAATGGCGGCCGATTCCGCAAGCGCTCGGACGATCAATAGGCCGGTTGCGGCGTCCTCAGCGACTCTATCGCGCAGGCCCTTCGTAAATTCGAGGCTGTACGTAACTACGCTGTCCGCCGTGCATCGAGCGACATGGACTCGATGAGGGCCACGTTTCGGTCGGTCGGTCACTAATGCGGCGGTACAGCCGATTCCGACCGCGTGATCCGTCGAGTCGGCCAAGTGTACGGCGCGATGATAGGCTCGACGCGACATCGCCTCGGCGGTCTCCACTGAGGCGACCTGTCGAGGCCGCTCGGTGAGGAATTCCGCGAGGGCTCGCTCGGAATAAGGGACCTGCAGCTCCAAAACCGTCCGTGACGCGCCGGGGACGGCGAGAAGCCAAGCGATTGCCTGCCCGCCCCCGCCGGCCACTGCAACGACCGTCTGGACGGGGGCCGCATGAATCCGGCGAATAACCTCTTGAATCTGTACATTCACGGGGAAATCTCGTTTGGTGGCGCGCTAGGAAGGCTAGAACAGATCGATTAAGCGGCGGCGCAAGAAATAATGAGAGAGGGAGAGGGTGACCGCTCCAATCAGTACGAACAAGGCTGCCGAAGGCTCCCATCCTCCCACAACGAGACCGAGGGCGGTGCCTGCGGCCGGCGCGTGTTCCGTATTGGTCAAGACCATGATAAAGATGCTCAGGCCCATCGAAAGCACGGCCATAAGATCCCGGATCACCTGTGAACCCTCAGCCATCTCACCAAATCCTGGTACGAGGTACAGAGTGGAAAACGCGGCTCCGACAAGTATCCCGACTACGTGTCCCCCTACAACTCGCTGGGGGTAGGCCATGATATTGCGGGGCATCACGAAGACGATGAACGCGCTGGAGGCAATCGCTACGACGATCGCCGCCTGGAGCACTACGTCAACGACCAGCAGAATCAACAGCAGCGCCACGGTAGACAAGCCGCATTGGAAGAGATACCTCTTCCAGTGACGCCGAAACTTTCTATCAATCAGGCGGCCTCTCATTGTGAAGAAGCGCAGAGACCAGCGTGTATCGTACCTGCTCGCCATCGGATTTAGCACCTTCTCCCGCTGCGCAAGACAGCGCCTAGCAAGTCTCGAAATCCCTGCCTAGGGCACACCGATAAAGGACTCTTTCATCGTCATTCCCGGGAGAACGGGATCCCGCCATGCCGTACAGGATGGTTTGAATAAACCGTCATGCGGTTCGGTCATGGCATCCGAAACCAATTGTAGACCATCGGCCGCCGCTCTGCCCACCGTCCCGGGTTTGGCGTGGGCGCTCCCGTCCTGGCGGGATGAACAGTCCTCCCGCGTTGGGTTCCCGTTCCCGGTTTTCACGAGAGCGACGGTAGGTGTGTGGAAGTGACGAGATATGGGCTGCGAGGATGTGCTAGATGAACATTGTTCTCCAGGAGCGGTCATGCAAGCATTTGACATGATTACGGGGTAATTCCTAGAATCGCAGCGATTGCGTGGCTTCCAACGGTGAACGGGAGACTCCACTGAACAGCGCATGGACGACGATTGAAGATACTCCTCCGCCACGTCGGGGGTCATGGATTCCGGCGGTAGTAAGGGCGTTCATTCCTCGCGGCAGAGAAATGGGAACGGCGCCGCGCGCGCTGACGCCGGTTCTTCTATTCCTGTTGTTGACATTCATAGGTCTGGGCGTCCTTTTGCTGCCGTTCAGCCACGCCGAGGACGGGATCACTCCGTTCATGGACGCATTGTTTGCGGCCGTATCGGCGACGACCACTGCCGGGCTGACCACTCAGGACGTATCCGTCTTTTGGACGATGCCCGGCCAAATCACACTTCTCACGCTCACCTTCATCAGCGGGCTGACGTTTTCCGTGGTGGCAGGCCTGCTGCTGCTCAATGCCGGGCAGTGGATATCGTCAATGTTCAGGGAAGACACCGGCGACACTCCGCATCCCGCCAACAGCGTCCGGTTCGCAGCAGCAATCGCGCTCGTCGCAGTTGGGATACAACTGACCGGATTTATGGCGCTTTTGCTGAGATTTTCCTTTGTCGAGCCTGTGCCCGAAGCGATCTGGAAAGCGGCCTCAATGGCCGTTCTTGCATTTAACAACGCGGGATTTCTCGGACTTCATACAATGGAAGACGGAAGCAGGCTTGCTCTCGAGTGGCCCGCGCTCACGATTTGCAGTGTTCTCATCCTGCTGGGGGCAGTGAGCAGCATCGTCATCTTGGACATGGGACGCAAGAGACGCTGGGCTACCCTTTCCCTCAACACGAAGATCGTTCTGACGATGACCGGATTGATCGCTCTCATCACGGCGTTCGCCGTCTTTTTCTCGGAATTCGAGAATCCGGCAACCATCGGCGCCATGAGTCTCGGCGAAAAGGTCTCCGTTTCGGCTTTTGAGGCCGTGAGCGCGCGAACATCGGGACTCACCGCGATGGGCTACGAGGATTCGGAACGGTCGACCGGAATGCTGATGATGGGGCTGATGCTCACCGGTGGCGCGTCGGCGTCGTTAGCGGGAGGGATCAAGGTCAACACGCTGGCCGTGCTGATCATAGCGGTTTTCACGGTCGTTGTAGGGAAGAGGGGGGCGGTGTCGGCGTTCGGCAGAGAAATATCGTTCATCCAAATCAAGCACGCGATGACGCTGTGCATCTCGATGATCGGACTATCCATGCTGTCGGCAATGCTTCTCACACTCGCCGAACGCGGACAGTCGGCGGAGTTCATCGACATCATGTTCGAGTCGGTTTCCGCAGTGAGCGCCGCGGGGCTAAGTACCGGACTCTCCGCCGAGTTAACCGGTTGGGGAAAGCTCATTGTGGCGTCGGCGATGTTCATTGGGCGGACGCTGCCGCTGTCCTTGGCGCTCTTCATGATCGGCAGCATGAACCGAGTGCGATATACTTACGCAACCGAGCGGGTGACTATAGGATAACGGTAAGGGTGTGAGATCGATTCGCGCCGGAATAGTTGAAATCGCCGCCAATCGGGTATAATTTCGTGCATGCCGGCAGTTTTGCGCCACCATAATACGCCCAAGACGCCGGACTCTACCGAGGACCGCTAGAACTATGAAGCAGCAAGTCGTCGTCATCGGTCTGGGCAGGTTCGGCTCCAGCGTGGCCAACGCCCTCTACAACCTTGGCCACGACGTTCTCGCCATGGATGTGAACGAGGAACGGGTTCAGAGCATGAGGGGGTATGTGACGTTCCCCGTCGCCGGCAACGCGGCCAACGAAACCGTCCTCCGAGAGCTGGGGGTCCCGGATTATGAAGTCGCCGTCGTGGCGATCGGATCGGACATCGTCGCGAGCGTCCTTTCAACGGTCAACCTCAAGAATATGGGGGTGCCCAACGTGATAGCCCGGGCCCATGACGACCTGCACGGCAACACGTTGGAGCGAATAGGCGCTGACAAGGTGATCCACGCCGAGACTGAAATGGGCACTCGACTGGCGCATAATATGTTCAATCCCAACGTCCAAGAGTATCTCGAATTGGCCCCGAACTTCGGGTTCAGCCGCATCCGGGTGCCGGAAGAATACGCCGACAAAACTATTGACGAGGTCGATCTTGCGGGGCCGAGGGACAAGTACGGCCTGGCGGTTGTCGCAATCAAGCGGGGCAGAGATATTACGCTCAATCCGGACACGAAGGACCGGCTTCGAGTGGGAGACGTACTGATCATTGCCGGGCGCGACGAGCTGCTTGATCGACTGCCCAACTAGGCGCCAAGAGACCGTATGCGCAATTACCATTCCAAGAAGTTTGAACAGGCGCGAGTTGTCCAGTGTTGAGACGGAAGAAACCGGAAGGCGTCAAGATCAAGTCCGCGATTGCCGCCGTCTCGGGAAACCTCGCGGATGATTACGCCGTCCGTTTCGCGGCCCAGATCGCGGAACGACGGCGTGGCAGCCTGTATATCGTCCACGTTATCGAAGTGGAGCGCAGCCTGCCCGTCGACTCGGAGCTTCCCTTTCATACGGCGGCGGGCAACGACTTGCTGGACAGAATGGAAGACGTTACGAAAAGATTCAAATGCAAAGTCAGTTTGGAACTGCTGCAAGCTCGCCTGGCCGGCCCCGCAATCGTCCACGAAGCCGCCGAAAGGGATGTGGACGCGGTGGTTATCGGGATTCCTTACAAGACGAAATACGGCAAATTCACTCTGGGCGAAGCCGTGCCGTACATACTGGAACATGCGCCGTGTCGCGTCGTTTTGTTGAGGGGCGAGATACCCCAAGAGCCGGGCGACGATTGGGCGGCGTCAAATCATTCGACCCTCAGCGAAGCTCAACATGGCGCTAGCCGATAGGCCAATCCTCGGACCGAAGCACATTCTCATCGTGGGCTGCACCGAGCTCGGAGCGGCCGTCGCGGAAGCGCTTGCCGACCAGGGCAACACGATCCTCATTTTGGACAGGTCACCCGACCCGTTCGATCACCTGCCCGACAACGCTCTGAAGGAGCAGCGTATTGTGCCGATGGTCGGAGACGGCACGTCGCACGACGATTTGGAAAGGGCGGGCATCCGAGAAGTGGATGTCTTTCTTTCCCTGATGCTCAATGACACTGCAAACATCCTAGCCGCGCAGGTCGCAAAGCACGATTTCGGCGTCGAGGTTGTCATCTGCCGAATCGACGACCCGGACCTTCAAGCAATGTACGAAGAATTGGGGCTAATCGCTATCGGAGCGACTTCGCTGCTTGCGGAAATCGCCGTCCAGGCGGCAACCGCTTAACGGGGGGCTTATTTCTATGCATGTGGTAGTAATCGGGGCCGACAGACTTGGGCGCGCGGTTGCCCGATGGCTCGTCGCGGGCGGCCATGAGATAACCGTCGTCGACTCCAGCCGAAATCAATGCATCGCTATTGACGAGGCTTTCGGCAGGGTCTCGGTGCATGGCAATTCCGTAGAACGGGCCGTGCTCGCCGAGGCGGGAGCGAACCGGGCGGAAATGCTCATTGCGACCGGCAAGGACGACGGCGCGAACTTGGTCACGTGTCAGGTGGCCAAGCAACGGTTCGGAGTCTCAACGACGATGTCCGTCGTAAACCGATCAGACCACGTTGACCTCTTCAACTTGCTCGGCGTTGATGTCGTCGTCGATGTCCCCGACCTGATCCTCAACCGGATTCAAGAGGGCTTCACTTCCCACGGAATTACTCATTTGAAACCGCTGCCGGCGGACGGAACCGAGCGGTCTCTCGTGTCAATTTACGTTCCCCCGGCATACGGGTCGGAGGGTCTTCGTCTGGATGCGTTTCCCTTTCCCGCCGACACGCTGCCGTCTCTGGTAATTTCTCGCGACGGGGTCCCCAGACTGGCCAGTGATACCATAACCGTCAGGGCCGGGGACGAAATCATAGCCGTTACCACTGCGCAGGGAGAGGACGAACTCCGCGACCTGCTTGAATCCAACCGGCTTGCGTGAACCCGGATGCGGACAATTCACCCGCATTCCTATAACGATTCGAGAATCGAGGAGGGCCCGTGTCCAGTCAAGCGGAAGTTAACCTGAGTTGGGAACAGGACTGGAAGTTTACGGCGAGGGATGCGTACGGGCACTCAGTGACCGTCGAGGCGCCGATGCGGGACGGGGACGAGTTTGACGGCTTCAAGCCGACTCACCTCATGATGTCCGCGCTGGGCGCGTGTACCGGAGTCGACGTCGTCAGCATCCTCAAGAAAAAACGACAGGATATCTCCGGAGTCGAAATACGAGTCAGCGGCGTTCAGGAGGAAGAGTGGCCCAAGAAGTGGACGGCATTCAACGTCCATTACACCGTCAGAGGGCGCGGAATCGATTCGCAGGCCGTCCACCGAGCGATTGAGTTGTCCGAGGGGAAGTACTGCTCCGTCGGCGCGACTCTGAAGGGAACCGCAGCAATCACTACCTCGTTCGATATCGTCGAGGATCACGACTAGGGCGAGTCACTCGCTCCCTCGTCATTCCCGTGCAAACACCATTGCCGTATGTTGACACGTCCACAGCGTAAACGTACCGTACTCGGCAGGGGCGAACACACGGCCGCCAAATCCCTCGCTTAGTAAGGAGACCTCCAATGACCGAGACGAAGGGCGTATCCGCATACGGTTGGACACCGGACGAGATCACGGATCGGCTGGGCACATCGACCATCGTGTTCGAGCGGGGTCGGCTGCTGCAGTCGAAAGACATCGCGATGATCGCCGAACGCGGCATCCGACACATTGAGGTCTGCGGTCTCGGCAATCCCGGCCATCTCGACGTCGTGGACTCGAAGTACACGTCGTGGCTGCGCTCGGAGTGCGAAAGCGCGGGGATATCCATCGTCTCGACGCACTGTCCCGGATACCTCTTTAACTCGGACGATGAGGACAACCGAAAGAAGGCCGTCGAGCAGGGCGTGGCGGCGGCGAAGAACTCCGAGGAACTGGGAGCGGGGGTTATGGTGTGCCACTTCCGGCCCGAGGAGCCGTCCGAGAAGAGTATCCATGAGATGCTCGACCAACTCGAAGGCGGCTCGATCAAGCTCACTATCGAGAACGGCCAGGATTTGGCCGACTATACGGCATTCGTGGACAAAGTGGGATCCGACCGGTTCGGTATGGTCGTGGACATCGGGCACACGCGGGACGACGACGAGATAAACCCCTTCATCAAGGCCGAGCGCGCCCGCGAGACGATGGCCCAGTGCGGGCCGCGACTCTTCCATCTCCATCTCCACGACTGGGTCGACCGCGACCACTTCTCGCCGCTGGATGGGGACATCGCATGGGCGGGGGTCTTCGATGCCTTCAAGGACATCGACTACAAGGGATACTTCATGTTCGAGGCTGCATACCCGCCCGGCAAGCGGGGCGAGGTGGACCCCGAATATGTCCTCGACAAAGTCGCCGGCTTTCCGCAGGGATTCGTAGAAAGATACGTCGGCTAGAGTGCTTCCGGGCACGGCTACAATAAGCTTGGATCCCTTGAGGAGGGTGTCCCAAAAAGCTCCGCTCACCCTGAGCCTGTCGAAGGGTCGTTCATGGTTCGACAAGCTCACCACGAACGGTTCGATTGGCTTATAGACACCCTCTTACTCAAAGCTAGTTTTCCACATACTAACCGCCCATCGATGATAATTGGGGTAGCTTCCGGTTGGTTTACATACCTTGAGTGCTCACCCAGTGGTCGATTATCTGTTTGCCGAGCCTATGCTGGCCGAGCTATATGATGCGTTCTGCGCGGGCAGGGAGGACTTTGACTTCTACCTTCCACTGGTGATGTCGGCGCAGAGCGTGCTCGATGTCGGCTGCGGGACGGGCGAACTGTTTCGATTGGCCAGGAACGCTGGCCATACCGGACGGTTGTGTGGGCTAGACCCCGCCGAGGCGATGCTGGAGCAGGCACGGACGCGACGGGATGTAGAGTGGGTCCATGGCGACCTCGCTTCAGTTGATTGGCGCCGTGAGTTCGACCTCGTCGTCATGACCGGACATGCCTTCCAGGTATTCGTGGAAGACGACCAACTGCGTGCGTCGTTGGCGGCTATACGGTCGGCTCTCAAGCAGGACGGTCGCTTCGTGTTCGAGACGCGCAATCCATCGGCTCGCGGGTGGGAGGCGTGGACTCCGGACAATGCAAAGGAGATTGCGCACGGCGGCAGCGTGGTGCGGATGGAACACCAAGTGGAGACACCCGTTGAGAGGGATGTTGTTTCGTTCACCGCTACCTATACCAGTCCAAGCTGGGACCGGCCCTTGGTCAGCCGGAGCACGTTGAGGTTTCTCGATGCGGACTCGCTGTCCGCGTTCTTGTCCGGGGCAGGGCTGATAATCGAGGAACAGTTTGGGGACTGGGACAGACAGCCACTGACGGATACGAGTCCAGAGATCATCACCGTCGCGTGGCGGGGCTGAACCGGGCATCGACCAACACGCATGTAGATCACATGACGCTGACTTCGGCTATCCCCCTTCTTGGTGGTGTAAACTGCCTGCCACATCATTTATGCGTCACGGGTGAGCCGCTATGAATGTCGGAATCATCGGCGGAGGCGTCTTCGGGCTGGCGGCGGCGATTGCATTGCGCGGTCGCGGCCGTCGGGTGACGATTTTCGATCAGGGACGGGTGCCCTACGAGAAGGCAACGTCGACCGACGTTGCGAAGGGCATTCGGCGGACGTGGTACGGAGACGGCGGGCCGTACGTGGAGTTGGTGGAGCGGTCGGCGGCGCAGTGGCGGGAGTGGGAGCGTCGGACGGGCGAGTCCGTGTACCACAGGACGGGCGGCCTGAAGATCATGCGCGGGTTCGAGCCGGGAACCGGCATGTACGAGAACTGGCGCTACCTCCAGAGCCGAGGGGCCGATCTGACGGTGATGACCGCAAAGGAAGGCCGCGAGCGATTTCCGCAATTCGTCATCAACGACGATGAGGTTTGCATTCTCGACGACTGGGCGGGCTACATCGAGAGCGAGCGCGCCGTGGCGATGATGGCGGGAATTGCGCGAGACGATGGCGCGACAGTCAGGGAAGAGTCACCGGTTACGGCCATCGAAGAATCGGCAGGCGGCGTCGGCGTTCAGGTGGCGAACGGCGACGCCTTCGAGTTCGATCATGTCATCATTGCGGGCGGCGTATGGAGCGGTCGGCTCGCGCCCGAGGTCGGAAGGCATCTCTTGGTGACGCTGCGCGAGATGATTCTGATCGAAGTCGAAAACCCCGAATCTTTCGTGCGCGGACGATTCCCGGTGTGGTCGGACGACCCCGACACGACCGGATGGTACGGCTTCCCCCTGCTCCGTGAGGGACTGATCAAGGTTGCTCAGGAAGGGATCGGAGAGATCGTCGACCCGGACATCGACCGGGCGGGATCGCGAGAGTTTCGCGACAAAGTCATGGAGTACCTGCGAGGCCGCATCCCCGATTTGGGGCGGGGCCGCGTTGCGGACGTCCGGGCCTGCCTGTACTGCGCCACGCCGGACGACCACTTCATCATCGACCATGTCCCCGGCTCGGAGCGTGTGCTCGTCGCCACGGGCGGAAGCGGTCACGGGTTCAAGTTCGGTGGATCAATCGGAGCCGTCATCGCCGACGCCCTGGAGCGGACGCCGAACCCGCTCGGCGACCGGTTCCGCATCGGCAACCGATTCGAGGGGCTGGCAGACCAGACGCGCTCGGTGTCCGAGTCACGGGGCTACGCGCTGCCGGGGACGGAGGGGTAGGCGGCATCGGAAACCTTGTGCGGGTGTGTCTTAGACAGAATTCCTAAGCCCAGCGTCCGGGCGCGTTCGAAAACTCGTGAAAGCTCTTTTTGCGAGTAGTCCGTGTATTCGCCTCGGTCAATTTCTCGGAAAGCCTCGCGAATCTCCGCGTCAAACCGCTGCGTCTGCTCCAGCGAGTCCCCGGCTTCCAACGCATCAAGGGCTTTCAGCACAAGCTCGTTTGCCGACCCGTACCGGCCTTCACCCAGGGTCCGTTCAATCCGGCGCTGCACTTCAGGCGAAAGCGAAATGTCCATGTCCACAGTCTACCACGCTCGAACGAGCTTGGAATTCCTTGCTGGGCAGCTTGCATCTCTTCGCGCTCTCGGACTAAGCACAATCAGGCGCCTTCTTCGTTGGACTCGTCCTCAAACTCGTGGGAAAGCGCGTCAATTTGGCGTTTGGTGGTTTTGATGAAGTGACTCATCGTTTGGGCAAGCTCATGAGCAAAGGAGTCATCGAGCGCCTGGCCTTGACGTGAAACGCGAAGGTCCCAATCGGTCTCTTAATCAAATCACTACAACTCTACCGTATCTACGGCCACCCCTCCCGCAATGTTCGATACTTTGGCGACCATGGCCACTGGTGCTGCCCGACGAGGTAGTCCCTGATGTGTTCTGGCAGGTTTGCGAGGAACTCGGGGCTGAACTTCCTGCCGATATCGGCTTTCTAGGTGGTCATTGGTGGTCATGGCGGCTCTTGTCTTCTTACTTAAGGTTTCTGGTGGATAGATTTCAGATAAGCCGCAAGCGGTGGAGGTCGTCTTCGGTCCATCGAGTTGCTCTCAACATGCTCCGAAGTGTCCCAACCGGGAAAGTATCACCCGATCCGTGGTAATGCAGTACAACACGGCGACCATCATCGTTGCGGTAGACTCTACTTGATCCTTTTCTCTTTCGGTAAGTAAAGCCGTCTCTTTCCAGCGTTCTAACCAGACTGTGCGCAGTAACAGTCCTGAGGCGCCGAAACAGATCCGGGCGCAGAGTCATCTTGTGACAACAACGAGGTGAGCGTCCACAACTTCGATGTCTCGGCCTAGAATTTCCTCGCCCGCATCTTCCATATCTTCAATGTACGCATCAGCGGCGTCTTGCAGCGCCAAAAGCGCCTCCTCGCGGGTGTGGCCCCAAGCGGCGCATCCGGGGAGCGAGTCAATCCAAGCACTCCAGCGGCCGTCTTCGTCTTGTTCCATCTCTGCCGTAAGAACGTATGTCGCCAATCGACTCCTCCATATGTGCAGAGTTTCCGACAGTACTTATTCTATCCCACGATTTGGCGGAAGACTCGCAGGTAGTTCAGGCCGAGGAGCTTGCGAAGCTCGTCCTCGTTGAAGCCGCGACGGGCGAGGGCCATAGTGAGGAGCGGCCAGTCGGCGAAGGTTTGGTAATCGACGTTATGGTATTCGTCGTGGACGCGGTGCTCGCGGCGGAAGCCGCTCCAGTCGAATGACCCGTGCGGCAGGTCGGGCATGTCTTCGGGATATTCCACGAGGGAGCCTGTTTGTCCGCCCGGTCCGCACTTGTCGTTGCCGATGCCGACGTGGTCGAGGCCCATGACGTTGACGAGGTGGACGACGTGATCGACGAAGTGGTCGAGTGTCGCGGCGGTCGACTCGTCTTGTACGAAGCCCGGAACGATGGTAACGCCGAAGAAGCCTTCCTGGTCGGCGATGGCCTTGGCGAGCTCGTCGCTCTTGGCGCGGTCATGATAGGTGACGGCCTTCGCGTTGGAGTGGCTCACGATCACGGGCGAGGCCGAAAGCTCGATGGCGTCCCATCCGACGGCCTCGCTGCAATGGCTCACGTCGACGATCATGTTCAGTTCGTTGAGACGCTCGACGACGGCGCAGCCAAAGTACGTGATGCCGCTGGGGTTGCGTTCCGTGCAGCCGTCGCCCACGAGGTTGCGAAGGTTGTACGTTAGCTGTACTTGTCGGAGTCCGAGGTTGTAGAAGAGGTCGATCCGCTCGATGTCGGTTCCGAACGGGATGGTGTCCTGGAAGTCTATAATCACCCCGTGTTTGCCCTCGCCGTAGACTCGTTCGATGTCGTCGGCCGTGAGAATCAGGGCGACCTCGCCGCAGAGCGCGTCGATCATCGAGCGGGCCTCGGCGATTCGCTTGACGGCGGACTCGAATGCAGCCTCAATACGATTGCCCGCGATGTAGGTGCCCGCCCCTATCGTCACTCCGGACGTCTTCCACAGCCCTACATAGTCCTTGACGGCCTCGGGGTTGGTCTGCACCTCGCGAGCGGCCATTCGCGCCATGCGGTTGCCCGCTTTGCCACGGTCAACTCCTCGCTCATACATCTCGGCGAGAACGGCGCGCATGTTGTCGTTGAAGAGAAACCCGCTCGTGGCCGGCGGCTGCTGCGCATCGATAACGAGGGCCTCGTAGTGCAGTTCGCGCGCCTCGGCGGGCGTGAGCGACGGGGGACGAATGGGATCTCGTACGGATGGCATAGGAACTCCTTCGGGA
This sequence comes from Dehalococcoidia bacterium, assembly GCA_965232435.1. Taxonomy (GTDB): domain Bacteria; phylum Chloroflexota; class Dehalococcoidia; order Lucifugimonadales; family VXLM01; genus VXLM01. The sequence continues at coordinate 1,107,851 of CBDDPU010000004.1, forward strand.
ACGTGTGGTTTGATAGTACCAAATTGGCAGAACAGAATCTTTGTCTCGCGCGTCGTTCGCGTATAATCGGGGGCAAACTCCAGGGGGCCTGAGATGATGAGGACGTACAGAGTGGCGATTCTGGGCTGCAGGGGACGGGGAGGGGCAGCTGGGCGGGCCTATTACGCCCACCCGCGGACGGAGGTTGTCGCTCTGTGCGACTTGGTGAAGCATCGCGTCGACACGCTGGGGGACGAGTTGGGCGTTAGCGCAAGGTACGACGACCTCGACGCGATGATCATGGAGACGAAGCCGGACATTGTCGCGATTCCGACGGGAACGGAGTTTCACTATCCCCTCTCGATGCGGGTACTTGAGCATGGAGTGCACATTGAGGTTGAGAAGCCGATCTGTGTTGAGCTGCATCAGGCGGACGACGTGCTGGCGAAAGCGAGCGCGAAGGGCGTTCGTGTGGCGGTGCATCATCAATCCCGCACCGGAGGGCTGATGCGCGCAGTGCATCGAGCCGTAACGGACGGACGGATCGGCAAGGTACGGCACCTGAGCGCCAGCGGAAAGGGCTATTATGGCGGGTACGGGATGATGAACATCGCGACGCACTCGCTGAACTCGATGATGAAACTGACCGGGCATTGCAGGCGGGTATATGCGACGGCGAGGACGGACGGGCGTCTCATCGGCCCCGAGGACGTGGCGCGCTCTCCCAGCGGGATGGGGACGATTGCCGGCGAGTCGATCGGCGCTCACCTGGAGTTCGACAGCGGCCTCACGGCAAATCTGCTGTTTCAGCGGATGCCGGCCGTAGATAAGAGAGGCCACGTGCTAGAGATTCTCGGCACGGAAGGTCGGGTGATCTTCAACACGACGCGAGGCGCGTGGCTGTTGGAGGAAGCCTATTCGTTACCGGACGAAGGGGACAGCGAGTGGCAGCGGCTGCAGGCCGAGACGCCTGAGAGCTTCGGCCCCAACGTCAAGGCCGCACTCGACGACTACTGGTTCGTTGAAGAGTTCGTCAACGCCCTAGACGAGGGACGAGAGCACGAGTCGAGCGGTGCGGAGGCGACGCACGTGCTGGAGATCATCATGGGCGTTTTTGAGTCTGCGGCGTACGGACGACCGGTCGAACTCCCACAGGCCGAACGAGACCACCCGCTGCTCCGGTGGCGAAGGACAAACGGCTTGGGCGACCCTGAGCCGATGCCGCGCCCGTACTACGACTGGCTGGAGGCCGAAGACGAGCGGCTTGGGCGAGGAGTAACGGCATAGGGTCTTGCATTGCAAGTCCCTTCCATTGATGAGAAATGCGTTAGACCTGATCTTGTGGTTCGACAAGCTCACCACGAACGCATGTCGACCATCCCGTTCGTCCTGAGCCTGTCGAAGGGCACTCTGAATTATGCGGTGAACTTACCATTCGGTACACTAGCTCCCGGTATCCCATCGCTCGGCGGGGGCATCGGCCTCTTGCAGGAGCCGATCCGACCAGCCACCGACGCGGGCCTCGAACGTCCTGCGGGCGCGGTACTCGGCCTCTGCGATGCTGGCCCAGACTTGGAGTGCATCCCATCCGTCCATGATCCTAAACAGCGCAGACATGGCCTCAGGCCCGACGAACTGCGGCCACGCGATATCCTCCCACCACAGCACGGGAGCAGGAAGCAGCGACGAATCGAAAGCTCCCAAGTCCATGGGAATCTGAAAGGCGTCGCCCGCGTGCCGGGTCGCGGCGGGGGCGAATGACGGCCAGTCCTGCATCGGGAGGATGTCGCGCGCGAGTTTGGTGTCGTTTGGATCGTCGATGGAAACGTAAATGACCTGATTCGGGTTGTGGATCAGAACGGCGTTCGATATGCCGGTCCAGTCGCAGCCGTTCGGATACTCCTCCAACAACTCGTCACGCAATACGTCTAGGTCGAACTCGTCGCCCGGTTCGCCGAAGTAGGGGTTATCGGCAGGGAAGGTCTTCGATATATCATCTAAGAACGTTCCGCAGGCCCAGTCTCGAAACTCGTACAGGGCGCTGACGGCGCGTTTTCCGACATCGGGTTCGAGCTTCAACGAATGTTGATAGCCCACCTCTGGGGTCCTCCGCAGAATGGTCGGGCGACATCATACCCCAAAGTGTGTGGCTTGGCTACATTCGCCCTACAATATGTAGTGGGGCGACGGTCAACTCCAAAATATTCCCGGCGGAGGATTCAGCGCCGCTATGGTTGGATATTCGCCCATTCGGTGGTACAGTTACGAGGAAGCGACGACGGGGGCGGACGTCCCCTTTTGGGGTGGATTTTCATGGCGTTCAACATACCGAAGAAGCCATCGCTGAGCGGCATCGAGTCGAAATGGCTGAAGCAGTGGGACGAAAGCGGCGTATACGATTTCGACGCATCGAAGAGCAGAGAAGATATTTTCAGCATCGACACGCCGCCGCCGACGGTGAGCGGTTCCCTGCATGTCGGTCACGTATTCTCGTATACGCACACGGACACGATTGCGCGGTATCAGCGAATGCGGGGAAGAGATGTCTTCTACCCGATGGGGTGGGATGACAACGGTCTGCCCACCGAGCGCAGAGTGCAGAACTACTACGGTGTGCGCTGCGACCCGACGACACCCTACGACCCCGAATTCGAGCCGCCCGCCAAACCGCCTAAATCGGCCGTTGCGATATCTCGCGGAAACTTCATCGAGCTGTGCCACCGCCTCACCCAGGAAGACGAGAAGGCGTTCGAGGACCTCTGGCGCAATTTAGGCCTCTCGGTCGACTGGTCGCTAACCTACGCAACCATTGAAGAGACGGTGCAAAGAATCTCGCAACGCTTCTTTCTGAACAACCTGACGCGAGGCGAGGCGTACCAGAGGGAGGCCCCCACGCTTTGGGATTGGACGTTCCAAACGGCCGTTGCGCAGGCGGAAATCGAGGACCGCGACGAGGACGCCGCCTACTACAGGCTGCACTTCCGACGTGAGGGGGGCTTCGTTCCCATTGAGACGACCCGGCCCGAGTTGCTTCCGGCCTGTGTGGCGGTGGTCACCCATCCGAACGACGAGCGATATCGGCATCTCTTAGGCACGAAGCTAACCACGCCCCTGTTCGGGGTGGAGGTTCCCGTCGTAGCGCACGACTCGGCCGATCCCGAAAAGGGATCAGGCGCAGCGATGGTTTGCACGTTCGGCGACACTGCGGACGTGGTTTGGTGGAGAGAACTCCAACTGGCGACTCGGAGCATAATCGACCGCGACGGGCGGTTCGCGGGAGTTGAATGGGGCGCGAAGGGATGGGAATCGCGCGATCCCGTCACGGCGCAGAAACACTACGAAGAGTTGGTGGGCCTCCGTGTCCATCAAGCCAAGAAGCGAATGGTCGAGCTCCTAGAAGAAACCGGCGAGATCCACGCCGAGCCGAAGCCGATCACCCACGCCGTGCGTTTCTACGAGAAGGGCGACCGTCCGTTGGAAATCGTTACCAGCAGGCAATGGTACTTGAAGAACGGCGGGCTCGACATGAACCTGCGGGAACAGCTCTTGGAACGCGGTCGCGAACTGGAATGGCACCCGAGCACCATGCGCGTTCGGTACGAAAACTGGGTCAATGGCCTAAACTCCGACTGGCTGCTCAGCCGGCAGAGATTCTTTGGCGTGCCGATTCCTCTGTGGTACCCCATGAAAGAAGACGGCTCAATAGATTACGACCATCCCATCAAACCCACGGACGAGCAGCTGCCTATCGACCCGTACCGCGACGTTCCGAACGGCTATACCGAAGATGGGCGTGAGCGGCCCGGAGGCTTCACCGGAGACCCCGACGTGATGGACACGTGGGGCACTTCATCGCTTTCGCCCCAACTGGTGGGCCGTTTCGGAGAACACGACGACATCATGCCGCAGGTATTCCCGATGGATTTGCGGCCGCAGGCGCACGAGATCATTCGCACGTGGTTGTTCTATACCGTTGTGCGGGCGCACCTTCAGCACAACAGCCTGCCATGGAAGCACACGGCGATATCCGGCTGGGTGCTTGATCCCGATCGCAAGAAGATGTCGAAGTCGAAGGGGAACGTCGTAACTCCCATGCATTTAATCGAGCGGTACGGCGCGGACGCCGTGCGGTACTGGGCGTGCAGCGGGCGTCTTGGGCGTGACACCGCCTTCGACGAGAACCAAATGAAGGTCGGGCGCAGGCTCGCCATCAAGCTCCTGAACGCCAGCAAGTTCGCCCTGTCAAACGCCGAGGGAGTGACGGAAAACGTCCTAATCACGGAACCGCTCGACGCCGCGATGCTCGCGCGTCTCGCCGAGCTTGCGGACGACGTAACGGAATCCTTTGAAAAGTTCGACTACGCGCGGGCGCTTGAAATCACCGAGTCGTTCTTTTGGTTCTTTACGGACAACTACATTGAGCTCGTGAAGGGACGCACCTACGGCAACCGCGGCGATTCCGCGCGAGACTCCGGGCGCGCCGCGCTGTCACTCGCCATTGAGACGCTTCTTAAGCTCTTCGCGCCACATATCCCCTTCGTAGCCGAGGAAATCTGGTCGTGGTGGAAGGATGGAAGCGTTCACCGGGCCGCATGGCCGAACGGAGACGCACTGCGCGCAAAGGCCGGCGACATTGCCGAAGACGCCGTTTACGGAGTCGCCAGCGAGGTGCTCGGGGAGATCCGGCGGTTCAAGAGCGACTCGAACCTCTCGCTGAGCGCGCCCATCGCGAAGGTAGTCGTTCGAGACACGGCAGAACGCATAGCGATACTGGAGCGATCTCTGCCGGACGTGAAGGACGCCGGGCGCGTCGGTGAATTCGCCATGATGGCCGACGGCGCGTTCTCGGTCTCGGTAACACAGGACGGGGTTGAACCGCAGAGTGCATAGCTTTTCCGGCTAGGCCGCTACACGAACCCGCGCAGCTTGGCGGCGTGGTGGACACGTCCCACGCCGAGAACAAAGGCCGACTCGCGAAACGTGATCCCCTCGCACTGTACAACATCCCACACGTCGCGATACGCGCGCGACATGATCTTCTGAAGTTCGGCGTTGACCTCGATTTCGTCCCATTTGTGCTGGTAGAGGTTCTGCGTCCACTCGAAGTAGGAGCCCACGACGCCCCCGGCGTTGACGAGAATATCGGGCAGCACTCGCACGCCCCGATCGTTCAGCACGGCGTCGCCCTCCGGCGTGACGGGGTGATTCGCCGCCTCGACGACGATGTCCGCCCTGACCCGGTCGGCGTTGCCCTCGTGAATGACGCTCTCGATGGCCGCCGGCACGAGCGCTTCGCAATCGATTTCCAGCAGTTCGGCATTAGTAACCATATCCCCATCGGGAAATCCGACGACTCCGGCGGCTTCCCGCATGTGCTCAAGCACCTTCGGAATATCGAGGCCGCCGGGGTTGTATATGCCTCCCTCGATGCTGCTCACCGCGACTACTTTGCAGCCCATCTCGTGGGCGATCCGCGCGACCCAGCTGCCGACCTGTCCGAATCCCTGAACGACAACTCGGGCGCCTTCGAACGCGAGGCCCAGGTCCCTTGCCGCCTCGCTCATCACGTAAACGGCTCCACGGCCCGGGGCCGCGTCCCGGCCCACCGAACCGCCCAATTCGATGGGTTTGCCGGTCACAATGCCGGGCGTATAGCCTGCTATGGCTCCGTATGCGTCCATCATCCAGGCCATCGTCTGCGAGTCGGTGCCCATGTCCGGGGCGGGGATATCGCGGTTGACGCCCAGCAGGTGATGAATGTTCGTCGTGTATCTCCTAGTCATCCGGTTGCGTTCGGACTCGCTCAATGCGTAGGGATCGCATTGGATGCCGCCCTTCGCTCCTCCGAACGGAATATCGACGACGGCGGTCTTCCAGGTCATGAGGGAGGCCAAAGCCCGCACTTCGTTCACGTCGGCGGCGGGATGAAAGCGAGTTCCGCCCTTGTAAGGGCCTCTAGCCGCGTTATGCTGGATGCGGTAGCCGTTGAAAACCTCGATGGAGCCGTCGTCCATACGAACCGGCACCGAGACAGTCAATTCACGCCATGGCTTCTTGAGCAAGGCCCGGGTGCCGTCGTCGAGGCCCAATCGGTCCGCCGCACGGTCGAAGAACTCGTTCACTTCGTCAAATGCGTTCATTTGCCCTGCCTGTTCGCTCAGCCGCAAGCGGTCTTTACGCAGTTTTGCCAATTCGTCTTGACAAGATTATAAGGCCGTCATTCTCGCATAGGGAGACTTTGCGTACCTTATTGGCAAGCCATTCGAGTCGGGGAACAAGGGTAGAATCGGAAGCTGTGCTCCGAGTTGCTAGATTCCCGCTTTCGCGGGAATGACGGGGTTGGGTGCGGTTCGACAGGCTCACCGCGAACGGTGGGAGGTGGGAGGCTCAACGCCAACGGTGGGAGGTGGGAGGTTCAACGCCAACGGTGGGAGGTGGGAGGTTCAACGCCAACGGTGGGAGGTGGGAGGTTCAACGCCAACGGTGGGAGGTGGGAGGTTCAACGCCAACGGTGGGAGGTGGGAGGTTCAACGCCAACGGTGGGAGGTGGGAGGTTCAACGCCAACGGTGGGAGGTGGGAGGTTCAACGCGAACGGGGTGGTGTGGGAGGCATTTTATGGTCGCGTCGCGCAAGATTGGTATGGGTGACCTCCATGGTATAGTATGCGCGATTATCATGAGTACTGCATTGGAGGCCGATTTGGAAGTCTGGGATGCTCTGCGAACTCGACTGACGGTGCGGCAGTTCAAGCCCGACCCCGTCCCGAACGAAATCGTGACCAAATTGCTCCAGGTCGGCCTCTGGTCGCCGAGTTCAAGAAACCGGCAGCCGTGGCGCTTTGTGGTGATTCGGAATCGGGATACCCTGCAGAAGATCGGCGCCATTACGAGCTACGGGCCATTCCTCGCCGACGCGCCAATGGCCATCGCGATCGGCATGGACAACCACACGGCGGACCGACCCGATCTCGACAGTGGACGGGCGCTTCAGCAAATGGAGATTCTGGCGTGGTCGGAAGGCTTGGGCACGTGCTTCGTGGCCTTCCATGAACCGCATGAAAATCGCGCCGCGAAGGACTTGATCGGAATGCCCGACGATGTTGAACTTATAACCATCATACCCTTCGGGTATCGCCATGACCACATCAAGGGAATCCGCCGGCGGCGAAAAAACTTATCCGAAGTGGCGCACTCCGAACGATTCGGGAACTCATACGAAGCGTAGACCCCAACCGAAGCGCTCGCCCACGTCGATCAGTAAAGAAGCCCGAAACGGCATTTGATCGTCCGACACTCAGCAGGGATGGACGATCACCACGTCGCCAACCCCTATCCCCAGTGATCGGGCCGCGCTCCCGAGGTTCTCCGCAATTTCGAGATAGCCATGACTGCCGATGAGGGCCAAAAGCCCATCGGCATCGGCGAAGGTTGAACTCAACCCTCGAATCTTCGTACCGGCGACTTCCACAACCGCACCATCAGGCGAAAACCGTTTTGCGTGGATGTTCGTTACCGCGTTCCCGAACCGGTCGATGTGCATAACTCTGCCCGTCACCGTGCCGTCTAGCTGGGCCGCCGTGAAGATGTTGAGCATCGTGATCTCACGCAGCTTGTTGCCTAATCGTCGCGGCGGGAGACCCGACGCGAGATGAGCGGCGGCGGGCGTGAAGATGTCTCTGCCGTGAAACGTGTCGCTCACCGGTTCCAAGCGATAGGCCGGATTGGAGATTTCGTACGCCTCGCACTCATTTGGCACAGGTACCGTGACCGGCCTGCCGAACTCCGTGGACTCGAACGCGACCGGAGGAGCCGTCAGGCGATCATGGAGAACAAAGGAGAGGAGCCCGTTATCCGGAGCGCAGAACACCCCTGAGGGCGTGGCGAGCGCGAGAGCTTTCCTGCTCGTGCCGACTCCGGGATCTACGACGGCCACGTGGACCGTCTTCGCGGGGAAGAAGCGATACACGCTGCCCAAAACGAACGCGCCATGCGCGACATCGTGGCGGGGCACCTCGTGGGAGACATCGACTATCGTCAAGTCGGGGGCGATTCCGAGGGCTGCGCCCTTCATTGCGGCGACGTATCCGTCGGAGCGGCCGAAGTCGGTCGTGAAGGTGACAACCCTATTGGACACGGCAGACGGGAAGCCCTAGAAGATACGGGCCCTGATGATCGAAGTTATGATGAAGACAACTACGAGAAGGATGGTGAACTGGAACAGCGTTCGTTCGATGCCGCGTCGCGTGCGGAACGAGCTTTCGGGGTTGCTGAACAGGCCGACTCCCTGTCCTCGCACCTGCACAAGAATGACGGTGACCAGCACGATGCTGATCGCGATTTGAACGAAGTTCATCGTCTGCTCAAAGTTCATCAGCGCCTCAAACGAATCATCGGCGGGTCGTTCGGAAATCTCCGGCTACGCGCCCGCGCGGGTCTTCCCCCTGTCTTTGGGAACCCTCTTATGATACACGTCCAGGATGCAGTCTGCCAGCTTGCCTGAGTCGTGTCGGACGGGAAAACTCCGGTCGATCAAGTCCGCTGTCACTATCGCGCAGTGGTCGATCTTCTCGCCTCCGTGCTGCACGAGACTGCCGCGAAACCGCGAGTCCAACTCGGCCTTTCCGTTGTTGGCGATGACGTAATCGACGATCTCGTGTCCCGAGTGTTTCTGAAGGGCTGCCACGTGGTCGGCCACGCTGTAGCCTATGGTCTCCCCCTGTTCAGTTGCGACATTGCATATATAGAGTTTTTGCGCCTTCGTATCCGATACGGCGTCCGCGATACCTTTGACGAGCAGGTTAGGCAAGATGCTCGTATACAAGCTGCCGGGGCCGATCACGATCAGTTCGGCTTCCAAAATCGCGTCGATGGCCGCCGGGACGGCGGCGGCATTATGGGGGCGTATCATCAATTCCTGAATGACTCCGCCGTTGCTTCCGATATTGGATTCCCCGTCGACGACGGCGCCGTCGAAGAGTTTGGCCGAGAGATGAAGGCTCTCGTTCGTTGCGGGCAAGACTCTGCCGTGAACGGCGAGAACTCGGCTCGATTCCTGCAGCGCGACTTCGAAATTGCCGGTGATGTCAGTCATCGCAGCGATGAAAAGGTTGCCGAAGCTGTGGCCCTCCAGGCCCTCGCCGCGGTCGAATCGGTACTGGAAGAGATCGCGCACCAGAGTTTCATCGTCGGATAGAGCAATGAGACAGTTCCGAAAATCGCCGGGTGGAAGCACCCCGAAGTTTTCCCGCAGACGTCCAGAGCTCCCCCCGTCGTCGCCCACCGTAACGATGGCGCTGACATTGTCGGTATGCTCCTTTAGTCCACGAAGCAGCACCGACATGCCCGTCCCGCCGCCAATCGTGACAATTCTCGGGCCGCGCGCACGGTAACGGCGGGTATACAGTGTGTCCGCCAGCGAGTCGATCCCGGAGGTCGCCAAGACCAGGTGCCCGACGGAGCGATAGAGACCGAACACGGACACCACTACTGCGGCAACGCCCACGCCACCGAAAAGCACGCCCTCAAAGTACCACGGCAAAAAGTTCGGAAGGTATAGGTCAAAGACGTTCTTAAACACGAACGCCAAGCCGATGGCGATGATCCCTACTCCGGCCGACCACAGCGCTATCCACCGCTTGACCCCAAGTCCCGCGTAGGCGAACTTGACGAAGGTTTCCCAACCGCTCGCGCGGCCTGACCCGTTCCGCGCTCTCAACTTGGGGCCCCCTGCCTCATTTCGTCGAGCTTCTCCTTGACCAGCGATGCCGCCATACGCGGATTCGCCTTCCCGCGAGTTTTCTTCATTACCTGACCAACCAAGAAGCCGACAGCCTTGTTCTTGCCTTCCAGGTAGTCGGCGACCGCCTGCGGATTCCGGGCAATCGCGTCATCTGTCGCAGATGCGACTTGATCGACGTCGCTCACCTGCATGAGTCCCGATTCTTCGGCAATTTCAGCAGGGCCGCGACCGGTCTCGTACATCTGGGCAAAGACTTCCTTGGCCAAATTTGAGCTGAGCTTTCCCCCACCGACCATCTCTATCAGTTCGACCAGCTGTGCGGGACGCACTCGAACATCTTCGATTTTCATGTTCGTCTCTTTCATCAGCCTCGTAAGCTCGCCGAGAATCCAGTTGCCGGTCGATTTTGCCAACCTCGCCTGGGCCGAATCCTCCAATCGGCGGAGCGCTATAGCCGAATCGAAGTAGTCCGCCGTTGCCTTTTCCGCCGTCAGCAGTCCCGCGTCATAATCCGAAAGGCCGTAGTGTTCCATGAGCCGGGCTTTCCGAGCGCGCGGGAGTTCAGGCAGTCCGTCTCGCACGCGATTGACCCACTCTCGCTCGATCACGAACGGCGGCAGGTCGGGCTCAGGAAAGTAGCGATAGTCGGACGAACCTTCCTTGACTCGCTGGGAAACCGTGACGCCTTTATCCTCGATCCAGCCCCGCGTCTCCTGTGGAATCGGTTCCCCCCTGCGGGCGAGTCGGGTCTGCCGTTCCGCCTCGTGCTTAAGCGCGCCGAACACCGAGCGGAAGCTGTTCATGTTCTTGACCTCGACCTTCGGGCCAAGTTCGGTCGATCCGCGCGGGCGGATGCTGATGTTGGCGTCACAGCGGAAACTGCCTTCCTCCATGTTCGCCGTGCTCGCGCCGATGTATCGGAGAATCGAGTGCAGGGAGAGCAAGTATGCCCGCGCCTCTTCGGGCGAGCGCATGTCCGGTTCGCTCACCGTCTCCATGAGCGGCACGCCCGCACGATTGATATCGAGCAGACTGTATCGGCGGCCGTCGTAGTCGGTATGGTGCGACAGCTTCGCCACGTCCTCTTCCAGATGCACTCGATTGATCCGAATCGCGCGCTCATCGCCGGCCACGTCCACGATCAGGCTGCCGTCCTTGGCGATTGGCGCGTCGAACTGCGATATTTGGTACCCCTTCATCAGGTCGGGATAGGGATAATTCTTCCGGTCGAACTTCGTGAATCCGGAAACCGCGCAGTTGAGGGCCAATCCGGTCGCAATCACGATCTCCACCGCACGGTGATTGATCGTAGGGAGGACGCCCGGCATCCCCATGCAGACCTCGCACACCGTAGTATTCGGAGGGGCATCCTGGTATGAGGCTACGCAGCCGCAGAACATCTTGCTCCGCGTCAGAAGCTGACTGTGGACCTCCAAACCGATGACGACTTCGTAGTCCATGATAGTTGGGCCTGATCAGTGGCGCTGCGTGAGTTAACGAACCTCACGTATTGTAGTCCAGAGAGGGACAAAAGCGAAACCGCAGTCTCCGGTTCTCCCTCTCGATGCCGAGATTCCGAACGCAGCGGAGTGAGGAATGACGGTATTTTCTCGACGGGCCAGCGGCGGGAGGGGTGTTCATCCCACTTAGGACAGAACATTTGCCTTTCGGGTATGATATTGAGCAAATCAACGGGAATTGGTACAATCTCCGCCCAAATTCAGTTGCGTATGCGCGGTTCAGGCGGATAGCCTGCTGACATGCCGAAGGAGGAGCTTGCCGATGGCTGATCGTCAAGAAGTCGAGTTGATTGCGCACCTCATGCGGCGGGCCGGCTTCGGGGCCACTCAAGATGAGTTGGAACACCTCGCGGCCCAGGGATATGAGGCAACCGTTGAGAAGCTGCTGGATCCCGAATCCCAGCCCGACATCGACGAGGCGCTTCTCTTCCGCTACCTTCCGATGGCCGAATATATCACGGCTGCCGAGCACGCCCAGATGAACTGGCTGTACCGCATGGTCAATTCGCCGCGCGCGCTTCAAGAGAAGGTCGCGCTCTTTTGGCATCACGTGTTCGCCACCGGGCTGGACAAGGTCGAGACCGCCAACACGATGCATGATCAAATCGTGATGTTTCGCCGTCACGGACTCGGCAACTTTCGCGACCTGCTCGTGCGACTCGCCCAAGACCCGGGGATGATCTATTGGCTCGACAATCAGGACAACCACAAACGCGCGCCCAACGAGAATTGGGGCCGTGAACTCCTGGAACTGTTCTCGCTCGGCGTGGGCCAGTACACGGAAAAGGACGTCTACGAGTGTGCGCGAGCCTTCACGGGATGGACTTTCACCGGCAAGTCGCGAGGTCTCGCCTACCCGCCTGAGTCGTGGCGGTTCGACTACCGCGCGGAGGACCATGACGAGAACGACAAGACGTTCATGGGGACCACCGGCAACTTCGACGGCGAGGACATCATCGACATCGTCGTGCGCCAGCCCGCCTGCGCCCGATTCGTCATGCGTCATATGTACAGCTTCTTCGTGGAGGACGAGCCGGAGGTGCCAAAGTGGCCGAACGAGCGGCCCAAGAACCCCGAGGCCATCGACATGCTCTGCGAGGTCTTCATCAAGTCGGACCTGGAAATGAAGCCCGTCTTGCGCGCGCTCTTCAACTCCGACTTCTTCAAGCAATCCCTCTACAAAAAAGTGAAGAACCCCGCCGAGATCGTGGCGGGAACGCTCAAGATGACCGGCTCATTCAACGGCCCCGACCCCGCATGGGGACTGCTGGCGATCGAGCCCGGGGCCATGGGCCAGGATTTGTTGAACCCGCCGACCGTAGAGGGCTGGCACACGGGGGGCGAATGGATAAATAGCGGGGCACTCATCAACCGCGTCAACTTCGTGGCGGATCGGCTTCGGGACACTTCCTCGCCGGGCGTCCAAGCGATGGCTAGGCGCATCGGCAACAATGGCCGCGACATGACAACCGATACGTTCATCGACCGTTGTCTCTTTGAAATGGGAATCGACTCGGTCGACGAAGAGACGTACGGACAGCTGGTCTCGCAAGCCGAGGCGGGCGGCCCAATCGTCTATGGCGAAAATGGAGAATTCGAAGGGTTCTCGAAGAGAGTGGCGGACATGCTCGCCCTCATTGCGGGCGCCAAGGAGTACCAGTTCGGTTAACGGTCTTCCGTAACAGAGTTGTCGGCTGATGCCGAATGAAAGGACAGGTGAGCGATGACAGCGACGAGTAAAGACCCGGTACTGGTAGTATTGCAGCTCAGCGGCGGAAACGACTACATGAATACCATCGTGCCCTTCGCCGACCCCCACTACTACGACAACCGTCCGCTCCTTCAACTGGCCGAAGACGACCTTTTGAAACTCAATGACGAGGTTGCCTTCAACCCCTCAATGGCGTCGCTGCACGAGATGTACGCCAAAGGCGAGGTAGCCGTCCTGCACGGCGTGGGATGGGCCGGCTCCAACCGATCCCATTTCCGCTGCATGGACATCTGGCACACGGCGGAACCCGACGAATTCGCCAGCCAAGGCTGGCTTGGCAAAGCCACGCGCCAAATCGACCCGCGGGGCGAAAACCCCGTGACCACCGTGAACGTCGGGCAGGGACTGCCCAGGGCGCTCGTGGCGGACGGCGTGTCCGCCGCCTCGGTGGCCAACATCGACACCTACGGAATGTTGACCTCCGTCGAAAGAGCGGAACTTCGCTCGCAAATGCTCGATCGTTTCGCAAAGATGTACGCCCCCGCCATCGGACGAGGCCCTGTGGCCGAATACATCGCAAAGACCGGCACGGACGCCCTGAACGGCGCGGACATGATCGCCGTCGCTCCCAGAAAGTACCGTTCGGAAGTTGAATACGCCGCGAACCCTGTCGGCCAACGCCTGCGGGACGTGGCGATGATCCACACGGCGGACATCGGGACTCGGATCCTCTACACCGAGTTCGGCGGGTTCGACACTCACGCCGCACAGGCGGCCAATCATCCTCGTTTATGGGATGAAGTATCGGGCGCCATCGCCGATTTCTGGGACGACCTCAAAGCTCACGACGCGGCCGACAACGTGACAATGCTGGTCTTCTCCGAGTTCGGGCGCCGTGTCCGCGAGAACGGCGGCGGGACGGATCACGGAGCCGGCGGCGTGGCTTTCGTCATCGGCCCGAACGTGCAGGGCGGACAGTATGGCGAATATCCGAGTATCGAGGCCGAGAAGCTGGTCGAGGGCGACCTCGCCCCCGGGATGGACTTCCGCGGGCCGTATGCCGCGATCCTCGACGACTGGATGGGCATCGACGACCGCGAAATCGTGGGCGGGGAATTCGAGCGGCCCCCCATCTTCAAGAACTAGTGGCCTCGGCCATCAGCGCACTCGGAGGAGGCCGCGATGATCACGACCACGGCAGCGGGCAGAGCGTGGCACTACAGCCATAACTTGGGGCGTCAGACAGCCGAGCACAACCAGAGCAAGTTCGGCAGAACCGGCGGCTACGGCTTCCCCGTGGATGTCGCCGCGACCGACAACGACATCCTCTTCGTCATCAGCCGTGGCTACGGCTTTCCCAACGTCTCCTACGATTTTGACGTCTTTGTCCGAATTGGCAAGACTACCATTGACGAAGACCACATCGGCGACTTCGCCCGCGGCGGCTTCACCTGGCCGGTGGGGATCGCCATTTCCAAAACCGACGGGAGCGTCTTCGCATCGGACGAGTACGAATGCGCGATATCGGCGTTCGATCCCGACGCCATTCAGCCGTTCTGCGAGCGCGACCCCGACGGGGAATACATCGACCGGTGGGGAACAAGAGGATCAGATCCCGGAATGCTGAACGGGCCCGCGGGAATCGCGTTCGACTCCAACGACGACCTCCATGTGGTCGATAGCCTGAACAGCCGCGTTCAAGTCTTCACAAAGAGCGGCGAATTCCTCAGGTCGTGGGGTTCTTTCGGCAGCGAGGAAGGAGAGTTCAGCCGACCCTGGGGCATCACGATCGACCGGGAGGGGGCCATATACGTCGCCGACTGGGGCAACCACCGAGTGCAGAAGTTCGGCCCGGACGGCGAATATCTCATGACGTTCGGCTCGCAAAACGGATCGGCATCATCACTCAGCCACCCCTCCGGCGTGGCCGTCGACGGCGATGGCGATGTCTACGTCACCGACTGGGGAAATCGGCGGGTGCAAATCTTTGAGCCGGACGGCGAGGTGCTTACGGCCCTGTACGGAGATATGCGCGAGCTTTCCAAGGCGGGCGAGTACGCCCTGGCGCGTGACCCGGAGAGCATCAAACGACTCAACCGGTACGACTCGCCAATCGAATACCTGACCAAGTTTTCCAGGCCCGTCGGTATCGACATCGACGCACAAAACCGCATCATCGTCACCGACTCCATGGGCCGCCTCGTGGTATATCGGAAGGACGACGGCTATCAGGAGCCGCCGCTATAGGTTGTCGACAGTATGCTCAATGGATCCCCGGTTTCGTGACTCTGAAATCCGTCGCTTGGAGTAGAAGGACATGCAGCTAGCCGTCACCCTCACCCACACTCGGAGGAGCGCGCGATGATTACGACCACGGCGGCGGGCAGGACTTGGCACTACAGCCATAACCTGGGTCGTCATACGGCCGAGCACAACGAGAGTAAGTTCGGCAGGACGGGCGGCTACAGCTTCCCGATGGATGTCGCGGCGGCAGGGAACGATATCCTTTTCGTCGTCAGTCGAGGCTGGGGTCATCAGATGGTCAGGGCGTTCGGCTACGATCTTTACCTTCGTGTCAGCAAGACGACGATCGACGAGGACCATATCGGCGACTTCGCTCGGGGCGGCTTCACATGGCCGGTGGGGATTGCCGTCTCAAAGACCGACGGGCGCGTGTTCGTCTCCGATGAGTACGAGTGCACGATTTCGGGCTTCGACCCGGACGGAGTGATGACGTTCCCTGAGAACAACCCCGATGGTGAGTACATCGACAGATGGGGGACGCAGGGCTCCGAGCCGGGTATGCTAAACGGGCCAACGGGGATCGCGTTCGACGCCAACGACGATCTCTACGTCGTCGATAGCCTCAACAACCGAGTCCAGGCGTTTACCAGAAACGGCGAATTCCTGAGAGCTTGGGGATCCGCCGGCAGCTCAGAGGGAGAGTTCAACCGGCCCTGGGGCATCACCGTCGACCGCGAGGGGGCCGTATACGTCGCGGACTGGGGCAACCACCGGGTTCAGAAATTCGGGCCGGACGGGGAATACCTCATGACGTTCGGCTCGCAGAACGGGGCGGGGTCGTCGCTGAATCACCCGGCCGGGGTTGCCGTGGACAGCGACGGTGACGTCTATGTAACTGACTGGGGAAATCGGCGGGTGCAGATCTATGAGCCGGATGGCGAGGCGCTCGCGCCGCTGTACGGAGATATGCACGATCTTTCCAAGGCGGCCCAGTATGTCCTGGCCCGCGACCCCGATACCATCAAGCGACTGAACGGAAGAGAAACGCCTTTCAAGTATCTCAGCAAGTTTTCCAGGCCTATCGGGATTGACGTCGACGAGCGCGACCACATCTTCATTACCGACGCTTTCAGCAGGATAGTGGTCTATCGGAAGGACAGGGACTATCAGGAACCGCCGCTGTAGGTTCTTCATGCGCTCTAACCCCGGACGCACAATGAAATGCTAATTCTCCGACTCTGAAATCCGTCACATGAAGCAGGTGGATATGCAGCCGGCCGGCGCCCTCTCTCCGGACCGCGTATCGAGCGGGAGGCAGGCTCCAGCCCCAGACGGGAGCGGGGAGTTTCCGGTCGAGCCGGCGGCTCTCACCCGCACCCGGAGGAGGACGCGATGATTACAACCACGGCGGCGGG
Source organism: Dehalococcoidia bacterium (assembly GCA_965232435.1). Taxonomy (GTDB): domain Bacteria; phylum Chloroflexota; class Dehalococcoidia; order Lucifugimonadales; family VXLM01; genus VXLM01. The sequence continues at coordinate 1,124,459 of CBDDPU010000004.1, forward strand.
CAGGACGTGGCACTACAGCCATAATTTGGGGCGGCAGACGGCAGAGCACAACCAGAGCAAGTTCGGCAGGACGGGCGGATACTGCTACCCGATGGATGTCGCGTACGCGGGCAACGACATTCTCTTCGTCATCAGCCGGGGCTGGGGCTTTCCGAAGTTCGCGATACGCAATTACGACGCCTACCTTCGCATCAGCAAGACGACGATCGACGAGGACCATATCGGAGACTTCGCGCGCGGCGGTTTCACGTGGCCCGTCGGGATCGCCATCTCGAAGACCGACGGAACCGTCTTCGCCTCCGACGAGTATGAATGCACGATATCGGCATTCGATCCGGACGGGGTGATGGCGTTCCCCACGCAAAATCCCGACGGCGAGCACATCGCCCGGTGGGGCGCGAAGGGCTCCGATCCCGGAATGCTGAACGGCCCTGCGGGGATCGCCTTCGACTCCAACGACGACCTCTACGTGGTCGATAGCATGAACAACCGCGTCCAGGCGTTTACCAGAAGCGGCGAATTCCTGAGGGCTTGGGGATCCGCCGGCAGTTCTGAGGGTGATTTCAACCGGCCCTGGGGCATCACAATCGACCGAGAGGGGGCCGTTTACGTTGCCGACTGGGGCAATCACCGAGTGCAGAAGTTCCGACCGGACGGTGAATACCTCATGACGTTCGGCTCGCGGAACGGGATCGCAGCGTCGCTGAGTCACCCGTCCGGGGTCGCCGTGGACAGCGACGGAGACGTGTACGTCACCGACTGGGGGAACCGGCGAGTGCAGATCTACGAGTCGGACGGGGAGGCGCTTACGGCCCTGTACGGAGACATGCGCGAGCTTTCCAAGGCGGGACAGTACGCGCTCGACCGTGACCCGGAGAGTATCAAGCGGCTCAACCACAACGACGCGCCGACGGGGTACTTGAACAGGTTTGCCAGACCCGTCGGAATCGACATCGACGCGCACAACCGCATCTTCGTTACGGACGCCTACAGCAGGCTCGTGGTGTACCACAAGGACGGCGACTACCAGGAGCCGCCGCTGTAGGTTCCTTCCGAGTGGATTTGGCTCCGGTTACTCTATGATGAGGCAGGTTTCATCGCACTCCAGACCTCGCGGACTATCCCTCAGTTCCTCGCTTGCCTCAGCGAGAAAATCCCTGCCCTTGGAATTTGCCGGAATTTGAATATCGAGCCAAAAATCACGAAAACAGATCGACCACTCCTGCAACTCTTCGCTAAGTTCGTCTATTTCGCCTGCAAACTTACGAATCTTCCGATTCGCAGCTTTGGATACCTTCAGTAATGCGCCACTGTCACGGTCTGCAACTACGAGCCCGTTTCGAATATCATCGAGGATGCTCTCGATTTCTATGTTAAAGCACTCGTGCTTGTCATAGTAGTAGTCTTCTTCAAGTGGTTGTTCCTCGCTGTTGTCCGTGCAATCTTCATTGCAGTCCAATCCTACAGGTCTAGCGACAAGCAATTCATGTCCTTCAGCATCAAAGTCCACGGCGCGGGAGCCTTTTTGCTCTTCGGCTTCAATTTCTTCTGCCAAGAGTGAAAAGTCTTCAGCCCATTCCAATAATTCCTCCCTCAGTTCATCAATTCCCTCCGTAGCCTCAGCACTCCTGATCCAAGCGTAATGGAAAAATCCCTTTAGCTTGTCCGTGTCTGATCCGACTTTCTCAAGACGGGTTCTGATGTCACTGATAAGGTTTTTCAACTCTATGTTGTAGCACGTATGCAATTCGTAGTATTCCTCAGACATTTCTCACTCCTTTTGTTCATGTTTGATTGCTAGGTCGAGTAGTTCCATTCCGTCCGTCCGGTTGTGTGCGGTGAGTGTTTACGGCTCCGATCTATCCATGTTTGTCTCCTTTCTTCCATTTCGCTGTTGCACAAAAAAACCTGCCAAGCTCGAGTGGCTTGGCAGGCAAAGCAGTCCGAGGTCGCTCAGACCTTGATCCTTAGAACACCTTCATGATTCCGAGAATGCAGGGGCGGCGCATCCGCTCGCACCGCTAACCTACGAGTTGGCCCCTCGACTACGCCTCAGAGGCTGCCCCGTAGCTGATACGGGGAACGAACGGGACAGAATCCATCCAGATTCGCGAGGCTGGGGGGTAAAGGGCTTGCGGAATGCAGCTGATCACGTCTGGGAGAAATGACCTATTTCTCTGCCTGTGAGTACTCGCACGGCGCGCCGTTGTCCTCCAACGGGCTCAGGGCCTCATACGTGACACGGGCGCGAACGAGTGTGCATCCGGAAAACACAAATCGGGCGACTTCGCAAGTGATGTTGTTCCCCGAAAAATCCCGACACTTGCGGTCACCCGACCGTCTGCTTTCATTATATACCATGATTGCGATTTTCACCCTAATGTACTCTGGACCCGGCCTGCACGTGTGTTCTAGCGCCTGACTACGGCCGCATCGCGATTGATATGATGTACAGCCATGGCGACGATACGATTCCCGGGGAAAGCGTCGGATTTTTTGAAGATTGGGTTATCCAGCGCCGCGCGGGGTGACGTGAAGGAAGTTCGCGCCATTCTCGAAGAACGGCCGGGTTGGGCAACCCGTGTCGGGCCGCACGGTCGAACGATGCTGTGGGAGGCGTGCCACCGCGGCAAGCTCGGCGTGGTCGAGTTCCTCGTGGAGCGCGGCGCGGAAATCGACGCCTGCGGCGCTCATTATACTCAGTACTTTGTTGAAGTGAGCTGCTACTGCATCGCTCGCCACAAGAACCACGATGACGTGGCCGATTACCTCAAGGAGCGAGGGGCCGCCATGGACATCCACTCCGCCGCCTTTCTTGGTGAGCGCGTGAACGTCGAAGCCCTCCTCATGCGCCGTCCCGAATCGCTGAATGAGGGGCGTCCGCAGCACGTGATGGGAGACATGAGCGAGGACGGACTGCAATACCGTCTCGCTCCCGCGCCGTGGGCTACTCCGTTGTGCTATGCACTCAGGGGCGACGTCGGGACGGCGGAATACCTCATCGAAAGCGGCGCGAGAATCGAGGGCATCGAGGACGCTCTCTTCCAAGCCGCAAACAATGACCTGGAGAAAGTTCGTCTCCTCCTGGAAAACGGAGCCGATCCGCACCGACTCCCGCCGATCTTTCCCGACGAAGGCGATCTCTACTCGCTCGCCTCGTCCTACGGTGTCCCGCCGCCGGATATAGAAACAATCAGCGCACGGCTCGTCTATCTCTGCCGCGGAGATCGAGGTGGAAATCCCAACGAAGTTAGACGTCTGCTGCGGCTGAGGGCCGACGTGAACTACCGCGACGCCCACGGCAAGACCGCTCTCCACCGGGCATCCAGGGCGGGGTTCACCGTCGCGATGGGCATCTTGTTGGAGGGCGGAGCGTCGGTTAGCATTAAGGACGCGAAGGGAGAGACTCCCCTTTTCGATTCGATTCGCTCCACGATCAAGAACACCGAGAGGAAGGCGGAAGCCGTCCGTGCGCTAATGAGGGCCGGGAGCGATCCGCTCCACACCAACAAGAGAGGCGATACCGCGAAAGAGGTCGCCGATAGAGTTGGCGTCGAACTGGCAGTGGATAGGAGTCGATGACATAACCATGAGCGAGCAACTCGACACCAATACGACCCACAAATACAACCGCGCCGCCCGCGCAAGCCTTGCCCTGGGCGATCCGGCCGGGGCGCGGCGCAGCGCCGACATGCTATGGGAACGCGCTCATCGGCCCCCCGATCCCACGTCCCATGACGAGCAAGCTATCCTTTGGAAGGCGAACCTGCTCAAGGGCATCATCGCCTACGCGGAGGGGGAATGGCGTATTGCCAAGAGGCACTTCAGGGCCTGCGATGAGGATCTCACGGGGCATAGCGGCGAGTGGCAGCTTCACGCGGCCTGGGGCATCTTGGAGAACGAGGTCGGTCATCGCGCAGAGGCGCGGAGACGGCTGAAGGCCGTCATGGAAGGCTGCGATGATCGTGACGCCGAGAGGCTTTCAATGGCTGCGTTCATCTCAGCATCGATAGGACGGACAACCGAAAACATGAGGATGTTGAATGCGGCGGAGCGGCTGGCCCGTGAAACGCTCGATATTGGCGGGATGTCCAACCACGTCGAGGCGCGGGCGCGGATCGCGCTGGGAGTCGTGGCCGTGGAGCGCGGCGACAAACAGTCCGCCAAAGAGCAGTACTACTCGCTGCTGGAACATCGGGGCGTCATGACGAATGGGCACCCTCCCGTCACCGACCGGGTGCTGGGAATTCTCGCCAAAGCCTTGGGGCACATCGACGTCGCGTCGTCCCACTTTGAAGATGCGCTGGACTTCTGCCGCGACCAATTCCACGGTGAGCGGGGCCACGTCTCGTATGAGTATGCCGTCCTGCTGTTCGCGAGGCGCGGGCCCGGCGATCGAGAGCGGGCAATCGAGTTGATGTTCGACGCCTACGCAAAGTGTCATTGGGTATCCCACGACCGCATGAGGCCGCTGCTCAAGCGAGTGATGGGCTTGCAGAGGGTTGAGGGATGGTCATACGCGGCGCGCGAACTGCACATGTCCATAAAGGAGGGGAACTTCGACGAGTACCTTCGCCGACATCGATTCACGCCGGAGCAGATGAACATGCGGCACATATACGGGAGCTCCGTAATCACCGCCGCCGCCTTGACGCGCGATCCCAAAACGGGCAAGCGAGGCAGACATAGAGAGGTCTTGCAAGCGCTGATCGACGCGGGGGCGGAGTTCGACATCATCGGGGCCGTCGCGTGGGGACTGAACGAGCGCGTTGAAGAGCTTCTCGATAGCGATCCGTCATTCCTCAACATCAAGCGGGGTTTCAGTTCGCTTATGAACGTTGCGTTTCACTTCGATCAGCTGGAGACGGCGAAGCTCTTGATGAAGAGAGGCTACAGCTTGCCGATCCCCATGGGCGGGAGTGACGAATGGATCCGCTGGGCCATCGGTCAGGGAGCCAGTCCCGACGGGCCGCGTGGCGACGGCTGGCCGCTGAACCATCAGGCGGGGCATGGAAGGATGAAGGGAGTCGCAACCCTGCTCGAACTGGGGGCCGACCCGAACCCTCAGGACGAGGAGGGCAACACGCCGATGCATCGTCTGGCCAAACGCGGGGTCGGCAGGGAATTCGCGAGTCTGCTCTTGAAACACGGGACCGATCTGACAATCAAGAATGTGAAGGGCGAAACACCGTTAGATCTGGCGGCGAAGGCCAAACAGCCTGCGCTGCTGAATTTTCTGAGGGAGTACGCGCAGGAAGTCCGCAACTGAGCGGCTACATCGTCTCGGGGGCGGTCATCCCCATCAGCGTCAGACACCGGGCAAGCACGTTCTTGGTCGCCTCGGCGAGTTTGAGGCGGGCCGTGGTGATGTCCATGTCGTCGGGATCGGACGAGACTACTCGGCACTGCTGATAGAAATTATGGAACTCGGTGGCGAGGTCCATGGAGTAGTACGTGAGGTGGTGAGGCTCCAGGCTCCGCGCCATCATGGAGACGAGTTCCGGCAGACGCAGCATCGCGCGGACCAGGGAAAGCTCAGCCTCGTGAGTTAGGAGCGACACATCGCCGCCGGAGAAGTCGATTCCCCGGTCATCGGCGAGTCGGAGGATGCTGGCGATGCGCGCGTGGGCGTACTGGATGTAATACACGGGGTTCTTATCCGACTGTTCCTTCGCAAGCTCGATATCGAACTCCATCTGGCTCTCCGGCGCGCGCTGGAGGAAGAAAAATCGGCAGGCGTCCGCCCCGACCTCTTCCACGAGATCGCGGAGCGTGACGATCTGCCCCGCCCTCTTCGAGAAGCGCACGGCCTCGCCCGCGCTCTTGAGCGTGACGAGCTGATAAATGAGCAGCACGAGTGATTCGCGACTGACTCCGAGGACGTCCGCAAGCTGCCGCATGAAGGGGACTTGTCCCTGATGGTCGGCTCCCCAGACGTTGATGACCCGATCGAATCCCCGCACAAGGAATTTGTCGTAATGGTAGGCCACGTCCGAAGCGAAGTAGGTTGGGGCGCCGGTGGCGCGAATGAGGACTTTGTCCTTTTCATCGCCGAGCTTCGTTGTGGCAAACCAGGTCGCGCCTTCGCGCTCGACGGTGAGGCCCTTATCTTCGAGGAGGCCCATCGCGGTCTCAAACCGGTCGTTTTCGTAGAGGCTCCTCTCGCTGAACCATTCATCGTAGTGGACTTCGATCCGTTCCATGTCCTCACGGATGGCGTCGATCATCCGGCCCATACCGATGTCGCCGATCTCGGACACCGCGCGGTCTTCGTCCATGTCTAGGTATGTATCCCCGAACTCCTCGCGCAGTTCGGCCGCCAGATCAATGAGGTAGTCGCCGGCATACCCGTCTTCGGGCAGTTCGGCCGCTCCACCCGCCGCCTGCACATACCGGGCGTAGACGCTCCGGTTGAACTTGTCCATCTGGTTGCCGGCGTCGTTTATGTAGTATTCGCGCCGCACCTCGTATCCCGCCGCCTGGAGAACATTCGCCAGCGAGCTTCCGAACACTGCGCCGCGTCCATGGCCGACGTGAATCGGCCCCGTCGGATTGACGCTGACGAACTCGACTTGGACTCGCGCTCCCCTGCCGTCTTCGACGCTCCCGAACGAATCGCCGGCCAGCCGGATTTCCTCGACCTGCCCAGCCAGCCAGGCGGGATTGAGTCGGAGGTTCACGAACCCGGGGCGCACGGCCTCAGCGCTTGACAGCATTTCGCCGACGACGGTCGAAGACGCGATGGCTTCGGCAATATCGAAGGGATTCCGACGCATGACTCGCGCCAGCTTCAAAGGCGTGGACGAGGCGAAGTCTCCGTGCTCCGGGTTCTGGGGGCGCTCGACCGTGACCTCCTCGACTGCGACAGCCGGCAGGGCGCCGGACGCCTGGGCCGATCGCAGCGCTTCAGTCAAGATATCCCGGATACGGTCGGTCAGAGTCATGGCGTCGAAGCTCGCAAGAAGAACCTACGGAATGGAACTCGCGCGCCGCTACAGAGCGACCATCGGCCGGACCTGGATCGTCTCGTCGCGATGAGGGCCAGTGGAAATGATGTCGAAATCGACGCCCACAAGCTCTTGGATTCGCTCGACGTATGTCTTGGCGTTGCTCGGCAAGTCATCGTATTCACTCATGCCGGCCGTCGGCATATCCCATCCGGGCAGATCCTCGTACACGGGGACGCACCGTTCAAGCGTGGAGGCGTTCCCCGGAAAGTCCCAAACGATCTCGCCATCGAGCTCATACGCTCGGCAGACCTTGATCGAGTCGAATATGTCCAGCACATCGAGACGAGTAAGGATGCCGCCGGTATAGCCGTTTATGCGGGCGCTGTACCGAGCCGCCACGGAGTCGAACCATCCGACTCGCCTCGGCCTGCCGGTGGTCGTCCCGAACTCCTTGGCCCGTTGGCGAATCGCCTCGCCGGTCGCGTCGTGAAGTTCCGTCACGAATGGGCCGGCTCCCACTCGGGTACTGTAGGCCTTGAATACTCCCAGCACGTTATCGATCTGCCCCGGCAAGAGTCCGAGCCCCGTCATCGCGCCGCCGATTGTCGGGTGCGAGGACGTGACGAACGGATACGTCCCATGATCAAGGTCAAGAAGCGCGCCTTGTGCGCCCTCAACGATCAGCTGCTTGCCGGAATTCACCGAATCGAACACGATGTGTTCAACCGGCCCGATATAGTCCGCCAGACGCTCCGACCAGAGTTTGCACTTGTCGAACACGTCATCGAAAGAGAGGGGGTCAACACCATAAACTTTGGTGAGAATTGCGTTGTGATGATTCAGGACATCCTCAAGCCTGGGCATGAGCGCTTCAATATCGCGCAGTTCCGTCGCCCTGATTCCAATCCGGGAAGCCTTGTCGGCGTAAGCGGGGCCAATACCGCGCCGCGTGGTGCCGATGGCATTGCGTCCCTTCGCCTGCTCGGATATCTGATCCAGGGCGACGTGATACGGCATCACGAGATGGGATCGCTCACTGACAACCAGCCGTCCTTCGATGCTAATCCCGCGGGCTTCGAGGCCCGTGACCTCTTCGAGAAGCACATCGGGGTCTACGACGACTCCGTTGCCGATAACGTTCAGCGTGTGCGGCCATACGACACCGGAGGGCAGCAGGTGAAACTTGAACTCGCCCTGCTCGGTGATAACCGTATGGCCGGCGTTGTTGCCGCCGGAAAATCGCGCGACAATGTCGCCGTCCTTGGCAAGAACATCGACGAGCTTGCCCTTGCCCTCATCGCCCCACTGGGCACCAAGCACTGCTGTGACCGTCATCCCAAGCCCTCCCCTTCGCCGTTCGACCGCCGTCCACGATTGGGAAACGCTGCGCGAGTATGCCAAACCCTATAGACCGCTGTACGAGCGACGGACAAAAGGGACGGAGCGCTCCGTCCCTTTGAAAAATTATAGTACAGTTGCAGTACGGTTTCAATGTATCGTTCGGATCGGGGACGTTCAGCATCGGTGAGATTAATGTCCCTCCCCCATGGATGCCCGCTTTCGGAGGCCTTTGCAAAACCGCCATTCCCGCCCGTCCCCACCGTCCGTTCCCGCGAATGAAGACCTTGGCATAGCTTAATCAGCAATCCAACCAAGTCACGAATGCCCAGCCGGGTTCAGGTATAATTCGCCTCCGAAGGAGTGACCGCAATGGAATCGCCGTTCCGTGAGCTTCCCAGCGTACACGACGTGCTGGGCGACGAAGCTATCCGTTGTTTGATCCAAGAGTTTTCGCGAGCCCCCGTGCTGGGAATCGTGCAGACCGAGATCGACCGTGCGCGGAACGCCATCCGCAACGGCGATTCGCCCCCAAGCCTCGATTCTCTAGTGAAGTCGATCGAAAAACGCGCGTCATCCTTATGGCGCTCACTGCCGACGCCGGTCATCAACGCGACCGGCGTAATCCTCCACACCAATCTGGGACGCGCTCCACTGAGCCAAGACGCGCTCGAGGCGATGCGCGCCGCCTCCGAGGGATACGGCGACCTCGAATTTGATCTTGAAACCGGCAGACGAGGTTCACGACAGGGACGAGTGGCCGATTTGCTTTGCCAACTCACCGGCGCGGAGGCCGCGTTCGTCGTGAACAACAACGCCTCGGCGGTCCTTCTCGGTCTTGCGGCCGTGGCGCGCGACAGGGAGGTCATCGTCTCGCGAGGCGAGGCAGTCGAAATCGGCGGCGGGTTCCGCATCCCCGACGTGCTTCGGCAGAGCGGCGCGACCCTCGTCGAGGTGGGCACAACAAACAAAACGTACATCGGAGACTACGAGGCGGCAATCACCGAAAACACCGGGGCCATCCTCTCCGTTCACGCCAGCAACTTTCGAGTCATGGGGTTTACTCACGCGCCGTCACTTCGGGAGTTGGCAGAGCTTGGCGCCCGTTTCGGAGTACCGACGCTCCATGATCTCGGCAGCGGCTGCCTGCTGGATACGAGCCGGTTCGGCATGACGCGCGAACCCATGCCGCAAGAGAGCATTCGAGACGGAGCCTCGCTGGCGTTCTTTTCGGGGGACAAGCTCTTGGGCGGGCCACAGGCCGGAATCATCGCAGGCGACCAAGACCTCATAGCCATGGTATCGAGCCACCCCTTGGCGCGTGCCGTTCGGATCGACAAGGGAAGCCTTGCCGCGCTCAACGCGACACTGCTGCACTATCTCAAAGACGAGGCAACATCGAAAATACCCATTTGGGACATGATAGCGAGATCGCCTGATTCTCTCGCCAAACGCGCTGAAGCGTGGCAATCCGCCGTCCGTGGTCCGACGTCCGTCGTCGAGGGAGAAACGACCGTCGGCGGCGGCAGCCTGCCGGGTGAGACACTCCCAACCTTCCTCCTGTCAATCGACACGTCGTCGATCCCCGGCGGGGCGAATTCACTCGCGGCAAATCTGCGACGAAGCGCGCCGCCCGTCATCGGACGAATAGACACCGAGCGAGCGCTGCTCGATCCGCGAACCGTGCATCCACGCCTCGACGACTCGCTCGTTCGCGTCCTGTCCCAGGCTCTTTGACGGCATGGGCCGGGATGAAGCGCGCGCCTCGCCCTCGAAAACATTGACCCCTAGCCGCAATGGTGCTAGAACTGTATTTCAGTTTTCAAGGCAAGGACACAGACCACATGACAGCCACCACCCAGGGAAACGGGGTCGAGTACTACATTGACGTTGACGGCGCGGCGGATCGCGGCAGGGCCATAAAGCCCATGATCGTCTCGCGGATGGGATACGTCATGCGACAATCCTTAACCGCGGATGTCGTAGATGACATGGATACCGAGGACCTTATCCTGCAAGTCGCCTATCATGCGGAGGACGATCGAGATTTCCTTCTGCCCGACACGCCGATAAAGGAGGCGATCTTTCGCGTACTCCTTGCGAATCAGAACCGCCCTATGACGCCCGGGCAAGTAAGCAAGATCATCGAGGACAAGTGGTCACTCAGCCCATACCCCCGCGATACTTCGCCACAGGTCATCGAACGCCTCTTGGCGAGCGGCGGTGATTCCTACTGCTTCGCCGCCACGCCCGCGCCCGTCTCTGAAGACGACTCCGACGACAGCGACGGTCAAGAAGAGTAGCGGAAGTCTCACAATCGCATGGAAAACGAAGAGGGCAGACACGAGTCTGCCCTCTTCGCATCCGCCGGACAAAGTTTCCTCAAAAGTCGTCGTCTCTCGACTTTCGCTTCTTCTTAATGACTTCCACCTCCGGCGTCGGCGCTATACCGATCGACGAAATGCTTGAGATACTGGGCGCAGCCTTCTTTGACTTCCGCGCCTCCCGTTTGGGGCGTCCACCTTTTCCCATTATGTACCTCCCATACGGTAGTTTTGCTGGAGCCAACTCCGCAAAGTGTAAGGCATCACGTCACAGCCTGTAAAGCCAACGGCCAAAGTGTGGGCAGGGCAATCGCACGGAGAGTTGCCGGATACGCCCTTGACCGTCCACTCGCGGGATCTGAGCAACTGCTATCACGTCGGCCCGCAAACGATGCCATATTCGACTTGTCCCCGACAACTGAGGTGGATATCATTGGCACGCGCACAACGACAAGCCTTCAGAAGGGTACTCATGAATTTGAGCGAAACGCTGCAACGTCTCGATATGGACGGCTTTTGCATCTTGAGGGATGTGATCCCTCGGGATGACGTGGAAGACGTCCGTTGTGAAGTCGAAAACGCGGTGATTGAGAATCGACGCCGCACGGAGCAAATGCAGGCAAACGTCCGCGCCGGAGGACACCGTATCGGAGCGACCGGCGTTGCCTCGACCGCCGACTTGATCAACCAAGTTCCTCGATTCGGCCGATATCTCGCCAATCGAAGCATCGTCGGCCCTTGCGAAAGCATCTTCGGCCGATATGTCCGCGTGTCCTCAGTCGGCGCAGTCATGAATCATCCCGGCAATGCACGCGGCTACTGGCATTCCGACTGGCCGTTCAATCAAACCGTGGCTTCCCACATCCCTGCCCCGTACGCCGACGCCGTGATGCACATATCCGTCATCTTCATGCTCTCCCCCTTCAACGAAGAGACGGGAGGCACACTCGTCGTGCCGGGGAGTCACCGCTCATCCGCAAACCCTTCGGGCGAAAATGGCGTCGATCGAGACTCGCCCTATCCCACCGAGATAACCGCGACCGGCTCGCCGGGCGACGCGCTGCTCTTCGACAGTCGACTTTGGCACAGCGTCGCGCCCAACGGCAGCGACCGCCCTCGCACTGCCGTCATAGCCCGGTATGCCCCCTGGTGGCTGAATCTGTCAGTCCAAAGGCCGGGAACGCCCGACCATACTCAAATCGTAGCCGAGACGGGCGGGAAGCCAAGCGTCATCCCCCTCGTCAAGCGACAAACGTTTGAGAATCTCTCGGAAGAGGCAAGGCCGCTGTTCCGGCACTGGGTGGAGGAGTAGAGCCAGGCAGTGTTGTCCCGCACCCTCGCCGGCCTAACATGCAAGAGGGCGGCCTGAGTCAAGATGTTCAGCTTTGCCGTCGATTACTGCCTTATGGTCGTCATCTCGGCCTGCGGCGCGCTGCAGATCGCTGCGTCGGTCGGCAACCTTAACTCGCTCCTCATCTTCAAAGCCCCGCTAACGGCGGGTTTCTTCGGCATCGCACTCGCACTCACGGGCCCCGTTCTCTTTTTCGCCACTGCCGAGCGCAACATCAACGACTACGAAGGCGGCCTCGATGGGAACTTCCAAGGAATCTTCTTCATCCTCGGCACGCTCATCGCACTGGGAATCACCGTCACCGTGTCGTCGATGATCAATCGAGCCATGAGGGGCCCAACGCAAATCGAGAACGGCATCGAAAACCTCAAGCGGACGACCTACGCCAACGCAATGGCACATAACCTCAAATTCCTCATCACTCACTGGCGGACATGGACGCGACGGTATTTCTTTGGCTGAACGGCTTCGTAGGCAAAGCGCCTGCCCTCGACTCCCTGATGCGACTCGTCGTGAGCGACTACCTCGTGCCGGTCACGCTTGCGCTCGCCCTCTTTTCGCTCTGGTTCGCCGGCGATACCGCCTCCCGACGTCGCTATCAGCTCGGGGTTATCGCCGCCGTCTTCGCCCTCGCCATGAGCAACGCATCCATCGAAATACTCAACAACTTCGTCTTTCGCGATCGTCCCTTCGTAGACCACGAAGTGTCGCTCCTGTTCTACGAACCGACCGACTCGTCATTTCCCGCGAACTCGGCGGCGCTCGCCTTCGGAATATCGGCCTCGGTTTGGGTCTGGAACCGTCGAGTGGGAAGTGCGCTTCTTGTCGTTTCGGCTCTGTACTCATTCTCACGGGTGTACGCGGGCGTTCACTACCCCGCCGATGTCATCGCCGGGGCCATGATCGGAGTCGTCGCCGCGGCGGTCGCCCGTGTGATAGTCAACCTGCTGCGGCGATATATCGAGATCATCATCAAGGCCGCGCGCATCGTCTTGCTTGCATAGGGTCGGCCTCCGGCAATCTGCTATAATCGGATGGAGTCGAACGGGGCTCGCAAACATCGGCTGGTTCGAGGCGGTCACATGCAGACGCTCCGGTTCTTTGCGGGTATTTCGGCGGCGTGCCTGTTTCTTGCCTGCAGCGGACAATCTCCACCGCCCCCCGACCCCACCCCGCTCCCCACTCTTACTCCGGTACCGTCTCCCGCGTCAACGCCGACACCCGAACCGGAACCCAACCCCGATCCCGCCGCTGACGACACGCCTCCAACCGCTGCGGAATACTACATCGCGGCGGTCGCGTACACGGACGCCGGAGACGATGAATTCGCCATCAATCTCTTTACCAAGGCGGTTGAACTTGATCCCTCATTCAGCAACGCCTTCAATGACCGAGGAGCCTCGTATATGACGCTGCGGGACTTCGCCGCCGCGGAAGCCGACTTCACAAAGGCTATCGAACTCGCGCCGGACGACGCCGACTACTACAACAACCGCGGCGTCGCGCGCATGTCCATGTTTGAAGTTGAGATGGCCATCGAGGATTTCACCGCGGCCATCAACCTCAACCCCGATCTGCTCGACGCATACCTCAATCGCTCGATGGTCTACGTCAGAATGCAACGCTATGAAGAGTCCCTCAACGATCTTGAGCAAATCTTAAGAATCGACCCGCGATACGTCGAAATTCACGGCTTTCGGGCCGATATCTTCATGGGTCTCGACCGACCGCTTGACGCGCTCCGGGAGTTCGACCGAATCATCGAATTGGGAGCCGGCGATCGCGACATTCACGCAAACCGGGCGATCATCCTTGTTTCCTTGGGAGATGAGGAGCAAGCGCAAATCGAGTTCGACGCCGCCATCGAACTCGGCGCCGACGAAGAGAGGCTCCGAATCACGCTCGACCGAGTGCGATCCGAGCGAGCCGTCCCTGCCGTCGGGGAATAAGAAAGCTCCGACGACAACCACGCGCCTCAAGGAGAGTGTCAGTGACATACAAATCGGCATTCGTATATCAAGACTCCATGTCTCGCCACGTCTTGAGCGATACCCATCCCATGAGACCCGTTCGACTGCGGCACACGTATGAACTCGCCGACGCTTTCGGCCTGTTCGACTCCGAAACATCCACTCTTGCCGCACCCCGCGCCGCGACACCGGACGAAGTCGCCACGTTCCACACTCGCGAATACATCAACGCCGTAGAACGACTAGGAAGCGGCGACCTTTCGGTGAACGCCGTCGAGTTCAACATCGGGCCCGGCGACAACCCTTCGTATGAAGGCATGTTCGATGCCGCCATGCTGTCGACCGGCGGTTCCTTGCGCTGCGTCGAGCTGCTGCTCGATGAGGGGTATGACTCGGCGTTCAACATAGCGGGCGGACTGCATCACGCGATGCCCGGATATGCCTACGGCTTCTGCGTCTTTAATGATCCGGTCACTGCGATCAACGAGATGCTCTGTCGAGGTCTCCGCGTCGTGTACGTAGATATCGACTGCCACCATGGGGACGGCGTGCAGCACGCTTTCTACGATACCGACCGCGTTCTAACGATCTCGCTCCACGAGTCCGGGCAGTTTCTCTTCCCGGGAACGGGGTACGTTCAGGAAGCCGGCACGGGCCGCGGGCGCGGGCACTCGGTCAACGTGCCGCTCTATCCCTACACGGGAGACGAGACCTACTTCTGGGCCTTTGAGCAGGTAGTCCTGCCGCTCCTCGAAGCCTTCCGCCCCGACGCGCTCGTTTCGCAGCTTGGCATCGACTCGCACTTCCGCGACCCCATTACCCACCTGGCGCTCACGACTCAGGGGTTCGGCAAGGTCGTCGCGCAGTTCTCGGGCAAAGCCCCAAAGTGGCTCGCGCTTGGAGGCGGCGGCTACGATCTCCAAGCCGTCGCCCGATCATGGACGTTGGCATATGGCGTCATATCCGAGCAGAACCTGAACGACGAAGTCCCCGATGTGTACCGAAATGCCTACGGCGTCCGGTCACTGTCCGACAGGGACGAACTGCCCGACATCGTCCACAAAATGCAAGGTGACGCGAGAACCTTCGCGGAAGCCGGCGTCGGCGCCGTGCAAAGCCTCATCTTCCCAACACACGGGATTAGATCGGCCTAGCGGGCCCATCGTCGTTCCCGACTACTTCACCTCGCGGAACTCACCCTCGACCGTATCTTCATCATCGGACTCTTGCGCCGTCGCGTTCATGTCATCGCCTGAGGGCTGAGGGCCTCCCTGCTGCTGTCCGTAAACGGCTTGGCCAACCGCCTGAATGGCCGCGTTCAACTCGTCCATCGCCGACTTTATGCGGTCGGTATCGTCCTCGGAAATGGCCGACCGCACAGCGGCGATCTTGCCGTTGATGTCTTCCCGCATCTGATCGGGTATCTTGTCTTCATTCTCTTTGATGAGGTTCTCCGCGGCGAAGGCGGCGTTCTCCGCGGCATTGCGGGTCTCCACCCTCTCACGCTGTTGGCGGTCCTCTTCGGCGTGTTCCTCGGCGTCCCGAACCATCCGGTCGACCTCATCGTCGCTCAAGCCGGAACTCGCGGTTATCGTGATCTTCTGTTCCTTGCCCGTGCCCTGGTCCCTCGCCGAAACGTTCAAAATGCC
Organism: Dehalococcoidia bacterium; assembly: GCA_965232435.1. Classification (GTDB taxonomy): domain Bacteria; phylum Chloroflexota; class Dehalococcoidia; order Lucifugimonadales; family VXLM01; genus VXLM01. Next base: position 1,140,041 of record CBDDPU010000004.1, read on the forward strand.
GTTCGCGTCGATATCGAACGTCACCTCGATTTGTGGAAGTCCACGAGGCGCGGGCAGGATGCCGTCGAGCATAAATTGTCCGATGCTCTTGTTGCTGTTCGCCATTTCACGCTCACCCTGAAGCACGTTTATTTCGACGCTGGTCTGCCCGTCCGACGCGGTTGTGAATGTCTCCGTCTTTGACGTCGGAATGGTCGTGTTGCGTGGAATGAGCGCCGTCGACACGCCGCCGAGGGTCTCTATGCCCAAGGTCAGCGGGGTAATGTCCAGCAGCAGCAGGTCTTTGACGTCCCCGCCCAGGATGCCCGCTTGGATGGCAGCGCCCACGGCCACCACCTCGTCCGGATTCACTCCCTGATGCGCCTCCTTCCCAAACAGGTCCTGCACGGCCCTCTGAACGGCCGGCATCCTCGTCATACCGCCCACGAGGATAACCTCGTCCACCCCGCCAGCGTCCACCTCCGCATCCGTGAGAGCCTTTCTGCAAGGTTCCATGGACTTTTCTACCAAATCGCCTACGAGCTGCTCCAGCTTCGATCGCGAAAGGCTCATCACCAAGTGCTTCGGCCCGGAGGTGTCCGCAGTGATAAACGGCAAGTTAATCTCCGTCTCCATGAGCGAAGAAAGCTCTATCTTGGCTTTCTCCGCGGCCTCCCTCAGCCGTTGAAGGGCCATTCGGTCGTTCGCGAGATCAATGCCCTGATCGCGCTTGAACTCATCAACGATCCAATCCATGATCCGCTGATCGAAATCGTCTCCGCCCAAGTGAGTGTCCCCGTTCGTGGACTTCACTTCAAAGACGCCTTCGCTGATCTGGAGGATGGTTATATCGAAGGTCCCGCCGCCGAGATCATAGACGGCAATGGTCTCCTCGCCCTTTTTCGATTTGTCGAGTCCGTACGCGAGCGATGCCGCGGTCGGCTCATTGATGATGCGCAGCACCTCGAGGCCTGCGATACGTCCGGCGTCCTTCGTGGCGTTTCGCTGGCTGTCGTTAAAGTAGGCCGGAACCGTGATGACGGCTTGCGTTATTGCCTCCCCCAGCTTGGCCTCGGCATCCTGCTTGAGCTTCTGAAGAATCATGGCCGACATCTCCGGCGGGGCGTAGCTCTTGCCTCCCATCGCAACGTAGGCGTCACCATTGCCATGTTGTTCGACTTTGAACGGCACCAGTTTTATGTCCTGCTGGACGCTGTCCTCATCGTATCGGCGGCCCATGAACCGCTTGACCGAAAAAATTGTGTTTTCCGGGTTCGTCACGGCCTGACGCTTTGCGGTCGTGCCGACGTATCGCTCGCCGCTCTTCGGGTTGATCGCCGCAACGGACGGCGTCGTGCGGCCACCCTCTGCGTTCTCGACGACGCGTGGGTCGCCTCCCTCCATCACGGCCATGCACGAGTTCGTCGTGCCCAAATCAATGCCCAAAACCTTCGCCATTACGCTGTCTCCTTGTCGCTGTTCGTTTCGCTGAGCTCATTCGGCTCGGCAGTTTCCGTCTGCTCAGGACGCTTGGCCACCACGACCTGCGCGGCTCGAAGCACCCGATCCTTATACATATACCCTTCCCTGAACACCTCGATCACCGTCCCTTCTTCCCCGTCGTCCGTCTCCCGAAACAGAAGAGCTTCGGCGTACGCCGGATCGTACGGCATCCCCAGGGACTCGACTTTCGCAACGCCTTCGGTATCCAGGGCATTCATGACATTGCGTCGCACAAGTTGGATGCCCTCTCCCCATCCCGTCGCTTCATCACCGGGGATCATCGCCAGCGCGCGGTCGAGATCGTCGACGGTCGAGAGCATCTTCATTAGGAGGGCGGATTTGGCATTTCGCCGAATCTCTTCCTTCTCTTCCTCGGCCCGCCTGCGATAGTTGACGAGATCGGCTTGAGCGCGGGCCGCTATGCCCTTGAATTGCTCGCGCTCGCGCTCGGCCTCTTCAAAACGCGCTTGCAGATCATCGGCCTCATCACCGGCCGAGATCCCATCCTCACCGCACACCTCCGAGACTTCCCCGGTTTGCTCCTCATGCTCGCTCATTAAACACCTTCCGTGCTTGCGTTGGGGCATCCTGCCCCGCGTTCTATCGCTTCCGCTCCGAATACAGCAGCTCGATCATCTCGTCGATACTCTCATTAAGGGCCTGCTTGGCGCCCGCGTCGTCGGCGCGACGTATCTCAACTTTTGCCTTGATCAGGTTATTGAACAGTTCGAGCACCAACTGCACTCCCGCCAAATTTAATCCCAGGTCACCAACCAAATGCTTGATGAGACGCAGCCGCGCTATATCGAGCTCCGAGTAGAGCCGAAGCATTCCTTCCGTCCGAGTCGGCCTCACCAAGCCCGCACGCTCGTACTTCCGAAGCGTTTGAGGGTGCATTTCCAGAATGCGCGCCGCAACGCTGATGATGTACACGCCGTCGATACCCGTTGGACGTGAGCCGGACGCGCTACCTTCCCGCCCGCGCGAACGGGCCGACTCGCGCGACCTGCTCGCCTCTTCAAGGATGTCCTGCATCGCCGCAGCTAACCCCAAAGGGAACGCCGACGTTTTATGTACAAATCCTGAGTGCCCGGATGAAGGCCTGTCCCGATCGAACAACATGCTAACTCAGACGGTCTCAACCGCGTTGTAAGATTACAAAGGACATTGTAAAACTTGACACAGATCATGTCAAGGGAGTTGATTGCAACACGAGGCGAACGGAACTTCTCACACGCCGAAAGCGTCTATCTACCGCGAGGAATTTGAAAGTCTATCGAGTTTGACGAACCGGAAGGAGGTAACGACATGATTTTGTTCAAAGGTTGTCCAAGGTGCAAGGGAGACATGCACGAGAACCGTGATATGTACGGGGAGTACCGCGAGTGCCTAATGTGCGGCTACATGGCGGATATCCCAAAGCCCAAGCTCTTCAACATCGAGCCCGTCCCCGTCCCGAAGAAGGTATCCGGACGCCCGGCCCGAACGCGCACATCCGCGATTCGAGCGGCATAACCCAATCGGTCACAGCAACAAGGCCCTTTCGCGCGAGGAACGAAAGGGCCTTTTCATTTTCCAGGAAGATTCTCTACCAGAAACTGCCGAATCGCTCCTCTTTCCACGGGTCGCCTTCCATGTGGTACCCGCGCTGCTCCCAAAAACCGGGCCGGTCACGGTCCAGCAACTCGATGCCGTTGACCCACTTCGCGCTCTTCCAAGCGTACTTTTTCGGCACGACCAATCGCAGCGGCCCGCCGTGGTCGCGGTCCAAAGGCGCGCCGTCGTGCCTGTAGGCGAAGAGCACGTCGTCGTCGTTCAATACGTCGAGGGCCAGGTTGGTTGTGTATCCGCCGAAGCAGTGCGCCATCACATGCGAGGCCTCCGGCTTCAAATCCACCAAACCGATCACTTCCGAAAACGACACGCCCTCCCAGGTGTTCTCAAGCCTGCTCCACTGCGTCACGCAGTGAAACTCCGAGTCGATCGTCACCTTTGGGAGCGACATGAATTCCTCCCAATTCAGCGACCTCTCCTCATTCACCAGACCGAAGATGTCGAACCGCCACGTCTCAAGGTCGATTATCGGCGGCGCGTCGAAGGTCATGATGGGCCATTTGTCCGTAACGTACTGGCCGGGAGGCGCCGCAACGCCCTCCTGCTTCTTGATCGGCTTCGCGCCCGTGAGCCTCTTGAACAGCATATTCTGAATACCTCTCTCAGGAGTATGGGGATTCGATCACGACGTTTCCGCGTCCGGACGCCGCAATCATACTATACAACGTCGGCGGACTGTTCATGGACTGCGCTTTGACAGCATACGGAGCGACAGTTCACCGAATTGTTAGGGTTTCGGAATCTCATTGCAGTTCGGCGCTGTAGGCATCCTTGACGGCGTGTTCGCTCTCGCCATTATTCGCGGGCAGAGTCCTATCCTCGCTTATCGGAATTTCCAACGTCTTACATTGCGGGAACTCTCCGAGAGAACCGGGAATTCCGCGAGCTATCTGTCGGAGATCGAGCGTGGTCACAAGAATGGCTCGGCTTCTGCCTTGGTTAAAATCGCAAGCGCTCTCGTCGCAACGGTCGACAGTCTCATCATCGAATAACCCGGTCCCTCTGTCATTCCGACGCAGCGAAGCCTGGAATCTAAAATCCTCGCCCCGCAGATGAAACGCCCAAAGCGGCCCTACAAAACTTGGAATTCCTGGCCGTGTCCTCTGCTTATGAACCATCGTTCCCCGTTATTCCAGCCTCAATCCCCTGCATTCCACTTGATGACCTAGCGTATAATTGCGCGAAATCGGTTCGGAGGAATCATCGGCGACATGGAGCAGCTGCGAATCCTCAACATCGGCGGGCACCCGAAGGACTGCATCCTGTACGCGGGCGGAACCATTGCCAAGCACGTCCAAAGGGGCGACCACGTTACGATCCTGACCCCATACACCGGCATGTCGCATCATCTCACCGGCATCAACGCCTACCGCGAGACGGGTGCCATGCCGAACATGGAGGAACTCGTCGGCGAACGGCGCCGAGAACTTGAAGACGCCGCCAGCGTTCTCGGAGTCGCGGACGTGCGCTTCCTGGGCTACGACGACTCCATCACTACGATCCAACCCGAAATCATCAGCGAAATCGCGGACGTAATCGGCGAAATCGCGCCGCACGTAGTCATCACTCACTGGCCGCACGATACCGTCGGCGCTCACGCCCTCGCAACGCAAATGCTCCTCATAGCAACGGACACCGCCGCCGGCATCCGCGAAGGCAAGAGCTACTCACCGACCGGCGGCGATACCGGAGGCTGGACAGCCCAAATTTTCTACCACGACCAGCGCGGACGCACGAACGTACTCGAAAGCCTCAATCCCAGAATGCCCGACACCATCATCGACATCACCGACGTCGTCAAACTGAAGGCCGAGGCCATGAACAAATTCACTTCCCAGCACTACTCCGAGGGCGGCGGACTGCAGCGCAAGCTCGGCGAGACCCTCGACGGCGGCATAGCCGGGCTTCATATGAGGGTCCCTTACGCCGAGGCGTTCCTGAGACACAACCCCGAATTGCATGAGTACCTGCCCATCAGCGAGTACGGCATGAAGATATCGCGTGAAACGACGGCCGAGTTCGTCTCCCAAATGGTGCTTTAGATGAGAGCCGCGCAACTGGTCGGTCCCCGCAACTTTGAAATCATCGATGCACCGCTGCCTACGACAGCCGACGGCAACTGCCTCGTGGAGATCGAGAGCTGGTCGATCTGCGGGAGCGACATCCGCCATACCTACGGAACCGTCCTTGACGAGGAAGACTACCCCATGAAGATAGGGCATCCCGCCCACGAAATCGCAGGCACGGTCGTAGAGACCCGCTCGGACCGCTTCCGCGAGGGCGACCGCGTCATCGTCCTCCCGACGAGCGATACGGCGCTTGTCGAGTACGTCGAAGCTCTGCCGAAGCGAATGATCGCGCTCCCGGACTACGGCTCCACGGACGAGTGGCTCATGTGTCAGCCCTCCGGCACGGTGATCTACGGATGCCAACGGCTCGGAACTCTGCTGGGGAAAAACCTCGTAGTCCTCGGGCAGGGCGCCATCGGTCAATCATTCACGGCAATTCTCGCCCGCTCCGGCGTGTCGAACCTCATAGCCGTTGACCCGCTCGACTATCGACTCGAATACTCGAAGAAATTCGGCGCAACCCACACCGTCAACCCCACAAAGACGCCGACCGAAGAAGCAGTGCTGGACATCCTGGACGGCCAAAAGCCGGATGTTGTCGTCGAGGCCGCCGGCTATCCCGATACTCTCAACACAGCCTTGAGGCTGATCAAGAGCTTTGGAATCGTCCTCATGTTTGGCATCCAGCAGAAGAGCAGAACCCACGGCTTCACGGTCCCCATGGAGTATAAGAACTTCCGCTCCAGCAACGCCCGCCTGATGACCGTTGCCGCCGGCCACACGCACGACATCCTTTCACACATCGAGCTCATGGTCGAGCTAAAGCGGCGGGGATGGTGGGACCCCGCCGAACTGATTACTCATCGCCTCTCATTCGACGAAGTGCAGAACGCCTTCAACATGTACACCGACCACGACGACGACATTCTGAAGGTCGTCATGCGGCGATAAGAACCCGCTCAGCAACCGGCCCCAAAACCGGTGTTCCCACGGAAGAACGTCACCCCACACGACGAATAACGGGCTTGTTCATACCGCCTGCTTCTTCAGCTTCGAGACGAACTGCTTGCGAAACTTCGACACCTTTGGTCGAACGACAACGAAACAGTACGGCTGGAACGGGTTCTTCTCGAAATACTTCTGGTGGTATTCCTCCGCCTCATAGAACGTGTCCAACGCAGTGACCTCGGTCACGATCGGATCACCCCACACGCCCGCGACCGTCATCTCTTCAATGACTTCCTCGGCGATGCTCTTCTGCTCCTCGTCGTGGTAAAAGACTCCCGAACGGTATTGCGTGCCAACATCGTTCCCCTGCCGATTCAGGGTCGTTGGATCGTGAATCGTGAAGAAAACTTCGAGCAACTCCCGGAAGCTCACAATGTCAGGGTCGTATGCAATCCGAACGACTTCGGCGTGGCCGGTCGTCCCCGAACAGACCGCTTCATACGTGGGATTGGGATCGGCTCCTCCCGTATATCCCGATTTCACGGACTCGACCCCGCGCAGCTCGTTGTACACGGCCTCCAAACACCAAAAGCATCCGCCTGCCAGTGTGGCGAGCAGGAATCCGTCGGTTGGTCGATTCCCGTTCTGTTGGTTCATTGCGATCTCCTTTTGCTATTTCTGCCATTCCCGGTAGGAGTGATTCGCGAATCGCCCCTACCTACGCTCACCGATGATACCATGTTGCCCTCATGCAGCCTGGAAAACTCCCGCTCGACCTGCTGTCGCGTCTCCTCGACAAGATCGATGTGAGCGACCCGCGCGTAGTACTCGGCGCGAGAACGGGCGAGGACGCCGCGCTCATCGACTTCGGCGACCGATGCCTCGTTGCAAAGACCGACCCGATCACCTTCGCGACCGACCTCATCGGCTGGTACATGGTGCAAGTCAATTCAAACGACATTGCCGTCATGGGAGGCACGCCCCGTTGGCTGATGGCAACTCTCTTGCTCCCGGACGACACGTCGGAAGCCGAGGTGGAGCGCATCTTCACTCAAATTCGAGAGGCCTGCGCCGCCCTCGACATCACTCTCATCGGCGGCCACACCGAAATCACCTACGACCTGCGCCGGCCGATAGCCGTCGGAGCGATGCTCGGCGAAGTTCCCAAGGAACGGGCCGTGCTCACGTCCGGCGCCAGGCCGGGGGATCGAATCATCCTGACGAAGGCCATCGCCGTCGAGGGCGCTTCGATACTGGCCCACGAGGCAGCCGACGATCTGCTGGCGAACGGAGTTCTCCCCGAAACCATCGAACGCGCCCGGGATCTCCTCTTCAACCCCGGCATCAGTGTCGTTCCGGAGGCGGCGATTGCGCGCGAGGCCGTAAACGTCCACGCGATGCACGACCCGACCGAGGGGGGACTCTCCGGCGGCCTCGTGGAATTGGCGGCCGCCGCCAATGTCGGGCTGCTTATTGACATGGACGCCGTCCCCATCCTCCCGGAATGCCGTGAGATATGCGACGCGCTCGGCCTCGATCCCCTGGGCCTCATCGCGTCGGGATCCCTGCTCGCCGCCGTGCCCCAATCGGACGCGCCAAAACTCATACACGCCCTCGACGCTCAAGGCATTCCCGCTCACGAAATCGGCAGGGTAACGCAGGCCGCCGATGGACTCAAAGCCCAATTCGGGGACGAAATCCGCGTTCTACCCACCTTCACTCGAGACGAGCTGGCCCGCTGGTTCGGCGGATAGCAGCGCCAGGGGCTATTGTGAGCAGTTACGATGCCGGTTTGAGTGGTTGGGGCAGTAGATTCATTGCGCGGCTTTGCTGACTCGCCTTTCCCGTCTCCGCAATCATCACTACGACAAAAAGGGAATCCTTACGGGATATTTGCCGTCTCCGGCGCTTGCCGCGTCATTCGACGCTATCCAGACCAGCCCCATACCCCCGAGGAAAACTATCAGGTAAACCAGCATCCACGAATAATCATTCAGCGGCCCCACGCCCAACACATTGGACCACAGCCAGATGAGGTACATGGCTACCGTCCACAATAGCTGAAAATTGAACACTTGGAGTCCATGCCTCCGAATAAATCTCGACTTCAAGCGCGACAGCCAGAACACGAACGGCGCCAGCAGGTTCAATGGGGCAAACGCCAAGAAGCCCACTCGATCGAACGCCGGTTCAATCAAGACCCCCAGGATCAGCATACCCGGGAGCGCCAGCAGATGGCACATCCGCGCGTGAAGTAAGTCTTTGTCCGTCGGAGCGCCGGCAAACAGCGCGCGCACATTCCTCGTTATCCCTGCCCCACAGCTTCGACACCGCCGGTCGTAGGAAGCTATCTCCGCCCTACAAGCCGTACACTGCACCATGAGAAATCCTCATCACGTCCGGACGAGAACAAGAACTCCCACCCGTCATTCCCGCGAAATCGGGGATCCGCCAACCTCTGAGTGAAACCCCTACCGGCTGCCGTCCCAAACCCGATGAGCGTCTCGGCATCGGCTCCCTAACCGCCGATATGGTACATCTCCACCTTTTCGCGCGAATCGCGGATCTCTTCGGTCATCGAGGCGCGCTCCTCCGAGTAGCGGTCGTTGCGGACTCGCCATCGGCGGGTGATGATCTCAGCTAAATCGGCGTCGGACGCGCCGGCGCGGAGGGGCTCGCGCAGATCAACGCCGCCGTTGGCGAACAGACAGGTCACGATGCTCCCTTCAGGGGAAAGACGCAATCTTGTGCAGTCGCCGCAAAATGGCTGAGTCACCGAAGCGATAACGCCGATCTCTCCCGTGCCGTCCTTATAGCGGTACCGTCTCGCGACTTCGCCGTGGTAATTCGCCTCAACCGGCTCTAAGGGAAGCTCGGCGTCGATCATCGACACGATGCGATTTGCCGGCACGACGTCGTCCATCCGCCAGCCGTTGAGTGTACCGACGTCCATGTATTCGATAAATCGGACGATGTGGCCTCGCTGTTTGAAGTAGCGCGCCATGTCGACGAGGGTATGGTCGTTCGCGCCGCGCTGCACAACCGCGTTGATCTTGATCGGCGTGAGTCCGACTCGCTCCGCCGCCTCTAATCCCTTCAAGACCGTGTCCACGCCGTAGTTGCGCCCGTTCATCTTGCGAAAGACCTCGTCATTGAGACTGTCGAGGCTGATGGTCACTCGATGCAGCCCGGCGTCCTTCAGTATTTGGGCCTTTGACGCGAGCAAGTAGGCGTTCGTCGTCATGGTCAGGTCTTCGATGCCCTCCACTTGCGCAAGCTGCGCAACCAGCGTCTCGATATTCCTGCGCACCAGTGGCTCCCCGCCCGTCAGCCGCACCTTCACCGCCCCCAAGTTCACGAAGATGCGCGAGAGGCGCACGATCTCTTCGAAGGTCAAAAGCTCTTCGCGCGGCAGGAATTGGTAGCGCTCCCCGAATATTTCCGCCGGCATACAGTACGTACAGCGAAAGTTGCAGCGGTCGGTCACGGAAACGCGGATATCCCGCAGCGGTCGATTGAATATGTCGTTTACCGTTGTTAGCGACATGGCTTTGCCGAGAGTCCTCCAAATCGCGGTGGGCTATTCACTCTATCTTTCCTTGACAGAAGAAGATGCGTATTGACCGATCATGCGTCGTTTCTCGGGCCTCGTATCGTTTATATCTTCCAGTCGCGGACGCGCAGAGCAGCGATCACCGACTCGGCGGCGCGTCCCCGGTGACTCATTCGATTCTTTTCGTCGAATGACAATTCCGCCATTGTCTTGTTCATCTCAGGGATGTAGAACACGGGATCGTAGCCGAACCCGGACTCGCCCCGCGGCCTATTGGTTATCACTCCGTCGCACTCCCCCTCGTACACTTCCACGGGACGCCGGGGCCGCGTCAGCGCGATGACGCAGCGGAAGCGGGCCGTCCAATGCTCCTGATGTATATTGTTCAGCTTTTGAAGCAGGAAAGCAATTCGGTCGCGGTCGTTGGCGCGCTCCCCGGCGTATCGGGCCGAGCGCGGCCCCGGCTCCCCGCCGAGACCGTCGACTTCCAGGCCCGAATCGTCGGCCAGTGTCGGGAGACCGCTCATCCGCGCATAGGCCGCGGCCTTCAGCGTGGCGTTCTCGGCGTAGGTCGCGCCCGTCTCATCAACATCCATGTCGATACCGACATCGGAAAGGGACACCAACTCAAACGGTGTCTGCGCGAACATCGAGGAAAACTCCCTGAGCTTGCCCGCGTTATGCGTCGCGATCAGAATCTTTTGCATAGCGGAAGTGTGTCGCGGACTCGGAACACCAAGCCGACCTAATCCGCAGCTTCTTCCATCTTCGGGGAATACTCGCCACGCCGTGCGGCGGACGTGACTTTGGCGCGATGGTAGTAAGCTGCCTGGGCAGCCGGGATGTTCGCAGCCACGCCGCCCCAAGCCTTGAGGGGAGCGGCTTGCAGGCCCCGCCCGTAAGAGAAACTCAGTTCCCACGGCGCACAGCTCGACTCGGCATAGCGGTTAATGGCGTCGAGGTTCACCGTGGCCTCGTGATCGGACTGACCACCGGACAGGAATACCACACCGGGCACCACCGCAGGGACCGTGTTCAAGAAACACTTAACGGTCATCTCCGCAACCTGCTCGGGGCCCGCGCGATTGGAAGCGTCTTTGCCGGACAGAACCATATTCGGCTTCAGCAGGGTGCCTTCCAGCGCGACCCGATGGACGCCGAGTTCGTAGTAGACCTCGCGCAGGGTATCGGCGGTGACCTCGTAACAGGTATTGATATCGTGGTCGCCGTCCATGAGAACCTCCGGTTCTACGATTGGAACGAGTCCGGCCTCTTGGCTCAGCGTGGCGAAACGAGCCAGGGACTGGGCGTTGGCTTCGATACATCGCCGGGTCGGGATGGCGTCCCCAATGGTGATGACCGCCCGCCACTTGGTGAACTTCGCGCCGAGGTCGACGTACTCGGCGAGTCGATCTCGCAAACCGTCGAGACCCTCTGTGATGACCTCGCCTTCCGCGCCCGCCAACGGCTTCGTGCTCTTGTCCACCTTGATGCCGGGAATAATTCCCTGGCTTGACAGCACTTCGACGAGCGCGGCGCCGTCCGCTCCCTCTTGTCGGAGCGTCTCATCATACAGAATGACGCCGCTGATGAACTCCGACGCTCCTTGCGTGCGAAAGAGAGCCTCGCGGTAGTCGCGGCGGTTTTCGAATGTCGAGTCGACACCGATGGAATCGAAGCGCCGCTTGATGGTGCCGTCACTCTCATCCGCGGCTAAAATCCCCTTGCCAGGCGCAACGATGGACTGCGCCGTTTGGATCATGTCTTGAAGGTTCATTCCCGCTCCTTCCTCATCTGATCTCACGAGTTGAGTATCGACACGGTTCTTTCCACTATGGCGGCGGGGCCCAGCATAAGGGGCACTCGCTGGTGAAGAGCTTCCGGTTGAATGTCCAATATGCGTTCGCGACCCGAAGACGAGGCCCCGCCCGCCTGTTCGGCGACGAATCCGAGCGGGTTCGCCTCATACATCAGTCGGAGCTTGCCATTGGGCGACGTGTCGTCCGCCGGGTACCAGAATATCCCGCCCTTGAGCAGATTGCGATGGAAATCGGCCACCAGCGATCCAACGTATCGCAGGGAGTAGCCGTCTCGGAGCATCGTCGCAGCCGCCCGCGTCGATTCGTTCCAGTTCTTGTAGTAACCGTCGGGCACGCTGTAATACTGGCACTTCGCGGGGAACCGAATGTCAGGGTGCGTGAGTTCAAATGAACCTGTGGCCGCGTTGAGAGTGAACCCCTGCACACCCCTTGCCGTGGCGACGACGAATACCGTGCTGGAGCCGTACACTGCATAGACCGCGGCAACCTGTTCGCTGCCGGGACACAGCATCGTTTCGGTTGTCACCTTCCGGCCCGGAGCGCGCTTCCATATTCCGAATATCGAACCGATGCTCACCGCGACATCGATGTTGGATGACCCGTCGAGAGGGTCCATCAGGACAACGTATCGCTGGGCGTCTTCATGCCCGACGATAACCCCTTCGGAGATCTCTTCGGAGCCGACCGCGGCGACGGCTCCCGACTTGGACAGAACGTCAACGAAAATATCGGAGCTCTGCTCGTCCAGGATCTGGACGACCTCGCCCTGGACGTTGACGTCCCCAGTCGTTCCCAAAACGTCCGCTATGGCCGCCGCCTGCACTTTCCCTTGAACAAGGCGCGTCCCTTCGGCAATAGCCGTTACTACTTGGGCCAAGCCTTTATACTCAGCGTTGGCAGCCCATGCGGAGTCGACATATTCGGTCAGTGTTAGGCGCGAAGTGGACACGCTGGCTTCCGCGTTTGTGATTTAGTCCAAGGACTCGATTTGGTCTTTTAGCAAAGGGTGCAATCTCGAAGATAGCGCCTGTTCCATGGTTACTTCAAAGACTCCCGTCTTGCTCTCTCCCCTGGCCAGTACCACTCTCATGGTATCTCGGGAGAACCACTGCGAAGTATCGATTCTCACTTCCACATTGTTGTCGATCTCCGCAGTCGTGTGCTGGATTGCCCTTTCTACTGCATTGGCCAGGCCTTCTGCCCGGCCCTCGGCCCGGCCTTCTGCCCGGCCCTCGGCATATCGCCTGGCTTTATATCGCTCTGAAAGAATCATTATGACCTCCGACATCGTCGCTAAACCGGCTGTGCACGTTGCAGCCGCCAGCCCTACTTGCCCAATGCCCAGTATAGCCTGAACGACAGTATCCCATATGTCATCAGTCGTACGGCGGTCGGTCTCGTACCATATCCGAAATACGACGCCCGAGACAACCAACAAACTGAATACCAGTAGATACGGCAGTTCCGGAGGGAACCCCCATATAGGACGGCTGTTGTTCCTCATGCAGGCGATTATTCCAATTCAAGGGGGGCGGATAACATGGGACGCAGAGTATCGACCAGTTCGGCGCTCGGCGCGATGACGAGTAGACTCCGCGCTCCCTTTCGCTCCGCATAGACTGTTCGATCAGGCAGAGTCGCGGAACCGGCATCCGAGGCGGTCGGCGAGTCCTCCCAAGCGATACCGGAGCGCGCCTCGGTATGTTGCTGAACGGTTTTGAAGAATTCTTCGGCGTCTTGGTCGGAGTCCCAAACCGTTGCCAATACGAGCAGCCCCTGGCCGTCCACTCTTCGAAACAGCGAGTATGCGTCTCCCCCCCAGCCGGTCGCCGCAATTGAGGCCGCCTGCGGCGAAAAATCGGTCTCCAGCCACGCCGTGATGAGGAACTCGCCGAGTACATCCGTCCGCACATGCTCCCATTCCTCGCCCAGTACCCATCCGATGTCCGGCAGATCTATCTCAATCGGCATCTCGCCTGCCTCATACTTCTCAAGGTGAAGCACCTGTTCCGTAGATAGGGGAGGCGTCTGCAGCGCCTGGTTAATTGCGTCCCAGCCACCGACCGACTGGAACAACTGCACCGCGAAGTCGCCGCCTTCCGCGAACGGAAACACAAAGGCTCGAATGGCGATGTACGGCGCTGCGTTCAACGTTTCTCGGAATGCCTCGGTGGGTTGGCTGATGGATGTCTGCTGCTCTTCAGGAGTGAAGTGCTCGACCGTGTAAACATACTCGCTGATAGCCGCGTCGCCCTCGAGAACTGCTCGAAGCGCATACCTGGCGTCCTCATTGCCTTCGGTTGCTTCGTATTTTGCCCCGATGTCAAAGTTTACTGCCTGAAGATGGTTTACGTACTCGTTGACGTATATGCGCTCATGGGCGAGAGTGAGATCTTCGGAATCCATGACGACGTAGTGAGTTCCGGTATCCAAGTCGAACCAGCTATGGGCGCCCTCACTGCTAAAGGTCAGAAGAATGTCGTAAAGACTCGCCCCAGGATCCATCAGCCCGAGGGTCTCGTAGAGCAGTTGGTCTCCTTCAATTTTGCCCCTGCGCCGTTCGAACGCTTCGCCTATGATCCCCCGGAACTCGTCTGAATTCACAAGTTGGCGTTCCAGTACGGATTGCAACGGGGCGACCAACGTCAATTCCCGTATCGTATTTGCGCGGACGCCCGCCCTTGCCAGCCTTCGGGCAACCATGTTGTCGACGGACGGCTCCTCCAGTGGGACTGTCACAGTCGGCAGGATCGGGTTCTCCGAGACGGAGGTCGGAGAAGGAGTCGGCTCGATCGTCGGTTCAGGAACGGGGGTGTGAGTGGATTCGGGCGCAGTCGTTGGGGCCTGTGCAGGCGGAGGTTCCGCGGTGGGAGGCGCTCCGCTCTGACCGCCGTCTCCGCCGCAGGCTGCCAGAAACAAAACCGGCAAAAGGACGACCTGCCACAGAGTCTTCATGTGTCCAGTATCGACTGACCCCGTATGAGTGTCAAGCTGATGCCGACTCCGTCACATGATTGTTTCCAGGTCGAGCGGCATGTTCAGGTCCGACGACCGGTATACCCCCAATGCCGCCTGCAGCACTTTCCGGGCGAAATCGAAATCCATCACGGGCTGCTCGCCGGAGATAATGCAGTCGATGAAGTTCGTCGCGGCCCCGTTGAAGCCCTCTATCCAGTCCGTCGGCACGTCGAAACTCGTCGACTCGCGGCCTTGGTGGAGCACTACCGGCGGCATGTCCAGCATCTCACCCGTGCAGCGAGTAACCCAAATCATACCCTTCGGCCCCACGATCTCGAAGAACTCGTCCATGGGATAGTACTTGCTTCGCAAGGGCATCTCGTCCGACAAGGCATAGTCGATGACGCCAAGACAGTTTCGGTTTTTGAACCGCCACATCGAAGAGCACGGCGCTTCGATGGTGAAGTCATCCGTCTTGGTCACGATGCTGTAAACGCTCTCGAATTCACCGACCCACCACATAGCCGTTGCGTATTTATGAACGCCGTCGTCGTACAGCTTGCCCCCGGGCTGCCGTGAGGCATCCCGCCGCCATTCCAGGGCGCCTTCCGCAACGCTGTAGTCGTTCACGGTCAACTCGTAGCTGCCGATCACCGTGCGAATCCTCACCATGTTTGGATCGCCTATCGCCCCGGAGTCGAGCAATTCTTTTGCCTTGACGATTGGAGGGTAGAATAAAAAATTCTCCGATATCCGAAACTGCGTCTCTGCCCGCGCCACGGCCATACCTACCCGGTCCGCCTCCTCCATGGAGACGGCGAGAGGCTTTTGACAGGACACGTGCTTACCCGCTTTCAGCCCCGCGACAATTTGATCAGCATGAAGATGCGTCGGCGTCAGAAGCTCAACCGCGTCGACGTTGGCATCCGCCAGCACGCCTTGGTAGTCGGTATAAATCCTTGGCGATATCCCCCACTCCTTCGCGCTCGCCTCAGCGCGCTCCCGGATAGGGTCGCACAGGGCCACGACCTCGCATCGCTCGTCCTTCAAGTAGCCCGGTGCATTCAGACGAGATATCGTCCCGCATCCGACGATTGCCAACCGTACACGATCCACGCCTGCTCCTCAGTTCCGCATCGACAGTTCGCCAAGCCAGCGAACACGTGAGTATCTGTACCCCACTAATGTGACGAATTTCCTATCAGCCGTCCAAAGATCGCACTGCTGCGCCTCGGCAAGCGCGAGGTAGAGCGGGTCGTATGTCGCGCCTGCGTCTATGACCTGTGCAATCGAGAGCGCGTCCGTGTAGAGGTTGTCCGGCTCCTGAATGGAGACGGCGTAGTAAATCGCATCCAACGCCTCAATTGCAGTACCCGAGCTTAGCTCTCCGCGCCGAATCTTCTGGTGCAGCACGTTCGTCACCTCCGGGCGAAAGATCGGCGGGGCGATGAGCAGTTCGGCTCGCTCGGTCCAGTCACGGTAAAGGGATACGGCCTCGGCGCTGTCGTGTTCCTCGACGACCCACTTAACCGCGATGTTGGCGTCTACGACAACGGTCAACGCCCGTCCCCGTCGGCAGAGTTAGCCATGTTTGTCGATCGCGCGCCCAAATCAATGCTGCGAGCCGCCCTCGCTTCTCTGAGCAGCTCAGTGCTATCGCTGGCGGTAACCGCCGTGACCCCGCCGGCCCGGATGACGTCCATTCTGTTCAGTTTTTCTGTGGTCGCTATCCCCGCTAGGGTGGCTGCGCTGTTCATGTCCATGACGATGCCTCCGTGGAATCGGCTGTCTAGGTCGTCGACACTGACGAGGGTTATTCTGTCGTCCCGCGGGTCTCTCGAGGAGCGTACTGCCCCGCTCTTGACGAGCCGGTGTATTTTCGTCCGACTGACTCGATAAGCCGCTGATGCTTCTTTGATGGAGAGGTATTTCTTGGGGTTGACTTCCATGGGACCTATTCCTCATCCGCCTAATATACACTATTTGTTCGATGTGTACAATATAACCGATGCGTGCTGTGTGTTCACCGTGGATTTAGATATCAAGAACGTCGAATCCCCATTCGAGCGGCTTCTCCAACATCCGGCGTATGCGCGGGCGGTCGCTGTCTACGTACGTCCGCGTCGGCCGAAGCGACCACGTGCTGGCCTCGTAAAATGCCTTTATTTGGCTCAGGTGTCGCTCACTCTTCGGGTTCTCGACAAAGCTCGCGCATATCTGGTGTCTGCCGACGCCTCCACCAAACGCGCCATGAATGACGCCTTCGGTGAACACCAACACATCTCCCGGCTCGGTTTCCAGCGGCACTGAGGGAATCTCATCCGCCCGCATCCCAAAGATCCCATTGCCGGGATCATTGCTCCCTGCTCGAAGTGTGTGCAGTAAATCAGGGTCATTGCGACGATGGGTACCCGGAATTACGCGAAGGCATCCGTCATCCTTAGTCAGTGGATCGAGATACATGGCCACCTTCACCCATCCCAGGTCGGCGTCGTGTATGTCGTCGCCGTGCCACGGCGTATCTCCCACGCGAAGATGGCCCTCCGTGCCGTCCAGCCAAAAGTCCGGCCCCAGCAGCGACTCCGGAATCTGGTGAATTCGTTCGTCATCGATGAGATCCCGCATCACCGGGTGACGCTCCAACCAGGGCTGCACCGACTGGTTCATATCGGTCAAGTACTCATCGGCGCCGCGCAGTTCGCGCATCACGATCAGGGATGCCGCGCGAAGCTCGTCCATCTCGTCCGCGGACAGCAGGCCACGCAGCACGAGGAACCCGAAAGCTTCATAATGGTCGATCTCGTCTTGCGTTAACATCTTGCCCTTAAGGTAGCGCGTGCCTGGTGGCTTGTCGAATCCGCGCGCAGCGAGCTACTTCTCCCGTTCGCAGCGAGCTACTTCTCCCGCTCGAGGTGAACTACAAACTCCCGTTCGTGGTGAGCTTGTCGAACCATGAACGGGCGGTTGAGCCTTCGACGGGATCAGGGTGAACGCGATTCCCTCCGGCCGCTCTCCGGACTGACGAGGAAATGAAACCTGGTTCCGGCAGTGTGCCCAGTCACGACGCGGCAGTCCGCTCGATTGCCCTAACCCGTTCCTTCAGCGGTGGATGCGTGTAATGCAAGAAAACATAAAACGGATGCGGAGCCAAATTCGACAAATTGTCCTGCGAGAGCTTCTTCAAGCTGCTCGAAAGCGCTCCCGGGCGACCGTACGTTTCGACCGACCACCGATCCGCCTCGTACTCATGCCTGCGGGAAATATACTGCAAGGCCATCGCCAGCAAGATTTCCACCGGCGTATACAGCAAAGCGAAGAACAGCAGCCCCGCGTATACGGACATTTCATCCATCATGAATGCGTCGAACAACCCTTCGCTCTGAAGAAATATGGAGAGTAGAAAGAAGATTATCGCCGTATGCGCCACGCTCACGGCCATTGACTGGATGATGTGCTTCTTCTTGTAGTGGCCTATCTCATGCGCCAACACCGCCACAAGTTCAGGCACGGTGTGATTGTCAACCAGAGTGTCGAAAAAGGCGATTCGCTTATTCTTCCCGAAACCCGTGAAAAAGGCGTTGGACTTACTGGAACGCTTTGAACCGTCCATCACCATGATGTTATCAACGGTGAAATTCACCGAGGCCGCGTATTCGAGAATCGAGTCCCGCAACTCCCCGGGATCAAGGGGAGTGAACTTGTTGAACAGCGGCATGATCCACGTGGGCGCGACGGACTGGATCGCCAGAGTCACTATCGTTACCACAACCCACGCGTACAGCCATGCCAAATCGCCCGTATATTCGAAGAACACCAAGACCGCCGCCAGCAGCGGCGCGCCCAACACAATCATCAAAGCCAAAGCCTTCACCCTGTCCAACACGAAGGTTCCCCACGTCGTGTTGTTGAACCCAAACTGAGCCTCGATGACGAACGTCCTGTACACGCTGAAGGGAAGGTTGATTGCCTGGTAAGCCAGCCCGAGCAGTCCGATGTACAGCACTCCGTTCAAGATCACGTGGAGTTCCCACTCGCGCACCATCTGATCGAGCCAGTTGAAGCCCCCGAACAGCCAGAAGGTCAACAGAACGGCCAGCTTGAAGGTACCGGTAATCAGGTCGAAGCCGGTATTGACCTTCGAATACTCCTGCGACTTGGCGTACTTGTCCGGCTCATACACATCCTCCAACCCCTCGGGCGCTTCAGGTTTCAGGGCCGACAGGTTCAGGAGGTTGGAAATGACGCCAAGCAGGTATTCAATAACGACGGCGGCGAGAATGATGACGAAGAAGATATTCATGGCCCACCTACGGTAAAGCGGAAACGCGCCGTCGGTCAAGAGCGCCGGACGTCGTTCATCCTCCGAGCATCACCTACGGCGTTTGAATGGCGTACAGCCTCGCGCGGCGCATCCTCACCCGCAGACGGGTCGGACGATTCGCCCACTGGGAAATGTCCGACTCACCGTTCCACGTCACGGTATGGCGCGCGCTGTCCCCGGTGAATGCGTCGCAGTCCTCGAACGACCTGCCCGGAATCGGCGTCGAACTCGCTGCGGATATGCCCTGGCCGAACTTGCCCATATGCTCTCCTGCAGCGTCCGCCAGCTCGAAGCTAATCTCTCCGCCGAATCGCGTCCAAGCGTTGATAGTCAGCCTTCCACCCGCGAAGGTGATCGGGACCGTCGCGAAGCTGCCCTCGCCACGCGCTTCAAGCGATGTGAATCCGTCCGTCCGCCACGACGCCATTAACCACTTCCCCCGATGAACGCCGGATGTCCGCGTCTCGCCATAGTGTCCCTCGTTGTGAGTATGCCACGTCTGCGAAACCGGCAGCGACACTTCGCCCGGGCGAATGCTTGCGAGTCCCGCTCCCGCGTAGTTGCCGCCCTCCGAATCCGTGCCCGGCTCCGCGCCGGGAACCATCGGTTCCCTCGTGAGGCGTTCCCAGTTCACCCCGTCTCGACCCGTGAGCATCTGGATCTCCACGATGTCGGCATTTCGCTGATAGAACGCGGGAAACATCAAGTAGGCGTCGGCGTCCGGCCAGGGAGTGTAAGCATTCGTGTATATATCCGTGTCCGGGCCGTCGAGCGAATCCGCGGCGTATATCGTCTGCGGACGCGGCCACGTCTCGAACGTGTCCGACGACGAATACGCAATCGTTCGCCGACCGTGCAATGTCCCAGGCCCGAACTTCGTCCACCCCCGGACGTAGGCCACATACTGCCCGCGCTTAGGGTCATACCCCACCACGTTATGGGTGTCGCTGAAATAGTTCCTTATCAGCGGCTCGTCGAGCGTCTCCCAGTGGATGCCGTCCGGCGAAACCGCGCCATAGAGATTCGGCGATTCCCGCTCCGTCGGGTCGCGATACAGCAGCTTGTACCGGTCGTTCGGCCCGCCCGTTGGGTCCTTGAACACGCAAGCGCTATTCACCGATCGGCCCTTCGCCACGTTCAGCCCGTACACAAGATTGTTGTCCGTCGAGCCGTCAAGCTCCACCGTCCCAATCGACGGCTTCTTCCAGGTCACGCCGTCCGCCGACTCCGCGTAAGCAAGTATCATCGGATGCGACCCGTCGTCGCCGGTGTCCTCTGTCCGAATCCGGTAGTAGAACCGATACAGCCCGCCATCCTCAAAGATCACGCCGTGACTTCCAACGCCGCCTTCCCAGGGCTTGTCAGCGGAGAGAAACGGCGCCTCATCCATCCGCGGCTTATGAGTCGACAACTCGATCCCGCTCGGCATCTCCCACGCCTCCGGCGATCTTCCGGCCCACGCCACGCCGTATCCCGGCTCGACGATGTCCCAGTCGATGAACACGTGCTTTTCATTCCCCAGCGGGAAACATGCCTCTGCGGTTACTGCCATACCAGTTCTCCTAATTTTTGCATCGAAAATTGTTCGCGGGTGGTTCGACAGGCTCACCACGAACGGGGTCATTTGGTTTGCTCACCACGGACGGGAATGTGGGGGGGCGCTCATGACGACGGGGTGTGGGAGGTTTTCTTCGGAATTTGTCGCGCTGTGTTGCATTTTGCTGCATTTCTCTCGTTATTGTAAAGATGTGCGGGGTGTGAGCGCTCATGGTTAATATAGAATATAAGTTCTTGTCTGTCAAGGGTATGGTATGGGAATTGTACAGGGCTGCGCTCGGCCTTGGTGGATTCATAAACCTCTCTCAACTTGACTTGACACGCAAGAACATATGATTTACTCTAGTCGCAAAACCGAAATGACACCCCAGAGAAAGACTTTGCCCGTTCGATCAGTCTCAATTCGCCGACACGATCCCTGGCGCAGTGCCACACGGGCCGAGTTCATTTGCCGTGAGGCGATCACGGTCTTCGCCGGCGACAAGGAGTGAATGCAGGTTTCCCATGACGCAATCACTGAACCGCACGCTGTTCATTTCGGACAATCTGCCGGTACTGCGCGGCATTGACTCCGAGAGCATTGACCTCATAGCTACCGACCCTCCCTTCAACAAGGGTGTAAAGGCGTTCGAGGGCATCACGGCTGCGGGAGAAAATATCAGCTACTCCGACGTGTGGACGTGGGGTGATGTACAGGCCGAATGGACGAACCAGATACTAGGCGACCATCCCGCACTCTACAGTGTGATTCAGGCGGCTAACGGGGGGGGGGGACGATATGGGAGCGTTCCTGTGCTGGCTAGGGGTTCGGGTATTAGAAATGCACCGAGTCCTGAAGCCAACAGGAAGTTTGTACTTACATATTGACCATACTGCTCATGCATGGGTGAAATGCCTACTTGATGCCATCTTTGGCCGTCGTAACTTCCGTAATGAAATCGTGTGGGCTTATACGGGGCCTGGTTCGCCCAAAATGCGTCAGTTTAATCGCAAGCACGATATTTTGCTATGGTACGCGAAAAGTGATAACTGGACTTTCAATAGAGATGCTGTTCGCATTCCATACAAAGATGGGACTCCGCACGTTGGCGGATTTACACATCAGACAGGCAAGAAAGCAGGCACAGCTATGGATGAACATGTCGCAGCATCATACACGGCAGGCAAAATTCCCGAAGACTGGTGAGAAATTGCTATTGTTGCTCGACGCCGTAACGAAACAACAGGCTACCCGACACAAAAGCCGCTTGCCTTGTACGAGCGCATCATCAAGGCTAGTTCCAACCCGGGCGACATGGTGCTAGACCCGTTCGCTGGGTGTGCCACTACCTGCGTAGCCGCGGAACGGCTCGAAAGGAAGTGGATAGGCATCGACCTAAACGAACCTGCCCGCGACATTATCCGCGACCGACTCCAACGGGAAGTATCCGCAAGCTTGGCGTGGGACACTATTGTTCGTACCCCGACCGAGCCGCCGGTACGGACAGACAGCGGAGAAGCAGTCGCGCCCGAACTCCGTGTCGTAAGCCGCAAGCGCAACGCTCGGCGGCTGTCCGTTCGGGAATTACGAGAACGATTGATTATCTCAGACGGGCAAACGCTGTCACGGTTGCGGCTGGGTGCCGCCATACCCCGATTATCTCCAAGTAGACCACAAGAAACCGCGTTCCCTCGGCGGCAAGGACGACATGGAGAACCTCGCCCTGCTCTGCGATCCCTGCAACCGACTCAAGAGTAATAAGCTCACTCTCACGGAGTTACAAAGTCACCGTCGAAGCGAGGAGCGGATGGATAAAGACTGGTGGGAACGGGAAGGGAAGTGGCGTTAGACGTGGGCTACACTCCTGATGGATTCCGGCCTTCGCCGGAATGACGATGAGGTTGCCTGGGAAGACGGTCCGATGCCGGCGTGCGAGTGCGAAATCCCCTCTCCCGTCGTGGAAGAGGGCTAATGTGAGAAAAATTCCCCTTGATGTTAGCCCTGTTGCCCCCATCCCCAAAATACCTACTGTCCGTACGCGGCGTGACCGTGCTATAATCTCTATCTGTGCATTTTCATTAGAGTTCCATTGCGGCAGGAGATGACGTGGCAACCCAGCGTGTACGAGACTACGAGATGGTAATAATCCTCAGCCCCGAGGCGACCGAGGACGAGCTTACGGGAATCCTCGATCGCGTCGAGAGTTGGATAACCGAACGGGGCGGCGAGATAAAGGAGCGGGACGTCTGGGGCCTCAAGCGCTTCGCGTATCCTATCAAGAAGTTCATGGAGGGGAATTATTCCCTCACCACCTTCAAACTCGAAGTTGGTATGGCTCAGTCCCTCGATAGATATCTCAAGTCCTCCGAAGACATCCTGCGCGCGCTCGTCGTCAAGCTGTAGGGAGCAATCCGACCATGACAATGAACAAAGTTCTCATCATCGGCAGAGTCGGCGGCGACCCGGAAATGCGGTACACGCCGAACGGAGACCCGGTCACTTCATTCTCCGTCGCTACAAACCGCAGATATACGGTGCAGGGGGAACAGCGCGAGGAAACCCAGTGGTTCCGCGTGTCCGCGTGGAACCGCCTCGCGGAGAACTGCAACCAGTATGTTGTCAAAGGCATGAGGGTATATGTTGAAGGCAGATTGAACGTCCGAGAATACGTCGCCCAGGACGGACAGACCCGCACCAGTGTTGATGTAAGGGCGTTCGAGGTTCAGTTCCTGGACCGACCCACTGATTCAGCCGGCGGAGGACAGGGCGGAGGAGATATGGGCGGCGGATATGCGCCGGGCGCGCCCCCGGACGGCGTGGAAGACCTGCCCTGGTAAACCTACTGTCAGACCAACCATTGACGACTAGACGAGGGAGACAACCCGAATGACAAGCCAACCGCCAACGCCGAGCACGCCCCCAGAGTCGCCTTCACCCGGGGCTCGACCACCTTATCAGGGGGGGCCTTCATCCGGGGCTCGACCGCCTTATCAGGGGGGGCCTTCATCCGGCCCGCGACCGCCTTATCAGGGACGACAGGGCGGCCCCCCGCGCCGACCGCGCGGAAGGTTCTTCCCCCGGCGACGGCGCATCTGCCCGTGCGCCGAGGGCCAGAAGATCGACTACAAAGACATCGACTTCCTCCGACGGTTCCTTACCGATCAAGCGAAGGTCGAGTCCCGTCGCAAGACGGGCATGTGCGCGAAGTGCCAGCGACCGCTCGCCCGCGCCATCAAACGCGCGCGCTACCTCGCAATGCTCCCCTTCATCAGAAACCATAGGGTCGGCAGGGCGCGGTCGTTTAGCTAGCGCGGTTTTCGCAGGGCGTTCGCCTCCGACGCGCCCGGACCGCCCGTGTTGGTGTCGAAAGAGCCGGCACTCGACCCCTGTCGGCTCCATAGAACCCCGCCATCAAAAGCATCCTTCCTCGCTGCGCTCAGCATTTCTAGATTCCGGCGAAAAGAGACCCTCGCATAACTCCGGGCCATTTGTCATTCCGAACGCAGCGAACTGCTCGAAATGACAGGCGCCTTGCGTACGCGGCGAGACGCGAAGGACGGCATGAACCGGCCCGTTCTGCTATCTTCTATGCACGCTGGCCGTTCTCTGTTAGTAGAATCTAGTAAAAACTCCCCCTTGAGTGAGTATCCATACCCATGCCATCCCTGTCACAAACCCTTCTCGCGGCGGGAGCGGGAGCGGCATTGACCGTTGTCCTCGCCTGCGGCTCAAGCTCCGGCCCGCCCGCATTGCCCACGGAGGACGAACCGGCGCCCCCGTCTCCCTTTCCAACGGCGATTCCGCCGCCGGTGGATACGCCGACTCCCATTTCAACTCCCATTGAGTCGAGCCCGGAAGAATCCACGGCCACCCCCACTGCCGCGAGCAGGGCTGACTACGATTCCGTGCTCCCAATGTCCAAGATATTCCAGGGCATAAGCAGCACCATATTCGGCGACTTGAGCCCAAACCCCGAATTGGCCCTCGACGGAATGGAAACGGCGCGGCTCCAGGGTGACAAATCCATGGCGCCGGTCATCGTTACGCTGCTGAGGTTCATCAACAGACTGGAGGTGTTCGAGGCGGCGACGCTCACGCTCAATGAGCTTACCGGACAGGACTTCGGAACCACGCCCGCCGCGTGGCGCGTGTGGTTCGAGTGGGTGGGCGCGAACCTTGACGACTACCGTCCGCCCGAAGGCTACGCTCAGCTTAAACGCCGATTCCTAGCCGGCATCCACCCGGGGTTCGACCAGCTCCTGCAGGGCTACGAAGACACTTCGCGCATCGAGCCGTTCGAACTTCAATGGGGCGGCGTCGCGCCAGACGGCATACCCCCATTGGAGAACCCTCCACACATCCCCGCGGAAGAGGCCGACTATTTGGAAAGTCACGAGCGCGTCTTCGGCGTATCGATAAACGGAGAGCATCGCGCCTACCCCCTTCGCATCATGAATCCGCACGAAATGGCCAACGACGTGCTCGGCGGCGAACCGATCTCCCTCGCCTACTGCACCCTCTGCGGCGCCGGCATAGCATACAGCGGCAAGTTCGACGGTATCGAAACTACCTTCGGGACCTCCGGCTTCCTGCATCGCAGCAATAAAGTCATGTACGACCGGGAAACTCTCTCCCTCTGGCAGCAGGAAACGGGACAACCGATCATCGGCGATCTCGCGGACAGCGGCATCCAATTGGACTTCTTCTCCACCTTGCTGACGACATGGGGCGAGTGGAGAGACACCCATCCGGATACAACCGTTCTCTCGCTGGAAACCGGCGTTTACCAGCCGGGACGGTACTTCCCCGAAGATAACCCCAACTCCACATACTACGAATACTTCAACAGCCCCGATACCATGTTCCCCGTTTGGATCAGGGACGACCGACTCGAGGCCAAAGACGTCGTGCTCGGCGTGAATGTCGGCGACGCTCAAAAGGCCTATCCCGTCCACGCGCTGCAAGCCGAGCGAGTCGTCAACGACACGCTGGGAGAAACGAACGTCCTCGTACTGGCGTCCGAGATATCCCCGGCCGCCAAGGCCTACGAGCGCGGAGACAACGAATTCTCACGCGCGGAAGATGACACCTCAACGGGCGCGCCCATGGAGCTCGTGGATCGGAACGGCCAGATGTGGAACGTCACCGAAGAGGCGCTGGTGAACGCCGACGATACGTCCCAGACCCTGGCCCGCATCCCAACCCACTCGTCATTCTGGTTCGGCTGGTTCGCCTTCTACCCCGACACCGAACTCTACGAGGGCGGACAGTAGCAGGGAATTCGCGGCATTCGCCGGGCGTCAGTCCTTATACTCGATATGCACGTCCACCGAATTGACCGTTAGCGGGACGCCGATTCGCGAGTCGCGGTTGAGCAGGACGATCTTGACCGTGTGATCTCCTTTCGCCGCCTGAGCCGGCGTCAGGTCCCACACATGCCACTTATTCTCCGACACGTCGGCCGGGCCGCCGCTCAGTTCCGCCGCATCGCGTATCTCCGGATCTCCCAGAACGACCCCGTCCAAGCTCACCTCCACCTCGTCGTCCGGCGCCCAGCGCTCGAATTCGATCATCAGCCGAATTCCGTCTATGTCGGAAGACCGGGCCTCAACGTCGTCGAAAATAGGAACGTCGATTGTCGGGCCTTCATGGGTAACCGACCGATACAGGACGACGGCGGTCTGTCCGTAGATGCGGTCGTTGACGGCGTTCGGCTGTATGCTTTCGAGGTGCGAGGGGCCCCGGTGGAGTCCGGTGTAGAGCTTGTTGACGCGGGCTAGCGTCTCGGGAGAGCCGAGCGTCGTGAGCAGGCCGCGCCAGGGCTCCTTGCCGGGGAACCAGTTGAACGTGTATATCCCGTCCGCGCCCTGATCGTAGTATCCGGTCGCCACCGCGCGGAGCCAGGCATCGCGCCACTCGTCGCGTGATATCAGCCGATCGGCCTCCTGCCGGTATATGCTGTCGAACCCGCCGTAGAGCCGGATGTTCGTCCCCGCAGTCAGCGACGTGAACTCGGCGGGCCGGAGTCCCGGATCGGTCCCCGATCCCCCCGCGGCGATGATGATGTCCGTCAGACCTTCTTCGGCCCAGCGCTCCACGTCGTAGCCGATGTTGCGGCAGGATTCGAGGGTCGTCGCCACTCGCGCGGCCACATAGAACGGCCGGCCCCGTCGTTCCGCAATCTCGTCCGCCATCCCGCGAACGGCTCGCTGAAGATCGGTCAGGGCGTATCGCAAGCGGTATCCGTAATTCTGCGGCACGTGGAACGGATGCCGCTGCCAGTCCAATTCCACACCGTCCCAGTCGGCCTGCAGGCACGCCTCTTGGATATACGAGAGCTTGTGCCGCTTCACTTCGGGAATGGCCATGTTCCAAGACCCGACGCCCCTTTGCTCCGGCACGTCGTCCACGTCCAAGAGCCATTCGGGGTGATCCTGCCTAAACTTCGTCCCACGGTTCAGCCGCTTGAAGTCCTCCGGCCTCGTGCCGTAGAAGTGGTTGTCGTTCATCCGCATGGAGACGTAGACGTCCATTCCCAGTTCATGTCCGCGCTCGACCATGGACTGAAAGGGGTTTTCGCCGCGCTCGAACATGCTCCGCACGTTCTCGGAGTGACGCATGGCCCGTATCGACGAGTACACCCGTCCCTCCCCATCGCCGAGCCGCTCGTGCGTCTCCGACGGCCACTCCGCTTCGTGCGAGCCGATACTCCAGAACATGGCGTCGACCTGCGTTCCCTCAAGAGGGCCGAAGACCTGCTCCATCAGGCGTTCGGTCGTCTGCGGGCGCTCGTCGTAATCCATGGGTGCGCCGTCCCAATTGAAGATGATCCGGTAGCGTGGGGACGCCTGCCTCATTCGTCCTCCTCAGATGGATATATGCACAAACTCAATGCCCCGGCGCGACTTGCCTTCATCTCGACCTTATAGGCGCGGCGTTCGGTCGTCAAGTGCGAGCCGGCGTTCCGGCCTCTCTAGGCGTATCCGAACACCGGCGGGAATACGACCACCACAACCCACGCCCACACGGCATACACGGGCAGGTAGCCGACCTGCCATCTCGCGAGTGTTGAAAATGCGCCGCGCCCCGTCAGATATCGGGCGTAGAGCCAAGCAGACCATGCCAGGTTGCCGAGCAGCACCAGATTCCCGCCCAGAGCCGCCGTTCTGTTCGGCGTAAAGCCAAACTCGGATATGCGCCCCACAATCGCCGAGAGCGCCATCAGGTCGGCTGCGATGACCGCCGCCACGAGGAGAAGCTGCAGCGCGTCGAAGACGCCGGGGCGCGCCTGGCGCGCGCGGGCCGACACCGAGAAGAGCAGCAGTCCGAGGACCACGGCAAGCATGATATCGAAGCCAATGAGCATTCCGCGATCCATGTCAAGCCACTCACCCGTGAAGACCATGGCTGCCAAGAAAACCGGCAGCATCGCGGCAAACAAGGGCGTGAACACGCGGGAGAGCATTGGCGCGATGTTTTGCATCACGCCTTGCCGTCGTTCCACCAGCCAAGCGGAAATGAGCACGGCCCCCATCGCTCCACAAGGCAGCAGCCACCCGGTTACGAAATCCCCAATATCTAGGTCGATGGCTTCAAACATGCCCCAAGTCAAGAGAGAAAACACTCCGCCGCCCAGGGCAATGAGCACGTAGTAGATGAACAGTTCGCCTGAGAACCTGACAAAGGCCATTCGTCGCCCGACGGACTGCCATCGCCCACCCACGTAGGCGAAGCCCACCGCGAGCCACAAGGCGAATGGCAAATGGATCGCCGTGAGCGACTCGGTATCCGCGCCGCTCTTGAACGGAAAGACGTTGGCGAAGACTGCCGCCGCGAAGAACGGCGCTGCGAGCCAAAGGACTTGGCGCGTACTCACCTGCCGCTTCCAAGCAAAGTAGGCGGTCAGCATCGGCAGCGCGAAGAGACTGAAATTTCGGATGTATACCCCATCGCCGTCCATGAGTCGGTAGCCGAATAATTCCGGCGCCTTTATCGCGAGTGCGGCCCCAACAGCGAGGCCAAAGACGGCAACGGCCTCAATACCGGCCGGCCGCCCCTCGCCGTGCGCTGCGGAACCGGGAAGGAGCAAGGCAGACACCCTCTCCCAGACAGACGACGATTCCCCGACATCGTCCGCGCCAACGGGATCGGGCCGTTCCCACAGACGCTCAAATCGCTCCCGCGCATACTCGCGCGATGCCGTATCAGTCTCGCCCACCCGCCTGAGGGCTATGAGGAAAACCTCGTCGTCCGCGAGACCCAAACCCTGAAGCGCATCCACCTCATCGCGCAGACGAGCCGCCAGCTCTTCCAATTCGCGCGCCGGAATCATCCCATGGCTGCGAAGGTGAGCTTCCCACTCAGCGATGAGGTCATTCATCGTGTCCCCCATTGGCCCGAATATTCGCGGGGAAGGGCCATCCCTGCAGTGCGCGATGCCAATCTCACGGCCCGGAAAGCCTAGCATACGACGCTGTGGGGGGACTACTTCGCGCGATGCCGTGACGGGGAGCTTTTGAAGAAGCGTCATTCCCCGGTAGAGGATATCGATGTCTCTTGCGTTACCGGATTCCGGCCTGCGCCGGAATGACGATGAGGGAGCGTGGGAATGACCATGAGGACGGGAGAGAATGGCAATGAGGGTGGGTGAGAGTTACGGGCAGGCGCGACGCCGGTTTGTGATAATGTAACGGCCCAGCAACTTATACAGAGGCGGAACATGGCGTTTATTACCGAGCCGAAGGTGAGACTGGTTTCACGCACAGAAGTGAATTGGGAAGCCGTCTCGTCATTTCTCGAGCAAGAGGGAGTGCCCCCGGTGCCGGAGAGCATCAGGGCCGGCGACGACGAATCGGCCGCCGTCGTCGAGATATCGGCCCGGATCTGTTACATGAGCTATGGCAAGGGTCGCCGCGACATCGAGGAATTCATCACGAACCTCTTATCCAAGGGTGACGGCAGCGTCTTCGAGCATGTGAACTACGGCTTTATCATGACGGGTGTTTCGCGCGCGCTGACGCACGAATTGGTAAGGCACCGGGCGGGGTTCGCGTACAGCCAGCGTTCCCAAAGATTCGTCAATGAGAGCGACGCCGATTTCGTCATTCCGCCCGCCTTGGCCGAAGAAAGACCCGGCGCGGAAAAGGCGCGGGCCATCTTGGAGGAAGCCATACAGGACGCTCAGACATCGTACCGCACCCTCGTATCCGAGCTGTACAAGGCCCTGCCCCCGGACGAGTTCGAGTCGCAAACGGATAGGCGAAAGGCAGTTCGGCAAGCGGCGCGATCCGCGCTTCCCAACGCGACTGAGACGAAGATCTTCGTCACGGCCAACGTGCGCGCGTGGAGACACTTCATCGAGATGAGGGGGGCCGCCTTCGCCGACTGGGAGATCCGCAAAGTGGCCCTCATGGTCCTCGATATCCTCAAGGAAGAAGCCCCGCTTTTGTTCGCCGACTTCATGACCGAAGACATGCCCGACGGCACACGGACGGCTAAGGCAAAGTACTCAAAGGTGTGAGCGTCGCCGGCCCAATTCCGGCAGCCCCGCGCGGCACGCAGGGACAGGGAGCAAGCCGCTACTTTGTCGTGGAGGGAGGCTTCTCTTCCCGACCAAGATCGTCGAGGTTCAGAGTCTCGATGAAATCGGTGAATGCCGAGAGGCTCCGCAATTCCTCTTCATGAAGAGGACGCGGCTCATTGGAATTAGGCGCCGAAGGGATGATGGCCTTGCCGGTCTCTTCATCCATTTCCACGCCCGCCTTGTTCACAACCTCATCAACGGCGTAGATGGGCGCGTCGGCTCGCACGGCCAGGGCGATCGCGTCACTGGGGCGAGAGTCCACCTCCATAGCCCCGCCGTTCACCTGCAAAATAATCTTGGCGTAGAACGTGTCGTTGGCCAAGTCGGTAACGACAATGTGATCAACGGTCGCGCCAAGAGTGGCAATGACCGAACTCAACAGGTCGTGAGTCATCGGCCGCGACGCGCTGTACTCCTGAAGCTTCATGGCTATGGCGTCCGCCTCGGAAGGACCTATCCAGATCGGCAAATAGCGATTGGATTCCTTGACCCGCAGAATTACGACGCGCTGATAGTTGAGGAGACTAACCCTAATGCTCTCAATATTCATTTCCAGCATAGCGCACCTCCCTGCCCAACTTGGCCTCATTGTAAAACCCTCTTATTCCGAGTGTCAACGAAGGTTCGATTGAGGTTCCGCCCACTTTGCCGCCACTTTTCTGGGGCCTCCTGCCAAAGGATCGTCTCCGTTGCGGCAGCTCCCGCGCCGTTGGTATGATTGGGAAGAGGGGTAAGCCTGAAGCGGGGTCGAGTGCGCCCGCCACCATTTCCGGGGTGTTCTGCGATCCTCCCGCATGAGGGCCGCCAATGGCTTCGGACGCAAACCGCCCATTGTTCGACGTACGTATACAACCATGAAGGGAACCGTAAAAGACATGCCGGACGCGGTGTTCGACGAGTTGGAAGACGAAAAGCTGCTCCAATTCATCGCGAACGGCGAACAAAGAGCGCTGGAGGCGCTGTACGATCGATACGCCGGCAGGATTTATTCCCTCGCGTATCACATGCTGCAGGAACAAGGCCCAGCCGAAGAGGTTGCGCAGGACACCTTCCTCAACGTGTGGCGCAGGGCATCGAGCTATCGGTCGAAACGAGGCAAGGTCGCCCCTTGGCTGTTCTCAATTGGGCACCATCGAATTATCGACGAGCTCCGGAAGCGCAGGCGACAGGAGTCGATGGTGTACGTGCCCGACATCGAGGTTGTGCACCGCCAAGAGGATGAATCCGCCGACCCCAACGAGTACGCCGAACGGCGACTGTGGGGAATCCAACTACGGAAGGCATTAGAGACGCTGAAGCCGGAACTCAGGTCCGTAGTAGTACTCGCATATTACCGCGGAATGACCCAGTCGGAAATCGCGAAAAACCTCAATCAGCCCTTGGGAACGGTAAAGACACGAACCAGGTTGGCGCTTAAGGCGCTGAGAGAAACTCTAGGGCCGCAGGCTCGCAAATGGTTGGACGGCTGATGTTGGACTGCGCCAAAATCGAGCAAATGCTCTCGGCATATACGCTGGGATCTCTCACGGCGTCGGAGACGATCGGCTTCAACGCTCACATCGAGACGTGCGCGGCGTGCGCGGCGAAGCTGGATGAGGCAGGGGACACCCTCGTAACCCTGGCCCGCATGGTGCCGCAAAGACGCCCGCCAAGTCGCGTCAAACAGCGGCTCTTCGCACGCATCAACGGCGCGCGAGGCACTGCGACGGAAACCGAGAATTCATGGACATGGACGCACTTGGCGCGATCCTTCGGGCGTCGCCTTGCTTCGTCTCCGGGCATAAAGCTCGCCGTAGTGTTCCTAGTCGTCGCGGCAGCGGTGGGCTACTGGTCCAGTCGGAGCCTGCACGACCTCCAAGACCTCAGAAGCGACATTGAAAACCGGATGGATAGCGTTGCGCAGCAGGAAGAGGACGTGCGGCAAGGCATCGAGCAGCAGCACAAGCTCTTCGAAGCGATTGCCGATCCGGACGTGACGGTCAGGAGACTATCGGCGAATATACCGACCGTGCCTCTTCCGGGGCACGAATCGCCAAGCGGAGTTATTGTCATATCGGCGAGGGACAACATGGTCACAATCGTGGCGATGCACCTGCCGCAGCCGCCGCAAGGCCAGGTTTACCATGTATGGCTCATCAAACAGGGTGGGCAAGAGATCAGGACAGCCACGCTGACGGTCGATTCTACCGGATCAGGCCATGCCGAAATTCTCATCGATTCGCCACTGGAAGAGTTTCGCGCCATCTCGATCACGATTGACGATGCGAATTCCAGCCCCGGCAACAGCGCCTTGCGCGGGGACCTATAAGTATCCCAAACCTGTGGTAGAATACTCCGTTAGAGTCTACCCTTACGGCCTCGTTTGTGGTAGGCTATTCCGCGTGGGAGCAAATACTCCCTCTCATCGACTCTGTTCACCACAGGAGGAATAGACGATATGAAGTCTAGGATGATCGCTTTACTTGCCCTATTTTCGCTCCTTCTCGCGCTTCCGGTCGGCACGGGGCTGGCCCAAAGCGAGTTTGAAGGCAACGCGGTAATATGGGACGACGCGGCGCTGAGCGACGCCATCACGTACAGCATGATGAATGTACCCGCGCCGTCCGCCGGCACCCAGTTGGTTGGTTGGCTCATCTCGGACGATGAGGCCAACATGCTGAGCACCGGCCCCATGGAGTGGTCGGACGGTTCGATCTCCCATACCTTCGACAGCAGTTCGCCGCGGTATACCGGTGAAAACCTGATCCTCGGCTATAGCCTCCTTGTACTTACCGAAGAGGCCGCAGGGTCCGACCCCAACTCGCCCGCCGGCCCCCCGGTGTACCACTATGAGCAGGACGCCGCCGCGCTGGCCCAAATCCGGCATCTTCTCGCCGACTGGCCACGGGGAAGCGGCACGGGACTGCTGACCACGATCAAGGAACAGTTGGAGATTGCCCGCAACGACGCGAACATCGCAGTGCTCGAAACGACTGCGGACAGGGCAAAAGCGCGCGGACAGCGAGTGCTGAACGTCATTGAGGGCGCGACGGGATCCAATTTCGACGCTTCAGCCGGAAACCCCGGCGACGGAATAGGCCTGATTACTCATCTGGCCGACACCCAGCAAATCGAATTCGCCATGCAGGCCGCGCCGGGCGAGGAAGCCATCGCGGAACACGGGCCCTTGGCCCAAGTCACGGCGAACAACGCCACCGGCTTTGTAGAACTCGCGCGCCAACGCCTCATTTCGCTCGTCCTTCCCGCGAATAACCAGGGCGACGCCACGAGACACATGGCCAATGTCGCCGGCCTCATGAACAACGCCCTGACCGGGCTTGACGCGAACGGCGACGGAACCAAGATGGCCGTTGCGGGTGAAGCCGGACTTGATGAGACGTATCGGCAGGTGCAAATGATGGCCACCTACTCCATATTGGTAGGCGGGCCTCCGACGCCGACGCCCACGCCGACACCAACACCGCTGCCGACGCCCACACCGACGCCGGAGCCGCCGCCCACGGGTGACATGAACGTGCCCGCCCTGACGCAGTTGGCCCTCTTGCTCGGAGGCATCCTGCTCATCGGTGGAGCCTTCATATTCGTTGCCACACGCAAGGAAGAGGGGCAGGCGTAATAGCCGATTAGCAACCCGATAAACGGACTCGCTAGTACAAAGGCCCCGTCGCTCGCGCAGTGACGGGGCCTTGATGTATACCGCCAACTCTCAAGAGTTCGACGGCGCGATGAACAGAGGACTGAACGGAAAAGCGATGAGAGGACAGTCACGGACAATCAACAAGGTAGACCCAAAAGCGAAGATCCCCTGCGATATCTGCGGCGCGCCCATGGTTGGAGTCCACTGCAAGCTGCGCTGCCATTCTTGCGGATTTACCAGAGACTGTTCCGACCCGTAGCCCCATGCTCACTGACCGTCCACATCTCCGGCTGCTGATAACGGTCGCGGCCATCATCGCGGCGTGCGGACAGCCTCCCGCCGAACTCTCGCCCACCCCCACCCCTACGCCGCTTCCGCCCGATCCTCAGGATATCCTCGAACGATCAGGGCGGGCGATGGCGTCGCTGAACACCTTCAACTTCCGCATGTACCACAATAATGGAAGTCTCGAACTCCTCGAAGGACTCCTCATCGACCGAGTGAGCGGCAAGGTCGCGAATCCCGATAAGCTGTCGATGGAGTTCGTCGGCGCCTTTGGAGGTGGATTCTCGATAAAATCCGGGGTTATCACCGTTGGCGACCAAACCTACATGACAAACCCCCTCACCGGCAGATGGGAGGCTTCCGACGCGAGCATCAGTCCCGTCGGCTTCTTCAGTCCTACTCGTGGAATCGCCGAGATGATGGCCATGACTCGGGATGCCGTCCTGCTGGACGACGGCGAATCCGACGGAGCGTACCGTCTGAGCGGCGCCCTGCCGACAACCGCGTTGTCGTCTCTCCTGGGCACGACGCTGACCGACCGCACCGTTGATCTCGAACTCAAAATAGACACCGCGACGGACTACCTGCTTGAAGTGCGCTTCACCGGCGCCGTAACGCCGTCCGATATCGAGGATGCCGAACGGGTCATCGCGCTCTCCTTCTTCAACGAGGAAGTCGTCATCGAGCCTCCGGAAGACACCACGTGACGCGCGAACGTCACCCTGCGCGCCGATACGGGGCGCGAACCCAGTTACACCGGCCCGCGCCAATCATGTATCGGCATCACATAGGCTTGTAGGAACGGTTCGTTGAGCATGTTGAAGCGAATCAGCGAGCGAACGCCGCCGTATATCGCGCTGGTTCCCGTGTGTTTCGGCGTGTTCGTCGCGGCGGACGACCAGACCGTCATCGTGACAGTGCTGCCTCAGATCATGCTCGACATGGAGGTGCCCGTCACCGAGCTCGATCACGCCTCGTGGACGATCACCGGCTACCTGCTGGGCTACCTAGCGGGTATGCCGCTCATCGGGCGCATATCGGACGCATGGGGTCATCGCCGTCTCTACGTGCTCTCGATCCTGGCATTCACCATAGGCTCGATTGCCGTGGCCCTCACGCAAAGCCTCAATATTCTCATTGCCGCCCGAGTGTTTCAGGCATTCGGAGCAGGGGCGCTAATTCCGATTTCCATCGCCATCGTGGGGGATCTCTTCCCCCGAGGGGAAAGGGCCCTCCCGTTAGGTATCGTCGGGGCCTCCGCCGAAGCGGGCGGAGTAATCGGCCCGCTTTGGGGCGGAATAATCCTACGGTACTTCGATTGGCGATGGGTGTTTTGGATCAACATACCGCTTGCCCTCTTGACGATAGCGCTGATCCTGCTCTTGCTTCGGCCCAGCCCGCGATTCCCGGCCTCAATCGACATCATCGGGGGAATTGGCGTTGCGGCTATCCTGACGTTCACCACGCTTGCCTTCTCAAAAATCAGTTCATTCGATTGGGTCGGCGGGGTGTTTGCATCCGGCGGCGTCCTGGCGCTCCTCCTTTTCATCCTGCGACAGCGAATGGCTGCGGAACCGCTCTTGCCTCCAGCGATCTTTCGCATCCCGGCCTTCGTAACGGCAAACATTACGCACCTGCTGGTTGGGGCGGGCCTCATTATCGGCATGGTCACGGTGCCGCTCATGGCCAATACCGTTATGGGCAGAACGCCGCTTGAGGGTGGACTGTGGCTGATGCGCATGACCGCAGGCATACCTCTCGGCGCAATGCTGGGCGGGCTGATGTCCCAGAAAATCGACCTGCGGATCCCGGCCGTCGCCGGTCTGGTAAGTACCTCCGCCGGTTACTGGCTCGTAAGCGGCTGGGATCTCAACATCGCCGAGCCGGAGCTAACGATTCATCTGCTGATCGTGGGGTTTGGCTTCGGACTCTTGATCGTGCCGATCGCGCTTGCGGGCACTGAGACGGTGGGCGAGGACATTCGCGCGACGGCCGCTTCGATGGTTACGGCGATGCGCATCGTGGGAATGACCTTTGGAATCGCCGCGCTGACGGCTTGGGGCGTCGCTCGCTTCGATGTCCTTGCGGCAGACATTCGCCTGCCCTTCACCGAAGCCACGCAGACTTCCGCGGAAGCCCAGGCTCAACTCGATAGGTTCGCCGACCGCATCAACGAGGCGGGAATGACCCTGTTTCAAGAGTTCTTCATCATCGCAGCCGCGCTGTGTCTAGCGGCGGTTGTTCCAGCCGTCCTTATGATTGTGAACAAGGCCGGCGGGAAGCGACCTCATGCCCAAAAAGGAGATATTGATGTTTTATGAGACAGCTAATGGGGCGCTTGATCCCTTCAGCACACTAAACGCCATCGTGGTGCCGAGACCAATCGGCTGGATATCCACCCTCAGCGTCGAAGGCGTGCCCAACCTCGCGCCCTACTCCTTCTTCAATGCAGTCGCCTACGGCCCTCCGCAAGTGATGTTCTCGGCGACGAGCAATCACCGAGAAGGAGGGTTGAAGGACGCCGTGCTCGACTCGCAAACGACGGGCGAATTCGTGGTCAACGTGGCAACATGGGAGTTGAGGGAGCAAATGAACGCATCGGCAGTACCCGCCCCGAGGGAAGTCGATGAGTTCGAGTACGCAGGGCTGACGAAAGCAGAAAGCAAACTGGTTCGCTGTCCCCGCGTGGCAGAAAGCCCCATCCATCTCGAATGCCGATTTATTCGTTCAGTGGAGATGCTGTCCAGCAAAGCCGGAGACCCAAACACGGTCGTATTCGGCGAGGTTATCGGCGTTCATATCGATGAACGGGTGCTGGTGGACGGCCGTATAGACTTCCTAAAACTGCGACCCGTCGGAAGGCTTGGCTACCTGGACTTCGTAGAGGTGGACAGCGTATTCACCATGGAGCGGCCCACCTGGCGCGATTGAACATGCCGTAACCGCAAGCGCCCTTAGACCGCCGTCGAATCTGCCCGATCATAGCCTCAGGGCTATCGCAAGATCGGGTCTTTGAGGAATTATGATTTGCTCCGATCATAGTCTCCATGAGTATTGTCTTTTCCAAGAAGTTATTTAGCATTAGACATACTTCACCTGAAGCGGAAGGGCGTTATGAGATCAACCCGATCACGTTCGACGGACCTGAACGCGCCGCTCCGAAAATTTCTCACTCGCCGGCTTCCTCCCGCGCAAAGCAGCGTGAAGCTCGTACATCGGGAAACAACGGTCTGCTATGCCTATATGTGCCAATACGCCTATGCCTGCACGGAGAAGGCCGTCCGCCCGGTAAAGGTGCTTGAGCGCAGGTGCATGAGATACCGGCCCGAGTCGATGCGCGTTGAGGCTCGCCTTTCCGATTACGCGCTGGACTTGCTCGCCCAGAGGCAGGAAGCCGGGGAAGAAATCGAACCCGCAACCGCCGCGGTTCTCAAAAAGCTCAGGCCGAACGGGCCGCTGCGCGCCTTACGCCGATAGCCCGGCGGGGTTCACCAGGAAGGTTGGGTGTCCTCCGCCGTGTTGTTCGTGAGCCGTTGCTGTTTCTGCCCGTCAGACTCCATGACGAAGATCTCGGCGTCGCCGTCCAGGTAGGACACGAACGCGATCCTTCTTCCGTTGGGCGACCAGATCGGCTGAACGTCGCGCACTTCGTTGTGCGTCAAGCGGGTGAGGTTGTCCGGCAGCCCTCGGTCTTTGATTTCGACGGAGTATATCTCGGCATTGCCGTCCCGTTCCGTAACGAACAGGAGCCGCTTGCCGTTCGGCGACCACGACAGGTCGTATTCCGGGGCCTCGGAATCAGTAACGCGAACTTCCTCGCCCTGTTCAGGGTCCACCACGTAGATCTCAGGGTTGCCGTCCCGCGTCGATAGAAACGCGATATACTTCGAGTCGGGAGACCACGCAGCGCCGTAATCCGTTGATTTCGTCCGCCTGAACTCGTTTACTCCGTCCGGGTTGCGGATGTAAAGACCCTGCTCCGCGCCGTCGCGAACCGAAAATACAATGAATTCACCCTTCGGAGACCATCCGCCGACTTCGTCCGCAGCAACCTTGCTGAGCAGTATCGACTCTTCGCCGTCGGAGTCGATAACGTAGACCGATTTATTGTCCCCTTGAGCTTGGGCGTAGGCCAGACGCGAACTGCCAGGGCTCCACTTCGGCCGGGTGATCTCCCCTCCGGAAAATACTTGTGCCCGATCTTCACCCGAAATCCTCAATACTTCCAGCCTCATATCGTTACTGTCGCCGGACAGAAACGCGACGTGGCGCCCATTCGGGGAAAGAGAAGGCGAGAACTCATCGCGGGGACTCGTGGTGAGGTTTTCTTCATCACCCCTGCCATCGGCCCGAACCGAGTATATCTCCAGGTTGCCATCCCTGTCGGAGGTGAATACGATGGGAGGAGTTCCCGATCTGCAGGCCAAGCAGAATACTATGACGGGAAGAAAAACGGCGAGAATCAGGACACGGTGCAGGAGTCGTTTCATGGCTATTGGCGCCTGGGTGAATTTCGGAGAATTCTCAAACTCTTGATAATGAAACTCCAGCACGTATTTGACCTGAGAATCTCCCTGAGCGCAAGGCGCAGCAAGGTTAGCTTTCTGAGATCCCGCGGCGGCGGGACGGCGGCGCGCTTCCTGAACAGGGAGACTCGCGAAGAGTCAGGCGTCAGCTTGCTGGAAGTCGTCATTGCAATGGCCGTCCTCAGCATCGCAGTAATAGGCCTCGCGGGCGGCCTATCCTTCGTCATCAGCGTCTCGAACGCATTGGAGGAACAAGCGGCCACGGAGACGCTGGCGGCCCGGTATGTTGAAGAGTATCTCAGTGGCCGCTGTCCGACGGAAGATACTTCCGCAAGCGCATATCGGATCGGCAGCAATACCGACGAGGGAAAGTACATCGTCCGGGTATCATCGGATGATGAGGAACTGTTCGCGCTCAGTTCCCTGGCCGTAGGGCAGCCCAACTGTCCGGAAGGCGAAGACGAATGACTGAACCGCGGCGAGCGATGGAAGCATGGCGAGGCATGACGCTGTTGGAAACGGCAGCAACGCTTATCATCGTCGCCATCATCACCGTGCCGTTGGCCGCCGTCGCGAGCAGGCTCATTGTCCTGCCGGTGGACTGGCAGGAAAACCTTGAAGAATCTCGACAAGCGCGAGAAGCGCTACACTGGGTCGCGTCGGACGCCCGGC
Organism: Dehalococcoidia bacterium; assembly: GCA_965232435.1. Taxonomy (GTDB): domain Bacteria; phylum Chloroflexota; class Dehalococcoidia; order Lucifugimonadales; family VXLM01; genus VXLM01. Next base: position 1,179,046 of record CBDDPU010000004.1, read on the forward strand.
AGACGGCGTGTTACTCAACCGGATACTCTCCCGACGCTTACGGAACCTTCAGATGGACGGACTATACCGAGTCCACGGCCAGAACCTTCAGCGTCCAATACTATTCGAATGTGGCACAAGCGGACGGAACCGCGAATCTCATCCGTGAAGAGACCGTCGACAACCTTCCGGGCCGGAAGCTGTCCTTCGACTCCGTGCGGAACTTCGGCATCCGCCAAGATGGACGACTTATTCGCGCATGGGTGGGAGAGCCGCTGCCGTCAGCCGAAGTCTTCGACTCGCCTCAATTGGAAATAGCCGCGCTGATGCGACCCGAGGGGCCGGCAATCACGGACTGCTAGAAATGGGAGGGGGCCCCTCACCCCAGCCCTCTCCCACGACGGGAGAGGGGATAAGCGAACCGCCCCTACAAGCCACGCTATTGACGTTTTCTCGTCTAAACGGGGAGCCACCGGGGAGCACCGGTTGGCTAGAATTCCTCGTCCGCCGAATTGATGATGCGGTGAATTGTCGGCGTAAACTCCTCGTCCTCACCCGGCTCGGTATCATCGTCCGACCAGTCCTTCGCGGCGTTGATACGCCTCGCCTCCACAAGGTTCAAATCCTCTTCGGAGTCATACGCGCGCGACGCGCGCGCGACGGACGAACCCGACGTGGTCTTCGAGGGGAACGAGACGACCCCCGCCTGCGAGGGATGCTTGTAAACCTCGCGAATGATAATTGTCACCTGCCGGTCCTGGACGCTCTTGACCGTTGCCTCGTACCGGTTCCCGCCGGTCATCAGGCGCTTGAGGCGGGACGCTATCTTGGATTCGACCTGCCCCAACTCCTCCCCCGAAACCTCATCGGTCACATTCAACCTTCTGCCAACCGCCACCAAGTTCACGTCGTCGCCCGGCGTGAGTCGAGCGAGCGTCTGTGACGGGGCGAGGTTCACGAGAGAGGTAACGAGCGTCTTACCCGACTCGCCGATGAAGGCCTGCCTTGCGCGGCGCTTCGTTGGCTGCTGGCGAGGGAGGTTGTCGCCGAGCTGGTCGAGTCTATCGAGGTTTTTCCTGGCGATCGTGTTGTTCGGAGAGACTGCCAATACTTGACGGAACGCCTCCCTTGCCTCCTCGATTCGACCCAGTTCAGTGAGTGCCCTGCCCATGCGGTTGTACGACTCCAGGTCGCCGGGGAAGTCATGGATCAAGGACTTGTTCACCGCGACGGCCTCCGACCAACGACCCTGCATCGCCAGGGCTATGGCGGACTTCGTCCTTTCCTGCTTGGTCTTTACTTTGTCCTCAGTCTGTTGGTATGCCATAAAGGATCCCGTACGAATATATTGCCGCTAGAGTATTATTGAACTAATACAAGATTCCGCCAACAGCCGCAAGTATAAATTTGTCCACTTGCGCGACGAATTTTCGGGCTATTGACCACTCCGCCATCGCAACGGCAGCAGCTTCCACATCGCCTCGACCATGATACCGAGCGACATCTTGGACTTCCCCTTCGCGCGGTCGTTGAAGATGATGGGATATTCGACTATCACACAGCCCATACGCTCACATGCGTGGTTGACCTCCGCTTGAAAACCGAACCCGGCGCATCGAATTCGGGAAAAGTCTATCGAGCGAAGCGCGCTTTGTCGGAATGCCTTGAACCCTCCGGTGGCGTCTTTGATCTTCACGCCGGTCACGACGCGAATTCCCCAGTTTCCACCGGAACTGATGAGTCTCCGCCCGAGGCCCCAGCGCTCATCGACGCCCCCGTCACCGACATAACGTGACCCCACCACTACGTCGGCCTCTTCCAGCGCGGAGATGAACTCAGGGATGTACTCAGGCCGGTGAGAGAGGTCGGCGTCCATTTGCACGATGCAGTCCGCCCCTTCTCGGAGCGCATGGGTGAATCCGGCGATGTATGCCGGGCCGAGTCCCTCCTTCCGATGCCGTTGGATCAATTGAACCCTGCCGTCGTATTGCGCGGCCAGACGCTGGGCCACCTCGCCCGTGCCGTCGGGTGAACCGTCGTCAACCACTACGAGTGTGAATTGCGGGATATCGAGGGCGAACAGCCTTTCGGCCAATACCGGGAGGTTCTCGGCTTCGTTATAGGTCGGCGCGACAACGGTTACCTTAGTGATATTCATTGGGAGCGCTCCGCATCTTGTGGTCGTTCATTTCCGGTAGGCGCCGGTAAGGCCGCGCCACCGCGTCAGAACGGCATCCGCAACCATCCTGACCGAATCGGCAACAGGGCTTATCTTACTGGAAGGCTCATGCCGCCAGTCTATGGGCATTTCCAATATGGAGGCGCCCAGCTGTCCGGCGATGAAGAGCGCCTCAACGTCAAATCCGAACCCGGTCGCGCGCTGCTTGGGGAATATCTCATCGGCAATCTCACCGCGGAACATTTTGAAGCCGCACTGCGTGTCCTGGTAGCCGCCGACCGCCACGAGACGGACGACCCGGTTGAATATCCTTCCCATAATGTGCCGTATCGGCGGCTCGCCGAACCTTCGTGCACCCTCAGCCTGGCGAGAGCCTATGACAATATCATATCCCTCGTCCATGCGGTCGAGGAATGCGCCGAGCTGTTCCACCGGCATGGACATATCGGCGTCGCACATGAAACGGAGCTTGCCCGTCGTGTGAAGCATTCCGTGACGAACGGCAAGGCCCTTTCCCGCGGTCGGCAGAGAGTCCAAGCGCACCTGCGGAACCTCGGCGGCCCAAGATTCCACGACCGCGGCGGTCGCGTCGTCGCTGCCGTTGTCGACAACGAGCACCTCCCATCGGAACGGACATGTACTGAGGTACCCCACCAGCTTCGCCAACGTTGGCCCGATTCGCCGTTCTTCGTTGTACGCCGGAACGATAACCGATAGAAACGGCTTCGCCAACGACTGCTCCTCCTGTTGTCTCGTGAACCTTTAGCACGTTTGGCGGGTGGAATGCAACGCCCCACGCCTGCGGTCACCGGGATGGAATCGTCCGCCGCGGAAATGATAAACGACCTGCCGCGGCGGGTTTCGCGCAGATTTACCGGCCTCGGAATCGCGGGGGGCGGCGTTCGAGAAATGCGCGCCGGCCCTCGATGAAGTCCTCGCTGTCGAAGTTCGCGAACGGGAGGTCTCGCTGCTGAGGAGTGAGATTCAGCAGGCCTGGGTTTTCTAGGACGGTTTGCATGATCTCTTTGTGGCGGCGCTGGGACAGCGGCGCGAGAGGCGTCATTTCGCGAGCCAGCCCGTAGACGTTCTCCTGAATCTCGCTCTCCGATACCACGCGGTCTACCAGACCGATTCGCAACGCCTCTTGGGCGTCGATTTGCCGGCCGGACATGAGAATATAGTTCGCGTGGCCGGGTCCGACAAGCCTCACGAGACGCCTCATTTCCTTGTAGCCGATAAGGATGTTCAGTTTCGCGACGGGTATGGCGAATCGACTGCCGGAAGCGGCGATGCGCATGTCCGTCGCCATGCTCAATTCGCACCCTCCCCCGATGCAAAACCCCCGGATGAGGGATATTGTCGGCTTGGGGATGCTCTCTACCGAGTCGAGCGCGCCGTCGAAGGCGGCGGCGTACTCTTTGGCGCTCCGAGCGTCGTGACGGTAGCGGTCGAAATCGGCGATATCGGCTCCCGCCGAAAAGGCCAATTCACCGGAACCGGTGAAGACGACCACTCGAATGTCGTCGTCGGAGGCGATATCTTGGGCGATGCGGCCCAGCTGCCGCCAACCGTCGTAGGTGATGGCGTTGCGACGTTCGGGGCGGTTGAACGTAACGGTCGCGATCCCGTCGCGCCGTTCGCAGAGGATGTCGGTTGTCATGGGATTGTCGCTTCGCGAGGTTGTAGTGTAGACGGGTTCAATGGTATCACGCGGGAGGCCGAAGGCGGTTCACAGCAGCGTTATGGCAGTACAACGGGTGTGAGGCCACCCTTTTGTGAGACTCGGTAAACGAACGGTTTAGGAGTCCTAGTCGCTTTCAACGCCTTGTGAACCGATAGGAACCGGGGCGGGCTTTGCGCTTTCGCGTCCAGTATGAGCGGAACCTCCTACTTCCTCAAGGAATCCAGAAAGATGAGGTCGCGCGCGTCGAGTTGCGGGCGGACGGCTTCTAGGAACGGTTCGAGTATGCCTTCAGGGGTTAGGTGAGTCGTATCGAATTCAACCTTCTGCCGGAAGTAGGAGTTGCTGTACTCGGAGCGGAACTCATCCATGATCTCATCAATTTCGTGGGATTTGACCAGTTCGTAGGGGTGAGGGTCATCGACCATGCGCTGCCGGATCACGTCGGGGTCGCAGGTCATGAGTACGAGAATGGAGTTGCCCGGCATCTTGTGCTCCAGCCAGCGATGATAGGTGACTTCGTAGCCGGGGTGATAGTAGCGAGGACCGAAAATCTTCTCCTCAATGTGAAAGCCCCCGAAGATGCAGTCGTTATAGCGTTCCAGTATCTCAAGGTGATAGTAGATAACCATGCGCTGAAAACGCTCTTTGAGCACAGCCGACATGTTCCACATGGTCTGCTGATCCTCTTCATTAAGGTGATGGTAGTCGGGAATCGTGAAATCGCCATCGTCCATGTGGAACTTCTTGCCCACCTTCAGGCCCCATTCCTGAAGGGCGTTGGCGAGCGTAGTCTTCCCGACATACTCGGTACCGATAAGGATGAGTCGCATGAAAAACCTCCCTAGGGGAATTAGGCAGTCGTTGTTCGGTCGGGCCGGATGAGATTCTACCACCGTTGGCCGGAAAACACGTGAGGCCGCCTTTCGACGGCCCCACGCTGGAGGGAGAGGAGGAGGTATCAATGATGAAATTTCGCAAGGTGAATGATATGCGATCAACGGGTTGACGTCAAGTTCGCGGGAGGGGTGGAGGTTGTTCAGTCTTGGTGAGGGAATAGGGCAGCCACAAGGGCTGCCCCTACGAATTCGTCCAGTCCTTGCATCGTGGATTCCCGCGAACGCGGGAATGACGATGGGAGGTGTGACTGGGCATTGGTTAGACGAGGGTTTTGAGGCTGTTGTCGTCGGTTGGCCGGAGCGGGGTGAAGTCGCGGTTGTTCTGATACCAAGGGCGTTCTTCGCCGGTGCAGGCGTTCCCGACAGCGTTGTAGTTGAGATACATGATCGCACGTCGCCAAGGTGAAACGTTGTTGGCCGAGCCATGGACGACGTTGCAATGTACGAACGCGACCGAGCCGGCGGGGCCTATGAGAGGCTCAATTCCACTTTCGTCGGCCAGGCGTTGGAGGACTTCGCTGTCGATGTGGTGGAGGGCGTATCCCCTGCCCTTCGCGTCCTCATGGAGCCTGGAGTCGAGGAGCCCGTGACGCTGTGATCCGGGCACGACCAAGAGGGGAGACGTGACGGGGGTGCAGTCATCGACGTAGACGGAAGCCATCACGCAGTCGGCCTTTGGCATTCCGTCGATAAGATGCCAGGGGGGATAATCTTGATGCCAGTCCCATCCGCCGCCCTTGCCGAAACCGGGCTTGGGATTCAATCTGCTCTGGTGCAGATAGACGTCGTCGCGGAGGAGTTGGCGGACGGGTTCAAGCAGACGCGGGAGGGTGAGGAGACGCTTGAAGGGCTCGGAGTAGACATGGGCGCCGAAGGCGAGTCGCGCAGTCGATGGATCGTCGCGTTCGCGGACGACCTCGGGGCCTTGGCGGCTGAGTATCTCCGGCACCGCCTGTTGGAGGAGGCCGACTTCCTCTTGATCGAGAAGGTTGGGGAAGAAGAGGTATCCGCGGTTGTCGAACTCTTCGATTTGCGATTCGTCGAGCTTCATGGCGCGCCTTTTCGGGTTAGAGTTGTCGGCGGCTATTGTAGAGTGTTCGGGGAACGAGTGGCAATCGGCCTTCATTCCGGCGAACGGAGACCTTTGAGCAACACATTAGCAGGCTAAACAAGATGCGAAATGTGAGTGGGGGAACAGGGCAACCGCAAGGGGCGCCCCTACGACGTCTCTCTTTTGGCTAAGCCTTCCGGCAGGTTCGCGCCGGTGGGGGAGAAACGAGAGGGGAGGTTGTGCAAGAAGGGGCGGGTTGGTAGAATCCGGGAGTCGGGCGGGCGTAACTCAGTGGCAGAGTGTCTGCTTCCCAAGCAGAAAGTCGGGGGTTCGAATCCCCTCGCCCGCTCCAGATGCCCTTCCCCTTTTTTCGCTATGCGCGGGGGCGTTCTTTCGTGGGAACCCTCACCCTAACCCTCTCCCACGACGGGAGAGGGGATATGCCCTCACCTTAGCCATCTCCCACGACGGGAGAGGGATTATTCGGGGGTTGTTGGCGGACGGCGGCGAGAGAGTCGGATGATCCCCGCTGCACGCGCGCGCCAGCCAAGAAGACGGTGTCAACGTTCCAGAGGCTGCGGATGTCTGCGGTAGGGTCGCCGTCGAGGATGATGAGGTCCGCCTCTTTGCCGGGTTCGACGGTTCCGACTATGTGGTGCATGTCGAGGGAGCGGGCGGATTGGCCGGTGACGGAGCAGACGGCCTGCTCGTTGGAGTAACCGGACATGACGAGACACTCGGTTTCGTAGGCGGTGTTTCCGAGCATGTAGTTGCCCCAGGATGAGTCGGACCCCGTAATGACCTTTGCGCCCATTTCGATAAGGCGGCGGCAGTCTTCTATGCGCACATCGAATTCTCGGCGTTCCTCATCGAGCCCCGCCTGCTCTTGCGGAGTCAGTCCGTATCGTTCCTTGCGATGCTGGAGCGTCCATATGCGGGCGCGGAAGACGTGGAGCGTGGGGTTTACGTAGGCTCCCTGTCGAACAATCCGCTCGGCAACCGATTCATCAAAGTCGTTGCTCCCGTCCGCCCGCTTGAAGACGCAATGGATGATCATATCGACATTCGCATCAAGCGAATTGACAATACCCTGAGTGGAAAGGCAATGGGCGGCGGTCGTCTTGCCAAATTTATGGGCCTCATCGGTGATGGCGAGGAGTTCGTCGACATTGAAGGATGGGCGGAGGGTGAAGGAAGTTGCGGTGCTGCCGCCGGTCGCCGTTATCTTGATGTAGTCTGCGCCTTCCTTGATGAGTTGGCGAGTCATGGCGCGGGCCTGGTTCGGGCCGGTCACTTCGGAGCCGAAATAGCCCATGTGCCCGCCGATAATGGACACGGGCCGCCCGCACAAGTGCATTCGCGGCCCGACGGCGAGGCCGAGATTGACAGCGTCCCGGAAACGGAACATCGTCATATTCTTTGGGCCGTTTTCGCGGATCGTGGTCACGCCGGAGAAGAGAGCTTTCCGGGCGTTTTGGGCGGCTTGGACGGTGAGAACTTCGTCGGGATACGTGGCAACCTCGTCCCCTGCTCGGCCATCGCCGAATCCCACATGATGCGTGTGGGCGTCAACCATGCCGGGCATCAGCGTTTTGTTGGAGTAGTCGAGATATTCGACCGAGGCGCCCTCCGGTGCGACGACCTGCCCCTGGGCTCCCACCGCCATGATCTTCGACCCCTCAATGAGGATGGCGGCGGAAGGAACGGACGGGCCGCCTCGTCCGTCGACGAGGGCGCCGGCGTGGATCAGCTTGAAGTCGTGGGGGATGCGCGGCTGCACTGCTGCGAGGGCCTCGTGACTGCGGGGACTATTGGGTCTCGATTGCCGGGCGTTCGTCGTCCGAATCCTCGTCGGTCGGAGTTTGGGACGTATCACCGCCGATTCGCTCATTGATGTACCCGGCGACGTCGAAGTGGGCGGGGATGTACTGGAGCGTGGCGACTGCGCCGTTTTCGAGCATGATATCGACATGTTGGAATCCGACGGTTCTGCCAAACATGCCGTGTCGGGCCCGAGTTTCCTTGAGCTTATTGAAGGGGATTTGGTAGCGGGGCGTCTGCAGGATTCCGCCGCGCTGATAGATGAGCTTGTCTTCGGTGAGGTAGTAGCGCGTGCGCCTCCATTGCCAGAATTTCGGAATCAAGATGACAAACACGAGTACCGAAGGGGTGATGGGGTCGAGGAACAAATAGAGGAGGAAGACGATGAGCAAAAGCCACCACGACGACCAGATCCAAGAGTATTGGACCTGCGCAATCTCAATAGGGTCGTCGGGGATATCGGGTTCCGGTTGGCGTTCCGGGGGCTGTTGGGGCTGATCTTCGGGGTTTTGGCTGCTCATCCTGACCTCCGTACCGGACAAGGGTATCGTGTTTGGCGGGGCGAGGTAAAGTCCAAGCGTCAATGTGGGAGAAATTGCCGGGCTTTCAAACGAGAGCGCCAGTATACTATACTAAAGCTGAAAAACTAGGAGCGGCAATTAGACATGGCCAAGCGAACCGAAGTGCGGGGGGGAGTTACGCGAAGGGGATTTCTGAAGGGTGCGATAGCGGGCTTGGTGAGCGGCCTAGCCGTTCTGGCCATCTTTGGCGGACGCAGGCTCATAACCCGCAAACGCAGAGTTGTCTCCGAGTTTCCGGAAGATTCCATCTTCGCGCCCGCCAGGAATCACCGCGACCGAGCGTAAGGTTCGGCAACCGTTCAGTCCGGCAAGATGAACACCCCTTCCTCTCTGGATTCCCACCACGCATCCCAGGCGCATGGTCAAGTTCCTGCGCCGGTTTGACGCCGCCTTGACGCAGTGAGGGGTTCTCATCAACTCCAGGAACGGAATGCGTGTCGTACCGCCCTTCGACAGGCTCAGGACGAACGGATTGGGTGTGTTTGGAGTTGATTAGGGTTGTCAGTGATGGAATTGGTAAACCTAAAGCGGCAAATTCGCAAGGCGCTGATCGGATCAGAGTCGAAAGATGTGCCGATGAGCACGCTGTTGAACGAACGCGTCCGCGCGGCATCCCAGTTTACGCTGGGGAATTCGGCGGGAGACGGGCACAGGGCGGGGCATGTGGCGCGTGAAGCAGTTCGCGGGGCGATCAAGGCTCTGACAGCTATTGGCGGCGAGGCGGGGGGCATCGCCAGAGATGCCGTGATGGGAGTGCTTCAGAGCACATCGGGGTCTTCCAAACCAACGATGCCCTTAATTCGTGAAGCGGTGGAGGGAGCCATCCAAGGTTCAAATGAATTGGGGATGGATGTTCAGACCGCGGGAACGGACGCAGTTGAAGGAGCGATTGAGGGAGCCGTGTTTGTCGGAGTGGCGACCGACAAGGCGGTATCCGAGGCATCATACAGCGCGTTTGAGACCATCACCGAGATGGGCGTTGACATCGGCAGCGCGGCGAAGTCGGCAATGGTCGGCGTCATTACGGGAGTTTCAGCCACAGGCGGCGACGTTCCTCAGGCCGCACACGACACTGCCAAGCTGCTGCTCGACAACGTCTCCGGCGATGCCGCCCACCTCGCCTACGTGGCGAGATGCATGGTGGAAGGCGCCATGGAAGTGCGAAACGTCGATCACGTATACACGGTCAGATACGTCGGCGGGGCGGCGGAGGGGGCAATAGACGGGGCCTACAAAGTGAGCGAAGAGGTGGGAGAAGAAGTGCGCATGGCCATAGCGGCGATGTTGGAGAATCCGCGAGTGCATGTCGGGGCCGCGACTGCTCCGCTGATTGATGATTTGGCGGAACGAATCGCGGCGTATCACCCGCAAGGGCCCTTGGCCTGGCGGCTGAAAGCCTTGTGGTATGCCGGATGGGCGCTCATTCGGACGGGTGGAATCGACTTAGCGGCCTCCCTGGCCTTCTTCACCCTGCTGTCGTTCTTCCCGCTCGTGGCAGTCATTATTCTGCTGTTCTCGACATTCGCCGACCAGGCCACCATCGAGACGGAGCTCGGACGAGTATTCCTCTTCTTCTTCCCTGCATCGGGTGATTTTTTCAATGATTCAATCGACCACCTGTTCAGTTCACGATTTACAGCCGGAGTCGTGGCGATCGTGGGCATCTTGATCGGAGCGAATGGCCTGTTCATGGCGACGAACCGGGCGGTGAACCGAATTTTTGGATCGGAGCCGCGCAAGCTGTTATCGACGACGCTCTTGGAAGTGCTTTTCGCAGTGAGCATCATGCTAATGTTCCTGTCGTCGATTGGATTGACTGTAGTATTCCAAGTGGCGACGAACATCAGCGAGGCCCTGCCGGTCGTCGGGTGGCCCATCAATCGAGTGGTCATCCTCGTAACTGAATTAGCGGCGGGAGTACTGCCGATTTTCATGACTACGATAGCGTTCGGAGTAGTGTATCGCGCGATGCCCAGCACACACGTTGACTGGCGCGACGCGACCTTCGGAGCGATTGTTGCGGTGGTGCTGTTCGAGATTGGAAAGCATTTATTCTTCTGGTTCGGCAACGTTTCGGGACAGCAAAACTTGATCTATTTGCCGTTTTCGTCGGTCGTGATCGTGTTGGTCTGGGGATTCCTGGGCGGCATCATCTTCTTGTTCGGCGCGAGTGTAACGAACGAAGCCGCAAATAACAGACCGAAGAGGACGAGGACCGGCGACTATCGGGAATCGTCCCGCTAGGACGCATCCGGCGACACGACGCGCTTGAGGTCCTTCCGAGGAAAGGAGATTCCTTCAATCCTCGCGCACCGGCAGAGAATATCGGCAGGCCGCCTGCTTTCGTCATTCTCGCGAAAACATGCCCCGTGAAAAACGGGGAACCTCACCCCGTACTCCGATATGGGGCGGGAATCCACAGCGTGAGAGGTCTTTATCCCACCAAGACAGACCGGCTATCGGCGAGGAGATTTCATTGACACTGCGAGAAGGGTTCCTGTAGAATTCGGACGGGAATCGGTATGAGTTTCAGGACTCCATCCTCTAGGTAGACCCAACGCCCCGCAGCACAGACCGATGCGCGGGGCTTTTTTCGATAGGCCCTATTCGTGGAACGAGTGAGGGGGCCGTGCTAAAAAGGGGGCTCGAGTTGCGGACGACGGACTTTAGGATACGAATCGCCGGAGAGGGAGGCCAAGGGCTTCTGTCGGTCGCCGAGGGTTTCGCTTCGGCCAACGTGCAGGCGGGATATCACGCGCAGACCTTCGCGACGTTCCCTTCCCAAATTACGGGTGGGCCGACGTGGTTCCAGGTGCGGATATCCACCGAACCAATCTTAAGTCGGGGCGATCAACTGGACGTATTGGTTGCTTTCAACGAGCACGCCTATGAATCGCACAAGGACGAAATTCGCGAGGGCGGAGTGGTCGTGTACGACTCGAAGGCGTTCCAGGTAGAGGACAACGGATCGAGCCTGGGCGTTCCATTTGATCAGCTAGGACGTTCGACGGGCAATCCGCGCGCGGCGAACATGGTTGTCATGGGGATGCTGGCGGGGCTGATGAACATGCCTCAATCGATCTTGGAAGAGTTCGTCAAGCACCGATGGGGAAACGTGGAGCGGTACGGCGAGAAGATCGTGCCTCAGAACATTCACGGCCTGACGCTTGGTCGTGAAGAAGCCAAGAAGAGCGGTCTGAGTCTGGGGCAGCTTGCTCCGCCGAATAAACCGGACTACGACCAGATCTTCTTGAACGGGAACGAGGCGATCTGCCTGGGGGCCGTGCACGCGGGACTGAATTATTATGTCGGCTATCCGATATCCCCGGCGACGACGATCTTGGTCTGGATGGAGCGCTGGCTGAGCGGCGAAGAAAAGACGGTGTATCAGGTTTCGTCGGAGATCGAGGCGATCAATGCGATAATCGGGGCCGGGTACGCTGGCAAGAAGACCATGACGGCAACGGCGGGGCCGGGCCTTTCGCTGATGAGCGAGGGACTCGGTTTCGCATGGATGGCTGAAATCCCCCTGGTCGTGTGCGACGTCCAGCGCGGAGGCCCGGCGACCGGCCTTCCGACAAAGACGGAGCAATCGGACTTCTTTGCCGCCCTCCGCCCCGCCCACGGGGACGTGAGTATGCCCATAATCGCCCCCGGATCGGTTGAAGAATGCTTTTACGCCACGGTGGAAGCGATAAACTGGGCGGAGCGATATCAGGGGCCGGTCATCCTTCTCAGCGAGCATTCTCTGTCTGAACGAAAGCAGAACGTTCGCAAGCCGGATTTGGACACGGTGGCGGTCGAGGATCGCCAAGTGTATCAGGGCGCGAACGGATTTCAGCGGTACGAGTCGCGAGAATTGTCGCCGATGCCGCTGCCCGGCGGCCCGGGCAGCTACATTGCGAACGCGAGCGAGCACGACGGCATGGGTGACACGACTCACCTGCCGGAGCGACACATCCAGATGACGGAGCGGCGGTTCGGCAAGCTAAAACTGCTCGAGAACGGAAATTACGACGCGGAGAACACGGAGGCCTCAATCGCTCTGATGCCGTGGGGCGGTTCAAAAGGTCCTTCCCGCGAAGTATGGCAGCTGATGCGAGCCGCGGGAACCGCGGACAACCTGGCATGGTACTACACGATGTACTTGAACCCCCTGCCCCCCGCGCTGCTGGACGAACTCAGAAAGAAAGACCTGGTCATCGTGCCGGAGCTTAATTACCAGGGTCAGTTTTCATCGCATCTGCGGTCTCTCGGCGTACGAGCCGAGTCGATCACGCAGTATACGGGGCTGCCGTTTGCCATAGGGAACTTGACCAATCGGATCGAGGAGCGGATCGGCATTGCCCAGAAGGAGGGAGTCGCAGTATGAGTGAGAAGAATCCCGAATATGATTTCAAATGGTGCCCCGGGTGTGGGGACTTCGGCGTCCGGCGAGCGCTGGAACAAGCGGTGGCCCGCCGATTAGTCGAAGCAGAAGAACCGATTGAGCAGACCGTAGTTGTTGCAGGCATCGGATGTTCGGGAAACCTCGTCCATCTGCTTGAAGGTGATCAGCCGTTTGGCGTCCATGGACTGCATGGTCGCACGCTTCCGGTGGCGTTCGGCGTCAAGACGGGCCAACCCGAATTGAACGTCGTCATCGTGGCGGGAGACGGTGACTTCCTCAGTATCGGGATGGAGCACATCGCCCCGCAGGCCCAACGCAATCTGAACGTGTGCGCGATTGTGATGGACAACGGGGTTTACGGCCTTACCAAGGGGCAAAGCTCGCCCACCAGCGAGCTGGGAATGATCACAAGCTCGACGCCGTTCGGGAAAGCCGAAGACGGTCTGAACCCCTTGAGGCTGTATTTGACGGTGGGCGTCTCGCACATCGCGTCGGCTCTGTCGAGCAAGATCAAGGACATGGCGAGCATGATTTACGACGCGATGGAATACCCCGGCTTCGCGGTCGTCCACGTGCAGTCGCCCTGCACGGAGTACAACGACACCTACAAGGTTCTGAAGGGGGAGCCCCGCAAAGGAATACCTGGCAGGGCGTGGGACATTTCCGACGATCACGACCCGTCCAACATCGACGCGGCGGCGAGCCTGCTGGAGCGCGACGGCATACCCTTGGGCCTCCTCTACCAAGCGGAACCTCATCCGACCATGCAAGAGCGGTTGGATGCACTGAAGACCAAGGCGAAGACGCTGACCACGGAGCAGATGGTGGCGTCGTACGGCGTATAGTCCCGTCCGTCCTGACACGAAGCGCGAGATACCCCGGTCGAACAGTCGGCCGGGGTATTCTTTTGAAGGCGTGTTTTGGGGGACACTCCGGGCGAGTGCGGAGCGTAGGAAACGCACGGCGGGTTGGATGTTTTCGCCGGTGGCAAGGTAGCCCATTTCCTGCGCCAGTGGTATATTTTGTCAACTACGATCCGTGAGGTACTGGAGAAGCAGATGGACATCGCTATTACGAAATCCGCAAGCGCGGGAACGCGTGCGCGACCCGCCGATGCCGATCTTGGATTCGGCGAAATCCTTACGGACCACATGTTCCTCATGGACTACTCGACGGCGCAGGGATGGCACAGTCCCCGGATCGAGCCATACCACGACTTGAGCTTGGATCCTGTGGCGATCGTGCTGCACTATAACCAGCAGGTTTTCGAGGGACTGAAGGCGTACCACCTGCCCGACGGGGGCATTGGGCTGTTTCGACCGGATAAAAATATCGAGCGGATGAACCGTTCGACCGAGCGCATGGTCATGCCTCAATTCGATGCCGAGACGTTTTTGGCGGCGGTGAAGGAGCTTGTGGTCCTCGATCGTTACTGGCTCCCAACATCGGAGGGCACGGCGATTTACATTAGACCGACAATGATTGCCACGGAGGCGGCTCTGGGAGTTCAGCCCTCGGCAACGTACCTATTCTTCATCGTACTCAGTCCGGTCGGCCCGTACTACAAGGAAGGGTTCAACCCGACGCGAATCTTCGTTTCCGACGAGTACATCCGAGCGGCCCCGGGCGGTGTAGGCAATACCAAGACATCAGGCAACTACGGCCCGACCCTGTACGTCTCCGAGGATGCCAAGGAGAGAGGCTATACCCAGGTTTTGTGGCTCGACGCCGTGGAGCGCCGGTACGTTGAAGAAGTCGGGACGAGCAACATCTTCTTCGTGATCGATGACGAGTTGGTGACGCCTGGACTGACCGGATCAATTCTTTCGGGCGTGACGCGAGATTCGGTCTTGCACTTGGCCCGCAGTTGGGACATCCAGGTGACGGAGCGACGCATCTCCATGGAAGAAGTGGCAGAGGGCTGCCAGAGCGGGAAGATCAGCGAAGCATTCGCAACCGGGACCGCGGCGGTGGTTTCGCCAATCGGGGAGATCGGCTACATGGGAGAAGATATCCCCGTTGGCGAGGGAGAGACGGGGCCACTGTCGCGACGACTCTACGATGAGATCGTGGGAATCCAGTACGGCTACAAGGACGATCCCTTCGGCTGGCGAGTGCGAATAGCGTAAGAGGCGCCCTTACGACCGTCATTCCCACCCAAAAACCCGGCGTGCCCGCGCCCCATAGAGGCCTCGACGAATGTGGAAGGCGCTATCCGGCGGCGACGTACTTGGAGGGGCACTTGACGATCACGTTCTCGCTGTAGAACACCCCGTCCGCGCCGTATGAGCCTTCAAGTATGATTTCCGAGTGCTTGTTGAAGAAGAGATCCGGGACGACGCCGTCGTGGACTGCGGACAGGGTTTCGGAACCCTCCGCGTCGATGAGGGTGAACCGGGCGATAGTGGACGAATCCTCACGGACGAAAGAGTCTTGGACGAGTTTGCCGTTCACCTTTACGAGGCGCCCTTCGTCGGTCGGGCCGATTTCCTTGATTTCGCTAACGGTGTAGAAGTACACGCTGGCGCTCTGGAAAGCGGTAAAGACAAGGAAGCCAAGCGCCCCTGCTACCACCGCGAGGCCGACGAACACCTTGATGCGGTGAGCAGTCCGGCTCGGCTGAGGAATGGCGGGCGCATCGCCGGTTATCATGAGCTGTGTCCGTTCCCTTCCTATGAGTTCGAGGCGTCCTTGCCTTGACGTTCCTCAAGGGCCTGTCGCAGCGAGTCGATGTCCCGACGCATGTCGCGCTGGCGGCGTGACATGTAGAAAGCATACCCGAAGAACCCCGCCCAAGTGAGTATGTACACGGCGAAGAGGAAGGGCAGATTCGCCTCGGGGCCGGAATCGGAAGCCTGGGCGAAGGACGTCACCGAGGCGGGATGATCGACTATCCCACCGGCCGCGTAGGCCGGGGAGGCAAGAACGACGGCGGCGATAACTCCGAGCAGGCCAAGCGCGGCGAGCCTGGCCGTGCGCAGCGCTCTAGGCAGCGTATTGGAATATCCGGTCAACATCGGTTTCCGCTCTCTTAAGGCTGTATCGTTCGATGATGAAGTAGACGAACAACGCGAGAAATGCCGTCAGCGAAACCAGGACGGCCATGAGCATTCTGGGATCGAGTGCGTCGCTCTCCGCGGCCGGCCCCAGCACAAGGTTAGGATGCGTTGATCGCCACAGTTCCGCGGCGTAGTAGATTATAGGGGCGTCGATTGCGCCGATGATGGCGAGAACGGCCCCGTAACGCGCGCCCTGTGAACCTTTCGGGCCGAAGGCGCGGAGCATCAGGTAGGCGACATAGATAAACCAAAGAACAAGCGTCAGAGTCAGCTTGGGGTCCCATGTCCACCACACGCCCCAAACCGGTTTGGCCCAAATGGCTCCGGTGACGATGGCAATAGTGCAGAACACGAAACCGACCTCGGCTGACGCGAAGGCGACCGCGTCGGCTCTCTCGCTCTTGCCGAAGAGATGGACCGCGCTGGCCCCGGCGACAACGACGATGGAAGCGAGGGAAAGAATGGCGACCGGAACGTGGAGGTAGAAGATCCGCTGGGACACGCCAAGGTTGGCGTCGGTAGGCACCCAAAGGAAGACGAGATAGAGAGTGGCGGCCATGAGTATGGCGCCGACAACGATGAGCGTGTCGCGAAGATGCCCCCCCACGCGACGGGCTGTGACAGGACGTTCAATCGTCTCTTGGGACATAGGTGCAATATACCACAGTGACAATTGAGTTAGAAAGCATTGCGCAGCCGGTGGGAGGCAGCGTCGGCCCACTGAATGGGACTTCCGGGAGGCAGCGCTCGATGGCATTAAGGAGAACGCCGAGAAGTTTGGTAAAATCGTCGTATGGAACGAGAAATCTTCGAGCGTCTGGTGCGAGTGGCTCTCGGTACGGTGCCGGAGGAATTCCGACGGCGACTTGATAATGTGGATATTATCGTCGAGGACTGGCCTTCACCCGATCAGCTCGCGGGCCATATCGTGGAAGACTCGCAGGTGCTTCTAGGTCTCTATGAAGGGATCCCGCTTACTGAACGGGCCGATTATCTGACGATTCTTCCCGACCGGATTACCATTTTCCAAGGGTCGATCGAGTCTATTTGCACGACGAACGAAGAGATTGTCGAGGAAATACGCAAAACCGTGATTCATGAGGTCGGCCACCATTTCGGCATTGACGACGAACGGCTTCATGAGTTGGGAGTGTAGGAACTTGCGGCGGAGGTAAAGAATTCCCCTTCCCCGTTTTCACGAGAACGACGTGGAGCCCGACTTGGCTGCGCCGTATTTGATGGCGGCGACGAGAGGCACGGCCACAGCGACGACGACGGCCGATACCAGGAAGGGGAGACCGATGAATTCGTCGCTGAGCGTGGCGAGTCTGCCGCTGCCGGCGGCGCCCACGACGACTCCGAGGGAGTAGACGGCATAGAATACGCCGAACGCCATGCCGCGCCTGTCGGCTCCGGTGGAACCCGCTACGAGCGCCGAAGCTGCGGGGAAAACAAGCCCGTAGCCCAGTCCAAAGACGGCCATGCCCGCGACGACGCCTCCGTAGCCATTGAGGACGGCAAGCAGGGCAAGTCCGGCCGCCACGCCGATAAGCCCGACCACGAGGGGACGAAAGGCTCCGTAACGGTCTCCGTATCGACTGATGGGACTCGCCATGACGATCATCGCAACAAGAGCGTAGACCCCGAAGCTGTAACCCGATCGCGCGGCAGTCTCTCCCTGCGCTTCGAGCATGAGGGGCAAGTGAGTGACCAGCGCGCCGATGCCAACGGTAATGGCGAACGCCGCGGCATAGGCCGACCATAAGCCGGGACGCTGTTTGGCAGTATGTCGCTCGGCGGTTTGCGGGTCGGGTTCTCGTTCATGCGACGAGGTGGAAACGTCGCGGGCGATGAGTAAGAAAACCGTCAACGTGATGAGCATGAACGCCGAATCAACATAGAAAACGACGTTTGCGCTCCAAATATCACGCAGGATACCGGCGGCGGGCGGGCCGATCAGCGCGGCGACGGCTATCAGAGATCCCGTCAAACCCATAGCTCGACCCTGTCTGTCCGACGCCGTCCTATCGCCTATGATGGAGAATGCGCCTGGGGCTAGGACGGCCGCCCCGATGCCGTGAACGGCCCTGACCGCGATGAACTGCTCCGGAGTCTGAACGAGGGAGTAGCTGAAGACGGCAATGGCGGTGATTGACATGCCGAGAAGCATGGGCAGTCGGCGGCCCCATCGGTCGAGAATGTATCCCGCGCCGAGGTTGCCGAAGAGGTTGGTAAACGAGTATGCGGCAACAATGATGCCCACGAGGGCGGCGGATGCTCCGAGGCTTTCGCCGTACGGGGCGATAGTGGGGAATTGGACGAACAGATCGAAGAACGCGGCGAATACCACGAGCCGCGCCGCCCAGATGGTGTATCGAGCGACATGTGCCGAATTAAGTGTGCTTGAAACCATGCGCGCGGATGATCCTGTTTGAAACCAGTGTATAGTATGTGGGCCGGCAGGGGCTAGGGATGACGTGGACGACCTAGGCAATATCGCCAATTCCCGCCATTCCCACACTCCCTTATCGTCGTTCCCGTGAAAACGCGAACCTCTTCAAGCATGGCACCGCTGCCTGCCCCTCTCCCGTCAATGGACAGGAAACGCAGGCGCATAACCCCAGTATGTGAGGACGGGGAGCGACGGGCATGGCGTTCAGGGCTGCCTCAGAACGCGGACATCACCTTCTCGGCGGGTAATTCGTTGACGGTCGAGGTATTCAAGCAGGGCGAGTGAATACTTTCGGCTAGTGCCGAACATATCGCGGACATCGCCGACGGTGACGGGGCCGGTGGCATTGATGCGTTCGACGACGGCCTCGGCCATTTTGCGATAAGCCGAGGCGGCAAACACGACGGCATCTCCCGCACGCACGATTCGGCCTTCGTCGGCAAGCAGCGCGAGAACCTCCGAGTCGGGAACCGGCTCCGTGGGGGGTGAGAACGGCTGAGATTCCAGCAGAGCGAGATAATCGCGCACCGTTTGTTCTTGGCTTTCAGTCAGTTTCCGCGAGTGGCCCATAAGGTACACGACCGGCCCATCCTCGGCGATAGAGCCTTTGTCCTGCAATATCCGCAGCGCCTCGAGAAAGACTGCCGGCGCGGCGCCTATCCGGCTGCGGAGTTCCTCCTTAGGAGCGCCCTTCCTTAGGGGATAAGCCCTGTGGTAATCGGAGAGGAAGACGCTCGCCTTGCGTTCGAGATTCTCCCAGCCCTTTTTCGTGAACGCCGTCCTCCCAGAACGAAGGAGAACCACTTCTCCGCTGCCCGCCATCTTTTCGAGTTCCGAACGCACAATCTCCGCTTCCATGTTGGCCCGTCCGGGGAGTTCATCGACATCGGCGGGCTGGGAGCGTTCGATGGCATTGAGGAGGATGTCCTTCGGCGCGCCGCTTCGGATCATGGCGAGTCGGTCGAGGGTGGATTGGTCGCTGCGGCGATGGCGTCGGGCGTGGGTGTCGACGACGGTCCCCCCGCCGAGCGTGGCTCGGTTAGAGCGGATAACGAAGAAATCGTCCTTGACGACGGGGACCGGCGCTTCGAATTTGAGTTGGGCCCAAACAGATTCTCCCGGATCGGCACGGCGGCGTTCCAGCAGTCTGAGGCGGGCCACGGTCTCCCCGCTGCCGGTGTGTACGGTAAGGAGCATGTTATGCCTGATCGGTCGAGGCGCGTCTTCGATGACGCGCAGATGGACATCGGCGGCGTCGGTCGGGGAAAGCCACCCCGGTACGGTGAGCACGTCGCCCCGACTGATTTCGTCTTGGGAGAGTCCAGCGAGGTTGGCGGCGACCCTTGTGCCAGGTGGAACGGTATCGAGTTTCCTTTTGTGGCTCTGGAGACCGCGTATCCGTGACGGCATCCCGCGTGGCAGCGCTTCGACCTCTTGACCGACGCTGAGCGCTCCATCGACCAACGTACCGGTGACGACGGTGCCGAAGCCGGACATAGTGAAGGCTCGATCGAGCGGGAGGCGCGGTCGTCCCAGGTCTCGGCGGGCAGGCGTATCCCGAAGAAGGGCCTCGATGGTTGACGCAAGCTCGGAAAGGCCGTCCCGCGTGGTGGCTGAAACGGGTACGACCGGAACGTCTTGAAACGTAGTGCCTTCGAGAAGGTCTTCGACCTCGGCTGCCACCAGTTCCAGCAATTCGTCGTCGACGAGATCGCGCTTGGTGACGGCCACGAGCCCCGTAGTGACGTTGAGAAGGTCGAGAATGGCGAGGTGTTCACGAGTTTGAGGCATCACGGATTCATCGGCGGCGACGACGAGGAGGGCTAGGTCGATGCCGCCAACGCCGGCCAGCATGTTGTTGACGAAGCGCTCGTGTCCGGGAACGTCGACGATGCTGACCTCCCCACCGTCGGATAGCGGCATCCATGCAAAACCGAGGTCGATAGTGAGACCGCGCTCCTTTTCCTCTTGGAGGCGGTCGGGATCGATGCCGGTTAGAGCGTGGACGAGGGTGGACTTGCCATGATCGACATGTCCCGCCGTTCCGATTACGTGCAAACTTGCGGGCTCCTGCGCAGGATATCCCTCAGCATAGCAAACCGGGACTCCGCGCGGTATAAGGGCGGTTCAGTCGAAAAAGCGGACGAAGACCTCGTTGCTGAGAAACCTCCCCTTATCGGTGAGGCGGATGCTGTCATTGGCGGTTTCAATGAGTCCGGTCGGCAGAAGCTCGTCGATTTCCACACGGTAGACATCGAGGGGGGACATGCCGAATCGGATTTCAAACTCGGCGACGGATACTCCGGTATCGAGCCGAAGACCGAGCATCATAGTCTCGGCCATCTGAAGGCGGCGGTCGATGTGTTCGACAGAATCGACGACCGGGATGGATTTGATGGCCGCGCGGGGATCGTGCGACGCGGAGGCGGGGAAATGGAACGAATCGGGGATATCGCGTTGGAGCCTTCTAACGTACTCGCGGGGAGGCTTGAGGTTGGAGAAGCGGTGATCGTGGAGGGAAGAATGCGCCCCGGGCCCCACGCCGAGGTAGGGTTCATTGCGCCAGTAAACGATATTGTGCAGGCCCTCCCTGCCCTCAATCGCCCAGTTGGATATTTCGTAGTGACGATACCCGAGGGATTCGAGATTCCGCTCGGCGAGGGCGTACATATCGGCGGCGAGATCGGGGTCCGGTGTAGGAAGAGTCCCTTGCGCTGCGGAGCGTTCCATGGGTGTGCCGCCTTCGAGCGTCAGGGCGTAGAGCGAAACATGGGGCGGCATGAGGTCTGCGGTTCGCGCCAGGGTCTCCCGCCAGTGGTCGAAAGTCTGATGCGGGAGGCCGTACATCAAGTCGATGCTCACGTTATCGAAACCGGCGTCCCGCGCCATGCGGAATGACTGCGCGGCGTCGCTGGCCGAGTGACGCCTTCCAAGAAGGCGGAGGAGACCGTCATCAAAACTCTGAACGCCGATGCTCAGGCGGTTGATCCCGGATTCAAGAAAGTCGCTAAGCTTGCGCGGCGTGAAGTCCCCGGGGTTTGCTTCAAGTGTGATCTCGGCGTTGGACTCAAGGGTGAAGGACTCCGCAATTGTCATCATCAATGCGGCGATGTCCTCACCGGGCAAATAGGAAGGAGTGCCCCCGCCGAAAAAGACGGTACGGACGGGAGGGCCTTCGAGCAGGGATGCCCACAAATTGATCTCGACTTTCAGAGCGGAGACGTAATCGGGAATCAGGGACTCGATTTTGGCATAGGTATTGAAGTCGCAGTAAGGGCACTTCGTCTCGCAAAACGGGATGTGAACATAAAGGGCGATGGGCTGCATGGGGTCGCGACCATTCGGTGAATTAAGCCTAGAACAGTCAGGGCTGGTGGTACCTGCCGTCGTTGGTTGAGTTGTGTTTCGGATTCCGTCCGTATTGGCGACGATGCGAACGCAGCTTAGCAGCCTCGACGCGTTCGGCAGACTTCCGAGATATAGGCCTCGATTGAACTTCAAGCTTATCCCCACGCTCGAGCTTTCCCGTCTTCCGGTGTTCAGTGGCGCGCCGCGAAGGATTGTTCGTAGTGCCAATGTACTTCGTGGCACCCCTGCGGCTCTTGATCGCATACTGAACCGTCTTCCCAGACTTGATCTGTCCTTTAGGCCGTGGGCCGCTACGACTGCTCGAACTTCGCCGTGCGGTGCTCCTGCCGACGGAACTCCGTCGAACCCCTCCTCTGCTATATCCCCTAGGCATCTCTGAACTCCTTTCAGTGATTGCTAACTGCACTCCCATACCAAGTAAAGGTCATTATATGGTCAATGCCGATGCAACAAAACCCGTTTGCAAAGGGGACTGTCTCAATAGATCATCACAGGTTGAACAGAATATGCATGACGTCGCCATCGCGGACAACGTAGTCCTTGCCTTCCTGGCGAAGGACGGCTCGTTTGCGGGCTTCGACCAACCCCCCGGCGGCTGCGAGGTCATCGAAGGGAACGACTTCGGCCCGGATGAAGCCCTTCTCGAAGTCGGTATGTATCTTGCCTGCGGCTTTCGATGCTGTGGCGCCACGGTCAAGCTCCCAAGCGCGCACTTCGTCGTCCCCGATGGTGAGGAAGGTAATGAGTCCCACGGCATCGTACGAGAGGCTGATGATGCGTTTGAGTCCCGACTCACCCGCGCCGACGGCCTCGCGAAACTCGCCCTCTTCCAACGGGTCCATTTGAGCAAGGTCCATTTCCAGCTTGCCGCATATGGCGGCTGATCGGACAGACGGTCCTTCCAATGTGTTCGACAGCCGCTCTTCAAAGCTAGAGGCTTGATCGAGGTCGTCCTCATCGATGTTGATGACCGCGATGAGCGGCTTAGCCGTGAGGAATTGAAACCCGCGGATGCGCCGCGTTTGATCTGCGGCAGCCTGCTGGTCCCGGATGGGAATCTCGGCTTCGAGCTGCCCCTTGATTCCCAGCAGGAGATCACGTTCCTTTTCGATGGCGTCTCGTTCCGCGGCCTTGGCGCCCTTTGAGCCGGCGTCGAGTCGCCGCAGCCGACGCTCGAGGAGTTCGAGATCGGAGAAGAGCAGCTCCAGCATCATGTTTTCGACGTCGCGGAAGGGGTCGACCGAACCGTCCACATGGAGTACGCCCTCATCGCGGAAGGCGCGAGCGACGATGAGCAGGGCATCGACTCGCTGGAGTTCGTTGAGGTATTGACCGGATATCGCTCGCGCGGGGCCGGACGGTGTGGAGGGCGGGGGGATGTCTACGTAGCTGACGGTGGCAGGCACGGGTTCCCTGGGGTGGTACATGGCAGCAAGCCGGTCGAGACGTGAGTCGGGTACCGCGGCAACGCCGATGTTAGGGTTCCCGCCGTAAGAGGCGATCTCGGCGCGTCCGCGAGTCAGAGCGTTGAAAATGGTCGTCTTGCCGCTGCCGGGAAGACCTATGATGCCGATTTCCATGGATGCTTTTCGGGTGAGTCGGGCAGCGAACGAAAGCGCGACGCTCTAGGAGACCCTGCCGTCTTCGTCCTCGATGTGGCGGTACCGGCCTTCTATGACCCCGCCGGCGGAATCGCGGGCGGACGTGTCGGTCGAAGGATCGGCGGGGCGGCCGGTAAAGTGCTCCTGCAGGACACTGCGCGGGACCATAAGGAGAAAGGAAGCCAGCGCAAGAACAACGACGATAAGGTCGTCGGTATGCCCCAAGAAGGGGAAGATATCGGGGAAAAGATCAATTGGTGAGACGAGGTAGAGGAGGGCTGCGGGGATGATGAGCTTGAGTCGAAGGGGAACTCGTCGGTCGAGCATCAGCCGGAATACCAGACCGGGTATCCTGGTGAGCATTAGCAGACGTAAGATCGGCATTGCCATCGGTTCGCGCTCCTTAAGGATACGATATCATAACGGCGGAACGATTTGGCGCTGCGCGGGGGAGCCCTCACCCTAGCCCTCTCCCGTCGTTGGAGAGGGGATGAGAACGACGAGTGGAGGCACGTGGCGTACGAATTGGCGACACAGGCGGGGCTGAATGATCTATTCGCTGTCCGGGGACGACGACTTTACGATCCGTGAGACGATTGCGGCGATGAAGGCGAGCATCGGCACGCCGGATGTGCGCGACGTGAATATCGTGACGCACGGCGCGAACGTGTCGTTGGACGAGTTCACGGCCACAGCTTTGACGGTGCCGTTTTTGGCGGACAAGCGATTGGTGCTGGTGGAGGGTTTGCTGGGCAAGTTTGAGCGCGGGGGAGGCCGTCGTTCCAATGCCGGGACGAACGGAAGGAAGAACCTTTCGGAGTGGGAGGGTTTGCCCCCGGCCCTGATGAGCGTGCCGGAAACAACCGACGTTGTGTTCGTGGACGGGCGGCTCAGCGCGTCGAATCCCCTGCTCAAACTGATAAGAGAGCTTGTTACGGCGAAAACCTTCAATCCGCCCGGGCCCCGCGAACTCCGAATGTGGATCGCCGAGCGCGCGCGGGGGGAGGGCGCGCAGATCGAGGAGCGGGCCGTTCAGATGCTCGCCGAAACGATAGGGAGCGATTTGGCGGTGGTGGCGTCGGAAGTCCGCAAGCTGGCGCTTGTCGCGGCGGGACGGGCCATTGCCGCCGAGGATGTCGACAAAATGGTCTCATACGCCCAGGAGGCGAATATATTCGCTTCCGTGGACGCGACAGTAGAGGGGAGGGTTTCCGATGCCCTGGGGCTGGTTCACGGGCTCCTGGAGGGGGGAACTCCGACGGGACAAATCATGAATATGATCGCCCGGCAAGTGCGCCTGCTGATATTGGCGAAAGAGATCGGCGCTCGCCGACTCTCGACGGCCGAGGCGTCGCAGCGGCTGAGGCTTTCCGGCTACCCCTTACGGAAGACGCTGTTTCAAGCGGATCGATTCAGCATGGAACGGCTGGCGGAGATACACCGGATGCTCCTGGAAGCCGACCTGGCGATGAAATCCACCGGAACGGACGATGAGTTGATCTTAGACACGCTGATTGCCGACATCGCTTCACAGCCCAGCGGAGGTCGTCCGGTGGACACAAGGGCATGAGCGCGAAGTGATCGCGGGTCAGGGCCGTATGAATTTGCAAAGGTACCGGGTGGAAAACCGTTGTTCACGAGTTCGGAGTCCTTCGCATAGTCGATTAGCAAGTTGGGGAATATGGGCGGAATCGATGTTGTATCCAACGCTGCCGGATTCCGGCCTTCGCCGGAATGACGGTGGGGGGTGCGGGAATATAACACCTCGCTTTCGTGAGAGTCCCAACCGGACTCTAGCCGGACGCTGAACAAGAGTCGAACGGAGGAACTGAGTCGAGTTGAACGCGCAGAAGTACAGATTGGGAATGATCGGGTTGGGGCCGGTTGCCATCCGCAGACGGGCATCGGAGGACCTGCCCTCCGTGATTCAGTCGGCCATGGCTGCCGCAGAGAAGCCGGAATTCCTGCCTTTCGGCGACCGGGTGATGGTTTCGCATGTGTGGGCGATTGGGCACGTGCCGGACATCGAGATAGTGGCGGTCTGCGATCGAGACCCCTCGCGGATCCAACGCTTCGGCGACAATTGGGGCCATAGGTGGCCCGAGGCGCGCGAATATAGCGATTACCGGGAAATGCTGGCCGGCGAGGAACTCGACATTGTTACCGTGGCGACGCCGGAGCATCTTCACGCGGAGCCGACGGTGGCCGCCGCCGAGTCGGGCGTCCGCGCCATCTTTTGCGAAAAACCCCTCGCGACGAGCCTAGACGACGCCGACCGGATGATCGCCGCCTGCGAAGCGAACGGGGTGATCTTGTCGGTGGACTACACCCGACGATGGAGTCCGACTTTCCACAAGGTGCGGGAGGCCATACGGTCGGGCGCCGTCGGCGAATTGAGTCTGATGTCCGCCTCATTCGGAGGCGTGCAGGCCTGGATGTTCCGTAGCGGATCGCACCTGTTGGATGCGATGGTGTTCTTCACCGAGGCGGACCCGGTGAAGGCATCCGCCCACCTCGAAGACGGGTACGACGACTGGGACAAGTATCGGGGAACCGGTGGCGGCAACGCGACTGAACGCGACCCCGGCGGCACCGGCTATGTCGTGTTCGACAACGGCGTTCGGGCCTTCTTCTCATGCCTTAAGAACACGCCGGACTCGTCGCGAGACGTGACGATCACGGGAACGAAGGGAACGATAACGTTCAGATTCGATGCCGAGTCGGCGGAGCTTGAACTCAGCGATCCGGCGTACGCTTACAATACCATTCAAACGACGCTGACCCCGGAAGTGCACCGCTCGCGAGGGATCGAAGCGGCCTACCGAGAGATCGTCGACAATATATCCAACGGCACGGAGAGTACATCTCCGGCGCGGGACGCGCGGAAGTCGGTGCGGATCATGGCGGGGTTCTTGAAGTCGCACCAAGAGGGTGGCCGACTGGTGGACCTGTAAGCCGCGGTTCCACCGAAGGCTTTGGAACGGAGATGACGGAATACAAAAGAAACAAGCCCCGTAGGTACCCTCCCACGGGGCTCATTGTTTCTGGACTATGTCAGCCTACTTGCGTCGGGCCTATTTGCAGGCGTCGGTTCCCGATCCGGAGGTGACCAGCAGAGGCGCGGTTGCCTCGGTGCCTCGGATACCGGCGGCCTTGATGCCATAGAGACCGCTCTCGGTTTCGGCATCGACGCTGATATCGGCCATGAGCGCGCCGCGATTATTCGCAACTGCGCTGCCGATTGAGGACTGGACCGGCGCGCCGTCAGCCTGCGACCCGGTGACGAGGAAGAAGTTCGTGGCCTCGCCCGGCTTGAAGCCGGAGCCCATGATGGTAATTTCCATTCCGGCGGTGACACAGCCAGCCGTCAGGGTCGCATCAACCGTGACCGGCGGAGCCGGCGGGCGGATGACGGGGGCGGGCATTTCGGCCTCAATCGATGCCGGTATGCTGGCGAAGCTCCTGTCCGCGCCTTGTACCATCACCGTGACAGCATCAAGGGCAAGCAGCTGATCGCGCGTCCGACTGACGCCGCTGATGTCGCCAAGCGGGCCGGACAGAACCAGCTCAAACGCGCCGCCACCATTGGCGGTTGCGAAGCCCAGGTTCGGATCACGTCCACCCTGCAGGTCGAAGTAGACCTGAACGGGCTCGAACGCCTGGAAGCCGGAACCCCTGACCGTCAAACCCTGATCAAGGTATATCGTGTCGCTGCTGATGGTAACTCCCGCGCCGGGGGAGATGCCCGGAGG
This sequence comes from Dehalococcoidia bacterium, assembly GCA_965232435.1. GTDB lineage: Bacteria > Chloroflexota > Dehalococcoidia > Lucifugimonadales > VXLM01 > VXLM01. Next base: position 1,205,860 of record CBDDPU010000004.1, read on the forward strand.
TCCCTGAGCGCCTTGAGGACCAGCGAGACCGGGTTCACCGGGGAGACCAGGCTCGCCGGGGTTGCCGGGGTTGCCGGGAAGGCCGGGAAGACCCGGAGGGCCCGGAGGGCCCGGAGGGCCTTGAGGACCGGGGTTGCCGGGGTTGCCAGGCTCACCAGGATTGCCGGGAAGACCCGCCTTGCCCGGAGGACCTTGACACGCTGCCAAGAACAGCAACGCAAATACCGAAACAAGCACCATTACCATGATGCTCCGTGGAGCTTTTTCCATTTTCATCTCGCCCCCTAACTACAGGATTTCCGAGTCTATCGACTCTTACCGGTCAAGTACCCTACCCCGCCGCGTTTTGGGAAGATATAACGCCAAAGTCGGTTGCTCTCACGGCGGCATTATCATATGCAGGTGATATGGCATTGTCAACCCCTTGCTGAGCAAATACGGCATAGTTTCGATTAGCCGCCGAGCTTTTGCCGCGCGGCGTCCGATCAGGACGCGATGCAATGCCGCGAAACTCCCCGAAAGTCCCTCATAACTCCCCCTATCGCAGGGTGGCGTAACACCCACCGTTCCCGCGCTTGACCTCAAATGAAAACGGAAAGCCACAGACGACGGGGCGTTGACGGAACATCCGCCATGCCGCTTGTTCCATAGGCGGGACGGTGATATAGTTCTGATGTGCCCGCCCCCGTAGCTCAGTGGATAGAGCGCCGGCCTCCGGAGCCGGGTGCGTGGGTTCGAGTCCCGCCGGGGGTGCCATCCCTCCCCGCTCATCGTTTCACCCTCAATGAAGCGGTATGCCCCTGTAGCTCAGGCGGATAGAGCAACGGTTTCCTAAACCGTGTGTCGCCGGTTCGAGTCCGGCCAGGGGTACCACCAAACCCAATACCTTTAAAGGAACTGTAAAACATCCATGACTGACGAAGAGAACCGCCCCATACCCAACAGCTATTGGGTCATCCCAGGTCAATTAGTGGCCGGAGAATATCCCGGCGCCCTGAATGACCTTGACGCTGCGAACAAGGTGAGGGCCTTGCTGAAGGCGGGCATCAATCACTTCATCGACATGACGGAGTCGGGGGAGTTGGAGCCGTATGCCGAGATCGCACAAGAGCAAGCTCGGCGCCTCGGATTGACCGTCGGGCATGAGCGGCATCCGATTATCGACCTGAGCGTCCCCAGAAGCCCGCAGCAGATGTCCACGACCCTCGACGCTATTGACGGGGCCATGGGGGACGGTAAGACCGTGTACGTCCACTGCTGGGGAGGAGTTGGCCGAACCGGCACGGTGATCGGCTGTTGGTTAGTGCGACAAGGACATACCGGCGACGGAGCCCTACGCAAAATTGCCGAGTGGTGGCAGGGAGTTGCAAAGATCTGCTGGCATCCCAGATCGCCCGAGACCCCGGAACAGCATGAGTACGTCCGCAACTGGACAGAGACGGGCACGCAACGGGCTTCCGTGGCTTGTTGAACGGGGAATGTTCCCTCTAGGGCGCGAGGCGCTCATCCGCCGCTTCGCCGTTAGGCGTGGACGGTTTCGACGAGGTCGGTCATAAGGCCGCTCATGAATTCCACGCCCGCGATGGCGCGTCCATATTCCATCCGCATGGGGCCTATCGCGCCGATCACGCCGTTCATTTCGCCGGGTATTCCGTAGCGTCCGAGAACGACGGCAAGGGGCCGGAGCATGTCCCCGTCATTCTCCTTGCCGATGACAACTCGGATGACGGAACCCTCGGGAGCCTGGGCCAAGACGGCGCTCCCCAAAGAACGGTCCTCCACGCTTTGTATGACGATTTCAAGGGTGTCTTTGTTCTCGAATTCGGGCTGCGCGAGGAGATTCTTCAGACCTGATAGGAAGTGGTCTTTGTGGCGAGAGGCTTCCTCCTCGCGGAGGATCTCGACGGCGGAGCCTACGACGTCTTCTTCGGCGGGGGAGAGTTCGAGCGGCCGATCCTCGATTTCGCGCGACGACATGCCGCGAAGAAGCGCGTTAAGCTTGTTGGAGATCAGCTGCATTTCGACCGGCGCGACGGCGGACTCGAACCGGACGAACTGCTGTCGAACTTTCGCCTGTTCAAGCACCACGACGAGGAGCCCGAGGACGTCCTTGAGGGAAACGAGCTCGATGTGGCGGATCCTCGTCTCATCTGACGAAGGGAACGTGGCGATGGCCATGTTCCCCACAAGTCCGGCGAGGACCGCGGCGGCCTCGTTTCGCCACTCGTCGATATCTCGCTCGGCGGCGTTGAGCCGCTGTTTGGCAGAGGACCGCACATCGGGCGGGAGGTGCGAAGGCCCGTTGACAGAGATGGTTTCGACGTAGAGGCGATAGGCTTTGTCAAGCGGAACGGCTCCCGCGGACGGATGGGGCCGAGTAAGGAACCCGTTTTGTTCAAGGTCCATCACGTCGTTGCGAATGGTGGCGGAACTGACGCCGAGACCATGACGCCGGGCCAGCGCGTCCGAGGCGACCGGAGTCGCCTCGCGAATGTAATCGCTGACGATGAGATTGAGGATGTTGCGTTCTCGGAACGACAGAACCACGCTGCGAGCCCCCGAAAAGGGTTGGGTAGTTATGTCGAATGTAGCATCGGGATTTGAACGGTGTCAAGGAAGTGCGACGGTTCTGCCTTGATGAACGCCAACACTGCTCCCGTCATTCCCCCGCTCGGAATCTCCATGCACAGGCGTCGCGACGACGGGAAGCTCTTTTAGGGGTTGCGGCCCCTGCGGACGCGGCGCGCGCCGTAGATGAGGCCGACGGGCGCGAAGAGCATGAACAGCGAGCCGAGCCCGGCCGAAAGCGGCGTTGGGCCGGTGGATGAGCAGAGTCCGCCCTCCGGTTCCGGTGTCGGCGCCAAGGTCGGAGCCGGGGTAGCGGTCACGATCTGGGTCACGACCCGGGGAGTCGGAGGCACGGGAGTCGGTTCAGGCGTGCTCGTGGGCGGGAGCGTCGGGATGGGTGTCCTCGTCGGACGGAGTGTCGCCGTCGGCGAAGGAGGCGGCGTTGCCGTCGCAGTTGGAGGAGCCGTCGGCTCCGGCGTGCTCGTCGGCGGAATAGGCGTCGGAGTTGGCACAGGCGTATTCGTGGGCGGAGCGGCCGTGGGCGTCGGAGTTGGCGTCACAGTCGGCGTGGGGTACCCGATGAAGATAATTTCAAAGTCCGTCTTCCGCGCGCCGCTCTGGAAATCGTCAAGCGAGACCGATTTGAAGCCGTTCAGGAAGAATTCAATCGGCTGGCCGATAAAGCTGGAAGAAGGCGGGGCAATGACCAGGTTTTGATACGTTTGGCCGACAATGGCAGCCGGCAGAGATTCATAGGAAGAGCCGATGCGCGCAACGAGAGTTGAACCGGGCGGAATGTCTGCGAGCCCGGCTATCGTGAGCGGGCCGGAATAAATCGCGGGCCGAGCGACCGAGGGCGTGGGGGTGGCCGGAGGCGCGGTCGGTGGAACGACGACGGTCGGAGAAGGATCATCGGCGGGAGCAGGCGTATCGGCCGGAGTGTCAGGAGTCGGAGAGGGCGTGACGAGATGCGGGAAAGTAACGACGATGCCGGTCTTGAACGATAGCGTCGGAGGATCGGGCGGCGACTGCGTGTAGAAATACGGCTGAGTCTCGGGGGCTACTACGTCTTCGGCAAGATGGAAGGTGACGGGTTGGCCCTGAGCGGCCTGATCAAAGGCTCCGATAGTCACGCCTACAAACTGGCCGCCGATGATGGGAACCAACCCCGATACCGACTCTCCCACCATTGCGTACATGAACGTGCAGTCGGGAATGGAACTGCCCGCGACCGTCGCCGTTCCCGAAAAGGACATGGGGAACGAAGGGAACGTGCCGGACGGCGGGGGCGTGGGAGTCGGCGTCGGGATGTCCGGTTCCATAGTGGGCGACGGCGTCGGCGTCGGCGTGGAGCACCTCACGGCGTCGGACTGCGCGCCAATGGTCGCCGTCTCAGAGAGGGCCACATAGAGCGCCCCTGCAAAGAGGAGGGCCACTGCGATTGCTGCTGTCAGGCGATTATTCATGAGGCGTAAGAGTGGGAGTTCAAGGAATTGGTTGTTCTTCTATGAGTTGGTTTTCAGCAAGAGGCCTCCCTCCTCATTGTATCAGAGGAGGGAGGCCTCTTTCACTTGGCTTCCTATCCTAGTTCGATTTGCGAACCCTCAACTACGGTACGAGGACCGTCGCGCTGATTAGGTAGACCCAGTAGCCGTGGCCGATCTGGAGCATACCGCTGTGCTGGTTGAACCGGTCGTTCGATGCGTTGTAAGAGTACGTCCTCACGACGCCCGACACGTAGTCGCCGATGCTCGTCGCATCCTGACCGAAGGCGGAACCGCCGCTCACGTCAAGAACAGGGAGGAGGTTCCAACCCGCGACCAAGTTGACGGTCGGGAGGTTCACCGGCGCGCCGCCGCGCTGCTGCATGACCTCGACGCTGAGGGAGTCGAAGGCATCGGTGAAGACCCAGTAGGCCGTTCGGGCGCTGATGCTCTCAAGAGAACCACTCAGCGGCTCGCCGGCGGACGGACGCGAGGCGGAGAGCCAAGCGCCCGGCTGGGTCGGATCGTAGGTCAGCACGATGCTGATCGGGTGATCCGCAGGGACGACATCGTTGACACCGGACATCTGCGGCTCAGCTGGGAGGGACACAAGGTTCCAACCAGGTGTGAGGCTGATCGAGAACGGATCGGGTTCCTTGACCTCAATAGAGATCGACACGTTGTCGCCGAGCGCGTTGCCGAGCTCGTCGGCGCCATTGAAGGATATCGTGTACGCGCCGATGGCGAGGCCGCGCGCAGAGATGAGCAGGCGGTTGGAGGAGGGCTTCGTCACGTTGAAGACTACGTCTCCGGACTCAGTCCTCGCTCCCATCTCGTCGCCCATCGGGGTATTGACCGCGTGATCGCCGATCATCAGACCGGTTACATCGACCGCCCCGTGCGAGTCGCCGACGTACTCACTGGCCTCACTGTCCCACTCAATCGTAATGAAGGGGTTCTGCGTCGTTATGCCGTACGTGCCGCTGATGTCGGCGCTCATGATCGCGCCGTGACCCGGAAGCGTAATGCTGGTCGGGGCCGGCAGGCTGGCGTCGACTTCAAACGTTATCGAGCCGTCGTCGCTGTGCGCGCCCGTTCCGACGCTATCGGCGTTGGCCGACGTGTCCTGAGCGCTGACCTGCACGTTGTAGATGTTCGGCGCGTCCGAAGCCGAGTACGTCGCGCTGTAGTGGTCGGCGGCGACAAGTCGAAGGACGGAGAGCCCGTCGGACGAACTGTTGATGCTTATGGACGGAACCGTGAGCAAAGGCTCATCGCTCCGCACCCTAATCGTGACATCACCCGTCGCGTACGTCGGGTCTATATCAACCGTCAGCGATGGGCCGATGCCGTCAAGGGCGTTATCAACCTTCAGACCGCCCGGTCGGACGTTTCCGGCTGTATCGGAGATATCGCCGGTAACCTCAATCAGAGGCCGGTCGGCGGCGTTCATCGTGGGAACCGTCAGGAACGCGCTCTCAGGATGACTGCCTGACCATGAGACGTCGGACGGCGCGACACCATCGACGCGGAAGTCCGAAGCCTGAAGCGAATTGGAGTCCAATGCCTCATTGAAGACCACCCGTATAGAGGTGGGGTCGCCATCGGCGGCATTGGTTACCGCTGCGCCGTCGGCGTTGAGCGAGTTGCCGGTAATGGCGCCGTCGACCGTCTTGGTGACAGCTCCGTCGCCATCGTGGTCGATCTGGATCGTGCCCAGAGCCGGCGCGACCGTGTCAACGCGGATCACGTAGTCATCGCGCGCGTCGGAACCGGGGTCGCGGTCGCTCGTGGCCGAGTTGCCGGCTTCGTCCATGACGGATACGTACCAACTGACTTCGGTCTCACCGGCGGGAACGTTCGCCAACTGGACCTCAGCCTTGTAGCCGCCCGCAATGTCCACGGTGGTGACTTCCGTGACCGATACGCCCGGCCCTGCGACCGAGCCGCCGGCCAGATTGGTCGCGCTCACGTGGAACGTAATCGAGCCGGAGTCGATGCCGGAGTCGGCGTCGGTCACTTCGGCGATGAGGCGCTGACTGCGAATGCGAGTCGCGTGGTTATGATCGGGGGAAGAGACCGTAACGGTCGGACTCGTGGTCTCGACCGTGGCATTGGCCACTCGCCTCGTGCCACCGTCGTCATACGTGACGGTGATCAATGACCCCGCAATCACGGATATCGAGGCCGGACTGGCTGAGGTCGAACTGCCGGTGGTGAACGACCCGGTGAACACGCCGGTGTCCGCGCCGGTCTCCGTGAGAGTTAGGGAGACGCCCTCAATATCCTGGGTGCTGGACAGGTTGACAGCGGTCGTCTGCACGTCCGGAGCCTTATAGGTGACGGTGAACTCAATGGGGTGATCCAGCGACACAGCCGAGTCGGTGCGCAGAATGAACGCGCCGCCCTGAGCATTCTCAAGGGAGAACGGGTGGCGATCGCCATCAACTCCGGACGGCGAAGTGAGGGCCGACCAGGCTGCGGTAACCGAAGGAGTCGTCGTCGCGTTGGCGAACCTGAGGATCACGTCGCGATAGTCGACTCGTATGGAGCGGTCGGTGCTGTCCGCCGAAGCGTCGCTCGGATAGAGCTCCGCTTGACTCGCCGACTCGATCGGCGCTCGCTGGGTTCGGAAGCGGAGCACGGAATCGGTAGTGTAGTCCCTCGCGGGGATGGTGTACGTCATCGTGCCACCGGCTCCGCGCGGGTCCTGACCTTCACTCTCGTTCTGTACGACCGTCCCATAGTTGAGGTCGGCGTCGGAGACGGTGATCCCCAACTGACCGCCAGGGGTAGTAATGAAGCTCTTGCTCAGAGTCACACTACCGGTTGCCGCCGTGGCGGGCGACAACACGAACAAAGACGTTAGCAACGCCAACGCCAATACGAATGGGAGAAACCTTGCCTTGCTTTTCACTATCTACCCCCTTTTGATTCGGCTAGTGTCGAAATTTTCGGACACGATGGTTTTGTAGACAAACAAACGAAGGGGAGCGCGTAGCTCCCCGCTGGCACTGGTCCCGCTCTCGGAGCGGAAAGTAATGATGCCATGCGAACCTCTCTCATCAAGGCTTATGCAGTTGTACACTATGCGTTCTCTCATGTCAAGGCATATTCGACACGCGATACCGCCGTTCGCCGCTTGGGAATCATCTCCGACCGCGACCTGTCGGCTGCGCGCTCCGCAATCGGCCCTGACCGCATGTTGCGAAACCTAACGGAACTATATAGTACCTTTGTTAGTCTTGTCAATATGAACACGCGCAGGATTGAGAGGGATTTATGACATGCGCCGGACGCGGCTAAGGACCGGCGAGAGGGAATGAGAAGCCGGCATCGGAAGCCCCCGGCCAAACCGCCATTCCCGCAAGGCATGTCCCCATGAAAAACGGGAAGCGAAAGCCCGGTAAAAGCTGACTGCGGCATTAATTCTGCCCGGTGTTCGCGACTTGTCCGGCCTGCCAATTGAGGTATGCGAAAGCCTCTCTTCACGCGAACGACGGTGTGAGTGCGGGAGTCATGATCCGTGCGGAAGGTTCACGAGGAATTCCTTATTGTCGCGAGAACGAATGAGGATATCGCGAATCTTTTCGGTGGCTTCGGAAGAGAGCTGAGAGTCCGAAGTTATCATGCTAACCATTCGCCGGAGCAGCCAAACTCGCCGGAGCGTATTTTCATCGAGCAGGAGCTCTTCGCGCCTGGTGCCGCTCCGCGGAATGTCGATGGCGGGAAATACCCGGCGGTCCGCGAGCCGACGGTCCAGATGGACTTCCATGTTGCCGGTGCCTTTGAATTCCTCATACACGACGTCGTCGAGTCGGCTGCCGGTGTCCACGAGGCAGGCGGCGAGAATGGTGAGGCTGCCGCCGTTTTCAACTTTTCTGGCGGCCCCGAAGAATTTGCGCGGAGGATAGAGCGCGACCGGATCCATTCCACCCGAGAGCGTTCGTCCGCTGGATGGCACGGCGAGGTTGTAGGCGCGAGTGAGACGAGTCAGACTGTCGAGCAGAATGCAAACGTCCTTGCCGGACTCGACGAGGCGCTTGGCGCGGTCGAGCACAAGCTCGGCCACCTGGCAATGAGTTTCGACCGGCTCATCAAAGGTGGAACTGTATACCTCTCCTTTAACAGACCGCGTCATGTCGGTGACTTCCTCGGGGCGTTCGCCGATCAGGGCGACCATGAGGTGGATGTCCGGGGCGTTGGTCGTCATGCCGTTGGCGATCTGCTTAAGAATGGTGGTCTTGCCGGCCTTGGGCGGAGAAACGATCATTCCGCGCTGCCCGCGGCCGATCGGCGCGACCAAATCAATGAACCGAGTAGCGAGCTCGGTCTGCTTGTGTTCGAGCTTTACATGCTCAAAAGGAGAAAGGGGCGTGAGGTTCTCAAAGTGCGGCCGGGCACGCGCAGTATCGGGGTTCACGTCGTTGACCGTGTCGACGCGAACCAGGCCGAAGTAGCGCTCGCTGTCCTTCGGGGGCCTCACTTGGCCGGAAACCTCGTCGCCGGCCCGGAGCCCGAACCTGCGGATCTGGGACTGGGAGACGTATACGTCGTTCACTCCGGGAGCGCGTCCCTTAGGTTTAAGGAATCCGTAACCGTCATTCGTCGTCGAGAGTATGCCGCTGGCGAGCAGGTTGGTCCCGTTTTTCTCGGCGATGTTTTGCAGCAGCCGATTCAGCAGGGTCTGTCGCCTAGGGCGGGAGCCGTTCTCGAACAGGCCCAGTTCGCGGGCCATGTCCAGAAGCTCTTGGTCGGTCTTTGCTTGGAACTTGGTAATGTCCATCATGTTCTCCGGGGGAATGCGTGCGGTTTCTTGAGGTGCTTGATAAGGGGAAGGGACGCGGAGTTGGGCTGCGAGCGACTCTTCGGTTCTTAAATGTTTGGGCGTAAGGGGGAAATGCTCTTCGGAGGGAATTCCGGTATGCGCCTCCCAAACGCGGGAGACCGCAGAATCCTGTGGCTATATGCCTTGTCTCACACTAAAAGGAAGTTCTCGCGGCGACGATTTCGGACCTAAAGCGGAACCGGGCCATATCCGGCACGATACTTGGTAGAAGGATTCTTCTCTGCGACACATTCAGAACGGAATCGCGCTAAATGGCGCGGGAGAAGGTTAGCACGTTACAGGGGCACTCAGTACCATATCACGTCGGAATACCGTTGTCTATACCATATTTCGCCGGAGTGAGCGCGGGAGGACTATTTGACGCAATCCGCACAGCCGGCCCTGTCCCCTCTCGCCCCCAGCCCGGGACCGGAGAGGGAAACGACTATGCCGTTTTGACCGGGACGGCAGGGTCGGAACGCTCAATAGGCAAGATATGCTGGCCTCCTTCGCGGAGGGTCTTCCGGGAGACACGCACGAACTCGCCGAAAAGCGGATGCGGGCGATTCGGCCGAGAGAGAAACTCAGGGTGAAACTGGACTCCGATCATGAAGGGATGATCTTGGAATTCCATAATCTCTACGAGATTGCCGTCCGGGGAAAGTCCGGTGGGCCGGAGTCCCACGGCCTCGAAGGCCTCGCGATAAGCGTTAGCAACTTCAAACCGGTGACGATGACGTTCTTCAACGGTAGTCGCGCCGTATGCGCGCCGGGCGACCGAACCGGGCGCGAGGCGGCACGGGTAGACGCCCAGCCTCATAGTCCCGCCCATCTCGGTTATGGTCCGCTGGTCGGGCATGATGTCGATGACAGGGTCGGGGGTTTCAGCGTCGAATTCGGTGGAGTTGGCGTCCGGTCTGTCGAGCAGACTCCGGGCGGTTTCGATAACCATCACCTGCATTCCGAGGCAGAGTCCGAAATACGGCACGTTATGTTCTCGGGCATAGCGGACGGTTTCGATCATGCCGGAAACGCCGCGCGGGCCGAAGCCTCCGGGGACGATGATGCCGGAAACGGAGTCGAGAAGACGTTCGGGGCCGACTCGCTCGACTTCCTCGGCGGCCACCCAATCGATTTCGATATTGCTCCCATGGGCCAGGGCCGCGTGAAAGAGGGCTTCATTGACGGAGAGATAGGAGTCGTGGAGATCGACGTACTTGCCGACGAGGGCGACGGTGATCTTGTGCTTGGGTTCGAGTATGGACTCCACGAGCGCGCGCCAGTCGGTCATGTCCGGTTCGCTCGCGGCCAAATTCAGCGCCTGCACAATGGTATCGCCAAGCCCCTCGTCTTCGAAAAGCATAGGAACCTGGTAAACGGAAAAGGCGGTTTCGGCCCCGATGACGTTTCCACGTTCAACGTCGCAGAACAAAGCGATCTTGTCTTTAATGTCGTCGGTGACGTGCTCTTCGCTGCGGCAGATGATCGCGTCCGGCTGGACGCCGTCGCTGCGGAGTTCCCTGACGCTGTGCTGAGTGGGCTTGGTCTTGAGTTCCCCGGTCGTGGGAATATGGGGAAGGTAGGTAACGTGGATGTAAAAAACGTTATTGCGGCCCGCGTCGTTGCGCATTTGCCGAATGGCCTCGAGGAACGGCTGGCCCTCGATGTCCCCAACCGTTCCGCCTACCTCGACGATTACGACGTCCGCCCCACTCTCTTCGGCGAGGTTGAACATGCGCTGTTTAATGGCATCCGTGACGTGGGGGACGATTTGGATTGTCCCGCCGAGAAACTCGCCTCGACGCTCCCTGGCGATAACGTCCTGGTATACCTGCCCCGCGGTGACGTTTGACGACTTCGTCAGGCTCACGTCGATGAACCGTTCGTAGTGGCCAAGATCAAGGTCGGTCTCGCTGCCGTCCGTAGTGATGAAGACCTCACCATGCTGGTACGGGGACATCGTGCCCGGGTCGACGTTGAGATAGGGATCGAGCTTGATGACCGAGACGGTGACGCCTCGGCTCTTGAGAATCCGCCCGATAGAGGCGACGGCGATGCCTTTGCCGACCGAACTGACCACGCCGCCGGTCACGAAGATGTACTTCGTCATGCCTCCTCCCTCCCGACCGGACGGAGCGGGCAGCCATTCAGGGATTCCCAAAGGGCGAAAACGGGCGGCATCGGGGACAATTGAGAATCGGAGGGGGAGGGGCAACGACGGAGCGGAGTCAAAACCGCCACGGTGATTCGTTCTGTGGGCGAGCGCTCGCCGTGTGTCACGTATTCAGCCCCTCTCGCGGACAGAGTATATTGTCCGGGTCGAGGGGGTGTCAATCGCGCGGCAAGTTGGCTGACGACTATTTTTCGGGCAATCGGATGCGCCCGATGAAGCGGAGCCGGCCGCTCACGAAAACGTGATGCGGTATCATGTACGCGCATATGCAAAGATGAACTTGCGAGGGATCTTTAATGAAGTACTACCGGATGACGAACGTTGACGGCGACACGGTGATCGGCGTTGAGGCCGAGCCGGGGCTAATCGCGATCCTCACCGACATCAGACCCGACGTTACGGACATTCGGGACCTGGTCTTGGCGGCGTCGGTCACGGGTACGAGCATGGACGAGATATCGATGGCCCTGCTGAAGGAAGGGCCGAAAGGCGAGGGTGTCGATCTCGACGAATTGCTCGACGGCACTCGCGGAGAATATGGCGACTACTTGCTCGACCGACCGATTGATCCGCCCGAAATATGGGCCGCCGGGGTGACGTACAAATCGAGTGAATTGGAGCGTCGCAGGGAAAGCAGCGCCCCGGACGTGTATTCGATGGTCTACTCGGCTGAACGTCCCGAACTGTTCTTCAAGTCAACCGCCGGGCGATGCGCGGGCCCGTTCGAGAATGTGGGAATCCGCGCCGACTCGCCTTGGAACGTGCCGGAACCCGAGTTGGCCTTTACCTTATATAAGGGATCAATAATCGGATACACCATCGGCAATGACATGAGCAGTCGGGCGATAGAAGGCGAAAATCCCCTGTACTTGGCGCAGGCGAAACTCTACGACCGGTCATGCGCGATCGGGCCGTGCTTTGTGTCCGCCGAAGATTTCGATGCTCGAGGCGCTGCGATCACGTGTCGGATCGAACGGGAGGACGAAACGGCGTTCACCGGGGAGACGTCGACCGAAGAAATGTCGAGGACGTGTGAAGAACTGGCCGAATGGCTGATGCGTCATAACAGCGTTCCCGACATGACAACCGTTTTGACGGGCACGGCAATCGTGCCCCCTCCCGACTTCACGCTCCAAGAAGGCGACGTGATATCGATCACCATAGACGGCATCGGCACACTCGAAAACGCGGTCATAGTCGTATAACGGACTGTCCAATCACCGGTCGCAACCCATCCGTGGTGAGCAAAAGACCCGTTCGTGGTGAGCCCAAACCCATCCGTGGTGGGCAAAAACCCATCCGTGGTGAGCAAAAACCCGTTCGTGGTGAGCCTGTCGAACCATGAACGGATTTCCTTTCAACACCCTCTAACCGGGCAGGCCTCGTGATTTCGCCCCCGTCACGACGACTTGAACGTCGCGCCGCCGTCAATGTAGATCGTCTCACCCGTGATGTAATTCGCCGCGTCGGAAATGAGATAGGCCGCAAGCAGTCCAACTTCTCGCGGATGTCCGACCCGACCGAGCGGGATGTTCTTCTTCGCCAATTCGCGACGACTGCTGAGTTCTTCCTGAGATGCCAGTTCGGGATCGGGAAATGAACCCGGACCGATGCAGTTCACCCGAATGCCGTATGGGGCCCACTCTTGGGCGAGGGTCTGCGTCAAATGCACGACCCCGGCCTTGGCGGTGGAGTACGCCAGAAAACCGGGATTCCCCTTGCGGGCGGCATAGCCGCTGATATTGATGATCTTGCCGGCCCGTCTCGATACGAAATGTTCGGCAATCGCTTGGCAGCCCAGAAAGGCCTCGGTGAGGTTAATGTCGACTACCTCGCGCCATTCCCGCTCGGTCAAAGGTGATTTGTCGCGCGAGCCGGGCGGCGGGACAAGATATCCCTCGATGGCGTCGCCCAGGTTATTAATGAGCGCGTCGACGTGATCCCAGCGGTGAAGGGCGGTCTCGACCGTGCGCTCCCAGTCGGCCGCGTCCGTAGCGTCGGCCACGAGAATCTCGATAGGCAGGCCCCTCGAAACCATCCGCTCCTGGAGAAGTTTGAGGTAGCGGTCGGTCAGGGCGGTTACCATGACCTGCGCTCCGGCTTCGGCGAGTACCTCGACGATGCCGCGTCCAATGCCACGGGCGGCGCCCGTTACGATGACCGTTCTGCCCGATATGTCGAACTCCGAGAGCATCTTTCGTATAACTCCTTCCTGTGGCTAGGCGAGCTAGGACAGGACCATTTGCACGGTGACGCCGATGTCGGCGGGGCCGGGAATAATCGACGCGCCCGCGCGTTCGAGGGCCTTGATCTTCTCATCGGCCCGGGCCGCCTTGCCGGTAATGATGGCGCCGGCATGTCCCATGCGTCGACCGGGCGGCGCGCTCCTTCCGACGATGAGCGCGGCGACGGGCTTATCGAACTCCGCACTGCCAATATACTCGGCGGCTTCCTGCTCCTTTGCGCCGCCGATTTCGCCGATGAATACGACGCAGTCGGTATCAGGGTCGTCCCCGAACATCCTCAGCACGTCGATGAAGGAGGCTCCGTTCACCGGGTCGCCGCCGATGCCCACGGAAGTGGACTGCCCAATTCCCAGTCCGGTGAGCTGACCGACGGCCTCATACGTTAACGTCCCGCTGCGAGAGACAATTCCGACTCGCCCAGGCATGTGCATAGCGCCCGGCATGATGCCCATCTTGCAGTTTTCGCCGGGAGAGATGACGCCGGGGCAGTTGGGGCCGATGGCGGTAACGTCCTTGTCTCTCAAATAGCGGACGACCTTCACGGAGTCCTGAACGGGAACCCCCTCGGTTATCGTCGCAATGACGGAAACGCCGGCATCGACCGATTCCACTATGGCATCCGCGGCGAAGGGAGGCGGGACGAAGATCAGCGCGGCGTTGGCCCCCGTCTCGTCGACGGCCCGCCGCACCGTGTCAAACACGGGAACATCCCCGTCGAATACCTGACCGCCTTTGCCGGGAGTGACGCCTGCCACCAAGTTCGTGCCGTATTCTCTGCACCTGGCGGCATGATAGCTGCCCTCCTTGCCGGTTATGCCCTGCACCAGCAATCGAGTGTTTCGATCGACCAGAATGCTCATGCCTGCTAAGCTCCTCTGTATCAGTTCAGTCTATGCTTGCGGCGGGCCTTACGGGAGAGCCTTTATCGCCTGGGCCGCTTGGTTAAGGTCATCGACGAGGGTGACGTTCAGGGAAGATTCGGCAAGCAGTTTCCGTCCCTCGTCCGCGTTGGTGCCGAGCATACGGACCACCATTGGCGGCAAACCGTTCTCGGCGCGTTCGGCGGCTATGAGAGCCCCCCGCGCGACCACGTCGCAGCGGAGTATGCCGCCGAATATGTTGATGAGAATCTTGGCCACATTCCCATCGGAAAGGATTATCTTCAGCGCCTCCGCAATTTTCTCCTCGTCCGCGCCGCCTCCCACGTCGAGAAAGTTGGCGGGGGCGGTTCCGGCGGCGAAGGTCACGTCCATAGTCGCCATGGCAAGACCGGCCCCGTTGACCATGCAGCCGACGTCCCCGTCGAGCCGGACATAACTGACGCCGAATTCCGCGGCCTTGGCCTCAAGCGGGTCTTCTTGTTCGGGGTCGTACAGCCCGGCGAGGTCAACGTGGCGAAACATGGCGTCGTCGTCGAAGTTGAGCTTTGCGTCCGCGGCGAGCAGACGCCCGTCCTTCGTAACGACGAGTGGGTTGATCTCGATGAGGGAGCAATCATGTCGGAGGAAGATATCGTAGAGCCGAGACATCATCGATGACACGGTTCTCACCTGGGCGGCTGTCACCTTTAAGGAATAGGCGATCCGGCGGGCCTGATACGGCAGAAGGCCGAGAACCGGGTCGATGGCGATTCGGACGATCTTTTCAGGAGTCCGTTCGGCGACTTCTTCGATGTCCATGCCGCCGGCCTCGCTCGCCATCACGACGACGCCTCCAGCCGAGCCGTCGATGACCATCCCGACGTACAGTTCGCGATCAACCTCGAGGGCCTCCTCAACGAGGACGGAACGAATGGGGACGCCCTCCGGGCCGGTCTGGTGAGTGACGAGGTTCGAGCCGATCAACTCGGCGGCAGCGGCGCCGGCCTCCTCAGGCGTAGAGACGAGCTTAATTCCGCCTGCCTTTCCGCGTCCGCCGGCGTGAACCTGCGCCTTGACCACTGCGGCTCCGCCCAACTCGCGAGCCGCCGCGGCGGCCTTTTCCGGCGTCTTGGCGACCGCGCCCTTCGGGACGGGCACGCCTCCCTCTTCGAGTATTTGTTTCGCTTGATATTCGTGGATTTTCACCTGTTGGCTCCGATGCGGATGTTAGCGGACAGTATCACGCGATGATCGGCACACCCTGCCGATACCCAATTGTGCAGTGGCTTTGCGCGGCGCGACGCTGCACAGCCTCAATATACCTGGCGGAGGGAGTGGGATTCGAACCCACGTTACCTTTCGGTAAACCTGTTTTCAAGACAGGCGCCTTAAACCGCTCGGCCACCCCTCCTGGCTGTACCGTATTGTACCGTTTCGGCGGGTGGGCCGTCATGTTGTGAAGACCTTTTTGGGCTGCCACTGGCCGGCGGAGCGGTCGAAGGTCATCAGAGCGAGAAACTCCCCGTCAACGCCGTACACCCTGCACTCTTCGCCGGGCTTCTCGAACGGCACTCGGAGCGCGCCGGGCAAGGGACGTCCGTTGCGGACCCGTTCGGCGACTCGCCTGTCCACGACAATCGCCGGCATCGACTGAACCGCGATGTCCTGAGCGTGGACGAAGTCCCGCCACGTGCCCTCGGCAAAGCACTCCTCGGCTTCTTCCAGCGAGAGCGACTGATCAATCCGCAACGCGCTGTTCCGTGTCCTCGTGAGTTCTTGGAGATGACCGCCACAGCCGAGAGCGGCGCCCAGATCGTGAGCCAGAGAACGCATGTAGAATCCCCGGCCGCAGGTAACCTCGATGGTGAGATCGGGAGGCGTCCAGCGACTAATCTCGATGCCGAACACGTGCACGGAGCGCGGTTCGCGCTCGATCTCAATGCCGGCGCGGGCCATGTCGTAGAGCCGTTTGCCGTCCTTCTTCAAGGCGCTGTACATCGGGGGCACCTGCTCGATGATCCCCTCGAACGGCTTGAGCGCGTCATGGATGGCATCGAGTTGGACGGCGGAGGCGTCGCGTTCCTGTATCACCTCGCCGTCCACGTCGTAGGTGTCGGTTTCCACGCCGAGCCGCACGGTAGCGTGATATTCCTTTGTGCCGTCTACCAGGTACTCCATCATGCGAGTGGCCCGACCCAGACATACCGGCACGACGCCGGAAGCGAAGGGGTCGAGTGTGCCGCCGTGTCCGACTCGCTTCTGGCCGCTTGCGCGCTTGATCCGGCGCACGACTTCCATGCTCGTTATACCGGATGGCTTATCGATGTTGAGGATGCCGTCGATTTGCTGAATCACGGTTTGTCGTCGGGAAGCGAAGATGACGCTTCCCGCCCGGAAGCGATCTCCTGGTCTCGCCGGATCACGTCGTCGATGAAGGCGTTCATCTCGGCCCCCTTCTCTATTGCCTCGTCCAGGTAGAACGCAAGATGAGGAACCGCGCGCATCCGAAGGTGAGGTCTGATGGCTCGGTGCACAAACCCGGCCGCCGCCGTGAGGGCCTCCATCGTGTCGGCTTTCTCCTCGTCGGCGCCGAGTACGCTGACGTAGACCTTTGCGAAACTGAGATCTCGAGAAGTTTCGACCCGGGTGACCGATGCCATCGGAGATATGCGGGGATCGTTGAGTTCTCCGGCGAGAACGCTTCCGATCTCCTCGCGCAGCAGGGCGTTTACTCGCTCAATACGATACGACATGGAAAGAGAGGCGCTCCATAAAACGATCGATATGCACGGGAGCGCGGCGAGCCAGACGGGAGAGCGGGGCTGCCGCGACTCAGACTTCCTCTATCCGATGGGACTCCAGAACATCGCCTTCCTGGTAGTCCTGAAAACCGTCGACGACGATACCGCCTTCAAGCCCATTCGGAAGCTCGCGCACATCGTCCTTGAAGTGCTTCAGGCTGGTTATGGAGCCTTCGTGAACCTTCTTGTTGCTTCTGAAAATATAGATCGTGGACGAGCGGGAAATTCGACCGTCGTTTACGTATACGCCGGCGGCGCGACCTCGACGACCGATGTTGAACACGGCCCGAACGGTGGCGTACCCCTCGGTTATGTCCCGCGTCTCGGGCGCGAGCAACCCGTTGACCGCTTTCTCGACATCCTCGACCAGGTGATAGATCACATCGTAGTAACGGACGTCGACGCCCTCCTGGGCGGCGAGTGCGTTCGCGCCCGCGCCGGGCTGGGTGTTGAAACCGATGACCACGGCTTCCGAAGCGGCTGCGAGCATGACGTCGTTTTCGGTAATAGCCCCGGTCGCCATATGGATGACGTTCACCCTTGTGCGGTCGGTATTCAACCGTTCCAGGGCCACGCGAACGGCCTCGGTGCTGCCCTGCACGTCTGTCTTGACGATGAGATCAAGATCGACCACTTCGCCGGACTCGATTCTGGCGGCGATGTCCTCAAGTGTCCCATGTCTTCGCTCAACCTGCTGGGACTGCTCCCACTCTGCTACCAATTCGCGAGCCGAGCGTTCGTCGGGTACGATGGTGAACATATCCCCGGCGTCCGGGAGACCACCGATGCCAAGTATCTCGACCGGCATCGAGGGGCCGGCATGTTTGATGCGCCTTCCGCGGTCATTGATCATCGCCCTTACACGGCCCTTGAGTCCGTTGACGACGATGGTTTGCGCGGGCCGAAGCGTGCCCGTTTGAACTAATACGGTCGCCACCGGACCCTTGCTCTTGTCGATTTGGGCCTCTACGACTACGCCGCTAGCGAATTGATCGGGATTGGCCTTGAGTTCGGCCACCTCCGCCACAACGATGATGTTCTCCAACAGGTCGTCGATGCCCTCGCCCCTGAGGGCGGAAACCGGCACGGATATCACATCACCGCCCCAGTCCTCGACGAGCAGATCGCGTTCGGCGAGCTGCCGCTTCACTCGGTCCGGGTCCGCGTCGGGACGGTCCATCTTATTGACTGCGACGATCATGGGCACGCCCGCCGCCCTAACGTGGTTTATAGCCTCTTCCGTTTGGGGCATGATGCCATCGTCGGCGGCGACGACGAGAACGGCGATATCGGTTACCTGAGCCCCGCGGGCCCGCATTGCCGTGAACGCCTCGTGACCCGGAGTGTCGAGGAAGGTTATCGGCGTGCCGTCGTACCTCACTTGATAAGCCCCGATGTGCTGGGTTATCCCTCCACTCTCGCCGCCTACGACGTTCGTGTTGCGAATCGAGTCCAAGAGGGTGGTCTTGCCGTGATCGACGTGCCCGAGAATAGTGACGACCGGGGGACGCTCCTGGAGACTTTCCGGGTCTTCGCCCTCATGAGTAGGCACCACGGTGCCGGGGCCGGCTTCCTCCTCCGGCGTCGGAGCCTTTACGGGAAAGCCGAATGATTGCGCGATGCCGGACGCCACCTCGAATTCAACGACCTCGTTGATCGAAATCATGTAACCGAACCGCATAAGCTGCTTTATTACGTCGATGGGATCGACACCCATGAGGTCGGCAAGGTCGGCCACCGAGATAGCGGAGGGTATATCAAGTACGGGAAGACGCGGCCGACTTTCCGCCGTGAGCGGGCGGTCAGCCACTCTCTGATCTGTAGCTTGGTTCGCTGTCATCGTTTTCTCAAGGACAGTATACACCGTCCAATCAAGACCGTTCGATATTTCCCTGTGCGACTATATCAGCAGTCATCGTGTCCCAGTCCTCATCCGAAACGCGCCGCTTCAGCGCCTGCTCGATGCGTTCTCGCCGCAACCCGGCGGGAGAGCATCGACTTTCTTCACAGACATAAGCTCCGCGTCCCGGAAGCCTCCCCGTCCTGTCAACCTTAACGCCGTCCTGGGGCGTCGAAACGACTCGCAGGAAAGCCCGCTTCGGCCCCTTGGCGCGGCAAACGATACACGTTCGCAAAGGGACGCGCTTTGGGGCGGGGGTCATCTCCTTCGCGCGGGCCCACGCCGTCGATTGCCACCGCCACCACCGCCGCCACGACGTCTCCTGCCGCCGCCGCCACGCGAACCGCGCATCGCCAACTCTTCGATATCCTCGGCGAATCGGATGACTCCCGTGTCGCCGGGCCCTCCCTGACTGATGTTCCAAATATCGTCCGGCAGGTCGTGCAAAGGCGTCGCCTCTTCGGCGACTGGCGCCGGTTCCGGTTGATCTTCGAATTGGAAGAGTTCCTCCGGAATTGCGGGATCGGCGTACTGATCGGTTTCGACAACCGAGGGAACGTCGGTCGGGAACTGCGCCGGCTCCGCCTCCGCAGCGGGCGGAGCGGCAGCTTCGGCGGCGGGCTGCAGTTCTTCGGGCGCCGATGCAGCCGGAGCCAACTCCTCAATCTGTTCTTCCTCGGCGGCCGCCGGTATCGACAAGGGCTCGACCACCGGGACCGGAGGCTCCTCTTGGACAACCGGCGCCGGTTTCGGCGCGGGAGCCGGACGCGCGGCCTCCTCGGCGGCCTTCTGCGCGGCGAGTTTAGCTTGCTCTTCTTCAATGACGGCCGCTTCGACATCGCTGATGATGTCTATCTTCAAGCCGGTGAGCTTCGCGGCGAGTCGCGCGTTCTGGCCCTCTTTCCCAATGGCGAGGGAGAGTTGGCGCTCAGGCACGACGGCGGTCGCCGATTCTTCCACCTGGTCGACCTGCACCTTCATGACGAGGGCCGGGCTGAGCGAATTTTTGATGAAGCGCGTCGGGTCGCGACTCCACTCGACAACATCGATCTTTTCTCCGTGGAGCTCGTTGACGATGTTCTGGATGCGGATCCCTCTGAGGCCGACGCAAGAACCGACGGCGTCGACGCCCTCTTGTCTGGCGAATACGGCGACCTTGCTGCGAGACCCTGCTTCGCGGGCGATGCCGACGATTTCGACGGAGCCGTTGTATATCTCCGGGACTTCCATTTCAAAAAGTCGACGCACGAGGGCTTTGTCGGCGCGAGATACGACGATCTCCGGCCCCCTAACCGATTGGTCTATGGATTTGAGGAGTACCTTGTAGCGCTGTCCGACTCGGTACCGGTCGTAGGGAGACTGTTCGGACATGGGGAGTACGGCCTCGGCGCGCCCCAGTTCGACGACAACGTGTCTGCCGGACTCGATTCTCTGTACTGCGACGGTGTAGACCTCGCCGACCTTGTCCGAGTACTCCTGGAATACGATATCGCGCTCCGCCTCGCGAAGCCGTTGGATCACGACCTGTTTGGCCGTTTGCGCGGCGATCCGGCCGGCGCTGTGGGGTAGCGCGCCGGTCGGGACGTTGTCGCCGATATCGGCGATGGGGCTGATCTTCTTGGCGTCGCTCAGACTCATCTCAGTGAGCGGGTCTTCCACCTGTTCTACAACGGTCTTTACGATGGAGACGTTCACATCGCCCGAGTTAGGATCGAGCTTGACGGAAATATTCTGGCCTGCGGCGATGCTGTCGCGTCTGTACGCGGAGGCGAGCGCGGCTTCAATTGCCGAAAGGACGATGTCCTTCGACAGATTGCGCTCGGCGGCAAGCTGTGTGAGGGCGATGATAAAGTCGCTCTTCATATGTGCCACCCCCTGCCATATTGCTTCGAATTCGCCTAAGTAACAAAGAAAGTGGGGTGACCCCACTTTCTCAATCCCGACAGATAACGATGTCCACTCGCCATCGCAGTATACCACTTTGAGGCCCGTTCCACAAGCCGCCCTAACGCCGCTTAATCCCCTCTCCCGCCGTGGGAGAGGGCTAGAGCCTGCCCTGAGCTTGTCGAAGGGGTGAGAGGGTACCCCCCTTGACCGCGCCCCTGAGTTGCTCCCAAATTGACCTCGCGCCCCCCTGTACACCGAAGACGTTTCGCCGTACCCTGTAGCGCAATTTCACGATTGCGAGGAGAACTATGCGACTCATACTTGTCGGCTGCGAGTATTCCGGGACATCGACGCTGGGCTATATGATCAGTCGGTGGGCAAAGGAAGCAATGGGGGACGACTTCGGATTCCATGACCACTGGCAAATCCCCCACGTTTCCCATCCAAGCATTCCCGAGGGAAAGACCCACGATGAGATGATCGATGACTTCCTGGCGGGCAAGGGGATCGATCCGTCCCTGACCGGTCACACGGACGAGGAGAATCACGCGTTTCTAGCCCTTACCCCGAAACAGAAGGAGGCCTTCCAGCGGTACCACATGGAGTACCACGTGGCCGACACATTCTACGAGGACCCGCATCATAACCAGATCGGCTTCCACATCAACGAGGCCGTCTACGCCCCCCGCTACTACAAGTACGGCGGAGCCGGCGCGTATTCCGACCGGGCATGGTACGCCCGCCGCATCGATGCCGACATCATGCACAAGGCCCCCGACTCCGTGCTGATCCTAGTCAAGGCCTCCGCCGAGAAAATCAAGGAACGCATAAACGCGAACCCGCACCCATTCGGACTTGTCCAAGAAGAAGACGTCGAGGAAGTCCTGGCCGAGTTCGAGCAGCACTTCGAGTGGTCATGGCTGCGGCATAAGTTTGAAATCGACACGACAGACGCAACGCCGGAAGAGAGTCTGGCCGAGTTCGTCGAGAAGATCCAGCCGCACCTGATCGAAGTCGACCGCCAGAAGATCATGTATCGCCGAGGACAATAGGCGTAGACGACCAAATTCGACGGTTGCGTATTTATGTCATGGAACGTTGCGCTTGCCTTTTTACATGAACAACAGTTCTGTGAAATACTTAAGGTCGTTATTCGGCCCCTGGTGCTATGACCTCAAAACAGTTCCATGAAATAAGAGACCCAATCCACGATTTTGCCAAGTTGGACAGCGACGAAAGGCGTGTCCTCGACTCGGGCCCCGTTCAGAGGCTAAGGCACATTCACCAGCTTGCGATGTCATACTTGGTTTACCCGGGAGCGACCCACAAGCGCTTTGAACACAGCTTGGGAGTGATGGAACTGGCCGGGAGAGTCTTCGACGTTGTTACTGCCGAGTACAACATACATCCCTCTGTCAGGGAGGTTGTCCCTGAGATAGCCAGAAAGGACAGCATAAGCTATTGGCGCAAAGTACTGAGGATGGCCGCACTATGTCACGACATAGGCCATCTTCCGTTTTCTCACGCTGCCGAGAAGGAACTCCTACCCGATGGCTGGGACCACGAGACAATCACCGCCAATCTGGTGCAAGGCGATGAGCTATGCGAAATCTGGCAGTCCATGAAACCACCACTGGATCCCGATGATGTAGCTAAGATATCCGTGGGCCCGGAGAAGATGCGAAGCGTTAGCTTCACAAACTGGGAAGCCCTCCTATCGGAAATTATCAGCGGCGATGCGTTGGGAGTCGATCGAATGGACTATTTGCTTAGGGACTCTCATCACGCCGGGGTAGCATACGGCAAGTTCGATCATCACCGTCTGATCGATACTATCCGCATATTGCCATATGCAAATGAGGAAGCTCAGGAACCAACACTCGGTGTTGAAATAGGCGGTATCCATTCTTCCGAAGCTCTGCTCCTCGCTAGATACTTCATGTTCGTTCAGGTCTATCACCACCGCGTACGAGTGGCCTACGACTTCCATTTGAAACAGTTCCTTCAGGCTTGGCTGACCAATGGACGGTTTTCGACAGATTTACATTCTCACCAGCAACTCACTGACAACGAGGTTCTCACCGAATTGGCGCGGGCATCCGGGGGTCCTTCATCTCCTGGACATGAAGCAGCCGACAGAATTGTGAATCGAACACACTTCCGATACCTGTACACTCCGACACGCGAGGACAAGGCTAACTACAGAGATCCTCTCACAGCCGTGTACGAGGCTGTATCGTCAAAATATGGCGAGGACAAAGTCCATAAAAGCGAATACACTCAATCTACGCCCGACTCGAAAATTCCGGTTCACGATGCGTAAGGCAAGGTAGTATCTTCCCATGAGATTTCAAATGTTCTACCTCATATCCCTATTGTGGATGTTGGTGTCATTCTTGTTGCTCCAGAGATCGTAGAGGACACATTGGAGTGGCTTGGTATAACAAAAGAAGCGATCCTGTCCAAGGATTCAGGAGACTAACTATGGAATCCATGAAGGAAAAGCAACGCAGAGCTCTAATCTGTCATCTCATCAAAGAGATGAGACAGACTGGCAGTTGGGCAGCCGAGACACATATTCAGAAGTGTGTCTATTTTCTCCAAGCGATGCTCAAAGTCCCAGTAGACTACGAGTACGTACTCTACAAACATGGCCCCTACAGCTTCGACCTTCGGCGTGAATTGGCAGTTATGAGGGCTCGCTTCCAAATAGACGTGGAACCTCGGTATCCGTATGGCCCCTCGTTCGCTCTAGGACCCCGAGGAGAATTGGATATCGACCTTGTGGCGCAGTACGATGCCGCCGTTAAATTTGTGGCCAAAGAGATGTCAACCAAAAAGGTAGGTGGCCTTGAACGATTATCTACAGCCCTGTATGTGAGGGTAGAAAATCCCAACTTGACAGTCGAGCAGGCAGCCCAACGGATCAGCGAACTGAAGCCCCACATCTCCATTACGGACGCAAAGGAGTCCATCAATGAAATTCACGTGTTGCGAAAGAGGGCCTGTGAAATTCACAATGCGGACTAAGGCCGTAAGCTTCTCTAAATGATCGTTGACGTCCATACCCACCTGCCGACTCACGATGACGCCGTGCCACACGACGAGTTGGAACACGAAACGGCCATGCGACCCGGACTCAAGGTACGGCTGACCAACAGCGTCGAAGATTACCTTGAAGCGATGAAGCCCGTGGACGCCGCGTTCGTATTCGGCATCGCTCCCCGACCCGGCGAGGATACCGTGCAGGTCCTCGCGAACAGGGGCAACGTCAACGACGCGGCCGCCTCCTTAGCCGCCAGAGCGCCGGAGAAGATTATCGGGTTCATGTCGGTTCACCCCGACGAACCGGACGTGATGGACGAAATCGAGCGCGCCGCGAGCGACTTGGGATTGCGCGGAATGAAGCTCGGACCGAACTACCAGGGCTTCGATCCGGTGGCCGAGAACGCATTTCGGGTGTACGACAAGGCCCAAGAACTGGGCCTGCCCATCGTCTTCCATCAGGGCACGTCGCCCTTCCCGGACGCGCCGCTGCGCTACGCCCACCCACTCATCATGGACGAGATCGCCGCCGAGTTCCAAAACCTCAAGATCGTTATGGCGCACATGGCTCATCCCTGGCACATGGACTGTGTGAACGTCATTCGCAAGCATCCGAACGTGTACGCGGACGTGTCCGGCGCGCTGATCCGTCCCTGGCAGGCATATCACGCCTTCATACATGCCTACGAGTGGGGGATGCTCCACAAGCTGCTGTTCGCAAGCGACTTCCCGGTAACGACACCGGAGGAAACAATCGACTTCCTGCGCGGCCTGAACGACTACGCCAGGAAGTATCACCTGCCGGAACTGCCGGAAGACGAGCTCGAAGCGATCATCGAACGAGACTCGCTCGAGTTGCTGGGACTGCGCTGAAGGTGTAGACGGGCCAGCCGGATTTCATCATAAGAATAATCATCGCCCAAGGCGTCCAGGATGGCCGCCAGGCGCGGCGTCTCGGAGCGCTCAATCTCCTCTTTGATGTCGCTAAAGCGCTCCGGATCCAGCAAATGCCCGACGCTAATGTCCTCTCCGTGAGCGGCCAGACGTTCGAGATGGCCGACTATCGTGCCGGGGTTAAGCCCGCGTTGGGTCGCGATTTCGTCGATCGACAGTCCTTGTCGGAACAGTTCCAACGTCTTCGAATAGGTCGAGCCGAGCCGGCGAACCGACCGTGACCTGCGGCGTTCGAGCGGCTTCTCCTTCTCCACAAGGTCGTGCCGCTCGGCGTACTCCCGAATATGCTTGACGAAGACTTCACCATACTCCTCAAGCTTGGCCGCGCCCACACCCGATATACGGGAAAAGCCCTCCCGGCTCTGCGGCAGAAAATAAGCCATCTCCACAAGCGACACGTCCCCAAACACGACGTACGGCGGAACGCCACGCTCCTCGGCAAGCGTCCGCCGAAGGTCTCGGAGCAGTTCGAAGAGTGCTCGGTCGTAGTCGAGGCGAGACCTATCGGCGGGTTCCTTGCCCGGCAGGCCTTCCTTCTTTCGGACCAGACGCAGAGTCGCGCGACTTCGGAGAAACTCCCGCCCTTGCGAAGTGACGGAGAGCGTCGGGTAATTCCCTTCCGCCTTCTCCAGAAACCCTGCCTCGATCAACTGTCGCGAGATGGCCTTGATCTCGTCCTTTGAGAAGTCGCGGGCAATCCCATAGACGGAGAGCTTATCGTGCTCAAACTCGATGATTTTCTTTGCGCGGGAGCCGCGCAGAACATTCACTATGTGCGAGATGCCAAACCGTTCTCCCGTGCGAATGACGGCGGAGAGGATCTGCTGGACGATGATCGTCGCGTCGAACTCCTCCCAGTCCCCTAAACATGCATCGCACCCCCCACAGTTCGAGTCAGGGAACTCCTCGCCGAAGTAGCGAAGCAGATACGCGCGACGACAGCCGACCAATTCGCTGTACTCTACCATCTCATCGAGTTTCCGCCGAGCGCGCAGTCGCTCTTCTGCATCCGCCATCCGACCGATCCAGTACTCCTGCCGAGACCTATCCCCCGGCGAATAGAAGAGAACGCAATCGCTCGGCAAACCGTCACGGCCCGCCCTGCCCGTCTCCTGGTAGTAGCTCTCGACGCTCTTGGGCATGTCGTAATGGACGATCAGGCGAACGTTGGGCTTGTCGATTCCCATGCCGAACGCGATGGTGGCGACGATGATCGGAACCTCGTCCCTGATGAACCTCTCCTGGTTCAAGCGTCGGGTCGCAGGATCGAGCCCGGCATGATACGGCAGCGCGCTGAGGGCCTCCGCCCTTAGATCGGCGACCAGTTCCTCGGTGTCCTTTCGCGAGAAGCAGTAGATGATCGACGACTCTCCCTCATGCTTGTTCAGCAGACGCAGCAGGTCTTCGAACCGGTTGCCTTTCGACCACACGGAATAGACCAAGTTCTTGCGGTTGAAGCTGGAGATGAACGTCTTGCCGTCTTGTATGTCCAACTGCGCGACGATATCCTCGCGGACACGCTCGGTTGCCGTTGCCGTCAAGGCAATGCAGGGCACGTCAGGGAACCGCGCCCGAAGGGCCTTGAGGTTCCGGTAGTCGGGCCGAAAGTCATGCCCCCACTCGGAGATGCAGTGCGCCTCGTCGATGGCGATGAGGCTGACGGATACGGAGTCGAGGAACGACAAGAAACCGGGAACGGCAAGTCGCTCCGGGGCGACGTAGAGTATCTTGACCCGCCCCATGAGCGCGGCAGTGTGGATACCGCCGAT
Organism: Dehalococcoidia bacterium; assembly: GCA_965232435.1. Classification (GTDB taxonomy): domain Bacteria; phylum Chloroflexota; class Dehalococcoidia; order Lucifugimonadales; family VXLM01; genus VXLM01. The sequence continues at coordinate 1,232,375 of CBDDPU010000004.1, forward strand.
CTCCGCCCCCGTCAGAGCGCTGTTCACGAACTCCGACGGAATCCCGTTCGTTCGGAGCGAGTCAACCTGATCCTTCATCAAGGCGATGAGCGGCGAGACCACGAGCGTCAGTCCATCGAGGCACAGGGCGGGCAGCTGATAGCACAGCGACTTCCCCCCGCCAGTCGGCATCAGCGCCAGACAATGTTCCTTGCCCAGCACGTGACGCACGATCGCTTCCTGTTGCGGCAGGAAGGATTCGTACCCGAAACGTGACTTCAGAAGGTCCAGAAGTTGAGATGACAATGCTAATCGGCAGCCGGGACGCTTACCGCAAGAGAATAGCACATCTTCCCGTTTTCAAAGGCCTTTGTAAAACCCCAACCACTGCCATTGACAACGACCGAAGGCGCCGATGATGGCGCAACTTTGCGTTCGTCCGAGTTCCTCGCGAACCCTGATCAGTCACGAACCAACGTCCGTTCAGCAATAGTTGCGTCGGAGCGACATCGAGCAGACCTCACCCCGGCCCAAAGTTCCTAATGCCCGTGGTGTTCGTGATCGTCGCACTCGTGTACATCGTGAACGTGAGCGTGGTGCTCGTGGGTGTCGCATTCGTGCACGTCGTGCACGTGGCCGGATTCACCGTGATGCTCATGCGTGTCGCATTCGTGAGCGTCGTGCTCATGAGTATGGTGCTCGTGAGTATCGCATTCGTGAGCGACGTGTACCATCCCTGACCTCCACTCGGCCTCCATCGTTCTCAATGGCCGAATTTGTGAATTGTGTAGTCACGATCGTTTCACGCCCACCGATTGTCCGCCAAGTACAAAACAGCAAAATTCGCGTAGGTGCAAACCCACCTGATTCCACAAGATGAAAATCAGTATCATGTCATCGAAATCAGACTAAATTTGAACAACTACTGCCAAAACCGATTATTGATATTAAATATCATAACGCTGACCGCCCACTGATTTTCCTCAAATTTGCCAGTACTGACATCGAGTATCACTTCAAGAAACGAAACCCCCACACCGTCATTCCGGCCCAGCCCGGAATCCACAGGGCTAGCGTGACGTAGGGGCTGCCCTCTCCCGTCGTGGGTGAGTCCCACCAGCGCCTTTCCCGTCCAAACGGGAACTCCAGACCCGACGCTTGAAGCCCCGATTAGACTCTCGTATAGTTTCGCGTATCGTCCAATCCGACAACATCTCGGTAAAGGAGACGGCATGGCAGAGGACTTCGCGCGTCCCGAAGCTATCGTGAGCACGGCATGGCTGGCCGAACGCCAGAACGACCCCTCCGTAGTGGCGGCGGAAATCGACTCGCACCCGGAGGAAGCCTATGAGACCGGCCACGTACCAGGCGCCGTCGCGTGGGGACTGCATACGGACATGGAACATCCCCTCTGCCGCGATATCCCGGACACCCCTCAGTTTGAGGCTCTGATGTCCAAGTCTGGCATTGAACGAGATACTACGGTCGTGCTATACGGTGACGGCAACAACCGCTCGGCGACGTGGGCCTTTTGGATCATGAAATACTATCGGCACGACGACGTCCGAATTCTGAACGGCGGACGGACCAAATGGCTCCTCGAAGGCAGACCCGTCGAGATGACCGCCCCTGAAGTGGAACCGACCAAGTACCGGGCTGGAACCCCGAACCCCAGTTTGCGGGCGATGAAGGAGTACGTCGTCGAGAGCCTGACCGGAACGGGAGTCAAGCTGCTGGACACGCGCACGCCGGAAGAGTATTCGGGACTGCTCACATCGGCCCCCGGCACACCTCAGCCGGACATCTACCGCAAAGGCCGAATCCCGGGCGCCGTGCACGTCGCGTGGGACGACGGCGCGGCCCCAGACGGCGCCTTCAAAGCGGTCGATGAGCTGCGAACGATGTACGCCGACATCGGCATCGAGGCTTCGGAAGAGATCATCCCCTATTGCAGACTGGGCGTGCGAGCGTCGTACAGCTGGTTCATTTTGAAGTACGTCCTCGGATTTGACAACGTGCGAGTCTACGACGGATCGTGGACGGAGTGGGGCAACTCGGCGGGTGTTCCCATCGAGACGGATCAGCCCGTATGAAGCCACTGATGACAGGGAAGGAAAATTCCGTGAACCGGTTCGGCGAAGGCCGAGAGGCGGTTCAGGCGCTCAGGGAACTCAGCGATGCCCGGGGAGAACTTGGGTGCGATGACGAGGCGCTGAAGCTGTACGAAGAGGCGGTTGGCATTTGCCGCGACGTGGGCGACCCTCTCTTGTTGGCTCATACGATTCGCCATCTGGGGCAGTTCCATCACGACGCGGGGCGAGTGGAAGACGCCGAGCGGCGCTACGTCCAAGCACTGGGAATCTACCGCGCCCACGCGAACCCTCCACCGCTGGATCTCGCGAACGCTATCCGCCCCCTGGCGATACTCAAAGAGCAAATCGGAGAGCCGAACGCCGCGAAACGCATGTGGGAAGAAGCCCGAGAACTCTACGAAATATCCGGCGTTCAGGCGGGAGTCGACGAGTGCTCTGATCGACTCGCCCGACTGAACAGTGCGCCTCCTTAGAACGACCGGCGCGCGCGAATAAGTGTACAAGCGTTGGCCGAAGCTAGGGCGTCCTGGCTCCCGTCGTCATATCAAGCCGGAGGCGTTTCGGCATGATTCGGTTCGCCGCGGAGGTCGCGGAGTCGAGGGAGTCGGTATCAACCTAGTGGGAAGCCCTAATGGGAGGGATACCATAGATTTGCAGTTCCGTGTGGCGGGCAAGCGTATCGAAGTCGGAGTCACCGTGAAGGACGGGCACCCCGGCGCGTATGGCGGTGGAGGCGATGAGACAGTCAATGACCTTACGCACGGTTTCCCCCTGCCTCCGGCAGCGCCGATAGAACATGGCCGCATCGTCGTAGTCCGACGCGAGGGTAGGTATCACCGACGCCCTCGCTAGAAGCCGTCGAAGGCTCATCAGGTGTGACTCATCCCGAGCGCCGGCCAAAACTTCCATTCGCACCGCGTCGCAGACGGCTATTTCCTCCGTTAGCAACTCGTCGACGGCGTTGCAGACAGGGGTTCCCGTGTTTCTCAGGAACTCTATCCATGCCGAGGTGTCGATTAGTATCACGGCGTGCGGTTGGAACGCATTGTATCGAGGTCGCCCTCCCATCCGATGCCTCGAAGGGACCGAGCCTCATCGACAGAAGCCGTCTCGGCAGCCAGCATTCGCAGCGCGAGGTTGATCGCCTCGCGCTTGGTAGCGAGCCGGTAACGCCGCATGACCTCGGCGCACGCCTGATCGTCGATATCCACGTTGGTGCGTACCATACACCAATCATACACCTTTACGGTGTGGACAGACAAGCCCGCGCCTGATGCGTTTCGGGTTTGAGGCCTTCAAAACCGTCGCACCCCTTCTTTGGTTTCATTCTCATTTTGTCTCAGCGGGGTTTGGCTGCCGGAGCGCGTTGGCAGGAAACCGTTCCTGTGATACTCCTGCATATAGATTTTGTGTTCCTGTAGGTATCAGGGCGGGGACAGAAGGCAGAGGATATCGCGTATCGGGCGAGCATCGGAGCAATGACGGGATGCGGGTGCATGCCCGCGTCCGACGCTCCTTTATTCGAGGGCGTGTGCCGACTACGCCACTACGTTGTGGTAACATCCTGCCTCACAGATTAGCTCTTCCGTAGACTGCCTCGCTCCCATGAATCGCAGAGAATCAGAACGCCCTTCGCGCCCTCGGACGCCGCCACTTCCTGACCGCGTCAAGAACTTATTGAGGTACTACGTCGATTGCGTTAGGGAAGATGAGAAACAGCCGATACGGGCAAATTTGGAGGATGCGGGAAGACGGTTTCTTCCCTGGCGGCGCCAATCCGACTTGTGGCACTTGGATGACGCGGAGCCGAGAATTATCCTTGCGCCCGATCAACTGGAGTTCGCTAATGAACTGAAGTCCGGTGCGACTCTGCTGTACGGATACCCGATGTATATAGAGGCAGCGCAAACTGCCATTCCCGTATTCACTTGGCCAATAGACTACGAACTACACGGTAGTCAAGAACTATGGCTCCGTCCCATCCCCAAGTGGCCTCAGTTGAATCCGGAGTACCTGAAGAGGTTCGCTAGTAAGCCAGAGGAGCAACGCGGGATTCTTAATTCGCTCGGCCTACTCGACGTCATAGATGACCCACCCGATGGCCTCATTGTCGACCTCCTTGAGCGGATGAAAGAAATGGGCCTTCTGCCGGATGTGCAAGAGCCGCTTGAACCCCGAAACTTAGCATCAGTTCTTAAGAAATCAGGTGTCTCCAACTGTGCAGCGCTATTCCTAACGGAAGGGCCTCAGTTCACAGCCGGACTGATTCGCGACCTTAAAGAGATGATTCAAAAAGACGCTCCAGAGTGGAAGACTACAGCGTTGGGAACCATGTTTGGTGAGGGCGGCGTTGATGAAGACAACCAACCTGCCATCGAGATCGCCCCCCTAAACGAAGAACAGCGCAAGGCGTTTCAAACGGCTATCAGTTCACCGCTAACCGTTATCACAGGGCCGCCGGGAACCGGCAAGTCGCAAATCGTGGTTTCCTTGATTGCAGACTCCTATCTGCATAATCGACGGGTCCTATTCACAAGCAAGAACCATAAGGCCGTTGACGTCGTCGACGAACGCGTTGCTAAGCTGACCACGAATCCGCTGATGATACGGACAGGTAAAAGCTTCTTCGTCCAACTTGCTCAGCGTCTCGAGTCCATGCTGGCTTTGCAACCTTCGGGAGATGATCGACGCAAGTACTCTGAATTAGAGAAGCGATACAAGGATTTACGAATTCAAGAGAACGAGCTTTGGGAAGAGCTACAGAGAATCCGGAATGCCAACGATGATCTATCGGCCCTCGACGGAGCCAAGACCAGCTTCAAGGAACTATATACTCCCCACGAATGGGAGGGGTTACAGAAAGAAGAGACCCCTCCGGACCGTAAGGAGCTAGAGGAGGCACGGCAACTAGCCGATCTGCATGTTGCCGACTCGGACATTCCTTTCAGTTGCTTCTCACATCTGCCTTCGGTCTCATACAAGATAACGAAGGCAATGAAGTTAGTGGACAAGCACTCCGCGAGCTCGAACATGCGGGTTAACGATTTTTCCGACTTGCAATCGGCGTCTAATCGGCTAACTAAGGCGTTGAAGTTAGTGGACAAGCATATCAAGCTCCTCATGGGTTCGCCCACACACAGCCTGACGACCGCATCCAGGTTAGCCTACAGGCACGTTAAGAGATCGGGTATGCCGGCCAACTACCATGCGAGCCTCACTTCGCTTTCATGCACATTAAGAACCGCACTGGAATTGGCAGATAAGCACGTCATTGGTTCCGACACACTCCCCAGTAGCTTCTCGCTATGGCGTTCAAAGAAAAAAGACCGAAGACAAATCCAGAGCATTGCCTTCAAGGTTGCGGCAGAATTTCGGGTGCTCGGCGCATGTCCATCAGAAGATCAGTCCTTCCAATCGTGGCGTACTTGGCTTCTGCAAGCTCTGCAGGTCATCGACACGTTGAAAGACATCGCGAAAGACCGGGATCAAGTTCAGAGCATGGTAACCGACACTGTGGCGGAGTACTCCGTGTTCGATCCATGTCCAACAGAAGGGCAGTCCTTCCGGAAGTGGCGCGCGTGGCTCATAAAGGCTCTGGCAGTTGTTGAGGAACTGGAAACCATTGACAAAGACCATAAGCAAATTCTGAGCATCGCGGCTGACATGAGGGCGGAGTGTCCAATACTTGACTCAGGTCCAACGGAAGATCAGTCCTTTGGAGTGTGGCAAAGTTGGTTTTTACTAGCCTCGGATGTTGTAAGGAAGCTGGAAGCTATCCATGAAGACCGGAAGCGAATCCAGAACGTAGCTGCCGCGGCTGTGACCAACTGCCCAGCGCTTGGTCCATGCCCAATGGAAGAAGCGTCTTTCCAAGAATGGCGAACTTGGCTCGTGCGAGCTTTATCGATCGTTGAAGCGCTGGAAGCCATCGCTGCGTACAGAAGCGGCCTAGCGCGACTCAGTGAAATGAGATCGCGCGACGAGGTAGCTCGCCACTTACGAAGAGTGCTTGACTCCATCGTCGACTCAGGCGCGAAACTTGTAGCCCTATACGCTCGGCTCGCGCCGGATCGGTTAAAACCAGAGGATCGTCAATCCATAGGAAACCTTCGCGCACTGTTGAAGCAACTTCACGAAGGCGAGATGGAAAACGAATACGCTTCAACGTCTCGAAAAAATATGATCCACTTGTTTCGTGATGGTTCTCGACACCTTCCTGCCTGGTCTGTTACAAATCTCTCCGCCAGAAATAGTCTGCCTTTGGAGCCGAACCTCTTTGATCTCCTCGTCATTGACGAAGCGAGCCAGTGTGACATCGCCTCCGCCATACCTCTCTTATATCGCTCAAAACGAGTTGCAATTATCGGCGACCCGTTCCAGTTGCGACACATTACCAGGGTCGAACAGGGCAGGGACAACCAATTACAGGCCACTCATGGTCTGGGGATCGATGATCTGAGATTCACCTATAGCAATAACTCTCTCTATGACTTAAGCATGACAATGGGAACCCTCATTCAGCTTCAAGATCACTACCGGTCCCATAAAGACATCGCCGCCTTCTCGAATCATGAATGGTACGACGACACGTTGCGGATCTGGACCAATTATGCAGGTCTCAAACGTCCTCCAGATGAATATGCAGGCCTCAAGCTCTCTCCAAACGGGGGGACCGGCATCTGCTGGACTGAAGTGAGCGGAACCATCACGAGACCTCAAGAAGGAAGTGTATTCATTCAGTCCGAAGTCGAAGAAGTGGTTGAACAACTAATTGACCTGTTGATGAACCACGGATTTGACGGTACGGTAGGTGTAGTGACGCCTTTCCGCGCTCAGGCCAACAAGATCTCGGAGCGAGTTGCCGAGCGTATCCCAGAGGATGTGAGAAATCGCGCGCAACTCATCATTGACACCGCGCATGGATTCCAGGGAGACGAGCGCGATATAATTCTGTTTTCGCCCTGCGTGTCATTGGATCTTCCCCCCGGATCACAGAACTTTCTTAAGGACACCGGTAATCTCTTCAACGTTGCGATCACGCGCGCCCGTTCGCTGCTCCACGTCGTCGGTAGCCGGGAGGCTTGCTCCAATTCCGAAATCCCACACATTCAGCGATTCGCCGAATACTGCAAAAAGATTGAAGGGTCTGTATCGAGTCCTTATGAAACGACTCTGGCGTCAGACGACCATGTAGGACCATGGGAAAGACCACTTTACGATGCGCTGGTTGCAAAGGGACTGCACCCCATGCCACAGTATCGAGTCCATCAGTACAGACTTGATATGGCTATAATCTGCAATGAAATTCGCATTGACGTGGAGGCTGACGGTGTAGCAACTCACCTGAATTCTCGAAGGGATGCCGAAAGGGACAGCCGGCTGACGGAACTGGGCTGGCGTGTTATTCGGTTCTGGAACCATCAGATCAGAGACGATTTAGACTGTTGCGTAGAGACCGTCCTAAAGGCTATTGCCAGAAGCGCTAGGAGCAGCCCATGACCGAGTCCGTCGACCTGTTGAATATCCGACCCCTTCGGCGGCGTCTTAAGGAGGGCAAGGAGGCCCTCGGCATGTGGCTGGGGATAACCGACCCTCTGGCGGTGGAGGCCATAGCGGCGGACTGCGATCTCGACTGGGTTCTTCTCGACATGGAACACGGCGGCGCCGGATGGGACGACCTCAAAATGGTAATGCTGGGCTGGAAATGGTCGACCGTTCCCCTATTCATCCGCCCCCCTTCACACGACCAGAAGTTCCTCATGGCTGCGCTCGACCTTGGGGTGAGCGGGTTCGTCGTGCCGTTCGTGAACTCACCGGAGGACGCGAGGCGGATCGCGGAGGCGTGCAGGTACCCGCCGAAAGGCGTTCGCGGCAGCGCGCCGCGGCGAGTGAGCCGACATTACACGATGACCGAGGAGTACAAGGCCAGCGCCGACGATGACGTCTTCTTGATGGTGCAAATCGAGCACAGGGACGCAGTGGAGCGAGTCGAGGACATCGCCGCCGTGCCCGGCATTGACGCGCTCTTCATCGGCCCAGGCGATATGAGCTACTCGTACGGCCTCCCGTTCCAATTCGACCATCCGACCATCGCGGGGGCGATCCAAAAGGTTGTCGATGCCGCCGAGGCAAAGGGCATCCCCGTGGCCATGGCTGTGGACGGGACGCCGGAAGAGGCTTTGGAGCGAATTGAGCAGGGCATCCAGCTAGTGACCGTAGGGCTTGACTGGATGTTCATGCGAAACGCCATCAAGGAGCAAACGTCCGCCGTGCGGGCTTTGCTGTAGGGGTGGGCGGGCACACCGAGCACACGCGAAACCACAAACCGGTAAGGAGAAAACATGTCGAAAAAGCGAGAGATCATCTTCGAGACGGACGGACGGCATTCGAGCGTATACCTGTACGAGCCGCCGATGGGCATTCGGCAGTACGTCGAACCGATAGACGAGGTACTCGACCTGGGGGTGGACACGATAAGTTACGTCGTGGGAGACTGCGCGGTTCTCCTGTACGACACCAAGGTCGGGGAGATTTGGGGCCACAACTACGACCTCATCAATCATGAAGTGTGGTACAAGGCCGCGTTCAACTGTCGAATGATGATCGAGAGCGGACACGATCCGCTGCAGGTCGTCTGCGACCACGCACATGAGCGCGGGTTCAATTTCCTGGCCCATCTCCTGCTCAACATGGCTTACACGCCTCCGAACCGCATCACGAACGGACGGGTCGCCACGTATAACACCCTCCACCCGGAGTGGACCGTGGGCGAGGAACCCGACTACCCCGAGGCCGTTCATGACAACCCGAACCGCATGTCGTACGCCGTACCGGAGATTCGAGAGAACCGGCTGGCCATCGTTCGGGAACTGGTGACTGACTATCCGACCGACGGCATCGAGTTGAACTTCAACACGTACGCGCCGCTCATTGCCCGTCGGGAGGTCGAAGAGCACACGGAGACGCTGACGGAGTGGATGCGAGACGTCCGACGCGCGGCAGACGCGGCTGCGCAGGCCCAGGGACGCAGCAAGCGGGTCGTCGTTCGCGTGGCCGCCGCGATGGAAGGCAACCTCAAGATGGGGCACGACATCGCGACCTGGGTCGGCGAGGGACTGGTGGACGCCATCGTCGCCATGCCGGTCAGTGGAGATTTCTCCGGCGAGACGGCCCTCCTGCGGGAGCTGGTCGAAGTGGCGGAGGGGAACGGCGTGCCGGTCATCGCAGGGCTGGACTCCGTCGGCACCGATCAGACGCGACTGACCCACCGGGCCGCGACGGTCAACGCCTACGACGCCGGCGTCGAGGGGATCATGTACCACCGGTACTACCCGCCCCCGCACAGGTACCCGTACACCACCGAGGACACCGACCGCATGAGACTTGCCGCCTATCCCGACCTACTGGCGCACAAGGACAAGACCTTCTACGTCGGGCCCGGCTTCGACCGGCGCGACGGCATAACCTTCGGCCTCACCGATCAGCTTCCGCGTGAGCTCACCGCGGGTGAGCAAGGGCCGGACATCACCATCGACGTGGCGGACGACATCGGAGCGAAGGCGGACGCGGGCGAGCTGTGGCGGTGCGAACTTCGCATCATGCTGCACGAACTGGTGCATCACGACGAATACCGCGTCTTCTGGAACGGTGAGGAGGTGCCCGAAAGCAAGATACGGCGCGCGGACTGGGTGTTCCAAATGCGCCCGAGCGCGGGCGTGCGAGGGTATCGCCTGCATATCGACCTCCGAAGCGCTGGCCTCCCCGTCAAAGGAACGAACACCGTGCGCGTAGACCTGATCAGCAAGGACGAGCAACTCGTCGATCCCGTCAGCATCCACGACATCGACATCGTAGTCGAATACTTGCCGCACCGGAACGCGCTCCGCGATGATGAGTCGTACGCCGGGGCGTCGATAGCATTCACGCCTTAGATTTTCTGAGAGGGCGTAATATGCGGCTCAAGATCACCGAACAGCAGAACAAGGGCCTCTTCGCCGACTGCTCCCTGCAGGAGCATGAGCGTCGCATCCGTCGGCTGCGCGAGGAGATGGACCGCGAGAGTGTGGACGGCCTGTTCCTCACTCAGGAAACGAATGTCCGGTACGCCTCGGCTATGCAAGACGTTGCATGGGTCATACACGCCTACTTCTACACCGCCTTCATTCCGCGTGACGAGTCCCTGCCAATGGCGCTGTTCGTCCCCAACGGAGGCCAGATTCAGACTCAGGCAAGCTGGATCGATACGGTCGTCCGCTGGGACTTCCCGCCCGGCTTCTACATGGGCAAAGTCGGCGATTCGCTCATAGAATCGTTCGCCGAGTGGCTCCGAAAGCTGGGGCTTGAGAAATCCACGATCGCGACGGAGATGAGCGCTCACTTCCGACTCGGCCTGTCCGTCGAGGTGCTCGACGGCCTGCGAGCCGCCCTGCCCGACGTGAATTGGCGAGACTGTGGCCCGGTAGTATGGCCAGTGCGGTCGATCAAGTCCGACGAAGAAGTGCGCAGGCTCCGCGAGTCGGTGAGAATATCGTGCATCGGCATCGAGGCGGGGTTTATGGCGCTGCAAGAGGGAATCTCGGAACGCGAACTTGTGAACGTGATGTGCGCCAAGATGTTCGAGGAGGGAGGAAGCGAGATCAAGTTCACCTCCCTATACGCCGGGCCGGACCGCGCGCTCTGGGCCGACGCGACGCCCCGACGCGAGATGAAGATCAACCGCGGCAGTCTCATCCAGTTCGACGGCGGATGCACCTATGACGGGTACTACACCGACATCAAGCGATTCGCCAGCCTGGGAGAGCCGACCGAGGACCAGCGCCGTTGCTACGACATCGCCCGCGCCGCGGAGCAGGCCGCCATCGACGCCGTCAGGCCCGGCGCGACGTACGGGGAACTGTACGAAGCGTCACAGCAGGCCATCCGCGACGCGGGATACCCGGAGTTCGTCGAGAAGGCGCAGTCGTTCCGCTGGACCAGCATCGGCCACAACATTGGCCTCGACCTCCACGAAATGCCCGGCATCGCCAAGGACAACGCCGCCGTGCTCCAGCCCAACCAAGTCATCTGCATCGAGCCGTTCTTCTTCCACGACGGAGGCTTCCCGCTCTGGACCGTCCCGAACAAGTACGGCTGCGAAGACCAAGTGCTCGTCACCGAGACGGGCCACGAAGTGCTCTCGTCGGACGATCTGGTCAGCCGAGACATCTGGGTGGCATGAAAGACAAGTGCATTGAAAACCATCTACTCGATAGGGCACAGCATCCACGACTGGGAAACCTTCCTCGGCCTGCTAACCCTGCATGGAGTCGATGTCGTCGTGGATACCAGAAGCGCGCCCGTTAGCAGATGGGCCACCTTCGCCAACAAGCGCGTGATGCCGGCGCTCCTGGAGCAAAAGGATATTTCGTACGTCTACCTCGGCGATGCGCTGGGCGGCAAGCCGTCCGGCGACAACCTCTACGGGGAGAACGGTAAACCGGACTACCGGAAGATGCGAGCGCTGGACGGCTTCCAAGCGGGAATCGATGCCGTTCTCGATCTCGCAGAACGGCAGACGGTCGTCCTCATGTGCTCAGAGGAAGACCCGTCCAAATGCCACCGCCATTTGCTGATCGAGCCTGCGATGCTTCAACGCGGCGTTGGACTGATGCACATCCGGGGAGACGGGTCGACGCAGCACTCGGACGCTCTTTCAAACAATAAGGCGTTTGCGAAGCAGTCTCAGACGATACTGCCGCTGTAAAAAAGCCACGGACGATTCAAAGAAAGCTCATGAAGATTTTTACCATTGGATTCACCGGGAAGACGGCGCAAGAGTTCTTCGGAAAGCTGCAGTCATCCGGTGCGACCTACCTTCTGGATACCCGCCTGAACAACACGTCACAGCTCGCCGGGTTTACCAAGAAGGGTAGCATCGAGTACTTCACGCGGCGTCTGACAGACCTAACATACGTTGAAGCCCCCCTCTTGGCACCCAAAGACGAGATGCTGAAGCAGTACCGCAACGACAACGACTGGCCCGCTTACGAGGCGGCGTATCTTGACCTAATCGGCAGTCGAAACGTGGCCGAGGTGCTTGATGAAAATCTGTTCCTAGGTGGCGCAGTGCTTCTATGCAGCGAAAGGACGGCTGACCAATGCCACCGCAGACTAGCCGCCGAGTTCCTGAAAAGCATCCGATATGGCGACGCGGAGATTGTGCACTTGTAGGAGCGTGCAGTGCGTAGGACGCTGGTCATCACTGACTTGACCTATATGTGGGCCGATATGGTCTGCATAGCCGGGGTCGGCGAAGACGGCGAATGCGTCCGTCCGGTAATTGATGACGGCGTGCGGCAACATCATCTCTTTCGCGACAATCTTCTCCTCATCTATCCTCGCGCAAGGGTTGAATTCGACCTATTCCCCACTGAGATCCGTCGGCCCCATATTGAAGACTACACCTTCTCGCCGGAGTCGGTCACATATCGGGGAGTGTGCAGTAGCTACGAGTGGGAGACTCTTCTGAGGCGCACTGCGTCACCGGGAATCGAAGCCTTGTTCGACGGGCTGCTCGAGGACGGAAGGCGTGTACCGCCCGACACCTTCACGAAGTCGCTGGGCACAATCGCCGACGTTACGCTTCATGAGGTCTTAGTGGATGAAACACAGGGGCGGCGCCAATTTCGGATGAACTTCACCGACTCGACGGGCACGGGATTCGAGCGATACCCAATCAGCGACTGGGCTTTTCGCGCCGTGATGGAGAAGCGGATTGAGCTGGGAGGCGACGTTCAGGAAGCTGAACTAGCCGTGACTCAAGCCATCAATTCCGCGCGGAGACTTTATCTGCGCATTGGACTTGCACGGCCCGACGTGCTAGGAGATCATCATGAAGCGTGCTGGACGCAGATCACCGGGGTCTACACCTTCCCGGACTATCTCAAGGGCAAGACCTTCGCGGACTTTGTTTGATACACTGGCGCTGCCGCGAGACAGGGCAATTATGGAGGCGCGACGAAATGATCTGTCGGTTCTCTAAATGGACGGTCGGAGCCCCCGCACTGGCAATTCTTCTCTCCTTGACGGCCTTCGCGTGCAGTCCGGCCCGAGAATCGCCGTTGATCTCTTCGGAGGAGTTCGGCACGCCGACACCGCTGCCGACGCCGACTGCCACGAGACTCGCGGAAGAGTCGGTGCAGATCGAAGGGCGGCGCACGAGCGACACACAGACGGCCCTCGACGTGGTGGGCAAGGACATCATCAAGATCGCCAATTGGAAGGAAAGCGGCCCCTCCATGCTCAGCAACCTCCTCGGCTACTTCATGGTCTGGGGCTACGGTTACACGGTCGAACTTGCCGAGATGGAACAAGAAGATTACCGCGAGGCAATCGAAAAGGGCGAGGTCGACCTCGTCCTGCACGTCGACACGGCGGACGCTGATACCGGCAATTGGCTGAGTGCCGCCCTCGAAAGCGGGGCGGTGTTGGACGGCGGCGCGCCGTTCGCATACAGCGATGCCGTTCGCATTGTCGTACATCCCACTATGCCTGAACGAGCCCCGGACCTATTGCATTTTCTTTCGACGGCAGAGGTGCCCGGCGATGCATTCTCAAAGATCGCCGGCATGGTCAAATTCGGGCGCGTCGGCGTTACGCCGAGCGTAGGCGCGTTCAAGTACCTAAAGGAACAGAACGCCGTTTGGAGCACATGGGTGTCGGATGAGCAGGCCGTGAAGGTGCAGGCGGCCATTGACGCCAGCAAGACTTCGCTCCGAAATCGCACGTGTATCCCACGCGGCGTTGAGGCCAACGACTGCGGACGGAACTAGATGCTTGACATCATCATCCTTCCCGGGTTCGGTGACCTTCACGCAACCGTCATCCCCGACCTCTAATTTGACTTAAGGGAACATACATTCTATTCTGGAAGAACCGCATCCGGTCCGGTGAACCTGCCGACCCGAAAGAGATATGTCAGGAAATGTCAGGTTAAAACAGACCTCCATCGACATTCCCGACACGGGGCGGGTATCCGCAAGAGGAAAGGCTCTCATCGACTCTGAACAGGTACTCGACGCACATTCTCATTGACACCCCCCCGCCCCTTGTGCTACATTCGGCCTGATATACCCTCAGTCGGGAGGTGTTGAACAGCCATGGAAGGCAAGATAGCGATAGATATCACCTACTGCGTGCCCTGAGGCTACCACAACGAAGCTGCCTGGATGGTCAGCGAGTTTTTTGCGGCAGGCGGAGCCGATACGGCGATCACTTTGATCCCGGGCGATGCCGGAGTCCTCACGGTAACCGTCGACGGTGAAACCATATTCGATAAGAGCGCAGAGGGCGGACATCCCGACCTCGACCGCGTTAAAGAGATGAAAGCGGTCATCTCCCAAAAGGTCGCGGCTCTCGGCTAGCCCACCGAACCCGACTACAAGTACGTAAGCGTCCCTGATCTCGCGAGGCCCAAGCGGCCCGCGAGATCCAGGAGAACGCCGTCCTTCAGCCCCACTCTCGGAATGGCGAGATTGCTCGCCCAAACCGTGTTCATCAGAGCCTGGACGACGATGACGGCGGGATAGATCACGTCCGCGCGGTCAGGGCGAAGACGCAGTTCGCGCTGACGCTCCTCGAGGCTCAGCGCCTCCAGTTGCGCTTGAATGCGCTGCAAATCCCCCGACGATGCATATGACGTCGCCTTCCTGCCCGCTCGTCGCCCGGTCAGGTCCGCGATGCTCTCCACGTTCCCGCCCGTGCCAACGAGTCGACCGACGAGATGGTGCCCAAGCGAGTCCGTCGTCCAATCCCGCGTCTCTCGCTTGATTTCCTCAATCTGCCCCATGAAATCGGAAAACCCTCGCGCCGGTTCGCTCAGCACCTGGAGCATTCGCACCGTCCCCACCCTCAGCGTGCGACTCTCGACAAGCGCCCCGTTCGATGTCAGCGTCACCTCCACGCTGCCGCCGCCGATGTCCACCAAGACGGCATCGCCCTCGGAGATGTCGATCTTTCGAGAGACTGCCAAATGCACAAGGCGGGCCTCCTCCAGCCCGTCGATCACATGAACCTCAATGCCGGTCTTTCGGTGGATGCGGTAGAGCAGTTCGTCGCGGTTCTCCGCCTCGCGAAGCGCGCTCGTCCCCACCGCGACGGTATGCTCAACATCCCACTCGTTCATGGTTTCATGGAACCGACGGAACGCCCCTGTCGCCGACTTCATGAGCTTGCGGGACATCCGACCCTTCGCGAAAACGTCCTTGCCGAGTCGAACCGCCTCGCGGGTGTTCTTCACGACCTCGACCCCGCCGTCTCTGCCGATCCTCCCGATAACAAGACGCATGGCATTGGAACCGGCGTCGATGGCGGCTAGGGTCGTCATAAGTCTCCCGAAGGCCGAGGGGCCGGGGGCATTGTACACCGTTTGCGCCGTCCGGAAGTTGCGATGTCCCTTACCAGTTCGTCAGCGAACCGTCCCTTCGCCGAAGATGCGGCGACTCCCAGAACCGGAACTCATAGGCCTTCAGCGCATCCTCATTCACGGCGACCCCGAGACCTGGAGAGGTCGGAACGGGATATCGCCCATGCTCAACGCGCGGCCTGACGGGAAAAACTTCGTCAGCGAACCGATCGGCCCCATCAGCCGTCACTCGCGACTCAAGCCATGAGAAATTGGGAACTGCCGCGCCGAGGTGTACGGACGCGGCGGTGCACACGGGCCCGAGAGGGTTATGCGGCATGAGGTCGATGTAATGCGCCTCGCACCAGCCGGCGACTTTCATCGACTCGGTGAACCCGCCTATGTTGCAGATGTCGATCCTCGCGAACTGGGTAAGCCCCTCCTCGACGTACGGCAAGAATTGCCACTTCGACGACATCTCCTCCCCGATGGCGAACGGAACGTCGGTCATCGACCGGAGGGCCTTGTAGGCGGCCGGCGTTTCGTCGCGGATGGGTTCTTCTAAGAAGTCCAG
The DNA here is from genome assembly GCA_965232435.1 of Dehalococcoidia bacterium. GTDB lineage: Bacteria > Chloroflexota > Dehalococcoidia > Lucifugimonadales > VXLM01 > VXLM01. The sequence goes on from CBDDPU010000004.1 coordinate 1,248,402, forward strand.
CGTTCCCGACGGCATCTTTTGGCAGAACGAAGCCGCCTCTGCCACGCTGAGCCGGTGGTGGTAGTCGATGCCCAGCACAATCCAGTCTTCCAACGCCTCCCGCGCCTCTATCAGCCATTCCGCAGTCGCCGCGATTGACTCTCTCGGCTCGAAGACGGGCTCGTCGCTGTTCGTCAGCCATTGCCAGTTCAGCCGGATACACTGCCAGCCGTCTTCAACAAAAGCCTTCGCCTCGGCAAGCGATGCGTCCTTGTCACTCTGGTTCGTGGTGGCGAAACCGGGCACGAAATCGCGGTGTTTTCCTCCCAGCAGCTGGTAGACCGGTACGCCCAAGGTCTTCCCCTTGATGTCATGCAGGGCGATGTCGATGGCGGAGATCGCCCCGGTCAGAATCCGACCGCCCTCGAAATACTGGCTCCGGTACATCAGCTGCCAAAGCGCCCCGACGTTCATCGGGTCCATGCCTATCAGGAACTCGCGGAAGTGTCGCATCGCCCCTTCTACGGCGAGCTCCCTGCTGGAAACGCCCGCTTCTCCCCATCCCCAGATTCCCTCATCCGTCTCGACCTTCACCAGCATGACGTTTCGCCCGCCGGCCCAGATCGGATAGGGCTTTATATCCGTGATCTTCATAATCTCCTCCTCAACGCTGCACGGAAAGTCTTCACTCGCGTCGATCTCCGATCACATCGTCGATGAACTCGCGCAGGGCCTCGAAGTATGCGCGCCCACCGACATAGTACGTGTCGTTGTGACCGGCGCCTTCTATCGAGTAGAATCGTTTCGTCCCCTTCACGGCATCGAACAACTCCCCGCTCATCGAGAACGGGACGATCTCGTCGCGGTCGCCGTGCAGAATCATCACTGGGACATCAACACGCGCGATCTTGGAGAGAGTGTCGTACTTGGTGGTCACGAGGAGATGAAGCCCGGGCAGGAACGGATATACCCTGCTCGCCATCGCCTTGACGGACGTGAAGCCTGACTCGCAAATCAGCGCGCTCGGAGGATGCTTGATTGCCGTCTCAGCCGCGACGGCGCAGCCGAGCGACCGTCCGAAGTAGATGAGTTTGTCCGGGTTCACGTCGGCCCGAGATCGGATGTGCGCGATGGCGGCCTCGGCGTCGAGATAGGTGCCTTCCTCGTTGGGCGATCCCTCGCTTCGCCCGTAGCCGCGATAGTCGAAGATGAAGACATTGACCGCGAGCCGCTCGACAAGTTCGCCGATGTTGCCGACGCGGTGCCCGATATTCCCCCCGTTGCCGTGGAACCAAACGATTGTGGCATCGTCGCCGCCCCTGACGAACCACCCGTGCAGGGCCACCCCGTCCGACGCCTGAAGCCTCACGTCCTCGAACGCAAGCCCGACATCGCCGGGCGTTGCCTCTATCTCCCTGCTGGGGAAGTAGATGAATGATCGATCGACCACGTGCGTCCACCTCAGGGCGGCCCCTACGACAACGACCGCCGCCAAGATGAGCGCGGCCCGCCTTAGCAGTACGGCGGCGGATTGCCGGTATCGGAGCGTCATTGCGGCCAATGCTAGCAGAGCGCTAGCATACACGTACAGCACGGACGGAGTTGATCTCATGGCAACGCTCACGATTAGAAATGTACCCGATGAAGTGGTCGCGCGCGTGAAGAAGGCCGCCGCCAATAAAGGTCATTCCATGGAACAGGAACTGCGAGAGCTCCTGAAGACGCGATATCCATCCAAAGAGGCTGCGATTGCGAGTATGCGGGAGAGCTGGAAGACGATGCCGACTACTCCGCGCGAACGGGCCGATAAGTGGCTGGAAGACACGAGGAACCGACCGATCTGATGGTCGTCGACACCAACGTGTTCGTCTATGCGCTGCTTCGCATAGAAGGTCTACATCAAGAAGCCGGCGACGCCATCGAGGCAGCAGAGAGAATTGTAGTCCCCGACTCGATATGGGCTGATATGGCGAGTTCTGTGTGGCAGTGGATTTGTGCAGGACATCACAGCCTCGCCGAAGGTGTGGATGCTTTGGAGCGCGGCGCGGCGTTCGTTACGGATGAGGTCGAAACAAAGGCGCTCTGGGAGCGCGCACTGCAGTTAGCCGTCAGCGCTGATCATCCGGCTTACGACGCCATCTTTGCCGCGCTGGCTGAACGAGAAGGCACGCGGGTGGTCACGTACGACCGGCGCTTCCGGATCGCCTTCCCGGAGTTGAGCATATCTCCCGCAGAGTTTCTGGCGGGTTGATCTCTACAGCATGGCTCGGTAGACGGCTTGCCCCTGCTTGAAGAGGTCGAGCACTTCCTTGCGCTGTCCGTCGGTGTAGAATTTGCCCTTCTTCGTGACCCACTCCAGCGACTTTTCGATATGGTCGTCGAACCACCGAGCGGCCTTAGCCCGTTCGGGGGCGGGATCGCCGGTCTTGAAGTATACGGGGCTGGTGTGCGCCCATATGGGCTGTTCAAAGCTGTCTCGAGTGTTGCTGAAAAGCCGGGCGGCCACCCATCCATCGTTCGGAACGATCAGGTCCGCGGTCAGCGCCCCGTTCTTCGAGCCTTCCGGGTAGGACTCTGCCGCAACGACCGCGCCGTTGAAGATGATCTCGGCTCGGTGTATTGCATAGTGCGACCGCCACGAAGCGCGAGCGGGGACAGCGCTGCCGGCGCGAGTGTACACCTCCGCGCCGGGTTCCTGATCTGCTGCCGTGAGCCGGAGGGCAGGCCCGTTCGTGATGAACGTCTTGCCCTGCTTAAGCGCCGTGAGCCAGTCGGCGTATTCGAAATCCCCGCCCGTGTCCGCGTAGACCCGGTTCGCCGAACAGACAAACCAGTCTGAGCCGGTCGATGCGGGCAACTTGATTCCCGCGTTGAGCATCCGGTAATAGATGTCATACTCGGGGTTCATCCACTGGGGATCGAACAGATTGAAGGCGTCCAACTTTCCGAGCGCCGCGGCGACCGGGGCTTCCATGCCCTGCCCGTTGTGGCACCAGATGACGACCCCGCCCTGACGATGAGTATCGTCGCAGGCATAGGACAGTGGCGGATAGTCAGGGTCGAATGCGTCCACGAGCAAACCTCGGCTGACGGGATGCACGACGTTGCGAAGATTGAGCAACATGACGTGACCATAGCCGATGCTGTGAGACGCCAGAGCGTTATGCCGGTTTTCCTCGCCGCACTGTACGTAGTAGTGGGTTGAGGAAAATTCGTTGAGGAAGCCGGGGGCGTATTTGTTCGAGGCGTATTCAAGTTCCCATCTCTTCAGGATGCTAATTGCGGTCATTCGCAGGTCCTCGACGCGGGGATCGAGGGAGAGCCTGTCATCGGGACGCTGCTCCTTTTCGTCATAGTGGATATGTGTGTTGCCCGGATGCCATCCCTGCTTTCCGAGTTCCGCCCATCGCTCCAACTCCAAATCGACGGCAACGCCGCCTTGCAGGGGCGAGTCGACGGTAAGCTCGGCGGGGATATACTCCGTTCCGCGCTCGGCCACGAGCTTCACCTTGCCGCGTCCGGTATCGAGGTCGAACGTGCCGTCGGAGTAAAAGAAAGGCGCGCCCGTCCCGACTTTAAGCAGCGCGTCGCTTGGATGCGCGAAGTTCCCGGCGGGATCGATGGCCTGGACTCGCGCCTCCACCGGTTCACCGGTTGCCTTGTCGATTACTCTGCCGGTTATTCTGCCCATCGTGTGCTCCTGCCTGCATAGTCGATTGGATTCCCCGTATAGTACAGGAAGAAATGGGAGAACGCGCAGAGGACCTGCTCCCTCGCCCTAGGGTCGAGTACCAGGCAGCGCTGTTCTCTCCCGCGAATGGCAGAGGGTGATTATGTTGTCCTCGCGAAGGGGACGGTTACCATACACATTTGGGGAGAGAACGGGGGTTAGGACGTGACAAATGCGTCGGCATTATTGGGGTTTTTGTCGCACTGGGTCGCATTTGTTGCATTTCCCCCTGTGCCGCCCCTCTCCGGAAACATGGGGCCATGTTGACATGAACTATTCGATATGATAGGATACTTTGAGTTAGTGAAAGTAAAAGGGCACTGATGGATCACGCGAGAAAAGAGCTAATCGACCGCATCGCTGCGAGCATGGATCGCATGGCGAAGCTGGGGCGCGCTCGCATCCGGGACAATCTGGTCGGGTTCGACATGACGATGCCGCAGATACGCACGCTGTATTTTCTCAGCAGGGGCCCACAGCGCATGAAGGAAATCTCCGACCACCTGATGCGCGGGATGCCGTCGGCGACCAGCATGATCGACCGCCTCGTGAAGAAGGGGTACGTCGAGCGAGTCCCCGACCCGTCCGACCGTCGAGTAGTATTCTGCCGCATAACCGAATCCGGCCGAGAGGCGCTCGACCGATTTTCGCGTATGGGGGCGGCGCCGGTGGAGGCCGTCTCCGAGTTGCTTACGGACGAAGAGTTGGAAAAGATAGCCCCGGCATTGGAGATATTCGCCGATGCCATGACGAGACAGGCACCGTCGGAATCCGACGGTTTTGGCGAGGACAGGCGAGAGTGTCCATGAAGCATTCGGTAAGTGAATGCGGGAGGCGGCAGCCATGATGTCAGGCGGAATGGGGCCGGGCGGAGGCGGTTTTTACGGACGGGGCGGAATGGGGCCGGGCGCCATGCGTCGCATGGGCCTCGACGAAGACCCGGAGGCGAGCAAGCTCTACGACCACAGGGTTGTCATGCGTCTGCTCGGGTATTTTCGCCCGTACAGCACGCTTGTCATAATCGCCTTCATCGCCACGATGATATTCACGGCGACCGTCGTGGCTCTGCCGATGATTGTCGCATGGGTCATAAACGCCTTCATCCACACCGGCGATCTTTCGGGCCTCAATGTTGCCGTTGGACTCTTCCTCGTCGTGGCCGTGGCGCAGTTCCTCTCTAGCTACCTCAACATGCGGCTCATGGCCCTGGCGGGGCAGAACGTGCTGCGCACGCTCCGCGTGGAGCTGTTCAATCACATCCAGCGACTCTCAATGTCGTTCTTCGACAAAAACGAGACGGGCCGGATCATGTCGCGAGTGCAGAACGACGTTCGCCAACTCCAAGAAGTGCTCTCGATCTTTGTGAACAGCCTCGGACAGGCGCTCAGTCTAATCGGAATAATCGCAGCGATGGTCTACATGAGCGCGCAGCTTGCCCTCATCACGCTGTCCGTGATCCCGGTCCTGTTCATCGCGCTGCACGTATGGCAGCGGTTCGCGCGGAGGTCGTTCATGCGCGTCCGCACCGCAATAGCGGAGGTGAACTCCGGCCTGCAGGAAAATATATCCGGCGTGCGGGTCGTCCAAAGCCTGAACCGGGAAGAGACGAACATCCGCAGGTTCCAGCAGTCGAACGTCGAGAACCTCGAGGCTAATCTGCGGGCAAGCCGGCTCTCCGCCGCGCTTCTGCCCACGGTGGAGATCCTCACGTCGCTGGGGTTGGCGCTCGTCGTCTTCTTCGGCGGATATATGGTATTTCAATCGACCATCGAAGCGGGCACCTTGGTGGCCTTCGCGCTGTTCATTCAGCGGTTCTTCGAGCCCGTCCGCACCCTAACACAGGAATACGGCTCGCTCCAACGCGCCATGGTATCGGGCGAGCGAATCTTCGAGATACTGGACATGAACCCGGATGTCGTCGAGCGGGACAACCCTGTCGATCTGCCTCCGGTGAAGGGAAAGATCGCGTACGAAGGGGTCGGCTTTCACTATGAAGCAGACGATCCGGTGCTCCATGCCGTCGATTTGGAGATTTCCGCGGGACAGACGGTCGCGTTCGTCGGGCCCACCGGGGCGGGAAAAACTACCATGGTCTCCCTGCTGCTGCGGCTTTACGACGTGAAGGAGGGGAGAATCACAATCGACGGCGTGGACATTCGAGACATCGCTCTCGACTCGCTCTACCGGCAGATTAGCGTAGTGCCCCAAGAGCCGTACCTATTCTCCGGGGCGACGGTCGCCGAGAACATCCGCTACAACCGAGCCGGCGTGACGGATGAACAGATAGTGAAGGCCGCCAAAGCCGTCGGCGCGCACGACTTTATAACCGAGCTCGAACGGGGATACGACACGCCGCTGCGGGAGCGCGGAGGGAACCTCAGCGTAGGCCAGCGCCAGCTCATCAGCTTCGCGCGCGCCATCGTCGGCGACCCTCACGTCCTGATCCTCGACGAGGCAACTGCGAACGTGGACACGAACTCGGAAATGCGAATCCAGCGCGCTCTGGCGGACATGCTGCGCGACCGCACTGCGGTTGTCATCGCGCACCGCCTCTCCACGATCAGGAACGCCGACATGATCGTCGTGCTGGAGGAGGGCCGCATAGCGGAGCGCGGCACCCATGATGATCTCATGGCTAGGAAAGGTCTCTATGCGCGGCTTCAGTCACTCGGCGGCGCCGAACATCGAGAGCGACCCGGAGGCCCGGAAGGACAAGGACCCCGGCGACCAGGCGGGCCGGGTATGCCCCGCGGGTCGCGACAGCCCGGAGATTGGGCGAAAAGAGGACGCATGGGCGGAGGCCCAGGGCGAAGCCGAGGCGGCCCGCCGGGGATGCGCGAAGAGGGATGACGGGCCAGTTACGGGTCCATTCGATTGTGGGGTGTGGCGCCCTTCGGCAGGTAGTGCGGCCGTGGCCGGCCCGACGGCAGCGGACATGAGCAGTCCCGCTCCAATCGGGACTAGAGCCTGCCACCGTGGGGTCGAACCGGGTGAAGCAAATGGGAGGAATAGCGAGATGACAATATACGACGTGATAGCTTTGAAGGACGGTGAGAGAGTTGTGGCCGGAGTGGTTCAGATTACTGAAGACGGGATGCAATACCGCACCGATTGGCCGGATTTAGCAGAAGCTCTGAAGGAGATTCAAGAACGAGGGCATGTGCCATATAGGTACGGGTTCCGGACAGAGACAATATTGTGCGCTCTGACCGTCCGTCCGGTCCAACCGGGAGATCCGGAGTATCCTAGTGCATTGGACGAGGAGCTATCATGGTCTCATTCAGTGAGTGTACTGGGGTTGGAAGAACGGGTTTAGGCACGAAATTGAGCGATTGGAGAAGCGAATAACGAACCTCCTGTCCTCCAGTCCCGGGGTTAGCTTCTAGCCGTCATCCAGCTCGACTCGCTCGACGATTCGCCCGCGGTCGTACACTATCCGTTCCACCGGGACGCCGTCGGCGCCGTGGATGATCCACTCGCCCTCTTTGCGTCCGTCGCGGGAATTGCCTCGAATCGGAGCGTACCGGCCCTCAAACTTCTTCGCGCCGTTGCTATGGTAGGAACAGTAGTAGTCCGTGTACAGTCCCTCGTGGAACGTTGCTTCGCTCTTGAGTTGGCCGTTGGGGTAGTACAGCTTCCAAGGGCCGTGCTTCTTACCTTTCTTGTACTCGCCCTCTCGCATGACACGCTCCTCCGGCGAGGCAAGAGTGACACACGGCCCTCATGTTTTGCAACGGCGAGCGAGAGAGTCGGCTAGCCGCGCCGCCTGATGGCCTCGACTGCGGAAGAAGGAGCCCAGCCCTGAAAGTCACCTCCGGAAAGGGCTATCCGTACCCATCCCTGCCGGGAATCGACGAGCCGCACCTGCGCGCCGCCGTGCAGCGTGAACTCCGTCCCATACTGGTCTCCAGGCCCGCTCATAACGTCGACGCTCGACTCCACCACGACGCCCGAATTATCGTTCGGGTTGGCGTAAAGCAGATTCAGAAGAAGCAGGAGCGACATCAGCGTGACGACGGAGGCGACGATCGCGCCGTTCCTAACTGTCGTCCTTTTGGGGACGGCTCGCCACAGGATGAGGGTTATTATGCCCAGCGAACTCGCCAGCCACAACAGAAGCGCTATGACGCCCATCTCGCCAACGGTGACCCACCGCAGCGCGACGTTGGACACGATCGCAAAGACGGACTCGCCCCCCGACTCTACCCGGTCGACCGCCCTGCTGCGAGCAAGATCGAGATTAGCCCGAATGTCCCGGTCGCGGGGGGACAGTTCCTCGGCGCGGAGGTAGTTGAGAACTGCCCGTCCGATGTCTCCGTTCTTGAAGTATGCATTGCCGAGGTTGTAGTACAGACCGGCGTCCTCGAACTCCTGGGCGATCAGGGCCTCGTACTGCCGGGCGGCGGCGGCGTACTCGCCGCGTTCGTACTGAGCGTTTGCCTCCGCCATCAGATCGGTTGGGGCCGAAGGAGATTGCGCCAAAGCGACGCCGGTGACCGCGGTGAGAGCGGCCAGCGCGGTGATGAGATATACAATCAGCCTCTTCATGAGTCCAAAGCCTCTTCGATCTGGTTGAGAATCAAGCCCGCCAGCTCGAACCGCTCCTCGGCGTCAACCGAATCGGCGACTTCCGGCGCGTACTTCGCCAACTCTGCCGCGCCCAACAGGCCCTCCAACTGCAAAACTGTGTCGATTGGGACGCCGAGGCCCTGGAGCCAAGTATCGAGCGCGACGTGCGTCAATCCCGACACCGGCGTGTCTAGGCGGGTCGACAGATAGTCCAAGAGGATGTCCGCGACGACGACGCGAGGGTCGGCGCCGAAGTCGGCGGCTCGCTCCAGGGCGTTGAGCGCTTCGGGCAGGGCGCTGCGCCTGCGGGCGGCAGCGATATCCCGCCGCGAGGTCGTCTGCCGCCATGCCACTGCGCCGGCAATGGCGAGCAGCGGCACGCCCCACGCGACCCAGTAGACGAGGCCACTCGTCAGCCCGGCAGCCGATCTTCCAAGGGCGGTTGGAACAGGCTTGATATGCCGCACGTCGGAACCGGCACGCTCGACGGCGGATCCGCCGTCTGTCGAAGGCGGCAGCGGCGACATGCCGTCCGTCGGGGCTATCGACATAGGGATCGGCTGAGTGGAAGTCTCAACGTACGCCTGGGCGTTGGGGTCGTAATACACATAGCTGATTTCCGGAATGGTGAGGCCTCCGGCCATTTCGGGAACCAATACGCTCCGATACGTGCGGCTTCCGCCGATCCGGCCGTCGATGGTTAGATTGACCGATTCTGAGGGCGATTGAAAGACGCGCCAATCCAAGAAATCGGGCCAGGCGGGGTCGGGCAGCGTCTCGAAATTGCCCTCACCGAAAACGGTGACGGTGAGTTGAACGGGCTCATTGACCTTTCCGTTCGTGTCGTCGACCTCGGCGGTGACGTCGAAACTGCCCACGGCGCCGGTGAATCCAGGCGGCGCCGCCGGGGGCAGGGCCATCACTTCGACGACGATGGGATCGGCCTGCAAGTAGTTCGGCGCTTCTAAGAAATCAATCGGTACCCTCAGCGAGGCAGGCTCGATGACCACCGTGCCGACGACTGCCGGGAACAGGGCGGTCGTGAGCTCCACTACCTGGTACCGGTTTGAGCCGATGGTCTCCATGTATTCGTTCTGATCGGTCTCCCCACCCTTCCAGAATCCGGAAAAGCCGGGCGGCGAGTAGCGCGGCTGGCCGAATCTGCCCAATGCCGTGGCGATTGCCGAGCGATGGTAGAACTTGAAGGTGTAGGTGATTTGCTCGCCGAGATAGGGCGCTGCGTTGTCGACCGATGCGGTGACGAACATCGTGCCGTCAGAGGCCGAGACAGTCTCGGCCGAATCGCGCTCCTGGCCGGGAACCGGCGTTGGCAAGTCGATCCCCTGGAATATCTCAACTTCCAGGGGTTCGGTGCGATACGTTTGCCCGCTGACCGTAACGGAGATCGGCTCAATCGTTACCTTTCCCACTTCGGTTGCTCTGAACCGGTAGCGATAGGCGAAAGTGGAGCCGCTCTGACCGTTCTGAATCCACGTTTGTCTCTCTATTCCGGGAGGGCCGAGCGCCCGCAGGCCGTCAATCTCCGGCATTACCGGCTGCCGCGGGTTGAGCGATCCGGTTATCATGACCCTCAGAGTGAGTTCCTCGCCGACGGCAAGTTGAGTCTTATCGGCCTCCGCGGTGACCTCGATGTCCTGCTGCTGGGCGTGGACGGGCGATACCGCCGCGGCCATGAGCGCGGCGGCGATGGCGATGCCGGCGAATGCTCGTCCTATGTTCGGGCTATTCCGCATGTCCCTCACTACCACTCGTTCTCGGGAGGATTGGGCGAGACGAGTACCTGCTGAAGCCGCTCTTGAAGAGTCTGCGCGTCTTCGCTCACTCTCTCCAGCAGTTGTCGAGCCTGTTCCTCGGTTATCGGTTCGGTCTGTGGTTGAGGCTGAGGTTGGGGCTGTTCTTCTTCCTGCGGTTCTTGGTCTTCCTGTCCGTCGTTTTGCTGCTCTTCCTGTTGTTCGTCCTGCTGCTCCGGGGGGTCTTGCTGCTGCTGGTCTTGTTCGTTCTGCTGATCCTGTTGCTGGTCCTGCTGCTGTTGCTGCTCCTGAGGGCCTTCCTGGTCGTTCTCTTCCGGCTCTTCGCCCTGCTCTTGTTCCTCCTGCTGCGGGAGCATGGACATCGCTAATTCGAGGTTGTGCAAGGCGTCGAGTTTTTCGGGGTCGATCCGCAGCGCCTCTTTGTAGGCCTCGATGGCGGCGGGATAATCCTCGTTGTCAAAGTATACGTTGCCTTTGTTGAAGTAGCCGTCCGCCCGCAGGTCGTCTTCGGCGTGTTTGAGGGCCTCGTCGTACTCTGCGAGCGCCCCCTCATAGTCTTCCATGCGGTAGAGGGAGTTGCCGGCGTTATAGTAAGGCTCGCCCTTTTCGGGGACGCTTTCCTGCGCTTGTTGGTAAGCGTCGAGGGCCGACCCGTAGTCACGGTTGTCGTGTTGATCATTTCCGGCGTTATTAACCTGCGCGGGAGTGGGCGCGCAGGCGGCTAGGAGGAAGGCGAGGGTCGCTGCGATAGCAATTCGTTTGGCTGTTATGGAGGACCTGCCAACTCGTGCTTCGACAGGCTCAGCACGAACGGGCGGAGACATAGAATCCGCTCGCCCTTCGACAAGATCAGGGCGAGGTTGGGCCTGGCCGACGAGTCGATAGGCAGCCAACGCGGCTCGACGTTCAAGCATGGCCTGCCTCCTCGGCAGCGGTCGTTCGCCGCCTCCGGAAGGAGAACCGGTCGGTCATCAGCTCGGCGAGCGCGAGCGAGATCACTCCGGCGAGCAGGAATATCTGGAAGCGCTCGATCTGCTTGCGGTTGAACTCGCTCTCAAGGCTCTCGTCCTGGAACGACTGTATTTCGTTGGCAAGGCCGGCGATGGCTCCCCGCTCCGCCGCGCGGAAATACTTGCCGCCGCCGGCATGGGCAACCTGTTGGAGCGTGGCCTCGTCCAACCGCGAGATTACGACGCGGCCCTGGTTATCCTCCTGGTAGCCGATAACGTTGCCCTGCGCGTCGTAATCGGGGATAGGTTCGCCCTCGGGCGACCCGAAGCCGACGGTGTATATCACCGCGCCCTGATCGGCGGCCTCTCGAGCCGCGCCTACGGGGTCGCCCTCGTGGTTCTCCCCGTCGGTCATGATGACGATGATCTTCTGGCTCACCCGCTCTTCATTGAATCCCGTCATCGCCGTCTCGATCGCATCCTCTATGACCGTGCCCTGACGCGTGATCGAAGCCGGGCTTGCGTGTCGGAGGTAGGTCTTCGCGGTGGCATAATCGAAGGTCAGCGGGAATTGGATGAAGCTCGCGCCGGAGAAGAGAACGATGCCGACCTCGTCGCCGGTGAGGCGGGACATCAGATCGGTAATTTCCAGCTTGGCGCGGTCGAGGCGCGTGGGCTTGAGGTCCTGCGCCAGCATACTGGGCGAAACGTCGAGGGCGACCATGACCTGCACGCCGCGATGCTCGACGATCTGCACGTCGCTGCCCCACTGTGGGCGGGCGAGAGAAAAGATGATGAGGGCGAGGCCGATGAACCACAGAATGAGCCTTCGACGGCGCATCCCCCGGTTTACCGCCCCGCTGAGCCGCTCGATGAGAGCCGGATCACCCATGCGCCTTACCGATGCGTCGCGGCGCGCAAAAGCCCAGCGCAAGAAGACGATCATCACGGGAAGCGCGATGAGGGCGTACAGATATTGCGGCGATCCGAAGGTCATTTCACGGTATCTTTCTGAATATGGTCTGCGACAGGATAAGTTCCAGCAGGAAGAGCAGCAGGGCGGGAACCAAGAACCATGCCGCCAGCTCTCGGTAGCTGGTGAAGTGAAGTATCTCGATTTCGGACTTTTCCAGTGTGTTGATCTCCTCGTAGATGCCGCGCAGCCCCTCGGTGTCGGTCGCGCGGTAGTATTTCGCGTTGGTGATGGCGGCAATCTGCCGGAGCGTCTCTTCGTCGAGCGGGGCCGGCTGAATGGCCAGACTGCCGCCGAAGGGGCCCAGCTGTTGGTCCGCGTTGCGAGAACGTCGTCCCACACCGATGGTATAGACCTTGATATCGAGCGCCTCGGCGGCAGTGGCGACCGTTATGGGGTCAAGGTCGCCTGCATTGTTCACGCCGTCGGTGACCAGCGTCACGAGCTTATTTTCAACCGTGGAATCCTTGAGCATGTTGGCGGCAGTCGCCATACCGCTGCCGATGGCGGTGCCGTCCTCGATTCGCAGTCGGTCGGCGAGATCGACTTCGTCGAGCAGTCGCAGAAGAACGCCGTGATCGAGAGTGGGCGGGCTGTGGATGAAGGCTTCGCGTGAAAAGACGACGATGCCGATACGGTCGTACTTCCGCTCCTCGATGAAGTCGGCGATAATCTGCTTTGCGGCCTCCAGTCGGTGCGGGTCGAAGTCTTCGGCCCCCATACTTCCGGATATGTCGAGGGCGATGGCGATATCGACGCCTTCGCCGCGGATGACCTCGCGCGCGTCAGCCGACTGCGGTCTGGCGACGGCGATAATCACGAGGGCCAGAGCCACGAAGCGCAGCGCGGAAACGAACGGCATCACCCGCAGGCGCAAGGAACTTCCGGTATCAGACAGGAGGCGCGTGTCCGCGTAGCGTATGCCGACGGGCGCCATCCGCCGCTTCCATACGTACGGCAGCGCGGCCAGCAGCGCAACTCCCGGAAGCAGGAGAAGCAGCCAGGGCGACCCGAAGCTCAAGTCGCTCACGGCTTCGCCTCCTGATCGGCATATGCGGCGTTCTCCGACACTTCGTCCGGTTCAGAGACGGGACGGGTGAGCTCCGCCTTCGCCTCCCGGTTGGCATATGCGGCGTTCTCCGACACTTCGTTCGGTTCAGAGGCGGGACGGGTGAGCTCCGCCTTCGCCTCCCGGTTGGCATATGCGGCGTTCTCCGACACCTCGCCCGGTTCAGAGGCGGGACGGGTGATCTCCACGATGTACCGGGCCTGGCCGGAGTCCTCGTATGCCTGCGAGACGGAGGGCGTGTACTTGGCGAACTTCACCACGTCGGCGTCACGCAGCAGATCGAGGACGAGCCCGGCGTCATGGTCATTAAGCGACGATCGCTCAAGGGCGGCCCGTATCTCGTCCGTCGTCATGTCGATCGCGTCGAACGGGCTTACTTCTCGCAGGTACATTGCCTGAATATAGACTCGCATAGTATCGGCCACGAGGGTGTAGTGCTCCTTGAAGCGTCCTTCCTCCGGCATGTCGAGCCGCTCAATGCGGTCAAGCTCGGCGATGGCGATCTCCCACGGGGTTCGCGTGTCAAGAACCGGCGGCGGCGGTCCTTGCAGCCGCCTACGAATCAGATAAACAGCAATCACAGCGCCCACCAACAGTCCGCCCAGCACAATGAGCAAGGTTGAGGTTTGGGCTACGGGGTTCTCCCAGATAGGCGTTGAGAAACTTGCCTGACCCCGTATGTCCTTCGGCTCCGCGTCCAGCTGACCTGACGACTCATTTACGCTTCGAGAGGAATCAACAGTTAACTGGACGGGAAATGGCGAAACCAATTCGGCGCGCCCCTCCGGGTCGCGGACGGAAATAGGGAGGTCGGGAGTCTGTAGCTCTCCCGTGCCAAACACAACTGCCTTGATGGTCCGGCTTGTAGTCTGAGTCCCGTCATCGTTGATGGTAATCTGAGGAACGGGCTGCTCGCGAATCTCAAACGGCCCCCAGTCAGTGTCAAGCGGCAAGGTAGGCACTTCTACGATATAGCCCTCCGGGTAGGTTACTTCAAGAGAAAACGTCACGAAGTCACCGAACTTCACGTCGTCCTCAACCGTCGAGCCGTCCTTGTCCACCTTGAAGGATATTCGAACCTTCGATGACGGCCCTTCCTGCGCGAAGACCGTCTCGAAACTCCCGGCCGCCAGCAGCAATGCAGCCAGCGCCGCAAGCCAGAGACGATACCTCGCACGCACTACGGAAGGGGCCACACGCGACACGCCTAAACTCCCCGCGACAGCCTTCGGAGCCGGTTTTTAAAGAACGCGGCGACCTCGGCCACGTAGTCCTTGTCGGTGGTAACGTTGATCCGGTCGACGCCCGCGGCGGCGAAGACGTCGCATTTGTCCTGAACGAAGCGGGCCACCCCTTGCACAAACGATTTGCGCCACGCTGCGCTTCCGGTATCGACCCATCTGATCAGCCCCGTCTCGGCGTCCTCAAGGGCGATGATTCCCACGTCGGCTATTTCGCGCTCAAGAGGATCGTCGAGGTCGAATGCCACAACGTCATGCCTTCGGCTTGTGGTGAACAGCGACGGACGGTACGAATCCGGGGCCGCGAGGAAGTCGGAGATCACAAAAACGATGCTCCGGCGCTTGAGCAGCACGTTGACCGTATCGAGGGCGAGTCGGATGTCGGTGCCCGTCCCCTCCGGCTCAAGCACCAGCAGATCGCGCACCATACGCAGGACATGACTCCGGCCCTTGCGCGGCGGGATGAGCAGCTCCACCCGGTCCGTGAAGACGAGCAGACCCACCTTGTCGTTGTTCGTCGTTGCCGAGAAGGACATGACTGCGGCAAGCTCCGCGGCCAATTCTCGCTTGAAGCGATTCCTGCTGCCAAAGTCGCCGGAACGGCTCGCGTCCACAACGAGCATGACCGTAAGCTCACGCTCCTCGGCGTAGCTCTTGACGTGCGGCTCTCCGGTGCGGGCGGTGACGTTCCAATCGATGGTCCGCACATCGTCGCCGGGGTAGTATTGGCGCACTTCGTTGAACTCTATGCCGCGGCCTTTGAACACGGAATGGTACTCGCCGGCGAACGTGTCGTTGACCAGCTTTCGAGTCGTAATCTCGATTCGTCGGATTTTCGTGATCAACTCTTTGGTTAGCATGTTGTCGGGATGCGTGACGGTGTCATCGTGTTCTTGGCGGCCCGATTCTCTGGATTCCTGCCTTCGCAGGAATGACGATGTGTTGGCGTTACGGAACTTCAAGGTTGTCGAGGATGCGCTGGACGATCTGTTCGGAGGCGACCTCCTGCGCCTCGGCCTCGAAGGTCGTGATGACGCGGTGCCTGAGGATGTCGGGCGCAAGCTGCTTGATATCGTCGGGAGTGACGTACCCGCGGCCCTTGAGGAAGGCGTGCGCGCGCGCGGCGGCGATCAGAAAGATTCCCGCGCGCGGCGATGCGCCGTACGCGATCAGGTTTCCGAGGTCATCGAGTCCCAATACACTGGGATCGCGAGTGGCTAGCACGAGATCGAGCACGTAGTCCTTAACCTTCTCGTCCACATAAACCCGGCGGACGATCTCCCGCGCGTTCAGGATGTACTGCGGATCAATGACGGGGTTCACCTCCGGGAGCGGGCCGGCGGTGATGCGGTCAATGATTTCGCGCTCCTCGGATCGTTCGGGGTAGTCGACGACGACCTTCAGCATGAACCGGTCAACCTGGGCCTCCGGCAGGGCGTACGTGCCCTCCTGTTCGATGGGGTTCTGCGTCGCCAGCACGAGGAACGGCGCTTCGATGGGATAGGTCGTGTCGCCGATGGTGACCTGTCCCTCCTGCATGGCCTCGAGCAGGGCGCTCTGCACCTTCGCGGGCGCGCGGTTCACCTCGTCGGCGAGAATTAGGTTGGCGAAGATCGGCCCCTTGCGTACGCTGAACTCGCTGGTGCGGGGATTATATATCTGCGTTCCGATGAGGTCTCCGGGCAGGAGGTCGGGCGTGAACTGGATACGCGAGAACCCGGCGTGGATCGCCTGGCCGATGGTCTTGACCAAGAGCGTCTTGGCAAGGCCGGGCACTCCCTCCAGCAGGATATGACCGTCGGCCAGGAGTCCGACGAGGGCGCGTTCGACGAGTTCGTCCTGGCCGATGATCGTCTTCCGAATCTCGGCCACAAGGTCGTGGACGAACGACGCCTCCTTTTCCACCATCTCGTTTATCTGGCGAACATCCGCAAGGTCCATCATGGCTGCTGGGATCTCCTCCGGCGAGTTGTGCGACAAGGGCCTCGGAGCGCGACGCGCCCAAGCCTCGTCGTTCATATAGAGTAAACGAGAACCGGCGTGGAAGGGTTAGGCGGCGTGGTGGGGGATGGGCTAGGCCGCGTCACGCCAAATTGGTATAAGGCGCGGCCATGCGGTAGCCGACGCGGGGCTCGGTGAAGATGAACTTCGGGTTCTTGGCGTCGTCCCCCAGCTTGTGGCGCAGGTTCGCAACGACGACACGCACGAGATGCCCCTCGTCCGAGTATTCCGGGCCCCAGACTCGATGCAACAGCTGCTCGTGGGTCAACACGCGCCCGGCGCTGATGGACAGCTGGAAGAGCAGCTTGTACTCGGTTGCGGTCAGCCGCACCTCACGATCGGCAACCTTCACAAGCCGGTCGGAGTAGTTGATTGTGAGGTCGGGGAGCCGATAGGGCTTGCGCTTCCCTCGCGCATCGAGTCGCGCCTGCTTTCGCAGAGCCGCGTCGATTCTCGCGATCAGCTCCGGTGGGGAAAACGGTTTGATGATGTAGTCGGATGCTCCCATATCGAACGCTCGCACCGTATCCCCAGAACCGCCGCTCCCGGACAGGAAGATGATCGGCACGTCGGAAAGCTCGCGGATGCGCTCTATTAGCGCGAATCCGTCCGTGCCGGGCAGCGCCATGTCGAGCAATACGAGATGGGGCCGCTCCGTCTCGAGGAGGTGCAGCATTTCCATTGGGTTGGAGGTCACGACAGGACGGTATCCGGCGTCCGAGAGCGTGTTGCGGATGTGCCGCAATATCTGCGGATCGGCGTCCACGGAAAGAATGCGTACCCGGTCTCCGGTCGTGGTCATCTTGCCTGCGGGGATGGAGGACTGAGCGGGGTCGTCTTCCGCACTGGAAGACGTGGGAATCGTAAAGGTGAATCGCGCGCCACGTCCTTCGCCGTCGCTCTCGGCCCAGATGCGGCCGCCGTGCGCTTCGACGATTCCCTTACAGATAGAGAGGCCAAGGCCGTGTCCTTCAACGTTCTCCTCGCCGTCCCGGGCGTCGAGCCGGGAGAAATTCTTGAACAGGTTCCCCATCTGATCGGGAGGCAGTCCCCGACCCTCGTCGGTGACGGAGACCGCCACATGGGACTCGTTCAATGACGCGGTTATTTCGATCTTGGAGGAGGCGGGCGAATACTTGGAAGCGTTCGATAAGAGGTTGTTCAAGACTTGCGTCGCTCGCTGCGAATCGGCCCGGACGGGGGGAAGTTGCGGGGGGAGATCAACTTCGACGTGGTTTCCCGCCCCGCTGCGGACGAACGCGCCCGCCGCTTCGTTGATGAGGTCGGCCATGTCCGTGGGTTTTGGGGTGAACAGCAGCGCTCCGGCCTCTATCTTGGTAACGTCGAGAAGGTTGCTCACGAGATCATTCAGCAGGTCGGCTTGCCGGTCGATAGTCTGGAAAAAGCGGCGGGTCTCATCGGGGGGAAACGGCGTGGAGGCGCTGAGCACCGTGGCCGTCGAGCCTTTGATGACGGTCAGGGGCGTTCGCAACTCGTGGCTCACCGTGGCGAGGAATTCATTGCGCATGCGCTCCATCTCTTCCAGGGGCGTCATGTCCTGGATCACGGCAACGGCGGAAACGATTTGCCCGTCGTCCGAGTAGATCGGCGTGGCGTTTACCAGAACTGTCACCGTCCGCCCATCCGCGCGATTCAGCAGAATCTCTTCGGCGCGCACGATGTCGCCGCGGTCAAGGGCCCTCGAGAGGGGACGTTCGTGGCTTTCATACAGCTTCCCGTCGGTTCGCCGGTAGATGGTAAGCTCGTGATAACGCACGAGCGAGGAACCCGGTTCCGGGGACATGCCGAGGATGCGCTCGGCTTCCTTGTTGACCGACGCGAAGGTTCTCGTCGCGGCGTCGACAACCATGACGCCCACGGGGGATGACTTGACCAGGGCCTCCAAGCGGTCCCTCTCGGCTTCCACCGCGCGGATGCGCGTCCGCAGGGTCTCGATCTCTCGTTGGAGTTCGTCGGCTTCCTGTAAGAGTTCCTCCAAAATCGGCGAATTCAAGCGGATCCGCTGCCCCGGATGCGACTATGCACAATTGTACCACATGCCCCTTTCGGGGCTCGCTCGCGGCGGCGGCGGAGTCTTTCAGACCTCGAAATCGCCCTCATCGCGGAAATCTTTACAAAATCCTTATAGTTTTGGGGTTGATCTTTACATTATCTATACATCGGGCCTGTATCGTGGGCAGTATCACTTGATGAGAGGTGGCCCGACATGCAGAGAATGCGATGCGCCTAGCGAGGCTCCCGCGGAGTGGCGAGTGGGCTTGCTACCTATCCCACCCGGCGGGGGCGCACCGACCGATCGACGGACACGACGACAAAGAGGGACAAGGATTGAACATCCGCGACCCGGCCTAGGGTTACACGAAGAAAGAGGAAAGAACAATGAAGATGCACAAGGCATACAAGATTGCACTGGTGATACTGACAGTGATGCTGACAGTGATCGGAACGACAGCGACGGTGGCCCACGCGGAGGGGCTGCCGGGTCTCCCTGCTTTCGCTAACGTGATGGACGCCGAGACGACGGCGCTGTACAACGAACTTTCCTCACCCGCGCAAGACTTGATGCTACAAATATGGGAGAAGATTGAAGCTACGGCTCCCCAGGAAGCCTTGGGACCTCAAGTAGCTCACTACGTCGCGGCGTTGAGTCTAGACCAAGAGAACGCAAGCTCCGCCGTCAGTGCACAATCAGGTGGTAACTGCACATCTGTGATAATGCACTCAAGTCTAACGAGCGGGTACTCGTCTGCATTGACCGGATCGTTCGTGTCGTGTGACGCTCTTACTGTAAGTATTACGATACAAGCGATTCCCGGCGCTTATGGCTACGACTTATGTCACAACTGCACACTGGCGTTTGCGTATATCACGGAGCCCCAAACCTACAATTTCTGGTCTGGCAGAAGTGTACATCATTGGCAGTATCCGACAGGTCAACAGTTGCTAAGTCCAAGCTGTTGGTGCGGCTACTAGCAACGTTCTCCCTGACCGGACTTGGAGACTCGAAATATGGACACACAGGAGGAGGCCCCATGACAAGGCACAAGGTTCTAGCAAATGTGAGCACAAAATTCTGGGGCAGAGTTATGAGCGCTTGTCTGCTCTTTGTCGCGATTGGATGCACATTCGGCGCGCCGGAGCAAGAGTCGACTACGTCGGCTTCAGTAAGCCCGGACTTGCCGCCGGGCACGCTTGGCATGACGACGGTAATGCGAGGAGAGTTGGAGTCGCTGCTTTCCGGGGACGTTTTGACGAGGTACAAAGGACTGCCTGAGGAGTATCGCGAGGCGTTGCGGGGGTATCTCGCGTTCGGTGTGTCGCCGGAATTGATCCCGGCATTGGTGGAACAGAAGATGGCTCAATGGCCGTCGCCTCCACCACCGCTAAAGGAATTAATCGGACAGGACAGGGTTGAGGCGATAGAAGAGATCATTGAGGATCAGATTCGCGAGCCGGTTTCCAAAACGCTGCCTTACGCCTCGTTCCTCCTCAACTATTACATCTACGCGCTTGGCGCTTACGATACTGCGGCCGAACAGCGCGCATCTCTTGCGGCCCTGGCGGACTCACGATATGGCGGTAGAGATCAGACCAAAAGAGAGGCCTTGGCCGCCCCTCAGCACGGCGCGAGCCAGAGTGAAATCGAGGCGCTGGCAGACCCGCAGCACGGAGCGGTGAATCAGGCGAACCAAGTCCCAATGCCGAAACCGGAACTGACGAGTATCATCGCCCCCGTCGCACTGGCGCGGCTGGGAGAATTGGGGCCAAACTTCCGGCGCATGGTCGAAGCCAAAGACGGCAACTGGCTTCCGCAAGAACCCGCCAGCATAGCCTTCTACCTTCTCCATGCCGAAATCGGATTGCTGAAGGCTGAACCCGGTTTAGAACTGCCGCCCATAGAATCGAGCCTAACCCAGGAGCAGTTGTCCGAATTCAGGGCCCTAACTCCAATTGTTCAAGAGCGAGTGAAACAGTCATTTCACGCAGCGATATTTGCGCACTTGATCAGTTCGGCCCTGTATGCGACATCGCCGGCGCTGTCATTGCCGCCAACGGAATCTCTTTCTGCCATCGCGTCCAGTGAACTGGACCTGGGGAAGATATTTTGAAGGTGTGACCGAGAACTATATGTGAGCGTTCGGGCCGGCCGGAGTCCTCCAGGGAGGTCCCAAAGGTGGGCCTAACCACCCGCTCCTTTCGGCGCACGCCTGCGGCCCCGGCGGAGTCTTTCAGACCCCGAAATAGTCCTCATCGCGGAAATCTTTACAAAATCTATACAGTTTTGGGGTTGATCTTTACATCAAATTTATATCGGGCCTGTATCGTAAGGTGCATAAGCCGATGAGAGGAGGCCGACATGCAGAGAATGCGATTCGCCTGTCGAGGCCCCCTCGGAGCGGCGAGCGGGGGATATCCCGCTCCCACCCGGCGGGGGCGCACCGACCGAACGACGGACATGAAAGGAGACGAGTATTGAACATCCGGGACCCGTAAGGGGTACACGAAGAAGGGAGAAACAGAAATGCAATTTCACAAGACATACAAGATCACACTGGCGCTGCTGGCAGTGATGCTGGCAGTAATCGGAACGACGGCGACGGTGATCTACGCTCAGGGAACAGGCGGCGGGGGTTCGTCCATGCCGAACGTAGCGGCGCCGGAAATCAACGACCCTGTTAGTGCAGCGGAGCTAGAAGACTTGAAGGCCGTTGCCAGCCAATATGGCATATCTCTTCAGGCCGCCATGGATCGGTATGCATGGAACGACAACTTCGGTCTGGCGGTTGCGAAAATCCGCGAAGAGGCGCCCACGGCTTTCACCGGAGCGGAGATCGTAGACGCCAGCAACGCGTGGGTCGCATTCGCGAGCGACGCACCCCAGGCAGCACTCGATATCATCGGCACTTTCAGGACCGGTCACAGTGGCATTTCAGTCGAAGTGCGCACCGGCAAGGGCTTCACTGAGGTGGAACTCGAAAAGGCGATCGAAGCAGCCCACTTCGCGGTGTATGAGGCGACTGAAGTGAGAGACGCCTCCACCACTTTCGACTTCGCGACGGGTCAGATAAAGGCGGTTGTTGTACTTGAGAGCACAGCTTCCGACTCCGTTCTCGATGCGCTCAGGGCTGACGCAGCGAATGAAGTCACCAATGCGACCAGGGCGGACATCCTAAACAGCATCACGACCTCAGTCGTCCGCTCGAATCATGAGGTCTTGGGAGGTTCGGATAGCAGCACTGAGCATCTGGGAGGTGAAGCCCTTAGTATTTGCACCTCAGGATTTGGGACGAAGAACTCATCAGGGGTGAGAGGTATTACTACCGCTGGACACTGCCCCAACTCACTGGCTGATGACGGAACGAGTCTGACTTTCGAAGGTGAGCATAAGGGCTCTTTCGGCGACTTCCAGTTGCACACGGGACCGCAGAAAGAAACTGACGACTTCTACGCGGGCAATACTGTGTCAGTTGAAGTAAACAGACGCGATGTCTCTTCCGTCCAATGTCCAACCGTGGGGCAGATGCTTTGCCGAAACGGTAAGAAAACCTTCAGGCGTTGTCAGAAAGTGCGGAAACTCAACGTCTGTAGCGGTGTTTATTGCAATCTCGTGCAGATGGGAGCGCGTCGGGCTAAGGGTGGCGACAGCGGCGGACCGGTGTTCAAGGGCAACACAGCGTATGGTCTTCATCAAGGATGGATGGATGATCCGTGGCCGTTTAAGCGAGATTTGTTCTCCCGAGCAGACCAAATCTACAACGCTTTGGGCACTCGTATTGCCACCGACTGAATCTCGGAAGCCCCGCCCCGTGTGCGTTACGCACACGGGGCCAAGCATCACGTTGGCCCATTGCAATTGAACGCCGCGGCAAAGCAAAGTAAACCAAAGGAGAGGCCTTATGACTAGCAGTTCCGGCTCAAGAGGATTCCTATCCGGCCGCGTGGGCCCCATAGTTATCGCAGTTGTGTTGACCGGGCTGGTGGTCTTCGTGGCCTGTCTTGCTGTCTGGTTGAACTTGGGCGGGGGCGTCTGGCGCGGCGAGGTGAGCGTGAGGACAGCGGCGTTGAGTTCTCCTGACAGGCTTATTCTCTCTGTCACCTCCTGTAGCGGGGATCCTATGGTGTCGTATTTGCGGGAGACGGATGTCGACGTGCAGGTTAGAGTGGTCGCCTCCTCCACTCCCTTTCATGGTGGCGGAGACTGTTTCGATATCGTTAAGGTCAGACTTGGAAAGCCACTGGGAGACCGGGTCGTCGTTGACAAGCACACCGGGCAAGTAGTGAGTGTCAGCGCAGGCTACCCATACCACCCTGATGCATACCCTTATACGCGACCGAACCCGAACTGGAGGATAGTGGAGGCGCGGGGATGGACGAGCCAGGCGGGATTCTCTTTGCGCCTACCTCGCGGGTGGGAGCTGAATGAGCTCAAGGGTACCGATTCCTACGTCGGAGAGGTGGTTGGCCATGGGGCGCGGCTGACCTTTGATTACGGCGGACGCTCTTGGAGTTTTGATCCAGCCGACGACCCAGCACACACGTATGCTGTGGGTTACGAGTCCATCGAAGGCGTGGGAGCGACGCTGTTCATTTCCTTGGACGCCAGCGCCGGGTACACCGGTGTCTACTTCGATAACGCGGGCGGCCCCAACCTAAATCTTGTGGGCGAAGACCTGACGCCGGAGCAACAGCGGACTGCTCTCGCAGTGTTCAGAAGTATTCGCCTTCTAGGGCAAACAAGCGACGGTTCCTGAGGGATGTAGAACTCCGTCCGGGCGCGAGCGAGTTCGAAACCAAGTCCCCAGGGAGGCCCAGAAGGCAGGAAAAATCACAGGGTCGTGTGATTACACAGGCACTGGGAAGGCCGCGTAATCTTGGATTATAGGAAAACGGGCGACTGTACAGACAGCGTAAGGAGGTGACGGAAATGAAAGGGATACAGAACATACGGTTTATCTTCATCGCTGCCGCGCTCGTGCTCGCGATGGCCTGCGGGCAGAACGCGGATCAGGCAACGGAGCCAAGCAAGGAAGTGGAATCCGCCGCCGCCCAAGCCTCTGTCGATCCGGTGGTCGACGATGCGGAGACGCCGGACATCGCCGACTACATGGACGAGGCAACGGCGAGGCAGTTCGCGCAGATGAATGACGAGTGGCAAGAGATGGTGAGAAACAGTTGGGGCGGCCTTACGAAGCTGGCCCCGCGTGAGGACTGGGCAGAGGCCTCGCAATCCGCCGTCTCTCAGTCGTATGCCAATGCGAAGATCCAGGGCGGCTTGCGAGGGGTTCCCGTCGCAGGGGTGCAGGACCTCGTCGATCCGAGCAGAGGCGCTTCGTCGGGCGGGACGACTCCCTTCGCGCTGAGCATTCTGGCGCCCGAATACACCGAGGCGTATGAGCTCATACCGGAAGGGTCGCTGATGCGCGAGTACCTAGACATCCAGCTCGGACAGATCTCGGAGAGGGCTTGGGAGTCGATCAAGACGCAGCCGGACGAGTCATATCCCCCACAAGCGCCGAAGCTGGACGCGGGAGACGAGTTTGAACTCCGCAAGATGCTAACGAGTGACGGAGATGCCGATTGGCTTGTGGAAAGGCTCCGGTCTCTGGACATGGAGGCGGCGAAGCAGTACGAGGCCACGAAGGACGGGACGGAGCGGCTGGCGATATTCCGTAAGCTGGTGGAAGTCGACGGGAAGGGGTTGGGAGTCGAGGAGATACGCGCGGAGTACGGCGCGAGACAGGCGGGCTGGAGCGAGGATGAAATTGCCGCTCACATCGAACGGACTCGCATCCGGGCGGCGGAGAGGGAGGCGATCAGCCGGATGACGCCAAGGCAGCAGTACATCAACCACGCGGAGTCGGCACTGTGCGGCGAACTGATGACTCACGTCGTCGGGGAAGACCCCAGAACGGCGAACTCTTCGCCCGCGCAGTGCGACATCGCCAAGGTGATCGCTCTTACTAAAGAGGCGATGGAGGCAGGGCAGATGGCCAGCAGCGAGGAAGAACTCCGAGAGGCGGTCGAGTTCGCGCGGCAGACCCCTGGTCAGTAGGAGGGTGTTGGCAAAACCGTTCGTGGTGAGCTTGTCGAACCATGAACCGACTTCGGCCCTTCGACAGGCTCAGGGCGAACGGAAGCGCTTTTAGAGTCCGATCAGGAAGGCAGGCGAGTAGACGTACAAGGCGGGCACCGTGTTATAACTACGGTGGCCGTCTCATTCTGCCGTAAGGCGGCGCTATCCTATCCTTCGATTGATTTGGGACGATCTGCGCGGAACCGTGAATACGGAATTACTGAAGACCGCCCTCGCCATCCTGGGGCTGACCGTCCTTGCCATCGTGGCCGTCGACGTGCTGGGACACGCGGCGTCGGCAATAGACCGGCGCTACTTCAGCCCGCCCGCCTTGGACAGTGTGTCGGGCGCCCTCGACGAGCGACAGTTCGCCGCGGCGTACGACCGGGCCGGCTACGACGTCGCCGAACTGTTTCGCGAATTCCACGCGACCGAGCGCATCGTCTACGAGCCGTACACGATTTGGGGCAGGCGGTACTACCCCGGCGAACTCATCAGCATCGACTTCGGGGGATTCCGCAACACGGCGCACAACTCCGACGCCGAGGACGCCCTGCGAGTCTGGGTATTCGGCGGGTCGACGGCTTGGGGCGAGGGCGCGCCGGACGACGAAACGATCCCCAGCCATCTCGCGGCGCTAATGAACGCATGGGGCGTCGACACGAGGGTCAAGAACCTTGGGGAGCGCGGCTACGTGTCCACACAAGAGGTCGTCTTGCTCTACCGCGAACTGCAGGCGGGCAGGCGTCCGGACGCGGTGGTCTTCTACGATGGCATCAACGACGCGGCCGCGGCCTCGAATTGGCCAGAGGTTCCGGGGGCGCATGTCAGCCTCCACCGAATCCGCGACCGTTTTCGTTTCGGCGAGTCCCCGGCCGAGCGTCGGCGCGAATTCGCCCAGTCGCTCGGCATCTACAAGGCGGCGCGCATCGTTCTCGATCGACTTGAGGCGCGAGACAGGGCCGCGCTCGCGCAGCGGAACGACGAAGACATCGACATAACGCCGAGGTTCCTCGACGCCAATTTCCGATTCCTGGGCGATCAGGCGGTCGATGTTTGGCTCGCAAACTATCATCTCGTCAACGCGCTCGGCGACGAATTCGGATTCAGCGCGCTGTTCGTTCTTCAGCCAAGCCTCTGGACGGAGGGCAAGCCGCTGCACGTATCGGAGCGGCGGATACTCGCCGAACACCTCGCCCGCCGCGCGATGACGCATATCATGGCCACCCGCGCCGAGATGTCGGCCATCCTTCAAGAGCGTCGGGGGATCGGCGCTCTCCCACCCGGCGTCCATGACCTCGCCGACGTGTTCTCCACGGTGGAAGCGCCGGTCTATATCGACTATGTCCACACTGCCGGGCCGGGATATCGCATCGTCGCACAGGCGCTGTTCGAGAAGCTCACACGGCTCCTTTGCGGGACGGTCCCGCCGAACGTCTCGGCCAGGGTTGCCGAACTGATAGCCGCGGCGTGTCGGTAAAGAAAAAACGTTCCGGCGTATGAGCGCCACAGATCAGGCTCGCAACGCGATATAATCCGAGCCGTCGCCATGTCCCCGTCTCCCTCAGTCGAAATTGTCATTCCGGTACTGAACGAAGAGCGCGCGCTGCCCGGCTCCATCGAACGGCTGCGCGGGTTTCTCCGCGAATCCATGTCGGCCTTCGAGTGGCGAATCGTCATTGCGGACAACGGCTCAACCGATCGTACTCCGGCTGTGTGCGACGAGCTGTCGCGACGGTTTGAGGAAGTCGGGTACCTGCGACTGGAAGAGCGCGGGCGCGGCAGGGCGCTCCGCACGTCATGGCTGGCGAGCGACGCGGATTACCTATGCTACATGGACGTGGACCTCTCGACCGAGCTCGAGGCGATACCTCGCCTGATCGACTCGCTCGCGACGGAGGGATACGATCTCGCCATCGGCTCGCGGCTCAAGGATGGCGCGACGGTCATCGGGCGGTCGCTCAAGCGAGAGGTGGTCTCGCGGTGCTACAACCTCATCATCCGCTCAATGTTCTTCGTGAGGTTCCGTGACGCGCAATGCGGCTTCAAGGCAATCAGCCGAGATGCCGCGAGGGCGCTTGCGCCGCTCGTAGTCGACAACGCTTGGTTCTTTGATACCGAACTGCTGATCCTCGCCGAAAAGAACGGCTATCGCATCCATGAGATTCCGGTCAAGTGGATGGACGATCCCGACACCCGAGTCAAGATCGTCAAGACGGCCTACGATGACATGATGGGACTGTTCCGCCTTCGTTTCGGCGGCCTGAGGCGCGCGTCCGAGCGGATCAGGGACGAGAAAAAAAGGCAGGAACGGGTTTGAAACCCGTCCCTGCCGGGGACTGCTACCAAATGGCGAAGCCTGCTCGGACGGTCAGGGTGAGGTCAAGTGATCCGCTGCTGATGGGAGTCAGCGCCGCGGAAGCCGTGCTGAAGACCCTAGCCTCGGCGAAGAAGTCCTCCACGATCGGCACTTCGCCTCCAACTTCGGAGACGTAGACAAGCTTGCCAAGCGTGACGTCGGTGAGCGTCGCGAAGTGCTTCGCATTCTCCATGGCAGCCTTCACGGCGTCTTCACGAAGCTGCGTGGTGTAGGCGCTCGGATCCTCGATGGAGAAGTCGATGCCGTTGATCCTGGTCGCGTCGCCGCCGGCGCTCGCCACGTCGTCGATGATCTTGCCGACCGCGTCGAGGTCACGGATCTTGATGGCGGCGGTGTTGCTGACTTGGTAGCCGGTGAGGACGCGCTTGTTCGAAGAGACGCCGCCGCTCACGACCTCTTGGTACTCGTACTCCGGCCAGATATTGAAGGAAGTCGTCTGAATGTCGTCGTCGGTCAGGCCGTTTAGCTTGACGGCGGCGATGACGGCCTCCATGGCCTTCGCCGCGTCTCCGCGCGCCTCGGTAACCGTCGTTGCGGTCGTCTCCACGCCGAGCCGTACGAGCGCGATGTCCGGCGACAGACTCATCTCCCCCGTTCCGGTAACCCAGATGCCCGCCTCGGTCGATCCAACCGCGTACTGCGGCGCGGACGCCGTGCCCGTCCCTACAGGTCCCGCAGCCGTGGACGTGGACGCGGACGCGGCTACGTTGGAGACGGGCAGCAGGGTCGTGTAACCCTCATCGTCGCCTCCGCACGCCGCCGCAAAGACAAGCACGCCCAAAATCCCGATTGTCAAAACTATGCTCTTCCTAAAGCTCATTTCCATTTCCTCCTTGGAGTTTCCTAACTAGCTTCTCTTTTCAAACTTCTCACCGTTCAAACCGTCCTTCCGGTTCCACTCGATCCCTTCTCAGGCCATCCTTGCGCGCCTCACGGGTCCGGCCCCCTCCGTCTTCGGAGGGCAACGAGCATCGCCCCGGCCAGCGCGGCGGCAGCCACGGCGGCGACCGTCTGAAGCTCCATGAGCGGCAGGGCGAAGCCCTTGCTTTCGGAGTCACTCCGCGACTCTTGCGCTTGCGGCGGTTCGCTTTCGGACGCGGCCTGCGGCATGACGGGGGCCGACTCTTCACTCATCACCGCCGTGGTCTGTCGCGGCGCGGGGGCCATCCGGGCCGCGGCGGGGGCGGCGGCGAACGCGGCCGATCCATCCGTGTCCGCGAGACTCTTCATTACCGCCGCTTCCGGCGCCGCGAGCGATTCAGCGGCCGCTCCCGCCGCCAACTCCGGCGAGGCAGAGACAGCAGAGTCGTCTCGTTCAATTCCGGCCTGATCCAGCACGTTCATCATATCTCCCGCCACCAATCCGACCAACAGCATCGTCGCGACCGACGCCGCCAATCCTGTCGTTCTCACGGACGGCCACCACAGCGTCCATCGCTTCTCCGGCGCGGCGTCCAGGGCGAAGGAGCGGGGAAGCTCCGGTTCCGGCAGTGTTCGAACGAGATCAACCGTCGCCTGAAGCTCGGCCAACTCTCGGCGCGCCTCTTCGGAGTCGGCCAGGACATCATGGGCTTCGCGGGCCTCTTCGGGGGTCACTTCTCCGTCGAGGTAAGCCGACAGGAGTTCGTGCCGCTTTCGTTTCGCCCGTCCGAACAGCCTAACCATTGCTTGCGCTTCCTCTGTCTCTATGACGAAATTGCGCCGGTAAAAGTTCCCGATGTTCCATGAGGGCCTCCCTCAGGCGCATTCTTCCCCTTGCGAGCCTCGATTTCACGGTGCCGACGGCGCTGCCGATCACTTCGGCGGCCTCGTCGTACGCCAGGCCCTGCACGTCGACGAGCACGACGACGGCGCGCTGATCGTCGGGAAGCGAGAGGATGCACTCCTCGATCTTCTCGCGCAGTTCACCACGCAGGGCTTCCTGCTCGGGGCCGGGCCGATCAGATTGGACGGAGAACCCCGGACGCTCGGTCGCCGCATCGAGAGACTCGGCAGGCCGGCGCTTTCTGGCGCGGGCCGCATCCAGGCTGAGGTTGGAGGCGATTCTCAGAAGCCAGGCGCGCAGGCTCCCGCCTCGAAACCCGCCGATCGACCGGTGCGCCTTGATGAACGTCTCCTGCGCCACGTCCTCGGCGAGATGACGGTCGCCAAGCATACGGGCCGACACGCCGTAAACCTGCGACTGGTACCGCTCGACGATGGCATTGAACGCCGAGAGGTCGCCGTTCCGGCTTCGGTCAACGAGCTGTGGTTCGTCGGGCTGCATGGGCGATTGATCCGAAATCCCTCGCCTTCATGATATATCAGCGATAGGGGGGCGGGCAGGATTTACCCTTTCCCGTCGTGGGAGAGGGGAGGAGGGCAGCCACATGGGCTGCGCCTACGTCTTGCCTGGGGTATTCTCTGGTACAATGGAGAGCGGATATTTTTGATTCATGCCAATTCGCCTTCGGTTTGCCTCATCCCTTCGCGTCTTCGTTCGAGAGTTGTTCGAGACGATCATTCTCGGGCTGCTCGTCTTTATGGCGCTGCATATCAGTATGCAAAACTACAAAGTCGAGGGGCCGAGCATGGAGCCGACGCTCAACCAGAACGAGTACCTGATCGTCAATAAGCTCGCCTACTTTCGGTTCGATCCGGTGGGCCTGCTCGATACCCTCCCGTTCTATGACGGGGAGACGCAGCCGGTTGATCGGTACCTGTTTCGCGCCCCCCTTCGCGGCGAGGTCGTAGTGTTCCGTTCCCCGCGAGACCCCGACCGTGATTTCGTCAAGCGAGTGATCGGCCTGCCCGGCGAAACGGTGGAGATCGTCAGCGGAACGGTCTATGTGAACGGACTCCAGCTCATCGAGCCGTACCTCTACCGCCGGGACAGCACGACCATGGCACCGGTCGAGGTCAAGCCGGGCACGCTGTTCGTGCTCGGCGACAATCGCGGGGCAAGCAACGATTCGCGCTCATGGGGCCCCGTGCCCGCGGAGAACGTCGTCGGCCGCGCCTGGATGAGGTTCTGGCCCCTCAATCATCTCGGCGCGCTGTAGCGCGCAGCAACCCTCACCCTAGCCCTCTCCCACGACGGGAGAGGGGATGTGTCTTCACCCTCACCCTAGCCCTCTCCCACGACGGGAGAGGGGATGTGTCTTCACCCTCACCCTAGCCCTCTCCCACGACGGGAGAGGGGATGTGTCTTCACCCTCACCCTAGCCCTCTCCCACAACGGGAGAGGGGATGTGTCTTCACCCTCACTCTAGCCCTCTCCCACGACGGGAGAGGGGATGTGTCTTCACCCTCACCCTAGCCCTCTCCCACAACGGGAGAGGGGATGTGTCTTCACCCTCACCCTAGCCCTCTCCCACAACGGGAGAGGGGATAAATGGGAGATCCCCACCGTCATTCCGGCGGAGGCCGGAATCCACACCGCAGCGTGAGGGAATTTCCTTACAGCCGCGCGTTGGAGACGACGGGTTCGGAGGCGAGGAGGTCGCGGAGGGTGACGAGGTTGGGGAGGCCGAGGATTTCGGAGACGCCGTCGTCGAGGCGGCGGCGGGAGGGGCAGTGGCCCATTGCCGGCAGACGCTCGAACTCCTCTTCTGCCAGCGAATCGAACAGATCGGAGAGCCGCTGAAGCTGCGAGGACGTGAGACCGCGCGGGTCGAGCACGGGCAGCTCTTCGAGATCGGCTTTCTTCATGGCGACCCAGCCGCCATGGGTCGTATTGCGAGTGGCTAACAGAGCAAGAATACCGATACTGCTATTGAGCCAAATCGCAACCGCCTTATCCCACGCGTAGTTATCCGTCTTTACCGGCCACCAAACATTGGACAAGACATGTGTGCTCGTAGTCATGGACACGATTCTATTTGTGCTCAGACCCAGCCGTTCAACGATCAGAAGTCTTCCCGACATGCTCCAGAGATGTTGGCCATAACCTGGTCGCTGTCCGCCTCTGGGCGTTATCAACGGAGACAAATAAGTGTCGGGTGAACATAAGAGAGATTTGCGCTGTTCCGTTTCGTGTCCTGCAACCATGGGATATGCAGTTATGGAGTTTGTCCTATCGAACCCATCGATGAGTCTCCGTCGATCTGGCCCGATTTGACCAAACTCTCCGAGCGGGCACATTGGAACACTGGCCGTCGCGCGCTCGCCGGGAACCCAGACTTCGCCGTCGTCGAGCAGTTTGAGCGCGCTGCGGGTCATGTCGGCGCGGGCGAACTGGACGCCGTGCCACTTTCTGCCGGTGAGCTTCGATTCGGGAATTGAGAGCACCTCGCCGAGGTGTCGGCCGTCGACCTCCAGCAAGGCCGTTCCGGTCTGTTCGATCTTGGCGGGAGTCGCAGTCGCTGCGGACTCCGCTATTCGGTGAGCGTCCACGATGCCGTCGGGGTTTTGCCAAAGATTCACAAAGGTCGTGCGATGCTCCGTCGCGGGGCCGTTGTGAGGTCGGCGAGTGGCGATGAGGAGGGCTTCGGACAGGTCGGTGCTGTCCGAAAAGTTCCAGCGAGTCGGGTCGTGGGACGCGATGACCATATCGAGGACGAAGTCCCGCTCGATCAGCGCCCGGGTCTGCTGCCATGACGGCCCCGTGCATACGGAGAGAGGCAGGACGAGGGCCAGCCGTCCCTCTCCGGGGCGAAGCTTCGGGGCGGCGGTGGCGACGAAGGCCGCGCCGAGTCCGGCAGTTGCGGATGCCTGCCTCGATTTCAGTCGTTTGGACAACTCGTTCTGAAGTTTTCTCCTCTCGGCGCTCGGCACGCTCCCGAACAGCAAATTGCCGCCGACGGAGCGAGTAAATGGCGGGTTCATGATGGCGAGATCGAGGTCGGGGAGCGTGACGGTGACGCCGTCTTGAGCGCCTTTTTGGCCTTCGCCGTACACTTTTTGGGGTTCCCTGATCTCGCGGGCCTTGACGCCCATCGATTCGGGGGACAGGGCGAATTGGACGGCGGCTTCGTCGCTTCCCAGGAAATCGAGGGAACCGAGCGAGACGTTGGAGCCGTCCGCGCCGAGCGACATGACGTAGAGATTCATGCGGTCGAACTGGATATTGGGGTTGAGCATGGCGAGGCTGGTTGCGGCGAAGTGGACGGCGGTAAGCTGAACGTCGTAGCCGTGCAGGGCCTGTTCGACCATGGCCTTGTGGAGTTCGGCGGCTTGCTTGCCGCCCGCGCTCTTATGTCGTCGCTCGGCCTCGGCGGCGACGGCCATGAGGAGGGTTCCGGTGCCGCAGGCAAGATCGGCCACGCTGAGGGAGGCGGGGAACTCATGGTCCTTCCAGTCTACTTGTGGCGGCCAGTCGTGGAAGACGAGGCGGGCGAGCATGGTTGCGGCCGGGATGGAGGTGTAATAGGCCCCGGTGAACTTGGCGTCGGTCAACAGGGTGTGGAAGAGCCGCCCGGAGAGGTCGTGCCCTTCGACGCCTTGAGTCCGGATTACCGCGTTGAGCAGGGGCGCGATAACCGGTTCCTGAACTTCAGGTTGGCCGGAGTCAAGCACGTCGAGGATATGTACGGCAAGCTCGAAAACGGGTACGTAATCAATGTTCTCGCAGATATACCGCCAAGCGTCACGGAGGCCCTTGAGACCCTGCCCCCACGATTCAGGAGCCGTCGGCACGTCTTCATTGACCTCGGCGAGCCTGTCCTGGAAGGCGAGGGCGTTGAAGAGGACGAGGCAGCCGATTCGGAGCGCGGCGGCGCGTTCCTTCTCTTGATCGGACTCGGCGATGAGGTCGGCGACGCGACGCGATACCCTCGCGTGACCTGCTATCCGCTGCGCCGCCTGTTCCACGCCGTATCCGACTGCCCTAGCTGCGGCATCAACAAGGTTCTCACCTTCGACGTCTATTTGGAGAACGCGCAGATGGTCGGCCAGGTCGGCCACCGACCCGCTTCTCATGGGGCGATCGGACCTAACCGCGCCGCGAGAGCCGTGGATCCACCATCGAAGGTCGGAGGCGTTCTCAAGGTGTCCGAGTAGTTCGTCCTCGTGTCGAAGCCTATCGGGATAGAGAAGGCCGATGGCTGCCAACGCATCGGGGAAATCATGCAGTCGGGCGTCGAGCTGCTTTTCCAGCAGGCCCGATGACGCCTCCCACTTGCCCTCCAAGATAACGAGATCGCCGCTTCCCAGCTTGACGCGAACATCCGGCGTACCCTGCTTGCTGCGACGTTCGGCGCGAGCATTCATTCCGTGGTCAAGGAGCGCCTGCGTCAACAAAACATTGGCGACTTCTTCGCGGACGGTTTCGGGGTTTATGCTTGCGGAGGTCATGCTGCTATGGGGAGAGGTTTCGAGGGCACGGAGCCATGATAGACCATGCGTTCGCTGTCGTCAAGGTACCCTCACCCTAGCCCTCTCCCACGACGGGAGAGGGGATAAGAGGGGCCCCGTTCGTGGTGAGCTTGGCGAACCACGATTCGCGTGCTTCGCCCATTCGACAGGCTCAGGGCGAACGAGAGGGGGTGTACCCTCACCCTAGCCCTCTCCCACGACGGGAGAGGGGATAAGAGGGGCCCCGTTCGTGGTGAGCTTGGCGAACCACGATTCGCGTGCTTCGCCCATTCGACAGGCTCAGGGCGAACGAGAGGGGGTGTACCCTCACCCTAGCCCTCTCCCACGACGGGAGAGGGGATAAGAGGGCCCCCGTTCGTGGTGAGCTTGGCGAACCACGATTCGCGTGCTTCGCCCATTCGACAGGCTCAGGGCGAACGAGAGGGGGTGTACCCTCACCCTAGCCCTCTCCCGCGACGGGAGAGGGGATAATGGTTCGACAGGCTCACCATGAACGCATTTTTATTGATCAGGTCGTTCCCGTGAAAACGGGAACCCTTCCCCTACGGCGCGAGGGTCATGGCGGAGAGCAGCTTGGCGGTGGAGATGATGTGCTTGTTGAGGCGCATGGCCTTGGGGTCGATGCCCATGGCGAGGCCGAGCATTTGGGGGAAGTGGATGATGGGCAGGTCGATGGGCTCTCTGCGGATCTTGGAGGCCTGCGGCTGGTAGCCGTCGAGGTTGAGATGGCAGAGGGGGCAGGGCGTGACCATCGCCATCGCGCCCCTGTCCTTCGCTTCGCCGGTGTGGTTGGCGACCATCGAGAGAGAGGCGGTCTGGTTGATCGTGAGAATCGGGAAGCCGCAACATGCCGACTTGCCGGCGAAATCGACGACCTCGGCCCCGACGGCCTCGATGACTCGCTCGAGAGAGTCCTTGCGCTCAGGGTTGTCGCCGAAGTCCAGCGCGGACGAGGGCCTCACGATGTAGCAGCCATAGAACGGAGCGAAGCGGAAGCCGGTGAGTGGCCTGGTCACGGCGGCCTTGAGCGTGTCGATGCCGATGTCTTCGATGATCGCCCACATCAAATGCTTGGGTTCGACGGCGCCCGTGTACTCCAGGCCCTCTTCGGCGAGGTCTTCGTTCACGGAGGCGAGGTATTCGGGGTCGGACGTGAGCCGCTTGTTTGCCTGGGACATGACCCCTTGGCAGGTACTGCAGATGACCAGCAGGGGGAGACCGCTGCGTTCTGCAAGGGCGAACGTTCTGGCGTTCAAGGTATCGCCGAGTCGCTGATTCTTCTCCTGGAGGACGCCCGATCCCGTGCATGAGGCGGTCTTCATGGGTTCGTAGTCCAGTTCGATGCCCAGGCGTCCGGCGACTTCCATCGTCGAAGCGTACAGTTCGGGCGCGGCGCCGCGCGACACACACCCCGGATAGAAGGCGTACTTCATTGATCGTTCTCAACTTTTTTGAATATTCGGCGGACGTTCTCGACGCCGGGGGTCTTCTTGTGGATGATGGGCGGACGTTTGCCCGCGAGCTGCGCACGGATGCCGACCGGGGCGAGCTTGATCATTTCCTTGACGTTGAACATGCCGAACGTCTTGATGGGGAGGCGCAATTCGTCCAACGTGCCGCTGTGCTCGATGGAGTCGGCGAAGGCGGCGGCGTGCCTCGCGCCGTAGGTGTCGGTGTAGCCGGCTTCCATAGCCTGATCGCGCATCGCCATGATGCGATCCATCGGCGCGACACCCTTCGGGCAGACCTCCACGCACTGCATACACCGCGTACAGTCCCACACGCCGCCGTACTCGTTAAGCTGGCCGAGTCGTTCGGCGTCGGCGTCGTCTCGCGGGTCGGCCACGAAACGATAGGCCTTGGCCAGCGCGGCGGGGCCGAGGAAGTTGTCGTCGACCTCAAGCACCGTGCAGTCGGAGACGCACGCGCCGCACATGATGCACGACATCACTCCGGCGAGATGGAGCATATCTTCGTTAGGCGCGAGGTATTCGGCTTCCGGCTCCGGGCCTTCGGGCTGAAGCCACGGATCGACGGCGCGGACCTTGTCCCAGAAGAGATCGAAGTCGACGACGAGGTCCTTCACGAGTCCCATGTTGCCGGCGGGCTCGACGATGATCGGGCGGCCGTTCGTAGGTGACACGTCGCTGATCTTCGTGTTGCACGCGAGGATGGCCTGGCCGTTGACGCGCATGGCGCACGAACCGCAAATGGCGCTGCGACATGAGCATCGCAGGGCGAGCGAACCGTCGATCTCCTCGCGAATCTTGATGAGCCCGTCGAGGACGGTTGCGTTGTCGTCGATCTCGAAGCCGTATTCCTGATAATACGCCTCCGGTCGATCCGAGTCCGGGTCGTATCTCTTGACGCTCAGCGTCGTTTGCATGTTTTGTGCCCTCGTGTCCTCAGCGCGTAGATGTCGGTTGTGTCAGGCGCTAGCGGAGGCGTCCTAATAGCTCCGCGCCTCCGGTTCCCATTGGGTGATCTTGACGGGGAGGTAGTCGACTGCGGTCTCGCCGTCTTCGGTGCGCGAGATCAGAATGTGTTTGAGCCAGTTTTCGTCGTCGCGGTCGGGCAAGTCGGTGCGAGTGTGTGCGCCGCGGCTCTCCCTGCGTTCGAGCGCGCCGAGGATGACGGCCTCCGCGCAGTCGAGCATGAAGCCCAGTTCCAGGGTGAATATGAGGTTGGTGTTGAACACCTTCCCCTTGTCGTGTACGACGACCCTGTCATAACGCGCTCGCAGGTCGCTGAGCTTTTGGAAGGCGGCCTGCATCCCCTCTTCGTCGCGGAAGACGGCGAGATGAGTATTCATCGTCTCGCCCAGCTCTCGCCGCACCGCTCCGAAGAGTTCGCCGCCTCCGTCACGGTCGAGCATCGCCTGGAGTCGGGCCGTGTCGGGATCGGCGGCGCGATCGTCGATGTTCGCGTGCTTCTTGGACTTCACGTAGTCCGTGGCGTGTTCACCGCAGCGTCGCCCGAATACGAGGGTATCCAGAAGGGAGTTCGCGCCGAGCCGGTTGCCGCCGTGAACGCTCACACAGGCCGTCTCGCCGGCGGCGTAGAGGCCGGGCACGTTTGTCAGGCCGTCGATATCGGTTTTGATGCCGCCCATTTGGTAGTGCATTCCGGGGCGTATCGGGACGGGTTCGCGGGCCATGTCGGCGTTGGCGAAGTCGATGCCCAGCTGCCGGATCTGGCTGAGCTTTTCGTCGATGAGGGACTCTCCGAGGTGGCGAACGTCGAGAAGGACGCATCCATCGACTCCCCTGCCCTCGTTGATCTCCGTCTGTTCCGCGCGCGAGACCACGTCGCGCGAGGCGAGTTCCATCATGTTCGGTGCGTACCGTTCCATGAAGCGTTCGCCCTGCGAGTTCAGCAGGTAGGCGCCCTCGCCCCTGGCCGCCTCCGACATGAGCGCGCCGTTCGACTTGAGCGTGGTGGGGTGGTACTGGACCATTTCCATGTCCATGAGGGGCGCGCCGACCTGGTAGGCAAGGGCCATGCCGTCGCCAGTGCATATCAGGGCGTTGGTGCTCGGCTCGAAGACGCGGCCGAGGCCGCCCGCGGCGATGATGACCGCCTTAGCCCTGATGACGTGGATGTCTCCCGTCTTCATTTCCATGACGACGGCGCCGGCGCACTCGCCCTCTTCCATGATGAGAGAGAGCACGAACCATTCTTCGTAGACTCGGACGCCGAGGCGGAGTATTTGTTCATGGAGAACGTGGAGCAGGGCCTGCCCGGTGAAATCGGCTACGAAGAACGTTCGGGCCTGTCGCTGTCCGCCGAAGGAGCGCACACCGAGCCTGCCCTCGTCGTCGCGGTTGAAGATCACCCCCATATGCTCCATGGAGATGACTTCGTCGCCGGCCTCGCGGCACATGACTTCGATGGCGTCCTGATCGCCGAGATAATCGCTGCCTTTTATGGTGTCGTAGGCGTGATCTTCCCAGTTGTCGCCTCGGTCCGTGAGGGCGGCGTTGATGCCTCCTTGCGCGGCGTTGGAGTGGCTTCGCACGGGATATACCTTCGTGACAACGGCCACGTTCGCGCCGTTCCGACTAGCGGTGAAGGCGGCCCGCATTCCGGCAAGACCGGCCCCGATCACCAGCACGTCATGTTCATACATCCGCGAGCGCCTCGTTTCCTAGAAAGGTCCGTACAACAATATATCACGGCGCGTTCTAGGTGTCAGGCGGCGATGGGTACAGAGGGGGCAGGTTCTAGCCCCATACCCTCACCCTAGCCCTCTCCCACGACGGGAGAGGGGGTGATTCTTCCCGCGGCCTTCTGGGTTCCGGCCTTCGCCGGAATGACTGGTGGAGGTCTCTACGTCGACGAGAGAGGGGATGATTCTTCCCGCGGCCTTCTGGATTCCGGCCTTCGCCGGAATGACTGGTGGGGGTCTCTACGTCGACGAGAGAGGGGAATTGCGCGCCTACTGTATTGGCAGCGGGGGCTGAAGCCACTTCGGGCGGGCGTCGACCTCGATGTCCGTCACCCACTTGACCCACTCAAAACCGCGTTTCCCGCGCGCGACCAGCCGCATGGGGTACCCGTGGCCGCGTGAAAGAAGCCGGTCTCCCACATGTGTCGCGAGAAGGTATTCGCGAGCTTCGGCGACGGTGAACCGACGATAGTATCCCGTCGCGGAGGTGACTTTGACGCTGCGGGCCTCCGGAAGAATTTCGGCATCTTCAAGCAGCTGAGCAAGCGGCAGCCCACGCCATACCTGCTCGGAGTACCACCCGCCGGTGCAGTCGATGGTCGCCGTCATGTCGTCATTCAAGATCAGATCGGAGTATGCGATGTCCAGTTCTCGTTTGACCAGTCCGCGTACTGACAGCCTCCACGCCGCGACGTCGATTGGGGGAGTGGTATCGTTGAGCCAAGAGACCACGGGGAATTCGCCGTCGATGCGTGTCGCGCTATACGACCCGGTGAAGCGTCGATCCTTGCCGCTCAAACCAACCGCACGCACGGCCCGTTCACCGGTCTGCCACAAGAGGAACCCGGCCACCGCGACACCCGCAAAGCGCAGAAAGGAACGTCGCTCGACCCAGAACGACAACGGAAGCCGGAACGACCTGATGTACGCGACTGCGTGCGAGACGACCAAGGGGATCAGGAGGACGCTCACATAGATGTGCCAGCTTACGCCGCTCCACGTTATGCCGGAAGGTGGCCTGTAGGAAAACGGGCCTGCCGCGGACCACGCGAAGCCGAGGGTAAGCGTGATGATGAGCAGGCCGAACAACGCAATCGACGCCGTCCGCTCCATTCCGCCCCGCTTCCGATTGCGGAGCGCGAAGAGGATAATCGCGACCTTCCACACCATCAGGACGACCAGCCCGTACCCGGCTATCCGGTGAATGATGATGAAAACGGCCTCTTCCGACCTCCCGGACACGAGCCCAAAGAACCCGCTGATGAACTCGACGGCCACCAAGGCCAAGATCAGTATGTTGACCCAGGGATGCTTCATGTTCCTAGACTATCGGATTGTTTGACTGCGGCGCCCGGTTCACCTTCTCACAAGCAGTCCGGGCTGACATGCGCGGCAGTAGCTCGTAATTCGCTGGTTCGCCGTTAGCTGGCTGATGTTCGCGCCGCAGCGGGGACAAGGCTCTCCACTTCGGTTGTGCACTTTCAGGAAGTCGCGTCGCTTGCGATGAATATCGCCTCCCATGGCGTCCCTAACTTGGCGAACCGCCTCGGACATGACCCGCGACGCGGAGTCGAGAATTCGCTGAAGGTCGTCATCGCTTAGGTCTCGTTTTTTGCGGAACGGGTAAATCTCGGCTTCCCAAAGGATCTCGTCCACGTACGCATTGCCGATGCCGGAGATAACCCTTCCCCGTGTGAGGATGCCCTTGATCTCCCCACGAAACGGTCGGAGTCGCTCTTTGAATTCACCCAGAGAGAGCGGCTCGTCGAGCGCGTCCGGCCCCATCTCGGCGTACTGGGGGATCTGTCCCATCTGATCTCTTGAGACATAGTAGACCCTGCCCATCTGTCGATCATCGATATAGCGCAGTTCGCTACCGTTGGACAACGTAAGGATAAAGCATGTCCGCTTGAAGATTCGGTCCGCCGTATTGGACCACTGGAACCCGCCGGTCAGCATGGGATTGACCACCGCCAGCCGGTCGCCGTTCAGTGCCAGTGTCAGGAATTTGCCCGCCCTCAGCGCGTCTTCGATGGTTCGCCCGACGATATCGTCCTCGAAATTTCCCGCTATCGAACGGACGACGCTGGGCTTCAGGACGCGAGCCGAATCGATGCGGACCCCAACGGCGCGCTCGATAAGAAAATCCTTGACGACCTCCAGTTCCGGCGCCTCCGGCATGGGGGCATCCTCCTTTCTGAGATGCTTTCAAAAGATTATTGACGTTCTTCGGAGGCGCCCGCGGTGTAAAGAACTCCTGCTCAGAGTGGAGCGTTCGCGAGGGGCGCGACCGGCGTCTGAGCGACTGAAAGGGTGAAGGTAAACGTGGACCCCTCACCCTCTTGGCTTTCGACGCTCACATCACCTCCATAAGCCTGGACGATGTTCTTGACGATGGCGAGTCCGAGTCCGCTGCCCCCGTTCCGTCTCGACCGCTCGACCTTGTAGAATCGCTCGAAGATGTGGGGCAGGGATTCTCCCGGAATACCCAACCCGTTATCCGATACCCTCACCTCGACCATATCGCCGTGCAGGGAGGCCGATATGTCGATCCTCCCGTTTGGCGGCGTGAATTTCAGCGCATTATCCAAGAGGTTGCGGATAACTTGGCGCATCCTGTTCTCCTGCGCGACGACGGGCGGCAAGTTATCAGGCAGGGAAACGCGCACTGCAATCCCCAAATTCTTCGCCACTTGGACATAACGGCCGCCCTCGTCGCGGAGCACCGAGGCAATGTCCACGTGTTCAGGCTTCAAGTCGGCCTGCCCACTCTGAAGGCTAGTCAACTCAAGCAAGTCGTTGACCAGAGTTGTCATGCGGTCGGTCTCAACATGAATTTTTTGAACGAAGTCCGCATTAATGCCGGGATCGTCAAGGCCGCCGGCCTCAAGAGTTTCGGCCATTGCCTTGATCGAAGACAATGGCGTCCGCAGTTCGTGCGAGACGTTGCTCACGAATTCTCGCCGCGAGGTTTCCGCTTGCCGGAGTTCAGTCAGGTCATGGAGGGTCACGAGCACAGCTCCGTCCGGCTCTTCGTCCAACGGGGTCGCTACGGCGCTCACCGCGCGCCGGCCCGTCGTGAGCAGTATTTCGGCGTATTGCGGTTCCCGCGCCTCGCGGCACGCGGCAACCAGTTGGCGCAGTTCATGGTCGTGCCCCACCGAGAACGGGGTGCCTCGGTCGCCGCCGGAAGCATGTCCGAAAAGCGTTGCCGCCGCGCCGTTGAGGAGTTCCACGTCTCCCAATGAGTCGACGACGATTACACCGTCGGACATAGTCTCCATGACTGCCGAGAGCTTGTTTCGCTCGTCGGATAGGTCGCCCATCATGTTCGTTAGGGAGGCTGCCATGCGGTTTAAGGCGACTCTCAGTTCGTGCGTCTCATCGCCGGAGTCGGGGTTGATCCGATAGGCGAGGTCTCCGCCGGCGATTCTTTCTATCCCCGCGGCAACTTCGCGAATCGACCCAGAAGCCCTGCGTACTGTGAGGCAGACGACCACGGCCGACACCGTTGCGGCAGCCCCTCCCGCCACTGCCGAAAACGCATAGACTGGGCCAATGTCGTTCCGGAAGGCGGCGAGGCTTCCCCACGCCAGCAGCAGGAAGCCGCAGGCAAACACAACGCCCCATAGTCGCAATCTCGAACTGCTCATCCCTCGAACCGGTAGCCGTGTCCTCGGATCGTGATAATTCTGCGTGGCGCGCCGTCGCCTTCCTGAAGTTTCTGGCGAATCCAGCGAACATGCACATCCACCGTCCGCCGGTCTATGTTGTCCTTGCCGCCCCAGATCGTCTCGAGAATGTCGTCTCGAGTGAAGGCCTTGCCGGGGCTTCCCGCGAAGAGCGCCAACAGGTCGAATTCCTTTGGTTTCAGCTTGAGGTTGACACCGCCGAGAGCCGCCTTCCGGGCGTCAACGTCGATGCTCAAGTCGCCCGAAGCGATGACTCCCGGGGCCCCTCGGCCGGCGGAGGCCGAAAAGGTCAACTCTGCCCGGCGGAGCATCGCTTTTACCCGCGCGATCAACTCTCTCATGCTGAAGGGCTTCGTCATGTAGTCGTCTGCCCCCATCTCCAAGCCGAGCACCTTGTCAAGTTCCTCGCCCTTGGCCGTGAGGATGAAAAGAGGAACGGAGCT
Organism: Dehalococcoidia bacterium; assembly: GCA_965232435.1. Taxonomy (GTDB): domain Bacteria; phylum Chloroflexota; class Dehalococcoidia; order Lucifugimonadales; family VXLM01; genus VXLM01. The sequence goes on from CBDDPU010000004.1 coordinate 1,289,758, forward strand.
CTCATTGCGCAGAATTCGGCAAACCTGAAGCCCGTCCATCGTTGGGAGCATGATATCGAGGATCACCAAGTCCGGTGATTCCATCCGCGCCAGTTCCAGTCCCTCTCCCCCATCGGTCGCCGTGACTACGCGAAAGCCCTCGCGTTCCAGGTTATACCGCAGGGGCGCGAGAAGGTTTTCCTCATCCTCAACGATGAGCACCGTCTTTCGTTCGCGCTTCATTGCGGATGTCACGTCGGGAGGGTCTCCTGCCGGTCTACAGTGTACACACTGCAAGTCTATAATAGAGTTGCAGGTCTCCCCAACCGATTAGAAAGCTCAAGGACACCCTCACCCCATAGCAAATCCGGGACAGGAATCCATTAGGGACGACAATCAGTCGGCTATTGACACTAGAGGGACTCATTCAAGAAATTCCTAATCCTTTGCGTACTATTGGGGCGATTATGCGTCGCGCAGGCCGGCAATTCGCGTTGTTCGCGCTCGCCATGGTCTTTGCAGGCGTGATACTCGGCGCCTGTGGAGGCGCTTCCGGGCAGGGAACGGAGGAGATTCGCATTGTCGGCGAACGGGTGGACGTGCTCATGAAGGACCCCGGCAAGAGCGGCGAGTACGTCTACGACCCCGCCGAGCTCACCTTCCGGCAGGGCGAGCGGGTGACGTTCGTCATGACTTCCGAAGGTGAGTTCCATACATTCACGGTTGAAGAGTTGGGAATTGACGTCCAGGTCGATGCATGGAAGACGAAGGCTTTGACATATACTTTCGACAAACCGGGCGTCTATAGCCTGGTGTGCGTGCCTCACGAGACGCTAGGCATGACGGGAATCATCACCGTGCGTTAGGTGAAAAAGAGGTCCGGCATGACTCAGAAGATCAAGACCGCGCTCGCGCTCATCGGGCTGAGCGTAGTCGCGGTCGTCGCCGTTGACGTTCTCGGTCGAGCGGCTGCCGTCTTCGACGACCGGTATTTCGGTGGTCCGACCGACCACCTGCTCGCCGATGACGACCTGCGGGCCGGTTTGCCGGCGTACAACGGGGCCCACTACGACCCCCGGGCGCTGCTCGAAGAGGTGCGCAGGAGCGACCGCGCCGTGTATGAGCCATACACCGTTTGGAAGCGCCGACCATACCGGGGAGAATACACCGCCATCGACATAACCGGAGCGCGTCAAACCGTCGGCAACTCCACGAGTGAGGACGCCGTTGAAATCTGGATGTTTGGCGGCTCATCGGTCTGGGGCGTCGGAGCGCCCGATGATGAAACCATCCCCAGTCACGTGGTCGGCATCCTGAACGACAGCTTGGGCATCGAGGCAAAGGTCAAGAACCTCGGAAGGCGCGGCTACGTGTCTACGCAGGAAATCATCTATCTCATGCGCGAGCTTCAAGCCGGGCGCAGACCGGACGCCGTGGTCTTCTACGATGGCGTCAATGACGCCGCCGCGGTCTCTCTCCGGCCGGAGTTCCCCGGCGCTCACGTATCGTTCGACGCCATCCGCGACCGGTTCGAAACGACGAATGAGGAGGGAGAATTCGCCTGGTTCGCGCGTTCGACCGGACTCTACCGGGCAACACGAATCATTCTCGACCGCATCGAAGACGACCCCTTCGAGCGGGACGGCATCATCATCTACGCCAACCGCGACACGGACTCCACGCCGGACTATCGAAGGCTCGCCGAACGCGGGATCGACCTCTGGCTCTTCAATGCCGTCACGCTCGCAGGATTGGGCCGCGCTTACGGGTTCATGCCCCTGATGGCGTTCCAACCTGGGCTGTGGTCGACCGGGAAGCCCCTCGACCCGTCCGAGGAATCCCTCATCGCTTCCGAGATGCGATACGCCGGGATCAAGACGATCATGACCGTCCGAGCGGAGATGGCGGAGGTTCTCGACCGGCGGATCGCAGAAGGTCGAGCGCCGGCGCCGGTCGTGAATTTGAACGACCTGTTCGCCGACACCTCCGCCCCCGTCTACATCGACTATGCCCACGTCACCGGGCGCGGCAACAAGATCGCCGCACGGCGGATCACTTCGGAACTGCTCCGGCGTTGGTGCAGGCGAGCGGGTGGAAGTCCGCTCAGAATAGAACTCGGCAAAATAGAGACGAAATGCCAAGAATGAGCGGACGATCGCGGGGCGCGGAATCGTGCATTAGACGACAGCGCGTTCAAGTGGTACTATTCGCCACATAATCACGTTGGGCCAATAGAGGATATCGTAAAAAGACCTTGGGGGATTGAACGCAACTCGCCTAAAGACCCAATTCGGCAGAATTGGGGCACACAAGGAGGGAGGACCCATGAAGGCGTTAACCGTCGTCAACCGAAGGAACCTGATCTATATCGCGGGAGCGTTAGTTCTCGCGCTGTTCGCGACGGCGTGTCCGGCGCAGGACAGCCCAATTCCCATCGGAGAGCGCGCGATCAAGGTGCCGACCGCGCCGCCGGCAGCCGCCGCATCAACTTCGAGTGACGGACAGTCCGCCTCGGCGCCGGCGGTTGTCGCTACACCCACCCCGCTCGCGACCCTCGCTCCACAGGCTGCCGTGGCCACCGTGGAGGCGCGCGAGGAGAAACACCTCGCCTCGCTGTTCAAGCCGTCCGTTGGGGCCCTAAAATTCGCCGAGTGGGATGACAAGCCGATCCAATTCTCGAACGCGCTGCTCGGGTATATCCTCGTCTATGGTTACGATTTCCAGATCGAGCTGGTGCAGATCGAGGACGATTCGTACCAAGAAGCCTTCCAGAAGGGTGAGTTGGACGCCGTGCTCATGCTGGACAAGGACTCGGCGCAGGAATGGTACACAACTCATATAGACGGCAAGGCGATCACGGACCTCGGTTCCGTGCACGACGGCGACGGCAGCCTTCGCATCGTGGTACATTCCGGCTTGAGCGAGCGAGCGCCCGAAGTAGCCGACTTTCTCATGAAGGCCAGGCCCACGTCCGCCCTCATCGATGAGCTTTCGGCCGTGATTCGCGGAGGCCGCATCGGGATCAAACCCACCACTCAGGCAATCAAATACTTGAAGAATCACGAGGACATTTGGAGCGGGTGGGTTCCCGCGGAGGCCGTCGACAAAGTGAAGGCCGCGATCGAGTCCGGCAAGACGAGCTTGGTCAACCGCAAATGCATCCCCGACGGCGGATCGGGAGGCGGCAGTCCAAACTGCGGCACTTAGGGAACCTCCGAAGAACTGCTCGTGACCGCTCAACGAAAGACTAGCCTCGCCATGACCGTCGTTTCATACGCTCATGGTTAATCCCGCGCCGCGTCCTCAATCGGAGCTGTCAACCCGGCGCATGTGCGTCACCTCGCCCGCCGCTCGGACGGGAATCCGACGACGACGCCAATAACCGGCATACACATCACACCGGCCCAGCTGCACGGAAGTATGGCTCTGGGCATTGGAGGAAACTATGGCGACTCGAGTGCTTGAGTTGATTGAGGACACCCTGGACGCGGGAGAGAGGGCGTCCCTGCCTCTGACCAACCGGGTCGTGTACGTCGTCGAGGGAGAGGTCGCCGCGCAGTCGGACGACGCAACGGAGCGAATCGCTCCGAACGAGGCGCGCCACTACTCCGGCGGGGTCAGCCTGCTGGCGGGCGATGCGGGAGCCAGACTGTGGCGTTGGGAGCTGACATCCGCCTCGGACACCTCGGGCGCGAATGTGTCCAAGACCAAGCTGCGAGCGGCGATACCCATCAATGAAGGCGGCGAACACCTCATGCGGTGCGACCGCGTCGACTTTCCCCTGGGCGGCATCGCCTATACCCACACCCACCAGGGGCCGGGAATCCGCTGCCTGCGCATCGGCGAGTTTGATGTGACCGTCAACGGAAGGACCAAGCATCTGCTCCCTGGCGAGGCGTGGTTCGAGGCGGGGCCCGACCCCGTCTACGCCGAGGCATCCGATACCGAGTTGACCGCTTTCATCCGAGTCATGATCCTTCCGCGGCGACTCTTGGGCCAAAGCTCGATCCGCTACGTCAACCAAGAAGACGCCGACAAGCCCAAGACCCAGACCTACACCGTGTTCGTCGACCAACCGATCACGGTCTGATGAGCATAAGTTCAGCGAGGAAGACACTTGACCAGTAGAGCTTTCACAGGCGCCTTGTACACGTACCCTTGGGACCTCGCCGACGAGGGCGTCGACAACGCGCTCGACCGGATCGTCGATCTCACCGGCTGCGCGGAAATCCAGTTGGCGCCCAGCTATCACATATCGAACTACTTCCTCCCGCACAATCTCAAGGCTCCAATACAATTCGGCGAGAACGGGGCGGTCTACTTTCAACCGGAGCTTCCGCGATACGAGGCCACCGAGATAAAGCCCCGCGTCAGCGCCAGCGTGACGGCGCCGGACTACTTCGAGCGACTCGTCGAAGCCATCAATCGCAAGGGACTTGTCTTCTCCGCTTGGAATGTCTACTTCTTCAACCATTACCTCTCGGAGAAGTACCCGCAATTCGCCAAACACGACGTTTTCGGAACGCCGTACATCGGGCAGATCAGCCCCTCATCGAAGGACGCTCAGGAGTTCGCCGTCGCCCTCACGCAAGAAATCATGGATCGTTTTCAGCCGCACGCCGTCCGTATCGAGGCGCTCCAGCGGCAGACGTGGCGTCATGGAATGCTCAAGAACAAGATACAAGGTGACATCTCGGAACGCTGCCAGTTCCTTCTCGGCGTCTGCTTCAATCCGGCCTCCATGCGCAGCGCCGAGGATGCCGGTATGGACGCGACCGGCTTCCGCGCGGAAGTGGCCGCATGGCTGCGCGCCGAACTCGCGCGAATACCAACCGAGCAAGAACTTCGTCGGCCCGCCGATTCGCAGTGGATAGCGGAGACGTTCGACGGTCGATTACGAAAGTACCTCGACGTCCTCAACGCGCGCACGACCGATTTGTGGCTGCGCGTCGCCGAAATCATCAGGAAAGGCGGGGGAAGGGTGCAGTCCGACCACCTCGCGCACGGCGACAGAACTGACGCGAACGGCCTGCAGCCCCGCATCAACAGGCACATCGACCGACTCACGGCGGGACTGCCCGCTGATGAATCAGCCGCGAAGGCGCAGATGCGAGAATATCTCGACATGATCGCGCCCGCAGGCGAGGTGTTCGTTCCCGTAGGACCGGGCAATATCACGGAGGCCCGCCCGCTCGTGGAGCGAACGCGAGCCGCAGCTGAAGCGGGCGCGAAGGGCGCCCTGTTCTACAACTACGGACTTATGCGCGAAGGCGTGCTTCGCTTCGTCGGCGAGGCAATGAGAGCCGTCTCGCCCGGAAATGAGCCGACCCGGTAGCCGGGAGCTTACTGCTCTTCCGCCACGTCCAAATTCAGCAGGAACCGGTTGCCCTCTCCGACGCCATCAAGTATCTCTACCTCGTGGACGTACAAATCGTGGCTGTCGATGTGCACGGTCGTCCCGGTCGTCTCGACGTTCATGCCGCTGGGGGACGTGAACTTGACCCCCGCTTCCACCGAGTCACTCTCCGCGTATCCCATCCTTTCCTCCTCTTTCCCTGTAATTTCCCTAAAGCGTTTCTCTGCATTAACCGCGCATGTCCGACGGACAAGGCCCGGCGTCAGTCCCCGTGAAAACGGAGACCGGCAGCCTGCGCCATCCCTAAAATCGCCTCCTCGCCCGCAGACCGACAACCCATACCAGCCCGGTCAGCGCCGCGATGAGACCGGCCCTGCTGAGCGTGGTGTTCGATACCGCGCCGCCGACAATGAAGATCGCCACGCCCGCGAGAGCGAGTATCCAAGCGGCCCGTTCAATCGATATTCTCATAATCTCTCCAATATGATACATCATGGTACCCGCCATCGCCGCTGCTTGAATACGGCGTCGTGCTGACTCGCCCTCTCAACCCGTGTAGAATACGTCCTACTCACCATTCCCAGGAGGGAACCCAAATGACTTCCAAACCGACCATGATGTTCTACCACGACGGGCGGCACCCCCTGATCTACATGTACGAACCGCCTATGCAGGTGGAAGAGTACCAGCAGGCCGTTGACGAACTGATCGGGACACCGATTCAGGCAATCAACTTCTGCATGGGGGACGGGCGCACCGTCCTTCACGATACGAAGGTCGGCGAACTCTGGGGGCACAATCGGGATAAATGGGCGCACATTATCTTTCGGCGGGCCCACCAGAACGCCAAGCATCTGATCGAAAGCGGCAGCGACCCCCTCAAAATCGTGGCCGATCGCGCCCACGAAAAGGGGTTTGCGTTCAACCCCGTCCTCCTCGTGCAGCAGGGCAGCGGCGACCCGAAGGACGACACCCGCGGCTCTACCTTCCGCTTCACCCACAAGCACCTCGACATCGGCGCCGCCGGAGACGTGCCCGAGAGCTTCAAGGGCTTCCAGTGCGCCGACTTCAAACATGACGAAATCAGGGATGAGCGCTTCGCCCTCATCGAAGAAACCCTGCAAAACTACGACTGCGACGGCTTCGAACTTCAGATGAACTACCAGCCCTACTATTTCCACCCGAACGAGGTGGAGGCGGGCATTCCGATCATGACCGACTGGATTCGGCGAGTGTCCGAGGCCGTCAAGGCAAGTGGGGACGATCGGGAACTCATAGTGCGCATACCCGCAAGCGTGAAGGGCTGCCTCTCGGTCGGCATGGACGTCGTCGACTGGATCGAGAGGGGCCTCGTGGACGTGATAATCGCTCAGGACTTCTCCGGGCCCGAACTGCTTTCGGGCATGTCCAACTTCCGCGAGCTAGTGGAGGCGGCCGAGAGCACGGACACCAGGGTGCTCGCCGCCATCCAGAGCCACGCCGACACCGACCGCGTGGGACAGGGCACTATTGAGATGATCCGCGCCGCCGCTACGAACTATTGGATGCAGGGCGTGGACGGACTGTACCTAGCCCACTGGTTCGGAAACTGGCCCTACAAAGCCGACTTTTACGAAAAGCTGCGCGAAATCCGGTATCCGGAAGTCATGGAGACCAAGGACAAGATATATTCGCTCCCGACCATCTCCCAACGCTACCAGAACCCCGATACCGAGCCTGGGCTGTCTATGCAGCTTCCCCGCGACCTTCACGAGGGCCAACCGGAAAATTTCACCGTCATCATCTCCGACGACCTGCCAAAGTGGGACGCCGTTGACCGGATTCACAAAGTCATCCTCCGTGTCCGCATCATGGGCATGACCGAGCTCGACGAAATCAGCTTCAAGCTCAACGGCAAGACTTTGCCCGACGGCTCGCTCCGAAAGATCAACGCTCTCTACCGCATGAGCGCGCCGAGATACCGCGTCGGTTCTGGCTACTGGTTCATCTACGATCTCGACAAAGAGCATTGGCCCGTCCGCGGGGACAACACTCTCGAAATCACCCACGACACGGTCGACGAAATCCCGTTGGAGCAAACCCTTGTCCGAGACGTCGAACTCGATATTCGTTACCTGATGGGCAAAAACTTCCATCGCAGCCTCGTCGACGACGAACTCGGCCCGGCTGAAATCATTGCCGAGTAAAAGAGAACCCTGCCCTCTGGATTACCCTCACCCTAACCCTCTCCCACGACGGGAGAGGGGATTGGATACCGGAGTAATTCCCGGCGGAGGCCGGAATCCAGAGGGCAGGGGCAAGGTTCACGGATTACCCTCACCCTAGCCCTCTCCCACGACGGGAGAGGGGATTGGCCTTGCCGTTCGGCCTGAGCCTGTCGAAGGGTCGAAGCGCGCCTAAATCCGTTCACGTCTCCTGTACGTACTATTTACCGATGGAGGTTTTCAGAACAAGCGGATCGAGAGACGGAGTGCGGACACGCCGGCGAGGGCTGAACTATTCCGTCCCGTCCGGCGACGCTTGAAATGCGCTCGATTTCAAAGTGTTGCGCATTGACAGCCGCTCAAACTCTGTGCTAGAGTCGCTCGGAATCGGTTTGAACAGACTTGGTTCAACGAAAGAAATGGCTTTACTGAAGAGGAGGTAATCGAATGGTGAGCCGTAGGTTTATATTCTCATTAGTCGCCGGTCTCGTACTGGCGTTAGCGTTGGTTGCGTGCGGCAGCAGCGACGACGACAGTGGCAGCACAACAGCTGCCCCTGGGCCCGCCCCGGCGCCCGCGCCCGCTCCGGCTGCAGCCCCAGCCCCGGCCCCTGCGCCGGCGCCCGCCCCGGCACCCGCCGCGGCTCCGGCCCCGGCACAGGCACCCGCCCCGGCACCCGCAGCCGCCCCGGCTCCGGCCCCCGCGCCGGCTGCCCCAGCGGAACCGCAGGCATCCATCCCTGCAACGTGTATGGTCCTGGGCGACGTAGTCACCGACTGCCCGCTCCGAAGCCCGCACGCATGGAAGCCCGCCAAGCAGCAGGTACCGGGCGAAGTCTGGGTATTCCAGGAGTACGACGGTCCGCGACCGACGCAGTTCTTTGAGTCTCCGCATTCCGCCCAACTCGTGAAGGCCGGCGAGATTCCTCCACTGATGGAGCGTCTCCCCGTGCCTGAGGACGTGGCGATAATCGCCGGGCCCGACGGCATTGGCGAGTACGGCGGATTCTACCAGCAGACCCAGCCCCACTCTTACATCGGTGAGTGGATACTCGCCAGCTGGAACCGCCGCGACTCTCTCGGCGGCCTGAAGTGGTACCCATGGATCGGCAAGGGCTGGGAAGTCAGCGACGACGGAACCCTCTGGACGTTCAAGCTCCGCGAGGGCCTCAAGTGGGGCGACGGCCACGCGCTCGACATGGAATCAGTCGAGTTCGCTTGGGAAGTCAACCTTAACCCCGCCCTGTTCGGCGGCCCGCTTCCGCTGGAGTACAGCGACCCCGTAACCCAGAACCCGCCGAAGTTCTCGGTCATCGACGACCTTACCTGGACTCTGGAGTACGACTCCCCGATCTTCACGATCATGGAAGCGCGCTCCACCCCGAGCACCCTGTGCTCCCCCGGTCGTGTATGCATCGTTTGGCACCCGAGCATGAAGCGTCTCTATCCGCAGTACGCAGGACAGGCTGCCGTGGACAAGATCATTGCGGACAACGACTACACTGACCTTCTCGACATGCTCCGAGGCGAATTGGCCTTCTGGCAGAACATCGACAGCAACCCCTGCGCCGCTCCTTACTGCAACGTTGAGGAGACCGACTCACAGGGCCTGTTCATGAAGAACCAGTACCACTGGTTCGTCGACCCTGAGGGCAACCAGATTCCGTACACCGACGGCGCGGTGATGACCAAGCAGGAGAGCCAGGACGTCATCAAGTTCCGCGCGATGGCCGGTGAGGAAGACGGACGAACGTCTTCATTCATCCCCGGTGAACTCCCGCTCTACATCGAGAACATGGAGCGCGGCGACTTCTCGATCTACCACTGGCCGAGCAGCGGCGGCGCCGACCTCACGACGACGATGCAGCAGACCTACAACGAGGACCCGCGCATCGGCGAACTCATACGGACGCAGGATTTCCGACTCGCCCTGTCGCACACGGTAGACAAGGACGTTCTCAACGACCTCGTCCTCTCCGGCGTCGGCGTAGTCCAGAACCGCGTGCCTCGACCGAACAACCCGTACTACCCGGGCGACGAGTACCGCACGCTCCACATGGAGCAGAATCTCGGCACGGCCAACCAGATCCTTGACTCGCTGGGCCTGAGCGCGAAAGATGAAGAGGGATTCCGTATCCACAAGGACGGTTCCGGCACGATCGAGATGCAAATCACGGTCGGTCCCAGCCCGAACCCCGCCGTCTCACAGGCCGCTGAAATTCTCAAGTCGGCTTGGGAGAGCGCAGGCATCAAGACCAACATCGCCGCCGTCCGACAGACGACGCGCGACAGCCTGCAGACGACCGGCATCTCCCGCGACTACTCGGCTTATCAGTACAACCCCTGGATGGTCCAGTGGACGAGCCTCGCTCCCCTGACCCGCGGCGACCTTGCCGGCGAGATCGGTAAGTTCTACGCATCGCGCGGTTCCGAGGGCATGGCTCCCACCGGCGGAGACCCCGACTGGCTCCCGCTTGCGGGACCGGGTGAGTTCCCTGCCGACGCGGGTGGCCTGCTGATGCGCCAGTCGCAGCTCTGGATCGACGGTCTTGGCGTTAGCAACCTCGACCCCCGCAGAGTCGAGATGGGCAAGGAAATGTTCGCCACCAACGCCGACCAGCTTTGGGGCCTCAACTGCTGCGCCTACTCCGGAGTCTTCCGAGGCGTCCTGATCACCAGGAACAACTTCCGCAACAAGCCGATCACTCACGAGCGCGACCACAACGGCTTCACCGCCTGGGCGCGCTTCTTCGAGGAAGGCACGGACAACTTCCACCATCCGGGCAACCGGTCGAAGTACTGCGGAAGCTGGGCCTTCATCCAAGGCGGCAGCCCGTACGACAAGTGCACGAAGACCACCTGGTAGAAACGAAGCCGACAAAGGCTAGGCAATTGGCCTAAAGGGAAACCCCCGCCGAAGGATTTCGGCGGGGGTTTTTGTTGTTCTTTCCAACGACGAGGTGACGGAGTGAAAGCCATCACCTTGAGCGCTGACGAGAGTCTGATCGACGAGGCGCGGCGGCGGGCCACCGAAGAACGAACGACGTTGAACGCCCGCCTATGGCTAGCGAGTTATGTCGGGCGCGAACGGCGAGCGGCCCGAGCCGAGACCACCCTGCGTGAGGTACCCTCCGTCATTTCGACGGGAGGACGCACATTCACAAGGGATGATATGAATGAGCGCTGAAGATTCTGCTATGATCTGTCAATAGGACATCAGGCCCGGAGACCTAACGAAGTGTTAGAGTAGCGACGGTACGTAATCGACCAAAATGGAGAGCGCGAGGCAGTAATACTTTCGATGGCCGAATACCATCGTCTCATGGAAGATCTCCGGGACCTTGCCCTTATCGCCGAGCGCAGGGACGACGAGACCGTCTCTTTTGAATATCTCAAGGCCGAACTCGACAGTCTGTGGACAACTACAGCGTAGAGGTAACCCGTTCCGCCTCTCGCGAGATCAGGCGGTTGGGCCCCCAGGCAGGCCGAAGACTCTTGTCTGCGATGGCTGCGCTTACTCATAGCCCGCACCCCCAATGCGTCGTCACGGCTGACGAAAGCGTGAACGAAGCCGATAAGACCGTGAGAATCTACGCCGTCGGTCACCGTAGCGATGTGTACCGATAACGCGATACTTCCTGCGTCTCGCCTCTCGCTATTGCCATGTTCAGCCCGCCGACTGTACCATAGGCGGCGCAAATCGAGACTCGTTCGGAGGTACGCCCGTTGCTCTCACCCGGCCAGGTCGCACACTTCAAAACGTTCGGATTTCTCTTCATTCCGCAGCTCTTCTCCGCCGACGAAGTCGCATCGATCACCGACTCGGCGGACAGCCTGTGGCTCAAACTTCGGAACGGCAAGCCCCTCAATCCCGACGCGGGCCAAGCGGAAGACAAGCTCGTCGAGCAGGACGCCGCCCTCACGAAGATGGTCACCGACGACCGCATTTTCGAGGCCGCAGAGAGCATCCTCGGCCCAAGCTTCATCTGGGCGGGATCCGAAGGCAACGTCACCGTCAATTCCGAGCATCCCTGGCATCCTGATCGGCCAGGCGATCACGACGAAGTCTCCTACACTCGCCTCAAGGTCAACCTCTACCTCGACCCGATCACCGAAGAAAACGGCTGCCTCCGCGTCATCCCCGGGTCTCATCGGATGCCCTTGCACGGCGAAATCGAGCCGGACGCCAAGCATCAGCGTCGAGGACTCCCGGTTCGCCCCTTCGAGGTGCCCGGCCCGAACATGCCCAGCGTCTCCCTTGAGTCCAACCCCGGCGACGCCATCTTCTTCAACCAGAGCATCTGGCACGCCATCTTCAACGGCTGGGCCGGCAGACGATATATCGCCCTGAAGTTCGCCGCCCGCCCGCAAACCGATAACCATCTCGCCTCCCTCCGATACTATGCCGGAACCATATTCGAACCACATTCGGGCTGGCTCGCCAGCGACGACGTCAGAATCCAATCGATGGTCGGCGAACTGCCTGCCTTCGGGGCCAAGAAGGTTCACGAGTTCGTGGAATTCCGAGATGACAGCCCCAACCGCATGAACTGACAACAACTCGCCACGAAGGCGAATTACCCTTTCAAACATAAGCACAAGGCAGCAACCCACTCCGTCATTCCGGCGAAGGCCGGTATCCGGAGGGTTCGGCCACTGCAAAATGGTATAACCTTGTTCCCAAACCGACAGGCCCGGGAGATATTGCCACAGGAGCGCGCCATGACAACCTTCCCCCACCCCATACCCGCCGGCAACGACGGAGACGGCTCCCCCCTTGTCCTTGGTGATGAGAACGTCATCGGCGACCTGTTTGCCGGCTGCTCCGCGGTGAAGGTCTTGGACTGGGACGCCGACGGTGAGCGCGAAATCGTTGTCACCGGCGGCAATGGCAACATCTACAGCTACAAATTCATCGGCGAGATCGCTGATGGCACGCCGATAGTCGATCGAGGTCTCCAGTGGGGCGAAGTGTCCCGCTCCCTCCACCGGAACGAGAAGGACAAAGGACTCGTCGGCGCGGTCGTCGCAGCCGCCGACTTCGACGGCGATGGACAGATCGAAGTCATTCTTGCGCCGCGAGGATACTCGCGGAAATCCGTTTCGGTCATATCGGTGGAAAACGGCCCTCCCGCGACACGCGACGAAGGACGCCCCATAACGCTCAAAGGCCGTGACGGAGACGGCGGTTTCGGCAGAGGGGCCACGGCCTCCCTCGACTGGAACGGTGACGGCATCGTCGATATCGTCGCGCTCGAGACCGAGGGGGACGTCATGTGGGCCAAGAGCCCGGAGGGCATCGTCCCTGAGGACCAGCGCGACCGCTATGACAAAGACGGCAAATGGTTCTCGAAGTTCGGCACGGCCTCCCTGCATCTCTACCGCAACACAAGCGACGGCGGCGAGATTGAGTTTACCTACGCGGGTAAAGTCGATGTCGAAATTCCACGCCATACCTTCCACATCAGCGAGGTCAACCCCGACGATCCCACCGCGGGGCTTCTGCTGCTCAACTACTACGGCCACATCAGCCACGTGCCCATCCTAGCGACCGGCGACATCCCCGAATGGGGAGAGGCTGCCGAGATATTCACCCTCCACGGAGAGCCCTTCAACCGCATCGCCACCTTCCAATCGAGCGTCGGCGTATCGGACGCGCTTGAAGCCGGACGATACGACATCTTCGCGTCCGATAACGCCGGAAACGTCGAGTGGGCGCGGAGCCGCGGCAGGGATGCCGACGGGCGGCCCGTCTACGACACGCCGCGCAAGCTCAAGCAGCGCAACCCACACGTCAACGGCGGCTTCTTCTCCGTTCCCACGGTCGGCGACTGGCGCGACACGGGAATGCAGGACATTCTCGTTGGCAGCATTGAGGGGTACATCTTTTGGTACAAGACCCTCTCGACCAACCCCCTGCGATTCGCCCCGCTGGAGCGCGTCCGCTACGGCACAACGGAAATTCGCCGTCTCGCGACCCCGTACCCAGCAAGTGGACAGTATTGGGGCGGCTCTCAAAGCCCCTACGATGGGGACACCGGCGGCTACAGCAACCCCGTTCTGGCCGATTGGAACGGCAACGGCCTTCTCGATCTCGTCGTCTGCGACATGGTAAGCCTCTATGAGTGGTACCCCAACTGGGGCACGAAAACCACGCCCGAACTCGGCCCGCCTCAACGCCTCTGCCTCATCGACGGTTCGCCACTCATCGGCCCGTGGCGACAGCAGCCGGGCATCGGCCGCCTCACGGATGGCGACCTGCCCGACATCGTGATACAGGACCCCGACCTCGACCTCGCCGTCTACCGGCGAACCGGCCCGGACGACCTGTCGAGCCTTCTCCCTGGGGAAAAGCTCCGCTACGAGGACGGGTCCACCATCAAGACGCACGGCATCTACACTCCCGCGGGAGGAGACGGTCGCGGCAGGACGAAGCTCAACGTCGTCGACTGGGACGGTGACGGCCTCCTCGACCTACTCATCGGCGTCGGCCCGCAGCACGGCAGCCCTTACCGAGGCAGCTATATTCTCTTCGCCAAGAATGTGGGCACGAAGACGCAGCCGGTATTTAAAAGGCCGGTCATCCTCGTGTTCGATGCGGATGGCAACCCGCTGGAGTTTTGGCGGCACGGCGTCCACATGGCCCCCGTCGACTGGCAAGACAATGGCAGCCTCGGCCTCATCGCCGGAGCCGACCACGGCCATATTTGGTATTGGCGGCCGCAACACTTCGGCAGCCCCGCAACCGGAGACCCGACCGCGACGGAGCGGCCCGCCGGAGAAGAGGGATTCGGCCCGCGCGACGACTGATCGCCGCGAATTCCGCACCACATCACCGAGGTTCGACTGCTTTGACGCCGACGCCGCTGGAAGTGCCGCGCCACATCCTCGAAGAGATTTATCGCCATGCCCGCAGGGAATATCCCAACGAGTGCTGCGGCTGGCTTGCCGGCGACAAAAACGGCTCCTCCGTCAGCATCGTCAGAGCCTGCGTCAACATGCAGGCGCAAGGTTCACACCCGAAAGCCCCCGGCCGCACGGCCGAGACCGCCTACGTCTTCGGCCCGCAAGACCTCTTTGAATTGAACGACAGCCTGGAATCCGACACGCCCGCGCGAATCATCTACCACTCCCACCCCAACGGGATGGCGTACCTCTCCGAGATCGACCGCGGAGTCGCCGTCAGCCCTTGGGGCGACGGCCCCGCATACCCCGTTCAGCAGCTCGTCATCGGCATCGACGGACGCCGTGTCGTCGACGCCGCCCTCTACGCCTGGTCGGACACCGACGACGACTTCATTGAGATCGCCCGCTTACAAGGCGCCGATATCTGATCCTGTCCCCTCTTCCGTCGTGGCAGAGGGCTAGGGGTGAGGGTGAAAGGGAAGCCCCTGCGCACATTCGCCCACTCTCACCCTGCTATACTGTGGACTCGAACCAGCACCCCCAAGGAGCGCCCAAATGGACCTCGGCATCGCAGGCAGAATCGCACTCGTCACCGGAGGAAGCAGAGGGCTCGGCAAGCACTGCGCGCTCGCACTGGCTCGCGAAGGCGTCAACATCGCCATCTGCGGCCGTTCCAAAGACACCCTCGACGCCACTACGGCCGAACTGCAAGCCCTCGGAGTCACCGCAGTCGGCATCACCGCGGACGTGTCGGACATCCACCAGGCCGCACCGCTCCATGAGCAAGTCCTCGAGCAGCTCGGCCCCATCGATATCCTCGTCAACAACGTCGGCGGGAGCCTCGCCCGCGCCGATGCCCCCGATCTGACCGTTGACGAACTGAAGGGCGTCTTCGATCTCAACGTTTTCGGCGGCTATGCCCTCATGCGTCTCGTCATTCCCCACATGCGCCGACAGCAATGGGGTCGCATCATCAACATTGCCTCCATCTACGGCAGAGAATTCGGCGGAAATTTCGGATACATGACCGCCAAAGCCGCGCTCATCGCCGCCACCAAACACGCCGCGCGCACACTCGTCACCGACGGCATCCTCATCAATAGCATCGCTCCAGGGTCCATCCTCCACGAGCAAGGGTCATGGGAACGATTCCAAAACGACAACCCGCCGGAAGTCGTCGCCGACTTCATCGACCGCAACCTCCCGCTCGGTAAATTCGGCTGGCCCGAACCCGTCGGCGACCTCACCGCGTTCCTGGCATCCGAACGGGCGAATCTGATAACCGGCTCCTGCATCGTTGCAGACGGCGCCCAAAGCAGCTACGTCTAGCGCTTGCTCCATCTTTCCCGCGCCCCCACCGGATTCCCCCGTGCGCAGACTCGTGCCCAACCCGTTCAGCCATCCACTGCTAATCCGTTCGGCCTGAGCCTGTCGAAGGCCACAACCGGCAATCGCTCACCCGGCGAACTCAACCGTGACCATCCTATCCAAATCCGCATAGTCCCGGACGACGTTCACTTCCGCACCCGCAAAGAGCCGCGCGGCCAAACCCTCCACCGCCCCTAGCCGGCGCGGATCAATCTCGAATGCCAACAGCCCGCCGGGATTCACATAACCGCTCGCCCCTTCCATCAGCCTGCGCAGCACATCCATACCATCCGCCCCCCCCGAAAGCGCATTCCTCGGCTCGCGCCGAACGTCCGGCGGAAGCTCCGACATCTCAGCCTCACTCAGATAGGGTGGATTGGACACCACTACATCCACCGGCCCATCCAGCGCCCCGAATAGATCACCCTCTCGCACGTGAACCCGCTCGGCAAGTCCATGCCGCCGCGCGTTTACTTCGGCGACCCGCAACGCCGAGGGGCTACTATCCGTCGCGTATACCTTCGCGGCTTCCACGTGACGGCCCAAGGCGACCGCTATCGCCCCGCTGCCTGTGCCAATATCCCCTATCGTAATCGGCCTCTCGTCTCTCCCGTTCCGCCTCACATAGTCCAACACTGCCTCGACCAATAGCTCCGTCTCCTGTCGAGGCACCAAAACATCCGCAGTCACGACGAATTCGAAGCCGTAAAACTCCCGCCGTCCCGTGATGTAAGCAAGCGGCTCCCCTTCGATCCGACGATCAACGGCGCGCTCGATGGCCGCTGAATCATCATCGCTCAACGTCTCTTCCAAAGAGGCGTAAAACGCCGTCCGATCGAGCCTCAGCGCGCTGCGTCCCAGGACCTGCGCCTCAATGCCGGCGTCGGGAATGGCGGCCCGTTCTAGGCGACGGCGGGAACGGGCCCATGCCTCACGAAGCCTCACGCTCCGAAGTCTTCCAGGTTCCGAGCCTGTTCAGCCTCCACGAGCCGATGAAGAATGTCGTCGATCTCACCGTCCAGCGTCGCATCGAGATTGTGCCGCGTATACCCCACTCGATGATCGGTAACCCGATCCTGCGGGAAGTTATACGTACGCACGCGCCCCGAACGGTCGCCCGTCCCTACCTGCGACTTCCGATTCTGGGAAATCTCGGCCTGCTGACGCTCGACTTCCTGCGCCAGCAGTCGCGATCGCAGAACCGCCATCGCCTTTTCACGGTTCTTCAACTGAGAACGCTCGTCTTGGCACGAAACCACCAGGCCGGAAGGTCTATGGGTAATCCGGATCGCCGTCGCGTTCTTCTGAACATTCTGTCCCCCGTGACCGCTCGCAAAGAAAACGTCGATCTGCAGGTCGTCAGGGTCGATCTGCACGTCCACTTCCTCCGCCTCCGGGAGAACGGCCACGGTCGCCGCCGACGTATGGATGCGGCCGCTCGACTCCGTGACCGGCACTCGCTGAACGCGATGCGTGCCGCTCTCATGCTTCAGCCTGCTGTACGCGCCGTCACCGTCGATCTGAAAAACAATCTCCCGAATGCTGCCCAACCCCGTCTCAGTACTGCTGATTACCTCCACGCCCCAGCTGTTGCGCTGGGCATATCGCGTATACATGCGGTACAACTCCGCGGCAAAAAGGCCCGCCTCCTCACCGCCCGTGCCCGCCCGCACTTCCACGATGACCCCCTTCTCATCGTTCGGATCCTTCGGAATCAACGCGACCCGGAGACTGTCCTCGATCTCCTCCTGCCGCCCCGCAAGCTGTTCTATCTCCTCTCGCGCCAGCGCCGCCATCTGACGATCGCTCTCCTCGCGTATCATCGACCGCGCATCCTCCAACTCCCCGAGAATCCCGCGATACTCCCGGAACAACGCGACAATGTGACGCAGCGAACTGTGCTCCCTGTTAACCTCCTGAAACCGCGAATACTCGCCGGCGACAGCAGGATCCGCCATCTGCTCTTCCAACTCGTCCGAGCGCCGCTCCACCGCAGCCAGCTTCTCCAGTACAACCTTGTCCAACATCGAAACTCAATCCCTCTCTGAGAAAACTCCACACTCTAACAGCATAGCAAAACCCCGCGCGCCACACCGCCGCATCGTTCATGCTCCCTCTCTCCGTTCGTTCTCGCCCTCTAGCACCCTTCCCGCCCCCTAAACCGTCGTTTGGAACCCATCAAGACTCATGGCAGGCTCTTAGCCCTCACCCTAGCCCTCTCCCACGATGGGAGAGGGGATACGCCGCAGCACCCCCCAAGTATGATACCCTTGCGACGCGGAAGCCCTGCCCCGGCGCAAGATCATGTCCACCCAACAATCCTCCAACCAGAACTTCCTCGGAACCTGCGTCGGCGTCATTGTGAACCCGATTCCCACCATGCAGGCCATTGTCCAACGCCGTCTCGTCGGCTGGGCAGTCATTGTCATCGTCATAGTATCCATCGCGCAGGGCATAGCCGGAGCGGCAGCCGTCAACCCCGCCGACTTTGAAGATGCCGAATGGCTGCAAGGAACCGTGCAAGGCTTCTCCATTGTCGGAGGCCCCGTCTTTGGGATTGCCTTCTGCGCATTCTTCACGCTCATCTGCTGGGTCATGAGCCTCATCCTCGGCGGTCGAGGATCCTACGCAGGCCTCTTCGCCGGTTTTGGATTCGCCTACCTCCCCGCCCTGTTCTCGGTTCCCGTCTCCTTGATGTCCCTTCAACTGGGCCCCGTCGCGCAGGGCCTCTCGGGCCTGTTCGGGCTTGCCATTGCCGTCTGGTCACTGATTCTCGCAATCTTTGCCGTACAGGCAAACAACAAATTCTCCACCGGCCGAGCCATCGCCGCAGTTCTCATCCCTTTCGCCATCATCTTCTTCCTCCTCGCTATCTTAATCATCTTCATCGTCGTCATGATCCTCATCGCCGTAAACGACGGCTTCGCATAAGAACCATACCCCCTCGCCCATCGTTTCCGCGAAGGCCACCCCCCACCGCATGGATTCCCACTTGCGAAGAACGGAACCCACCTCGCGGCCAATCCTTGACATCCCACGAAATTACCCACACCATCAGTAGACCCCCCCATGCTGAATTTCCTGCGCCGCCGAGAGACCGACGCCGAAAACACCAGGCGCGCGACCGAAAAGACCCGAGGCGGTATTTTCGGTCGTGTCGCCTCCATTTTCCGCAACTCCGATCTCGATGAAGACCTTTGGGAGCAACTCGAAGAAATCCTCATCTCCGCCGATGTCGGCGTTGAGTCCACGATCGAACTCGTCGACCGACTCCGCGATGAACGTCCTGCCTCACCCGAAGAGGCTCTCGAAATCCTGAAACGCGAAATGGTGGAAATGCTGCGCGCTCATGCCGATGAGCGCACCCTTGATGTCCCCGAACCCCCTCTCGTGCTCCTCATCGTCGGCGTCAACGGCGTAGGCAAAACCACCGGCATAGCAAAACTCGCCAATCTCTACCTGCGAGACGGACAGCACGTCATCATCGGCGCTGCCGACACTTTCCGCGCCGGCGCCGCCGAGCAACTCAAAACATGGGGCAGCCGACTCGATGTAGACGTTATCTCACACACTCAGGGAGCCGACCCCGGGGCCGTCGCGTTCGATACCGTCTCCGCAGCCCGAAGCCGAAATGCGGATGTCGCCATCATTGATACTGCCGGACGACTCCACACGAAAATCAACCTCATGGAAGAACTCAAGAAAATTCGGCGCGTCGTCGCGGGACACGTTCCCGACTCCAACATCCGCGTCCTCCTCGCCCTTGATGCCGTCACCGGCCAAAACGGACTCCACCAGGCCCGCGCCTTCACCCAAACCCTCCAATGCCACGGCGTCATCCTTTCCAAGCTCGACGGTACCGCAAAAGGCGGGATCGTCATCCCCATCACCAAGGAACTCGGCCTCCCAGTCCTCTACATCGGCTCCGGCGAACAACCCGCCGACATAGCCGCCTTCGACCCCCAACAGTTCGTAAACGCCCTCTTTGAAACCACTCCCGAACCGTAGCCGCGGATATCCCCTCTCTCGTTCGTGGTGAGCCTGTCGAACCACACATCCCCCTTCCGTCGTGGGAGAGGGCTAGGGTGAGGGTGAGCGCACACCCCTCACCCGTCATTCCGGCGAAGACCGGAATCCAGAATGCCGCAACACACCTTCAATTCCGCCCAAATTTCGTATCACATTCGACTCGCCCACGTGTTATCCAACGCTCCCTTCCCAAGAATGACGAAAGAAGGGCACCAAGCCCATCACGCCGGTTTGCGCACCTAGCCTCGACATGTTAACCTTCATATACGAACAACAGTTCTTTTCAGGCACCATGAAACCAATAAATTCACTCTCAAAGGTCTCGCCCGTAATCCTGCACGGCTGCATCCGATGCAACGGGCCCCTTGACCTCTACGACGAATTCCCCCGCTGCGTGACCTGCGGTTGGGAAGACTACCGCGACCACGGCCAACCGGACAAGGGGGCCAACCTCCCGCTATCGGGCAGTGTCGCATCCTTCCCACACAGCCTCGCGTACCGCGGGGACAGCTCCCGGTTCAAGTTCTCCGACCGGATATCCGCGCGAATGGCCTCCACCTGGCGCGACTCCGCCATCCTGTGCCCGTACGACGGCACTACCATGCGCCACTCAGGCCCGGCAAGTCCACGCACTCCCGGCGTCCATGCCTACACCTGCAAGATAAAAAAGCACCGCGTCAGAGTCTGGCGGCAATCCGACGGGAACCTCGCATGGAGATAATCCAGCCCCACACCGTCATTCCCCCGAAGGCCAACGCAGGAGCGATTCGCGAATCGCCCTACCCTTCTAAAACCCAACGCGGCCGTCCTCCTCCCTCGTTCGTGGTGAGCCAAGCTCCCCTGAGCCTATCGAAGGATCGAAGCACAACCATCACCGACGTTCCCCCACGCCCCACGGTTGGAGGTCAGAGAAGATTAATCTGACGACTGTCACGAGCGCAACGCACTCATCCGACAGTTCGGACAGCGCTTCCAAGGCGTCCCCACGGATGATGCGGTCAACGTGCCCATGCGGCCAATTCGCAGGATCGGGTATGCGGTAGAGCATTCTTCTCAAACCTCTTTCACGGCGGGGATTCGCTCCGTATATTCACGCTATCAATCTAAATGATATACTCCACAAAACCGTACACATGACCCGGTGAAGCTATGGCCGGAGCGCCCTCTGGACGCCCTCTCCTCGAAGCGAAGAGCCTGACGAAACGCTACGGCGACACCCTCGCGCTCGACTCCGTAGACATCCACGTTTTCGAAGGCATCACCGGTCTGCTGGGCCCCAACGGAGCCGGCAAGAGCACGGCCATGAAGCTCTTTCTCGGCCTCCTCTCGCCCACGTCCGGCGCCGTCGAGGTACTGGGCGAAAACCCCTACGAAAACGTCGAAGTGCGCGGACGCCTCGGATACATGCCCGAGCATGACTGCCTGCCCGACGCCATCACCACAACCGAATTCCTCGGCCACATGGCGCAAGTAAGCGGCATCCCGCCGCGCGCGGCCAGAACACGCGCCGCCGACATCCTCCGACATGTCGGCCTCGATGAGGAACGATACCGCCACATCAAAGAGTATTCCACCGGAATGAAACAGCGCATAAAGCTCGCGCAGGCCCTCGTGCACGATCCCGTCATGATCCTGCTCGACGAACCTACGGCCGGCCTTGATCCTGGCGGCCGCGAAGAAATGCTCCGCCTCATCCAACGCACAGGCAAGGAGTTCGGCATCAGCATCATGCTCTCGTCCCACCTCATGGGCGACGTCGAAACCACCTGCGACCGCATCATCGTCATCGAGGGCGGCAAGATCATCGAACAAGGCGCAGTCTCCCAATTCACCCAAGAAACCGAAACCCTCTATGTCGAAGTGGACGACCGCCGCGACGAATTGATCGCAGCCCTCCAAAACCGCGGCATTGAGGCCGCAATCGACGGACTCTCCGTCGTCGTGCAGCGAGAGAACGACGAACAGTTCGACGACATCCGCGACGCAATCGTCGAAGCGGACGCCCGCCTGCGCAGACTCGCCCCCAGTCGCCGACACCTCTCGGACATCTTCCGGAGGCCGTCGACTTGACCCACGGCGAAGTATTCGACATCGGATATCAGCACTACGACGGGCCGCGAGGCGGCAGGCTTCAAGCCGTCCGGTCCCTCTGGATCAACGGCTTCCGAAGCGCCCTGGGACTCGGCAGAGGCGCCCTTGCGAAGATACTTCCCATCCTCATGTTCCTTGGCGTCGTCGCCCCGGCCGCCGGCATTGTCCTCCTAGCCGCCATTTTCGGCCCCGATCAAGACTCCATCCCTTCACACCAAGATTACTATGAGATTATCTCCCTGTTCATGCTCTTCTTCGCCGCCGTCATCGCGCCCGAACTGCTCATCCCCGACCGACGGAGCGGCGTCATAAACCTCTATCTTGTCCGTCCTCTAACCGCCATCGACTACCTCGCCGCCAGGTGGTCCGCCTTCCTCGCCATCTCCCTCATCCTTGCCTACTCCGGGCAGGTATTCCTGCTTGCCGGATTCCTGCTCACCGCCAATGACCCTGTCGATTATCTCCGCGATAACTGGCTCGATATTCCCAGGTTCCTGGCCGCCGGAGCGCTCGTCGCCCTGTTTGTCACCACCATCCCTCTGGCCGTATCCGCCTTCACTACCCGCCGAGCCTACGCCGCGGCCATCGTCATCGCCGTCTTCGTCATCTCCCTTCCCGTCACGGTCGCCCTCACGAGTACGTCCTGCGAGTATGAAGAGACGGAAACTGTGACAACTGTGACAAGCGACGGTGTCACCATAAGAACGGGCTCTGTGGGCGAATGCGAGCGGGTAACCGGCGACCTTGCCAAGTGGTTCTCACTCCTCAATGTCGGACGCGCCCCCATACACATGAGCGACATGATTTTCGATAGCGATAGCGTAGACGATATTGCGACAGCCCGGAAGGAACTCCCCACTGCCATACCAATAGCATGGTACGCGCTCCTCGTTCTCGGGCCCGGCGCGCTCCTGCTGCTCCGCTACCGGAGAATGACGATATGACCGACACATCCGCGCCCGTCATATCCGTGGAAAACGTCTCGAAGTGGTACGGGAGCGTCGTGGCCGTCAACGACGTATCCTTCGAGATTCGCCCAGGCATCACCGGCCTGCTTGGACCGAACGGAGCGGGCAAAACCACCCTTCTAAAAATGATCGAAGGCCTCTTCAACCCTTCCGACGGCTCCGTCGCCATCTTCGGCCGCCCTCCACGCGGAAACGCAGAACTCTACCGGCGGGTCGGCATTATGTCCGAGCATCAGGCCGTTTACGGCTTCTATACCGGGCGCGAGTTTGTGGAGTTTTCAGCGAAACTCCATGGCGCCTCGTCCGTCGCAGAGGCCGCCGATCTCGCAATCGAACGAGTGGGAATGGCCGAAGCCCAGGGCAGGAAGATCAGCGGCTACTCGCGCGGAATGAGGCAGCGGATTAGACTCGCCGCCGCAATGGCGCATGAACCCGACGCGCTCATCCTCGACGAACCTCTCAACGGCACCGACCCCCGCCAACGCATCGAATTTCACGACCTCATGCGACGCCTCGCCTCCGAAGGCAAGACCATCCTTATATCCTCCCACATTCTCGAAGAGGTCGAGACCCTCGCCGACCGCATCCTCCTCATGGTCAGCGGTAAGCTCGCCGCATCCGGCGACTATCGCGCGATCCGCGCCAAACTCGATGAACAGCCGTACACTGTCCGTGTCGTCTCCGACCAACCGCGCGCCATGGCCTCCGCCCTCGTCGAAATGGACGGCATCGAATCGGTCTCCATTGCGGAAGACGGCGAGGTCGTCGTCCTCAGCAAAAACGTCGATACGCTCCAACGCTCAGTCGCCCATCTCGCCAAAGAGCGCGGCATCCGCCTCCTTCGTGTCGAACCCCTAGATGAATCGCTCGAAAGCGTCTTTAGTTACATCGTGGAGGGCTAATATCAACTGAAGCTCCCTCCCATCGACGGTGGGGAGAGATTTACCCCCTCTCCCGTCGTGGGAGAGGGCTAGGGTGAGGGTGAATCCCTCGAAATTCGCCCCGCCGCTCTATACGACAAACCTTTAGGAACGAGACATTAGATGGCAGAAATCTTTCGACTGACACTGAGACAGCTCCTCGGACGCTGGCGAGTCCTCCTCATCGTCCTGCTCGCGTCTCTGCCCACGCTCATCGTTCTCATAGTCAGATGGCAAGACCCTGAAAACACCGTCTACGATCAAGCCTTTGTCGAAGGGATGATCGACGCCATAATTATCGGGGGCGTCATGCCTATCGTCACTATGACGCTCGCCGGCGCAGCATTCGGAAACGAACTCGAAGACCGAACTCTTCATTACCTGGTTCTCAAGCCCCTGCCGCGCCTCCACATCGGCATCGCCAAGCTCATTGCCGCCTTCCTCCTAGCCGCGCCGATTGTGGTCGCCGGCGGCGTCATCGCGACGGCGCTGGTCGGCGCGGAGGCGAGAGCGGTCCTCACGGTCGGCATCGCCCTGCTGGCCGGTGTCGCCGCATACGCTTCCATCTTCACCTGGGCCGGACTGATAACCCCGCGAGCGCTTGCGTATGGCCTGGTCTATGTGCTCGTCTGGGAGGGACTTCTGAGCTCATTCCTGACCGGCGTTCGATACCTCAGCGTTCGCGGCTATACCCTCTCCCTTCTTCACGGCATCGACGCGAAGAATTTCGAGATACTCAAGGATCGCGTCATCGAGTTCCCTGTCGCCATCGTCGGGGCCGTCGGAGTTGCGATCCTGTTCTTCTTCCTCATCCTATACCGCCTGCGCACAATGGATGTGCAGTGACCGCCCCCCTCGCGGAATCGTTCAGAATCCGTGGAGAGCCCGCTCCCTTCCGGTCGTTCCCCGCCGACGTGCAAATTCTCATTTGGACGGGCTATCCTATGCAAAAATGAACCGACGGGAGACATCAGCATGGCCACAGACGCCCTAGAACGTACTGCTATCCAACTGTTTAAGGACGATTCCATCAATTACAGCGTAATACGTGACGACGTGGTGCAGCTAAACCTCTCTACGGATGAAGCCGGGATGGTCCGGATAGAGATATATGACCATGAAATTGGATGCATCACTATCGGGATGCGAGATTTCGTTAGATTCCCTGAGACATCGAGGGCCTATGCAACCGATATGTGCAACAGGTTGAACGAGAGAGCCTACGGCAAGTTCGTTTTTGACCAGCATGGAGACGTCAGTTATTATCTTGATGTACCCATTTCCGAAACGGCTGGACCGTCTGAATTCAATGCGGCCATGACCATTGCCGTGTCAACGTTCGCCTGGATGTATCCTGTCGTCATGACGGTGCGCTGGGCAAACGCCACTGTCGAGCAGGCGTTTGAGCGCCAAGAGGACGGGAAGCCGGGGACTCCGATAATTTCCGACGAGCAAATTCGAAAAATCCTGCTCGGAGAGGACCCGAAGGAAGACGATGAGGAATAAACTGCCATCCGGTCGATGATGAAATCGGGAGTGAGACGCTTGCCGCCATCCACACTTCCCGCCTCATCCGTCGGGATGCAAAACTCAAATTTGCATACCGAACGTTTTTGAGGTACCATGTAGTCATTACGGTGACCACTACGAGGCAGTTCGATGACCGAGGTAGGAATACGTGAGCTCAAGTCTCAAGCCAGCGACATCATACGCCGAGTTCGCGACGGCAATGAGACCTTCGTCGTTACGTATCGTGGAAGGCCGGTAGCCAGGCTCGAACCGTTCGAGGATCCCGCGACGACGAAATATCGAACGCAGGAAGTCCTTGCCGAGATGGACAGAATAGCCGAGACCGTGACCAAGTATTGGCCAAGCGGTGTATCAGCAGTCGATGCCGTCTCGCAGGATCGACGCGATCTGTAAATGTACGTCGTCGATGCCAGCGTTTGGGTCAGCTATTTCATGCAGACGGAAGAGACCCATACCGCGAGCCGTGACTGGGTCTCCCGGCAAGCAAACGCGGGGATTCCGATTTTTGGCCCTAGTCACGTTCTGGCGGAGATATCCGGCGCCGTTTCCCGACGCACGAAGAAGGAAGAGTTGGGCCTGATATCCTCTACCGTCATCAGTCGGCTGCCGGCTTTTCAACTGGTTCCCATCGATCCGGAACTGGCCGATGTCAGCGCGTCCGTCGCAGCCGGTATGAGGCTCAAAGGCGCGGATGCCGTGTACGTCGCCCTGTCGCTGCTGATGAACTTTCCTCTCGTCACATGGGACAAGGAACAGCTAACCCGCCCCGCCTCGATAATCCAAACCCTCACCCCCGCAACGGCCCGCGAAACCCCTGAATAGCCGCCTGTAACAGCCCGGGCAAGCGGTTCCCCTTCCCGTCGTTTCCCGTGCAACGCTTGGCCGCGTCAAAACGGGGAGCCGGAACCTCTATGCAGCCTACTGTTGGATTCGCGCCTGAGCGGAAATAATGGGGACTCTTCCAATGACGGCAAAGGGGGATTTACGCCATCACCCGTCCCGCCCCCACAGTGGGTGCCTGAATGTCGGATTGGCGCTTCTATGTCTCGATGATCCTCGGAGCCGCGCGGGAGGCTGTTCCTCGTCCACGGTCGGGGGCGGCGCGATGACCTGTCGCCTCTCCGGACGACTGCCGGGCAGGGTGTTGAGTCGCAGCGCGAGGTCTTCCAAGCTCGCCAAGTTGTGGATTGGCAGCAGGTCGTCGATGTAGGGCATGGCGGCCCGCATCCCGCGAGTGAGCGGCTCGTAGTTCTCTGTGCCCGCAAGAGGATTGAGCCATATCAGCCGGTGGCTGCTCCGCTGCAGGCGGGCCATCTCCCTGCCCAACACGCTCGGTTCTCCCCTGTCCCAGCCGTCCGAAATTACCAGCGTCACCGACCCCCATCCGAGAACTCGCCGCGCCCACCGAAAGTTGAACGTCCTCATGATATCCCCGATGCGCGTCCCCCCAGCCCAGTCCGGTACTGCCTTCGAGACCTCCGCGACGGCGCGGTCGATGTCCCGATAATCGAGGTGTCCTGTCACACGTGTCAGCCTCGTGGCGAAGAGGAAGGCCTCCACCCGGTTGTCCAAGCCGCCGTACAGTGTATGGATGAATTGGAGGAATATCCGCGTGTAGCGTTCCATCGAGCCGCTCACATCGCAGATAAGCACGAGCCGACGCGGTGTCGTTTTTCGCCGCTTCGTCGGGAGTTCCACCGCCTCTCCGCCGTATCGAAGACTGCTTCTTAACACGCCTCGCAAATCGAGGCGGCTGCCGTCCCCACGCCCCCATCGTCTCGTGCGCCGCCGGCCCAAATCCCAGCGCAGTTCCTCCATCATCGCTCTTGCTCGGGCGAACTCTTCCGGCGTGTATTCGGCGAAGTTCTTCTTTCGCAGAACCTCTCTTGCGCTGAACGTCCGAGTCAGGTCAATCCTGTCGATGTCCTCGTCCGATTCTTCTTCGTTCGCGTCGCGGCCGTTCGTCGACGAGCCGGGCGGAGGAGGCCCGACTTGCGGCTGTCGGAAGCGGCGCTGCTCGCCCATGGAGCGCAAGTCCATCGTGGTCTTCTCGTCCTTCGGCTGTCGCCAAAACACGTCGAACGCCTCATCGAACAGGGGAAGATCGTCCCTGCGATGAACGAGCAGGGTTCGCAGCGTGGCTCGAAAGTCGCCCCTCTTGGCAAGGCCGATGTCGTCGATCACCGCCACGGCGTCAAGCATCCGCCCAAGGTGCACGTCCAAGCCCATCCGGCGGAGAAGCCGCCCAAACAGGAGCAGATTATGGAGGATATGGCCTCCGGGCGCGTCAGCCACGCCGACCGCCACGTCGCGCGCCCCGATTCATCGCTCGATTCAAGAGCGCGCGAGTCTGTTCCCCGCGCACCGTTTCGACGTCTTCACGGTACTTGAGCATGATGCCGAGAGTATCGTCGATCACCGATGGGTCAAGTTCAGCCTGGTTCAGCCCCACTAGGGCCGCCGTCCAATCCAGAGTCTCCGCCACACCCGGGGCCTTGTACAACTCCGTCGTCCGAAGCTCTTGCACGAACGCGGTGACCTGCTCCGCCAACTTCCTCGGAGCGTCCGGGGCCTTGCTTGTGACGATCTGCACTTCCTTCTGAAAGTCCGGATAGTCGATCCAATAGTACAGGCAGCGTCGCTTCAGCGCGTCGTGAATCTCGCGTGTTCGGTTGGACGTGATGATGACGTGCGGAGGATCTTCCGCGCGGAACGTGCCAAGCTCAGGAATCGTTATCTGAAAGTCGGAGAGCATCTCCAGCAGGAAACCCTCGAACTCTTCGTCCGCCCGATCAAGCTCGTCAATGAGCAGCACAGGCGGTTTGGCGTCAGTCGATTCAATTGCCTGGAGCAGCGGACGCTTGATCAAGAATTTCTCGCTGAAAAGCTCCTGCTCCGCGTCGCCTTCGCTGAACCGCTCGGAGGCTTCAAGCAGTCGAATTTCGAGGAGCTGCCGCGAGTAATTCCACTCGTACACCGCTTGGCTGACGTCGAGGCCTTCATAGCATTGCAGGCGGATCAGCTTCGTATCAAGGGCTGCCGCGAGCACTTTGGCGATCTCCGTCTTGCCGACGCCCGCTTCGCCTTCCAAGAACAGCGGACGCCTGAGTTTCAGCGCCAGGTAGATGGATATCGCCAGGCTCCGGTCGGCCACGTACAGGTTCTCCTGCAGGGCCTTCTGAAGTTCGTCGACCGAGGCTGGGAGACCCTCAATACTATCGGTCTGCGTCAAGGTTCCTCTCCGGTTATTTTCGGGCACCCAAACACAGGGGGCGAGGCGGCCCCGCCCCCTGTCGAAGCGTCTTTACGGGATGAGCGTTGAGCTAGCCCGCGCAGTCCACGGCGCACCCCAAGGCGCGGCGCGTGTAAACGACGGCCATCGCCTTGCGGTAGTCCTCAGAGGCGAAGATATCGCTGAGCACGTCGTCTCCGATGTCACTGCAAATGGCGGCGGCGGCCGTGTCGAGGGCCGAGTCCGTCGGCGACGCGCCGACAAGACTCGCCGCGACGGAACTGCCGATGGTCGGCGAAGGCTCCACACCGCCAACGGCGACGCTGGCCGCCGTGACCTCGCCTCCGTCAACGGTCACAATCGCGGCAGCCCCGACGACGGCGTACCGTGAGGCCGGATGCGACAGCTTCGCGTACGCCATGCCTTGGTTTGCCCGTTTGGCGCTAACCTCAATGCCGGTAATGATTTCGTCAGAGGCGAGGTTGTTCTCCATTAGCCCTTGGATGAACCCGCTGACGCACTCACTCCTCGACCCGTTCGGGCCGGTGATGTTGATGCTCGCGCCCAGGGCGGCCAAGACCGTCGGCAGGTCCGACGCAGGATCTGAGTGCGCGATGTTGCCCCCGATCGTGCCTCGGTTGCGGACGGCCGGGTCTCCGACCATTCCTGCCGCCTCCGCCAAAATCGGGCAGTCGCTCCGCAAGATTTCCGACGAGGCGATGCCCGCGTGAGTCGTCAGCGCCGGGATGGTAATCGTTCCGCCGCTACAGCTTATTTCGCCGCTGAGCTGGTCGATATGGCCGATATCAACCAGCAGTGACGGGGCGGCCAGCCGGAGCTTCATGAGCGGGATGAGGCTGTGCCCACCCGCCAGAGCCTTCGCGTCTTCATTCTCTGCAAGCAGAGATACCGCTTCTTGTACCGAGCCGGCTCGGTGGTATTCGGTCTGCGATGCGTACATGGCCTTAACCTCCGTTCTGTGCTTGATTGATCGCGCGCCAGACCTTTTCCGGCGTCAGCGGCATGTCGACACTGTCCACCCCCAAGGGCCTCAGCGCGTCCATCGCGGCGTTGTACACCGCCGCCGTCGATGCGATGGTCCCCGCCTCGCCTATGCCCTTCACACCCAGCGGATGATGCGGCGAGGCCGTCGTGCTCGACAGCACCTCAATATCCGGGAAGTTATCCGCGCGAGGCATGGCGTAGTCGAGCAGAGAGCCTGTGAGCAGCTGCCCGTCCTCGTCATAGACCGCGCCTTCCCACAGCACCGGGCCAGTACCCTGCACGACGCCGCCGTGCACCTGTCCCTCCACGATCATTGGGTTGATCTGCACTCCGCAGTCGTCCACCGCGACGTACTGCCGCAGTTCGATCCCGCCGGTCGCAGGTTCAAGCTCTACGACGGCGATATGAGTGCCGAAGGGGTAGGTGAAGTTCGGCGGATCGTAAAACGCGCTGGCCTCAAGGCCCGGTTCCATGCCTTCCGGCATGTCCCACGCCACGTTCGCCATGAGGGCGATGTCCTGGATTGTCTTGTGCTCGTCCGGTGAACCTTGGACGAAGAACTTGCCGTCCTCGTACTCGATGTCCGCGACGTCCGCTTCCAGCAGGTGGGCGGCAAGGGTCTTGGCCTTGTCCTTGATCTTGCGGCTGGCTATTGCTATGGCCGCGCCGGATACTGCGGTCGTGCGGCTGCCGTACGTTCCCCAGCCCATCGGCGTGTTGTCGGTGTCGCCATGGATCACCTCCACGTCGTCGACCGCCGTCCCAAGTTCCTCGGCGATGATCTGGGAGAAGGTCGTCTCTTCTCCCTGGCCGTGCGGCGAGGAGCCGATCATCACGTGCACCTTGCCGGTCGGATGGAACCGCACGATCGCACTTTCCCAGAGTCCCCCCTGGAAGCCGACCGCGCCGGCCACCTGCGAAGGGCCGAGACCGCATATCTCCACGTAGGAGCACACGCCGATGCCCATGTGCCGCCCCTCCGCTCGGAGGGCGGCCTGCTTTTCGCGCAGGGCATCGTACCCGATATGTTCGACGGCCTTGTCCAAAGCCGCCTCATAGTCCCCGCTGTCGTAGGTTATCCCCGTGGAGACGTCCTGGTTCTCCTCGAAAGGCTCGATTAGGTTCCGACGCCGCACCTCCACGGGATCGAGGCCCGTTTCGGCGGCGACCAGATCCACCAGTCGCTCGACGAGCGTCGTCGCCTCCGGACGACCCGCCCCGCGGTAGGCGTCCACCGGGGTCGCGTTCGTGAACACTCCGTACACGTCGCCGTGCACCGCGGGGATGTGGTACGCGCCCGAATACATCAGACCGTGAAGGATCGTCGGAATTCCCGGGGCCGCAGTAGACAGGTATCCGCCGAGTCCGGCGTATACCGTTGTGCGGAGACCTAAGATTTTTCCGTCCGTCGTCGCCGCCATCTCAATCTCTTCGACGTGATCTCGACCGTGGATAGTCGCCTGGTAGTTTTCGCTGCGAGTCTCCGTCCACTTGACGGGAACGCCGAGTTGCATCGCGCAGAAGGCCGTTATCGCCTCGTCGGCGTAGTACGGTATCTTGCTGCCAAACCCGCCGCCGACCTCCGGCGCGATCACGCGAATTTTGTGCTCGCCGACGCCTGTAACCACCGAGGTCAGGAATCGCGCGATGTGCGGATTCTGGGTCGTCCCCCACAGCGTGAGATCGCCGGTTGCGGCCACGTACTGGGCCACCGCCGAGCGAGGCTCCATGGCGTTCGGAATGAGCCGCTGAAGGTTGATCGTGTCCTTGACGACCACGTCCGCCGCCTCAAACGCCTCTTCGATCTCTCCGCCCGCGACGACCCAGTGGAATGCCTGGTTGCCCGGGGCGTCATCATGAATTTGCGGCGCGCCGTCCTGAGCCGACGCCTTCGGGTTGATCGTGGCTTCGAGCGGTTCGTAGTCAACGTCGATGTGCTCGAGCGCGTCCTCCGCCTGGTAACGGCTCTCGGCCACCACCACCGCTACGGCGTCGCCGACGTACCGCACCTTGTCCTTTGCGATCGCCGGATGGTCCGGCATGATCAAGCCGGAGTCCGGGATGTGCCAAGCGCACGGAATCGGGTTCAAGTGCCCTTCGATGTCCTCGCCGGTGTAGACCGCCAGAACGCCGGGCTGACCCGCGGCCGCGCTTGTGTCAATGCTTGTGATGTTGGCATGGGCATACGGGCTCCGAAGAATCGCCGCGTGCACGATGCCCGGCAGTTTGATGTCGTCGGTATACGAGGCGCGGCCCGTGATGAGCCGGGGATCCTCACGACGACGAATTCCTGAGCTGAATACTCTTGTCGTCATGCTCTAACCTCCCATCGTTCGCGCGGCGTCTTCGACGGCCAGCACGATATTTTGGTATCCCGTGCAACGGCAAATGTTGCCCTCCAACCCCTCCCTGATCTCCTCGCGCGAAGGGTCGGGGTTCGTTCGCAGCAGCTCGCTGGCCGCCATGATCATCCCCGGAGTGCAGAATCCGCATTGGAGCCCGTGGTTGTTCCAGAAGGCCTCCTGGAGCGGATGCAGTTCAACACCGTCCGAGAGCCCTTCGACTGTCTTGATACACGAGCCGCTGGCCTGCGCGGTCAACACCGTGCATGACTTCACGCTGACCCCGTCCATGGTGACGGTACAAGACCCGCACTGACTCGTGTCGCACGCGACCTTGGTGCCTGTGAGCGCCGCGTTTTCGCGGATGAAGTGCACGAGGAGCTGCCGCGGCTCAACCTCATCTCGGTACACTCGCTCATTGACCGTTATGTCCACTGGAACTTTCAAGTTTCACCTCCCTAAAAGTGTTCCATATATGCACCGAACGGCCAGCCTTCAGCCCGATAAAGCAAGGCTCACTCGCTCCGGCGCCTCGACTCGCTGCAAGAGTATGCCAACGGAAGAAGACTGTCAATCGCACACCCCACCTGAACTCTCTCCCCCGCTGATCGTTCCCGCGAAAAGAGACCTTTGCATCACCCGGCCACTGACATTCCGAACCCAGCGCAACGGAGTGAGGAATCTAAAATCCCTCTCCCAAAAAATCCGCTTATCAGGTGGAACGACCCAATGGCGATGGTCCAACACTTGAGATTCCTCCCTCCGGTCGGAATGACAGACTTGAGCATCGGTTTTACGAAAGTCTCCGCAAGTAGTAACCTACTCAACACCCGGATGCGGGGCAGAGGCCGGAATTCGGATCGGACGCTGCAAGTGGTCAGTAAAAGTACTGTGCTTTCCGCGAAAGTGAAGAGGGATAGCGTATAAATTTCGGAGCAAGGGCGCTTTTCGCGCTCATCCTGATAGGTATTGTCGGTTGCGGAGACACCGGGCCGACGACGGAAGATCGGCCTGAAACGCGGGCCGCGACTCCGACGATCCCTCCGGCTGATGCAACGCCGACCACCACCGCGACGGTCCCGGCAGGTTCCCTGCTTTCAATAGCGGTCGCTCCGGTTCGCGCCGACATTCCGAAGTACGATCGCAGCGAATGGCGCCACTGGGTGGACGAGGACAGGGACTGCCAGAATGCGCGGCATGAGGCGCTGATCGCTGAATCGGGCACCCTCGTCACATACACTGATGACGACAAGTGCAAAGTAGAATCAGGGTTGTGGGAGGGGCCATATACGGGCGAAGTATTCACCGACCCCGGCTCCCTGGACATCGACCACATGGTGCCCTTGGCAAATGCCCACCGTTCCGGCGGCTGGGCCTGGAACGAGGACAAGAAACGGGAGTACGCGAACGATCTGTCGTACGACGGGCACCTGATAGCCGTCAAGGCATCGGCAAACCGCTCAAAGGGCAGCAAAGGCCCGGAGGATTGGCGGCCTCCGCGGCGCGAGTATTGGTGTCGGTACGCCCTCGACTGGATATCCATCAAAAGCTCTTGGGGTCTCATCGCCACGGAATCGGAAGCCGACGCGCTGCAAGAAATGCTGACGGTCTGCGAGCCGGTTCAGTCGCTTTCGATCGTGTATGTCGAGTCGGCACAGCCGGAGGCAGTAACGCCGGCAACGCCGGTTTCCGGGAAGACCTACGCCTCTTGTGAAGATGCCGAGGGGGCCGGTGAATCGCGCGTGCTGGGAAGCAGGGGGAGCGGACGCGGGTTTCCCGCCGAGAAGGTGCCGGACGCGAGGGACGGGGATGAGGACGGGGTCGTATGCGAGCGGTGAGGGAATTTTCTCATCCAGGAACGTCGATTGCCGAGCCCTACTCCCCTCGCTCCCGAGAACAAGGTTTGCACGAAAACAGACTTCACGTGAACAGGTGATGGGGAATTGCCCTTCGACAGGCTCAGGGCGAACGGAGGGGGTTGGTTGGATGGTCTGGTCTACCAGTCGTGAGTGGCTTTTGTGCCGTGGACGGGCCGATGCAGGACGGGCTGGAGGGGGGTTTGTCCCATGAGGTAACGGTCGATGCACGCAGCGGCGTCGCGGCCTTCGGCGATTGCCCAAACGACGAGGGACTGCCCCCTGGCCATGTCACCGGCGGAGAATACCTTTGGGACGCTCGCGCGCATCTCATTGTCGACGAGAACGTTTCCCCGATCGTCGTATTCCACGCCCAGCTGATCGAGCATTCCGCCATGCTCGGGATGGACGAACCCCATGGCCAACAGGACGAGGTCGGCCTCAATCTCGAAATCGGAATCGGGAATGGGCTTCGGAGGCCACGCGCCGGGCTCGACCCTGATTCCATGCAGGCGCTCGACTCTTCCATTTGAGCCGGAGAAGGCGGACGTGGAGATGTTATAGTCGCGGATGCCGCCCTCCTCATGAGCGGATGACGTCCTGAGAATGAGAGGCCACTGAGGCCACGGGTTGTCGGATGCGCGGTCCTTGGGTGGCTCAGGCATGATCTCAAACTGATAGACGACTTCGGCCCCCTGGCGGTGGGCGGTGCCGAGGCAGTCCGCGCCGGTGTCGCCGCCGCCGAGAATGACGACTCGCTTGCCCTCAGCTTCGATGCGGCTGGCCGGCTTGGCAGTCTGGCCGGAGTTGAGACGGTTCTGTTGGGTGAGGTACTCCATGGCGAAGTGGACACCGTCGAGTTCGCGCCCGGGCACGGGCAGATCGCGGGCTTGGGTTGAGCCGCCCGTGAGGCATATCGCGTCGTACTCTTCAAGGAGATCGCGGGCGTCGAAGTCTTTGCCGACCCATACGCTCGTCTTGAAGGCGACACCCTCGGCGGCCATCTGGTCGACCCTGCGCTCCACGACGTGCTTTTCGAGCTTGAAGTCGGGGATTCCTAGGCGGAGCAGGCCGCCGACGTACTCATCGCGCTCATAGACAGTGACTCTGTGACCGCGGCGGTTCAGCTGTTGAGCGGCGGCGAGCCCCGCGGGACCCGAGCCGACGACGGCGACTCGCTTGCCGGTGCGGAACGAGGGCGGTTCGGGCCTGATCCAGCCGCTGCTCCAGCCGATGTCGGCGATGGACTTTTCGATGTACTCGATGGTCACGGGGTCGTCGGCCTCAGCGTGGCCATTGTCGTAATGCCGGGGCCGCCCGACGATGCAGGCGGTCTCGCACGGAGCGGGGCAGATCCGCCCGGTGAACTCAGGGAAGTTGTTGGTCGAGTGAAGCGATATGAGGGCCTTATCCCACTGATCGCGGTACACGAGATCGTTCCAGTCGGGTATGAGGTTTCCGAGGGGGCACCCGGTGAAGGAGTGGCACATGGGGACGGCGCAGTTCATGCAGCGTCCGGCCTGCTCGCGCGCCTGTGAGTCGTCCCAGTCGAGGAGGAATTCCTGCCAGTCCCGGACGCGCTCGGATACGGGCCGCTTTGGGAGCGGCACTCGCGCATAGTCTATGAAGCCTGTGGGCTTACCCATGCTCGGTTCCGGGTGCTAGGTTCTGGGCGCCGGCGCACTCACCCTAGTCCTCTCCCACTCACGGGAGAGGGGATGGATCAGCGTTCGCGGCGCGTTCCAAGAGGACTCGCTTGTAGTCGTGCGGCATGATCTTGATGAATTTTGGCAGGATGCCGTCCCAGTTTGCGAGCGCACGCTCGGCGGGGGCGCTTCCAGTATACCGCAAGTGGTCGGTGAGTAGGCGGCGGAGCGTGGCGACGTCTTCAGGAGCCTCGACCGGTTCGAGAGCGACCATCTCGGTGTTGCAGAGGGAGGGGAAGATGCCCTGTTCGTCAAGGACGTATGCCTCGCCTCCGCTCATGCCGGCGGCGAAGTTGCGACCGGTCGCGCCAAGAACGACTACCCGGCCACCGGTCATATACTCGCATCCATGGTCGCCGACGCCCTCGACAACGGCCTCCGCGCCGCTGTTGCGGACGCAGAATCGCTCGCCGGCAATGCCGCGGATATATGCCTGGCCGCCTGTTGCCCCGTAGAGTGCGACGTTGCCGACGATGGTGTTTTCCTCGGGGGAGAAGGTGGACCGTTCGGGCGGGACGATGATGATCTTGCCGCCGGAGAGGCCCTTGCAGGAGTAGTCGTTTGCGTCGCCTTCAAGGCGCATGGTGATGCCCCGGGAGAGGAACGCGGCGAAGCTCTGTCCGCCGGAGCCGGTGAGGTCGATTTGGATGGTGTCTTCGGGCAGGCCGTCCTCGCCGTAGCGCATGGCAATCTGGTTGCTGAGCATCGTGCCGAGCGTGCGGTTGCGGTTGCGGATGTCGAGAGAGAATCGGACGGATTCGCCGTCCTCGATCGCCGGCTTGCACCGCTCGATGAGTTCATGATCGAGGGCGGTGTCGATACCGTGGTCCTGAGTCTGTTCGGGCACGAAGTGCGTGGCGATGCCGTCAGGGACTGCGGGCCGATGGAGCAGCGCGGAAAAGTCGAGGCCGCGCGCCTTCCAGTGGTCGATGGCGGCGGAGGCGTCGAGTCGGTCGACTCGCCCGACCATCTCGTCGATGGTGCGGAAGCCCATGTCGGCCATGATCTCGCGAAGCTGCTCGGCGACGAAGAAGAAGTAGTTGATGACGTGTTCGGGCTGTCCTGCGAATTTTTCTCGCAGTACGGGATCCTGAGTTGCGATGCCGACTGAGCAGGTGTTCAGGTGGCATTTGCGGAGCATGATGCAGCCCATGACGATGAGCGGGGCCGTTGCGAAGCCGAATTCCTCTGCTCCGAGGAGGCAGGCTATGGCGACGTCGCGCCCGGTCTTGAGCTGGCCGTCGGTCTGGACGACGATGCGGCCGCGGAGGTCGTTCATCACGAGGACCTGCTGTGTCTCGGCCACGCCAAGCTCCCAGGGGAGTCCGGCGTACTTGATGGAAGATTCGGGGGACGCGCCGGTGCCGCCGGAGTCGCCGCTGATGAGGACGACGTCGCCATGCCCCTTGGACACGCCGGCGGCGATGGTTCCGACCCCTGCCTCAGCCACGAGCTTGACGTGGATGCGGGCCTCGGGGTTGGAGTTCTTGAGGTCGTGGATGAGCTGAGCGAGGTCTTCGATGGAGTAGATGTCGTGGTGAGGAGGAGGTGAAATCAACTCGACGCCGGGCGTGGAGTGACGCACCCAGCCTATGTAGTCGTCGACCTTGTGCCCGGGAAGCTGGCCGCCCTCGCCGGGTTTGGATCCCTGGGCCATTTTGATCTGCAAGTCGGTGGCGTTGGCGAGGTAGGTCGAGGTGACGCCGAAGCGTCCGGAAGCGACCTGCTTCATCGCGCTGTTGCGGGAGTCGCCGTTCTCGTCGGGAGTATAGCGTCGGAAATCCTCGCCGCCCTCGCCGGTGTTACTCCGCGCGCCGATGCGGTTCATGGCGATTGCCATGGTCTCGTGCGCCTCTTTGCTGATAGAACCGAGGGAAGCCGCGCCGGTGGCAAAGCGCTTGACGATCTCGCGTGCAGGCTCGACCTCGTCCAGGGGAACGAAGTCGGACGAACTCTTGAGCCGGAGGAGGCCGCGGATGGTGCAGAGGCGCCTGCTGTAGTCATTGGCGGCGTGGGTGAATTGCTCGAAGGTCTGATAGTCGTTGACACGGGCGGCGTACTGGAGCGCGGCGATGGTATCCGGGTTCCACATGTGGTACTCGCCGTCGCGGCGCCAGTAGTACACTCCGCCGGCATCGAGGTTGTGTGAGCCGTTGTCGTTCCCGACGGCGTAGGCGGCGGAGTGGCGACGTACGGCTTCACGCTCGATCTCTTCGATTCCGATCCCGCCAACTCGGGAAGGCGTCCACGTGAAGTAGCGGTCAATGAACTCTTGATTAAGGCCGACGGCCTCGAATATCTGTGCGCCGCGGTAGCTCTGGAGGGTGGAGATGCCCATCTTGGACATTACCTTGACGACTCCCTTGAGGACGGCCTTAACGTAGTTTTTCTCGGCAGTCTTGTAGTCGACACCGTTGGAGTACGAGCGTTCCCGGGCCAATTGAGCTAGCGTCTCGAAGGCAACGTAAGGATTGACGGCGCCCGCGCCGTAGCCGAAGAGGAGGGATATCTGCCCAACGTCCCTCGGCTCTCCCGACTCTACGACAATGCCCGCCTTCGTGCGCAGTCCCTCGCGGATGAGGTGGTGATGCAGGCCCGCAACGGCAAGGAGGCTGGGTATGGGGGCGTGCTCGGCGTCGATTGCCCGGTCGGAGAGGATAATGATCGCGCGTCCGTCGGCGACGGCGGCGGACGCGGCCTCGCAGAGGGCGTCCATCGCGCGTTTCAAGGCGCCGGGACCGTCCCCCGGTCTGAATACCGCCGATAGAGTTGCCGAGCTAGCATACTCTTCCTCTATGCCGCGTATCTTCGCAAGCTCGGCGTTGGTTAGAAGGGGGCGATGCAGCTTCAACTGACGGCACTGCTCGGGCGTCTCATCGAACAGGTTGCCCTCACGCCCGATGAACGACTCAACCGAGGTGACGAGCTCTTCCCGAATCGCGTCGAGCGGGGGGTTGCTGACCTGAGCGAAGAGCTGCTTGAAGTACCAGAACAGGAGGGGCGCCTCGTCGGAGAGGACGGCGAGCGGAGTGTCGTTGCCCATCGAGCCCACCGCCTCCGCGCCGGTTTCGGCCATGGGGGATAAGATCATGCCAACATCTTCAAGGGTGTATCCGAAGGCGGCCTGACGCTGCGGAAGGGTGTCGAAGTCGAAGCTGGGAACCCCGTCCGGCTCGGGCAAGTCGTCCAGCGCGCGGGCATTGTCGGCGAGCCACTGTCCGTACGGGCGCCGAGAGCTGAGCTGGGCCTTGATCTCCTCGTCGGGGATCAGCTTTCCGCGCTCGGTGTCGAGCAAAAACATGCGTCCGGGCTGAATGCGTGACTTGTACACGATGTCTTCATCGGGAATATCGAGCACGCCGGTTTCGGATGCCATGACGAGCAGGTCGTCGCGCGTCACGAGGAAACGACACGGGCGGAGACCGTTGCGGTCCAAGATGGCGCAGACGCGCTCGCCGTCGGTCCCGATCATGAGCGCAGGCCCGTCCCACGGCTCCATGAGCGCGGAATGGTACTCATAAAACCTCTTCTTCTCTTCGCTCATCGGAATGTGGTCGGCCCAGGCTTCGGGAATCATCATCATCATCGAGTGGGGCAATGAGCGGCCGGTCGCCAAAAGCAGTTCGAGGACGTTGTCGAAGCTCGCTGTGTCGCTCTGGTCGGGCGTCGCGACGACGGGCAGGAGCTTGCCGATATCATCGCCCAGGACTTCGGATTCGAGCATGGCATGACGAGCGGCCATCCAGTTGATGTTGCCGCGCAGGGTGTTTATCTCGCCGTTGTGGATGACATGGCGATATGGATGTGCAAGCCGCCATGAACCCAGGGTATTCGTGCTGAACCTTGAATGCACCATCGCGAAGCACGAGGCGATATCCGTATCGGCGAGGTCGAGATAGAAATGCTCAAGCTGGCGGGCCAGGATGAGGCCCTTGTAAATAATCTTGTTCGAGGATAGAGAAACGATATAGAGATCATCATCCTTGACGCGATTCTCAATCCGGCGCCTGATGACGTAGAGGCGGAGCTCGAAGGGGGCCGCGTCCGCGATATTCGCGGGACGGACGACGAAGAACTGCCGGATGACCGGCATCTCCCGGCGTGCGAGCACGCCGATGGCATCGGGGTTCGTGGGAACGTCGCGCCAGCCGAGGATCTGGCAGCCCTCATCCCGCGCCGTCCGCTCAATGATGTCTACGCACCTTTCGCGCGCGTCGGCGTCCTGTGGCAGGAAGACCGTTCCCACACCATAGCCGCCCACGTCAGGCAGATTGAAGCCGAGCGACTCGGCCTCCTTGGCGAAGAACTCGTGCGGCATCTGGATAAGGATGCCAGCGCCGTCGCCCGTTTCCGGGTCGGCGCCCGCCGCGCCCCGGTGCCCAAGACTGATCAGGGCCTCAATGCCCTTCGTAATGATGTCGTGAGACTTCCTGCCCTTGATGTCGGCAACAAGTCCGACGCCACAGGCGTCGTGCTCGAAGCGCGGGTCGTAGAGACCCTGTTTTTCGGGGCGCGGAAGGTCGGGGTGTTGGTAGTGAGTGTTCATAATCGAAGATTTACAGGTCGGCAAGATGTCGGTCGATTTCGTAGTCGGTCACTTGTCTGGAGTACCGTTCCCACTCGACCCTTTTATTGTGGATGAAGCTCTCGAAAACGTGGTCGCCAAGGGCGCTGCGCACGAGTTCGCTCCGCTCGGTGGCCGCGACGGCCTCTTCGAGGGAGCGTGGGAGCGTGGCAATGCCGGCTTCGCGGCGCTCGGCGTCCGTCATGTCGAACACGTTTGCCTCTGCCGCGGGTGGGAGGTCGTACCGCTTTTCGATGCCCTCGAGCCCGGCGGCGAGCATGACGCTGAATGCCAAATAGGGGTTGCAGGCAGGATCGGGGGCGCGATACTCGATGCGTCTGGATTCCTGTCTTCCCTCTTTGAAGGTCGGCACGCGGACAAGATCGGAGCGGTTCACAGTCGCC
Source organism: Dehalococcoidia bacterium (assembly GCA_965232435.1). Lineage (GTDB taxonomy): Bacteria > Chloroflexota > Dehalococcoidia > Lucifugimonadales > VXLM01 > VXLM01. The sequence goes on from CBDDPU010000004.1 coordinate 1,330,217, forward strand.
CAAGACACATAGACGGGCGCTTCGTAGCCGAGCGGAGCATCATCGGGACTGCGAACGAGCCGCTTATAAGAGTTTACCCACTGATTGGTGACGGAGGTTATCTCCTGAGCGTGCCTGAGGAGCCCCGCGATGAACCACTTCGCCACCTGTGAGAGGTGGTCGGGATCGTCAGCATCGTGAAAGGCGTTGCCGGCGGCGTTGGAAAGAGACTGGTGGGTGTGCATCCCGCTTCCGTTTATGCCGAAGACCGGCTTCGGCATAAACGTGGCGTAGCATCCCTGGCTCACGGCAACCTCTTTAATGACCACGCGACAGGTCATGACGGTGTCGGCCATGGTGAGCGCGTCGGTGTGTCGGAGATCTATCTCGTGCTGGCTGGGAGCGACCTCGTGATGGCTGAAGACGACGGGGATTTCGAGGTCCTCCAGCGTCAGGACGGTTTCCCTGCGCAGATTCGTTGCCAGGTCTTGGGGGTTCTGGTCGAAATAGCCGGCCTCATCGAGGAACTCGACGCTGTGCGAGTCTTTAAAATAGAAGTACTCCAGCTCAGGCGCGACATAGTAGGCGTAGCCAAGCCTCGCAGCGCGTTCGAGGTTGCGGCGAAGGACTGCGCGGGAGTCGCCCTCGAACGGCTCCCCCGTCGGGGTGACGAGATCACAAAACATTCTAGCGACGGAGTTGGTCTTTGGCCGCCACGGAAGAAGACTGAAGGTGGTCGGGTCAGGAAGGGCGTACATATCGGTCTCACGGTAGCGAGCGAACCCCTCGATGGACGAGCCATCGAAATTCATCCCCCGCGTGAGAGCAATTTCCAATTCTTCCACGGTCACCGCCAAGCCCTTGAGGCTTCCGAGTATGTCGGTGAACCACAGGCGAATGAATTTGACGTCGTTCTCGCGCGCCTTGCGGAGGACGTACTCGATCTCCTCTGGGTCTCGTTCTAAGGTAGCTGGCATAGTGTCCGTATTCCGGGAGTCCCGGCTCCTGCCGACCCCATCAGGCCCGCAAGGAACGTTCAGTATAGCTATTCATGAATTTTTGTGTCAATCTGGCCTACCTTCGGGAACGTTCGGGCGGCCGTATAAAGTAGTAGGCCGGTGAACCGAGTGGTTTTGTGTCCATGTCCTATGGACATTCGCCTTTAGAAACCTTTCTGCCCATATTTCGCGACCTGCTCGGCTTGCCAATGAGTTATGCAAAGTCTCCATTCGCGGGGTGTCCGGAGTGTGCAAGAACGCCGCCGGCACCAGTTGGAACCGACGGCGTTCGTTTCGGGCGATTGATCCGTCCCGAGAGGGACTCTAGGAGGCCGCTCCGCACACCGTATTGAGTATGAGTCGCGTGACCCTGTAGGGGTCGCAGTTGGCGTTGGGGCGCCTATCCTCAATGTAGCCTCCGCCGTCGCGGTGGACCTGCCAAGGGATGCGAACGGAGGCGCCTCTGTCCGAGACGCCGTACCGGAATTCCTTGTAGGAACAAGTCTCGTGGTGACCGGTGAGGCGCTCTTCGATGCGGTCGCCGTATTCGGCGATATGGGCCTCGTGGTTGCCCTTGAGGGCCTCGGCGGCGGCGATGCAAGCGTCGTAATCCTCGCGCATCTGCACGGTCGAGAAGTTGGTGTGGGCACCCGCGCCGTTCCAGTCGCCGTGGACGGGCTTAGGGTCGAGTCTTGCGGAGACGCCGGTGTTCACTTCGTCGGAGATGTGGACATCCTCACCGATGCGGTAGAGGAGCCAGCGGGCGATCCACAGCTCGTCACCGACGGCGGGAGCGCCGACGGGTCCAATCTGGAACTCCCACTGCGCGGGCATGACCTCGGCGTTGATGCCGGAGATTCCGAGTCCGGCGCGGAGGCAAGCGTCCATGTGGGCCTCGACGATGGGGCGACCGAAGACCTCGTCGGAGCCGACGCCGCAGTAGTAGCCGCCCTGCGGTGCGGGGAAGCCGTTGTCGGGCCAGCCGAGGGGCTTGATGCCGTCGAAGAAGGTGTATTCCTGCTCAATGCCGAACCACATATCGAAGTCGGCGTACTTTTCGGCCGCCTCGGCGCAGGCTGCCCTCGTGTTGGAAGGGTGAGGCGACATGTCGGTCAAGAGGACCTCGCACATGGCGAGGATGTCGTCGCCGCCGCGAATCGGGTCGGGACAGGTGTAGACGGGCCTCAGCACGCAGTCGGAATTCTCGCCGGGGGCCTGGTTGGTGCTCGAACCGTCAAAACCCCAAATGGGAGGATCTTCGCCCTTAGGAACGATCTTGGTCTTGGAACGGAGCTTCGAGGTCGGCTCCGAACCGTCTATCCAGATGTATTCTGCCTTGTAGTATTCCATAGATACTCCCTCCGATGATTAATCCTTGCGATTTTCCGTGAATCGGGGGCGATTCGTCAAGTATATGTCGATTGTCATAAATCCTCTCACAAAGAATGAACGACCTGCCGTCCGGCCGTTCATTTCGTTGGAGACCCTGGCCCAGCCTAAGCGGATTGGTCGATCAGGAGTCCTTGTTCTGCTTTCGAATCCGGCTGGGGAGAATCACCCAAACCGCGAACAAGACCACGAACGCCAACGCCCCAATTACCACTTCCATAATGTCCCGTTACCTCAACGTTGTGATTGCTGAGTGTCAGTATCGCGGAACAGTGTTGCCTCTGTGTTGCACGGATGTTACAAATGTGTCACACGGGGAGGGGTTCGGTTGGCCGCGTGTGACCCTCACCCCAACCCTCTCAAGTTCACATGAGAGACCCTAACGTCGTTCCGGCGTAGGCCGGAATCCAGTCGGCCTGCGTGTAGGATTCTCTGCCCCTCGCGCGCGAATTTTGGGAGAGGGGCAGAGAGGGGTTACATTTCGGGGTATGCGGATCTGCCGTGCTCAGGGATGTCGAGGCCCTGTTCTTCCTCTTCTTCGGACGCCCTCATGCCGATGGTAAGGTCGATGGCCTTGAAGAGAATGAAGCCTGCGCCGAGGCCCCAGGCAACGGCCACCAGAAGACCGACGACCTGCGGAAGCAGTTGTTCCACGTTGCCGACAACAAGCCCTTCGACACCGTTGTGTCCGGCGGCAAAGATTCCGACGGCCAGAAGTCCCCATGCCCCACAGATGCCGTGAACGGTGATCGCGCTGACGGGGTCATCGACCTTGAGGACGAGCTTCACGAAGTGGACGCCTGCAATCATGATGATCCCGGCGAGGAGGCCAATCACGACGGCGGCCCAGGGGTCGACGTATGCGCAGGGCGCGGTTATGCCGACGAGGCCGGCCAGAGCTCCGTTAGCGCCAAATTCGATGTCGGCCTTGCCGGTGCGGATCATGGCGAGGTAGATGGCGGCTACCGCGCCGGCAGCGCCGGCCAAGAGCGTGTTGACCGCGTTGAGGCCGAGAGTGTCGGAGTTGATGTTAAAGCCGAACCAGCCGAAGAAGAGTATGAATGTGCCTATGACTACGTAGGGCATATTGTGGCCCTTGAGGTCTTCCCCCTCGCGGAAACCCTTGCGAGGCCCGACGACGATCGCGCCCGCGAGGGCGAGGAACCCGCCCATCATGTGGACCACGCCGGAGCCGGCATAGTCGGCAAAGCCGGGGCCGATCTGTGTCAGCCATCCCTCATCACTCCATGCCCAGTGTCCATAGATCGGGTAGACTAGGGCGCCGACGATGAAGCTGTAGGCGAAGTAGGCGTTGATCTTCGTGCGCTCGGCGACGGCTCCCGCGATGATCGTGGCGGCCGTGCCCGCAAAGACCATTTGGAAGAACCATGCCACGAGGTCGGTATCCTCGAAGTCGAGCAGGAAGAAGCCCTCCAGGCCGATGATGCCGGAGGCGGCTCCGCCACCCATCATGAGTGCATAGCCGAACGCCCAGAAACCGAGTGACGCTATGCAAAAGTCGAGGAACGACTTGGTCATGTAGTTGACGGTATTTTTGGAGCGGATGAGACCCGCCCCAAGAAAGGCGAATCCGGCCTGCATGAAGAAGACCAGGGCGGCGGCGGCAACGAGGATGAAGTCGTTGAGCTTGGAATCTACGTCATCCGCCGATACGCCCCCTTGCGCGTAGGCGACTCCGACCGTGCCGAAGAAAATGCCTATGCCCAGCAGCGCTATCATGACCAGCCGGAGCTTGGTCGGGGTTAGGTGCACCGTTCTTGCCAATGTGTTCATCGTTTACAACCTCCTTTTTCGGGAAACGCATTGTTAAGTTGAACGAACCGACTTTACTCGCGGCTTGTTGCTTCCGTGTTGCCGTTCTGTTACACCTCTGTTACAGATGAGCGGGGGCGGATTGAGGCGGGGGAGGCGCCCCCACCCTAGCCCTCTCCCGTTGTGGGAGAGGGGATACTCGCAGTTGGAGAGTTTGCATGGCACGTGAGGGGGAGTTGGAAGAGGCGCTGGGCGTTCGATTTCGGGACGCAAGATTGCTGCATATGGCGCTTGCTCACAGTTCTTATATTAATGAGAACCCGCGCGAAGTTCCCGAGTCGAACGAACGGATGGAGTATTTGGGGGACGCCGTTTTGAGCATGGTCGTCGCCGAGGAGCTGTATAGCGCCAATCCTCGCTGGAAAGAGGGGAAGCTAACGCAGGCGCGCGCCATACTGGTGCAGGAAGCGACACTTGCGGACGCAGCGAGGGATATCGGACTGGGGCCGATGCTCCGCATGGGAAGGGGCGAGGAGGCGGGGGGAGGACGAAGCCGGGCGTCAAACCTGTCATCCGCACTGGAGGCGGTTATCGGCGCCGTCTTCCTCGATCAGGGGTATGAGGTGACGCGGGAGGTGGTTTTGCAGATTCTCGGCGACAGGTTCTCGACGCTTGATGAGCCGGAGAGGTCGACGAATCCGAAATCGGCGCTGCAGGAGGCAGTGCAGGCGGAGGGTCTGCCGTCGCCGACGTATCGTATCGTGCGCGAGGAGGGGGCGGATCATGACCGGCTGTTCGTGGCCGAGGTGACGGTTGGGGGCGAAGTTGCAGGCAGTGGCGAGGGTAAGCGAAAGTCGCTGGCGGAGCAGGCGGCAGCGGTGGAGGCGTTGCGCGGGTGGGGAGCGTAGGGCAGCCCGGAGCCTTCGTTCTGCCTCTCCGGCTCATGCCGCCATTGTTACGGCTGTGATACCTGGATTCCGGCCTCCGCCGGAATGACGGATCCCAATATGTAGTAAGCTATGCTCAGGCGCGATGATTCGTTCATGCGGGAGCATTGAATTGGGGACATTCAGCGTAGAAATCGTTATTGGCGATGTGGGCGGCGAGAATTATGAAAAGGTGGATGCGCTGGTAGATACCGGCGCAACCACGACCGTTATTCCCGGCCCCACTCTCCGACGGCTCGGAATCGCTCCCACCAAGCGCGAGACCTTTGAGTACGCCGGAGGTCAGCGGGTGACGCTGGATATGGCCGAAGCGAGGGCGAGGGTCGCCGATCGCGAGACCACAACGTGGGTAATCTTCGGCGAGGACGATACGGCCCTCCTCGGCGCATATACTTTGGAAGGCACCTTCCTAGCCGTTGACCCTTACGGCCAGAGGCTCGTCCCCGTTCACGGGCTGCTGAAGTAATCTGCAATTCGCGGCTTTTTGGGAAATACCCTGTAGATCGGCGGCGGGGTTCCGGCTGACGAAGCTTCTGGATTCCGGCCTCCGCCGGAATGACGGTGGAAAAGTGGCGCACCGGTGTCTTCGTTCTACTTTTCCTGTTACTGCCGCCATTGTTAGGGCTGTGATACCTGGATTCCGGCCTCCGCCGGAATGACGGTGGCTGACTGCTAAGGCGCGCGCGGTTGCGGTTGAATCACCGGCGCATTTCTGAAGGTTTCGCGTCAGCCGAATGATCTCTTGAGGTAAACCAGGTCCAGTTCGGGGTACAGGGGGAATGCCGAGAGCAGGTCGGCGACTCGGGCGCGGGCGCGCTCGATGACATCGCCATCGGTTGAGGCGCGAGCTTTGCTGAGTTGTCCGGCGAGCCTGCCCTTGGTGATGGTCCGGGGGGCTGTGGCGGAAAGAACCGAAGCCATGACGGAGGCGATTTCGGCCATCTCCGCGGTCCCCATGCCGCGGCTGGTGAGCGCGGGTGTTCCAAAACGAAGGCCGGAGGTGTACCACGCGCCGTTGGGGTCGAAGGGGATGCTGTTGCGGTTCAGGGTCACGTTGGCCTCGCGCACTGCCGACTCGGCCTGGCGCCCCGAGAGGCCGTAGGGCGCCATACTCGCGAGCATAAGGTGGTTATCGGTGCCGCCGGTGAGGATGTCCATACCTTGGTCGATGCAGGCTGACGCGAGGGCGGAGGCGTTGTGTACGATCGCGCGGGCGTAGGTCTTGAACTCCGGTTCGGCGGCCTCGGTGAATGCGACCGCCTTGGCCGCCATGACATGCGGCATAGGCCCTCCGAGAACCATCGGGCAGCCCTTGTCGACATACTCGCCGAACTCTTCCGTCGAAAGCACCATGCCGCCGCGCGGGCCGCGGAGTGTCTTGTGAGTCGTAGTGGTCAGGACGTGAGCATGGGCCACGGGGTCGTAGGGGCCGGTGAAGCCGTCGACCTGGGCCGCGACGAGTCCGGCGAAGTGTGCCATATCGACCATGAGGACGGCTCCGACCTCGTCGGCAATCTCTCGGAAGACGCTGAAGTCGATCTTCCGAGAGTACGCGCTATAGCCAGCAAGAAGAATCAGTGGTCGGAAACGCTTGGCGTGATCGCGGATGACGTCATAATCAAGCAGGTTCGTGTCGCGGTCAACGTCGTAGGACTGCGTTTCGAACATGGTGGCCGAGGCGTTCAGACGGTACCCATGCGAGAGATGGCCGCCCGAGTAGTAGTTCATGCTGAGAAGTCGCTGGCTGCCGAGGGCTTCCCTGAGTTCGGCCCACTCGGCGTTCGAGAGACGGGAAGGGTCGGTCTGCGCAACGCTTTCCATGAATGGGGATTGCACTCTGGCTGCGAGGATCGCCCAATAGGCCACGAGGTTGGCGTCCGCGCCGGAGTGTGGCTGGACGTAGGCGTGCTCCGCGCCGAAGAGGCCTTTGGCAAGTTCGACGGCGCGTCCCTCGACAGCATCGACGTTCTCGCATCCGGCGTAAAACCTATGGTAGGGGAACCCCTCGGCGTACTTGTCGGTGAGCAGGTTGCCCATGGCGAGCTGAACCGCCAGGGAGGAGTAGTTCTCCGAAGCAATCATCTTGAGGCCGGACGACTGGTCATCGAGCTCCGAGACGATCGCGGCGGCGACCTCGGGGGAGACGGAGCGAATATGCTCCAGCGAGGCGAGGAAGGCGACGAACGCGGTGTTCAGGTCGCCGCCGGAGTCGGTCGCTTGTGCGAGGTAGTCGGCGAGGGGAGAGGCGGTGGGGGACATGGGGATAACGTGGAGGGGTGTGTGGGTGTCTGTAGGTAGTCTATCGACGGCCTTGACGCGGTGTCAACGGAAGGTCGCTTGCCGAATGGGGGGTTGAACGGTACGGTATACGACGGTATGAACGGAAGACAACGCATTTGCGGGGCGCTGTTGGCGGTGTTCGGGGTGGCCGCGGCGGTTTTCGTGGGCTGCTCAGGCGAGTCGAGCCGTGATCGGGAGGAGTTGTTAGTATTCGCGGCTATGAGCCTTACGGACGCATTTGACGAGGCGGTGGCGCTGTACGAGCGGGAGAACGACGTGGACGTACAGATCAGCTATGCGGCATCGCAGGCGCTGGCGCAACAGATCGCCAGCGGGGCCCCGGCGAGCGTGTTCGTCTCGGCGGGAGCGCCTCCGGTTCAGTTTCTGCGAGAGCGCGGACTGGTGGAGGCGGAGTCCCAGTTGCTGACGAACAAACTGGTGGTGGTCACGAACCGCTCGCTCGAAGAGCGCTCGCCCGTCGCGCTCACATCGTCCCGCATAGAGAGAGTCGCCATAGCGGCGCCGGATATCGCGCCCGCCGGGGCATATGGCCGCGAGGCGCTAAAGGCGGCGGGGCTGTGGGAGTCGCTCCAAGAAAAGATTGTGACGGCGCCGGACGTTCGAGCGGCGATGGCCTTCGTTGAGTCCGGCAACGCAAGCGTCGGCATCGTGTACGCCACCGACGCCGTGATAGCCAAGGGCCTGGAAACGGTGGATATCTTTCCGCACGACTCGTACGGGCCGATCGTGTATCCCGTGGTGACGGTGACATCGGACGAACGAAAAGACGCGACGGATGCCTTCGTACAGTTCCTCACCGGGGCGGCGGCGGGCGAGATATTCCGCTCGCACGGCTTTGAGCCGATCAGGTAGGTCGCTTTGAGCTGGTCACTGCTTGAGTTGACATTCCGGGTTGCGGTGGTCGCCACGGTGGTCAACATTCCGCTTGCGTTGGCGGTGAGTTGGCTGCTGGTCAAGACGCGCACGCCGGGGCGCCTCTTGATCGATGCGCTGGTGTCCCTTCCTCTCGCGGTGCCGCCGATTGCCATCGGATTCTTTCTGCTGCTTCTGCTCGGGCGGGAAGGCCCGATAGGGGGATTGACGCACGCGCTCTTGGGAGCCGATATCGTGTTCACGTGGTATGCCGCGGCCGCGGCGTCGGCCGTCGTGTCGTTCCCACTCATGGCGCGGGCGACGATGGTCGCCATGGCGTCCGTGGACGAGCAGCTTGAAATGTCCGCCCGGAGCCTCGGCGCGGGCCCTTGGAGGGTATTCTTCACAATAACCGCGCCGCTCGCCTCACGGGGCATCCTCGCGGGCGTGCTGCTCGGATTCGTGCGGGCCATCAGTGAGTTCGGCGCGACGATTACCGTCGCGGGAAACATCGCGGGCAAGACGCAGACCCTACCTTTGGCCCTGTACTCCGCCGTTATCCTGCGAGACGATTCGGCGGCCCTTTTGCTGACCTCCGTCGCAATCGCAATCGCCGTGGCCACGCTGGTCGTCCATAACTGGCTCTTAGCCAAGACTCCTCGCCCGGGGGCCGCATGACCAAGATGACTGCTCCGGTAGCGCGCATAGCGGTGACCAAGCGGTACTCGCAGTTCACGCTCGAATGCGACGTGACGCTCAGGGCGGGCGTGACCTCGGTGTTCGGGCCGTCCGGGAGCGGCAAGACGACGTTGCTGAACTGCGTCGCCGGCCTCACTCGACCGGACAAGGGCGAGTTAACCGTCATGGGGGCGACGCTGTTCTCGGCTTCCGAGCGGAAGGCCGTCCCTCCCGAAAAGCGGCGGTTCGGCTACGTGTTCCAATCGTCGGCCCTGTTCCCCAATATGAACGTGCGGAAGAACATCCTCTACGGCTACCATTTGACTCCCGCGGAGCAGCGGACGACAAACCCGGATCAGCTCTTCGAGCTGTTCGACCTAACGAGGCTGCTCGACCGCGGCATCGGAACCCTATCGGGTGGAGAACGTCAACGGGTCGCCCTCGCGCGGGCGTTGGCCACTTCGCCGCGGCTGCTCCTGCTCGACGAGCCCCTCGCTTCGCTCGACGTTGCGTTCAAGGGGGCGATCATCCGCTACCTCAAGCGAGTGCGAAAGGAGCTTGAGACGCCGATGATTTATGTATCGCATTCGGTGTCGGAGGTCGTCGCGTTGGCTGAGGATATGCTCGTACTGTCGGAGGGCAAGCCGGTCGCTCAAGGCCCGCCGGCCGAAGTGCTGGTGCGTCCGGACGTCGGCACGATGGCGGACTATGGAGCGCTGGAAAACCTCCTGGACGCGACGGTCGTCGAGCGACGGCCCGATCAAGGCCTCTCGATAATCGACGTAGGCGGCGTGCGGCTCGCCGCGCCCGACGTGGACTCGCGGCCCGGAGACCTGCTGACGGTGTCAATTCGGGCGGGGGATATTATACTCACTCTGGACGTCCCGACGAGGATCAGCGCGCAAAACACTTTGCCAGGGCGGATCGAGGCGATTCACGCGCAAGGCCCGCGAGTCATCGCCCACGTGGACGTGGGGGTATCCTTAGTCGTGGAACTTACGCCGCGGGCAGTCTCGGAACTCGCGCTGCGGGAGGGCGATCTCGTGTACTTGATTATCAAGAGCAACAGTGTGCTTGCGCTGGACTCGCTTGACTCAAGGGCTGAGAGTGAGCGCGAGACGCAGTCGAACGGAGCCTAGGTGAGGTCGGGCCGCAATGTCGCAGAGACGAGATGAACAGATGGGATCGCGCCGGTCGTCGGAGTCGTTGAAGCAAAGGCTCCACAGGATACTGGAGCGGTCGGACGGCGGCTTCAGCGCGTTCGACATGTTCATCATCGCGCTCATCTGCCTGAACGTCGTCGTCCTAATCGTGGAGACCGTCGAGGAGATTCAGGTGGTCTCGCCGCTTGCCTTCCGAGTGTTCGACACGGTGTCGGTAGCCATCTTCACCATTGAGTACGTCCTGCGGGTCTGGTCATGCACGTCGGACGAGAAGTACCGTCATCCCGTGTGGGGACGGCTGCGATTCGCGGTTACGCCCGTCGTCTTCATCGACTTGCTGGCGATTGTGCCGTTCTACGTGGCGCTGCTGGCCCCTGTGGCGCTCGACCTGCGGGTGCTGCGGTTCCTGCGGGCGGTGCGCCTCCTGGCCCGAATCGCGCGACTGAGCCGCTATTCATCCGGTCTGAGGACATCGGTCGGCGTGATAAACGCCAAGCGCGCCGAACTTATCACGGTGATAGTCTTCCTCTCGATTCTGCTGCTCATGGCGTCGTCGCTGATGTACTTCGCCGAGAACGAAGCGCAGCCTGATAAGTTCGCGAACATTCCCCAAGCGATGTGGTGGAGCATCATCACGCTTACGACGGTCGGCTACGGCGACGCGGTCCCGATCACGGTGACGGGGCGGTTTCTGGCGGGGGTGATCGCCATCTTGGGGATAGGTCTGTTCGCCCTGCCAGCGGGCATCCTCGGATCGGGGTTCATGGAAGAAATGAGCAAACGAAGACAGGGGCCGACGGTATGCCCCCATTGCGGTGGGGAGATCCACGAGTAGAGGTCGTTTGTGAACTTCGGGCGGTTCAGTCGGAGGGTTTCTCGAAATCGTCGAGGAGGTCGTCGGGGAGTGGGTCGAAGAACGAATCAGGCACTTCGGCCAAGCCTCTTCCCAGCCCAACGGGGCGAGGTTCGTCCATCCCGCCGTCAAGGGGAAGGATCTCGGCCACAGGCCGATTTCGGCGGCAGAGGATGATCCGATCCCCCGCCTTCAAACCGGCAAGGTGTTTCGACAAGTGGGTCTTCGCTTCATGGGTATTCAACACCGTCGTTGACATGACTACAGAGTAACCTAAGTATCTAGTCCATGCAAGCGGCGCACCCCCATTGTCATAAGGAGATCCACGAGTAGAGGTCGGCGGCGGAGTTGGCGCGCGGCGGTGAGATCAAGCGACTATGCCGGAGTGAACCGCCCCCGCAACTCGAATGAGTCTATTGTGACACACAATCAATGGCCCCAATAAAAACATCTAGGTATTTTGTCGCTTCCCGTTCTAATATCTCTATCGGAGGATAATTCTTCAAAAGTTCAGGGGCTTCGCGACGAAGCGATTGCACAAACTCAATAGCCGCATTCAATTGAGCCGTCCATTGATCTTCCAAGAAGCAAATCTGTTCAGACTCCCTCCGGTCAATCACCCTATCCGCATTGACTCGATTAATGTACTCGTACAAAGCATCAATATTAGCCCAATGGGAGTCTAGTTCTTTCTTTGTCGCCCTCCACTTCAACATTTTCTCTACGTTCTTCTCAAAATGCACCAACACCCGCGCTATTGTCTCTTCGGAACATCCTTTATCACGCCACCATTGTTCCGCTTCCGCCCTCTCCGTTATGTTCTGATACGGGCTATCTACTGACTCTATGTGTTTCCTGCTTATTGCTACAGGATCACAATCAGGAACAGGCGTAGCCGTAGCAGACTCCTCAGGCTCTAGCGTACGCGCCACTACTGCAAGCTCATAACCTATCCCCCCTCGTTGACCAAGCGCCTTTACTTGGTACTTGTACTCCCTGCCCCCCATAAGCCCTACTTCAGTAAACGTAGGCCCCACAACAAATTCTCTCACGTCGCGACCTAACGACACTTCCCGAAACACTTCATACCCTTCAATCAACACTGCGTCGCTATTCGCCGGCGGCTCCCATTGAAGCGTGACCGAGCTCTCCGTCGCATTGACTACTCTCAAGTCCCGTACAACACCGGGAATTGGAACAGGCGTCGCCGTAGCAGACGCCTCAGGCTCTAGCGTACGCGCCACTACTGCAAGCTCATAACCTATCCCCCCTCGTTGACCAAGCGCCTTTACTTGGTACTTGTACTCCCTGCCCCCCATAAGCCCTACTTCAATGAACGTAGGCCCCACAACAAATTCTCTCACGTCGCGACCTAACGACACTTCCCGAAACACTTCATACCCTTCAATCAACACTGCGTCGCTATTCGCCGGCGGCTCCCATTGAAGCGTGACCGAGCTTTCCGTCGCATTGACTACTCTCAAGTCCTGTACAACCCCGGGAATCGGAGCAGGCGTAGCCGTAGATTCCGGTATAGCTGTTGCCGTAGGCTCAGGCTCTGTCGTACGCGCCACTATGCCGACCTCAGGGCCTTCTAATCCATCTCGTCCAAGCGCCCTCACTCGATACTTATGCTCCCTGCCACTCCTAAGCCCGGTTGCCGTAAACGTCGTTTCCGCAACGAAGTAGTGTTCGTCGCGCCCAAGCGGTACGTCGCGCGTGACTATGTACTGCTCGACAGCCGCCCTATCGCTGTTCACCGGAGGTTCCCATTGAAGCGTAACCGAGTCTGCCGATGCGTCAACTACCCTTAACTTCAGTACACCGCTCGGACTGACTATCGGCGGTGGCGTAGGTTCCGGTGTTATTGTGGGAACGGGGGTGGCAGTCGGATCAGGGGTAACCGTGATCTCCACAGCCGCCATACTGCACGCCACATATACCATAAACAGCAAGGCAATCCCCACTATCCCCCATTGCACCTTCGTTACTCGTCCGAACACTTCCTTCAAACTTCCCTTATCCCCCGGTTGGAAGAGTTCGGCGTCAAGGTCTCCTTTCACTTGCGACCACAGATATTTCTCCCACGCAGAGACCTTCTCCCTAATCGTATTCATACTTTTGCCTTTCAACCGTAGTCACATCACCTGAGGCGGCTCGCACGTCTGCAACTCTTCAGTGAAACTACTTGGCGCCTTCGGAATATACGCGCAACGCCTGAAGGATTCTCATCGCAGTCTCTTCGAAATCTCCAGCGCCGTTACCCAAAGAGCATGCAGTCTGATGCGCCTGAGGACATCCCGACTCTAGGGCCGGATCGCTCCGGGGGCAGGTTCAGCCGACTCGCGTCGCCGTCCGGGACATTGAGGAGATTCGCAGGTATGCAGCCGGTGAAATTATTGCTTTTTAACCAGATTCTGCTTAGACTTAAGGTGTTGAGTGTTTCCGGTATTTGACCGCTTAGATCGTTGTTGCTGAGCATCAGGGTCTTGAGGTCGGAGAGGTTACCCAACTCCGCAGGGAGAGGCCCGGTCAAATCGTTGTTGTAGAGCCAAATATCCTGAAGTTTCGCAAGATTCCCTATTTCGGCCGGGATGCTGCCGTTAAGGTTTCGGTTCTGCAACTTGATGACGGTTACTCGCTGAGGAGAACCGCCGACTTTAACGCCCGTCCACTGCCTAATCGACCGAGAAGACGACCAGTTAAGGGTGGCGCTGCCGCGGAGCGTGTCCTTCAAATCGAGTAGCGTGTCGCAATCCGCCGCAAGCGCGGCATTGCTTGCCGGGGCGGCCCTCCGGTGATGCAGGCCGACTCCCCCTGGCCGGTCACTATTCCGACCCCGATAATCGCTGCGACAACCAGTCCAACGGCTGTGATGGCTATGAACGCCGACGGCTTCATGAGGAACCCCCTTGTGGCAAGGACGTTGACCACCTAACCACAAGTCGCCGACATCCATGAGAGAGTCACAAGGGGGCGTGAAGGCCGTCCTTGCTCGTCCTCTCATACGGCGAACGACATGCGAAAGCCGCAAGGTTCCCGGTTGGCAGGATTTCGTAGACTTGTGGTTAGGTCTGTTTGCAACTTACACATTCTGGGTTTTGGTGTCAACCTTTAGGGCCCTCACCCTAACCCTCTCCCACGACGGGAGAGGGGATATCCCGGCGCACGGTGGGGAGGGGAATAAACATCTCGTGACGCGGCGGGGGATGTTGTGGCATCCGGTGAAGGGTGTAAGGTAGACTTGCGTTAATTTCTCAGAGGGGACGGAAGATCACGCGATGAAGAAGGTGCATCACGTCGTGAGACGACCGGGACCCCGGCCGGGTGATCCCGACATCGAGATACCGGTAGCGGAAGACCTAGTGACCGAGCCCGGATCGCCGACGCGCGAGGCCGACGTATCCTTCTATAGCCGCGAACACCCGCTTGAGGCGCACTTCCTGGAAAACTCCGCCGACCGCGAGTGGCTATGGTCGCAGTACACGGAGTCCTTCACCCAATGGCGAATCGAGCACGAAAAGGTGGACACTCCGCTCGTGGAGGCTGCCGCCGTATCGGGAGACATTCCGCCGAGCGCGGAGCCGGATCCCGACCTCGACCCGACGGAGCCCATCCGACGGAAGGCCCGAGAACTGGGATTCAGCGAGGTCGGCTTCACGAAGTATGACCGCCGATACACGTACGCCAGCAAGAAGCGGTGGGTGAAGTTCCGGCACGGGATCTGTTTGGCGTATGAGCAGGAATATCACGCCACGCAGACGATTCCGAGCGAGGAGGCCGAACACACCCACTTCGGCACGTATACGATCGAAGGCGCGGCGGCGCTGGAACTCGCCGACTACATCCGGTCACTGGGATATCGAGCGCAGGTGCACAGTCACAGCGACTCCAGTGCGCCGTACATCCCGATGTTCATCAGCGCGGGCCTCGGACAGCTCGGAGCGAACGGGCAGCTTTTGATGCCTCACTTCGGGTCACGGGGACGGCTGATGATGATCACGACCGACGCCCCCGTCCGCTACGACAAGCCGATCGACTACGGCATCAACCGATTTTGCGACAAGTGCCAAGTGTGCGTGGATCGGTGTCCCAGCAATGCGCTGTCGCGCGACAAGCTCTGGTGGCGCGGCGCGCTGAAGAATAAGGTCAGCTATGCGCGATGCCGCCCGGTAATGGGCCGCTATGACGGCTGCTCGATCTGCATGAAGGTATGCCCCGTCCAAAAGTACGGGATGCAACCGGTCATGGAACACTACGTCGAGACGGGCGAGACGCTCGGCAAGGGAACGGACGAGCTTGAGGGCTACACGCTCAAAGACAAAGGCAAGTTCGGTCCGGGTGAGAAGCCTCACTTTTCGCCGGAGTTCTTCCAAATACCCCGCGGACGGTTCGAGAACTGGCTGTACGAAGATTTTAAGAAACGCCTGGCCGCGGGAGAGGAAATCACGGAAGAGGAACTAGCGCAGTTCGCCGACTCCGTGCGGGAGGCCGTGCAGACGAAGCGAGAGGCGACGGAGTAGGTACGGGACGCCCTTCAACAGGCTCGGTATGAGCGGGTTTATCTTCTCTTGCTTTGGAGCGCTGCCTTCGCAATGGCGGGTTATTCCAGCCAAACTTCTTCAAAGAGGCGGAGCCAGTTGCCGCCGAGAACTTTGCGGATGTCCTCATCGGAGTAGCCGCGATCGAGGAGCGATTGGGACATCACGGGGAGCTGCGCGGGTGTCTCCAGCTCGTCGGGGTAGAGGTCCTGCCAAGGCTTGGGCTTTTCGTCTACGGAAGTAAACGTTGAAGGGAACTTCGTGCCCTGCTGGGAGCCGATGTATCGCCAGAATTCGTCTGGCTGATCCTGGGTGTGATCGGTGCCGATGGCTACGTGGTCTATGCCCACCATATCGACCAAGTGGTCGATGGCTTCCAGGTAGTCTTCCAAAGTCGAACTGAAGGAGTTTCGCAGGAACGTTCGGATGCACGTCGAGCCGATGACGCCGCCCTTCTCGGCCATGAGTTTGATAGCCTGGTCGGTCTTATTGCGTCGATGGTCGTAGTACGACTTTGCGTTGGCGTGGGTGATGGCGACCGGCTTGTCGGACACTTCGATGGCGTCGATGGTGGTTGCCGGCCCGACGTGGGAGAGGTCTACCAGGATTCCCACCCGATTCATCTCTTTGACCGCGTCGACTCCGAAGTTCGTGAGGCCGCCGTCCTGGCGCTCCATGCAGCCGTCCCCCAAAAGGTTGCGCTCGTGATACGTCACCTGCGCGATACGCACGCCCAGACGATGGAAGAGCTCCAGGCGTTCAAGGTGGTTCTCGATGGGCGAGGTGTTTTGCCATCCGAGAATGATGCCCGCCCTGCCCTCTCGCTTGGCGCGGTGGATGTCCGCGACGGTCTCAATTTGGAGGATTCGGTCGGCTCGTTCGCGAAACCGAACGAGCCATCGCGATACGTGGTCGAGGGTCTCGCGATAGTTCTCCCACGTGGCTATCGTGGCATTGATGGCGGCCACTCCACCCTCGTTCAGGCTTTCGTATACTGCGTCGCTGTCCCAGTTGCTCACGTTCAGCCCATCGATCACGACAGCGTCGTCATAGAGCCGCCGCGCTCGCTCCGAGACTTGACTCATGGCGTCCTCCGCAGGGGTCGTTGGAATGCGACGGAGTGTACCAACGCCCACTTGCAGCGTCAAACGCGGGCGGTACGTGTGTGGGACGCGCTCTCGCGCCGCGTGTATACAGTTTGAACGGTAGGTGATACCCTCCTGTCGTGCGCCAAGACTTCCCCCCCACATTCGATGGACTACTGGCTTTGTGCGCCCACCTGCGCGGCCCGGACGGGTGCCCTTGGGACGGTGAGCAAACGCGCGAATCGCTCAAGCCCATGCTGCTGGAAGAGACTTACGAACTGCTCGATTCAATCGACGGGGGAACCGCCGACGAAGTCGCCGAAGAATTGGGGGACGTGCTGTACCATTTGGCATACCAGATTCGTATCGGAGCCGAGGCGGGGGAGTTCGATGAACGGGACGTGGCTCGAGGCGTGCGAGATAAGCTCATGCGTCGGCATCCGCACGTCTTCGGCGACAGCGCGATCTCGGACTCAAGCGAAGTAGTGTCGCGCTGGGAAGACATCAAGCGAGCCGAGCGGGCCAAGGACGACAAGGGCGTTCTCGACGGAGTGCCTCGCGCGATGCCCGCGCTGTCGTATGCGCAGACGCTCGGCAATCGCGCGTCCAAGGTCGGCTTCGAGTGGGATGACTTCGACGGAGTGTTGGACAAAGTGCGCGAGGAGCTGGACGAACTGCGAGAGGCGGAAACGGCGGAGCGGCGGGCGGCGGAGCTCGGCGACGTGCTCTTCACCCTGGTAAATGTGGCGCGTTGGCTCAAAGTGGACGCCGAGGACTCTCTGCGGGCGACGGGCCATAAGTTCCGCGCGCGGTTCGGGCACATGGAGCGCCTCGCCAAAGAACGCGGCCTCGCGGTCTCCGAACTGTCTTTTGACGAGAAGGAATCGCTTTGGATCGAAGCCAAGCGAGTGGTAGGATAAGAAACGATATTGCGTAGAGACTGGAGATGACATGACTCTGCCCGATCGCATGAAGTTCGGCATCTTTTTGGCCCCGTTTCACCTGCTGGGCGAAAATCCCACGCTAGGGCTGGAGCGCGACCTTGAGCTTGTCCAGTGGCTCGACTATCTGGATTTCGACGAGGCGTGGATCGGTGAGCACCACACCGCGGGATGGGAGACCATCGCCTCGCCGGAAGTATTCATGGGGGTCGCGGCGGAACGGACGAAACACATCAAACTAGGAACCGGAGTCATCAGCCTCCCGTATCACCATCCGCTCATGGTAGCGAACCGTATGACGCTGCTCGACCACCTCACGCGGGGTCGGGTCATGCTGGGCGTCGGCCCCGGCGCGCTGACGACAGACGCCTATATGCTCGGCATCGACCCGCTGACGCAGCGCAACCGGATGGGCGAATCGTTCGACATCATCATGCGGCTGCTTACGGAGCCGGAGCCAATCACGTATGAGTCGGACTGGTTCGCGCTCAACGAGGCGCGGCTGCACCTTCAGCCGTATACGAAGCCGCATTTCCCGGTGGCGGTCGCCGCGGCGATGTCACCCTCCGGAATGGAACTTGCCGGTCGACACGGCGCCTGGGTGCTCTCAATCGCCGACCCGACGATCACGAAGCGGCATGGCTCGCGCAGCCTAAACGACTTCTGGGCAATCGCCGAAGAAACGGCAGAGCGGCACGGCAAGCAAATGGACCGCCGCGAGTGGAGGCTCGTTATCCACGCTTTCATCGCCGAGTCGAAGAAGGAAGCCGTTGAGCAAGCGCGAGTCGGAGCCGCGAGGTTCCAGCGGCACTACTTCGAGACGGTTATGGGACACGAGCCGCTTTACGAAGGGCCGGCGGAGGAAATCATCGACGCCGCGACCGAATCCGGGCGCTGGGTCGTCGGGACGCCGGACGACTTGGTGGCCGCGATTCATCGACTGGATGAGGAAAGCGGCGGCTTCGGCGGCATCCTCTTCGTGGCGACCGAATGGGGCAGCAGGGAACAGGTGATGAGGAGCTATGAACTCATCGCGCGTTACGTGGCCCCGCAGTTCCAAAACTCACTTCACAACCTGACGGCATCGGAAAAGTGGTCTATCGACAAGCGCGATCACCTCAAGGACCTGCGCACCGAAGCGCTCAAGAAGGCGGGCACCGACTACGAGGCGAGACGCGGCGGGCAGACCGGCTCATAACCAACCCCTAGTATAGGACAGACACAGCAGCACAGGAGGTACCATGCCCTACTTCACCGACATCTTTACGGTCAATCCGGTCGAGATCGTGCCCGGCGTGCGAATTCGCACGCTGTGGGGCGACAAGGTGATGATGAGCTTGATCGAGACCGACCCTCACACGGACGTGCCTGAGCACACTCACCCGCACGAGCAGGCGGGCATGGTGCTCGAAGGTGAGTTCGACATGACCATCGGGGGCGAACGGCAGACCATGAAGCGCGGGATGTCCTACGTGATTCCCGGCGGAGTGCCGCACGCCCTGCACGGCGGGCCAGACAAGGGCCTCGTCCTAGACATCTTCTCCCCGCCTCGCGAAGACTACAAGGAGCGCATAGCCCAGGCCATAACGCCAGCCTGGCAAACGACGGAAGAGTAGCGGGGGCGCTCCGTTGATACTGACGCTTACTACTGTGTGCCCGCCTGCAGCAATGCTTGACCCACCGGATTGAGCGGTCGAACGGCTTGGCACATTTTCACCAAGGCCTCCTTGCGCTCTTCCCCCTCCTTCTCATCTGAGATCTCGTTTCCGTATAGGAGTTCGAATACGGCATCAGGGTCAAGAATCGCGGCATCGTCCGCCAAGATTTCAACATATTTTTCGTGGAGCTTCTCTATCGCTTCTTCGACACTGAAAACCGGATACAGAGGGGAAGACAGTTCCCACGGTATCTCAATTCTATGGCCGGTGGAAGCATCCTTGACGGTATTGAAGCAACGTGCGAAGTTCAGGGTATACAGCAGCTTCTTAATCATGTCTTGGATCCTGGGGAGTGATACGCGAAGATCGTCGGAGTCGGCGTAGTTCTGGAGATTCTCGCGCATCGTGTCGAAAGACATTCCGTAGTTTTCACGTTCGCTAAAGCCATCCCAAATCAGCTTCACAAACTTTTCACGGACTCGCCAAGGCAGCAGCGGAACCCGGCGCTTTTCCATGATAGTCCGATAGTGCGCGACTCTTGAGGCGTGTGTAGAGTAGTCATACTCTCGTTTCATCGATACAGGCGGAACTACGGCCATGGGCACCGGAGACGAAGCGAGAGACAGTACAAAGTCGGAACCCGGATGTTCAGTGAGCTCAACATAGCCTTCCTCTTGAGCGTCCTGCGCCAGTAACTTCAAGGTGGTCTTGTAACGGCCCACGTCGAACGCCGGATCAAGTTGCTTCATCATGGCGTGGACGGATGCCCCGGTTGACGCTCGACCCTCGCGATTCAGCACCTCGACCGCCCTTCGCAACAGCGAGTATGCGCCGATCGGGTCGGGTCGGGATGCCACGGGCTCGGCTGCTTGCTCAGGAGCTTCTTCCGGCGGCAGAACGATGTCGTCATAGAAGACGAACGAGTCGCACACCTCGATAAGGACGCGGCTGACTCCGGCCGCAACGCCTACTCCCATCACAAAGACGCCGTACCTCTTCAGCTTTTGAACTAATGGGACAAAATCCCTGTCTCCCCCGACAATCACGACGGTGTCGGGACGCACCGGGGAGAAGACCATCTCTAGCGCGTCTACCACGAGTTGGATGTCGGCCGTGTTCTTGTGCTCTTGGCTAGCCGCCGAAATCGGCAACTGCACTTGTTCAATCGCATTCGCCCTGAATTGTCCAAGTACCGGCTTCAAGAGGTTCGCCGTCCAATCCGCATACGCCTTGGACGACATGATGGTTCCCTGCTGACGCACTCTGTCGATAATCAGGGGAAGGTTGAACGGCAGCCCAGAGCTCTGGGCCAAGATGAGAACGTTATCGACATCGACGAAGAGCGCCACGCGCTTGCTGGCGGTTCCTTGCTTTTCTTCATTCACCATATTGCAGCTCCGGAAAATGTATCCTAACGACTTCGGCTATCCGAGGCGAGCCGTCTCATTCTACTCGGCGCATCCGGACGCCAACTTCGAGCAGGCTGTCGGTGTCGCCGACGAAGACGCCGCGAGTGGGGGCCACGTCGTGGTAGTCACGTCCGACCGCGACTCGCACTCGATGATCAGCCGGCAGATCGGGGTTGGTAGGGTCAAACTCCGTCCAGCCCAGACCCGGCAGGAGAGATTCGACCCAGGCGTGCGTCGCCGACTGAGGGGAATTTATTCCGGCCTTGTCGACCGAGACGTAGCCGGAGACATACCGGGTCGGCACACCCCAAGAGCGGGCGACGGCGATCATGACGTGGGCGTAGTCCTGGCAGACTCCCTGTCCCATCTCGAGGATGTGGTCGATGGGAGAAACGGCCGTTGTGCTGCCGGGCACATACTTGAAGTTGCGGTTGACCGAATGGCAGAGTCGCAGCAGGGATTGCAGCGGGTCGCCCGTCTGGGCTATGCCCTGGCGGTTGACGAAGTTCGCGAGGGCGGGGGTCGGCCGGGCGAAAACGCTGGGGCGGGTGAATTCCCATTGTGTAGACGATGCCGTCGATGAGTGGACATCGTCCCAGGAGCCGGTCGTCAGAGCTTTTGGCAGGGGATCCGGGGGGATGGCCTCGACCGTGGCGCGAGCGGTTATTTCGAGTTTCTCGTGTTCCCGGTGGAGGGTGAGGACGTGCTTGGTGTTGCCGAAGCCGTCGGTCTCGGCATTCAGGAAGGATTTCGGGCTTGTGGCAATCCCGAATTGCAGCAGGCGCTGACCGGAGTCATCGCGCGGCCTCATGCAGAGCGTCATTACGCTGTGGCGGACCGGCGAGGAGTACACGTAGCGCGAGACGTGCTCGATTTCATAGCGAGTCGGTCGGGACACCGCGCTAACTCGCGGGGATGTCTTTAATCGAGTATTCGAAGAACGCCGACGTTGTGAGCACGTGCAGCTTCCTACAGTTTTCGTGAATGCTCCGCAGCAGCGCCCGGCGGTACTCGGTGTCCGGCCAGTCGTAATTGATCTGGGCGGCCAGACGGTTGGCCAGTCGCTGCGCCTCGCCGCCTGAGCGCTCATCCGCGCCGAGGCCGAGAGAATCAATGTGCGTCGCCATCATGTCGAGCGAGCGGGAAAGCGAAGCGGGTATGAGAGGATCAGTGACCAAGACATCAAGGGCCTGCTCCGCGCGAACCTCGACGCTGTACCTTTGGTTGTACGCCTCGAAGGCGTGATAGGCCCGCAACAGCGTCGTCCAGTCGGCATCGACGTCCTCCTTGACTTCCGATTCGACCGCAAGCTGGAACAGCAGAAGGGCCGCCAAGAGTTGGGAACGCTCGATGACTCGCCCCAACTGGAGGAATTCCCAGCCTTCGTCACGGTACATGGTTGCCTCAGCGACGCCGGCGAAGGTGTCGATCTCGGCCGCGGTCTCCACGTAAAACGTCTCGGGCGAGACTCTCCATATCTCTTGGATATCAAGGCGTTGTATCCGCAGGTAAGCCAGGTTTAGGCGAGTCCACATCTCGGCGCTGATGCAGTTTCGCATCTGCCGGGCGTTCTCCCGACCCGTCGCAAAGCAGCTCCAGACGGAATCGGGATTTCTTGGTTCGAAGGTCAGGTCGTCGGCGAGGGTGTACGAGTCGGCGAGGGTGTACGAGTCGCTGTCGAGTTCAATCTCTCCCAGCGGGGGATAGCGATTCATGGCGCCGTAAATGCGCTTCCATCCGAAGTAAATCTCGCGAACCGGTCGGTCGACCAGGGCCTCGGTCTGGAGTCGTAGCAGGCGACACAGATACTCTGCCCGCTCCAAGTAGCGGCCCATCCAATACAGTCCCTCCGCGCTTCGAGAGAGCATCCCGCTTAGTCCTCCAGTACCCAGAAATCCTTGCCGCCGCCGCCTTGGCTGGAGTTAACCACGAGGCTGCCTCGACGGAGGGCAACACGGCAAAATGCGCCGGGGACGATGCGGGTCTTGTGTCCATGCAGAACGAAGGGCCGCAAATCGACGTGGCGGGGCTCGAAGCGTCCGTCTATGAGGCATGGGGCGCGGGACAAATCAAGCACGGGCTGCGATATGAAGTCCGGTGGGTTGGCGCGAACCTGCTCGGCGTACTCCGCGCGCTCTTCGGCCGTCGAGTGCGGCCCTATCAGCATTCCGTATCCCCCGGACTCGCCGACGCGCTTGACCACCAAGTCCTGAAGATTATCCAGCGTGTATTCGAGGTCCTCCGGTCGGCGGCAGAGCCGAGTGTCGACGTTGGCGAGAATCGGCTCCTCGGCCAGGTAGTAGCGGATCATATCCGGGACGTAGGCATAGACGCTCTTATCGTCCGCGACGCCCGTTCCGGGCGCGTTCACGAGGGAGACGTTGCCCAGCTTGTAGGCGTGTATTAGGCCGGGCACGCCGAGCAGAGAATCCGGACGGAAGACGAGGGGATCGACGAAGTCGTCATCGACTCGACGGTAGATCACGTCGACACGGCGAAGGCCCTTCGTCGTGCGCATGTAGACGATCCCATCGCTGACGATCAGGTCGCGCCCCTCGACCAGCTCGGCTCCGAGCTGCTGAGCTAAGAACACGTGCTCGTAAAAGGCGGAGTTGTACACTCCCGGAGTGAGAAGCGCGATCGTCGGGTCGCTGCGTCCCGGAGGGGCGAGTTCTTGAAGCGTCCGCAAGAGCACTTGGCCATAGTGCTCGATCTCCTGGACGCGGAGGGTTCGATAGATGCGGCGAAGGCTGGCCTTCGCGGTCTTCCGGTTGGCGAGCATGTAGGATACGCCGGAGGGGACGCGTAGGTTGTCTTCGAGCACTTTGAAGCCGTCATTCGTGCGAACCAGGTCGGTGCCGCAGATGGCCACCCATGTGCCGTACGGCGCGGAGAATCCCCGCATCTCGATGCGGTACTGGGGGCAGTCTCGCACCACGTCCAAGGGGATCACGCCGTCGTGAACGATGGCCGGGACTCCATAAAGGTCTTTACTGTGGCTCGGACCGTAAACGTCCTCGAGGAAAAGGTTGAGAGCCTTCAGACGCTGGGTAAGCCCGGATTCGATCTCGCGCCAGTCGGGCGCGGACATGACCCGTGGAATGCTGTCGACGGGAATGATCCGCTCATCGGCCTCGTTATCCCCGTATACGGTGAAGGTGATGCCCTCATTCGAGAAGGAGCGAGCAACCCGCTCTTGGATACTGCCAAGCTCCTCGGCGGAGAACTCCGTCAAGGCATCGTACAGCTGCCTGCAATGCTCCCGAGGAGTTCCATCCTGCAGGAGCATCTCGTCGTATATTGCCGGGTCTAGGTCGTAGTTCTGGAAATCCATTATTGAGCTTCGCTAATGACGGCGATGCCGCCGTGGCTGCATTCTACCATCACGCGCAAGGAATGGGGCTTGCCGAACTGGGTATTAGCAATTGCTTAAGAGCCGATCTTGGGAGGGTGTTCTCACTTCCGCCTCTGGACTCCGGCCTTCGCCGGAGTGACGAGCGGGGATGTGCCCAGCAACTCCTGCAGGGGGCTGCCCCGGCTTGTCGAAGGAATGCGATCGCGCGAGCGGCGGCTTGGAAGGACTTTCGGGCTGCTACCAATTGGTGATGCCGCCGTCGCTGCGCGTCAGGTAGGGGACGAAGCCGCCCGGAGTCCACGCCTTGGCCTCGGCGACGTCCATGTCGATATCGACGCCGAGGCCGGGTCGATCCGTGGAGAAGGCGTAGCCGTCCTCGAAGCTGATCTGCACGGGGAAGATATTCGCGGCGTACGTGCCGGGGGCCTTTGGCATCTCCTGCACGCCTACGTTGGAGGAAGCCATGCAGAGAGCAACGCAGGCGGCGGCGCTCACGGGGCCGAGGGGATTGTGCGGCGCAATGTCGATGTAGTGCGTTTCCGCCCAGTGAGTGATCTTGAGGGCCTCCGTAAGCCCGCCAACATTGCAGAGGTCGATGCGCGCGTAGCTTATGAGCTCCTCTTCGATCACCTCGCGGAACTGCCACTTGTTCGACCACTGCTCCCCCGCGGCTATGGGCACGCTGACGTGTCGCGCAAGCGTGCGGTAGCTACCGGGGTTCTCGGCGCGGAGCGGGTCTTCTATGAAGAAGGGGTTGTATTTCTCAACGCGCCTGCAAAGGTTCACCACGTGGTGGGTGTCAAGCCGGGTATGGACATCGAGCGCAATCTGAATGTCGGGGCCGACGGCCTCCCGGACTCTGGCGATCTGCTCCTCGCCAACCTCGATCGACTTCATGGGGTCGAGGATGCCGGTCTCCCGCACCTCCAGCGTCCCGCCGGTCTCCGGTTGTCCCCAGCGTACGAACTTCCAGCCCCGCTCGGCGTGCTCGACGCAGTTTTCGATCAACTCGTCGGTCGAGCTTCCCTGGCAGTGGGGATAGCAGACGACCTTGTCTCGCACCGGCCCTCCGAGCAGCTTGTAAACGGGTACGCCGAGGGCCTTGCCCTTGATGTCCCACAGGGCGATGTCGATAGCGCTGATGGCGCAGGCGTAGACGCCCTGCGCGGGGAAGAAATTGCGACGGAACATGTGCTGCCAAAGCCGCTCGGTGCTCAGAGGGTCCTCGCCGATCACCAATTCGGCCAAATGGTCAACGGCCTTTGCTACGGCCTGCCCCGCGAGAGTCATCCCGACCTCGCCAAGTCCATAGATGCCGACATCCGTCTCGACGCGCACGAAGAACCCGCCAAAGGGACCGGTCCTGAGGGGCATGGGAATGATCTTGATGACTTTCATGAGGCCTCCGGGGGATTGCCGAGAATTTGCGTGGATTGTATCAGGCGGACTCAGACTTTTTTTTTGCGAAAACGAACTATGCGATCTCCAACGCGTACTGCGTTCGGTCTTGTACGCCTGCGGCGGTGAAGGCGTCGATTCGTTCCTCGCATTTTTGGCATCCGCCGCAGTGAATGCCGTTTACCGGGGTCATACAGGTTAGCGAGAGTTCGAGTGGGAGGTGGGGATTTTCGCGGATGAGATCGGCCTTCGCACGACCGCGATATGGTGCGAGGACGGCGATTTCGTGCGCAAGTCCACGACTCAGGGCTGCGCCGAAGGCTTCAAAGAACTCCGGGGTAGCGTCGGGGAAGGGGTTGCCGCCGAGGGAGCCGATGGCGATCTTGTGGACGGCGCGGGTGCTGCACCATACGGCGGTCAGGCCGATCAAGACGATGTTCCTGCCCGGCATGAATACGGCGTCGTCCGCGTCGCCGGGCTTCGGCGCGTCGATACCGGTTGTAGACCAGTGGGAGCCATAGATTGGGCGCATGGGCGCGGAAAGCTCCGTCACGGGGCGCACGTTCGGGCTGTTCAGGGCGGCGATGAACCTATCGACGGCGCGGCGTTCCTCGTCCTCCCATACCAGCCCGGCGCGCACATATACCGGCCAGACCTCCGCCTCACGCGCAAGGTCGGCCAGGAGGACGCAGCTGTCGAGGCCGCCGCTCGTGAGTACCGCTATCCCGTTCATGAGAGTCGCTCCCGGTCTCCGTATCTCATCAATTCCCGCTAGGAAGCACTACCCGAGCGTGAAGACCAGGAAACTCGCTATGGCGTAGACTCCTATCAGGGTACCCGCTTCGACGGTTACAACGCCGGGTCGTTTCTTTCTCGGTCTGCTGACGACTGCGAGGACAATGACGGCAGTCATGAGCGCGGCAATGGCGCCGGTGAGCGCGTGCACGGGGGAGACTGCGGCCCAAATCGGGCCTTCGGTATAGGCCGCGTCATCGAGGAAGAGGATGAATCCCATATTGAAGAGGTTGCTGCCGAGCAAATTGGTAATGGCAAGCTCCGGAGCGCCGATGCGGAGGGCCGCGAATGAGGTCGCAAGTTCCGGGAGCGACGTTGCGGCGGCCAGGAATTGCGTGCCCATGAAGCTCGCGTCCCACCCCATCCGCACAGCCAGATCGTCGCTCACGAACGAAAGCCAAACGGCAGACCCGACAACGACGAGCGCCGAGACCGTATATATCATGAGGTGTCGGGGGAGACGCTCGGATGAGTATTGCTCGGAGTCGTCCTTCTGGGGCACTTTGTCGGTTGCGTCCTCGCTCTGTTCGAACTGATAAACGAAGTACATCGCGACCGCGAATCCGACAACGAGCACGATCGACAGCGGGCTGATGGGCCATCCGTCCAGGACGGTGGACATGTCATGCATAAGCACGGCCACGCCGCCGAGCGAGATGACGAGGATGCCCAGGACGCCGATTACTACGGACGACATGCCGACGTGGTTCAGCAGGAAGCGTCTCCACCAAAAGACGTCCATGAGGCCGATTATCAGCAGGTTGAACAAGTTGCTCCCGAAGGCGCCTCCGACGGCGAGGTCGGGCTGTCCGACGATGGCAACCGCGCTAATTCCAGTGCCCAGTTCCGGCAAGGAAGTGGCGGTCGCCAGCAGGACGACGCCTACGAACGACCGGCCGAGTCCGGTCTTGAGGGCGATAACGTCGGCGGACTTGGCGAGAAACAGGGATGCTCCCAGTATCACGGCCGCGGCGACGCCAAGCTGTATCCAGAGAACCGCTATGGCCATGCCTCCAATTCCTCCACCGGGCGATATGCCCGCGCCGTCGGGGAATCATACACTATCCTTCGCCTTGGGTCGGTCTGGTACAATTCCGGGGCTTGGCCCGTCCGGTGTCCGTTCGGGGTTCGACAAGCTCACGACGAAAACGGCCTTCGACTGGGTTAGGCGACACCAGGGAGCATCCTCATGGCGACAGTTCCTGCCAACTGGTACACCGAGTTCTTCAACGAGGACTACGCGCTGATCTATCGTGACCGGCTTTCGCCCGACGCAACGGAGCGTGAAGCGGAATTCGTCGTGCGGGCACTTGGTCTGCGGGAGGGCGACAGAGCGCTCGATCTCGCGTGCGGACACGGGAGGCACGCCGCGGCGTTGGCCAAACGGGGGATTATCCTCACAGGGCTGGACTTGAACGAAGACTACCTGCGAGTCGCTCGCGATGAGGCGGAACGGGCGGGAGTCGAGATCGAGACCGTTCACGCCGACATGCGCGACATACCGTTCACGGACGAGTTCGACGCCGTCATCAACATGTTCACCGCGTTCGGCTACTTCGATTCGGAGGACGAGGACGCGCGGGTGCTGCAGGCCGTCGCCAACTCGCTGAAAACGGGCGGGCAGTTTCTGTTGGACACGATCAACCGTGAGTGGGTACTTTCCAACTACGTCCAGAACGAATGGCGCGCGGACGACGACGGCACCACGTACTTGGAGCGCCGGGAATTCGATTTGGTCACGGGGCGCAACCGCGTCACGTTCAGCATCATCGCGAGCGACGGGAGCCGCCGCGAATCACCGGGGCACAGCGTCCGGCTGTACACGCTAACCGAATTAGTGAGACTGCTGGACTCCGCGGGCCTTCATCTGGCGGCGGTCTATGGCGACTACGACGCCGCGCCGTATCACATCGACACGCCCCGGATGATAGCGGTTGCGGGGAAGCGCCGATAGCCGGGGGATGTCACCTTCGCCCTCACCCTAGCCCTCTCCCACGACGGGAGAGGGGATATGTGGTTCGACAGGCTCACCACGAACGGGACGGGCACTCACCACGAACGGATTCGGGTTGAGTACTGAGTGCCGGCAGAATGAGAAATTCCCGTTCACCCTGAGCTTGTCGAAGGGTGGTTCGACAGGCTCACCACGAACGGGACGGGCACTCACCACGAACGGATTCGGGTTGAGTACTGAGTGCCGGCAGAATGAGAAATTCCCGTTCACCCTGAGCTTGTCGAAGGGTGGTTCGACAGGCTCACCACGAACGGGACGGGCACTCACCACGAACGGATTCGGGTTGAGTACTGAGCGCCGGCAGAATGAGAAATTCCCGTTCACCCTGAGCTTGTCGAAGGGTGGTTCGACAGGCTCACCACGAACGGGACGGGCACTCACCACGAACGGGAGGGGTCCTCACTACCAACGGGAGGGGGGTCTGTTTTAACCTGACATTTCCTGACATTTTCTGACAGAGCTCTTTCTAACGGGCGGTTTCGTGGGCCCGAACGTGGGGTTCTCTTAGAATAGAATGTATGTTCATTTCCGTCAAATTCGAGGATTATGAGGCAGGCGGCCTTGACAGCGCGGGGTATCGAGATTAGGTTGACGGGGCATCCGGGTTGGAGGCATCGGTTTTGCCGTCATCTGAAAAGTACCGCCGCATACCGCTGGATTTGTCGAATACCGGCGACGACGCAGCAACCGCGTTCGCCGCTCTGAATGCCCATTTCGACCCTGATGATTTCCACGTCATGTTCGGAGGTCATGAGGCGGAAGTCTGGCTCCGACAGGTGAACTTGTGGGATCTGGCCAACGCGGTCAATCGGGTGGGCGCCGAGCACGGCGGCAGCGATGCCTTACGGGAAGTCTACGAAGCCGTGGAAGGGATCCGCAGCTACGGGATCAATGGGACGAAGCGGCTCTACGTCGGTTATAACGATGAGCGCAAGGTGGCCGGGCGCAAGACGAAGGAATTGCGGCGGGGGAAGCATTACTACGCGGACGCGGACGGATGGCAGAGGGCCGACGGTCAACTGCCCGACGCCTTCCGCGACCGGATCATCTGCGGCGACAGCGAGACGGTGTTGAGGGCGCTGCCAGACAACTGCGTCGACCTGGTTTTCACGTCGCCGCCCTATAATTTCGGACTCGGCTATGAGGATGACGGAGACGCCGACGCGATTGACTGGGCCGGGTATTTCTCGAAACTCTTCGCCGTGTTTGACGAGTGCGTTCGCGTACTGAAATACGGAGGGCGAATCGTCGTCAACGTGCAGCCGCTCTTTTCGGACTACATCCCCAGCCACCACATCATCTCGAACTATTTCATGGACAGGGGGCTGATCTGGAAGGGCGAGATCCTTTGGGAAAAGAACAACTACAATTGCAAGTACACCGCCTGGGGGAGCTGGAAGAGTCCGTCCAGCCCGTACCTCAAGTACACCTGGGAATTCGTCGAGGTGTTCTGCAAGGGCGACTTGAAGAAGCGGGGCAATTCGGCGGACGCGGACATCGGCGCGGATGAGTTCAAGGAATGGGTCGTTGCCCGATGGTCCATCGCCCCGGAGCGACGGATGCGCGAATATGACCACCCCGCGATGTTCCCCGAAGAATTGGCGAGGCGGGTAATGCTGCTGTTCAGCTTTCGCGGCGACGTGGTGCTCGATCCGTTCAACGGCGTGGGCACGACAACCGCGGTCGCGCAGCAGCACGGACGCCGCTTTCTGGGCGTGGACATCGCGTCCGAATACTGCGCCGCAGCGGAGAAGAGGCTGTACGGGTCTCAGATGATGATCCGCACGGCATGATCACACTGTAGGGCGGGTGTGGTTAGATGACGTCTTGGAGCATCATGTCTGTGGTGGGGGATCCGTCCTTCAGGAATGGCGGCCTGACCGTGAAGAGAGAACATTGTCATGACTATCGAAACCGTAGGCAGACTTCACGAACAGGAAGCGAATTCGGCAATTGCCGAATGGCTGAACGGCATCGGACGCGGATGGCGCGCTGACGCGGAACGCGCCGGCGCTCTGGCAGGCAAGAGGGACCGTCCAGACATTATCGTCCGACAGGGCGACCGTATGCCCGTGATCGTCGAGCTTGAGTATTCCCGACCGGCCGTAAGCGATGCAAAAAGGCGGCTGGGGAGCACGCTGATCGGACAAACGCGCCCATTTACTGAGGTGGTGGCGGTGGGCATCGCCGGGTATTGCAGGGAAGACTCGCGCCCTGAATTTCACCGTCGCTTGGACCACAACGAGCGAATATTTACCGTCCAGTTGGTGTCCAATGCGCGAGATCGCGCGGTCTGGCCGGACAATCCCATGCCGGCCACGCCGTTCGATTTAGCCGCGTACTGTGAATACGCCCAGGTGTCCCAGGCGGTCATTGACTACGAGAGCGCGAGGATCGCGGATCAAATCTCGTCTGCCGGCAAGGCCCTTCGAGAAAGCATAGCCCTCACTGAAAACCGCCGACACAAGACCTTTGCGAGGCTCCGAGAAGTTGTCGGCGGTTATGACGACGAAGAGGCGGCCCGGACTGCCTGCGCAATCTGGATGATTGCCATTGACTTGCAAAACGACCTTGCGGCCCACAGCCGGGCGTTACAGGAATCCGGACTGCTTAACTCGTATGAATTGCGGGAGGGGGCTGACGGGCCGATGCGGCGGGATGACTTGCTATCAGCCTGGCAGATTATGAAGGGGGTCAACTATTTGCCAGTGATGGATCTAGCTATCGAAAGCCTGCGAGCGGGCGATATGGGGCATGGACTTGCCGACGTATTAGCATTGTTGGAACGAATAAGCGAGACTCTCAACGGCCTGCACGCCAAACATATATACAACTTCGCGGGCGAATTATGGCAGCGGCTGACGCCGAACCGGGAGGAACTGGCGCAGCATTACACCAAGCCGGAAATCGCCGAACTGCTTGCCACGCTGTCCGTCCATCGTTTTGCTGATCGCTCGGCAATGGAGATAGGCGAGTTAAATCTGATGGACGCCGCCTGCGGCACGGGAACGCTGATCGGAGCTGGCGAACGCGCTCTACGCCGACTCTATTCCGAAAAGGGCGGCAGAAACCGGGAACTGCATCGGCGGCGCATGGAAGAGCACGTCTTCGCCCTAGACGTGAACGGCATCGCCGGAACCCTTACTGCCAAGCGTCTCACCGACATGGATGTCGCTCAGGATTATCGCAAGAGTAAAGTCGCAGTGGTCACTCATCCCGCCGGCAGCCTGTCCCTGCTTGATCCGCGTATCACCGGAATAACGGACTACTTGGGCTATGGAGGAGTCGCGGCAACGCCCGGTCTCAATAACGAACTGGGCTTATTCCATGTGCCGCACGGCAGAATCGATTGGGCGCTGATGAATCCGCCCTACAGCAGAGCGCGCAAAGGTCGGGTTCAGATAGCTTCCGGTCTTGACCGGCTGCGGGGCCTGGCGCGAAAGGCCGGTTGGAAGATGTCCCACGGACAAGCGGGTTTGGCCAGTGACTTTGGGAATCTCTGCAATATGCGACTGGCGCCGAACGGCATCTTCGCCCACGTCCTGCCACTTACCGCCGCGCACGGCGGGAGTTGGAAATCATGGCGTGAGGAACTGGAGAAGGATTTTCAGGACATTGTCGTCATTGCCAACACATCCCGAGACGACCTCGAGAGCATGAGCGCCGACACCGCGATGGGCGAGATGCTGGTCGTCGCCGCCAAAAAGGGACGGCGGCCTCAATGCTGGGCCCCGACCGAAATCCTGTGCGTCAACCTCCATACCGCGCCAGCGACGCTCGCCGAAGGCTACTCCATCGCTCAGGAAATCGCGTCCATCCAGCCCGATAGCAAACAGGGCCGGTTAAACTTCGGCAACTATGTCCGCGTGGAACAAACGCAGGAAGGATTCCCTTGGGGCGCGGTTGGAAATCGGAACAGCGAACTGTCCGCGGTGGGTGTCTCCCTGCTGCGTGGAGAGGCGTACGATCCCCTGACCTTGACAGCCCACCGGCTGTCCCTGCCGATGGGCACACTGGGAGACCTTGCTTCAGCAGGCCCGACACACCACTTGATCGGGTATCCAAAGGACGGTGACCAAATAGGCGCGTTCCGCTGGTCTTCCCTGGCGGACTGGCCCGATCCACCCGCCCAGCAATCCCTATGGGCCGCAGACTCCAAGACACAGACGACCATCCTGTGTCGTCCCACTCACGGGGGCGAAATCGTTGACCGGAGCGCCGCTGAAAGGATGGTGAAGCGGCGGGGCAGCTGGTTTATCAGCCGAAACATGCGATGGACGTCGCAAACCATAGCGGCAGCCCGCACGACGCAGCCCTCGCACGGAGGAAGAGCTTGGAACGCGCTTCAAAACGTATCCGATGAGATTGGTCAGTGCCTGGCCCTTTTCTACAACTCAACTTGGGGTGGAGTGGCGCGCGCATCTTACGGTCAAACGACTCAGGCGGGACGCGCTACCGTCCAGGTTGGAGCCATCGCCGGGCTGCCCTGTCCAGCATTTGGAGAACAATCCCAATCCGCCCGCCGCGCTCGCGGCATAGCCTCGGAGCGTTTTGAGGCGCTTTCGCGTCTCCCGCTGCAACCCTTCGCATACTGCTTTCGCGACGCCAACCGTCACGCGATCGATTCCGTCATGGCCGAAATGCTAGGCTTGGATCCAACGGATGAGGCCGTGGAGTCAATGCTTGCGTACCAGCGTTTGCTCTTCGCGCGCGAACCCGGCGTTAACGGCCGGCAAAAGTCCATCCTCAAGGCGATTGCCGACTATGGAAGCACGGCATGAGGGCGGGGGGTGTGGTTAGATGACGTCTTGGAGCATCATGTCGGCGAAGGTTTCGCGGCGGCGGATGAGGCGGGCTTGACCGTTGTTGGCCATGACCATCGCGGGGCGTGGGTTCAGGTTGTAGACGCTTGCCATCGAGGGCGCGTAGGCCCCTGACGCGGGGACGGCTATGACATCTCCCGACTCGATGCGCGGCAGTTTTACGTCTTTGACCAGCACATCGCCGGACTCGCAGTACTTCCCGGCAAGGGTGACGGTTTCGACGGATGGCGCGTCCATGCGATTGGCGACCACCGCCTCATAGGCGGCATCGTAGAGGGCGGGGCGAATATTGTCCCCCATGCCGCCATCCAGGGAGACGTATTTCCGCACGGTGGGAATGTCCTTGATGGCGCCGACGGTGTAGAGGGCCACGCCCGCGCGTCCGACGATGGAGCGGCCCGGCTCGATGACCAGGGTCGGCTCGCCGAATCCCAGATCGGCGCAGCGGGCCTTCATCGCAGTGGTTATCGCCTCGGCATAGTCTCCCACCGACGGCGGGAGTCGGTCGCGGAGGTATCCGATGGCGAACCCGCCCCCAGGGCTGAACTCCTCGAGAACCAGTCCTTCGTCCCTGAAGGGCGCGAGATAGGTTAGGATCGCGTCCACCGCTATGGAGTACGGCTCAAGCTCGAAGATCGGAGACCCCAAATGAAAGTGGATGCCTATGAGGTTGAGGTTGGATGCGTCCAGCGCTTGGCGGATGGCCGTCGCGGCGTCGCCGGTCTCTATGGAGAAGCCGAACTTGCTATCGAGTATGCCGGTTGTGGTCATGACATGGGTATGTGGATCGACGCTCGGCGAGAGGCGCAGGAGGACGTCTTGAGACATGCCGCGCGCGCGGGCCTTCTCGTTGAGCAAGTCCAGTTCGTGGAAGCTGTCGATCACGAACCTTCCGACCTCCTGATCCAAGGCGTAGTCCAGCTCTTCCGGCGTCTTGTTGTTGCCGTGGAAGTAGAGACCGGCCGGGTCGGCTCCGCCGGCTTTGGCTACCGCGACCTCGCCCGCGGAGACGACATCCATCCCCAGGCCTTCTTCCACAACCAGCCGGACTATGGCAGGATTCACAAAGGCCTTGGATGCGTACAGCGTCTTGGTCTTCGGGTATCGGGCTGCGAACTCCTCCACGAATTGGCGACACATCGAACGGAGCGTTACCTCATCGAATACATAGAGCGGCGAGCCGAACTCCGCCAGTAGGTCAAGGCTGTCGATTCCTCCGATGGTCAGATGCGAATCGTCGTTTACGTCAGCCGTAATCGGAAATACCGGTTTGCTTTCAAAGTTCACTGTTCACCCCGCGCGACTTATGGGTATTGATTCTTGATATCTCATGGTTTTGTGGTGAGAATCTGGGGAAAGTATAGCAGTCGAATGGGAACAATCGTCAGCTTTCGAGAATATCCCCCGACTGACCACAGTACATTCAGGCGCAGCTAACCGGTATTTCACAATTCCGGTTCTTGCATTGTCAGCGTGATTACAAGGCTCCGACGAAACAATCCCCAAAAGGAACAAGCTTATTAATTCCGGTTGTTATATTCTTAGTGATACATGATTGATAGTGTTCAAGTAGTAATCAACAGTGGAAATGGGGGGAACGGAGCCGTGAGTGGCCGTCGGGAGAAGTTTGTGTCTCATGGTGGGCCGGACGGCGGCGATGGTGGCGACGGTGGCGATGTGTATGCTCGATGCGATAGGAACGTCAGCACTCTGCTGGGTTTTCGCTACAACCGCATCTACAAAGCGAGCAATGGCGGGAATGGAACCGGGAAAAAACGACACGGTAAACGAGGTGCAGACGTTGAGTTCGTCGTTCCGCCTGGCACGGAGATATGGGATGACAAAACGGGCGGTCGGATCGCCGACCTGACGGACCATGGTACTCGCGTTCTCGCAGCGCATGGAGGACGGGGGGGACGGGGGAATTCGCGATTCGCGTCATCGACGAATCAATTCCCTTTGCTTGCCGAAGAGGGTGATCCGGGGCAGGCGCTCCGTCTGCGTCTCGAGCTCAAGCTTCTTGCGGATGTTGGGATAATCGGCGCGCCCAATGCGGGGAAGTCCAGTCTCTTGACCGCCGTTAGCGGCGCAAGGCCGAAGGTTGCCGACTACCCGTTCACCACGTTGGAACCTGTGCTGGGAGTCGTTGAGCATGGACGAGACGGTTTCGTCATGGTTGACATTCCGGGGCTAATAGAGGGCGCGCACGCCGGGGCGGGACTCGGCGATGAGTTTCTCCGCCATATTGAGCGGACTCGCGTATTGGTTCACGTCATCGACGGGGACGCTCCCGATCCCCTTGATGATTACCGTCGCATCCGCAATGAGCTTCGCCTGTTCAATGAAGACCTCGCTGAGAAACCTGAGGTTATCGCGTTCAACAAGCTCGATATTCCCGGCGTCGATGACGCGCTCGAACTTTGCCGGGACGATTTGTCGGTCGGGGGTGTGTCGGTTCACGGCATTTCAGCAGTGGCGCGAGCCGGTCTCGACGAACTGCTGCACGATGTTGCCGAGGTTCTCAGTGTTGAACGGCAGCAGACGGAGAGGGCGGATCGCGACGGCGCGTCCCCGGCTGCTGCCGAGGGTGCAGGCGACGGCGTCCCCGTTCTGAGACCGTCGCCGAGCGACCGGGGCCCCAAGGTTCGGAAGTCTGCGCCCGGCAGGTATGAGGTGACGCTGCGCGCCGCCACCAGGTTTGCCGGTATGGTGGACTTGAACAACTGGGCGGCGCGGGTACAGTTCTATGAGCAGCTGCAAAAGCTGGGTGTGATCAGCGAGTTGGAGCGAGCCGGCATCCGGACGGGTGACGTTTACGTGGTCGGGAAGCACGAGTTGGAGTGGGAATAGGTGAGGCTGGGCGTTTTCGGGGGAACCTTCGATCCGATACACAACGGGCATGTCGTTATCGCCGGGCATGTTCTCGCGGAATTGGAACTGGCCGCCGTGCTCTTCGTGCCCGCGGGCCGGCCATGGTTCAGGGATGGGCGGCCCTTGACCGACGTTGGGCACCGGCTGGAAATGACCAGGCTTGCCATCGCCGACAACGATCAATTCGAGATTTCGGATATGGAGGCCTTGCGCAGCGGTCCGACATACACCATCGACACGCTTATGGACTTACGGCAAGAGATGGGCGAGGGCGTCGAACTGGTTCTCATTCTGGGAATGGACGCCCTCAACGAACTTCACCGCTGGCGCAAGCCGGGCGACGTGCTCGATATGGCGACCGTCGTAGGCGTCACTCGGGTTGGAGTGGAAGCGGTCGCTCGGGACGCGCTGGAGTCGATTCGGGAAGGCGCATCCGGTGAGGTCGTGATCGTGGAGGGGCCGCGCGTCGATATCAGCGCGGCTGACGTTCGTCGCCGCATGGCGAGCGGGCTGTCGGTGCGGGGGCTCGTTCCGCATGCCGTCGCGGACTACGCGAGACGGCATGGGCTGTATGGAGCAAAGGAGGGAAAGTGAGCACATCAGACGCGCATCGGCTGCTGGAGCTGTCGGAACGCCTGGGCGCGCTGCAATACGGGGAATTTCATCTGTCGTCCGGGGCTGCGAGTCACTACTATTTCGACGGTCGGATCGTGACCCTGGATTCCGAGGGAGCGTACCTCGTAGGGAGAACGTTCGCGCCCGTCTTGCGGGCGAGCGGCGCGGATGCCGTGGCGGGGCCGGCGGTGGCGGCGGTGCCGATGCTTGCCGCGATCGCCGTCGCCGGTTACCTGGAAGGATTCCCGATGCCGGGTCTCATCGTCCGCGGTGAGCGAAAGCAGTACGGCACGGGCAAACTGATCGAGGGTTCAGTCCGGGAAGGGATGTCCGTCGCCGTCGTCGACGACACGTGCAGCCGGGGGGCCAGTCTTCTCCACGCGATCGACGCCGTGGAGTCGGAGGGCTGCCGGGTCGTCAAGGTGATGTCCATACTTGACCGAAACGAGGGGGGCAGCCGGGCCATCCGTGAGCGAGGATACGATTTCTCTTCTCTGTTCGAGGTCGATGAGGGTGGGAGAATCCGGGTTTCGCGCGGTTGCGAGTAAAGGGCAGCCACAAGAGCAGCCCCTACGGGAATTCGTCTGATGCTCCGGCCCGCGTTACATGGCGCGTGCGGCTGTGCTACATTAACTAATGGCGTGGGTCGGACGGAACCGTCGGCCTCGGAAGCGCGCCGAGGAGCGCATGAACTCAAGCACTGGTTCGCCATTGGACGAGCGTATAGGTCATGACCTCGTAGATGCTGGGGTCGTTACCGTCGAGCAGCTGGCATCCGCGAGAGAATCCGGGCAGCGGAGCGGGGTCGGACTCATCGAAA
Organism: Dehalococcoidia bacterium; assembly: GCA_965232435.1. GTDB lineage: Bacteria > Chloroflexota > Dehalococcoidia > Lucifugimonadales > VXLM01 > VXLM01. Next base: position 1,367,475 of record CBDDPU010000004.1, read on the forward strand.
CCCTCGTGCTGGACGGCCTCGTCTCGCGCGACGCGCTCTTCACCATGTTGAGTTCCCAACTGAGAACTCCGGTCGTCGACCTCAAGACGGTGCATGTCGATTCGGAGGCGGTCAAGGCGCTTCCGGAGGAGTTCGCGCGGTCACAGAGCGTTCTCCCGCTCGGCTTCGAACCGGACGGTTCGCTTCGAGTCGCGACGACGACGCCAAATGACTTTCAACTCGCCTCCCAGCTTGCCACGCTCACGGGGCGGCAGGCCAAGTTCGTTCTCGCTCTGGGCGGTGGTATCGACGAGCTCATAGCGCGAACCTACGCAGCCCTTCCCGCGCGTCGAACGGACTCACTCGAAGGGACGGACGGCGCCGATGAGACGGAGAGCGATTCCGGTTCTTTGCGTCCTGGCGCAAGGGGAATACTCGGTCAGGACGTGTCCGAGCTTCCGGCTACCCAGGCCGTCGATATGGTCACGCTGCAGGCCATCAAGCGGGGCGCGTCCGATGTTCACTTCGTGACAACTTCCGACTCAAGCAAAATACTCTTTCGGCTCGACGGTGTGCTGCAGGAAGTCGCGGAAGTGCCGATCAGCTTGCACAATTCGATGCTGGCAAGGGTGAAGGTCCTTGCGGATATGGACATCACCGAGACGCGCCGACCGCAGGACGGCAGCTTCAATCTGCGGTTCAATGAGAAAACGGTCGATTTCCGAGTCTCTTCCATCGGGATCACGTGGGGCGAAATGATGGTCGTTCGCATCCTCGATCGGTCGGAAGGCATTCTAAAAATGGAGCAGTTGGGCCTTGAGGCCGAGATGATGTCAACGTGGCGTCAGCTTCTGGGCCTTCCCTTTGGGATGCTCTTAGTATCCGGTCCGACCGGTTCCGGCAAGACAACCACGCTCTATTCGTCGGTGACGGAGCTCATTCCGAGCCGGGGGAATATCCTCACTATCGAAGACCCGATTGAGTACCGCGTCGAAGACCTTCATCAAATCGAAGTAAACCGGCAGGCCGGGATCGACTTTCCCGCCGGTCTCAAGGCGATCATGCGACTTGATCCCGACGTGATTCTCGTTGGCGAAATCCGCGACGTGGAGACGGCCAAGACTGCTGTTGATGCCGCGCTCACCGGGCAGTTGGTGCTGGCGTCGATCCACAGCAACGACGCGTCGTCGGCGTTCGTCCGTCTGATCGACATCGGAATCGAGCCGTACTTGGCGGCCACGGCGGTTGTGGGAGTTGTGGCGCAGCGTCTCGTCCGAAAAGTATGCGAGCACTGCAAGGTGTTTAGAGAGATCGAAGCGGCGGAGATGCAGGCGTACGTCAGCGAAATGGGAGAAGGGGAGGCGACGTTCGCGAGCGGGCGGGGCTGCAATTTCTGCGGGTTCACGGGATTTCTTGGCAGAACCGGGGTTTTCGAGGTCCTGCCGGTGAGCGAGGCGGCGCGAAAGCTCGTCGCTTCGGGCTCAAGCGGCCACGACATCCGTCGGCAGGCGGTCTCCGAGGGACTTTCGCCGCTCCGTCGCACCGGCATGACGAAGGTCAAGGCTGGTGTAACGACGGTCAACGAAGTGCTCAGCAGGGTGTTCTTCTTTGAGTAACCGCCCGCCGGAGCCGCCCATTCAGCCGGAGCGAACCGTATAACTCGAACCCATGGCGATCAAGTATGAGGCATACACGAGGTTGGGAGAGAAGGTTGTCGGCGTCCTGCACACCGACTCTGAAGAGGCCGCGTACGGCATACTGGAGCAGGAAGACCTCATCCCCTACCGTCTGCGTCCCGCCCGGAGCCGGTTCAGCTTGGTTCGGATGTTCCCGACGGTCTTCAATCCTTCGTCGCAGGACATCATCGACTTTACCCGTCAGCTCGCCGCGCTGCTGAGTTCCGGCATTCCTCTCATGCGCTGCCTCATGGCGCAGCGCGACCAAGCGTCGAACGCCGGCCTCCGCTACGCTCTCGGTGAAATCATCGTTTCGGTCGACGGTGGCAGGAAGCTGTCCGACGCGCTCGAAGAGCAGTCGCACATCTTCCCGGACTTCTACGTGCGGATGCTCAGGGTCGGCGAGGCGACGGGCGGGCTGCCGTCCGTGCTGACTCAGGTGGCCGACACTCTTCAGCGAAGGAAGACCGTTGCCGACCGTGTGCGCTCGGCCGCGGTATATCCTGCCTTCACGCTGCTCGTCGCGCTTTTGGCCGCGGTTCTGCTGGTGACTTACTCGCTGCCTTCGCTTTCAGGCCTTCTTTCCGAGGTCAGCGCCAACCTCCCGACCTCCACTCGGATACTCATCGGAGTATCCGAGTTCTTCGGCCAGTACGGCGTCTTGATTCTGGTTGCGGCGGGCGTCTTGGGCGTGCTGCTCTTCGCATCGCTGCGCACCGAATTCGGACGGGCTGCGACTGATGTCGCGCTCCTTCGCGTTCCCGTCATCGGCAGGGTCATCGTGTCAAACAACATGTTCGCGCTCACGTCCATACTGTCGACGCTGCTCAAGTCGGGCATGTCTCCGGTGGAAGCGCTCACGCTCGCCGAGAGAGGCATGGCCAACGCCTACTATCGCAGAAGGCTTGGGAGGGTTATCGACCGCGCCAAGGGCGGGGTCAAGCTCGGTGAGGCATTCGCGGAGGACGGAGGCTTCCCGTCCATCGTCTCACAAGCGATTATTACCGGCGAAACGCGGGGGAGGCTAGGAGACACCATGTACGGATTGGCGGAGTATTATGAGGACGTGACGAAGCGGGCCGCAGGGGGCATAACCGAGTTGATTCAGCCTGCGATCATTCTTTTCGTGGCGGGCGCGGTTGGATTTGTGGCCGTGGCGATCATTTCCGGAATTTATTCGGCGCTGGGGGCAGTGCGATGACGGACGATCCCGGAGTTCATGCGCCGACCGACGGCGACCCCGGGCCGCAGGAGTTCGGTTGGCGCAATACTCCCAGAATAAACTTCGCCCCGGAGCGACGGAGAATCCGCTTCTCCCTCTGGGTTGCGATCCTCGCGCTCATTCTCTTCGTCGAGGCCCTTGGCGCGTTGACCGTATTCGCTCGACTTCAGGCGGCGCAGGCTGAAGCGCTCAACGCGAATGACCGCCTGGATACGGTTCAGCGCGCGCTTAATCAGGAGCGCGCCGCGACCGATGACGTGGAGGCGAAGATCAAGAGCGTCGGCGAAGAGATCATGCAAATCGAACAGCAGAGCGCCGGAGTCATCGAGGTCTACAATCGGCTCACGCAGCAGCGCCCGGAGTGGGCGGCCGCTCTTCAGGCCCTTATGCAAGCCGACAGCGCCGAATTTTGGATCTACCGACTGGATGCGAATCCGCCGGACAAAGCCGGCTCGCCCGCCCAGATCGGCATATCCGCCACGGCCAATGGCGCTGACACCATTGGCGACTTCCTCAGCTACATGGAGGACAAAAGGGACTTTCTTGACCTTGCGAGTTGGAACACGGCGCTGACCTCGGCCGACACAACCATGTTCGAGGCCGTCGTGGATCTGAAATGAACCCGGCCGCGTAGGACACCCTCTCACGAAATGCTCTATCGCATCAAGTCGTACATGAATCGCAAAACCGCTCTCGGTTTCCTGGCGCTGCTCGGTCTGGCGGGGGTGGCGTATCTCTATGTGTCCGCGTCCGGGGCGCAGGACGAATCGGCGGCGCTCGAAGCGCAGCGGGTGTCGGCTATCGCCGAATTTGAAACTCAGAAGTCGCGGACCGCCGCCGCCACGCGCGACCTCACCCAAGAACGGCAGCAGCTGGCGGCGAAGCAGGAACGGCTGGAATCCGACCGTCTCACGGCGTCGATAGCCAATTTGACTACGACACAAGAAGCCAAGAGTCTCCGCAATCGGGTAATCAACTACGTCATCGAGAACAATCTTGAAATCATCGATTTTCAGTCCGCCGATACCGTGACGGTAATCACCGCCGAAGAGACGCTGACCTTCATTGACGACGACGCGCCGAACGTCCGGCGAATCGTCGAGACCTGCCTTAGGACCGAGAGCGAGGATCCCGCCGGTGATCAGCAGCTGGCCACGGTCACGTACACGCTCAAGACTCGCGGCGGACGCGACGCTCAGATCGGTCTCGTCGGTTTGGCCGGGGACACGCGCACGACTAGGGTCGAGACTCTCGAAATCGTTCGAGAGGACGATGACTCCGACGTGTGGAACATGAAGATGTGTATGCATGTGCCGTACGGCGAGGAATGAAATGAGGCTGTTGTCCTGCGCGGGGCGCCCTGCGCGCGCGACTCGGTAAATCCGGTATCGGCGGCCCGCAATGGAGACCATATTCGGCCTGACCGCCCTCTTCACAGGCGCTTCCGTGGGCAGCTTCATCAACGTCGTGGCCGACCGACTCCCTGCAGGCAAGTCCTTGCTCACGCCTCGGTCGCACTGCTCCGCCTGCGGACGCGACATCCTCGTCCGCGATCTCGTGCCCGTCCTGAGCTACCTCCGGCTCCGCGGGAGATGCCGTCATTGCGACGAGAGGATATCGCCGCGCGTGCTCGCGGTCGAGGTTGTCACCGGGGCGCTGTTCGCGGCCTTCTATCTGAAGTTGGGCTGGGGCACGCCGCTTGTCATAGCCGTCGCCGGAGTCGCCCTTCTGGTGTCGATATCGGTTATCGATCTTGAGCGCCGAGTCATCCCGAATCGTCTCGTGATCCCCGCCGTCTTCGCCGCCGTCGGGCTTGGCCCGTTCTGGCCGGAATTGGGGATCGAGCGCGCGCTCATCTTCGAGCAAAGCCATTTTTCCTCGCTCGCCAACTCGCTCGCCGCCGGCGGCGGCGCATATTTGGCGTTCTTCGCTGTGAGGGCCGTCTATCCCGCGGGCATGGGGGCCGGTGACGTGAAAATGGCCGGAATGCTGGGTTTGCTTGTGGGCTGGCCTGGGATCGTGGTTGCGCTGTGGGTCGCCGTTGTTGTGGGCGGAGTCGCAGCCGTCGTCCTCCTGGCGGGAGGCCGTGGGCGCAAGGATGCCATGCCCTTCGGTCCGTTCCTGTCGGCAGGGGGCATCCTTGCCCTCTTTGCCGGCGCGGAGATTATCGACTTGTACTTCGCAGCCGTCGATCGGCTCATCGGTTAGATTTCACCGACCGCTTCGACGTCGTCGCAATGAGTTCGGCGACTGTGAACGCGCCCGGAGTCTCTGTAGAATGAGGCCAATCCTCAGATGGGAGGCCACTCATGGACAGGTTCAAGATACTCGCGTTCTACGCCCATCCCGCCGACAGCGCGACGGACGCATCGGGAACCCTGGCTCTGCACGCGGAGCGAGGGGACAAGGTTACCAGTGTGGTCGTCACCTACGGGGAGCGGCACCACATGCAGTGGCTGGCCGATGAGAGGGCGAAGCCTGAGAGCGAGCGCGACCCCGACCTCGCCACGATGACGCTCGATGACTACAGGCGGTTCAAGGCGCGGGAAACGGAGCGGATCGCGGAGGCTGTGGGCGTGGATGAATTGATTCAGCTTGGCTGGACGGATCACGAGATATACTTCGATCTCGATAAGGTGCATGAGCTGGCGGACATCATCCGGAGGGTTGAGCCGGACATCATACTCACCCGGTATCCGAAGGACGAAGGGGCGACAATCAACGATCATCCCATGACGGGCCGCATCGTGATGAAGGCCTTGGAAGTAGTGGGCAACCGGGTGATGGAGTTCGATGGGGTGGACGCCTATCACGGAGTCAAGCAGGTATTCTTTTCGGTCTCGGCCGGCAAGGAACTCAACTCGAACGATCAATTATCGCAAGGGCTCGTGCCCGACGTATGGATCGACACGACGCCGGTAATTCACAAGAAGCTCGCGGCGATCGACCAGTTGGTCAGTCAGGGCTACCAGGGAGAGACTGCCCGCTGGATAGTCGAGGCGCGGGACGGGCGATGGGGAATGATCGCCGGCTGCGCGTACGCGGAGCCATTTTTGAGACCGGCGGCGATCACCTACGACAGCCTGCCCATGCCGCCCAGGGTGTTGGGAAAGAAGCATCGGCCAACCGTGCTCCATCGGGCCCGTGGAACCGCTCGCGACGTTCCGTCCGCGACTCCGCCGGAGGCGTACCGGCTGAAGCCGTAGACTGAAACCGGCCGCAGCATGGGCCGCGTGGCGTCTCTACGCCGCGATGATCTTGCTCACGATGAAGATGGCGGCGTACGGGGCGGTCTCGACTCCGGGATACGGGTTCAACTCCCTCATGGAAAAGACATACTGGCCAATGCCCTGCGCGGCGCCGGCGCCTGCCCGCTGATCGAGCACGAATTCGTGAGTGCCTAGGCTCCGCTCCCGCGCCACCACGTCGACGCGCACTCGCGCAAGGCCTGCTCTCACGCACGTTGTAGCCGCGGGACATCGGGAGTCTTCCGATACGTCGACGAACGTTATTTTTAGTCCCTCGTTCCCGAAGACGGCCTCCTGCCCGATTCGCAGTTCAAACGGGGAGTCCAGCAAGGCGTTTACCGGGTCGCCGGCCTCGTCTCGTCGCGTGGCACTTCGGGCGATGGGGCGCTGTTCAATCATGTCCCAGATGCTGTCCAAGCGCGCTTTGGCAATGAGGCCGTCTTCGATGGATATGACGGCCTCGTGCGGCGTGACGGTCGTCGAGAGGAGGAGGTCGGTTCTGTCGCCGTAGCCCGGATGCGAACTCTCGAAGCCGAACGTGTACACGGCGCAGGCATCGCACCGGCCGCCCATTCGCCCTTTCAATTCCACGCTTTCGGCGACTCCGTCGAATCGAAAAGTCGGGCTGTTGCGAAGGAAGCTCTCGGCCAAGCGGCGATCCACGTCGTCGGATGAGCACGCGATGAAGCCAAGCAGGGCGGCGATGGCCACTCCAAATCCGGCAAACGCCTGCTTGACGCTCATGGTCGGTTCTCTATAATGCACAATAGTTTGTGAAGCGGCCCAGGGTTAAGATCAGTCTTTCACACCCTCGCCGTCTCGCGCAACGTCCGCCGCATTGAAAGGAGCTTCATAGCAATGGGTGATAAGAGCGTAGGATTCGTCGGCCTTGGGATCATGGGCAAGCCGATGGCGAGGAACCTCATGGCCGCGGGGTACTCGCTGACCGTCTACGACGTGATCGGGAGCGCGATGGAGGAGCTGGTGACGGAGGGTGCATCCGCGGCGTCGTCCGCGCGTGAGGCGGCCGAGGCCTCGGCGATCACCATCACGATGGTCCCTGACTCTCCGCAGTCCGAGGCGGCGATTCTCGGGCCGGACGGCGTTCTTGAAGGGACGCCAAAGGGCAACGGCATCATCGACATGAGTTCGATAGCGCCCGGAACGTCGCAAAAGATCGGGGCGGCCTGCGACGCCGCCGGGGTGGATTTTCTGGATGCGCCCGTCAGCGGCGGCGAGCCGAAAGCCATCGACGGAACGCTGGCCATCATGGTAGGCGGGCGACAGGAAGTGTTCGACCGCTGTACGGGCTTGCTGGATGTGCTCGGAAGCAGCGTCGTGCTCTGCGGCGGTTATGGCGCCGGCAACACCACCAAGCTGGCCAACCAGATTATCGTCGCGATCAATATCGAAGCAGTCAGCGAAGCCCTTGTGCTGGCGAGGAAAGCCGGCCTCGACCCGAACGTCGTCTACGACGCAATCAAGGGCGGTCTCGCCGGCAGCACGGTCTTAGACGCCAAGGGAACCATGATGATCGCCGGCGACTTCAACCCCGGTTTTCGCATCAAACTCCATCAGAAGGACCTCAACAACGCGCTCATCACCGGCAAAGAATTGGGCGTCCCCCTGCCGGTGACGTCGCTCGTGCAGCAGATGATCGGCTCGCTGATGAACCAGGGCAAGGGGGATCATGACCATGCCGCCATCGCCAATTTCCTTGAGGACATGGCGGGGACGGCCATAGCCCAGGAATAGTCGGAGAGGGAACCCTCACCCTAACCCTCTCCCAAGACGGGAGAGGGGAATGTCCCTGATCCTAGCCCTGTCCCAGGATGGGAGAGGAGATTGCATGTCGGCGTGGAATCAGGCCTGCTGGGACAAGTTTGTCACTAGGTTGTAGATGAACCAGCCGTCCCCGGTGACGAATGACTGCGGCTTTGCCGTCTGGGCGTCACGCATGATCCCGATGCCGTCCTTGTATGGCTCGAATGAGAGATTCTGTCGTAGCGCACCCGGAAACGTTTCCGGGATCCGTGGAAGTATATGTGCTTTGTGGTAACGCCGATCAATCCGGTGTCGACGTGGACCGTCTCTTGCCACTCATGGCTCGCGCTGCTGAATGCCCTCGGACTGTAATATAAACCCTTCGACACTCTCATACTGACGCCGTGGGAAGTCCCCCTCCGCTCTCGCCGCGTCACTTCTTCCAGATACTCTACGTCGTCGCCCATCCACACAAGCTGTTCGGACTTCATCAAGTTGAACGGGATCCTGCCTACGGGGTCCAGTCTCTGCGGCAATCGACCTTCAGCGACCTCCCTGATGACGGCGGCCTTGAGCATTGTGGAGTAGCCGTCGTTGGAGTCGACGTCCGTTCTTGATAGGTTGAAGTGATTCAGGTAGCTGTTTAGCGCGGCTTCCTCGTCGAGGTCGGGCCGAGTGGCTATTTCCGTGGCCAGTCTCGTCATATTCTTCAGCCCTTCTTGATGCGCCTTATTGCATTCCTTATGAAGTCATTGCAGGAACCCTGCGTCACGGCCGCACATCCTGCACTTTCCCATAGGGTTTACTCCTCAGTCTCGCTCCATGAACATAGATAAAGAAGGCAACAATGAACGAGCGCCCCGCCGCGCTCGGCGGTTTCCTATCCGACGCCCATCAGTCGGGCTGTGTTCTCGCCGCAAATCATATCAACGTCCGACTGATCAAGAAAATCGAGATTGAGGCGCAGGGAATCGAGGCTCTGGCGGTATGTCTGAAACCGCATCACCATCGGGATGTCCGTCCCCCACATTAGCCGGTCGGCCCCCAGCCGCTCGACGGCTTTTTCCAGCGCCGTCCGGATCTGCGGCATGGGATAGTCGTAGATCCCGCCGAAAAAGATGGCGAACAGCAGTTGAACATGAAAGTTCGGGTTGTCGATGGGCAGGGCGTCGTACACGGCGTCCGGCACGTGAATGCCGTCCCGGTCCGCGAAGGAACGCCAGCTCAAGCCGTGAGTCAGCGTCACGGGCACATCGGGGTACCGCTCCATGAACCGGCTGACGGTCTCGAACTCGCTCAAGTCCATGCCGCCGCCGCTTCGGCTCCGCGCGAGCGACGTGTAGCCGGGCGTCACAAACAGGGGCGCCCCCAGCCCGGCGAACCGGTTCCAAAAGGGCGTCAGCGACTCCCTCGTCCAATCGGTCGACTGGCCGTACAACGCCATATGATCGGGCAGCAGTTGGAGTCCGTGCAGTCCGAGTCGGTTGATGGCGTGGTCGAGCTCGGCTATGGCCCAGTCCGGATCGGTCGCGATCTTCCATTCCGGCACGTGGGCGAGAGCCTGTATCCGGTTCGGATAGTTTCGCACGGCCTCGGCGACGAGTTCGTTGCCAATTCCCAGATAGGGCGTCCGGTGCAGCAGCGCCCAATCCACCTCGGCGTAGTCCATTTCCGCGACGAGGTCATCGGAAGTGAATTCCATGTCCACGACCGAGGGCGGCATGTACTGCTTATAGAACGTCTCCCCGTCGGCCGTCCACTCGAAGCGTCCGAACCGAGTGGCGCGGAACTCGGCGTCCTTCAGCGCGTCGAATCCACGCGGCATCGACCCGTCCATAAGGCCGCTGCTGTCCGCCTCCGCGCGATCGCGCGTCCGCCACGCCGGCATGAAGTGAGTCCCGATCGCCAGCTGTAGGTGCCGCTGAAACTCGTCGCGGTCGGCGAAACCGCCATCGCCCCGCATGTCAGGGAATATGTAGGCGTGCCCGTCGTAGATCATGGTGTTGGGACGTCCTCCCTGAATAGTGGTCGGGAACCGAATATACCATAATCCCAGCCCTACTTCGCGCCGTGATCCCTTCCCGCTGTGTACACTACTTCTCATCACTGTCAGGACGGGACGGCATGAAGCTATATACCCGAAGCGGCGACGACGGCACGACGGGTCTTCTCTTCGGAGGGCGCGACTCGAAGGCAGGACTGCGGCCGGAGGCGTACGGCGCGGTCGATACGGCCATTTCCGCCATGGGCATGGCGCGCGCCCTCTCCTCCGAAGAGCGAGTCAAAGACATCCTTCTGCGGTGCCAGCACGACATGTTCACGGTGGCAACGGAAATCGCGACGCACCCCGAGCGTTATGACCGGCTCATCGAGAATTTCTCACCGGTCACGCAGGCGATGGTCGAGCGACTTGAAGGTTGGATAGACTCGCTCACCGCCGAAGTCGACCTGCCGCCTCGCTTCATCGTGCCGGGAGCGTCCGCGGCGTCCGGCGCCATTGACTTGGCGCGGACGCTCACTCGCGACGCAGAACGCCGCATCGTGGCGCTCACGGATGCGGAGCCGCTGAAAAACGACAACGTCCTGCGGTACGTCAACCGACTCTCCGACCTGCTGTTCATCCTCGCCCGCTATGAAGACAATGACCTGCCCGTTGAGATCACCACGGGTGAAATGCGTCGCGAAGGGAATTAGGGGCCGGCAGGCGGTTTGTACGAAACATTCAGCCATGGCGTTTCGATGCGAACACCGCCGAGGTAGCGCGAGTCCATGAGGGCGGCGTGGGCCCCGGTCGTGAGCAAGCTGCGCTCGACGGGGTACTGGGTACGCCCGGCCAGGAACATTTCGTGAATGGCGAGTCCCTGCGCGCCGAACGACTCGCGAATGGTCGTGTCGCCGGTGTGGAATCCCGTGCTGACGGTCTCGCCATTCACGCGGGCGGCGTATGCGAATCCCCGCGCGTGCCGGTCGAGCATGAGGGTCGTGGCGCGAAAGCCGTCAACGTACTCCAGTTGGAACAGGGCGGGACGAATGCAGTTTTCCTCCATCCGGCCCGCCTCGACTTCCATGATGCGCGACTCCGCGGCGGCGGCCAGGTCTCTCGGCCACAGGCCCTCGTCCGCGGCCTCCCACACCGCCCGTCCCTCAAGACAGCGGACCGCCGCGATTCCCGTCTCGCCGCCACGCCGCCGCTCGACCATGCACTGGAGAGCCTCCAAACCGTGGAAGCCGTACGAGTCGAGGCCGTTCGGATAGGGGTTGAAGTGGCCCAGCGCCAGCGCGTCGCCGATCTCGATGCCGGTCTCGTGCTCGAACCATGGCGTGCGTCCCGTGACCGGCAGGGACGATCCCGCCATGAAGGGAATGCCAAGCTCGACGGCGCAGTCGTAGATCCAGCGGGCGTCGTCCCACGAGTAGGCGAGGTGCTTGTCGCTGAAGACGGGTATAGCCCGACCCGATAGCCCGATCATCCCACAGACCTGCTCAAAGAAATGCCGGCGCGGGTACAGCTGCCGTCCCCGCTCGTTGGGGGAATAGTCGCCGTGCTCAGCGATGATGAGTACGCCGTCCACCGCAAGCTCGCCTATTTCCCAGCCCGGGGCGGTGGGCCAGGGGCCATGCATCGGCTGCTGAAGAGTCAGCGCCGACCGAATGCTGGGGAACAGCTCGATTCCGTGCTCGCGAGCGAACTCGACCCCGATATCCTGGGGGTGGATCTGTTCCATGTACATCGAGACGACATCGACCTTCGATTCGACAAATCCTGCCGGCGTGGGGAATCCGTTCACGAACCGCGATACCAGCAGGTCGGCGTGAGAGCCGTCGAAGAACGTGGTGACGATCGCGGCGATCTTCTTGCGTGTCATGGGCGTATGATACCAGTACCCGTAACCGTTCAGGGTTGATGATACGAACACCCCAATCCCTATGGATACCCGCTCCCCATTTTCACGGGGACAAGCTTCGCGGGTACGACGGTGGCTGTGTGTATTGAGTGCTCTCATGAAGTCTGAACAGTTACCGCTACCCCGTACGGCTTGGACATCAGGCGGGCGCGTGGTACCATCGAGTGGCAGACGACACTGGACGACTTGGTTGGAGTCATGGCCGTTCTCAGCGAACAAATCGACCTTGAGCAGACCGAGTTTGCGCACGTAACGCTCTTGGACGGCGAGCGGGTGGAAACCACGCTCAGCCTTTCCGATGACCGAAAGCGCAGTCGCGGCTCGTCCACTGACGCGCTCGTGCTGACCGACCGTCGACTCATCCACTTGGCCGCCGGCGGCAGCGCGCGTCAGGCCGTCTTCATCTGGCTCGCAGACATCATCGCCGTTCGAGTCGGAACGGAGCGCATCGGCGGCATCGGCGGGTACATTTGGGGCCTCCTCTCAATCGTCGCCGCGATCTTAGTTTGGGTTGTCTGGGATCGTCCCGTTCTCGATGTCGTGGCGGCGGCAATCCTTCTCCTCATGGGCGCTTACCTCGTTTGGGAGAGGATCAACACTCCGCCCATCTTCCAAATTGCCGTCAGCGCGGGCGGTTCCCAGATGACCATGGACATACACCGCTCCGTCCCTCAAGCCGGCGTGTACGAATTCGTCAATCGGCTGTTCGAGACAAAAGCGCGCGCCGCCAATGCGGACGATGACGACCCGCAATCCCGCGCATCATTCTTCGCGCCAGGCTAAACCGATCTCGGCGGTCGTCCTTCAGTACAGACGCCCGCTTTGCAATCGGCGGAACCACAGCGACATCAGCGCGAAGCAGCCCAGGATTATGACCGCTGCCACAAAATCTTGAGCCAATGCGGCGTTCTTCGCGTCTCCGAGCAACGGACGAATCGCAAAGGAGGCGGTGACTCCCGCCAGGATCAGAAACGGGGCCATCAGAGCGGACGGCGCCCGCTTGAAACGGCCTATCCTGACCGTGCGGAAGAACGCGGCGTCAAAAATCGCCATCAGCGTCGCGATCACATAGGCGCTTCCTCCTATAACGCCCAGCCGGCCGAAAGCGACCGGAATCAAGGCGCCGGCGATCAAGAGTCCAAGTGACAGGTACAGAAGCCTCAAAGGCCGCGCGGGTTCACGCCAAGCCGCCCGCCACGCCGTCCGAGTCTTCCTCCAGCGCCAAGCCGCCAGCTTCCCCAGCAGCATGAGAGGAAATCGAACAAGGTTCCAAAGGAAGGCCATCATGTGGCGTTATTATACTGGTCACGCCCGGTGTTGGATTCCCGCGTGCGCGGGAATGACGGATGGTTCGACAGGCTCACCATGAACGGGGAGGGTGGCCCTCACTCCCGTATCACGTACGGGGCAGGCTTTAGCCCTCTCGCACGACGGGAGAGGGGATATGTGGTTCGACAGGCTCACCATGAACGGGGAGGGGGATGTACCCTCACCCTAGCCCTCTCCCAGGACGGGAGAGGGGATGTGTGGGAGGCCGGGGTCTATCCGAGGCGAAGCGCGGGGGCGACGTCGAGGTCCCAGCGATATTGTGGCGAGTCCCGGAGGTGATGCCATGCCGCTGCGCCGATCATTGCGCCGTTATCAGTGCACAGCCCCGGTCGTGGGACGATGACAGGGACCGGTGAGCGCGCGAGGGCCTCTTCGCGCAAGAGACTGTTGGCGGCGACGCCGCCTCCCAGTACAATCCCGGCCACCCGGTATTTCTCGGCGGCGGCGACGCAGCGAGTCACGATACTGTCCACGACAGCCTCTTGAAAAGCCGAGGCCACCCCTGCCAGTTCCGACTCGTCTATCGCGTCCTCGCCCGGCGGATACCAGCCTTTTTCCTGCGCCCGGTGGAGCATAGCCGTCTTGAGTCCGCTGAAGCTGAAGTCCAAGGAGCCTTTCACATTCGGACGCGGGAAGCGCTTCTCATTCGCGTGGGGACGCTCGGCCATCTTCTGTATCTCCGGCCCGCCGGGGAATCCGAGTCCGAGCACCCGTGCCGCCTTGTCGAACGCCTCTCCGGCGGCGTCGTCGCGAGTCTGCGCGACAAGCTCGTAGCGCCCATGGCCGCGCATGAGGACCAAGTCGGTATGCCCACCCGACGCGATCAGACAGAGCAGCGGGAACCCCGGATCAATCGCGGGGTCGGGGATATCCTCCAGCCATGCCGCGTAAATATGTCCTTCAAGGTGGTTAATCCCGATCAATGGCAATTCTTCCGCGAGCGCCAAGCCCTTCGCCGCGTTAACTCCCACCAGCAAAGCCCCCGCGAGCCCCGGGCCGTAAGTCACGGCTATGCCGTCGAGATCGCGCAGTTCGACCGATGCCGTATCGAGGGCTTCCCTGACGACGCCGTTGAAGGTTAGCATGTGCTGCCGCGATGCAATCTCCGGCACGACTCCGCCGTACTCGGCGTGAATCTCGATCTGCGACGCAATCACGTTGGAGTGGATGGTCCGCCCGTCCTCTATGACGGCGGCGGCCGTTTCGTCGCAGGATGTCTCGATGCCGAGGATTTTCATGCCGACCTCGCTGGATTCCGGCCTTCGCCGGAATGACGGTGGGGATTGGGGAATGGTGGAATTGTGAGGGAGGGGGTTCGTGGGGATTGACGGAGTTGTGAGTTTTCCGAAAGAGCGAGATGTCGCTCTTCGATATGGGGCGGGAAACTCGACGCTATTCACGAGTTGGCAGATGACCTTCGCGGTGAGCGCGTCGGCGTCGGCGCCTTGCCGGGTTCAATGAGCTCGATCCGTACCCTATCCGTCTGAGTCGCGCCACTGCTCACATCTTTGACCAATCCCAGAATGACATGCCCAGAAATAAGACCCCAACCGACCCTACGAACGACCAGAGGAGCGTATGCCCTATATCATACATTGTGATCACTGCCACTGCTGCCAACAAGCAGGCGCCGATAATCGCTAATATCCAATTCACTCGCCTTTTTCTCATCCCTTGAACAACACTTTGCCACCCCATCCTGCCCTCCACGTAAACGGGGAGCCGAAACCTATCCCCACTGCTCGTGCTCCGAGGAAGTACCCCCGACTGAGATCAACAGCGCCGCAATCGTCCCAATCATGATTCCGATTCTTCTGGTGTAGTTCACCTTTCCTCCTTGCTTCAGCGTCTGCCTACTCTACCGACCGCCTTAACGTTCCAGTAGGCATCTTCTCTTCTTGACTGTACCTTAGTATTTTGTCATTCCTTGGGTCCTTGCGAAAATGATCCCAACAAACATAGGATCCCGCACCCGAGTACCATAAGCCAAAACATGCTAGTCAATGCATTGCCCTCAATCGAGAATGACACCACTGCCCACACGGCCACCATGCAAGCTCCGGCAATGCGCAAGTTGACCTTCCATCTATCGGCTCTCCCTCGACGACTCCACAGCACGCCCATCGTGGCCACAGCAGCAATCGCCGCAATTGCCCCGACTACACCAACTATCAACACGCTCATCGCCCGCTCTCTCTCCCGATCACTCTCGCCAGCCAACGAACCGCTCCCACGTCATCCCCATCAGGCGTCGCCGCCAGCGAGTGAACCGTCCCCATCAAACCACGTTTGAGTGGATGCCGCGCCCGTCCTCGATGACGGCTGCAGCCGTCTCGTCGCAGGATGTCTCAATGCCGAGGATTTTCATGTTGTCATACCGAATTAGAAATGAGGTGCGCCGTCATGTCGCCCTTCGACAGGCTCAGGGCGAACGGGATGGAGAAGCCTTGATGGCTGGCGCATTGAAGCTAGCTACGTCGAAAGATGACCTTCGCGGGTGAGGACGTCGGCCAGTCGTCCGATGCCCTCTCGGATTTCGTCCGGTGTGTTGTACCCGAAGCACAGGCGGGCAAAGTTCCTCGCCGATACGCCGTCGGGAGAGAAGATCGGGCCGGGCTGATAGCCGACTTCGGCTTTGGCGGCGGCCTCTTGGGCATCGACGAAATCGCCTCCCTCCGGCAACTCCACCCAGACGTAAAGGCCGCCGTCCGGTCTGCTCCATGTCGCTTGGGAGCCGAAGTTTTCGCCCAGAGCGGAGAGCATGGCATCGCGCTTCACGCGCTGGACGCCGTTGATCTTTTGAATGTGGTCGTCGAGATGCCGCTCGGTGAACCGGTGAATCGCCCAGGAAGCGAATTGGTTCACTCCCCCTCCGCTCTTGATCGGTCTGAGCCGCCGGAGCATCTCCTCCGATGCCGCGACGTAGCCAATCCTCATGCCGGGGCCGGTGATCTTCGAGAACGAGCCGACGTAGCTCACGACGCCGTCCCCGTCGAGCGACGCGATGGACGGCACGTTCTCGCCCTCGTAGCGCAGGTCGACGTAGCAGTCGTCCTCGATGATGGCGACGCCCTGCCTGCGAGCGACATCGAGCATGGCGTGTCGACGCTCCAAAGTCATCGTCCATCCCTGCGGATTCTGGAACGTCGGGATCGTGTATATGAGCTTTGGGCGGACGCCCTCGTTTCTCGCCGAAACAATCGCCGCTTCGAGCGCGTCGGGGATCATCCCGTCGTCGTCGCATTCGATGCCGCGAACGTCCGCGCGGAACCGCTGCAGCTGCCGCAAGGTTCCGCTGTACACGTAGCGCTCGGTGAAGACCACGTCGCCGGGATCGATCAAGGCTTCGATCAGGATGTGGTTCGGCTGACTGGAGCCGTCGGCCAGGAAAATGTCGTCGGCTCCCGCCTCGATGCCCCGGTCGCGGGCCAGCTTCCGTGCGACGTACTCGCGCAACGGGGGGTAGCCCTGGTCGTGGGGGTAGATCGCCAGGCTGCGCCCCTCTTCGGCGACGGCGTCTCTCACGCACTCCGCAAGGGCCTCGGCGGGCGTCGTCTCGGGATCGGGATACGCGATCGCGAAATCGTATTTCGCGCGAGTGATGACCCGCATTTCCGCGGCTTCCGGAACCCGCGACGAAAACAACGTCTCAAGGTTGAATTCACCGACATCGGACATCGACACACTCCTCATGGCTGCCAAAGTTTCAACCCAAGAAGGGTATCCTAAATTCAGGCCTGCGCGCATTAACCCCACCGCGCGCAACCCGTTATTTCCCCATTTCCTGCCGTAGTCTCGTTCTCCCCCGCCATTCGCGCACTCGACCGCCGTCGTTCCTCCGCACGCGGAAAGCCCAATACTTCGATACGGGGCGGAATCCGTTACGATACGCTATCATCAGTAACTGATACTATTGAGACTCGTTCGAGTTATAAGCGAGTCGGAAGGAGCCGATTATGAGCGAAGGGCTGCCCACCGCAATACTGGGTCGGACGGGTATCGAGGTCTCGCGCCTCGGTTTTGGGACGGCTCTATGGCGACCCGACAGGAGCCATTGGACCGAAGAGGCGGCGTCCGCGCTCTATAACGAGGCGCTCGATCACGGAATCAACTTCTTCGACACGGCGTATGACTACAGGTTCGCCGAGAGCTGGTTGGGAAGCAGCATCGCCGACCGCTCCGACGAGTTCCGGGTGGCTACCAAGTGCGGATGCACCGATTCTCTCTTAGACCACAACAGCAACAGCTCGAAACACGTCTGGACGCGGGCGAATTTCCTGAGCACCATCGATGAGAGCCTCAGACGGCTGGCCCGTGACAGCGTGGACATCATTCAGCCGCATAATCCGACGGTCGCCACAGTCGAGGACGGCGGGCTCGTCGACGCGATGCAAGAGATGCGGGACTTGGGGAAGGTGGGGCATCTCGGCATCTCGACGACGCTGCCGTACCTGCCGACCTTCCTCGATTGGGGTGTGTTCGACACGATGCAGATCCCCTATTCGGCGTTGGACCGGAAGCATGAGGACTGGATCACCAAGGCCGCGGAGGCGGGCGTCGGGATCATCATCCGCGGCGGCGTGGCCCAGGGCGAGGTGTCGTCGGGTGACCGCGCGGGCACGTGGGCGCAGTTTGACCGCGCGGGCCTGGACGATCTCCGAGAACCCGGCGAAAGCCGCTCGGCGTTCGTCCTCCGCTTCACTCTGAGCCATCCTCACGCCCATACGATCATTGTCGGAACCACTCGATCAGAGCACCTGCGAGAGAACGTCCAGGCGGTCATGCGCGGTCCGCTCTCGGAAGAGCTGTACGCGGAGGCCAAGCGTCGGCTTGACGCCATCGGCCAGACTCCCGTTCCGGCGGATGAAGGCTCTTGATAAGAGCTAAACGGTTCCTAGTAGACCCGTTCACGGTGAGCTTGTCGAACCGCGAGCCACCCTTCGACTAGCTCAGGGTGAACGGAGAGCATTGCCAGGAAGAGGCCTCAACGAAGGGGCTGCGCAAGGCTGTTTCCAGGA
This sequence comes from Dehalococcoidia bacterium, assembly GCA_965232435.1. GTDB lineage: Bacteria > Chloroflexota > Dehalococcoidia > Lucifugimonadales > VXLM01 > VXLM01. Next base: position 1,385,616 of record CBDDPU010000004.1, read on the forward strand.
ATATCTCGTCAGAGGAGGTGAACGGAATGCGAATTGACATTATCGGATCGGGCACACCGTCTCCCGCATCCGAGAGGTTCGGCTCCTGTTACGTCATAAACGTCGGCGGGGAGCGGCTGATGTTCGACTGCGGCCCCGCATCGACTCATAAGCTGGTGAAGATGGGGATACCTCTAACCGAGATCGACAACCTCTTCTTCACTCATCACCACTTCGACCACGACGTCGATTACCCTTGCTTCATTCTCAGCCGTTGGAACCTGTGCGTCGGGGGCGAGAATGACCTGCGGGTATACGGGCCGAACCTGACCGAGCGGATCACTCATCGCATCATGGACGAACACGATGGCGCGTTCGCTCACGACTGGATCGCCAGGATCAACCATCCTCTGAGCCTGAATGCCTTCACGTCGCGCGGCGGCGAACTGCCTCGCCCGGCGCCCGTAGTCGTGGCGAAGGACGTTGGCCCCGGCACGATAGCCACGGGCGCCGACTGGGAGGTGACCGCTTCTCCCGCCGAGCACGTGCAGCCCTGGCTGGACTCACTTGCCTATCGGATCGACAGCGACGAGGGCAGCGTGGTGGTTACCGGAGACACGAGGCCCTGCGACAGTGTTACGCAGCTCGCCAAAGACGTGGACACGATGATATGCCTCTGCACGTACATCGAGGATGATGCCGAGGGCACGCCGGAGGAAGAGTACATGTGCGGAAGCGAGACTGCGGCGAAGATGGCGCAGGAGGCAGGGGCTAAACGGCTCGTCATCGTGCACCAGACGGACGCCATGGACGCGGCCGGCGAAACGGAGCGGGCGATCCGCGATATCGCCCGTCATTACGACGGGGACGTCGTTTGGGGCCGGGAACTCATGAGCGTGGACGCGCGGCGCGGCGAGTTCGACCTGTGAGACAATCGGTTTATGCGAGTGGCATGTATTGCGAGATACTGGCTTGCGGCTGTCGTCGCAGGCGTCCTGAGTTTGGCCGCCGTGACCGGCTTTGCGCACGAGGGGCGGCAGGTGGGCGATTACCAAATCAACATCGGGTGGATAGTGGAACCCGCCTACGAGGGGGTTATGAACGGCGTCGAGATCCGCGTGACAAGAATGGGGGAGAATGCGCACGATCACGGCGACAGCGGCGCGATGTCGATGTCCGGAGACCATCACGGGGACTCGATGGCGGTCGAAGGCTTGGAGAGCGCTCTGCGGGTGGAGGTCACGTACACGCCGACGGGCGCGTCGCGGGTGGTCGACCTAAGCGCCGACTTGGCGGAACCGGGCCGCTATACGGCCAATCTCCTGCCGACGACGCCCGGCGTGTACACGTTCCGCGTTTTCGGGGCCATCGAGGGGATGGCGGTTGACGAAACCTTCGCCTCCTTTGGCGGGGGTGGAGGCTTCGACGACATCCGGCCGTTATCCGCCCTCCAATTCCCGGAGGAACTCGCGTCCGCCCGTGAGATGGAAAGCGCCGTGCGTGGGGCGATCAGCACGGCGGAGGAGGCGCGGGATGCCGCGGAGCAGGGTCAGGGTGTCCTGCCCGTCCTTGCGCTGGCGGCTGCGGTGTTCGGTGTGGCGCTCGGGGCCGCAGGTCTCGTCGCAGGGATCCGAAAACGCTAAGGGAAACTCTCTGAACAAAAGACGGGCGACCCGAACCGGGTCGCCCGTCTCCATCCTCAGGCGGACGGGGGAGTTCATCTCATCGCGCTTTGTTATCAATGCCAACCCGGCTGCCGTTGTGCCCTGAGGAACGCCCTCGTCGCGATTATGACGGAAGAGGGTACTCTTCTCGTCGTGGTTCCCGCGACAGAACGTGACCCCGCGCCCTAGTCTTTGGGAGCGGGAGGCCGTCCAGTCAGGGTCAGTGAAGCGGCGGCGTTGACATCACCGCGACTGAGTCGAACCGATTAGGTCGTCTTGGCGGCGGGAGCGGCTTCGGCCGCGTCCTCATCGGCGCTTGCCGCGGCCGTTTCGGCCGGAGCCGGGGCGTGTTCCATGCCCATTCTCTCGCGGACGGCGCCGACCGCCGGGGAAACCTGCTGACGCAGGCTATCGATGGTCGGAGTGATGTTCTGGGAAATCTGGTTGGCGATCTCCTGTGCCTGGTGTCTCCACTCTTCACTTTGCTCGACGATGTTGGCCCGCGTTTCCGCGCCGGACTTGGGAGCTACGAGGAGCCCGATCGCGGCGCCGACCAATCCGCCCAGCAAGAACCCTGAAACAAATGCAATTCCGCTATCCTTATCAGCCATGGTACATATCCTCCTTGATATTGAACTTTAGGACCCCGAATTCGTTCGAGACCCTCCCAACAGAAAAGATAACGCCTTCACAATCACGGATGCGCTGCCCCCGCCCGAGGATGACGACTCCGAGAACCGTTCCGCGATCGAGTCGGCCACTTCTTTTGCGCTCTTCAGTGTTCCGTCTACGGAGTCGAGCACACTCGACAGCTTTCGATACGTCACATAAAGAGCGACGCCCATAAAGGCCAAGACGAAGATGAGTAGAATGTCACGGATGATCCCGATGACATGGGCCGCATCTTGCAACAACTCCTACGCCCCTCCTTCGCCCCAACACTGCCACTATCGTAACACGAGCGAGGCGGACTGTAAATGATACGGCTTCATTTTGGGCGGGGAGTCGCAGCCTCCCCGTCTGGCCTCCGGCCAGTACGGCGGTGGCCTTTTCGCGTCGAAGCAGGGGGTTTAGCCGGTGGCGGGCGCGGACTTCGGCAAGGTGAAGCTGAACACGCTGCCTTGTCCCGGTTCACTCTCGACCCATATTCGGCCTCCGTGCGCCTCGATGATGCCCTTGGCGATACTGAGGCCGATGCCCGCCCCGCCGGACTTGCGGTGACGAGCCGGGTCGGCGCGATAGGCCCGGTCGAAGATCTTGGGCAGGTCGCGTCGTCGGATGCCCTCGCCGGTGTCCGACACGTGCACCCGAACTTCCTGGCCCGCGTCGACTGCCCGAATGGAAATGGAGCCGTCGGGCGGAGTGTAGCGGATCGCGTTTTGCACGAGGTTGTAGAGGACGCGCTGAACTCGCTGCGAGTCCATTGAGACGGGGGAAATGTTCTTATCCACCTCGCCTTCCAGGCGCAGCCGCCGGTTGTTCGCCTGGGCTGCCATGCTTTCAAGAGTGTCGGATATCAGGTCTTGGATGGAGGACGATTCGATGTGCAGCGCAAGGATGCCGGCGTCAATCTGCGACAGCTCGAAGAGGTCGCCGATGAGACCGCTGAGATTTTCCACTTCGGATTGGATGGTCGCCAGATATCGCGCCTTGGTATCCTCGTCGGTCACGACGCCGTCGTTGATGCTCTCGATCATCGCGCGGATGGAGGCGAGAGGCGTCCGAAGGTCGTGGGATACCGCGCCGAACAGCTCCTTGCGGGCGTTTTCGAGGTCGCGTTCGCGCTCGAAACTGCCCTGGAGCCGCTCGACCATGTCGTTGAACGCCACGGCCAGTTCACCGACCTCGTCGTTCGACTGCACCGGCACCCTCGTATCGAGGCTGCCGGCAGTTATCTTCCTCACCGCCTTCACGAACCCGTTCATGACTCTCGCCGTCGGTTCGGAGGAGGCGTAGGCGACAAAGATCGATATGCCGACGGAGAAAACCGTCAGCACGATCAGCAGGTATAGATCATGCTGAGAAAGAAACATGAGCGCAGCCACGAACCCGACGTTGGCGAGCGAGAGGGCCATGACGAGGACCGATATCAGAATGAGTCGAGTGCGGACGGAGCCTGCCCATGACGGCATCCCAAACTGCGCGACTGCTACTCCGAGGCTCACGGTGATTCCGCCCGAAAGCAGCAGGAACAGCGCGAGGGCGACGAGATCGCTCGCGGGCGGATCGAGCAGCGCCACGGTGCCGACCACGACAACGGCCAGCAGCAGCAGCAGCGTTGCCGCCGCCTGCAAGGAGCGTTTCGCGAGTGCGGTCATGCTCTATGCCTCAAACTTGTAGCCCACGCCCCAAACCGTTTTGATGTATCGCGGTTTCAGGGGGTCGATCTCCAGCTTGGCCCGAAGCCGGCGGATGTGCACGGTGACGGTCGAATAGTCCGCCGCGTACGAGTAGTCCCACACCTGGTCCATGAGCTGGGTCCGCGTGAAGACCCGGCTGGGATGGGACGCGAGGAAAAAGAGCAAATCGAACTCCTTGGCCGTCAGCGTGATCCTGCGCGGGCCGTCGGTCACTTCCCTGGTGTCGGGATTGATTTCCAGCGCGCCGAATTTCAGCGTCGAACCGCTGCCAGTGCCCGGCCTCGCTTGGGCCCGTCGCAAGACCGACTTGACCCGCGCCACCAGCTCGCGCGGGCTGAAGGGCTTGACCATGTAGTCGTCCGCGCCCATTTCCAGGCCGACGATGCGGTCGGTCTCTTCGCCGCGCGCCGTCAACATGATGATCGGCACGTCCGAGTTCTTCCGGAGAATCCGGCATACTTCAAGCCCGTCGAGCACGGGAAGCATCAGATCGAGGACTACCAGGTGCGGGTCCCATTCCTGAGCGACTTTGAGCGCGTCGGCTCCGTCGGAGGCAATGGCCGCATCGTACCCCTCGAGTTTCAGGTACCGTTCGACAACCTCCGTCACAACCCGTTCATCGTCTACGATGAGGATTCGCGTCGCCATGGTCTCGCCGTGCGGGTCTCCGGCTCCGTCGGAGCGTGATGTCGTCAGTATACGCGAGTTGGCGGATTCGGTCGCCGGCCTTGCCGCATTCATCGGCTGCTCCCGTTCGTGGATTCCCGCTCACTGTACAGGCCAAAGGTTTCCGACTCATTACGTACCTTACAAAATTGTTAAGAGTTTCTCCGAATAGCTGCCTATGGGTTGGCGAGAGCCGCCCGTCGTCGCTCCCGCGAAAGCGAGAATCCACGGAATACCCTCACCCTAGCCCTCTCCCGTCGTGGGTGAGGGGATACGCGCGCGCCTGTGCTTCGTCACGTAGAATGGCCACAATCTTGATTCCCAAGGAGACTGAAATGCCCCGTCCGCCGGAGTACGGAATCATCTATAACTGGGACGGCGCGCCGCACGGTCACCACGAGGCGCCCCAGTCCATGGAGCAGTTTCTCGGCACGATGTACGCGCCGCTGGAAGATACGCAGGTCGGCGCGCACTTTTGGTGCGTCGGAGAACATGTCGCGCGGTATCGCAGCGACGTTCTGGAGACCACGGGAGACCACGTGGGCAGAGAGTATCACAGCGTCCATGCCTACACGTTCGATGAGAACGTTCTCGCCATGATCGAACGGGGCGAAGACCCGCAGGCCGCGGCTATCGACAGGGGGCACGAATTGGGTATGGACGTGTACGCCTCCGTCCGCATGAACGACAACCACTTCAACGGGCTTCAAGTCCGAGACCTCCCGACGTCCCGGCACGGCTCCATAACCCAAATGCGGCGGGAGCATCCCGAATGGGTTCTGGGCGACGGCGCACAGTCCGACTGGTTCGCGCTCTCGTGGAACATGGCCGTCCCGGAAGTGCGGAGGCACAGGTTTGAACATGTGCGGGAGCTCTGCCGGCGTTGGAACTGGGACGGCGTGGAGCTCGACTGGCAGCGACACGGATACCACTTCCACAAGGACTTCGGCTACAAGCTGCGGTACGCCCTTACCGATCTGCAGCGTTCGATCCGACAGACCACCGACCGCATCGCAGAAGAGCGCGGCAGGCCGTTCTACGTCGCCGCGAGGGTTGCGGGCACACTCGAAATGTGTAAGCGCATCGGCTACGACGTCGAGGCCTGGCTGGATGAGGGCCTCGTAGATATTCTGATCCCCGCCGCGAGTTCCGGCACCGATCCGTTATTGGATATCGAGGGGTTCAAGCGACTGACCGAAGGCTCCGATGTCGCCGTGTACGGCTGTATTTACGGCTCCACGGACGGGCCGCACGTCGGGCCTGAGGACGAGGACTCGAAACGGGACATGACGCTCGGCGGAATCGCAAGCCGTCATTACTCCCATGGCGCGGACGGCGTCTACGTGTTCAACTTCCACGCCGACGGCGAATACCGACGAAAGCTTCTCACCACGATGGGTTCGCCGGACACGCTCAGGGGCGCAAGCAAGATATACGCGGCCACGCATAAAATTCCCCGCGAGACCGGGGAATGGCGAGGCGCGGAACTGAACGACCGCATCTACGCCGAGGTTCCGACGCCTCTTGTCGAAACCATGAGCGGGGACGGCCCGACGGTCGCCCTGACCGTGGCCGACGATTTCGCGTCCGATCCGCCTGAGAGCATTTTGCTGCGCGTCCGAATGGAGGAATGGGTAGTCGGCGACGACGTGGGAGTCTTTTGGGACGGCGAGCCTCTCCCCGATCCGGTTATCGAATACGCCGACGTGAGATCACAGGCGGGCGATACGATCTCCGGCGTCGTCTGGCAGTCTTACCGGCTGGAACCACGGGAGGCCTCGAAGGGGACGCACAAGGCCAAGGTTGTTTTGCGTGGGCGGAATCCGCGCATCATCCCGGACATCGTCCTAACCGATGTGGAGTTGGTGGTGAGATACGACTACGGATGATTCTGCGCCTCGGCATTAGCGAAACCCGCGGATCAGGACGACGCCGACCATGAGGGCGGCTATTCCTGCGATGCGGATGTAGTCGGCGCGGATGACATTGCCGCCGAATGCGCCGACGTGGTCGAGCAGGGCGGCCGCCGTGAGTTGGCCGGCGATGACGGAGGAAATGAAGAGACCGACGCCCAGACGCGGCGCCAGAAAACCCGCTCCGACGAGGAACGGTATCGGCATGAGCCCGGTCAGGGCGTAGTACCATTCGATGTCCCTTGCCGAGAAGGCCAGCGCAACGACCGCGGCAATAGCGAAGGCGATCATGATGTATGGGCGGTCGAACGGCGGTGGCAAACCTATCGAGGAAGAGGAAGAGCGAAAGATCACGAACGAGGCGAGGCCGGCCACGGTTGCCAGGAGGGATATCCACACAGCCGCCGCGGGCGTGCGCGCCGTGCCGACCGCGCCGAGCATGGACGCCTGCATGGCGATTCCCGCTCCGCTGAGGATGGCGAGGACTATGAAGAATCCCTGCATCATGATGAACCGACTCCCCTCCGGTCGTCTACAAGCTTCATCTTTCGCGAGCCGGTAAAATACGGTTCTTCCACGTACTCGAACTTCAGGCGCGCGAGCCTGCTGGTCACGAGAAATTCCAATTCGAGCTGATCCGACAGCAGGGAACCCTTCACTCGCTTTTCGTGAGGCGCCATCTCCGCCGGGAGCAGGATCGACAGCACGTCCTCCCCTTCGGTTGTGAGCACGATCTGCAAATACCCGACCTCGTCGAATCTTCGGTAAACCGAACGCAGCAGCGAGTCGTAATAGAACCGCGAGCCGAGGATCGAGAAGCCGTCCCCGGCCCGTCCGAGCACATCGACCAAAGGGTGCGTCAGGCCGCAGGGGCATTCGCCCGGAATCACCGCGATTTCATCGCCCAGGGCATAGCGCACAAGGGGCGCGGTCTTCTGCGCGAGACTCGTGATCACAAGCTGCCCGTCCGAATCTTCCCTCTCGGATTGGCGCAGTTCAAACAGGTTCCTGTCCGCGTACAGGTGGATACCCGCATGGACGGCGCATTCAATGCCAAGCGAAGAGGCTTCCGCCGCTCCGTAGTAGCTGAAAACCTCGATCGTTCGCCCCAATTCCAACTCCGCCCTCAACTGGGACGGGACGCGCTCACCGAGGAAGACGACCTTCCTCAGGCCGCCGCGGCCTGTTTCGTCGTACAGCCGTTTGAGTGGGGGCCAGCACCGCTCGAACATGGACGGCACGGCGAAGATGACCGTCGGATCGAGCCGAGCCAGCGAGTCAAGCGTATTGCCCTGATCGCGGCCCACGGAATAGATGTACGCCTCATCCGCGCCTAGCAACTCGAGCGCGCGCGCGAACGAAACCATCAGATAGACCGGGTCGGTATCGAGACACGCCACCCTGTCACCGGGGCCTAGTCCGGCCACTCGGAACAATTCCGCCATAAAATCATGGTCGATCAGGTCGTCCTCGTACGAGATGAATCGCTTCTTTCGGATGCCGGTCGTGCCGGAGGAAGTCTCCATGTCAACGATCCCTTCGACGGCCGAAAGGCTCTCGACGCTCACCCGCGAAAGCGTTTCGGCCGATATGACCGGCAGGCGGTCGATCACGGCGAGTGGGTCGTCTCGTTCAAGAACGTCCCAGCCGACCCCGGCGTCCTCGAATAGATCGCGGTACGTTGTGAAGGTTGAGTAGGCATATCGCAGGGCGTCTCCCAGCTTCCGAAACGTGGCGGAGTCGGGCCGTGCCAGCAGTCGGATGTCGTGAAGCGTGGAGGTCATCACCTTGAGCCGCCGTCGTCCGCCGTCGAATGCTCCGGCTCGGCCTCGGTGGTCACTCGCCGTCGCTCAATTGGCACATCGCGGAGCGGCCGCCGCACGGAACCGGGCGACATTCCCTCCTTCAGGGCGGCCATTACCCCTGCGGCTTCCCAGTAATTCTCGACGACATGCAGTTGATCGGAGTCCCAGGGCAGCAGGGCGAGTTCGTTCCTCATCAGGCTTCGGTTTTCTCGCACGGCGATAACGGGGATGCCCTGTTCGAGGGCGGCCAGCGTCGGGATCCCAATGCATCCGTCCGGTATGACGAGGCAGGCAACGTCTCTCGCCGTTAGCGTGTCGGGCCTGGACATTTCCGATGGTTCGACTGCAACACGCGGCGCGGTGTGCAAGCCCTTCAGGACCGACTGCAAGAACGTCAGCGAAACGACCTCCGCCGCCATGCGCGGGTCTACGACACCCGGATCGATGGCGGCCACTTCTGCCGACTCCATCATAGGGGCGTGCGCGGACGGCACGTTGTAAACCGTCGATACGGCATGAGTGAGCATCGCCTCGACACCGCCCCACGGATTGACGATCTCGCCCCCGGAGGAGAAGTAGCTCTCGTGCGGCACGTCCACATCGACAAGCGTCGACAGAGCGACGGCATCGTACTCATTCCGGTGCGAGTCGAGCGCCTCAAAGAGCCGTTCCAACCCCTCGACCGTCCCCGCGGCGCGTCCCGATGCCGTGTACTCCCCGCGCACCGGCAGCGGGGGGTCCAGGACGACCAAACGGGGGCACCTGAGCCCGTAAGTGGCCCGCGCGGCGTTAACCGCGTTAACCGTGGCCCTCGCGAATCGCTCATCCGGATGCGCATCGACGATCACCAGCACGCGGTTCGCTCTCACGGGTCGCAGGCCGACGGCGCCCGCGAGAAACCGACTCAGCAGGCTGCCTTCCACGTAGAGGCCGTTGCTAGGCATCTCGTTCAGGTCGGAGGCGTTCACGACGTTCGGATGTGTGATGAGGTTGTCGCATATGGAGGCGAGCAGCCGCGCGACCGGCGTTGCGTCGCCGGCATGTCCGCCGATCTCAGCGCCTATGCCGGTTGGCACGACGAGCGCGGCATTGAAGCCGTTCGCAGCCTCGCCCGCTCGGGGATGCATATCGAACACCGAGGGGACGGGCCGTCCCGCGCGTTCCAGAATGCCGATCTCATAGCGGAAAGATCGTCGTGACGACGCTGTTGCCGCGAACCGTATCGGCGCTTGGTTCTCATGAAGTCGGCCTTCGATCATGCGTCGAATGTCGGCGAGCGATCCAATGCCCCCGTTCGTCCGCGCCTGAGTAAGCTCGCGCTCGAAGAGCCTCACCGCGCCACCGCCATTTCGACGAAACTCCGGTCGTCGCGGGCCTCATAGATCTTGGGCAAGGGGATGCCGTTGAACGTATTGGCCTTCGCGATGCTGTACGCGCCCGCATCGGTGAACACTACGCGCGAACCGATTCGCAGAGGCTCATCAAAGGAATACTCGCCGAATACGTCCCCGGCCAGGCATGACATGCCTGCCAGAAGGTACTCTCGCTCCCCCGCGTCGGTGTGGCTGAACACGTTTGGGCTGAACTGGTACTCAAACACCTCCGGCATGTGGTTTACCGTCGTATCCAGCACGGCGACGGTCTTGCCGTCGCTGTCGAACAGGTCGAGCACGGAGGCCGTGAGGTATCCGCTGCCGCGCGTGAATGCAGATCCCGGCTCGATGACGACCTCCGCGCCGTATCGGTCTCTCAAAAGACTCGCCGCTTCCTCCAGCGGGTCAACGTTCACGCCTTCATCGAACAGGTAGCCGCCGCCCAGGTTCACCCACATAACGTTTGAGAGCAAATGCTTGATGCGGGAATCGAGGATGCGGACGGTTTCAAGCATCTCGCCGAAGTCGGTCGACTCGCAGTTGGAGTGGACGTGCAAACCGTCTATCAGCGGCGCCACCCGCTCCGTCGACCGGGCAAGATCGTCGAGGGAGACTCCCAGTTTAGTATGCGGCCTGCATGGGTCATATCGCCGGTCTTCGAGAAAGGAACGCCCCGGGTTTACTCGAAGGCCGATAGATGCCCGCCCGGAGAAGACGGGGGCCCATCGGTCCAACTGGGTCAACGAGTTGAAGGTCACGTAGTCGCAAGTATCCGCCAACTCTTCTGCATCCGATGGAGGCACGGCTACGGCGCAGAAGTGGAGCCGTCCCCGGTCTCCGAGCGCCGTTCGCGCCGCCCCGGCCTCCGACCGGGAGCTTACGCCGTATCCATCGACGAAAGGCGCGAGGGCCGTCAGAACGCCCGGCAGGGCATTCGCCTTGACCGAATAGAGCAGCGCGCATCCCGCCCGGCGGGCGAACGTTCGTATGCGCGCCGCGTCGCGCTTCAGTTCGTCAACGTGGCACACCATGGACGGCGTTTCCGGGGCCGCAAGGGCGACTGCCGCGCCCGGCAGCGGTTTTGCAGGGGCTTCGACCATGGCGCGACGGTAGCAGGGAACACGCACAGCGTCAACATTTGCTCGGTTGACCTGCGGTTAGCCCGAATCTACAATGGCATACGCTGGGGAGGAGTAGGCGTGATCAAGTCCCTGTTCGGGCGGAAGAAAAAGAAGCTCACGGGAGCAACTTCCCTTGCCGAGAGCGTCAAAGACGCAGGCGTGGGAGACGTGTTCACCATCGCGGGGTTCGACGTCGAGTACGACGACGGATACTACCTCATCGAGGCCAGGCACCGGTACTCGACTAGCTACAGCACGTGGTACGAACTGTCGGCCGGGGACGGCGACCGCAGGCTCTGGGTCTATTGGTCGAATGATGGAGGCCAACTCTTCACCTCCGCAACCAACAGCAATGAACCGACATCGCTCGATGAGCTCGGACTCACTCCCGAAGACCTCACTCAGGTCGACCGAGAACACTCTCTCAGCAACTATTTCACCTACGACGGCCGAGACTTCTATTACCTGAACAGCGGGGAAGCGTTCTTCTTCGAGGGCAGTCAGGGGGATGGCATCGGGTACTATACGTGGGACCTGATGAGTTCGGACGAGCGCGCCATCCTCTCCATCGACAAATTCAAAGACAGGCCGTACGAGTGCTACTTCAGCAGCGTGGTCTCACCGGATAGTATTACCGTGTACAAGCAGTAATCGGCGGGGGCGGCCGTTCTTCAGAAAACCGCTCAAGGTCGGCTCGCCCAATACGTGGCGCGGGGGCGAACGGAGTATATTGAACACCGGCGCCTCGTCAAATACGCACTGTAGGGAGAAGGAACATGATGGACACGTTCATTTCGACGCTTGAATACTTTCCGCGCGGGCTGGTGTACGTTGCGTTGGGAATTGTCGTCCTGTACATCGCCAAGTGGATACTCGACCTCGTGACTCCCTACCACGTCGCCGACCAGCTCGGCGAAAAGAGCAACACGGCCTTGGGGCTGAGCATAACGGGGTATTTCCTCGGGGTTATCATCGTCTTCGTGGCGGTGCTGTATACGCCGTTCGGCGCGGGCGAAGAGTACAATTGGCAGTTCGACGCCGACTTCGGCTACGACGTTTTGGAAGTCTTCCTCTACTCGCTCGGGGCCATAGCGGTGCTGAATTTGACCCGGCTATTGGTAGACCGCCTGGTTCTCTTCAAGTTCAATGTGGAAAAGGAAATCATCGAAGACCGGAACGCGGGAAGCGGCGCCGTCGAGATGGCGGTCTACATAGCGGTTGCGCTGGTTATCGCTTCCTCGCTGGCCGGATACGACGTCACGCCGTTGGGAGCCGTTGCCCCAAGCGTCCTCGATGAGATCATCCGCTCGGTGGCATTCTTCCTGCTGGGCATGGCCGTTCTTGTCCTGTACGCGCTCTTCTATCAAGTCATCACGTCCTACGACATCCACGACGAAATAGAAAAGGACAACGTCGCCGTCGGAGTCGCGATGGCCGCCAACCTCATCGCCATCGCCATCGTGATCTTCAAGGCCGTCACCGGGGAATTTCTCGGATGGAGCCAGAGCCTTATCTCATTCGCCGTCTTCGCGGTGATCGGATTCGCGCTCCTGCTGGCAGTTCAGTGGATCATCGACATGGCGATGTTCCCCAAGGTGAAGATCGCCGACGAGATCGCCGGGGCGCGCAATGTCAGCATGGCCTTCGTCGTGGGCGGCATAATCATCAGCGCGTCGCTAGTGCTCTTCTTCGCGATCTAGGGGGCTGCCCTCACCCGCTAGCCCTCTCCCAGGACGGGAGAGGGGATCCGTTAGGATGGCTCTGCGGAAATAACGGGCGTCAGGCTCAATCGAGCGAACGCCGCAGCTGCGCGTCTTCGTCCGCGAGGGACGCTTGCCTAGCCATGTCGTCCATGAAGGCGAACCCGGCATCAATGACGGCGTCGAGGTCATCCTCCCCTATGAGGGGACGGTCGGCCACCGGGAGCAGCAGCGATTCGAAGAACTCTCGATCCTGTATCGCCTCCCGCCAGTCGTCCATGCGCGCGAGATCCCCGTCGCACAGTTCGACGAGGAAAACCGTTCGCATGGCGCTCAGCGACTCGGCCTCGTATACCGGTATGCGGAGGTCGAGTCCCGCGCCTGTGCCAAAATCGCACTCGCCCGTCTCCGCATCGTAGAGGACATCGGCAAACGCCTCGTATCGTTCGAGCGCGTTTTCGACCGATGCCGTCATTTCGTCAATCGTCTCATACCCCGGTTCGGTGACTTCAAACGACCCCGTACCGGCGGATTGTTCTATCAGCCCTTCTCGGACTAACGATTGCGCTATGGGAAGGAGCCGCGCATCCGCGGGATCGATCGGTTCAGGCTGCAAGACGAAGCCGCCCTCACCCAGGAAGTACAGGAGGACTCGCGAACGCATCCACGCGACCGCCGCATCCTGATCGGGAAAGTCCCCGCGCCGCGCGGCGTAGCGGATGGCCGAGAATCGCTGTTCCACAACGAGGTCGAGCACGCGCGCGCGGTCATTCTCGACCAGATGTCGGTCGATACTCGCCGAGCATTCGAGCTTCGGTCCGTTGTTTACGTACGTGTCGACCGTGCACTGCCCTAACTCTTCGCGAACGAAGATTTCCACCAGGGCATCGTACATATCGGGAAGGTCGGGATTCCCTCCGACGTCGAGTCGCTCAAGAAAGCCCTGCTGAAGCGAAGGATCAGCCGGAAACACCCTGTCGAACAGTTCTTGAAGGGATACTCGCGCGAGTTCGTCAGGCAGACTCAGCCAAAAACCGTCTTCGAGCGGCATCTCGCCGAGGGTTATCCGCAGCACGAACTCGGAGCAGTCGACGGGAGGCGCAGATGCCCGCCAGGGAGTCGGGGAATTGTCGATGGGCTTTGTGTATTTCGTCACGGGAGAGTGTGGGGGTGAGGGGACAGGGCCGTCCTTCCGCGCTTTTCCGCTTGTCGCCCCTGCCTTCCGTCGTTCCCACCTTCGGGGGTCTTTGCTAAACCGTCATTCTCGCGAAAACGGGAACATGGAAAGGAAGCGGGGATCACGCGGGTCTATGGAGGGCATTTTCAGGCATTCCGGCGAATCGCTCCGAGGATGGTCTGCCCGCCGCCGCCGCCGAAGAAGCCGCCGCGTCCGGAGGAAAAGCCCGAACGCCCGGAGGAACTCCCCCAACTGCTTCGCACACCGGTGCCGCTGCTTCTGAAGGACCCGGTTGACCGGGCCTGCGACTGGTACGACTGTCGCGCGCTGCTGAGGTTTCGACCTGCGGAGTCGTAGCTTGATCCCGCAAAGCCCTTTTGTCTGTTGAAGTACGAGCCGTTCCGCGAAACCTGGCTGTTGTACGAGCTCGAACTGCGGTAGGCGTTTCTGTCGGTGCGTATGGAAGATACGCGAGCCCCGGGAGTGACGTACACGTAGCGGGGGCCGGCAAAGGAAGAGAGCAGCATGTACGTGAAGAGGAAGTTGCCCGCTCCCCATGTCGAATGATAGTACGAGTTAGCGTAGTGGCCCCGCATGTCGTAGCTCTTATCTTCCTTCTGCGTGATCGTGAAGAGCTTCTCGTCCGTCCCCTCGTCTATCCGTATATTCCCGTCAAGGTTTTCCCAGCCTTCCAGGACGAATGCCGTGTCGGTCTGTTCGGCCTTGATGAGAACAACGCCGTCGCCCTCAAAGATTTCGTTCACTCGCTTTTCAAACTCGGTGACGCTCTCGGACTCCTTGAAAGCGGTCTGCACGTCCTCAAGGTTGATCCGACCCGCGGCGCCGTCCGTGGCCGCCCAGTCTTCATATGACGGCCCTGAGCTGCATGCGGCGGCCACCGGCGCGGCCGCGACCGCCAAACCGGCAGTAGCGCGAAGTCCCAGCTTCCGCCATCGAGTTGTCATGTCGGCGCCTCCTGAGGCTCGGTTCGGATACTACAAGAGTATAGCCTCTGCGTCATCGGCGAGCACGATTGAATCGGTAATTCTTGTCCCGTCGTCTATCTCGAACGTCGACAACCGAGAGATGAAGACATCGCCAGCTTGCTCCATAAATGTACGGTACGCGCCTTCGGCGCGAAAGACAAGTTCGGCGACAGCGCCGTTATGGCCCGATACCGATAGCTGCGCGTTCACGATCAAATCCTGGAGCAGGTCGAGATGCCGTGTCCAAAGCCCGTCGCTCGCCTGCAAGGCCACCGCCTTGATCAATTGATTATACCGTCTCTCTCCGAGAGAGCCCGCCGCCTCATGGAGCCGCGCGATGACTTCCTCGCAGATCTCTTCGCGGAGCGGCTCGCTTCCCAAGCCGCGCATCTCCTCGATGTCAATGCCGAAATCGAGCCGAACGGCCTCGGCCAAGTCGTCGAATCGCAGTGAGTAGTCTCCGACGGCGCCGGCCGGGAGTGAGCGTTCGACAAGCCGGCGGACGACCTCCCTCGCCATGGTTCGACAGGTCTCATTAAACGAACCGTCATCCAGAATGTCGCTGCGCGCCTTATAGTAGTTCAGGGTTTGCCGCTCGATGATGCGGGCGAGATCATACGAGGCAATGCGAACCGCCTCGGCGTCCCGCTCGATGGCCGACTGTACCTTCTCGACCAGGCTCTGCCGGTTCTCGCCGTCGCGCCTCGACATTCTGCGGCTCGCCGTAACGAAGGGCCGGTCTTCCAGCGAAAGGACGAACCGCGATGAGCCGTGCCGTCCCTGTCTGCCGCTCCGACCGCGCAGCTGCCGGTCTACCCGAGCCGCCTCGTTCATCTCGGAGCCGATTACGTGAAGCCCAAGCCCGAACTCCATCAGCGTTTCGTCCCCCGTGCCCTCAATCATGAGATGGTTTCCCATCGCGCTGAAACGAAGCCCTAACTCCCCCACCCGTGATGCCAGCAAGCCAAGCGCGTCCGGGTGGCCGCAGTCGACGCGAACGGGGAATTGTGCCCTGCCATGGCGCTCTTTGAGGATTTCGGCGAACCGCTCAACGATGCGGTCGTCGAGGTCGTCGTCGGGCAGGATGTCGGTGCCGCGACCGGCCATATTCGTCGCGACGGTAACCGCCCCGAAGGAACCCGCCTCGCGAATGATTCGCGCCTCATCATCGTTTCTCACGGCGTCCAGTCGGTTGTGTTCGATGTCCGCCTTCGCGAGGAGGCGGCTGATCTCGTCCGACTGTTCGATCATGCGAGCGCCCACGAGGACCGGACGCCCCATTCGGCGCCAGTACTCGATTTCCTCCACCAGAGAGTCGAGCTTCTCTTGTCGCGTCTGGTGAACGCTCGGCGGGCGGTCCACTCGACGCGAGGGACAGGCAGGCTCCACCCGCTCGACGTTGAGTCCGTACGAGCGGCGGAACGCTTCCCTCGCCTCCGTCGCCGTTCCGGTCATGCCCGAGACCCGTCCATACTGACGGACGAATCCCTCAACCGTCAGGTACGCGAGCGTTTGAGGATCGGCGCTCACGCGGACGCCCTCCTTGGCTTCCAGGGCGGCCTGCAAGCCATGTTGGTACCTGCTGTCCGTCTTGCGCCGACCGGTCAAATCATCGATGAGAACAACCCTTCCCTTCGCCACGATGTAGTCCTCGTCACGGGCCAGCAGCAGAAATGCCCTCAGCATCTGGTGCACCTGGTTTGCCAGGCCGTACTGCCGCGAAATGCGCTCGGAAACGGCTTCCTTCCGCCGTCTTCGCTCCATGAGAGGTATGGAGCGGTCGTCCTCGATCACCGCAAGCTCGGCGTCGATGTCCGCAGTATCGAAAACCGGGCCGAGTCGATGCTCCACGGAGGCGCTGCCTCTTGCAGTAAGCCCTACAAAACCGCGCCGAAGGTCTACGGTGTAGAAGAGCCCTTCGGTGAGATCGTTTTCGATGCCGTCTTCGGAATATGCGTCTATCACTCCTCGAACACGGTTCAGGAGCCGTTCGTCTCGCGCGACCGCCGCAACGATAGTCGAATTGCGCGGGTCGGCCAGAAAAAGCCTCGCGTACCCTTCGACGCCCTCGCCCTCATTCGGCACATTGTCAGCCAGCGACTCGGCAAGGTTCCTTTGCTCTTCGATCACATCTTCAACCGCCGATTTGACTCGGAACACCGAACGTGCGCTGCCGCCCGGCTTCCCTGAGATGATCAACGGGGTGCGGCCGTCATCGATGAGCGCGTGGTCGGCCTCGTCGACGATGGCGACCTCAAGGCCGCTCTGCACCTGTTCGATCCGCGCGTGACGCAGGTTGTCGCGGAGGTAGTCGAACCCGATCTCTCGCAGCGTTCCGTACACGATGTCGCGGCGGTACGCGCTCCGCCGTTCGGCATCGCCCATATGGCTCAGCACGGCGCCCACCGTCAATCCCAGGAACTCGAACGCCGGCGCGAGAAGTTCGGCGTCGCGAAGGGCGAGATAGTCGTTCGCGGTAACGACGTGGACCTTCCTGCCGGAAAGGGCCTGCGTGATGGCCGGGAAAGCGGCGGCGACCGTCTTTCCCTCTCCCGCGTCCATCTCGACAATAGTTCGTTCGAGCATCAGCAGCCCGGCCGCTATCTGCTCATCCGTCGACTCGAATCGAACGGCGTCGGCAAACGATGATTCTCGCGCCGCCGCGTAGAACTCCGCCGAGAGGTCTATATCGGCGAAGTACCGCGACTCGCTTTCCTCGGAAACAAACGCCAGCGTCTCCGCAATCGTCTTATCCGTTCTGGCGCAGTCATCCGCCGGGTTGCGATAGCGCTCTAATTCCGAGGGCAGGAATTGCGGGTCGAAGATCCGCCATGCGCCCAATCGCCGCCTGATGACCTCGTCGATGATTGCGAAGCAATCCGGCAGCATGTCATAGTCGATCTCGCCCCGCTTCAGCGTTTCGGCGCGGGCGCGAAGGTTCGCGTCCGACGCTTTGGACAGGTCGATTCTCCGCACGGACGACACAAACGACTTCGGCGACCTATCACCGGCGCCCGGCGCCACTCTCCGACCGCGGGACACTCGGGATCGGTCGGCGGAAGAAAAGTCGAAGGCGGAAGAGGCGGGCACGACGCGGGGCTCCTCGTTCTTCAAGACGCCGTGATCGAGTCCATTGCGCCGCGCAAATCCGCATGGCTTCCGGGGTCCTCGATGCGATACACCGTCGCAAACACCTCGCGGACGATGGCGGGCAGGGCTTCAACGGTCTCCGCCCTGTCTGCCGCTTGGGGCGCGACGATGAGGTTCAGCCGCCGCCTCGAAAGTCCCTGAACCGCCGGCTGGAAGTAACGCGGCGTGGCCACAAAGGCCCCCCAATCGTCGAGGTACTTGCGGTACAGCACGTGGCCGTCCTCGATTTCGCTCAGCAAGAATCCCAAGCCGCCCTCGGACTCGGCGTCAAGCTCCGCCAGCAGGCAGCCTCTCATGTGCGTGTACATCCCCTGTCGGCGAAACGGCTCTCTCACGCCCGCATAGAGGATCATTCCCCCGTTCACCCGCCGAAGGTACACGCCCAGCATTGCGCCTGCGAGTCGACCGCCGACGTATGCTTCCATGAGCTTCGGCGAGAGGGCCTTCTTCGCGTCCGGCGACACGGTGAGACGAAACGAATCGTAATCTTCCACGGCGTCCGGGCCCAGGGTCTCAACGAACAGTTGGTAGGCCGCGCGGACGGATTCGCATTCTCCGCGCCGCACGTGAAATTCGCGGGCCGTCCCCGTCGTCACATCAGCATCTCCCGGAGTTCGCCCCAGGTCCGGCGGCTCGAATCAATGTACACGAGGCTGTCTCCCTGCGCGCACACTTCGCCGTTGAATTTCAGGATAACCGAGTGATCGCGCACCACGCCGACGAGGTTGATGTCGTTGTCGTGCAGCTTGGCCGCGATGTAGTCATAGGCGGGATTCGGCCCGACGTCGCCCTCCACCTTCGTGGTGGCGAGGTTGCCCTCGACCTCATTGCTTGTGATCGCCTGCGCAACGAGGGACACGCCGGGGTCTTGAGCCTCCTGCACCAGCAAGTTCGTCACGAGGCTCAGCGCATAGACCAGAGAAACCTGGTCGGACTTGGTGAAAAGCGCGGCGTGCTTGGAATCGAGGCACTCGGCGACGATGTTGATGTTCGGGTTCATGTTCTCGACGATGAAGGCCACCGAGGCGACGAAGCTGTCGGAGCGCGGGTCGGTATAGCCGGTGCTGAGGATGATGGCCTGTTCGGCTCGCTCGATACCGGCGCGCCGGTACGTCTCTTCCTCCAACGGCGATCCACGCACGAACGACACGTTCTCAATCACAAACGGCAGACGCTCTAACCCGTCGGCCACGATTACGATATCGCGGTCGCGGTATTGATCGTCCGTTAGAAACTCGCCGATCACCTGCCGCATCCGGGACTCCCCCGGGAAGTTGACAATAATCAAGTGGCCTCGCGCATCCGGTTTGCCCATACCTGACCTCTCTCTGTCTCGGATTTCCACGATCCAATCGACCAGAAGCCCAACGGTCGTCGTGAACGCCGCCAAGCCGATCACCACGATAAAGAACGTCGTCCCAATTCGGGAACCGAGCGTTGTGGACGAGTGGTCGCCGTACCCAATGGTGGTGATCGAAATCAAGCTGTACCATAGGCTGTCCCAAATCGTCGGCGGGTCCGCTATGACTCGCTCGAAGTAGAAGAAGCTGATCGTGTTCCCGAGGATGCTTATTCCCAGGGCCGCCATGAGGAACAGAACGCCCAGTTCGCGCCGTCGCCGAACCTTCCGAAGCAGACGATTTAGTGAGTAGAACATTGGGTTATGCCATCAACCGGATTATCGCCAGGCCGGCCTCGTGCCCTGGGCCGTTGGCCTCGTCGTATCGGTCGAGCAGGTGGTCGTAGGAATCCAGTATCCGCTCCGCCTTCCCCGGCTCGTCCGCCGCAAACTTCCCGCCGAGCGGGCCCATGAAGCCCCACTCATCGGAGACCTCGCAGGCCAGACCGGCTTCTTCACATACGCGAAGATACTCTCGCCTCATTGTACCGAAAGTCTTCTCCGTTCTGAAGACGACCGGCGACACCATGTAATCCCTATTGATGCACAGCCCAAGCTCGTTGTCGAAGACCTGAACCAAGTCAACGTACGGAATCCAGCCCTCCATCGCGAAGATCATATCCTCGACGATCTCCTGCGAAATGCGATGATAATAGAAATCCTCCTCCTTTACGGACATGCGAACTCGCACGGGGCGCTTGGCTTCGTAACCCAGCGCAATGTCCGCATCGCATCCCGACATGAACAGGAAAGGGACATTCCCGTTTGTCGCGTCGACCAGCAGTTCCACTCCGTCGAAGCTGTACAGCAGCGCGAAATGCTGCCAGTAGCGCATGAACCTCTTGGAAAATCGAAAATCGAGCGTGTCCAGCAGGTGGCGCAGTCGCTCCTCAGGCACGGGATCGGGAGTCGCCGGCCCTGAGAGAAGATATTCCGAATCCAACCCGTAATGGTCCGTGAGAAACTTCAGGGCCTGCACCTTCTCCGAGCAGATTCCGCCCCGCCCGTCCATGATGTTCAACGCCGTCTCATCGCCCGACTTGAAAACCAGCTTGCGGCCCGTAAACCGTGAGTAGTTCTCAAAGTCCGCTTCCCAAATGCGCATCGCGAGCGCGTGGATGAATCGGGACTTGTCCTCCACCGACTCCAGGCTGCCGATTCGCTTCGCGCGTTCCAAGCCGAACCGCGCTTCCAGGCTCTCCGCAACGAACCCTGCGAAGACGTCCGAACGTCTTTCCCATCGCCGTCGGTGGAATCCGACCCAGTTGCGGTCGTATCCGACGCCGGCGCGGTCAATCTGCAGGTCGACGACGAGCGCATCCTTCTCGGCGACGGTCACCGGCTCGGCGCGCGGGATGTCCTCCGCGTTCAAGAACTCCCCGTCTTGGAGAAACTCCACTCCCTCGAACATATCCGTCAGACTGCCGGAGTCCGAAGCAATGTAGACGAAATCTTGCATCGCCGCGAGAGTTTCTTCGGAGTCGGGGCCGATCCGTCGTTCTTGTCGCAGCCTGTCAAACTGCGCGTGCTTGAGATGCTTTTCCAGTATTGCCGCAAGCGACATTTCGAGGTCGACCGGATCGATACGCAGCGCGCATCGCCGCGCAGTAATCAAATCGGTAAATTGCAGAATGACATTCTCGGTCAACCCGTCCCGCCTTCCGACCGGAACTCCTACCAGTCCACTTGCAGAAGCGTCCACCTGATGCCGCATCGGCCGCCCTCGTGTGACCAGTGTGTCGCAAGATAGTTGCCGTCCATGAGTCTGACCGCCGTCGGAAAACCGAACTGAAACCCCGCGAAGGTCTCCACTCCCGATTCGATGTCCTCCGGTCGCTCCGCCGAGGTGTTCGGGTCGTACATCATCCCCTCGTAGTGAATCGTCCAGGCGTCGTCGGTGAACGTCACGAGGTTCATCACAATGCCCTGCTCTCCGTACCGGCGGTTGTACAGCACCATGAGCCGGTCGCCGCCCAGCGGGATCGGCGTCATCGTTTGTCCCATGATGCCCGTCGGCTTGGGTCTGCTCCACGTCAAGCCGTCGTCGCGGGAAAGCACGAAATGGTCATCGATGTCTTCGACACCGTCCATGACGACCGTCCAGCACGTGGCGATCAGCAGTCCCGGCTCCACCTCGGCCAGCTTCTGCTCGAAGTAGCCGTGCGCGCCGTCCGGGTCTTCAAACACCGTTGCGTGACCCGGCCACGTCCGCCCGCCGTCGTCCGATACCGCCGCGATTACCAGTCTGCCGAGGGTATCTTGCGACTCCAGCGTAGCGCCCGGCGCGAGCAGACGGCCGGACCTCAGGGCCAGCGCTCCGTGCGATATCTCCAACGGCGAGTACCCCATCATCGGGACGACGGAGGGTTCCGACCACGTTCCCCCGCCGTCGTATGATGTGCAGAATACCGGCTCATTGTGGCCCTCGCCGAACCTGGCGCCCTCCTCGCGATAGCTCCGCGAACCGTAGGCGTAAACCGTCCTGCCGTCCGCCGAGACGCTCAGTTTGAGCGCATTTGTCGCGTTGTCCACTCGCGGCAAAATCGTCCCTTCGACGTTCCACGTTCGCCCGCCGTCAATCGACCGCGCCCAGTCGGTCCCTCCCGTCACGTGAGCGCCGCCTCCAACGTTGAACGAGCACAGGATGTCTCCGTTCGGCAGCTGCGCCGCCTGAGGAAATGCCGAGTCCCGCTCGTCGATTCTTCCGCTGTCTATAATGTCAATCTTCGGCATGAAACTGCTCCGTTCCCGCGCTGTTGGCCCGCTTTTCCGAAAGACGGCTTTCAACCAAGTACAAGGACTGCGCAGCCCCGATCATAGCAGAAACGATCATTTCCCTGCGCTCCGCGCAATGAGAAGCCTTCCCCCGGATTCCCGCGTTCGCGGGAAGCCGGGCGTGGCCTTCGACAAACTCAGGCCGAACGGGATCATTTCGCCGGGAAGTCCTATGGACTATCATCGGTTGACCTATGTTCTTGAGCGGTGATAGCATTGCCCCAACGGTGGACGACGAAGAGGACAGACCTAAGACCATATCCGCTGAGTGCGCCTGGCGCGGCATCTTGCTTGCGCGTCGGGCGTTTGTCGTTTCATAAGGACCATGTCAACCAAGGCCGCAATCATTCTCGCCGCCGGCAAGGGTGTCCGCATGAGGTCCGCGCTCTCGAAGGTCCTTCATAAGATCTGCGGGAAGGAACTCATCCGGCACGTCGTCGCCGCCGCCAAGGCCGCCGGGTACACTCGTCTCGTCGTCATCGTGTCGCCCGACAACCACGACCCGATTCGCGATCTCCTCGACGATGCGGTCGAGTACGTCGTCCAACGCGAAATGCTCGGCACCGGCCACGCCGCGCTGCAGGCCAAAGGCCACCTCCGGGATGCTGAGACCGTCGCCGTGCTGAACGGCGACGTGCCGCTCATCCGCCCCCGGACGCTCCGCCGACTCCTGGAGCGTCACGAGGAACGGCGCGCCTGCGTCACATTGCTGACGGCCGACGGCGATATTCCCGGCCTCGCTAAAGCGGCGCGAAATTCCGCAGGCGAGATAACCGAAATCATCGAAGCGCGGGACACGGACGAGCGCGCGAAGACCATTGCCGAAGTCAACGTCGGCGCCTACTGCTTCAACGGCCCCTGGCTTTGGAACTCGTTGGAGAAGGTTCAGCCGTCCGACACGGGCGAATACTACCTCCCCGCAGTCGTCGCCATGGCCGCGCGAGAGGGGACGCCTTCGGAGTCCGTTCAGGTTTCTGATCCGGCAGAAGCGCTCGGCGTCAACGACCGGGTCCAACTCTCCCAAGCCGATGCGCATCTTCGAGAGAGGATCCGCCTCCACTGGATGCGGCGCGGCGTGACCATTCTCTCCCCCTCCACTGTCTATATCGACGACGACGTATCGTTCGGACAGGATGCGACCGTGCTCCCGAACACTCACATAATGGGCGCGTCCAACGTCGCCGGAGGCTGTGTGATCGGCCCGAACTCCATCATCGCCGACGCTCGAATCGGCGCCGATTGCCGCGTCTGGGCCTCGGTTGTCGAAGGTTCGGAACTTGAGGACGGCGTGAGCGTCGGCCCATTCACTCACGTGCGCCCCGGTTCCCGCATCGGCGCGGGCGCTGTGCTCGGCAACTTCGCCGAAGTCAACCGCAGCCGGATCGGCCGCAACTCGAAATCCGCCCATTTCAGCTACCTCGGCGACGCCCACGTGGGCGAGGAAGTCAACGTGGGAGCGGGAACGGTCACGGTCAATTACGACGGCGCGAGCAAGCTGCCCACCCGAATCGGCGACGGCGCCTTCATCGGGTGCGATACCATGTTGGTGGCCCCCGTAGAGGTTGGCCGGGATGCTCAGACGGCGGCGGGAGCCGTTGTCACGAAAGACGTGCCGCCGGAATTCTTGGCCGTCGGCGTTCCCGCAAGAATGCAGCCGAAGAAGGATCCTAAGATCGCAGGAGCCGGAGGGAGAGACTCTTCATAGCTCGGAGAGTCGAAAGTTTTGGACCCCGACAGTAGCAGCTTCATACCGCTCGCCTTCCTGGCGATCTTCCTATCCGCCTACGCTCTCGCTGTACGCGCGGAGGTTGGCCTTGCGGCTGCTGAACGGCTGGAACGACTCCAACAGGCCGTCGCGCCGCGCTCGCCGCGCTCCCCCCTGCTCCGTATGCTCGACCGCCTCCCGATGGGCGCGGCGGCCGCCCTCTCCATGATCAAGCACGTCGTCGTTGCGTCTGCCGTCCTTTCGGGCGCGTCGTTCGCCGTTCTTATCTGGAACGTCAACTGGTTTGCCATCATCCTTGCCGGCCTCGCGGCCCTGGCGCTCGTCGGCATCCTGCGGCTGGCTCTGAACCGTATGACGGCCGACACGAACGGCAACGGTGGAACGGGAGCCGCTTCGCAGGCCGAAGCGCTCGCTTCCGACCTCAACCTGACCGTCGACAATGAGGGCGAGCCACTCGAAGAGTTCGAGGTGCGCATGATACGCGGCGTCGTGGAGCTCGATTCGACTATCGCCCGTGAAATCATGGTCCCGCGAGTCGATGTTGAGGCCGTCGAAATCACCACGCCGTTCTCCGGCGTCGTCGACCGACTGGTCGAGTCGGGCCACAGCCGACTCCCCGTGTACCGCGACGACCTCGACCATATCGAAGGGCTCGTCTACGCCAGAGACCTCCTCAAAATCCTCAACGACCCCTCCGAACCGCCGGAATCCCTCTCGCAGCAGATGCTCCGGGAACCCCTCTTCATCCCTGAGACCAAAACACTCGAAGAACTGCTCGCCGAGTTCCAGGAACGCCGGGTCCACATCGCCATCGTGATTGATGAATACGGCGGCGCCGAGGGCATCGTCACCATTGAAGACCTGCTTGAAGAGATCGTCGGGGAGATTCAGGACGAGTTCGACCACGGAGAGCCTGAAATCGAGCAAGTCGCGGACAATGAGTACATCATGGATGCTCGCACAAGCCTAGACGATCTTCACGACCGCCTCGACGTGGTTGTGGATGCTGACGGATTCGACACTGTCGGAGGTCTGGTCTATCAGCGACTCGGCAAGATACCCACCATAGGCGAAAAAGTCACCTGCGGCAGCCTCACCATCGAAGTTGTCTCAACGGTTGGCCGCCGTCTGGAAACACTGAAGGTCACCGCCAATCCATCCGGGCGCGAAGAACCTTAAGGCCCGCGATGAACCGTCCTCATACGGTTACTCCCACGGACTCGCCCGCCTCGACTATTGACTGCCATACCTGATCGGGAATCGGTATCCCCTCCGCCGACCGCGCCGCCTGGGCGCGCGATTCAGGATCGCCGGGGGCCATGACCTCCTTGAAGCCGGGCGCCGGGGGCACACTCCGAGTTTCCCGGATAATCTCGTCCGCCCGGCGTTTGAACTCTTCCGCCGGACGGAACACGTCGGCGCGAATCGCAATGATCGTCACCCCTTGACGTATCATCGCCGGTGTCCCCATGCCCTCGCTCTCCACGGCGTCCGATCCCACGAGCACTTGCCCGAGGAATTCCACAGCCATCATGAGCGCAAACCCCTTGTGTCCTCCGAACGGCAGGAGGAACCCTCCGTCCTGCACGGTCGTTGGGTTCGTCGTCGGGTAACCGTCCTTGTCGATAACGGTGCCCGCGGGAAGCTCCTCATTCCGCATCTTGTAGAGATTCATCTTTGAGTTCGCCATCGCCGTCGTGGCGTAGTCGAAGACCATCCCGGGTTCTTCGCCTCCGGGGAAGCCCATCGCTATCGGGTTTGAACTCAACAGTCCCTTCCTGCCTCCGTACGGAGCCGCAACCTTGTTCCCCAGCAGGGAGTATCCCGCGCCGCAGACGATGGAGACGACACCCTCCGCCGCGGCAATCTCCGCGTATTCGCCCAGCCGTCCGATGTGCTCCGAGCGAATCATCCCGACAACGGCGACGTCCGCCGCCTTGGCCTTCCGGACGGCAACGTCGGTGGCGAACTTCGCCGCGACGTGCCCAAACGTGCGGTTCCCGTTCACCAACGCCGTGTTCGGCGTCTCTCGCGCGATGCGCGGGCTGGCCGCGGCGTCGAGCTTGCCGTCCAAGACGGCCTGCACGTACCCCGCCAGATGGAACACTCCGTGAGTGTCGACGCCGCGCACGTTGGCCGACACCAGCGCATCCGCCATTCGAGCGGCGTTTTCCTCGCTCGCCCCCGCCGCTTTCAGGATACGCCTCACTGCGTCATGGAGGTCCCGTTCCGATACCGTTCGCATATCAGCCTCCCGTTCGATACTCAAGGGGCGTCGTTCTCGTGGATTCCCGCGTGCGCGGGAATGACGACAGCCCCCTCTCCCACGACGGGAGAGGGTTGGGGTGAGGGAAGAGGGCAGCCACAGGGGGTGGCCCTACGCATTCCCAATCCGCCGCATCTCACCCTTCGGTCAGGCGCTCAGGAACAGCGGGGCGAAGACCAGCGCGACAATCGACATGAGCTTAATGAGAATGTTCAACGCCGGGCCGGACGTGTCCTTGAAGGGATCGCCCACAGTGTCGCCGACTACGACGGCCTCGTGTTGCTTGGTGCCCTTGCCGCCGTGATGCCCCGCCTCGACGTATTTCTTCGCGTTGTCCCACGCGCCGCCCGCGTTCGCCATCATAATAGCCAGCAGGAAGCCGGTGGCAATCGCGCCGATCAGGAGTCCGCCGAGCGCTTCCGCCCCAAGAATCGCGCCGACTGCCACAGGCGCGGCTATAGCGATCAGCCCAGGCAGGATCATCTCGCGCATAGCGCCGCGCGTGCTGATGTCGACGGCTCGCGCGTAGTCCGCCTCGGCCTCGCCCTCCATGAGTCCGGTGATCTCGCGGAACTGCCTCCGCACCTCCTGCACCATCGCGCCCGCCGCTCGTCCAACCGCCTGCATGGTCAGAGCGGCGAATAGGAACGGCATCAGGCTTCCCAGCAGCACGCCCATGAGCACGTTCACGTCCGTGAGGTTGAAGACGCTAACGTCCGTCGCCTCCGAGTACGCGGCCATCAGCGCAAGAGCGGTCAGCACCGCCGATCCGATGGCGAAGCCCTTGCCGGTAGCGGCGGTCGTGTTGCCCAGTGAGTCGAGCGCGTCCGTCCGCTCCCGGACCTCGGGGTCCAGGCCCGCCTGCTCGGCGATTCCGCCCGCGTTGTCCGCCACGGGGCCGTAGGCGTCGGTTGCGAGGGTGATGCCGAGCGTGGACAGCATCCCCACCGCGGCAAGCGCCACGCCGTAGGTCCCCGCGAGATCGTTGGTCAGCCACATTGCCACGACAACCACGATTCCCGGCACGAGCGTGCTCAGCATCCCCAGCCCCAACCCGCCGATGATGACCGTCGCCGGGCCGGTCTCCGACTGGGCCGCCAGGGACTTCGTGAACCGGTACTCGTAGGACGTCGCGACCTCGGAAGCCGTCCCGATGATCTGCCCCGCGACCAAGCCGATGAGAATCACCCAGAACAAGTCAAAAGGCAGCCCCAATACCGGAATCAGGATGCCGACGGCGATCAGCACCAGCACACCGGAGGAGAATATCCCCGTGCGCAGCGCCCAGAGGAGACGCCCCATGTGAGCGCCCTCCGGCGCCCGGACGAGGAACGTTCCGATAATGGACGAGATGATCCCCACGGCAGCCACCAGCACGGGCAGCATGAAGAGCTCATGATCGAAGTTCTTGGCGGTGTCGCCCAAGTCGACGTTTAGCGTAATAAGGCCCTTATCGACGAGCAGCGCGCCTCCCGCCGCCGCGAGCGCGAGCGTCGCAATGATGGAGCCGACGTACGACTCAAACAGGTCTGCCCCCATGCCGGCCACGTCGCCCACGTTGTCGCCCACGTTGTCGGCAATCGTCGCCGGGTTGCGCGGGTCGTCCTCGGGAATGCCCGCCTCGACCTTGCCGACGAGGTCGGCCCCAACGTCGGCCGCCTTGGTGTAGATGCCGCCGCCCACCCTCGCGAACAGCGCGATGGACGAGGCCCCCATGCCGAACCCGGCGACGATTTGGATGTCCTTGAATATCCAGTACAGGATCGCCACGCCGAGAAGTCCGATGCCGACGACGGTCAATCCCATGACCGCGCCGCTATTGAAGGCAAGACGAAGCGCGGGATTCAGCCCCGTCTGTGCCTTGACCGTCGTGCGGGTATTCGCCCGAACGGCGATGCTCATGCCGATGTACCCGGCCAATGCCGAACCGACGGCCCCGATCAGGTAGGCGATCGCCGTAGAAGGCACGCCGCCGCCGCTTCCTTCGATCTTGCCCAAGATGTCGTAGTCGATGAATAGCGCGATAATCACTACGACCACGACCACGAAGACGGCGAGAACGCCATACTCGCGTTTCAGGAAGGCGGCGGCACCCTGACGGATCGCGTCGCCAATGAAGCGCACTCGCTCGCTGCCCTCGTCCTGCCGCAGGATGCTCGCCGTCAGATATACGGCGAAGAGCAACCCCACAACTGCCGCCCCGATTGCGAAGAAGATGATTTCCTGCATCTTGTCCCCCATGAAAAAGCCTCCCCTGAAAGCGGGAAGACTCCATATGCCTTGCCTAAGCTAAAAAGCGCCGTAAAAGTACCATAGGCGCGAACGGCATTCAAGCGAGACCATTTGAGGGCGGACTCGGCTGACGCTTCCATGTCCTCCGGCGAGTTTTCAAGTGGATATAAATCGAACCGTCCCCGCCGTCTCGGCGAGGCGCTCTTCGAGCCGGCGCTGGCGGAGCGCCACGGTCAGGTCTCCGCGAGTGCGTTCGAGGATGCCGCGCACCATGTCCGTGCTCCGACGGAGGCCCCGCGTTACGGCGTCGGGATAGTCCATCGTGACGAGGACGGTGTATATCTCGTCCATCACGTCGAGGAACTCTTCGCAGCGCGAGAAGTCGTCCGTGCGGAGCGAGTCGAGAATGAAGCGGCGCAGCTCGCCGACGGTATCGGCAAGGCCCCCAAGGTAAGGCGCGGCGCCGATGCCCAGCTCTTCGGCGGTCGGCATGGGGCGGCCCTCGATGAGGGCGAGCGTGACGGCGGCTTCCGTGTACTCCTTCAGGGCGTCTTCGATGTAGCCGCCGTAGTATACGCGGGGCTGCCGGTCGCGGAGGACGATGGCTTCGTCCGCGAGCGACGTCACATTGTCGAGGAGCTTGCGCGCATGGTCGAACTCGCCGCGATGAGTGGCGCGGATAGAGTTGGCCGAATTGCGGACGATCTCCCGCGAGAGACGGAGTCCCTGCTCGCGGTCGGCGTGCGTAGTCGCGAACTCCTGTGAAGCGCAGTCGGCGATTGAGTGAAGCTCGGTCTTTCGGTCGGGTGCAGTGTTCACGGTCTTTTCCTCGCAGTTTCAATCGTTTCAACCAACCGTCGCGTGGCGGATTCAGGGTCGTCTGCCATGGTAACCGCGCTGATGACGGCCACGCAGTCGGCGCCCGCCTTTATGACGCCCGCGACGTTGGTCTCGTTGATGCCCCCGATGGCGACAAGCGGCAGTTCGGTCAAGTCGCGGGCGCGCCGGATGCCGTCGAGTCCGATGGCTTGGCGCGCGCCCTTTCCGACGGTCGTCGTCGGGTACGTCGCCCCAACCGCCACGTAGTCCACCCCCATAGCCGCCGATTCCACGACCTCCGCGTCCGAATTGTTCGAGCGGCCGATCAGCTTGCCAGGGGCCAAGATTCGGCGCGCGACGTCAACGGGGAGGTCCGACTGTCCAAGATGAACGCCGTCGGCGTCACACGCGAACGCAAGGGCGATGTCGTCGTTCACAAAGAACGGGGCGCCGTAATCGCGGCACAACTCCAGCAGACTAATGGCCACCGGGAGCGCGTCTCCTCGGTCTCCGGACTTGTCCCGGAGTTGCAGGACGCTCGCCCCGCCCCTAATCGCCGCCTCCGCGACCTCCACGACCGGGCGTCCCATCGTGGCGTCCGGGCCCACGATGACGTAGAGGCCGGAGATCTTGGGTGGGATATCGGCTCGGTGCAATTCAGGAACCTCAGATCATCGCCGCGTAGAAGGTGTTTTGCATTGACACCCTTCGGATGTCGGAGTAGTCGATATAGGAGCCCACCTCGCGGCCTTCACTGATCATGGGGGTCGGGCGGCGCAGGACGAACTCGGCCACGTCGTCCGTGTTGTAGCAGACGTACGCGAATTGGAGCTTCCGAATCTCCGATTGCTCGTCGCTCCGAAAGTCTGGGTAGATTACCGGCCCGGTGTCGACCTGCATCCTGCCGCGCTCGATCTGGACGTTCATCGTCTTGATCGGGTATTCGACCGTGGCGCGCGTCTTGCCGTCGTCGCTCCATAGCTCCGTGCGGGCTATGATCGGCAGGCAGTCCCGCGTTGCCTCCACGACCTGCCGGTCGTTTTCCAGCTTTTCGACTTTAGCGTAGTGTCGGACGACGGTCTTGATCTCGCTGAACCGCCCCTCGACGGGGTGCGCGACTCGCCAGTCTCCGCCGAACTCGTTGAAGTCGCCGGCTCTGATATGCCCCGCCATCCACTCGGAATCCGAGTAAATTCCCGCGAACTCGTAGTTGGGTTCCTGCCAGAGCGTGTCCGAGCGGTACATCCACTCCGTGCGGCACGGAGAGAGCATGTTATATTCGCGCTCTTCGCCCGAATCGTCCGTGATCCAGCAGCGCGAGTCGAGGAGGATGCGCACGGTGTTCGGCCATGGCATGTGGCCCGGCTTGCGGGTGTCGTCCTTGACGACGATGCCCGTCCAAGTGACGTACGAGTTTCCGTAGTCGGTTATCTTCATGTAAGCGTACCTCTGATTTTAATGTCGGCGTTAGTACGGCAGACCGAGCGCCGTCGTCAGGAACTCCATATAGGGCGAGGATTGGCGGCACACGACGGCGAAGTCGTCGAGGAACCCCGGCGAGACCGCGTCGCCCTCATCGAACAGGACGGAGGCGATATGGTCCTTGCGCTTGAGGTCCTCGATGTACGGATGATCCGGGTCGAAGCCCTTGGGCGGGCGCTTGAGCGACTCGCCGCCGATGGAGAACTCGCTCAGGAATTCGGGTTCCTTGGCGGCGCGCTCCCACTTGCCGGGATTCGACGCGATGGCGGTTCGTATCTTGGCCAGGGAAGCTGAATCGGGATGCCAGATTCCGACGCCGGCGAAGACCTCGCCGGGGGCGAGATGCAGGTAGAATCCGGGCGCGTGGGCCGACTTGCCGGCCTCGTGACGGAAGTGCGCCGCCGCCTGCGTCTTGTACGGGCTTTTATCCTTTGAAAACCGAACGTCCCGGTAAATGCGGAACATCGAACCGCCGTTGGCCCGGGCGTCGGCCACGAAGCGAGTGCTGACCAAGTGCAGCCTCGGCTCGAAATCCTGAATGAATTGCAGCAGCGGTTCCTTGACGTGCCGTTCGTATCGGGCTTTGTTGGCCTGAAACCACTCACGGTTGTTGTTCGCCCGCAGTTCAAGCAGAAATTCGAAGATGTCCGGGGTGAAGTGCGCCTCTGTCAATGGCAGCCTCGGTGTCATCGAGATGGTGTGACCTAGTTCTATCAGGATGACCGCCGCGATTCAACACGCGCGCCTCCCCAAGAACCGTTCGTGGTGAGCTTTGGCCCCCCTGAGCCTGTCGAAGGGTCGAACCACGAATTTGGCCTTCGACAGGCTCAGGGCGAACGGGCGGGCGGAAGAGCGCCGCGCTGCTTGACTCAATTCGGCCGCGCACATACACTCTTTCTCAAATCCAAGGGGGACGGCATATCCATGCTTCTAACGGAAACTCGCGCCGCCGAACAGCTTCGAGAGGAGGGATACACCGTCCTTCGGGGCGTCCTTGACCCTCGGCAGGACATTGAGCCGCTCATCGAAGAGTACGACGCAGTTCTCGACCGACTTATCGACAAGCTCTACTCCGAAGGCAAGCTGCGGCACAAGTACCCGGCCGGGAACACCCTCGACCGGCTTTCGGCGTTCGTGGCCGATACCGGCGACGAGTTCTTCGACCACCTGAGCGTCTACGTCTCCCATTCCTATGAGTCGGCAGACCGTCCCATGTACCTGCACCCGCAGATGTTCAACTTGCTGCGGAGTCCTCGCCTGCTGGATGCCATTGAGCAGTTCATCGGAGACGAAATCGCGGTCAGCCCGCTGCACATCACCCGGATCAAGCCGCCGGAACATTCCCTGTCCGAGGCCGTGCAGAGCTCGCCGAACGGCATGATCTCGAAAACCCTCTGGCACCAGGACCTATGGGCGTTCCAGACGGACGCCGACGAAACCGACGCGCTCACGGTATGGGTGCCGATGGTGCCCGTCGATGAGGAGAACGGCTGCCTCCTCGTCGTTCCCGGCAGCCACAGGGCGGGCGAGCTGTCCGTCCACTGCAAGCCGACCGAACTGCGCCCGCACTTCAAGGGCATCCCGGACGAAATAATCCCCGAAGAGCGAGTCACCCTGCCCGCCGACCCCGGCGATCTCGTGATCCTGAACAAGCTGACGCAGCACAGCTCTCTCGTGAACGTGAGCGACCGAATGAGATGGAGTTACGACCTTCGCTACCAGCCCATCGGACAGCCCGTCGGGCAGGGCGGACGCCCCGCGTGGATCGCCCGCAGCCGCAAACACCCCGAACGCGAGATGACCGACTTTGAGGACTGGCGCGACATGTGGCGCGACGTCATGGCCCGTGAGACTCGACAAGGTGGCATTGAGGACCACACGAGGTATTCTCTCAATAGTCCCCTCTGCTTCTAGGGCGCCGTCTCCACCGGCCCTGTTGGGGGAGAAGCCGCGAGACGCCTCATGGACGCACTTCAACAGCGGATTCCCATCCTCACCCATAACTATGTGTTGCTGGAAAGTACGGCCCTCATTCAGCGGAGGCTAGGAATTCACGCTGCATTGTCCTTTCTGAAGGACACTCGCCTTCTTGAGATCCACTGGGTCACCCCGGAAGATCACGCCTTGGTCCAAAGGCGGTCGAACTGTGGACGAAAATCTAACTGCTAAGTGCAGAAGGTGCAACCTGGGCAAAGGCAACATGCCTGAAGAGATAGAGTTCTAAGCAGAAATTATAGATCAGCCGGGCATCCCAACGGATTAGAACATCACGACCCCCACTCTCGCCCTCTCCCATGACGTGAGAGGGGAATTATCTCAGCGGTTGTTTTAGGGGTTGACAATCGCAGTTATGTATAAGAACATACGTGCGATATAAAGCGCGCGTTTTCTTGTGCGCGATGTAGAGGAGGGCCGACATGCTCATACGAAGTGAACCGGGCACAGACCAGAAGCTGGAGAAACTGGCAGGGATGGCAACGGACGACGTTCTCTCGCGTCCGCGAACGGGCAATGACTACGCCGCCGTCCGCGCGCCGTACTCGCGGGCCGAGAAAAACCCCGCGCCGGGCGTCTACAAGGCCTCCATGCCGAACGGCAAGACGATCAACCTGTTTCGAGTCATGTTCACCGATTTCTGCAAGATGGACTGCCACTTCTGCCCGAACAGCCACTGGGTGCCCCGCAAACGCTTCTCGTTCAAGGTCGATGAGCTTGCCCGCACCTTTCACGAGATGGAACGAAGGCACACCGTCGCCGGATTGTTCCTCAGCTCCGGCGTGGCCGGTTCCGGCTCCAAGACGACGGAGAAGCTCATCAAGGTCGTCGATCTCATCCGCAATAAGTACGACTTCAAGGGATACATTCACCTCAAGGTCATGCCGGGCACCGAGTATGAGTACGTCGAGCAGGCCTGTCGGCTGGGAACTCGCCTGTCCGTTAATCTCGAAACGCCGACGGTCGAGGGCATGAGGCGGCTGAGCAAGATGAAGGACCTCGAGCGCGATATGCTCTCGCAGATGCACTGGATGGACGGCCTGCTGCGACAGCAAAACCCCGGGGGCGCGGTCGGACAGGTGACCCAACTCGTCGTGGGCGCAGCCGATGAGTCCGATTGGGACGTCTACCAGCGAATGGCGCAGCTCTACGGCCAGTGGAACTTCAAACGGGTCTACTACAACCCATTCCTGCCGATCCGCTACACGCCGTTGGAGGACCACGAGCCGACCCCGATCTGGCGGACGAACCGCCTCTACCAGATCGACTGGCTCAAGCGAATCTACCGATACCAAGACGACGAAATACGGCTCGCCTACGACCCCGCGGGATTCCTCTCGCTGGAGGACGATCCGAAGACGGTCATCGCCCTCTCGAACGCGGATCGCTTCCCGCTCGATATCAACGCCGCCGGCAAGGCCGACCTGCTCCGGGTTCCCGGCATCGGGCCGACCTCGGCGGAGCGGATCGTCCGGCAGCGCGAGCGACACAAGATCGACACATGGCGAGACCTGCAGGCGATGGGCGTCGTTCGCGGACGGGCCTCCCCCTTCGTGTCGTTTCCGGGCAGCGTCGCGACTCCCGCCAAGCAGCTCAAGCTCGAACTCTTCAAAGAGCGTCCGAGCCTGCCCGCGCCCGGCGCGTCTCACTCCCCGCAACCGCAGCCGGCCGCCGCCCCTTGCGGACAGGTCCGCTCGTGCAGCGGCTGCGCTCTCTACGGCGCGCCCGGTCATCCCGGATACCGAGAGTTGAAGGCCGCCGCGTAATGCAATCCTTCGTCGCCGTTGATGCTACACTGGAAAGAAACCGCGCTCACCGGCGCACATGGCGCATGGCAACCGTGACCGACACATCAAGAATCGCAGCCACCGCCCCGCGAGAAGACACGCGGCCGCGATGGCGTTTCGCCGCCAGCCTCGGACTGTATGGCGCGTCGATCGGCGCGGCGGTCGTCATTGTCAACCTCGTGGGGCTAACTTCCAAGTTCGCCGTTGACGCAGACTACCTGCCTCCCGAAGATATCCTCTACTTCATGATCGTCGGCGGATTGACCGGATTCACCGTCGCCGGACTCGTCGGCTACCTGATAAACCGTTCCTCGCGAGCCTTCGCGTCGTCTGCGCCCCGCCCCCCGCTGGGCGTCCTTGCCTGGGCCGCCGTCGGCGCGACGTACTGGGTTGCCTTTTCCTTCCTCGTCGGCGCCATCACGCTGCCCCAGGCAAACGTCATATCAGCCTACGCCAACGGCGCCATATCCTTCGTGGACTTCATAGGATTCACCCTCGATACAATCTTCGGCGCCCCGTTTCACATGGTGTCTGAGGGCGGACGGTTCATGTACACCGCCATTCCCGCGGGCCTCCTATTCGCCCTCGGCGGCTGGGCCATCGACCGCATCGCCGCTTCCTCCCGTGAACAAACGGCTCGCTACGGTCCTCCCGCAACAGCGGCCGCCCTCTCGGCAATCGTTATCGCCGCCGTCCTGCTGCTGCCCCCGTCCATCCTCTGGCACATCGGCAACCTCACGACGGCTACGCAAGTCTACCGGTAGGGTGAGCGTTTTCGCTTGTATGTGGACTTCAAGCAGAAGAATCTCATCTGCTTCGGTTAAATCTCAGGCGCTTGACGTGCGTGAACAACCGTTCTATCATACGGCAAGGCCGCGTCAGCCTGGACATAGCTGACGCGCTCCCAATGATGCGCTGACCTGGAGCAGTTGAAGAGTCCATTCCATGCCAAACCCCTGCAACGTACCATCCCGCACGATCTTCACGGGCGACAATCTCGACATCCTGCGCGGGATAAACTCCGAGTGCGTGGACCTCATATACCTCGATCCGCCCTTCAAGTCGGACAAGACCTACGCCGCGCCGCTGGACAGCGAGGCGAGGGGAGCGGAGTTCGACGACGTTTGGACGCTGGACGACATGAAGCAGGAGTGGATCGACGAGATCGAGTACCGCCGTCCGGCCCTGTTCCACCTCATCAACGGCGCGAAGCTGGCAAACGGCGAGAGCATGGCGGGGTACCTCACGTTCATGAGCGTGCGCCTGCTGGAACTGCACCGCGTGCTGAAATCGACGGGGAGCATCTATTTGCACTGCGATGACACGGCGGTTCACTACCTCAAAGGGGTGATGGATTCGCTTTTCGGGACCGGGAACTATATGAATAATATTGTATGGAAGCGCGCTACGTCGCATAACGACCCCCGGCGCTTCGGACGCATTCTGGATCACTTGCTCTTCTACTCCAAAAGCGCGAAGCCCGTATGGAACGCCGATGCCGTATCCACTCCGAAAAGCGAAGAGCAGATGCTCACGGCGTATCCGTCGGAGGACGACTACGGACGCTATCGCTCCGACAACCTCACCGGCCCGCGACATAACGCGGAAAGAGGAAGTCCGAGCACGCTGGCATGGAAGACCTACGACGTCTACGCTATGAACCGTGTTTGGGCCGTGCCCAAGACCGGCAAATATGCGGAATACATAGAGCGCAACTTCATTCCCGGCTATCGAAGCATCGGTGGGATCCATGACCGCCTCGACGCTCTTGATGCGGTCGGACTAATCCACCACCCGAAGAAAGGCAAGTGGCCCGGGTTGAAGAGGTACGCGGGAGCGGATTCGGGGAATCTTCCCCAAAACCTCTTTGTCGAACCGACGGGTTTCACGAATTACTCCACCCATAGGGAAGAATACACCGGCTGGCGAACCCAAAAACCTGTCGCGCTCTTGGAACGCATCATCAAGGCATCGTCGAATCCTGGAGACCTTGTGCTCGACCCGTTTTGCGGCTGCGCCACGGCCTGCATCGCCGCCGAGAAACTAGGTCGCGAGTGGATCGGAATCGATATTGTTCCGCAGGCCGCCCAAGTCTTGACGGATAGGGCGAGACTCGAGTTGCAAATTCCCCTGAATGACGATGACGGCAACGGCTGGGAGGACTGGACTCCGCTCGTCCTGCGCGATGCCCCCAGACGCACCGACGACTTGTCCTTCCACAGTCCTATTGATCCCCGTTCCGATAAGGAACTCCTGTACACCTCTCAGGAACGCAAGTGCGCCGGATGCGAGTACGAACTGCCCCTCCACGTATTGACCATAGACCACATTACCCCGCGCTCGAAGGGCGGCCTGGACGCCATCGGCAACCTTCAGTTGCTGTGCCACGCCTGCAACGCGATCAAGGGAAACCGCGACATGGGATACTTGAAGACGCAGCTTCAGGCCCGCGGGATACTGGAACGCTGACCTGATCAACTGAAGAGTCCATTCCATGCCAAACCCCTGCAACGTACCATCCCGCACGATCTTCACGGGCGACAATCTCGACATCCTGCGCGGGATAAACTCCGAGTGCGTGGACCTCATATACCTCGATCCGCCCTTCAAGTCGGACAAGACCTACGCCGCGCCGCTGGACAGCGAGGCGAGAGGAGCGGAGTTCGACGACGTTTGGACGCTGGACGACATGAAGCAGGAGTGGATCGACGAGATCGAGTACCGCCGTCCGGCCCTGTTCCACCTCATCAACGGGGCGAAGCTGGCAAACGGCGAGAGCATGGCCGGCTACCTCACGTTCATGAGCGTGCGCCTGCTGGAACTGCATCGCGTGCTGAAATCGACGGGGAGCATCTATTTGCACTGCGACCCTACGGCGTCCCACTACCTGAAGGGGATAATGGACGCGCTCTTCGGCGATCAGAGCTTTAGGGCTGAAATCAGTTGGCAGAGGACTTCCGCGCATAATGATTCCAGGACGTTCGGGAACGTACGCGACATCATCCTGTTCTATAGCAGGCAGAGCGGAATAAACGCAGACGACATACGAGTACCGCTCGACCCTGATTATATAGAACGGTTCTACCGTCATAAGGATGAGCGTGGGAGATATCGGTTGGGCGACCTGACTGCTGCTGAAGTGCGATATGGGGAGACCGGCCGGCCTTGGCGCGAATATGACCCGAACAAGTCCAGCAGGCACTGGGCGGTTCCGATAGCCGGAAAATACGCGACATGGATCGAGCAGGCGATTGTTCAGGGGTACCGGGCTATAGGCAGCCCTCTGGCACGATTGGACGCGCTGGATGAGGCAGGACTGATCGTTCATTCAAGTGACGGTGGCATGCCCGCCCTTAAGCGCTATCTTGAAAGCAACCCGGGGCAGGTTCCATCGAACCAGTGGACGGACATTCGGCCAATATCCGCCTGGGCTAAAGAACGCACCGGCTGGCGCACACAAAAGCCTCTTGCGCTCTTGGAACGTATCATCACGGCGTCGTCTGCCCGGGGAGACCTTGTACTCGACCCGTTCTGCGGCTGCGCCACGGCCTGCATCGCCGCCGAGAAGCTGGGGCGTCAATGGATTGGCATAGACGTGCTTCCTCAAGCCGCCGAGGTTCTTAATGACCGAGCGAAACGCGAGTTGCAAATACCCTTCGATGACGATGACGGCAACGGCTGGGAGGACTGGACTCCGCTCGTCCTGCGCGATGCCCCCCGACGCACCGACGACTTGACCTTTCACAGCCCTATTGACCCCCGTTCCGATAAGGAACTCCTGTACACCTCTCAGGAACGCAAGTGCGCCGGGTGCGAGTACGAACTGCCCCTCCACGTATTGACCATAGACCACATTACGCCGCGCTCAAAGGGCGGCCTTGACGCCATCGGCAACCTTCAGCTGCTGTGCCACGCCTGCAACGCGATCAAGGGAAACCGCGACATGGGGTACTTAAAGACTCAGCTTCAGGCCCGTGGGATACTGAAGCGCTGATTCGACGGGGGACGGCGCCCCTCACTCCGCCATCGCCGCTCTCAGCCGCTCTAACTCTTCATCAGT
Organism: Dehalococcoidia bacterium; assembly: GCA_965232435.1. Taxonomy (GTDB): domain Bacteria; phylum Chloroflexota; class Dehalococcoidia; order Lucifugimonadales; family VXLM01; genus VXLM01. Next base: position 1,424,051 of record CBDDPU010000004.1, read on the forward strand.
CACGCCCGCGCCGAGCAGGTATGGCCGCACGCCGCCGTATTCCCGCCTGAGATGCTCGATGCTGGCCCGCATGGCGAGCGGCGGAGCTATGCTCCGCTCCTTCTCGTAGGCCTGCCGGTACTCTTCAGATGCGTCGAAGTCCGACGGGTCGAGACGCAAGCGTCTCCCCGCCTCGCGGTCGGGGATGCGCCGCCACAAATACGTCGCGGATGAGCTGTAGTCTGCGACAATCGTCTCCGCCGGCACGTCGGCGATACTCATGAGCAGCATGGTGACCAGGCCCGCGCGATCGCGCCCGGAGTTGCAGTGATAGAGCGCGGGGAGCGTGCCGGGTGTCGCGAGGCGCTTGACGACCTTCCCCATCCATTCCCGCCGCCGATCCAGGATCGCCGCGTAGATGTCCGGTGGCCTATCGGGGCCGAGCGACGAAACGTTGATGTCCGAGACCTCCACCAGCGGCTCGTCTCCCATGACGTTCACCCAGTGATAGCCCACCTCCGACGATTCGGCGAAGACGTTCGGATGCTCCGAGACGGCATCCGTCACCCGCAGGTCTATTACCGTGCGCAGCCCCTCCGAAATCAACGCGCGCTGAGAGTCCGGCGTAAGGCGGTGCAGACTGTCCGAACGGAACAGCGTTCGAGCGCGCGTCCGTCGCCCGGACGCTGTCGCATATCCGCCGATGTCTCTGAGGTTGTACGCTCCCTCCAAATCAAGGTGACGCGATGCGCGAAAGTTCTCGGTCATGATGCCTTCCTAAAGGATCCTAGTTTGACAACCTGATCACCCTCACCCTGGCCCTCTCCCACGATGGGAGAGGGGATTTCTTGCTCACCCTCACCCGGTCACTCCGATCTCTTCGAGGGCGGCGTAGTTCATGTGGTACAGGTGGGAGTAGAGGCCGTCGCGGTCGAGCAACTCGTCATGCGTGCCCTGTTCGACCAATTCACCGCGATTCAGCACGACGATCTTGTCCGCGCCGCGTATGGTCGAGAGCCGGTGCGCGATCACGATGGCCGTCCTGTCCCGAAGCAGGCCGCGCAGGGCAAGCTGAATCTGCGCCTCCGTGTGGCTGTCGATGTTCGCCGTCGCCTCGTCCAGAATGAGAATCTTGGGATCCGCGACGATGGCGCGCGCGAAGCTAATCAACTGTCGCTGTCCGATGCTCAGGTTCTCGCCGCGCTCCTCGAGGTACGTGTCGTATCCGTCTTCCAACTTGACGATGAAGCTGTGAGCGCCGACGGCCTTCGACGCTTCGATCATCTTCTCGTCCGAAACGTCGACGTGGTTATACTTGATGTTCTCCCGCACCGTGCCGGAGAAAAGGAACGGTTCCTGGAGCACCATGCTCATTTGGCTGGCCATTGACGCGCGAACCACGTCGCGCACGTCATGGCCGTCCACCAGCACCGAGCCGCGCCCACGCTCCACGTCGTAGAACCGCGCGATGAGCGAAACCAGCGTCGTCTTTCCCGCGCCCGTCGGCCCGACGATGGCCACCGTCTCGCCGGGCTCCACTCGCGCGCTGAAGTTGCGAATCACGTCCTCGCCCTGCTTGTAGGCGAAGCTCACGTTTCGCAGTTCAACCTCGCCCCGAATGGGCGGCAGTACCGCCGCGTTCGGCGAGTCGACCATGTCCGGTTCCACGTCCAGCGTCTCGAAGATCCGGGTGCCCGACGCCATGGCGCGCTGGAGCTGCGTGTACTGGATCGTCAGGTTGCGGATCGGGTCGAAGAAGCGCTGGATGTACAGGATGAACGCGATCAGCAGGCCGATCTCTATGGCTCCGCCCGAAACCATGCTCGACCCGAAATAGAGCACCATGCCGATTGCCGCCGCCGGCAGAAAATCCACCACCGGAAGCACACCCGCAGAGAGTCGCCCCGCGCCGAGAAAGGCGTTGAGGTTGCTCCGGTTCTTCACGTCGAATTGGCGCAAGTTCTCATCCTGGCGGTTCATCGCCTGAACGACTCGAACCCCGGTGATATTCTCGTTCAGCGAGGCATTGACCACCGAAATCGTTGCCCGCGCTTCGACGAACGTCCGCTTGGCGAACGGCTGCCAGACGGCCATCGCTATCGCCAGCAGAGGCAGGACGATCAGCGCCAGCAGCCCCAGACGCACATCGAGCAGCAGCATCACGGCGATGATCCCGCCCAGGCTGAGGAAGTCGCCCACGGTCATAACGATGGTGCCCAGAAACTCCTGCAGCTGGTACACGTCGCCCTGCACCCTCGACATGATCCGCCCGACCTCCGTCTTGTCGAAAAAGCGCATCGATTGCTTCTGCATGTGCGAGAACATGTCCCGTCGAAGCGCCAGCAGAACGCTTTGCCCCGCCTTCGTGATGGTGATTTCCTGAACGTACAGAGACACCCAGTTGATGATGGCGCTCCCAAGAAACAGGCCCGCCACCATGACGAGGCCGCCCCGGTCTCCGTTGGCGATGTACCGGTCGATGCCCAGCTTGACGAACCATGGCACCGAAACCTGAGTCGCGGCGAAGAGCAGCATGGCCCCGACCGCGACGATCACGAGCTTCGTCTGGGGGAGCAGGTACGGGATCAGCCGGCGAATCACCTTCGGGTCTACGGCGCTCCCGAATAATTCCTCGTCCAGTCCGTCCTTGCTCGTGCCCGAGGGCCTCCCGCCAACGGTCTGCATCATGACGACACGCTCCCGCTCGCGACCTTCTCCGGCACGTCGAACTCCATCATCACCTCTTCTTGTGGTCGGAGCTGCAGGTCGTATATCTCGCGGTACAGGCCCCCATGCTTGACCAATTCGGCATGGTTCCCCCGCTCGGCTATGCGCCCTTCCTGCAATACCACGATCACGTCCGCCGAGTGCACGGTGCTCAGGCGATGCGCGATGATGAACGTCGTCCTTCCCTCCATCACGGAGGCCATCGCCTTTCGTATCTCGTTTTCCGTGCGCGCGTCGACGCTGGACGTGGAGTCGTCGAGAACCAGTATCGGAGGATCGAGCAGGACGGCCCGCGCTATCGACAGTCGCTGCCTCTGTCCCCCGGAGAGCGATACTCCACGCTCGCCCAGTACGGTTTCATAGCCTTCGGGAAGGTTCTCGATGTGCTCGTGCAGCTGCGCGACCTTCGCCGCCGCGATCACTTCCTCACGGCTCGCGTCCGGTCGTCCGTACGCGATGTTATTGGCTATCGTGTCCGTGAACAGGAAAACGTCCTGCTGCACGACGCCGACGTTCCGCCGGAGCGACTCCAGCGTCACATCCCGGACGTCCACGCCGTCGATGGTGACGGATCCCTGCGTCACGTCGTAGAAGCGAGGTATCAGGCTCGCGAGCGTGCTCTTCCCGCTGCCCGGCGCTCCCAACAGGGCGACGACCCGCCCGGCGGGAACATCAAGATTGAACTCGCTCAGGACAGGAGCGTCTTTGCGGTACTCGAAGCTCACGTTCTCGAACCGAACCTGCCCCTTCGCGCGGCCCATCTCGACCGAGTTCGGACGGTCTTGCACCGGCGACCGAGCGTCGAGCACCTCGAAAATTCGAGTCGCGGCCGACATCGCCCGCGCCAGGTTGTTCACGATCGTGCCCGCCATCCGGAACGGCTGAGCGAGTATCTGCAGGTACAGAACGAACTTCGTGAATTCGCCAAGCGTCATTCGACCCTCGATCACGCCGAGCCCCCCGAAGAGCAGGACAATCCCCAGCGTCAGCAAGAAGATGAACAGCACGAACGAACCGTTGAAGGAGCTGAGCTTCATCGCCTTGTACATGTCGTCGGCGACCGCCTCATTGTGGACGCGGAACTTCCGCTCCTCGTAGTCGGAGGATGCGAACGCCTTCACTACCCGCGCGCCAGTCAGGTTCTCCTGCAAGGTCGTGTTGAGGACGGCGAACTTCTCCTGCGCTTCGAGCCAGGCGTTGCGTATCCGCATCCGTATCATGCTGGCCACGATCATGGCCACCGGCAGCAGCGCCAAGCTGATGAGCCCCAACTGCCAGTCCAAACGCATCATCAGCACGACGACCACGACGAAGAGCGCCAGAAAATAGGGCGTCCGCACGACGACGAGGTTGACGAACATGCGAATCGCTTCCACGTCCGTAATCGCCTTGGACATTAGGTTGCCGGTATGCTGGCCGTCGTGGAAGCCGAAGCCGAGATGCTGAACGTGGTCGTAGAACCGGTTCCGCAAGTCGTAGACCACATGCTGGCCCAGCGACTCGCCCATGTACATCTGCCCGAACGAGAAAATCCCCCGAACGATCCCCAAGAGCACGATCAGCCCGCAGATAATGAGAATCGTCGAGTCCGCCGAACCGCCCGTCTCCAACGTCACCCGGACCCGGTCGACCGCGTTCCCGAACAGCTCCGGCAAGTAGACGTATGCGGCGGTGGCGCCTGCTGTGAAGACGTACGCGGCGAAGAGGCGCCGCTTGTGGTTCCACGGGAACCGGAGGATTCGTACGAGTAGCCTCATCAGGCCGGGCTTATGCCCCCGGCAGGACCCTTCATCAGTCTACGAGGGGCAGACAATCGGAGATGGGCGCAAGCTCCCAAATCTCGCCCGAAATCAACACCCTCCAAATTCAGTATACCCCGCCCCAATGAGTAATCAAGATTTTTTCGGACATATTTTTCGGGAATTTTTATTCAGTAATCACCACACCCCCTCCCCGTTCGTGGTGAGCCTGTCGAACCACACATCCCCTCTCCCGTCGTGGGAGAGGGCTAGGGTGAGGGTTGCTCTTGGCGAACAATCGTACTATCATTCCCTATATGCCACACCAAACGGAACCGAACGCCAACAACGCCCTGGGCGACATCCTGCGGGGGATGATGCCCGGCTGCGAAATCCGCTCCGAAAATACCCAGACCTTCCCGGATTATCCGGGCCGTCATGCCGACGTGCTCATCGTCGCGCAGGGCCGATCTCCGGTCGTCGTCGAGGCCGAGTATGAGCCGGCCGCCGAGGTGGAGAAGGACGCCGCCGAACGCCTCGGACTTGAGGTAACGGGCGCCCCGCGCTCGGTCGAGGCCGCCATAGCCCTGCGGTATCCCCGGACGGTGGAGGATTCCTACGACGTGAAAGAGGCAGTCGCCGCCGCGCGACTGGCCTACTGCGTCCTGCATCAGGACGGCAGCCGATTTCCCGAATCGGGATGGCTGACCGGCTCGGTGAGCGATCTCGCCGATATCGCCCGGCTGGTGTCCGTCCCGCAGCGCGCCGTCGAGCTGGCCGCCGACACCCTCGAACAGGGCATCGGCCAAGCCGCCAACTGGTTGGACGACATGGCGAAGCTGCGACCCTACATCACACCCGGCATCGCCAAATCGCTCGGAATGCGCGATGTCCCGCAGACCCGCCGAATGGCATGCGCCATCATCGCCAACGCCATGGTCTTCCACCAGCGAATCGCGGGGATGCACGATGAGGTGAAGCCGCTGCCACTGGTCTGCGGCCCCGGCGTCGCAAATCCCCAGGGCGAGGCCCTCGCGGCATGGGAAGCCATCCTCAAAATCAACTACTGGCCGATCTTCGCCATCGCCAAGGAAATTCTCGAACAGCTTCCGGGAGACACCGCCGCCGATGTCCTGCGGGACCTCCTGAAGACCGCCCGGAAATTGGAAGCGACCGGCGTCGACAACGCCCACGACCTCACGGGGCGGGTATTCCAGCGCCTCATCGCCGACCGCAAGTATTTGGCCACGTTCTACACCCTGCCCGCTTCGGCGGCGCTGCTGGCCCGGCTCGCAGTGGCCAAGATGCAGGACGTGGACTGGTCCGACGCCGAAGCCATCGGCAGTCTGCGAATAGGAGACTTCGCCTGCGGAACCGGCGCGCTGCTCTCTGCCGTCTATGAACAGTTCGCCTCCCGCCACGAACGGGCAGGAGGCGATTCGGCGGCCCTGCATCCCGTGATGATAGAAGAGGTCTTGTACGGCTGCGACGTCATGCCCTCGGCCGTCCACGTCACCGGCTCCACACTCTCCGGTATGAGGCCCAACGTCGGATTCACTCAATCCCGTCTCTACACCATGCCCTACGGCAGGCAGGAGGATGGCGACGTGAAGATCGGTTCATTGGAGTTCCTACAGTCCTCCAATGTGCCGACGCTCTTCAACACCAGCGACCCCGCCAAGCGAACAGGCAGCGCGGGCGAGGAGACGGCGTCGCAGGTCATCGCGGAAGTGCCCGACGAGGGCTTCGACCTCGTGATCATGAACCCGCCGTTTACGCGGAACGTCACAAGAGAAGGTGCTTATGCAGGCACTATTGCCGCTGTCTTTGCCGCGTTTGAGGCCAGTGATGACGATCAGCGAGCTATGGCGAAGCGGATGGATGGGTTCAAAGCGGATTCCTGCTATCACGGCAACGCCGGAATCGCCTCGGCATTCGCCGCGCTGGCCCATAAGAAGCTCAAGCCCGGCGGTGTGCTCGCGCTGGTGCTGCCGCTGTCGGTCGCCAACGGTCTTTCTTGGACGGGATTCAGGGAGATGATCTCCAGGCAATATACGAACGTCGAGGTACTGAGCATCGCGGCTAACGGGGATGCTATGTCGTTTTCCTCCGATACCGGTATGGCAGAGTGCCTGGTGATAGCTCGCAAGGTGAAGCAGGCTAGGACGGCGAGGGGGCGGGGCTATTTCGTGTCCCTCCGCCGCCGTGCACAGGGATTCGCTCATGCCGGGGCATTGGCGATGAGCGTCTCCAATCGCGAATGGGTGAGACGGATCGAGGATGGGCCGTATGGCGGCGTTACCCTGATGATCGGTGAAGAATGGGCGGGCGAAGGCATGACCGCCCCAATCCGGACGGACGGGGAATCATGGGCCGCCGTTCGTCTGGCCGACTTGTCGCTCGGCCAGACCGCCCACGCCTTGACCCATTCAGGGCTGTGGCTGCCCGGCAAAGGCTCCCCTCTCGAACTCAGGGCAGTTCCGTTAAGCAAAGTAGCCGAACTTGGTACATATCATCTCGACATTATCGGGCCAGCCCCTCGTGGGCCCTTTGACAAGATCGCTCCAAGCCCGACCTCCACCTATCCCTCTCTATGGAGCCACGATGCCAAGAAGGAAACCCGGATGGTCTGCGAACCGGACTCGCAGTTGATCGTTCGGTGGGGAATGGAGGAGAAAGCGGCCGAGGTTTGGGACACGGCGAGCCGAGCGCACCTGAACCTTGATTTCAGGTTCAACTCTCAGCCGTTGACCGCTGCGTTCACCGAACGAGGGAGCATCGGCGGCGTCGCATGGCCAAACGTGCTGTTCCAAAATGGTCAGTTCGATTATGCCTTTACGCTGTGGTGCAATAGCACTCTAGGGCTGCTGGTGTTCTGGTGGCACTCGAACCGACAGCAGGACGGGCGAGGCAGAACGACCATCCGCGCCGCCGAGTCGCTGCCGGTCTTGGACTTCCGCGCTCTGACGGACGAGCAGCTTGCCACCGCCGAGGCGGTCTTCGACGAGTTCCGTGACAAGGAACTCAAGCCCGCCTACCTCGCGGACGCCGACCCGAACCGCGCATTGCTGGATCGTCGAGTCGTCTGCGACATCCTCGGCTTCAACGAGGACACGTATGAGGCGGTGCGTCATCTCGCCGCCAAGTGGTGCGCCGAACCGTCGGTTCACGGGGGAAAATCTCGCCCACACGACGCGAACCTGGTGATATAGGGCGCACATCCCTCACCCGTCATTCCGGCGAAGGCCGGAATCCAGAATGCCCGCGGAAGAATTATCCCTCTCCCATTCGTGGTAATCCCCTCTCCCGTCGTGGGAGAGGGTTAGGGTGAGGGTAATTCCCCTCCCATTCGTAGTGAGCCCCACCCCCCCCGTTCGTGGTGAGCCAGTCGAACCACATATCCCCTCTCCCGTCGTGGGAGAGAGAAACGGATTCGCGCTTGCTAAGCACGCGGCGGGGGTTCGGTGAATTCGCGTCCGAGTCGCTCGGCTTCCAAGCGGCGCTCGTTCCACGTCTCGAACTTGGCGGCCATCTCGGCGCGTCCCGCGGCGTGTCCCTCGGCCTTACCTTCAGCCTTGCCTTCAGCCTTTCCCTCGGCGTGTCCGCGCTCAATTCCCTCTTGGCGCAGGGCTTCCTTCTTGGCTTCCACTCGTAAACGCAGCGATTCTGAAAGTACCACGAGGTAGTTCACTCCCTGCTGCCGCGCTCGCTAGGCACGCGGCGGGGGTTCGGTGAATTCGCGTCCGAGTCGCTCGGCTTCCAAGCGGCGCTCGTTCCACGCCTCGAACTTGGCGGCCATCTCGGCGCGTCCCTCGGCGTGTCCCTCGGCCTTGCCTTCAGCCTTACCTTCAGCCTTACCCTCGGCGCGTCCCTCGGCGTGTCCGCGCTCAATTCCCTCTTGGCGCAGGGCTTCCTTCTTGGCTTCCACTCGTAAACGCAGCGATTCTGACAGTACCACGAGGTAGTTCACTCCTTCCGTAATGATAACGTTCAGGGCCGCGATGGTGACGACCATCGGCGCCATGTTCCGTCCGACCGCAAAGATGGATTCCAGCAGACTGTCCGTTGTCCGGTCGACCGTCTCGTGCCATATGACCAGGCCGAACATGACCGCGACTTGCAGGCCGAACAAGACGGAGTAGATTATCCTCCATCTGGACGGAACGCTCCATATCGACTCCCACCCCGGCTTACCGCTTTCCACAGCTCCATTATAGCTTAGACGGTCAAATGCGACTGCCTACTGCACTCACCTCCGCCGGCGTTCCCACGCAAACCTTGCCCCCGTTCGTGGTGAGCCGGTTGAACCACATCCCCCGTTCACCCTGAGCCCGTCGAAGGGACGAACGCCCCGCTACTGCGCAGGCCCGGTTTTGGGGTCGATTCCGACCGTCCACCCCGGAGGCCCTTCGTACAGCAGGGCCTGCATGAACATCCGGTGCATGAACTCCCACTGCTGCATCATCAGGTATGCTTCCCACCGCCGATGCGGGGGCAGGCTTCTCATTCGGCGCTCGAAGAAGTTTCGCGCTCGCTGCGCTTCGATCTCATAGAACGTCGCAAGCTCGGCAATCCGCCGCGCTCGATTCGTGGGGTTCATCCCGGCGGGCATCTCAAGGGGATTCGCGTTCGCGGTGATCGTCACGCCGACGAGTTCCGCGCTTGAGTTCAAATGGTAGGTCACCCGCACGACCTGAGCGTTCGCCTGCTCCATCCTCCCCCGGTCGATCAGCGCGCCTATCTCCTCGGTGCGGACGGTAGCCAGTCGGGCGTGCTCCTTCGCCCGCGCCAAGTCCGACTTCGGCATCCGCAGGGAGATGTCCTCCTTGAGGGTCTTGACCGCGTAGAGCGGATCCCCCGGCACGCTGTCCTCCGAAGCGAGCGTCGCGCCGTAAGCGGTGCCCGTGCCCAGCACGAGGACGCCGACGGCGATCGCGGCCGTCCGAGCCAGCTTCGCGCCCCATCCCGACGGCCAAATCAAGCGTCCGAGCCATCCCCGTTCATCAGCCCTCTTTCTGTCCGCGATCGCCGCGGTGAAGTTGTATCGGCTCCGCTGCTTGGCTTCCGGACGATGCGCAATCGCCGCGGCGACGTTAACCGTCGCGGCCGAGGTCAGCAGCAGCGGATCCAACTCCGCCGCATAGTCCGGAAAGCTCGCCAGACACTGCTCCCGCGTCTCGCCCGCCGCCAGCCGCTCAATGCATTCGTTCAGTACGTCGTCAATGGACGCGCTCATCCTATGCACCACCTTGACTTATCAAGCCCTGTTCCATCGCCGGGCCAAGGAGAACCCGAAGTTTCTTGATCGCCGCGTGCTGCAGCGCTTTAACGGCGTTTTCCTTCTTGCCCATCGCCTCTGCCGTCTCGGCCACGGAAAGACCGCCCGCAAACCGCAGCGAGAGAACCTCCTGCTGCAGGAGGGTCAGCCCTCCCATCGCCTCTTTGACTTCCCTGATCGATAACTCGATGTCGATCTTCCTGTCGATGTCCACACCGTCGGTTCCAACCACTCGCATCGCGTCGTCGAGCGAAGTCTTCTTCTGCCTCCCCGCCTTCCTGTAGTAGTCGATAACCAGATTGTGCGCTATGCGAAACAGCCACGACGTGAAGGGATAGCCCTGCCACTTGAAGGAGCCGATCGACTCCAACATCCTCAGGAAAACTTCCTCGGTTAGGTCCTCCGCCTCAAGGCTGTCACCGGTCTTGAACATAACGTAGCGATAGATCTTGTCGTAGTAGGCCTCATACAGGCCCCCAAACGCATCACTATGTCCCTGTTGCGCTCTTCGTACCAGGTCCTCTACTTCTTCCTTTGACGGAGCATCGTTGCGGTCGGGCATGGTCGGCTTCCCTTAAGTAGGAGCTGCCAAGCGCACGTCGATGAGACTCGGCGCGCCGATGCTACACTATACAACGCATCGTTCGCCATTTAGGATAGCGGCGGGGCGGGGGAATTTTCGCCGGCTTCGGGCTGCCTATCCCGTTCATGGTTCGACTGGCTCACCACGAGCGGGCTTGGGTTATTCGCTCCCGACGCGCCAGTGCCCCGGCGCGGGCCAGCGTGTCGGTGATCTCGTCGAGCTTGCCGTCCAGCTTTGGATTCTTGCGCATGATTTTGTCCCTGTTCATTGGTCGGCTTTCATGCGAGATGCAGCCGGAACATTAGGACATCCATGCCTCTAGCTTCTCAGTCTCCTGCGCGAAGACCATGAGGGCTGTGTCCTCATGCCAATTGCTATGCCCTTCTCCATCTAGCGTAAGGACTGTGCCTCCTATCTCTCGTACCACTTCAACCAAGTCATGCATGTCCCGGCCGACTACATCGTCATGTTTCCCATGTACCAGGTGTATGCCACCCTCAAACGTCTGCAGCGAACCGGTAACGTCTGCCTCTTTCGCCTCCTGCCAGAACCGTCCACGGTACTTTCGCCCCTTCTCCTCGTAGACGGTGGCCGGATCACCATTAAAGCTCCTGACCGGGTCAGGGGATCGGAGTAGTAAGGCAGAAACTCTTCCGTGAATACGATCTTCACTGGCGGCGACTATCGCGGCGGAAGCCCCCATACTCTCTCCCAAGAGGGAAATCCTATATCCTGCCCCCGTGTACTTGTCCACTAACGCGACGATGGTGTCCACCCACTCGTTGAACGAAACGTCCAGAAACGGCCCGTCTGAGTTGCCGCAATTGGGCTGATCAAACCTTAACGCCGAATAACCGTGCTGGGCCAACAGCCTGGAGAAGCTGACGAAGCCTCGGGCGGAACCGGTCGAGTCGCCTTTGAATCCGTGGCACATAATGACGAGCTTCTCGGTCGACTCCAGAGGCTCGGAGAGGTGGCAGAATATCCTCCTATTCCGGATATTCTGAAAGAAGACATAATCTTCTTGTTTGGCGAAGACTTCCTGGTGTGTCAACTTGATGCCCAATAACTCTGGGCCGGATCGACCTGTCCACGTAATCGCGCATCCATTGTACCAACACCCCCTCACTCCCAACGCGCCAGCGCTCCCTCCCGGGCCAGCGTTTCAGTTATCTCGTCGAGCTTGCCGTCCAGCTTCTGAAGCGTCTCTCGTATCTGCGCAACCTGCGTCTCGATCCGAACCAGCGAACTCGTCGTGACGCGGATGTCTCCTTCGTTGCGCGCGACGCTCGACTCCAGCTTGTCCAACTGGTCTTCGATCTTCGGCTTGTCGCTTACGTAGGGCGAACCGCTCCGCACGAGGTCTTCGATCTGAGACCGGACCAAGTAGTCCCTGTCGCGACGTTCGATCTCCTCCGCCTGACGCTCGATTCTGGTCACCGATGCCGCGTCCGCCTTGCCGTCCAGCACCACGACCGACCAGCCCAGCACGCCCAGATTTACCGTGATCAGAATGCCTATGACCCAGTTCAGCACGCCTTTGTCCGTATTGTCTGTGGGTATCATCTCATGCCACCATCAGCGTCCCGGTCGAAACGTCCACGTACAGCGTGGAGGCGTCAATGCTCCCGCGCCCCGCCGCCGTAAAGTCGAACTCCGCCAAATCCGTGCCGATCTCCACGCCCGAATCCTTCCCGGTCGCGCCCGACAGACATGCCGCCCCCGTGGATCCGTCCGCCCGTCGTACCCAGAGCTTCACCGCCCTCAGCGGCTCGCTCGTGAGCTGAGCCGGCGTTCCCGCCGTCACCGATTTCTGTCCGTGCAGTAGTCTCATCTCTAAATTTCCTCCACAGTAACCCTGCTCGCGCCACGCGCATCGAGGCCGGTCTCTTCCCCACCCGCCACGCTCACCACGTCCACGTAGTGAGTTCGCGGCGTCCCGGCGGCGTCTCGAAACGTGAATTCGACCAAGTTCGTACTCTCGATGGCCTTCGCCAAGTCGGAGCGCATATCCTTGGGCGTGCGGCCGCCATGTTCCCTGTTCAGCGCCACGTCGAATGTGAACCCGTACTTCGTCGGGATCTTCTTGCGATACTCCAGCGCCACCGAAACCAAAACCGGCGTCTTCGTCACGTTCGCCCCTCTCCGCATCCGACAGGTGATCTGAAATGCCTTGAAGTCGATCCCGTTCGGCGTCGCCTCGGTCGGCAGGTTGAACGTCGTCGTGCCCCCGCTCGTAATCCGCCCAATCAGCGTCGAAGCCCCTGCGTCGTAGTCCACGGCGGCGTACACCTCGATCACTTCCTTCGCCGTGCAGTCCTGCGTCTCCACTCGCAGCCGAAGGGCCGTCTTGGTCACTTCCGGCTGGCCCGCGTCAAACCACGGGTAGACGTGTGTCGCCCTGAGCAGTCCGGTCGTGTCCGGGTAGCCGGGCGCATATGCCGCAGCGCGCCCGTACCGCGAGTTGGTCAGCGTATCGGGAAGCTCCGTGTAGCCGACATTCGGCAAGGTCCGAACAGCCCCTGATCGGTCGCCCACCACAGACGATACTTCCCGTAAGCGTTGGAAACGACCGCCGCCGTTATCGACATCCAAGCCTGCGTGGCATGAACATGGGTGGCGCCGGAGCCGTCCCATAGGAGGATGTCCGCCGGAGTGAACGGCGCCCCCATGCCGTCCATCACCACAGCCAGATCAAGGTGAGTCGGCGCCAACTTCGTGATCGCTCCTCGCGTCCCCGCCGTCGTGAACACTCCGTCCTCACTCCGGCGCGGAAAGGCGAAGTCGAACGTCCGTCGACTCGGCGAGTACGAGTAGACGTGCCTCGCGACCGGCGCGTAGATTACGCCTCTCCATGCGGTCGCTCCCGATCCTCCGGTGTCCTGCTTCGGCCACCGAGCCGGCGTCTCGATGAAGCGGTTGTTCGCGTCGTCGTGGGCGTACAGCCCGACCTTCGTTCCCGCGTAGAGTATCGGCCTGCCGGAGCCGTCCGGACCGACGAACAAAGACGTGACGTACCCCGCCGGAAGCGGCAGTGCGGCCTCGTCCACGCAGACCGACTTGCTCGTCCTGAGCTGCCCCGCCGGCCCCTGCCACAGCTTGCCCGTATCGTCTATGCCCCATAGGCGATCGCTCCAGTAGGCCAGAAACTTCGCCGGTTTCCCGTTCGTGTGGAAAGTCGCCCCGTCCGACGTGTACGTAAACCCCCCGTCCCCGTGCGCAAAGATGAGGTACTGTGAATGGTTCCCACCCGCGCCACGATGCGATATCGTCGCCGCATCGGTTGCCGGGCCCGGCAGCGTGCGCAGCGAACTGCCCCACGAGTCGGCCTTGGCGTCGTACTTCCGTACGTCCTTCCCGCCGCCCCACGCCGCGTATATCTCGCTGCTGCCCTGCGCGTCGTTCAACTCTCCGATTGCCGTTATATCTCCCGTCAGCCCCGCCCCTTTCGTGTACCGCGAGAGCGGAGGGAGAGTAATCCCCCCTTTGTACCGCACGTCGCACGATGTGTACGAGCACCGGTCGAGCTCGGGGTCCCGCGAATCGAGCTTGTACACGCCCAGACCGCCGCGCTGATCGGTCCACTTCACTACGCTGCGCCTCGGATCGGAATCCGACCCCACGTCGCCCAATACCAGCTTGCCCGGATATCGCGACGCGATGAACGACCGCACGCTGCCGCCTCCGCGCGACGCGATCCGATACCGCTTGCCATCCAAAGATATCTCTTGTTCATGTACTGCCATCTTCGCCATGTCCATTCTCCAATCCGCTTCGCCGCTCCCCACAGAAGAAAAGCGGCCCCGAAAGTCTCCCTAGCAACCATCCGATTAACCGTCTGCGTCACCCCGCACTCCATACCTACGCAACCCGTCGTATGTCCGTGAGCAACGGAAAGGACGCCCTCGCGGCCCGGGTTCTCGCGGCCCATGCCTCCCACATTTCGCCGCCGGACTCCGGCAAATGCAGCGCGCCCAGCGCCGTCGCCCGGGCCATGATGAACTCGTCCGGCACGACGGACGCCGAGGTGTCGAAGCGAAGCGCAGACGGCTCTCTGCCGCCGATGAGCTTCAAGGGGGCGGCCCCCGCCGCTCGCCGACCCTCGCCCGTCAGCCGCAGAACTCGGTTGCCCCTCTCGATTCTCCACATCCCCGCCGGCAGCTTTCGCCACGCCGCAGTATCCTCATCGACCGCCCGCAGGCTGCCGAACCACAGCTTCCCGGCCACGACATTGGCGTTATACTCAATGCCCACCGAGGAGATCGCGGAGTCATCGAAGGGGTTCTTCAGCGCGGCGCGAAAGTACGTCCAACGCCCTGCCTCCGTCTTGGGCAAAGAGAGACTCTCGGCGTCGCTCCCGTCCGCCCGCGCCGACCCCCCGTTCAGATGCACCACGACATCCCCCGCCTTCAGCGTGCGCTCCGACCGCACCCATCCCTCTACGTGAGTGCATGAGGACAGATTGAGCGGCCCCACCGAATCGGTCATGAATTCCCCCTTCTTCGCTCCCGTTGGAATCCCTACCATCAGCGACGAGCTCCCGACCATGCCGCTTCCGACGGCCACAGCCTGTTTCCACCCTGCCGCGGTTCTCTCGTCGAAGACCCTCCCAAACCGGTGAATCTCCACCGATGCCGCCGATGTCCTAACCTCCACCTTCGTAATTGCGTCGATTCCCTCCGGGACAGGAAAGCTCATGACTCCGCCGCCCGCGTGCAGTGATACGTCCTCGACCGGCTCGTATACGTGCCCCGCCGCTTCCCCAATGGCCTGGTTGATATAGTCGTGGATGACCGCGGGCGAATGTTCCGACGGCCACAACTCGTACTCGTCGCCGATTGCCGTGCCTTTAGCCAGCGACCGACTCCAGCTGAGCCGCCCCGCGCTCGAATCGTAATCGGATACGCGCCGTATAGAACCGCCATTCCCTCCCGACGAGGTCGCTGCGAACCACCAGCCGATATAGTTGTCGTCCCCGCCCATCAGAGAGTCGTCGATCAACCCGGTCTTGTCCCCCGCGGCCGTCGCCGCAGAGATGATCAGCCTGTGCCCGATCAGGTCCCCCCCGATACTCTTCCGTAGTCGTTCGCGTGTTCGTCCATATCTGCCCTGCATAATAAAAATCCTTTCTCACTCCGCTTCCCCGTGAAGCGACTTCCGTTCCCCCTGAACCTGCGCCGAAGCGCCCCCGTTCCCCCTGAGACTTCGCCGAAGCGCCCCTCGTTCCCCCTGAACCTGCGCCGAAGCGCCCCCGTTCCCCCTGAGCCTTCGCCGAAGCGCCCCCGTTCCCCCTGATCCTGGGCCGAAGCAACCCCCGTTCACCCTGAGCCTGTCGAAGGGTGGAACCCCTGAGTCCTTCGACAAGGGGAAGCCAAACTGACCATGAACGGTTTCTCCAGGCGGGACGGACCTAAAAGTACATCCTGCCGAAAGCACTCTGTCGACGCCTGGCCGCGTATTCACGAAACTCCCGGATGGCAGCCCCGATCTCTTTGCGCTGATCGGGAGTAGGGCGATGAAGCGGCCCCATCCCTCGAGCGTCCCGCAAGAAACTCTCAAACGCCTGCGCCGCCATGTCCTCAATCTCCGCCGGAGCCGCGTCGGGATGCGCGGGAACGTGACAAACTTGGCTCCGCCCCGTCTGTGAATCGCGAAACCGAAACCGGTGAGTCACGACCTGCTTGCCCGTCTCGACATCCGGCCCAGCCACATACGGCATCTCCACGGTCGACCCATCAGGAACCCATAACCCCGCCGCCGTTTCTGCCCCTGCCGCCAGTCCCGGCCCGGCAATCCCCTCCCCAAACCGATTCGTCATCGTTCGTCCGTTAAACATCAAAGCGCGCCCCAACTCTTTCTACGTCTGGGACGCGCTCCGGCATCTCTGCTGTATTCGATTGTTCACCCGCCCCGGATCGGGACAGGTTCAACTACCCATAATAGGACCGATGTTCTCTTAATGTCAAATCAAGGAGGCGGGACTACGGACTCATGAATTCACAACCGGATGTCATCCACACGTTCACGAGATCACCGTAAGGTTTGGAGGATTATCACCTCTCTCTACCCCCGATGTGGAGCTATAAGGCAAGAATGGAACTGACAGAGTCCTTGACCCGGCTGTAGTCTTCCTTCCCCAGAAGCCGCAACTGATGGGATATCGTCGTTCGCTTAATAGTCGAAATGAACCCCTTGGCAATAGATGGACGCCTTAGTCCGGCAGTTTTCCAATCCCTGATCTGGCAGTCACCAAAGTACATACGGTCGATCCGCGATGTCAGTGCGACAATGATGACGTCTTGGCGAGTAGAGTGGTATTGAGAACTGCTGATGATAACGGCAGGACGAGCCTTGCTGCCCAGCCCGTCAGAGAACATTATCCTGACGAGGACAACGGACCCGGCCCTATAATTCATCGTATATTGCGTCGGCGTCGTTGTCCCAAAGTTCCGCGAGTGCCGGATACTCGACTGAGGTAATGTATCGGCCCGGTGGCTCCTGAACTGAACCGTCTTCGTGTGCGCTGCCTTTTGAGCCGTGCAGATGGAAAGGGGACTCTTGGTCCGCCAGCCCTGCACTGCCCGACTCGGACACGATCGCCGTCGCAGAAGAAGATCGGATCGGCTGCATCGTCGCGCGAGTGTCCGTCACTTCGATAGTGAGCGTCGTCATATCATCTCCTCCAAGCCGAGTTGGTGGTAGAGTGGTTTGGGGATGTTGATTGCTCCGACATCTCGCTCGTATTCCCGAACATGCTTACTGAGTATGAGACTGAGTACTTTGGCCATTTGAGGGCTTACTTTGATCTTGACCTTGATCTTGGGGGCCTCGTCTTCGCGCAACTCACCCAATAGCAAAGTGCTCCCATAAAGTTGGGTTTGAATGTGCGCCGAGTCGATGTAAAACTCGGGCGTGTCCTCCGGAACCTCGAAACCGCTCTGTTCGTTTTGCGCCATGTTTTCTGACCTTGCGGGATGGACGGTCTAGTCTATGAGTCTTGGGCTCGCATCTTATCACAGTAGACCTTGAGCCATAATATGCCGGAAGAGGTTCAGGCCGAAGGCTCGGACATCAAAGAACCGGCGCTGTACGCGCCCGCCTCAAAACGGCCTCTCCCGCGCCAGTTCGCGTTCCGCCTCGTCCGGCGACATGAACTTCCGGCCCGTTCGCTCGGTCCCGTACCGTTCTCGACACCCCTTGCATTCACAGCCCTCGCCGGGCGGCCAGGGCAGCAGACCCCGACGGGCGTACCTCGCCTGGTGATCGGCATGGCCGGGCAGATTGGGCAGCATCGCTCCCGCCAGCCCGACCACCTCGCCCGCAATATTCACCTGGTCGACATGCCAGTACATGTCCACCTGCGGCTGCCACTTTTCGAGGTACTCCCACGTGTACCCGAGCTTCTCCAGTTCATCCGCCATCGTCTCTCGAGTCTTCCGATCCATGCGTCCCCTCCTGAAGTATCCCGCTGCCGCGAACTCCCGTCATTCTCTCCCCCGAACGCGGGGGAGAGAATCCGAGAGGGGCTTCTAGGCCGAGGTCGATGGCGCCGTGGCGTCGTATTTCAGCGGCGCCCCGCGAGTATCATCCAGTTCGAAGACGCCATAGTCCGCCGTCACGACGACCTCCGTCCCGCGCAGCGATGCGTCCCGCTGTCGCTCGGTTCGCATCGTCACCGATTCGAGCGCCACCATCGCCCCCTCGTCCGCGATTACCCCGACCGCGTCGCCGTCCTTGTCCACTCCGATGTTGCCGTCATGGAACATCGGCACTCCGCCCACCGGCGCAAGACCCGCGAAAAACCGCTGCAGCAGGTCACGCGACCATCCGGCATCGACCGGGCCGCTCGCCGACGGCGTGATCGCCCCGGAATTGATGATGCCGTACAGCGTGTTCGGATGGTGAACAATCGACAACTTCGTCCCGAACTTGTTCGCCACCGCATGAGTGTAAGCCGCCGCCGCGTGCGCCACGGTAAACTTCGCTCCCGCCGCGCCAAGCGCCGTTCCTCCGTTCAAAGACCCGTACAGCGCGATAACGTCCCTGTCCTTCTTCCGAGCCATCCCATCACCCAGCTGACGCCCGATCACGCGAAACACGTCCGGCTGCATCTGACGCGCCAGTTTGTCCGTCACGACCACCTTCGCCCCCACCTCCGACGTCGTCAGCGTCGTGAACTGCAGGCCGAGGCTCTGTTCACTCGTGATGTCCTGTCCCTCCACCAGGTCGGAAACCGTCATCTGACCCGCCCGCGGCACGTCCACGCTCGCCGCCCCGCGACGCAGCCTCATGTGCGTCACCAGCGCCATCGCCGGCGCGTTATGCTCCGCCGTGTACAGCATCTGCCCGACGATCGTCCTCTGGGCTTTCGCCATATTCCCTGTGCTCGTTGTCTGTGGCATATCTTCTCCTTACTTGCCAATCCGTATTGATTTTTTGCTAATCGAAAGCCCGCCGCGCCGCGGCAACCGCCCGCCCGCTCCGATCCCCCGCCATATAGCGGTCGATCCATGCCTCGTCCGAACCCCCGGAAGGGACACTCGGACGGTTGCTGTCGAACTGCTGCACCGGCGCAAGCTGGCGCTCGAGAGCCTCTACCCTCCGGTGCAGCGTCCGCCGCTCCGACATACTCCGCGCGCGACGTTCAACCTCCGATCGACTCTCCGCCCGCTCCAACTCCTCCAAATCGTCGATCCCCAGCCCGTGCTCTCGCGCCGCGTGAATCACCGCCCGGTATCGCTCACGATCCGACCCGAATGACTCATCTTCCACCGAAGAATCCGCCGATCCCTCGTCATCCGCGCCCCCGGAACCTTCGCCCTCCTCAACACTCTCCTGATCCTCCCTGCCGGGTTCCACCTCCTCCGCGAACTCCCTTCTCAACTCCGCCAGATCAAACTCCTCGACCGCGCCTTCCGATTCCTCCAAGCCCTCAACCGACTCGTCACCCGCCACCAAAGACAGGTCTTCCTCCATGTCCGACTCCATCACCATCTCGGCTCTCCTTTCTTCAAATCATCGTCCATCGGACGCTCGACATCCGAAAAAAACCGGACGGAAAAGCAAACAGAGCGCCCCGGAACACAATCCCGGGACGCTCTGCTCGGCGTCTCTCTGCCGCTTTTCGGCCATCGTCCCGCCGGAACGATGACCCGTTACAAACCAAGTCTAACCTTCACTCCAACCGATTGTCAAACATACGTTCTTTTCCTCTTGCGTCATAACTATGAGAACAGACCATGACGCTCCAACACCGTCATTCCGGCGGAGGCCGGAATCCAGTTCTCTCCCGTATACCAAGCAATCCAAGCCGGCTCCCGCCCAAGTGATATACTCCCGCCGTGTTCATCCACGACTCCATATACTTCGCCGACGTGGGCAATAGACGAATCCGCAAGATCGACCTGTCCACCGGCATCATAACCACAGCCGCTGGCGGAGGAACCGACCGACTCGGCGACGGCGGCCCCGCAACCGACGCGACTTTCTCCTCACACCCCATGCGAGTCACCGGCGACCGCTCCGGCAGCCTCTTCGTCGCCGATGCACACCACGCCCGAATCCGCCGAATAGGCACTGCGAACAACACCATCCACACCGTCGCAGGGTCCGGCATCGAAGGATTCTCCGGCGACGGCGGCCCCGCCGTCGAGGCCATGCTCGCCTCACCCCACGGGACCGCAACCGATTCACGCGCCGGCCTCTACGTTGCAGACCTCAAGAACGACCGCATCCGCAAGATCGACCTGTCCACCGGCGCCATCACCACAGTCGCCGGCAATGGCGAACACGGCTTCTCCGGCGACGGCGGCCCCGCCGTCGAAGCCATGCTCGCCTCGCCTATCGCCGTTGCGGTCGGCTCCAACGGAGACCTCTACATAGCCGACCACCGAAACTCCCGCATCCGCAAGGTCGATCTGCCTACCGGCATCATCACCACAGTCGCCGGCAACGGCGAACAAGGATTCTCCGGCGACGGCGGCCCGGGCACTGAGGCCGCGATATCCCTCCCGCGCGACGTCGCCCCCGACGTCCATGGCGGCCTCTATGTCGCCGACGGCGCGAACAGCCGCATCCGTAAAATCTCCCGCGACGGAACCGTCACCACCGTCGCCGGCAACGGCGAATACGGGTTCTCTGGCGACGGCGGCCCGGCCACCGAGGCCGCTCTAGCCCTCCCGTACAGCATCGCCCTCGACCCCGAAGGCAGCCTGTACATAATCGATACCGGCAACCGACGCATCCGCAAGGTCGATCTGTCTACCGGCATCATCACCACCGTCGCCGGCAACGGCCAATACGGATTCACCGGCGACGGCGGGCCGGCCACCGAGGCCGCCCTGGCCATCGGCAAACGCCCCACGTAGGGATGATTCGCGAATCGAACCGCCCCGGCTCATTCACCGCGCCCGCCGGAGGCGATCACCCATCCTCGCCGTTCCGCCCCCGCGCAGCCTCTTCACGCAACGCCTCCAGTTCCAGCAGTTTCCGCACCCGCGCCAACCGCAATTCACCCTCATACAGCCGCGCGTAGTCGTCATCCCCACGGTTCGCCGCCGCGATCATCGAACTGAGCATCTGCGACTCCGGCGTGCCACGCTTCGCCTCCTGCGCCGATACCGCCTGCTCGATGTTGTCCGCGTCCCTGATCTTCAAGATGTTGTCGTATATCCACCGATCGGGCAGAAGCGGCGTCACTCCCTCGCGCGCCATCTTTGCCTGAGTGAACTTCGCCGTGTCGTCCTCCGGCAATTTCCCTTCAAGCCGGATCTCCGGCGTCCCGCCACGCGAAACGGCATGGGGAGTCATGGCCGAGTTGAAGAATCCGCCCGCCGCGCCCGACAGCGCAGAGAACCGCCCTGAAACGTACTGCTCCGTCAGCAACTCCAGGCCCTGAGAGTAGAACGACGCCTCCGCGATCAATCGCGGCCGCAACACCGAATCCAAACCCGAACGCAGCGTATTGATCGCGAAGCCCGACAGCTGAAACTGCAGCTCTCCGTAAACCGAATGCGGAATCGACCCACGCTGCACCTCGCCCGATATCTGCCCCGCAAGATCGGCCGCGTCCTGCGTCGTCTGAAGAAGCGGAAACGTCTGCACCTCGTCCCCCTCGCCCATGCTAATCATCGTTCCCTCTCGGTAAGGGTCCTCCTCCAACGTCTTGCGTCCGTCGCGGGAACGCACCCCCAACGGCGGCTTCCTCGCCCGCGCCGCCAATTCCAAGAAAATCGACATCATCAAGTTGTGCTTATCGTAAATGTCCCGATTCGACTTGAACACGCTCTCGCCGTAGTCGGACACCGAATCCGCCGCCGCGTCCGTCTGCACTATCGGCGCCGGCCCGACCGGAACGATAACCACGGGCACGCGCCCGGCCCCATGCGGCGTCCGCCTCTTCAACACGACCCCGTTGCCCGCCAACACCGTGTTATGCGTTCGGTCGTAGAAATCGAAGACCTCCATCTCCGCGTCGTCCCCGTCCTGCTCCGATATCGTGAGCGTGTCCTCGTCGTCCAAAAGCTCCACGCCGTACTCCGCCCGTATCTCTCCCCGTGTCTTGCGCACCTTGTAACATGCCCATTCGAGGCCCTCGGACCCCACCGACCAATAGGTATGCAGGGGATCCCACGGCGTCATGTCAACCACCGTCCCGCCCGACGCCGAGTTCATCAGCAGCCATCGCCCGGCCACCATCCCCCGCACGACGTTGTAAAACGCCGTCAAATCCCGCATCGGCGGCTCCATTCGCTGCTGAATCCGCCGGTCGACCGACCGCATCAGCCCCCATATCCAATCTTCCTTCAGCGCGTCCACCGAACGCTCCTCCCGTGTCCTCCCGGACTGCGGAATGCGTATGCCGAACTCCGCACGCGCCACCCACTGAATCATCTTGTCCGCGTACACCTGCGGCGCGTTCGACGTATAGCTCCGATATCCCTCCACCGCCTCCCCGTACCCATCCACCTCCTGAAACTGCTCCAAGCGATACAGCCGATAGTCCCCCTCCATTCGGTCCCGCAGCGGACGAGTCCGCTCCTCATGGCGCCCCACCTCACGAATAATCTCGTCCGGCTCAGCGATGTTCGTTGGCATGTGTCCTCTCCGATTTCACGTATTCCGGCGTCGACGCCCCGCGCCCCGCCGCATCCCTCATAATAGAACGCACGTTCCTAATGAGTCAAATCCATACGCCATGAACGTAATCCGCCGCACGAATCCCGTTTCGCTGCCCAACACGCCGACAATGACACATGCACAATGCAAATCGCCTGAAATTCCCCCTGAACGCTTGATATCCATCTCCGAAGTCCGTTACGCTGACATGCACAGGAGCGATCGGACGCTGAGCGAGCCATTGCCACGGAGTAGTGTCATGTGGTTCAAAAGGAAAGATCGTCAAACGACTCCCGACCATGCGCATGAGCATGGTCACCCCCACGAGGAGTCCGGAATTACCCGGCGTCGGTTCATCATCGGAGGACTCGTTGGAGTTGCAGGCTTCGTAAGTCAGCCGGTTTCTGCCGCCTCTGCCGGGCATGTCCGGCTTGTTGTCGTCGTCTGAAACAGCGGTGGCGGGCCCAGGACATGGAGGGAGTTGCGGTTGCAACTGCCGCCACTACTACTCATGGTATTGTACGTGCGTCTCTGCATGTTGCTGTTGCGATGCGGAGTGTGAAGCGGAATATCCCGACGGCGCAAGAGAAGTCGTGGTGTATTACAGCATCAGTAACTGGCCGGCCAGTTGCACATGTATGAATCCACACGACTGGGCCTGCTACGATTTCACCCAATACAGTTGTAATCGTTCGGGTTGTGACGACTGTAGGTAGTACTCGGAGGGTGAAATGCAAAACCAAGCCTATCGGACATTGCCTGCGCTTGCCTACGTAGTGGTTTTGATCCTATTAGCGTGTAGTTCCGACAATTCTTCAGATGTGTCCGACACGCCAAGCAACGTGCAAATTGGAGGTGCTCTTCAGATGACCAGCAATGACACACGTATCAATATCAGAGAAGTAGACGCGCCGCCGGGTCATGGAAGTACAGCCGGTCCATACTTTGAAATGCATTCCCAGCCTGCAACGCAGGCGGAAATGAAATCCCAACTAGGGGGGATCAGAGTTTCTTCGAACTTGCCCAGTGGTTTTGCTATCAGCGAGAGTGTCATAATGGGGCCTGCTGGAAGCGGTCAAGTTGCGAGCAGCGTCTATTTCAATACTGAAACGAAGTTGCAGCTGATCGTAAGAGAACACAAGGGAGGGAGGGCACATCCAGCGATTAAACAAGGTCATTCTCGACCGGTCTCCGTCAATAGCCAGCCTGGCTATCTTATAACCGGGGGTTGGGTCCAATTAATAAAAGACGGAGTCACACACCCGCTTACGTGGGATGCCGACGCCAAACTGCAATTGTTATTCCAAATTGACGACAGAGTGTTTGTTGCCACCGTAGGCCCAAATCCCGTAAGCAAAGGGTTTTCCGACACCGACCTCATTAGCTTCGCAGAGTCGCTGGTTCCTTACGAGGGAAGCTAGAACGAACTCGCGATGATATTCTTGGTCGTCCGCCTCGTACTTGGAGCGGTCTTCCTCATGTCCGCCGTTCCCAAGCTGGTCGAGCATCCCTCACAATAGAACTCACGTTCCTAATGAGTCAAATCCATGACCCATGAACGCAATCCACCGCATGAATCCCGTTTCGTTGTCCAATCACACCGCTTATGGAACATGCACAATGTAAAGCGTCCGAAATTCGCCATTGAATGCTTGACATCCATCTCCGAAGTCCGTTATGTTGAAATACACAGGAGCGATCGGACGCTGAGCGAGCCATTGCCACGGAGGGGTGTCATGTCAAAACGCCATTTCGCAAAGGCGATATTCGTGCTAGTTGCTATCACCCTCTTGTTTGTGGGAGGGGCAGTTCTAGTATATGGCGCATGGGTTTCTAGCGGCCAAACGGAACAATCGATTGTCTCGCCAACTGATTCCGGCAATCCACAATCATCTGAAGGAGGCGATACAGCCGTTACTGAGAATGATCTCGTTAAGACCGTTGCGTCATTACCAGAAACGGACGACTCGCTCACTCATGCAGAGCCCCTGAGTTTCACTACGGTATCCGACCCCAGTGGCATGACCGTACTGTCGCCAGGCTATCTGCCATCTGGAATGACTTTGCAGCAGGTTGCCACGTCAGCCGGTAGCGAAGAGAAGGTCTTGGATTATGTAAATGAAGCCGGACTGAGCTTGCAGATCAGGGTCGGAGTAACGATTGATTCGGAAGGCCTTCCCATCAAGGAAGGGAACGTTGAAGTAGTCACAGTGGAGGGGGCAGACTCTAACGCTCAACTCGTTCGGGGCTCGTGGCACCAACTCCCCAATGGAAAAGTCGTATGGGACCGCGAAGTGATGGCCCTGTTTTTGTTCTCTTGGGAGGGTACGGCTGTCATGTTTATGGGGTTCCCTGGATCAGCTTGGTCGCAGGAGGAGTTGGTCAGAATAGCTGAATCCATGAGGCTGTCTTCTCCACGGCTGTAGACAATGGCTCTTGCCCTTCTGGTCGTCCGCCTCATACTCGGCGCGGTCTTCCTCATGTCCGCCGTTCCCAAGCTGGTCGAGCCGCGCCAGTTCGCGGGCGACGTTCAGCAGTATCGCATTCTTCCTCGTCCGCTCGCGTCGGCCTTCGGATACGCGCTCCCCTATGTGGAGTTGGCATCCGCCGCGCTGCTGATAACGGGGTTCTGGGCCGAGTGGGCCGCGCTCGGCGTCGCCGTCATGCTGGTGGCCTTCATGGTCGCCGTCGGCATCGCGATGGCGCGCAAGCTCAACCTCTCGTGCAACTGCTTCGGCCTGCTCTACCGCGAGCGAGTCGGCTGGTCGACTCAGGGCCGCGACGCCATTTTGCTCGCGGCTGCCCTCTTCATCCTCATCACCGGTGGCGGCCCGACCGTTGCGGACATGATCGCCGAGCCGGGAAAGCTCATTCACGCCGTCGGCCTCGCCCTCTCCGTCATCGCGCCGGCATCGGCCATCGCCCTAGCCACCCTCTCCGTCCGCGCCGCCCGACAAACGCCCCCGCCCTCTCCCGCAACGGGAGAGGGGTGAGGGTGAGGGAATAGGGCAGCCCTACGCTCCCCGTTCGGCCTGAGCTTGTCGAAGGCCCTCTTCGTGGTTCGACAGGCTCACCGCGAACGGACTCTTGAAAGGCCCCCGATGCGGGAGAGGGTGGGGGTGAGGGAACAGGGCAGCCCTACGCGCTCCGTTCGGCCTGATCTTGTCGAAGGCCCTCTTCGTGGTTCGACAGGCTCACCGCGAACGGACTCTTGAAAGGCCCCCGTCGCGGGAGAGGGCGGGGGTGAGGGAACAGGGCAGCCCTACGCGCCCCGTTCGGCCTGATCTTGTCGAAGGCCCTCTTCGTGGTTCGACAGGCTCACCGCGAACGGACTCTTGAAAAGCCCCCGTCGCGGGAGAGTGCTAGGGTAAGGATGAGCGTCCCATCCCCTCTCCCGTCGTGGGAGAGGGCTAGGGTGAGGGCCTGAGGGCCGCCCCCCATGCTACAATAAGAACTTAGGCGAGTCCGTTTCCCGCGGACTCGCCCTATTCTGCGTTTGAGGCTATACAAAAGAATGTCCCTGAGCGTCCTCTGCGACCTCCTAGAGAGCGCGCCCCAATTTGAGCGACTCCTCAATTCCATGGCTCCGACAAGGGCCTACGTCCGCCTTCAGACGCTGCCCAACGGCGTCCCTTTGACAGTGGCCACCCTCGCGCGGAACGTCGATGTCCCCATACTCCTGGTTGTCCCCAGACCCGACGAGGCGCGTCGCCTCTACGAGCAGCTATGCCTCTGGAGTCCCGATGAACGCTCAGTTCTCCATTTCCCGGAGAGTGAGACCCTCCCCTTCGAGCGACTGGTCACCGATACCGACACCGAACAGCAGCGAATCGGCGCCCTCGCTCGACTCCTCGCCCGCGACTCCGCCCTTGGGGACTCCGACGCCTCCGTGGAACCGGCCCCGCGCGGGAACATGATCATCGTCGCATCCGCCGCCGCCATCTCCCAAAAGACCCTCTCCCGCGAGAGCTTTGAAAAGAGCCTCCATCAACTCACCCCCGGCCAAACCCTCGATCTCCGCGAACTGCTCGATCAATGGCAGCGCATGGGATATTCCTTCGAGCCCACCGTCGACCTCCCCGGCGCCGCGGGAAGACGCGGCGGCATCCTCGACGTCTACCCCGTCGGAGCCGAATTCCCCGCCCGCATCGACCTATGGGGCGACGAGATCGACTCCATCCGACTCTTCGACCCCGCCACCCAGCGATCCACGGAGTTCATCCAGTCCGTCAACATCCTCCCCGCGCAGGAAACCCTCCCAGGCCTCGCTCATCCCGAACACGTCGACCTCCTCATGCGTTCCATCGACATGCGCGGATGCACCGCCGAGACCCGCGAACGCATCGGCGATGAGATCCACCGCCTCCTCGACGGCGAACAGGTCGAAGACGCCAACTTCTACGCCGGATTCTTCAACCACGGCTCCCTCCTCGACTACCTCCCCAGCGACGCCATAATCGCCCGCTATCGACCGACCGACATCATCGAAGCCGCATGGGAAACCGAAGAACGCGCCCACGAACTCCGCGAAGCCAAGCAGTCGCGCGGCGAACTCCCCCTCAATTTCCCCTCCTCCCATGCGCCATGGCGCGACGTCGAACCCATCCTCGAAGAATTCTCCCGTCGCATCGAAATAACCCCCTGGGGCGCGGAGGACCTCGTTCACCGCGACGCCATCGCCATACCCTTCAGCTCCGGCCCCCAATACGGCGGCGACGTCGAGACCTTTGTCCTCGAATCCGAAAGCGCAACTCGCGACGGCGACCGACTCGTCGCCGTAACTTCGGTCCAAAAGCGACTCGGCGAGTTCTTCGACCGCGCCGGCATAGAAGCCGCCCTTCTGGATTCGCTCGAAGAAACGCCCCGCCCCGGAACAATATCAGTACTCCAGAACCCAGGCCCCGGCCTCAGCGAGGGACTCGCCCTCCGCGTGAACGGCCGCAGCATCCTCGTGCTCAGCGACGCCGAGATATTCGGCACGGCCAAGCGTCGCACCGTCTCCCGCAGTCGCGCCCGCCGCCGCGATTCCCTCCTCTCCGAACTCAACCCCGGCGATTACGTCGTGCATGTCGAACACGGCGTCGGCAGGTTCGCCGGCGCCGGACAAGCCCCACGACAGCGGGACGACCGCGAATATCTCATCATCAAGTACGCCGAAGATGACGAGCTGTACGTCCCCATGGAGCACCTCGACCGCGTTGCCCCATACGTAGCCCCCCTCGACCGTCCGCCGTCACTCTCTCGCCTCGGCACGCAGGAATGGAAACGCACGAAAGCCAGAGTCGAACGCTCCACCCGCGAGATGGCCGCCGAACTGCTGTCACTCTACGCCTCCCGCGAACTCTCCGACGGCCACCCTTTCGCCCCCGACACACCATGGCAGGTGCAGCTCGAAGACGCCTTCCCCTACGAGGAGACCCCCGACCAGGCAGAGGCCATTCTCGATATGAAACGCGACATGGAAAGCGCCAAACCCATGGACCGGCTCATCTGCGGCGACGTCGGCTACGGTAAGACCGAAGTCGCCCTCCGCGCCGCCTTCAAGGCCGTCACCGACGGATTCCAAGTCGCTATCCTCGTCCCGACTACCGTCCTCGCCCAGCAGCACTTCACCACCTTCTCCGAACGACTCAAACCCTATCCCGTACGAGTCGAGGTCCTCAGCCGATTCCGCTCCGACCGCGAACAGCGCAACATCGTGCGCGATCTCAACGAAGGCAAGGTCGATATCGTCATCGGAACTCACCGACTCGTGCAAAACGACGTCTCATTCAAAAACCTCGGACTCGTCGTCGTCGATGAAGAACAGCGCTTCGGCGTCGCCCACAAAGAACGCCTCAAGCAAATGCGCGCCCAAGTGGATGTCCTCACCATGACCGCGACGCCCATCCCCCGCACGCTCCACCTCTCCCTCTCCGGCGTGCGCGATATGAGCGCCATCCAGACCGCGCCCGAAGAACGACTCCCCATCAAAACCTACGTCTCCGAATTCAGCGATGAGCTTATCCGAGAGGCCGTCCGACGCGAGCTCGACCGCCGCGGACAGGTCTACTTCCTGCACAACCGCGTCTACAACATCGACTACATCGCCGGATACATCCGACGACTCGTCCCCGAAGCCAACGTCGGCGTCGCGCACGGACAAATGGGCGAGAACCGACTCGAACAGGCCATGGTCGACTTCGCCGAGGGCGGCGTGGATGTCCTCGTCTGCACAACCATCATCGAATCCGGACTCGACATCCCCAACGTCAACACCCTCATAGTCAACCGCGCCGACACCTTCGGACTCGCCCAGCTCTACCAACTCCGAGGCCGCGTCGGACGCAGCGCGCGACGCGCCTACGCATACCTCCTCATTCCCCAGCAGCGAAGCCTGACCGAAACCGCCGAAAAACGCCTGAAAACCATGCTCGCCGCAACCGAACTCGGCGCAGGTTTCCAAATCGCCATGAAGGACCTTGAAATCCGAGGCGCCGGAAACATCCTCGGCGCCAACCAGAGCGGACACATCTACGCCGTCGGCTTCGACCTCTACACCCGACTCCTCTCCGACGCCGTCGAATCCCTCCGCGCGCAGCGGGCCAACTCCCCCGACTCTCCCACATCCGACAAGGAACCCACAGACCAAGAACCCTTGCACAGCCCCCAAATCGACATCGGAATCCCGGCCAACATACCCACCGACTACGTACCCGACCTCCCAACCCGCATCGACCTCTACCGCCGACTCGTGAACTCGGCCTCCACCAACGAAGTTGACGCCATGGGCGATGAACTCGTCGACCGCTTCGGAACCCTCCCCTGGCAGGTGCAAAACCTCCTCTACGTCACAAAGCTAAAACTCGCCGCCGCCCAAGCCGGCATCCTCGCCATAAACAGGGAAAACGACACCGTCACCCTGCGCCTGAAAGACAGCGTCGGCGGCGCTAAACCCGCCCTCCAACGCCACCTCGGCGACCACGTCGACATCGGCAACACCCAACTCCACGTCCACATCTCCCACGCCTCCAACGGCTGGGAACCCGCCCTCCTCCAAACCGTCCGCCAACTCGCCCAATTCACCGAGCAAATGGTCTCTCAACTCGCCGTCGCCCCATAACGGCGCGGCAAAAGGATCCCGTTCGCCCTGAGCCTGTCGAAGGGCTGTTCACCCTATCCGTCATTCCCACGCCGTCGGGAATCCGGCGTGCCGGTCGCGCGCGTGAATCCCCTCTCCCGTCGCGGGAGAGGGCTAGGGTGAGGGGAATCCCCCGCGCCGTCGGGAATCCAGTGCGCCAGCGCCGCGCGTGAGTTCCCTCTCCCGTCGTGGGAGAGGGCTAGGGTGAGGGGAATCCCCCGCGCCGTCGGGAATCCAGTGCGCCAGCGCCGCGCGTGAACCCCCTCTCCCGTCGTGGGAGAGGGTTAGGGTGAGGGGAATCCCCCGCGCCGTCGGGAATCCAGCGTGCCAGTCACGCGCGTGAGTTCCCTCTCCCGTCGTGGGAGAGGGCTAGGGTGAGGGGAATCCCCCGCGCCGTCGGGAATCCAGCGTGCCAGTCACGCGCGTGAACCCCCTCTCCCGTCGTGGGAGAGGGTTAGGGTGAGGGGAATCCCCCGCGCCGTCGGGAATCCAGTGCGCCAGCGCCGCGCGTGAATTCCCTCTCCCGTCGTGGGAGAGGGTTAGGGTGAGGGAATTCCCCCACGCCGGAAACATGCCTGTAACAACTGCCCGCTATCATCCCTAACCGGCTAGGCGGCTCCGCGGGTCATCCCGCGTCCGCACCTTACGAATCAGGGGGATGGAAACATGGATTCCGGTCACACAGCCTGGATGCTGACGGCCTCTGCCTTGGTGCTCCTCATGACACCGGGGCTCGCCTTCTTCTACGGAGGCCTCGTCCGCGCCAGAAACGTCATCAGCACCCTCATGTACAGCTTCATGGCCATGGCCGTCGTGAGCGTCGTATGGGTACTCTGGGGCTACAGCCTCGCCTTCGGCGAAGGCAGCGCATTCATAGGCGACCTGAGTTTCTTCGGCCTCTCAGGCATAGACGTGAACGATCATGACAACGGCATCCCCACCCTGCTGTTCGTCATATTTCAAATGATGTTCGCCATCATCACGCCCGCCCTGATCACCGGCGCCTTCGTCGAGCGCTTCAAGTTCACCACCTACCTCGTCTTCCTCGTCGTCTGGGTCACCATCGTATACGCCCCCGTGGCCCATTGGGTCTGGGGCGGCGGGTGGATCGGCGATATTGGAGACGGCGCGCTCGACTTCGCCGGCGGCACCGTCGTACACATCAACGCCGGCGTCGCCGCCGTCGCCGCCGCCCTCCTCGTCGGAAAGAGGCGCGACCCCGGCCCTGAACCCCACAACGTGCCATACGTCATTCTCGGCGCAGCCCTACTCTGGTTCGGATGGTTCGGCTTCAATGCCGGCTCCGGCCTCGCAGCCGACGGCGTCGACGTAAACGCCTTCCTCGTCACCAACACCGCCGCCGCCGCCGCCGCCCTGACGTGGGGCGTCATATCCCAGATACAAACCGGCCGCATGAGCGCCGTCGGCGTGGCATCCGGAGCCGTCGCCGGCCTCGTCGCAATCACACCCGCCTCCGGCTACGTAGGCGTACTCGGCGCGCTCGCCATCGGCGCGGGAGCGGGACTGCTATGCTACATTGCCGTCTACCTCCGAACCAAAATCCAAGTCGACGACGCGCTGGAAGTCTTCGCCGTCCACGGCATCGGCGGCATCTGGGGCGCGATCGCAACCGGCATCTTCGCCGTCGCCGCCATCGGCGGCACTGCCGGACTCATCGAAGGCAACGCCGGACAAATGGTCACCCAAGTCGTCGCGGTCGTCGCCACCATCGTCTACTCCTTCGTCGCAACGCTCATTATCCTCAAAGTCCTCGACCTCATCCCCGGACTCGGAATCAGAGTCCCCGACGATGATGAGGATGTCGGCCTCGACCTCTCCGCCCACGGCGAGAGGGCCTTTGTCAGCGACGGAGCCGACTAACCCGCAGCCATGCGCCATTCCCACGCAAATACGCGCAACCCCGTACCCGACACGAATCCCCTCTCCCATCGTGGGAGAGGGCTAGGGTGAGGGTGAGCAAGAAATCCCCTCTCCCGTTGTGGGAGAGGGCTAGGGTGAGGGCCCCACACAGGGAACAGTCCTGAAAACTGAGGTGAAACTCCAATGCTAAAGATAGAAGCAATCGTCAGACCCGAGCGGATTCACTCGGTAACCGATGCCTTGGAAGCGGCCGGATGCGGCGGCTTCCACTACCTGAACATAACGGGACAGGGCAAGCAGAGGGGGGTCGAGGTCTTCACCGGCAGAGGGGGCCGAATGGTCCGCGCAGCCGGCTCAAAAACCCTCATCGTAACCGTCGTCCCCGACGACCTCAAAGACGCCGCCGTTAACGCCATCATCGAAGCCGCCAGAAGCCCCGGCGACGGACGCATCGGCGACGGCAAGATCATCGTCTCCCGCGTCGAAGATGTCATCCGAGTCCGAACCGGCGAACACGGCGAGGCCGCACTCTAGCCAACTCCCCCACCGTCATTCCGGCGCAGGCCGGAATCCAGAGTCCATGGTGAAGTTGCCCCCGTCATTGCGTCGCATGCCGGAATCCAGAGGATCAGCGCGGCCTAAAGGCCCATCAGCTTATCTAACCCAACCGTGAGACCGGGCCGACTCCGTATCTCCCGAATAGCCAGCATGACGCCGGGCATAAAACTCTCACGATTAATTGAGTCGTGCTTGATCGACAGCGTTTGGCCGACATGGCCGAAAACCATCTCGTGGTGGGCAACCTTGCCCGGCATTCGCGCCGAGTGAATAACGACGCCTCCGTGGTCCCCGCCGCGAGTTCCCGCAATCAACTCTTTCTCCGCCGCGGGAGCGTTGAAATCTCCCCCCTTGGCCTCTGCCGCAGCCGCCGCAATGGCCAGTGCCGTGCCCGACGGCGCGTCGATCTTCGCTTCGTGATGCGTCTCCAAAAGATCGGCATACTCGAAGAATCGCGCGGCCTCCCTCACGAGGTGCATCATCACGGCCACGCCTATAGTGAAGTTCGGGGCGATGAATATGCCCACGCCGTGGTCGGCGGCGAGCCGCTCCGCCCGCTCAACAGCATCCGACGGGATGCCCGTGGAGCCGATCACCAGGTGCTTGCCGCTCGCCGGCACGGTGTCGATCGCCTCGGCGGCCCCTTCCCCGTTCGTGAAGTCCACCACGACATCCGCCTCGCCGATAACGTCGATAAGCGAGGCCGAGAGGGGAATCTCGCCTGACGGGCCAGGAATCGCGAGTGTGGCATCCTTGGCGAACTTGTCCACGCCGCCTACCGGCAGCATGTCGGGCTCCTTCGCCAGCGTGGCGATGATCTCCTGACCCATTCGCCCCAGCGCGCCCTGCACAGCAACCCGTATCCGATCTGCCATCGCAAGCCTCCCCATACAAGAACATCACCTGCAAAATTCCACAAGCGCGCTCCCCGCCGTCATTCCCGCGCACACGGGAAATCCGCATGGGCCGCCGGGCGAGGCCCGCCTATCGTCGGCCTCGGCCGCCTCCTCGCCGCTCAGGACGACCCTCACGTCGTGGGGGCCTGCCTCCGTCATAGTCCCGACGGGGGCCGTCCCGTCGTGGGGGCCTGCCACCGTCGCGCCTAGGGCCGCCGGGCCTGCCGTTGCCGCCGGCTCCCTGTCGCCGCGCGGCAACCGTCTCCATGTCCTCGTCCAAAAGCAGAGAGCGGCGCGAAAGCGATATCTTCCCCTGTGGGTCGATGTCGATCACCTGCACGGTAAGTTCCTGGCCCATCTCGATTTCGTCCTCCACCGACTCCACTCGATGGTCCGACAATTCGCTGATGTGCACCATCCCGTCCTGCCCCGGCAATATCTCGACGAATGCCCCGAATCCGAGGATGCGGACGACCTTGCCGGTGTAGATGTCGCCGATCTTCGCCTCTTTCGTCAAATTCTCGATCATCTCGACGGCTCGCTTCGATGCCTCTCCCTCCACCGCGGATACAAACACCGTTCCGTCGTCTTGAACGTCGACTTGCGCGCCCGTCTCCTCGATGATGCCGCGGATGGTCTTGCCGCCGGGGCCGATAACCGCGCCGATCTTGGAGACCGGGATGCTGATCGAAGTCATGCGCGGCGCGTACTGGCTCACTTCGGCGCGCGGGGCGTCGATGGCCTCGGCCATCTTCGCGAGGACCTCAAACCGGGCTTCCTTCGCCTGTGCCAGCGTCTGCTCAATAACCTCGTAGCCGATGTTCTGCACCTTGATATCCAGTTGAATCGCCGTGATGCCGTCCGCGGTGCCGGCGACCTTGAAGTCCATGTCGCCGAAGTGATCCTCCATGCCCTGAATGTCGGTCAGGGTCACGAAGCGGCCCTCGTCGTCGGTAACGAGGCCGATGGATATCCCCGCGACGGGTTTCTTGATCGGCACTCCGGCATCCATCAGCGCCAACGTGCCCGCGCACGTGCTCGCCATGGAAGTGCTCCCGTTGGAACTCAGGCACTCGGCAACCACGCGAATCGCGTACGGGAAGTCGTCCTCGGAAGGCAGCATCGAGGTAATTGCCCGCTCCGCCAACGCCCCATGGCCGATCTCCCGCCTGCCGGTGAACATCCTCCCCGTCTCTCCCGTGCTGAACGGCGGGAAGTTGTAATGCAGCATGAACCGCTTCAACTCCACCGGCGTGAGGTTGTCGATCTTCTGCTTGTCGCCCACCGGCCCCAGCGTCGTAAACGCCAGTACCTGCGTCTCGCCTCGCTGGAAGAGTCCGGTGCCATGGGCGCGCGGGGAAATCCCCGTCTCGCAGAGCAATGGACGGATCTCCGTAACGCTTCGACCGTCCGGACGTTCCCCAAGTTCGATGATCCGCCGCCGAAACTCCTTCTCCACAAAGGACTCGAAGGCCTCCGATATGTCCTTTTGCTCATATTCATCGCCGATCTCGGCAGCGACTCCGGCCTTCAAATCGCCCAGCCGCGCCGCACGGTCGGCCTTGTCGCCCTCGGGTGACATCGCCTCCGACAGCTTGCCCTCAACCGCCTTGTCAACAAGCGAATCGAGCTCCTTCGGGTACCCGAATGACACGTACCCGGACTTCGGCTTCGCCACGGTCTCAATGATCTCGTCCTGGAGCTCGATGAGCTGCAGGTTCGTATCCTGGGCGAGTTTGATGGACTCGAGGACCATTTCGTCTGATACCTCGCCGGCGCCCGCCTCCATCATGAGCACGCCGTCACGCGATCCTGCCACTACCAGGTCGAGCGAGCTCACGTCCGCCTGCTGATACGTCGGATTGATGACGAACTCGCCGTCCACGAAGCCGATGCGCGTCGCGCCGATTGGGCCGTTGAACGGAATGTCCGAAATCGACAGCGCCGTTGACGCCCCGATGATCGCCATGATGTCGAGGGGCGTCTCCAAGTCCGCCGATAACGGCGTCGTGATAATCTGAACTTCGTTGCGGAAGTCCTTCGGAAACAGCGGCCTCAACGGACGATCCATCAAACGCATCGTCAAGATGCTGTCGGTCGTCGGGCGGCCCTCCCGACGAGGGAACCCTCCCGGAATCCTGCCCCGCGCGTACAGCCGTTCCTCAAAGTCTATCGTTAGCGGGAAGAAATCGATGCCGTCTCGCGGCTTCGACATCGTCGCCGTCACCAAAACCATCGAATCGCCCTGTCGGACGACGACCGCGCCGTTCGCCTGCTGCGCCAGCTTCCCGGTCTCTATGGTGAACAATTGTTCACCTACTTGCTTTTCAAACGTGTTGGACATGAAGTATTCTCTCCTCCTGAGCTAAAGGGGCAAACAAAGAAAAAGCACCCGTTTTGCGGGTGCCTGTGGGGGAACTATCCCCTGAGACCTAGCCTAGCGACTAACGCGCGGTAACGTCCCGCGTCCTCCCTTTGGAGGTACTTGAGTAGTCGCCGCCTTCTTCCAACGAGCTTCATCAGACCGCGGCGGGTCGACTCGTCGTGGATGTGTTCACGTAGATGGCTGGTGAGGTTGACGATGCGAGTGGTAAGGAGTGCGATCTGTACTTCCGCCGATCCCGTGTCCCCGTCCTTCGTCCGATACTCTTTAACGACCGCTTCCTTAACGCTAGTGTCCAGTCCCATTCCTAATTTGCGATCCCATTTCTTTCTCTAAGTCTTTCGCAAACCAGTGTACCACATGCCCCGCCACCCGTACAGCATTTACCGGATCTTAGCAATGTATCAGTTTCAAGTATTCAGGGATGGGAGAGATTATGTAACGCAGCATGGGGAATCATTGAGTTCACTCGATACATCATTGCTGCCAGTGGTAGATGGCTCCACACCATGCCGCAGGATCATCGTAGCAGTCGGTGGGATATCGCACAACGCTGGGTGGTGCAAGGGTGGCCTCAGGCCCCTTTGAGGTCCGAACCCGCGTGATGCTGAACTTGTAGTGAGCATCGCCATCCTTCGCCTCAAGGGGGTTCCCATGCAGGACTTCAACGGCGCAGACTTGTCAAGTGACTGTCGGGTAGAGCAGAGGCGGCGCCTTTTCCATTAGCCCGTTAGATCGGGCTGTTAGACTGGTGATTGGCCATTCTTGACTGCATCCAGCAAACCACGGAAGCTCGGGCTCCGGCCAGAGACCGTATCAGCGTTCAGGGTCTTCGCGATCTCTTCTGAGACACGCGCGTGTAGGAGTTGTCTTGGAGCAAGTTCTTGAGATGGCGCTTGGGGTTTTCAATCTTGTCAGGTTGTGACGTATCGACACTTCCCAAGTCACGGCCACAAAGAAAGTCCCTGAGATTCATCGCGTCGGCAAAGTACCATGCTTCCAGATGCCACTGTGCATATGCGTACAGGACACTTCGCCTGAACTGGTCGCCGAGAAGGTTCGGCAACCCCTCTTTCAGATGTCGTAACACTTCATCCGGTTCCTTGCCGTCGGTGTCTACCAAGATCACGTACTTGTCCGGCAGCCGGTCGCCGTAGTCATACAAGGAAGCCTGGATGAGACGAAAGGCCGTCCTAACGTTGAGCGCGCCATTGCGAGGTGGAATGCGAACTCGAATGTCCATGTCGCAATCATGAAGATGGGCCAACAGATGAGGCAATGCCCTTCTCTCGGTCTCTCCCGAAGCTATTACCACCACGTTCT
Source organism: Dehalococcoidia bacterium (assembly GCA_965232435.1). Lineage (GTDB taxonomy): Bacteria > Chloroflexota > Dehalococcoidia > Lucifugimonadales > VXLM01 > VXLM01. The sequence goes on from CBDDPU010000004.1 coordinate 1,460,635, forward strand.
TGCTCACTTCAGCTAGGCCCCGAAACCTCTGGTCTCGTAGTACTCTCCGAGCCCGAAGCCCGAGGCTTCTAAGGCTTTTCGCACGCCGTCGGGGTCCTTCTCTTTCGAGACCATTGTTCCTTCAGAGTCGTTGCGACTTACGATAGTTACAGCCGCGGGATCGTTTAGGACATCAAGCAGCATGGGCGAGTGGGTTGTCAACATGAACTGAACTCGGTTTCGGGAATCTAGCACGTGCTCGGTGAAGGAAGACAAGGCGGTAGGATGGATATAATTCTCCGGCTCCTCAATGCCGATCAGCGCCGTTTCCGGAGAAGCATAGAGGGCTGCCATCAGCGCCAGCATACGCAAAGTCCCACTCGATACCCCCATTTGATTCACTCGGAACTGCAGTCCGGGTTCCTCCTGCACAAAGTAAAAGCGGTCTTCAGACTCGCGCACCTCGATATCGTACGGCAGGCCCACTACCGAACGGGTCGATGAGACGATCTTTTGCAGGACGTCAGGTGAGGACTTGTCTAGGCGGTACAGCGTCTCTCCGAGGTTTCGTCCATAAGGATCAAACCTCCCTGAGTCGGAGAGGTTCCAGTCACGACGCAGCAAGAAGGGGTTGGGATCGAAGAATCCCCACCTTCCTACGAACTCGGCGATTTCACGGGCGGGAAATGATCCATCCGCTGAGGCTGCCGCAAGTGCACAGACGGACGGTGGCTGCTTAAGACTTACTTCCGCGACTTTTTCGCCCGACCACCACGTACCCTCGCCTTTCTCCGCGATAAGCAGTTGGGTACGAGGGGACGACCGAAGGAATTCATAGACTTTCTCTTCGACATGAAACTCATGTCCGTGTCTAAGCAACTTCACAAACCACTCGAACCGCTTGTCCCCGTCTTGCAAGACTGCTTCCAGCTCGATCCGGTCCGCCTCCTCACCCTTCCATGCCAGATTGAGAATTCCGCCTCGAGAAAATACAGGGGGGCGGAAATCACGAGCTTGGACAGCTTCGCTCAAGAACCGAAGAGCGTCGAGTATGGCGCCCTTTCCCGATGCGTTGGCGCCGATAAACAGCGTGAGATCGCCGAACTCAATGGTGGCGTCACGGAGACTTCGGTAGTTCTTTATGGTGAGGCTTGAGAGTTTCATCGTTGGCCCCTACTTTGACGAAGAACCGGGCTGGTGACTTCCAGCGGCGGGAACTAGGCTTCCCTTCGCTATCTATTCTACACCTTCCTACCGAAGCAATGGACTTCTCATGCACAGGTTCGCTCGCCGACTCACTCCGGCGAGTCGGTGCCGTCCGTTAGCCATTCGAGATTGAACTGCGCAAACCGGATGCACTCGGAAAGGCGCTCGGACCCTCGCTCGTAGAGGCAGCCTACCGTCATATCGGGAAGGACGGCCAGGTCGGAGTAGGCGGACGGGCCGGCGTAGAGAGTCTTTGACAGCTTCCACGATCTGCACTCGTCGTAGCTCATTCGCAACGTCATGCGCTCGCGCTTGTCGCTTGCGGGGTTGGAGAATACGATACGGTCGCGTGCGTTCCCTCCCCCGGACAGACGGACGATACTCGCCTCGCAGGTCGGGTCGATCAGATCCGGTACCGGTTCGGGCTCCGACCACGTCTCGCCACCGTCCTTGCTCCAGGAAGCAAGCCGTGTCGTGAGCGAACGGTCTGCCGATCGGACGGTCATGTACAGTCCTCCGTCCGTAAGCTCGACGACCTCGCACTCATCGGTGGAGCCGGACGTGCTGCCGCCCAACTGCCACGTCTCGCCGTGATCGTCGCTGTGAATCGTGTGGGAGAAGTAGAACGGCGAGTGATGCCGCGTCCCTTCGCTGTGGTCGCACGGGATGACGAGCCGTCCACTGGTTAGCTGGATGCCGTGTCCGGGGCCGGTCGCGTACCACGTCCAATTGTCCGGCTTCACCTCCGAGGTGATGTCTCTCGGCTCCGACCACGCAGCCCCGTCGTCATCGGACGAAGTCACCAAAACGCGGTCGTTGTCCTTGCAGAACAGCAGCCATATCCTCTCGGTCGTCCGGTCTTGAACGATGCACGGGTTGCCGATGGTATGGTCTCCGTCGGCGTGGACGACCTGCGTGTCGCTCCACGTCGTGCCGCCGTCGTGACTCCGCCGCATGACGATGTCGATCTTTCCGTGATCAAACTGGCTGTACATCCGCCCTTCGCATAACGCAAGTATCGTCCCTCGCACGGTCACGATCAGCGAGGGAATGCGGTACGTGTGGTACCCGCCCGCTCCCGCGGTGAACAGCTCGGTCTCTCGAAACCATGGTTGCCGCATCAACGGCCTCCTTTTTACTCGTCGTAGGGGCAACCCTTGTGGTTGCCCTCCCTGCGGAGGGAGGGTCACCCCCGACCGCGCCGGCTCTCGTAACGATACAACGCCACCAGCGACTTTGCGTCCCGAATTTTCTGAAGTTCCATCATCCGCCGGACATCGTCCCAGTCCAGCTCGTGAACCCTGATCCTCTCGGTGTCCTCGTGTCTCGTGCCGACTTGCCTCGATAGGCGCGCGACGAACAGGTGGATTCGCTGACTGCTGAAACCGGGGCTGGTCAAGATGCTGCCCAGCGATTGAAGGCTCTCCGCCTCCCAGCCGATCTCCTCGACGACCTCGCGCGCCATGCACTCCTCAGGCGACTCTTCAGGCTCCAGCGTACCCGCCGGGATTTCCCAAATCCACTCTCCGACGGCGACCCGAAACTGGCGGATGAGGACGATCTTACCCTCAGGAGTGACCGGAACCGCGCAGCTCGCCCCTGGATGCTCGACGACCCTGTAGGCCCTGCCTTCGACCTCACGCTCGACGAGGGTTATGACGGGGCCGCGGGATATCTCCGTTCGTTGCCCGAGACGTATCGGTTCCTCCGCTTCAGACGCCATTGATCGCGTAGTCGAAGATTTCATAGCTGTTTATCGTCCCTCGCTCCGCCCTCTCGGCGTATTCATTCGTCAGAGGCTCCGACAGAATGAATGGCACGTACCGTTCGGCCAGCCCCCCATGCGAGCGGAGCCGGTAGCCCTGCAGTTCCGAAAGGTCATGCTCCGCCTCCGATCTCCCAATCGCCGTATTCGCGTCGGATATTGCGACAACGTCCCCCTCGCGATCGGGCGGCAGATCGAATTCTCGGCACGCCGAAGCGCGGTCGTAAACCGCCTCGATCCCGTCCAAATCTCGCACGAAACCCCGCACTTCGTCTACCGCCGCCCCGGAGATGCAGTACACCCGCGCAAACCCGCCCAGCGCCCCGTGATGCCTCACGTATGGATCCGTGATCGGCAGGACGACCCGGGTCGTTCCCTCCCCGAATCGCGCGTCCAACTCGTCCCTGAGATATACCACGTTCGGCGAACCGTCCGGCAGCGATTTGTCACTCATGCCGTGATCCGCCGTCACCGCCACCACCGCGCCGGCGTCCGCCAGTCGACCGAATGCGTTGTCGAGTCGCATGTAGAGGTCGCTGATCTCCGGCGTTCCCGGCCCGTACTTATGCTGGATGTAGTCGGTCAGCGATAAGTACATCAGGTCCACGCCGCCCCCCTCCAATATCTTCATCCCGGCTTCCAGCACAAACACTGAGAGATCGGCCGAATACACGTCGGGCAGGGGAAGCCCCACCAAATCAAGCACGTTCTCAATACCGTTCTGTTCCAGGGTGCAAGCGTCCGACTTCTCGGAGGAAAAGTTAATGCACCCGTTCCCAAAATCCAGCCCCCGACCCAGCAACCGGCGCAGCTTTTCCTTCGCCGTGATCGACACAACCCTAGCGCCCACGGCGGAAAACTTCTCGAGTAGCGTCTCCGAGCGGAGGAACACCGGATCGTTCATCATGTGTTCCTCGCCCGTCTCGGGATCGAGGAAGTAGTTTCCCGATATGCCGTGCACGGACTGCGGACTGCCGGTCACGATCGACATGTTGTTCGGGTTCGTGTAGCTGGGCATGACGCCATGCGCGACGGCGCTGAAGCCGCGCTCGCCAAACCTGCGGATGTTGGGCAACAGCCCGTCCCGCAGCCCACGCTCAAAGTACGCCGGATCCCCGCCGTCGATGCACACTACCACCACCGGCCTGGCGGGATGCCGATAGGTCACGCCGTTTAGCTCGATTGATTGTGTCATTCCCACTCCTGAACGCCGATTCGGATCGGCGTGGGAAAGTATAACAGCAACCCTGCCCTCTAGCCCCTGTGCTACAATGCCCGTCGCTTTGAGAATTGGAGGGTTCCCGCCGTGAAGATCACCAAGATGTGGACGGAAATATACCGCTGGAAGCGAAATAAACCGATTCGCAATGGCATGTACACCTACACTGACGCCGGCCTCAACATCGTCAAGATTGAGACCGACCAGGGGATAACCGGCATCGGCCTCGGCGGCGGCATGACCGACGACGGACGAGTGTTCCAAGCCATCGCCGACCAGTTCCGCCCAGTCCTCGTCGGACAAGACCCACTGGCCAACGAGAAAATATGGGACGACCTCTGGCAGCCCAAGCTAATCGGCAGACGCGGACTCACTACGCGGGTCATCTCCGCCATTGACAACGCCCTCTGGGATATCAAGGGCAAGGCCGCCAATATGCCCGTCTACAAACTCCTCGGCGGCTACTCCAACACCGTCCCCGTATACATAGCTGGCGGATACTACGAAGAGGGCAAAGGACTCGAAGACCTCGCCAAAGAGATGGAAGAGAGCGTCTCAATGGGCGCCAAGGCCGTCAAGATGAAGATAGGAGGCGCGCCGATCAACGAAGACGTCGAGCGCGTCCGCGTCGTCCGGGAAGCCGTCGGCCCCGACATCGATCTCATGGTGGATGCAAACGCCGCGTATAGATACTACGACGCTATAAAGATCGCCAAGAAGATGGAACCCTACGATATCTTCTGGTTTGAAGAACCCGTCAACCCCGACGACTACAAGGGCCACCGCCTAGTTTCCCAGGCTACCTCCATTCCCATCTCCACTGGCGAAAACGAGTACACCCGCTATGGCTTCCGTGACCTCATCGAGTCGCGGGCCGTCGCCATTCTCCAGCCGGACCCCCTCATCATGGGCGGAATAACCGAAATCAAAAAGGTCGCTGCTCTCGCCGAAGCACACGACCTGCCGATTTCTCCCCACGGCAACCAGGATATCGGCGTGCACGTCGTCGCCGGAGTACCAAACGGCCTCACCGTGGAATACTACCGCGCATCCACCGACCCAATGTACGACAAGTGGTGCATGGAACCTCTCAAAGTCGATAACGGCGCCGTGCATCCGCCTGACCGACCCGGCTTGGGCATTGAGTTGAACGACGATGTCCTAAACAACCTGCGCGTAGGCTGACCGCCACCAGCAAGAAATCCCGTTCACCCTGAGCTTGTCGAAGAGTGATTCACACGAACGGCTTCGGGTTGAGTACTGAGTGCCACCAGCAAGAAAACCCCGTCGTGCCCTGAGCGCCACCAGCAAGAAATCCCGTTCACCCTGAGCTTGTCGAAGGGTGATTCACGCGAACGGCTTCGGGTTGAGTACTGAGTGCCACCAGCAAGAAATCCCGTTCACCCTGAGCTTGTCGAAGGGTGATTCGACAGCCTCACCCTGAACGGCTTAGGCCGACTACTGAACACCACTTGGCTAAGCGGCTAGGTCAGACCTTCTCGACGACATCCCCCGCCCGAATCGTGCCCGACTTCACGACCCGCGTGTTGACTCCCCTGAGACGCATCTGCATCGCAGTCGGCGTGCTCACAAATCGAAGCGCGTCCTTCCCGAACCGGTCGGCAAACTTCACGCATCCGGTGTGAGGCTTCTCGGATATCTCGATCACCGCCGAACCGATCGATAACCGCGTCCCCGCAGGCAAATTCTCTTGGCACATGTCGATGTCAATCACGAGCTGATCGCCCGATAGCGGCCAGCGATCCTCCGACTGCGCCATGAGGTCGAGCGCGCGCGAGTTGATAATCGTTACCTGCGCCTCAAGGTTCGCGCTGCCGTCCGGCGTGCTCGCGCTCCCGCGATCCTTCCACGTGTCGCCAACGAGACCGTCCGCAACATCCAGCACACCTTCCACCAAAACCTCCCGCCGGTCAACCGCAGGCCGACGGACAATCATCAGCAACGCGCCGCCGTCAGCCGGCGACCTTCGAATTTCCTCAACCCCCGCGTCCAACTCTTCACCGCTCAGATGCGCGACAGCGCCCGCAGATTGAACCATTTTCGTCAAAACCTCTGCCTAAAGTATTGCCGCACCCTTCCCGTCAAGATCAGTCATCAACCGTCCCCGGCCATGACAGACCCCTAAATATTCGCTAACCCTCGTCCGACTCCTGCGCCTCATCCGTCTCACCCTCGCCCTCTTCGAGTTCCTCACCCTCAAGGCCTTCCTCGTCAACGGCTTCTTCCTCCGCCTCAATTCGAGGCTCCTGCACCGTCGCGAGCACATCATCATCATCGCGCAGAATCGAGATTCCTTCTTCAACCTCGATGTCGCCAACCCGGATACTCTCTCCAAACTCACTGAGAGGCGTGATGTCTATCGTTATAGACTCTGGCATGTTCAGCGGCAGAGCCTCCACCGGCAGCGTCTGGAAAGGCTGCAGAAGCACTCCGCCAAGCTCGCGGACGGCCTCCGACTGCCCAGTCAGGACAACCGGCACCTCCGCCGTCACGAGCTCCGAAATGTCGACGTGCATGAAATCGACGTGCAGCAGCGAACCGTTCACAGGGTGCCGCTGCACTTCTCGCACGAAGCAAATGTCGCTTTCTTCGCTCCCCTCGACAACCACCTCAACCGGAATGTTCGCCCCGGCCTCGGTCACGACCTTTCGCAGCGTGACTGCCCCCGCCTGAAGCGTAAGCGATTCCTTACCCTTCCCGTAGTAGTGCACGGGCACCACGCCTTCACGACGCAGCGCCTTAACCTTCTTCCCAACAACCTGCCTATTGGCCAACGTTATGCTTGGCCGCTCATTCCCTGCCATCTTGAGAACCGTCCCATCCGTCTATCATTAAGATGACCCCGAAACGTCGGGGCCTTGAACAGTCATTGTAGCATATCACGCCCCCGACATCGCGACAAAACGGGAACCGCAGATGGATCGGTCTTCGCGAGATTATTGGCCAATTGCACCAATCACGCAGCGGCTGCCCCTGTGGATACCCCCTCAGTTCTCGCGAAAGATCGTCGCCCCGTACCCCAGTACCGGGCGGGAATCCGGTAAGATATGCACAGCATTGATTCCGGCGCCGCGCGCCGCTTCTCCTTTGAAGAAAGGAAGGCCCCTCATGAACTTCGATGTCCGAGGCAATCTCGACGCCGTTGACCGCTCCGTATCATCCCTGGAACGTGACGGGAGCCCCGCTCGGGCCGTCATGCTTTCACGCGGCTTCGAGACCGCGATTGAGGAGCTGTGGGACGCCGTAACCAACGGTGATCGCATCCCGCGCTGGTTTCTGCCCGTCACCGGCGACCTCAGGCTCGGCGGCCACTATCAGCTGGAAGGCAACGCCGGCGGCAAAATTATCGAATGTGAGCCCCTCTCGCAGTTTTCGCTAACATGGGAGTTCGCCAGTGACATCAGCTGGCTGGACGTCTGCTTCTCAAACGACGGCGACGGCCGTTCTCGGCTCAAGCTCACCCACACGGCGCATCTCTCGGAACAGTGGGACGAATACGGCCCGGGAGCGGTCGGCGTTGGCTGGGACTCGGGACTGCTGGGACTCGCATTCCATCTTGCGAATCCGAGTTGGCCAAAGCCCGACGCGGCCGAATTCGTCGTCTCCCCGGATGGAAGGGCCTACATATCAGGCAGCAGCGACGCATGGAGACAAGCCGCCGTCGCATCAGGAACCTCCCCCTCCGACGCCGAAGCCGCGGCAAAGCGCACAACCGCCTTCTACACCGGCGAACCCACCGAACACCCCTGAAACAAGACGAACCCGACGTATCGCCCAAATTCACATACGTCGCCGCTCTCCGCGTTCCCCCACCGTCATTCCGGCGAAGGCCGGAATCCGGAAATGTAGGGCACGGCTTCCCTTCTCCCCATAATTCCCAACTCACTTGACCTGCCAATGAGTCATGCAGCGCTCTCCGCGCGCGAGAAGGAATCCAAGGACGATGCAACGGTGGCCTATGAGAATGGTCGCGCTCTCCGCGCGCGCGAAGGAATCCAACGAATGACAGCCTCCACTCGACCCCCTGCACGAACACTTCGCCCAGTTACTCCGCAACCCTCAACACCGCTAACTATTCGATGCTCTCGGCGTTATAATGGCAACTCATAGCGATACTCGTCGTGAAAGGGTATTCACGAACACCGTCTGCCCACCCTGAAGGAGGCCCCATTGCAGAGCATTGATCAGGCCCATCAAGTCGCTCAAAGCATCGTCGAGAACATCAAGAAAATCATCATCGGCAAGGATAGCGCCATCGAGTTGGCTGTCGTTACCCTGCTTTGCCAGGGCCACGCGCTCATCGAAGACGTCCCCGGAGTCGGAAAAACCATGCTCGCCCGTAGCCTGGCGCTCTCCACCGGTTGCACCTTCCGACGTATCCAATTCACTCCCGACCTCCTGCCCAGCGACATTACCGGCGTATCCATATACAACCAACAGTCCGGCGCCTTCGAATTCAAGCCCGGCCCCATACTCTCCCAACTCGTCCTCGCCGACGAAATCAACCGAGCCACACCCAAAACGCAATCCGCACTCCTAGAATCGATGGACGAACAGCAAGTCACCGTCGAAGGAACCACGCATCCCCTCCCCTCGCCGTTCACCGTCATGGCCACACAGAACCCCATCGAGTACGAGGGCACCTTCCCACTTCCGGAAGCTCAATTGGACCGCTTCCTAACTACCATCAGGCTCGGCTACCCCTCCCTTGAGCAGGAACTCGCCATCGTCAGCAGTCAGGAACGAGCGCACCCAATCGAAAGCCTCGAAGAAGTCGTATCCGCCGACCAAATCCTCGACCTCCAAAAGAGCGTTCGAGACGTATACGTCGACGACCTCATCCGCGAATACATCGTCACACTCGTCGACCGAACCCGCACACACCCGGACGCCGCCCTCGGCAGCTCCCCTCGCGGGTCCCTCGCCCTCTTCCGCGGCGCGCAAGCCCTCGCCCTCATCAGAGGCCGAGACTTCGCCCTCCCGGACGACGTGAAGGAACTCGCCGAACCCATGCTCAGCCACCGCATCATCGTCTCCCCCGCCGGCAGAATGAGAGGCGTCCAAAGTTCCGACGTCGTCGCCTCACTCGTCGAAGAGGTCCCCATCCCCGGCGCCCAGCCCGCAGGCTGGTTCAAGAAATGAGGCAGAGCATCGCCCGGTTCGCCGTACGACCCTCCTTCAGGTTCGCTCTTGTCGCGATCCTGCTCGTCGTCAGCGTGTTTACCGGAATGGCCACCGGCTTCGACCTCTTCTATCGACTAACCTACATCCTCGTCGCTACTCTCATAGCAAGCTACATCTGGGTTCGCCTCATGCTCCGCGCCATCCGCGTCGAAGTCTCCGGACGACCCCGACTCGCCCGCGTCGGTGACGAAATCCCCGAAACCGTCACCATCCACAACAACGCCGCCTTGCCGAAATACGCCCTCGAAGTCTCCGACTTCGCAGACATCCCCGGACACCGAGGCGGTGTCGCCGTCAGCGTCTCCTCGCTCGACCATGCCTCGTGGACGATGCACATCCGAACCAGAACACGCGGCATGTATCATTTGGGGCCCATCAAAGTCGTCGCTCGCGATCTCTTCAATATCTTCAGCAAAAGCCAAGAATTCGGCGACCGCGACGAAATAACCGTCCTCCCACGAATCCTCGACCTTCCAGGCTTCGAAGTCCCCGCCGCACAACTCCACGGTGACTCCTCCACCCGACAACGCTCGCAAAATGTCACCCCGCACGCTTCCTCCGTCAGAGACTACGCCCCAGGCGACGCTCTGAGCCGAGTCCACTGGAACAGCACCGCCCGAATGGGCAAGCTCATGTCCAAAGAATTCGACCTCGGACGCGCGAGCGAAGTCTGGATACTCATCGACCTCGACCGCACCGTGCAAGCCGGCGAACTCGAAGAAAGCACAGACGAATACGCCGTAACTATCGGCGCCTCCCTCGTAAAGAGACACATCGACGCGGAACTCCCCGTCGGACTCGTCGCCTTCGGCGACGAACGATACTTCCTCCCCGCCGAAACCGGACTCGGTCAGTCCGACCGCATCATGCAGTACCTCGCTCTCGCCAAAGCCGAAGGCGATACCCCACTGAACGAGGCCCTCGCCGACTATGAACCCCTATGGGGACACAACGCAACACTCATTGTCATCACCCCTTCACCCCGCGTAGATTGGGTTGTCGGCATCAGCGAACTCATGCGCCGAGGCGTCCGAAGCGCCGTCATACAGCTGGACCTCGAATCCTTCGGCGGCATCGGCGACGCAGCCGAATCCCAAGAAGAAATGTTCGCCCGCGGCATCCCCCACTACTACATTCGAAAGGGTGATAACATTTCTGCCACGCTATCAGGGCGCCTGAGCGGCAACGACCCCCACCACGCCGAATCCGATCAACAGGTCATGGCAAACGTATGACCACCACGAAAATCACCCTTGCCAAACCCTCCGACCTCACACTCACTCCGCCCGAATGGATGGAGCAGAGCCTCCGACTCCTCCGAAAAATCTCCCCCCGCGAGGGCTGGGACACCTTCCTCCTCATGTACGCCGCCGTCGGAATATCCGCGTGGGTAGTCCGAGAAGCCGACTTCGTCTCCACTCCCGGACTCATGGGCGTCATCTTCCTCGCCGGACTAACGGGGATGCTCATGGCAAAGGTCCGCGGCCTCATCTGGCCCATCCCGTGCATCGCCGGACTACTCGTCGGCATCATCGTCGCAACCTACCAAACCGCAACGCTCCTCGAAGACCAAATCGCCCTGACAGGCATGGTCACCGTCTGGGACAGAGTGCGCGAATGGTACAACGTCGCCGTAACCGGCGGCATCAGCAGAGACCTCCTCCCATCTACTCTCTATCTCCTCACGCTGGCATGGATGCTCGGCTACGTCAGCAGCTGGTTCCTCTTCAAATGGACCAACGCATGGATGGGCCTCCTCCTCAGCGGAGTCGCCCTCCTCACGACCCTGAGCTTCCTCCCCGATCAGTACGACTCCCGCTTCTTCATCTTCGTCTTCATCGCCATGCTCCTGGTCGCCCGCGTTAGCCTCGTCCAGCGAGAGTCCCTCTGGGCGAAGCTGGATATCAGCGTCATTACCATCGCGCGAAACCGCCTGCTCGGCACGATTATTATCCTCTCCCTTACCGCCATCATCCTCATCGCCGCAGTCGGCGCCCCCCTGCGTGTATACGTCGCGAGAGCCGCCATCGACCTGTGGAACTGGGGCCGCGACCCCTTGACCGTCTTCGAGGACGACTTCGCCCGCCTCTTCTCCGGAATTACCTCGAAAAACGATGTCAACGGACGCTTCTTCGGCAACACCCTCCCATTCCAAGGCAAAATCTCCTTCGGCGGCGATGTCGTCATGGTCGCCAATTCCAAATCACCCACTTACTGGCTCTCCCGCAGCTATAGCCACTACACCTCTAAAGGATGGATTGCAGGCAAGACAATCAAGTTCAACGTCGGCCCGGAAGGCCTCCCACCGCCTCCTCACGAGTCCGACAACCGCGAACTGGCCTTCCATCGCGTCCAACTCACCTTCGACAGCGACGAAATGTTCGTCGGAGGCAACGTCGACTGGGTCAGCCACGATGCCATCGTCGAAACCCTCGAACCCAGAGTCTTCCACGTTGACCTCAAAAACTCGTCCCTCGACAGCGAATTGCCGCCCGACATTCAGCAACTCGCATCACAGCTCCGACGACTCTTGAACCCCCCGCCGAACCGATTCATCGAGTCGCTCATTGCCGAAGTCCTCCCTGAAGACCTTATCGTCCTGGACGTTATCCCCGGAAGCGACTCCGAACAGTGGCGCGATCAGAAAGCAATCACCCTGCGCCGCAAAGACCCCGAAGTCCCCGAAGTCGTGAACTGGGAATTCAAACAAACCCTCCCCAGCGACTCACCCTATACGATCTATTCCTTCGTCTCCGAAGCCTCCAACGATGAACTCCAACTCGCCGGAGACGACTACCCAACCTTCATCACCGACCACTACCTCCAACTGCCCGTCACCCTGCCTGCCCGCGTCCGAGACCTCGCGGAACGAATAACCGAAGACGCTGAAACGCCACTCGATAAAGCCCTCGCCATCGAAAATTACCTGCGAAGCCAAGGCGGCTTCGAGTACTCCCAAGACATCGACTCCCCGCCCCCCAACGTCGACGGCGTCGATTGGTTCCTCTTTGAAACCAAGACCGGCTATAGCGACTACTTCGGGTCCGCCATGACCGTCATGCTCAGGTCCGTCGGAGTCCCCGCCCGCATGGCCGCCGGCTACGCACCGGGTGTCCTCGACATCACCGGCCGATGGGCCGTCCGCGACAGCGACAGCCACGGCTGGACTCAAGCATACTTCCCCGGACACGGTTGGATCGATTTTGAACCCACCACCGCATGGGACGCAGTCGACCGCGGCGAACTTACCGCCTCCACCAGCGATCCCGATGGTCAAGGAAACTCCGAAGACCCCCTGATCGACTCCGATATTGAGCTTTCAACCGACAGTGCCCTGACCTTCGAAGACGAGTGCGAACTGCTAATGCAGGCCGACCCCGAAGAGGCCGAAGCCCTCGGATGCGAAGAACTGCTGGAATCCTCCAGTACCTCGTTCACCCCCTTCCAGGGCGAACGCAACCTCTTAGCCTTCGCTGTACCCACCGCAATCGTCCTCTCCGTTATCGCCCTCGCTTGGCTCCTAATCTGGCTGATCTGGAACCTTGGACTGGGCCGAGCCGACACTGCCGAACGCTACTACATCAAGATGGGCAGACTCGGCACGCTCGCCGGCATCCGCAGATATCCCCATTACACGCCCATCGAGTACGCCGCCGTCATCGGCCATGCCGTGCCCAACGCCGCCTCCGCAGCCCAAGAAGTCGCATGGAACTTCTCCATCGGTCGATATGCCCATGTCGAAACCTCCGATGACACAATCGCCCGACTCCATGAGCGCTGGAAGGACATCCGCGGCGGCCTCGTCTCCCGTACCTTCAAGCGCATACTCCCAATTGGTCGCTTCCGCGTATGACGAACAAAACCTTCGACATCTTTGAAACCCCGCACGGCTGGGTCGGTGCTGTGGCCACCGAACACGGAATCCGCCGCACAACCCTGCCCGAACCTTCCATCGAAGCCTGCCAGGAAAAACTCGGCCCCGAAATCCACGAAGCCGAGCGAGAGCCTGAACAATTCGTCGAACTCCACCGTCGAATCGAAGAATTCCTCGAAGGCCAAAACGTCGACTTCAACGACATCCCCATTGACCTAAGCGACGCATCCCCGTTCCTCAAAGCCGCATGGCTCGCTTGCCGCGACATCCCCCCGGGCGAAACCAGACCCTACCGTTGGCTTGCTTCCGCCGCCGGACGTCCCAACGCCCCCCGAGCCGCAGGACAGGCCATGGCCAGAAACCGCCTCCCCTTCCTCATTCCCTGCCACCGTGTCATCGCAAGCGACGGATCCCTCGGCGGCTACGGAAGCGGCAAGTCACGACTCGAACTCAAAAAACGCCTCCTCGACATGGAAGCCCGCCCCTAACCCCAGTCAACCCCCATATCAGGTGAACCAAGCTCGTTCGCAGCGACCCCCCAAAAGCCCCGTTCGCGGTGACCCCCCAAAGCCCCGTTCGGGTGCCCCCCCCAAAACCCCGTTCGCAGTGACCCCCAAAAGCGCCGTTCGCGGTGACCCCCAAAAGCGCCGTTCGCAGCGACCCCCAAAAGCCCCGTTCGCGGTGACCCCCAAAGCCCCGTTCGGGTGACCCCCCAAAGCCCCGTTCGGGTGACCCCCCCAAAGCCCCGTTCGCAGTGACCCCCCAAAGCCCCGTTCGGGTGACCCCCAAAGCCCCCGTTCGCGGTGCGCCTGTCGAACCGAGAAGAACGCCTTCGACAAGCTCAGGCCGAACGGGAATACGGACGGCATGATTGCCAAAAAGGGGAAAGGCCCTGCCAGGCCGCTACATGGCCGAGCCCGCATTCTCCAATACGCGAACCTCGCCCCCCGCTCCGACACACTCCTTCAGCGTCCGCTCAAGATCGTCGCTGATCCGCACCTTCATCATCGGCCATTCCATCGTAATAAGCCGGCCTTGCACGACTATTTCCAGCGTCACTTCCTCATCGCCCCGGTGCTCAAGCATGGCGGCCTTGATGTCGTCCAGCATCTCTCGATCCCTTTCGCCGTCGTCGCTCTCCCGCAAACGAATGGTCAACTGCCTCGCCCCGGACGCGGGCGCAGCAGCCGATATAACCTCCCGCTCCTTCGCCCCGCCGTTGTTCGACGCCGCTTTCGGAGCCTCGTACGCGGCCTCGGCCTCGCGTATAATCCCGACGGGAGCCGCGCTCCTCCCGCCGTTCTCCGCCGGCCGGGTCAAATCCGGCGACGGTATGACCGGTGTAACCGACGCTGACGCGCTCGGCGCGGACTGCGGCCCCGTCACCTCCTCGCCTTCCGGTTCTCGCTCCTCCGATCTCACATACGCCTCCGCCCGCTGACAGGAAAGACTAATTCGATCATCATCCCTCATCCGCGCCGACACCGACAGCGACACCAGCCCGCCCGGCTCCCACAACTCACCCGTCACCTCCAGAATGTCCTCCCACACGAAGACATCCACGCTGCCGCCCAGCAGCGCCACCTTCACGATCAGGAACCGCTTGCCCGCCCGCGTGAACCGCTCCTCGAACGACGACACCTGCCCCCTTATCATCACTCCGCGCCGTCCCGCCAATTCCGCCGTCACGTCGCTAACCGATATGATCGCCCGCCCGTCGTTCTCCGCAACCATCGCGTCGAATTCTTCGTTCCCCGAAACCGCGAACCCCAGCAGCTCCTCCTCCCAGCGACCCTTCTCTATCGTCGGCGTCTCCACGTTCGGAAGCTCAATGTTCGTCAACGGCACCGGCACACTGTCGCCGAACATGTCGAACATCGACGTCTGATCCGAACTCCTCAACCGCGCCTCGCTCTCTGCCACCGAAACGATGCGGTCAATCGAATCCAAAATCGCCCCGCGATCGCCGAACCGGTCAAATGCACCCGCCCGTATGAGGCTTTCAAGGTTCTTCTTATTCAACCGGCTCGCATCCACCGCACGGCAGAACTCCTCGATGTTCTCAACCGGCTCATCCAAGGACGCCCGCGCCTCCACGAACTCCTCTATAGCCCCCGTCCCAACGTTCTTGATAGACGCCAAACCCGCCCGAACACAGAACTGCCCATCCTCCGCAACCTCAATGGAGTACATCGCCTCGCTCTTCAAAATATCCGGCGGCAGCACGGGAATCCGCAACCGCTTGCACTCGCTGATTATCGACGCGACCTTCTCGAAATTCTCAGAAAAAGCGTTCAGCAAACATGCCATGTACTCCGGCGGATAGTTCGCCTTGAAGTACGCCGTCCAATACGAAATCAGCGCGTAGCAAACCGCGTGAGCCTTGTTGAATGCGTATCCCGCGAAAGGCTCGATCAAAGAAAAAACTCTCTCCGCCAAATCCTGCTCGTAACCCTGCGCCAGCGCCCCGGATATGAACTTCTCCCGCTCCTGCGCCATGACCGCCGCGATCTTCTTCCCCATCGCCCGACGCACGCTGTCCGCCTCCCCAAGGCTGTACCCCGCAATCTTCTGCGTGATCAGCAGCACCTGCTCCTGAAAGACGATGATCCCATAGCTCTCCTCCAAAATATCCCGCAAATCGTCATGCAAATACTGCACCGGCGCCCGCCCGTGCTTGGCATTGATATACGAGCCGATGTGATCCATCGGCCCCGGACGATACAGCGCGATCATCGACGCGATCTCTCCGAACTGCGCCGGCTTCAATTCCTTGATGTACCGCGTCATCCCCGCGCTCTCAAGCTGGAATACACCACCCGTCTCGCCACGCGAAAGCAGCTCATACGTCTTCACGTCGTCCAGCGGCAGCGCCCGATGGTCCACATCCTCCCCCCGCGTCTGCCCAATAAGCTCCCGTGCTCTCGCGAGTATCGTCAGATTGATCAGCCCCAGAAAATCTATCTTCAGCAGCCCAAGCTCATCGACCGGCCCCATAGCATACTGCGTCGTCGGCAGCGAACTCCCGTCGTCCTCACCGCCCCGCCCAGACGCCTGCATCGGCACAATCTCATCCAGCCGCTTGCCCGATATCACCACCCCCGCCGCGTGAGTGCTCGAATGTCGCACGATCCCTTCAAGACCCCGCGCCTTGTCCACCAATTCCTTTATCGAAGGGTCCGCCTCATAGATCTCCCTGAGATCCTCGCTAGTGTCCAACGCCTCCTTCAACGTGATTTTCAACCGATTCGGGATCAGCCTCGCCACTCGGTCCACCTCGACATAAGGCACGTTCAGCGCCCTGCCAACGTCCCTCACCGACGCCTTGGCCCCCATCGTCCCAAACGTGATGATCTGCGCCACGTGATCCGATCCGTACTTCTGAACGACGTACCTCAGCACCTCTTCCCGCCGGTCATCCTGGAAGTCCATGTCTATATCGGGCATCTGCTTGCGCTCGACGTTCAAAAACCGCTCGAATACCAGCGAATACGTCAACGGATTCACATCCGTAACCCCAACCAGGTACAGCACCAGACTAGCCGCCGCGCTCCCCCGAACCGCCAATTCAATGTTGTTCTTCCGCACGAACTGCGCGATATCCCAAACAACCAGGAAATACGTCGCATACTTCGTCCGGCGTATCACGTCCAATTCATAACTCAGACGCTCATGTTCCTTCTCCCCCGCGCCCGGAATCTTCTCCCGAAGACTCTCCATGCAGATATTCCGAAGGTACTCGTCCGCCGTCATCCCCGGTGGAATCTCGAAGTGCGGCAGGTGAAGCTGTGAGAAATCGATCCGCAGGTCGCACATTTCCGCGATCTTCGACGTGTTCGCCACCGCGTCCGGCATGTCCGAAAACAGCTCCGACATCTCCTGCGGACTCCGCAAGTAATACGTCGTGTCGTCAAAACGCATCCGACGGTCGTCCTGCATGTTCGTGTTCGTCTGGATGCAAAGCAGAATCTCGTGAAGCCCGTGATCCCCCGGCATCGTGTAGTGCGAATCGTTCGTCGCCACCAGCGGCACGCCCGTCTCGCGGTGCAGATCGAACAGCCCCGCGTTGATCGCCTCCCGATCGTCAACCCCCTCGTGACGCATCACCTCGAGATGGTAGTCGGGAAATCGTTCACGGTACCACTCAATCGCCCGCTTCGCGTCCCCCATCCGCCTCTGCGCGATGAGCTCCGGCACCTCCCCGCTCGGACACCCCGACAGAACGATCAAACCTTCGTTATGCTCTTCCAGAAGGTCACGGTCGACACGCGGCTTGTAGTAATACCCCTCCAAGTGCGACTTCGTGACGAGCTTGATCAAATTCCGGTACCCCGCCTCGTTCTTCGCCAATACGGTCAGGTGATACCGTTCCTTGTCATCCGGCGTCCGGTCAAACCGGCTCCGCAGCGCCACGTACAGTTCACACCCGATAATCGGCTTGATCCCCGCCGCGGTAGCCTTCCGATAAAAGTCGATTGCCCCGTACAGTCCCCCGTGATCGGTGATCGCCAGACTGTCCATCCCAAGTTCCACGCACCGTTCAATCAGTGGTTCGACCCTGCTCAAGCCGTCCAACATGCTGTATTCCGTATGCGTGTGCAAGTGCGTGAACACGGTAAATGCAAACCCTCCAATCAAAACCTCGGCCAACACGGGAAAAGTCCGCTGACAGCCGCATTATAGCAACAGCCGCCCCATACTCCGTCAATACCCAACCCCTAGCTAACCCACCCCAGGATTAGCCCAATGCCCAACGCCCGTTCGTGGTGAGCCTGTCGAACCACAACCCTCACCGTCATTCCGGCGGAGGCCGGAATCCAGAAGGCGAGCGTGACATACGTGTCAAATCAAGTCGTCCACCGTCACACCGAGCGCTTTGGCGAGAGCGGCCAACGTCCTCGTCGATCCCGAACGCTTCCCAGTCTCTATCTGTGAGAGATAAACAGGGTTGATCCCGACCATCGACGCCAGCTCCTGTTGGGTCATACCTCGATAACTGCGGTAAACGCCGATGGGCCTTTCCCCGGCAACGATCCGGTCGGCCGCTTCAATAGGAAATGACTCCTCAGCTTCGCCCTTGGCAAGGTCATATAGTTCCTCATCACTGAGCGAGCCATCCGCATCTGCGTTTGCCAGCCGCTCATACTCACGCCAAGGGATCACCGCGAATGCCGGACGCCCAACGTCATCGAAGATAACCTGAGTTTTGGTCATAGCCGCCTCCTATCCTCGATACGTCTGCCCCCGCGAGGCAATTCTGAGGACATCGATGATCTGGGCTTCATTATCCCGCTCAAAAATGATTCGGTAGTCGCCGACACGAAGGCGGTAGCCCGATCTTCCCCTCAACTTTGCAACATCAATATCTCGCCGTCCGGGATCCTCGGCTAGCTTGTCTAGCTCCCGTCGTATCCGCCGTATATGTGGGCCGGATATCTTCCTCAGGGCGCCTATGGCGTGACGCCTCATTTTGAGTTAGTACATCGCTGCCCCTGCAAATCAGTATAGCATATAGCTATACCAACGATGCGTATGGCTATATGTACCCTTAAGTCGAGCCGGTTGTGCCAGTGCCGCCGTAGAGACTGGAGGCCATCGAGCTGCCACTATACCCGGCGAACCCCGTGCTCACCCCGCCCGTTCGTGGAGAGCCTGTCGAACCACAATCCCCACCGTCATTCCGTCGGAGGCCGGAATCCAGCAGCCCTAGGTCGAGCGCGGACACCCGCGCCGTGAGAAAGTGCCAGAGCCTACGCCCGTTCGTGGTGAGCCTGTCGAACGACAACCCCCACCGTCATTCCGTCGGAGGCCGGAATCCAGCAGCCCTAGGTCGAGCGCGGACACCCCCGGCGGAGCCTACGCCCGTTCGTGGTGAGCCTGTCGAACGACAACCCTCACCGTCATTCCGTCGGAGGCCGGAATCCAGCAGCCCTAGGTCGAGCGCGGACACCCGCGCCGTGAGAAAGTGCCAGAGCCTATGCCCGTTCGTGGTGAGCCTGTCGAACGACAACCCCCACCGTCATTCCGTCGGAGGCCGGAATCCAGCAGCCCTAGGTCGAGCGCGGACACCCGCGCCGTGAGAAAGTGCCAGAGCCTACGCCCGTTCGCGGTGAGCCTGTCGAACCACAATCCCCCGACCCTAGTCGTAATAATCGGGCATCGGAGGCTGCCCTGGCTTCGGCTTCTCAATAATGTCCGTAATCAGCGACTCCGTCGTCAAAACCATCGCCGCCAAACTCGCCGCGTTCTCCACCGCCGAGCGAGTCACCTTCGCCGGATCCGCTATCCCAAGCTCCAGCAAATCGCCGTACTCGCCCGTCTCGGCGTTATACCCCCATGACCCCTCATTCCTCAACGTCTCCCAGAGAACAACCTCTCCGGACACTCCCGTATTCTCCGATATCAGCTTCAGCGGCGCCTGCAGGGCCGTCTTCAAGATCCGTATCCCCGTCTGCTCGTCCGTCGTCGGCAAATCGAGCGAATCCAGAGACTCGGCCGCTCGAACCAGCGTCACCCCGCCACCCGGCACGATGCCCTCTTCCACGGCCGCCCTCGTTGCCCCAAGGGCGTCCTCAATACGTTGCTTCTTCTCTTTAAGCTCAACTTCCGTCGCCGCCCCCACCTTCAGAATCGCCACCCCGCCCGACAGCTTCGCCAGCCGCTCTTCCAGCTTCTCCCGGTCATAGTCCGATGTCGTGTCCTCAATCTGCGACCGTAGCTGATTCATTCGCCCTGCGACCGCATCGGGCGAACCGCCGCCGTCCACGATCGTCGTCTCGTCCTTTGACGAAACCACCCGACGCGCCCGGCCCAAGTCCTGAATCGTGATCGAATCAAGGTTCCGCCCGACGTTCTCGCTTATCACCGTCGCCCCGGTCAATACCGCCATGTCTTCGAGCATCGCCGCCCGACGGTCGCCGAACGCCGGCGCCTTGACCGCCAGGACCGTAAACGCCCCGCGCAGCCGATTCACAACCAGCGTCGCCAGAGCCTCGCCCTCAATGTCCTCCGCAATGATCACGACGTTCTTGCTAATCTGAACAACCTTCTCCAACGCCGGCACAAGTTCGGATACCGCCGATATCTTCTTGTCGGTTATCAGAATGTACGGGTCCTCGATCTCCGCGATCATCCGCTCTTGGTTCGTCGCAAAGTACGGCGATATGTACCCCTTGTCGAATTCCATACCCTCAACGTATTCTTGCTCATACGCGAGCCCCTTCGACTCTTCGACCGTGATGACGCCGTCCTTCCCGACCTTCTCGATAACGTCGGCGATCAGTTGCCCCATCTCATCATCATGCGCCGCCAGAGCCGCCACCTGCCCGATCTGCTCCCGCCCGGAAACCGGCTGAGCCATCTCTCGGATCGACTCGCGCATCACCGCAACCCCACGGTCGATCCCCTTCTTCAACAGCATCGGATTCGCGCCGGCCGCAATGTTCCGAAATCCCTCGTGTATGATCGCCTGCGCCAACACGGTCGCCGTCGTCGTACCGTCGCCCGCATTGTCATTCGTCTTGCTGGCAGCCTCTTTCAATAGCTGCGCGCCCATATTCTCATACGGATCCTCAAGCACGATCTCTTTGGCTATCGTCACACCGTCGCTCGATACCTTCGGCCCCGCGAAATCGTCGTCGATTACCACGTTCCTGCCGCGCGGCCCAAGCGTAACTCCCACCGTCTCCGCCATCAGGTCGATCCCCCGCTTCAGCGCGGATCGCGCATCGTCGCTGTGTTCCATCTGCTTTGGCACTGTCTCGCCCTCCGTGTGAATGTATGACCCTTCCGCACCGCCACAACTCTACTTGACGACCAGAATGTCGTCCTCGCCGATGATCAAATACTCCTCCCCGTCCTGCTTGAACTCAGTACCCACGTACTGCGGATACACGACCTTGTCCCCAACCGACAACTCAACGGGGATACGATCCCCGGAATCCGTCAGTCGCCCCGGCCCAACGGCTACCACCTCTCCCTCCTGCGGCTTCTCCTTCGCCGTGTCCGGTATATATATCCCGCCCGCGCTCATCTCCGCCGCCGCCTCCGACGGCCTGACTACCACTCGATTCCCCAGCGGCGCGTACGCAATCTCTGACATCCTCGAATCTCCTTACAATCATTGTAGCCGTAACTCGATTAGCAGCCGCCAACCGCGACTGCTAATGAAATCCTAAATTAGCTCCCGCCACCTGTCAATAAATCGCACATCCAACCCCCTCTCCCGTCATGGAAGAGACCGCCCCGCCATCATTCCCGCCCTTCTCACCGTCATTCCGGCGAAGGCCGGAATCCAGAGGGCTGATGACAAATTCCCTCTCCCAAGACGGGAGAGGGCTAGGGTGAGGGCAGCACCCCGCTTTTGACAACCCCCCACTCAACCCCTATTATCGAACATATGAACTATCACAACCAACTCCAAGAACTCGGAATCGACTCACGCGAGGAAGCCGAGGAACTCGAACGCGAACTCGGCCTGCGCTTCCGGGACTTCACCCACGATGACCGCAAAACGTGGAAACTCCAAAACGCCTACCTTGACCGCTTCGCCAAAACGCGCGCCACCACAATATCCGCGCGCGACGCAGGCGTTACCGTATATACCGTTCAGTCATGGGAAAGCGACGACGAGCTCGACTTCAATCGAAGACTGGAAGTATCCAATCTGGAATTCTGCGACCAACTGGAGAGTATGGCGCTGGAACGTGCGCGGGAGCCATCGGCCCCTGCCGCCCTCTTGGCCGCCATCCTCCGCTGCCACATGCCCGATAAATACTCCGCGAAAGGCCAAACGCGCGATACCTCGAAGGCCGATGAGATTCTCCGTCGCCTCAGACACGACGCTCACCGCGAGAAAGCCGAGGGCTACCCAACCCTCCGCGCCATCTCACGCCATGAGCTCCAACCGCCGACCGACGGCCGCCTCTCTCGTCCCCTGCTGCTGAACCACCACACACTCTCGGACGAGGAATCGGTCCTAGGGTACTGATGGCGCCGTAATCTCCCCTATACTCCGACGACTACCCGCAAACTCGACCTGCGAAAAAGGAATTTGACCGCATGACGAACCCAACAGCGAATGCCCGACATCACGAAATCGCCGTCTACTGCGACTGCTGCCCCCACCATCCTAAGAAGATGGCCGTCCTGCACCCCGACGCCATCCAAATCATCAGCCGACGCAGCGGCAGGAAACATTACGTCCGCATCCCCATTCCACGCCACAAAATGTCCCATAATGTCACAAAATAAAGACCCTTCCCCCTACGAACTCAGGGACTCGCTCCCTGCTCGTTATTCCCGTGAAACCGGAAACCGCGAACGGAAACCCCAAAACCTCACCGCCCCAAGCCCCGCCAACCCCGCCAGCGCCACTCCCGCCGTCAC
The DNA here is from genome assembly GCA_965232435.1 of Dehalococcoidia bacterium. Taxonomy (GTDB): domain Bacteria; phylum Chloroflexota; class Dehalococcoidia; order Lucifugimonadales; family VXLM01; genus VXLM01. The sequence continues at coordinate 1,483,270 of CBDDPU010000004.1, forward strand.
ATCCAACGGCCCCGCCGCCGCCGCGCCGCATCCGCTTCCCCCAACGTCGCGAGTAACCGACTCCTCCCCGCTCGAAGAAGAAGGAACGCCGTACACCAACGGAACCGGCGTATGCACCGGCCGAGCCTCGACCGGCGCCTCCGTACTCGTCTCCGACACGACCGCAGCCCGCTCACCCGAATTCCCGACGTACTGCCCCTCCGAGTTCGGCTCCAGAGTGTACGGCAGCAATACCGGCCCAGGAACCGGCGTCGGTCGTTCATCCTTCAGGTACCCCGCGCTCAGCGGAGACGCGCCCACGGACTTCCGCCATCGGTTCTCCAATGCCACCCGATCCATTCCATATACCGCCAGAAGCGCGTCATCCATCGACTCGCCCCCCTTGTACAAGGCCATGAACTCGCGCATCTTCTCCGCGCCGAAATCCTCGATCATCATCATCACCAACGCCTTCGACTGCCCGTAAAATAGCAAAACGTCGTTGGCCCGCCCCGGTAGACTCCCCATATGAGTCACCGGCAGCAGCCGATCCTGCCGTATCCCGCGACGCAGCGCGTCATCGTACGACCGGCCGGGATCCACGTTCCCATACTCGGCCAGCCCCTCGTGCAGCCACGGCGGCGCCTTCCGCAAAACCCCCTCAGCGGCACGGTGCACAATGATGTGCGTCATCTCATGCGACGCCGTCCCCGCCGCGCTGCGGCTGCCCAGCACCAACAAAGTCCCCACCTGCGTGAACGCCTGACCCTGCGTTATCAAGTGTCGGCGGAATACCTCGCTCGATGGCGGTATCGCCCCTCGCATCTCATCCCACGAGTCATACACCGTCACCCGAATCGGCTCCTCACGGTCCGCCCCCAGCAGCGGCCCCATCCGGTCGAGCGTCAACAACATCGTCGCCAGGATCTCCCGCGCCTTGGTTTCGGAACCCCCGTGATACGCAACCGTGATCGGCCCGCTCGAAATCTCCGTCCATGCGAAACGCGGATCGTGATACACAAACTCCGCAGGCTCCGTCTCATACCGCCCCCCCTCGACATCCACGAACTCGAAGCTGTACGTGATCACCGTGCCCGGCGGAATGTACGATGCCGCCGTACCGGTGCGCCAAAGCAGCTCGCCTTCCAGCGAACCGCCACGCTGAATAATCTCCAGATAGTCATACCCCGTCCGCGCCTGACGCCCAACGCGAACCCGTAGAGCAACCGTCTCTATCTTGCGGTCGCTCAATGCCGTCAACCGCGCGCGGAACCCCTCCGGAAACTCGCTCGTCAGACTCGACGAGCGAACCGTCACCGCGCCGCTTACGTCCGCCGACGCACCGCCCGCCAAACCGACCGCGAGCACAACCCCAGCGACCATTGCCGCAAGCAATAGCCGTCCCCGCATCGCTGATGCTGCCGTCATACTCTCATATCCCTCATGCCGACCAATCCAACGTCGCTCCATCATATCTACTACAACGACCACCGCCCTCGAACGGTTGCGAACCCCCAACATCCCCCGTTCGCCCTGAGCCTGTCGAAGGCGACGTTCCCGCCACTTGCACCGTCATTCCGGCGGAGGCCGGAATCCAGAGGAGTGAAGTAGGAAGCCGCCCTTTCGCCTACTTCCACTTTCCCCCACCCCACGCTCCCCACAACCTCCGCCGCGAATCCTCACCCCCACCCGCTCCATCGCGCTATAATACCCCCGTGCCCGACAACATCCTCTCAAACCTCAACCCCAGACAGCGCGAAGCCGTCGAATCAACCGGCGGCCCCGTGCTCATCGTCGCAGGCCCCGGAAGCGGCAAGACTCGCGTCATCACCCACCGCATCGCATACCTCGTCGACAAATGCGGCGTTCAACCCTACCGCATCGCCGCGCTCACCTTCACCAACAAGGCCGCCCGCGAGATGAAGGAGCGAGCCGCAACCCTCATGCGGACACGCAACGACCAAGTCACCATCAGTACCTTTCATTCCTTCTGCGCCGGAGTCCTCAGGACACACGGCGAACTCCTCGGCCTCGACAGGGACTACACCATCTACGACCAGTCCGACCAGACATCCCTCGTCAAGCGCGCGATGGAAGAGAGCGACATCAACCCCAAGGAATTCTCACCCGGAGCCATCCTTTCCGCCATCTCCGGCGCGAAGAGCAAGCTCATCGACACCGACGGCTACCGACTGAATAAAGACGACTACTTCGCAGAGATCGTCCATCGCGTCTACGAGCGTTACGAAGACCTCCTCGCCCAGTCATCGGCGCTCGACTTCGATGACCTCATCTTCAAAACGCACGACCTCCTCAGTCGGCATCCCGACGTCGCCGAGTCGTACCGCGAACGCTACGTCCACGTCATGGTCGACGAGTTCCAAGATACCAACATCGCCCAATACCGAATCGCCAAGCAGCTAACGGGACAGTATCGCAACCTCTGCGTCGTCGGAGACCCCGACCAGTCGATCTACTCGTGGCGAAACGCCGACATCCGCAATATTCTCAGCTTCCAAAACGACTTCCCCGACGCCAAATTCATCGCCCTCGAAGATAACTACCGCTCCACCGAGACGATCCTCGAAGCCGCCCAGAACGTCATTGCCCCCAACCCCCGGCGGCTGCAGGGGAACCTCTTCACAAAGTTGGGCAAAGGCCTCCCCATCGTCGTTCATGAAAGCTACGACGAGAGCGACGAAGCTCAATTCGTCATCGGCGAAATCGAGAACCTCATCCGCGGCGGCCGCCACCCCTCCGACTTCGCCGTCATGTACCGCGTCAACGCGCATTCCCGATCCCTCGAAGAAATGTGCCTGAGATACGACGTCCCCTATCACCTCGTCGGCAGCGTCCGCTTCTACCAGCGACAGGAAATAAAGGACATCATCTCCTACCTCCGCCTGATCGCTAACCGCAGCGACGACGTGAGCTTCCGGCGCATCGTGAATATGCCGACTCGCGGCATCGGCCAGCGCACCATGAGCCAACTCGACCGACTCGCCTGGGAATATGGGACTTCCCTCTACGCAGCCATCGACGAAACCGCCGAGATGCTCAAGCGCCCCGGTAACTACGTCGCCCCGCTCCCCGCAAGATCGATCAAAGCCCTCCAGGGCTTCAAAGCCATGATCGACGACCTCTCCGCCATGACCGCTGATTACGAGCCCGCCGCACTCATCGACGCCGTGCTGAAACGCACCGGATACGACGAGTACATCGAGAACGACGCCGAGCGCGGCGAAGAACGCATGGAAAACGTCCGCGAACTCCAGTCCGTCGCGAAGGATCTCCTTGACTATGGCGAGCAAGACCCGTTGACGGCATTCCTCGAGCGCGTCAGCCTCGTCAGCGACGCGGACAATGCCGGCGAAAGCCCCGATGCCGTCACCCTGATAACCCTCCACCAGGCAAAAGGCCTCGAATTCCCCGTCGTCTTCATCGTCGGCATGGAAGAAGGACTCATCCCCCATATGCGCTCCATCGACTCCGGCGACCCCGCCGAGATCGAAGAGGAACGTCGCCTCTGCTACGTCGGCATGACCCGCGCCAAGGAGAAGCTCTATCTCGTCCGCGCATTCCGGCGCGGCTTCCGCGCCCGCAGCGGCGCACTCCCTTCCCCACCTTCCCGTTTCCTGGCCGACATCCCCCCGGCCCTGCTGACCAAGCCCGACCACACCCTCGGCGTGCGAAGGCTCTCCGGTCAACGGCCACGCCCAACATCGCGACCGACCGCAACTCACAACATCCCCCCCACGGAAAGCGTCGTCCGACGCGCCGCCTCCCCCGCCGCACGCCGCCCCGCCTCCGCAAGCGCTCCGGCCGAGTCCCCAGGCCCTACGCTCAAAACCGGAGACCGAGTGCGCCACAAGACCTTTGGCGAAGGCATTGTCACAGATGCGAAGCCCGCCCGCGGCGACACCGAAGTTACCGTCGCCTTCAAGGACGGTCAGGGCGTCAAACGCCTCCTCCTCAGCTTCGCCCCCCTCCGCAAAGTCGACGAGAACACCCCGTGAACCCTCGGCCCGTTCGACTGTCACCCGATCAACTGCCTGCCCTCGCCCGCACGCTCGGTGACTCCCCGGAGACCGCGATTCAAATACATCGGCTGATGCGCGGGGCCTGCACCGCATACGTCGTCGGGGAGCCGACTCGCTTCGACGCCGCAGTCGTCGTCTCAGTCGATAATCCCGGCGAGCCGGACGGCGTCGGGGAAGACCCCGAAGCGCTCTGGTCAATTCTCGAACCCCTGGAAGGCTGGCGCGTCGTCGACGTATCGCCGACGGTCGCACCCAAACTCGGCGCGCTTATCCGCGCATCGACCGGCAGCAAGGTCACGTACTACGGCGATATCTACCACACGCTGACACGCCCAGTCGTCGCGATCCCCCACCCCCACGCTCGACCGCTCACGGTCCATGACTCCGCGCTCTTCGACGGCGTGCCTGACGACCTCAAGCCGGGAATCCGCGGCGACGTCGAGCAGGCGCTTCACGAAGGGTTCGTAGCCGGAGCGACTGTCGACGGCCGACTCGTCTCCATAGCGCATACAAACGCCGTTACCGAACGATACTCGGACATCGGCGTCTTCACCCTCCAAGACTGCCGCAGCCGCGGATACTCCACCGCAGCCGCCGCGATTGTCGCCGAGGCAATCCAAGTCAGCGGCCGCATACCCGTCTGGAGCTGCGGCGAGGACAATTTGGCCTCCCTAAGAGTAGCCGCCAAACTCGGATTCATCGAGACATCCCGCAGAACATACGTCATCCCCCTCTACCGAATTCAATCGTAACTCCCGCCAAGTCCTCGGCCGATGCCCCAAAGTCGCCCAAATCTCAAGCCACAGACCTTGACACGCGCCGAGCGAAACCCCAAGACTGTTTTAAGAAGCCTAGAGCATCTCCCGGCGGACTGCCGCGCCTCGTGGCGTTCTTCCGCCCATATAGTAAAAGGCCGTGAATGATACATAGTATCTCTCTCCCACATTTGGACAATTCGCTCGCAACCTGCCAAAATAATCAATACGCCGCCGTTGACCGTTCGAGTCACTCGGCGCAAATCGGGCAAGGAAACGACAATACGTACACGGACGGCATCACGGAGACGATAGAACGGTAACAGTGAAGAGATCGGGTTGAGCGGATGAACACAGTCTTCACGCTGGGTCCTTCGGAAACCCTAAACGAAAATCGGACTGCGTTACCTGTGTTGAGGCGGAGCGAGAACAATTCACCGGCGAAAGCTCGGAACTGAGGGAGGGAAACGATGCGTTTCGGTACCGTTATCTTATTGATTTTTTCAGCCATAGCCGCAGTAATAGTCGCGACCTCGGTCACGTCGGCCGATGACCACGGCGTATACGGCTGTTTCCTCACCAACGGCGAAGTCTTCTGGGACGGCTACGGGCACCCTGCCGCGTTTGAGGGCTTCGGTGGCCCTTACACCCTAAACGCTATCCTAGGCCCCGACTGTGACGAATACCCGTCACGCGCCGACTATGAGGAAAAGCGCGTCTGGAGTCCGGAATACCATAAGGCAACTCCCACACCCCCGCCGACGCCCACGCCGACCCCGACGCCCACGCCGGTTCCGGTCATCGAACCGGCCTGGCCGTACTCTCCGTTCTGCTTCTGGAACGACGCGGAAACCGTACTGTTTTGCTACGGATAGTCGGCTCACAATAGCCCCGCCGAATCAATCGAAGGCCCACCTGCGATGAACTCGCAGGTGGGCCTTTTTGTCTCACTGTAGCCACAAGGCCGCTCTAATTACCACGAAAACCCTTGTGGCGGCGTTCGTCGGTTAATCGACCGGCAAATCAACCCGGTACGCATCCATCACCGGATCGAACTTTGCCTTGAAATCTTCATCCGCCGGGGCCATCGGAAGGCGAGTCGGCCCCGCGTCGAATCCCGCGCGATTCACCGCGTACTTGATCGGAACAGGGTTCGTTACCCAGAAAAGCGCCTTGAAAATCGGGAGCATCCGCCGGTGTTCCGCCGCAGCCCGCTCAAGCTCCCCCTCCAAGATCAGCCCCATCATCGTCTTGATCTGCTCGCCCATGATGTTCCCCGCCACGCTCACGATCCCGTAACCTCCAACGCACATAACCGAAAACGTCTCATCATCGTTGCCCGACCACACCATGAACCCGTCCGGCGCGCCGTCCACGATCCTGGCGATTTGCACCGGATCGCTCGACGCCTCTTTCACTCCCACGATGTTGTCGATCTCGGCTAGCCGAAGAGTCGTCGAATCCTCCATGTTCAACGAGGTCCGCGAAGGAACGTTGTACAACATGCACGGCAAAGAGGTCGCCTCGGCTATCGCCTTGAAATGCAAGTACAACCCCTCCTGCTGGGGCTTGTTGTACGCCGGCACCGTGAGCAGGAACCCGTCCACTCCGAGCCCCTCCGCCTCCCGCGTCAACTCGACCGACTTGCGGTGATTGTTGTCGGTTGTCCCCGCGATGATTGCCGCGTCCGGGCCGACCGCTTCCTTGACTTCAGCGAACAGACGCAGCTTCTCTTCATCCGACATCGACGGCGACTCCCCGGTCGTCCCGCCGATTACCAGCCCGTCGTTCCCGGACGCAATCAGCGACGAGGCCAACTTTCGCGCCTGGCCGTAGTTGATCTCGCCATCCTCCGTCATCGGCGTAATCATGGCCGTAAGCAATCGTCCAATTTCTGCCGGCATCTTATCCCCTCCTTGACGAGGCTCTCAGCAAACCCCGACTCAACAATTCCTCTGCAATCTGAATTCCGTTCAACGCCGCGCCCTTCCGAAGGTTGTCGGTCACAAGCCACAACGCGACGCCGCGAGGGTTCGACACGTCCTGGCGAATCCTTCCCACGAACACATCATCCTCTCCCTCCGCGTCAACGGGCATAGGGTAACGGTTCATAGCCGGGTCGTCCACTACCCTCAAACCCGGCACGTCTGACAGCGCTTCCCGCACCTCGCCGGGCCTCATCGGTTCCGCAAAGTCGATATGCACAGCCTCGCTGTGACCAACCATCACCGGCACCCGGACGCACGTCGCCGATATCCGCAGATCAGGTTCGTGCAATATCTTCCGCGTCTCCCGAACCATCTTCATCTCTTCCGTCGTGTATCCGTTCTCCTCGAATGTTTCCACGTGAGGCAGCACGTTGAACGCGATCCGGTGAGGATACTCTTTCGGCGTGATCGGCCCGTCATCCAACACCGACGCCGACTGCCCCCGCAACTCTTCCATCGCCGCCGCACCCGTCCCCGATACCGATTGATACGTGCTCACCACCACTCGCTCGATCGCGTTGATGCTCATGAGAGGCTTCAGGGTCATCGCAAGCGGCGCCGTCGAGCAGTTCGGCACCGATACGATGCCCTCATGCGTTTCGAGATCGTCCCCGTTTATCTCCGGTATCACGAGGGGAACGTTCGAGTCCATCCTGAACGCCGAACTCTTGTCCACCACCGCCGCGCCGTTCTCCACGGCCAGAGGGCCAATCTCACGGCTTATGCCGCTGCCCGCGCACACAAACACGAGATCAACGCTGCCGAGAAGCTCCGGCGTCGCCTCTTCAACCCTCCGCTCCTCTCCCAAAACAATGAGCGATTTCCCCCACGACCGCTCCGAAGCGCACAGACGCGCCTCCGTCGCCGGAAAACCCCGCTCTTCAAGTAGTGACAGAAGGACTGAACCTACCGCTCCGGTAGCCCCAATCACCGCGATTCGACAGCCGTCCATATGCTCCTCCCGCCCAAAACGACACCAAAATAATACCCCCTCCACCCTGCCGATTCCAGTTTTGCCCCCAGGTGACGGTGATGAAGCCGGCCTCCCTCACTTCCGTTCGCGGTGAGCCTGTCGAACCGTGAAATCGCCCCACCGTCATTCCGGCGCAGGCCGGAATCCAGCAGCCCGGGCGGTGATGCCCCCACCCAGACCCGGCGCCCGCCCCACCCGCCCACCCTTGCGAAGGCAGCCCCCACGCACGGAAACCCAACCTCTCGTTCGCGGTGATCTTCCCCCTCCCGTTCGCGGTGAGCCTGTCGAACCGTGAAATCGCCCCACCGTCATTCCGGCGCAGGCCGGAATCCAGCAGCCCGGACAGTGGATACCCCCACCCAGACCCGGCGCCCGCCCCACCCGCCCACCCTTGCGAAGGCAGCCCCCACGCACGGAAACCCAACCTCCCGTTCGCGGTGAGCCTCCCACTCTCGTTCGCGGTGATCTTCCCCCTTCCGTTCGCGGTGAGCCTGTCGAACCGTGAAATCTCCCCACCGTCATTCCGGCGCAGGCCGGAATCCAGCAGCCCGGGCGGTGATGCCCCCACCCAGACCCGGCGCCCGCCACCCGCCCACCCTTGCGAAGGCAACCGAAACATGCTGAAATACCCGTTGTTGCGAAGCTGGAAACGCCACGTCTTTGAGGGAGGCCCGTGACGACCATGCGAGAGCGGCTGTTGACACTGCAAGAAGAAGGCGCGCCGATTCGCGTTGCCGTGATCGGCTGCGGACGCTTCGGCTCAATGGTCCTTTCCCAGCTTGCCCACGCCCCCGGCATGGAACCCTCTATCGCCTGCGACCTCGATCTCCGCCGCGCCACCGATGCGCTCGGACGTGAACGCAAATCGCGCGCATGGCGCGTCAGGACCAACGACTTGCGCAAGGCCAACGACGCCATCACCAACGGGCGTCGCGTCGCGACCGACGACTCCACCGTCGCGATTAACGCGGAAGTGGACGTGGTTGTCGAAGCCACGGGCAACCCAGACATCGGCGCCAAACACGCTTACGACGCCATCATGGCCGGCAAGCACGTCGTCATGGTATCGGTTGAGGCCGATGTGCTCGTCGGACCCATCCTCAAGAATATCGCCGACCGCGTGGGCGTCGTCTACACCGCCGCATACGGCGACCAGCCGGCCATCATCGAAGAACTCGTCAACTGGGCCGTGAGTATGGGGTTCGATGTCGTCGCCGCCGGCAAAGGCACCAAGCACCGCGACGAATTCCGCTCCCTCACCCCCGACCAAGCCCTCGCCGAATACGGCCTCACCCCGAAAGAGATTGAGCGCACCAGCCTCAACCCCCGCATGTATAATTCCTTCCTCGACACCACAAAATCTTCCATAGAAATGTGCGCCGTGGCGAATATGACCGGATTGACCCCCGACATCCCCGGGATGCATTTCCCCTCGGCCGCCGTGGAAGATATCCCCCGCCTGCTGATCCCGGCCCAGGACGGCGGAATCCTCAACCGGCATGGAGCAGTCGAAGTCGTCAGCTGCCTCGACCCCGATGGCAGCGACATTCCCGGGCATCTTCGCTGGGGCGTCTTTGTCGTCATCACCAGCGAGAGCAAGTATCTCCGCGGCTGCATGAAGGACTACGGCATGGCCATGGACCCGTCGGAACGATACGCCGTCATGTACCGACCCTACCATCTCATCGGAATGGAAACGCCCGTCTCCATTGCGAAGGCGGCTCTCTACGGAGAACCCACCGGGGCGCCGAAAGCGAGGGTCTGCGAAGTCGTCTCCGTCGCGAAGAAAGACCTGGCCCCCGGTGAAATCCTCGACGGTGAGGGCGGCTATACCGTCCACGGCTCCATCGTTGAAGCCCGGCAGGCCGACGCCGAAGCTCTCGTCCCCATCGGCCTCTGCCACGGAGCCGAAGTCCTCCAACCTGTCCCAAAGGGCCGAATGCTCGCATCCGCCGACGTCCGCCTCCCCAAGGGCGGTTTTGCCGCGCATCTGCGGGCTGTCCAGAACACCGCCTGACACCCTCGCAGCGAACCCCAATCGGGGCCCAATGTCTCATTAAAGGTAGATTTCCGTCCGCACTGCGACTGAAAATGGGTAGCCATACGGTTGCCCGCCCATCGAAGCAGCCTAACGACAGTATCAATGGAGGCCTCAGACGTGTTCAAACCGGTGCCGTCGAAGATCGATTTCGTCCAAATGGAAAAAGACCTGCTCGCATGGTGGGCCGAGCGCGGCATCGTCGAACAGTACCTCGCTCGCAACGACGGCGCCGAAAAGCGCTTCTCCTTCATTGACGGCCCCATTACCGCCAACAACCCCATGGGCGTTCATCACGCTTGGGGCAGAACCTACAAAGACCTCTTCCAGCGATATAAGACGATGCGCGGCTTCGAGCAGCGCTACCAGAACGGTTTCGATGGCCAGGGCCTCTGGATCGAGGTCAACGTCGAGAAGGACCTCGGCATGACCTCCAAGACCGACATCGAAGAGTTCGGCGTCGATAAATTCGTCGAACTGTGCAAAGACCGCGTGCGACGCTTCGCGGACGTACAGACCCAACAATCCATCCGACTCGGCTACTGGATGGACTGGGACAACTCCTACCACACCATGTCCGATGAGAACAATTACACCATCTGGCACTTCCTGAAGGTCTGCCACAGCAAGGGATATCTCTATGAGGGCCGAGACGTCATGCCCTGGTGCCCTCGATGCGGCACCGGCATATCCCACCATGAGATCGTCACCGAAGGCTACAAGAACATCACCCACCCCAGCCTCTACGCCCGCTTCCCGCTCATCGACCGACCCGGAGAAGCCCTCCTGATCTGGACGACGACCCCATGGACGCTCACCGCAAATGTGGCGGCGGCCGTCCATCCCGATCTCATCTACGTCAAGGTCAAGGCAAAGGGCACGGCCCCGGACGGAGGCGACGAAACCCTCTACCTCGCCCAAACCCGTCTGGAGGCCCTGAAGACCGATTACGAAGTGATCGAGGAACTCAAGGGCAGCGAGTTGGAGGGCCTCCGATACCACGGCCCCTTCGACGAATTCCCCGCCCAATCCGGCGTCGAGCACCGCGTGATACTCTGGGACGAGGTCAGCTCCGGCGACGGAACGGGAATCGTTCACAGCGCCCCGGGAGCCGGCGAGGAAGACTACGCGCTCAGCAAGGAGTACGACCTTCCCGCCATCGCGCCGCTCGACGAATTCGGCCAATACCTCGACGGCTTCGGCGATCTGACCGGCTTGAGCGTGTTTGAAGTCGCCAAACCCATCTATCGCAGCCTCCGCGAAAAAGGCGCCCTCTTTCGACTCGACCAAATCACCCACAGGTACCCCGTATGCTGGCGCTGTGACACCGAACTCGTCTTCCGACTCGTGAATGAATGGTTCATCTCCATGGACGAACTCCGCCACGATATCGCCGAAGTAACCAAGAAGATCAACTGGATACCTGATTTCGGCATGGGACGGGAACTCGATTGGCTCAAGAATATGGACGACTGGATGATATCCAAGAAACGCTACTACGGACTCGCCCTCCCGATCTACAAATGCGACGACTGCGATCATTTTGAGGTCATCGGCAGCGAAGTCGAACTCAAGGAGCGCGCCGTAGAAGGATGGGAGCGCTTCGAGGGCCATTCGCCGCATCGCCCCTGGATCGACGAGGTGAAGATAGCCTGTGAGAAATGCGGAGTCGCCGCCCCGCGAATCAAGGACGTGGGCAACCCCTGGCTCGACGCCGGCATCGTTACCTTCTCAACTCTGGGATACCGCCACGACAAGGACCACTGGAAAAAGTGGTTCCCCGCCGATCTCATCTCCGAGAGCTTCCCCGGACAGTTCCGCAACTGGTTCTATTCCCTCCTCACCATGAGCGCCGCCCTTGAAAACACCGAGCCGTTTCGGGCCAATTTCACCTACGCCACACTCATGGATGAAAACGGCGAGGAAATGCACAAGAGCAAGGGAAACGCCATCGAGTTCGAGGAGGGGGCCGACAAGATGGGCGTCGACGCCATGCGCTGGATGTATTGCGCCACAAACCCCGCGTCCAACCTGCTCTTCGGGTTCGCCCGGGCGGACGAAACCCGCCGAAGGCTTCTCATCCCCTTGTGGAACGTCTACTCGTTCTTTACCACCTACGCCAATATCGACGGCTACACCGCAGACACACCCGCCCCCCAGGTGTCCGAACGCCCCGAACTCGACCGCTGGATCATCTCCGAACTCAACGAACTCATACGCTCGGCGACCGATGCACTCGACCGTTACGACCCCCAGACCGCTGTCCGAGAAGTCGATGAGTTCGTCGAGCGGCTCTCCAACTGGTACGTCAGACGAAGCAGACGACGCTTCTGGAAGTCCGAAGTCGATTCCGACAAGGTCGCGGCCTTCGCGACGCTCCACGAGTGCCTAAGAACACTCGTCAAACTCATGGCCCCGTTCGTGCCGTTCGTAACGGAGGAAATCCACCGGAACATCGGGCATGACGACGGACGAGAAAGCGTCCACCTTGAAGACTGGCCGATCCCCGACGAGACGCTGATCGACACCCGGCTCGACGACGCCATGCGGCTTGCCATGCGCCTCTCCAGCTTGGGACGGGCCGCGCGCAGCAAAGCCGGAATCAAAGTCCGCCAGCCCGTCTCCGCTGTCTCATTCAAGCTGCGGACGGACGAGGAGAGACAACTCCTCCACCAAGTCGTCCCCCAGGTGAAGGACGAACTGAACACAAAAGACATCCGAGCCCTCGACGACGTCTCCACGGTGGCCAGCCTTGAGATCAAGCCGAACTTCCAACTGCTCGGCCCGAAGTACGGCAAGGACGTCGGAAAGGTCGTCGCGGCAATCTCAAATGCCGACCCCGCCGAGGTATTTCGCACCGTGTCCGCAAACCGACAGGTCACCCTTGGAGAATACACGCTGGAGCCTGACGAAATCGTTGTCAGCGCCACCGACAAGGAAGGCTACTCCGTCATCGCCGAGCAGGGCTACTCCGCCGCCGTCACCACCCGAATCACCGACGATCTCGAACTCGAAGGACGGGCCAGAGAACTTGTGCACCAAGTCCAGAACATGCGCCGCGCCGCGGGCTTCGACATTGCCGACCGAATAACCACCTACTACTCCGGCGACCCCCGACTCGACGATGTTATCGCCGTGCATGGCGGCTACATCCGCCAGGAAACGCTTTCCGACGACCTCATCAGGAGCGCCCCGCCCGCGAACTCTCATGCCGCCTCTCACCGCATAAACGGCTGGGAAGCCGACCTGGGAGTCGTCATCGTCAAATGATGTCGAGCCGCGGCGCTTGCGATTCACACAGCCACCGTTTGGGAGGCCGCCTGCAAGGATAGCCCTTGACAGCTAACAGGAAGATATGATTAGGTTCGGGGAACTCGTTGGATGGGGAGGATGATTCAGGCGAACCAGATGGTGTTGAGTGCGGATTCGTTCGCACTTGAACGAAAACTAGATAGGTGCGGAATTCTAGGCAGCATTTGAGAGGAGGATTCATAATGGGTACTAGATTTCTAAGGTTAGGGTTGCCGGCGTTGCTTGTGTCAGTCTTGGCATTGGCGCTTGCAATGGCCTGCGGCAGCAGTGATGAGGAAACAACTCCGGCAGCGCCAACGCCCGACGTGGCCAAAATCATTCAGGATGCGGTGAATGCACAAGGGGCCAGTGCATCAGGCGACATCGAAAAAGCAGTAGCTGCTGCGCTGGCCGGACAGGAAGGCCTCACTCGAGACGATGTTGAGACGATTGTCACAAACGCGACGGCCGGAGGTCTCTCCGCCGCAGATGTGCAGCGGATCGTCGATCAGTCGATTCGTGCGCTTCCGGCTCCCGAGCCCGCGCAGATCGACGTCGCCCAACTGGAAGCCCTCGTCATGCAGTCCGTCGCCGCCTCGGTCCCCGAAGGTATCAGCGGCGCGGAGATCAACCGAATGGTGCAGGCCGCCCTGGCCGCCTCCCAGGCCGGCGCACTCACCCGCGGTGACATGGAAGACCTGGTCGCCAAGTCCATCCAAGACGCGGCGTCAGACCAGCTTTCGGCTGAGCAGGTGCAGGCGATTGTCGCAGCCTCCCTCGAAGCCACGAACCAAGCTATCGAAGAAGCCGCTATGGCCGCCATGGAAGCCGGTGAGGCTGCCCAGGAAGCAGTCGATCTCGCCAAGGAGACCAAGGCGGCACAGGAAGCCATGATGGTGGAAGAGGAAACCGGCTATATGGCCGAGAAGATAAATGCCGGGTCATTCGGCAGGCCCTTCCACATCATCTCCGGCACGTCAAACGAAAACTTCCCGCAGGTGCCGTACAAGGAGTCTCCCATGTCGGCAGCCGCCGTGGCTGCGGGGACGATCTTGCCGGTTGATGAGCGTCTTCCCAACTGGGAGAACATCTTCATCCTTCCGCCAGGTGATGAAATCGGAGTGTACGGAGGCAGCCTGAGGACGACCCGGGCAGGGAACATCACCCAGACCGATATGGGCATGGGCTACGGCCTTGAGATGTCCCCGGACGGCCTGCTGCTCGTGCCGAGCGTCTTCCGGGTGTTCGAGTCGAACGATACGGGAAACGAGTTCACCTTCAAGATGCGCAACGGCGCGCGCTGGTCGGACGGACACCCGCACACGATGGAGGACATTCGGTTCGCTCTTGAAGACCTGATGCTCAACAAAGAGCTGATGCCCGGTCTTCCCGCCGTCCTCAGGTCTCCGATCACCGGTAACGACATGAGGGTGCAGATCGTCGACGACTCGACGTTCAAGGTCTTCTTCGACGACCCGAACTTCAGCTTCATGGAGTCGACGGCGATGAACATCTTCTCCGGCATCAAGGGATGCCCGAGGTGCTTCATCTCGCCTTCGCACATCCAGAAGCGCTACCACATCAAGTACAACAACTCGGAGATCCCTGCGATTCTCGAGGCGAACAACCAGCCGAACTGGGTGAAGAACTTCTCGTTCATCCGGAACGTTCGCGGATTCCAGGGTCCTCCGTCGGAGCCGATCCCGACCGTGTTTGACATCAACTACATCTACCGTGGTGAGAACCACTACAACCCCGTGTTGGGCGGATTCTGGGCGCGCAGCCAGCAGTCCGGGGCCGAGTCGACCGAGTTCGAGCGCAACCACTATCACCCGTCCATCGACCCTGAGGGGAACCAGCTTCCCTACATGGACGAGTGGATTGGCATTCGAACCGAGAGCCGCGAGGTTGGCATCTTCCGCACGATGAACGGTGAGAGCGACTGGTCTCGCTGGGACCTGCAGACCAGAGAGATGCCCCTGTACCTTCAAAATTCCGTACAGGGCGACTACAGCGTGCTGAAGCACGACTCGCCCGATGGTGCAGACTCCACGTTCATCAACAACCAGGAGTACGTCGACGATCCCGAGATCGGACAGCTGCTCCGAACCCGTGACTTCCGCATTGCCCTCTCCGTGGCATGGGACAGGAACGGCGCGAACCAGTCGCTGGCCTCCGGCCTCGGCACCCCTCAGAACATGGTCCCCCACCCCTCGACTCCGTACTTCCCGGGCGAGCACTGGAGGACACTGGACACAGATTACGATCTGAACCGCGCCAAGTCCCTCTTGACAAAGATGGGCTACACGGACGGTGACGGCGACGGTTACTTCGACAGGAAGGACGGCTCCGGTCCCCTGTCCATGTTCTTCCAGTCGAACTCGCACTACCCGTTTGTGGAGTGGCTGCAGAGCGACTTCAAGGCATTGGGGATCAAGCTGGATATTGCCGAGAGTTCTTCGCGCGCGGGCAACACCAGCATCCCGCCGACCGAGTACTTCGAGTTCTTCTCCTCCACCGAGGGCGGAACGAACCCGTGGTCCAACGCTTGGAACCGCGTGGCCCCGACGACCAAGGACCCGCAGGGTCCCGCCATCGGCCAGTACTACGCGACCCGTGGTGAAGAGGGTATGCCTCCGACCGGGCCGGACGAGAAGTACACCGACGTCTACGGCACCATGGCCCCCGACGGCACGTATCCCGCCGATATCAGCGGCCACATGCTCAGGCTCCAAGAGTTGATTACCGACGGATGGACGGTCTCTCTCCTGTCGCCGCAGCGCGTGGCGGCGGGGCAGGCGCTCTTCCGGATAAACTCCGAGCAGAAGTACAAGATCGGCGGCGTCGCCTACGCCGGCCTGTTCAGGGCGCTTAAACTCAAGCGCAACAACATGCGCAACGTGCCGAAGAACTGGTCGCCCGCGGGTGGTCACCCGGTCGAGTGGTTCTACTTCGAGGACGGAATCGACAACCTCAACAACCCGGGCAACAGGTCGAAGAAGTACGGTACGGTCAACTTCCTTGATCCTGCATACTGGGACTAGTGGGCGATCTGACCGAGGCGATAAAGCCTTGAACTGAACGAGTGGCCGGTCGCAGCCCGACCGGCCACTTTCTTTTTCCGTGAACCCCGGGTTTGCAGGGGGCCGGTTCGCGAATCTCTTATCCCCTCTCCCGCGAACGGGAGAGGGCTAGAGCCTGCCGCGTACTTGATAAGGGGGAGAGGGTTCCTCCAAAGGGAACAGACCACCCCCTCGCGGCATCCCCTACGTCCCTTCGATGAAACCCGGGGGCGCGTCCGTCGAGTGAGTCATCTCACCCGGTTCATAGCGCGGGCCGTCATAGATAACCCCGCAGTAGATCACCGTTTCAGGGAGGATCCGCCGGTTCCCGACTCGCTTCTCGTGGAGCACGTCGAGGTACTCGAACCGGCCTTCTGCAAGTTCGCTGATCGTCACGTCTGCCTTCGCCCCCGGTTTAAGAGTCCCGATGACGCCCTCTTGCCGCAGCGCCTTCGCCGGAACGCTCGTCGACATCGCAATCACCTCGTACAGTGACAGGCCCAGCGCGAGCATTTTCGACATCGTCGTCGGCATATCGTACGTTGGGCCGTCCACGTTCAGCTTATGCACGTCGGTGCTGATCGTGCTGGGCTTGAGTCCCTTTTCGAGCGCGTGCTCCATAGTGCGGAAAGCGAAACCGCGCGCGCCGTGTCCAATATCAAGATAAACCCCGCGCTCCACGGCGTCCCACACCGCCGGCCAGACCTCCCCCCGATGATCCCACAGGGGATACCGAAAAGGCGCGTGAAACGTGTGAGTGACAATGTCGCCCGGATTCATATAGTCAAGCAGATGGGGAATCGGCGCGCCGTACGCCTCCGCCATCAGAATCCCGCCGGAGAAGTCCGCGGCCTCACGCGCCAGAGGAAGAGTGACGTAGTGCTGCGAGTGGTGGTACTTCATCCCGATGAGCACATCTTCGTACCGCTTGATGACCGATGCCGCCTGCTCCACCGTCGCAGGATCCGGCCCGTACGGCATGGGCATCCGAATCAGCGCGTATATCCGCGTCTTGGCCTCGGCTATGTCGGTCTCCCAGTAGTGAGGAAACTCGCTCGGCGTCGCCGTTCCGGCGTCGAGCACCGTCGTGCATCCGTAAGCAAGGCTCGTCATATCCACGTCCAGGCTGGGCAGCTTCGGACTGGACACGAAATTATGAGTGTGCAAATCAATGAGTCCCGGAGTGACGTACTTGCCCGTGCAGTCGATTGCCTTGACGGCGTTCGCCTCGCTGAGCCCGACACCCACCGCAGCGATTCGGTCGCCGGAGATCGCGACGTCCGCGATGCCCTCCAAACCCTGACTCGGGTCTACCACCGTCCCATTCCGAATCAGCAGATCCCATCTCATCAGCAGCCTCCTTAAAGCCCAGTCATCCGACCCAACATGCCCCCTCTCCGATCATATGAAAGGGCCACTACTCCCCCGTTCATGGTGAGCCTGGCTCCCCTGATCCCGTCGAAGGGTCGAACCATGAACCCCCGAACCACCCCCACCGTCATTCCGGCGAAGGCTGGAATCCAGAACGCCGGAGCGAGCCCCCCTCCGTCGTCCCCGCGCAAACGGGAACCCGGACGTCGGCGAGGCGTTGTATCAAGCCGCGAGAAGCAGTTGACCGGAGGTTTCATGGACCTTCACCCCCAGGTGACGACCCGCCTGTCAGTGTCCGACATGGCGAAGAAGATGCCCTGCGTGATGCGGTTGCGCGGGCCATACATGGGGGCGATGTCGTGGAAAATTTCGGGATGGAAGATGTAGAGATCGCCTTCCTGAGGGCGGATGGTCGAGAGCGGCGCCCCCTCGACGACGGAGGCAGGGTAGCCGGTCGCACCATCAACCTTGCGCGCGTCGTCTTCCGGCGTCCAGCGCCGCTTGTAGACGTGCAGTTCCCCGCCCGACTCGGCCATTTGCAGGCATACCAGGGCGGAAAACTGAGTGGGAAACTGCGAGACCATCCACCCCTTGAAATACTCCATGGCGCTGTCGCGGTGCAGGGCGGCGGAATCACCCTCTGCCGCAATGCGTATTACCGCGTCGGAGTACGGCTCCCCGTCCTCCTCCGGAACGATAACCTCGCGGTCCGGCAACAGTTTTGCGATCATCTCCCGAACCATGATCCTGGCGTCGGGGATCCCGTCGTATAGGCGCTCGAACTTCCCGTCCGAAAGCCGCGATTCGCGGAAAAACCCCGCTCGATCATTAACGTACCGACCGAGCCCCGGCCCGATGTACCGCAACTCCAGCCTGTCCCCGCCGGTTGTGACGTACTCCTTGACGTCGACCAGTCCGGTCGTATCCGACTCTATGCGCCGAACGACCTCCGCGCAATGCTCCGGCGCATAGAACCCCCGTATAACCACAGCGGAGTATTCGAGCGCGGCCATTTCATGCAGAATGTCCGGCCGGTCGCGGACGACCGCCTCCGGCGTTGTTAGGACGATGTTCCAACTGTCGCTGGTCATTGGGGCCCCCTCCTCGCGTATGCCGCCATCATCCTACACGCAGCGGAGCGAGTTTGCAGGCGTGAGCGAGAGGCAAAAAGGGGAGACGAGCCGGCGGGAGCTTATCCTCCCAGAACCTCATCCACCCGCAAGCGCAGGCCTTCCACGACCAAGGACACAAGCTCCTGCCCACGAGTCACCACCCGCTCCTTGCCGTATCCCCCTGCATGAGGCCCCGTGAAGACCGTAATCGTCTGGCCCTGAACATCCACCAGCCACGCTTCAGGAATCCCGGCCCTCCCGTATCGCGGCATCTTCTCGTCGCCGTCATATATCAGCGACGTGTCCGCGACCTCAATCGCCAGCAGCACGTCGGCAGGCCCAGGGTGTTGCTGAGCGTAATAGTCATCTCGAAACCGAAGAACCGTTACGTCCGGCTGCGGTTCGTTAAAGTCGTCTAATCGAATGGGGTTTTGTACCCCGACGACTGCATTGCTTTGCAGCGTAGCGGCCAAGACCGCATTGAGTCGGTTTACGATGCTTGCGTGAGGTGGATGAATAGGCGGCGTTCGCTTAATCTCCCCATCGACCAGTTCCACGCGGACATCGGGAGACAAGATCCCTACTTCACCCATGCGGTAGTAATCTTCAACCGTGAACCGGTATGTCTGCTCTGCGACAACCATACGCCGATTATACCACCTTGTCGGAGGGAGGACGGCACAGCTGCCTACCGTCCCGCGCGCTCAACCAGCAGGTGAAAGAGGTTGTCGAAATTTGGAGGAACTTCGCGCGGGTGGTCAGGCCGGAACTGCACGCCGATGACGAGCGAATAGTCGGGGCTTTCGACGGCTTCTATTATTCCGTCCTCGACTGAATATGCGGCTGTGGCGAGGTCCGGGGATCGCTGCCCGTCTCGAATGCCCAGTTTGTGAAGGCTGTTGACCCTCACGAAGCCGCCGGCCCCCACGATCGAGGCCAGCTTACTCCCCGGCGTGACATAGATATGGTGACGGACGGATGCGTCATCATCAATTCCCTCGTGATCCGGGACGGGCGCCGGGGGCCGTCCGCCCATGGCTATGTTGAGCGAGTGTATACCGTCACCGACGGCCACGACGGGCAGATCGAAGTTGAGGACAGTAGGAAACAGCCGAGTCATCGTGTCTCTCAGCACGAGCGAGGCCCCGTTGTCGAAGTGAGAGGGCGGGTTCCCGAGCAGAAGACCACCCACGAGACCCAGCTGATCATGCCGCTCGATGGAGTGCGGAGTGATGAGGAGCGGTACCCCTCCGCAGCGACTAATCAGGTCGGAAAAGAGCCGCCCATCGTCTTGTGAGGCGGCGGTAATGGCGATTACGGGATGCTTGGACACTTCGGAACTGGAACGACGTGGGTTTTACGCATTGTACAGGATGTGAACTCCCGCTCCCCGTTTCAGAGCGCCACAGTGAACGCCTTCTTTCCTCATTCCGGCGCAAACGGGAACCCGACGGACGGGAGCCATTCAGCGTTTCGGTATATTGAGAGTTGGAGTCGGACTCGCATCGGACTCGCCGGCGAGCATCCCTTCAAGGAGTTCGACGACTCCGGCGACCGTCCTTTCGGTGATCTGACGGCCCTTGTCGGCGGTGGCCGATGAGGCCCCTTCGTCCTCGGAGTAGGGAATGTCCTCGACACGGACGTTTTCCGGGAAGAGGTGCATGGCCATCGACGTCTCAAATTCGCGCGCGTGGCTCGGATAGCCCGGCTTGGACTGAATCGAATTCACGATCTCATGAGTGAGCACGTCCCAGTAGTTATGAAACCGCAGGTCGATTTCGCCGTGCTCCCTCTCGAAGTACATTTGCCACTGGTTCATCACGCCGTAGACCGGGCGTCGGTTGCCTCCATGTCCGTTGAGAATCAGTACCTTCCGGATGCCGTGCCGCATCAGTGTTTCGACGGTATCGAAGACGACGGCTAGCCAAGTACTGGGTTTGACGGTCAACGTGCCAACGGAATGCATATGATGTTCCGCGATGCCCACGTTGATGGGCACCGCAAGGACGACGTGAGGATAGAGCCGCTCTGCCGCCATCTCCGCGATGCGCGAGCTGCTGGCGATGTCTTGCTCAAAGGCGAGGTGCTCGAGGTGCTGCTCGATGCTCCCTGTGGCCACCACGGCAACATCGAACTTGCCCGCTTCGCGCGCGTGTCGGAATTCCCGCCGAGTGAATTTCTGGAGTCGGTATTCGTTAACAGCTGGCATGGTGGTTCTCCGTCGAGGTTTTAGGAGTAGTTATGGCGTTTCTGCTCCGCATCCTGGTCTTTCGCGGGAATCCGGCGACGGCGAGAGGGAGGCTCCGTCGAAGGGAGACCTTACCAAAGCCGTCATTCCGGCGAAGGCCGGAATCCAGAGGGGCGGGGAGTAGGCTCCCACTTCCCGCTTTCACAGGGACAAGGTTTTTACGTGAACGACGGCTGCGGCGCTTGCCCATTGCGGTCGGCCCGGATCCCTTACTCGATGCCTTCGGGAATCCCGTACTGACGGGCGATGCGGTGGCCGGGCATGGGCCAGCCCTGGCCCCCGAGAATCTTGAACTTATCATGACGCCCGCTGAGCCACAGAAACATCTCGGCCGCGTCGAAGGAGTCGCGGAACTGCTGGCGGAATGAAGGCGCTTCCGTAATGTGCCAATCGAAGTTCGTTATGTCGAAGTCGGGGTTGTGCTTCCACGTTGGCCCCGGAGACGTTCTTCGCCAATAGTTGTACTTGAGGTTATGTCTGACGCCGACACCCGTGGACTTCCCTCGACGGTGCCAGATGTTATAAGCGGTGATGAGAATGGAACCGGCGGGACATTCGGCGTATCGAGCGTCCATGATGCTCCCGTAATGTCCCATGTGAGTAGACATTGAGAAAAGATGGTGGGATCCCGGCAGCAATTCCGTCGGGCCCATCTCCGCGGGAGTCTCCTGCGGATAGTAGAAAACCTGAAGATAGTTGACCTGAGGCCCCCAGCGCGAGCCGCCGTCGCGGTGCCATTCTTGCGCCGGCTGCGGACACTCGACGCGATGGCTGCTCATCAGAATCGGAAGCCCGAATTCTCTGCCGAGCAGGCATCGAACCGCCCCGGCCACCTCAGGCTGGCAGATGACGCTCTCGACGAACCAGTCTTCTTCAAGAATGTGGCTTGGCTCATGCTCCACGGGGCCGGGGCTCTTCTCGATGAACTTGATAGTCCGTTCGTTAATCTCTTCGGAGATGATGCCCGGGAACATCAGAAAGCCGTTCTTGCAGAAATCGATGACACCGAATTCGTCGAGACTCGGGGGACAATCGTAAATGCGTGACATGTGACCGCTAGGCCTCCCTCAACCGTTCAAGGATGAATTCACAGGCGAGACCGTATGATCGGGACTCGTCGAGCAGAACGGCCATTTCAGGAAACTTGATTATCCGCCATCCGTCATTGACGGCCTCGATAACCGTTTTGTACGGCCAGTCTTCCGGGTCCCGAGGACCGTCCCAGAGGACGCCGTTTTCGAAGATCTTCATGCCCAGCACGGGATAGTCGATCGAAGTCGAACGAGTTTGCAAGTACAGGATATCCTGCCGGAAGTTGTGGCCTCGACGCGCCCGACGCCGCTCTAATGAGTCGAGAACGCACTGGAGGTCGTTTTCGGTAAGACTGCCGCGGCGATGCTCCTCGATGCACCGTTCCAACTGCTCACTAATGGATTGTTCGCCCATTTTGTCACCGGATTCCTCAGTTGCGCGGGATTGTACATCGGGGACGCAGGAATTGTCACCTTTCGTCGCCTTCCTCTTCTCGATCCCGCGCGCGGCGAATCATCGCCGCGGCGTCTTTCAAGGCGCGTCTAAGACGTTTGATCACGGAACGGTCGGCGGGTATGTCGGCGTACATCGCGAGGTTGAATGACTCCGTCGATGGATGCGCTACCTCCCTTGGCAGCGTGCCTTCCAAGCGGTCTCGGAATTCCGTTGGCGTGTCCTCCTTTCGCCGTTTCACGCCGTACTCCTCGGCCGTGTCGAGCATCTCGTAGTAGAGTCGGAACGCCTCGACGATCCCCGGCGGACCCTCCGGCGCCCGGTACCTTTTTCGCGGCGGGCGCCTCAGCGCGTCGGGCACAAGGCGCAGAGCCAACTTCCCGACGTCCGCGACGGGCTTGGCGTCCTGCGCTACCGAATCACGCTGTCCCTCCGTCTCGCGTTCCCGGCCTCGCAGCAGCCGACGAAAGGCCTTGCCCAGTACCAGCGCCACGATGACCACGATAATGACGACGAGCGCCCATTCGACGACCTGCAGAATCGCTGCGAAGCCTTCCGCGGCTTCTTGTTCCTGGCGCAGCGCTTCGAGAAATTCCTGCGTCTCCGGAGTGAACCCTTCATCCTGCGGCTGTTCCTGTTCATCGCGGAATAAGCCGAGAAGATTGATGATCCAGCCGATGATCACGTCGAAGACGAAGGCAATGGGCGCGATGATTCCCCAGATAATCCCTCTTGCGAGGGCTTCAAGGGCGGCTATGGCCGGTTTGGAAAGGAAAGAAAGCACGCCCCGGTTAATCAGGGCAACGAGGAGCCCGAATGTCGTGATGCCGGCAACGGTCAAGCCGATGGCCTTCGGCCATGTCCGATTGTCGGACGACCGGCGGGACTCCTCCAAGAGACGACCGGCGCCGAGACCGATGAGCGATGACCCGAAAAAGAGGAAAACCATCGGAAAAGTCGAAAGATCCGCATCGGTGTTGAGGTCGTAGATGAGCGCGATCACTAAGACGACCATGCCTACCCGGAAAGTGAACGAGAGGTCGTCCGTGGGAAATTCGTTCGATGCGACGCGAACCCCCCTCCACCACAACACCACTCCGAGGATCGCCCCGAGCGCGCCGCGGGAAGTGTAACCGCCCGGAGCGTCGTCGATCAGCCAGTCGAAGGGCCACGCGGGCTTGACCTGCCCGGGATCGACGTGCAGCGCGACCAATGCGTAGATGACGACCAAGCCGATCACGGCAGCGAGCAAGTGGAGAAGCTCTGCGGTTTGACCCTTGCGCGGCGTCATTCGTGTCAGCGCAACCGAAAGCCCGAGGAGACCGGCGATGCCGTACCACGACAGCGGACTGGAGTCCAGGCCGGCCAGTACCCCGATAATCCCCGCAAGCGCGAAGACCCACGCGCTTTCGCCCACGACGTGAGCCGCCAATACGACTCTATCCTGCGGCGACGTCATACTCCGCCTCCAATCGGTCGAGTCGTTCGCGGATGCTGTGAACGATCACGTCCCCCGACAGCGGAGGACAGGCTCCCCGGCCAACGTAGACGACCACGATCTTGTGTCCGCGGCGCGCGAGGTCGTCAATGACTTGCCCAAACTGTGGCGGCATGAAAGCCGTGACGATAACGAGGGTTGAACCATACGGGAAACGGCGACTGTTTTGGGAGAGGTGCTCGTGCATGGGCCGAATCGCGTATGCGCGGAGCCCTGCCAGCGCGGCAAGCACTTCCGAAAACTGTTCGCGACCATGCCCGGGAGCTACCGTCATCATCCGGTCGGTTCTGGTCGGCATGTCGTTCGAGAACAGACCGATGGAGTGCCGACGCTCGGCGCAGTAGGAAGCGACGGAAGCGGCAGCCGTCACGACGCGGTCAAGGTTTTCCCGAGCATACGGCCCCCAGTATGGCGAGGTCGTGTCCACCGCGACCACGAGAAGAGCAAGGAAACTGCTGCTGGGCTCGTATCGTCGAACCTGTAGGCTTTGCGCTCTCGCCGTGGACTTCCAGTCAATGGACTTCATCGGATCGCCCGATCGGTAGTCCCGAACCCCCATTGGCTTGGAAGGGTCGGTGAATATCTGCGTCTGCCCTTTGACATCGCCCAGGGGCCGATGAGCCGTGATGCCCAGCTTCTCAAGAGGGTACACCCTCGGATATACCAGGATGTGACTGACCGTCTCGGCTGTCATGCGGCTCTTCAGAAAGCCGAAGGGGTCTCCGCTCTGAATGTTCGCCGGGCCAATGGCGAAGAGACCTCGTTCCTCGCATTTGATGCGGTATCGCCACCGAATCCGCTCGTACCAAGCGAGCGACGTTTGATGGTGCAGGGCGGTAATCTTGGGACGGATGTTGGACGGAACGTCGCCTGCGACGACGCGCAACTCGTCCGGCAGTTCGTCGGAAACCCTGATCCAAGGCAGGGGAAGCGGCTTGCCATTCATAAGAGATATGGACAACTCGATTTCCTCGCCGAGAAACGCGCGGTGATGGTCAAGCCGGCGCTCATACACCACCTCATCGAGAGAAAGTCGGTTCCAGGCAAGCGATACGGCCCCGGAGAGAACCCCCATAGTACCGAACGCAATCACGACACCCTGCCCCATGAAAAAACCAATTGCGATAACCACGGCGAAGAACCCGATCCAAAAATCGTGCCAAATGAGTCCCGTATGAACCGTGCGCCGCATTGACTACAGTATAGGTGAGATGCCGAATTCGTGATTTCCGCCGGGGCGATAGGCTATAGTAGAAGCGGGAATTCTCGAAGTCCGAGTCGGAAACCTTTGCAAAACCGTCATTCCCCCGCAAGCATCTCCTCGTGAAAACGAGGAACCTCGCCCCGTACTCCGATACGGGCGAGAACCCGGACAAGGTTGGGCACAGCTTTGCTTTTGGCCCACATTCCCCGGCTTGCTGATGAGGGTTGCAAAGGCGTCATCGCGGCAGGAGGCGCATTGAATGAGACAATTTGTCAACATTGGAACGCTGTTTGTGGCCCTGACGGTCGGCGCCGCCGTGTACGCTGCCCGCACGGGCAAGCCATCCGGCAAGTTCCTCGGTATCCCATACGAATTCCGCGTCCCGACGATCAACCGAGTGCGGGAACGCCTGTGGAACAAAGACGATGACCGCATCTTCGTTCCGATGCTGTTCGGCGTCGGCTGGGCGATCAACTTTTACCGCGCCGTTGAGAAGTTCCGGACGGACAACGCCGTCGATGAAAACGACAAATCCCAATCGCATACTCAGTCTCCTGACTCGGAGGTTGTACGCATCGGTAATCCGTAAGTCACTGCCCGGTGGTGTAGTGGTAGCACGAAGGACTTTGGATCCTCAGACCCAGGTTCGAATCCTGGCCGGGCAGCCAGCCCCCTCTCCCGTCATTCCCGTGAAAATGAGAATCCGGTAGTTACGGAGTCAGCATCGCTGATATACTTTCCCCCAATTCGGCGGGCGAGAGGTGACGGTGAGTTCTTCGCGTCCACGTCGAGCGATCCGGTGGGCGAGCTTCCTTATCGGGCTTGCGGCCGGAGTATTGTTCGCCTCGATCCCTCCCGCGTCCGCTGACGCCGACCAGCCTCAAACATATGCCAATCGTCTGATGGGCTTTTCCATCAGCGCCCCGCCCGATTGGCGAATCGGCGAGACCGGTCGCAGGATACCCGTCGTTCGACTCGATCCCCCCGGATATACTGACCTGGTCTCCATTCAGGTATCCGCCCATCGTCACGCAGGCCCCGACACCATCCGCGAATGGACGGACTGGCAGCTCTCCAATTACGGCCGACGCTTCATCGTCATCAATGAGCAGTCCACCATTTCCCTGGGGCCGGGAACGACGGGCTTTCGGACAGTTTTCGAGTGGGTCGGCGAATTGAATATCAAGGAGGAATGGACAGGCGTACTGCATGGCCGGCGGGGCTTCATCATTCGGGCGTTCGGAACGACGACCGAGTTTGACCGAATGCGAGATACCATCGACGAAATCGTCAGAACGTTCACCGTCACGGCCCCCGACTCGACGCAAGCCTCTTCGGATGATGTCTTCGTCCTGCTCGCCGAAGAGCCGGACTCTCTCGATCCGGCCCTTCACCCCGGCGCCGGAGCGCGCGGGATGCTCAACTCGCTCTTCGGAGGACTGGTCAGACTTGACGAGGATATGCAGGTGATCCCGGACATCGCTCGTGATTGGCGAATATCCCCCGACGGGACGGTCTATACCTTCACCCTGCGCTACGACGCGTACTTTCACAACGGCGATTGGGTCACGACCGAAGACGTGCTTTATTCATGGGAGCGTGCCACCGATCCGAAAACGGGGTCGCCCGCGGCGCGCGGGTACCTTGCCGACATCGTCGGAGTTCGGGAGAAATTGGCGGGCGAGACGAACAAGATATCGGGGATCGAAGCCGTCGACCTGTTCACCCTCCGAGTCACGCTGAAGAGCCCCCGCCGGACATTCTTGCACAAGCTCACTCATCCCGTCGCCGCCATACTCGATCGCGATAACGTCGAGTCGGGCGACATCGCCGAACGTCCGCTGGGGACGGGCCCCTACCGAATGATCGCGTGGGAAAAGGGCCGAGCCCTAATCCTCGCGCGGAACCACCGCTACCACGCAAAACGTCCGATACTGTACGGAATCGTTCATCGTTTTGACGACGACGACCCAATCCACCTGTACACCAGTAAGCAAATCGATTCAGTCGCGGTTCCTTTGGCCCATATCGACCGCGCGCGCAACACCCGAGACGACCTATTCCCGGACTTGGTGACGTCCCGGAGCTACTGCGTCCACTATCTGGCGTTCGACACAAGAACGCCGCCATTCGACGACCTGTCGGTTCGGCGGGCATTCGCCCAAGCCTTGGACGTCGACAAGCTGGCTTCCGTCGTGATGAAAGGGACGGTAGACCCCGCATCGACCCTCACCCCGCCGGGCATACTCGGCCACAATGCGAACATGAACCCGTACCCCTTTGTTCCGGAGGCAGGACGCTCGCTGCCCACCGCCGCCGTCGAACGGATCACGGCTCTTTCTCCCATACCGTCCGCAGTGGACACCCCGACGATGATCTGGATGTGGCGGGAGCATCTGGGAGTTGACGCGCGACCCTATACCGGACCCTCCGCCGACCGAGCCGGCGT
The DNA here is from genome assembly GCA_965232435.1 of Dehalococcoidia bacterium. GTDB lineage: Bacteria > Chloroflexota > Dehalococcoidia > Lucifugimonadales > VXLM01 > VXLM01. The sequence goes on from CBDDPU010000004.1 coordinate 1,510,763, forward strand.
CTGGACCGGCACTTGGTGCCCCGACTATCTCGACCCCGATAACTACCTCGAAACGTTCTTTCACTCCGACGGAGTGAACAACCGCTCCGGCTACTCGAATCCCGAGATCGACTCAATGCTCGAACAGGCCGCCCAGATCCTCGATCACGACGAACGAGCTCGCATGTACGCCCGAATTGAAACCATCGCCCGGGAAGATTGGGTAGTCGTCCCCCTATGGCATGAACGTCGATATGACCTTGTGCAGCAGCACGTCGCGAATTACACACCCTCCCTGTCCAACCTCCAATTCTTCCGGAACATATACTTCGAGCAGTAACCCCGGTGCCCCCCGTCATTCCGGCGGAGGCCGGAATCCAGTAAAGTTGAGAACAACGCATACTCATCCCATACTTCCCGACCCGATAGACACACCCAATGAGTCATCCAAAAATCCGGCCCAACCGGTTAGCCAGGGGGATCCTCGTTGTCGCAACAGTCCTCGCCGCCTGGATTGCTCCCCTTGGGGCGGTGGAAGCGGAAGGCCCGGAACGATCACTGGCGGTGGCAGTGAACACCGTGCGGGCCGACTTCCCGAATGCGCTGGAGTTTCACTTGATATACACCGGCGTCGTGCAACCTCGGAACGTCGACCTCGAATTCAGCATCAAGCCCGTTCACTCTTGCGACGGCGGGACGGTACGCTCGGCTCGGTTTCCCGGCCACACCGGCATAGTGTGGCGCTGGGAGCCTTCCGACGACCAACCGATTCCGCCCGGACAGGATGTCCGCTGGCGTTGGAGAGTGACCGACGCCGGCGGAAACGTCCATGTGAGCCATCCCAAGGAGTTCGTCTGGACGGACAAGCGATTCGCATGGCGTACGCACACAAAGGACGAACTGTCCGTGCACTGGTACGGGCGGTACCCGGAGTTCGGCAGCCACTTAATCGACTTTCTCGAACCGCAGCTTGACCGCATCGAGTCGATTGAGTCATCTCGCAAGCCGGTCAACGTGTTCATCTATGAAAGTGAGCAGGACGCCGGCCCCGGAGCCCTGCTGCGCCGAGACGGGGGAAACCCTTTTCGCGCCTTCAATACCGTGCTCACGGTGACGCCCGAAGAGTTTTCGGAAGACCATCTCTCGGCGCTCATCCATGAATTGGCGCATATCGCCGTGCAGGATCGGGCCTTCAACTGCTTCGGCGGCCTCCCCTACTGGCTGGAAGAGGGAATTGCGATGCTGGCGGAAGGCGATATCTCGCAGGACATGCGACGTGCCTTCGCGGAGGCCCGCCTGATCGAACGATTCGTGCCCCTCCGCAGCCTCGGCGCTCCGTTCCGCCAAGCCGCGAACGCCCCGCCAGGACAATTCCTCGAAAATCACAATCAGCTCGTCCGCTATGCACAGAGCCGCAGCTTAGTGGAAGTCCTGATCGACGAGTTCGGCTGGGAAGGCATCGCGTCCCTGCTCGATTCATTCAAATACGGCGTCACGCTTGATGACGCGCTGAAACTGGCATTCGGACTCGACATTGACCAAACGGAACTCCTATGGAGGACGCGAGTAGGCTTGCCCGAACAAGGCCCCGCCGTCGCGAGTAGCCCCCGTTCACCCTGAGCCCGCCAAACCCTAAACCCCCAATAGCCCCCCACCGTCATTCCGGCGCAGGCCGGATCCAGAAATCCCAGGTTGATGGAGACATCCCCTCTCCCGTCGTGGGAGAGGGCTAGGGTGAGGGTCCCCCGTCATTCCGACGCAGGCCGGAATCCAGGAAGCCCAGGTTGAAGGAGACATCCCCTCTCCCGTCGTGGGAGAGGGCTAGGGTGAGGGTCCCCGTCATTCCGGCGGATGCCGGAATCCAAGAAGCCCAGGTTGAAGGAGACATCCCCTCTCCCGTCGTGGGAGCGGGCTAGGGTGAGGGTCCCCCGTCATTCCGACGCAGGCCGGAATCCAGAAAAGCCAGGTTGAAGGAGACATCCCCTCTCCCGTCGTGGGAGCGGGCTAGGGTGAGGGCCCCCGTCATTCCGGCGTATGCCAGAATCCGGAGGTCTTGCCACGTCCACCTAATTGGGCGACACGAACCCTAAATCCCCTTCGATCTACTCCTGTTTCAGAGTCAACGTATGCGCCGCCCCCGCCAGTGCCCGCTCGCGGTCGAGAGGAATGTAGCGATGTCGTCCGGCCAGCCACTCACTGAGCTGGTCTCCGTAGTGCGGGCTGCCGGGATGGCCGGATTGGCCGGTGGCGTCAACCGCCCACAGGCCCGGCGGATCGTCGGCAAGATCGGCATTGTGTCGCCAGTTCGCGCCGATGGACGCCAGGTAGTTCGGGTCGAATCCCGTGTTGCTAACCGTTATCCCGTTTCCGCCGACCGGCTGTCCGCCCCGTTTGAGAAGATCGGAGAGATCGCCGCGGTCGGAGAGCAGGTGGTTGAGAGTGATCTTGTGGATTTTGCCCCATTCCCACTGAGACATATCAGCGCCGAACTGTTCAGTCAGGGTAGCAATGGCTCGATTCATGCAGGCGATGATCACTTCTTCCCGTGACTTCGAACGGATATAGCCGTGCTTATCCTCGGCAAGCAGCCGAGTCGCAAAGCCCGATATCGCCCCGGCAATGAGCGGGACCTCATCACCCGTAAACCGTTCCGCGGCGACGGCCGTTGACCACTCGGCGAAGAAGAACTCAAAGATCGAAGCCCCAACCTCGTCGATGTCCATCCTTCCGTTCCATTGCCCCAGCGCCTCTGCGGCTGCGCGCGCGGTCGCGTCGGACGACCGGCGAAGCGAATCCACTAACACAGGGAGGGCTTCGACCGCGCGAAGGGACAGCGTGTCGGTTTGGATGCGCGCGAAATCCTCGCGGGAATGACGCTCCTTCTCCTCGAGCAGCTGACGGATGCGAAGAGCGCGATATCCACTGCTCCACGTCCCGGAAAGCGGGTACGGGTAGTCTTCCGGCGCGGCGCGGTTGTTCGCCGAGCGCGCGTACCCCTCGGAAGGATCGCTCACGGCAGGCAGCGCGTCATAAGGGATGAAGCCCCGCCATTGATGGGCGGGATCCCAGCCGGGACGGTATTCGCGGTTCCACTGCTCCCGGATGGGTATCCGCCCGACCGCCTGGTACCCAATGTGCCCCTCTATGTCCCCGAAAACATAGCTCCACGTGGGCACGACCCATTCCCGGAGTGCCTCCCTCGCCTGATCGCAGTTCCCCGCGGACGCGAGTTCGAGCATACATGTGATTTCGTCGCCGAAACCCTCGCCGAGCCACTTGACGGAAACCTTCTCCGTGGCGCGGAGCGCCTCCGGGAGAAGATCGTCCACTATGGGCCCGTTCGCCGTTCGCGTGATCGTAATCGCGCGCGGTGCCTCGCCTTTCACGGCGATATCGACGGTCTCTTCTTTTGCCGCACGCCACTCATCGGCGAAACGGAAATGACCCGGCCTGCCGGGTTCCTCCCGTTCGCGGTAGATGTCGCGCTGGGAACAGATGTTGTTCGTCACCCCCCATGCGAGTGTCTCGTTTCTGCCGAAGACGATGCCGGGAACTCCAACGTACCCGGCCCCCGCGACGTTCATCTCAGGCCCGCAAAGGTGAACTTCAAACCAGCACGATACCGCACCGAACGCGATGTGCGGGTCGCTCGCGACCATTGGCAGCCCGGTGGCCGACTTGCGCCCCGCGACGACCCAGTTGTTGCTGCCAAGTCCTTCGTCAGGATCGCCGAGAACCTCGCCGACCGGTACCTCGCCGATCCCGGCGGAGGCGTATGAGCCCTTGGGAACGATGCTCTCGTCTTCCGCGTCCCCCGTGATGAAATCATCCAGGAGAGGGCCTTCGCCGAGCGTCCGTTTGGCCAAGTCCGGTATTGCAATGATCGGAAGCCGACCGGTCAAGTACCATCGAAATTCCTGCCAGATAGCCACCGAATCCAACGATGTCCATTCCTCCGGTTCATACTCCAGCAGATCGAATTCAATGGGCAGGTTCGCGCGATTCTCTTCCATGAATGAGTTGATGCCCTCGGTGTACGCGCAGAGCCGCCGACGAGTCCTTTCCGGGAATCGCGCGAGATTCGCCTCGGCGCTGCGCGTGAGGCCGATGGTATGGGAAATGGTGTCGATCTCGATGCCGCCGGGCCCAATGACTTCGGACAGACGACCGCGCGCCTTCCGACGGTAGTAATCGAGCTGCCAGAGCCGATCCTGGGCCGTCGCGTAGCCATACCCGAAGAAAAGGTCGTTGTCGGTATCTGCCAGCACGTGCGGCGCCCCCCATTCGTCCCGGGCGATGTCCACCCGCCCCGATACGCCCGAAACGGTGCGGGCGCCCCGCGTGGTGGGAACCCGCGAAGTAATCTGCCCCGTCCACCATGCATCGAACTCGGCGCGGGTCATCCCTTCGTCCTGGCAGATCGCGGCTATCGAGTCTCCCGCTCCGAGCCGGCGCAGCATGTCTTTGTCCGTTTTGTTCATGGTCTTATGCCTTTCGGTTGACTTTTCAGAATCTATCTCACAACCTCGAATGCTGTCCCAACTCGCGCTGAGGCTGCCGAAGCGCGAACAGGAAATCATACACGAAAACGTTCGCCCTGAGTAGCCTTACGTCCCGTTCGCCCTGAGCCTGTCGAAGGGCGGGGCTAAGAATTCCAGTTGGCTTATGAGGCGTTCCCTCACTCCTCGGACATCTCGGCCAGACGCTGCATGGGCGATTTCACCCTAGTGAGCAACAGGATCGCGGTGACGAAGAGGGCGGCAACACCCAAGAAGGCGGGGCCGTAACTGTCGAGGTAGTCGAAGGAAGCTCCGGCCATCAGGGGACCTGCGACCATCGCGATCATGCCGACGAGACCCGACAGGCCGGCAATGCTTCCGAAATACTTTAATCCGAAGTTCTCTTGAAGGAGCAAGGTTATCAGGACACCGTACGCCCCGAAGAAGAAGCCGAAAATGGGCACGACGACCCACAGGTGAAGCCCAACCGGGTAGGCCACGATCACGGAAATAAGCGCCGTCTGGCCCGCGAGACTAATCATCATCGCTATGCGCGCGGTGAATCGCTCCGCCATGTAGCCGAATATCCCCTTGCCCGCCATTCCGAATCCCGCGAGAAGGGTGAGCAGCGTGACCACCGTCGCTTGACCCGTCCCCTGATCGAGCAAGTGAGTGCTGATTTGTGGAAGCAGCGCGCTGTAGGTGAAGGAGCCGAGAGCGGTTGCGACGGTGACGTAATAAAAGGCGTCGGAGCGTAGGGCCTGTTTCACGGTGAGACCGCCGATTCCAGCGGGCGAAGAGGCGTCCGCACCGCCACCGTCGCCCACTCGGTCGGGAGTGCGTTCGTGTACGAAGAGAGTTGCCATGAACGCGACGGCGAATGCCAGTAGTCCCGTGACGACGAATGCCGTGCCCCATGAGGCCGCGGCGAGAACATACCCGGTGAGCGCCGGAACCGTGAGTCCCCCGAAATTGTTCCCCATCATGGCGAAGCCCATGGCCCGGCCCTTGGACCTCGGAAACCAAAGTCCCACAAGTCTGCCCGCCGGCAGCATGTTCATCCCGGAAAACGCAAAGAATTGCAGGAGGCTGAGGGCGTAGAAATGCCATAATTCGGTCATCATTGGCCGGATGACCAAGCTCACCCCAAAGAGCGCCAACGACCCGGCGAGCAAACTCCTCGCGCCGTAGTTGTCCATAAATCGACCGAGGAGCGGCGCGGTCAAGCTCCCGATGGCCCAGAAGGATAGGGAAGCCGATATCGCCGTGCGACTCCACCCGAAGGCTTCCTCGAGCGGCTCGACGTAAAGACCGAATGCGTAGTTGCTCGCGCCGATTGTCAGCGCCGATGAGAGGAACACGATCCCAACGATGAGGAAGCCGTCGTACTCCCTGCGTCGGGCCCGAAGCGCTATGTCCGCGGCGCGGTCGGAAAACATCCCGACTATAGTACACCAGCAACGCCCCCTCGTCTCGGAGAATTCTCTGAACGCTTAACCTGCGCTTTGACAATTTGACGCTGTGATGCGATGATGTTGATATGCGGACAACGGTAACTATTGACGACGATGTGTTGGCAGTCGCCCGGGCGCTGGCTGAGCGACAGGGAAGCAGCCTCGGCAGCGCCCTGTCGGAACTTGCCCGACGTGGCTTTCGGAGCGAACTCTCCCCCAGCCGCCTCACCGACGCCGCCGTCTTTCCCGTTTCCCCTGATGCCGAACCCATCACCAGCGAGGACGTCTACCGCTCACTGGATGACTGGCCGTGATCGCGCTGCCGGATGTCAACGTCCTGATCGCCCTCACATGGCCCAATCATGTACACCACGCCGCGGCTAGAGCATGGTTTGAGGTGCATCGGCAGGAAGGCTGGGCTACCTGCCCCTTGACGGAGGCCGGATTCGTTCGCGTGTCCTGCACCCCGTCGGTCGTCCGGTACACGGTCTCTCCCCTCGAAGCAATATCGGTCTTGCGGAAACTGACGCGATTGGGGAATCACACATTCTGGCCGCAGGACCAATCCGTCATGGACCTGCCGGAATCGATTGGCGTTCGTCTCCAAGGGTACCGTCAGATTACGGACGCCATGTTGATGGCCGCCGCAATTCGCCGCGGCGGACAGCTGGCAACGCTTGACGGAGGCATAGAAAGGCTCGTCTCGGAGAACCGGCGCCCCTTCCTATGCGTCATTCCCGTCTGAACCGCCAGGGGCGTCCCGAACGATGAAGGGGCCGCCCCCTTCTGCTAAAATGAGCCGCGCCATTCTTCCCAGAGGCAGTTCCTATATGTCCAGGCCACGCGCCTTTATCACGCGAGAAATCTTCCCCGATGCCATTGAGATGATCCGAGCGAAAGCCGACGTCGAAATATGGCGGGATGAGCTGCCGCCGCCCCCTGAGATTCTTCTGGAAAAGTCGAGGGGCGTTGACGGCATCATCTGTCTTCTTACGGACGACATAGACGGCGAATTCATGGACGCCGTCGGCCCGCAGCTCAAGGTTATCAGTCAAATAGCCGTCGGCTTCGACAATATTTCCGTTCCCGACGCCACCAAGCGCGGCATTCCGGTGGGAAACACCCCGGATGCGCTGACCCATACCACCGCGGACGCAGTGTGGGCGCTCATGCTCGCGGCGGCCCGCCGAGTTGGCGAGGGCGAACGCGCCGCCCGAGCGGGCAAATGGCGCACGTGGCATCCTCTGCACTACCTGGGACAGGACGTTTACGGCGCGACCCTCGGCATTGTGGGAATGGGCCGCATCGGATTCGAGGTCGCAAGACGCTCGGTCGGCTTCAATATGAAGGTGCTCTACAGCGATATAGCCAGACAAGAAAGCTGTGAAGCCCGGATGCCGATGGAATACGTCGACATGGACACACTCTTGTCACGCTCGGACTTCGTGTCGCTAAACACCGTCCTGAACAGATCGACTCGACGCCTCATCAACGCGGAAGCCCTGTCGAAGATGAAGCCGACTTCCGTGCTGGTCAACGCCGCGAGAGGCCCGATTGTCGACTCAGTCGCCCTCTACGAGGCCTTGAAGGAAGGAAGAATAGCGGCGGCGGCGCTGGACGTGACCGACCCGGAACCGATCCCCGACGATGACCTGCTCCTCACCCTCGAAAACTGTCTCATCGTCCCGCACATCGCGAGCGCAAGCGTCGCCACAAGGCGGGAAATGTCGCGCATAGCCGCCGTCAATCTGCTGAACGGCATCAAGGACAAACCCCTCATCACCTGCGTCAACCCCGAAGTCTATGCCTGACCAATGACCCCCGCCAAAAAGGAGCCCTCACGAATGCAAGACTACGAACCCCTCGACATATCAAAGTCGTGTAATTCCGGCCCCGAAATTCTCGGCGACGCCTTGGCGGACGTGCAGGCGGGCCTTCGATCGTTCCGCGGTCTCCCTTTCATGATAGGCGGCTTGGCCGGCGGAATTGGAGGCAACTCCTTCATTGCGCCACCACCCAACGGCGCCAGTGTCTTCGTTCCGGTCGGCAAGCCCGCCAAGCGCGTGCTCTTTGCCCACGCCCTATTGGAAACGAAGCTCGCACAAGGCGGTCGCCTCGGCGAACCCGTCGCCGAGTACGTTGTGTATCTGGCGAGCGGCAGACAGGAACGGGTGAATATCCGGGAACGCTTCGAGATCGCGTCGGCTCCCGGATTCCCGCCCGGCACCCCCGGCCCCCCGTATCGCGCCGTCACCGACGGCAAGGCAGCCCTGATGCCTCGATACGAGGGAGAGTTCGGCGAAGCCGGAAGGCGCCAGACCGAGGCGAATCAACCCTCCGCGAATCTCTGCTGGCTCTGGTCGTGGGAGAACCCCGAACCCGAATCCTCAATAGACACTATCGAGATCATCCCCGCTGGAATGCGCTTTTTCATTGCGGCCATCACGTTGGGACATTTGGATGAACATCCCTTCCCCCGCGAGGGCCGACGCCCCGCAAAAATTACCCTCCTCGACGAGGCCGACGCCTCCAAGCCGTTCGATGTCGAAGTCGAGGTCGACAGAGGCGACGCGACATATGTCTTCCCTCTGCCGGCCGTCTCATCCGAGGAATTCCTCGCCGCGCCGTATTCCTGGGGGCAGGACGACAACGAGTCCTCCAACCCGTCCTACGTGGAAATATCCGCCACGCCCTCCGCCACCCTAACCGTCAAGCAGGGCGACGTCGAAATGGGCAAAGCCGCCTGGGGCGATGTCGTCGCCGGCGGGGCAGTGGAAACCGAGCGAGTCAAGATCGAACTCATCGACCCCGGCAAGAACTGGGTGCAAGTGACCGTCATCGACGACGAGACCGGACGCCATACGCCCTGCCGCGTGCATTTTCGCTCACCCGACGGAGTGCCCTATCAGCCGCACGGCCACCACAACCAGGTGAACTCCAACTTGGGCACCTGGCACAACGACGTTGGCGGGGACCTTCGACTCGGCCAGACCGCCTATGCCTACATTGACGGAACCTGTGAAGGATGGCTGCCGCGCGGAGATGTAATCGTGGATGTGTCCCGCGGGTTCGAGTACGAACCCCTTCGCACCAAAGTCACGATAGAACCCGGACAGCGCAAACTGGAACTCCGCCTGAAGCGTTGGACCAACATGAACGCCCAACGCTGGTACAGCGGCGACTCGCACGTACACTTCCTCTCCCCCACGGGAGCGCACTTGGAGGCTCAGGGCGAGGATCTCGACGTGGTCAATCTCCTCCAGTCCCAGTGGGGCAGCCTCTTCACCAACACGGAAGACTTCACCGGCTCGGCCAGCGTTTCACCCAACGGCGATAGCATCGTCTACGTGGGGCAGGAGAATCGCCAGCACTTCATGGGACACATGATCCTCTGGGGCCTCAAGCGACCGATCATGCCCTGGTGCACCGACGGACTGGGCGAAGCGGAAATAGGCGGAAGCATGGAGACTACCCTGAGCCGCTGGGCCGACGAGGCCCATGCCCAGGGTGGCTTCGTCATCAATCCCCACTTCCCGAATCCGAACGGCGAGCCCGCCTCCCTCGTCGCGACCGGACGCCTCGACGGTGTCGAAATGATCCGCCAGACCGAGTTCAACCACATTGAGTATTACCGGTACCTGAACGGCGGGTACCGCCTCCCCCTCGTCGGGGGCACGGACAAAATGTCCAGCGATGTGCCGGTGGGCCTCTATCGCACCTACGCCCGCCTTCCCGACGACGAAGAGTTCGGATACACCGCATGGTGCCGAAGCGTCGCGAGCGGGAGGACGTTCCTCAGCGGCGGCCCCATCATCCAATTCTCGGTGGACGGCAAGCCCATCGGCGACACTGTCGCGATCTCCGGCCCCGGTACGGTCGAAGTCGAGGCGTGGGCCGAGAGCATCTTCCCGATCAACGTCCTGCAAATCGTTCGCGATGGCGAGGTCGTCGCTCAGACCGAATCCGCCACGGGCGCCCGCCGACTGGAACTCCGAGAGAAGATCACCATCGACAAACATGCCTGGCTGGCCGCGAGATGCGGCGGCCCCGGCTACATGGGCAGCTTCTATCACATAGACGCCATGGCTCGCGGCATGTTCGCCCACACCTCGCCCATCTACGTCGCCGTCGGCGGCGACTGGTGGATGTTCAGCGAAGACACCGCCCGCTACATGCTAACCCTCATCGAGGGCGGCATCTCATACATCCGCAATACCTCCGCCCAGCACACCCACGGCCACATCACTCACCACCACGGACAGGACGACCATATCGCCTACCTCGAACAACCCTTCCACGAAGCCCACGCCGCCATCCACGAGCGCGCCCGCCAACTCGGAATTCAGCTCTAATTGCCAGTATCTTGGCTTCCTAGAGGCCGCTGAGCGTGTCGAGACAGCCCATACCTCTCAGACATAAGACGATCCGCTTACCTCGAATCTCCGTTCCACGAGGGCCCACACGGGAGTCCGCAGGCTAGACGGGAACCGCCTCAACCGGATCGGGAATAGGAAGGCCCTTCTCCGCCAAGATAGCAAGGTGCTCGGCGACCGCCTCAGCTATCAAGGCCTTCGTCTCTTCCTCGGTATCCCCTGCGGCCACACAGCCGGGCAGGTCAGGCAAATACGCTGCGTAGCCGTTGTCACTCTTCTCGATTACTACCGGGTATGCCGTCACGGTTGAAGCCATCATTCACCTATCGCAGTCCCGCTTGTTTCATGATGCTGATCCACGTTTTCGGCGGCAAGTCTTTGCTCGGTTTACCTGCTATCGTGACGAGCCCAGGCTTGTTCGGATGCTCAAAGTGTCGGTGGCTGCCTCGCCAGCGCACCTGTACCCACCCGTCTCGTTCCACTAACTTGATTGCATCCGATACCTTAGGCACGCCATGTTCCTACTGTGCCGATCATATCCCATGAGGAGTTGATAACTCAACAAGACGTGGTTGATGTTCCCTCCACTTGGCCACAAAAGGCGAACCCCCGCACAATCATGTACCATGCGGCCAAACCCCAACTCCCATCCCGGATGTCCTTTTGTCCTTGGACTATGAACCTATCGACATTTCCGCGTGGGGTGGCACACGCGAGATCACCTTGACGTTGCGGGATGAGCCGACGTAGAGATATACTGCGAATCACAGAAACTGTGAGACTGTGACATGAAGAACATCACCGTATCCGTCGATGAGGAGACTCATCGGTCCGCCCGCATCAGGGCGGCCGAGTTGGGCACATCAGTATCGGCGCTGGTGCGCAATTACCTCAGGAGCTTGTCAGGGGACAGCTTTGGTGGGGCATCGACGTCCCTGTCCGGCGCAGCGACGAAGGGCGCGCTTCGGCGCACTGAGTTGGACGAGGTGGTTGCGGACTTTGAGGCGCGGGGCGTGGGATTAGTCATGGAAAACAACCTGACACGCGATGAGTTGTACGACGAGGTTATGAAAGGCCCTGATGCGGTTCGTTGACACCAACGTGCTGCTCTACGCGGCAAGTCTTTCGCCGGACGATACAGGTAAGCGCCGGCGTGCCATCGAGCTCTTGAGAGGCGGTGACTTGGCGGTTTCGGTGCAGGTGTTCCAAGAGTTTTACTACCAGGCGACGCATCCTGTCCGCCCGGAGCGCCTGACACATGATGATGCGCCGGCCTTCCTCGGAACGCTCCTGAGGTTCCCGATTCAAGAGGTCACATTGGACGTGTTCCGCACCGGCGTGGCAATTAGCCAACGCTTTGGGTTGTCGTACTGGGACGGAGCGATACTGGCGGCCGCTCGTGCCCTCGGCTGTGATGCCGTGTACTCGGAAGACCTGAATTCCCAGCAGAACTACGACGGCCTTCGGGTGATTAACCCCTTCGCCGACGGGTAACCGGTGAGAGGAACTATCCCATCCCTGTGAGTTCACCCCCGCGCAATCATGTACCATGCCACCCAACCCCAACGCCCATCTCGGAGGCCCCTTACACCCATGGACTATGAACCAATCGACATATCCGCTTGGTGCCGCGCGGGGGCCGAACTGCTGCCCGGTGAAGGGCCCCGACTGGGGAAACAGACCATGCGAGGACTGCCCTTCACCGTAGGCGCGCCGGACGCCGACCCGGACGCGCAGTGCTACATTGCGCTAGGTCAAGGCGACGAGCCCGTAAGAGTGTCGGTCGGCAAGACCGCGTGCAATGTCATCTTCGCGCATCGACAAACGGAAACCGAACAGGACGCCAACGGCCCCGTGGGTGTTCACGTCGCCGACTACGTTATCCGGTTCGCGGACTCCGAGAGCGTAACCGTGCCCATACGGGAGCGCTACGAAATTAGCGTTGTCGGCGACCGACAGGGAATATCGCGATTCGGCATAGGCTTCCCATACTTGGCCGTACCCGATCAAGAGGATGTCCTGATGCCGCGATACGAGGGCCGCTTCGACCTCGGCGGCAGGCGGCAAACGGAATCTATCCAAGCTCAGCCAACATGGTATTGGCTGTGGGCATGGCGCAACCCAACCCCCGATCGAGTCATCGAGTCGATTCACTTTGTGCCGCAAGGCCCCCGCTTCTTCGTCGCCGGCCTCACCCTGGGGCATCTCGATGAGCATCCCTTCTCCCGCGACGCCCGGCGCCCGGTGCGAGTCACCCTCAAAAACCCTGAGAAAGCCAAGAAACCCCTCGATCTCGACGTCACCATCGACCGCGGCGAGCGCACCTACCCCCACCCGCTCCCCCAACAGTCCACTGACGCATTTCTCGCCGACCCGCAGAGAGGTTTCGGCGAGGCCCAAAACCCCAACTCAAGCCCGGCCTACGTCGAACTTTCCGGGATTCCGTCGGCAACGGTTCATGTCTCCCAGGGAGGCGAGAAGATCGATAGCGTCCGGTGGGGCGAAGTGGAAAGCGCCGGCTCTGTCGAAACCGACCAGGTGCGAATCGAACTCATCGAACCGGGCAAAAACTGGGTGCGCGTCCGAGTCGTGGACGACGCGACTGGCGAGCCCGTCCCCTGCCGCATCCACTTCAGGTCGCCGGAAGGCGTGCCCTACCAACCGCATGGCCATCACAATCAGGTCAACTCGAACCTCGACACCTGGCATATCGACGTTGGCGGCGACCTCCGGCTCGGACAGATCACCTACGCCTACATCGACGGCGCGGCGCAAGGCTGGCTTCCGAGAGGCGAAGTTATCGTCGATGCTGCCCGCGGCTACGAATATGAACCCCTCCGCGCCAAGATCGAAATCGCCCCGGGACAGCGTGATGTAGAACTTCGCCTGAAGCGCTGGATACACATGAACGACCGAGGATGGTACTCAGGGGACTCACACGTCCACTTCCTTTCCACGCAAGGCAGTCATTTTGAATCGCAGGCCGAGGACGTCAACGTCGTCAACTTGCTCCAGTCCCAGTGGGGAAGTTTGTTCACCAACGTCGAGGACTTCACCGGCGAGCCGAGCGTGACCCGACAGGGCAATAACATCGTCTACACTTCCCAGGAAAACCGCCAGCACTTCATGGGCCATATGATCCTGTGGGGACTCAAGCAGCCGGTGATGCCCTTCTGTTCCGACGGCCCCTCCGAGTCCGAGATCGGCGGCCCCATGCAGACCACCCTGAGCCACTGGGCCGACGAAGCCCACTCACAAGGCGGATACGTGGTCAACCCCCACTTCCCCCATCCCAACGGCGAGCCGGCGGCCCTAATTGCGACCGGCCGACTCGACGCCGTCGAGATGATCATGCAGCAGGAATTCTGGCACCGAGAATGGTACAGATACCTCAACTGCGGATACCGTCTTCCCCTCGTCGGCGGCACCGACAAGATGTCCAGCGACGTCCCCGTAGGAATGTATCGGACCTACGTGCGGATTCCCGATGACGAGGAATTCACGTATGAAAACTGGTGCCGAAACGTCGCGAAAGGCCGAACCGTGCTGAGCGGCGGCCCAATCATCCAATTCTCAGTCGATGGACGCGAAGTCGGCGATACCGTCGAGCTTTCCTCTCCCGGCTCCGTCGAAGTTTCGGCTTGGGCCGAGAGCGTCGTCCCGATGTCACGACTGGAAATCGTCCAAGAAGGCAGAGTCGTCGCGTCCACAGAGTCCGACACCCCGACGCGCAGGCTCACTATCACCGACAACATCAAGATAGACGCCAACTCATGGCTGGCCGCGCGCGCCGGAGGGCCGGAGTACTATAACGGGTACAACTATTGCGACGTCTGGGAACGAGGGATATTTTCACACACCTCGCCGGTCTACATTTCCGTCGGAGGCCCCTGGAACATGTTCAACAGACCGACCGCAAACTACATGCTCACCCTCATCGACGGTGCCCTGACATACATCGACAACAGCTCGCGACAGCACTCGCACGGCTACGTCACCCACCACCACGGCGAAGACGACCACCTCGGATACCTAAAACGCCCCTTCATCCAGGCCCGCGACGCCATCAACCGCCGCCTGCATAACCACAAATAACCCCAAACCCCCTCCCCCGTTCGTGGTGAGCCAGTCGAACCCCCAATCCCCTCTCCCGTTCGTGGTGAGCCAGTCGAACCACACACCCCCTCCCCCGTTCGTGGTGAGCCTGCCCTGAGCTTGTCCAAGGGGTGAGGGTACCCTTAATACCCGAATTTGACGAAAATGAACATACATTCTACCCTAGAAGAAATCCCCGATCGGGCCACGAAACCGCCCGCCCTGAAGGGGTCGCCGGATAGTGTCAGAAAATGTCAGGAAATGTCAGGTTAAAACAGACCCCCCACCGAAGACAGGGGAACCGAAGGAGAGTCGCTATGCCTATTCCGCGGATAGTAAAAGTCGAAATCGAAACATTCAGCTACGAACTGGCGGACCTTGCCGCGGGAGAGAGCGGGCCGACCTATTCGCGCGGACACTCGATTGAGAACACCGCCCATGCCATCACGATCTCGACCGATATCGGGGTCACAGGACAGTACGTCTGGAGCGGCCCGGTCGAATATGCCGGCGCCTGCGTCGTAGCGCCGCTCCTGGTGGGCCGGCCCGCGCTTGAGCGCGAGCGCCTGTACTTGCGGATCAAGCAGACCATGCGCCAGCAGGCCGAGATCGGCACCGCGCCCGTCGATATTGCCCTGTGGGACCTCGCCGGCAAGTACCATGACGCGCCGATCCATCAGCTTCTAGGCGGTTACCGCAAGACCCTGCCGACCTACCCCGCCAGCGTTCACGCCACGGAGCGCGACGAACTGAAATCGCCGGCAGAGATGGCCGACTTCGCCGAACAGTGCAAGGAACTGGGATATCCGGCCTTCAAAATTCACGGCTGGGAGAACGGCGAACCGAACCGCGAAGCCGATACCATCCTTGCAGTCCGCGAGCAAGTGGGCCCCAATATGCGACTCATGTCCGACCCTTATAACGCCATCCGCACGTTTGGAGACGCGGTCAAAGTTGGCAGAGCCTGCGACGACGCGGACTATTTCTGGTACGAAGACCCCCTCGCTGACGGGGGTATATCACAATTCGCCCACAGCAAACTCCGCGAACTCCTGGTTACCCCTCTGCTCCTGACGGAACACGTTCGAGGACTGGAAGCACGAGTGGACTTCATGGTCAACGGAGCCACCGACTTCGTTCGCGGTGACGTCCAGTACATGGGAATCACCGCCACCATGAAGCTCGCCCACGCCGCCGAGGGACTCGGCTTGGATATCGAAATGCACAGCCCCGGGCCCGCTCAACGACAGTGCATGGCCGCTATTCGGAATTCCAACTACTATGAACTCTCCGGCTCTCGACCGAAAGGCCCCAACGCCAACTACATCCCCGTATACGCGAGCGACTACGTCGACGGCCTCGATGCCGCGGTGGACGGGCATTTCCCCGTCCCGCAAGGCCCCGGGCTCGGAGTGGAGTACGACTGGCCCAAGATCCGCCGGAACAGCCTGGGAACGAAGACGTTCGACTAGAAGACGCAGCCCAAGGGAATTGCAAGAAAATGCGACACCATGCAACAAAATACCGGAAAATCCAAACAATACAAGAACTCTCGCTACACCTTCTCATCCCCGTCATTCCGGCGCAGGCCGGAATCCAGCAACGGCAGGCACAACCTCGATTCTGCCCTTCCCCCTCATTTCCACACCCTCCCGTTCACCCTGGTTCACCCTGAGCCTGTCGAAGGGTCGAACCACCCCCCACCCGCCGCGAATCAACGCCTTACCGAAGACGTAGCCGCGCTATCTCCCCCGTGAATGACAGAAGGTAAATCTCGCCGTCGGGCCCCTCGGCGAAGGACGATATCTGCAAGTCGGTGTCCGCAATCTCCGCCTGCTCGACGATCCCATCTCCGTCATGCCGTATCGCCCAAATCCTGCCGCTGCAAAAATCACCGTACAAGTACGCTCCCGACAGGGAGGGAATCCTGCCCCCTCGATAAACATATCCTCCCGTGACCGAACACCCGTCTTCCCTTCCGTACTCTGCCACCGGAGGCTCCAGCCCGTCATCGTTGCAGGAAGCCGCCCGGAAGCAGGACGTACCCTCCATGATGTTCCAGCCATAATTCCCGCCACGAGCGACGATGTCGATTTCCTCCAGTCGGTTCTGGCCGACGTCGCCCGCCCAAAGACGTCCCGTTTCGCGGTCGAAGGAAAATCGCCACGGGTTGCGCAGGCCGTACGCCCATATCTCAGGACGCGCGCCCTCCATCCCGACGAAAGGATTGTCACTCGGCACGGCATACCTGCCCGTCTCGTCGAGCGCGCTAACGTCGATGCGAAGAATGGTTCCCAACAGCGTCCCAAGATCTTGCCCATGCCCCCTTGGATCGCCGCCGCTGCCCCCGTCGCCGACACCGACGTACAGGTACCCGTCGGGGCCGAACGTGACTTGCCCCCCATTGTGGTTGGAGAATGGCTGGCCGATTTCCAGAACGACCTTTTCGGAGGCGAGGTCAACGTCGTGCGTGTCCGGGAAGGCTCGATACCGGGCGATGACCGAACGCCTCGGAGAGGCGGCGGAATAGTAAACATAGAAATGCCCGTTGTC
Source organism: Dehalococcoidia bacterium (assembly GCA_965232435.1). Taxonomy (GTDB): domain Bacteria; phylum Chloroflexota; class Dehalococcoidia; order Lucifugimonadales; family VXLM01; genus VXLM01. The sequence continues at coordinate 1,527,716 of CBDDPU010000004.1, forward strand.
GCGGTAGTCGGGATCGAAGGCCAGCCCCAGCAGACCCTCTTCGTTGCCGCGATCGCTCACCTTGTCCCGGATGTCGAGGAACGTATCGGGCCGACCCGGATTCGTGACATTGTCAAACATCATAATTCGCCCCGGCTGTAGGACGAGGAAGAGCCGGTCCTCCAGTCCTTCCGGGTAGGTGAGGAATACCATGCGGTCGAACGAGACGCCGGAGAATACGGCCTCGACGCCCACCCTTGGCAAAGGCTCCGCTATCGCCGGAGAGGTTCCCGATGCCCCACGCGGAACCCCTGTAGGCGCGGAAGTCTCCGGTTGGGCGGTGATGACACTGCCCGCCGTGACGGGCGGCGACTCCCCCTCCGGATTCGACCCACATGCGATGACCGCTGCCCAGACAGTGAGAATGAGGGCCAACGTCGGCCATGCTGATCGAGCCATATTGACTTCAAACGCCCTACTCATGAACCCGCTCCAACTGCCCTCGGCATACCGCGAACCGAGCCATTCTATTGAGGTATTCCGGCTCGATAATGTCCACGTCCGCGGTCGTGATGAACACCTGGCCGTAGTCCGCCACCCGCCGGAGGACCAAGCGGCGACGAGGCGAATCCAGTTCGGAGAGTACGTCATCCAGCAGTAGGATCGGCTGCTGTCCTCGCGCGTTCTTGAGGTATTCGGCCTCCGCCAGCTTCAGCGCGAGCATCGCCGTCCTAGCCTGTCCGCGCGATGAGAAGAGTCCGACATCCACGTCCTCGAGCAGAAGCTGAAAGTCGTCCCTGTGCGGCCCTCGAAGCGAGAATCCCTGGGCAATCTCCCGCGACCGGACTTCCATGACCGCCTCTCGCAGCGCCTCCCCAACGTCCTCCGGCGTACGGCGTCCGTCGATACGGAAACTGGGTCGGTACGCTAACCGCAAAGTGTCGCCGTCGCTCGTGAGCGAAGCGTGCATCGCATCGGCCCCGGCGGAAAGCGCCCTCAACGCCTCTTGTCGTCGCGCTGCCACGATACCCCCCGACTTGACAAGCTCGCCATCCCAAAATTCAAGATCGCTCGCCCGCGCCCGCCTAGCCTTGATCCCCTTGAGTAAGTGATTGCGCTGAACCACCACCCGCTGATACCGCCGGACGGCCCGGAGGTACTCGCGGTCGACTTGGGAAATGAGAATGTCCATATATCGGCGACGCAGGCCCGGCGCGCCGTACACCATGTCAAGGTCTTGCGCGCTGAACATCACGGCGTTGATTTCGCCGACCAGTTCGGACGCCCGACGAGGTATCCCGTTCACCCTGACGGACTTCTGCACGCTGAGGCGTTCCTGCGCGTCGGCTCCCGACGACTCGGCAACGGTGTTCTTGAAATCGATTTGCGCGCGAATCGGGCCGTCTTCGCGCTGTACCACCGCCGCCACCTGCGAGAAGAACTCCACCCCTACCGAGTCGCGACGAACAAGCTCGCGTTCGGTTGATGCGCGCTGGGACTTCCCTATGACCAGCAGGTACAGCGCTTCGAGAAGATTGCTCTTGCCGTGCCCGTTGTTGCCCTGCACAAGCACTATCCCAGGCTCCAATTCCACCTGGAGCCGTTCATAGTTGCGTATGTTCAGGAGCGATAGTTGCGACAGGTAGATGTCGAAGCCTCCGGCGGCCGGACTTCAAGATATCCCCGACCGTGACTCCACCAGTTCGAGGAAGGCGTCCTCCGTGATGACCGGCACACCGTGCTTTTCCGCGTCGGATAGCTTCGATCCGCCGTCTTGACCGGCGACAAGGTAGTCGGTTTTCTTGCTCACGCTCCCGCTCACCGCGCCGCCGAGATCTTTGATCCTGCCGGTGATTTCAGATCGACTGAAGCGTTCCAGCCGACCCGTGACGACGAAACGAAGGCCTTCGAGTGTCTGCTCGACCGCCTCCTGATCTTGTTCCGACTCCATTGTTACCCCCACTGAACGGAGCTTCTCGATCACCGCGCGGTTTGACTCATCCCCGAAGTACGCCACGACCGCGGCCGCTATCTTTGGACCGATGGACTGCACCGCCTCGAGGTCCTGCTGACTGGCGCTCATCAGCGAGTCGATGGTCGGAAAGTGTCGTGTGAGAAGCTCGGCAACCTCGCTTCCGACGTGCTCTATGCCGACCGCCGTCAGGACGCGGGGAAATGGCCGGGACTTCGAGGCCTCGATGGCGGCCAAGAGATTCCCGACGCTCGTCTCACCGAAGCGCTCGAGGCCCAGAAGATCATCCTTGTTGAGGGTGTAAAGGTCCGCAACCTGTCCGATCAGACCCTTTTCGAGCAAAGTCGTCGTTTGCTTGATGCCAAGTCCCTCGATATCCATTGCCCCTTTGCTCACGAAATGCTCCAGCAGACGTACGAGCTGGGCCGGACATGCCGCGTTAACGCATAGGTGCGACGCCTCGCCTTCCGCGCGCATGACCGCACGATCGCAGCTCGGGCACGCGGGCGGCATTTCGAACTCCCTCTCGTCCCCGTCGCGCTTGCTGACCACCGAAGAGACGACCTGAGGAATAACCTCGCCCGCCCTCTCGACCACCACCCAGTCGCCGATACGCAAGTCCTTCGATCTAATGTAGTCGGCGTTATGCAGCGTCGCCTGTCTCACCGTAACGCCGTTGATGTTCACCGGTTCGAGAATGGCATACGGATTGATGCTTCCCGTCCTCCCGACGTTCACGGCGATGTCGAGGAGGCGAGTCGTGGCCTGTGTCGCAGGAAACTTGTAGGCCACCGCCCAGCGCGGCTCCCGTCCGACAACTCCGAGGTGCCGCTGGTAATCGAACCGGTTGACCTTCACGACTACCCCGTCGCAGCCGTAGTCCAGCCCTTCCCACTCTTCGACCCATTTCCTGTAGTACTCAAGGGCCCCGGCCGCCGTGTGGACGAGATGGCTGTTCGGATTCGTCTTGAAGCCGAGATCGGCGATGCCCCTGAGGGTCTCCCAGTGAGTACCGAATTCCATCGGCTCGGCATAACCCAGGCTGTAGACGTAGATATCGAGGGGCCGGGATGCCGTGGCGCGAGGATCGAGCTGTCGAACGGAGCCGGCGGCGGTATTGCGCGGATGAGCGTAAGGCGGAAGACCTTCCGCGATGCGCTGTCGGTTGAATGCCTCAAACTTGGATTTTGGGAAGATGACTTCGCCACGCACCTCGAACCTCCGAGGGGCCGAATCCGAGACCCGGAGAGGAATGCTGCGGATGGTTCGCATGTTGGAGGTCACGTCCTCCCCCACGATGCCGTTTCCCCGCGTGGCCCCGCGAGTGAGGAGGCCGTCCTCGTACGTCAAGGCCACGGCCAGCCCATCAAACTTAAGCTCGCATACCATGTCGAATTCACGTTCTTCCAACAGGTCGGCAACGCGGGCGTGCCATGCCAGAAATTCCTCCTCGTCGAATGCGTTGCCCAAACTCAGCAGGGGAGAAGGATGCTCCGCTTGCGTGAACCCCTCCATGGGCTCGGCCCCCACTCGCTGCGTGGGAGACTCCGAAGTGACGAGTTCGGGCCGCTCCGACTCGATCCGACGCAATTCTCGCATCAACTCATCATACTGAGAATCCGATATATCAGGGTCGTCGAGAACATAGTAGCGGTGATTATGGTAGTCGATACCTTCCCGCAGTTCCTTGACCCGATTGATGATATTCGCGCCTGACATCGCCGCCTTCCTCATCTAGCGTATGGTTAGATAATAGCAGTCATGCCGCATTGAAGGCACTCGAAGATCGCGCGGCGAATGTCCGAAAGAACGAAGAATGCAGCTTCATTTGAGCGCGTCCGCAATGCGAACGCCCCGTGCCATGCACTCGAAACACTGGACGGTCTTCGCGGGCGATGGCTATACTGAATGCCGCGCGCCCAGAGTCACACGGAAGATTTTACCGAAGAGGCGAACCACTTGCCCCACTCCGACGAGTACACCGAATTCGTCAAGAACTATCCTTCGCTCCTGGCGATTGGCCAAACCCCTTTGGTCCGCCTCGATCTGCCGGTGGATATCGGAGAGGCAAGGGTTTCGGCCAAGTATGAACACCTCAACCCCGGCGGATCAATCAAGGATCGCCCGGTTCTTCGGATGCTGGTTGAAGCCATCCTCGCAGGAGATCTAACCCCGGATCGCACGATCCTCGACGCGACTTCGGGCAACGCCGGCATTGCATACGCCATGATCGGCGCAACGCTCGGCTACTCCGTGGAATTGATCATGCCGGAAAATGCGAGCGAGGAACGTAAGAAGCGACTCCGCGCCCACGGAGCCAAGATCGTCTTCACCGACGCGATGCTGGGATACGATGAGAGCCTCCACGAGGTGAAGCGGCGCTATGAAGCCGCGCCTGAAAAATATTTCTGGTGCGACCAGTACTCCAACCGCAACAACCCACTCGCCCACTACGAAACCACCGCCGAGGAAATTCTCTCGCAGGCATCCGACTTGACCCACTTCGTCGCCGGCGTCGGCACTGGCGGAACGATCTCCGGCGTCGGCAAACGCCTCAAAGAACATGATCCCAATATCCAGGTCGTGGGCATCAACCCACCACAATGGCCCGGAGTCGAGGGCCTCAAACACTTGGGCGAAGGACACATCGTCCCCGAAACGTACCGCGAAGAATACGTCGACCGCATGATCGATATCGACGTGGACGCATCCTACGAAATGTCGCGCATGATGTCCGAGCGAGGGCTGTTCGCCGGCCAATCGTCCGGGGCCTACGTTTGGGCCGCCTGCCACGTAGCGCGAGAGTCCCGAACAGGACATGTCGTGACCGTGTTCAACGATATCGGCGAACGCTACTTCTCCACCGGAATGTGGGACAGAGACACTGAAAGCTACAGTTAACCGAAGGGCCGGAACGAAGAAAAAACGCGAAGCTGTCCTTCACCTCAACTTCAGGCGTTGACAGAGCTAAGGACAATTCACTACACTTCAACATGAAACTCGGCGGCCCATCGTGCAATGAAGACGCGGATCACCAGAATTCCCTAACGAGGTAAGACCATGGTTGGTGAGGACACGACCATTTCCAGAGAAGACCTTGCGGTCGAAAAGAACAACGAAGGTGTATCACGATTCAAGGCCGGTGACCTGGCCGGAGCCGCGAGGGCATTTAACGACGCACTCCAATTTGATCCTTCGCTGGATGAGGCGAGGGAAAATCGCGACATGGCGATCAAGCGGTTGGGCTATGACCCCCTTACGGAAGACCGCGACGCCGAAGCCAAAGCGCGACAGAGAGACTTCGAGATCGACGCCGGCGGCCAAGGCCTGGAAAAGCTCATCCAGTACGCCCTCTACGCCCTCGCCGCTGTTATCGGTATCGGACTTCTGGTCGGAATTTGGGCTATCCTCGGCTGGTTGGGCATTGTGGTCCTCATATGTGGCGCACTGTTCGTCTGGGCCATCAAGTGGAGTTGGCTCTTCCTAGTCAGATAAGTCTGCCCGAATGACCTAAATAATCCCCTCTCCCGTCGTGGGAGAACCCCCACCGTCATTCCGGCGCAGGCCGGAATCCAGCAGGAAGAGAGACGGCAAATCCCCTCTTCCGTCGTGGGTGAGGGCTAGAGCCTGTCCCGTACCCCCATACGTGGGTGAGGGCGCCTCGTAGAGCGCGGCATGAGCCTACCCCTCGAACGGCTCGATCAGACCGTAGTCGCCGTCATGCCGACGGTAGACAACGCTGTACACGCCCGTTTCCACATTGCGGAAGAGATAGAAGCTGTGATTGAGAAGCTCCATTTCGGCGATCGCGTCGTCAACGGTCATCCCCACCATCGGGAACCGCTTCCGCCGCACAACCTTGATGGACATCTCCTCCATTTCGTCGGCCGAAGGCATTTCGTCCTCAAGCTCCGGGACTAGACCGTCCGGCACATCGCGCAGAGACCTTCGCTGCTGATTGGAGCGGTAGCGCCGCCCCTTGTAGCGCCGAATCTGACGATCCATGATGTCTACCGCCGTATCGACGGCCTCCGCAACTGTTGAACCCCGTCGCTGTGCCCGCAAGACCTGTCCCTTCGCGGTCAAGGTCAACTGCGCCGTGAAACGGTCACCCCCGGAACGCGATGACGTTTGCCTGATTTCTGCCGTCGCGTCCAGCATCTGCGGCAAGTGCCGAACAAGCCGGCTGAATTTCTTCCCTATGTAGCCCTCGATGTCGTCGGTAATTTCGAGGTCTCTACCGTGAATTTTGATCTCCAAGGTTCCCTCCCAATTGACACAAGTATCTCCCTACGGCCCCTCATCCGAATAATGCCTGATCTTCTTCCGCCCGGCGCTTATGTCCGTTCTCCGTTCCAAAGCGTCCTCATCGAGTTCCATGCCGAGGCCGGGACCATCAGGCAGGGGGATATATCCCGCCTGCGCCTGAGGCGCATTGACCGCGACGCTCTCCGTCACCGGCTCGAAATTCACCCAGTACTCCGTAATGACGAAATTAGGGATGCAGGCCGAAACGTGCACCGTGGACGCCAGCGCCACGCTCACGCTGTTGTAGTTATGGGGCGAAACGCCGACATAGTACGGCTCCGCCATCGCGGCGATCTCTTTGGTTTCAAGTATTCCCCCTGTGTTGCATACGTCGGGATTGATGATGTCAACGGCGCGCCGCTCGAAGAGTTCCCGAAATGCGGCTTTCGTATACAGCGTCTCTCCGGCGACGACCGGTATGTCGATTCGACTCCTGACCTCCGCCAGCGCGTCCACGTTTTCCGCCGGACAAGGCTCTTCAAACCAAAAAGGATCAACCTCTCGAATCGCGGCGGCAACCCGGACCGCGTGCATCGGCGCCAGTCGACGATGAACCTCGATCAGCAAGTCGATGTCCGGCCCCACGGCGTCGCGCACCGCTTGAACCGTACGGATCGCGGCATCCTCGTCGCTGCGCGAGATGTACAGCCGCCAAGGCCCCGGAAAAGGATCGAATTTTAAGGCCGTGAAGCCCCTTTCGACCATCTGCTTGGCCGCCTCCGCGTACTCGTCCGGCGTCTCGGTCTCGTCCGACCAACCGTTCGCATAAACGCGAATCTTGTCCCGACAAGCCCCGCCCAGCAGGTCGTAGACCGGCGCCCCGAGACTCTTGCCCACAATGTCCCAGAGTGCCTGTTCGATGCCGCTGAGGGCGGACCAAAAGTCCATTGCCCCGCGTTTTGCGGCGAAGTCCTCATAAGCTATCTGCGAAAAGTGCTTGATATTAAACGGACTGCGCCCCACCAGGTACCGCCCCAAACGCTCCACGTGAGCGGTAATCGCCGTGTCGCGGTCGGTCTGCGTATACGCCTCGCCCCAACCGTAGGTCCCGTCGTCGGTCTCTACCCTGACGAAAACCAAATTCTTCGGCGCTTCGGCATCGATGATGTAGCTCCGAACGTTTGCGACTTTCAATCCAAGCCTCATCTCAAACAGCGATATATCAGTACATTCATAGTAGCACTATATGAAAATTCGGGCACGAATCGAGAGTCGATCCCACACGGAGCGCGATTGCCCTGAACCCACACACGGACTTCTCATGCATCCGTCCCCAGTTATGGTATAATCCCTTCGCCTGCCAATTCGCAGCGCTTGGGCCAATAGCTCAGCCGGTTAGAGCGCAGTCCTGATAAGACTGAGGTCCCTGGTTCGAGTCCAGGTTGGCCCACCAGACTTGATAAAATCAAGAACCTTCACCTTGACCCTCGCGCTGGACCTGTAGGCTGAGCCCCCGCAGCAGCTTTCCCCAGTTCTTGCAGTCCGGTCTGCAGGTTCTCGTGTATCTTCCTCGTGACGTCCAGAATGACCCGCTTCTCCTCCTCGCCGATCCCGACGTTTACTAGGACGTTGAGGTCCTGGGGGTCTCGATAGCCGGGGCATGAAGGCCCATCCCTCCTCCGTCAACTCCAAACGCACGACGCGCCGGTCGTCGCCATAGGGGCGGGTGCGCCGGATCACTCCCTCCTTGCCCAGCCCAGCTACTTGGTGGCTAATGGAGGCCTGGTCCGCTCCCACATAGGCAACGGGACCGGGGGAAGGGCAAGGCCTCCCTCAGCGCAGACCGCGTAAGCACCTCAAGCTAAACCTCTCTAAGTACACTTCGAGCGTTCTACCCATTCTATTGACAGCGTGCACTACAAACAATACATTAGACACCGCCCGCATCTATCGCGACAAGAGGGAACGAGGTGTCTCAGTGGTTTCTCAACGTACCTCCGCCGGTCCGACCAACATCCGCGGTGTTGATCAGCATCTTTGGCGGTGGCTCAAGGCCCAGGCCGCACTCGAGGGAAAGACAATAGGTCAGAAGCTCAATGAGATTCTCGCCGGCTACAAGCATCGGGCAGAGTCTTCTTGAGCACGGTGAATACGACTCTATGAGAACGCTGCTTTCAGATATCTATACCTCACTAGGATGGTGGCGATGAGGTTTGTCGACCTCTTTGCAGGTCTTGGTGGATTCCGTCTTGCACTTGAGCGACTCGGACATGAGTGCGTCTTTGCATCTGAGATAGATGGCACGCTCCAAGGCGTCTACAACCGCAATTTCCCCGAAGGACCAGCCATCCACGGAGACATTAGACGCTCGAAGGACCATGTGCCGCCCCATGACATCCTGTGTGCCGGGTTCCCTTGTCAACCGTTCTCTAAGTCAGGTGCTCAGGCCGGATTGGAAGACAAGACCTCTGGGACGCTCTTTCATGAGATCCTAGGGATATTGCGAGTGCACAAGCCCACGTATGTGATCCTAGAGAATGTCGGGAACTTTGAGCGTCATGACGAAGGACAAACGTGGTGTATCGTCAAGACCAGCTTGGAAGAGCTTGGCTATGAGGTCAGAGGAACAGAGCACATGGCGAGCGGTGGTGACGGGCTGCTTTCCCCGCACCACCTCGGCTATCCTCACCACCGAGAGCGATTCTTTGCAGTAGCCTCGCTTGATAGTCTTCCAAAGGAGACTTTTCCTCGAAGGAAGCGAACCGCGCTGACTTCAATGACGCGCATTGTCCAGAAGAGCACTGAACTATCCGAGTCCGATCGCAACGAAACACGAATCGCAGACCAGCACCGCCGGTGCATCGAGCACTGGAACACCTTCCTTGCGGCCCTACCGGAGGAGAAGGTCACATTGCCATCATTTCCCATATGGGGTGATGAGATTGGCGCAACCTACTCCTATGAAGAAACGACTCCTTGGGCTCAATTGCTAGCTGTGAGATTCGGCTCCGCACACAGCAAGAATGGGAAGGTCTCCACTAGGGAAGACTTCGACGCCCTGCCAAGCTACGCACGGAGAGAGGTCACAGAGTTCCCGGATTGGAAAGTTCGGTTCATCAGGTCAAACCGTGATTGGTTCGCATCGATTCGCAGTAACCTCTCTCAAGAATGGCTCAGCGACCTTCTCACGTTCCCTCCGTCTCTCCGAAAGCTTGAGTGGAACTGCCAAGGAGAAGATAGGGACCTTTGGAAACACATATTGCAGTTCAGGCCCTCCGGGCTACGCGTCAAGAGATACGCAAACAGCCCGTCGCTAGTCGCTATGACAAGCACACAGATTCCCATACTCGGCCCCGAGCGACGGCACCTATCGAAGGTCGAGGGGCTGAGGCTGCAGGGCTTTGGGGACGACTTCTGTGTTCCAGAGTCCAGGACGGAGACATTCAAAGCGCTGGGGAACGCGGTACACGTTGACGTCGTGCACGAAATTGCCAAGAGACTTCTACGAGTCGAAGAGAGCAACGAGGAACGTGCGTCAATCCATGTGGCCGTCAGTGCCAGCTAGAGGGAGGGGAATGGTTGCTTCTGATAGTCAGCTTTCGATAGACATTCGGCCAGCCGTTAGCGTCTACGCGACCTACAGGCGGCTGAGCTATACGCCTTGGTATGCCATCGCTGAGTTCGTAGACAACTCTACTCAGAGCTACTACGACCATCGAGCGGAACTCATTGGGACGTACGAGCTCGACGGAGGACCCGGCAATTTGCGAGTCGAGGTAGCCTACGACAGCGAGACAAACGCGCTCACTATCGTAGACAACGCGCACGGGATGGAGATGGAGGAGCTCACTAGAGCCGTTGTGCTTGACAGGCCACCACCAGATCCCACGGGACGCTGTGAGTATGGCATGGGCCTCAAGACGGCTGCCTGCTGGTTCGGTACGACCTGGACGATTCGCACCAGCAAGCTTGGCTCCGACAGGGAGTACACGGCTCGTGTGCATGTGCCGGAACTTGTAGACAGTCATCTGGAGAGCATTGGGGTCGAGGTGGGCAAAGCCCAACCCGAGGCCCACTACACGTCTATCACAATCGAGGGGCTTTACAAACCAATTCGGGGAAGAACGCAAGGACGGGTGAAGGACCAGCTTGGCAGCATGTATCGAGAGGACCTCCGCTCGGGAGAGATTGAGATCCTGTGGAACGGCGAGCCTATCTCATTTGAGGAGCCGAGCTTTCTCGAAGAGGACTTGAACAACGGCGTGAAGAACGTGTGGAGGAAGGACTTCACCATCAACGTCCCGTGGGAGTCCGAGGGAACGACACTTCACGCCACAGGATGGGTTGGAGTTAGAACGCCAGGAAGCCAGAGGGATGCCGGGTTCGCCCTGCTGAGGCGGGGACGGGTCATCGTTGGGGGACCGGGAGAAGGCTACAAGCCGGCCGAGATATTCGGCCAAGGTAATACCTTTCGCTCGCAGCGTCTCGTTGGTGAGATCAAGATGGATGCTTGGACGGTCACGCAGGCTAAGGATGCCTTTGACTGGTCCGGCGGCCTAGAGGATGACTTCATTGAGCAGCTAAAGCAGGTATGCCAAGACTACATGGAGAAAGCCGAAGGGTACCGAGAGCGCGGCAAGCCTATTACACAGCCGGTCATGGAGGTCGTATCCGAGCCCCTCAGAAAGGTCTTCTCTGACCAGAGGTTCGGCAACGCCGTGCATGAAGAGATCAGGCTGCCCGACCCACAGAAGACCGAGGAGGCGGAGCGGGCCGACACTGAGATGATACGGGCTGCTAGCAATGGTCCAGTTTCGTATCGCCTTGAGGTCGGCGCGGAGGTCTGGCTCTTCAGACTCCACTGGCAAGACCAACTCAGTGACGCCCATTGGATGCAACTAAGCGCCCCACGCGAAAACGAGATAGATGTCTTCCTAAATACCGCCCATCCCTTCCTAGCACCGTACCTAGACAACAGGGACTCCCTCGCCTTACTTCAGAAGTTTGTCCTATCCCTAGCTTTGGCCGAGCGTATGGCTCTTCAAATCTCATCAAATGGACTCGTAAGCCCTAGTGACTTTCGCATGTACATGAACAAGGTGCTCAGACGGGCTGGAGAGATCGAGGTCGAGTATGGTCGAGCCTAGTCATACTATCGGCGTCGATCCTTTGCCGACTCCGGCATCGGAACTGTGGGGACCCTCCATCGATGGCGAGGAGATAAGACGCCTAAGGAGCCGATACCAAGATCGTGTCAGCGAGGACGAGTGGGACGACGTGGTAGAAACTGCCGCGTCGATTTTGGGTCGGTGCCCAACTCCGACCGACAACGACCGAAGAGTCACTGGACTTGCGCTTGGCAAGGTTCAGAGTGGCAAGACACTCTCCTACACATCCCTTATTGCACTGGGCATAGACAATGGCTACCGGGTGACAGTGGTTCTGGCTGGCACCAAAAACCCGCTCTTGGAGCAGAACTTCACCCGGCTGTACAACGACCTGGAGGCCAGGCGCCCGAGCCTAACACCTTTCAGAAACCCCCTCCCCCAAGATGCTGAGGTCATCAGAAGCGTGCTCCACGGCGGTGGTCACGCCCTGATTGTGGTGCTGAAGAACCGCAAGAGGCTTGAAGACGCCAGGCGTGTCCTAGCAACCCCAGAGATCAGAAGCTTTCCAACGCTCATGATCGATGATGAGGGAGACGAAGCATCCCTGAACACCCAGTTCCGCCGCGGGAGACGGTCTGCAATCTACGAAAGCATCCTTAGGTTAAGGAGTGCGCTCCAAGTCCATGCTTATGTGGCGTATACCGCAACCCCTCAGGCGAACCTTCTGATATCAGGAATCGATGGTCTGTCACCTGACTTTGGCATTCTGGTTGAGCCGGGACAGGGATACTGTGGCGGCGCGACCTTCTTCGGCTCAGATCGCGACCGATTCGTGAGAACAGTGCCCTTGGCAGAGGCGGAGGAGGAGCACGTCTGGGGAATACCGAACGGCCTTAGACAGGCAATCGCGACCTTTCTGGTCGGTGGCGCCATCCGACATCTGCGCGAGTCCAATGCGTGGCACTCAATGCTCATTCACAACAGCAACCTACGTGCCGACCACGAGAGACTCCAGACAGCGATTCGGAATCTCGTTGGGCTTTGGCGCGAAAGTCTTGGCCTGCCGGATGATGATCCCGCCACGCATGAGTTGATGGATCTGATGCACGTGGCCTACGACGACTTGTGCTCCACAGTGCATGATCCTCCAACTTGGGAACAGGTCCGTCGGCAGTTGCGTGATGAGATCTGGCTCGTCGAGGTGTGGATGGTCAACAGCTTGCCGTTAGGCCGAGACCCAATTGGGACACCATTCAGGCTCAAGAACAATATCCTCGTCGGCGGCAACATGCTTGGTCGAGGAGTAACTATAGAGGGTCTGGCGGTGACCTACATCACCCGCCGTGCAAGGAACGAGACGAACGCCGACACCATGGAGCAACGAGCTCGGTGGTTTGGCTACAAGAGAGACTACCTTGATGTTTGCCGCATCTTCGTGACAGCTCAGCTTCGGGACGACTACACCGAGCTCCTGAGACATGAGGACGATTTTTGGGAAGCGCTCCGCCGTAACCAACGACAACGGCTATCCATCCGTGAGTGGCCCCGCATGCTGTCGCTAGACATGAACATGGGCCTCAAGCCGACTAGGTCGAACGTGGCCAGCTATCGACGATTTAGAAGCGGCGGCTGGGACATACAAAACCGCCCAATAGAGGATGAGGCAGTCGCAGAGCGCAACCTTCTGAACGCAAGGGCTTTCTTCGCACAGTGTGGGACGGCCACCCTCAAGCGATTTGGAAACGTTGAACACCTCGTTGTCGAGGACTGCCCTACTGAGGAAGTCATATCGCAGTTGCTAGCCAACATCGAAGCAGAGGGGACCGACTGGGACTCATCCTATACGAGTGAGTACTTAGCCAGAATGCTGCTAGCTGGAGTGCTCCCATCTCTAGATGTTGTACTCATGTCGGGCGGTGAGACACGAGAGCGAACCAAACGGCAGGGCCGGATCAATCCCATGCAGGGGCGCACTCCGGGACGGGATCCTTCTCATCCTGCTTACTATCCCGGGGACGAGAATATCCACGGGGGTCGGGTACAGCTTCAAGTACACATGATTCGAGTCCGTGGAGATGGACTGGATCATACCGTTGACACCACAGCACTCGGCCTCTTTGTGCCGAGCGACGATCCGCGCTTTGATCTCCGATATGTCGTCCGGGATGACAATCCATGAGCCTTGCCGCACTTCTCTCAGAATTGAAGGACAGGCCTTCTGGCCATGCCTTTACTGTAGCTCCAGCACCAGGGAATCAGAACGTTCTCCTTGGTATTGATACGACGGAGCACCCCGTTCTCTTTGTATTAGCTGAAGCAGGGGCAGTTGAGCCTCCGCTGCGGACAGACAAGGTCTCTCTTCACATTGGGCAGAGTTACAGCTTGGCGGGTATTGATGACTCCCCCAAGGTTGAGCTTCTGCACGCTCTGCGCTGTGAGACTTCCGACCCGGCAGATGTGGAGACTTTCCTCCTCCTTGCAGAGGCTTTCTTGGCGCGCCATGAGGATAGTGGAGCAAACCGACAGTCCCTAACGTCGTTCTTTCGCTCTATGGTCCGACTATTCGCAGTTACGCCGGCGAAGGACCTCCAAGCAGAGCGCCGCGGCCTGTGGGGCGAGCTGTTTATGATGAGCCGCGTCCGGGGCTTTCAATTCTGGGCTCCGTTCTGGCATAGCGAAGTTACCCGACGCTTCGACTTCTCACTCGAACGCAATAGAGTGGAGGTGAAGATCACGACACGAGCAGATCGCACTCACCACTTCTCCCATAGGCAAATCTATGCCTTGGAAGGCGAAGAGATCGTCATTGCATCTTTGGTTGCGTCTGAGGACGACTCTGGGCTCAGCCTACGCCAACTCATCGAAGACTGTAGGAGTGCACTTCTCGGGACTCCCGATTACCTGAAGCTTGAGAAAGCGGTACGACAGGCCGGTATGGAGTCCTCAACAGAGCTTGGTCCCGTAATAGGCGTTGCTGAAGCGGAGGAAAGTCTTGCCTGGTTCCGTTCTAGCGATGTCCCCCACTTTCGGGTGCCGGAGCCGCCAGGCGTCACGGATACCCGATACAGAGTGGACCTGTCCACAGCTCCAAAGCTTACGGCGGTGGAGCTTGACGAGTGGCTGAGTCTATGGTCATTAGAGCCTTTGTCCATAGTAGCGGGTAGGTGAGCGCAGTGCTTCAGCTAGATCGACAGCCGAAGAGTGGTGATATGCGGAGGATTAGTGAAGAGTTCGCAACCTCTGTGGTGAGTTGGTTTCGCTACAACGGCCGGGACTTCCCTTGGCGAGGCACTACCAACCCGTTCTACATTCTCATCGCCGAGGTCTTGCTACGTCAGACCCAAGCAACCAGGGTGGTCGGCCCATACATCCACCTCATTACCATCTACCCCAATCCTGCTTCTCTAGCTGAGGCCGATGTCGGTGGCCTTCGGCAGTGGTTTAAGCCTCTGGGCCTAGTGCGACGTGCGGATAGGCTTGTCGAGTGCGCGCGTCGCCTGCTGCGAGACTACGGAGGTCAGGTGCCACAAGATCTGGAGAGTCTGCAATCGCTCCCGGGCATCGGTAGGTACAGCGCACGAGCAACCCTGTGCATGGCCTTCAATCATCCACTACCGATGATCGACGAAGGCTCGGGGCGGGTCCTTCGGCGTGTCCTCGGACTATCAGGTGCTGGTCCGGCATACTCCGACATTGGCCTTGCGGAGGTTGCCGAGGGCATTCTCCCCGACGGTCATGCACGGGAGTTCAACTTGGGCCTCATCGACATAGGGGCGGCCTACTGTCACCCTAGAACGCCAGACTGTCCTGAGTGTCCTATATTGGAGGATTGCGTCACCGGCTCACGTATGATCGGGAAGCCACTAGTCTGAACACAAATTGATCTCCTAAAGCGAGGTAAGAACCATGCCTCTATCTCACACAATCGAGTTTGTCACTCTGGAGGAACTCTCTTTAGACCCCCGTAACCCCAGATTAGGCCTTGCGCGTACTGAACCATTGGTTACTCAGGAGCGCGTCTTGGAGCTAATGCGCGGTTGGAACCTAGAGGAGTTAGCTGTCTCATTTCTTGAGAGCGGCTTCTGGCCTCAAGAAGCTGTAATTGTCGTAAAGGAAGAGTTGTACGGCGAACGCAACACACTAGTAGTAGTGGAGGGTAATCGCCGAATTGCCGCCTTGAAATACCTAAGGCAGGCGTTGGACGGCAACCCACCTTCGAGGACCTGGCGTACATTGGTAGAAGGCGTTACGCCTAACAATTGTGATCTATTTGCGAGGATTCCCTACATCCTCGCCGACTCGCGTGCAGATGTCATCGCTTACCTCGGCTTCAGACATGTGACGGGAATAAAGCAGTGGGACCCAACGCAGAAGGCCGAGTTCATAGCGAGCATGATAGATGACTCGGGAATGTCGTACGACTCGGTCCGTAAGCAGATCGGAATGCAGACCGACACGGTACGCAGAAACTATATCGCCTACCGTATTGTCAAACAGATGGAGTCATCAGATACGGAAGTCTCGGAGCAGGGAGTTGAGAGCAGGTTCAGCGTGCTCTTCCTGTCCCTTCGAGAAGAGGGTGTGCGTTCCTTCCTGGGCATAGACATAAGGTCTGAACCCGAAGAGGCCAAGAGTCCTGTACCGCAAGCAATGAAAGACAACCTGTCAGACTTTGCGAGATGGATGTTCGGTACAGACGAACAGCGCCCGCTCTTTACTGACTCCAGGTATGTAGGCAGCTTTGCCCGAATATTGTCCAGTCCAGAGGCTGTCGATTATCTCAGGTCATCGCCTGTACCCAGCTTTGATGTAGCCTTGCAGAAAGCCGGAGTCGAGGACGAGGAGATTGAGAACCAACTCAAAGAGGCCAACATCCAAATGGAATTGGCTTTGAGTAGAGTGCATCTGCATCGAGATTCTGAACCGATTAGGAAGGCCATAGAGCGACTTGCACTAAACGCCAAGGAGCTTGTGTCTAAGTTCCCTTCAATTGCCGAGAAAATAGGCCTGCGGGCAGGTGATGGCGACGATGCTTAGTCATCCAAGCGGCTTTCTTCTATCCGTGCGTGAACGAAATATAGATGATTCTCTGTTCCTCGACTGGCTGGAGGCGACCAGCATGTTCTTGGAGGAAGAACTCTCCCAAACCGATGTCGTCGACCATCTAGTCCAAGAACAGATCTTTGAAGAACAGGACAGTGCGTCGGAGTTTGTGTTGTCCGCATGGTCCGCTCTAGAGCGGCGCTTGTCCTGGCTAGGATCATATACACCCATTGTATTCAGGGACAGGTGGATGGTCAGACAGTTGGGCTGGAAAGATGTCCCTGCCTATAGCTACTGCTTGGTCGTATCACTCGGTTCCAGCTACGAGGATTGGCACAAAACTTTTGGTCCCAACTACATTGAGCAAGGCAGGTTGTTTGAGTCTATAACGAGAGCAGCGATGGAGGCACGGTTTCGCGGGTGGAAGTTCCTTCAGACTGGGTGGAGCAGAAACAACACTTCCAAGCTCGCCGCAGTTATCGATGATCTGATTTCGGCCATTGACGAACGGAGGGGGAACCCCGACGACTACCTCAATGAAGACGCTAAGGATGCAGGAGTCGATCTAGTATGGCAACTGCGATTCGTCGACGCCAGAGGTGGTGCGCCGACATACCTTGCTCAATGCGCCAGCGGCAAGAATTGGGTCGAGAAGGTTAACGAGCCCAGCATCAAGGAGTGGACCAAGATAGTTGACTTTGCGGTTCCACCCGGTAAGGCCTTCTCGCTCCCCTTTTCCCTTAGTGAGAGGGAATTGCGTCGCCAAAGCAACAGAGCCGGTGGTCTAATGGTCGATAGATATAGGCTTCTGGCACAAGCTGACCCTGAGCTTGTATGGGTTCCTGGCCCCTTACGCGTTGAGTTGATTGATTGGCTTGATGGAAGAATTGCTTGGATCATGAATAAATGAGGGATTCACAGTGACCTTCTGGATATTCAAGCAATCAGAGCAAGAACAGTACCCTGACGAACCTGGTCGGGTGTACGTCTACGATAACAGACATTCTGTGAGAGTCGCTGCCGGAGACTCATTTGTTTACCTTGATAAGCGGACTCGTGCCTACGGTTTCACCGGGCACGGCATTGTAATGCAGGTGCACATGAAGGCATCCGCAGGACCAGACCAACCCAAGATAAACCGAATTTACACCGCTGAACTCGGTGACTTTGTCCCATACGCTCGCCCTCTAGATATTCGCCCTGCAAGTGTCGAAGGTAAGAGCAACAGAACGTCACTGGGAATCACGGATGTCAACAAGCTAGGCTGGTCTCGGTCAATTGCGCAAATCAGTCCTGAAATGTACACAAGTATCGTCGATCTTGCCTACCGACGCCACTGCATTGCACTAACTCCAATAGATGGTAATGATTACGCAGTGTCCGATGCTTGGTCATTCGTCAGGCGCAGACACAATGTCGAGAGATTCAAGGAAGCTGTATTGGTCCGCCAAGGCTTTGCCTGTGCAATCTGCGGTACAACACTCAGAGAGGTGCTCGACGTAGCCCACATAAGCAGGTATTCAACTGACATGAAGAATCGAGCGAACCCTGCTAATGGCATTGGCCTATGTGCTTATTGTCATAGGGCATTCGATAGAGGAGTGTTTCTACTCCATGAGACTGGGGTCGTGTCGGTTGCGGAAGGTTCAGACCTCGACTCGGTGGCACTGGCGCACGTGTCCGATCTTTCCGCTGAAGCCCGGCTGAAACTTCTCAACGGTATCGACACCGAACTTCTTCGACAGCGACATTCGGAGGAGAACTGACGTTCCGGAGTCCAGACGTCCAGACGGTACATTCCCAGGTGGCTGACACCAATGGATGATGGCCGCAAAGCGGTTTAGGGCAGATTCACGGCTCCACAATGCTTCTACCCTCTTCTGTACCGACACTGCCACATGTCGGTTGCCCACCGGGGCGCTCTATCGCTACGCTCGGCTTATGGCGATCTCCGACCACCAGCTGCTCGACGCCCTGAGCCGGATGCCCTTCGTCGAATCGACGGAGCTAGCGCTGATCTTGGGCGAGCCCCACGCGACCGTCCACCGCAGGCTGTCCGAGCTGCTGGACGACGGCATCGTTTGGAAGGTCACCCACGGCACCGTGCACCTGCCGTCGAGCGGGAGATACTGCCTGACGGCCAGCGGCATCCGCGAGACAGCCGACTTCCTGGACTATGACACGCCCTCGGACTTCGTGCGGGCCTACCCGATGTCCAGGGAGTGGCTGACCCTGCTCCTCCGCCGGATGGACACCGTGGCCTCCGTCTACCGCCTGGCCGCCACCATGTCTCCCGGCTCCGACTCGCGCAGTTCCCGCGTGGAGTTCCACCGCAGGGGCCGGTTCGACGCCGTCATCACCCTCCACGACGGTCGGGACTTCGGAGTGGTCCGCCAGGGCCTTGCCCTGCGACGCCGGTCACTCTACGACCGGCTGCGAGCCATAGCGGAGTACGACCGCAGCCGACGCCCGGACATCGTTCTCATCCTAGTCCCGAGCATCTGGGAGCGGAGGCTTACTGCCACGTTCTGCGAGCAGGTCTATCTCCGCGACTGCTTCGTTGCCGTGGAGTCCAGGACCGCGCTGGAACGACGCAACCGCCGCGTTTGGCATAGCACCTCGTTCTTGATTGGGGGACGCGATCGCACGCTGGAGGACGTCATCTCCCAGGCCAGCCCCGGCAGAAGACGAACACCCCTCACCACGCCGCCGGAGCGCAAACGGGCCTCCCTGCCCCATCCTGAGCGGATGACGCAGGCTGCGCCGGCCTTCGGCCTCAGCCCCGCCGAGAAGCGGACGCTAGACCTCATCACCGACCACCCGATGATCCCCCGTGAGCACCTGGCCCTCTGGCTAGGCGTCTCCGAAGGAAGGGTCAGCCAGGTGATGCGCAACTTGGTGAAGACCAGGGGCCTCGTCGAGCGCCGGGGCAAACGGGGCGACATTCGTTACACGCTGTCCGACGAGGGCATACGCTACGTGACCCACCGGGACCGGGCCGAGCTGCCCACGGCGCGGGGCATCTGGAGCACTGATCTCACCACCGACAAACAGGGCCGCAGGCGCCACGTGGGGCACCGCATCGAGACGTGGGCGAGGCAGACGAAGCACGCCGACGGCATCACATGGTTCCTCTCGCAGCTTGCGGCAGAGGCCAGGGAGAACCCCGACAGCGAGCTTGAGTGGTCAGTTCCCACCGCCAGGTCCGACCGGGCCTACAACTGGGGGCAGTCGGCCATCGCCCCCGACGCAGTGGGGCACCTGGTGGCCCAGGGACTCCACGTGCCGTTCTACCTAGAGCACGAGCTTCGCGCCCGTCACCCCAGGGGAGTTATCGCCCGCCTGCGACCCTACACGATGTACTACCACTCCAACGAGCCGGGGGAGGACCAGCCGCCGTTCCCCGTCACGCTGTTCGCCCTTGACACCGAGGAGGTTGAGGCAACCTACGTGAGCACCGCCGCCGACATGACACTGATGACCGTGCCCGTTCTGGTGTCCTGCACGCCCGTGCTGTCACACAGGGGGATACTGGGGGAGTCCTGGCGTCCCTTGTGGGCGCCGTCCTCCCCCCGACTGAAGCTGTCAGGGATGAGCGCCTACCAGTGGGACAGCCTCTACCACCGGATGCGTCCCCGTCCTGTAGAGGGTTCTCCTGTAGGGGATGACCCGTGACACATAGATAGCGCTGATGCATCGCTAACCACCCTCCCTGCCGTCTGGGGGGTGAATAAGCGGGGCAAACGCCCCAATCGCCGGGGGCTTCCAGAGGCCGTTTAACCTCTGATTCAACTACGAAACGAGGGTGACGTGTCTCCTGACTGGTCAGAGCGCGAAATGGGAAGCCGTGCTAAAATAAAACGCCGCTACGGTGACAACTTAATGGTACTTTTGCAACCCTGACGTGTCATCCCTTTAGGGGAGGAAAGAAGAGATGGAAGAACCTGTCCGCTGGGTGACCAAAGCGGAGGCTGCGGAGGAACTGGCGATCTCCCTCTCGACCCTTGATCGGATGATCCGGCGAGGAGAGGTCGAGGTCCGCAGGGAGGGGCGCCGGGTCTACGTGCGGATGCACGGGCCGGAATACCTGAGCGACGAGGAGCTGCTGCATAGGGCCATCGCCAGAGAGAAAGAACTTGAGCGGACCGTGCGGGAGTTGGAGCGGAGCATATCCGATTGGAAGATCAGGGCGTCTGAGCTGGAACGTGAGAGGGATGAGGCGAAGGAGTCCGCAGACACCGCCAAGCGGCCCTACGTGGAGCTTGAGATAGCGCACGGGAGGGAGGTCTCCGCCCACAAAGACACGAAGGAAGTGCTCACCATAGCCCGCGTGTGGGCGTTTGTGCTGCTGGTGCTACTGGTCGGCAGCAACCTCCTGTGGTGGTTTGTGCTGAGGTAGGGACAGCGGGTGTCGTTACCCGCGAACATTGAGCCACCCTGAACGCCGCTGAATTGGAATTTGAAGGGTGAGGGTATGCAGCCAGAGTTGGCGAAGTACGAGATTCAAGCCCCTAAGCTGGTTGCTGGCCGTCCAGCGAAAGCTGCGGCTGAGGCGGCTGCGGAAATCGCTCTAGCTACACCTGCGACACCGCCCGTGTGAGTGCGCCTCTTGACTCGCTGCTCTCTATTTGCGAAAATAGGGAATGTGTATGAGGGAATGCAAATCGAATGGGGGACGCGGGCCATCAGGGACATGCGCCGTCTCGCCGCAGGGGACAGAGAGCGCATCATCGCCAAGATCGAGCAGTACGCCGAGAATCCCGCATCGCTTGCCAGGCAGGTGATCGCACTGACCGACAGCGACTACAGCCGGTTGAGAGTCGGCAATCACCGCGTCATCTTCACCACTGAACAAGGCGAGCCCCCGACCCTCGTAGTCCTGAGAGTTCGACACCGGAGGGAGGCTTATGACTAGCGAACAGACCGTAACCTTGACTCGAAGAGAGTACGACGCTCTCGTCGAGCGCAACAGCCAGCTTGAGGACATGCTGGCCGCCCAGGACGCCAACGACGGCGTGCGAGTCCCCCACGAGGTTGCCCTGGACATCATGCGAGGGAAGGGTCCCATCCAGGCGTTTCGGAACCACCAGGGCATGACCCTGAGGGAGCTGTCGGAGAGGACCGGCCTTGCCTCGGGGTACATCTCGGAGATCGAGCGCGGGCTGAAGCCCGGATCGGCCTCGGCCTTGACCCGCATCGCCGGTGTCCTTGGCACCACGATAGACGTCCTGGTCAGCGGGTAAGCGCCAGCACAGAGACAACAGAGCAGGAGGACAACATGAAGAAGAAGAACCTACAGCCCCTAACTCCCGTAGCCCTGTACGCCAGGGTGTCCAGCGATAGACAGGACGTGGACCTGTCCGTGTCCGCCCAGCTACGGGCGCTCAAAGAGTATGCCAGGGCCAACGGCTACTCCGTGGCCCGCGAGTACGTGGACGAGGCCGAGAGCGGCCGGGTCGCTGACCGGCCCCAGTTCCGGGAGATGATCGAGGAAGGCAGCAAGCCCAAGGCCCCCTTCGAGGTCATCTTGGTATGGAAATTCAGCCGCTTCACCAGGAAGCGCGAGCACGCCGTCGCGTTCAAGGCCCAGCTGCGGCGCAAGGGCATCCGCGTGGTTTCCATCACCGAGCAGGCCGAGGATAGCGCCACCGGCAGGCTGCTTGAGGGCATCATCGAGTCGGTGGACGAATACTACAGCGAAAATCTTGCGCAGGAGGTCGTCCGGGGGATGAGAGAGGCCGCTTCGAGGGGCTTCTTCCTCGGCTCCAAGGCACCCTTCGGCTACAGGAAGATCAAGGTGCAGGACGGGGCGAAGGAGCGCCCCACCCTGGAGATTGACCCGGCCACGGCTCCTGTAGTGAAGGAGATATTCGAGAAGTCTCTGCGGGGCAGCGGCCTCAAGGAGCTGTGCAGGGAGTTGAACGACAGGGGCGTCACCAACAGGGGCAAGCGTTGGTACAAGGGCGGACTCCACTACGTGCTGAGGAACGAGGCGTACACCGGGACCGCCGTGTGGGGACTCAAAGGCAAGGGAGAGAAGGACGCAGACCCCGTGCGGGTAGAGGGGGCGTGGCCCGCGCTGATATCGAAGGAGCTGTTCGACGAGGTGCAGCAGGCGATGAGCGAGCGCGCCCCGAAGGTGCAGAGGCCCGCGAGAGTGGGAAGCCCCTATCTGCTGAGCGGATTGCTCAAGTGCGGGCTGTGCGGCAGGCCCTACTCGGCCCAGGGAGCCAAGAGCGGCCAGTTCGCCTACTACATCTGCGGGACGTTGTTCAGGGAGGGAGCGGGGACGTGCACCGCCCGCTACCTGAACGCCCCGAAGCTGGAGACTTTCGTGGTTGAGAAGATACGGGAGCGGATACTGACCGAGGAGACCATCGTCGAGTTGGTGCAGCTTGTGGCTGAGGAGATCGACGCGATGGCCGGGGAGCTGTCCGGGAGACTGGAGGTGGTCGAAGCAGAGCTAGATGACGTGCGGAAGCGTCTGGGGAAGCTCTACGAGGCCATCGAGACCAGCGAGTTGACCCTTGAGGTCCTGTCGCCCCGGATCATGTCTCTGAGACACCGAGAGGAGCAACTGGAGGCTGCGAGAGAGGACGCCGAGACCAGGCTTGAGCAGCGGAGAGTGGCCCTTCCCGACGCCGGGGAGATAGCGCGGTACGTTGCGGACTTCCGGGAGTTCCTGAAGGAGGGGACGATACCGGAGAAGAAGGCGCTCATCCGCAACTTCGTGGAGGGCATCGAGGTGGCGGGAGACGAGGCGACGCTGACGTACACGGTGCCCATGCCAAGCGACGGGGTGACCAGGGAGTCGGCCTCGGTTCTTGATTTCGTCAAGTCCAGCCCACCAACTGCACCCCACTCCCCCATTCGCCCCATCCCCTCTCCCGTCGTGGGAGAGGGCTAGGGTGAGGGCATTCTCCCCCTAAACTCACGCTGGACAACTTGACAAACCAAATCACGCGCCGATACCCTTATTCCTCTATTGTAGGACGTGTAGCGCGGATTTGACGGGGGGGGGGGGGGTATGAGATTTTTCGCGTTCGGCGTCAAGCCGCTCGCCTTGGCCATCGCGCTGGCGGCGGCAATTTTGCTGATTGCCTCGCCTCAGCAGGCCCACGGCCACACCACCAGTCCGGGCCACTTCCACGACCGCATCCACACCGTCGTTCTCTACGCGGGGGAAGCGCTGTCAGGCTCGAACAGACCACTCCTTCCCGAGGTTTGGGGGATAAGCGGAATCAGCAGAAATTACACCAACGACCTGAGCCCCGTCCCCGCCGGAATCACCGTCCCCAACAATACCAACGCCGTCCGCAGAATCAATGTATCTGCCGCCGTACAAGAGGCGGCGACCATAAAGTTCAACTGGATAGCGACGAACAAGCATGGTGCCAAGGAATCCGTCTCCGTCCCAATCAGCCTCACCGTTATCCCCAGGGTGTGCGCCGACACCGGCGCCTGGCGGCCCAGCAACTGGAGCTCCCTCAGCAACGCCCGAAAGGCCTCGCTGAAAAAGGAGTGCGACATCCTCCTGTCGGTGCGCAAGGTATGGCAAACCGCCGGATCAGGATCGTTGCCCAACTGGTCCAAGGACACGTCCATCCACAACTGGACAGGCATCACCCTTTCCGGCAGCGCCAATCAAACCGTGACTCGAATCACCCTGGGCGGCCTGGGCCTCAAGGGCGGTCTGCCCGGACAGATGGGCGGCCTAGACGGCCTCACCCATTTGTCCATAGCCCAGAACCCCGACCTGGCGGGCAGCATCCCGCCGGAGATTGGCGACATGGGTTCGTTGGAGTTCCTGAACCTCCACGGCAACGGCCTGACCGGCGCGATTCCCGCAGGCATGACCGACGCCAACTCCCTGAAGCGAATCTACCTGCACAACAACAGCCTCACCGGCGACATTCCGTCGGAATTCACCACCGACTCCAACGACTCCAACAGGGGAACGCCCAACCTCGAGACCCTCTACCTCTACGGCAATAACCTCGGCAACACCGACGCCACCAAGGTATTCCCCGCCAACACCCTGTTCGCAAGCTCCAACGGCCTGACGAAGCTGAAGAGGCTGCATCTGGGCGGCAACAACTACGAGAACACCGCCGCGCAGATCACCGGGCTCGGAAACCTGACCGACCTCGAAGTGCTCAGCCTGCGCGACAACAAGATGAGCGGCGACATCATGGACGATCTCGCCAAGCTCACCAAGCTGAAAATCCTCAACTTGGAAAACAACGACAAGGACGCCGCTTCGGGTTTCAGCGGAGACCTGAGCAAGCTCAAGACCCTCACCGCCCTCACGCACCTGAAGCTGAGCAACAACGACTTCGCCGGGTCCAACGGCCTCCATTCCGACCTGAAGGCGCTGACCAACCTGCGGGTCTTCGAACTGCGCCAGGACACGTCCGGGGGTTCGAGAATCACCGGCGCCGTCTCCGGCGACCTGAGCGCCCTGGTCAACCTGCGCGTCCTCGACCTGCACGGCCAGAACCTCTCCGGCAGCCTTCCCAACATGTTCGGCAGCATGTCCTACCTCCAGGTACTGAACCTGGCCGACAATAACATGAGCGGCGGAATTCCCGCGAGCATCGGCAGCGCCGGCCTCAACAAGCTTGACCTATCCAACAACGGCTTCACCGGCGCCATTCCCAAAGAGATCGGCAATCTCCGCTACCTGCTGCGACTGTACCTCGACCACAACGACCTGGAAGGCCCCATGCCCGCCGAACTGGCCAAGCTGGACCTGCTCCCCTGGGGCCTCCGCCTGGAGGGAAACACCCCCAACGTCAACGCCAGTGGCAAGACGCCGCTGCCCGGTTTCTCCCTCAGTGCCGAGGTCGTGAGAACTTCCGGAGCCAAGGATATCTTCTATGAGGGCGACTTCGACGGCAGAACGATCCGGGTCACCGTTACCCCCGACGCAGCCACGCAGTGGGCCTCCAAGTACAAGCCCCTCAAGGCCACCTGCGACGACCGGCAGCCGAACCTCGTGGACGACCCGGCCACGGTGGACGTGAACGAGAGCTGCCTCCTCGACCCCAACGACAACGTGTTCCAGCTGCGAATCAAGTGGCGGCAATACGACCCCACCGCCCCCTCCGGGACCGCCGGACATATTGCGCAGCCCCTTGACGACAGCAGCGCAGGACACACGGCCGACAGTGATCGCTTCGCGACTATCAGTCCCCCAAACAGAGTCATAGATATGCCGTTCGCCGGCGGCGCGACGTCCAAGTCCTACGACTTCACAATCACTCCAATAGGCGCCAAGGAAACCCAGAAGCTTCGCTTCTACCTGTGGGCGGGCTACCAGGGCCACTCGTGCACCGATGGCTACCGATGCCATGTACCCCACAATGAGCCCACGCGCAGCGACGACTCCGGCGGAATCATGAACGGCGTCATCGGGGCCTACACTCATGATAGGTTCAAGACGGGTCTCCTTCAGACCGCCTGGGTCAACACCGAGATCACGCTTCAGCAAGGGCAGCGGCCCGCCGGCCTCATCCTCCCAGGGCTGATCAACCCGGTGCTTACGCCGACTCCAACGCCGACGCCCACCCCTGAGCCGACTCCGACGCCCACTCCTGTTTCGGACAACTTCGACGGCCAGGTCTGGGAGGTCCAGCACGTGACCGACGACTCTACCTCCTGCCTCGACGTGTCCTACGGCGACGCCTCCAACGGTCAAGACGTCTGGATGTGGAAGTGCAACGACACCGACGCACAAAAGTGGCGCTTCGAAAAGCGAACCGCCGGCGACTACAAGGACTCGTACCGCCTGGTCAGCACGATCGGCAGCGACACCCACTGCCTCGACAACCGCGGCGACTTCACCACCGGCGACCGCATGGGCGTATGGCAGTGCGTCGACGACACGCACGGGGCGGCCCCCAACCAGTCCGTGACCATCGAACCATCCGGCGACGGCTACACTATAACCTTCGTCCGCAACAGCGACAGCAAGAGCGTCTGGCTCGTGACGGATCGCGCGTCGGACGACGTCTACGGCGGCGCGAACCAATCGACCGTAAGCGGCTCGCCGGGCGCCGACGCCATCTGGCGAATCGTCACCCCCGACTGAACGTAGGGAGGCAGCCCTCGTGGCTGCCCTATTTCCCTCTCCCATCCGTGGGAGACGACCGCCTTAAATCCCCTCTCCCGTCACGGGAGAGGGCTAGGGTGAGGGCAATTTCGGCAACCGTCATTCCGTCGCAGGCCGCCTCAATCCCCTCTCCCATCCGTGGGAGACGACCACCTCAATCCCCTCTCCCGTCGCGGGAGAGGGCTAGGGTGAGGGCAATTTCGGCAACCGTCATTCCGGCGCAGGCCGGAATCCAGAACTCCGTTCGCCCTGATCACCCCGAATCGTCACCCCACCGCCAAGTTTCTGTATAATACCCCCCAATCCCCAGACCACAACCCCGGCACATGCTAGCCAAAACCCAAACTTGCGCCGTCGTCGGACTCGACGGATACGTCGTAGAAGTCGAAGTGGACATCTCCCCAGGACTGCCCGCCTTCCACGTCGTCGGACTCCCCGACGCCGCCGTTCAGGAAGCGCGAGAACGAGTCCGCGCCGCTATCCGCAACTCCGGCTGCGAATTCCCTATGCGTCGCATTGCCGCCAGCCTCGCCCCCGCAGACCTGCGCAAAGCCGGCCCCTCATACGACCTGCCCATTGCCCTAGCCGTACTCATGGCATCCGGCCAACTCTCCGGCCCTCCACCACTTACCATGTTCCTCGGCGAACTCGCCCTCGACGGCCACCTACGACACACAACCGGCATCCTCTCCATGACCGCCGTCGCGAAAGAAGAGGGCTTCACAACCATCTTCGTACCCGAAGCCAACGCCCCGGAAGCCGCACTCGTTGAAAACATCGAAGTCATCCCCGTCCGCTCTCTCGCACAAGCCGTCTCACACCTCCGAGACGAAGATCAAATCCTCCCCTGGTCCCGACGAACCGCCCCACTCGACAACCACGCCTTTGAAGTCCAACAGCCACCATCCTCAAACGGCCTCGCATCCCTCGCCGGCGTCGACCTCGCAGACGTCCGCGGACAGGAACACGCCAAACGCGCCCTCGAAGTCGCCGCCGCAGGTGGACACAACCTGCTCATGAGCGGCCCACCCGGCAGCGGCAAGACCCTACTCGCCCGATCCATCCCCTCCATCATGCCCGCGCTCACCAACGCCGAAGCCCTCGAAGTCACCAAAATATACAGCGTCTCAGGCCTCCTCCCAACTTCCTCCCCCCTCGTCAACTACCGACCCTTCCGATCCCCACACTACACAACCTCCAACGCCGGACTCGTCGGCGGGGGCTCCGTCCCAAAACCCGGCGAAATCACCCTCAGCCATCGCGGCGTTCTCTTCCTCGACGAACTCCCCGAATTCGGACACACCGTTCTAGAAGCCCTCCGACAGCCCATCGAAGACAAAATCGTCACCATCAGCCGCGCCAGAGGCAGCATCACCTACCCCGCAAACTTCATCCTCGTCGGCGCCATGAACCCTTGCCCTTGCGGCTACTACGCCGACCCCGTCAAAGAATGCGCCTGCACTCCCGCCCAAGTCACCCGCTACAAAAACCGAATCAGCGGCCCTCTCCTCGACCGCATCGACGTCTTCATCGAAGTCCCACGCATCGAATACGATAAACTCGTCGCGCCACCCAACACCGAATCCTCCCACCAAGTCGCACAGCGAATCAAACTCGCCCGCAGCGCACAGGAAAACCGCTTCCAAAACTCCACCATCATCACCAACTCCGAAATGGGCCCCGTCCAAGTCTGGGAACACTGCCAACTCGACCAACCCGCACAATCCCTCATGCGCTCCGCCATGAAGCAAATGCACCTCTCCGCCCGCGCCTTCCACCGCATCCAAAAACTCGCCCGCACCATCGCCGACCTCAGCGACTCCCCCAACATCCACATCGCCCACCTGGCCGAAGCCCTCCAATACCGGCCCGTATCCGGGACATAGCCCCCACTCCCGAATCACCCCTGCGAATGGCAAAGACCAGCGAAAACAAGGTGATAACGATGCCCACCCCCACCGTCGCAGCCGCCATTATTTTGATAACGGGCCTGACCCTCGCCTGCGGAGGCGCTCAAGAGACGCCCCCCGTTGCCCAGCAGCCCGCGCCCCCCGTCGCGCAGACGGCGCCGCAGGCCTCCCAACCGACCGCGCAGTCTCCCGCCCTCGCCGCGACCGAGCCAGCCCAGGACGAGAACCAGGGCCCTCAGCCCCCCGCAAAAGACCAACTCATCAAATTCGCCAACTGGGACGACAACCCCGTCAAACTCCTCAACTGGATCGCCGCATACATCGTCGCACACGGACTCGACCGACCAATCCGCATCATCGACCTCGAAAACGACCAATACCGCGAACCCCTCCTCCAAAACCACGTCGACATCGTCATCGCCGCCGACGGCCCATGGACGCAGCGGCAGCAATCCGACGGCAACGCCGTCCGCCTCGACAACGCCTCACCCATCGACCCTACCCTCTCCATCGCCATCCATCCCAGCATCCAACAGCGAGCCCCGGACGTACTCGCATTCCTCCAAAACCTCTCCATCGACCCACAACTCCTCGCCGAACAAGCCGCCAAAATCCGAGGCGGCAGAATCGGACTCAAAGAAAACGCCGTCGGTCTCAACTTCCTCAAACGACATGCCCCCATCTGGACAGCATGGATCGGCGAAACCCACGCATCCCGCGTCAACCAAGCCCTCCAAGACGGCAAAATCGGCCACTGCCGACAATTCATCAACTACGCCCCCGACCAAGTCGGCAACGAAGGCTCCCGCTACTGCAAAGACGACCCCTCCAAAACCTCCGGCAACAGATAACCCCCCCCTCTTAATTAAAAGGAAACACCCCCTCCCATCCCCTCTCCCGTCGTGGGAGAGGGCTAGGGTGAGGGCCAAATCCCCCCAAAATCCCCCCACAACAACACTTCACCACAATTCCCATCTCTGCTATAATCCCTCTTGCCGTACGACCAGCCGGGATTGGCCCCGAACAACATTGTTCAGATACTTGACACGCCATATCCCTGATGGTATCGTTCTGGCATCCGTGTTTTGGCCAAGTTCTAGACAAAGAGAGGGCACACATGAACAACAGATCACTCCACGTACTCCTGACTCGCTTTGGCATCATCGCCGCCGCTCTGGCGACGCTGCTGATCATCGCGCAGCCGGCGGGCGCTAACAACCCGCTCACCTTTAATCACGCGGAGAACTCCACCCACGCGATCGCTACCTTTAGCGCATCCGACCCCGATAACGACGCTATCACCTGGTCAACCGACGGAACCGACGGGGACGACTTCAGCATCGCTGGCGGTGTGCTCTCCTTCAAGAACCCTCCCAACTATGAGGACGCCAAGGACAGAGACGAAGACGGTGGCCTTCTGGGCACGAAAGGCGAGAAGGACAACGTCTACAAGCTGACGGTCGTCGCCGCCAGCAACGGCGAGAAGACTTCGCAGAATGTCCAAGTCACCGTTATCGACGTCGATGAGCCGGGTTCGGTGAGCATCGACCAGCCTCAGCCCCAGGTTGGCAGAGACCTGAAGGCCATTGATTTCAGCGACCCTGAAGGCCCTAAGGACGAGGTCATATCGTGGTCGAGAGGCGCGAGCGCGAGCGGTCCATGGACGGATACCGGCGCTTCCACCGCGAAGTACAAGCCGGTGGCGGCGGACGTGGGGAACTGGATGCGAGTGACGTATACCTACAACGACAAGTTCGGCAGCGGGAAGACGGTATCGGCGGTGTCCGAGAACGCCGTCGAGGCGAAGACCGTTGCCAACGCCGCGCCGTTGTTCGCAAAAGAGGACGACGCCGACGTCCCCGCCGACAACACTAAGCAGGACGGAACGTCGGGGCAGCCGTTCGTGAGGAGTGTGAAGGAGAACGCGGCTGTCGGCACGGCAGTCGGCGATCCGGTTGATGCCACTGACACCGACAACGACGTTCTGGTGTACACCCGAGACGGCGCGGCTAAGGACTGCTTCTCCATCGACCCGAGGACTGGTCAGGTGAAGGTTGCGAAGGTGCTGAACTACGAGTCGCGAGAGACTGCGTGCTCCGGCAGCGAAGATCAGGCTGATAGCAATGCGTACACGATTACGGTAACGGCGACGGATCCCTCGACTGCCTCGGCGACGGTGAATGTGCGGATTAACGTGACGAACGTGAACGAGTCGCCGGAGTTCGATAAGGACAGCAAGGCGCTTACGACCCTGCACATCGCGGAGAACACGACCGATAGTACTAAACTGTTCAAAAAATCTGCCGATGTGACGCAGACTGGTGGAGGCGACGTTGTGGCCTACACCGCAATAGACAACGATGGTACTGAGGCGGACACGATCACCTACGATCTGGAGGGTGGCGACGCTACGAAGTTTGAAATTGAAGGCAACGTGTTGACGAAGAAGGCCGACACTAAGGTCGATTACGAGTCCAAGTCTTCGTACTCGATAGTCGTCGTGGCCAAGAGCTTCAGAATCGTTAGTGGTTCTGAAGTTGCGAAGTACGTCAAGCTGCCTGTGACGGTCAAGGTTGTGGACGGCGACGACCCCGGCACGGTTACGCTGACTCATAGGGAGCCTCAGGTCGGAGCATCGTTGAGCGCCTCGGTCAGCGACCCTGACGGAGACGTCACCAACGTTGCGTGGCAGTGGTACAGACTGGCGTCTGACACCGACACCATAGCTGTTGATTCGCTGCCCTCCGGCAAATGTACCGCTAACTCGTCAGGAGACTGCTTGATTGATGGCGCCACGTCTGCCAGCTACACGGTTACCGCGGATGACTACCTTGCGGACGACGCCACGACCCTAGATGGTGTCGAAGGCAAGTGGTTGGCGGCGCGTGCTACCTACAATGACAAGTTCAATAGTGATAACAAGACGGCGAAATCCGTTACAGTGTCGGACGGCCACGTGCAGGAAGCCTTGGCGGCGAACGCGGCTCCGAAGTTCGGAGACCAGGACAGTATCGTTCCTGGTGTCCAGGACGAGTCGGTGACTCGCGCGGTGGCAGAGAACACGGGATCGGGCAAGATCGTCGGGAGCCAGGGCTTCACGGCGGACGACACCGACGGCGACCTGCTGATCTACACGCTTGGCGGCGCTGACGCGGCCTCGTTCCAGCTCAGCAAGCCGACGCGCAAGGGCAACGACGTGAATCTGGAGACGAAGGCGGCGCTGGACTACGAGACGAAGAACGTGTACACGTTGACGATAACGGCGACGGACCCGTCGCGCGCGTCGGACACGATATCTGTGACCGTCAACGTCACCAATGTGAATGAAGGCGCGACGGTCAGTGAAGTCCAGACGGTACAGTACGCAGAGAACGGGACTGGTCCGGTGGTGACCTTCAGCGCGACCGATCCCGAAGGCGACGCCATCAAGTGGAAGCTCGAAGGAGCGAAGGGTGTGGACAACGCCGACTTCGAGATCGGCGAGGACAGTGGCGTGCTGACCTTCAAGACGCCCCCCAACTACGAGGACGCCAAGGACAGAGACGAAGACGGTCCCCTTGCTGGCACGAAAGGTGTGGGTGACAGGAAGTACCAGGTCTCCGTTACGGCCAACGGCGGCAGCGCGAAAGCCCTGACGGTCGAGGTGACGGACGTCGATGAGCCGGGTTCGGTGAGCATCGACCAGCCTCAGCCCCAGGTTGACAGGCAGTTGTCAGCCATTGAATTCAGCGACCCTGACGGCGGCAAGAGTACCCCGGTCATTTCGTGGTCGAGAGGCGCGAGCGCGAGCGGTCCATGGACGGACACCGGCGCTTCCACCGCGAATTACAAGCCGGTGGCTGCGGACGCGGGGAACTGGCTGCGAGTGACGTATACCTACAACGACAAGTTCGGCAGCGGGAAGACGGTATCGGCGGTGTCCGAGAACGCCGTCGAGGCGAAGACCCTTGCCAACGCCAAGCCGTCGTTCGCGAAAGAGGACGACGCCGACGTCCCCGCCGACAACACTAAGCAGGACGGAACGTCGGGGCAGCCGTTCGTGAGGAGTGTGAAGGAGAACGCGGCTGTCGGCACGGCAGTCGGCGATCCGGTTGATGCCACTGACACCGACAACGACGTTCTGGTGTACACCCGAGACGGCGCGGCTAAGGACTGCTTCTCCATCGACCCGAAGACTGGTCAGGTGAAGGTTGCGAAGGTGCTGAACTACGAGTCGCGAGAGACTGCGTGCTCCGGCAGCGAAGATCAGGCTGATAGCAATGCGTACACGATTACGGTAACGGCGACGGATCCCTCGACTGCCTCGGCGACGGTGAATGTGCGGATTAACGTGACGAACGTGAACGAGTCGCCGGAGTTCGATAAGGACAGCAAGGCGCTTACGACCCTGCACATCGCGGAGAACACGACCGATAGTACTAAACTGTTCAAAAAATCTGCCGATGTGACGCAGACTGGTGGAGGCGACGTTGTGGCCTACACCGCAATAGACAACGATGGTACTGAGGCGGACACGATCACCTACGATCTGGAGGGTGGCGACGCTACGAAGTTTGAAATTGAAGGCAACGTGTTGACGAAGAAGGCCGACACTAAGGTCGATTACGAGTCCAAGTCTTCGTACTCGATAGTCGTCGTGGCCAAGAGCTTCAGAATCGTTAGTGGTTCTGAAGTTGCGAAGTACGTCAAGCTGCCTGTGACGGTCAAGGTTGTGGACGGCGACGACCCCGGCACGGTTACGCTGACTCATAGGGAGCCTCAGGTCGGAGCATCGTTGAGCGCCTCGGTCAGCGACCCTGACGGAGACGTCACCAACGTTGCGTGGCAGTGGTACAGACTGGCGTCTGACACCGACACCATAGCTGTTGATTCGCTGCCCTCCGGCAAATGTACCGCTAACTCGTCAGGAGACTGCTTGATTGATGGCGCCACGTCTGCCAGCTACACGGTTACCGCGGATGACTACCTTGCGGACGACGCCACGACCCTAGATGGTGTCGAAGGCAAGTGGTTGGCGGCGCGTGCTACCTACAATGACAAGTTCAATAGTGATAACAAGACGGCGAAATCCGTTGCAGTGTCGGACGGCCACGTGCAGCTAGCCTTGGCGGCGAACGCGGCTCCGAAGTTCGGAGATCAGGACAGGAACGTTCCTGGTGTCCAGGACGAGTCGGTGACTCGCGCGGTGGCAGAGAACACGGGATCGGGCAAGATCGTCGGGAGACAGGGCTTCATGGCGACCGACGGTGACGGCGACCTGCTGATATACACGCTTGGCGGCGCTGACGCGGCCTCGTTCCAGCTCAGCAAGCCGACGCGCAAGGGCAACACCGTGAATCTGCGGACGAAGGCGGCGCTGGACTACGAGACGAAGAACGTGTACACGTTGACGATAACGGCGACGGACCCGTCAACCGCGTCGGACACGATATCCGTGACCGTCATGGTCACCGACGAGGACGACGCCCCGACGATCTCCCTCGTCACCGGCGTTGACCCGAGCGGCCCTGACTGCACGACCGCCGCCGGTGTGCTCGGCGCAGCGGCCCTCCAAGCCGACTGCCAAGTCCTCCTCGGCGCGGAATCGGCCCTCGGTGGCTCCCTCAATTGGGACATCGGTACCTCCATGGCCGAATGGACCGGCGTAACCGTCCGAAACGGGCGAGTAACCCGACTCCAACTCCGTAACGCCGGCCTCGACGGCACCATCCCGGCAGGACTCGCCAGGCTCGACGGCCTCCAGTACCTCATGCTCGACAGGAACTCGCTCAGCGGCTCCATACCGGCCGAAATCGGCGGCATGACCAACCTCGTCGTACTCTACCTGTACGACAACAACCTCACGGGCGACATCCCAACCGCGCTCGGCGGCATGAGCAGCCTCAAGCGACTCTACCTCCAGCGCAACGCCTTCACCGGCGGCATCCCGTCCGAACTCGGCAGCCTCGCCAACCTCGAGTACCTCTGGATCTACAGCAACGAGGGCGGCCTCACCGGCGGCATCCCGTCCGAACTCGGCAACGCCACCCGCCTGCTCCAAATCCGCTTGCATGACAACGGCCTCACGGGCGGCATCCCCGCCGAACTCGGCAGCCTCCCGCGTCTGCGCTACCTCCTGCTCAGCCGGAACTCCCTATCGGGCAGCATCCCGACTGAACTCGGCAGCGCAGCCAACATGAAGGCCCTGTACCTCTACAGCAACATGCTCAGCGGCTCCATACCGAGCGAATTCGGCGGCATGGTCGACGCCAGAGGCGGAAGCGTGCGACTCCTCTACCTGCATAACAACCAGCTCAGCGGAGCCGTCCCATCCGAACTCGGCAGCCTGACCAGCCTCACAAGGCTCCTGCTGTCCGGCAACACCCTCACCGGATGCGTCCCCGCCGCCATCGCATCCGCCGCCCAAGACGCCGCAGCCGCCGGCCTCGCCACCTGCGACAACTAACCCAACCCCGCTCTTAATCCCCTCTCCCGTTCGCGGGAGAGGGCTAGGGTGAGGGCAAAAAACCCTAAAGCAAAAAGGGGCGTCCACCCGGACGCCCCTCCCCTTTTAACCCCCCACCCCATTGACCCAACCACCCCCTCCCAATACAATCACCCAAACCCAAACCAAAGGAACCCCCATGCCCAACCAAAAACTCCGAGTCGCCATCATCGGCTGCGGCCGAATGGGCCAACACTACACCGAGGTATACAACACCTTCGAAAACACCGAAGTCGTCGCCATCGCCGAATACAACGACGACCGCCGAAACGTCGTCGGCGAACGCTTCGGCGTCAAAGCCCTCTTCAAAGATGCCCAGGAAATGTACCGCCACATGGACGAAACCCCCGACCTCGCCGTCGTCGTCCTCCCCGGCAAATTCATCAAAGACGCCGTCATCGCCTCCGCGCAAGCCGGCGTCCGCGGCGTCTCCACCGACAAACCCATCGGCGCAAAACTCTCGGATGTCGATGAAATGATCGCCGCCTGCGAACAGCGCGGCATCATCTTCCACGGCGGCAACCTCCAACGCGCACGCGCCGACGTCCAAGAAGCCGCGTCATGGCTCCGCAACGGCGACTACGGTACCCCCCAGGGAGCAACGGTCCACGCATGGGGCGGCGAAATCTCCGGCGGCGGCTGCCAACATATCGCCGTCCTCCGACTCCTCGCAAACGCCGAAATAACCGAAGTCATCGCATGGGGCAAACCGCAAGAATCACTCGAAGCCAACGAGGACAGCGGACTCATCATCAACGGACGCTTCAAAATGAGCTCCGGCATCGAAACCGCCGTCTACGGCGAACCCACACCACACCGCGGCGTCGACGTCTGGACCGAAGACTCACTCCTCCGATGGGACTGGGGAAACGTCATGGACATCTACCAAGGCTTCGACGACAACGGCGCCCGCATCAAATCCGACCGCCAATTCACACCCTTCGCCTGGCCCAAATACGGCTACCTCGCAAGCTCCATCCTCTCCTTCATCTCCGCCGTCGAAAACGGCACCGAAATGGCCGTCTCCGGCTTCGACCTCCTCAAATCCCTCGAAGCCGCAATCGCCGCCAAATACTCCGCACTCCGGGGATCCGTTCCCGTCTCACTCCCCCTCGAAGACCGCTCCCTAACCCTCTACCCCAGACCCTACCGCTGGCTCGGAGGCGACCACTCGGGCCGATACCAAACCCCCGACGAAGCCCGCGCCTACGAACTCTTCGCCAAGGGCTAACTAACGCAAACCCTCACTCCGCCAAATATCCCCCGTCGATCACCAACTCCGCCCCCGTGATGAACGACGACTCGTCGGACGCCAGAAACAGAATGCCGTTAGCTATCTCATCCACCGTCCCCAGTCGGCGCATGGGCACCATCGCCAGCCGCGGACCGATGATCTCCGGCATATTGAATATATCCTCCGTCATCGGCGTCATCACGAATCCCGGATGCACCGAATTGACGCGAATCCCCTCCCCCGCATACTGGATCGCCGCCGCCTTCGTAAAATTCCGCATCGCCCCCTTCGCCGTCGGATACGACGACGACGCCGAACCCACAATGCCGTACATCGACGACACAATGACAATCGACCCGCCCCCAACTTCGCGCATACGCGGAATCGCGTGCTTCGTCCCCAAAAACGCCCCCCTAGCATGGACGGCCATCTCCAGGTCGAAGGCCTCGACCGGCGTTTCTTCCACCTTGTAGCGCATGGACGTGCCCGCCGCGTCAACCAGCGCGTCGAGCTTGCCGAATTCATCGACCGCTGCCGCGACTGCCCCCATCCACTCATTCTCATCCGTCACGTCCAGATGAACATAAATCGCCTCTCCACCCTCGGCCCTGATTTCCGCCGCCGTCTGCGCGCCGACCTCGTCCTTGATATCCCCAATCACAACCTGCGCCCCCTCGCGCGCAAATCGTCGCGCCGTCGCCCCCCCGATCCCCATGAGTTCGCCCGTGACTCCCGCCGCCCCGCCCGCGATCAACGCCGTCTTGCCATGAAGTCGCATAACCAGTCTCCTACGAAGCCCCTTCACCCGACAACCGAGCCCTCATGCGCTTCTCCAGCGTCGAGCGCGTCATCATCACCCGCCGCGAGCACGTTACGCACCGAATCCCGATATCCGCCCCGAGGCGCGTCACCTCCCAATCGAAGCCGCCGCAGGGGTGCTTCTTCCGCAGCGTCAGCCGCTCTCCCACCCTGAAATCTACGACCATGAATGCCCGCCGTCGCTCAGCGCCGCGTTGATACCGTCCCGCAAAGACTCGGCCGCCCTTCGGGCCGCGTCAGCGAAGCGATCAGGGTCGGCGGAGGCATACAGCACGCCCCGCGAACTGCTCACGATAAGATTGCGCCCCGCGCGATCAACGCCCGCCTTCACCGAGTCCCGCAGCGAGCCTTCCTGCGCCCCCACGCCGGGAAGCAGAATCGGCGAATCCGGCGCGATGGACCGCACCGACTCAAGCTCCTTCGGATATGTCGCCCCTACAACCAATCCGACCCTGCCCGCCGGCCCCCACTCCACGGCTCGACGAACAAGCGCCTCGTAGAACGGCATTCTCAAACCGCCCGATTCCACCGACAGGTCTTGCAGCTCCGCCGCCCCCGCGTTCGACGACCGGCACCACACGAACACGGCCCTGTCTTCGTATGCCAGAAACGGCCCAAGATCTGCACCGCCCGCGTAACCGTTGACCGTCGTCGCATCAGCTCCCCACGTCTCGAAGAGGGCCTTGGCGTATTGCCTGTTCGATGAACTGATATCTCCGCGCTTCCCATCCAGCAGAACAACGACCGACGGCGCGACCTCCCGGATGTGCGCGATCGTGCGCTCAAGTTCCCCGATGCCGCCTCTCCCTCTCGCCTCATAAAACGCCGCATTCGGCTTATAGGCGCACACCAGGTCGCGCGTAGCATCCACTATGGCGGAGTTGAACGCCACAACGTCCCCAATCGGCATCCTGGCCGGATCGGGATCGAGCCCGACGCAGAGCAGACTGCGGTTCGTCTCGCAGGCCAAAGAAAGACGCTCGACAAAGGTCATCACAGATACCCCGTTATGCTTGAAGATTCAGCCGTTACAGCGTAAAACCTACCAGGTGAAAGGTAAAGCGAAAGCTCGATTGGACGACTTCCCCATGCGCGATCGTCTGACCCATGTTTATGACCGCCTGTTGGAGCGCTACGGCCCACGCGACTGGTGGCCCGCGCAATCCCGCTTTGAAGTCATGGTCGGCGCCGTCCTCGTCCAAAACACCGCATGGAGCAACGCCGCAAAGGCGATCCTGGCCCTTTCGGAGGCCGGACTGCTCTCTCCCGAAGGAATCAGGAGCGCGCGGGAGGACGATATCGCCCGGCTCATATATTCTTCCGGCTACTACAACATGAAGGCTCGCAAGCTCAAGGCCCTCGCAGAGTGGCTCGGCGAACGCAGCGACGACATCGAATCGCTCATGGCCCTAGACCCGCTGTCCCTCCGCCAA
Organism: Dehalococcoidia bacterium; assembly: GCA_965232435.1. Classification (GTDB taxonomy): domain Bacteria; phylum Chloroflexota; class Dehalococcoidia; order Lucifugimonadales; family VXLM01; genus VXLM01. Next base: position 1,566,060 of record CBDDPU010000004.1, read on the forward strand.
GAACTCCTCGGCATTTACGGCGTCGGAGAAGAAACGGCCGACGACATCCTCCTCTACGCCCTCGATATGCCGATCTTCGTCATCGACTTCTACACCAAGCGCCTGCTCTTCCGCCTCGGCCTAGCCCCCGAAAAAGGGCCGTATCATCTCTACCAGCGGTTATTCACCGAAAACCTCCCGCCGGATATCGCCCTCTTCAACGAATACCACGCGCTTATCGTCACCCACGGCTCCACGATATGCAAAAAGAACCCGGAGTGCGGCGAATGTTGTCTCGTGAGCATCTGCCCAACGGGCGAGGCCCGCGCCAATCCCTGAATGCCCTATCGTCGTTCCCGTGTACACAGGAACCCCTGGAACAACCTACGACCGGATCTTGCGGAAGGAATTCTTGACTCGAATCTTGTCACCCTCAAAGTGAAACAGGTCGCAGCCGTTGACCTCAACCTGGGCGCCGTCGGCCCCGGTCGCGCGGAAGGTCCACTGAGTCACCCCGCGGTCGCCCGCTATGAAGTGGCTGGGCTCCGCCCATTGCCCATCGGGAAACATGTCCAGCACGCGCTTATAACCCTCGCGGACACTGTCGAACCCCTCGAACCGCGCCCCCCACGCCTCCGGCCCTGCAGAGAGCTCGAACACGCAATCCTGCGCCATGTGCGACATCAGCTTCTCAAGATCGTGCTCGTTCCATCCGTTCGCGAAGTCGTCCAATATCTCAATCGTCATCTCTCCAGCCATCGTCGCCCCTCCCGTCTGCTTGTTCAGAATATGCTCCGGGCGATTTTATCATAGGGCGGGAACGCGGATGCGCGGAGCTCCAATGCGGCGAACAATTGTCCCAAACGATCTGCAAAACGGTTCCGCGCACTCGACGCAGGTGCTAGAATTGAGTCTCGTCCAGGCACGCGCGGCCTCTAGCTCCGCCCCCGCTGATTTCAACGTCGCGGAATACACCCTGAACAAACCGACGAAACGAGATAGTATCCGGTGAATAAGCACATGACGGCTCCCCTATTCAACGGCGCCGCGCCGATAGCGAATCTACGGTTGTAGCGGATCAGAAATGCCTCTGGAAAACATCGTCGTTCGCGGCGCGCGCGAACACAACCTCAAAGACGTCGACGTCACCATCCCCCGCGATAAGCTCGTGGTCATCACGGGCGTATCCGGCTCCGGCAAGAGTTCTCTCGCCTTCGACACGATTTACGCCGAGGGCCAACGGCGCTATGTCGAGTCTCTCTCCGCCTACGCCCGCCAGTTCTTGGGACGCATGGACAAGCCCGAAGTCGACTACATCGAAGGCCTCTCCCCGGCCATATCCATCGACCAGAAGGGCGTCTCCCGAAACCCGCGTTCCACCGTCGGCACCGTGACGGAGGTCTACGACTACCTGCGCCTGCTCTTCGCTCGAGTAGGGCATCCCCACTGCCACGCCTGCGGCCGCCCAGTCCAGAGCCAAACGATTCAACAGATTGTCGACGCCGTCATCGACCTCCCCGACCGCGCCCGCATCCAAATCCTCGCGCCGATGGTCAGGCGACGCAAGGGCGAGCACAAGGAAGTCTTCGAGGACGCCCGCCGCGCAGGTTTCGTCCGCGTCCGAGTCAACGGCGAGACGCGCGACCTCTCCGAGAACATCGACCTCCAAAAGACCAAGTGGCACGACATCGAAGTCATCGTCGATCGCCTGGTCATCGACGAGGGCATCGAACAAAGCCGAGTGGCAGACTCGGTCGAATCCGCCCTCAAACTTACCGGCGGCACGGTATTGGTCAACGTCGTCGATGGCGATGACCTGCTCTTCTCCGAACAGTTCGCCTGCGTCCACTGCAACATCAGCCTCGGTGAGATGGAACCCCGCACGTTCAGCTTCAACAACCCCCATGGCGCCTGCCAGCGATGCTCAGGGTTGGGCTACAAGCTCGAAGTCGACCCCGAATTCGTCATACCGAACAAAGACATCAGCCTCGCCGAGGGCGCCGTCGTGCCCTGGATGCGATCAGGTACTGCCGACACTTGGATGATGAGTCTCCTAACCGCCGTCGCCGACGAGTATGGCTTCTCCACCCGAGAGCCGATCAGCAAGTTCACCAAAAAACAGCACGACGTTCTCCTCTACGGCACCGGAGGAAGCCGCGTCCGTGTGCGACACCGCACCAAACGAGGCCGAATGCACTCTTGGAACACCGCATTCGAGGGCGTCGTCAATAACCTCGAACGCCGCTACCGACAGACCGAGTCCGACATGATCCGCACCGAGATCGAGCGGTACATGTCACGGCGACGCTGCCAAACGTGTCAGGGCCAGCGCCTGAAGCCCGAGGCCCTCGCCGTCACCATCGGCGGCTGCAATATCATCGACGTGACCAGCAGATCCATCGAGCACGCCCTCGACTGGATCGGCGCCATCAGAGGCGATGCCGACTGGCGGTCCAACGGCGACGCTTCCATCACCGTCGCTCCGAAGCCCCCCAACTCCGGCCCCAACGGTTCCCCCTCCGCACCGGTGGACATCGTGGAGATGTCCGAACGCTACCGCAATAATCACATACCCCCAAAGAGCTACGACGGCAAGCCTATCGGCAGCGACGACTCCCGCACCCTGTCCGAACGCGAAATGACCATCGCCGCGCAGGCCCTCAAGGAAATTGAAGCCCGACTGCGCTTCCTCTACGATATCGGCCTCGACTATCTCACCTTGGAACGCACCGCCTCCACACTCAGCGGCGGAGAGGCCCAGCGCATCCGACTCGCAACCCAAATCGGCTCCGGCCTCATCGGCGTTCTCTACGTCTGCGACGAACCCTCCATCGGCCTCCATCCCGCCGACGACTACCGACTCATCCAAACTCTCCTCCGACTCCGCGACCTCGGCAACACCGTTCTCATCGTCGAGCACGACGAAGCCATCATGCGCGCCGCCGACCACATCATCGACATGGGACCAGGCGCGGGCGAACACGGAGGCCGAGTCATCGCCACTGGCCCCATCCGCGAAATCATCGATACTCCGGAATCCCTCACCGGCCAATATCTCGGCTACCGCAAACGCATCCCCATGCCCGATTCCGCCCGAGAGGGCAGCGGCAAGTCCTTGGTCATCCGCGCCGCCCGCGAAAACAACCTCAAGAGCGTCGACGTCGAAATACCGCTCGGCAAACTCGTATGCATAACCGGCGTTTCAGGATCAGGCAAGAGCACTCTAGTCAACGAAATTCTCTTCAAGAAGCTCGCCCAAGAGTTCTACAAGTCCCGCGAACGCCCCGGACTCTTCGACGCCATCGAGGGCGTCGACAACATCGATAAGGTCGTCAACATCGACCAGTCCCCCATAGGCCGAACGCCACGCAGCAACCCCGCCACCTATACCGGCGTGTTCACGCCCATCCGCGAACTCTTCGCCACCGCCCCGGAAGCCCGCATACGCGGCTACAAACCGGGCCGATTCTCCTTCAACGTCAAGGGCGGTCGATGCGAAGCCTGCAGCGGCGACGGCTACAACCAAATCGAGATGCAGTTCCTCCCCGATGTGACCGTCCCCTGCGAAATCTGCGGCGGCGCAAGATACAATCGAGAGGCCCTCGAGATCAGATGGAGGGGCGAGAATATTGCCCAAGTCCTCAATATGACCGTCACCGAGGCCCTGGAACACTTCGCCAATATCCCACGCATCCGCAACAAACTCCAAACCATGTACGATGTCGGACTCGGTTACATCCGCCTCGGACAGCCCGCCACAACCCTCAGCGGCGGCGAGGCCCAGCGCGTCAAGCTCGCCACCGAGCTCTCAAAACGCGCCACCGGCCAAACCCTCTACATCCTCGACGAGCCGACCACCGGCCTATCCTTCGAAGACTGCGCCTACCTCCTCCGTGTGCTCCACCGTCTCGTGGATGCCGGCAACACCGTCGTACTCATCGAGCACCACCTCGACCTCATCAAGAGTGCCGACTGGCTCATCGACCTCGGCCCCGGCGCCGGAGACCGCGGCGGAGAAATCGTAGCCGCCGGCGCCCCACGCGATCTCGCCGACATGGACCACTCCGAAACCGGACGCTATCTCAAAAAAATCTTTGAAGAAGCGACCCATGCCCAGCAGGCCGAAGTGGCGGGGTAACGTCCCTCACGGGCCACTCGGGGGCGCGACGCACCCCGGCGCCGTTCCCATGTCGACATGGGAACGACCCCGTGAAGGATTACGTAGTTGGCTATGACCGTGTATCATGGTTGATGTCATGGAGACACTAGACAGTGGTACGCTGTCCAGGCGAGTGGATGAACGAGCTTTGACGGTCGCGTTAGACCGCGGGGAAGGTCATGACGCCTGAACTTATCGCAATTCTCGGTGTTGGAGTTGCGCTCGCCACGTTCGGTGTGACGGGGTTCCAGTTGATGTTCAAGCAGTTCGAACGGGCGACGCGCTAGAGCCTCGCTCCACGGCCTCCGTTGAGCGGAAGGGGTAAATCGACACATGCAGGAAACCAGAGGAGCGCTCTCCGCACTTCGGGAAAAGATATCCCAAATCATGGTGCGTCTTTGACCTTGCAGACAAGGAAAAGCGAGCCGACTCGCTGGAACGAGAGTCCGCAGAGCCGTCGTTCTGGCAGGACTCCCAACAGGCCCAGGGAAAGATGAAGGAGTTGGCCTCCCTCAAAAGCGAGGTCAGGCAGTGGCGCTCTCTTGAAAGCCGAACGCAAACCGCCGAAGAACTCGCCGAATTGGCAATCGAAGAAAACGATAACTCCATTCTCGATGCCCTCACGCAAGAATTGGCCCAGCTGTCCCAAAGCGTCGCCGAACTCGAATTCACCCTCGCCCTCTCCGGCCCACACGACCGACGCAACGCCATCCTCGCCATCCACGCCGGCGCCGGCGGTGTAGACTCCCAAGACTGGGCGCAGATGCTCATGCGCATGTACCTCCGCTGGGCCGAAGTCAAAGGCTACCGAGCGGACGTCGTCGAGCTGTCCCCCGGCGATACCGCCGGCATCAAAAGCGCGGCGATCCAAATGGAAGGCGATTTCGCCTACGGTTACCTCAAAGCCGAGAAGGGCGTCCACCGACTCGTGCGACTCTCTCCCTTCGACTCCGACCACGCGCGCCACACCTCCTTCGCTCTCGCGGAAGTGCTCCCCGAAGTCGAAGAGGGCGTCGATATCGAAATCGACCCCGCCGACCTGAAGATCGAAGTCTTCAAGGCCGGCGGCGCCGGCGGTCAGAGCGTGCAGAAGAACTCTACCGCCGTGAGAATTACCCATGTCCCAACCGGCATTAAGGCAAGCTGCCAAAATGAACGCTCCCTCTACCAGAACCGCGCCATCGCCATGAACATCCTGGCGGCTCGTCTCATGGAGCGAGAACTGGAGCAGCGCGCCAAGGAAATGGCGAAAATCCGAGGCGAACACGTCTCCGCCGAGTGGGGCAACCAAATCAGAAGCTACGTCCTCCACCCATATAAAATGGTCAAAGACCACCGCACGAGCTACGAAACCTCGGACACCGACGGAGTCCTCGACGGCGACATCGAAGGCTTCATAGACGCCTACCTCTCAACAACCGTGGGCAACCCCTGAACACCTGCCCATGGCCCACGATAGAGAACGTCCCCCATCGGTCTTCCCAGGCAATAGTCGACCCTCTACTCCACAATCCATCCCACAAGAGAAATCCCAACCGTTTTCGCCGCGATTCCGTTATAACGTTTGTCATACACTAAAAACAGCAAAGAGGTGCGTTCGATGAAGAAACTGCTTCCACTCATCTTCCTCCTGATTGCGACCATGTCGGTCGTCGCCTGCGGAGGCGGTTCCGACGACGAACCCGACACGACCGATCAGGCTCCTTCGACGACGGAGACCACCGACGACGGCGCGACAACCGCCCAAACCCCTGACGACGATGCATCCACCGAGAGCGCCGGTGACGACGACTCCGCCAACGTCGTAATCGAAACCCCTTCCGAGGATCCGCCCCCGGGAGGCGGCATCTTCCGCAGACTGTGGGCAGACCCCCCCACGCTCGACCCTCATCTGACTGGCGACACCACCTCCGCCGGTATCGTCGTTGAAATCTTCAGCGGCCTCGTAACCATCAACACCGACCTGGAACTCATCCCCGATATCGCGCAGGAATGGCAAGTCGATGAGACCGGCACCATCTACACCTTCACCCTCCGCGACAACGCGACCTTCCACAACGGCGAGAGAGTGACTGCCCAAGACTTCAAATGGTCTATCGAGCGCGCGGCCTCGCCGGAACTCGCCTCGCACCTTGCCGACACCTACCTGAACGACATCATCGGCGCCGAGGAATACATCGAGGGCAACGCCGGCTCCATCGAGGGCGTCCAAGTCATCGACGACCGCACGCTTCAAATCACCGTCGACGCCCCTAAAGCATACTTCCTCGCCAAGCTCAGCTATCCCACCGCCTTCGTCCTGCACCAGGAAACGGTCGAGAGCGGCGGCAGAAACTGGTGGGTCGACAACGCCGTAGGAACCGGCCCCTTCAAGCTCGATGAGTACAGAATCGGCGAGCGAATCGTCCTCAAGCGCTTCGACGAATACTACCGAGCGCCCCGCCCGGATGTCGACGCGATCAATATGAACCTCGCCGGCGGCCAGTCCATGGCCATGTACGAGAACGACGAAATCGATGTGACCGGCGTCGGCCTCTTCGACCTTGAACGTGTACTCAATCCCGAAGAACCGCTGAACAAGGAACTCGTCGTCGCCCCGCCGGGCTTCTCGGTCTCCTACATCGGCATGAACGCTTCGGAGCCTCCCTTCGATGACGCTAACTTCCGCAAGGCCCTCAATCACGCCATTGATAAGGAACTCATCGCGGACGAAGTGCTCGCCGAGCTCGTCAAACCGGCATACTCCATCCTGCCACCGGGATTCCCAGGCTACACCGACAACATCCAGGGCCTCCACTTCGACCCCGACCTCGCCAGGGATTATCTCGCACAGTCCAAGTACGCCGACCCCGAAACCCGCCCCCGCATCGTAGTAACGGTACCCGGCACCGGAGGCACCATCGGCCTCGACCTCGAAGTCATCATCGAAATGTGGAAGCAGGAACTCGGCGTGGAGGTCGAAATCCAGCAAGTCGAGTGGGCAACCTACCTCGAAGACCTGGACGATAAGAAGTTCCAAGCCTACGCCGGACTCGGGTGGTCCGCCGACTATCCCGACCCGCAGGACTTCCTCGATATCCTCTTCCATACCGAGAGCGGGATGAACCACGGCAACTACTCCAACCCCGATGTCGATGAGATCCTTGAAAAAGCCCGCACTATCCAGGATGCCGGCCAAAGGGTCGCCCTCTACAACCAGGCGGAGCAAATGATCGTCGATGACGCCGCATGGGTTCCCACATGGTTCACCGGCGAACAATACGCCCTCATCAAACCATACCTAAAGGGCTACCGCCTGACCCCCATGATCGTGCCCAAGCTCCAAGAAATCCGACTCGAATGACCGCCGGTATCAGAGACTCATCCCGCAAACTCAAGTGAAAACCGAGGCGCGATGGCCCCAACAACGGCCATCGCGCCTTCTTTCGCCCCACCCCCCCCGTTCATCCTGAGCCTGTCGAAGGGTCTCCTATCCCCTCTCCCGTTCGCGGGAGAGGGCTAGGGTGAGGGTATCGCGTAGGGGCAAACCCTTGTGGTTGCCCTACCCCCCGTTCACCCTGAACCTGTCGAAGAGCCGAACCACACACCCCACCGTCATTCCGGCGTAGGCCGGAATCCAGGAATACTGAGCGCAGCCCCGATCCTGCCCCTATTCGCACTCGCTCGGCCTGCTGCTGAATCACGCAACAGTCTCCCTGAACGGCAACGACAAAGAGGAGGCCGCCGGTTCTCTCAAACAGCCCCATACGCTAATATGGACGGAGAGAGACAAGAAAAACGGGAGGCCGACTTGTGTTAGCGCTTCGAGGACGGGGGGCAATACTCGTTGGGGCCAAGCGAATCGGAGGGATCGTCGCCCGTCGCCTCGCGCGGGAGGGCATCAATCTCGCCATCGTCTACCGCTCCTCCAGACACGAGGCCGAGCGCCTGCATAGCGAAATCGGCGATATGACTGAGCGGACGGCCTTGATCGAGGGCGATTTGAGCGACGAGTCCGACGTCGCGCGGATCGTAAGCGCCGCGAGCGACCGACTGGAAAACCTTTCGTTCGTGGTCAATCTGGCCGCAGGATTTCCCCGCAACCCGTTCGACACCCTGGACGGCGCGACGTGGGACGCGGCTATGTCTTTCGCAAAAGGGAATTATTTGCTCACCATACACGCCGCGCGAACGATGATGAAAAACGAGGGGCCCACGAGAGGACACATCGTCCAGTTCAGCGACTGGGCAGCATCCGAAACGCCCTACAAGGACTATCTGCCCTACCTCACGGCGAAGGCGGCCATCGACTTCATGACGAGGAGCTTCGCCGTCGAGCTTGCCGAAGCCGGTATACTCGTGAACGCCATCGCGCCGGGGCCGACGATGCGACCGCCGGAAATCTCCAAATCCGCTTGGCGACGTGACGTTCTCGACAAAACCCCGCTGAACCGCGAATCCTCACCCGACGATATGGCGGAAATCATCGTGAGCCTGCTCTCGAGCGAGTCGATTACCGGCGAAGTGATCCGAATCGATTCAGGGCGACACCTCGCCGGGCCGGGTGTGCAATGATGACCGGCAAAATACCAACGTACACCATCACGAAGACCATAGACTTCTGCTACGGCCACCGACTGATCGACCATAAGGGGAAGTGCGCCCATCTTCACGGCCACAACGGCCTCGTCGAAATCACGGTCGAAGCCGAGGAGTTGAACGATCTGGGCGTCGTGATGGACTTCGCCGACATCCGCGAGATTGTCAAGGACTGGATCGACTCCAACCTCGATCATCGGATGATTCTCAACTGCAGGGACGAGGCTCTCCCTGCATTGCGAACCCTGGGCGAGCCGATGTACCTCATGGATGAAAACCCGACCGCGGAAAACATCTCCAAACTTATTTACGAACAGGCGCGCAGCATGGGCATTAACGTCAAAGAGGTCCGCTTATGGGAAACACCCTCAAGCTGGGCCGCCTATCGAGAGTCACGATGACACACTGAACCCCCTTACCCGCCCCGCACATCCCCCGTTCACTCTGAGCCTGTCGAAGGGCCGAGCTACAACCTCCCCCACTGATCAATCCTCCCTATACTCGGAATGACGGAAATAACGGACTCGGCCCGCGCGTGTGATACGATGAGAACCTGATCGAGGAATTGCGATGCCCACCCCTGGACTGATAACCCTAATAGGATCGGGCGAGACTGCGCCGAGTGGGCGCGTACTGTACGAACCGGCGTTTACCAGACTGCGGAAGCCCGTGAAAGTCGCTGTCTTGGAAACACCTGCCGGGTTCGAACTCAACTCGTCCCTCGTGGCAAGTCGAGTCGCCGATTTTATCCGACACAGGCTCCAAAACTACAAACCCAACGTCGCCGTGGTTCCCGCGCGCCGGCGTGATACGGAGTTCGGCACGAACAACCCCGACATCCTCCGACCCCTCCTCGACGCGGACTGCATCTTCATGGGGCCTGGAAGTCCGAGCTACACCGTGCGCCATCTGATCGGAAGTTACGCATGGGACATGATAAAGGCGCGGCACCGTCTTGGCGCCTGCCTAACCCTCGCCAGCAGCGCCGCCATTGCCATAGGAGAATCGGCGGTGCCCATCTACGAGATCTATAAGGCCGGCGACGACCCCCGATGGATACCGGGACTCGATCTGCTCGGCCCACTCGGACTCAGGATCGCCTGCGTCACCCACTGGAACAACACCGAAGGAGGCGCGAACCTCGACACCAGCCGCTGCTACATCGGCAGGGCCCGCTTGGAAACCCTTCTCCCCGCCCTGCCGGACGGCGACGTCGTGGTTGGCATCGACGAACACACTGCGCTGACGCTCGACTTTTCGGATCGTCTGTGCCGGGTGTTGGGCAAAGGGTCGGTAACTCTCGTGCATGACGGTTCCGAGCGGGCATACATGGCCGGCTCCGAGTTCCCGATGAACGAATTGGGCGATCTCCGCATCCCGGATGCGCCTGATGATATCCGACCGGAAGTGTGGGCGGAAACGACACGGGTGCAGCGAACGAGAGAAGACGCGCCGGCGTCGCTGACGGAGGAGGCGGCCGCGCTCATCGCCCAGCGCGAGGACGCCCGACGCCTGAAACAGTGGGACAGGGCCGACGCCCTTCGCGACCAACTTGCAGAGATGGGATACGCCGTAACCGACACACCACAAGGGACTCACTGGGAAGTCGCATGACTCCGCCGCGCGCCTGATGACCGGAGTAAATCGAATGACACAGAAACGCATCGCTCCGTACGGCTCTTGGACCTCGCCGATTACCGCGTCCGCCATCGCATCCGGCTCCTTCGGACTGGCCCAGATCGCCATCGACGGCGACGACCTGTACTGGACGGAGACTCGCCCATGGGAAGGCGGCAGAAGCGTCATCGTACGGCAGCTGGCGAACGGCGAGACTTCCGACGTGACGCCCGCCGGCTTCAACGTCCGAAACCGAGTTCACGAGTACGGCGGCGGCACGTTCACCGTCAGCCACGGCGTGGCCTACTTCACCAACGACTTCGATCAGCGCGTCTATGCCCACAGGCCGGGTGAAGCCCCCCTCCCCCTAACCCCGGACGACTCTAGACGGTACGCCGACCTCGAAATCGACCGCCGACGAGGCCGAATCCTGTGCGTGTGCGAGGATCACTCGCCGAGCCGCGACGAGCCGACCAACACGATCGTGAGCATCGACGTTGCCACCGGCGATATCGACGTGATCGCCGAGGGCAGCGACTTCTACTCTTCGCCTCGCATCAGTCCGAAGGGCGACCGCATCTGCTGGCTGGCGTGGAACCATCCCAACATGCCGTGGGACGAGACGGAACTGTGGACTGCCGACGTTGACGCCAACGGCAAGCCCATGAATCCCCGACTCCTCGCCGGGGACAAGGCGGAATCCATCGGGGAGCCCCAATGGTCGCCGGATGGGACGCTGCACTTCGTCTCCGACCGTACCGGATGGTGGAACCTCTACCGTTGGGACACCGGCGATTCGATGACCAATGTCTCCCCAATGGAAGCCGAGTTCACCGGCCCGCACTGGCAGTTCGGCGGCGCGCGATACGGATTCGCGGCGGACGATGAACTCATCTGCTCCTACACGCAGAACGGCTTCTGGCGCATCGCGCGACTCGACCCTCATTCCGGTGAATTGATACCCTTCGATCTCCCGTTCACCGACTTATCCCGAGGCGCGCTGAAGGTCGGGAACGGCTGGGCGGCCTTCATCTCCGGCTCTCCCACACAACCAAAATCGGTCGTCAAGCTCGATCTGAAGACGGGAGCGCACACGGTCGTCGTGGAGTCATCGTCGCTGGACGTTCCCGCGAGCTGCTTCTCGGCCCCGGAGGACATCGAATTTCCAACGGAGGACGGCAAGAACGCCCACGCCTTCTACTACCCGCCGACCAACCCCGACTTTGATGCTCCCCCCGACGAGAGACCCCCCTTGATCGTCATAAGTCACGGCGGGCCCACGGGGGCCACGTCGGCCACCCTCGATCTGGAGACCCAGTTTTGGACGAGCAGGGGATTCGCCGTTCTCGACGTGAACTACGGCGGCAGCACAGGCTACGGGACGGAGTACCGGCGACGCCTGAACGGACGCTGGGGAATCGTCGACATCGACGACTGCGTAAACGGCGCGAGGTACGCGGTGTCTTCCGGGCGTGCGGACGGCGACCGTCTCATCGTGCGGGGCAGCAGCGCCGGAGGGTACACGACCCTGGCCTGCCTCGCCTTCCGCGACCTGTTCAAGGCCGGGGCGAGCTACTACGGCATCGGGGACTTGGAGACACTCGCTAATGACACGCACAAATTCGAGTCGCGCTACCTCGACTCCCTGATCGGGCCGTATCCCGCTGATCGCGATACATACGTTCAAAGGTCGCCCATTCACTATGTGGACGATATCACCTGTCCGGTGATACTGTTTCAGGGATTAGAGGATGAGATCGTCCCGCCGAGTCAGGCCGAGGCGATGGTCGAAGCGGTCAAACGCAAGGGCATCCCCGTCGCATACGTCGAGTTCGAGGGCGAGCAGCACGGATTCCGCAAAGCCGAGAGCATTGAAACCGCCCTGCATTCCGAGCTGTACTTCTACTCGCGGGTCTTCGGCTTTGAGCCGGGCGAGCCGCTCGGTTCCGTCCCTATATTCAATCTTACCGCATAGAGAAGAGTGACATGCCAGCATACGATCTAGCGTCCAAGAGAGTCGAGCTTGGCGAAGCGGACGATCCCATCGAGTACTACTTCAAGCGTGGATGGACGGACGGCCTCCCCGTCACGCCGCCAACGGCCGAGAAGATCGGCGCCTTCCTCGATGCCGCCGGCAGGATGCCCAGCGAGATTCTCGGAACCGAACCCGTCCGTGGCAGGGTGATCACCGTCGAAAAGGTCGCTGTCAACTCGGTCATGGCAGGATGTCTGCCGGAGTACTTCCGAGTCGTGATCGCCGCCATCGAGGCGATGCTCGAACCGAAACACAACCTCCACGCCGTCACGGTGAGCACGATGGGGGCGGCGCCGCTGCTCGTCGTCAACGGGCCCGTCGCAGCCGAGATCGGCTTGAACTCAGGGGTGTCGGTATTCGGGCCGGGCCAACGAGCCAACGCCACCATCGGGCGCGCGATCCGCCTAACGGTCATGAACGTTACCGGCGCCTTCCCCGGTGACCTCGATCAATCGACTCTCGGCCATGCGGGGAAATACACGTGGTGCATAGCCGAGAATGAGGACGCCAGCCCCTGGCAGCCGCTCCACGTCGACCGAGGCTGCGAACCTCATCGGAGCGCCGTAACGGTCTTCCCCGGACTCTCCCCGATCCAAGTCAGCGCCTTCGAGGGCGGCTCGCCGGAGGCAGCGCTGAAAAGCGTCGCGGACGGACTCTTCGCAGCCGGGCCCGGCAACGCCGAGATTGTCATCGTCCTGACACCGGAAAATATCGGCCACATCAAGTCCGCAGGATGGACGAAAGAACAGGTCGCCCAGTACGTTTGGGAATCCGGCAGACGCACGGTCGCCGAGTGGGAAGCCCGAGGCTACCCAACGGAAACCCGCGACGACGACCTCATCGGCGCCGTGGATGAGCCGGAAGGAATAACCGTCATCGTAGCTGGAGGGAAAGCCGGGGCCTTTTCGTCGATCATCCCCCTGTGGGGCGGCGGAGCGAACTCGCGCTCCGTTACGAAGACAATCGCCCCATAGTATAATCGACAGCAACACCACGGGAGGTGTCTGCCCATGACGACGATGTTGGAAGTCTTCGACCCGACGGTTGACCCGATACCGGCGCATGGTGTGATTGCCAAGCGTCCCGACACACTGAACGGCGCTGTCGTCGGACTCCTCGCCAACGGCAAGCGCAACGCCGACGAGCTCCTGGAAATGGTGCACGACGTTCTCGCCGATCAGTTCGAATTCAAGGCCGTCATCACTCGCAACAAGGGCAACGCCTCTCGCCCCTGCCCTCCCGATATCGTGAACGACCTCGCCTCAAGTTGCGACGTCGTGATCACCGGGAACGGTGACTGAGGTTCTTGCTCATCGTGCAGTGTGCACGACGGAATCACTCTCGAAAAGGCCGGCCTGCCGACCGCGGTCATCTGCACGGAGCCCTTCATACCGAGCGCCCGCGCCATGACCAAGATCCAGGGCATCCCGGACTACCCTTACATCATCCTTCCCCACCCACTAGGCGCCCTCACGCCAACCGAACTGCGAAGCCACGCGGTCAAGGCTGCCCCCGAGGTGCTGAGCATCCTGCTGGGAAAGGGATAGAGAGCAGGTCGGACGGAATCGCCGCTAGTTGCCGAGGCAATAGTCCTGTAAGGGAATCACTTCCTCGCCTTACTGCTCTGTGTGCTTCAATAAATCCAGCAGTTCTTTCGCCATTCCAATTTCGTACTTCAATTGGCGGAGGGGTATCACGTCCGCGTAGAAGTTTTGGTGGAGGCCTACGGCAACGGGGAAAAGCCGCTTCAACTGCGGATTCCCACGTTCGTTGGCGAGCCGTTCCACGATGCCATAGACCTGCGAATGTGTTTCGTACTTCCAACCACGCCGTTCCGCAATGACTTTCAGTTGGTGGGCGACGGCTCCCCACGCCTTTTCCGAGGCTTGGAGCCTGTCACCTTTGGCAAGCTCTTGTTCAGCGTGCTCCATTAATCTCTGGCTGTGCGTGTGATGGCTCTCTATGGGAGGCGTCTTGATAGTCATGTCGCGTGTACTCTTTGATTATCGGTACGGCCATTGCTCCCGGCGAACGAAAGCCGTGTCAGTAGTACATCATACTATACCTCAAGGACCGCCAAGTACATAGTTCCTGAATCCCGTGAATCTTTAGCGGAACGAGGACGACCGCCTCAGGCCATCGCCCGGCCAATAACAAGCCCGGCGAAGGCGGCGACGAGTCCGACGGCGATGCTCCCGCCGAGGTTCAGGGCCGCCCGCCCGAAGTCGCCCGACTCGAAGCTCTGCGTCGTCGCCACCGCGAGCGTCGAAAACGTCGTGTATGAACCGAGAAAACCCACGGCCAGAAACAGCCGGTGCTCGCTCGGAAAGTCGCCGCGCGGCTCCCAAAACGCCATGAGCGCACCCAAAATGAAGGAACCCGTAACGTTGGCGATGAACGTGCCCAGCAACGATGACCCCATGAGATTCATCACCGCAACGTTAACGGCGTGACGCGAAACCGCCCCCAGCGCGCCGCCACAGGCTACGTACACCCATTCAATCAACGAGAACCCTCCGGCGCCATGCGGCAGAAATTCTGCGTGGAAATCCGATCGTGACGACTAGGGGCGGGACTGCGAAAAAATATTCGAGAATGCGGCCCCACCTACCCGATCACGTCCTTTGTGCTGGGAACCCCGCCCATCTTGCGCTCGTCACGCTCCGCCGCGATGCGCATCGCCCGGGCGAGGGCCTTGAAGATCGCCTCGGCCTTGTGATGGTTGTTCGCGCCTGCCGGCAGTCTCACATGCAAGTTGAACTTGCCTTCAAGTGCGAAACTCTCGAGAAAATGATGGATCAGACTCCCCGACAGACCGCCGAGGTCGGCCTCGCCTATGGGGGCGTCGATGACCGCGTAGCCCCGACCGCTGAGATCCACCGCCACGAATGCCAGCGTCTCATCGAGCGGCACGAAGGAATGGGCCGTCCGAGTGATCCCGCGCGAGTCGCCAAGGGCCTCTCGCAGTGCGCGGCCTATGCAAATGGCCGTGTCCTCCACGAGATGATGCCATCCCACCTCAATATCGCCCTCCGCCTCGATCTCAAGGTCGATCAGGCCGTGCCTTGAAAGCTGGGCAAGGAGATGATCGAACATGCCGTTGCCGGTCTTGATGTTATAGTCGCCCACGCCGTCGAGATCAATGGCGACGGATATCTGAGTCTCTCCCGTTCGGCGGTCTATGTTGGCTTTCCTCGACTCCATTCCCGCACCTCGCGTCGTTGTCTCTGGGATTAAGCCGTTCCCGCGAAAGCAGGAATCTATTCCCTTCTCCATCACACTGGCAGCCCGAACTGGATTCCCGACTTCGCGGGAATGACGGGAATGCCTAGACGAACTCCTGCAGCGCCGATACGACGGCGTCTGTGTCGCTCGGCGTCCCGACGGATATTCTGAAAAAGTCGAGCAGACGCCGGGAACCGAACTTCCGAAGGAAGATGCCACGCATCGCCATCTTCTCGAATATCTCACCGGCGCGACCGGGCTGAAACTCGCAGAGCACGAAGTTCCCGCCCGACGGCCATGGCTTCACCCCCGGTATGCCGTTGAGCAGCGTAATCAGCCGCTCGCGCTCGCTGACGATCAAATCCCGGTTCTGGTTGAGGTACTCCGCATCCTCAATGGTCGCCATCAGGGCCGCCTCCGACGCCGTTGTGACGTTGTACGGCTGCTTGATGTCAATGATGTGCTCGACGAGTGTCGGCGACATGATCCCGTAGCCAATGCGAAGCCCGGCTATGCCCGCCCACTTGCTCATCGTCCGCAACACAATCAGGTTGTCGTGGTCCTCCACCAGGGAAGCGGCCGTGCGCCCGGAGAATTCCCAGTATGCCTCGTCTACGACAACGAGGAGCCCGGTCTTTGCGAGGCCCTCGATCTGTTCGGGGGTTGCCACGTTGCCGGTCGGGTTGTTCGGAGAACAGAGAAAGATGATCTTGGCGCGCTTGTCGATGGCCTCCTTCACCGCCTCAACATCGACGTCGAAGTTCTCGTCGCGTTGAACCATGACGGTCTCCGCCCCGTTCACCCTTGCATCGAAGGAGTACATCCCAAAGGTAGGCTCGCTGTCGATGATCGTGTCTCCCTGCTCAATGACCAGACGGAAGATGAGGTCGATGATTTCGTCGCTCCCGGCGCCCGCGATGATCCGCTCCGCCGGCACGCCCGTGAACTCCGACAGGGCCGAACGCACCCTCCGTTGGAACGGGTCGGGATAAATGTTGTACGGAACATTCGCGACCGCTTCCGCGACCTTCGGAGAAAAGCCGTACGGGTTCTCGTTCGCGTTGAGACGAACGATCTCCTCCTCGGTGATGCCGGCCCTCTTTGCCTGCAGCTCTGGCGGTTCGGCCGGGCTGAAGGTTTCGATCTCCCGAAGGTGGGGGCGTATGAAACTCTTGAGGTCGATGCTGCTCATAATTCTTCTTTCGATAGCTCTTCCCTGATTTCCGCCGCCTCGGCGTGGGCCGTCAAACCCTCCACTCTCCCCAATACCGACGCAGCATGACTGATCTCCGCCGCTCTCCGCTCGCTCACGCCAACCACCGGGCTGAACTTGAGGAACGACCGCACGCTCAGCCCCGACCCGAATCGCGCCGTGCCGCTCGTCGGCATCACGTGACTCGGCCCCGCAACGTAATCGCCAAGCACCTCATGCGAGAAATCCCCCAGGAACACCGCTCCGGCGTTCCTGACGCTGCCGACGCGGCTCCACGGATCCGGCACCATCAGCGACACGTGCTCAGGCGCGAATTCGTTCGCCAGGTCGAATGCCTCGTCCAGATCGGCGACGACCGCGATGAGCCCCTGCTCTTCCACGGAGCGGGCCGCGATCTCGGAGCGATCCAGCCTGGTCAATCGCGTCTCTATCTCAGAGTTTACGCCCTGCGCGAGCGTCTCGGAAGTCGTTATGAGTACCGGTTTCGCGAGAATGTCGTGCTCCGCCTGCGCCAGCAGGTCTGCCGCGCACAGCGTCGGGTTCGCCTCTCCGTCCGCGATTACCAGCGTCTCCGTCGGGCCGTACAGCCCGTCCACGCCTACCTCCCCGAACACGAGCTTCTTTGCCAGCGTGGTGAACAGACCGCCAGGCCCGCAGACCATATTAACCCGCGGAACCGTCTCGGTGCCATATGCCATGGCGGCGACGGCCTGCGCCCCGCCGATTTGCAGCACCCGATCCGCCCCCGCTATATCCGCGGCCGCCAGCACGACGGGATGCACGCCCCGGTCAACCCCCGGATTCGTCGCAACGATAACCTCGTCCACGCCCGCAACTCTCGCCGGAATGACGGACATCAGCACGGTCGAGGGGAACCTCGCCGTTCCGCCCGGTACATAGACTCCAACTCGCTCGACCGCGGTTACCAATTCGCCGTATCCCTCTCCGAAATCGACCCAGCTCTCCGGCTTGACCAGCTCCTGGAACCGCAGAACCCGCCCGGCAGACAGCCTCAGAGCTTCGACGACCTCGGCATCGACCGATTCATACGCCTTTTCGATCTCGGCCGCCGAGACCTCAAGGTCTCCAAGCTCCACGCCGTCGAGCCGCTTAGTGATGTCGCGCACCGCATCGTCACCACCCGCGCGCACGCGGTCGATGATGTGCTGCGCCGTCTCGACCGGCGTCATCGCCCTGCCGAAGATGGCCTCAGTGCTTTTGAGTAGAGAATCGGGCGCGGAGTCGAGATTCATGCCGCGTCCGGCAAGCAGCGCCTCCCTCGACTCCTCCGACCCGTATACGATTTTCATGCCAAGTGCTCCGCGATCATCTCGGCCATGTCGGCTGTGGCCTGATGCTTGAATTCGATGAGGGATCCCATCGGTACCGTCTCGTGCAGCACATCCAGTGTATCAGGCATTCCACAAACGAAGTCGGCGGCTATCGCATGCGCCGGGTGCGACTCATCGCCCCGCGAGATCCGCATGGCCATGAACTTCAGACGTTCCCAACTGAATTCCCGCGAAACAAACTCCGTTACCCACTCATGCCACTCCGCCAGCGTATCGCCGTCGATGAATGGCACTTCCACGCGACCGTCGAAGCCCGCCAGGTGGACCTTGAGCGCATCCAGGCGCTTGAGCGCGAAGATGTCAAGCTCCATCTGCATGGCCCGATCCATGACGGCCCCTTCCGCCTCCGTCTCGAATACCCCGTCCTTGCCGAAGAGCGGCCGGTACATCCTGGTTATCCATGTCTCATCGAGAATAAGGTGGCTCATATACCCGGCCATGAATGATCGGGTAGGCCCGTGTTCGGTCGTGGCAAGCTCTGGATGCTTTGCGTACAGGCCTTCGATCCCTGCCCCGACCTTCTCGAAGTCCAGAGGCGCGAAGTGGTACGGCTCCCGCCCCTTGCGGGTTATCACGCGAACGTCCGGCGCAGTGGAACCGAGCAGGTAGCACCCCATGTTCTCGTTCAAAATGGGCGAATCGATCAATTCGGCGGCACGGTACGCGATCTCCATATGCGCGGTGGGATTCGGCATCTTCGACCCTATGGTTCCTTCGCCAGTCGCTCGACTGCCTCGGACTTGGAGTGGAACATGTAGCTGGGCTGCGTTACCGTGACGCTCACCCCGCCGATCTCCCGAAGACGGTTGACCGCATCCAGCAGCCGCCCCTTCTCCACGATCACCGTCACGGCGTACCATCCAGTGTCGTCGTCGGTGTGCACTTTTGCAATCGTCGGCCCCCTGATTCCGGAAATGTCCGCGTGTTCCAAAACATCCCGCGCCACCGATTCCTCGCTCTCGCCTTGCACGTTGGCCGTGACGCTGTAGAAGTTCCGCGAGTTGCGGTACGCCTCGATACGCTCCACCAATGCCGTCGCCGGAGCGAGCTTTCCCGGTTCTCCGGCGATGCGACGCCGGTTGCCGATGAGACACGCCTCCGATCTGACGACCGTCCCGCCACGTATGGTCTTCAGACGGTTCGCCCGCATCGTCGTTCCGGTCGATGAGATGTCCACGATGATATCCGCCGACCCCATCGCGGGGTTGATCTCCAACGCCCCGCTGGAAGGGATCAGCGTCACGAAGTTCACGCCGTAGGCCAACAGGAACCTCTCCGTCAGACGTGGATACTTCGTCGCAACCTGCAAATGCGCGCCCTGCTGCCGAAACTCTAGGGCGAGATCCGACAAGTCGGCCATCGACGCGACGTCCACCCACGAGTCCGGCACTTGTATGGCAAGCTCGGACTGGGCAAAGCCGAGGCGTTCGATGATGATTTCGCCGTCGCCTCCCTCGCGCCGTCGTTCGAGAAACCCGTCCATCCCCACGATGCCAACATCGGCCATGCCCTCTTCGACCTGCAAGGGAATGTCCGCCTGTCGCTGGAAGTGGACGACCACGCCCGGAAGTGTCGGAATCTCCGCCGTGTACTTTCGTGGATTGGGCCGCGAGACCCCGATACCGCACGCCTTGAGAAAGTCGAGCGCCGGGTCGTGCAGGCTGCCGCTGCTTGGCACTGCGAATCTCAGCACTTCATGCCTCCCCTGCCTCACCCTGCCCCATCGACATCGCCTCGACTACTTTGTCCAGGCGAAGGGCGAACCCCATGGCCGGAACGTCCTCCGCGCCGCCGAGCGCCTTTACCAGACCGTCGTATCGACCGCCCCCGCCAAGCGTGATTGCTCCATCGGCCTCGCCGCGGGAAATCTCGAACACGGCCCCGGTGTAATACGCGATACCCGGCACGAAGGCCAGATCAAGTACCACGTTGGAGAGAGCGACTCCACGCGACGGAAGTTCCTCGAAGAGCGCCAGGAGGCCGTCTAGCGTCCCGGTGTCCGCTCCATGCTCCCGGAGGATATCTTCCGCCTTGGGCAGCATCTCGCCGGGCGCGCCGCGGACCTGGGAGAGTTCCGCGACGAGCGCGAGAGCCGCGGCGAGCCTGTCGGGGCTGTCAACTCGCCGGAGCTTTCTGATCAGCCGTTCAACGATTTGCTCGGTGGTCCTGCGGCCAACCGGACTCGACACCGAATCGGAAAGCATATCCCGCACGAACTGCCGAGTAACCTCCGCCTGCTTCTCCGTGACTCCCAGAGCCATGCCCCCGCCTGATGACCGCAGAAGGCCCATTTCGTCGGCCATCTCCACAAGATCGTCAGTGGATGTCGAACCGGGTTTTAGGTCGTCCACGTGAGATAAAACGAAGCTCTTGGCCGAGTCGGAAAGCCCGTGCGCGTCCAGAACTCGGTTCAAAAAGCCCATGTCGCCGATGCGCACCGTCCACCCTTCAATCAAAAGCCCTTCAAGCCCGCCGCAGGCTATCGAGAGAATCTCCGCGTCGGCCTCACTCCCCGACAGCCCGATAAGCTCCGTTCCCACCTGCGTGAACTGCCGCAACCCGCCGCCGGGAGGGCTATAGCGAAACACAGGGCCGCAGTAGCGCAGGCGAGCGGGCGAGCCGAGTCGGCAAGAGCGTTCGATGTAGTGGCGAATAACCGAGGGCGTGAACTCCGGCCGCAGGCTCACTCGATTGCCGCCGGGATCGTCGAAGGTGTAGAGCATCCCCGACAATTCACCGCCCGACTTGCGGACGAACAACTCGGCGTCCTCGACGATTGGAGTGTCGATCGGCTCGTAGCCGCGGCTTGCGAAATATCCGCTGAGAGCGTCGACGACCTGCGCCGCCCGCGAGTATGAGCCGCCGGCAACGTCCGCCATGCCCGGCAGGCTGAAAATCTGACTGCTTGGCATATCTACCTTCCCGCGAAATTGTATATCAGCGGGAAGCAGCGCTTCAATGAAACTTTTGTCTAGCGGGAGGCCGCCGGACGATTAATACAGTGGTCAAATGCAAATTCCACTCCCGCGCCACCCCGGTCACCCTGAGCCTGGCTCCCCTGAGCTTGTCGAAGGGTCGAAGGGTCACCCATCCGCGCTCAACCCCTACCCCTCCCCGTTCACTCTGAGCTTGGCTCCCCTGAGCTTGCCGAAGGGTCGAAGGGTCACCCACCTGCGCTCAACTCCTACCCCTCCCCGTTCACCCTGAGCTTGTCGAAGGGTCGAAGGGTGAGCCTGTCGAACCACGAACGGCTGGGCCGGACATACTCAGTACACCTCCAATCGGTCTCACTCCCGCGCCGCCCTCCCGTCCGCGTCGAAAAATTCGAGATGCGGCGTCCCCCGCCTGTCGATGCGGATCGACACTCGGTCGTTCCCGTCACCGTCCATGAGCACGAAGCTCGGCAGGCCCTCCTCATCCACTTCAAAGGAAATTCGCGCCTCCCCGTAGGGGCCGGTGAAGTCGAGCGCGGGCGAATTCCCTTCCGTGATGCCCAGAGAAACCCGCGGTTCGCCGGCTAAATCGAACAGCCCCAGCGTCGGAGAACCGTCCGGGTCCAGGTCCAAAGAGGCCCGCACAGAGCCTCGCAAGTCATACAGCGACAACGTAATCGAACCAAGTTCATCACTGACCGCAAGCTCGGCCACGTTCTGCCCGCCGGCGTCGAGCAGCATCAGCCCCGACACCTCTCCCTGCGTCCCCATGATTACCCTCGGCCGCCCTTCGTCGTCGACCACCTCGAAACGGTTCGCCCGAATTACCTCTTCGACCATGACATACCTCCGCTATCAGTAGGACGCCCATAGCATAGGGGAATAGAGCGCTGTGTTCCAATGGGCCGGGCGATCTCGAGTCATTTACCTCATTGACGACGACGAACGAATCGTGCTCATAGACACGGTCCGCCGTCGAGAGAAAGACACCTACCGCTCACGCTAGGCAGTCGCGTTCGTGTTGACACTCCGCCCCGCGATTCATAGACTAGCCACATCTTCGCGTAGACGACCTCCGATGAACCGACACGAAAATTATCTTTATGACCTGCAGGGCTACATCACCGTGCCCAATACCCTCGACGCCGATCAGCTCGGCCGCCTGAACGAGGAAATCGACAGGCACATTGAGGCGGAGTGCCCGCCCGACATGACGACACACCGATTCTTCGACACCATCGACTGGGGCGGGCCGCTGCTGGAGCTCATCGACAATCATCGCGTGAGGCCGTACCTAGACGCGACCATCGGCGAGGACGCATACCGCCTCGACCACGTCTACCTCGACGTGATCCGCTCGGGAAAAGGTCCCATCGGCACGAAGCTGCACGGCGGCGGCGTCCCGACTCGATCCCTACAGTACTACAGATTCGAAGAAGGCCGGATGTGGAACGGCCTGTCGGTCGTCGCATACAATCTCCACGACGTGGGGCCGATGGACGGGGGATTCGGCGCCGTGCCGGGCTCGCATAAGAGCAACTATCCCCTGCCGGACGAGTGGAAGGAAATGACTGAGCTCCATCCCATCGTCCGCCGCGTGACGGGACCGGCGGGCACGGCGATAATCTTCACCGAGGCCCTGGCGCATGGAACCCTCCCATGGACGGGCAATCACGAAAGAAGGACGCTCTTCTTCAAGTACAGTCCGCACGCCTCCTCATGGTATGCCCGCTACTATAACGCCGCCGACTACCCAGGGCTTGACGAACGGCAGCGCACCATCCTCGAAGCGCCAAACAACCGATATGCCTACCGACACGAGCGAACACCGGGATCGAAACCCCAAGATCAGTACGAGGAGAAGAGAAAATGAAACTCACCGACCACCAACTCGCGTTCTTTGATACCTTCGGATACCTCGCCTTTCCGGGGCTGTTCGCCAACGATATCGACAAGATCATCGACGCCTTCGAGAAGGTCTGGGCCGACAACGGCGGCGGCCATTTCGGGCAGGAGCACGACGGCAAGCAGCGCTCCGCCCTGATCCAGTTCATCGACCAGAACGAATACCTCAGCGCGCTGATCGACGACCCCCGCATCCATGACGTATGCGCCGCCGTCCTGGGAGACGACTTCAACTACTCCGGCAGCGACGGAAACTTCTACGTCGGCGATACCCTCTGGCACTCCGACGGATACCGCGAAACGAAGTATCTCTCGTTCAAAATGGCCTTCTACCTCGACCCCGTTACCGCGACGTCGGGATGCCTGCGAGTCATTCCGGGCAGCCACAAGTACGGAGACGTGTTCGGCAACAGCCTTGAGGCGGTGCGAGAGGTGCGCGACAAATCCGACAACCCCAGCGGATACCTTTGGGGCGTCAACGGCGACCAGGTCCCCGCCGTCCCGCTGGAAGTAACTCCCGGCGACCTCGTGATGTTCAACCACCAGATCAAACACAGCTCATGGGGTGGAGGCGACCGGCGACGCATGTTCACACTCAATTTCGAACAGCGCTACGCCGAGGAGGACATCGAAATCCTCAAAGAGCGCATGGCTTCGGAAACCAGATTCTGGATCGAGCGAAACTACGGCGACGTGATCGTCAACACCGCGGACGAACAACGCATGGTGCACCTCGAACAAAGAATAGCGAACGACGGCCACATGGCCGAACTCGCCCGCAAGGCCCGCGCCGAAATGGCCGAACCCAGCAGAGGGTAGTCGAAAAGTATCAAGTCGGCGTGACGAACCACAGTCCTTGCAGCGCGGCAGACGGATTCGCCTACCGTCATTCCGGCGAAGGCCGGAATCCAGAGAGTCCTTCCAGCAAGAATTCGGCGCCATTCGGACGAATTGGTGTAGAATTGTCCATATAGGAGCGTGTTATCGATTCTCTGAATAACTAGGAGGCGAACATGAGGACTCGATATACAGCCGTTTTCGGAACCGTGATTGCAGTAGCCTTTCTCGTACTGAGCGTGTCCGCCGCCTGCGGACGGGAAGACCATGATCGAATTGCGGAAGAGGTCGCGCGTGAATGGACAATGACTGAGCTGGAAAGCGTCTCCGAGGAGATTGCGGCGGTGGCTACCCGGAGGTATGGATACCCCATGTTTATTAGGATAGCTCCAGGCGATTCGTGGACATCTGGTCACACCACCGTAGGTAAACTCCTGTATGACGATCCGATCCGCACAGCCGCAGATGCGAGACAAATACGCGACTCGATCCAGTGGGAGTTCGGTGAACCAACCAGGAAGGCGGATGGACGCTACGAAGTGATTGCAACGGCTTCGATATCCTTCGACATCGCTCCATCCGATTTCAGATACACCCTTAGCGAAATGCACTCTATGATCTCGATCCTCAAGAGACCCTACACCGGATCAGTGAGCTACGAACTGGACGTTGACACGACCTCGAAAGAAGTGATGAATGCCATAATGCCGCTTGCGTCCGTTCGCTTATTCGGAGTCCCGTCGGGAGGAAACTACAATTGAAACTGACCGATCAGCAAATCGCCTTCTTCAAGACCTTCGGGTTCCTCCACTTTCCGGGGCTGTTCGCCGACGACATCGGCCGCATAGCGGACACGTTCGAGTCGATCTTCACCGGGCGGGGTGGGGGGCATCACGGCCAGGCCCACGACTTCAGGCAGCGCTCGTCAATCGTCCCGTTCATCGACCAGCATCCCTACTTTTGCGCCCTGCTCGATGATCCGCGAATAGAGGGACTGGCCGGCGATATCCTCGGGCCCGAATTCAACTACAGCAACAGCGACGGAAACTTCTACGTGGGCGACACCGGTTGGCACTCCGACATCGGCCACGCGTCCCCCTACCTTACCATGAAGATCGCCTTCTACCTCGACGAGGTGACGAAAGACTCCGGATGCCTGCGAGTGATTCCCGGCAGCCACCGGAGCGGCGATACCTTCGCCTCCACCCTCAATGACATGATGCCCGGCATGAAGGAGTTCACGACCGAAGCCTCGCTGGGCGTGGCCGGCAAAGACATTCCCGCCGCCGCGCTGGAAACGACGCCGGGCGACCTCGTGGTCTTCGACCGCCGCATTAAGCACGCTTCCTTCGGCGGCGGAACCCGAAGGCGCATGTTCACCATGGTGCTCGAACAGCGATACCGCGACGAAGACCTCCCGGAACTGCGTCGGAAAATCGGCACGCTCTCTCGATGGTGGATGGATCGAGCATACGGGCCGACCATGATCGAGACCGCCGGCCCCGGACGCATGGCGCATCTCGAACAGCGACTCGCCAACGACGGCCACCTGGCGGAACTATCGAAAAAAGCCCGCGAAGAGATGGCCGAACCCGCCCGCGGCTGAGCACAACAGGAAACCTTCGCAAAACCGCCGTTCCCCCGCGCAACGGAAACCCTTGTAAAACCGTCATTCCGGCGAAGGCCGGATTCCAAGAATACTGAGCGCAGCTCTCATGACCCTCATGTCGCGCCTGCCTGCCCTGCCAATCAGTTCCGCAAAAGTCTCCTTGTTCCCCCTTGCTCAATACTGCATAATGGCGCCCGAACACGACCCACATAAGGAGCGGCATATACCACCATGGACCAACAAACACTGCGCGAGCGGCTCTACGGCTGCTATGTGACCATTCCGACGATGTTCAACGACGACGATGTACTCTCAGTGAACCTCGACGGCATACGGCGGCACGTGGAGTTCCTTATTGACGGCGGCATCCAAACCGGTACCGGAGTCCTCCTCGCGTGCGGAGCCGCAGGCGACTTTTCGTCCATGTCATTCGATGAGCGAGTGGCCGTCGCCGGCGCCGTCGTCGATCAGGCCGCCGGTCGTGTGCCCGTCATCCTCGGAGCGCAGACCACGAGCACGCGAGAGCTTATCGCCCTCGCGCGAGCGGCCGAAGACGTCGGCGCGGAATACATCCAGGTATCCCCACCCTTCTACTTCGCCCACACCGAGGGCGACTTCTACGAATACATCCTCGCCGCTTCGGAGGCCGCCGACGTTGGACTGATCGTCTATAACACCTTCTGGACCTCGCCCAGCGTCTCCATCGGCATGGTGGAAAAACTCATCGAGCTTCCGAACGTCGCCGGACTGAAATGGGCAGTGCCGGGCGGTGTCCCCTTCGGCATGGACCGCATCGTCAGCATGTTCGCCGACAAGGTCAGCGTCGTCGACAACAACGGGTCGTTCCTCATGAGCCACATTCTCGGCGCCCGAAGCATCGAGATCCACCCCGCCAACTACTGGCCTCAATGGGCCGTCGGCTTCCTTCATCTGCTGGAAGAACGCCGATACGTCGAGGCCCAGAACGAGGTCATCCGCGTGCTTCTGCCGTTTTACGACCTCTGGTCGGACATGATGCAGTACACGAGCGGCGACGGCTACGCCGACAAGCTCTGCATGGAATTGGTCGGCCTGCCTTCCAGCAGGTGCCGACCGCCGACTCGCGACGTGCGAGACGCATACCGCGAAAAGGCCCGACGGATGCTGCTCGACATCGGTGCGCCCGGCGTCAGCGCGTAGGCGTCGCAGCGTCGCGCCCCCTCGATAGAGTATACTGAACGGTACATCCTCGCCGACGAGGGAGGGCAACATGACTACGCGCGCGCTCGTAACCGCGGACGAACTGCTCCGAATGCCCGATGACGGCAGACGCTGCGAACTGATCGAAGGGGAACTCATCGAAATGGCTCCCGCAGGATTGAGGCACGGAGAAGTCACTGCCACGATTGCTCTTTTGATAGGGCGCCACGTTCGACGGAACGACCTTGGAAGTGTCTTTGTAGCTGACCCGGGGTTCTTTCTGCAACGCGATCCTGACACGGTCAGAGCGCCGGATGTGGCTTTTATTGCCAAAAAACGTCTCTCCCCCGAAGGCGCGCCTGCTGGGTTCTCAGACACGATCCCCGACCTCGTCGTCGAGGTCGTCTCCCCCAATGATAGGGCGGGTCAAGTTCAGGAAAAGATCGAGCAATGGATCGAACACGGCGTGAAGCTGGTCTGGCTCGTATACCCGGAGTGTCGCTCCATCACCGTTTACCGTTCACTGAGCGACGTCCGCGTCCTCCACGAAGCAGACCAACTCACCGGCGAACCCGTGCTCCCCGAATTTTCCTGCCCCGTCGCCGAGATTTTCTAGCGACACGCCGGCCCGCCCCGATAAAGGCCATCCTTTACGAAAAAGCGTCCAGCCCCGTTATGTCGCGTCCCAATACCATGCTGTGGATGTCCCGCGTTCCCTCATACGTGTCGACGGTCTCCAAATTGAGCATATGGCGGATGGTGTGGTAATCGAGGGTAATGCCGCTTGCTCCGAGTATCTCCCGCGACAGACGCGCTCCCCTCAGGGCTGCCCGCGTGTTCTCCCGCTTGGCCAGCGAGACCTGAGTGTAATGCAGCTTGCCATCATCCTTCAGACGAGCCAATTGACACACTCGCAGCAGGCCGCTTGTGTGATCGGCCAGCATATCCGCCAGCTTGTCCTGCACTAGCTGGCGACCGCCGATGGGCTTGCCGAAGGTCTTGCGTGCCTTCGAGAAGGCAAGGGCCTCTTCGTAAACGTACTCCAAGGCGCCCAGAGCCCCCCAGGAGATGCCGTAACGCGCCTGGGTGAGGGACGACAGCGGGGCGGACAGTCCGGCGGCCTCCGGGAGCATCGCGGAGACGGGCGCCCGAACGTCTTCCAGTACCAGCTCGCTCGCACCGGATGTGCGGAGACTCACCTGCCTCTCGATTTTCTTGGCGGAGAATCCGGGCGTGTCGGTCGGAACGATGAACCCCCGAATCGCGCCGTCCGCCTCATCCTTGGCCCAAATGATGGCGATATCGGCAATCGAACCGTAGCTAATCCACACCTTGACCCCGTTCAGCACATACGAGTCGCCGTCACGACGCGCGCGAGTCCCCATCGCGCCGGGGTCGGACCCCCCGGAGTGCTCGGTCAGCCCGAAGCAGCCGATCATATCGCCGCCCGCTATCTTGGGCAGGTATGCCTGCCGCTGCTCCTCCGAACCGTACCTCAAGATCGGGTACATGCAGAGAGCGCCCTGAACGCTTGCAAAGCTGCGCAGCCCGGAATCGATCCGTTCCAATTCATACATCACCAGCCCGTACGCCAAGCTGCCGACGCCCGATGCCCCGTATCGAATGGGCATATTGGCCCCGATCAGACCGAGTTCAGCAAGACCGGGAACGAGTTGTCTGGGAAACTCCCCACGCTCCCACCATCCCGAAATATGGGGGAGGGCCTCGGTGTCGAGGAACTCGCGAACGGAGGCCTGCGTCTGCCGTTCCTCGTCAGTAAATTGGTCGGTTAATCGGTAGTAGTCAAGCATGGACTTATCGGTAGCTCAGTTCATCAGGTACTGTCGTTCGAGAGGCGCGTCGCACCTCGTTCTCTCAGAAAGTCCGTAATACCCCCTTCGCAGTACCGGATGAACAGCCTCTACGGGAGGAAAGGGTACTCCGCATCCGTATGATATGCCAGCGTCCCAAGCGCAAAGCCCTTCCCGCGAAACGGTCACATTACGACCCTAATCTCTTGCTCTATTCGCAAATCCCGCCGCATGTTTCGCGTGAGCCACGCCTTCACGAGCCACTGGACGGACGATTTCTCGGTCTCCAGACTTGGCACGCCGACCTGACCGACATCAAGCCTGAAACGCCACTCTCGCAATTGGCCGGACCGAAGCGAAGCATCCCGCTCAAACGTAACTTGGTCAACCGTCTGGTTCTCCTCCACGTTGCCGAATTTTTCGGACCTGACCAACGCTACCCTGACCTCTTCGGCAGTCACATCTTGTAGCATTTCCGCCCGCAGGTCCCCGCTAAGAATATCCCCCGAACGGGCATCCCCGGAGGACACCTTAAGGGTAAGCGCGCATTGTTCATGTTTGGATTGCGCCACGACCGGCCGCGAACTAACGTCATCAGAAGCAGGCGGACTCAAAACGGTAACCGGCTGATTGAACTGCATGTCCCTCGCGCCGGCCACGTCCAGGAAGGCTTCGACCTCCCATGTGATGCCGGGCTGGACATTGCTCACCTTTATGCCGCTCATCGTGGGCATCGCGTCCGCCGGCGCCGCAAGCCTCACGTCGGTCGAATGCGCCACCCCGTTTCGAACGGTTGCGTCATTGAGGAACGTCTCTTCCTGATTGTAGTGAATCACCGTCTTTCTGCTGTCGTGGTTGCCGTACTGGCTGCTCGTCCTCTGAACATAGTTCTCCGTGCAGACAAGCGCGACCGTTCCCAGGCGAACCTGAAAGTCGCTCTCCGGCGAAAGGGTTACGCGGGCCTGCAGCTCCTCACCGGGTTGAAGCTCGGTCTTGTCCACGTGAACATTGAGGTCGGCCTGTGGCCGACGAAAACGCGAGAGCACGTCGATAGTTCTCCTTGTCCGCAGATTTCTTGCCTAGTTTTGGGACGCAGAGGGCCTTACACAGCCGCCGGAGCGAACGTAGCGCCCCCCGTGTCGTCGTAGACCAACTGGAGGCCCGTTTCCGCCTGCGTCGTCCTTGCCAGACGCTCCCACGAATCGATCCAGCGCCGGCGCAGCGTACTGTCGTGAGGGTTGGAGAACCACTCGTCCCACTGGGCCTGGTTCCAGCGCGTGGTCGACTGATAGAAGCTCTGCGCCGTGTTTCGCATGACCTCCAACTCCTGTGGCGTCTCCGGGTAATGATAATACGTAACGCAGCTCATGCGGCGGTCAGTGCTTCCGCCCCATGTCGCGTGGACTAGCCGCATATCGAAGAGAACGGCGTCCCCGGGGTCGGCCTCCGCTACGAAGCATGGAACCTTGTCGAGAAACTCCATGCCCTCCGCGCTCCGGGCCGAATCTCGCGCCAGAGGCCACCAGCTCGTCAAGTCCGATTGCCACGGGTCTCTATGCGAACCGGGAACGAACCGCAGCGCGCCGGTATCCGCGCGGGTCGGCTCAAAGACCGGAAATTGGTACTTGGGCCCGTATCCGTGAATATTCGGCGACCCGTCGTTGAAGTGCCACGGCGTGTTCGTGACGTAGCGATAGGAGTTGATCTCAAGTCCGAAAACGTCCTCCCCAAATAGCTGCGACGCCGGGCCGTAGAAGCGCGGGTCTTCCAACAGCGTCGAGTAGAAGGGCGTGTCCTCCCCCAACATGCTGAACGTGTGAGTCGCCGTGCCGTCGAACTCCCCCTCGGACTCCTGAGCCCGCTTCGCGGCGTACTCGAACTCGGCGCGAAGCGTACCAAGCTCATCGTCCGCGAAAATACCCCTCAGAACGACGAACCCGAAGAGCTCAAACTGCCGTATCTGGTCATCCGTTAGCATAGAGCGCACTCCCTATCCTTGGTATTGTAGCCCTCGGTCGAACCACCCCGTTCGTGGTGAGCCTGTCGAACCACAACATGATCGGGCAGCCCTAAAAGCTCACGTTCGAGAAGAACTCCGGCACACCCTTCACACCGGGACGGAGCCGGAAGAGCGCGCCGGCTCCGGGGCCGTGAGTCTCTCGGTCTCCTGAGCTGATGGTCGTGACGTACAGTTCGTCCAGGTTCTCCCCGCCGAATACGGCGCTGGAAACCATGTCGCATGGGAAATCGATTGACTCCACCAGCTCGCCGCT
The DNA here is from genome assembly GCA_965232435.1 of Dehalococcoidia bacterium. Classification (GTDB taxonomy): domain Bacteria; phylum Chloroflexota; class Dehalococcoidia; order Lucifugimonadales; family VXLM01; genus VXLM01. The sequence goes on from CBDDPU010000004.1 coordinate 1,596,765, forward strand.
TGGCGAGTACCGGTGCATCTCTCCGGTCAACACTCGGGCCGACCAGACGAAGCCCTCGGCGTCGACGGTCATGCCGTCCGGCAAACCGTGCGTATCGACTTCGCCGGACGCAACGAAGTCACGCCGATTGCTGATGGCGCCGGTGGAACGGTCGTAATCGAACAGCCAAATCGCCCCGGTCGGACTGTCGGTGTAGTACATGCCGGCGAGGTCGGGCGTGAAGCCGAGTCCGTTCGATATCGCGATGTCGTCCAGTATCTTCGTGATCGTCCCGTCGGTATCGAGTCGGTAAAGACTGCCCAAGGCCTCCTTCGCCATTGCCTTCGCCGAATCCTTGCACATCGTCCCGCAGTAAACCCGCCCTTCGGGATCGGCGATGACATCGTTGAAACGGTTGTCTTCCTCGCCCGGAAGGCCGTCGATCACGATATCGAGACTGCCGTCGCGAAGAACGCCGACTCTGCCCTCTTCGAGAAACATCAGAATCGAGCCGTCGGCTTGGAACGTGTACCCGCCGAACATTTCGCCGGCATCGAACACCAGCTCATACCCGCCCGTCGCAGGGTCGTATCGGTACAGTTCCCCCTCGGTGATATCCCCCCAGTACAGCTTCTTCTCGACCGAATGCCACAAAGGCCCCTCGCCCGTGTCATCCATCGTGTCGACGATCAATTCCGGCTTCATCTCTTCCTCCGTGCCTCGCAGGAATGCCTTTACTCTCAATGAGTACCCCACCGTTCGCCCTGAGCTTGCCCCCTGATCTTGGCTCCCCTGAGCTTGTCGAAGGGTCGAAGGGTCGAACGACTCGCGGCGAACGGTCTATATCGTTCCCCTACGGGAACTTGACGCCCGATATCATACCGCCGTCGACCACGACCTCGGTGCCGGTAACGTACGATGAGAGATCCGACGCGAGAAACAAGGCCACCTTTGCTACGTCCTCAGGCGTCCCGTTCCGCTTCAGGGGAACGCTGTCTGCGCTTTGCTGAATTTCTTCCGGCGTCATGTCCTTCCACAGCCCGGTAACTATCGGGCCGGGCAGGAGGGCGTTCACCCGAACGTGCGGCGCGTAGTCCACCGCAAGATTGCGCGTGAGACCGAGCAGGCCCGCTTTGGCGGGATCATACGACGCATATCGCGCGAACCCGCGCAGCGAGTGCACCGACCCCGTTATCACGAATACGCCTCCGCCCTGCTCCACCATGAGCGGCAGCGTGTGCTTGGCCAGCATCCACGTCGCCTTCAGGCAAACGTCGATGGTGATGTCCCATTCGGCCTCCGTCAACTCCGTCGCCGTGCCCATCGGATAGTGGCAGGCGTTGCTGAATACGATCTCGATCCGGCCGTATCGGTCCACGCCCGCCCGTATCAGCGACTCCACGTTGCCCATGCATCCCACGTCCGCCGCGACGAACACCGCCTCAAAACCCTCGGCGCGGATTCCCTCGACCGTCTTGTTGCCACCCTCAATGTCCTTGTCCGAAACGATGACCGACGCTCCCTCTCGGGCAAACAGTTGCGCCGATGCGCGTCCGATCCCGGATGCCGCGCCGGTTATGAGCGCAACCTTGTTTTCCAGTAGCATAGCGGTTCCCCAGAATCCAACGACAGGTGGTAAGATAGTGCCACATCAACGCTCAAATGTCACGACCCGCCATGTTAGGAGGCCCAGATGACGACGGCGACACAGATCGGGACGGGGGAGTTCGTCTATGAAGTTGCGACGAATTGGGAAACTCTGCCGCCCGGCTACTCATGGCAGGAGGCCGCCTCGGTCGCGGTCAGCCCCAAGGACGAAATATACGTCTTCAACCGCGGCTCCCATCCGGTCATCATCTTCGACACCAACGGCAACTATCTCAGAGATTGGGGCGATCCCGCTATGTACCCCCGCGCCCACGGCATCACCTTTGCGCCCGACGGCACGCTGTACCTCATCGACGACGATGATCACACCGTCCGCAAGTGCACCCCGGAGGGCAAGGTCATCTTCACCCTCGGAACCCCCGGAACCTCTGCCCCGTACATGAGCGGCGAGCCGTTTCATCGCCCGACCGATGTCGCCATCGACTACAACACCGGCGAATTCTACGTCGCTGACGGATACGGCAATTCCCGAGTCCATAAATACTCCCCCGACGGGAAGCTCCTCTTCTCCTGGGGCGAGCCGGGCGTCGACCCCGGACAGTTCAATATCACCCACAACATCGCCACCGACACCGACGGCTACGTCTACGTCTGCGACCGAGAAAACCACCGGGTCCAGATCTTCGACTCACAGGGCAACTTTGAAACCCAGTGGCGGAACATGCATCGCCCCTGCGCTATGTACATATCCAAAGATCAGCATGTGTTCGTCGGAGACCTCGGCGCGGGCATGAACGTCAACCGCGACATGCCGAACATCGGCCCATGGATCAGCGTTTACAACCGCAGCGGCGAGCGTCTGGCGCGGTTCGGCGACGGCTTCGGCGAAGAACCAGGCCAGTTCGTCGCCCCCCACGACATCTCCATGGACTCGCATGGCAGCCTCTACGTCGGCGAAGTCTCCTGGACCAATATGAAAAACCTCGGCACGATCAAAGAAGGTGTCCGCAGCCTCCAAAAGCTCGTGAAAGTGTAGCAGGGGCCCCCGTTCACCCCAACCCACACCCCCGTTCACCCCAACCCACACACCCCCCGTTCGCCCTGAGCCTGTCGAAGGGTGAAAACCGGACCCGCCCCTACGTTGTTTATCCCCTCTCCCGTCGCAGGAGAGGGCCAGGGTGAGGGCCGGGCTCACTCCCAAACGGGACGTAGCAGGGGGCCGCGTTCGCCCCAACCCACACCCCCCGTTCACCCCAACCCACACCGCCCCCCGTTCGCCCTGAGCCTGTCGAAGGGTGAAGACCTGACCCGCCCCTACGCTGTTTATCCCCTCTCCCGTCGTGGGAGAGGGCTAGGGTGAGGGCCGGGCTCACTCCCGAACGGGACGTAGCAGGGGGCCGCGTTCGCCCCAATCCACACCCCCGTTCGCCCCAACCCACACCCCCGTTCGCCCTGAGCCTGTCGAAGGGTGAAGACCTGACCCGCCCCTACGCTGTTTATCCCCTCTCCCGTCGTGGGAGAGGGCTAGGGTGAGGGTCGGGCTCACTCCCAAACGGGACCGTAGCAGGGGGCCGCGTTCGCCCCAATCCACACCCCCGTTCGCCCTGAGCCTGTCGAAGGGTGAAAACCTGACCCGCCCCTACGCTGTTTATCCCCTCTCCCGTCGCAGGAGAGGGCCAGGGTGAAGGGTCGCTATTTGTCCTGCTCGGTCTCGTCGACGTCGGGCATGAGCACGAACTCGGGGTACGACTCCATGCCGAGTTCTCCCGCGTCTTGGCCGAGGCGCTCGACCTGGTGCGACACTCGCGCACTGATGGTAAGGTCCATGACCTTCCAGAGGACGAACGAGACGGCGAACACGAACACGCCTATCGCAAGGCTGCCGATGAGCTGGACGTGGAACTGCGCGCCGCCCGCGACCCCGATGGACGCGGCCAGAGTGCCCCAGATCCCCGCGAAGAGGTGCGCGGGCACGGCTCCGACCACGTCGTCGAGCTTGATCTTCTCCAACAGCTTGAGGCCCGCCGTGCAGATGACGGCTCCGATCGCGCCGATGATGATCGCCCAGTAGTGGTCGGTAAAGTCGGGAGCTGCCGTAATGGAGACGAGCCCGGCTATCGCGCCGTTGAGGCCGGCAAACAGGTCGGTGCGGCCCAGAATCGGGCGTGAAGCCGCCAGAGCCGCGATCACCCCGGCGGCGGCGGCCAAGTTGGTGTTGACCAACACGATGCTCATCGATACCGCGTCCGCCGCGCTTCCGAGCGCGAGCTGAGAGCCGCCGTTGAAGCCGAACCATCCGAACCACAGGATGAACACGCCGAGCGTCACGACGAGAATGTTCGACGGCGGAGTCGCGCGGACGCTGCCGTCTTTGCGGAACTTGCCCAGTCGAGGGCCGACGACCAGCATACCGGCCAAGGCGGCCCATCCGCCCGTGCTGTGCACGATGGTCGATCCGGCGAAGTCGACGAAGCCCAGCTCGCCGAGCCAACCGCCTCCCCATGTCCACGCGCCGACAACGGGGTAGATGATGCCCGTGAGTATCAGGGTGAACAGGAGGAAGGGCCAGAGCTTGACTCGTTCGGCGAGGGCGCCCGAGACAATCGAGGCCGCCGTCGCCACAAAGACCATTTGGAAGAACCAGTCGGACATGACGGAATAGCCGTCGCCGGCGTCCAGAACCTTCGCGGTCGCCGCGGCCACTTCCGAATCGGCCGCATCCAAGAGGGCGACTTCTGCAGAGGATGGCAGGTACATGAACCCCGGCGTGCCGATCACTCCGCCGATGATGTCGCCGTACATGAGGTTATAGCCGATGAAGAAATAGGCGAGGCCGGCGATGGAGTATAGGCCGATGTTCTTGAGGCAGATCATCGCGGCGTTCTTGGTGCGAACGGAACCGGATTCCAACATCGTGAAGCCGGCGCACATCCACATCACCAGCGCGCCCCAAACGAGGAAGGAAAAGGTGTTGAAGACGAAGGCGGCTTCCTCTTCGACGCCGGCGGCGTGCGCGACGGTGGGACGGACGAGAAACACAACGAGGGCAGCCAGGCCGGTTGCGGCGAGGATGGCTGCCGGTCGGCGGCGTGAAAGGATGCTCATAACTGTCTGCACGTGATGCGCTCCTCTGGGGTAAGGGGTTGCGGGGGATAATACCACAAAACCCCCGCCGAATTGGGCCAAATCAAACGTGGGAGCGTCCCTTGTCAGTGCCCCGCCTTGTGTGTCCTTCCGACTGCCGGCCTCTACCCCCTCTCCTCACCGACCCTTTCGCCTCAAAAACTCATCAAACCCCTCATGCACCGGAGGAGGCTTCAGCCTGCCCGCCTGCGCCTCCAACTCATTCATCTGCATCCCACGCCACGACTCACCCACATCCCGAATCATCAACTCCTTGATCCCCTCCACCATCCGCCGATCATTCGCCGAGATCGCCCGCGCAATCTCCATCGCCTTCGCCATCAGCAAATCCGCCGCCACCAAATGATTCAACAACCCAATCCGCAGCGCCTCCCGTGCCCGCACCACACGCGCCGTGAACAACAACTCCTTCGCCTTCGGCCAGCCGACCTGCATAGGCAAATTCCACGTCGAATTCACCCGACCGTACGCCGCCCCCAAAAACCGGAAGCTCGCATTCTCCGAACCTACTCGAATATCCATGCTCGCCGCAATCACCGCCCCGCCGCCATACGCCAACCCATTGATCGCCCCGATAGTCGGCTTCCTGCAAGTCGCCAAATGCCACATATGCCGCGACCGATCCGGATCACCGTCATGGCTCCCCGTCTCCTCCGCGATCCGCGCCATCTCGTGAATGTCCGCACCCGCCGAAAACGCACGCCCCCCGGCCCCGGTAACCACAATCGCACCAATGTCGTCGTCCTCCTCCAACTCACTGATCGACTCGTCCAACTCCCGGTACATCCCCCGATTCAGCGCATTCAACGACCCCGGCCGGTTCAAAGTAATTCTCCCAACGCCCCCATCCCTCTCCAAAACAACAAACTCATACGACACGATTCCCTCGCCTCCCTTGCTCAACGGTCATGCCTGCCAACGTCTTCCCCCCTCTCCCGCGAACGGGAGAGGGTTGGGGTGAGGGTGAATACCCTACTTTCCCCCTTCTTCCCTCCTCCAAACCTCATACGGATTCTCCCTGTTCTCCAGCGGAAAATACACCCGCTCGCCCAGCCGGTGCGACTCGTGCGCCGCCATGATCATTTCAATAGCCGCTCTCCCATCAACCCCACTCGAACTGAGTGTCACGTCCCGATCCTCCTCCACCGCCCGGATCAACTCCCTCACAATAATCTTGTTGCTCAGTGCCGTCGAGGACACCCCGCGCTCCCGTTGCTCCCGCTCCCACGCCTCGATGACCACCGGCCTCCACTCGTCGTCCGACCCCGGCGTCCACCTGCTGTGAGGATAGACGAACATATTCCCCGTCGGCGAGTTCCGCACCGATATGATGCCCTCCGACCCGTACGCCTCAAACCCAAACAGGCTGCTGCTCCCTCCCGGCGGCATGACCACCGGCTGCGACTCGAATGACGCCGTTACCCCGTTCTCGAATGCATACGTCGCGTACACCCCGTTCCCCGCGATCAGCCCGATCTCTTCGTCCCCCTCACGGATATCGTCTACCGTCACGTCTCGCCCGTCCTGCGTTACCCGACCGCTCGCCCAGACCGCTTCCGAGCCTGCCAAGTACCTTATGCTGTCCATCATGTGCGTCCCCAATACCATCAGATCCTGCGCCCCCGAACGGTGGTCGCATTTCCCCATGGCACGGACCGACTGCAGCTCCCCGATAGCCCCCTCTTCGATCATCGACTTCGCCCGCTGCTCATAAGGGTTGGCGCGCCTATGCGCTACCGCCACCCGCGCTCCCCGCCGCTCGCACGCTTCCAGCATCGCATCCGCATCAGCGAGCGTCCGCGCGAACGGCTTCTCGCAGAAGATGCCCCTAACTCCCCCTTCCGCCGCCGCTATCACCATCTCCCCACGAGCGCCGAGCCATCGCGGACACACCGCAACGAAGTCGAGCCGCTCCACCTCAAGCATCTCTCGGAAGTCGCCGTACAGCGCGCCCGCACCCGTACGGTTGCCCGCGTCTCGCAACCCGTCCGTGTCGTCGTCCGCCACCGCCACGAATTCCACCCCAGACGCCCCCACGAACGCCATATCCAGCCCGTGACCCCAGTCGCCGCGTCCCGTCCTGCCAATCGCCCCCGCCCGATACCGCGCCATAGCTTTCTCCATTCATCCAACGTTCATTGCATCACAAGCAGCGCCCTTCCAATCTCCCGTAGGGGCGACCCTTGTGGTCGCCCGTCCTCCGCGCCCTCCCCGCAGAGACCCTCACTATTCTAAATGATAAGATACCGCCGAAACCCCACCACACGGAGGATTCCATGCGCCTCATCATAGCTGGCTGTGAGTATTCGGGCTCCACAACCCTGTCCCAGACCTTCGGTGAGTGGGGAGCGGCAAACATGCAAGGCGGCAGGTTCGGCCCCAACGAGTACCACGACCACTGGAAAATCCCTCACATAAGCAACTTCTCCCCGCCCGCTCCCGACGAGGTCGCCAACCTCGTCGCCTGCTTCCCCGACGCCAAAAACGGCGACTACACCCGCACCGGACTCACCCACGACGAGCAGGCCCAGATCATGGCCCTCTCCCCCAAACTCAAGGAGATGGTCCAGCGCTACCACCTTCAGTACCACCTCCACCCGTCATTCTACTCACAGGACGACCACATCATGGTCGGCGCGCACTTCGACGAGGGAATCCTCGGTCCCGTCTATTTCGACTACGGCGGAGACGGCCAGTACGCCGACCGCCGAGTCTCCAACCGCCGATACGAAGAGCAGATTCTCGAGCTGGGCCCCGACACCATCCTCGTCCTCGTCACCGCCTCTTCCGACACCATCCGCCAACGCATGAAACAAAACCCACACCTCCGCAGCCCCCTCCAAGACGCCGACGTCGACCGGGTCCTCGAACGCTACGAAGAAGAATTCGCCGACTCCCTCCTCAAACACAAGACCCGCCTCGACACCACCTCCGCCACCATCCAAGAATCCACCAACGAAATCATCGAGAAAATCTCCGCCCTCATGACCGACAAAGACAAACAGCGAATCAAGCGAGGCCCCGCATGAAACCCCGCAAACTCGGACGCTCCAACGTCACCGTCACCCCCCTGGGACTCGGCGCCGGCAACTGGGGCCGCGAAATCACCGAGGAAGACTCTTGGCGAGTCATGGATTACGCCGTCGAGCGCGGCATCACCTTCTTCGACACCGGCGAAGTCTACGGCGGCGGCCAGTCCCACGCCGGACGTAAGACCCTCTACGGCACCGACGACGTTCGCGAAACCACCGTCGAAATGAGCTCATCCGAAAAAATCATCGGCCGATGGCTGCGCGCACGCGGATGCCGCGACGAAATAACCCTTTGCACAAAGGTCGGCACCGGCAACGACCCTGACAATATCAAAAAAGCCCTCTCCCATAGCCTCGAACGACTCGGCGTCGATAACATCGAAATCTTCAAACTCCACCGACCCGACGACATACCCATCACCGAAACCCTAACCGCCATGTCCGACGAAGTGGCCGCAGGAAGGACAAGCGCCATCGGATGCAGTAACTTCTCCGCCGAACAGCTTGCCGAGGCCCTCGAAGCCGGCGACGCCAACAACCTGAGCCGCTTCGACGTCATCCAGCCCCCCTACAGCCTCGCCCTCCCCGACGCCGACGAGGACATCTTCCCCATCTGCGAGCGCGAGCAGGTCGCCGTAACCTCTTACAGCCCCCTCGGCGCCGGCTTCCTCACCGGAAAATATACCCCCGATCGCTCCCAGTTCCCCATCGGCTCCCGATACCACATCGTCCCCGCCCACGCCGACATCTATTTCTCCGACCGCAACTTCCAGGTAATCGACCTCCTCCGCAAACAGGCCGAACGCTCCGGCACCTCCATGGTCAGACTTGCCCTTGCATGGGCCATGCGACACCCCGCAGTAACCTCCATCCTCATAGGCGCCCGAAACCCCGAACAAGTCGACAACGCCCTCGCCGCCCTCGACATCGCCATCGACGACGACCTCTGGAACCGCATGAGAAACTGGCCCGCTTGAACCCCTAAACACCCTATGCTAACCTAACTTGCAGTCGGGGTGTGGCGCAGTTTGGTAGCGCACCTGCATGGGGTGCAGGGGGTCGCTGGTTCGAGTCCAGTCACCCCGACCACCAAGACCCTGCCTCGAGATCCACCCTAATCACACTAACAACGCTCCCCCTGAGCCTGTCGAAGGCTCCCTGCCGAAGGGCAGAAGCAAACAAGCGATCCAACCGAAAAACGGAATTCACCCCCAAAAACACCCATGCCATCCAACAGCAAACAAGAATGGAACGACAACACCCTCGAACCCGTCAAAAAACGGTTCGGCGAACGACGTGACCGCTTCCAAACCGACTCCGACATCGAGGTCGACACCGTCTACACACCTGAAGACCTCAACATCGACGACTACGCCTCAACCCTCGGATATCCCGGCGAATACCCCTACACCCGCGGCGTACAGCCCAACATGTACCGCGGGCGAGTGTGGACCATGCGCCAATACTCCGGCTTCGCCTCACCCGAAGAATCCAACGCCCGGTACCGGTACCTCCTCGATCACGGACAAACAGGCCTCAGCGTCGCCTTCGATCTCCCAACCCAAACAGGCTACGACTCCGACCACCCACTCGCCACCGGCGAGGTCGGACGCGCCGGAGTGCCAATTTCCAGCCTAGCGGACATGGAAGTCCTCTTCGACGGCATCCCCCTCGACAAGGTCAGCACCTCCATGACCATTAACGCCACCGCGTCAATTCTCCTCTCCCTCTATATCGCCGTCGGCAAGAAGCAGGGCGTCGATCCCTCCCGGCTCAACGGCACACTCCAAAACGACATCCTCAAGGAATACATCGCCCGCGGAACCCACATCTACCCCCCCAGACACTCTATGCGCCTCGTCACCGACGTGTTCAAATACTGCTCCGAACACGTCCCAAGCTGGAACACCATCAGCATCAGCGGCTACCACATGCGAGAAGCCGGCGCAACGGCCGTCCAGGAACTCGCCTTCACGTTCGCAAACGGCATCGCATACGTACAGGCCGCCATCGACTCAGGCCTCCAGGTCGACGCCTTCGCCTCTCGCCTCTCTTTCTTCTTCGCCGCGCAGAACAACCTCCTCGAAGAGGTCGCCAAATTCCGCGCCGCCCGACGTATGTGGGCCAAGATCATGCGCGAGCGATTCCATGCCCGCGACCCCCGATCATGGCGACTCCGATTCCACACCCAAACCGCCGGCGTCACCCTCACCGCGCAGCAGCCCGACAACAACGTCATCCGAACCACCGTCCAAGCCCTCGCAGCCGTCCTCGGCGGAACTCAATCCCTCCACGTCAACTCACGCGATGAAGCCCTCGGACTCCCAACGGAAGAATCCGCCCAAATATCCCTGCGTACCCAGCAAATCCTCGCAAACGAAAGCGGCGTCACCGACACCGTCGACCCCCTCGCCGGCTCCTACTACGTCGAAAGCCTCACCGACCGACTCGAACAAGCCGCCTTCGACTACATCGCCGAGATCGACAGGCGGGGCGGGGCCGTGGCCGCCCTCGAATCCGGATACCAAACCGATGAAATCCACGAAAGCGCCTTCAAACTCCAACGCGAAATCGAACAACAAGACCGCGTCATCGTCGGCGTCAACCGGTTTACCACCGAAACACCCCCCATCCAAACCTTCCAACGCATCGACCCCGACGCCGTCCAAAAACAACTCGAACGAGTCCGACGAGTCCGACAACAGCGCGACGAGGCCGCAACCGCCGACACACTGCGACAACTCCGAGCCGTCGCCGTCGGCCACGAAAACACCGTCCCCGCCATCCTCGAATGCGTCGAAGCCTACGCCACCGTCGGCGAAATCGCCGACGTCTTCCGAACCGTATTCGGCGAACAACGATAACCCCCGCCAACTCTTCACCCTCTCCCGAGAACGGGAGAAAGCCTGCCCTGTACTTGATACGGGGTTGGGGTGAGTAAGTAACTTACGTCGCTTTTCACCGCGCCCAAATCTTTCACCCTCTCCCGTTCACGGGAGAGGGTGGGGGTGAGGGTAAATTCCCCCTCAAAGGTCCTCCGCGTCAGGACCCCGAAGCCAATCCGCCTCCCCCAGCGTCAACCCCGCCCGGTTGACTATCGACTCCAACCGCTCCCGCGCTTCTTGACGAATCATCGCCGACCTAGACAAGCCTTGGCTAACCCCGATATTCGGCAGCATACCCGTCCTGATCCCGCCAACAACCGATACCCCCGCCACGTGCAGCGGCTCCAACGCCACCACCAGCCGCTCGAACGTCTCCACTCCCTCCTCAGCCGACTCCACGTAAAGCCCCAGCGCAACCGACGCGCCCTCAATATCAGGCGCCCGAATCTCCCTATACTCCACCAAGAGCCTCCGCTGCCGATCCAGCAGGTCCTCCGCGCCCCTGACCGACTCCCCGATCCATCGCGTCAGCAGATCAATATCGTAGTAACGATAGTCCCTGATGATGATGCGCTGCCTCCTCTCGATGAACATGATGCTGTTCGCAAAGCTGATGATGCTCGCAAGCTCCTCGCTGGTTAGCGACGGATCCGCAGTAGGAATAACCCTCGGCGTCGCCGTCGGCGTCGGAGTCGAATAAGGCGATGGCGTCGGAAACATGGGCGTCGGCGCCAAATCACGCGGACGTGTCGCCTCCATCACATCCCCGCCCCCCTTCTGATCCACCGATGCCGGCCGAAACATCGGCGGCAGCGCGACAGCCCCCACGACGACCACTGCGGCCAACCCCGTCAGACCTCCCACGATAAACGGCCACACCCTCCGCTTCCTCGGCCCTTCCTCACGTCCGACACGCCCGCTTACCCGATACCTCGGCCCACGTGGATACGCTCGCGGATTCATCATCCCCTCCCACGTTCATAATGAGCCACTCAAGCCCGTTCACCCTGATCCTGTCGCCCTGCCCCCGTTCGCCCTGAGCCTGTAGAAGGGTCGAACCACACCCCTACTCCAACATCTAATCATCACTCGTACAAAAATCTCCGTCCGCTGAAACGACAGAACGGAGAACCCTGCAAGGAAACTGTGGAGGACATTGGATGAATCACTTGACTGCCTTGATGGAGAAGAGCTGGGGGAACGAATCATTGCGCTCGGGGAAGCGCCACCATCCGTCGTCCCGCTTCGTCATGCTGGGAAAAGCATGGTATGCCGAGAGAGAGAACTCATGAAGGTATTCGATCGTGAGTCCGGCTTCGGTCAGGGCCGTAACAATTTCCCCGAGGCTGTGCTGCCACTCGTAGACCGGCCCCGCCCTAAGGTCATCGCCGGTATAGGTCTGCTCGGTGCATGGGAAAGACAACTCATCGTGGAAGTAACGGTATTCCGTGAGCATTTCCCCCGAGTCCGACTCTTCGAAAATGCCCATGACCGGGTGTCCGTCCAGAATATAAAACATCCCCCCCGGTCGGACGAAACGGTGAACGACGGACGCCCATTCGCCGAGGTCGGGCAGCCAGCACAGAACGCCGAAAGACGTGAATACTATGTCAAATTCTTCGTCCAGCGCATCGGGCAAGTCGTAAATGTCCGAACGGATGAACCGAGCGTCTGATCCAACCTCCTCGTTGAGGGCGCGAGCGAGGCTAATTGAAGCATCCGAAAAATCGACCCCCGTCGCTTTTGCGCCAAGACGCGACCATGAGATTGTGTCCATGCCGAAATGACATTGAAGATGTAAAAGCGTCTTCCCGGATACGCTGCCGACTTCACGCCGTTCAATCTCCGTCAAGGTTATCCGCCCCTTCTTGAACCCCTCCACGTCGTATAACGCTGAGGCGGCATGGACGGGAGTTCGAGCGTTCCAGTTCGCCCGATTCGCTGCAAGTCGTTCCTTCATAGCACGCCTATTGTGTAGAACTGCGCCAACTGAAGTCAAAGCCCACACTCCATCTCCATTCCGATATCCCCTCTCCCGTTCGCGGGAGAGGGCTAGGGTGAGGGTATCCCCCGTCATTCCGGCGAAGGCCGGAATCCAGCCCACACCCCCACCTCCATTCCGATATCCCCTCTCCCGTTCGCGGGAGAGGGCTAGGGTGAGGGTATCCTCCCACAAGTAACGCAAAACTCCCGAGATACAAATCCTCGGCTCTTATGTCACGACATTATTCGGACGGCCTTCGAGGAAGGCGATCACGTTTGTGACCGCCCCTTCATTCAGAAGCTCGATCCCCTCCGCCGTCTGGTCCGCGAGGTGTGGCGTGAGGACGACCTGATCGCAAGAAAGAATGGGATGGTTGGGCGGAAGGGGTTCTTGGGAAAAAACGTCGAGCCCGGCCCCGGCGAGGTGTCCCGATTGAAGCGCGGCCACAAGCGCGGCGTCGTCCACGAGTTCCCCACGTCCCCCGTTGATCAGGAGCGAGCCGGGCCTCATCAATTCAAGCTCGCGAGCGCCGATTATCTGCCGACTGTCGGGACTGAGCCGGACGTGCAGACTCACAACGTCGGATTCTCTCAGCAACTCATCGAACTCGACGAACTCCACGCCGAGTTCCTGAGCTCGCTGCGGAGACGGGTTGAACGTCCATGAAAGACAATTCATCCCCAGCGCGTTGGCGATGCGGGCCACTTCCCGCCCGACGTTCCCCGCGCCGATAATCCCGATCGTCTTCCCTTGAAGCGTCAGATTTTGCATGAGCGTCCAGCGTCCAGCCTTCAGTTCCGCAGTTTGGAAGGCCGCACGTTTTGCCGCGGCGAACATCAGGCCGATGATGTGCTCGGCAACAACCGGCGCAGTGCGTCCCGGCTGGTTGCTCACCACGATGCCACGTTCCCGCGCAGCCTCGATGTCGATCATATCGACCCCTATGGAGCAAGTGGCGATCATCCGCAAGCTCGGCAGTGACCGCAAAGCTTGGGCGGGCCACTTCACCGCCCCGCGCGTATTGATGATGACGTGAGCGTCGCGAGCGCGTTCCAACTGCTCTTCCATCCCGGAAGGACGGTCGCAATAAAGTTCGACATCCCCATACGGCTCCAGCCGTTCGAGATGAGGAGAATCCTGTATCTGCGCGGGATCGTCGCCCGGAACAACAAACCTGAGCCGAGTTGTAGTCATAGCATGAACGCTCCCTTAACAAATTCTATAGCCGGTCGCCACATCCCCTCACCCGTTCGCAGGTGAGGGTAACCCCCACCGTCATTCCGGCGAAGGGCGGAATCCAGCAATACTCCCCCTCGTCATACCGTCGCAGGCCGGAATCCAGAAATGCTGAACGCAACCTTTCTTGTCGGGCTGCCATAAGCTGATTCTCAATACCACCTCAATGCCGCATCAATCTGCCGGGGCCATTTCCCTCAATACTCGCTCCCAGTCCGCGGCGCTGCCCCGCCCGTACCCGGCGCGGTAGACAATCACACCGTCCCCGTCTATGGCGACCTTCGTGGATTGCTGAGTAACTCTGAAATCGCGCGCCATGTTCCCGACGGATTGCGCAACCGCACCCGGATGCCCGCTTTCGTTTTGGTACGCCTGCAGTTCGCTGAGAGGCTCGCTGAATGCCACGGCATAGAGTTCCACCGCGTCTTCGAAAGGCGGGTAGATGTCCGTCAGGCTCCGCAACGCGGAGCGACAGTCCGGTCACCAAGTGGCATGAAAGAGAATGAAGACCGGCTTGCCCTGTGCCACAAGCTCCGCTGAAGTGACACGGCGACCTTGCCCCAGATTGAGAGTAAACTCAGGGGCCAGATCCCCAACGTTCCCGCCAACTTCGGCAGTGACCGCCCCCCGAGTTGGTTCCGGGGCGGGCGTCGCCGTCCGCGTTGCCGGTATCGGCGTCGCCGTAGAAGTCGGCGCGACTGAAGGCGCGGATGTAGCGACGGAACCCCTCGTCGAGTCCATCGCCTCAGGAGAAGCCCCAGCGGTGACACCTTCCGAATCGCCGCCACATGCCAGAACGACAACCCCCGCGCAAACCAAAACAATTGGAGCCAGTATCTGGAAAAAACGGTTCATCTTAAGAATCCACCTCAAGCATAACCATACCCCAAAAGTATATCCAAAGCCCACATCCCCTGCCATTCCTCCCCCATTCACATATCCCCTCTCCCGTTCGCTGGAGAGGGCTAGGGTGAGGGTACCCACACAGGAATGACGAAGGGAAAAGTTGCTTATATAATACAAGCCGTTCAGCGCGGAGTCCTTCCCCAGGCGATGAGGTGACAAAACATGAGCAGCCTGCCCGCATCTAAGGTCCCTGTGATGCCCCCGCGGATATTACTCGGCCCCGGCCCGAGCAACGCCAGCCCGCGAGTGCTCCAGGCGATGATGTCCCCAATGATCGGGTACGCCGACCCCGAATTCATGACCGTCCTCGACGAAGTTTCGGAACTGCTGCGGCTAGTCTTTCAAACGAAAGAAGCCCTCCCGGGAACGGGGAGCGCCGGAATGCAAGCCGGCCTCAATAGCCTGCTGGAGCCGGGAGATACCGTGATCATCTGCTCGTCCGGCTATTTTGGGGAGCGAATGGCGGAAATGGCCGAACGAGTCGGAGCCAATGCCGTCGTTCTGCGCGGTGAGTGGGGAAAACCCTTTCCGCCCAACACACTAGAGGAGGAGCTCCGCAGTCACGACTCGGTGAAGATGGTAACCGTAGTGCACGCCGAAACATCAACCGGAGTTCTGCAGCCCCTCGATGAAATCTCCGAACTCGCGAAGACGAGGGACGCTCTCTTCATGGTTGACGCCGTGACCTCGCTGGGCGGCAGCGAGTTCGCGCTCGACGAGATGGGCATCGATTATGCGTACTCATGCAGCCAGAAATGCCTCGGAGCCCCGCCCGGAATCTGTCCGGCGGCGATTAGCCCGCGCGCACTTGACGTCATCGACTCGCGCGCCACGAAACCGCCCTCCTGGTACCTCGATCTCGGCCTCATTGCGAACTACTGGGGGCCGGAGCATGTATACCATCACACCGCCCCCGTCAGCATGATTTTGGGACTCCGTGAGGCGCTCCGAATCGTGCTTGAGGAAGGTCTCGATGCCCGGATATCCCGACACCGCCGGAACTCTGCCGCCCTGCGCGCCGGCCTGGAGGCCCTCGGCCTGGAATTCCTCGTTCCCCAGTCAAACCGCCTTGACCAGATAACCGCCGTCCGCATTCCTGAAGGTGTGGACGATGCCACGGTGCGGCAGCGTCTCCTGAAGGAACGTTCGATCGAGATCGGGAAAGGCTTCGGCCCCTTCGATGGCACCGTCTGGCGGATCGGACTGATGGGCGAGTCGAGCAAGGGGGAGTACCTCCTAGCCCTCCTGTCCGCTCTGGAAAGTATTCTGCCGGACGAGGGGTATGAGGTCGCCCAGGGCGCCGCCGTATCGGCGGCGAGCAAGTACCTGGCTGAGGTCGTATAAGACAGTGCGAACGTCATCCGCTCCATTCGCATATGGTGAATATCCGACTGATCCCAAGCGGATTCCCGCCCATATCGAAGCGCGGCAGCCGCACCCTTTCGCGGAAACAACGCTAAAATCACAGCTTGGTGTGGGAGTCCTTAAGGAAACCGCGCCGTATTCTTGAACCAGAGGAGAACTAACATTGAGATTTGAAGGGCAGGCGGCCATCGTGACGGGCTCGGCGGAAGGTCTGGGCTTTGGAATCGCTCAGCGACTGGGAAACGAAGGCGCCGCGATTACCATCGTTGACATGAACGCCGAATCGGCAGGCCGCGCATCGAAGGCCCTGGCCGAGCAGGGCATCGACTCCGAGATAGTACTGGGTGACGTGGCCGACGATGATACCGCCCAGCGCGCGGCGGCCCAGACCATAGACCGATGGGGACGAATCGACATCCTTGTCAACAATGCCGGAATCGCGGGCCACTCGGCCAGCGTCTGGGAACTGCCCCTCGAAGAAATGGACCGAGTGTACCGCACTAATCTGCGCGGAGTGTTCGCTTTCTGTCACTACGTCATTCCCCACATGATCGAACGGGACTATGGCCGCGTGATCAACATCGCCTCCATTGCCGGAAAGGAAGGCAACCCAAAGGCAGTCCCCTACTCGGCCACCAAGGCCGGCGTCATCGGACTTACCAAATCGGTCGGCAAAGAACTTGCGACCACCGGCATTCGCGTGAACTGCATAACGCCCGCAGTCGTGCGGACGCGAATACTCGAACAGCTCACCCAGGAGCATATCGACTACATGATTTCGAAGATACCCATGGGCCGAACGGGCGAAATATCGGAAGTGGCCGCCCTGGTGGCATGGCTCGCCTCCGAAGAATGTTCCTTCAGCACCGGCGCCGTATTCGACATTAGCGGCGGACGCGCAACCTACTAAATGGAGAATTCCACAATGAAAGGCCTTTTTCCAATCCTTGCGACGCCCTTCGACGCCGATGACCGCATCGACACCGAGGACCTTGCCCGCGAAGTGAATTTCGTCATCGAGAACGGCGCCCACGGCGTCGGCATCGCCTTCGCGAGCGAAGTGGTGAAACTGTCGGAAACGGAACGAGACCTGGCGGCCCGGACTGTTGTCGAGGCGGCGAAAGGCCGCGCCCCCGTTGTCGTGAATACCGGAGCGCTGAGCACCACAGTCACCGTTCAGTACAGCCGCCGGGCCGAGGAACTCGGGGCAAATGCCGTAATGATAACCCCGCCAACCGCTGTTTCAAGTGAAATAGTAAAGGAGTATTACCGGCGAGTGTCGGACGCGACCGCGATACCGATCTTCATTCAAGACGTTCCGACGGCGGCCGTGTCGCCCGCATTGGCCGGAGAAATGGCCCGCGAGATCGAAGGAGTGCAGTACATCAAAGCCGAAAACCCCCCGACCCCGGCGAGCATCGCGGGCTTCGTGCGCGAAGGCGGCGATTCCCTCACGGTCTTCGGCGGAGCGGGTGGAGCATTCTTCGTAGAAGAGATGCGCCGAGGTTCGGTAGGAATCATGCCCCACGCCGCCTTCCCCGACCTGTTCCGCTCTGTTTGGGACCTCTTCCAATCTGGCCATGAGGCACGCGCGGTCGAAGAGTTCAATCGAATGACGCCTCTCTTACGAGTAATGACCCTGGGCGCAGGACCCTCCTCGCTCCACCTCGTCAAGGAAACGCTGCGCTTGCGAGGTGTCTTTTCGTCGGTGAACGTGCGACACCCGGACACACCGCCGAGCGACTTCACCTACCACGAACTGCGAGAGGCGTTGGAAACGGCCGGACTGGCTGCCTAGCTTACTGCCCCGGTTCCGGTTTCTTCGTTCCATGTATCGACGGATCGCTTGCCAGCAATTGACGCAGCCTCGCAACGGCGGCGACGGCCTCCTCACCCAGTCCGAGCAGGTCTTGAACGATTCGCCGGTCAAGCTCTATTCGGGCCGGGTCGACTGCGCAAAGATGGAATGACTCAAACTTCCGGTCACTGAAATCCCGCCAGATCGACTGCGCAGCGTCCAACTGCCATGGACGGAGCTCCCGAACGTCCAGCGTGGACATCGACTCGAGCATTCCCTTACTTCCCTGTCCTCTTCCCTCCTGGGAACTGTTGGAATGGTTCGCGTGAAGGAATAAGCCCAAGGTAGAATTGCACAATAGGGCTAGGGCAGCCTCTCGCCTAGCTTTGTCTATCGGGTTATCATCATAAACATTTAGGGTATACCATGCCCTCACACCTAGAGTCACAACATTTGTGCGTACCGCCATAATCCGCTGTGAGTTGTAACGAACCGTAGCCGTAAAGTGGAGGAGCCCCGATCGTGTCCATACTGGAGCATGGTCACGATCGGGTTGAGGCACAAGCCGAGCATTCGGTTCTGCACTCATGTTTTGGTGAATCGCCTGTTGCTGCTTCCAAATCGCGGGGAACTGATATTGCGCTTCCCATCCATGATAGGCGTCGAAGACACCGAGTGAGCCACGAATCTTGCGTGACTCCGGCCCGACAGCGCAAACACTCGACATAGTGACCACAGGAATCCGCGCAATCGCCCTCGTCCCATCGGGGGCCCACAGTTCGCCCCGTTCAAGCCCCGCCGCAAACTGCGCCGTCGCGCCGGTCCTCCAACGGGCCGCCTTCCAAGGCTCCTCGCCGAGAGGACCTTCCATGACCTCCCCCCATTGCTCTCCCCCCACCATCACCGGACTGCCCCCCACCGGCGGGCCGTCCGAGCGGTGAATGGGAGCTGAAACGGCAGTGTTCACCGCGCTGGTTATCGCCAAAGAGTCCGTCTCGCGATACGCCCCCCTCCAAAGGTTTACAAACACCCCCCGCCCTGACGGACTTTCCCCCTCCGCCAGCCTGCGAGCGACAACCAGCGTTTCACCTATGGCCGTGTCGTAGGACATGGATCGCAACTCAGGGTCGTGAGACGATACAACGAACTCAACGTCGTACTTGGATGTGAGCATCTGACGAATCCCCCGCCACGACTCGCCGAATAGAGCCGTTACCGGCAGAACCAACGCGAGACGCCCGCCCCGCTTAACCATGCGGTCGCCCAACACCGTGAACGATGCCCCGTGTCCCGCCATCTGATTCGCCGGAGTTCCTTGCAATAGCTCCGACGTGCGCCGAGCGATGGCTCTCTCCGACTCCGGACCGTCTTCCGGCGCGGATAACACCCGAACCAACGCCTCGCCCTTCCCCCCATCGCTTCCCCGCCGCGTGAACGGAGGGTTGCTGATGACCAAATCGGCCTGAGGACGCTGAACAATGTCGCCGTTCCCGTTTTTCGCCCCCACCTGCTCCTCAGACCCGGAAAAGAACGCCTGAGCCTGCGGCGCCTTCAGCCAGTCCAACGACCCAAGTTGGATGTCGCCGGATGACTCCATTCGCAGAAAAAGCGTATGCAACTGCATTTGAGAGAATCGCACCGTCGGAGACATAGCCGCAAGGGTTGCCGCCGTCAAGTGAATGGCCGCCTGAACTACGTCGGCCCCGAAAAGGACTCGCTCGACGAGGGCCTGATGAAGACGGTTAACTTCCGGTGTCGAAACGTCGGAAGCCGCATAGTTTTGGAATATCTGCCGATACGCCGCCATGAGGAGAGTTCCCGTTCCACAGGCCGGATCCACAACCCGCATCCCTTCCAGCGCCTCGACGTTCTTCCAATCAACTTGCGGCCACCTGTCGGGCGAAAGCGCCAACCCGGTCAAAATCGTGGAGGCCGGTATGCTCGTGTAATACGCCGCAAGCAGCTTCCTATCGCTGATCAGCCGGTTGAATATCATCCCCGCAAGGTCATGCCGCCCGACTGCGCCCATCCCCAGCAGCCGCTCCGCCGTTCGAGCGCACTCCTCCAACATCCCCGGAGCCTCAATACCGGAAAGCTCTTCCACAACGTCCTTTGCCATGATGAATATCGGGTAGTAGTCGACCTCCAATATCTCTTTCCAAAGTTGGAGCAAAACCGTGCTTGAGAATACGCCGCCTTGACGAGCGGCGGCTACGGGCCGGAACGCCCCCTGCTCATGGGCGAGCCTCTCTTGGAACACCATGGCGTTGATGATCACCAGGGCTGCCATGTGCGCCACCTCATCTTCCGGTGGAGCCCGAAAGACCCTTGCCACGCGGACAAGAGCCCCTGGAGCCACATAGAGCTTAGCCCCCGCGCGACGCGCTCCCTCGTCGAGAGCGTTCACGGTCTCTTCCAAATCACCCGAAGGCGGAGTCGCAAGCGTGACCGCGCTCCCCAGTTCGGATACCGTCCCGGACAGCTTTGGCCCTGATGTCCCATCGTTGCGCCATTCACGCCATCCGAACGTGGCCGCTTCCAATCGCTCGAATAGGTGCTGCTGATCCGCTATACGGAGTTCGGCGGGAACTGTTACGGCGAAAGCGTTCTGCACCCTCACGCCGTCCATCTCCATGCCCAGTCGGGAAAGTGCGTCCGCGTCCACGGTGCGGGCGGGTTCAAGTTCGATTTCGAGAACGATGGGAGCGACTTGCGGCAAACGAACGATGATGTCCGGCCGCTTCCCGCTCACCAAGGCCTCCGCCACGGCCGGGAAACCCAACCGCTCACGGAAGATTCGCGCCAGCGTGTCGTTGATGACCGACTCGTGACTGCGGTCATTGTCGCTTCGCGTTGTCATGAGTCAATCCGTTCGAGGACGGGAACCTGCAGTTCGGCGCAGACGCCGTCAAACCATTCTACGACCTCACGGTGAAGCGGAATCCCGTTAACCCGCCGGTCCTGTTCGTGTTCGCGCTCGGAGAGCCCCGCGTAGAAGACGCGGTCATGGCCGGGCGCGGGTTCCGCCTCCCGCAGGGCCTTCAGCGTGCTGTCCATGTTGTCTTTGAATTGCTCGAGATCGGTGAAGGCTTCGATGTTGAAAGCCACGAAGAGATGCTCCCCGTTTATTTCTCCGCTCAGCATGGTCGGGCGCTGCCCCGGCATGAGCGTGCCCATGATCATAACCATAGTAGCGAGACCGTACGCCTTGTGTGAGCCGAGTTCGCGAGTTCCTGCAAAAGGCAGCATCGGCGGATCATCCGACTCCGGCGCGTCGATTTCGCGCATAGTCGGAGTTCCTTCGTCGTCCGCGAGCCACCCCGGCAGAAGCTTCGCCCCCATCCGCTGGGCCAGCCTGATTTTATTCTGCGCAACACCGGTCATGGCCGCGTCGAAAACAAAGGGCGCCTCGTTCCGAGCGGGCGCCGCGAAGGCTATCGGATTGGTGCCAAGCATCCCCCTCGCCGCGAATGTGGGAACCATCCGCGCCCCCCCGGTCGTCATCACGAGCCCGAGCATGTCTTGCCGGGCCGCAGTCATCGCATGAACCCCGAGCGCGCCGGAATGCCCCGCGTTGATCAGCGAGACACACCCGACGCCGACGGTTCGAGCCTTTTCGACCGCGAGATCCATCGCGGATCGACCGATGATGATGGCCAGCCCGTCGTCCGCGTCAATCACGGCGGTTCCCGGCGTCTCTCGAATGATCCCCCATTCGGGATCCGCCTTGATCCGCCCGTCCCCATACCGCTCAACGTAAACCTTCACCATGTTGGAAACGCCATGACTCTCGACTCCCCAAAGGTCGGCCGTGACAAGAGTTTCCACGGCGGCTTCAACATTGTGCGCCGGCTCTCCCATCTTCGCGAAGATCCCCGAAAGTGTGCAACGGAGAGACTGATGCGGAACACGAACCTGATCCTCGGCCGGCACCTTGAATCGTTCAAGCATTGTCGTACAAAACCTCAAGCCCGTTGGAGTAATGAATCAACCGTGCGAATTATACAAGATAAAAGTACCTCCCCCTCCCCCACGACGGGAGAGAGGGTGGGCCTTCCCGTCGGAACAACTCCCAATGCCCCCGTTCGGCCTGAGCCTGTCGAAGGCCACGCCCCCACCACTCCCACCGTCATTCCGGCGGAGGCCGGAATCCAGAGGGCAGGTGAGTAAGGCCCCGTCGTTCCCGCGCAGCTTGTCCCCGTGAAAACGAGGAGTGGGAACAACTCCCAATGCCCCCGTTCGGCCTGAGCCTGTCGAAGGCCCCGCCCCGCCACTCCCACCGTCATTCCGACGGAGGCCGGAATCCAGAGGGCAGGTGAGTAAGGCCCCGTCGTTCCCACGCAGCTTGTCCCCGTGAAAACGAGGAGTGGGAACAACTCCCAATGCCCCCTTCGGCCTGAGCCTGTCGAAGGCCCCGCCCCCGCCACTCCCACCGTCATTCCGGCGTAGGCCGGAATCCAGAGGGCAGGTGAGTAAGGCCCCGTCGTTCCCACTCACTCCCCCCAGCGCGAACTCCCCCCAACTGATGTAACATAACCCAACCCACCCGAAGGACGCCCCCCACATGACCATCTCCCCAAAATTCCTGTCAACCCCCTTCGCCTCCGCCGTCGTCGGCAGCCTCCCCCGCCCCCTCATGGTCCAGGAAATGCTCCCCGACATCCCCGGCATTGAGTCCGCCCGCGCCGCCGCGTCCCCCCGCATGGACGCCGCCGTGCAATACGCAATCGCCATCCAGGAACAGGCCGGACTCGACCTCGTCAGCGACGGCGAATGGCGCAGACACGCCTACACCCACATAGTCGCCGATATCGCCACTGGATTCTCCGCCGACCTCCGCGAGGAACCCCATCGATGGGGCATTTCCATCACCGAGCCGATGGAGGTCGTCAACCCCGGACTCATCGCCCAAGAAGCCCGCTTCCTCGTAAACGCCACCGACCGACTTACAAAAGTATGCGTCCCCTCCCCCTACCTGCTCGGAGTCCGACTTTGGGAACAAGCAGTCTCCACGAGGGCCTACCCGACCCGCGACGAGTTCATCGACGCACTCGTCCCAATCCTCCACGATGAGCTTCTCGCCCTCCAAGACACTGGCGTAACCGTCGTCCAAATCGACGAACCCCACCTGTGCGTGCTTGTCGACCCCGCCTACCGAGACTCCTTCGACAACCCACGCTACGAAATGGATCTCGCCGCCGATAAGATCAACGAAATACTCGACGGCATCGACCGCGTCCAGACCGCCCTCCACCTCTGCCGCCGCAACTGGGGAAGACAGGGGTGGGGCGCCGAAGGCGGATACGAACCCATCATCGAAACCATGAAGAAGATCAACGTCGATCAATACGTCATGGAATTCAGCATCCCCGTAGCAGGCGATCTCGCAATTCTCAAAGAACTCCCCGAAGACAAGCTCATCGGACTCGGCGCCGTCGAATGTCGCTTTGAAAAAATCGACACGCCCGAAGAAATCGTCGCCCGCGTCGAACACGCACTCAATTACGTCCACCCACAACGCATCAGTCTCAACCCCGACTGCGGCTTCGCGCCAGGACTCGGCATCGATATGCCACTCGAAGAACCCTACCTCAAACTCAAAAACGAAGCCGAAGCCGCCCACCGACTCCGCGATAAATACGGCTAAGCCCTCCCATCCCCGACTTCGATCTGCACCCGGCAGTGATCGCTCGACCCCCACTCATCGACCTCGTTCATCGCCCGCACATTCACGCTCTCATGAAATCCACGCGATGCGAATACGTAGTCCAACTGATTGTTGCTTGCCGTCGCCGGGTTCTTCCCAGGCAGGTAGTACGTAACGACGTTGAGGGAATCCGCTGGTTCGCGCATCGCTCTTGTCTCCGCCTGCCGCCCATCCGGCGCCTGCGGCCCTATGAACTCCATCCCAATCGCCGACATCCTGCCGAAAACCGACCGGTACCGCCCCTCCCAGTACTCGGGGTCGCCGCCGTCACCGTAGCCGTGAGCAATGTTCAAGTCGCCTGCTGCCAGGATCCGATGCGTCCCTGAGTTCTCATGGCCGATGAAGGCCGAAAGGTCCGAGATGATTCGATGAACGGAAGTGTCCGCAACACCAAAACTCCACGCTGTCTCAACGCTCGGATGCGTCCCCATCCACCGGCCGTACATGGAGACGACGATGAAAGGGTCGGTCGCCCCGTCCTTCGGACTCACCCGCGCCGCCGTTATCGTCCCTATACCGCTCACGGCGATCTCGTCCGGCTCACCGCCCCACTCCGGGCCGACCTGCTTGAACCACTCCACCTCCACCCGATCCGACAGCTTCACCACCATAGGCCAACGGTCGTATAACGCCTTCCAACCGCGTCCACGCCACCAGTCCGAGTTCCACGAATGCGAGTCCCATGCCTCTTGCGGGCCGATGTCCAAGCCGCCGGCCCTCTCCGCCTGCGGAAGCCTCGCGTCCCCTAGCCGAGCCACGTCCTCCGGTGGCGGCGTGGCCTCCTGCAGCAGCGCGACGTCGGCATCCATCCGCGCGAGCTCCCGCCACGGTTCATTCCTCTTCGCGATGTTCCAACTAACTATCCGTATACCCATTTTACCCTCCTCGTCATCCATAAAATCCCTGCCCGAATCTTACCCCGTATCACCATCTCCCCCGAATTGACACACCAGAACATATGTATTATTCTACCCACATGCGCTAATCCGACCTGCCCCCTCTCCCGTCGTGGGAGAGGGCTGGGGTGAGGGTACCCCCCAAGCGGTCACCCGTCGCACAACTTTACAATAACAAGAAGAAATGCAGCAAAATGCAACAGGATGCAACAAATTCCGAAAAAGAACTCTCCGAAAGGCAGGTGATCGCAGTCCCCCATCTGGTCTCCGCCAAATCGGTCAGCGAGACCGCCGAACTCGTTGGCGTGAACCGCACGACCATCTACCGTTGGCTGGACGATCCCACCTTCCGCGAGGAGTATGACAGGCAACGGGACGCCGTCGCCCAATTCGCCCGGGCCGGCATGAGAGCCCTCATGCTCAAGGCCCTGTCCGTCCAAGCCGAACGCTTCGACTCCGACGACCCCAAAGAGCGCGCACGCGTCGCCAAGGAAATCCTCGACTACGACACAAAGACCGCCGCCAACCACGAGAACCAAAAACTCATCAACCGCCTCCACCACCTCATCTACAACGAAGAAATAAGAACGCAGGACGAGCCCGCCATCAATGCCGAAATCGACCGCTACCTCACCTCCCAAGAAACCCCTTAATACCCCCACTTCCCCCTCTCCCGTCGTGGGTGAGGGCTGGGGTGAGGGGCCCCCGCCCACGCGGGAATCTGCATCCATAACCCCAACTCGCTATAATGCGCCTCACCCCAACACAGCCCCACCGGAGGCATCCAGTGAAACGACTCGTCATAACCGGCCCCAGACAGGCCGGCTTCCAAGAAGTCGACATCCCACAATGCACCCCCGACGCACTACTCGTCCGAGCCAACGTCACCGCCGTCAGCACCGGCACCGAGATCCGCGTCTACCGCTGCATCCCCGTCGACGAAAACGGCGAATGGCTCCACGGCGGAGTCCGCTTCCCAAAAGGCCCCATCGAAAACGGCTACTCCATGGTCGGCGAAGTCGTCCAAGTCGGCTCTAACGTCCGCAACTTCCAAATCGGTGACCGCGTCTTCTGCGCCGGAACCCACAAGGAATACGCACTGACTCCCGCCCGCGACGCCCTCAAACTCCCCGACGAAATAAGCGACGAACGCGCAGCCTTCCTCAATATACTCGGAGTCGGACAACTCGGCCTCCGACACGGAGAACCCCAACCCGGCGAAAACGTCGCTATCGTCGGCCTGGGCGTCATCGGCCTCTCAGCCCTCGCATTCTCCGCCGCGTTCGGATTCCGAACCGTCGGAATCGACCCCAGCCACTCCCGCCGTCAGATCGCCGGCTCCATGCGCGCCGACCTCGTCCTCGACCCCGCAAACGACGACGCCACCGAGCAAATCATCGAATTCTTCGACGGCCGCGGCGCCGACCTCGTACTCGAAACGGCCTCCGCTTGGCCCGCCATCAAAACCTCCCTCGATATCCTCCGCCAAGATGGAACCCTCGTCGTCGTCGCTAGACACACCGACTCACCTACCTTCAACCCCGTCGGACATCCCTACATGTCCACCCGCTACACCCTCCGAGCATCACTCGGATTCCGCTCAAACGAACTCCGCTGGAACCGACTCAACTCCATGAAACTCACTGCCCGCCTCATCGCCAACGCCTCCCTCCACATCGACCCCATGATCACCCACGAATTCAACTGGCATGAACTCCCCGAAGTCTACGCCCGCCTCGATCAAGGCGATACCGACATCCTCGGCGCCATAATCCGCTGGCAATGAAAACACACCCAAATGCTCCCCCTATCTCATCGCGAGAGAGGGCTAGGTGAGGGTACTCCTGCTCCGTTCATGGTGAGCCTGTCGAACCACGAACCCATCGAACGACTGAAGGTAACCCCGACGTTCAATCTACCCCCAGACGCACCCAGCGAGTGTGAGTCACTCCGCCCACAGTACACCAGAAATACGTCATGATCGTCCCGTCATTCAGCAGGACGCCGCCTGGCTTGCCGAAGGCAATTTGCATATGCTCGGCAAGGAAATTATCGGACTCAGGATCGCCCAGCGTAGCCTCGGCCCCGGCGTCGAATACGGCAGCCTCCCCTTCAACATCAAAGGTTGCAAGATCTTCCGTAATCGCAACGTGAATACCCTGAGGTTCGTGGCGAAAATTGTAAATCGCAGCGACTCGCCCATCCGCCAGCGGGATGGGCGCGCAAACCTGCCCGCGCAAGTTGGTCGGTCGTGGTTCCGACCATGTCCGCCCCTGATCCTCCGAGATTGTCCAGTGATTCGCCAAGTCGCTCGATGTGCCGTAAAGATGAGTCCATATGAGAGTGTAGATCCGACCGTCGGGAAGCACGGAACACATCTGGTCCCACCAAAGTACCTTCCCCCTGGGATCATCGGCAACGACGGTGAATTCACCCCATGACTTCCCCTGATCGGAAGAAAACACCGCGGCGGCCTTCTGGTCGGGAATGCCAACGTAGCCCTCAGGCTTCCAAGTCTCAAGAGGGTACATCCAGCGGTCGGGGGCAAGCTGCAGCAAACTCCCCGCCCCATTCCACGTATACCGTTCAGGGGAGAGCGGAACGGGAACGACTTGCGGCGGCGACCACGTGTCGCCCCCGTCGTTGGAACGATGCAGCCCCAGCTCGCAGCGAGCCAAATCCTCCGTATCGGGATCGAACAGACGGGCCTTCTTCTCAAAGCGGGAAGAAGTCATTATCATCCCCCCGCCGGACACGGTCGATATGTTTGGGGCGCGGTACGACCAGTTTTCGAGGCCGTGCTCTGCTGTATGAATGCTGCCGAGATTTTGCCACTCTCGCCCGTCCCGCGACCGGAGTACCTCGATGTGATTATCGGGTGAGCCCAGCCCCTCACCCACGTGCTGGGACGCGATGAATGCGCCGTCGACCATAGGAGTTATGACGGGCATGTATGCCCCGATGTCCGATCGGTGGGAGATGATTCCCCGGTCGATGATAGTTAACATACGGTTCCTCTAGGTGAAAGCGAATGCATCAGGGTCAGCCGCGCCGGCTCAGTCTCGCTGCGCCGGCGGTGCCGACTCGATGGTGAGATTACCCATCAGAACGGAGCCGTTGAGGACGAGCGCCGCGCCATCGTGGAGCCTGTCGTTCATTCGATCAGCCTCTGGACACTCCGTGTGCTCCGTAATTTCTGCCAACGTACTCGCGACATCGTTTTGTACGATCCAGTGATCGGGTACCGATATCGTGACGTCGCCCATCGTGACGCCGATGTTGATTCGGGCAGGCGGATCGGTGATCTCCGCTTGGGTCAGATCAAGCTTGAGGGTGCCCATCGTGCAGGCCACCTTGCCGCCTCGGAACTGCCGTGAGTGGCTGCGCTCATTGGCTTCGCCCATCATGACGGAGATGTTCAGGTCGTCACCGATACCCGAGCCGGCATCATGAGATACGCCATGGTGACGACTTTTCTCGCGTTTCCGCCGTCGCCTGCGGTAATCAAACCCGCCCCCAAGAAGAGCTGCCCCGATGAGGATGATCACGATGGGCCAAACGTATTCCCATCTGAGCACGTCGAGCGCCATGAGCTGAACGACTGAGGCAATTGCGATCATGGTGATCGGCCCCCCGGCCCGCTTGAACCGCCGCGTCACCAGCAGCAAAAAGCCCCAGAGGATGAACAAAGAAGGAATGTAGAGGACGAGTTCACCGATCCCGTCAATCGGAATCATGTCCAGCGTCATGAGCAGCAGCAGCGCTCCGACGATGACTAAGACGATCCCGAAGAACACGCGGCTTTTCATGTCGATCTCTCTCCGCTGCTTGATGTAGAACGGGGCGTATGCCCACGGGCCCGGTATATCCGCCAGCGTGATGAGGATTGTACGTTCGACCGGTGAACGTGTCAAAGATTGAAGCCCCAACGTGCCGACCTTCTCCCAAGTGTGGCGGTTTCGCAATAGACTCTGAAATTGGGGCCCGGCCCGCCGGAGTGGTATCATATGAGAAGAGGGCGGGAAGGTACGCCCGGCCCCCCGCAGTATCACCCTACGGAGAACGGACCCCAGCCATGGCGTACTACCTGTTGATTGAAGCTGAGGTGCTCGACCCGGACAGGTATGCCGTGTACCGAGAAGCCGTCACCCCCGTCATCGCGCAGTACGGAGGGCGGTTCCTGGTGCGAGGTGGAGAAGTGGAGGTGTTTGAGGGAAAATACAACGGTCGGAGGCGTGTGGTAATCGAGTTCGACTCCAAGTCGGCCGCTCGCGGCTTCTGGGACTCCCCCGAGTACGCCCCCATAAAACTGCTGCGTGAAGGAGCCGGCCTCGGCAGCGTGATCGGTGTAGAGGGCGTCTGATCGCTTTTTCTGCGACGTCTGAAAAAACTTTTGACAACGTCCCAGGATTTCCAATCCCAATTGAACGATTCCGAACTTACGTACCCCAAACTGCCGCGCTGACCCAACGATTTGGAGGCAGCCTCCTGAATTTCCCGTCCTCTACGCGGACTGAAAGGCCGCTGGGGACGATTGAGCGACGACGGGCAGTATGTCCCCCCGCCTTCCGCACACGAATTCTCCGCATGAGTTCGGTGTGGCAATCTGCCCATTTAGCCCAAGCCCATCCGCTTGTCGGCTCTCCAAAAAAATGGTAGAATATCCGTGTGAATATCGGTCGTTCTAAAGCCGCCGACCTCTTGCGGGCCGACAGAGAGACAAGGGCGCAAATTCTGCAGCTTCGTAGACTGGATAAGGGGCTGTTCGACTCCACGCGGTGAGCGCGCCCATTTGTCGGTTTTCCATGAATCTTCCAATTGAGCGTGGAGTTGGCCCTAAAACGCTAGGCGAAGTATAAGAACCCGTCGAAACACGATGCGGAAACTGATCGAATACAAGCATCTTCGGGAGACACAATGACAACTCAACAAATGGAGACAAGCTCCGAAGCATACAGCGCCGAGGACATTCAAGTTCTCGAAGGCATGGAAGCCGTTCGACGGCGCCCCGGTATGTACATCGGCGGGACGGACCAACGCGGGTTGCACCAACTTGTCTACGAGCCGGTGGACAATGCCGTGGACGAGTTCATGGGCGGCCACTGCACCCAAGTCGTCATCACCATCGACGACGAGGGCATTGTGACGGTTGAGGACGACGGCCGAGGCATTCCGGTTGACACGCATCAAACGACCCAAGTCTCGGCGGTCGAAACGGTCATGACTACCCTGCACGCCGGAGGCAAGTTCGGAGGCAAAGCATACTCGGTCTCCGCAGGACTCCACGGAGTGGGAGTCTCCGCAGTGAACGCCCTCTCGGAATGGCTGACCGTCGATGTCTTCTTGGGAGGACAGCATTATCACCAAGAGTTCGCGCAAGGCGTTGCTCAGACCGGGTTAACATCGGAACCCCTGCCGCCCGACGACACCGAGAAGACCGGCACGGTCATAACGTTCAAGCCCGACGCGGAAATATTCGAAGACATCGTGTACGACTTCAACACGCTTGCCCAGCGCTTCAAGGAAGTCGCGTACCTGAACAAAGGGTTCCGAGTCGTCTTCCGAAGCATGTGGGAAAGCGGACAGCCCGAAGATGGAATCAGCATGAAGGAGGTGAACTACCACTTCGAAGGTGGCATCGCCGAATTCGTCGATTCCCTGAACAAAGCTCGAACCCCGTTGCACGATGACCCCGTATACGTTGAAAACAAGGTGGAAACGACGATCGTTGAGGCCGCTCTCCAGTGGAACGACGGGTTTTCGGAATCGGTTTTCGCCTTCGCCAATACCATCAATAACATCGACGGCGGCTCCCATCTGACCGGCCTTCGCGCCGCTGTCACGCGAATCCTGAACGACTACGGCCGCAAGCAGAAGATCATCAAGGACGGCGAAGGGAATCTATCAGGTGAGGACACACGAGAGGGACTTGCCGCAGTGGTCAGCGTTAAGGTTCCCGAACCACAGTTCGAAGGACAGACAAAGCGCAAGCTGAACAACCCCGAAGTGCGAGCGCACGTCGAGACCGCAGTCGCCGACGCCCTCCAATTCTACCTGGAAAATCACCCAAAGGACGCCAAGCGAATCGTCGAAAAATGCCTCCTGTCACAACGGGCCAGAGAGGCCGCTCGAAAAGCCCGCGAACTCATTACTCGAAAGAACGCCATGGACGGCGGTTCCCTTCCCGGCAAACTGGCCGACTGCTCCGACAAAAACCCGGAGAACTGCGAACTCTATATCGTGGAGGGCGACTCCGCCGGCGGCACCGCGAAGATGGGCCGCGACAGGATGTACCAAGCCATCCTCCCCCTGCGTGGCAAGATTCTCAACGTCGAGAAGGCCCGGGAAGATAAGATGCTCAACCACGAGGAGATAAAAGCCCTGATCATTGCGATTGGCGCGGGACTAGGCGAAGACTTCGACGTCGCAAAGCTCCGGTACCACCGCATCATCATCATGACCGACGCCGACGACGACGGCGCGCACATTCGAACCCTCCTGCTCACATTCTTCTACCGACACATGCACCCCCTGGTGACACAAGGCCATCTCTACATCGCCCAACCGCCCCTGTACAAAATCAGCGGCGCCCGCGCGTCCCGCTGGGCATACAACGAGAAAGAACGAGAACGGTACGTCAGAGAGTTCTCCCGAAAAGGTTCGGGGAAAGCCAAGGTCAACATCCAGCGATACAAGGGACTCGGCGAGATGAGCGCAATCCAGCTTTGGGAAACGACCATGGACCCCGAACAACGCACCCTGCTGAGAGTGGAAGAGCACGAAGGAGCCCAAGCGGATGAGCTGTTTTCCCTTCTCATGGGCGATGCCGTCCAGCCACGCCGCGAGTTCATCGAAGAACACGCCCTGGAAGCCGAGATCGACGCCTAAGGACCAAAGCCGTCATTCCGGCGAAGGCCGGAATCCAGAGAATTTACCCATACCTTCGACGACCTGCTGCTAAACTGCATAACAATCCCCCTTCACGGGAAGGACAACGAGCGACAGGCCTATGTTGGACTCCAATACGCAAGCATTCAGATCCGCTTGAAGAAATTGCGGTTGATGTCACACTAATTAAGGACGAATTGTCCCATAGTTCATATTCTTGAATAGAGAGTAGTTCACATGCAGTACATCCTGAATCACAAATCATGGCTGATCCTCATGCTGACAGGCGTCTTTCTGCTCGTGCTGGCCGGGTGTGGGCAAGCGGACGAGGACGAAGGAAGGACGGTAGAGCCGCCTACGGCCACGGTAGCGCCTCCTACACCGACGGCCGTACTGCCTACTGCCACGGCCGTGCCGCCGCCTACGCCTACGGCCGTCGCGGCCGTCAAGGACGAAGAGGAGGAAGAGGAGGAAGAAGAGGCGACGATTCGGCAGCTGTTGAGCAACGCCGATCTGTTCGAGTACAACATAGGGAAGGCGGGCGGCGCACTGACATTTGCGACTATAAGCGATCCGCTGACCTTCAACCTGGCCATCGCAAACGACGCGTCGTCGTCCGGCGTTCTTGGGTATCTGTTCGAGGGACTGACGGAGGTATCGTGGCTGACGGACGAGGTGGAGCCGGCGCTGGCGGAGTCGTGGACGCACTCGGACGACGGGCTGGCATGGACGTTTAACATTCGCAGGGACGTGACTTGGCACGACGGACAGCCGTTCACGGCCCACGACGTGGAATTCACCTTTAACCGGATCATCTACAACGACGACATCCCCGCGAGCAGCCGTCCTGCGTTCACGTTCCGGTACTTGGAGGACGGAGAATGGACACAAGGGGAGATGACCGTGACGGCCCTGGACGACTACACGGTGCTATGTGAGCTTCCGGTATCGTTCGCGCCGTTCCTGCGCTCGATGGGCACGGCGATATATCCGAAGCACATCCTCGAACCATACGTGGACGAAGGTACGTTTGCCGAAACATGGGACATCTCGACCGACCCGGCCGAGATTATCGGCACGGGGCCGTTCACCATCGGGCTCTACGCACCTGCGGAGCGGGTGGTGATGAAGCGAAACCCGAACTACTGGCTCAAGGACTCCGAAGGGAACGCACTGCCCTACCTGGACGAGATCATCCATATCATCGTCCCCGACCTGGAGACGGAGCTCATCAAGTTCCGCGCGGGAGAGACGGACGTCCACGGCGTTCTGGGCGAGGAGTACGCGACCCTGGAACCGCTCCAGGAGGAGGAGAACTTCACGATCCACAAGCGCGGCCCCAATTTTGGAACGACGTTCCTGGTGTTTAACATGAACTCGGGGACGAACCCCGAGACGGGCGAACCGTACGTGGACGCGAACAAGCTGCGTTGGTTCCAAGAGAAGCAGTTCCGGCACGCGGTGGCCCACAGCATGGACAAGGACGCGATCATCGAGGATATTCAGCACGGTCAGGGCTATCCGCAGTGGTCCTCCATCAGCCCATCGGCAGGGGATTTTCACAACCCAGACGTTCGCAAGTACCCGTACGACATCGACACGGCCAACGAGCTTTTGGACGGCCTCGGCTGGAAGGACACCGACGGGGACGGGATCCGTGAGGACGACGCAGGGAACAGGATCGAGTTTTCACTTGTGACGAACTCAGGCAACAGCGTGCGCGATAGGGCCTCTCTGATCATTCAAGAGGGTCTCTCGAAGATAGGAATCCAAGCGAATTACGAAGCCATCGAATTCGGTGACCTCGTTGGGCAGCTTACGGCGACCTACGACTGGGAGGGCGTGGTCATCGGCTTGACCGGAGGGACGGAGCCGCACGGCGGTATCAACGTGTGGCACAGCAGCGAGTCGCTCCACATGTGGAACCCGAACCAAGAGGCGCCGGCGACGGACTGGGAGGCCGAGATCGACAACCTGTACATCATCGGAAGCCAGGAACTCGACCGGCCCAAGCGCGTGGAGCACTATCATCGTGCCCAAGAGATCGTAGCCGAGAACTTGCCGCTGATTTACACGACGCTCTCGGAGCGGCTCAGCGCAGTGAGAAATATCTTCGGCAACACGACGCCGACGCTGTACGGGATCTGGGATACCCGGTATTTGTATCGCACGGATCGATAGACTTGGCAGCCGATCGATAACAAGAAGGGTAACAGAACTGTTTACGTCAACAATTCTGTTGTGTAGAATTGGTGTATGAATGCTAACGAGCTTCGGCGATGGCTGAAGAAGCGAGGGTGCACCTTTCATACACATAAAGGCGGCAGCGGACACATAACTATCCGACGGGGAGACCGAACGTCACAGCTTCCCATGCACGGCGGGCGCAAGGAGCTAGGCCCAAGGCTCGTTGCCAAGATTAAAAGTGACTTGGGGTTGAGATGATGCTTACGTATCCGATTCAACTCGAAGAAGACGACGGAACCGTTATGGCGACCTCTTCCGACTTCCCGGAGCTTACGACTTTCGGCAATGATCGGGACGAGGTACTCATGCGCGCCGTGGACGCGCTTGAAGAGGCGATTGCCGCTCGAATTCACGCGGCTCAGGACATTCCGTCTTCCTCTGAAGGTGAGGTTCGTGTTGGATTGCCGACGCTCACTGCCGTTAAGGTGATCCTTTATCAGGGCATGCGGGACGACGGTGTTGGGAAGGCCGAATTGGCGCGTCGTCTCGGCTGGCATCTGCCGCAGGTCGATCGAGTCTTGGATATACGGCATCACTCACGGATGGACCAGATGGACGCTGCATTGGGCGTCATTGACAGGGAACTGCACGTAAGCGCCCCGGCACGAAAGCAGCCGCGTAGACCCGTCGGCTATTCCCGCCAACGCCCGGTGTCGAGGTAACGCTTGGCCGCCAATGCGGCGGTCGCACCGTCCCCGGCGGATGATGCGAGCAGGGCCGCGGAATTCCGGCGAATGTCGCCGACGGCAAAGATACCCCTCGTCGGAGTGCGCATCCAAATGTCCGTCTCGGCATGCCCGGCGTCGTCCAGCGCGACGACGCCTTCAACGAAATCGGTGTTCGGCTCCAGCCCTATGAAGACGAAGAGACCCGCGAGTTCGACTTTGGAGGTCTCGCCCGACCCGGTATGCCGGACGCTCACGCCTTCGAGGACTGCGTCGCCCAAGAGGCCCACCACCTCGGTATTGGGGCGCAGTTCGATCTTGGGGTCGGCGTGAACGCGATGTGCGAGGACGGCTTGGCCGTCGAGTATGCCGTCGCGATGAAAGAGGATAACGTTCGTGGCGAACTCGGCAAGGATGAGGGCCTCATCGCACCCGGAGTCGCCTCCGCCCACGACACCCACGGTTTGATCCGCGAACAAGGGGCCGTCGCAGGACGCGCAATTGGATATTCCCGATCCGTAGAATTCGTCTTCACGGTCGAGGCCCAGTTTCTTGAACGACGAGCCGGCGGCGATGATGACCGTCTTGGCGCGAACCTCGCCGTCGTACTTGCGGACGAGCCAATGCGGGCCGTCGGGTTCAAGGCCCGTAACCTCGGAGAGGGTAATATCAGCGCCTGCTTGGGCGGCCTGATCATGGAGGCGTTCACTAAGTTCGACACCGGATACCGGCTCCGCGATGCCGGGCACATTCTCGATGTGAGCGGCATTGAATATCTGACCGCCCGGCATCATGCGCTCAATGAGTATGCATCGCAGACCGGAACGGCCGGCATGGATGGCGGCGGACAGCCCGGCGATTCCACCCCCGACAATGACCGCGTCGTACACAGGGGCGGACTTTGTGCTCACCACGCGCTCCCTTTCCTTCCGTTAGTCTAATCGCAGCGGAAGGGGAACTCGCTAGAGCAGCCCATCGTTGCGGAAGTCGTCGATGGTGAGTTCGAGGGCGTTCACGGTTGCGTCGATGTCTTCCTCGGTGTGGGCGGCGCTGAGCAGGAAGCGGTCGAAGCCGTCCACGCCGTGATTGTACATTGCGAGGACGCCATGCTTTTTGAGGTCGCCGCGCGGTTCAACTTGATCGTACCGCAGAGTGTAGATTTCCTCTTCGTCGGCGATTTCGAGGCCGATGCGAAGGAAGACGACGGAGGCAACGCCGGTTGCGATGCCCGGGACTTCCTTGCGCGCCAGAACATCGTTGAAACCCTGCTTGAGCTGCTCTGCGCGCTTATTAGCGGTGTCGTTGATGGGCCGGTCGCGGACATATTCAAGGGCAGTCACACCGGCGGCGGCGGAGAGAGGATTTGCGTTGAAGGTGCCGTTGTGGGCTATCCTTCCGTTCGAGTTGAAATCTTCGTCGTCCCGGAACTGGATCATGTCGATGATGTCCGCCTTGCCGGCCACACATGCCCCCGGGAGTCCCCCACCGAGGATCTTTGCGTGAGTGGAGATGTCCGGAACGACGCCGTAGTAGCCCGAAGCGCCGCTGCGGGAGGTGCGGAACCCGGTCACGACCTCGTCCATGATGTAGACGACACCGTGCTGCTCGGTCACCTGTCGAAGCTCCTCAAGGAAGGCGGAGTTGATGGGCTCTTGACCCATATGAGCGCCCGTGGGCTCAAGGATAACTCCCGCTACGTCCCCTCCGGCGATCGCCCGCTCTACCTGTGATATGTCGTTCGGTTCGAGAACGATCATCGAATCTACGACGCCGGCGGGGACACCGCTGGGGGCCGCCCATCCCGGCACGGCGTAATCGCTCCAGCCGTGGAAGTGGTTCTTGAAGCGGATTACTTTGTCTCGGCCGGTGTAGGCTCGCGCCATGCGTATGGCCATCATGTCCGCCTCGGTGCCGGAACTGTTGAAACGGACTTTTTCGGCGCATGGGACGAGTTCGGCAACCAGTTCGCCCCACTTGATTTCGATGTCGGTTGAGGCGCTCCAATGGGTGCCGATAGCCATTTGATCCTGCACGGCCTTGACGACCGCAGGGTGGTTGTGACCGAGAATCAACGCGCCGTGCCCGGTCTTATAATCAACGATCTTGTTGCCGTCAACATCGTACTTGACGGCCCCCTCGGAGTGAGTGACGTAGTACGGGAAAGGTGTGAGGTTGCGCGCGTCGTGAGTAACGCCGTTGGGAAAAAGGTTCTTGGAGACCTCGTATCTCGCCAGAGATTCCGGGTGAAGGTCGATATATTGCTGTTCGATGGATGTGACCATGCGGTTCCTCGCGCGCAACAGGTGAGATCGGCGTTAAGCCGAGTCCCATTATAGCCCTCCCGATTACCGGAATGAAAGCGTGACAATCGCTGCTGCCGTGCGGCTTGTGCTACAGTTGGGCCTTGTGCGGGGGTATGAGCCGGTGGAAGAAGCGAAACGCAAACTTATGGACCGTCTCCGCTCGGAGATTTCCGATAAGCGAGTCGTCGAGGCGATGGAACGGGTGCCGAGAGAGGCCTTCGTCTCCAAAGAGTACCGACACGCCGCCTATGAGGACTCCGCCCTGCCGATCGACGAGGGACAGACTATCTCCCAGCCCTTCATGGTCGCGACGATGCTCGAGGCCCTCAGCCCCCGACGGAGTGACAGGGTTCTGGAGGTTGGGGCCGGCAGCGGATACCAAGCCGCGATCCTCGCCGAACTCGTCCGTGAAGTGCTCACCGTCGAGCGAATCAAGTCCCTGGCCGACACCGCCAGAACGCGCCTGAGATCGCTCGGATACCGGAACGTCACGGTGCGAGTAGCCGAAGATCGCATCGGCTGGCCCTCGGAGGCCCCGTACGATGGTATCGTAGTCGCCGCGGCCGCCCCGAAGCTGATCCGCGACCTCCTCGATCAATTGGCAAACGGCGGACGACTCGTCATACCGGTTGGCGGACGCCGCAAGCAAAACCTAATGAAGGTCGTTCGATCGCACAAGACCTACTCCCTCACCACCCTGTCAGTCTGCCGCTTCGTCCCCCTCATCGGCCGGGATGCTTGGCCGGAACCCGATTCCCCCGTCCTAGGAAAGGGCTAGGGTGAGGGCACATCCCCTCTCCCACGACAAGGAGAGGGTTAAGGTGAGGGGGTTCCTCCTAAATCTGCGTAGACCCGTCGAAGCCCGGAGCAACGCTCAGCTCGCCTAGGAAGCCGCCGTCGCCATCCTCTTCGTCAGCGAAATGAGGCGGCCGCTCAATCGGCGAAGTGCGGACGCCAACCAACTCTTGCTGATCCTCGTGCTCTTCCAGTCCAAGCCGCTCTCGTCCCTCCGGCGTGAGGTCGAACCTGGCGGGGATGAGTCTTCCGATGATGACGTTTTCCTTCAGACCACGCAACTTGTCCTCGGATCCCTTTACGGCCGCCTCGGTTAGCACTCTTGTAGTCTCCTGGAACGAGGCCGCGGCGAGGAAGCTGTCCATGTTTAGGGATGCCCTCGTGATGCCGAGCAGAACTGGACTCGCTGTCGCAGGTTCTCCGCCCTCCGCAATTATCCCGTTGTTGATGTCCTCGAACTCGTAGCGGTCAATCAACTCGCCCGGCAAAAGCTCAGTGTCTCCCGTCGCGTCAACTCGCACCTTCCTGAGCATCTGGGCCACTATCACTTCTATATGCTTGTCGTGAATCGTAACGCCCTGGGAGCGGTAGACCTTCTGCACTTCTTCGATGAGGTAGTGCTGCACGTCCTCTTGGCCCTTAATCCGCAGGATTTCCTGCGGATTCTTCGGCCCGGTTGTCAGGGCCTCCCCGGCGCTGACTTCCTGGCCGTCCCTAACTACGATGTGCGCAGAGGCAGGAATCACGTACTCACGCTGGACTACGTCCGTCCACTCAATGCTCATGGCCCCGTCCGTCGTGTCGACTACACCGGAGACCCGGGCTTTCAAGTCGGTCGAGGCAAGCGGCGCCGAAGCCTCATCCTCTTCCTCCTCCGATACGGAAACTGCAAGAGTTTCTCCCATAACCACCTCTTGGCCGTGCTCGACCGCGAGCGTGTGGTTCTCCGATAGGACATATTCGTCGAGGTGTACTTCTTCACTGGTGACGGTGATCGAACGACCCTCCGATGATTCGTGGATTTCCACTGCTCCGTCGATTTCCGAGAGAACGGCCTCGCCCTTCGGTGACCGCGCCTCGAAGAGTTCCTCGACGCGTGGAAGGCCGCTGGTGATATCCGAACCGGCGATGCCCCCCGTGTGGAACGTTCGCATCGTTAGCTGAGTTCCCGGCTCACCGATGCTCTGCGCCGCAATGATGCCCACGGCCTCGCCCATCAGCATGGGTTCCCACGTCGCCAGGGACAGCCCGTAAGCCTTGGCCGATATTCCCCTCCGACTCTCGCATGTGAGAGGTGAATAGACCGAGACTCCTTCAACCCCGGCGTCCCGAATCACTATTGACATCTCCTCGTCTATCACTCCCTCTGCGTCGAGAATGATTTCGCCGGTCTCAGGGTGCACGACCGGCTCGGCGACGTAGCGGCTCTTGATCCGGTCCTCGAACGGCGTCTTGAGTGGAGCGTCCGGCTCGTTCGGAATCCAAAATCCCGACTCGAGGCCAAGCTCCGGCGCAGAAATGACGACCTCCTGCGCGACATCAATGAGACGCCGGGTGAGATAGCCGCTGTCCGCCGTTCGCAAGGCCGTGTCCGTCAGACCCTTGCGGCCGCCGTGTGTCGATATGAAGTATTCGAGAACGCTGAGGCCCTCACGGAAGTTGGACTTGATCGGCCGCTCGACGACTCCGCCCCTCGGACTGGCCATAAGCCCTCGCATCCCGGCCATCTGCTTGATTTGCTGGATGTTACCCTTGGCCCCCGATGTCGCCATCAAGTAGATGCCTCGATACTTGTGCAAGTCGTTTTCAATGACCCCCGTCAGCTCATCGTTCGCCTCCGTCCAGATACCGACCGCGTGGCGCTTGCGCTCTTCGTCGGTGATGAGGCCGTCCATGAACTGCTCTTCCAGAGTATCGACCTTTTTCTGGGCCTCGGCGATTATCGATTCTTTCTTCGGGGACACCTCGATATCGTTGATGCCGATGGTCGTGCCCGACTTCGACGCGTACCGGAAGCCGAGGTCCTTTATTCGGTCCAAAGTCTCCATAGTCTCTTGATTGCCCAATCGACGGAAGCAGTCCGCGGTTATGTCCTTGAGAGCCGACTTATCCAGTTCTTGGTTGTAGAATCCGAGTTCGGGTGCCAGTGCATCATTGAAGATGATTCGCCCTGCCGTCGTCTCCAACCAGTCCGAACGGGCCAGATCCGGGCTGCCGTTGATCTTTACGAGGACCGTCTTTGCGCCGTTGCCGCTTCTATTCGATCCTCCCGACGTGATTTCTGCGACTGGACGCACCTTGATGAGAGCGCGCAAATCGATTTGGCCAAGCTCGTATGCCAGCTTGACATCCTCGAAGCTGGTGAACCGCCTGCCCGTTCCCTTCGAGTCCGGCTTCATAATGGTCATGTAGTAGCAGCCCAACACGATGTCCAGCGTCGGCGCGGCTATCGGTTCGCCGGAGCTCGGCGCAAGCATATTGTGCGAACT
This sequence comes from Dehalococcoidia bacterium, assembly GCA_965232435.1. Lineage (GTDB taxonomy): Bacteria > Chloroflexota > Dehalococcoidia > Lucifugimonadales > VXLM01 > VXLM01. The sequence goes on from CBDDPU010000004.1 coordinate 1,636,692, forward strand.
GAGCATCAGCTTGCTAGCCTCGACCACGGCCCCGCGAGACAGCGGCACGTGAACGGCCATTTGGTCGCCGTCAAAGTCGGCGTTGAACGCGAAACAGACCAGGGGATGCACCTTGATGGAACCGCCGTCCACCAAAACGGGCTTGAAGGCTTGAATGCCCAGCCGGTGCAGAGTCGGCGCTCGATTCAGCATCACCGGGCGGGTCTTCACAACCTCTTCGAGAATGTCCCAGACCTCGGGTCGCGTGCGTTCTGCCAGTCGTTTGGCGCTCTTGATATTGTGCGCATAGCCTTTCAGCACGAGCTTGTTCATCACGAACGGTTTGAACAATTCCAACGCCATGCGTCGAGGTAGGCCGCACTCGTCCAGCTTGAGGTTGGGCCCAACAGTGATGACCGACCGGCCGCTGTAGTCCACTCGCTTGCCCAGCAAGTTCTGGCGGAACCGGCCTTGCTTTCCTCGAAGGAGGTCTGATAGCGACTTGAGCTTGTGGTTGTGGCTGCCCGCGACCGCCCTGCCTCGGCGGCCGTTGTCAATCATTGCGTCGACCGCCTCCTGGAGCATCCGCTTTTCGTTGCGGATGATTACCTCCGGAGCCTGTAGGTCCAACAGCCTCTTAAGACGATTGTTTCGGTTGATGACTCGGCGGTACAGGTCGTTCAGGTCGCTGGTGGCGAACCTCCCGCCGTCAAGCTGCACCATCGGGCGGAGCTCCGGCGGCAGTACGGGGAGCACCGACAAAATCATCCATTCCGGCTTGTTTCCGCTCTTACGAAAAGCCTCCACCACTCGCAGGGTCTTGATAGCCTTCTGGCGCCTCTGTCCGGACGTGGTGCGGATCACTTCCTGAAGCTCGAGCCGCCTGGCGTCGAGGTTCATCCCTTTGAGAACATCGAGGACCGCCTCCGCTCCCATTGCCCCGGTGAACACCTCCGGGAAGGAAGCGCGAAGCTCGCGGTGCTTCGTCTCCGTTTGCAGCTGACCGACCTGCAGCGCCTCGACCTCATCGATCTGCGAACGGACTTCGTCCTCTGCCTCCGCCAGGTCTTCCTCGAGCTTGGTGTTGATTTGGGCGATCTCAGCCAGAGTTTCCTCAGGCATGTCGTGGACTTCGTCCTCAGTCCCCGGTTGGTCTTCCTCGGACTTGTCCGTGGCAGCCTGTTCAAGTTGCTCAACCTTGGCTGCCGCGACCTGTTCGAGCTCCTCCGTCTTCCGCTCGAGCTCCGACTCAAGCCGTTCGATGGCAGCCTGCCTATAATCCTCGTTGATGCTTGTCACAAGGTACTGGCCGAAGTAGATGACGCGCTCAAGGTTTCGCGGAGACAGATCGAGCATGAGGCCCAATCGACTCGGAATACCCTTGGAGAACCAGATATGCGCCACCGGCGACGCAAGCGTAATCCTGCCCATTCGCTCCCTCCGAACCTTGGAACGGGCCACTTCCACACCGCACCGATCGCAGATTACACCCTTATACCGAATCTTCTTGTACTTCCCACAGTAACATTCCCAATCCTTCGTCGGGCCGAATATCCGCTCACAAAACAGGCCGTCCTTCTCCGGTCGAAGGGTGCGATAATTGATGGTCTCCGGCTTGGTTACCTCGCCATAAGACCAGATCTTGATCTGCTCGGGAGAAGCCAAAGAGATGCGGATTGCGTTGAATTCGTTATTGGTCTGAACCATGTGCGCGCTCCTGTGGGGATTGTTAGCCTTCCAGGTTGTCGAGACCTGGAAGGGTGGTGGGAGTATTGCAGATGCCGTGAGACGTGCGGCCCTGCTATCCGTCCTCGCCCGCGGAATCAGGCGGGCCTTCTTCTTGGTTTCCGTCCGCGGAGTCACCTTCGAAGGACAGCATCTCTGCCGGCATAGGGCCTAAATCGTCGAACCCGGGTATCACCGACGGCTCAACCAAGGAAGCGACGGTGTCCATGAGTTCGTCTTCGGGTAGGCCCATCTCCATCCCGGACTCATCGCGGGTGAGTTCCACCGACAGCCCCAGGCTCTGGAGCTCCTTCACGAGAACGTGGAATGATTCAGGAATCCCCGGCTGGATGATGTCGTCACCCTTGACGATTGCCTCGTAAGTCTTGACTCTGCCGACGACGTCGTCCGATTTAACGGTCAGCATCTCCTGAAGGTTGTATGCCGCGCTGTATGCCTCCAGGGCCCAGACCTCCATTTCACCGAACCGTTGCCCGCCGAACTGGGCCTTGCCCCCCAAAGGCTGCTGCGTAATTAGAGAGTATGGCCCCGTGGACCGCGCGTGGATCTTGTCCTCGACGAGGTGGATGAGCTTCAGCATGTAAATGTAGCCCACGGCGATCGGCTGGTCGAACGGCTCGCCCGTGCGTCCGTCGTACAGGATCGACTTGCCTAGAATCGGAACCGAGACCTGGTGCTCGCGGTCCTGTTCGAGCGCCGCCTGCTTCATCTCTTCGACGGACTGCCCCGTCATATCTATGCCCATCTCTTCATCGAACCATATCTTGAGGCACGCCTCTCTCGCAGTGCCGGAGCCGTTCCGGCCCATCACTCCGTCAAGGTCGTATCCCCGATCTGCCAGCCATTCGGCCATCTTCGGCCAATCTACGCGCCCGTCGCCGTTCAGCGGACGCTGGTCGACTGCGCCCGACCGCCGCATGAGCCATGACTGCGCCAAGCCTTCCTCAATCGTAGTATCAATAGCGCCGTCAAACACCGGCGTAACCGCCCGGTAATCCATATCATGGGCCGCCTTGCCGAGGTGCATTTCCAGCACTTGTCCCAAATTCATGCGTGACGGCACGCCGATGGGATTCAGGATGATGTCCACAGGGGTGCCGTCCTCCAAGTACGGCATGTCCTCCTCCGGCATGATCTTCGCGATGACGCCCTTGTTGCCGTGACGGTTCGCCATCTTGTCACCTTCGGTGACCTTTCGGGTCTGCGCTATCCACACGCTGACCTGCATACTCACTCCCGAAGACAGTTCGTCACCGTTTTCCTTGCTCAACACCCGCACATTGATGACCTTGCCCCGCTGTCCGTGAGAAACGCGCAGGGAGGAGTCCTTCACGTCGCGGGCCTTCTCACCGAATATCGCTCGAAGCAGCTTCTCCTCCGCGCTGAGCTCAGTTTCGCCCTTCGGCGTGATCTTCCCGACCAAGATATCGCCCGGCCCAACCTCCGCGCCGATCCGGATGATCCCGTTCTCGTCCAAGTTTCGGAGGCTGTCCTCTCCCACGTTCGGGATGTCCCGCGTAATTTCTTCGGGGCCGAGTTTCGTATCCCGCGCTTCGACTTCGTCCTTCTCGATGTGGATGGAGGTGAACTTGTCTCCCCTGACCATTCTTTCACTCAAAATGATCGCGTCCTCGAAGTTGTACCCCTCCCAACTCATGAAGGCCACAAGTACGTTGTGCCCAAGGGCCAATTCGCCCTTGGATGTCGAAGAACTGTCGGCGAGAATGTCCCCGATCGCCACCCGGTCATGCCGGTTCACTATCGGGTGCTGGTTAATGCATGTGCCCTGATTGCTACGTACGAACTTCTTGAGCTTGTACTGGTGCTGTTCTCCGTTGTCGTCAGTGATGACGATACTGTTGCCCGTGACCTCGGTGACGGATCCCTCCGTTTGAGAGAGCAGAACCTGGCCGCTGTCAACCGCCACCCTTCCTTCCATGCCCGTGCCCACGAGCGGAGCCTCCGGCCTGAGCAGGGGAACCGCCTGTCGCTGCATATTCGAGCCGAGCAGAGCGCGGCTCGCGTCGTCATGCTGCAAGAACGGGATGAGTGCGGTAGATACACTCACCAACTGCATCGGCGAAACGTCCATGTACTCGACATCGGCAGCGGGTTTGATTGCCACTTCCTCTTCCTCGCCGATTCTCGATTCGACACTCACGCCGTCCGTACTCCCGGCGTCGTTAACGAATTCGCCCTTTTCGTTCAGCTTGGAATTGGCCTGGGCGATGACGACTTTCTCCTCTTCGTCCGCAGTGAGGTATTTGATCTCTTGGGCCACGTACGGACGAACGGCGATTCGTTGCTCGGGAATTTTAGATATCCGCGTTCTCAGGCCCTTCGACACCACACCACCCGCCTTGAGGATCGCTCTGCCTTCGGCGTCCACAACAACCTCGTCTATAGTACGGCCCAACAGGTCCGGGTCTGTACTGAGAATATCCCGACGCACTCTCCGGTATGGCGTCTCAATGAAGCCGTGATTGTTCGTCCTCGCGTATGTGGCCAGCGAACCCAGTAGGCCGATGTTGGGGCCTTCAGGCGTCTCAATTGGGCAGATGCGTCCGTAGTGGGAGGGGTGAACGTCCCTGACGTCGAATCCCGCTCGGTCTCTCGACAGACCGCCCGGGCCGAGAGCGGACAGCCGTCGCTTGTGCGTCAGTTCCGCCAATGGGTTGGTCTGATCCATGAACTGCGAAAGCTGCGACCCACCGAAAAATTCTCTGACCGACGCAACCACCGGCCTGGTGTTCAGCAGCGCCGCCGGCGTCGTCGTGGCCGGATCGACCTGCGTCGTCATGCGCTCCTTAATGACTCGCTCCATTCGCACCAAGCCCACTCGGATATGGTTCTGAATGAGCTCACCGACGGCGCGCACCCGGCGATTGCCGAGATGGTCGATATCGTCCGCCTGGCGCCCGCCGCGATTGACCTCGATCATTGCCTTCAGCAAGTTGATGATGTCTTCCTTGGAAAGGGTGCGCACACCTTCGTCCTGGTCGCCAGGTGCCCCGAGCTTCCGGTTCAGCTTATAGCGTCCCACCCGCCCGAGATCGTATCTACGCGCGTTGAAAAAAAGGTTGTTCAATAGCGTCTTGGCGTTATCAACGCTCGGCGGCTCCCCGGGCCGAAGCCTGCGATAGAACTCCAGCAGAGCCTCATCCTCGCTTCCGACAGTAGCGTCTTTTTCAATGGTCGTCTGTATGTACGGGTGATCGGGGTCGATATCGACATCCTCGAACAGCCCGCGAATCTCTTCGTCGGATGTGTAACCTAACGCCCGAAGCAGCATCGTTACCGGAGTCTTACGCTTGCGATCCACCTTGACGGAGATCACGTCGCGCTTGTCCGTGTCAAACTCCATCCACGCCCCGTGAATCGGGATCAGCTTTGCGGACGCGAGCAGCCTGCCCGTCGTCGGATCGGTCGTTGTCGTGAAATACACGCCCGGCGAACGCACCAACTGGCTAACCACTACGCGCTCCGCTCCGTTGATGATGAACGTGCCGGTAGTGGTCATCATCGGAATGTTCCCAATGAACAGTCTTTGGAACTTTTTCTCGCCCTCCGCAGGGCCGGAAGCCTTGGTGTGAAGGCCCACGGTGACGTGCAAGGGGGCCTCATACGTTTTTTCTTGTTCCCTGCACTCCTCTTCGGAGCGTTCGGGTTTTTCGAAGGAATGATCCTCAAAGGTCAGTTGAAACCGCCCCCCGGGGAAATCCTCTATCGGCGATATTTCCTCGAACAGCTCCTTAAGACCGTCGGTCTTAAACCATTCAAAGGAGTCCAACTGTACTTGAATCAAGTTGGGAACATCCAGCACGGTTGAAGTCTGGGCAAAAGATCGAAGCTCGCTGCCGTTACGGAGGCCGGTTTCCACATCAACACTCGAAAGCGTCATACGATTCTCTCTCCTCAAAGTTCAAATGGGACTGACTGGTAGCCCGAAACCGCGGAGGGCGCGGCGGACTACGGAATTGAAAGCGGCGAAATGAGTGTGAGGAAATGTCGTGAGTTAACGGAAGGCATATCGCGACACCAATAACCTACCACACAACCCCAAGCGTGTCAACAGTTTTTCAGAAATTCTTCAAAACTCCCGTGAGGGGGCTAAAAGAGCACTCGCGCAACAAGTCCGCTCACCCTGATCTGTCGAACGGAACCGAGGCGGATTGGAGCGGGAGACGGGATTTGAACCCGCGACATCTTCCTTGGCAAGGAAGTGCTCTACCACTGAGCTACTCCCGCTCAACTATGTCAGCGGCCTGCCGCTGGTGCCGAGGGCCGGAATCGAACCGGCGACACCAGCATTTTCAGTGCTGTGCTCTACCAACTGAGCTACCTCGGCGTGGGATATTTATCGTAGGACTTGAACAAGAGCTCTGTCAAGGTAAACTGCAGCGAGGGAACCGTTCAGAGTTGCTGAGACGAAATACCCTCGCTCCCATATCGAGTACGGGCAGGTTCCACATGATGAGTGAGGGAGCAGACCGCCTGCAAAGGCCCCCCCTACGCTTGCCTTACGCGTCGCGGTACGCCTTGCCTCGCTCGCGCACGGCATCCAAGAGCGATTCGTCGAACGGTTCGATTTCATAGCCTGCGGGCTGGGGCGCGACCGTGGGCAGCGCCTTCGCCCGAAGCGCATCAGGGCTGCTGTAATACCCGGAGTACGTCTCGCGAACCAGCGCCGCGAAGAACTCCGGGTGTTCGGATTCCACCTGCTTCAGCGTTTCGGTCTTCTCGCGATCCGACAGGCTGAGAAAATCTTTGGCATAGGCGCGACCACTCGCCGCGTCGATCTCTTTCAGTCCCTTTGTCAACAGCGCGCGAGACTGCGGGGAGACTCCGGTAATTCCCTCAACGTGCGCGGCCACTCCAACTTCACCCGCGCCCGGCGCACCGTCTCCCGGTGGAATAATCCTATCGACGACCGCGGCCAGCAACTCACGTTGAGCTGTCGATAAGAACAAGCTGCGTTCGGGTGCATGGTCGTGCGTCGTCATCGTCCTATCAGTCCAGCAAGCGCCTCGAGTTGCGCTTAATGTTATCGGCCACCCACAGCGCAAGGGCCTGGATCGTCGATGTCGGATTAACCGCCCCACTCGTCACGAACAGACTGCCGTCGATGACGAACAGGTTCTTCACGTCGTGGGCCCGCCCGAACCCGTCCACCACCGACGCATCGGGGTCGGACCCCATGCGTGCCGTTCCCAGCAGGTGCCAGCCTGCCCCCCGCATTGTCCGGTTCGACGCCGTCTCAAGCGCCCCCGCGGCATTCATCAGCTCTTCCATGCGTGCGACGCCCTCGTCCATCATTTTCGTCGAATTGTCGCTCATCGTGTAGTTTACTTTCGGCGCGGGTATGCCGTGTCCATCGGTCAGCTCCGCATCCAGCACGACTTCGTTGTGCAGTTCGGGAAGATCTTCGCCGAGGGCCGCGACGGGAATAATCTTCCCAAACCGAGCGTCGAACGCCTCGTGGTGTGCTTCTCCCCAGGCAATGGGCTGCTCCAAGGGCCCGCCCAAGGACGTGTTCACCGGGCCAAGCTGTCGATTGGATTGCAGTTGGTATCCTCGCACAAACCCCCGCGACAGATCCGTCTCACAGTGCTCATAGCTCGTGACCGAACACGCCAGAGGGCCCTTGTGGCCCTCCAAGTCGTCCTCGAAAATGCCGACCGTCGCGGCAACGGGATGAAACATGAGATTCTTCCCGACTAGTCCGCTCCCGTTGGCTAAGCCGTCGGGAAAGAGCGCTGAACGAGAATTGAGGAGTAGCCTCGGTGTTCCCACTCCGTTGGCTGCCATCACCACGATCTCTGCCCGCCGGTGCTGAATGACACCTTGCGAATCATAGTAAATCGCCCCATCTGCGAGACCGTCTCGCCCAACAGTTATCTCAGCCACGCGCGCCCCTGTCGTCAGCGTCGCGCCGTTTGCGATGGCCTTCGGCCAATAGGTAATGTCGGCGCTGGACTTTGCCTTCACGTGGCATCCTGTCACGCAGGGGCCGCCGTAGTTGCAGGCCGGACGTCCGCCGTAGGGTGCGGAATTGATGGCGCTCTCGGCCGGCCACCAGTGCCAACCCAGACGCTCGAACCCCTCCACTAGCTTGTTTCCCTGCTTGCCAATTCCCAAGGGTGGGGTTTGCCGTGCGGTCATGGGGGGATACGCCGGGTTCCCGGCGAGGCCCGCAACCCCTGTCATTCGATCATTCAGGTCGAAGAACGGTTCCAAATCATAATAGGTCAGCGGCCAGTCGTCCGCCACGCCGTCAAGGGTCTTGACCCGAAAATCCGACGGCCTCATGCGCGGGAAGTGCGCCCCCCAGTGAATGGCGCTGCCTCCCACGGCGTTATACATGAACGGCACTATGGGCGTGTCGTCGGTGTTGACCGGATAGTCCTCCGGCAGCGCGCGCACGTTCGGGTCGAAATGGTAGTCGGAGGCGAGATGAAGCTCCCAGTCGTCGTGAGTGGAAGGATACTTGCTGGGAATAGGCCAGCCGCCCTGTTCCAAGCACACGACATCAATGCCCGCCTCACTCAGACTCCACGCGAACGCTCCCCCGGACATGCCGGCGCCGATTATCAGCACGTCTGCCGTGTTTGTTTTATCGACCATTCGGGACGCTCCCAACCGAGTGGCCGTAGTCTATGGACGACCACTCGCAATGTCAATTAACCCCCCAACCGGCAATACTCTTGACCGATGCGCGCGTCTGCTCATATTATTCGTTCACCGAAAAATCGACGGACACCACAGGGGCGCGGTTCGCTATGGACTTGAAGCAGTACATTCGGGATATCCCGGACTTCCCGGTAGAGGGAATACTCTTCCGTGACATTACGCCTCTGATGCAGGAGCCGAAGGCATTCCGGTATGTTATCGACCGCATGGCCGAGCACTACGAGGGCCAGGGAGTCGACGCTATCTTGGGAATCGAGGCGCGTGGCTTCCTCATCGGCGCGCCGCTCGCCTACCGGCTGGGAACGCCGTTCGTCCCAGTCCGAAAGGAAGGTCGATTGCCCTACGAGACGAGATCGGTCAAATATGCCCTGGAGTATGGCCAAAACGTCGTCGAAGTTCATACCGACGCGGTGTCCGAAGGCCAGCGAGCCATCATCCTCGACGACCTGCTCGCCACCGGAGGCACGATGGCCGCAGGCGCGGAACTCGTAGAATCCATGGGCGGAGAAGTCGCCGGCCTGGCCGCCGTGATCGAACTCATCGATCTGGACGGGCGCGAGCGACTCAGCGGCTACGGCGTATTTTCCCTCGTCCAGTATTAAGGGAAACGGCGTCCTCGCTGGCCGCCGCTTCCGCACTCTCCACCGTGATTCCTATGTCCACCTCTTCGTTCCTGTGAACACGGGAACCTGCCGATTAAACCCGATATGCCCCTGGGATTCCCACTTTCGCCGGGATGACGGTGGGCGCGCGGGAATTCACTGTCGTTGAAAAGCGAACCCCGTACTCGCCCCAAATGAACTATAGAGAATGCCGGTACAACCTGATACGATTGTCAGGCAATCAGCGCTAATCACGCAGCTTCGAGGGGGCAGGATGGCCTTCTTCTTCATCCAGCTGAGCGATCCTCAGTTTGGGCTCTTTGAATCCCACGGACTCGCCGCGGGCGACGGAACTTTTCCCGAAACACCGCTCTACGAAAAAGCCATCGCGGCCGCGAACCGGCTCAAACCCTCATTCGTAGTTATAACCGGCGATCTCGTACAGGACGCCGGCAACACCCAGCAGCACGCCGAACTCATGCGAATTACGGGACAGCTCAGCGACGACATCCCGATCTATTTTACTACCGGCAACTGCGACGTGGGAAACAGGCCGACCGCCGAAACCCTCCGACTCTATCGAGAAAAATTCGGCCACGAAACGTACTCGTTCGACTCCGACGGCAGCCACTTCGTCGCCATCAACAGCTCGCTCTGCATCGACCCGTCGGAGGCCCCGGACGAATGGAGATATCTGCTCAATTTCCTTCGACGAGACCTCGAACTTCACGCCGCGGACTCGACCCACACCGTTCTCTTCATGCACCACCCCTTGTTCTCAGAGTCGCCCGATCAGCCCGACAACGGGTATATCATCATCCCTCGCGCGCAGCGGATGCCGATCTTGGAAATCCTCCGGGAACATGGAGTGTCTGCCGTGTTCTCCGGTCACTGGCACAGCAACGCCTACGCCTCGGACGGCGACATGCTCATGGTCATTTCCGGCCCCGTCGGGTATCCGCCTGGCGACGACCCGTCCGGCCTACGCATCGTCAAGGTCTATGACGACCGCATTGAGCACCGGTACTATGGTATGGACGATGTCCCCGATTCCGTCACCCTTTAGCCCCCCAATCCCTCCCTCCGCTCTTTCGAATGACAACCGCCGTTTCAGTCGCTGCGTGTGAATGCGACCATTCCTCCGCGCATCTTCCCTCCCCGCCGTGACAAATTCCCGACATCCGAACACGATGCCGAATGAGTCCGGCTTCATCCTTCCGCTAACGCTCATCATCGTCGCCATCGGCGCAATGGTGGTCATCGGATTGCTCAGCTATGCGTCGGGGCTGTTCCGAGCCGCGGGAGACGACACGGACGCCCTGCTTGAACTCTACGCCGCCGACGCGGGCGTCATCTACGTCAAGAAGCTAATGGAACGACAAGCGCCCCTAGGTGCCATCTCCCCCATCGAGGTCAACGGGCTGGAAGTCACGATGCGCGTGATACCCGTAGAGTCTCCCAATCAGGCCGTCCCGCCCGCGGCGCCCGTCCCCATCAATGAACTTGAACTGCCGGATGCAATGCGCCAAGTTCATCTTGTGACCCTGGAAAGTGCGCCCGAGGGAACGAAGCTCGACATTAGCTGGGCATTCATTCCGCCTCCGCCCGGATCCACCCCCACCAGTTCCACGCCTACACCGATTTACCCGTCTATCGCGCTGTATGCGCAGGAGCCGACAGGCTCACCCGTCGCATTGAGCGACCCGCTCCGAGTCGTCGTTCCGGACGCGAGGAATTGGACGAGTTTGACCGTCGAAGACCTGGAAGGAAGGTACGTCGTCAAGTTCGACCCCGGCGACCTGAAGGGCATCGAGACCGCTGCGTTTACGGCAGACCCAAGAGAATGCGGTCGTTCGACCGAACCGCGCTTCTGCCTCACGACACCCCCTGCGGACTACATCGTCGTCTCCATGGCGGGCAGCGCCACCGTTACGACATACCTGCGCCACATGCCTCAATGGACTGATCCGGCCGGAGGCAGGGTCGAATTCACCTACTCGGGGGCGAATGTTAACACCCTGTCTTGGAAACCGTACGCGCCGGACGAATGACACCTGCTACAGGCTGTCGATGAACGTGAGCTCCTCTTCCAGCGTGTCGACGTCGTAAAAGTGTTCCATGAGCAGCGTCGCGTCAAGGTACTTGATCCGTCGATGCATCTCCGTCGGAAGAGTGCCCTTGTTGAGAGGCGCATGGGAATCGGAGCGGCCCCGGCCGTCGTACAAGTAATTATCGTTCCAATGGACGTGGCGAATGAGTTCCGGGCGCGAGAGAAACGCGAGAACTCGCTCCTCTCGCCGGTCTTCCGGGAATCGGTGCGCGTATGTCACCACGTGGCTTGAGTCGAGACACAGGCCGACGTTATGAAGGTCAACGTCCACCGCGACCCGCTGCCACTCCTCCGGTGACATGCCGAAATATTCGTTTCGGTCCGCCCAGTCAACTTGATTGTAGGGCGTATCGATGATGTCGCCGCTCCAGTAAGAGTTATTGTTCTCCAGAACCAGCTCAATGTCATGACTGTCGCAAAACGCCGCGACCTGACGAATGCCGTCGATCAGCAAATCGTACGTTCCTTCCTGTCCATCCGTTTGAGAAGCGTCGCTCCAGCGCTTCGGCGCAAAATGCATATTTATCTGTTTGACGTTCGGGTACCCCGCCGCCCTGTCGATGTAGTCGATGATTACCTCTATCGACTGCTCCCGAAAGCCGGCGTCCGTGGATGCGATGTTCAGGCGCATATCGCCGATAACCGCGGGCGCGTGCGCGCTGACAAGGACGTCCGAGTACTCTTCCATATCGTCGATGTCCTCGGCCATCGATGCCTCCGTGTTGAGACTAAATCGGCGCAGCGTCTCCACTCCGGCGGAAGCCGTCACTCCCAGTTGATGCTTGAGTTCAGTGTATTTTGTCACGGTCGTAATCCTCTGGAGCGGTGTTCTTCGATAGTCGGCTTCAACGCGGCGGAGATGTGAATTCTGCGAACGAAGACGGCCGTTGTCAGGCGGCTTGCGCGACCTTTGCCAGGCCCAGTCGATGGACTGCCTCTCGGGCGGCCGCCTTCTGCTCCGGCGTCGCGCCGAGGTTCGGAGGACGCGGGTCGCCCGTCTCAATGCCCAGCCGCTCGCCGACCGCAGTCTTGAGAGCGCCGATGTATCCCAGATCGATCAGGAAGTCCATGACTTCACTCGCCTTGGACTGGGCCTCTTCCGCCCGGTCAAGATCGCGAGCCTTGTAAGCGTCCCATATGGCCACCCAGAGTTCAGGCGCCAAACATGGCGGCCCGTCGACACATCCCGCCGCCCCGACGGTCAGCGCCGGTAGCATCATCCTGCCCATCCCCGTAAACACCCGAAGCCCCATCCTAGCGAACGTGTAAACGTCGTTCATGTCCGGGGCCGAATGCTTGAGCCCGGTGAGATGCGGCACGTTGTCCTGAAGACGCTTCATCAAGTCCGGCGTAATCTCCACGCCGGTCGCCTGCGGGAGGTTATACACGAAAAGCGGAAGATCAGCCGCCTCCCCGACGGTTTTGTAATAATCGACGATTCCTCCGTGTCCCGGACGAACGAAGAACGGTGGAACGGCGCACACGGCCTCGGCCCCCGCCTTTGCGGCGTGTTCGGCGTTTTCTGCGGCCCGGGACGTCGTTTGAGCCCCGACGTGCATGATGATATTCGTACGCCCTTGGTTCTGATCAACAGCCGCGCGCGCGATCCGCCGGTTCTCCTCGTCCGTCAAGAGCACGCTCTCCCCTGTGCCGCCTGCCGTCCAAAAACCATGAACACCGGCCCGGATGTTGTCCTCCATGACCGCCCGAAACGCCTCTTCGTTGATCTCGCCGTCCGCGGACATTGGCGTGATAATCGCCGGTACTACTCCCTCGAATTCTGGCACGTCGCTCTCCTTCAACGTTGTCTGATTGCCCACCCTATTGTATCACCTGATCCATGACGGGGAGCAGGGTCTTTCAATCATCTCATGACAGGCACCGTCACTCAAACGGCCAATCCTCCCACACCGGATTCTCGCCTCGTATCGTAGTGTGGGATGACATTCTTTCGCGGAAATAACGAACCATGGCGCCCACAGTCGTTCCTGATACTGGGAGGTGTCCACGCAGCGCGGGCGATTGACACCTCTGAAGGGTCAAATCTATACTCGGCCCCACTGGGCGCTCGAACGACCTTTGAGGTGACACGTGACCGAAGAGATGTACTACTGGGACGCTGCTGAACTGGCCCGCAGAATCGCGGACAAGGCGCTTTCCCCCGTCGAGGCGGTGCAGGCCCACCTCGACCGCATCCATGCAGTGAACCCCCGGTTGAACGCCATCGTTGAGCTTCAGGGCGAAGCGGCTATGAAGCGCGCTCAGGAGGCTGAGGCCGCCTTGGCGAGGGGCGAAACGTGGGGGCCGATGCACGGAGTGCCCTTCACGATCAAGGACTGCATCGACAATAAGGGCGTTCGCACCACGCGAGGTTCGAAGCTTTTCGAGGATTATCACCCGACTGAAGATGCAACTGTGGTCAAACGCCTGCTCTCTGCCGGCGGTATCTTCATCGGCAAGACGAACATGCCCGAGTTCGCCCTGTGGTGGGAGACAGGGAATCTCGTTTACGGCTTCACGGAGAACCCATGGATGATCGGTCGCACGGTCGGCGGATCGAGCGGCGGCGAGGCGTCCGCCATTGCGGCAGGGATGTCTCCACTTGGTATCGGCAGCGACGTTGGCGGTTCAATTCGGTGGCCGGCGCACGCCGCCGGTATCGTCGGCCTCAAGCCCACTCATGGACGAGTCCCTCTTACGGGCCATTTCCCCGAAACCCTTCTGCGCTTCATGCACGTCGGGCCTATGGCGCGTTCGGTGCGAGATATCGCGTTTTCCCTGCCCATCATCTCGGGCCCCGACGACACCGATCCGTACGCTCTGCCCGTTTCCCTGCCCGGCATCGACGACCTCGACGGCGACCTTCCCAAGCTCAAAATCGGGTTCTGCGCCGAAGGGCCGTTCGCTCCCGTCATGGCGGATATACAGCGAGTGGTCAGGACGGCGGCCGGGGCCCTTGAAAGTTTGGGATGCGAGGTTGAGGAGATCGAATTGGCGGGATGGCGGGACCGGCAGGCCCAGGACATCTCGATGTCGTACTTTCTCGGCGAAGGCGCGTTCGATCTCGACCCGATCATCAAGGGCCGCGTGGACGATCTCGCGCCGTCTATGCAGCGCCGCCTCGACCAGCCGCGCCCTTCCCCCGAGGACTACTACCGCAGCGTCCAGGACACTGAATGGCTTCGGCAAGACGTGAAGCGACTCTTCGCCACGTACGACCTGCTGCTCCTGCCAACATCGCCGACCACCGCATTCGAGCACGATTCCCCGTTAATTTCCATTGACGGCGAATCCGTGCATGGGCGGAACTCCCTTCGCATAACCGTGCCGTTCGATCTCACCGGATCGCCCGCGATAAGCGTCCCCTTCGGCTGGAGCGCCGACGGCTTGCCCATAGGCGCGCATATCGTCGGGCCCCAATTCGACGAGGCGACGGTGCTCCGCGCCGCCGCCGCGCTGGAAGCCGTGCAGGAAGGGAAAGGGCGACGGCCCGATCTCTCCCACATTAGCCTATAAGGAGTCCGAAATGTCCTTTGATACTCTCATTACCAACGCAACGGTCGTCGATGGGGCGAACTCCCCGCGATACGTCGCGGACGTCGGCCTCCAAGCCGGGAAGATCGCCGCCATCGGGTCGCTTGCCGAATCGGAAGCAGGGCGAGCTATCGACGCGAACGGGCTTGTCCTTGCACCGGGATTCATCGACATGCATACCCATTCCGATTTGACGCTGCTGGATGATCCCGGCGGCGAGAGCATGGCTTACCAAGGCGTGACAACCCAGGTCACGGGGAATTGCAGCTATTCGCCCTTTCCGGCGGGGGACCTCCGCCCGGAGGAACTGCGAAGGATCACCGGTGAGATTTTCGAGACGCGGCAGGAATGGCGATGGAACACGCTCGATGAGTGGGCCGGCATCATGGAGTCGCAGGGGGTCAGCATCAATGCCGCGCCACAAGTCGGGAACACTCCTCTGCGCGCGGCCTGCGGCGCCCTTGAAAACCGCCCGGCCACGCCCGAGGAGCTTGAAGTTCAGAAACGCCTCCTCGCGGAAACTATGGAGCAGGGCGCATTCAGTCTGACGACCGGCCTGTCACTGGCGCCGTCCGGTTACGCGCCGACCGATGAGGTCGTTGCCCTGGCGGAAGTGACGGCGAGCTATGGCGGATTCTACGCGACGCACGCGCGAGTGCTGCCGGGATGGCATATCAAGATGGTGGAAGAGGCGGTGGAAATCGGGCGGCGGGCCGAAATTCCCGTTCAGTTCTCCCACATGGCCATTGTCGACCGTCGCTACTATGGACACGGTCCCCAAATCGTAGACGTGATCGACCGCGCACGAGATGAGGGCATTGACATCACCTATGATATGTACCCCTATACTGCCGCCGGCGCCGGCCTGAACCAGCTCGTCCCGCTGTGGATGCAGGAGGGAGGCGTTCCCATGTTCATGGAACGTCTCAGCGATTCCGAACTGCGGAAACGTGCTGTCAAGGAGATGAACGAGGGGCGTGAGGGAGGGATACCGCCTCTGTGGCACACTCAGGTCGTCAGCAACACCAACACTGTAGAGAACCGCAAGCTGATAGGATACAACCTCGAGGAGATAGCCGAAATGCGCGGTGTGGAGCCCGCCGAGGCTGTCTTGCAGCTGATTGAGGAAGAGGAAGACGGGGTCATGGCAGTTGTGCATAACCGAGTCGAGAGCGACATCCGCTTCTTCCTGGGCCACTCACAGGCCATGATCGGCTCGGACGGCAACGCCATATCCCCGGAGGGGCTGTACAAGAATTTCAAGCCGCATCCTCGATTCTACGGCCCATATCCTCGCATTCTGGGCCGGTACGTCCGTGAGCAGCCGTCCGTGCTTACTCTGGAAGAGGCCGTTTACAAGATGTCCGGATTCCCCGCCATGCGAATGGGATTCAAGCAGAGGGGCTTGGTGAAGGAGGGGCTTATCGCCGATCTGGTGCTCTTTGACCCCGATACGGTCATAGACAACGCCACGTTTGAAGACCCGCACCGCTACCCGACCGGTATACCCTACGTCTTCGTTGCCGGCGAGGCGGTGATCGACCAAGGGAAGCATACGGGCGCCCGCCCTGGACGGGTGCTCAGGAATGGGAGCGCGTAGCCCTACAGTGCCGCAGCGATACGAAATCCCCGTCCGATACGACTTGGCCAAGGAGCTGTTTGGCTTCTGGGAAGAGATATTCGGCCCCGGTCCTCCGGATGTCCCAATGGAGGTCTTTCTTGGAGAAGAGGCGGGGCACAACCGCCTAATTACCTATCTGGAGCGCGAGGGCGACGAACTGACGGGCACCTGCGGCATCACGATATCGCGCGCCGCGCCGCAACTGGCGGGATTCGGCGAAGTGGCCACGCGACCTGACTATCGAGGGCGTGGGATAGCGACGCGGCTGTGCGCGCAGGCAGTCGAGGAATTCATCGCGCAGGGAGGGCAAGCCGTATTCCTTGGCACCGGCAACCCCACCGCCGAGCGCATTTACCATCGACTCGGCTGGCGAAGGATTGCCGGTTCCCACGTCTGGGCCAACATCACGACCGGCGATTCGCCCGAAGAGTACCTGGCCGATTACTTCCGAGTTGGGGGCGGAGTGAGCATCGTCCCGGGTGACGCCTCGCTTCGAGTCACGATGATACCTCTCCTCCTCACGCCGCACGACTGGCAGGTGCTCGACGGTAACCTGCCCGTCCCGATGGTTTCCATTCGCTACGCCGTGCAGAATTCCTGCATGGGCCTGTGCCGAAAATATTATGATCTGGTCAAGCGGGAAGGCGCGACATGGTTTGCGGCCAAGACGGACGACGGTCGCCTCGTTGGGATATCAACCGCACGGATCGACGATTTGAACGACTGCTCGGTGGATGGGTTCATTCACGCGCGTTTCAAAGACTCCTACGCCTCGCTGATCCGGGCCTCAATCGAGTGGGGCCGGCGACAAGAGGCAAAGCGGATCACCGCCAGGTTCTCCGGAGAAGACGACGATAAGCACGCGGCATTCGAGTCGCTGGGCTTTCATAAGGGGAACGTGAACGGGACATTCACGCTAGACGACCGTGAGGTTCCCGCTCTAACCATGACGCTCGAATAGCCATGCCCGAGCCGCACACAAGGATCGCCGACTTCGCCGACGAGCTTATCTCAACTCCGAGGGCCCACCTGGCCCTTGAGCTTCGGCAGGACGTCGAAGGGCTGGAGCTGGTCTATCAGGATAGGCAGCTCGTGCGCTGCTTTCTGACGCGACAGGGCATGGCGGCGGGTAACTATATGGCGAGGGCGCTCGGAGTCGGCATCCCGCCGCTCGGCGAGACCGTCAAGGCCCGCGTGTCAACCGGCGTCCTCTTCCGCGCGATATCCATTGCTTCGCTGGACTACGACGTCGAGGAGTCATTTGTCCTGCTCGAACGCTGGCTGCAAGAGGCGGCCCTGCAGCGCACCGGTTCGAGCGACATGACGTAATCCCCCTCAAGCAGCGACACCCAAGAGGACGCGATGGGACAGGATAATCCTTGCCCCCGTATCGTCTGCGGGCCAGGCCCTCTCCCACGATGCGGAGAAGAAATTATGTCGTTGTCGCGCACACGGGAATCCAGTAAGGTAAATGTGGCTTTGATTCTGCCTATGGTGCACGACTTGACGGAAGAGAGGTTCGGAGTATGGTATTCAAACTCGACCCGTTGGACATAATGCTGGACTATGAGCGTCGACCGTACCGACTTGGGGAAACGATCAACGCAGTGGTTACGCTCATGGCAAAGACCGATATCAAAATCAGAACGGCCTCCCTGAACCTCGTCGCGGAGGTGCGCCGGACCCAAGCCGGGGCAGCGAGAACGATGGATATGGGTGGGGCTGCCACGCTCCAAGGAGGCCAGATACTCAAGACCACCGACTACATCCCCATGCAGCAGAACACGCAGCAGACGACTTCCGACGAAACGTGCTACAGCGTCCGTTTTCCTGCTTCGGAGTCGCTGCGCCAGGATGAAACGGTTAGACACAGCGTTGACTTGCTTATAGGGCCCGAACTGCCGAAGGTTGCCATAGAGTCGAAGGAACTTGAGCGGGACGCGAATAATTCGCTCTCTATCGAGCAATGGTGGCTTGAGACTCAAGTCGATGTCGTTATGGGAATAGACCAAAGCCACCGAAAAAAGATAGACATCAGCCTTTCGTGAGTCCAAGCCCTCGCAGGTCTCCTTAACGAAGCCGACCGGACGAGCGCCTGATTAGTTGTACTGATGGATTCCGGCCCCGTATCAAGTACGGGTGATGTTCTTCCGCGGGAATGGCAGTGAAGCGTCAATCCATCAGCGACCCGCAAGCGCTTCGTCGAAGATCCGCGTGAAATGCTCAAACTCGACGGTGTTGTCGATATTCTGGCATTCCAGGGCCTTGGGGGAGGTCGTCTCATCGGTAAAGCGCCAAACTGGCGGCTGGCTGAACGTCCATCGGCGCAGCGAGCGGTAGTGCTGTGAGAGCAGCAAATCGGTCGTGTCGCTCCGCGAACCGCTGGGATAGGCGAAATGGTCGGGGACGTATCCGAGATTGTCCTTGAAGACGGCGTTCGACGGAACGATCTCGGCCATAAGCGCATCCTCGCCCCGGTCGTCGTACAACTGTCCCAACTTGGGGTGCGTCGCCGTGTGCGCGCCGATCTCCCAACCGGCGTCGAGCAGTTCACGGCAGTTGTCCCACGTCAGGAACGGCTTAACCACGAAGCCTTCGGTTGTCGTGGTGATGCCCGCGGGCAGGCCCTTTGACGATGCGTCGGTCGGATCGCTGATGACGAAGCACGTTCCGGTCGTGCCTAGCGAATCCAGTATCGGCAGGACGACCGCGTGCGTGTCGAGCCAGCCATTGTCGAAATGGAGGGCGACCGACTTCTCCGGCAATTCGCCCGCGCCCTCCAGCCAATCGACGATCCGAGTCGTGGAAACCACCTGCCATTCGGCTTCGAGGATGAAATCCATGTGGCGCCGAAATTCCGACACCGAGATCACTCCCGACGCCATCTTGTCGGTGCTTATTGCAAGTTCGGGGTTGTCGTCGGGGTATACGTGATGATAGACGAGGATTGGGATTCTGTGGCTCATGGGACGCTCGCCCTCCGGTTTCAGATGCTGATGAGATGTAACAGTCTACCGCATTCGAGAATAGGGATTTTGCCGAAGCCGGACGGGGCAACCTGATAGTATGTCTGAAGCCTCAATGTTGGCATACTTGCAAGGAGCCGAAAACATGTACGTAATTCGACGAGTTTACAGTGTAAAGCCGGGGCAGACAAAGGCCGCCGCGGAGCTGATCTACAAGATAGGCAGCCGCTATACCGAGGCAGGCCAGCGTGACCAAGTGCGGGTGTACTGGAGCGGATACACGATGCCCGGCCCGCCGAACACGGTATACATGGAGTGGACGCAGGAGAAGATAGAGTCCCCTTACCGCGAAGGGAACGCCTCGCCCAGTATGGGCGATCTCAGCGCCCGTCTCCGCGACATGGTGGAAAGCCAGCACATTGAGTTTTACGAGATGTTCACGCCGGAGAAGGCGTAGACTAGACCTACTCGCCGCTAGCGGCTCCGAAGCTGGGGAAACAGGACGACTTCACGGATGCTGCGGCGTCCGGCGAAGACCATGACGAGTCGGTCTATGCCGATTCCCAGCCCGCCTGTGGGCGGCATCCCGTGTTCGATGGCCGTCAGGAACTCCTCGTCCAGTCGGTCGGCGTCCTCATCCTCGAACTCGCGGCGGAGCGATTCCTGCCGTTCCATTCGCTCACGCTGATCGACAGGGTCGTTCAACTCGGTGAATGAGTTGCATATTTCCATGCCCGCGATGAACCCCTCGAACCGCTCCACCAGGCGGTCGTCGTCCCGTTTCTTCTTGGCGAGTGGGGACATCTCGACGGGATAGTCGACGAGGAAGGCCGGCTGCATGAGGCGCGGCTCGACGATGTCGGACAGTAGCTTGTCGAGCAGTCCGCCCCAACTCATTTGGTGCCCGACGTCGAGGCCGATCGCGGCCATTTCGCGCCTCAGCGAGTCGATGTCGCTCGCCTCCAGGAAGTCGATCCCGCTCCGCTTCTTGATCTCCTCTCGCAGGTCGAGGCGCGGCCATGGCGGCGTGAGATCAATGGTTGTCTCCTCGAACCGAACCTTCGGCGAGCCGAGTACCTCCTGCGCAATCGTGAATACTATCTGCTCCACCATCTCCATGACGTCGGAGTAGTCGGCGAACGCCTCATAGCTCTCCATCGTGGTGAACTCAGGGTTGTGTGTGACGTCGACTCCCTCGTTGCGGAAGACTCGCCCGATCTCGTACACCTTCTCGAACCCCCCCACGATGAGTTGTTTGAGGTGGAGTTCCGTTGCAATACGCAGGTAGAGGTCTCGGTCGAGGGTGTTGTGATGCGTCGTGAAGGGGCGGGCGGAGCCGCCGGCCGGCACCTGAACAAGCATCGGCGTCTCGACTTCCATGAAGCCGCGTCCGTCCATGAATCGCCTCAGAGAGGCGAGGGCCCGACTGCGCATTACGGCGATCCGACGGCTGTCCTCATTCGCTATCAAGTCGAGGTATCGCTGCCGGAATCTCGCCTCCACGTCGGTCAGTCCGTGCCACTTCTCCGGCAGTCCGCGGACCGCCTTGGACAGAACAACCCAATCTTGGACTTCAACGGTCACCTCGCCCGTACGGGTGCGGAACACCGGGCCGGACGCGCCGATCCAGTCGCCGATGTCCAGTTCCTTGAGCGTGGCATAGCTCTCTTTGAGGTTGTTGCGGCGAAAGAGCAGCTGCACTTCGCCTTCACTGTCCCGAATATCGGCGAACGTCGCGCGTCCCATGCCGCGGTAGCGGACAATTCGTCCTCCAACGGAAACCGGCTCCGTGCGCGCGTCGCCTTCGTCTCCGCGTTCCGCTTCCGCCCGTTCAAGCAAATCGACGGTCTGGCTTGATGTGTGGCTCCGGTCATATCGGTGCGGGTAGGGATCAATGCCGGCGTCCCGAAGCCTTTGGAGCTTCTCCAATCGGACGCGCAGCAGCTCGTTTTCCGGTTCGGACATCTCAAGTGCCTCCATATGACAGCGGGGACGGCTTTGATGGGTAAGACGCCCCCGCGCGTACAACTATGCCTATGCAACGGGGAGTGAGATATGAGGGGGCGGCTTGCAATAGGCAATACCGCCTCCGCGCGCCTTCAGCCCTGCGACGACGCCGGGGCCTCCAAGAACATTGTAGCCTCTAGGTGGTTTGTGTGTAAACAAAGGGCCGGTTTCGTGAGGTCGCTGTGCTATACTCCGCCGAAGCCCGTAAGTTGGAGGCGCCACCATGACACGCGGCGACGGACGCCTGTATGACGAACTCCGCCAGACTCGCATCAGCATCGATACGCTGATGTTCGCTGAAGGCTCCGCCACGATTGAGACCGGGCATACGCAGGTCGTATGCGCCGTTAGCATTGAGGACGGGGCACCCTCGTTTTTGCAGGACTCCGGCCAGGGATGGATAACCGCGGAGTACTCAATGCTGCCGCGCGCGACGTTGACCCGCTCCCGACGTGAGGGACGGACCGGCCCGAAGGGGAGAACGCAGGAGATACAGCGGCTCATTGGACGTTCGCTGAGGGCCGCCGTCGACCTCGACAAACTCGGCGAGCGGACGATCACCGTAGATTGCGACGTCATTCAGGCGGACGGCGGTACTCGCACCGCCTCCATCACCGGCGCCTATGTCGCCCTGCACCGGGCGCTCACAGGACTGGTGGAAGACGACGTCCTTCCGGAACTTCCCTTGAAGTGCGGGATCGCCTCCACGAGCGTCGGCATTGTCGACGGAGAGGCCCTGCTCGATCTCAACTACGAAGAGGACTCACGCGCAGAGGTTGATTTCAACGTCGTAATGACCGACCTCGGCGAGTTCGTCGAAGTGCAAGGTACCGCGGAGAAGGACTCTTTTTCCCGCGACGTCTTGGATGAACTCATCGACTTGGCCGCCGAGGGAATCGAGACGATCTTCGGTATCCAACGCCAGGCTCTGCATACCGCGCCCGGCGGCTAGACCGCGCACCCGGTGGCATCCCGTAATTCCATAACGGAGCGGGAGTCCATAAGCACGGCACACAGGCTTAACAGGCCCCCAACGAAGCGCCTTAATCTATGGTAGAGTTGTGCCCGATAACAACTCGGAGGCCTATATGAAAATCGTTCGATATGAAGCCAGAGGCAAAGCCGCCTATGGGATCCTCCAGCCCGACGACTCGATCCGCGAGCTGATCGGCTCGCCGTTCGGAGACTTTTCCGTGGGCGATTCAGTCGCCGAATTCGCAAAGGCGCGAATTCTGCCTCCCGTCGAACCCCGCAAGATCATCGGTGTCGGCCTCAACTACACCAAGCATATTGAGGAAATCGGCATGAAGCGGCCCGACTTCCCGATGCTCTTCATGAAACCGAACACCGCCGTCATCGGGCACGGCGACGCCATCGTCTACCCGAGCGAGGGCGCGCAGACGGAGTACGAATGTGAACTGACCGTCGTCATAGGCAGAAACACCCGCCGCGTTTCGGAAGAAGACGCCCTCGACTATGTGCTCGGCTATACCTGCGGCAACGACGTGAGCGAGCGGACAATACAATTCCCGGAAATGAAGATGGGAGCCATGCTCATCGGCAAGGGCTTTGATACCTTTTGCCCCATCGGCCCCGTCATCGCCACCGGCCTTGACCCCTCCGGTCTCCAAATTCAAACCAGGCTCAACGGCGAGACGAAGCAGTCCGACAGCACCTCCGACCTGCTTTTCTCCGTTCCCAAGTTGATCTCCTACATCAGCCAGGCTATGACACTCCAGCCCGGAGACTGCATCCTCACCGGCACGCCCTCCGGTGTAGGCCCAATCACCCCCGGCGACGTAGTAGAGATCGATATTGAGGGTGTCGGCGTCCTCCGCAACCCCGTCATAGCCCAAGAATAGGCACATTTGCCGCCCGCTCCCCTCTTGAGGTTGTGCCTAAATTCCTTGAACACTATCATGGATAAGGAAAAGTGAAGTCACGCGTGAATTGGCAAGTGTGTTGTTCTTGCCGAACGCGCCGCACGGTACAGGAGGGATTTTGTTGAAGAAGAGGATAGTCGTTTCTGCCACATACTTCATGGCGCTCGTATTAGTGGCGAGTGTGTTCGCCTGTTCTTCGCAGTCTGAGCCAAGAGAAGAAAGAACGGCCGCGCCTGATGCGCAAGGTACTCCGATCGTCAGCGACACGAGCCGAACGCAGGCGCAGGAAACGGAGGCATCGCGGGAAGGGCGCCTCCTCATCGGCAACCTCGTCGACACTTCCGGCGCAGGCGCGGAGTTCGGAGAAGCCCACCGCAAGGCCGCTGACCTCGCCGCCCGTCACATCACCGAAGCCGGCGGCCCTCCGGTGACCGTCATCCACCGTGATACCGGCAGCGACCCGACCAAGGCTGTGGATGCCGCCCGCGAGCTTATCGACATTGAGAATGTTGCCGCAATCGTCGGCGCCCCGTCCGGCGATAGTACTATTGCCGTAGCCGAGTCGGTGGCTGCTCCCGAAGAAATCCTGCTCATTTCCCCATCCGCCACCTCGAGAGCGCTCACCAACATCGAGGACGAGGACTTCGTCTTCCGCACCATCGTATCGGACACCGGACAAGCAACCGTCCTTGCTACAGTCGCCATTGGCGAAGACCACGAGACCGCGGGAATCATGCACATCGATGATTCATACGGCCAAGGATTGGCAGACCAGTTCACCCAAGTCTTTGAAATACTTGGCGGCAAAGTAACAGCCGCGGTTGGCCATCATGAGGCCCAAGAGTCGTACACCGCCGAACTGCAGCAGGTAATCGCGGAAGACCCCGATGTGTTCGTCGCCGTCAGCTATCCTGCCCAGGCGGAGGTGTATCTCAGTGAACTCATCGAACGCGGCTATACGGGCAAAGTCCTGCTCGCCGACGCAGCCAAGTCCTCCGAAATGGTGGAAGCCCTCGGTGCAGACGCCCTTGAGGGAACGCTCGGCGCCAACCCCGGCACTCGCGAGAATCGTGCCCTAAAGGCTTTTAACACGGCCTATTGGGAGACTTTTGCAGAAGTTCCCTCCGCGCCTTTCTTGGCACAGACCTATGACACCGTCGTACTTATCTCCCTGGCTGCCGCCAAAGCGGGCACCATCACCGACTCCAAGGCAATTCGCGACGCCCTCAGGGATGTCGCCAAGGGCCCAGGCGCCGAAGTCACGGGAGAACTTGAGAGTATCAAGGAGGCCTTCAGGCTCATAGCAAACGGCGAGGATATCGACTACGAAGGTGTGTCAGGATCCATGGAATTCAACGAGAGCGGCGATGTCAACGGCACCATCGAGATTTGGAAGATCGAGGGCGGCGAAATCATCTCTACCGGGCGCTTTGAATACCCCTATGTACCCGTCAAGTCCAAAGACGGTGGGGCAATCGCCTGGTAGCCCGCCACTGCGCTCCTCATGGTTATTGCGCTTGAAAAGTTTGTCCTCGTGAAAGCGAGAACGAGGCACGGGAACCTGCGTCACTCCTCCGCCTTCGCGCGGATGCAGTCGAAGAATTGGCCGATCAGGGATTTCGACGCGCTGCCCATGAGCCGCTGTCCCACCCGGGCCACGATTCCCGTCACTTGTGCATTTGCCACCAACCCAATTTCGCTGCCGTCTTCCGTTTCGCTCAATGTCATTGTCCCCCGGCCTCTCAGTGTCGATCCCTTCCCCTTCCCTTCAACCATCATCGTATAAGTTTCCGGCTCCACCTTATCCAGCACCGTGACTTCGGCCCGATATGTCCCCGATACCGCTCCGACCCCCACCTTCAGGGAGACCGAGTACCGATCATCCGAGATCACGCGAAATTCTTGGCATCCCGGTATACACGCGGCCAGTGCATCCGGATCAAGCAGCGTATCCCACAGCTTCTCCCGGCCGACCTTGAACGAATAGCTGCCTTCGATCTTCATGTTGAACGCATTCCTCCGGGCCGATGTTCTCCTAAATCTACCACTTCCCCGCGCCTCTTTGAACGATTGGTTATTCCCACGCTCCGACGCGAATCTTTATAGTTAGCAAGTTTCCAATAATCGCTCATGATACTCATGTACACTCCGGACCGTACCCACACCCTGCCCTAGTTCCCGCCCCCCATTCGTTGCTCCCGCCCCATTCCGTCCCTTATCAGACCCGATCTTGACAAACTAAGAACCCATGTACTACACTAACCATAAGCGCTCATCCACAACGCAACTTTACGATAACTAAAGAATTTGCAGCAAAATGCGACACAGTGCGACAAATTCCGAGTGAATTCTCCGAAAAGCAAGTCCTCGCAATCCCCCCCGTCTCATCACTTCCACACCACGCCGTTACTCCCGAGCGCCCTCATTATCATTAACTAAAGATTTGCCGCAAAATGCGACGTGGTGCGACAAATTCCGAGTGAATTCTCCGAAAAGCAAGTCCTCGCAATCCCCCGTCTCGTCACTTCCACTCCACGCCGTTCTCACGCCGCCGGTTTCCGCCGAACGCCGGAATGACGGTTCCGCAAAGGTCCCCGTACGCGGGAATAACCCAGGAACGCACATCCCTATCAAGGGAGACTTTCTGCAAGACCCTGACTCACTTGACAGCCATCAGGCGCTTTGATAGCTTGCCGATGCTCTTGTCCCCGATAGGGTCAGGGGGCGTTTCTATCTCGGCAATCGACGCAGGATGAGCGAGGTATGCAGCAGCGCAGGATACCCAACACGGACATTGATGTGTCGGTCGTCTGCCTCGGTACAATGACCTTCGGCACGCCGGTTGATCAGCAAGGCGTGAACGCAATCATTGACTGGTGCCTTGACAACGGCCTGAACTTCATCGACACCGCGGACATGTACGAGGGATACACTCGGTTTCTCGGTTCGCCCGGCGGGAAGTCGGAGGCGTACATCGGGAAGGCGCTGGAAGGGCGGCGCGATCAGGCGGTCATTACGACGAAGGTTGGCAACCCTATAGGCGACGAGGACTATCGAGGGACCGGTTTGGGACGGGATCACATTCTCCACCAGATCGACGCGAGCCTCGGACGGCTGCGCACCGATTACGTGGACATTTACGAGATGCACCGAGACGATCCCGAAACGCCGCTCGATGAATCGATCGCCGTCATGGCGGGGCTGATAGAGGCGGGCAAGGTTCGCCACTGGGGGTTTTCGAACTTCGAGCCGGACGATATTCACCGGATGATCGCACTGTGCGACGAAAACGGTTGGCCGCGACCGGTCATCGCGCAGCCGCAGATGAGCTGGCTTTCGCGCGATTCTGAAGAAGCGTATATTCCCACTTGCATCCGGTACGACATCGCGGTTACTCCCTACCGCACGCTCCATTCCGGCCTGTTGACCGGCAAATACAAGCGCGGTCGGGAAGCCCCGACGGGGAGTCGCGGCGACGAGTCTTCGTGGCTGGACGACCCATCAGATGAGCTTTGGGACAGGATCGAGCAGTTTGAACGGGAGGCCGAGGACGCCTCGCTTGCGCCCACGCAGTACGCCGTTAAGTGGCTCCTCGACCGACCCGGCGTTACCAGCGTGATCGTAGGCTGCAAGCGTCCCGATCAGTTGGAGCCGTTCCTAGACGCATTCGCTTGATCGCGGCCCATTTCTGATCAACAATCCCAGCAGCCGGAGCTTTCTTATGCCGTCAAACGTTACCGTGACCGGCGGCTACCTCATTGGCAAGGCTCTCAAGGCCGCCGGGGTCTCAACCCTGTTCACCCTTGCGGGAGACCATAATCTGCCGCTTCTCGATTCACTGGCGGATATGGACTTTCGGATCATAGATACCCGTCATGAGGCCGCGGCGGTGCACATGGCCGACGCCTGGGCGAGGGTGACCGGCGAACCGGGAGTCGTGACCTATACGACACCGGGGTTCGCCAACGGGATTCCGGGTCTTAGCAGCGCCATGTACTCGGAGGCTCCCCTGCTCTCGATCTCGGGCTCGGCGCCGCTCGGCGAGCTTGGACAGGGGGCTATGCAGGAAATCGACCAGATTGGCATGGCAAAGCCGGTGACCAAGCAAGCGGCGATGGTCACCGACGGGCGACGCATCCCAGGCATGATCGCCGAATCGCTGCGTATTGCGTATTCGGGTCGCCGCGGCCCGGTGCATCTCACCGTGCCCATCGACATACAGGAGCGAGAGGTCTCGCGGGATGAGGCGGATATTCCTCAATCGCATGAGTATCGGTCCGAAGCGACGGCCCTTCCCACGAGTGGAGAGATTGATGAGCGGATCGGCCATGCCGTTGCGCTTTTGAACTCCGCGGAACGCCCGATTATCATTGCCGGGAGCGCAGCGGCGTATTCCGAAAGCGGCGATGCCCTCCGGAGACTCATCGAAACGACTCGCGTTCCGCTTATGACCGAGTCGGCGGCGCGAGGGTTGGTCTCGGACGAGCACCGCTACAGCGCCGGGTTTTACGATAACGGGCTCAATCGAGCGGCCCGTAAGTTGCGAGAGGCCGACGTCATCCTCCTGCTCGGCATGAAGCAGGACATCATCATCGGATACACTCAACCCCCAACGGTCTCGCCGGACGCGAAGATCGTGCAAGTCGATCCATCGCCGAGGGAGATCGGACGGAACCGTGAGGTCGCTGTCGGGATCGAGGGCGATGTGGAGGAAGTGGTGTCACGGCTGATCGTCGAGGCAGCCAAGCATAAGTGGGATGACCTCCCATGGCTCGACGAGCTCCGAGAGGCGCGGAATGAGCAAGTAGTGGAGATGGAAACACTGGCCCAGCCCTCTATGCCTATACACGCGCTCCACGTTCACAAAACGCTCCTGTCCCTGATCGACGAGAATGATTTTCTCGTGTTCGACGGGGGCGATTTCTGCCATTGGGGGCGCGCCTATATTCCGGCGCGGACACCGCGAACGTGGTCGTACTTTTCCGGTTTGGGAATGCTGGGAACGGCCATTTCGACTGCGATGGCCGCGAAGCTCGCTCACCCAAACCGAAGGGCCATCGTGATTTCAGGCGACGGCGCATTCGGCTTCAACGCGCTGGAGTACGACACCGCCGTGAGGCACGGCATTTCGATTACGACGGTGCTGGGAAATGACTCGTCGTGGGGCATCGACCGGCAGATACAGTTGCAGGTTTACGGCAAACCCGTAGCCACGGACCTCCTGCCCGCGCGATACGATCGACTCGTGGAGTCACTAGGCGGAGAGGGGCTGTACGTGCGGGAACCCGCCGACCTTCGAGGAGCCCTCGACCACGCCCTGAACTGCGGACGTCCCTCACTCGTAAACGTCGAGGTGCGGCGCGCTATCAGTCCCCGAGGCCAAGCCGCCGTCGATCGCTGGAAGAGCGCGACGCCTCAGCCGTTTTAGGGGTGGACTGGATTCTGAACACTGCGCGAAGTCCGCGATGGGAGAGGCCCGCTCCTCGTTTTCACGGGGGTGACGGTGGAGTCGCCCTGGCCCCGTATCGCCCAGAAGGCAAGCTATCTCCGACGCCGGTGGTGGGGCGATGTCGCATTTGGTGCGGATTTTGTGGATAATGAGACATCCTGTTGCGGGGAGGTGTCCTAATGGTAATGGGGAAGGCGGCGTTGTTTGTTGAGCCGTATCATTTTGAGCTTACTGAGTTACCTGCGGCGCCAGTAGAGGCGGGCGGAATTCGGGTGAAGATTCGGTCAGGCGGCATTTGCGGCTCTGATCTACATTTTTGGCGTGGTGAGATCAAGCCGATTATGGCGGGCGCGCCGGGGCCGGTGATTTTGGGGCATGAGATGGCTGGGGTGGTGGACGCTATGGCGTCGGACATATCGACGGACTCGATGGGACGTCCGTTGAAGGAGGGGGATCGTGTGGTATTTTGCTACTTCTTCCCGTGTCACCGGTGCTACAACTGTTTGCGTGGGGAGTTGAATCATTGTCCGGATCGGTTCCGATTCCGCGCCTCGGTGGAGGAGTTCCCCTATTGCAACGGGGGGTTTTCAGAGTACTACTACCTCTTTCCGGGGCACTACGTATTTAAGGTGCCGGACGAGTTGTCGGACGAGGCGGTTGCCGGGGTGAATTGCGCGGTTTCCCAGGTGATCGAAGGTTGGAGATTGGCGAATTTGCAGATGGGGGACAACGTGGTGATTCAGGGGGCCGGCGGTTTGGGGATCAGCGCTGCGGCATCGGCGAAGGATCGGGGGGCGGCCCAGGTGATCGTGATCGACGGACAGGCCGGGCGTCTGGAACTGGCGCGTCGGAGCGGTGCGGATCATACAATTGATTTGAATGAATACGGCACGGCGGAGGCTCGAGTGGAGCGAGTGAAGGAGTTGACTGGGGGTATTGGCGCCGATGTTGTGATGGAGGTTGTGGGGTATCCGCAAGTGATTAGTGAGGGCATCAAGATGGTTCGGCGTGGCGGCGCGTATGTTGAGATCGGCAACATTTGGCCGGACAGCATGGTGACGCTGGACATTTCCAAGGTGCTTTGGGGGCAGGTGCGGATCATTCCGGTTACTCACTATCACCCTTCGACGCTTCCGGCGGCTCTGGATTTTCTCGCGCGGACGCGTGACCGTTTCCCGCTAACGAATGTGATGTCGCACAGTTTCCCGCTGGAAGAGATCGGGAGGGCGTTTGAGCAAAGCGAGTGGCTGGGGAAGGAAGAGGGCACGGAGATCACTCGAGCGTTCATTACGCCGTAAATTGGGTTCATGGCCGCGCGGTTCGTTGTGGCCCGCAGCGAGGGGAGTGAATGAGGGACCCCAGACGCAACCCCGTTCCGGCGAGGTATCGTTATCCGCGCAAGGCTGATGCAGGGGGGACGCGGAGGCGTGGCCGGTGGATTGCAGCAGGCGTTGGAATTCTGGCGCTGCTCGTCGCAGTGGCGGGCGGCGCTTTTTTCGTCTTGAGCAATGATTCCCCGCAGGTAGACGAGGCGGAGCACGAAGCTGCGGTGTCGTTCACGCGGGCAGTGATGGCGGTTGAGATGGAGCGGGAAGGGGTGTTGGACGAGTTCGAGCAAGTGGGCATCGACGTTCGGACGACGGAGTTCGCGTTGGTGTTCCGCACGCTTGAAAGTGTTATATCGAAACAGGAACGGTTGGTCGAGGAGATACGGTCGATCGAGTCTTCGAACAATGTGACGGCGTTGGCGCATACGCTGTTGATAGATTCTTATGAGCGGGAGTTGGCAGGATATAGGCTGCTGAACAGGGTGGCGGGTCAGGCGCAGGCGATGTTCCCGGACAGTACGGCGCGCCGGCTTCGACGGTTTGACGGTTATCAGTCGGCGACGGCTGAGATTCTGGCGGCGAATCGTTCTCGGGAGCGAGCGTATGAGGAGTTGGCGGAGTTGTTAGCTCGAATGGGGACATCTCTGGAAGAGGCGCTCGGAGTGAGTTCGGATGGAGTGTGAAGGAGGTCATGGGCGACGTGGATTCCCGACCTGTATCAGAGTACGGGATGATGTTCCCGGTTTTCACGGGGAAGACGACTTCGCGCAAGGGTGACACTGCTTTCGAGAGGGTTTCTCACGAACACTGAAGGGCTGCTTGTTCAGTCTGCGGGATAAATCTTCCCTTTCCGGCATAGGTACAGGACAATATTCGGCGATGGCGGTCTTGACTACAGCTAGAGGGAAAATTCGGTTTCTTATTTTGGCAGCCGCCCTTGGGGATCTGGCGGTTTTCGGCATGTTCGTAGTGGCCGGGCGTGCGGAACACGGAATCATTCAGGATGCGGCATTTTGGCGCACGGCGTTGCCGTTCGCGGCAGTTTGGTTTGCATTGGCGCCCTGGCTTGGGGCTTTTCGCGTGTCGACACTCACAAGCTTTCGTGAGTCGGCATGGCGAGTTCCGCTTATTTGGCTCTTGTGTGGTGTTATCGCGGTCGCGCTGCGCGTATGGCTAACGGATCGGACGTTCCAGCTAACCTTCGCCGTGGTTGCCATCGGCGCGCAGGCCCTTATGCTCTTCGGCTGGCGGGTTGTGCTCACGCTGGTTAGCCAAAGAGTATTCTCTAGGCGGTAATTTTTCTTTAGGAGGGCGGGCCATGCCCGATATCCGAACTCGTTTCGCGCCCAGTCCCACCGGCGACCCTCACGTGGGGAACATTCGCACGGCTTTGTTCACGTGGCTGTTCGCTCGAAAGCACGGCGGCAAGTTCATTCTGCGCATCGAAGACACCGACCAGGCCCGTGAAGTCGAAGGATCGGTCGAGGCGATTATTGAGTCTCTGAGGTGGCTTGGTCTCGACTGGGACGAAGGCCCGGAGGTTGGCGGCGAGTACGGCCCTTATTTCCAATCAGAACGGCTGGATCATTACCAATGGGCGGCGGATCGCCTCATCGAGGCCGGTCGCGCCTATCGGTTTGAGGATGAGCGCGGCTCGGCGGTAAGGTTTGGGATGCCGAAAAGCGGATCGACCGTCGTTTCGGACATCATTCGAGGTGGAGTCGAGTTCGACAACTCGCTCATCGACGACTTTGTCATTCTGAAGTCGGACGGTTTCCCGACGTATCACTTGGCCAGCGTCGTCGATGATCATCTGATGCGAATTTCTCACGTCATTCGCGGGGAGGGCTGGCTCTCCAGCGCGCCCCGGCACGTTTGTCTGTACGACGCTTTTGGGTGGGAATCGCCGGAGTTCGCGCACTTGCCGGACATCCTCGCGAGCGGCGGGGGGAAGCTCAGCAAACGTCACGGAGCCGTGTCCGTGCAAGAGTATCGGCAAATGGGTTATCTCCCTCACGCTATGGTCAATTTCCTTGCGCTTCTCGGCTGGTCATACGACGACAAGACTGAATTGTTCACCATTGAAGAACTGATCGAGTCTTTCTCGCTGGAGCGGGTCTCGAAGTCGGGGGCAATATTCAACATCGAGAAGCTCGACTGGATGAGCGGACACTACATCCGAGAGTCGGGTGACGCGGAGCTAGCCGATGAACTGCTGGACTACTGGCGCAGACACCCCGACCCTGGGCTTCCATCGGAACCCGATCGAAGCATCTTGTTGCGGGTCGTGCCCCTCATCCGAGAGCGACTCAAGACGCTGGCCGACGCCGGGGAGCGGATTCCCTTTTTCTTCAATGAGGATTTCGAATACGAGGCGAGTCAACTCATCCAGCGGAAGATGGACGAGGCGGGGACGTTGCGGGCGCTGAACACGACCCTGGAGGTTCTTCGCTCCCTTGAGCCGTTCGATGCGGAGTCGCTTGAATCTCGGCTCCGAGGTCTTGCGAGTGATCTTGAAATGAAGGTTGGCCAACTACTGGGGACGCTTCGGGTCGCCACGAGTGGTCTCAAGGTGTCGCCTCCGCTGTTCGAGTCCCTGGAAATCTTGGGTAGGGAACGGGTCGTCCGCCACCTCGAGCGGGCCATTCGGAAGTTGGAAGCGACGCCAGGAGAATAGGTCTGGGAGTGTTCTGATCGGGCGTGTATGTGATGCTCTTTCCCGTGCAAGGGGACGGTTGCGTTGCACATTCGAAGAGACAAAAAGAACGTCCGAGATGGTTGGATTCTCTTGAATTTTGTTGCATGGCGTCGCATTTTGTTGCATTTCCCCTTGGGCGGCATCTTCTCCATATGCGGCCTTTCGCGGGAACGACGGCAAATGTCAGCGCTGCCTAGTCGGCATAGGAGGATAAGGATCAGGCCATCCCTACGTCGTGGACGCCGGTTCCTTATCCTTGGACGTTTCGGGTTTCTTTGAATCTTTCGATGCCGAATCGGACTGAGAATCGGAGGAAGACGACTCGCCGGACCCGGGCTTGGACCTTCCGTTTGCGCCGCCGCCCTTGCCGTAGTCGTTCACGTAGAACCCGCTGCCTTTGAAGACTACCGGGACAGAATGGATGACCCGTCGAGACGCGGCCCCGCAGTCGGTGCACGAGGCAAGCGGCTCATCGGTAAAACTCTGTTTGACTTCAAACTCATGCCCGCACACCGAACAGCGGTAGTCGTACCTGGGCATGAACACCTCCATATTCCCACGGAAAGTTAGCAGCGCACCGGAGCGACTGCTAACACTTGGTTCAGAGTAGCACTCTGCCCGTGGGAGTGTCAAATTGGGGGCTGGTCATACGGCGTGCAGCGACGGAGTCGCGCGCTATTCGCCATGCATTGGATTGCCGCATACCTTAACCGCGCGACTCCAACGTTCCTTCTGCTCCCCGGATGGCCAGTTCCAGACCGCCGCTCCATGCGCGCTCAACCTCGCCCACGTCAAGATCTATGCTGCGCCCCAAGGTAAAACGGCTTCCTCCCACTTTTCCAAGCACGAGGCAGGACACACCTTCGACGGAACATAGCCGCTCAAGCTCTGTGACTCGGTCTTCCGACAAGGACACGACGATGCGGGATTCGGTTTCCCCGAAGAGTGCCGCGTCCCAACGCCCCGACCAATCGAATGAGCTTGTGAACCCGATGTTTCCCGCGATGCAGCTCTCGGCAAGCGCGACAGCCAGTCCTCCATCGGAGCAATCGTGGGCGGAGCGCAACCCGCACTCGGCGATGGCCTTGCGGCAAACTCGCTGTGCGGATGTTTCAAGTTCCAAGTCAATCGATGGTCGGCCCACGACCTTATCGTGTACGACTTCAAGATACTCGCTGCCGGCAAGTGAGTCGGGTTCTCCGCGCACCTCGTCGCAGCCAATGAGGATGACAACGTCGCCTTCGTTCTTGAAGTCCATAGTCGCGTGGGAGGACACGTCATCGAGGAGGCCGAGCGCGCCGATGATGGGGGTTGGGTAGATGTCGCGTCCGCGCGACTCGTTGTACAGGCTGACGTTGCCGCTGATGACGGGAGCCCCAAAGGCTGTACTTGCGGTTGCGATCCCCTTCACGCACTGTTCGAGTTGATAGTAAATTTCGGGTTTTTCCGGATTGCCGAAGTTGAGGCAGTCGGTCAATGCAATGGGCGTCGCGCCGACGACGGAGAGATTTCGGCACGCCTCGGCGACCGTTATGATCCCGCCGGCGTATGGATCGAGGTAGCATTTTCGGCCGTTTCCGTCGGTCGTCAAGGCGATGCCGGTATCGGCCCCCTTGACTCTGAGAACAGCGGCATCGCCGCCCGGCGCAACCACCGTGTTGGTTTGCACCTGATGGTCGTATTGGCGATACACCGACATCTTGGAGGCAATGTTCGGGCTGGCAAGCAGGCGCAACAAAATATCGGCGGGAGGCGCATCGGGCAGGGGGATTTGATTAAGGTCGAATTCCTGCGCTTTCTCAAGCCACTTGGGTTTCTTACCGGTGAGTCTGTACGTGGGCGCATCCGTCAACAGCCCGACCGGCAGTCGACCATGTTCGCGCCCGTCCTCCACGATGCTCACGTCGCCGTCTCCCGTGGAGTCGCCGACGACTGCGCCATCAAGGTCCCACTTGTCCAGTATCTTTACTATTTTGCTGACATCGTCCGGCGCGACCACGACGAGCATCCTCTCCTGACTCTCCGAAAGCATTATTTCGTAAGGGGTCATTCCCGACTCTCGTCTGGCGACCTTTGACACATCAATACGGATGCCTGTGCCGCCCTTGCCCGCGCACTCGATCGCCGCGGTGGACAGTCCGGCAGCGCCCA
The DNA here is from genome assembly GCA_965232435.1 of Dehalococcoidia bacterium. Taxonomy (GTDB): domain Bacteria; phylum Chloroflexota; class Dehalococcoidia; order Lucifugimonadales; family VXLM01; genus VXLM01. Next base: position 1,671,456 of record CBDDPU010000004.1, read on the forward strand.
GATCCTGCAGTCCAACGAGACACCCGGTCTCGACCATCTCCAGACATGCCTCGATCAGCACCTTTTCGAGGAAGGGATTGCCGACCTGAACGGCCGGACGGAGCTCGCGGTCGTCGTCGAAACTTCTTGAAGCGAGGCCCGAAGCCCCGTGAATGCCGTCGCGTCCCGTATCGGCGCCGACCAGCATCAGCAGGTTCCCGGGGGCGCCGGTGGTCGCGCTGGTGAGCTTATCGGCCGGAATGATGCCCACGCAGAGCGCATTTACCAGAGGATTGTCGGCGTAGGAGTCGGAGAAGACGACTTCCCCACCGACGTTGGGGATTCCGATGCAGTTGCCATACCCGGATATGCCCGCTACTACGCCGCCGAACAGATAGCGGTTTCGAGTCGAGTCCGGCTGTCCGAACCGGAGGGAATTGAGGAGAGCGACGGGTCGAGCTCCCATTGCGAAAATGTCGCGAACAATCCCCCCGACGCCCGTAGCGGCGCCTTCGTACGGCTCGATTGCGGAGGGGTGGTTGTGCGACTCAATTTTCATAACCACTGCGAGGCCGTTGCCAATATCCACCGCTCCCGCGTTCTCCTGGCCTGGAGCTACTAATACGCGCGGGCTGACGTTTGGCAGCATTCGCAGAAGGGGCTTGGAATGTTTGTATGCGCAATGCTCGCTCCAGAGCGATCCGAAAAGGCCGAGTTCCAACTCGTTGGGTTCGCGTCCCAGACGCTCGATGATGGCCTCGTATTCCGCTTCGGTGATCGCCAGGGCTTCGAGAGTCTCTTTGCTTGGGGGCATTTGTAATGAGAGGTTCCGTACTTATCGGAGTTAAGCGGTGCCGACGGTAACGAGGGTCACGCCGGCTACGACGAGAACCGCGCCGACCACAGTTTTCACCGATACTCGTTCCAGTCGCTGTAAGAAGAAGTGCGTCATCAAGATTGCCACCAGTGGGTTGGCCCCTGCGACCGGGGATGCCACTACTACCGACACCTGCTCCAGTGAAAGGTAGAGCGAAGCCACGCCCCATGCCGACGCCAAACCGGACATTGATACTACCACCCAGCCTCGGGGCGAGGCTAGTTTCACATCGTTCAGCGCGGGGCGGTAGAAGAGGAGAGCGGTAATCATCAGCCCGAACAGAAGGGAAAAGAAGGAGGCCGTTATCGGAGGGACGCCCTCACGGATCACCAGAAAGCCCAAATAGGTACCTAATCCATAACCGGCCGCGGATCCCACTGAGGCGAGATAGCCCTGAAATTTTCGACGCCGCTCGTCGGCTTCCGTTTGTACAGTCATTGTTTCAGCACGACCACAACGCCGGAAACAATGGCTATCGCGCCCACGGCGACCGGCAAGTTCGGAGTTTCGCCGGACAACAGCATCGCCAAGAGGACGGCGAATAGCGGCGAGGCGCCAACGACGGGACTTGAGCGTGCGACACCGATCTTCGAGACTGCAACGAAATTGAGCAGCCGTCCGCCGAGAAAACTGGCGCATCCGGTGAGAACCATCAGCGCAAAGGTCCACAAGTCCAACGACAGCGCCGCGCCTCTCTCCATCACCAGCATGAAAATCGACATGAAGAAGACGCCCACCACCAGCGATACGATGACACCGGTGGTCGGCCTCATGTGCTGAACGCTCAGCCGGGCGAAGAAGGCCGTGGCTCCGAAACCGACGGCCGCGGACAGGGCAAAGATCACGCCTAGCAAGATGCCCGCCGGGTGCGACGAGGAGAGTTTTCAGTCCGTGTGATCGGCCCCGACTCAAAACCGCTCACGAGGTCAGATGATCAATAATCGAGTTGAAGATGAGTGCGCCGTCCGTGCCTCCCACCACCTGTTCGCAGCACCGCTCCGGATGCGGCATCATGCCCAAAACGTTGCCTCTGGGATTCACAATCCCGGCGATGTTGTTCATTGAGCCATTCGGGTTGGATTCCGGCGTCACTTCGCCTTTGGAAGTCGAGTATCGGAAGACCACTCTGCTTTCTTCCTCCAATTCACGGAGTGTATCGGCATCGGCGAAGTATCTGCCCTCACCGTGAGAGACGGGAATTCGCAGCACCTGCCCGACCGGATATCCGGCGCTGAACGGGGTCGCGGCAGTTTCCGACCGAAGGTTTACCCACATGCAGCGAAACTGAAGCGCGTCATTTCGCATCAACGCACCTGGGAGCAGCCCGGCTTCGCAGAGAATCTGGAATCCGTTGCAAATGCCGACGACGATTCCGCCGCCAGCGGCAAAATCTGCGACGGCGCTCATAACGGGAGAGAACCGCGCGATTGCTCCGCATCTGAGATAGTCTCCATACGAGAAGCCCCCGGGAAGGATGACGCAGTCGAAAGGTGTGAGATCCGTTTCTTTGTGCCAGACATACTCTACCTGACGATGAAGGACTTCGGACAGGGCGTAATGAGTATCCGCGTCGCTCCAAGTGCCTGGGAAAACCACGACTCCGAAACGCATGTCACTCCCGGTTGTCACGACGGGATTGCCGAGGGACACGGAGACCGTCCGAGTGTGAAAGGTTCATGACCGTTCCTTGAGTAGAGCGACCACAGTTTGGCTCACTTTCTTGAGGTCGGCCCGGCCCTCGACCTGCGGGATGATCCGCCCCATCACCTTGCCCATTTCGCGAGGGTTCGTCGCGCCCACTTCTTCGATTACCTTGACCGCGATTTCTGAAATTTCCGCGTCCGTCAACTCGGTCGGCAGGTACTCCATGATAATGGCGAGTTCGGCTTCCTCCTTGGAAACGAGGTCGTCGCGTCCGCCCTTAGCGTAAGCATCGATACTGTCACGCCGCTGTCGGGCCTGACGCCAGAGTAGTCCAGTGATGGCCTCGTCGTCGGCCGGCCCCTGTTGTTCAATCTCCAAGTTGCGAACGGCGGAACGGAGATACCGAAGGACGTCTCGCCGGAGCGTGTCACGCGAACGCATCGCCTGTTTGAGGTCATCAGTAAACCGGTCGTTCAGGGACATGGGGACGTTTCCTCTCAAATGATTTCGGCGTCAGTCTACGGTAGATAGAATCGCCCAGAACGGTGGACGTGTCAAGATGCATCGAGATTGGCGCGTTTATGGCCGACGGTCCTCAATACTAGACTGAGCAAGCCCCATGATTCGCGCGGCGTGGTAGAGTGTGCAGGTTCCCGTTACACGGGAACGACGGTAGGGAGTGGGATCGACGGGAAGGGAACCGGAATGAGGATGCGATTACTGCATCAGGTTGCCGTAAGCAGTCATTGAACAGTTTCTAGAGAGAGGACGGTCCGCCATTGAAAGCGTTGGTTCAGAGGGTTTCTGAGGCGTCCGTTGCAGTTGATGAGGAGATCGTCGGCGACATTGGCCCGGGGTTTGTGGTACTCGTAGGGGTGTCGCGCGATGACACTGAGATTGACGCGGATTATATTGTCAACAAGGTCGTCAATCTCCGGGTGTTCGCGGACGAGGAGGGTAAGTTCAATCTCTCGGCCATGGACGTGGGGGCCCAACTTCTATTGATTAGCCAGTTCACGCTGCACGCTGCGACTCGCAAGGGGCGTCGTCCCAGTTTCGTTCAGGCCGCGGGGCCAGAGATCGCGGAGTCACTGTTCGATTTAACGGTTGGGAAGTTCCGAGAGACCGGGCTTCACGTTGAAACGGGGGTTTTCCAGGCGTACATGATGGTGTCGCTGATCAACGACGGCCCCGTGACGATAATGATCGATTCGGCCGACGCGGAGAGACCGCGACGAGGTTAGAGGGTGTTTGCACAGTATGCCAGGACGGAGTTAAGCGTCGGAGCATGAGATGGACGATTTGGACGCCGTCCACCTCCGGGGAGACTTTCGATAAGTCATTAGCAAGCCTGGGGAAGTCGCTATATATGCTATACATGGGAAAACCAAAGTTTTGCTTGACCTGTCCGTAGGGCATGGAGGGGTCGCTGATCACCTGCGGTGAGTCAATCGTACGTGGCTTTCCACCACACTTGGGAACGGGAAGCAGCGGCGAGAGGGTAATTCACCGGTCATTCGTGAAGTCGCCGGGGTACGGCTTCCATTTCATATCTCAAGCCTACTATACTTCCGAGACATTACGAACGCGCTGTAAAGGAGACAAATGGCAAACCAAATGCTGGTAGATCCCTCCGACCTCACACGATTCACCACTGAAGTCTTCGAGCGGGTCGGAATGCCCCGAGCAGACGCGGAAATCGAGGCCGACGTGCTCGTCTGGGCAAATCTGCGAGGAGTCGATTCGCACGGCGTCCTGCGGATTCCGTGGTATATCAAGCAGGTCGACGACGGTGTGTTCAACCTCAGTCCGAACATTAGGGTCGAAAAAGAGACGGCGGCCACGTATCTCATAGAGGGCGACAATGCATTTGGGCCGGTGGTGACGGTCTTCGCTATGAACAAGACGATAGAGAAAGCTAAACAAGCCGGCGTCTGCTGGACTATCATCCGCAACACGACGCATCAAGGCGCGATGGCGTACTACTCCCTCATGGCCGTGGAGCAAGACATGGCCGGTATCGCCGTTGTATGCAGTCCGCCAAACATGGCGACCTTCGGCTCCAAGGGAAAGGGAGTGCACAACAGCCCCATAGCTATCGCCGTTCCCGCCAGAGAATACAACCCGCCCGTTCTCGATATGGCGACCAGCATCGTGGCCGGCGGCAAACTCAACCTCGCTGAGGACAAAGGCGAGCCGATTCCCCGGGATTGGTCGCTCGACCCACAAGGCAATCCCACCACCACTCCGAGCTTCGACAACATCCTGCTGCCATTCGCGGGCGCCAAAGGTTCCGGCCTCGCGCTCATGTTCGCCACGCTCTCGAACGTCATGGTAGCCAACCCCCTGCTTGAACCGAATATCACCGGCCGAGCGCCCACGCCGCGAGGCGTGCAAAACAGCTTCCTCGTGGCAATAGATATCGCCGCGTTCACGGACGTGGACGAGTACAAGGCGAACATAGATCGTCTTGTCGACGCGCAAAAGACGCTTCCCACCGCCGACGGATTCGATGAAGTGCTCGTTCCGGGCGAGCCCGAGTACCGTATGCAGGCTGAACGCTCTCGCAATGGCATTCCCCTTCCAATGGGGACGCTTGCCAACCTCCGTCCCATAGCTGAACGCTTCGGTGTGAGGATGCCCGCTACTCGCTGATAGCGCTCCAATCCATAACGGACTATCGCGCTCCGGCAAGGAACGATCCCTTCGTTCCCGTGAAGTTTTCGCGGAGCCATGCTTTCGTGGGAATGAGGGTAAACGTCAACACAACCTACCGGAGATGCGCGGCGGCAAGCTCATTAAGGTCATCCGGCAGCCATTCGCCGACATCATCGAGAATGGATCGACGCATCGTTTGCTATGTCGTCAGGCTCCTCCGCATTTTCACGGAAATGTTTTATACAACACCTAAAACACCTTGCGTCGTGAATTCTCGCTTCGATATGCTGGCCCCAACCAGTTGCATCAAGGCGTCTTGGGCCGAGGAGGGTTTAGTTTGAAGCTAACGCGCGCGAGAGTAACCGACTATCGGAGCATCGACGACTCAGGATGGGTCGACATCGACAGCGTAACCTGTCTGGTCGGCAAGAACGAGTCAGGAAAAACCGCATTTCTTGGGGCATTGAAGAATCTGAATCCCGTGGATCGGGTGGGTGGCGATTTCGACCTCAAGGACTACCCGCGCAAGGGGTACACTCGGTACAAGCGACGCCACAAGACCGAACCTGCCGTGGTCGTCCGAGCGGAGTTCCATCTTGATGAGAACGAGATAAATGAAATAGAGGATGAGTACGGACGCGGAGTTGTGGCTTCGCCCGTGGTAGTAGTCAGCAAGGACTACAAGAACTCCCGTAAGTGGGACATTCAACTCAATGAGTCGTCACTCGTCCAGAACCTGATTTCGGAAGCCGGTCTGCCCGCGGAGATTGAGGAACGCGCCGAGGCCGCCGCATCCGTCGACGAGTTGCGCTCGATACTGGAACGGCTGGAAATCAAGCCTCCCGTCGTCGGTAATCTTCTGATCGACATCAACAGCCGCTTCAGGACAAGTCTTAAGGAGTTGATCGTCGAAGACTTCCTCGAACCCGGTCTGCCCGGCTTCGTCTACTTTGATGACTACAGCACGATGAGAGGGCGAATCTCCATTTCGAACATTCGCCGCCGTCTTGAGAACGGCGAGTTGCTCAAGGACGCCGACCGGACATTCCTGTCGCTCATATCCTTGGCGGGCATTGACCTCGAGGACCTTGAGAGCCAGATGAACTATGAGTATCTGAAGGCTGAATTGGAGTCCGCATCGATCAGCATCACTGACGACGTGTTCGAGTACTGGCAGCAGAACCGGCAGTTGAGGGTGCAGTTCGACCTTTCCAACGCCAATCCGAACGACCCGGCGCCACTCAACGAGGGCACCATTTTGCACATCCGCATCTGGAACAATCGGCACCAAGTTTCCGTTCCATTCGATGAGCGTTCCAAGGGGTTCGTCTGGTTCTTCTCTTTCCTTTCGTACTTCTCCGGTCTTGAGTTGGAAGACGAGAACCGGAGCCTGCTCTTGCTACTCGACGAACCGGGCCTCAACTTGCACGCGATGGCTCAGAAGGACTTTTTGCGGTTTATCGATGAGCGGCTCGCGCAAAGGCACCAAGTGGTCTACACCACGCACTCGCCGTTCATGATCGATCTCAGCCGGCTGGGCAGCGTTCGCACCGTCCAGGACATGGACGACCGCGGCACGGTCGTTTCCGGCGATCTGATGGTCCACGACAGCGAGACGGTGTTCCCGCTCCAGGTCGCCATGAGCAATCAACTCGCGCAGTCCCTGTTCCTCGCGCCGCACTGCCTTTTGGTCAACTCGCCTTCGGATCAGATCTACCTCCAGGTGCTGGGCGAGGCGATGGCGGCGCAAGGTCGTCCGTCCCTCGACCCCCGCTGGGTCACGATACCTGTTGGAGGCACCGACAACCTCCCGACGTACGTTTCTCTCCTTGGGGAGAATTACGCCAATGTCGCGATCATGATGGACGTCTCCCCGAAGACCAGGGCCCGAATCGAGGCCAAGCACGGGAGTAACGGGCAGAGCAGCCCTATCAAGATGGTCGAAGTAACGAAGATCAGAGACGCCGATATGGAAGACCTCTTCGATCCCTTGTTCTACCTGAAGTTGGTCAACACGGTTTACGCCAACGAACTGCCTTACGAATTGAACATGAAGGCGATAAGCGGGCCGAGTCCGCGCATCGCCCAGCGCATCCAGAAACTCTTTGAGAAGGAGGGCTTCTGCGGCGGACAATTCGACACTTACCGTCCAGCGGCCTACCTGTTGAACAAGCATTTGGAATTCCGCTCTCAAATCGACGATGAGACGATTGAGCGGGCGGCTTCAATGTTCAACCGAGTCAATTCCCTCCTGTCTCTGGACGGGAGCGGAAACGGCGCGAGTCAGCACACCAATGGCGGCGGCAATGGTGTGAAATCGAAAGTACGAGAGACTTCCGGCTGGTCCTACAGCGGTTCACGAAGGCCAACGAGATCGCCGGCATGACGTCAAGGGGGCCGCGAGGTTCGCGTCGGGTGAACTGATCGGGCCTCCCTAAGATTACCGACGGGGTGTCTTCATAATGAAGACACCCCGTTTTCTTTTTCCTCCGCTAATCGGTACGCATACCTTTCATGTTGGTCATTCCGAACGTAGCGAAGCGGTGAGCGATTAAGAAAAGTGGCCGCACCCTGTCGCGGTTGAAAGGGTGCGGCGAGGGAGGTGTTGGGTCTTTACTCGAACAGTCTCTCGGTCGAGGGGGGGCCGCCGTTCCGCTTTGTGTCCGGTTCGGGAGGAGCCACGGGTGCGGTTGGCTGTACCGGAGCGACCTTCTCCTGGGGCGGCTCAAACTCTCCGACGCAGGAAATTGAGGCTACGGCATCGCCTTCGTTTGGGTTGAAGATGCGCACGCCTTGGGTCGCGCGTCCGGTGCTTCGAATTTCCGACAGGCTCGTGCGGATCACCTGCGCCTGCTCGGAGACGACGTATACTTCATCGCTGTCGGCAATGACCTCGGCGGCTGCAACTTTGCCCGTGCGCTTTGTGACCGACATCGTCTTGATGCCCGATCCGCCCCGGCCCTGTTGACGGTAGCTCTTGAGATACGTCAATTTCCCGTAGCCATTCTTGCTGATGACGAGTAGTTTGCTGTCAGGGATCACCATATCCATGGACACGATGCGGTCAAGCTTTGCGAGCGCCATGCCGCGGATTCCGCCTGCGGCCCGCAGACGCGGCTTGATGTCCTGCACCGGGAACCGTATCGACATTCCCTGTTCCGTCACCATCATCACGTCGTCGTCCTCGTGCGCCAGACGGGCCGTTACCAGCATGTCGCCATCCCGCAGGTTGAAGATGATAAGGCCGGCACGTCGGATGTTACTGATGGCATTGAGGGCAGTCCGCTTGACGCTCCCCTGCTGAGTGGCCATGACGAGGTACAGGTCCGGCTCGTCCAGCGACTTGACGCCGATGATCGCCTCGACCTGCTCCTCGTCGCTCAACGGGATCACATTGACCACCGGCACGCCGCGCGTGTTGCGTGACGTGTCTGGGCGAATCTCGTAAGTCTTCAAAGGCAGAACGCGACCGCGGCTGGTGAAGAACAACAGCATGTCGTGTGTATCGACCACGAGAATATGCCGCACCGGGTCGTTGTCCCTCATGTTCATCCCGGATACACCCTTTCCTCCCCTGTGCTGGTTCCGGAACGTCGCGGCAGGGATTCGCTTGATATACCCGCCCTTGCTGAAGGTGATGACAACCTGCTCGTGTGGCTCGATGTCATCTCGGTTGATATCGATCGAGGCATCGCTAATTTGCGTGAGTCGCTCGCCGTCGATCTTCCTTTTGAGGGCCCGAGTCTCCTTCTTGATCTCCAAGTCGATTTTCCGCGGGTCACCGAGCAGTTCTTCGAGCTTGCCGATAGTCTCCTGAATCTCGCGGTACTCGGTCTCTATCTTTTCGCGCTCCAGGGCGGCTAGGCGCCTCAACTGCATATCCAGGATGGCCTGGGCCTGCTTTTCGTCGAGAGCGAACCGATTCATGAGGTCCGTTCGCGCGGTATCCACGTCCGCGGCGTTTCGGATCAACTCGATCACCGCATCCAGATTTTCTAGGGCGATTCGGAGGCCCTCAAGGATATGCGCGCGCGCCTTTGCCTTCCTCAGTTCAAATTCGGTTCGTCGCCGGATGATCTCACGGCGGAATTCAACATAGTTTTGCAAAGCTGACCTGAGGGTCAGGAGTTCCGGCTTGCCGTTCACGAGCGCCATCATGTTGGCGGAGAACGACTTCTGCATCTCGGTGAGCTTGTACAAATTGTTCAGGATGACCATGCCCTGCGCGCCGGTGCGCAGTTCCATGACCATGCGCATTCCGCGTCGGTCGGACTCGTCTCGAATTTCGGTTATGCCGTCGAGACGTTTGTTCTTGATGAGGCCGGCGATCTTCTCGATGAGGCCTGCTTTGTTGACTTGGTAGGGCAATTCCGTGACGACGATTTGCATTCGATTCGAGCGTTTCATTGGCTCGATCTCGGCCACGGCGCGAGTGATAATCTGCCCGCGCCCGGTCGTGTAGGCGTTTTTGATGCCCTCTCGCCCCATGATGATGGCGCCGGTTGGGAAGTCGGGACCGGGGACGAACTGCATGAGTTCTTCGTCGTCGGCCATGGGATTATCAATGAGGTGAATGATTCCGTCGCAGACTTCTACGGGGTTGTGCGGCGGGATATTGGTCGCCATTCCCACTGCGATCCCCGCGGCTCCGTTGACCAGCAGGTTCGGAAGTCGAGCGGGAAGCACGACCGGTTCTTGGAGCGAACCGTCGAAGTTGTCCACAAAATCGACCGTCTCTTGGTCGAGATTCGCCAACATCTCCTCTGCGGCCGAGCTCAGGCGCCCCTCGGTATAGCGCATCGCCGCGGGGGGATCGTTGTCGACGCTGCCGAAGTTGCCTTGCCCGTCTATCAGGGGAACTCGCAGCGAAAAGCCTTGGGCCAGGCGCACCATCGCGTCGTACACGGCGCCTTCGCCATGGGGGTGGTATTTGCCCAGGACGTCACCGACCAGTCTTGCGCTCTTGCGGTACGAGGAGTTTGGACGCATTCCCATCTCGTGGGCCGCGTACAGGATGCGCCGCTGAACGGGTTTTAGTCCGTCGCGGACGTCCGGCAATGCCCGACCAACGATGACCGTCATCGCATACGTCAGGTATGAGCTCCGCATTTCCTCCTCGAGGCCGTGAGGGCGGATGTGTCCGAACGGGGTTTTCGTTACCATGTAAGGCTCCAGTCTAAGTGGCAGTGACGGGGAACTGCCGGTCAAGGGTGCGCTTCGAAGAGCAATAAGGGATTCTTGGAAAACGTATAGATATCATACCATATTTCGCTTGTTTCCGTATGGTATTTCGTAGCTGTGTGCACACGCCTTCGATATGTCAATGTTACAGGCCGGTTAGCCAATCGGTTGACTTCCTCTCTCACGCGCGTTGAGCGCCTGCCCCTGTTCGATGAGTCATGTTCCGCGTCTTGGACCGGCTCGAGGGACGGAGTTCATGCCGGATGTGAGCAGGACGGCGAGAGGGGGCTACAGCGGATCGAAGAACGTCAGGTCTGCCCCGTGATTTTCCATCGCGGCCACTTCGTCACCGCGCAGGCGGACGCGAATGTCGCGGGTGACGTGGCGAAGCGCGATCTCCTCGGTTGGGAGGTCATACTGAAGGATAATTCGTCTGTTGACGGGAGGACGGGCGAAGAACAAGTACCCGTTGGTGAATCGAGGTTTGACGTCGGTCCCGGTAATTCGCACGGCTCCGGGGTCGCACCAAGGCGGTAGTCGAACGAATAGCGGCCCCGGCGTCTTCACTCTTACGCCAAGAGCCGAATGGGTATAGGCCGACTCCACTTCGATCTCCGTTGTGTCATGGTCGAATAGCAGGTTGACCCAGTGGCCGGCTTCGTCGAGCCGTGTCATTTCCCGCAATGTTTCGCAGAGGGAGCCGACGGTTCCGCCGACAACATCGGTGTTGAAACGCATCATGCCTCCGCGCTGTTCCGGCGGTTGATGTCCGAAGGGGGCGGGGAAGCCCCATGCTCCTTGAGTTCGCTCGGCCACGTCGCGCAGTGTGTCGAGGCCTTCGGGATTGTCCGGTTTCGGTATCCATGAGATGTCCCGCAGTTGAGACGGCAAAAGGTGACAGCGCAGGATCCGTTCGGCGTCGTGGAAGTAGTCAGGGTAGCCCCAGCGCCCGAGGATTAGAGCCGTTTCGAGGATGTCCCCGGTGTTGTTCATTTCCCCCTCGTCGGGCTTGCCTGCGTCCCCGACCGCGTGCTCGCGTGACCACCCCGTCTCGTCGCGCATCCCCCACAGCCCGTTATCGTAGAAGCTCTTGACGATGCCCATGAGCGACGAGTCCTGTGTGAGGTCTGCCAACTGCGCAAGGGATGACATTGTGCACGTTATCGAGTGGGCATGGGTGCCGAACAGGTCTCTGTCGTACGATCCGTCTTCAGTGTAGTATCCGTCGAGGCACTTCTCTTTCAAGACGATGGCGAGGTCGAGGGCCGGGGCGTATCCGGTCGTCCGGAAGTACTTGACGAGGGGGCCGATTGTCCTCGCGACGCCGGAGATGTAGGATCGCGAACGTTGGACTACTGCCCCCGCCTTTTCGAGTCTGTCATAGTCCCACTCGGCGTCGGGGCTCCAGTAGTCGTAGACCGCGGCTATGCTCGCGGCGGCGATCTCTTCGGCCCGTTCCGACCCGCGATACTCTACAAGCGCATTCAGGGCGTGGAACCCCTCTCTGACGTGATGCGGATTGAATACGACGGGCGTTTCATGCTCGCCGTCGTTGCGGTCGAGCGGGAACGGTACCGGGCCGCCGTATGAGTAGAAGCAGGCCTTGGCGAATTTTTCGATTGTCTCTTCATCGACGGACAGGCCCGCTGCATCCTCGGCATTGAGCAGCGCGTTCAGGTGTCTGCCCGGCACGTGGCTCTCCAAGGGGATGCCGAAATACGCCTTGGGAAGGACCGCAACTCGGAAGTAGGGGACGTCGTCGCCGTTCGGGTCGAAGATGCTGCACATGGCGTTTTGGGCCAACTCGATGGCCCCGATAATGTCGGTGGTATTGACGTCCGTCAGTCGTGTCATGACTGAACTCCCTTCGCCGTCGTTCCTGTGGTGGGGGTATTCTACTCTCCGATATGACAAACGGACAGGGCGCGTATGAGGAGGGGATGTGTCGGGCATAACGGAACCGAGAGAGTGGCGACGCACGTTGTTCCCGCGTGCGCCGGAATGGACTTTGAGGTGGTGTCACTCTCACCCTCACCCTTGCCCTTTCCGACGACGGGAGAGGGGGTCTCTTTTAACCTGACATTTCCTGACATATCTCTTTAGGGTGAACGGTTTCGTTGGCCCGAACGTGAGGTTCTTTCAGAATAGAATATATGTTCAATTCAGTTAAATTCGGTGATTATGATTCAACCGATTGAGGGTTGGTGAGACGAACAGATACTCAGAGGGGTTTGGATAGGTCTCCGTGACGTTGGTAGGAATGAGTCGGCGGAAACCGTGTCGCCGGGTTGACCTCAAGGAGCAATTCTGTACTATGTGCCAAGTAACGGAGGATCAAGCAGGTTAGTATTTTGGCAGTTGACCGGGTACGTGTTCGTACGCTCATCTATAGATTCCCTTCGCTCTTCGCCCTCTGCCGTTCGCGGGAGAGATCCTGCCGCGTATTCGATGCGGGGCCGGGGTGAGGACGGGGGCCTGCTCGCATACGCTATTTGGGAGGAACGATGTTCGACGAAACAACCAGCATGAGCATAATACGACCCCGGATCGACAGGATTCAGCAATGGCTTGAATCCAAAAATTTGGGTGCGCTGTTCGTGTACTCGCCCGCAGCCGAGCACAAGTGGGGCCAAACTGGTCATGTCGCCTACTTGACGGGTTGGGCGAACCATGACCGCATCGTCGATTCCGCAGTTGTAGTGCCTGTGGAGGGTGAGCCGGTGCTCATGTTCGCCGGTCTTCCGTACATGCTGGAACAGATCGCTCAGGTCTCGCCCATAAGACAGGTGCGGCTCGTCAAGGCGGTCGACCCGAACGCAGTGGCCGTGGACGCGAAAACCTTTGGCGACGCAAGGGGGCCGCGCTCATTTTCGGAAGAGACGCAGGCGATCATGCGCGAGAACGAGATATTCCATGAGCGAGTTGGCGTTGTCGGCGTAGATAATATGCCCGTCCCTTTCTACGAGCGGCTTCAGGCCGAGCTGGGCGAAAACCTCGTGAGAGGCGACGACATCGTGGCGGAAATGCGGGCGGTAAAGACACCTGAAGAACTTGATCTCGTACGGCACGCCGCCCGCCTCGGAGACATTGGGTTCCAAACGATGGTAGACGTGGCGCGTCCCGGTATGCGGGGAATAGAGGTCGTCGCGGAGATGGAACACGCCGTCCGCAAGGCGGGAGCCGACCACGCCAAATACTGGATGGGGTCCGGCCCGGACACGAAGTGGGAGGACACCCGCCTTGATATCCGACCGCACCTGCGAATCCTGCGGGAAGGCGACTTCATGAACACCTGCTCGTACATCGTTTACAAGGGGTATTGGAGTCACGGTCAGCGCGCGGGCACGTTGATGCGTCGCAGTGCTTACTTGGAAGGCATCATGCAGACGGCCATCGACTCCCAAACGGCGGGCATCGAGCAGATGCGCCCGGGCAATCGCGCCGGCAACATCGCCAAGGCTATCCGCGAGACCTGCGAGGCCGCCGGCTGGTCGCTGCTGGGCGGACGGGTCGGTCATGGTATCGGGATGGACTATAGCGAGCGTCCGAGCCCGGCGGAAAGCAACGATGCCATTCTCCAAGCGGGAAACACGATTATCTTGCACTCGGCTTTCGCGCTGCCGGGATCCGACAAGATGTTCGTTCCGCTTGGAGACCATATGCACGTTGGAGAGAATGGTCCTGAGTTTCTGATGGGATTCGACCGAGGTCTCTTCGTCGCCGGCGAGTAACCACGCGACGGCGGCCACCCTCGTCGCGCCACGCTCAGCTGCGGCCGTACCTGTTCAGAGTCCGAGAGAAACCTTTGTGGGGTATCCAGAAGTGGAGCGATGTTCATCTCATCAAGGCTGAGCCGTTACGCCCGGCCTTTATCCCGTTCGGAACTCGTGGTGATGCGGTATACTTACCCGAACAGCTTTTGGAGGCTTGACGAACGCAAGAAATGCTGAGTATCGAGACGATTCGGAACGAGACCGATCAGGTCAAGAAGTCTATCGCGAACCGGGGCCTGACGGACAGCATAGACCGGATCATCGAGTTGGACGTTCGACGACGGGAAATCATCGCCGAGACCGACTCTCTCCGCGCTCGTCGAAACGATGTTAGCGGCAGGCTGGGCCGTTCAAAGGAGAAACCGCCGGAACTCATTGGCGAAATGCGCGAAGTCGGCTCTCGGATCAAAGAGCTTGAAGGCGGTCTGCGCGATGTGGCAGCGGAGTACGACTCACTGCTCTTGGATGTGCCGAACATTCCCGATGGCGACGTGCCCGTCGGAGAAGACGACGCGCACAACATCGTCGTCAAGACGGTCGGATCGCCGCCGAAGTTCTCGTTCGATCCGAAGCCTCACTGGGAATTGGGGGAGGCGTTGGACATCATTGATTTTCGTCGCGCCGCTAAGCTGTCGGGGTCGCGGTTCTATATTTTCAAGGGCAAGGGCGCGACGCTTCAGCGCGCTCTGATCTCGTGGCTTCTCGACGTTCACGTCAACGAATTCGGGATGGAAGAACTCTACGTTCCGCACATGGTTACTCGGCAGGCGGCGACAGGGAGCGGCCAGCTGCCCAAGTTCGCTGACACGATGTACCATGATGAAGAGGACGATCTTTGGATGATTCCGACTGCTGAGGTGCCCATAACGAACCTTCACGCCGACGAAATTCTTGATCCGGGAACGCTTCCGTTGAAGTACGTGGCGCACTCGCCATCCTATCGACGGGAGAAGGCGGCGGCGGGTCGCGATACGAGGGGAATAAAGCGGGTTCACCAGTTTGAAAAGGTTGAGATGTTCCGGTTTACCGAACCGCAGGGATCAGCGGAGGCCCTGAATGAAATGGTCGTGGACGCCGAGGAGTTGTGCAGTCGATTGGGACTCCATCACCGCGTACTCCTTCAATGCACCGGCGATCTGGGTTTCGCGTCGATAAAGACTTACGACATCGAACTCTGGGCTCCGGGAAGCGGAGATTGGCTTGAAGTCAGCTCGGTCTCGAACTGCACGGACTTTCAGGCCCGTCGCGCGAAGATACGATACCGCCCCGAAGCCGGCGCGCGACCGCAACTCGTGCACACCCTCAACGGCTCCGGACTCGGCATTCCTCGCACTCTGATCGCCATCATGGAGAACTGCCAACAGGCCGACGGCTCGATAGTCGTGCCGGACGTCCTGCAGCCCTACACCGGCTTCGACATTATCGGGTCCGCATCGTGACGGGCCAGGCAAGGCGTATAGTGGTTTCCCTTTCGCGGTCGGTGATGTCAGGCAACCACGCCTCCAATCAAGCAGCGTTATTCAATCTGAAAGTTGAAAGGATTTCACATGGCAATCAAGGTTAACTGGAGAGACGTTACGCCCTATATTGGGCATGAGACGGCCATCGTTTGGCCGATTCTGGGGCCTGTGAGCGTGGGGGAAGCGTCGTCATACAATGCCACGCCGCTACAGGGTTTCAGTGGAGTCACTCGACACATGATCCAACCGGGCAAGGCCGGAGATTACCACGTTCACTATGACCGCGAGCAGGTGTACTACTTCACTGAGGGCAACGGCAAGATGAACATCGACGAGGTGATCTACCCCGTCAAGAAAGGGGACGCCGTTTGCGTCCCGCCCACGAGCTATCACCACATGATCAACGATACCGACGAGTGGCTCGTTCATCTCATCATCAACGGCAAGCACATCGCCGAGGAACGGCAGGAAGAGAACAAGAGAATCATTGCCGCATCCAACGCGCACGGCTCGAAACAGCCAATCGCCCACCGACACTGGCTCGACAGTATGCCCCACGTGTCGCACGGCGCAGCCCTGCTGTGGTCGGTCTTCGCCGGCAAGGGGACGCAGGGGCGGTCATATACAGAGGCTCCCGTCGAGGGCGTGCAAAAGATCATGATCCACCGGCTCCAGCCTCGTCTGCACACGGGCACTCACTCCCACGCCGACAAGGAGCAGGTTTATGTTTTCACGGAGGGGACGGGCAAGATGATCGTCGGGGACGAAACTCTGGACGTTGAGGAAGGCGACTTCGTGTATGGGCCGCCGCGAGTGCCTCACGGTCTCATCAACGACGGGGCCGGTTGGCTTGAACACCTCATCATCAGCGCCGAAGTGGGATAATTCGGTCAGGCTTTCGCAAGCTAGCGCTGCTCCCGGGTCTCGCCGTTTCGTGATGCGTCTTTGACTTCTTGGGCCAACCCATATTTTCGCGGTTTTGTGCTGAGAAGTTCGACGCCGCGCTCATCGAGAATCGGCCAAATTTTGTTGGCGAACTCGGTGCCGAATCGCACGCTCGACATCCTCGCCATGGGATCGTTAGGCCATCGGGACTTGATGACGCGCTGGCATTCCGTGCTTCTGAAGGAGCCGACGGGAATTTGCTCGATGATGAGATCTGCCACTTCGGCGAATCGATCCGAACGGTTCTTGCCATCATCAACATGAAGCGGGCCGCTCGCTCCGGCGGGTCGGGCGCGGCTGGGCCCGTTCGATCGAGCGCCTCCGCCGTTCATCGACTGTGAAGGCTTCGGTATCTGCACGACGTGAATATGGTCGTTGGGGAAGTAGTCCCTGATGGTGGTCGACCGAGTTTTGGCGCGGTCGGTTACCATCCACAGGAAGGGGGCTCGTCCTTCATGCAGTTCTTTCAGTTTGGCGTACAGGGGGATGAAGTCGCTGTCGTCGCTCATCACGGCTACGAACTGGGCGACTCCGTTAACGTAGTCGGCGATTGCGTCTATGGCTATCGCGATATCCGCGGAGTTTTTGGATTGCCGGTTGCTGAAGTGCTGAATTCCTCTGACCGTAACGATCAGCTGAGGAAACCTGCCGTTCGCCCATATATCCCATAGCGAGACCCGATCAGCCTGGACGTAAAGATTAAGGCGTATCGGCGGCGGTGTTCCTTCCGGCCATTCTTCAATGGTGTTTTCAATAAGCCTTTGAGCGCTGCCCTGAAGGTTTTCAGTGTCAACGTACAGGGCGGTTCCCCGGTCTATTGAGCGCTTTCCGCCGTCGCCGGAAGAAAGCGAATGTGTCATGTTCTTACGAAATAGTTTCTGCATCACTCATCGCCGAAGCGCTGTACCTCCTCCGTCATCTCTTTCGCAACATCCGCCGGCACGTCTCCGGCAGCGACCTTCGTCTGCTGGACGATCTCCCGGATCTCATCGACGACTTCCGGATTGGCAAGAGTCGTCACGTCGCCCACGTCCACGAAGTTCGATATTGCGGCGGTCACTCGACGCATGATTTTGCCGGAGCGGGTCTTTGGAAGGTCGGGAGCGATCCAGACGTATTTCGGTCTGGCTATCGGCCCAATGATTTGCGTGATCGCGGCTTTGACTTGAGTGACCACTTCGTCCGGGTCGTGGCCCTCGTGAATGGAGACGTACATTTCGGGAGACCGCCCCTTCAGTTCATCGAAAGCCGGAACGGCGGCCGCCTCCGTCACCGCCTCGACGGTGAGCGTGGCGGATTCGAGTTCCTTCGTGCCGAGCCGATGTCCGGCGACGTTGATGACATCATCGAGTCTGCCCACCACGCGGAGATAGCCGTCGGCAGCTTGGATTCCTCCGTCACCGGTCATGTACGGCCAGTCCCGCCAGTCCTTGCTTTCGGGGTCTTTGTTGAACTTTGCGTAGTAGGTGTCGATGAATCGCTGGTCGTCGCCCCAAACGGTTTGCATCCTGCCGGGCCAGGGGTTACGAATGCAGACGTTTCCGGCGACGCCGCTGCCGGGGGCAATCTCGTTGCCGTTCTCGTCAAACACTACGTGTTGGATGCCAAGCGCGCCGGTTCCGCAGCTGCCGGGTTTCATGGGTTGGAGGGCGGGCAGGGTAACGCCGATGAAGCCTCCGGTCTCCGTCTGCCAGTAGGTATCGACAACGGCGGCCTCGCCTTTTCCAACAACGTCGTAGTACCACCGCCATACTTCCGGCTCAATCGGTTCTCCCACGGTGGTCATGTGCTTGAAGTGGTAATTGTACTTCGCCGGCTCATCCGGCCCGGCCTTGCGAAGCATCCTGATGGTAGTCGGGGCGGTGTGGAATATATTGACGTTGAGACGCTCGGCTATGCGCCACGCCCGCCCGGCGTCGGGGTAATTCGGGACTCCTTCGAACAGGACGCCAGTCGCGGCGACTGCCAGCGGGCCGTACACAATATACGAGTGTCCCGTAATCCATCCGATATCCGCAAGGCACCAGTATGTGTCAGTGGAGTGAATATCCTGATAGAACTGGGAAGTTCCAGCCGCATAGGCGAGATACCCTCCCGTGCTGTGCTGGGCTCCCTTGGGCTTGGC
Source organism: Dehalococcoidia bacterium (assembly GCA_965232435.1). GTDB lineage: Bacteria > Chloroflexota > Dehalococcoidia > Lucifugimonadales > VXLM01 > VXLM01. The sequence continues at coordinate 1,690,098 of CBDDPU010000004.1, forward strand.
GGTCGTGCCGCTCGTATACATGAGGAAGAGGGGGTGGTCCGCCGGAAGCGATGCCGGCGCGACTTTCTTTCCCCTGTGCTCTTGGATAAGGTCATTGGCAAAGACATCTCGTCCTTCGACCATCGGCGTGGGCGAAGAGTACTTGCCGGGGTAGCGTTGCCATATGAGCACTTTCTCGACCTTGACGCCCGCGTCTTTTGCAACTTCCACCGCCTCATCCGCCTTTACTTTGTGGTCGAGCAGGTTGCCGGCGCGATGGTAGGCGTCGGCGGTTATGAGAATGGAACTGCCGGAGTCGACGATCCGATCGCCGCACGCGGCCCCGCTAAACCCGCCGAATACTTCCGAGTGGATTACTCCGAGCCGGGCGCACGCCAGCATGGTGATCGGCAGTTCGACGATCATCGGCATGTGCAGCGTGACTCGGTCGCCGGCCTTCAGTCCTAGGCTTTGCAGCAGGGAGGCCGTCTCGTTTACTCGAATGTACAGTTCCTGAAAGGTGAGCACGATATCGGGCTCATGTTCGAGTTCTGATACCCAAATGAAGGCGGCCTTATTGGCGTGTTCGGCCAAATGTCGGTCGACGCAGTTATAGCTGGCGTTCAGCCGTCCCCCGACGAACCAGTTGAAGAACGGAGGATTGGAACTGTCGAGGGTTGTATGCCAGTACTTGTCCCACGACAGCAGGTTCGCGTACTCGACGAAGCAGTCGGGGAATTTGTCAGGCGTAAAGCGGTCGAACACTGCGGGGTCGGACATATTTGCCTGCCCGATGAACGCAGGGCTCGGGTGAATCAGTTCCTCTTCCTTCCAGTGTGAGGCGATCTCGGCTTCCGAGACTTTACCTTCTGTCGTCATCTTTCTTCGGCTCCTTGTCTTTTCTGGCCCTGCCGGACTTCGGATAATGTACCACAATCCCTTTGGGGGAAGTACGGGATCAGGCGGCTGTAGAGTTTAGCGCTTGCCGGATTTGTCGTGAGAGCCAATCAGCGTGATCCGTCTCTAGGTTCATAGAAGGGGCTACGTTCCGGCCGGTTCCAGGACTTCCGGGCAGAACGCGGCGTAGGCGAGGCGGCATACTTCGGCGATGGACTCGTCTCCGCGAACATCGTTGGTGTTGGCCGTGGCGAACGCCGAAATGATCATTGGGCCGCTGGGCAAGTACGCTATTCCCACGTTCCCCTTTATCCGTCCGCTGGAGCCGCTCTTATGGGCGACGACGATTTCGCGGGGCAGGTGGCGCCTAATCATCCGTTCGTCGCGCGCGGTCTTCATTATCTCGAGCATCTCGAACGAAGCGCCGGGGCTGACAAGGGTTCCCAGATGCATTCGCTTCATAATGCTTCCCATTTCAGCGGGGGCTGCGACGTTGTTTTCAAGCGAATCGCTGTATGAAATGCTCTTGTAGTCGTTTGCCCCGCCGGCCGCCGCTTCGGTCTGCAGGGCATCATTAGCCCGATTAGTGGGCAGGTCGTCCTGATAGGTCATGCGATAGTGGTATCGCCCCATGGTGACGCTGGTGCGAGTGTTCGGGCAGCCCAGTCGGTCGAGAAAAGCATTGATTTTTGGGATGCCCACTGTTTCCATGAGAAGGTCGGTGGCCATGTTGTCGCTGATGGCAATCATCATGCGGCAATAGTCGCGAATTGTGATCTCCGGCTCGTCTCTCATGAGTTTCAGTCGACCGGAACCGTGCGCCGAGTATCGGTCTTGCATCCGCTTTCGATCGTCAAGCGACAGTAAATTTTCTTGATGCTGCCGGAACAGTTCGGCCATAACCGTAATTTTGCAAACGCTCGCGGTCGGATAGCGCTCGTCTGCGGCGTACTGGTGCGTTTCCGCAGTCGCGAGGTCTTCAAAATACCATCCCATACGACCATCAAACCGATGTGCGACGCTATTCATCTCATCGACGGGAAATACCATTGGCCTTCTCTGCAACAGTAGGAATACGAAACAAAAAATGGGCGTCCCGAAAAGTGTATCAGACGGGCCATCTCGCGTCATGAGGCCCATGCCGAATGGGGTAGTACCGTGCCTTATCAACTCCGCTTCGCTGCGTTCGGAATGACGGTATTAGGGGGTTCTGCAAAGGTCTCTTTTCATCGGAAATGAAGGAGAAGTGCGAAGTATGGCGATGCGTTGTTTTCGTAAGGTTTTTTCACGGATTCTCAACAGTTACCGCGAAATTTGTTCATTGGAGATTTTCCAATGCTGCGAATTTGGGTGGCTAATGTTAATTTTGCGCGATGGTTTTCTACAGAATATAATGACGGGGGATGAATCGAGGAAAACCTGTCACGCTAGATTCATGTCTCATCAAGGATTTCGAGCCGGTTCGCAGAGGATTTATTGAGGGAGGCTCCATTTGTCAAGATTGAAGATCGTTTCGATAGAAGAGGCTATGGCCAAGACTACTTCAAGTAAGAGAATTAAGATTATTCATGAGTACCTTGGCTATATCCGCGAGTTGGGGCGGGGGCAAGCCGGAGTGTTGAGCGCGTCGGAAGAGGAGAGCGCGATAGCGATAAGGCGGCGCTTGAATCAGGCGGCAAAAGCAGGGGGGATCGCACTCAATATCACCCGTTCGGGTGATGACGTGTATTTTTGGATCTCCTCACGCAGAAGAGGGCGTCCTCGCAAGTCCGCCGCTTGACGCGGTGTTCTCCGGCGTTTTACGAATTGGCGGGGCGGATGCCGCCTCGAGAGTACCTGAAGTGAGTCGCGTCCGACGGCGCGGGCACTTGTTATCGACACCCTCCCGTTTGACGGCGCGAACCACGTATATCTTTTGGGTGCTGTCCGTCATCACTCGGGGTTGAACTCGGATCATTGCCCAAATCACCCTAGCGGACTCGCAAGGGAATGCTGGTAGAATACTTGCAGCATTTGGATTAGTGGGCGACGCGGTTTGCCCGGAGGGGTGTAATGCTTGATCTTGCGATCCACAACGGAATGGTGGTTGACGGCACCGGGAGTCCTGGCTTCCGCGCCTCGGTCTTGATCGAGAACAATCAAATCTCCATTCATCGGGGAGATATCACGGGTCTGGAAGCCGAGCGCGTCATCGACGTCGAGGGCAAGGTCGTTTGTCCGGGATTTGTTGATCTCCACTCGCACGCCGGACTCACGATGTTGGGTGAACCGCATCACGAGCCAAAGGTTCGCCAGGGCGTGACAACCGAGCTGGTCGGGATCGACGGGATATCACACGCTCCTTACAAGTCACACGAAGAACTGCGTAGAGCCATTTGGCTTGACTCCGGGTTCAACGGATACCCTCCGAACTCTCCCGACTGGCTCAGCGTCCTGGATCTATACGGCAAATATGACGGGGCTATATCGATCAACGTCGCGATCATTTTGGGAAACGCTCCCGTGCGCATTTGGGGGGTAGGCTGGAATGATCGACCGGCCACGCCGACCGAGATCGAAGACATGCGCGCCGTCACGCGGGAGGCGATGGAGGAGGGAGCCTGGGGGCTTTCGTCCGGGCTGGACTATCCGCCAGGTTCATTCGCGAGTACGGACGAGCTGGTTGCTCTAGCCGACGTTTCCGCTCGCTACGGGGGGTTCTACCACACGCATACTCGGGCGGCCTTGCGAGAGTATGGGATGCTCGCTCCATGGGAAGAGGCCCTCGAAATTGGGCGACGGTCAGGCATACCCGTTCACCTCACCCACTATCGCCAGTCCCGCCAGGGCGTCGGCAGTCACCTCGACTACATCGGACTCGTCGAACGTGGCCGAGATGAAGGTATGGACGTGACTTTCGACTGTTACTCTTACCCTTATTCGGGAACGACGCTATTGATGCTGATTCCGAATTGGACGATGGACGGCGGCCCGGAGCGGGCCATCGCCGCGTTCAAAGACCCGGGCGACCGTGATCGAATTAGGCGGGAGGTCGACCGGGAGACGATCTCTGAAACGTGGCTGACCAACTTCCAACAGCCGCACAACAAGCAGTATGACGGGAAATCGATAACCGAGATTGCGCACATGCGGAGCCAGGACCCTGTGGATGTGATGATGGATCTTCTCCTCGACGAGAATCTATCCGTACACATCGTGGGGACGGGCACCAACCAGCACACGTTGCCCGCGTTCGTGTCGCACCCCTACGGCATTATAGCGAGCGACGCCATCCTCCTCGGGGAGTATCAGAACCCTCGATCCTACGGCTGTTTCCCGATTGTGCTGTCGGAGTTTGTGCGGGCCGAGAAGCATCTCCGTCTGCCCGAAGCAATTAGGAAGATGACATCGTTCCCCGCTCAGCGCCTGGGACTTCCGGACCGGGGCATACTCCGCGACGGCTTCAAGGCGGACATCGTCGTCTTCGATCCCGAGTCCGTCAGGACCGCCGCGGTTTTGGGCGACCCAAAGCATTATCCCGTCGGCATCGACTACGTTATTGTCAACGGCGTGGTGGTGATCGACAACGGGCAGCATACCGGCTCATTCCCTGGTCGCGCGCTTAGGCGCGGGAAATCTTAGGGGAACCTCCACATATACCTACGCGCCGCGGCCGGATAGAGAACCGTCCGTTCCTGCGAGGCATGTTCTCGTCGAAACGAGACCATTGCATACCTCATGGGTAAGCCAAGCAAGTCGCGAACTAAGGGCAGAATCAAAGCTCTGTTCAACATTTCTGGATTCCGGCCTTCGCCGGAATGACGGTTATGCGAAGGTTTCCGAAAGCGTGAATGACGGTTATGCGAGGGTTTTCGAAAGCGTGAAACGGGAATCCGTTAGTGTTGCCAGCGGGCATCCGCCGGCTTTCCATGGATAGTTAGCGCCGGTCTCGACAGCCCACAGTCCTATATCTTAATTCGTTGCTCGGGGGGCACGGTTTTATCGTGCTCAACGACGCCGTCTCGATACTCGCCTCGCTCGACCATGACTTTGCGAGCGGCGATCCGCACTCGGTCTTCGTGGGAAAGGAACTTTTGCACTTTCCAAATGAAGTCGGAAAGCGTTTCTTCCGGGGAGAGATCGGAATTGTCGATGGTAAATTTCCTGCGAATAAGCGATGCGGCGAACTCCTCGCGGAATCGTTCCAGCGCGTGATCGATGTTCTTCCCGAAGAATTCCGGGGCGCCGTCCCTTCTGGTCGCGCGGCAAAGGTTCTCGACGCATTCTTTCCCTGATCACTTCCGGCCGGGCGGTCAGGAGAACCAAGATGGTGTCCGGGGCGTTCTTCATGATGTCTTGTTCGATGTGACGCGCGAAGGCTGAACGCTCCGCATACCGGCCTTGGCCGCCGTAACCGTAGTATAACGGGGCGAACACGGCCTCTTCGATGTGGTAACCGACCAGAAGGTGGTCCGCGTCGGATAGAAACGCTCCGCCGCCGTGGTAGGCGATCTGGTAGCGCTGGAACCGCTCCTTGAATGCCGGGCTCATCTTCATGAAGAGTTCCCGGTCTTCGTCCGCCACTTCGGGAGACGGAACGGTGAAGTGGTCGTGAAACGTTCGGCTGTAGCCCGTTACGTCCGCGAGCCACCGGGACACCCCGTCGGCCAGCGTGGTCTTTCCCACATGCTCGCAGCCGGTAATGATCAGCTTCATAATCCCTCCTGGCATTTTTATTCCACAGGGTTCTACAGAGTATAGCGGTCATCCCGCGAGGAGAACATATGCGGACAAGACATGACGGCTCAGCGTTGATGAGTGATAATACTCTTCCCCTCTGTGGGTACTCCCGTCATATCGCGGTACGGGGCGGCGTTCCTTGGCTGGAGAGAGGAGAGAGTGCGTATCCGGCAACCTCTTAAGATTGCTGGGATTGCTTCTAGGCTGGATTGAGGGTGGTTGACCCATTCGCTCGTCGCGCATTAGAATCGGCAACCGTTCGAGCGTTCTATCAGGATGGGAAGGAAGCGCGAGTGGGTATTTCTGCGTCCTCGGCCCACGATTTACAGGATCCGCTCATTGACATTCGTACGGTTTAGTCTCTTTTGTCTTGACACCGTTAACGAGTTTCTCGACAAGAACTGCCCTTACATAGCGGGGGCAATCGCGTTTTACACGCTCGTATCGATATTCCCGCTGCTCTTGGCCATCATCTCGGTGCTGGGCTACTTGAGTCCGGCCACAATCGCGGAGCAACAGGAATTGGCGTTGCGGACAGCCGACATCATACCGGTATCGAGCGATTTCATCGGTGAGACGGTATCGAGTGTCGTGGAGTCAAGAGTCGTTACCGGGATTGTCGGTATCTTCGGTCTGCTTTGGGCGGCAACTGTGGTGTTCGGAGCGATACGCAAGGGGATCAATGCCGCTTGGGGCATTAGGACTCCCCGCCCCTTTCTCAAGGAGCGGCTCATCGATTTCGCGCTAGTGATTGGCGCAGGCATACTGTTGCTCATCGTTTTCTTGAGCTCTCCAACGCTGAGTTTCGTCCGGGGGGCCTCCGGCTTCTTCGCGCCTGAATCGGAGTACTTTAACCATGCGATTTGGAACGTCATCTCTCGTCTCGTCCTTCCCGCGCTGGCGTTTGTCACGTTTCTTGTGCTGTACAAGTTCATCCCCAACACGGATGTTAAGCTCGGTAACGTGTGGGTGGGAGCGCTGCTGACTTCTCTCGCCTTCGACGCGGCTAACTTGGCGTTTGTGTGGTACGTTCAAAACTATGGACATTACAACTTGCTCTACGGCTCGGTCGGAACCATCTTGGCAACGTTGACCTGGGTGTATTTTTCGGCGATCATCCTGCTATTTGGGGCACTGGCCACTTCCCGATACAGCGCGTATGTGGAGAATCTTCCGGAAAACCGGCGGGGCGTCAAGGTCGTTTGGACCGGTTTTTCGCGCGTGCGGCTCAAGGTCGTCGATACTTATGCGAGATAGAAGCGGGGCGGGTATCGCGCCGGCGATACTTGCGGTCTTTTCATTGCTCATGGTGGGAGCGTGCGGGGACGCAGCTCCTCCTGATCCGACAGCCACGCCGCCGCCGACGTACACGCCCGTACCTCCTACGCCTATCCCTGCGGCTGAATCCGCTGTGCCTTCGCAGTCGGCTACGAGCTCGGCAAGGGGCAATCTCGTCGTCGCGCTACCGTCACTCGCGGATGTGGTCGAGGAAGTCGAACCGTGGGTCGTGTCCATAACGACTGAACGGTTTGTTCGCGGGTTCTTCACCACGTTTCGCGATGAAGGGGCGGGTTCGGGGTTCATTGTTCGTCCAACGGGGTACATCGTTACGAACGAGCATGTCATCAGGGGCGCTCGGGAACTTCATGCCCACCTGACTAACGGAGAAACCTACCCGGCCACCGTTATTGGAAAGGACATCGAGACCGACATTGCGGTTCTCAAGATCGAGGCCGAGGGGCTGCCGTTCGCGACACTGGCGAGCGCCAACAATATCAGGGTTGGAGATTGGGTCTTGACGCTGGGCAACGCACTCGACATGCGGGGCGGCCCAACGGCTACGATAGGGATCGTCAGCGGCCTTGGAAGGACGATTAAGACCGAGCAAGGGCAGCAGTTCTTCAACTTGATTCAGACCGACGCGACGATAAACACCGGGAACAGCGGCGGGCCGCTCATCGATATCAATGGCTTGGTTATCGGGATAAACCAAGCCGTCCTGGCCGAAGCCCGATTCGGATTTGCCATAAACGCCGCCGTGGCCCAGCCAATTATCGAAAGTCTCATAGAAGACGGCGTCGTGTCCCGCCCGGACATTGGGATAAAGGGGGACGACGTCACCCCTACAATCGCCAGGTCGTTCGACCTCTCGGTGACTGAGGGGGTGGTAGTGACCGCGATCGATGGCGACGGCCCGGCATATGCGGCGGGCCTCCGAGTCGGGCACATTATCACGAGGCTCGACGATATCCCGACGCCCGACCTAGCCTCTTTTCAGCCCCGATTCTGGGCATACAACCCCGGTGACGAGATCGTGATCGAGTATGTGGACGACGCCACGACAAAGGTCACGACGGTGACCGTCGAGGCCAACCAAGGGCAACAATGAGGATCGAGCTCCGGTTCTTCCCACACGGCAACTCCCCGCGGCGTTATTCTCGGTTTCGGAGACTTTTGCAGAACCCATGAGGAAGCCGGCAAGTCGGTACATCTGGGCAGAAAGAAGGCAGCGCTCGGCCTTACCGGTTCCTACTCCGTATGAGAGTACAGGGCGCCATTCTTCCGCAGGAATCTTGAAACGGGGCGAGAAATTGCTATACCGAGAAGGGTCTGCGCGGGCCGTTATCAGCGTCAGTAGGATGCCGAGGGGCCGCTTGACTTCAGGTAATCGCTAGCGGATACTTTCGCCTTGTTCCCGCCGGAAAAGTTTTGTGAGGAGGCACGGTTATATGCAGGCAAGCGCACCCGCTCTCGGCACACTCCGACGAGTCGACAAGTCTCTATTCGACACGCTCTTTCCCAACGCGCACACGGGGCATCGAATACTTGCATCGGTCTTGCTTATCGCCCTGATGTTCGTGTGCGCGAAGGCGAGGTTCTATCTGCCTGAAAACCCGACGCCGATCACTCTGCAAACCCTCGGCGTGCTTCTCACCGGGGGTATCATGGGCTGGCGATGGGGAACGGGAGCCGTGCTTGGATACATCGCCCTGGGGGCGTTGGGGCTTCCCATGTTCGCGAGTTCCGACCCGTGGGCTTTCCGCACTCCCGCGGAAACCTGGAACGCTTCCGTCATGGGTGTTACGGGCGGCTATATTATCGGGTTCATCGTGGCCGGGGCAGTGACGGGGTTCCTTAGCCAAATAGGGTTTACCCACTCTTCGTCACTATGGGCCGTCGCGGTCGGCGGGTTAGCGCTGTATATCCCCGCTCTCATATGGTTATCGGTCTTCGATTTTGGTTGGCCGGCCGACGGGAAGCTGTTCGTGGATGGGATGTACATTTATATGCCCGGGGATATCGTCAAGATGCTCGGCGCGTCACTCGCGGTTTCCGGGCTTTGGAACCACGGCGAGCGTCTTGTCAACCTCTTCCGAAAGAAATCTTAGCAGCGGATCGACAGGTACACTTGCCGGAGACGCCCACACAATGGGCGTCTCTTTTGTTTGGGATCGTGTTTTGCGCCTTCGTAATCGTTTCGTCACACATCCGTTAGGGCGAGGTAATCTTCCTCACGGATACTTGAAGAAAAGGCGTTTTTGGGAGACGCCACACGGCAATTTTCTTATACCTGTCCGACGAAAGGCCCAGGACGTCACTCTCGCGGCGGATAATGTCCCGATGGAGACTCTTGCGTAACCCCGACCACCGTCATTCCATTAGGAGCTGTTATGACCATCTCACGAAGCCATCTTTCGGTAATAATGCTTTCGCTAGCGCTGGCCCTCGCCCTGGCCGCTTGCGGCAGCGGCAGTTCCCCGGATACTCCGGCTGAACCGACGGCGACTCCTCAAGCAACCGCGACCCCCTCCGCGGCCAGCGTTGACACCGACAGTGCGCCTCCACCTCCGACGCCCGTCCCCGACCCAACCGCAACTCCCGCCCCTGATCTGCAGGCGGGCCCCATGGGAAGCGAAGGGCTGTTAGCTTCAGAGTTGGTTGGCATCAGTTCCTACATCAACACTGATCCGTTTACGTTGGAGGAGCTGCGGGGGGATAGGGTCGTCCTCATCGACTTCTGGACTTACACTTGCGTCAACTGCATTCGCACCTTGCCGTTCCTCAAGGAGTGGCATGAGAAGTACGAGGATGCCGGTCTCGTAATCGTCGGAGTTCATGCGCCGGAGTTCGAGTTCGAGAAGCTGGAGGAGAACGTCAAGATGGCAGTTGACGAGTGGGGCATCGAGTACCCAGTTGTCCTCGACAACGACCACACAACGTGGGACGCCTTCCTCAACCGGTCTTGGCCCGCCAAGTACCTCATCGACAAGGACGGGGTGATCCGATACACGCACTTCGGCGAGGGGGAATACAGTGAGACGGAAGACGAGATACGGAAGGTTTTGGCCGAGCTCGGCGGTGAAGTCGCCGGGATTGAACACGGCAACATTGAAGATGCCGAGTTTCACCGAGACGCATTCGTCCAGGATCCTCTGGAAGGAGTGACCCGTGAATTGTACGCCGGGGTGGAACGGAACTACGGCGCGCTCCAGTACGGCGGTTCTCCTTACGTTCTTCACGAGGAGTACTATCAAGGCCTGGGTAGAGTTGTGGAGTACGAAGACACGGAAGAAGAACACTACAACCAGTTCATCTACCTTCAAGGCTCGTGGCTGAACGAGTTGGAGCACCTCCGTCATGCAAGAGTGACCGGGAACTATGAGGACTATATCCTCGTGAACTTCAAGGCGGCCGAGGTCAATGTCGTGCTGACCGTCGGCGACAGCGGCGAACCGTACGACGTCAGAGTCCTAGTTAACGACGAACCGGTGAAAGAGGAGCAGGCGGGTCTCGATGTCCAATGGGACGATGAGGGCAACAGCTACCTTACCGTGTACGAGCCTCGTATGTATCGCATTATCCAACTGGACAACTTCGAGGGTCACGAACTCAAGCTCAGCTCTAATTCCGACCAATTCAGAGTATTCGCCTACACGTTCGGGGCCTACGTTGAGGCTCAGCCCCTCCCATGAGGAGTATCTCTCACTCAGGCGGGGAAAAAAACACCATCATCACTCGTGAAAACTGCTCTCTAACCAGCGCTCTAGCGCTACTGTGAACGCTCAACGGCCTGCTCAGTCGCCTGACCTACAGCGAACCCCAACTCCTCTAGCATCGTGCGATCACCCGTCTCCCGATGAAAGTCGAGCGCTGCGGACAGCTGTTCGATTCGATCAACCTGCTCTGGCGACAAGTCCCTAGGTCGAAAGGGATTGTCTATGAACCTCAGTCTTGGATCTTGTTCATCCATCATCGTGTCACCTCATTCACTACTATTATATATACACTATCGAGACGCTCGTAGTACTTGCTCGCCAGTGGCTTCGGGGTCGTCTTTGTCGAGCACCTGCAGCACGTAGAACGTTAGCTGATTACCCAACTTCGGCGCGTTCATCACACTCTCGACTCGTACCTTCAAGTTGAAGTTTAGGAGCGTCTCCTGCTCGTCTAGCTGCCCCTCTCGTGCCTGTAAGGAAGACCATTGCAAAAGTCATTAGCAAGCCGGACAAGTCGGCAAGTGTGGACAGAAACGAGGCTATGTCCAACATTTCTGGATTCCGGCCTTCGCCGGAATGACGGTATTTGGGGGCCCCTGAGTATTCACAGGATGAAGGGGTGTTCACTTCATTAGCTCTGAAGAGTTAACATTGGCGGGCCGATTTGCCTTCGGGCGGAATTCTGGGTAGGGTGAGGGGAATTGGCGGCGGGGAGCAGCACGGCAGCTTGAACATCATACTTCTAGGGGCCGGACGTGGTGAGCGGCTCATGCCTTTCACCGCCTCGCAGCCGAAATGCTTTACCGAAGTGGCGGGAACGAAAATTCTCGATTGGACGCTTCGCGCTTTCCGACAGAACGGGCTGGATGGGTTTGTGTTCGTCGGGGGGTATCTCATTGACGTGGTGAGGGACGCCTACCCCGAATTCACCTATGTTGAAAACCGCGCTTGGCGCACAACGAACATCCTCGCCTCTCTCGTCTGCGCCCGCGAACACATGGCAAAGGGTTTCTTTGCAACTTATACCGACACGCTCTTTCTCGGTGACGCGATAAAGACGCTTCAAGACTCTCTCCATGACATTACCCTCGTCATGGACACGCGGTGGCGTGAGAGGTACGTGTTCCGCAGTATGCACCCGGAGACGGACGCCGAGAAGATGATCGTGGACGGCGACCGGGTGGTTCAGGTATCGCGGGCTGTTGACCCGTCCGTCGCGTCAGGGGAGTATACGGGGGTTGTGAAGATGACGGCGAAGGGCGCTTCTCAGTTCCTCGAATTTTATGACGACTTGCGCGCCGAGCTCGGTGAAGAGCGCGTCATTGCCGACGGCAGACCCTTTCGCATGGCCTACGTGATTCACTTGCTCGACCGAATGATCCAAGCCGGAATTCCGATACACTGCGTTTCCGTGCCGGGTGACTACCACGAGGTCGATACGATCCAGGACTATCACCTCGCGACCGCGGACTGGATGCGACTCACGACCTGACGGTTTTCGCAGAAGTGACTCAATGTGGAGAAGCAAGGGTTACGATGTCTTGCCGACGACTCAAATGAAAAAGGGGCTGTTCACGACCACCGTCGTCGGATCGATGCCGCGACCGCAATACGTTCGAGACCTTATAGAAGAGCAGGTCGAGTATCGCAGGTCTTCCGCCGAGTTCCAGCGCATGATGGATTCCGCCATACCCTATGTGGCACAGATGCAGGAGCTTGCCGGGGTCGACATGATTTCCGACGGTGAATGGCGGCGAAAGTCGTATATCGGAGTTATAGCGGATATCTGCAAGGGTTTTGAGCTATCCATCAAGGAAGCGTTTGGACAGCGTCAGACCTGGCACGTCGTTACATCGGAATTGGAGCCCGTACATCCGGGGTTGCTTGCGAAGGAGGCCGCCTTTCTCAAGCGGCATACGGACCGCGACGTTAAGGTTGCCATACCTTCGCCATATTTGATTGGCGAGCGAATGTGGGATCCCGAACTGTCGAAAAGCGCGTATCCGACTCGTCGCGACTTCACTGAGGCGCTTGTGCCGATACTGAGGCATGAGCTCATCACCCTTCGGGATGAAGGGATCGCGGTCGCGCAGATCGATGACCCTCACCTCTGCCTTTTCGTCGATCAGAACGTACGAGCGGAGTACGATGATCCCATAGCTGAAATGTCGTACTGCGCCGACCTGATCAATCGGGTTGTCGATCAAGTGGAGGGGATTCGATTGGCGATCCATTTGTGCCGTCGGAACAAAGGACGCGGCGGATGGGTGGGGGAAGGGGGGTACGAACCGATTCTGCCAGCCTTGTCCGATCTGCAGGTTGACATTCTCATGTTGGAGTTCGCGATACCGGCGGCGGGGGATTTCGCCGTCCTGCAGGAGTTTCCCGAACGGTTTGATATCGGTCTCGGCTGCGTAGACTGCCGAAGCAGCCATATCGACACGCCCGAGGAGATCGCAGGTCGTGTCCGACGGGCCCTGCAATATGTCGCGCCGGAGAGGCTGCTGCTCCATCCCGACTGTGGCTTCGCGCCGGGCAGCGCGGCAGATATTCCGCTCGACGAAGCGTATATGAAGCTGAAGAATCAGGCGGCGGCGGCGAAAATGCTCAGGGAGGAATTTTCGTAACTAGGAACGTGGCCGGGGTATCCATTCGGAGGCCGGTCAGGCGCGCCGTCAAATCAGGAAATCGCATTCGATTCAGGGGAGAGCCAATTGCGGCAGCTGCGAGAAAATTTGATCAAAAGGAAGCTGGAACGGGGAGAAGTGGTGACCGTTGTGGAAGGCTTCCACACTGCCGAGATTGTCGACTTTCTCGGCCCAATGGGGTTCGACGGGGTGTGGGTTGAGACCGAGCATGGAGCCATCGATTTCCGGGAGATTCAGAATATTACCCGAGCGTGTGATCTTTGGGGAATGACATCCTTGGTTCGAGTCAACCGAGTGGACTACGGACTTATTTACCGGTCGCTCGACCAAGGCGCTCAGGGCGTGATCGTGCCGCACGTCGATACGGCGGAACAGGCGCGGGAGGTCGTTCGCGCCGCACGATACGCGCCGATTGGTTCACGGGGAATGTACGAGAGCCGACAAGCCTACGGGATGGACTCCGCCGAGTACTTCCCGTCCGCCAACCGAGAGACTCTGGTGGTTGTGATGATCGAGGACATCGGAGCCATCGAGAACCTTCCGGATATTCTCGCGGTGGAGAATATCGATGTGTTCTTCGTTGCGCCGAGCGACTTGGCCCAAAGCATGGGATTGATTGGACGGATAGATCATCCAAAGGTCAAGCAAACGATTTCCGATGCCGTCGCTCGCATTTCCGCCGCCGGGCGCACGGCTGGGGCCATCGCGTGGGCATCAACGGCGGAGGAATTGGTGGAAGCCGGAGCGAGGTTCCTTATGACAAGCTGGCTGCCGTATGTGACTGCGGGCGCGAAGCACTACCTTGAAGCAGTCAATCGGGCTGCCGGGAAACACGGACACCATTCCTAAGGGGAGCATGAATCTCCTGTGGCGCTCTGCCCGCGTGCTATCATTACCATCTCATGGAACACGCGGAACTGAAGTATTGGATTGCCTTCACCAGGGTGCCGTACATCGGCGCGGCGCGGCTTCGGCTGCTTGAGAAGCGATTCGATAAACTGTCCGACGCATGGAGCGCAAGCGAAGGCGATTTGCGCGAGGCAGGCTTGGATGAACGAACGACGCGGTCGGTTCTGCGGCATCGAAATACGATCAACCTAGACGAGGAGTTGGCTCTACTTGAACGGCACGGCTCCTCGGCCATAACGTGGCACGACACCGAGTACCCGGCACGACTGAAGGAGATCGACGACGCTCCGCCGGTGCTATACCTTAAGGGCCAGTTGGCGCCACAGGACGAGAGGTCAATCGCAGTAGTAGGCACGAGGCGAGCGACCGCATACGGCCGCGAGGTAGCTCAACGCCTCTCAACCGATCTCGCCCAATCGAATGTTGTTGTCGTGAGTGGACTTGCCAGCGGTGTGGACGGCATCGCACACCGCGCGGCGCTGGAAGCGGGAGGGCGAACGCTGGCCGTTCTTGGGAACGGGGTGGATATCGTATACCCGCACGAGCACGCAAGGCTGGCCGAGCACATTACGGAAAACGGCGCCATCGTTTCCGAATATCCCATCGGCACAATGCCCAAGGCCGAGCACTTCCCGCGCCGAAATCGCATTCTGAGCGGAATAACCTTGGGGACACTCGTGATCGAGGCCGCAGAAACCAGCGGGGCTTTGATTACCGCGCGACACGCCCTTGATCAGAACCGAGAGGTCTTTGCCGTGCCGGGGAGCATTCTGTCACCGGGCAGTCGAGGCACAAATGCGCTGATTCAGCGAATGGAGGCGAAGCCGGTCCATAAGCACGAAGATATTCTCGAGGAACTGAATCTGTCTTTCGTCGGCGCTCAAATCGAGATGGCCGCGTTGTTCCCGGCCAGCGACGATGAATCGAAAGTTTTGGTTCACTTGAGTCAGGAGCCGACGCATATCGATGAGATCATCCGGGGTTCCGGCATGACCATCTCGGTCGTGAGCAGTCTTCTGGCGATGATGGAATTGCGCGGCGTCGTGCGACAAGTGGGCGGGATGAACTACGTAAGAGTATGATCGTCAGTGTCGGCTTCGATTGGGCAGCGGTTGCAAATTTCCTCCGTCCTGTGTTCATAATACCTGTAGAGGCAGGTCGCTAACCTGCCTGTTTTGTTGCCATATCTTCTACTTGACGCTATAGATGGATACATGACTATGGGCAAAGACCTGGTAATCGTAGAGTCTCCCGCCAAGGCCCGCACGATCGGGCGGTTCCTCGGCGGCAAGTATGCAACCGTCGCTTCGATGGGCCACGTTCGCGATATTCCAAAGAGGGAAATGGGCGTGCGGGTGGACGATCTGAGCTTCGTTCCCAAGTATCGAGTGATGCCGGACAAGCGAAAAGTCGTCAAGGAGATTGCCGACGCCGCGAAATCGGCGGAGACCGTCTATCTTGCTACCGACCCGGACCGCGAGGGAGAGGCTATCTCCTGGCACCTCATCGAGGCCGCCAAGATTGATCCCTCCAAGGTGCGGCGGGTAGTGTTCCACGAGATCACCGACGGCGCAGTTAAGGAAGCCTTCGCCCATCCTCGCGACCTCAACGACAACCTGATCGACGCGCAGCAGGCGAGGAGGGTACTCGATCGGCTGGTCGGTTACGAACTGAGTCCCGTTCTTTGGAAGAAAGTACGACGGGGCCTCTCTGCCGGCAGAGTGCAATCGGTGGCATTGCGGCTTATCGTTGAGCGGGAGCAGGAGATCGAGGCGTTCCGGTCCGAGGAATACTGGAGCATCGAAGCCGGCCTCGCCCCGAAGTCCAGGAACGGAACCGATGCGCTGAAATTCACGGCAAACCTTCTCCGGCTGCACGGCAGCAGGGGACGCATCGAGATCAAGAACGAGGCCGAGGCAGGCGCCATCACCGGCGACCTGGAGGGAGCGGTGTATCGAGTGACATCGGTTCAGAGGCGCGAACGCAGAACCAAGCCCTCCGCGCCCTTCATCACCAGCACTCTTCAACAGGAGGCTTGGCGAAAGCTGCGTTTCACGGCGCGTCGCACGATGGCCGTCGCCCAGCAACTGTACGAGGGAGTGAACGTTGGTACTGGCGGAACTACGGGTTTGATCACGTACATGAGAACGGACTCCACCAATGTGGCCGATTCCGCGCTCCGCGAAGCATCAGCCTATGTGAAAGAAAAATTCGGGGGCAGTTTCGCTCCCAAAACGGCCCGGCGATACACCAAGCGCGTGAGAGGGGCTCAGGAGGCGCACGAGGCCATTCGGCCGACATCGCTCTTTGCCGAGCCGCAGAAAATCAAAAACCACCTCGCGCCGGAGCAGTTCCGGCTGTACGATCTTATCTGGCGGCGAATGGTAGCCAGCCAGATGAACGACGCGATTTTTGACGCGACCCGAGTCGATATCGACGCGGAGAGCGTTCTTTCGGGCACACACTACGATTTCCGCGCCACGGGGTCGGTGCTCAAGTTTGCGGGATTCCGCAAAGTGTACATGGAGGGAACGGACTCATCTAACGGCAAAGCCTCGGAAGAGTCGCGCGACTTGCCACCCCTGGAAGACGGCGAGGCTCTGGATTTCATCGCTTTGACGCCTGATCAGCACTTCACTCAGCCCCCTCCGCGCTATACGGAAGCCTCCCTGGTGCGTGCGCTCGAAGAGGAGGGAATCGGAAGGCCGAGCACGTACGCCCCCACGATTGCAACCGTGCTCGACCGCGACTACGCGCGAAAAGACGGGGGCAGAATTGAGCCGACAAAGCTCGGTCGCGCAGTGACCGGGCTGCTTATTCAGCACTTCCCCGACGTGGTGGATATCGGGTTCACCGCGAAGGTGGAAGAGCAGCTCGACGAGATAGCGAGCGGTCAGCGCAATTGGAATCCCATGCTCAAGGCGTTTTACCAGCCCTTCAACACGACCGTGAAGAACGCGCTTGAAAACGCCGGGAGGGTTCCCAGCAGCCAGATCGACGAAGAGAGCGACGAGGTCTGCGAAAAGTGCAGCAGCCCGATGGTCATAAAGTCGGGGCGGTACGGACGGTTCCTTTCGTGCAGTGGGTTCCCCAAGTGCAAGAACTCCAAGCCGCTCTTGGAAAGGGTCGGCGTGCAGTGTCCGAAGGACGGTGGGGACATCGTTCAGCGGCGGGGCGGAAAGCAGGGCAGGACGTTCTACGGGTGCGCCAACTACCCGGCCTGTGACTTTGCGGTCAACCGCAAGCCTCTCGCAGTTCCCTGTCCCGAGTGCGGCGGCCTGCTTCTTGAACAGGGACGCGAACGCGCCCAATGCAAGGACTGCGACTACAGAGGCCCGATTCCCGAAACCGTCGAGGCGGGTGAACTGGTCGAGGTGTAAAAGTCGCCAAAAGGTGAACTCCTTACTCATAGGGGCGGGCCGGGCTTTGCCTTTATTATCGTGAGGAGATGACCGAGGATGCTTGGCGGGAACTGATCGACAAGTTCGGCACGCACTTGACGGCGGAGAAGGGGCTTGCTCCTCTAACTCGCCGCAACTACACCACCGATATAGAGCCTCTTTTCGAGTTCATGCGGCGCGAGGAGATCAGCGATCTCGCCGAACTTGACCGGTACCGGATCAGGGCCTATCTCGCATGGCTGGTGGACCTCGGTTACGTGAAGGCGAGCGTCGTCCGAAAGCTGAGCGCCCTCAGGACATTCATACGGTGGCTCATACGCATCGGCGTCTTGACGGAAGACCCTCTCCCCACTCGCGGTGTGATGAAGAAAGAGTCTCGACTGCCTCGATTTCTCTCACAGAGCGAGGCTGCGAGACTGGTTTCGGCTCCCGATGATTCGGACGAGCTAACACTTCGTGATCGGGCTTTGCTGGAAGTGATCTATGCCGCCGGGCTTCGAGTCAGCGAATTGCGCGATCTGAACGTTAACGACATCAATTTTAAAACTCAGGAGCTTCGCGTTCGTGGGAAAGGCTCAAAGCAGCGAGTCGTCCTCATCGGCGAAGCGGCGCACCGAGCGTTGTATCGATACCTTCACGAGGCACGACCCAAGCTCCTCACCCGCGATAGCGGCGGCGCCGTGTTTCTGAACCGGAACGGCGGCAGGCTCAGCCAGCGCAGTATTCAGGCTAAAGTTCGTAAGTATTCGACGATGACCGGCCTCAGAACCGACGTGCACACGCACACTCTGAGGCACTCGTTCGCAACTCACCTGCTGGAAGGTGGGGCGGACCTGCGAGTCGTGCAAGAATTGCTGGGGCACGCTTCCCCGGCGACTACCCAGATATACACTCACGTTACACAAACGCAGGCTCGTCAGGCATACCTTGCGGCGCATCCGCGCGCTGCCAAGTCGCCCTCGCCCGATGGGCCGGCTCCCTAGCGGGGTTACTCATTCGGGGGTTCGTCATAGTTCTCTGCTACAATCGGTCATGTGACATCCTTCCAACCCGATGACAGCCCGCCTGAATTTGCCGAGCTGATTCTCCTCGACGAGATAGGCCCGCTGGGCGACTGCCTTGCGGACTTCGAGGCGGGGCGTATAAACGTGTTCGGAGGCATTCCCGGCGAGCGAGTGGTCGCGCGAATCGTACGATATCGGCGGCGGCGGAAACGTATGGTTTCGGGTCTCGTGCAGGAGGTTATCAAGGCTTCGCCGCATCGGGTTCCCGCGCCATGCCAGTATTTCGGGGGGTGTACCGGGTGCCAGTGGCAGCACGTTTTGTACAGCCATCAGCTTGTCCTCAAGCGGGAGTATGTCGAACGGAACTTCGCGGCATACCCGTCCCTCCGGGAGACCGAGATCGAACCGTGCATACCTGCGCCGAGCCTGTACGGCTATAGGAACCACGCCCGCTTCACGATCCGACGGGAGGGCAGTCCCGGCTTCGTGAATCGGATCACGCGGAGGTTTGTCCGAACGGACGAGTGCATGTTGATGACTCCGGGGATCAACCGGCTGGCCGACCAACTCAAAGGGCGCGCGCAGGAAACCAGTCAGCTATCGATTCGATACGGTGTCAACACCGATGACTGGCTTATCCAGCCAGCCTTGAAGAATGAGACTATTCCGCTCGACTCCGGCCAAAGTCACTACACCGAAGAGATACTGGGCCGCACGTTTAGCATAGCCTCGCCGTCGTTCTTCCAAGTCAATACCGAGCAGGCAGAGCGGCTGGCGAAACTCGTCGGGGAGACACTGGAGCTTTCAGGCAGGGAGTTGGTCGTCGACGCCTACGCAGGCGTGGGTACATTTGCGATATTGCTGGCGGGCTTGGCGCGCAAGGTAGTTGCGATTGAGGAGTCTGCGGCCGCGATTCGAGATGCCGCCGCGAACGCATCCGACATCGACAACGTGGAGTTCATCGAAGGGAGGACGGAGGACGCGCTCGACTCGATGCGGGTCCGCCCCGACGCCGTGATACTCGACCCGCCGCGGTCGGGATGCCATCCAACGGCTCTTGACGCCCTTATTCGATTGGCGCCTCAACGCACGGTGTATGTATCGTGCGATCCGGAAGCCCTCGCGCGCGACCTTGAGGCGCTTGTTCGGGGAGGGTTCAGGATCGAGTCTGTGCGCCCAATCGACATGTTCCCACAAACTCACCACGTCGAAACGGTAGCCCTGTTGCGGCGGGATTAGGGCATCACGGTAACATCGATCTCGTCGATGAGAATATCTTCGGCTTCGCCACTTTCGGCCTGGGTCAGGGTTACGCCGAGAGTATTGTCGCCATCGATCATGTCGTCCGGGTGGAGGTCGAATATGACGGTGGAGTAGGCGGGGAGGGGACGGCCGATGTTTGTCGATCGTCCGGCCTCATGCCACATTCGACGGACGTTGTCGGTGGGGACGGCTGCTCCGTTCAAGTCGAAGGATAAGGTCTCGCTCGGTGTGAGATGTTGAGTGCGGACTGCCGCATAGGCGTAGCCGATCTCGTCCCACTGCTCACAGAGGCGCAGTCGGTACTCCTTGCGGATGCCGAGTTCATTGCGGCTGATGACGATCTTGTCGTCCTTGATCGCGCCGGTGGAGGCCATACCCATAGCGCCGTGATAGTCCACACCGCCCATCATTGAGCGGAACAGGTACGTGCGATGGCGTTCCTTTACGGATTTAGGGTTTTTGAGTTCTCCCAGGAGAGCGAGGGAGCCGGGGAAGTCGCTCATGAGGTTACCTGTGTACTGCTCTTGGTAGTTGAAGCTGGAAATGCCGTCGGCGCCGGCGCCGTACATGTTATTGGCGAGGGCGCGGTAGTTGTTCGCGGCCATGGGGCGGAGGTAGACCCGCGACTGAAAGGCCATATGGGCGGAGGTGCCGCTCTTGCCGGTGTTGGGCTGGAGGGCCCATGGTACGGTGTCACTTCGCGCGTCGCTGGCCGAGCAGAACGGCATGATGCCGGGCAGGAGGAGGCAGGATGTCCCCTCGGTGAGGTTTGAGAACTCTTCCCATTGCGCGTTGTGGTTCGCGTACATGGTGTTGGCGGGA
Source organism: Dehalococcoidia bacterium (assembly GCA_965232435.1). GTDB lineage: Bacteria > Chloroflexota > Dehalococcoidia > Lucifugimonadales > VXLM01 > VXLM01. The sequence continues at coordinate 1,710,737 of CBDDPU010000004.1, forward strand.
CTCACGTAGTCGAGGATACCGGTAGTGATCCAAGTTGGGATGTCGAGTCCGCAGTCGTGGCACTCTTCGACGGTTTCGGGAACGCGAACGCCCAAGAGAAGGTTTTTGCCTTTCCTGCGTCCTTCGTCATTGAGCATGTCGCGGATCCGTCTGAACAATTCAGTCATCAGGCCCTGACGTTCACGGGAGATTGAGCGAGGGTACGGGAAGTGGTTGTCGCTGCGGAAGGTTATCTCCACGCCGTCCACGTCGAAGCGGCGGGCGATCTCCTCTATGGCGCCGAAGTGGAAATCGCGCACCTCTTTGAAGGAGAAGTCCATCGCATTACCCGGATTGGCGAGGGGTCCCGGTGGAACGTCTTTGAGGATGAACTCCGGGTGGTCGAACATCCATTGAGCGCCCTGGGTGGGGGCTCCGTGGTCATCGCCAAATCGCGCGCCGGCGATGAATTTCATCCCGCGCCGGTGTGCGCGTCTACAGATTATCTCAATCGGGTTTATACCCTGATCCAGCAGGGGGATCCATCGTCGATGCTGGGGGCGTTGATCGAATTCATAGGTATCGGAGCGGAAGTAGGTTACCCAGCCCTGTCCAAAGACCTCCTGCCCAAGGGCGTCGGCTCCGCTCAATGCGAAGTGATCGACCAGCCTTTCGATCTGTTCCGGGGTGGCAGGATCGCTGATGAACGGCTCACGCGCGTGGCTCGAAAGGTCGGCCACGAACAGCAGGCGGATGTCCCCCTTAGGGTTGATGGGTCTCGGCCCCGGCGGTGTTGGCGGCACTGGTTTTCGCTCCTTGCTATGTAGAGTTGGCGGGGTGGGATGGATATTCACCCTCACCCTGGCCCTCTCCCTCGACGGGAGAGGGGATATGTTGCTAATCCTTTAGCTATCGGAGTCATTTTCAATGCCGAGGGCCGCCCTATCAAGTTGCGCGGAGTACACTTGATGCCAACCGCCCTTGTCATCGATCTCGTAGTTGTCGGCGCTGTCCTGCGGTTCCCATCCTAGCACGTCGCGGGTGTGTTCGATGTCGATCCAGCGGTACTTGTTATCGGAGGTCGCTCGGAAGATGTCGAATTTCAGCGAAGGAGGCGCTTTGAGGCATTTGTCGACCACGTTCACACAGTCGCGATGGCTCAAATAGCTCATCGCCTGCCGCCGCTGGGTCGGCCTGTTCAACGATGTAACGGCACCCAGCCGGATGCACAGAATGGACATGTCGAACACGTCGGAGTAGTAGCGGGCAAGGGCCTCGCCGAAAACCTTGCATGCGCCGTAGACGCTCTTCGGACGGACAGGGTCCAGGTGGGTAATTGTCCGCCATGTGTCCGGCAGCTTGTCGTACTCGCCCGCGCCGATGAGGCCGTAGGGGAGGGTCTTGTCGTATTCGTAGCCCGTCTGCGTGTCGCCGGTGCTGCCGTATACAACCCTGCGAACGCCGTGAATCCGGGCCGCTTCGTAGACATTGCGAGTGCCGATGATGCCGGCCGAGAGGTGCTTGTCCCAATCAAACACGTCGTCGATATAGTTGGCCATGTGCACGACCATATCCATGCCCTCGAACGCCGGAAGGATGGCCTCGAGGTCGGAGATGTCGGCCTGTGTACAGGGAACCCCCTCGACCGGACGCCGGTTAAGGGCGCTGAATTCGTACTTGTCGGCGAGTCGGTCTATGATGATTCCGCCGATCAGGCCGCTGGCCCCGGTAACGAGTACTCTTGGCTTATTCATGCATCACTCCTTATGCTATTCAAAGACGACGACTCCGCTCTTGCCGCCGGTCTTGCGACGCAGGCGGATGTCGCCAATGCGCATCCCTCGATCGACGGCCTTGCACATGTCATAAATCGTCAAGGCCGCGACACTGACGGCAGTCATCGCCTCCATCTCGACGCCGGTCTTGGCGGTGGTGCGTGCGGTGGCGCGGATGTTGACGGCGGAGTTCTCATGGTCGAGGCGGAACTCGACCTTCACATCGTCGAGAGGCAGGGGGTGACAAAGGGGAATGAGTTGGGCAGTGTTCTTGGCCGCCATGATCCCGGCGATTCGGGCTACTCCCAGAACATCACCCTTCTCAAGCGTGTTCGTTTCGATCAGCGCCAATGTCTCAGGCTGCATGAGAACGGCGCCTGTGACAACGGCGACGCGCTCAGTCGCGGTCTTTGGACCCACGTTGACCATTAGGGCTTTGCCGGAGGCGTCTACGTGGGTAAGGTGGTCCGCCGATGTTGAGCCGGAATTCTCCTCGCTCTCTCGCGAATGACCGAAAGCGGGGGATTGGAGGGGCGGCATCGACGCCGAGTGTGAATCGTCGATCGATTCTCCGCGCGCCGCGGCGTTTGCGAGTCGGTCGGCCTCTTCGTTGAGCGGGTGTCCGGCGTGACCCTTTACCCACTGCCACTGCACCTTCCGTTTGGCGACCTCAGAATCCAACCTAGTCCAGAGATCGGTGTTCTTATGTCGCTTCCAGTTCTTCGTCATCGTGTTGATGAGATATGAGCTGTCGCTGTGGACGCGCACCGCGGCCCCGATTGGCGCGGCGCGGATTCCGCTAATGGCCGCGAGCACCTCCATCCGGTTGCTCGTGGCGTTTTCGTCGGAGCCGTGCAGCTTTCGCACCGCGTCGTCTTCGACGATGATCGCGGCCCAACCGCCGGCACCCGGGTTGCCGATGCAGCTGCCGTCGGTGTAAATCTCAATCATGCTGTTTTCCGTCCTCGGAGACCTTTGCGTAACTTGGGAGCAAGGTAAGCAGGTCGTGAGATATGGGCAGAATTAAGGCTGTGCTTAATTTTACTGGATTCCGGCCTACGCGGGAATGAGGAGGGACCCCTCACCATAACCCTCTCCCACGACGGGAGAGGGGATTTGACCTCTCATTAGCCCGGTATCGAGTACGGGTCAGGATCTCTCCAATGATGGGAGAGGGGATGGGACTGCGTGGCTGAGTGGAAGGACCATGGACATTGCAGAGTTGCGAGAAGGGCGCTCTGCGCGGTGTCGCCGCAAGCGTGTATGATGATGCGGAGAAATTGAGAGGCAGCAGGGAGCATTCCATGACCCGCAAAGATCGGAAGATCATCAGCAACGACGACGGATGGATTATGAGCAACATGACCAGCGCGGTAACGCCCGATACCATCAAGGAACTCATGGTCGACACCTATCCCGGCTCGCCAATCGGTGGCTTGTCGTGGTGCGTCGGCAACAGCGAGACGTACGAGTACGAAACGGAAGTGGGCGAGCGGACGGGAGACGGGTACGAGCGTTTCGAGGACGTACGGAACCACTGGCTTCACAAGAACCTTTACGGGCTGATCGAGAGTTCGGGCGGGCCGCTGACTGAGATCACTCGACAGTTCCATGAGGCAGGCATCGACGTGCTGCCTTCCGTGCGAATGAACAGCCACTACAACACCGCGTATGACTCGCCTGGGCACGGCAAATTTCGCCGAGAGCATCGAGACTGGCTAATCGGCCAACCGAACGAGTACATTCCCCGTCCTACGCTGGAATACGCCATCGCGCGGGGCGTTGACTATAAGTTCCCCGGCGTCCGCGCACATCTCCTGAAGGTCATCTTCGAGTTGTTTGAGAAATTCGACGTGGACGGCGTGGAACTCGACTACTTTCGGCATCCGGCATTCTTCAGAATCGAGGAGGCGTACTCCAACGGGTACTTGATGACCGACTTCATCCGTCGAATTCGACAGCGCATGGACGAAGTGGGCGAGAAGCGCGGCAAGCATCTCGACTTGCTTGTCCGCGTTCCACCGACGCTGTACGACTCGAAGCGCATCGGGCTCGATGTCGAGACGTGGATAACCGAAGGTTTGGTGGATATCGTCGCGGCAGGCGGGGGATTCATGCCCTTCGAGCAGCCGATACGGGAATTCGTCGAGGTAGCCGAGGGGACGGACTGCCAGATCTACGGCAGCTTCGAGGCGCTGCGCTGGGCGCTTGACGAGGAGTTGCTCTACGCTCTGGCCGCGCGCTTCTGGGATGCCGGAGTGGACGGCTTCTACCTGTTCAACTACTTCAACGCGCCGAACGAGTGGAAGAGGCGAGTGCTGGGCAATATGATGGATAGAGAGAAGCTCGTCCGTCTCAACAAGCGGTATGAACTCGACCACTCCGACCGTTTGGGCAATGAGTACCACAGCGGGGCCTTCCGGTATGCCCTGCCCTGGGCTTCCCTTCCGGTGTTCATGGAAGAGACGATGCCGGGCGGCGGCTCCCCGCTCACGCTGGACATTGCCGACGACGTGGAGGCCGCTAGGTCGGACGACAGTTTGAAGTTCTGCACACTGGACCTTGGGTTCGACAACCTGAATGAGGACGACGAACTGGACGTTCGGATCAATGGCGAGTCAGTCGCATGGTCAACCGCCGAGCGCTCGGAGGATGGATGGGGGTACACGGTTTTCGACGGGGTGGTTTATCACACGACTATGTCGCAGAACCGCGTCGATGGAACGGTGATCCGGTTCGACGTGACCGACTTGCCCATCAGAAAGGGAGAGAATGAACTGCTCGTGCGCCTCATCATGGGGAAAGGGCCGCACTTTCAAGTGGTTAGGTTGACGGAGGTTCGTCTGCACATCGACTACCGGTAGGTCGCCTCGGATTTCTCATAGGACGAGAGAAGGATTGAGTTGGGTCACTGTCGGCTCTGCGGTATCCTCGTACCTTCTACCCGCATCCGCATCCTGTAGATGGACGCGCGGGCGGTGACGTACAGGGTTTTGTTATCGGGGTCGCCCCAAGCGAGGTTGGCGGGAAGCTCCGGGAGACGGAACTTCCCGATGTAGTCGCCCGTCGGGCCGAAGATCCACAGGCCGCCGGGTCCGGTGCAGTAGACGCGGCCCTCGACATCGACCTTCATGCCGTCGGGCACGCCCGGTTCGCCGTTCTGCGGGAGCTCTGCGAAGACGCGGCGATTGGCGAGGGAACCGTCCGCCGCCACGTCGTAGGCGCTGATGTGCTTGTGGTGTCGCGTGTTGGAAACGTAGAGCGTGCGTTCGTCCGGCGAGAAGGCGAGGCCGTTGGGATACTCGAACGGGGCCGCCTCGAACACCCTGCCGTCGGGCGTTACACCGTAGATAAAATTTTCGTATAAGGGGGCGCTTGGCGTATGATTCGGCCATGCGCCGGGGTCGGTGAAGTACATCGTCCCATCCGAGCGAAAGACGACATCGTTAGGCTTGTTGAGCGGGCGTCCTTCGCACGATGCGGCGACGGGCAGGATGGCGCCTTCGGAGTCCATTCTCGTTACGCTGCGGTGTTCGCCGTCGCACATGACGAGTCGCCCCTGGAGGTCGAACGTCATGCCGTTCGAGCCGGCGGGACTGTCGCGCAGGACAGTCAGTTCGCCGGTATCTACGTCGAGGCGGTAGACGTAGGGAACGGTGGTAAAGAGCAGGTATCCGTTGGGATGCCAGACGGGGCCTTCGGTGAAGGCGTGTCCGGTAGTCAGCGGCGTCGGGTCGAAGTGTTCCAGCAGTTGATCGAGTTTGTCAGGCATATCGCGCCTCACGTTCAATATATGGTGGGCAGTGTTGCACAATCGACATCACGGCGCCAGACCTGACATGGAGAATCGCAAGGATGGGGAGTAGCGCAATCGTTCACACGTCTCTACAATCGTTACGCAGCAGGTGAGCCGTATGAGCGCAGAACGCAAGAAGAGCCTTCACGAGAATCCGCTGGTTAGCCTGGCGCTGAACATCGTCATTCCGGTTATTATTTTGGTGCGGTTCAGCGGCGAAGGACAGTTGGGGCCGGTGAACGGGCTGCTGCTTGCGCTGGCGTTTCCCGTGGGGTACGGCCTCTACGATTTCATCGTCCGGCGGGGATTCAACGCCTACTCGATGCTGGGGTTCGCGAGCGTGCTGCTAACGGGCGGGATTGGCTTGCTTAAGCTCCCCGTGGAGTGGCTGGCGATCAAGGAGGCCGCGATTCCGTTCATCATCGGGGCGGCGGTGCTGATTTCGATGCGCACACGCTATCCCCTTGTCAAGACGATTATTCACAAGGTCATCAACGTCGATCGAGTGTATGAAGCGCTCAATCGGCGGGAGACGGTCGAGGCGTATGAGCGACGGGTGGACGCGGCCACGTATATGATCGTGTTCGGGCTGCTCGTTTCGACCGTTTTGAACTACGTCTTGGCGCGGGTGGTCGTGGTGAGCGAACCGGGCACTGTGGCCTTCAACGAGGAGCTCGGGCGTATGACGGCGTTGAGCTTCCCCGTTATTACCGTTCCGTCGATAATCATCTTGGGGATTGCGCTATACTACCTCGCGGCCGGCATCACGAAACAGACGGGATTGGAATTCCAGGAAATCTTTGAGACAGCACAGGAAGAAAAATGAACCTTATAATAGCCGGGTGTGAGTACTCAGGAACGACAACGCTTGCCAAGGGGATTGCGGAGTGGGCGCGCACGACGTTGGGCGGGACGCAGGAAATCCACGACCATTTCAAGATTCCCCATATCGCGTCCTACCGCATCGGGCCGCCCGCCGAGCCTCTGACCGACGAGGAATTGCGACAGATCATGGCATGGACTCCGAAGATGAAGGAGATGGCGCAGCGACAGAGCATGAACTACCACATGCCGAACTCCCGCCGGGCGGACGACTATATTGTCGTGGGATACCACATTGAGGACGCCGTGTATGCGGCGCCGTTCTTCGGCTACGGGCACGAGAAGGAACCTCAAGGGGGATTGCGCACGAAGTATGCCCGCCACCTGGAGACCGCGTTCATTGAGCAGGCGCCGGACACCGTGCTCGTCTGCGTCAAGGCCTCGCCGGACGTGATTGCGGAGCGAATGGCCGATAATCCGCACCCGTTTTCTATCGTGAAGAAAAAAGACATTGAACCGGTGCTGGCGGACTTTGAGACGGAGTTCGAACGGTCGGTCATTCACAGCAAGATCGTCATCGACACGTCCGAGGCGACGGTCGAAGAAAGCGTGGATGAGCTTCAGTTAGCGCTCCGGGGGCATCTGACGATTGAGGACCGGCGGAGGATGGTGGTGCGCGGAACGTAGTAAGAATTTCGTGGGGCAGTTGAACGGTATTTCGGAGGACGTAATGGAATTCCATAATTACAAACCCGGAGAGATAACGGCCCGAGGGAAGGCTATTTATCAAGATAGTATCCAACCTCAAGTAGAGCCGAAAGAAAAGGGAAAGTTCGTAGTCATCGACATTGAGACCGGCGACTACGAGATCGACCCGGAAGACGCAGCAGCCACTCGGCGGCTGCTGGAGCGGAGGCCCCGGGCCGTCACGTATGGAGTGCGTGTCGGCTATCGCGCCGCATACAGCCACGCCGGGGGGTTCCGAGCGCCTTCAGTGTAATGATTAGGGGAAAAGTAGGTACGAATCAACAGGCATTAGTTCCCGTAGACATCAAAGACGGCAATGGGCGGCATCAGCGTGTGGAGGTTGTTTTGGACACGGGATTTACGGGCGATTTAGTCCTCCCCGGGGAAATTATTCGCGGGCTGGATTTGCCCTTCGTGGGTCAGCGGACGTTTGAGCTTGCGAACGGAGAGCACTTTGAGTTTGCGGCCTATCTTGCAACGGTATCATGGCATGGACGCCTGCGGGACACACTGGCGCTGCAGTCGGACAGTGTCCCGCTGCTTGGCATGACACTGCTATGGGGCAGTCGAGTCTCCGTGTACGCCATGGAGGACGGAGCGGTTATCATTGAAGAGCTTTCATCGGCGCAGTGAATGAGGAATTAACACATGGACATCATAGTGATTGGATGCGAATACACGGGTACGACCACGCTGATGCTGCGGTTTCAGGAGTGGATCATGGAGACGTTTGGGCAGGGGGTCATATTCCACGACCATTTCAAACTGCCGAACAACTCCGGGCATCCGCCGCTCGACCCGGACTCGATCATCTTCGATGAGGAGGAGAAGCGGCAGATATTGGAGATGTCGCCGAAGCTGAAGGAATTGTTCACGCGGTACACGCTCTACTACCACTCTCCAAATCGCCCTAGGGACCCCTCCGATTTCGGGGGTCTCCATATTGGCCACCACATCGACGAGATGATCTATGCGCCGATGTACTTCGGATATGGCGGACCGGGGGAACCGGGCGACCGTCGAGTTGAGGCGCAGAGTGTCGAGCATAGTATCACGAAGTACGCGCCCGAAACGGTGCTGGCCTTAGTGAGGGCGTCCGCGGACGTTGTGCGAAGGCGTATGAGGGGCGCTCCTCACGCGGACGGCGTCGTGCGAGACGAGGACATCGAGCGTGTCCTGCAGCGATTCGACGAGGAGTTCGCGCGCTCGGCCATCCAAAATAAATTCACCCTCGATACGACCGAGGCGACGCCTGAAGAAACTTTCGAAGAGTTTCTTTGCAAGATGGAACCCTATTGGACGGAGGGCGACCTTTTGCGGATGCTGACGCAGGGGCAGTGAAGGCTCCAACTCCGACTTCTCTTCAGTGAAGGAGGCACTCACTACCCTCCACGCAACCGTTCGGAGTCCGTGAGAACGGGGATCGGGTATGCCCATTGGGGCGGCTGTTCATCTTGCCAAGACTGAATAGGTTGCGCTTCCGCCCGTCATGTCGCCGGGCTTCGTGGTAGCATGGTTGATGCGATGGTTGCCAAATCGAAGGGGAACGTTGATGCGAAGGTGGGGGCGCTCAAGGCGGCCCTGGTGGACATGGGGCATGTGGTTGTCGCGTATTCGGGGGGAGTGGACAGCACATTCTTGGCAGCCGTGGCTAACGAGGCGCTTGGCGAAGCGTCTTTGGCGGTGACGGCTAGGTCGCCGAGCATGGCACCTTCTGAGCTGGAAGGGGCCGTTCAGGTGGCCGGTCTCCTCGGTTTGAACCATCGCGTCATCGAGACGGGCGAAGTTGAGCGGGCCGACTACCGCAAGAATGATCCCAACCGGTGCTTTTTCTGCAAGGAAGAGCTGTATGCGCACCTCTCAACATTGCCGGAAGCGCGGCATTCGCAGATTATCAATGGGCACAATTTCGACGATATGGGAGACTTTCGGCCCGGGGTCAACTCGGCGAAAAAACGCGGTGTGCGAAGTCCTCTCGTCGAGGTGGGTTTGACGAAGGCGGAGATACGAGAATGTTCTCGTGAGCTTGGGCTGCCGACGTGGAACAAGCCCGCGCAGGCGTGCCTGTCTTCACGAATTCCCTATGGGACGCCGGTAACGGTGGAGTCCCTGGCGCGGATCGCGGAAGCGGAAGAGTGCCTCCGGTCTCTGGGCATCGAGCGGTTTCGAGTGCGTCACCACGAAACGGTCGCGCGAATCGAGGTCGACCCTGAGGATTTTGCTACATTGCTCGATGACGAGTCGCGGCGATGGATGATCGAGCGGTTCCGCGCGATAGGCTACTCGTATGTGACTCTGGATCTTGAGGGATTCCGGTCGGGGAGTCTCAATGAAACCCTGGCGGGCCTGCGACGGAGGCGGGATTTGAATGACGTGAATGGGGCGTTTCAGGAAGAGTAGACGGGGAGAAGAAGGATGAACTCCGAAGTTGAACGATATATTGCGTCTACTCCGAGGTCGTTGTCGCTTCAGGCCGAGGCGGAACGATATTTGCCCGGCGGAAGCTCTCGCGGCACGGCGCACTTCGACCCCTACCCGTTCTTCGTCGAGCGCGCGGAAGGGCATCACGTCGTCGACGTGGACGGGAACCGCTATCTTGATTTCATGTTGAACGCGACGACCTATGCGCTGGGTCACACGAATGACCGGGTGGTCGAGGCGATACGCGATCAGGCTGGGAACGGCCTCAGTTACAGTACGCCGCACGAATCGCAAGTGCGGCTGGCGCAGGTACTGTGCGAGCGTGTGCCATCGGTCGAGAAGGTGCGGTTCACCAATTCGGGCACGGAGGGGACGCTGAACGCCATCCGTGCCGCGCGCGCCTACACGGACAGGCATAAGATCGCCAAGATCGAGGGCGGGTACCACGGTAACCACGAGTACGTCTCGGTCAGCGTGTACACTCCGCTCGAGGCTCTCGACCCGGTTGAGCCGACGAGCGTTTCCGAGTGGCCGGGGCAGCCTCCCGGCGTTGTTGAGGACGTTATCACGCTGCACTACAACGACATCGAGTCGACGGAGCGGATTCTACGTGAGAACGCGGAAGAGTTGTCCTGCGTCATCATCGAGCCGGTCTTATCGAATTTCGGGTATCTGCCTGCCGGAGTGGAGTACTTATCCTTGCTGCGTGATCTGTCGACCGAGTTAGGGCTGGTGCTCATTTTCGACGAAGTGCAGAGCTTTCGGCTCTCGCGGGGCGGCGCGCAGGAGATGACGGGGGTTATCCCCGATATGACGACGTTCGGGAAGGTGATAGGTGGAGGAATGCCGGTGGGAGCCTGGGGCGGCCGCGCGGACTTGATGGACTTGTACGATCCGACCGACGGGCCGGTTATTTCTCACGCGGGAACGTTCAATGCCAATCCGATGACCATGGTGGCGGGTCTTGCGACGTTGGAGCAGCTAACGCCGGACGTTTACGAGCGGATGAACGGTCTCGGCGAGACGCTCCGCGCGAAGTTGCGGGCGGTGTTCGACGAACTCGACATCGCCGCTCAGGTGACGGGTATCGGGTCGCTGTTCGGCGTTCACTTCACGGGCGAGCGGATCGTCGACTACCGTTCCGTGCTGCGGGCCGACCGCGAGATGCAGCAGAAGCTATTCACCGGACTGCTCAACGAGGGTATCCTCATGCAGACGAAGGCGGCGGGGGCGCTGTGTTCGCTCACCACCGATTCGGAAGTAGACGCTTTGGTGGATGCGACGCGCAGGGTTTTACTGCGTGCGCGCTGACTGATGAAGCCAGCGCGATAACGACGGCAGGGGCCTTAATTCACTCTTACGCGGACGTAGCCGCGCTTGCCGATTTTGACCAGGGCGCCCGGGAGTCGCGATGCCGGAACGGAAGAGCGGGGGTCCTCGATGATCTCACCGTTGATGCGGATACCGCCCTGCTGAACGAGGCGGCGGGCGTCGCTCTTGCTTTGCACTACGTCACTCAAAGCTAAGAGATCAACGATTCCGACGCCCTCATCTCCGTGGGTATCGGATGGGATATGAAGGTCGGGAATGTCAGAGGGCAGTTCGCCTTCGTTGACAACTCGTTGGAACTCGCGCTGAGCCGAGTCGGCCGCCTCCGAGGAGTGGAGCATCGACACGATGTCATGGGCGAATTGCTGTCTCGCGTCGATCATGTTGTGTTCGGTCTTGGCGCGCTCCTTGATGGCGGCAATCTCGTCGTCCGTTCGGTCGGTGAGGATCTGCATGAAGCGCGGCAGCTTGGAGTCTTGGACGAGGGTGAGCTTGAAGAACATCGGCACGGGGGCTTCGGTCAGGTCAACCGTGTTTCCGTATGTCTTGCTCATTTTGCGCCCGTCCAGCCCTTCAAGGAGTTGGGTGGTCAGGACGTGCTTTGTCTTTCCGAGGTAGGATTCGACGAGGTCGCGGCCACGCATCATGTTGAAGAGTTGGTCGGAAGCGCCGAGTTCGGCGTCTACGTTCATCGCCACGGAGTCGTACCCCTGCAGGATGGGATAGATCATCTCGTTGAGGTACAGGGCCTCATGCTTCTTCATGCGCTCTTGGAACAAGCTGCGCTCAAGAAGCTGCTGCACGGTGAATTTGTCCATGATCTCGATAAACTGCGAGAGGGTAATGCTGTCGAGCCAATGTCCGTTGAACCTGATTTCTGCGGGATTCTCGCCGTCGAGGTCAAAAAATCGGGAGAATTGTTCGCCGTACGTTTCGGCGTTTTCGAGCACCTGGGCATGAGTGAGGCGTTTGCGGGCTTCCGGTCGGTCGGACGGGTCGCCGATGCGTCCGGTAAAGTCGCCGATCAGCAAAATCACCTTGTGTCCTTGAAGTTGGAACCAGCGCAGGACGCGCAAGCCGACTAGGTGGCCGATGTGCAGGTTGGGGCTTGTGGGATCGAAGCCTTGGTAGATTGTGAGTCGGTTGCCTTTAGCGATGTCGTCGAAGAGTTCGTCGCGGACGATGGTGTCTTCAAGCATCCCCCGGTCGAAGAGCGTTTGCAGCGTCCAGTCTTTCATGTCGAATTCTCCCGGTCGACGGATCGGCGTCTAGCTTTCGACGACGCGCTTGCGCAGGGCGTCGGATCCTCGGAGGTATTGGAACTCGATTTCCGAGGCCTCTAGGTTGGTATTGACGAGGAGCATGACACGGATGACGCGCTCCATGGCATTCGGCACTTTCATTTCGTGGGCGCAGAGGAGGGCGACGTACTGCCAGCCGAGCTGTCGAGCGGCGGCGGCGGGGAATTCGGCGTTTAGGTCTTGGGTTGTGGTGAAGTATGCGGCCGCGATATTGTCGACATCGACGTCGTTCGCCTCGACCATGGCGGTGAGCAATTCCTGCGTTGCTTCGAGTATCGCCTGTTGGGTGTTGTCGTCGGCGATAGTCGCGCCACGGATGCCTCGTGTCCTTGCCATTGGGTCCTCGTTAGTGCAGATGGGATTTGCGCGGTTAGCATGAGCACATGTTGAAATCGGAGAGGGCTTACGGGAGGCCTTTGAGTCGCTTTACGAAGTCGACTGCGGCTTGAACCTTACGGTCGGGGGGAGCGTTTTCGATGGCGTCGAACATTGCACTGGCCACGATTGCGCCGTCGGCGTATTCCGCGATGGCGTCGATGTGCTCCTTGCTGGAGACGCCGAATCCTTGAATAACCGGCACGTTGGTATGGCGCTTGACACGGGCGACCAGTTGGGCCACGTCGGCGCGGATACTTTGACGGGCGCCGGTTACTCCCAAAACGGAGACGCAGTAGATGAAGCCTCCGGCCCGTCCTGCTATGTACTCGATGCGTCGGTCTGTGCTAGTAAGGGCGACAAAGTGGATTTGGTGAATGTTGTTCTCGGCGCAGAGGGCTTCCAGTTCCAGCGATTCTTCAGGTGGAAGATCGGGGACGATCAGCCCCTGAACGCCGGCGTCGGCAGCGTCGCGCGCCAAGTCTCGCAGCCCGTACTTGAGGAACGGGTTGTAGTAGCCCATCAGCATGAGGGGAGCTTCGATGCCGTTCGACCGGAGGCGCCGGACGGCTTCGAGGGAGGTTTCCACGGTCACTCCCTGTCGGAGGGCGTGGAAGCTGGTCTTTTGCACCGTCGGACCATCTGCCATAGGGTCGCTGAACGGGACGCCGATTTCCAGCATGTCTCCTCCGTTCCGCAGAACGGCATCGGCGATTTCGATGGAAGCAGGAACATCGGGAAACCCGACGGTTATGAACGGGGATAGAACGGTTCTCCCTTCGGCCCGGGCTTTTTGGAGCGCTTCATCGAGTCGGTTTGAGACAGTCATACGGCGAATGTGACGGCTATGCTGTTTTGTCCGGCGTGAGCAAGGAAGCCCGGCCAGATGGAACGGGTTTTCAGGTACAGCCAGGAGAGAATGGTTCCGCTTGCGAAAGTTGGCACAAGCACCGAGAGGTCGCCATGAGCGACGGCGAATATGGCCGAAGCCGCGATCATTCCTCCAACCACTCCGATGTTCTGCACAAACGCTGTCAAGAGGAAGCCTCGAAAGAAGAATTCCTCGGCTGCGGGACCAATGCCGACGAGAATGCCGACGGTGAACGCTCGAAAGATTCCCTCGCCCAAGAGGCTTTCGGGTACCGGGGACGGCTTCAGCAGTTCAAATTCCAAACTTGCCACAATGAGCTGATAGATGAGGCCTGTCGCTATGCTCAGACCCAGTGCGACGGCGCCCCATCCGATAATCATGTACCAACGGAGACCGCCCGTGCCGAGTCCCATGTTATTCAGGGAGCCGCCGCGCCGCTTGATTGCGAGAAGCCAGACTGTCCCGATCATGAGTATTTGCAGCAGCAATAGGGTAAGTGTTGTTACTCCACCGGACTGGCTCTCTAGGGAACCGAGCAGCAGTCGCAACGCCAGCAGTGACGCCAAACTGCCGCAACCGACTATGGCTAAACCGATTATCGAGTCGGTGATGCCCCATGGGACACCGACGCGCCTTTCGATTCGCTCAGGCTCTGTTGATGAATTCAGTTCGTTCATAGCGAGTTGTGGCAACTGTTGTTCAGTCTTGGTGCGATGAACAGTTTTTCCTCGTGGGTTCTCACTCCGTATTTGGGTATTTGCGAAGTTTTGCTTATGGCAGGAAGGACGTCGGTTTGCTTCGAGAGGGTTTCTCGCGGACTGTGAACTGTTGTTTGCGGGAGTGTATCACAGGCACTCTTTGTCCTCGGGCCTACTGTACTGGAGCTCGGCCGATGATGACTCTTGAAATGACCGCTCTCGGCAATCCGACAGAGGGGTTTGGTGATCATTCCCCGTATCGCCCACTCAGCCGAGGCGTTCGTATGCCCACGTAATAAGCTCCTCCGTCTCGGGCCAGCCGATGCAGGGATCGGTTATGGAGACTCCGTACTCCAGCTTGGAGATGTCGCCGTTGATCTTCTGACTGCCCGGGTTGAGGTTGCTCTCAAGCATTGTGCCTATGACTCCGTCGTTGCCGTGGACTCGCTGTTCGATGACGCTCTTAAAGGCCACGTGCATCTTGGTATAGTCCTTATTGCAGTTCCCATGGCTGCAATCGACGAGAAGGCGAGCCGTGGCGCCTCCGTCCTCAAGCTGTCGTCTCGCCAGGGCGACTGAGTCGGGGTCGAAGTTCGGTCCGTCGTTCGCGCCCCGCAGAACGAGGTGGCCGTAGGGGTTCCCGGTCGTGTGTATAACGGCGGTGCGTCCGGACTGATCAATGCCAAGAAAGCCGTGTCGGGCCTGAGCAGACACAATAGCATCGACGGCGATTTTCGTGTTGCCGTCGGTACCGTTCTTGAAGCCGACCGGCATACTGAGACCGCTGGCCATCTGTCGGTGAGTCTGGCTCTCAGTGGTACGCGCACCGATAGCGACCCAGCTAACGAGATCGGCCAAATACTGCGGGACGATTGGGTCGAGGAACTCGGTGGCGGTCGGAAGGCCCATCTCCGCGATGTCGAGAAGCAGTTTTCTGCCTTTTCGGAGTCCGGCCGAGATATCGAAGGTGTCGTTGAGATACGGATCGTACAGAAGGCCTTTCCAGCCGACGGTCGTCCTCGGCTTCTCGAAGTACACACGCATGACGATCAGAAGTCGGTCGGCGTATTTCCGGTTCAGGTCGTTCAGCCTGCTTGCGTATTCGAGGGCCCCGCTCTCGTCGTGGATCGAGCACGGTCCGGAAATTACTAGGAACCGGGAGTCCTCTCCTTGGAGGATCGCCTGTACCGCGCGTCGTCCCTCAAGTACGGTTCTCTTGGTTTCCGGGGTCGTTGGCAGGTCGTCGATGAGTTCCGCCGGGGGTATGAGTTTCTCCGTCTTTAGCACGTTCACGTCTCTTGTCTTGGTTTCAAGCATAGGTATGCTCCTTCACGCATGAAAAGACCCCAACCGCTGCCGGTTGAGGTCTCTCGGTGCCTTCGTTGGGGATCTTGGTCTTCTATGTCCCGCGCACCTGTCCTCCTCCGGCAGCCGCTGGGCCGGTAAAGTACAGATAATATGGCGCGTAACGGTTTGAGATTCGCATGTCACAATGTACTTTATAGGTGATGCAGGGGATATGTCAAGGTTGCATTCGGTCAATACGGTGCGTCATACTGCCCCATGCCGAGAGTTCACCGTAGAGGACGCCGAAAGCGTAGAGAGGCAAGGGGATTGAGGGGGCCTTGCCGCAGCTGCGATGAATTCGTCAATGTTTCACGAGGGCAATGGTGGATCATCACTTGCTAACCGAAGAAGAACAGCTTCTCCGCTCGACGGTGCGCGAGTTTGCCGACGAGGCGCTGGCGCCGAGAGCTTCGGCGTATGACCAAAGCGGCGAGTTTCCTGCCGACAACGTAAGGGGTTTGGCCGAACTTGGGCTGTTCGGGCTGGGGATTGACGAGGCATACGGTGGGAGTGGAGGCACTGCCCGTCAGGCGGCGATTGTGGCCGAAGAATTGGCGCGTGGGTGCACGGCTACGAGCACGGTGTATGTGGCGCATCAGTCTCTCGCAGCTCAGTTTATCCACATGCACGGGACGGAGAAGCAAAAGAATCGCTACCTACCGGGAATGACCGTCGGGGGGACGATTGGGGCCTTCGCGCTCACTGAGCCGGGGGCAGGGAGCGACGCCGCCGCCATTCGCACGACGGCGAAGCGCGACGGCGAAGATTACGTCCTGAACGGGTCGAAAGTGTTCATCACGAACGCCACTGAGGCCGATGCGCTGATCGTCCTGGCGTCGCTTGATCTCAGCTTGGGGTCGAAGGGATTCGCCGCGCTGGTCGTTGACGGCGACACGCCCGGGATGACCATCAATCCGATGCACGGCAAGATGGGCATACGCGCATCTTCGACGTGCGAAGTCTTCTTCGATGACTGCCGGGTACCCACGACTAACCGGTTGGGCGAAGAGTACGAGGGCTTCAAGGCCACGATGCAGGTGCTGAACGCCAGCAGGATCGGCATAGCCGCCCAGGCCGTCGGGGTGGGGCAGGCCGCCTGCGAGCAGGCGGTCGAGTACGCGAAGCGGAGGGAGGCATTCGGGAAACCGATTTCCGAATTGCAGGGGATCCAGTGGATGATCGCCGACATGGTGACGGAGGTGGAGGCAGCGCGGCTGCTAGTGATGCAGGCGGCCACGCTGTTGGACGCGGGCAGGCCTTTCGTGAAGGAAGCGTCGATGGCGAAGCTCTTCGCATCACGCGTCGCGGTCGAGACCGCAGACAAGGCCGTGCAAATACACGGTGGAGTTGGGTACTTTTCCCCGTCGCCCGTGGAACGACTGTACCGCGACGCCAAGATCACCGAGATTTACGAGGGCACATCCGAGATTCAGCGCATGATCATCTCCCGCAGCGTCCTTGCGGACTACTAGGCAAATCACATTGATAGGAGAGCATATTGAAGAAGAACAACGTCCTGCGTGACCTTATCGACGAGGGGAAGCCGACCATCGGCACTCATGTCCATACCGTCTGGCCGGGAATGGCTGAGGTGATCGGATATTCCGGCACGATAGACTACGTGGAATTCACGAGCCAGTACGCTCCTTATGATTTATTTTCTCTGGACAACTTCGCGAGAGCCATAGAACTCTTCGACCACATGACCTCCATGATAAAGGTCGATCAGGAGCCGCGCACGTACTTGGCGGAGAAGGCGACGGGTTCCGGGATTCAGAATTTGCTGTTCGCTGACATTCGCACGGTCGCCGACGCGCTCGAATCGGTCCGCGCCGTTCGACCGGAGACTCCTTCATCCGGGGGGATCGCAGGGGCGACCAGCACCAGAGACATGGGCTACGTGTTCCCTGGTGTGTCACTCGCCGATTGGGTGAAGATGGCGGAGGAGGCCGTTGTGGCGATCATGGTTGAGAAGCGCGAGGCTGTCGAAGACCTCGAAGCGATTCTCGATGTGCCGGGGATCGACATGGTGCAATTCGGTCCCGGCGACTATTCGATGAGCATCGGACGGGCCGGAGATTACACTCATGCCGAAGTTATGGAAGCCCAGAAGTACACGATCGACACATGCATCGCCAAGGGCATCCGTCCACGCATCGAGATTGGCAGATGGGAAGACGCAAAACCGTACATGGACATGGGCGTTATCGACTTCTGCATCGGCACCGACGTGAACATCATTTACGACTACATGCAGGAACAGGGCGGAAAGCTGGCGAAGGCGCTCGGCAGGTAGGGGCGGCACGGAGTGCAGGTCTCTTCGTGTATGATGTTCCGGCGGTATCTCACTCTTCGGAGGCAGTCTCATGGGATGGCGGCAAAGCAAGGCGGACATCAAGGGCCACTGGGACGAAAACGGCTGGGTCGCGGTGCGGGGGTTTTTGAACGAAGAGGAAGTGGCAGCCCTTCGGGAGGAGATCGACAGGTACATCAGAGACGTTGTGCCGACGGTGCCTGAGTATGAGGTCATGTACGATGTGAAGGGCAGGCTGGAGACCCTCAAACGGCTTGGTCACATGTCGAAGTACGACAAGTACTTCAGCGACTTGATCCATACCGGCAAATTCACGGCGCTCGCGGAATTGCTGCTGGGCGGAGATGTCGTTCCGCAGTACTGCCAGTTGTTCAACAAGCCGGCGCGCGTCGGCGTGGAGACTCCCGCCCATCAGGATTCCTATTACATCCCTTTGACGCCCAACGAAGCGTTGACGATGTGGTTGGCGTTGGACAACGTGGACGATGAGAACGGCTGCCTGCGGTACATATCGAGCACTCATAAGCGTCCGGTTCGTCCGCACGGACCAACCGAGATTTTCGGATTTTCGCAAGGGGTGTCCGATTACGGGGATGCCGACTACGCGGCGGAGATAGCGGTGCCGGCGGAACCGGGCGACGTAGTCATTCACCATTGGCAAATGGTTCATCGGGCCGGGCGGAACACCAGTGATCGGGATCGTTGGGGACTCGGTACCGTCTATCATTCCGCGCGGGCCAAGCCGGATCTCGAATTGCAGGAAGCCCGGGCGCGTGAACTGGAGAAAAAGCGCGCCGAGTGGGCTGCGAAGGGCCAATCGGGTCGATAGCGGGTCGAAGTTAGGACTCTCATGCCGCTCTACTATCCCGTTTTCCTTGATCTTCGCGGACGGCGAGTCGTCGTGATCGGTGGCGGCGCAATGGGAGAGGAAAAGGTCACTCGCCTCATGCCGTACGGCGCTCAGGTGGTCGTCGTGAGTCACGAGGTCACTGACGAGGTGTCCGAACTTGCGGACGAAGGGAAGATCGAGTGGGTAGGCAGGACGTACCGGCGTGGCGATCTTGAAGAGGCTTTCATCGCAATCGTGGCCGACACGAGCGACGATGTCGTCAATCAAACGGTCTCCGAGGAGGCGCTTGAGAGGAACGTGCCGCTGAACGTCGCGGACGTGACTGAGCTTTGTACGTGGATCACGCCGTCGGTAGCGCGGCGTGGCGAGGTTATCGTGGCCACTTCGACCGGTGGAGCGAGTCCGGCCCTGGCCAGGAGGTTCCGTGAGATTCTCACTGGAACTTGCCGGTTGCCCTCGCGGCATGAGCTGATGGACTTCGCCGATCTGGCTCCGCTGTTGTCCGATGCGCGGAAGGAGCTTCTTGCTCAGGGAATTCGCCTGAATCTCGATCACTGGCAAGCCTGTCTTACGGATGAGTTGATTGACCTCGCGCAGACGGGGAAAACCGATAGAGCAAGACAGGTCTTGATGGACAGCCTGCTCGTTGGCACGACGTGCGAATGCCCCGATACTATTTGCGAGATGTACGAGGAAATGGCGCAGGCAGCTTCAGTCTCCCAGCAGCGAGAATGATGCGGAGGCCGGGTTTGTGAAACCGTCACGAACAGTCCGCGTCGGGTCCCGCGCAAGTCCCCTCGCGCTCGCGCAGACCGAAGAGGTTCTTTCTCTTCTGCGGGCGAGATTCGTGGACGTGGAGTTTCAGGTCGCGCGTTTGTCGACAAGCGGCGACCGTCGGGCCGAAGCCCTGTTGACCGACTTGGGGCGTGGGGCGTTCGTTAGGGACATCGAGGGCGCGCTGCTGAATGGCGAGATCGACTTCGCGGTACACAGCGCCAAGGATGTTGGGCCGGACATTGCCGACGGGCTTATGGTTCTTCCCGTCGGCGCGCGTCAGGACGCGCGGGACGTTCTCGTCTCAAAATCGGGCCGTGCACTGATGGAGATTCCTTCCGGCAGTCGTATCGGCACCGGCAGTTTGCGACGAAAGGCCCAGATCAAAGCCGTCCGTCCCGATGTCGAGGTTGTCCCCATTCGCGGCAACGTTGGCACGCGATTGGACAAAGCCTTCGGCCCGGACTATGACAGCGTGGTAATCGCGGCAGCGGGACTCGCGCGGCTCGACAGGCTCTCCGAAGCAACGGAATTTCTGGCCGTCGAGCGGATCACGCCGGATGTTGGTCAGGGAACGTTGGTGGCAGAATTCCGAGAGGAAGACGGTATGATTGGCGAGATGCTGTCGTCAGTGGTATTTGAAGAGACGGCTTTGGCATTCCGCGCGGAGCGGGCGTTTCTCGCGGCGATTGGCGGGGGATGCGCTGCCCCGGCCGCGGCCTATGCGAAGATAGAAGGACGGCGAATGCGATTGTTCGCCATGACGACTGATCCGGACGGGGTCCGACTGTTCAGAGCACAGATCGAAGAACACGTTAGCGAGGCGGAAGAGATCGGACGGCGGGGGGCAAAGGGCTTGTTGGAAGCGGGAGCGGCAACATAGCCTAATAGACAAGCGGCAGCGCCAAAATCGCCTTTCCAGTGAGTAGGGGCGCTCAAAGCCGGTGGCACTTCCACATGGAACGTTACGTTCAACAGAATACTGCGAATGACGGTTCCTCGGTCGGGTCGGTCGCCCTTGTCGGCGCCGGGCCTGGTGAACCGGAATTGCTGACGCTCAAGGGTCGTCGGTGCCTCGAATCCGCCGACGTAGTCGTCTATGACCGTCTCATAGACCGTCGGCTCCTCAATCATGTGCCGAAGGAAGCGGAGTTGATCGACGCGGGCAAGAGGCCGGGAGAATCGCGCGACCGACAGGCTGATATCAACGCGCTGCTTGTCGAACGCGCTCAGAGCGGCAAGCGGGTGATTCGTCTAAAGGGCGGGGATCCCTTCATCTTCGGCCGTGGTGGCGAAGAGGTCGCGGCGCTCGCGGAAGCGAAGATTCCCTTTGAGGTGGCGCCGGGCATCACGTCCGCCATTGCGGCTCCTGCCTACGCGGGCATTCCTCTAACGCATCGCGGCGTGGCGTCATCCGTCACGATAGTTACCGGGAGTGAATCGCCAGACAAGGAGGGCGCTTCGGTGGACTGGGGCCGGTTGGCGAAGTCCGAAGGCACCCTGATCCTGCTGATGGGTTGGGAAAACCTGCCGAAAATCGCGCAGGCCCTGATTGACGGGGGGCATTCTGAGGACACTCCTGCCGCCGTCATCCGTTGGGGGGCTTGGTCAAGCCAAGAAACCATTGTCGGCCCTCTGGCCGGTATCGCTGAACAGGCCAGACGTGAGGGACTGGGCAACCCCGTTGTCGTCGTCGTTGGCGAGGTTGTGAATTTGCGGGCGAAGTCACGCTGGTTTGACAACCGACCACTCTTCGGCAAGCGCGTTTTAGTGACTCGTTCTCGAACCCAGTCGACGAAACTCGTCGAGTTATTGGAAACGGCTGGAGCCGAACCTGTTGAGGTTTCGGCCATAGAGATCCGACCGGTCGAAGACACCGGCGACATCGACTCGGCGGTGGAGCGTCTAGACGGCTACAACTGGATCGTATTCACAAGCGCCAACGCGGTAGAGCAGTTCTTTGCGCGTCTCCATGCGCTGGGGAAGGACTCACGGCAATTTCACGCATCTGCCGTGGCCGCTATTGGAACGGCGACGGCAGATGCCTTGCGAGAGCGTGGCATAGTGGCCGACCTTATTTCTCGCGAGTCCGTGTCGCAGTCGCTGATCGACGATCTCTCTGAGCGGGGAGTCGAAGGGAAAACCGTCCTGCTGCCGGGAGCCGAGTCGCGCCCGGTTCGATTGAAGCGCGGTTTGGAGCGGCTGGGCGCAATCGTGCATGACGTGACCGTTTACAGGACCGCGCTCCCTCCAAGCGCGGGCGAGCGTCTTGCCGAAGCTCTGAAAGAACCCATCGATGTCGTGACGTTCACCAGTTCATCGACCGTCACGAATCTCGCCGCTCTCCTCGAGGGTGACATGGGGTGTCTCGGCGGTGCGAGGATAGCTTGCATCGGGCCGGTGACTGCCGAGACTGCCCGAAACGCTGGACTGAACGTCGACATCCTTGCCGAGGAATCGACTGCGGCCGGACTCGTGAACGCTATAGTTGGACACTATGAGCGAAAGGCGGGGGACGGATGAGCAGTTTCCCGGAAAATCGAATGCGGCGCATGAGGGCAACATCCGCGCTTCGCCGTCTCGCGCAGGAAACGCGGCTCTCCGTTTCTGATTTGATCTACCCTGTGTTCGTACGTGAGCATAGCGGCGCCCCTCGCGAGATCGAGCCGATGCCCGGGATTTTTCAACACTCTCTCGACAGTCTCGACGAAGAGATTGCAACCGTGGCGATGCTGGATATTCCCGGCGTGCTCGTGTTCGGCATCCCTTCCCACAAGGACGAGGTCGGCAGCGAGGCGTACGCGCCTAGGGGGATCGCTCAAGAGGCGATCAGCGCCATCAAGCGGGCACAGCCGGATCTCGCGGTCATCGGCGACGTCTGCATGTGCGAGTACACGTCACACGGTCACTGCGGGATCCTGCGGCCGGACGGGGTTGTGGACAACGACCGATCCCTTGTTGCTTTAGCCGAGACGGCGGTATCACAAGCGAATGCGGGCGTGGATGTGGTGGCGCCTTCGGCAATGATGGATGGGCAGGTCGGAGCTATTCGGGACGCACTGGACGACAACGATCATGAGGATGTGCCGATCATGGCTTACTCGGCGAAGTATTCATCATCGTTCTACGGTCCCTTCCGGACGGCGGCGGAGTCCGCGCCTCAAGTGGGCGATCGCAGGGGATACCAGATGGATTCCGCGAACATACGGGAAGCGATGCGCGAGATCGAGCAAGACGTATTCGAAGGCGCGGATGTCGTCATGGTGAAGCCGGCGCTAGCCTATCTGGATGTAATCGCGGAGGCGAAGCGGCGATTCGACAACCCTGTTGCCGCCTACAACGTGAGCGGCGAATATTCGATGGTGAAGGCCGCAGTCGCCAACGGCTGGATCGACGAGCGCTCAGTCGTGATGGAAATACTGACGGGCATCAAACGCGCAGGGGCCGACATGATCATCACGTACCACGCCAAGGAAGTCGCGGCATGGCTGGCTGAGGGACGTTAACTCTCCGTTGAGAGCATGAAGGATTCTGTGAAGTCTATGTATGACGGGGCCTTGACGCGCCCCAGTTTTTGGATAGGCCAGTACCTGCCTCGAACGACTCCTTCAATGCGGTAGAGACCTACGGGGCCAAATTGGCGGCTGTCGTCGCTGTGGGCGCGGTTGTCTCCCAGCATGAAACACTCTCCGGCCCCAAGATTCCAAGTGATGTCGTCCAGGCCGATCACCGCGGGCAGGCCGCCGAGGTAATCCTCGGCGAGCGGGCGACCGTTTATCAGCAGCGCGCCATCGCACTGGCGCACACCCTCGCCCGGCAGACCGATTATCCGTTTGAGATACCGCCTTTCGTCGACGGGGCCATCACGAAAGATGAGCAGGTCGCCCCTGGTAATATATGTCGCTCTCGCCGTGGTTGGACTCACCAGCAACCGATCGCCCGGCGAAAAGGTTGGGCTCATGCTGTGGCCATGCACCACGTAGGACTCAAGGCTCGACACGGGGCCAAATCTCCAGCGAGTCTTCGAACATGCCCTGAACGCGCCAAGACGCTTCCGGGGAATTAACGCAGTGGGTGAGAAGTGGTCGGGGTGACTGGACTTGAACCAGCGACCTCGTCGTCCCGAACGACGCGCGCTTCCAACTGCGCCACACCCCGACTCTGGGATTGTAGCGACTATACGCCGACTTTGACAAGGTTATGGCGCTGCATATTCAGGGTGTCCTACTTGCCGGATTCCGATCTCCGCCGGAATGACGGGTGAATTTAAGAGATTACGTTCGTGGGAATGAGGGATTTGGCGGGAACTTCGACGTTGTGCGAGTATCCGCAGAGGGCTGGGTGTTCGTCTCATTCACGCTGAACCGTTGTCGGCAAGCCGGGCGTATTGACCGCTGTATGTTACGGGAGTAGCCTTACCCGGCAGGCATATCGCCTCAGGATTCATGAGCATCCGAACGGAACCAGAACCGCAGCCGGCCCCCGAAGTTTCCACCTCACCTATCCAGCGCGGACTTATTCAGCGTGTCGCCGAACGATTTTCGGGTGTGGAATCGTTCACTTATTCGGACTTCCGCTGGCTTTGGTCGAGCGCCGTCGCTTCGTACCTCGGCATGAATATGCAGTGGATCACGAGGAGTTGGCTGGTTCTGGAGTTGGCCGACGCATCGCCTCTGGCTCTCGCTGCGGTAATTGTGACGTTCGCCCTCCCCATGACCATCATTTCGCCCATTGGCGGAGCGCTCGCGGACCGCTTCTCGCGCCGCCGAATGATGCTCTACACGCAGGCGGGCAACGCGGCGTTGACTCTTGTCGTCGGGACGCTGGACTTCGTGGGCGTTATCGAGCTGTGGCACGTTATCGTGTCCGGTCTGATTAACGGTTCGCTGATGGCGTTCAACATGCCGAGCCGTCAGGCGATGGTGTCCGACATCATTCCGAAAAACACATTGATGAACGGGATATCCCTCATGAGTTCGGCGATGAACGTCACGCGCATTGCGGGGCCGGCGCTGGCGGGAGTTCTGATCATCTTCGTGGACACCGCCGGGGTCTTTTTCCTCATTTCGGCCATCTATTTGGTCGCCGTGCTGACGGTACTGCCCATAAGGGTGGGAGACGAAGGGCAGAAGCGCTCCGGCAAGAGCATGTACGGGGACATCGTGGCCGGACTGGCTTATGCGAAAAACTCTTCGCCGCTGTTCGGACTGATCATCATGTCCTTCATTCCGATCCTGTTCGGCATGTCTTTGTACGCGCTCATGCCGGCATGGGCTTGGGAAACGCTGCAAGTCGGGTCGGACAATCTCGGAGGTCTCTACGCGGTCATGGGCATCGGGGCTCTGATGGGGTCTCTCGCGCTTGCCAGCATTCCGAGATTCAACCGACGCGGGCTGCTGCTTCTTTCGAGCTGCGTCGTTTGGGGAATAGTGCTTGCGACCGTTGCGAAGATGGGATCGTACAACGTAGTAATGCCGCTCCTGCTGTTTTTGGGGCTGGTAAGTTCGATGTTCATGTCGCTTATCATGACGCTGGTTCAAACGTATGCCAGCCCGGAGATGCGCGGCAGGATGATGAGCATCGTGATGATGACGTTTGGGGCGATGCCGTTGAGCGCCCTGCCGCTGGGGGCGCTGGCGGAACGCATCGGCAGCGCGAACGCCCTGTTCGCAAGCGGGATCATGCTCGCGGTGTTCAGCGTGGGGTTCGCGATAGTCTACCCGTCGTTTCTGAAGATCAAGTAGACGGTCGCGGTCTACACCCGTGTGATGCGAATCGCAAGGCTGCTTACATCCGGACGTATTTTTCGGCCTGCGTCCATGACTCTGGCGAGCACCCATCCCGCCGCGCTCGGCGTCCACTCCGGCAGCGAGACGAGCACCCCCTGATTCGTCTGTAGCGTTACAGGATGCAAGAAAGTTGAGGTCGTCACCTTTACCATACACTCCTCGGGCACGTCCACAACCGACCTGAACTCAAACGTTCCGCTTTTCCACCACTGCAGGCTGGCGACCAGCTTGTGAACATCATCATCTCTGAGTAAGGCTTGGTCGAAGGCGACAATCGCGTTGGCTCTGGCCTTACCGTCTACGTTGAACCAGTTGAGTACGGAACCGAGATATCCACTACGGTCCTTTACGGGGGACACTAGGCTGCTTGCTGTCACCTGAAAACCGGAAACCTCAACCGCCCCAAAGCGGCGGAGGGAATCATCGAAACACTGAATCAATGCCGGTAGCACTTCAGTAGGCTCAATGGTTGGAGCGGAGTCTCCAACGTTCAATCCGACCTGCCCCCATCCGATCTGGGGTACTTCGTTCTCGCTAGTCAACTCCGCTTCTTCCATCGCCCATAACTTAGGATGGCCTTCGGGCTTGGTCAGCCAACCCATCAAATCAGCTCGCTCTCGGAAGACGCTATAGAGGTCCTCCTCTTCCTCGAGGATCATGCCTCGCAGATTCGCGTCCCGGTGCAATTGCCCGAGAGACTCAATGAACAGCGTAGAGTACATGGCAGTGCTAGTCGCTGGGGTAGCAGTAGACACTCTTTCGTATTGTCTTCTTATCGGGCCAGTCCCACATTCCCACTAGGTCAACGTCAACAATGTTCTTGAACGAAACAGATTTACTGCCAGAACAGCCGTGCCTGACACTCGTTCTCTTACCCCTGCCTCCCCCTTCTCTAATACGCTTTTCATTGTGATCGAGTGTGTCCCATTCGCATATCACTTTCACGTCGCCGTCATACCAGCACAGCCAAGCCTTGAGCCAAACCTCAACATCGGCGTACCTCGGACAATCAGGGTCGTTGTTCTTCCACCAACCGTGTGCCGACACGTCACCGCGCGACTTATGGGGATAGTCGCCCTCTGTGGTGTAATTGCATCCCACCCACATCCCGGAGCCTTCTCCAGCTAACTCGGCTTCCTGCTCAGCAAACTCAGCGTCGGTCAACATCTCATAGGAACGTGTGAGGCCATTCTCCGGTTCTTCCGCATAAACGTTAGACGAGAAAAGTCCAAACAACAATACAACGCTTAGCAAAGCTACTTATGCGCGTACGATCTTGCGGATATGCTTGGTGGATGAGAGCATCGAATCTACCTCCTTGGCCCCAAAAGGCTCAGAGGTGGACAGTCTAGTGGAATCATACGCTCATTTCGGCTGATGTCAAGATATCGAATTGCTTCAAAGCCTGTTTAAGAATCGCTCTTACTCCTGAACTTCTCTGGATTCCGGCTTTCGCCGGAATGACGAATTATTAAGGCAATGGGTCTACGTAATTTGTGGTGTAGTCAACATGATTCAATATTAGGCGCACACCTACCGCATCGAGTCGGGGCGCTGGGGGCTGCGGATCGGCTCGCGCCAGGGGTAGATGCCGCCATCGTAGGAATCGGGGCCCAGCTTGAAGTGCTTGGCCTGTTCAAGCGTCTCCACGAACGGCATGTTGGGGTCGAACCAGGCATCGGAGGACATCGGACGGGGCCCGGCCTTGGAGACCGCGCCAAAGGTCGGGCGACCGATGATATCCTCCAGCAGCCAGGCGCAGTCGATGAGCTTCGATATATCGACGCCGGTCTGCACTCCCATGCCCTCCAGCATGTGGAAGAAGTCCTCCGTGGCCATCATTCCGGTCGCTCGCCCGGTGCCACAGTACGGGCATCCGCCTATCCCGCCGATGGTACCGTCGAGCACGAGGGTGTCGCCGGACGTGAGAACTCGCATGGCGGCATAGGCGGAGGCAAGGGCCATGCCCCGCGCGTTGTGCAAGTGCAGATAAAAGCGACGGATGCGCGGCCATCTTTCTTTGATGGCAAGCAGTTGCTCCTCGACGCGATGGGGGAGACACCACGCCATGGGGTCGAGCAGGCCCACACTTGTCACGGGTATGGCAGCCTCGTCCCAAGCGCGGTGAGCGCGTTCGAGGATGTCCATGCGCTGATCGAGTGCAAACTCGCCCACGAAGTTCGAGCCCCAGGCGGCCGCGACTCGGATTTCGGCCTCGACCACTCCGCGACGCCGAGCATCCTCGACAATGGCGGGCCAGCTTGCGAATTCTTCCTCCTGTGATCGGTTGAAATTGCGCCGCGTGAACACGTCGCAGAGATGGGCGTTCAGGAAGGGGCGGTCTTCCTCAATGGTCAACGGTGGCGAGTACTGTCTGGCGCGCTCGTAAGACCGTCGGTTTACCAATAGGGCCGTATAGATTACTTCCGGGTTCGGCGTAAAGAGCTCCAGCACCTCTTCGATGTTCGCCATTTGCGGAGTGTATCGGGGGCTGACGAACGATCCGACGACGATTCGGGGCAGTCCGGTCTCGCCGAGGGCGTTGAGAAGGCGGACCTTGTCCTCGACCGAGATGGCAGCGGACTCGATCTGCATTCCCTCGCGCATCGTCTCGTCACGATACTCAATTGCCGGCCATTGACCGTTCATGCGATGTCCTGTTGCCGCAGTCCGTATTGTTCAGGCACAGTATAGGCGAATAAGGCACGCAGTGAGCAGATCCATTCCCGCTTGGAAGGCGGCGTTTCCCTATGCGGCGGGACGGGGGTCGGCGCTGTGGCGAAACGGTTGTACGCTGCGATAGGTTGCGACTCGCCAGAGCCACTCGGCAGGCCCGAAGCGGAACCGACTCAGCCACGCTTGCGACCACCAGAGCTGCAGGGCCCACACTGCGAACACGACGAGTAAGATCGCGCCTCGGTTCACAAAGTCGACGTCGCCTAGCAGGACAGACAAGACAAGCAGGCCGAGCGCCGTCTGTGACAGGTAGTTGGTCAACGCCATTCTGCCCACTGCGCGGAGGCGTCGCTTGAGCCGGTTGTCCGCGCGATTGTTCCAGAGGATGATGAGGCTCATGTATCCGAGGGCGGCTGGAATTGTGCCGAGCGTGTTCGGGATCTGACCGATGAAGGCGATTTCGCGCGAGTAATCGTTGAGCGCGGTAATGATGACACCGGCGGCGGCAAGCGGCAGGCCTATGGAAAGTCCGATCAGAGCTGTCAGTCGATATGCTCTCGCGGGCAGGTCGCCGTTCATGAAGCCGACGCGGTACAGCCCCGCGCCGGCGAGGATGAGTCCCGTTGCGCGCAGGAAGAAGCCTAGCAAGAAGACGCCACCGGCAACGTCTTCGTCGGAAGCTTCGCCCGGTGTCCAAGTACCGGATAGCGACACGTCGGTTGCGTTTGTGATGTACTGCGCCAGCAGTGTGAGGACGGCGGATAGTAAGAAGACGCCAACGCCAAGGGATATGAGGCCCCAATTCGGCAGTTTTCGCAGCGCGAGGAGAAAGAGCGACGACACCGCATAGACGGTTAGGACGTCGCCGTCCCAGACTATTAAGTGCAGAATGCCGATTCCGAGCAGGAGCGAGTTTCGCCACAGGTTCAGGAGTACTGCGCGTCGGCCTTTTCCGCTTGCACGGTCGATGAACAGAATCATTCCTGCGCCGAACAGCAGCGAAAACAGTCCCATGAACTTCTGGTCGACGAAGACTTCGCCCAAGATGCCGACCGCCCAGTCGAGCGGTGTCTCCGAGCCGCCCGCGCTCAGGTTAAGGTATGGCGCGTTTCCGAACTTGAAGTTGACGGCGTTCATCAGCAAAATGCCGAGCACTGCGACACCGCGTATAAGGTCGAGGCTGGTTATTCGCCCGGACTCCTGAACGGGGCCGGGCTCAGTTGCCTGTGAATTCGTCGTCATGAGGTCGATCTTCTTGCTTTAGGGAGAATAGGAGGCATGAGGGAAGGCGACGTGGGCGAAGTGTATGTCAAAGGCAGGTGTGGCGCAACGGCGGCCTCGTGAAATCGGTGGGCGGGAAGACACAGGGCGAGGGGTGTTCATCCCTCCGGAATTAACCGGTTGCTGCCGCATCCGGCGTACGCAGCGGGTGATGGGCCTTTTGGTATACTATTTTGGCTCCCATATGCTGGCGAGGAGAGTCGTCCTGAATATTACGCTGAGGCTGTTCGCAAGCTACCGTGAGCGCGTGGGGCGAAGCGCGCTTGACCTCAGGATGCCGGAGGGCGCGACTGCCGGTTCGGTGGCGCGCTGGGTCGTCGACCAATATCCTGGCATCGTGGGTGGTCCGTCGGCGCTGGTGATCGCGGTAAACCAAGAGTATCAAGATCATAACTACGAGCTTTCGGACGGGGACGAGGTGGCGCTGATACCACCGGTCAGCGGAGGAAGGCATGATTGAGATCACATACGAGGCACTCGATCCGCAGGCCGTCACCGAGCGGGTGCGCTCAAGGTCGGCCGGGGCGGTGATCACTTTTCTGGGCACGACGCGGGATACTACCGCAGCCCGAGACGTCCTCTATCTCGAGTATCAGGCGTACGAGCCGATGGCGGAAAAGAAGCTTGCAGAGGTGGCGCAGGAAATGATGGACAGGTGGCCGCTGGCGGGAGTAGCGATATCGCATCGGCTGGGACGGCTGGAGATCGCGGATATCAGCCTCGTCGTTGCCGTTTCCTCTCCACGCCGCGGGCAGGCTTTCGAGGCGGCTCAATACTGCGTCGACCGGCTCAAGCAGGTCGTTCCGATATGGAAGAAGGAGTACTTTCGAGGCGGCGAGGTGTGGGTGGAAAGTCCGGAGGACGTGGCCCTGCGGGAGGCAGCGTCTAGCGAGTGAGGGGCACGGCAACCGCTGGGGCCTTGTCTCGAAGGCTCGTTGGGGCAGTTCCTCTCTCCGGGTGTGGGAGCGTATCTTCGCGCCGCTTTGGTGGGGGATTCCCATCAAGACGAACGATTACTCCGACGAGGTTCTCATTGCCCCTGCTATCAGTCTCTGCTATATTGAAAGTTCACTGATCGGAGGGATCGCATAGTGGCCTAGTGCGGGCGCCTGCTAAGCGCTTAGGGGGAGAAATCCCTCTCGTGGGTTCGAATCCCACTCCCTCCGCCATTGATAAAGGCCTCCGAATACAGCGGAAATGGAAAAATTTCACATATGGACTATCGGCTGCCAAATGAACGTGGCCGATTCCGAACGTCTCGAAAGCGCCCTTGAACAGATGGGGCTCGACAAGGCTGGCACGGCCAAAGAGGCCGATGTCGTGGTCCTCAACAGTTGCGTTGTCCGACAAAGCGCCGAGGACAAGGTGGTCGGGATGCTCGGTCACCTCAAGCCGATGAAGCAGCAACACGGCGATAAGGTCGTCGCCCTGATGGGCTGCATGGTCGGGCCGAAGTCGGACAAGCTCCGGCAGCGGTTCCCGCAGGTCGATGTCTTTATGCGACCGCAGCAGTTTGCGCCCCTGATCGATTTGCTAGGCGACCGCATGGGAATCGATCCTGAGGGGTGTATCGGCCCGCTCACCGCGCGGCCAAACGTCACGGCTTATGTTCCGATCATTCACGGTTGCGACAAGTTCTGCACGTTCTGCATTATTCCCTATCGCAGGGGGCGGGAAGCGAGCCGCTCGATTCCGGACATCGTCCAAGAGGTCGAGCTTTTGGCTGCCCGCGGCGTTCGCGAGGTCACGTTGCTTGGTCAGAACGTGGACTCGTACGGCCATGATTTGGACGGCGACGCAGACCTCGGCCACCTGCTAAAGGCGGTACACCCGATCGACGGGATCGAGCGTATTCGCTTTCTCACGTCGCACCCGAACGATATGAGCGATCACATCATCGACACAGTGGCCGAATTGCCGAAGGTCTGCGAGCACATAAACCTCCCATTCCAAGCGGGAGATGACGATGTACTTTCAAGAATGCGGAGGGAGTACACAAACGCCGATTACCGCAGGCTCGTCGATAGGATTCGAGACCGTATTCCGAACGTCTCCATGTCGACCGACTTGATCGTGGGGTTCTGCGGCGAAACCGATGAGCAGTTCAATAGGACATATGAGATGGTGCGCGACGTGCGGTTCGATAAGGTTCATTCTGCAATGTACTCGACCAGGGACAACACGTACGCCTCCCGCAAATTTGATGATGACGTGCCTCAGGATGAAAAGAAACGACGGCTGACGGCCATTGATGAGCTTCAGGGCGCCATCCAAGCCGAGATCAACTCGAAACTCATGGATCAAACTTTGGAAGTATTGGTCGAGGGGACGAAACGCGGACAGGTTCAGGGACGAAGCCGCAGCGATAAACTGGTGTACGTTGAGGGTGGGGAGGGTGTGATTGGGCACACTGTGGCAGTGAAAATCGAACGCGCCGGACCGTGGTCACTGGGCGGGCGAGTCGCCCTTGCCGCGTAGGTAAATGGAGGCGAATATGGTAATCGCCGGATCTCCCAAGAGTCCGACCATACCGATAACCGAAATTGAGCAGTCGGCCTTCTGTCAAACTGACGACGAACTCCAGGCCAAGTCGCTTGAAGAGGAGTTTGCGGCAGGAGTTCGGTGGCAGAAGATTCCAATTTCTTACCTCAAGGCCAAGCCGGAAGAGTTGGACGCCCGTATCACGGAAGCGCGACAACGGCTTGGGGAGCGAGTGGTCATCCTCGGCCACCATTATCAGCGCAACGAGATCATCAAGTTCGCCGACTTCCGGGGGGACTCGTTCAAGCTCTCGCAGTTCGCCGCGGGCCAGGAGAGCGCGGAGAGCATCATCTTCTGCGGAGTGCATTTCATGGCCGAGACGGCAGTGATCCTCAGCCAGGACCACCAGCGAGTCATCCTGCCGAATCTGACTGCCGGGTGCTCGATGGCCGACATGGCGCACATTGACGACGTGCTCGACTGCTGGGACGACCTCAGTGAGGCGCTGCCTCACAGCGTGACGGTTGTGCCCATCACGTATATGAACTCTACCGCGGCGATCAAGGCCCTCTGTGGCCGAGAGGGCGGTATCGTCTGCACCTCTTCAAACGCCCCCGCCACGTTTGAATGGGCCCTTGAACGTGGCGACAAGATACTCTTCCTCCCCGATCAGCACCTCGGCAGGAACACGGCCGCGCGGTTCGGCATCGGTCTCGACGAAATGATCGTCTGGAACCCTTTCAAACCGCTGGGAGGCAACTCGGAGGCGGCCATCAACCGGGCCAAGATCATCCTCTGGCAAGGCCACTGTTCGGTACACACTCGTTTCTCGGTAAAGCAGATTGAGGAGGCCAGGCACCAGTACTCCGACGTGAACGTCATCGTCCATCCCGAATGCTATATGGAAGTCGTGCAGGCCGCGGACGCGAACGGCTCCACAGAGACGATCATTCGAACGATTGAGGAGGCCCCAAGCGGCACCACATGGGCGGTAGGGACGGAGATAAGTTTGGTCAACCGCATCGCGCAAGAGAATCCCGATAAGAAGGTCTTTTGTCTCGACTCGGTCGTCTGTCCATGCTCAACCATGTATCGCATTCATCCGGCCTACCTATGCTGGGTGCTGGACGGGCTGAACGAGGGTGTGGTCGTGAACGAAATCACCGTGGACGACGAGACGAAGCGCGACGCGAAGGTCGCCCTCGACAGGATGCTGCAGGTCGTCTGACCCTGCCCCGTCCTTCAAGCTTCGCGAAGATCCGCCAAGATGCAAATCTCCCCAGCCGAGATCGCTGACATTGCGCGCAAGGCTCTGCTTGAAGATATTGGCGCGGGTGACATCACTACCGAAACACTCGTTCCGCCGGATCTGCAGGGCAGGGCGGTCCTCATGTCCAAGGCAGAGGGTATTCTGGCAGGCGTTGATATCGCCAAGGCGGTGTTCCGGGCCCTCGACCCCGATTTGCGCTTCAAAGCGGTTCTCGTCGACGGCGCTCGGCTGAGTGGTTCCAGTCGCTCCGACAAGAACGACGTAATTGCCGAATTATCCGGGCGTGTGACGTCGATTCTGAAAGGGGAGCGTGTGGCGCTCAACTTCCTGCAGCACCTGAGCGGGATCGCGACGGAGACAAGCCGGTACGTGGAGGCTGTGGCCCCGTACGCCGCGGTCATACTGGACACGCGGAAAACCGCTCCCGGTCTTCGTGATCTGCAGAAATACGCCGTCGTTGTGGGGGGAGGGGTGAATCACCGCCGAGACCTGTCGGACGGGGTACTCATCAAGGACAACCACCTCGCCGCCGGGCGTCTGCATGAACTAACTTTGGCCGATGTGGTGCGTCGGATGCGGGACAGCGCGCCCAGTTCTTGGCAAATCGAGGTGGAAGTCGAGACTCATGAGCAGCTTGGCGAGGCCCTGCAGGCAGGCGCTGACATCGTGATGCTCGACAACATGTCGCCTGCCGAAATGGCCGAGGCGGTGAGGATCGTCGACTGTCGAGCGCTGACCGAGGCATCGGGTGGGATCACGCTGGAGAATGTCCGAGAGGTTGCCGCGACCGGGGTTGACAGAATATCCGTCGGCGCGCTGACTCATTCAGTCACGGGACTCGATATCAGCCTGGAACTCCTCGACATAGGCGGAGGCTGAATCACTCCGGCATATGAAGAGTATTTAAGAGAGTGTTTGTGAAGTATCGGGGTACGTTAGCAGCCGTTTGCAGGCACCGGTTTGCCACCGACTAGGGCAACGTCTCCTCGGTGATAGGCCGCCTTGTTTCGCAGT
This sequence comes from Dehalococcoidia bacterium, assembly GCA_965232435.1. Classification (GTDB taxonomy): domain Bacteria; phylum Chloroflexota; class Dehalococcoidia; order Lucifugimonadales; family VXLM01; genus VXLM01. The sequence goes on from CBDDPU010000004.1 coordinate 1,744,647, forward strand.
TTCGTCGCAGGGCGATAGAGACCAAAAGTATGGGTTCGGCCTCCTCCACTCGGGCCTGCTCGGCTCGATTCGTACTTCCATTCGTGTTTTGCGATGAACGCCACGTCGACTCGCCAGATTACTACCGGTTTGTCGGTCTCTAACGTTTCCGTAGGGTCAACGAGATACCGCCATACGATGTACCATCCGGGATGATCGAAATGAGATTGGAGGGCCCATGACCGCTTGCTCGCTTTACTTTCTAATGAGTTGTTGGGAGTGGGGTTTGGGCCGGAACCCCGTCGTTGCAAGTCAGGAAAGCGTTGCTGGGCGGTGTCAACATTCCGATGTTTCCGTAACTGCTGCCTGAATCCAAAGCCTTCGTACCGAAGATGCCGACGATTGCACTGAACACGTTCATTTGCTCATAGTAGATTTCGACGAGTTCGGCGAGTTCCCGTTCGATGTACTCAATGGACCTTCTGACCGCAGCGAGGGTAAGGCCCGGCGGCAGCGGAACGGAGGAATCCAACCAATCATTTCGGTCCATGATTCTCATTTCCACTCGGAGTGTAATGCGCCAGCTGAGGGATTGCCAACTGCGCAAGCTCGAAATATTCGGCGTCGGTCTCGATGCCGATGCTGTCCAAACTGCAAGCAATCGCCGCAGCTATCGTCGAGCCGGATCCCATGAACGAATCTAAAATTATGCCTTCGCCCAACGGGAGCGACGCCCGTACTATTTGTCGCATGAACCTTTGAGGCTTGAGGGAGGGATGGGGGCGATTCTCTTTTCGAGTCCGCGAGCGGGTGAAGAATAAATGAGATCGCGGAACGGTTCATTGTCGGACAATCTCAATAGTCCGCCCGTTTTCCACTTGCGGAGATTGTCTTGGACTCGGCCTTCGCAGGGTTTACGAAAAAGTCCCCACGGTTCCCAGCAAGACCGAGGCATTACGGAAACGGAAGGGAACTCTTCGTGAGCATTCTTGGGTCGGTCGCCACCGCGCAGGGTCTGCACTATCCGGACGATTTCTCCTCGCTTCTCGAATCCCGCTTTGATGAAGGGGAGATAGACGAAGTGGGAAACGAGAGGATTCGTGGCGATGAAAACATGCGCGCCGGGAACGAGAACCGGCATGAGGAGGGTTGCCAAGCGCTCAAAGAATGCTTCTAGGCGGTCTTTGTCGTTGTCGTTTAGGACGGTGAACCTTGGAAGGGGCTTGCGGACGGCGTTGTCAAACTCGGGCGGTATTCGCCATACCCCTCCCTGACCTTCACGCAATTTTTCGAGTTGACCAGGTGTGTACTCGACCAAGCCATAAGGGGGATCGGTGACGACGGCATGGATCGATTTCGGTTTGGCCTTCTCGAGCCAATCAAAAGCGTCGCCGTGAATGATTTGTTGCGGTTCTACGGTTAGCGCGGCAACCGGACGGTGTGTCAGAGGGGTGGTCATGATGAGGACAGATTACCACGACGGCACAGAGAACACAGGATGGATGAGGTGTCACTCGACCCCGTACTGTGCCATGAGTTCCGTTACGCCGTTCCATGTCGCGTCTTCGATGTACAGGCCGTCGGCGCTACGCCGGAGTCGGTTTCGGACTTCGAATTCGCCGGGATACAGGACCTCGGAGAAGCCTTCGCGCAGTGGCGTGTCTTTGACATACGCGACGATGCCTTCGACCTGGGCCTTGATGAGTTCCAAGGAACCTAGCCTTTGAAGGTCGATGAGGATGAGGGTGGATCCATAGAGCATGGTGTCGCTGGAAGCCCGCGCATTTTGCATTTCGGGAGTCGCAACGGCAGCCAGGACGGCGCCGAACAGAGTCACCATGAATGAGAGGGCATACCCCTTGTGGCCGCCGTGGAGTCCTCCAATCGGGAGGAGCGATCCGCCTTCGTAGTAGGTGTTTGGGTCGTTGGACGGAGTACCGTCGGCCGTGATTGTCCAGTAGTCGGGGAGTGTGGCGCCTTTGGCCCGCGCGACGCGAAGTTTCCCTTCCGCGGATATTGTAGTGGCAAAGTCCAAGAGAACTGGGCCGTCGTCGTTGTATGGGAAGGCAATCACCATTGGGTTGGTGCTGAGCTTGCGCACGGTTCCGCCAAAGGGGGCGACGGCCATGAGGCTCGGGCCGCCGGTATAGCCGGAGCACATGAATGAAGCCATCCCCTCCTTGGCGGCGGCCTCGGCGTAAGTACCGACTCTTCCCGTGTGTTCATGGTTCGACACGTTCACGAGGCTGAGTCCATGTTCGCGCGCCTTCGCCTTGCCAATCTCGAGGGCGGCCGTCATGGCCACTTGCCCAAACGTCGACTTAGCGTCCAATTGAGCGGTTGTCGAGGTTTCGTTGAGGATGACCGGCTCCGCGGTGGGATTGATATCGCCGTCGTTGATTTCGCGGACGTACTGGATGATGCGAATGAACCCGTGCGAGTCGTGGCCGGCCAAGTTGGCATTCGTCAGATGTTCGGAGACGGTCCTTGCGTGGCTCGCGGTTGAGCCGACGGCCAGCAGCAAGTCGTTAGAAATCTGAGTTAACCGTTCAGGGGTGAAGCTAGGCATTGGAACTCCTCAAATATAATCGATGGGAACTACTGTAGATGAGGCGGTCGGCCTTGTCTAGCAGGGCTGAGCCACGCTGGGTCTGGATTGGCGGATCCGCTGTCTGGGGCCCTCTCGTGCGCGAGCGGTTGAATTTGGACGATGAGAGAGATGGTGATATACGGCGTCAGAGGGTCTAATCCGGCCATTCATGAGCGTCGGGGTTCAGGACTCGCGTTGGCGAGAAGAATTTCTCTGGGTAGTCGTCTGGTCCGTCAATGCCGAGGATGCGGTCGACGACATGGCGGGCGGCATTGAAGTGTACTCCGGAACCGGAGCCGCACATTCCGGCGATGATGTATTGTCGCTTGTCGTCGAGCAGTCCTACGATGGGGTACTCGTCGTCGGTGAATCCGGCGGTGCAGCTCCACTCGCGAAAGACGCGCATGGGATTGTGTCCGAATAACTGCTGAATCTCGGTGATGATGTAGTTCGTCAGGAAGCGGGACGGGCTAATGCGGCCTGCCTGCTCGTAGTCGAGGCGGATGCCGCCCGTGCCGAGAATTACGCCTTCGGGATGTTTTCCGAACCAGGAGTTCGGCCCGCCCATGGCAACGTGTGGATTCATCGTCGCGGGGCCGCCCTCGGCGAACGCGGCGTTCGTCTGAATGGGTATGAGCTTGTCGATGAACTCCGGGTGGAGCGTGGCGGTGTACGACTCTGTGGCATTGATCACGGAGCGCGCTTTTATCGTTCCTCGGTTCGTGCGCACGGCATAATGTTCTCCGACGTCCTCGATTCGGTGCACGCGCGTATGGCTAAAGAAGCTGACGTTGTTCGATTCAATTGCGGTTGAAACGAGCGACCACACCCACTTTGCCGGGTGCCATGTGGCGGCGCGACGTGACAGGCCGTATCGGACTCCGACATTCATGCCGGTCAGTTCCAAGACCTGCTTCGGTTCGACTAGGTCCCAGTCGTCGAATCCTTTTTCATAACTCTCTTGGACTGACATATCGAGGTATTCTTGAGTATGCTCGGTTTGTCCCTGCACCCATCCGACGCGGGCGTAGTCGACTTCAAAATGTTCTTCGCGAATGGTCTTTTCGATCATATCGGCGTTTTTGTACGCCGCGTGAACGTAGGCTTCGGCAAACAGTTCCGCGAGGCGTTCGCGTCGCGTCGTGTCGAGATCGGGTCGTACGCGCGGTAAGTCGTCGAGCATCATCTTCTTGACATAGGTATAGAATCGTCCCATAACGACGACGCCCTCGTTACGCCCGCTGGCCCCAGATGCCGCTTCGTTCATTTCCAGTAAGACCATCGAGGCTCCGGGGCGCTTGGACCAATGGTAAGCGCAGGCCGCGCCGGTGAATCCGGCCCCGATGACGACGACCTCGCATTCCTCCGGCAGTCTTGCGTTCGGTTCAGAGGCCCATGGATGGTTTTGTACTGGGTTCTCGGCCGCCAGCCAGTAGGAGACTTTGGACATCGGTTTGGCGAAAGTCACGCCGACGAGGGCGTTGGGGATATCGATCAGCATCGTCTTGACGGCCCAGCCGACGAACCGCAGGAATCCGACGAATCTGCCGCTCTCGGCGTAGTTGCGTTCGATCCAACTGCCTACGCTTTGAAACTCCTGGCGTCGTAGACCGACAAGGAGATTCCAGGCAACGGCGATTCGCCTAAACACGTTGGGAGGCTTGTAATTGAAGGCTGCGGGGTCATTCATTGGCTCGGAATCCTCCAAGAACGGCGTCGGTGATTGGCGAGTCTAGGGGAGCGCCGCAACGGTGTCAACGGGATAGAGGGCGGCGCAGATGTTCAGTCTGGGGAGGGCGTCCCAACCTCCCCCTTCTGGACTTCGGCCCCGTATCAGAGTACGCGGTGACATTCCATCGGCGGAGAGATGATGGGGTGTATCCGGGGACCCTAGATGTGATTGTCCTGGTTAGGAAAAGTGGAATGGTTGTAGACAATAGGGGATCGTTATATACTTTGCGCGCTCTAGATATCCGGCTACCGGTTGCGCAGGAGGAAGACGTGGGGAACAGCATTAGCCAATGGCCTGAATGCCTTGATTGTAGAGAGGGTGTCCTGCTCCCCCTGTCGGACTTCGGAGGTCAGGGCGCTGCCATTCACTACAAGGCTTGGGTATGCAGCAGCCCCGATTGCGATTATAACCTGAAGATCCGAAACGGGGATGTATTCCGCAACGAGCCTATCTTGAACGGGGCGAGTCACCAGCCTCGCTATCGATAGGGATCGCGTGGATGGTTCCGGCGCCGTTCGAGCCGATTATCGGCGTCGCATAAGGGTGTCCTTCATCACTTGAATGAAGAGTTGGGCCGGCGTGGACAGCGTTCGCCCGCGGAGTGTTAGTACCCCTGTTTGCTCGATGAGCAGGAGGTTGGCTAAGTTTACGACGCCGAGCGTTCGTTCGTCTTCGGGTTCGATAGCCAATCGCGGGCCTACTGAGATTCCCATTCCGAGCGCGACGTACCGCTTGATGATGTCCATGCCGTCCAGTTCCACAAGGACTTCATACGTGAGGCCTCGGCGTTTGAACTCAGATTCCAGCATGGTTCGGGTTAGCGTCTTGCCGCCCCGTAGGATGAGAGGCCACTCTGCTATCTGCTCGAAGGTGATGACCTGCTCTTCAAGCAGGGGATGATCCGGCGGGGTGATGAGCACACGTTCGTAGGCAAAGAGTCCGGTGAAATCGAGTTCATCGGACCTGCCGGGATAGGGTATTAATCCCAAGTCCATTTCTCCCGCGCGCACCATGTCGATGATGTCTTCCATGTATGCGGCTCGTATCCTTAGTCGGGTGTGAGGGTGTCGATGCAGGAACACCGTGACCGTTCGCAAGAGTGTATGGGCTACCATGTCGTTCGTGGTGGCGACGGTGATGAGGCTCTCTTGCTCGGCATGTGTGGCGCTGTCAACCAAGTCTTCGATACCTTCGACGAGGGGCGCGGCAAGTTCGACGAGGGCCGCGCCGGAGGGCGTCAATCGGATTGGGCGCTTGCTCCGGTCGAACAGCACCATGCCCATCTCTTCCTCCAGTTTACGGATGTGGGTCGTTACCGTTGGCTGTCCTAGGCCGAGTTGGATGGCGGCCTTGGAGATGCCGCCCGCTTTGGCCGCCGTGCAGAAGCTCCGCAGTTCTCGCAGTTCCATTTTGGATGCTCGCGCCAATTAGTATTATAAAAACAAATATATATTATCACATTAAATGTCTTCTATTGATGAATAGACTGCGGGACAATGGACTTGGATGATCAATGAACCACAAAGAAAGGAGGGCGAAATGGCGAATACGACCAGAGTTGAAAGGGCCAGGAATAGTTCAAGAAAGGAGGTAAGGATGCTAAAGGCAGTCATCAAGTTCATCAAGCCGGCCGGTTCGGACAGTGATTTCGAGCGGTACCTTCAGAAGCTCCAGCGGCTTGACGCGACCGGCGCGCCGACGCGGGAGCAGGCGAAGCGCGACTTCCGAGAGTTTCGGAGCAGCGATCCGTACAACTTCTACACTCGGAACTAGGCGGTCACGATGAAAGCAAGAATAGCCGGGGCGCTCCCGGCGCCGCGGGGTCGGATTTCAGTAGTCCGGCCAAGCAATCGAACGGAGAGAGGGGCACTCGATCGAGTGTCCCTCTTCATTTTGGGATGAGGCGCGTGTGCTACAATACTCAAGCGTCAGCCAACGTAGCTCAGTGGTAGAGCAGCTGTTTCGTAAACAGCAGGTCGGCAGTTCGATCCTGCCCGTTGGCTCCAGTGTGTCGGAGTTTTCCCCAAGAGTCGCGAGAGCGCATCGATGGGAAACCTCGTGTCTTTGCTCTGGGCCTATCCTGCGCGTTTTGGTGTAAGCGTTAGGGTTGAGAGCGATACTTTCTCGACTTCCTCAGGCGACCATGGGATCGTAATTCCCTCTCCCTGCGTCCATAGCATAATCTGGTCGTCGTAGTGTGGAGATAGAGGATTCCCAGACTGACCGCCCGGCAGGACGAATGCGTTTTCGTCCCAGTTTCCCACGTCGAGGACCATGCGCATGGACGGGCACACAAGAGGGCTCGCTCCGGGATTGCGGGGGTCGAGGCCGGTCTGAAAGACCGTGTTCGTATCGCCGGGGCAGGGAATCGGAGGGAGATTATAAACCGGGGCCAGCCATCGATTGCGTCCGAAGGGGTGTTTGAGAGTGAGCGGGCGGACGCGCCCCCAACGCCATCGATTCTGATCGGCCCCGTATCGACGGCGGATCTCTGCGGCTGCGGCGGCGAGTGACTCTTCGACGAGGTTAACCGGGGGCGCATCCGACCAGTCGTCCGGTCGGTTTCGCAAGAGGTTTACTAAGTGGCCGACCCTGCGTCCCGAAAGAAGAGTTAGCGAATGGATAGGGGTTTCACTGCGTCCGACAACCCACTCCCACGATGTAGGAGCTTTGAGCATGGCGACTCGGCGGATCAATTCATTAAGGAAGAATTCGAATACGGTTGCTTCGACCGAATCGACGCCGACTGCGCCATCCCAGTCCGTGAGGATTTTCAGAGCAAGCCGCGCGTCTTCCGATGAAGGCTTCGTCGCCAATACAGCTTCCTTCATCTCACGCCAGGGGATGGACACGACATCAAGCTGCGCCCGTGAGGTGGTTTCTATGTCCCAGTCATCGTTGGTCTGCAACATTTCGGTGATACGGGCAGCGCGGTAGCCGTCGAGCCAATCCACACCGAGAAAGGGCCCTTGTCCTGATGGCAGCGGCTGGTTGTTGGCAGTGGCTACGAAGCCGGTCGCGGGATTGGTCGTGTGGGGCATCTCGTCAAACGGGACAGATCCTTCATTCCATCCGAATCCGTCATCCCAGCCGGGCATGGGCATCGTGCCGTATCCGGCGGGGCGGCACGGGACATCTCCGACCAATTGGACCCCTATGTCCCCCTGGGCGTCGGCGTAAGCGAGATTGAGTGAGATGTGGGGCCACTTGCTGAAGAGTTGGCGGAACTCTTCACATGTTGTGGCGGAGTGAGCCTCCAGCAGCCCTTCGACGGGCGATGCCCGCAGCCAAGTCGCTTTGATGGAGAACGCGAGTGAGTCGCTGTTCGGCGATCGGCCCACGACGGGGCCTCTCGGCGTTATCAGAACTCGTTCATGGTGTGCCGGAGCGCCCTTTACGTTGACGGTCTCATCAATGACTTCACATGGCACGAAGTCAGAACCTTGCCGGACGCTGAGGCCGTCCTGGCCGATTTGCTCCAGGAAGAGGTCGGAGTTGTCGGCGAGTCCGAGCGTCACTCCCCATGCGACATGGCCGTTGTGTCCGACGGGGAAGGCGGGGAGACCGGCAAACATCGCTCCCACGACGCCCCATGAAGGCGCGCGCACGTGGGCGAGGTACCAATGGGGTGGCAGGGTGGGGACAAGATGCGGGTCGTTGGCAAGTATGGGGCGTCCTTTTGCGGTCTTGGCGGGTGCGATGGCCCAGTTGTTTGAGGCTCGGTTGACTCCGACGACATCGACGAGCGCGGCGATGTCGCGCGCGAGGGCATCGGCGGCAAGTCCGGCATTGGTTCCCGGGGCCATGCTGACCGGCTGCCATTCGGGGTAGGGCGGGTCGAGCAGTTTGAGGGCTTGCGGGCCGTCCAGATCGAGGATTCGGAGCCGCACGAGTTCGACATCCCAATTGGCGGAGAGCGCCATGGCTTGGAGAAAGTATATTCCCACGAGGTCCACGGCCTCGAAAGAAGAAGGTTCGGCTCGGAGCAGCGCGAACTCGTGGGACTTGCGGCGTCTGCCTTGAGAAACGCCGTCATTGATGCCGCGTGCGAAAGCCTCGAAGCGGGCTTGTGTTTCCGGGCTGAAGGCCGCCAATTGTTTGGGCGCTAGACGGGCGAATCCGAGCTGACGTGAGAGTCGGTCAGTAGCCAGAGATCCGGGGCCGACCAGTTCGCAGAGTGTTCCGCGAGAGGCCCTCAAGAGCATTTCGAGACTGAATGACTTGTCCTGTCCCTGACAGAATCCGAGCGCATACCAAGCATCTTCATCCGTTTCGGCTTCGATGTAGGGAACGCCGTACCGGTCTCGGCGGATGGTGATCGAGCTCCGAACGCCTCGCACGGAAAGTTCGCCCTGATTCACTGGGAGGCGTCGTCCCAAGAGCAATCGGAAGAGAAGCTTATGGATGTTCATGCCGACCTGCGATGATCCTTGAGCACGTCAGACTGTCCCCTGCGCGGACGAGGTGACGGCAAGGCACTCTTCCGTAATCGCCTCAAGGGTCGTGGGTATGGGTGAATAGTCAAAGGTGGTTGCGAAATGGGTTGTCAGTACATCGCTCACGCCGGATATCTCACTCGGCGCGCCCTCCTCGGCGATGGAAGTCACGCGCGCATCGGGCATTCCACATGGGACAATGTGGTCGAAGTAAGCGAGATCGGGTTCGATGTTGAGGGCGAAGCCGTGCATCGTCACTCCGCGACTTACTCGAACGCCGATGGCGGCGATCTTGGCGTCACCGACCCAGACACCTGTGGGCCTGTCTACGGTGGTCGCATGGATGTTGAATTCGGCCAGAGTCGAGATGATGATTCGTTCCAATGCGCGGACGTAGGCGAGCGGCCCGAGTCCCGCCGATCGCAGGTCGAGAATCGGGTAACCGACCAGTTGTCCCGGTCCGTGGTAGGTAACTTCTCCGCCTCGGTCAGTGGCATATACCTTGGCGTTGAGTTCTTCGAGGGTGTCTGCGGGCGCCAAGATGTCGTTCTCGCTGCCGCGTCGGCCCAAGGTATAAACGTGCGGGTGCTGGAGGAGTAGCAGAAGCGTCGGAAGATCACCGGCTGCCACTCGGCGATGGAGGTCTTTTTGGAGAGATTCGGCAACGGGGTACTCGACGAAACCGAGGTTGAGCACGAGGCAGTCGGGCATGGCGATCAGATACTCGCGCCGGGGTCAACGCTTTCGAGTCGCCGCTTGACGTCGGCAAGAAACGCGCCCGCCTCTCGCCCGTCCATGATGCGATGATCGAAAGTGAGGCAGATACTCATCATGGGGCGAACGGCGATAGCGTCGCCGATGATGACCGGGCGCTTGACGATTGCCTCGGTGTTTAGAATGGCAGCCTGCGGATGGTTGATGATGCCCTTGCCCATGATCGACCCGAGCGCGCCCGTGTTGTTCACGGTAAAGGTGCCGCCCTGCACGTCTGCGATTTCGAGCCTGTTCTCTCTTGCATGAGAAGCCAAAACGTCGATGGACTTGGCGAGTTCCGCGACGCTGAGTCGGTCGGCATCCGGGATGACGGGCACAAGGAGACCTCTTTCGGTGGCTATGGCGACTCCGATATTGACTCGTCCCTTCAAAATGATGGCGTCGTCGTCCCAGGTTGAGTTGACAATGGGGTTGGCTTTGAGTGACTCGGACACGGCCTTGAGGGCGAAGGCGAGAGGGGTGAGTCTCGCGCCCTCTCTTCGCTGGAAATCGACTTTGATTCGTTCCCGCGCGGCCATTACGTTGGTCATTTCGACTTCCATTGAGCTCCACGCTTCGGGTATCTCGGAGACGCTTCGCTTCATGTTTTCGGCGATCATGCGGCGTATTGCGGTGAGAGGGGCCCGCCGGTCTTGATTGGGATGTTCCGAACTTGGCGGAGCCGTCGTCTTTGCAGTATCGATGTATGTCTGCACGTCTTTTCGGGTTACTCGCCCATTGATCCCGGATCCCGCAACGAGAGAGAGATCTACGTTGTGGAGTTCGGCCAATCTGAGAACGGCTGGGGAGTAGCGGGCTCCCGTCTGTGGTCCGGTTGGCTCAACGCCGGCGGTTATCGGGCCTCCCGACCCTGTGGGGCCGACGTTTGTTGCGTCCTTGACGAGTGTGCCGATCCGGTTGAGTGGCTGCGACGGAGACGATACAGGCTGGCGCGTGGCGTCTTCGTTCGGAGCTTCCTCGTCGGACTCGGTTGCTATTTCCGCGATCTCGGCTCCCATGGGAATAGTCTGTCCGGCATCGACTAATATATCCGTTAAAACGCCCTCGACGGGCGACGGCATCTCCATGCTGACCTTGTCGGTCACTACTTCCGCGAGCGGCTCATATTTTTCAACTAGGTCGCCGACTTGCTTGAGCCACCGCTCGATGACGGCCTCGGTGACGGATTCCCCGACGTGCGGCAGTGTTATTCTCATTCGCAACCTCGTTCCTGTCCTATCATACCTACCTTGTGCCGATTCGCTGTGATGTCACCGTATTCTCGTTGACCTGCACTCTCTGGATTCCGGCCTACGCCGGGATGACGGTGTTTGAGCACAGTGTCGTGAGTCGAAACGAATTGGTAATACGTACTCTCTAATAGGCCGCCAGTGTACGCATGGCTTCGACGATTCGCCCGGTATCAAGAAGGAAGACGGCTTCCAGCGTTGGGCTGAACGGCATGGGCGGCACCTCCGGCCCGGCAAGACGCATGACGGGGCCATCGAGATACTCGAATGCGTTTTCCGCGATGATGGCCGCAACCTCGCCGCCTACGCCAAACAGTTTGGTGTCCTCGTGGACAACGAGCACCTTTCCGGTCTTTTTGGCAGATGCCAAGATCGTCTCGGCGTCAAGGGGACGGATGGTTCGGAGGTCGACGACTTCCACGTTGACGCCTTCATCGTTGAGTATTTGGGCCGCCTCGACGCAGTGGTGCAGCATCAGTCCGTAGGTGATTACGGTTAGGTCGTCGCCTGGGAGCTTCACATCGGCGACACCGATGGGGACGGTGTACTCTTCATCGGGCACATCGCCGCGGACGAGTCGGTAGGTCCGCTTGTGTTCCAGGAATACTGTGGGGTCGTCGTCGCGGATGGCGCTCTTAAGGAGGCCCTTGGCATCGTATGGCGTTGCGGGCGTGACGACTTTGAGGCCGGGCGTGTGGCCGAAGAACGCCTCGGCGCTTTGGGAGTGGTAGAGTCCGCCGCGGACGCCTCCGCCCTGTGGCGCGCGCAATACGAGCGGGACATTGACCTGGCCTGCGGTTCCGTATCGAACGCGGGCCGCTTCCCCAACGATTTGGTTGATCGTGGGCCAGATGAAGTCGGCAAACTCGATTTCGGCGATTGGGCGCATTCCGTTCATCGCGGCGCCGAGGGCGATTCCCGCAATTGAGGATTCGGCTAGTGGCGTGTCGATGACGCGCTCGGGGCCGAACTCCTCTATGAAGCCGTCCGTTGCCAGGAAAACTCCGCCGCGCGCGCCGATGTCCTCGCCCATGATGAAGACGCTATCATTCCGACGCATCTCCTCGCGCATGGCGTCACGTATCGCTTCTATTACCGATTGAAGAGCTATGGCGTTACTCCCGTTCGCTAGAATTGGATGCGTGAAGATTCACTGTGGAAAGATATCAGGAGGTTCGGCTGATCTATTGAGTGGCGTCGTCGGCGTAGACGAAACGGGAAAAGTCCTCGGTCGTCGGATACGGGGCAGCGTCGATGTAGTCGGTAGCCGCGTCCACTTCTCGTTTGGCGTCGCGCTGAACCTTCTCGTCGTCCCGTTCACTCAAGAGTTGGTTCGCAAGGAGTTGCTCTTTCAGCATTCGCAGGGGGTCACGGCGGCGGGCCTTTTCGATATCCTCCCGGAGTCGATAGCGGCTGTCGTCGTCGTCGCTGGTGTGCGGGAGGTATCGTTCGACCATGGTCTCCACTATGGTCGGCCCTTTTCCCGACCTGGCGCGGTTCGCGGCCTCGGAGGTAGCTTCATAAACTGCCGTGATGTCAGCACCGTCGACGACGATTCCGGGCATCCCGTAGCCCTCGGCTCGAGAGGCGACGCTGTCGACGGCCATCTGCTGGGCCAATGGCACGGAAATCGCGTAGCCATTGTTCTCACAGAGAAAGATGACCGGCAGGCTGTGCACCGCTGCGAAATTCATCGCTTCGTGACAGTCGCCGACGCTTGAGGCTCCGTCGCCAAAGTAGACGATAGTAACGGCATCCTCGCCGCGCATCTTCGAGGCGAGGGCGGAGCCGACGGCCTGGGGTATCTGTGTGCCGACCACATTCGACAGGTTTATCATTCGATGTCTCGGCGATGCCCCGTGCGTGGGGAACTGTCGGGCGCCGGCGAGCGGCTCCCCTGCCTTGGCGGTGAAGCCAAGCATGATCTCACGGGGTGTTAGGCCGAGGGCCACCAGTACGGCCAAGTCGCGGTAGTAGATATAGAAAGAGTCCTGCCCGATGCGGAGGGCGTGGACGCTTCCGATCTGGGCGGCCTCGTGTCCTTGAGCGGATGCGACAATGGCGGCTTTGCCCTGACGATTGAGCATCCAAACTCGCTCGTCCAGCGCTCGACAGAGGACCATTTGCCGGTACATTTCGAGCAGACGGTGTGGGTTGTGGAGTGATGCCGGGCCGGATTGGGCCGCATCGGTCTGAACCTCGTCCATATCGAGATTATAGAGTTGGGGGAAGTTTGAGTCAAAACGTTAAATCGTGGTGGTGAGGGCAGCTCGTTATGGTGAATACAGGCAAGGTGGTTGGCGCGACGGCGAGGGCTTTCCGTCGTCTTCATGGAGAGAGAGGGGGAGTCGGTGGATTAGGCGGTCGGATTAGGCGGTGTTAGGGAATTTTGAAAAAGCGCTTGACACTGCATGACGTGGGGGGTATGATGGTTGTCCATGCCGCTCGGAAGTGTGCGGGCGGTGTGCTTGTTGCACCTTAACAACTGGATAGTGAAAGGAAATCGTCAAACACTTAGAGTTTGATCCTGGCTCAGGACGAACGCTGGCGGTGCGCCTAATGCATGCAAGTCGAACGAGAATGGCGGCTTCGGTCGCTTAGTAAAGTGGCAGACGGCTGAGTAACACGTAAGTAACCAACCCCGGAGCGGGGAATAATCATGAGAAATCGTGCCTAATACCTCGTAATTCCCAACAGGCGTTGCCGTTGGGGGAAAGGCTTCGGTCGCTCTGGGACGGGCTTGCGGCCTATCAGGTAGTTGGTGGGGTAATGGCCCACCAAGCCGGAGACGGGTACCCGGTGTGAGAGCACGAACGGGCAGAGGGGGACTGAGACACGGCCCCCACTCCTACGGGAGGCAGCAGCAGGGAATCTTGCGCAATGGGCGAAAGCCTGACGCAGCGACACCGCGTGGAGGAAGAAGGCTTTCGGGTCGTAAACTCCTTTTCTCGGGGAAGAGAACGGACGGTACCCGAGGAATAAGCATCGGCTAACTACGTGCCAGCAGCCGCGGTAATACGTAGGATGCGAGCGTTGTCCGGATTTACTGGGCGTAAAGGGCGAGTAGGCGGCTCGCTAAGTCTCATGTGAAATCTCCCGGCTCAACTGGGAGGGGTCATGGGAAACTGGCGGACTTGAGGTCAGCAGAGGAAAGCGGAATTCCCGGAGTAGCGGTGATATGCGTAGATACCGGGAGGAACACCAGAGGCGAAGGCGGCTTTCTGGGCTGCACCTGACGCTGAGGCGCGAAAGCGTGGGGAGCGAACCGGATTAGATACCCGGGTAGTCCACGCCCTAAATGGTGGATACTAGACATGGGGGGTATCGACCCCCTCTGTGTCGTAGTTAACGCGTTAAGTATCCCGCCTGGGGAGTACGGCCGCAAGGCTAAAACTCAAAGGAATTGACGGGGGCCCGCACAAGCAGCGGAGCGTGTTGTTCAATTCGATGACAAGCGAAGAACCTTACCAGGGCTTGACATGTTTCCGACAGTCCCCGAAAGGGGATCTTCCTTCGGGACGGATTCACAGATGTTGCATGGTCGTCGTCAGCTCGTGTCGTGAGATGTTGGGTTAAGTCCCGCAACGAGCGCAACCCTTGTCGTTAGTTACCTTGTCTAGCGAGACTGCATGTAAAAAACATGAGGAAGGTGGGGATGACGTCAGATCAGCACGGCTCTTACGTCCTGGGCTACAAACACGCTACAATGGCCTGAACAAAGGGTTGCCAAGGCGCGAGCCGGAGCCAATCCCACAAATCAGGCCTCAGTTGGAATTGCAGGCTGAAACTCGCCTGCATGAACGTGGAGCTGCTAGTAACCGCAGGTCAGCACACTGCGGTGAATACGTTCCCGGGCCTTGTACACACCGCCCGTCACGTCATGGAAGTCGGTAACACTTGAAGTCGCCCGGCTAACCCTATGGGGAGTAGGCGCCGAGGGTGGGATCGGTGACTGGGACGAAGTCGTAACAAGGTAGCTGTACCGGAAGGTGCGGCTGGATCACCTCCTTTCTAGGGAGTAGGGAATTCTCCGATTCGTCGGAGATCTCCCAGGTCGATCGGTGGGCGACGGTCCTTCCGAGCCGGGTTGAGCCGGACTTTGATTCACATCAAGGAGAGCTCCCCGGATACGCGAAATCCGTCCTAAAGAAGACTCACCGTCACTCTGTGCCCCGACTATGTCGGAGCACCGTTTCACAAAGAAACTTTAGATTTCCTTTCACTATCCAGAGGTTAAGGCCAGGGGTCGAGGCAACTCGGCCCCTTCTCTTTGTCCTCCGTCAGTCGTACAATTCGACTCGATGTGAACCGAGGGGCTGTAGCTCATCAGGGAGAGCGCATCCTTTGCAAGGATGAGGTAGGGGGTTCGAGTCCCCCCAGCTCCACCACCCCTTACGGTAGATACCGCGATCTTCGAGATGTCGCTCGGCAGCCTTTCCGCGCACCGAGGTCTCGCAATTCCTGTAGTGTAAGGCAGCAAGGGGAGCAGCCGCCATGCCTCCGGATGTTCCACCTAGCACCGGTTCACCCCCACGTGCGTGGGGACGGCCTACAATAGGCATCTCTAAATGAATGGTACTACGGTTCACCCCCACGTGCGTGGGGACGGCTCTGCGGTGTGCGGCTCCGGTTGTCGCGTGGTCGGTTCACCCCCACGTGCGTGGGGACGGCGTAACCCGCGCTGTGCCAATCGTGCATGTCATCGGTTCACCCCCACGTGCGTGGGGACGGCGAGTCATTTGAAACGTTGTATGACTTACTGAACGGTTCACCCCCACGTGCGTGGGGACGGCATTAACTTGTGATACTCAACCTCGTCCTGTTTCGGTTCACCCCCACGTGCGTGGGGACGGCAATAGTCGCCATCGAGTAATCAGAGGACGACTCGGTTCACCCCCACGTGCGTGGGGACGGCTCGATAATCACGGCATTTGGCCCATAACAGGGCGGTTCACCCCCACGTGCGTGGGGACGGCGAGGCCGCCCGCAAGGAAGACCTGTCCGGCGGCGGTTCACCCCCACGTGCGTGGGGACGGCGAATACAGCCCACGACGATACACAGAGAGGCCCGGTTCACCCCCACGTGCGTGGGGACGGCGCCAACCGACTGGGTTGGAGCTTGGCAAGGAACGGTTCACCCCCACGTGCGTGGGGACGGCGGAACGACTGAACAGGCGGCTACTCTCATTGACGGTTCACCCCCACGTGCGTGGGGACGGCGTTTCATCCTCTCTGTAGTAGTAATGAAGGTTCGGTTCACCCCCACGTGCGTGGGGACGGCGGAACCTTCCCCCCTTTTCTGCCATCCTGCTACGGTTCACCCCCACGTGCGTGGGGACGGCTTTGGCCTCGGATCGTTCGTTCTGCGAGTTCTCGGTTCACCCCCACGTGCGTGGGGACGGCCGGTACAGGCCACGAGAATTTTGCCGTCAACTCGGTTCACCCCCACGTGCGTGGGGACGGCCAATCTCACTCCGTCACCCACGTACCCGACACCGGTTCACCCCCACGTGCGTGGGGACGGCGCTGTACGCAGGGTTGAGCCGTTTCAGCGTCTCGGTTCACCCCCACGTGCGTGGGGACGGCGCGATTGCCCCCCACGCAGATTTCCACTTGCCCGGTTCACCCCCACGTGCGTGGGAACGGCGAAAAGCCACACGGAGTTACGCCCCCTTACATCGGTTCACCCCCACGTGCGTGGGGACGGCTACGGCGACGGCAAGCCCAAGCTGGCTGAGGCCGGTTCACCCCCACGTGCGTGGGGACGGCGACTCAAACGCAGCCATGGCAACACTCAGAACCGGTTCACCCCCACGTGCGTGGGGACGGCGCCGGACGACAGACGCGGAACTGCCGGCGCGGCGGTTCACCCCCACGTGCGTGGGGACGGCACTGGAAATTGGCCGACGTTTCAGGAGGATTTATACCTGTTCCTGGGGTTGCTGCACGAGTTGAATGCCCTCGAAGTCTCTTACCGATCTCCCAGGCGTACCCCAGAATCTCAACTCGAACCCCTGCTCGTTGTCAGCGCTATGTACCATGATCCCGCCACCCTTCCCCATCGCCTTGCAAGCTCTTGCCCACAGGCGCTCCCTCACCATCGCCGAGACTCGACCCACGAAGACTCCCGCTTTCAATTCCATGAGCCACTTGGTCAGTTCACCGCGAAGGCTCTGGGACACTCTTTCCAGCATTATGACTACCAATGGTTTCCTCCAACAGATCTGAGTAGTTGATGCCACCTTCGACCAGTCCAAACTCGGGGTCCCATATGCCTCCGGGCAGCGAAAGGTCGGAGTCGAGGGGAGATTCGGATTCCTCTCCAGTCTCCGCCGTGAGCACTTGCTCAATGTCTGAGACGATGCGAGCCAAGAGCTTGCTCTTGTGAAAGTAGTCTCGGCATGTCCGGCGAACGGCGCTTTCGAGGTCGCCGGTATCGCCCTCACTGACCGCATGGAATGCGGCTGGCATGGATGTCTCAGTCTTGTACAGGTCAGCTATGTCATACACAAAGGAAAGCATCTTCCCTGTGTGGATGAACCCCAGGGCCGGGGAGTATCCTGCGGACACGATTGCGGCGTGGCAGACTCCGTAGAGGCAACTATTCGCTGCCGAGAGGGCTCGATTAATGAGGTCGGCCGCGCTCCAGCGGTCCCGTTTGTATGAGCGACCCTTCCATTCGACCCCAGTCTCCCTACTGAGTCTGGCGTAGGTTTCACGGACTCTAACGCCCTCCTTCCCCCTCACCTGCCTCAGAGTGGTGGACGGGTCCAACGACTCCTCGAAGCGCATTTGGTACATTCGAAAGACAACTCGCAACCGGCTTTGCGGGTTCGACCAGAGTCTCGCTTGGGCCAGCAGCCGGCGTGCAGAGCGCGTCTCCCCCATTCCCTGGGCGTAGAAGCGGACCCCTTCTTCCCCAGTCCATAAGACGAGGCAACCTGAATCAGCGAGCGCCTTTACGGCGGCATGGGTGATGGTTGTCCCCGGGCCAAGCATCAACGTAGTCAGAGAGGCGCATGGGATAGATGTCTTGCCATTGGCGTCGTGGAGCGCGATTGCCTTGGCGTCCTGGTCTATCCGGCAATGCTCGAGGTAGAGGTAGCTCCAGCTATCTCTGACCTTAGGGAGCTCGTGTAGATACTTGAGTCTCATGCCCACCTCCCGCTTGGGGCTAAGGACAAGAGCCCACAGCCGAACGCCTTGCCGGGACCAATACCTTCTCTGATGGCTAGGCGAAGCTTGTCTGGATCGGTGACTTCCAGAAGCCCGTCGAAAAGGACTCCGGCGAGCGTTACCAGCCTGTTCGTTGTCCTGCCTCGCAGCCTCTCGCTGGCGCCTACCCGAACCGCCGGTGTATTACCGCCGGGATATGCGGGAATCAAGCGGAACCCCGCCTGGTCTGCCCTTCGTGACAACCACTCGACCTGCTGCGATTCGGTGCGCAAGTCTACGCGTTTGCCGTTGCGACGCTGTCCGTTCGGGCCGGACTTGGTGTCAATTTTCCTTGTGGGGTTGGCCCGCAGGCGAAACCGCAGCACCTGTCCCCTGTGGAGGGACACCAAGGCATCCGAGATGGACTTGGTGGCAGGGTTTCGCCCCTCACGATCCAGATTGAACAGATAGCCCTCAGGCAGGCAACTCCAGTCCGGTTCTTCCCCGGACTGAACGAGCAGCGCTATGTTTGACCCTCGCTGATCAATGTCCAGACGATGCAGGACGCCCAGACCGGATCGCGCTCCTCCGTGCTCCTTCAACTGCGGGAAGGCGGACATAACGGTCCGGTGCATCTGATGCACATCTTCCAAATCTCGGCCAGCCTCGCGACTCCTCGGATCAAGTACCAGTCGTGACAAGTACATCGGCATCCTCCTCAACGTCTGATCGCACAGGCACCTCGCAGTCGCCTGTGCCAAGCTTGCGAAAGTGATTCTTGACTCGGCGCGGAAGGAATCGGCGCGTCTGGAACGAGGCTCCAGTCGGTTGATCCATACGCACCTCCTCACCGTTGGCATCCTCGATTGACAAGCGCAGCCTGTCTGGTCGGTCTCGAATTATCGGCACATCGAAGTCCCACCGGGGCCATGGGTGCTTTGTCAGGGCCTCCTCTAGGCGCTCTCCCTCTCGGAGTCCGTCGGGGACATAAACCGGCACTCCGGAAATGAAAGCCTTCCGGCCCAAGCAGAGCTGCCAGACGGGGTTCCGAAGCGCGTCGTCGAGACAGCGCAGCTGGTCGATGTCCTCGCTCTCTATGCCCACGAGGAAATCGGCATCTGCCAGGTAGTAACGGTTGGACAACACCGTGTCACCGGACCCACCCGAGGCACGGCGCACCCCGTAAGGATGTCCATTCGGAAGTCTGCCGCCGCCTGCCGTTTGGTAGTCCAAACTCATTTCACCAGGGAAGTCCACTCTGACGCCCATGCGCAGGGCAGCGAGGTCGTCCAGCGACTCGGCCCTGCCTCGGCCCAATGCGGCGCAAAGAAGGCCGATCACCCCGCTCTTGGACGGCTCCAACCCCGTATCCCTCATGGTGAACCGACTCTGCGTCCCCCAGGATTGCATCGGCCCCGCTAGGCGCAATAGCAGCGTGTTCATTGTAAACCCCGGGTCCCCGTCAGCACGTTCTCGACGAGCGCATCAACGGAGTGAACGGTGCTAGCCTTGAGATTGTTGATCCCGCATTCTTCCAGCGAGACGATCCACTTCCCGACGACGGTGTCCTCTCCGTACATTCTTGCCAACTTGCCCCAGTACGAGTCCAAGGCCCTGATGGAGCGTAGAGCCAGGTCTTCGCCTCTCTCCGGCGCTACCGGCTTGAGGAAGGCGTTAGCCAAGTTCCAGAGGGACGACCTCCGAACGACGGCCAGGACGGCAGAGGGCGGGTTATGGGCGGCCATGCTGTTCTGCTTGCCGGTGGGAACTGCGTTTACCAATGCCCGGATGTATGCGTCGAGGGTCTGTTTGGCCAATTCCTCGTCGTCTTGAAGGTTGCGTTTGAGTTGCCCCATGTCCACGTTGGCGTATCGATAAAAGCAGGCCGAGTTGAAGCCGACAGTTCCGATCATATCGGCACCGGCGGTGTCGTCCGGCTTCAGGTCGTCCACAGCGGTGTAGTAGTCCAACTCCATGCTCATGCGGTTCGTAGAGATGGCGTGGGCCACTTGGGATGCGGCGTCTATGTTCTTGTCAGGCAAGTCGGCGAGCATCCGGCCAAACAGGGCAAGGTCGGCAGCCTTTCCGCCGTCGAGGATTTGGAGCGTGGCATCTCGTACCTCTTTAGGAATCGCCTCCTTGCCCGCACTCTTCCTCCGCCTGGGTGTGTTATCGCCCTGAGTCGGCGCGGCGTTGGCAACAGCCACGGGGGCAAGTTCGTCCCAGTGTTTTGCACATACGTCGGCTAGCTTGTCGATTTCCCTGTTGCCGAGGAATAGGAGATACTGTGTCTTGTCGTCGCTCCCTACCTCAAGCTCAACGCCACCGAGGACGAGCTTGATCACCGACGTCGCCTCTTCAACATCCCTGCCGCCACTCTCAAGGCGATCAGCAAGCTCAGCCACCAATCGTTTGGTGCGCCGGGCAAGAGAAGCCTTCTCTATCAGACCCACCGCATCGAACTCGTTCCTCACTGCGCGCTTGAAGCACTGACTGGAGATGCGGGCACGGCGGTACCCGCCGAACTCGCAGTCCTTGGGCATTCCCGTGTCGTCCCGATTCAGATTGGACGGCGCAAAGTTCTGAAGTATGTGAATCTCCACAATCATGATTCCTCCTCGTCCTATGTGTTGTCTTGGCTGTCGACGTCGAGGGATTCCACCCTCCAGAACGCCATAGCCCAATTTCGTTGGACAAATCGATCTTCGTGGCCCCAGTGTTTGAGGTCGTCGAGCAGACGGACCCAATCTATGGGGATGTCTTTCGACTTCAGCAGGGTCACAGCGTGGCGTAGGTGAACATGCAAGTCTTCCATGTGAACACTCAACAACCCTGTGAAGCGGCGCTCGATGCCCTCTCCGGACACGCCATCCGCATGTCTCAGCCGGGCAAATGAATCGCCCAGGTTGGACAGTGTTTCCTTCTCTCTGTTCCAGTGGATCGGATGGAAGGCGAAGAGAGCGGCGACTATGTAGAACACGTCCTCCCGCCACCGCGAGGATTCACCGTTGGACCAGCGGGCTACGTACCTGTGCATCTCCGGCGTTGTACCGGGCATCCTTCCTAACCCACGGCGGAGGGCAGCGAGCGCCCCGGTGTCCTTACGCTCTTCCAACCCCCAAAGGTACTCTAAGAATCTTTCGGTCTTACTAAGCTGCGTCATTTGGGGCTCCAACCTCATACGCTGCCAAATGTCTGCGCGTGATTGCCGTTAGGCTACGCTCCGCGAGGGCCACGGCCTTGAGATTCCGGGTGGAGCGTTCCATGCCCCGGGTGGACTCACGGAAAGCTCTCCATAGTGCATCGCGCAGCGTTGACTTCCACTTGCCGAACTGCACGCCTCCGTACTCGTCCTCGTCGTCCTTGTCGTCTGGCAACTCCACCAAGAGTTGCTTGAACGGGGCTTCCAGATGAGACCAGTAGGCGCGACCCGCGCCAAGGTGGTCTGATAGATTTCGGACGTCTTCCGCTTTCGGCTTCCGGTCTGGGCCCGCTGCAAGCATTCTCGTTGCCATCGTCCACATGGCCCGGTTCAGATGCTGCGCTGTTGTTTCGGTCAGTTCCAGCACTTCCCTGAGAGTATCGGCCAGTTGTTTGCCTTTCAGGTACGCCAACGGCAATGGCAACCGCTCGTGCCGCCAGAATTCAATCTTCGCCCGGGTGCTTCCTAGGCCAAGAACATCCACCGGCACAACCTGTGAGTCGGGGATGATGCCCTCAGATGCCAGGTCTGCGAGCCAAGTAAGGGTCTTGGGCTGTAAGGATTCGGCGTTGGCCGAGGACATCAGAGCGTGACTGTCCCGCCACAGAGCTCTGTCCTCCCGGAAGGTCACAACGGGCCAGGGGTCCTGTAGGCCCTTTGCATCTGGGTTGCTCCTGAACGCCAACATCGTCTCCCTATCTCGGAGCCTGAAGTCATTGGGAGGCTGCGCACCCTTCATGATGACCACGTTCTTGACAACGGTGCTTCCGTCTCGCTCAGACTCAGGCTGGAGGCGAATGCGACGGCTCTGCCACGTGAGCAGGTCGATGTAGCCGGCGGGACGCCTATCCTCAAGGCGAATCTCTTCGTCACGCTCCCACGCCGGTATGTCTTCGTTACGATTGAAGGGCCAGGGCTCCTCATCTTCAGGGGCGTACCGGCACAGATTGAGCATGAGAGTCTCAAACAGATTGTTGCCCTTCACCAGCATCACCGCGCCGTTGTTCAGCATCGCGGCTTTGGCAGGCCCTCCAGTCTTGAGGCCGCCTACGTCAAACGCCATGTATCCGACGAGCAGTCTGGCCGATTCAGCCGGTGTGAGAGAAGGCGGGTGGGCTGTGGCTACGTGCGTGAACAGCGTGGCGTTGTTGTCCTGGTGGAAGAACAGCCTCGCAGACGAACCACCCTTGGTCAGGTCGAGGTCTGCAACCTGGTAGAAAGGCCGCTCCCCGTCGAACAGGTCAAAGCGACCACGCCACTTTTCGAAATAGTCGTCGATCACGTCTGAGTCGAAGGCCCCGCTCTCCCAGAGGGCAGCCCACCGCTGCGAGTCTCCTATGTCAAAGTTCCTGTGGAGCACTGCGAGCAGAAGGCGGTGAAGTGATGCCACTTCTAGAGGAGAGTCTCCGCCCAATTCGCCAATGTCCTGCGCCTGAATCAATGTCTCAAGCAGGCTCAGATGCCTCCGGGTTCCATCCAACATCGTGCAGGGAAGCCAGGGTTCATCTATCAGGTTGAATGTCGCCAACACATTTCCTCAGTCACGTCTGAATGCCGTTATGCCGGTTTCGGAGTCCAGTCTAATGCCGTATCCATTGATGCTCTCTGAACAGCCATCTTCATCCAGGAATATCGCTCTGTGGTTTCTCAACAAAGCCGTCCGCCTCCAGCCTTTTGGCGGCAGTTGTCCTAGGAGTTGAAAGACCACACGCCTGTCGGAGATATTGGCTGAACGCATCAACAGCTTTTTTATAGCGTCCATCGACGGTATGTTGTCTATGTCTACGGATTCGCCATGCGTAGCATCCAGCCAAGCACTCTCGTAGGTTCCGAAGAGAAGGACAACGGACACGCTGGGAGGCGTGAGTCGAGTTAGCGCCCGGTGCGCTTGGTGAAAATCGGGGGCGTCCTCCTCTCTGGGGTCTTCTGTCAGCCGCCAGAGTTGTCCGCCATACGACGGAGGTTTGATCCAGCGGACTCTCGCCTCTTCGCTGTCTCCTTCTATCGTCTTCTCCAACTCGTTCTGAGTTTCAGACCACGCCTCGCGCAGTTGCTCGGATAGGCCATGAGGCTGGCGGTCGTCGTCGTATACGTCCGCAATGATGGATTCCACGTGACGAGGCACGCTGACGGTGGCGCGGTCCCTGAGAGCCAGCCAGCTGCGAAGCAGAATGTGATAGTCGTAGACGGCGGTCGTACCGGAATCGAAACGCGGTACGTCGCTTGCCATCTCTGGTTGACACACCAACAGTTGAGGCCGCTTCAAAGCATAAGGACGCGGGCGCTCGTGGCGATGAAGTCTGCCGACCCGCTGGAGAAGCAGATCAGCGGGAGCCATGTCCGACACCATCAGGTCAAAATCAAGGTCCAAGCTCTGTTCGATGACTTGGGTAGCAATCAACACGGCTTTGCGGGGCCGGAACGTGCTCACGCCCGGCTTCCCGAATCGAGCAAGTGATCTCTTCTCCCGCTTATCTCGGTCCTGAAACACGTACTGAGCGTGAAGGAGGTCCAACATGGGATTGCCACTCTCGTCTGTTCCTGGAAAATAGGGCTTGAGCGCCCGATACACATGTTGGGCGCGGCGCACCGTGTTGCAGATGACGGCGGCGCAGCCTCCTTGCGCCAAGGCGTCGCTTAGGCACTCGCCTAATGGAATTGGCGATCCATCTTGGGCAGGCAGTGAGCCGTCAGTCCATTGCAGCGAGACCTCTTTGGTGCCCCTCGGAGAAACTTGCACACTGCGAGAACCTGACTCGGAGTTACCGGAAACCCACGAAATGCGAGGGTATGCAGCATCGGACCTGATCTCCTTTGGCTGGTCGCCCAGGCCCCGCAGATAAGCGTCGAGGAGCGCATTTCGCCGGGCCCTGGGCAGCGTGGCCGACAGCAGAACAACCGATGACCCGAGAGCGGCCAGCCACTCCAGAAGCCGCTCCAGGAGCGCTGTCATGTATGCGTCGTAGGCGTGGACCTCGTCTATGATGACGGTTTTGTGGGAAAGGCCGAACAATCTGACGAACATGTGCTTGGCCTGGAGTATCGCCAGCAACCCTTGGTCTATAGTGCCCACCCCAAAGGGCGAGAGGAGCCCCCGTTTGCGGTACGTGAACCACTCTGACGCGACCACTTCCAAATGGTCGCTGTCCTCTTCAACTCCTGAGTACCGAGGCGCGAAGATGCGATCATGGTTCTCGTGCAGGGCCTCAAACTCCGAGGACAACGAGGCGTGGCCGTGGAGAAGCTGTAGTTGCACTAGGCTGTCCGCGTACCGGTCATGCAGGAAGTCTCGGACCCTGCCGAACATCTGGTTGCTGGTGGCCTGTGTTGGCAGGGCGAAGTAATATCCCTGCTGGCCTGCGGACGCAGCCCAGCTGTCAGCAAGATAGATGGCTGCCTCGGTCTTACCCTCCCCCGTGGGCGCCTCAATGATGACAAGCCCTGGCTCGGTCAGGTCTCCTGCTATGGACTCTATCGAGTGTTGCAGGTCGTTGGGTTTGAATATGCTAGGGAACAGTCCGGCAAAGCCCCGGACCTCTCGCGGCCCTGGCCTCATGAGAAAGCCCAGCGCGTCGAGGGCTTTCCCGGCCCGCTTCTCAGCACAAGGTGCATATGCCTCCGTACTCGTAGGAGCGGCGTATGGAAAGAAATCAGTGTTGGAGCCGACCCAATCCGCAACGCTGACAAACCCCGCAAGGATCATGGCCGTGGCGTTATCGATTCTGTCGGGCTGACGATCGCGGGACACGTGGAGCACGTTGGCCAGTAGTTCTACTAGGCCGCTCCGGTGATGGTCCCACCGTTGATTGCCTCTGGCGGTTGAACTGACGCCTTGTATCTCGCTGCTGGTAGGGAAGACGCCGTGATGCCCGCCGATGACTGTCCCGATGCGGTTGGCAATTCGCCTGTCAATTTCGAACGCGGCGGTGAGTATGCTGGGAAGAGTAGAGGCGGTTATCACACCGTGAGGTGTGTACTTGGAAGTTTGGAGTGATGGGACGGTCAATCCGTTGTCAATGAGTCGTTGCTTGACCTTGGTGCGCTCTCTCTCAACTTGCAGCTGAAAGGCCGGAGATGCCTTACCCAAATCGTGGAGTCCGGCGAGAAAAGCGCACCAGAGGCCAGCCGAGTCCTGGTCCTGTCCCAATCCCAAGCCGATAGACAATCCGCCCCGCTGACTGGGTGACAGGCAATACTCCCACATCGCCCGCATGACCATGGCCACGTCAATCATGTGGCAAAGCAACGGGTGGTAGCCGGGCGACTCTTCGGCAAAGGACAATTTGCCCCAGCAGGCAAACATCACTTCCGATCCTAGGCTTTCAGCCTTTGATTCCAATTCTAGACCGCCTTGAGGGAAACTCCCTACGGAATAACAGCAGGTGTTCGATTTCACCCTAACTTGGCTGAAACGAGTTTGAACGGGTCAAGTGGCAGAAGGACACTTTTCCCATCCACCTGGAGTGGTTGGCGTTGTAGGACTATCTCCATTAGTCTGGCAGTAAGTTCCAAGTCCTCTTGATTGTGGGCAATAAGTTGTTCAGGACTCGATTGCCAGATTTCTTTGTTGCGCCGGTGATCCCACTCCGATTTCCCGATGGATAGATTCTCTCGGGCCAGTGCGTGTAATGATACTCGTCTACCAAACTGACGCACGATTTCTAAGAGAATGTCGTAGTGATTCGAAATCCGTAAGGTCCTTCCTGTCGCTCCTTGAATCGCATGTCTGAGGATCGGCAGATCGAAGCGGCTACCGTTGAAGGTAACTACGACGCCCGCAAAACCACTTAAGAAGTCAGCGAGAAGTTCCAACTCTCGATAGTTAGAACGGAAGATAGCGCGGCGTTGCTTGAATTTGACCCCTGTGAACAGCAATTCATATGTGTCAGGTGGTTGCGTAATGGCCCCCGCCGTCTCAATGTCGAGTACGCAGTAAGGAGTGTGATGGTGTGCCGCCCTTCGCCGGTGACGTGACAAACCACCTGATGAGGGAGCAGCCTGGTATGGCCTCATGCGTCTACCGGTCGAGGCGGATAAGTTGGCTGAGGCCGGATTTGGGTACATCGAAGGCACCATCTGGCCAGCCAGAATCATCTGACCCAAGAGCGGTACTGCCTCGCCTGCACCCATTTCCATTCTGACTCGATTCCCCTCACTCCTATTGCAAGTGAATTATACAGTTGCGATAATCAAATGAGCAACGCACACCATTGCAGATGAAAGCCATCTGTGGTCTGTACCTGCTAAGGAGAGAAACATGGCGAAGACAGCGAGGTTCGACGGTGGCGCATTCTTCGCTGCGCTGGACGCAGAGAGACAGGCCCGCCAATGCACTTGGAAGCAGGTGGCAGAAGAGTGCGGGATCAGTGCCTCCACCTTGAGCCGTATGTCCCAGGGCAAGCATCCTGACGTGAATGGTCTCGCGGCCTTGGCGGCGTGGTCGGGGCTGGACGTAGATCAATTCGTCAGGAGCCCCGTAGCCAAGGAAGAGCCGGAACCTCTCGCCGTGATCTCGTCCTGTCTCCACTCTGACCCACGTCTAAATGAGGAAGCCACTGTCGCCCTCGACCAGATGGTGAAAGCCGCCTATAGGAGCATGACAAGCCAGTGAGCACACTCAACATCAGCAGTTTCATATGGGGCATCGCGGACGACGTGCTTCGCGACGTCTATGTTCGCGGCAAGTACCGTGACGTCATCCTGCCCATGACGGTGATCCGACGTCTCGACGCCGTGTTGGAGCCGACCAAGGACGCCGTGCTGCGCATGAAGAAGCAGTTGGACGGCGCGGGCATCGCCAACCAGGACGCCGCGCTTCGCCAAGCCTCCAGCCAAGCCTTCTACAACACATCGAGCTTCCGACTCCGCGACCTCACATCCCGTGCCCAGCAACAGCAACTGCGCGCCGACTTCGAGGCGTACCTCGACGGCTTCTCTCCCAACATCCAGGAGGTTCTCGAAAAGTTCAAATTCCGCAACCAGATACCGACACTCGTCGAGGCCGACTCCCTCGGCTTCCTGTTGGAGAAGTTCCTGGACAACTCCATCAATCTTAGCCCTCAGCCCGTTCTCAACGGCGACGGATCGGTGCGCCTGGAGGGGCTAGACAACCACGGCATGGGCTCAGTCTTCGAGGAGTTGATCCGGCGATTCAACGAGGAGAACAACGAGGAAGCGGGGGAACATTTCACTCCAAGGGACGTAGTGGAGCTCATGGCCCGTCTCATCTTCCTGCCGGTGGCTGAGCAAGTGCAGTCCGGCACCTACTTGGTATACGACGGCGCATGCGGCACAGGCGGGATGCTGACGGTCGCCGAAGAGACCCTGGCCCAACTCGCCGATGAACAAGGCAGGGATGTGTCCGTCCACCTGTACGGGCAGGAGGTGAATCCCGAGACCTACGCCATCAGCAAGGCCGACCTCATACTGAAGGGAGAAGGCATCGAGGCCGACAACATCGGTTTCGGCTCCACCCTCTCCGCCGATGCCTTCCCCGCGCGCGAGTTCGACTTCATGCTCTCCAACCCGCCCTACGGCAAGAGTTGGAAGACCGACCTCGAGCGCATGGGCGGAAAGTCCGGCATCAAGGACCCGCGCTTCCTCGTCGAGCACGACGACGACCCCGACTACTCCCTCATCACCCGGTCCAGCGACGGCCAGATGATGTTCCTGGCCAACATGATCGGCAAGATGAAGACGGACACGCCCCTCGGAAGCCGCATTGCCGAGGTGCACAACGGCAGTTCGCTCTTCACTGGCGACGCAGGACAGGGAGAGAGCAACATCCGTCGCTGGATCATCGAGAACGACTGGCTCGAAGCCATCGTCGCTCTGCCCCTCAACATGTTCTACAACACCGGCATCGCAACCTACATCTGGGTGCTCAGCAACCGCAAGGCGGCGCACCGCCGGGGCAAGGTGCAGCTCATCGACGCCACTCAGTGGTTCTGTGCCCTTCGCAAGAACCTCGGCAACAAGAACTGTGAGCTTTCCAACGAGGACATCCGGCGCATCTGTGACGCCTTCCTCGCCTTTGAGGAGACGGAGCAGTCGAAGATATTCCCCAACGAGGCTTTCGGCTACTGGAAGGTCACGGTAGAGCGGCCCCTGCGCATCGAGGGCGTCGACCCGGAGCGGGCCTACACCGCCAGGGAAATCAAGGTGCTCAAGGATGACGGCAAGCGCTCCGAGACCGCCCCGCCCGTCATCAAGAAAATCCACAAACGCCGAGATGAGGCCGACCCGCTGCGCGGGCTGTTCGCCGGGATGGTCAAGGGTAAGCCGGTAGTCGTAGAGTACGAGCCGGACACCGACCTGCGCGACACAGAGCAGATACCTCTGTTGGAAGACGGCGGTATTGAAGCGTTCCTCCGCCGCGAGGTGCTGCCCTATGCTCCCGACGCTTGGCACGTCCCCGGCAGCGTGAAGGTCGGGTACGAGGTCAGCTTCACCCGCCACTTCTACAAACCGCAGCCGCTCCGACCCCTGGAGGAGATACGGGCCGACATCCTGGCGCTGGAGCGGGAGACGGACGGGCTGTTGGCGGAGATACTGGTCGCAGGTGGGTCGTCGGATGGGAGATAGCTTTCCGCCCCTGGAGCAAGCCATCCCGATAGGAGGAAACAGTGTCTGAGACGGAGATCATTTTCGAGGTCAGCGAGGATGAGGTGGACGGCGGATACACCGCCAGCGCGCTGGGGTACGGCATCCATACGGAGGGCGATTCCCTGGAAGAGCTTCGCGGCAACGTCAAGGAAGCCGTCGACTGTTACTTCGACGAAACCATGCGGCGACCGAAACTAATTCGACTGCACTTCGTACGCGAGGAGGTCCTGGTAGCGTGAGGTTGCCTCGCGACGTGAGCGGCGCTGCCCTACTGGTATCGCTGAGACGCTTAGGTTACGAAGCCGTGCGGCTTTAGGCGATACGCACCGACATTTTCACCCCTGGACAAGAGACGGAGGGAGCACTGACTG
Source organism: Dehalococcoidia bacterium (assembly GCA_965232435.1). Classification (GTDB taxonomy): domain Bacteria; phylum Chloroflexota; class Dehalococcoidia; order Lucifugimonadales; family VXLM01; genus VXLM01. The sequence continues at coordinate 1,773,720 of CBDDPU010000004.1, forward strand.
CTATAGTGGAATAAGGGGAGGAGTACGATGACGGAGTTCTTGCGACCTCAGTTTGTGGGAGAGCGCTTTGAGCGGGGCTCAATACCCCTTGAAATGCTTAGTGACCTGTCCGCTCTTCGGGAAATAATTGTCGAAGTCGCTAAATGGCGGTACCTTCAGGCAAATCCTGACCGCGCACGATCCCCAAAGGGCTTCACCAACGGGGTCACCTTCGGGATTACTCGTGTAGAAAAGGGGAGCGCGATTCCGGTTATCGACATGGAAGTCATAACGTCCGGAACGCCGGATTCGCCGCAATTTCCAGGACTTCCTGGAAAGCATGAACAGTACTTTAACGAGGCTCGAGACCTCATTGTCGAAGCCATCGCTGCGGCAGAAGGCAACACGGGAGTAGAGGAACTGCTCCCATCGAAATGTCTTGGCATGTTCGACCGCATTGGGCGCCGACTTCGCGATGATGAATCCATAAACTTCAATACTCCGGACGGTACAAAGAAGGGCCGATTGACCAAGGAATCACGGCGCAGGCTGATTCGAGCGTCTCAAGTCAATGAAATCACCGAAGACATTAGCATTCGCGGTTTGATACCTGAGGCGGATCAGGACCGAATGACCTTCCAAGTTCAGTTGCGTACAGGCCACAAGATACATGCAGTGATGAATGAACAAAATCGCGAAACTGTCCTTGAAGTATTCAACGGGTACGACGACCACGGCCTCGCGTGGATACGCGGCATCGGGAAACACGACTGGCAGGGTCTGCTAATACGAATAGACGCAGTTGATGAAATCATAGCGTTAGACCCGTTGGACGTTCCTTCTCGCTTGGACGAGTTCCGAGAGTTGAAGGACGGTTGGTTTGAGGGAGAGGGGCGCGCGTTCCACAGTGAAGCGCTTGACTGGCTCGCTTCACAATTCGACGAGCGCTACCCAGCTGATCTGCCACTCCCCCACCTTTACCCGACACCTGAAGGCGGCGTCCGGGCGGAATGGTCGAAGGGCGCGAGCGTAGCGATCCTAGAGACGAACCTCGTTGATCATTCTGCCTCGTGGCTCTGGTTCGACCGGGATTCCGATGCGGACCATGAACATCAGCTCAACCTTGACGACGACAAGGACTGGAGTTGGTGGGTAGATGAATTGCGCAATAGGCAGAACGAATCCGCATGATTCCCGACACATTGCTGCATCGACAGGTTTCCCCGGCTTGGGTACAGCGTGGGAACGTAACCTCGCAAGCCTTCAAACCTTCAAAAAAAGACGGGGGACGATTGTCCGTCTATGATGGCAGCCTCATATCCGCCGAAGACGCTTGGAAGCATTTCGTGCAAGCGTTGCAATACAGATCTGTCGGCGTGCTGGCCGTCAGCGTTCAAGAATGCGTCGCTCTGCAACTGGAGGTGGAAGCTGACCCCGACCCCTTTGAAGAGCACGCCGTCATCGACTTCAGGGAGGTCAGCCGCCGCCAGATCGAGCGTAAAGCAGATGCCCTCAAACGGCACGCATTAGACCGCGGCTGGCAATACGGCCCCGTGGCAATGGAAGAAAGTCCATGACACTCACCGCCTATAAACCCTCCGGCGTCGAGCCACTAGAAGACGTGCCCACTCACTGGGAAGTGCGCCGGTTGAAGCATTGGGCGCATATCAACGATGCTGTGCTACCAGAGAACACTGAGCCTGAGTTTGAGTTCCGGTACTTAGAAATTGGTGCTGTTGGTACTGGCGCGGTTGTAAGCGAACCTATTACGGCTCGCTTTGGGAGTGCGCCCTCAAGAGCCCGCCGCATCGTCAAAACAGGCGATACGATCATCTCCACTGTACGTACATACCTGAAGGCGACTTGGTTTGTGGGAGAAGTCAAGGACGACCTGATTTGCTCCACAGGGTTCGCGGTCCTTACCCCTCGAAATGACGTTTGGCCCAAGTTCCTGAGCTATATTGCTCAAAGCAATCCGTTCACTGACAGGGTGACGGCTTCATCGGTAGGTACGGCCTATCCAGCCATCCCTGAAAGTCGGTTGGGGTCGTTCTTGGTCCCCCTCCCACCCCTCCCCGAGCAGCACGCTATCGTCAGCTACCTGGACTACGTGGACCGACGCATCCGGCGGTACGTCAGCCCCAAGCGGAAGCTCATTGCGCTGCTGGAAGAGGAGCGCCAGGCCGTCGTCAACAGAGCCGTCACCCGCGGCCTCGACCCCAACGTCCGCCTGAAGCCCTCCGGAGTTGAATGGCTCGGCGACGTGCCGGAGCATTGGGAGGTTGTCCAGCTTGGCAGGATTGGTGTCTTCTCAAAGGGCTCAGGTGGAACGAAGGATGACGAGGTTGCCGACGGAATACCATGTGTTAGGTACGGAGACCTCTATACGACGCACAAGTATTTCATAGGTAAAACGCGGAGCTATATCCCACTAGAGAAAGCCGGCGCCTATACGCCTATCAACAGAGGCGATGTTCTCTTTCCTACGTCAGGAGAGACAATAGAGGATATCGGCAAATCTGCGGTGAACCTGAATAACACTCCGGTAGTTTGTGGTGGAGACGTAATCATATTTCGGCCAACGGTTCCAATCGAACCCAAGTTTGCGGGCTACGCACTGGACTGCCCCGCCGCCCAAACGCAGAAATCTATGATGGGACGCGGCATCACCATCATGCACATCTATAGCGGCCAGCTGAAGTACCTGTGGTTCCCCCTCCCGCCCCTCGACGAACAAGCCGCCATCGTCGAGTACCTAGACAAAGCTACGGCTACCACTGACGCCAATATCTCCCGGGCCCGACGCCAGATCGAGCTGGTGGAAGAGTACCGCACCCGGCTGATCGCGGACGTGGTGACGGGCAAGCTGGACGTGCGCGAGGCGGCGGCGCAACTGCCCGACGAAGCTGAGGACGACGTTCCGTTAGGAGAAAGCGGCCTGCACGAGAACGGCTTATCCAGAGGAATCTACGACGCCGAGGAAGAACCGGCAATCGCAGAGGAGGTGACAACATGATCGACTGGAGCAAATGTCCGGCGGTTGAGCAAATCCCCGGCAAGGTCAGCGGGGCGTGGGTATTCAAGGACACCCGGCTGCCCCTATACGTCCTCTTCGACAATCTGGCCGGAGGAGCGACCGTATACGACTTCATCGACTGGTTTGGAGGAGTATCAGAAGCTGAGGTGAGTGAGGTTCTGGAGTTCGCAGCACAGGAACTCCGCGCCGATCTTGTGGTCGCCGATGCGCATCCTGTTCGATAACGGCACGCCCAGACAGTTGGGACCCCGCCTCTTCAACCATGAAGTCGAAGAGGCTAGGGGGCGCGGCTGGGACACTCTGTCGAATGGAGAGCTGTTGGATAGGGCCGAAGAAGCTGGTTTCGATGTCCTGCTCACTACCGACCAGAGCCTCCGGTACCAGCAGGACATGTCGAATAGACGGATAGCCGTGGTGGTGCTGATGAACGCCAATTGGAATCGCATATCGCGTCAAACGGAACTCATCCGATCTTCCCTTGATGGGCTTCAGCCCGGAGAAGTGCGGGAAGTCCCCATCCCAACGAGGGGCGAGGCGTAGCGTGACCACCGACACCAGTGAGAGAGGTCTGGAGCGTCTCATCTGCGAGGCGCTGACCGACGCTGCCTGCGACCCGTTGCAGGGCGGCATGCTGCGTGAGCGGCCCGCCGGCTACGGCGCGGGCTGGATATGCGGCGACCCGCAGGACTACGACCGGGAGCACTGCTTGGACCTGGCTCAACTCTCCGCCTTTCTGCAAGCCACCCAACCTGAGGTCACCGACTCGCTGCATCTTGACGAGGACGACCCGACCCGGCGCAAGTTCCTGGCTCGCCTGCAAGGTGAGATCACCAGGCGAGGGACCGTAGAAGTGCTGCGCAACGGCGTCAAGCACGGCCCGCACCAGATCGACCTCATGTACGGCACGCCGTCGCCGGGGAACGTGAAGGCCCAAGTCCTGCACGGGCAGAACCGCTTCAGCGTGACGAGGCAGCTCCACTACAGCAACGATAACGCGCAACTTGCCTTGGACCTGTGCCTGTTCGTCAACGGCCTGCCCGTCGCCACCTTCGAGCTGAAGAACAGTCTGACAAAGCAGACCGTGGACGACGCCGTAGGGCAGTACAAGAAGGACCGCAACCCCAGAGAGAAGCTCTTTGAGCTTGGCAGGTGCCTCGCCCACTTCGCCGTGGACGACCACGAAGTGCGGTTCTGCACGCATCTCAAGGGCAAAGCCTCCTGGTTCCTGCCCTTCAACAAGGGGTGGAACGACGGCGCGGGCAATCCGCCCAACCCCAACGGCCTCAAGACCGATTACCTGTGGAAGCAGGCGCTCACCCGCGACAGCCTCGTCAATATCATCGAGAACTACGCCCAGGTCTTGGAGAGCAAGGACGACAAGACGGGCCGCAAGAGGCGGGAGCAGATATGGCCCCGCTACCACCAACTGGAAGTAGTGCGGAGCTTGCTGGCTGATGCGTTGAACAAGGGAGCTGGGACCAGGTATCTGATCCAGCACTCGGCGGGCAGCGGCAAGTCCAACTCCATCGCATGGCTGGCCCATCAGCTCATCGGACTGGAGCGGGACGACGCGTCCGTCTTCGACACCGTGGTCGTCGTCACCGACCGTACGGTGCTGGACAAGCAGATACGAGACACCATCAGGCAGTTCGCCCAGATCGGCTCCGTCGTGGGTCATGCTGAGACCTCAGCCGATCTTCGCGCTCTCTTGCAGCAAGGCAAGCGAATCGTCATCACTACAGTGCAGAAGTTCCCCTTCATCCTGAATGCCATCGGCGACGATCACCGGGGAAGCAAATTCGCCATCATCATCGACGAGGCCCATTCCAGCCAGGGCGGTCGCGCTTCGGCAGCGGTGTCCACGGCGCTTGGAGAATCCGGCAGCGAGGACGAAGACGAGACCGCCGAGGACAAGATAAACCGCATCATGGAAGGCAAGAAGATGCTGGCCAACGCCAGCTACTTCGCCTTCACCGCCACGCCCAAGAACAAGACCCTCGAAATCTTCGGCGCTCCCGTCCCAGAGGGCGGCAAGACCCGGCACGTTCCGTTTCACTCCTACACTATGAAGCAGGCCATCCAGGAGGGGTTCATCGTCGACGTGCTGGCGAACTACACGTCGGTCAGCAGCTACTACCGCCTGGTGAAGACGGTGGAGACTGACCCCGAATTCGATAGAAAGCGAGCGAAGAATAAGCTGCGCCGATACGTAGAAAACCACGACCACGCCATCCGGCTGAAGGCGGAGATCATGGTCGACCACTTCCATGAGCAAGTCGACGGGCTGCGGAAGATCGGCGGGCAGGCGCGCGCTATGGTGGTCACCGGCAGCATCCGGCGGGCCATTACCTACTTCTACGCCATTCGCGACTACCTGTCCGAGCGCAAGAGCCCATATCAGGCCATCGTCGCCTTCTCCGGAGGGCACGAATACGATGGCGCGAAGGTCACGGAGGCGATCATCAACGGCTTCTCGTCGAACCTCATTCCAGAAAGGATTCAGGAGGAGCCGTACCGATTCCTGGTCTGCGCCGACAAATTCCAAACCGGCTACGACGAGCCGCTGCTACACACCATGTACGTGGACAAGCCGCTGTCCGGTGTGAGGGCCGTGCAGACCCTCTCGCGTCTCAACCGCGCACATCCGAAGAAGGACAACGCCTTCGTGCTCGACTTCGCCAACGACGCCGACACGATTGAGACAGCATTCGCCCCCTACTACCTCACGACCATTTTGTCCGAGGAGACCGACCCCGACAGGCTGCACGACCTCAAGGCGATACTGGATGGATTTCAGGTTTATGCCCAAAGCCGGATTGATGAACTCGTAGATCGGTACCTTTCAGGAGCCGAACGCGACCGGCTTGATCCCATCCTGGACTCGTGCGTCGCTGCCTATAGGGAGGAGTTGGACGAGGATGGGCAAGTGCAATTCAAGGGCAGTGCGAAGGCGTTCCTCCGGGCTTACGGATTCCTGGCTGCCATTCTGCCCTACACCAACGCCGAGTGGGAGAAGCTCTCCATCTTCCTGACCTTCCTTGTGCCCAAATTGCCCGCTCCCATCGAGGACGACCTGTCGAAGGGGATTCTCGAAGCCATCGACATGGACAGCTACCGGGTGGAGAAGCAGGCGGTGCAGGACATCCAGTTGGCCGATGAGGACGGGGAGATTGATCCGGTCCCGACCGAAGGCGGGGGGCAGAAGCCGGAACCTGAGATAGACCCCCTTTCCAAGATCATCAGGGAGTTCAACGACCGGTTCGGCACCATCGACTGGAAGGACCAGGACAAGATCGAAAAGGTGATTACAGAGGAAATCCCTTCCAAAGTTAGAGAGGATAAGGCATACCAGAACGCGATGGCCAATTCCGACCGCCAGAACGCCCGTATCGAACATGACAAGGCTCTGGGAATAGCTATGACCGAGATACTGGCCGATCACACCGAGCTGTTCAAGCAGTTCAGTGACAACGAGTCGTTCCGCCGGTGGCTCTCCGAGATGGTCTTCGCCGCGACTTACATAGGAAGACAACCTGCCGCTTAGAGTCATGGGAGCAAGGAAGGCTGAACCATGACAGTAATGCTTAGCGCAGCGACCACCGTTCGACCCGTCGCCCTGTTCGCGGGGCCGAGAGCTTGTTACTGCGTTGAACTTAGGTGACATTGGGCAGGTGCCGCTCTCCACAATCTCCAAGGATGATTCCATATGCTCGATTTGAATGAACTAATAGATGGCCTACCCCCAGTCACGCCGGAATGGAGAAGTGCGCTGTCTGTCCCTATTGTGGGGATTGGTCAGCTTCCTATCCGCCTTCGCGTTTCTTCTCGGGACGAGGGCCTACTCAAACATGGATATAGAAGCGGGCTGAGGCTTGCAACCCCGTCACTTCGGCTGTGCGGCTTCTTGTGCCATGAACTCCGCCCAGGAGAACAGCGACCGATCGTGCCCCTTGGTCTTGTCGTGGTTGTCGCTGCCACAGTTAGGAGCATTGGCGGACGCGTTTCCGGGATTTCCGCGCTACGGACCCTGCATCAGCTTCAGAGATTTAGGTATGGATGGGTCAGCCCACCTTAGCCATTACCTCCGGAGTGTTATTCCTTGCGGAGTTGATCAGGGGTGAGACCTCGTGGGTGTCCATTGTATCGGGGCTGTGGGGGGTGAGTAGGTGGGTTAGGAGGGCAGGGTCTTGGATGGAGGAGTCCAGCCATAGGGACTCGGATTCTCGGTCGAGGATGACGGGCATGCGGTCGTGGATGGGCGATAGCAGGTCGTTGGCGGTGGTGGTGATTATGGCGCACGAGGGGATCACGTTGCCTTCGGCGGCTCGCCAGGTCTCCCACAGGCCGGCGAAAGCGAACGGCTCGCCCGACTTGAGTATGATGCGCATGGGCCTCTTAATCTTCGATCCCGGGACTCGCTGCCACTCGTAGAATCCGTCTGCCAGGATTAGGCAGCGCCGCCGCCGCAGAGCGGAACGGAAGGCAGGCTTTTCACTCACCGTTTCGGCACGGGCATTGATCATCCGAGCGCCGATGGACGGGTCCTTGGCCCAGGACGGCACCAATCCCCAGCGCATGAACTGCGCCTGTCGGCCCTCACCCTCGGCGCGCTCCCTCACCGTGAGAACCTGTTGCGTCGGCGCGATGTTGTAACTTCGCTCGAAAGCATCCCAGTCGCCGTCGAATTCGAACCTCTGCGCAAGATCGCCAAGATCCGCTATAAGGCTGTATCTACCGCACACGGTTGCCAACTCCTTCCTCCGCCCATTCTCTCACTATGAAACGTAGGCTGCCACCTCACCGCCAGTCGTGAGCGGCAGGCAGAGGCACGCGAGTATCGACCGTCTGTACATGGGAAACTATGACGTTGGTGGTCCCGTCGTACCGCGAGACCTTACCACTTGCCAGTATGATCCGGCTCCCCAACGCCCTCCGGTAGTGGGTGAAGACATCGGGCCACAGGATGAGCTGGACGTCGCCGGTCTCGTCCTCGATGGTCACGAAGACGGTACCGTCCCTGCCCTTGGGATGCTGTCGAGCCACGGGCCAGCCGACAACCCGCACACGACCTTCGTCCTCCACTCCCTCCACCTCCGCCGTGGACAGCACGCCAGCGTCCAAACAGGGGCGCACAAACTCCATCACGTGTCCACGCGGGTAGATCCCCATTACCCTGTACTCGTCCATCATCCGCTCGAACTCGCTGAAGTCATCTAGGGCTGGCGTCTCGACGGCGGGGAGAGGCATCGCGCTCTGTCCGTTACGCCGGGAGCGGACGGGCAAGCCCACGTCCCACAGTGCCTGCCGCCGGTTGGGGATCAGGTCGTCGAAAGCCCCGGCCTGCACCAGCGACTGCGCGGCCTGCGGTTTCAGGCTCGTGCGACGCACTAAGTCGCCGGCGCTCGTGTAAGGGCCGCCTCGATCACGCTCCTCGACGATAGTTAGAGCTCCCTTCTCTCCCACGTCCTTGATAAACCGCAGTCCCAGCAGCACGGCCCCTCTGTGGGAGATACACTGCTCTCCGCTCTGGTTCACGCACGGATTCAGGAAGGGCACTCCGAAGCGCCGGGCATCCTCCTTCAGCGTCTCCAGCGGGTAGAAGCCCATGGGCTGGTTGTTCATCAGAGCGACGAAGAACTCCAACGGGTGATGGTGCTTGAGCCAAGCCGTCTGGTAGGCCGTGACCGCGAAGGCGTGAGAGTGAGACTCCGGGAACATGTAGTGGCCGTTGACCTTGGAGAAGATTCGCAGGGCCGTACCCTCTGGCACGCCACGCTCCGCAGCCCCCTCTATGAACCGCTCCCGGTGTATGGCGATGAGGTGGTCGCCGTTGGGCCGGGTGAAGGCCCGGCGCACCTCGTCCGCCTCCGCCGCCGTGAAGCCTGCCACGTCCTTGATGAGTTGCACCACCTGCTCTTGCCAGACGATGACTCCGTAGCCCCGCTCCAAGGCCCGACGCTCCAAGGGGTGGTCGTAGTCCCACTCCGCCCCGTGTCTGTAGCGCTCCACGAACTGCGAAACGGCGCTGCCCTGAACACCGACCCCGGGTCTGATGAGCGCTACCTGGTAGGCCAGGTCAAGCAGGTTACGAGACTTGAGCCTTTGGGCCATCTTGAGCTGAGCGGGCGACTGGAGCAGGAACACCCCCTTGGCGCGACCGGCGTTAATCATGTCGTAGACAGCGGGGTCCTCGGGGTCGACGCGGCCCATGTCGGGCCGACTCCCCTGGGTGATATCGATAAGGTCAAGGGCCTCCTCGATCTGGTCGAGAACGGGCAGGGAGAGGATATCGATCTTGGCGAAGCCCGCGTCCGCCACGCTGTCCTTGTTCCAGTCCATGATGAACCGACCGTCCATCGCCCCTGCCCTCGTGGGGACCATCTCCGATATGGGCGAACTGCTGAGGATCATGCCGCCGACGTGCTGGCCGAGCATCCTGGGAGCGTCGGCAAGCTGGGGAGCCAGTTCGATCAGTTCCCTCCACCCCCGCGCATTCACCTTGTCTCTAAAGCCCGGAAGCTCAAGCATCTCCGTTCGGAGATGCGCGGGGTCGTGGGACTCGATCTGCTTGGACAGGAGCCTCAACTCCTCTTGGGGGAGTCCGAGGGCCTTGCCGAGGTCCTGGATGATGCCCTTGAGCTTGTAGGTGAAGACCGCCCCGGTCAGGACGGCGTACTCCGGCCCGAAGTGGCGGTGGACGCGCTCGATGAGTTCATCTCTAAGACCCCTCGGGAAATCGAGGTCGATGTCGGGAAGTACGGCAGCGTCCTCGGAGATGAAGCGTTCGAGGGTGAGGTCCCATTCCAGGGGGTCGACGTGGCTGATGCCGATGAGGTATCCCGCGAGCAGGGCTACGGACGAGCCTCGTCCCCGTCCGGGCGGCCTCTCCTCAATCGGCGTTTCCGGACGGGCCAAGCCTCTCTCCTCCATGATGCGGCGAGCGATGAGGGCGATCTCCCGGTAGAGCAGAAGGAAGCCGGCCAGCCCGTGAGTCTCTATCAGGTGGAACTCCTCTCGCAGCCGGGCCTCCACCCGTCCCGAGACACCGCCATACCGGCGCATCGCCGCCTCGTAGCAAAGTCTCTCGAGATAGGTCGCAGGCGTATACTCGTCCGGCGCCTCGGGATCGGGAAGGGCATAGTTGAGGTCGGCGCTGAGGTCGAAGGAGCACTGTTCAGCAACACGGAGCGTGTTCGAGAGAACCTCCGGGAGTTCCGTGAAGAGCCGCTGCACTTCGGCTTGGGACTTCAGGGCGAAGTGGTGGTTGGGCAGAAGGTGCGGCAGGGCCTGGTCTATGGTGGTGTTGAGCCTTGCGGCGACCAGCGCGTCGTGGAGGCGGGAGCGCTCAGGAGTGTGGTAGTGAACGTCGTTCGAGGCGACCACTGGCACGCCGGTCTCGCATGCCAGTCCGGCAAGCTCCCGGTTGCGCTTGGCGTCGCCCTGCAGGAAATTGCGGTTTAGCTCGACGTACACCGCGTCGGATCCGTACCAGTCCATGTAATGCTTCAGAAGCTCACTCGCCTTCCCGCGGCGACCGCCTGCGGCGAGGCGGGAGAGCAGGCCGCGCCGTCCTCCTGCCAATATGACGATGCCCTCGGCGTGATTGGGCAGGTGCATGGGATCGAGCCTCGGCTCCCTACGGTCGGCGGCGTTGGCGAGGGTGAAAAGCCGCGAGAGGTTGGAGTACCCGGCGCGTGTCTTTGCCAGCAGGGTGATGCGGGAGCCGTCGGTTAGGGTCAGTTCCCCGCCGGTGATGGGCCGAACCTCGATACTGTTGGCAAGACGCGCGAAGTCCAGTGCGCCGCAGAGATTCGTATCGGTCAGGGCGAGGGCCGAATACCCGTACTCCTTCGCCTGTGCAAGCAACTCGTGCGCATGAGAAGCCCCCACTCCGAAGGAGAAGAAACTCTTGGCGTGAAGTTCAACGTAACGGGTCACCATCACGCGCTCTGAAGATACCAGCGGTCGTCTCCTTGGTCTCGAAACAGGGTAACCAGCTTGCCGTCGCCGGAGTCGATACGGTAGTACGTGCGGCTCACCGGCTCCGGGAGCCACCACAGGTCGAACGACCAACTGTCCTGTATGCGAGCCACGCGCCGCCACCGCTTCTTCACGCGCACCGACACTGGCTCGTGTTTCGCGCCCTCTCGCACTTCCACGGGGCTGGGTTGGCGCAGGGGCCTAATGGCGTCCCCGCCGGACGGGTCGATGGGCGCCTGCAGCGAGCGCATCTCCGGCGCGGGGTGCCACGGCGCGACGTTGACGATCCTGTGGAGAGCGTGGCCGCCGATCCGCGCCTGCAGCCGACGGTCAACATCCGCGAGCCGCCGGACGGTGTCGTCCTGTGCGTCCTTGAGCAGCCCCATCTGCGTGCCCGACTCTCCAGTGAGGTTGGATAGTGTGAGTATCACGTCTTCGACCGGCAAGTGTGGAGGATCGGCCTCCATCCGGCTCCTGATCACGGAAAAGGCCGGTTCCATCGTCCCGGCCGGCTCCCTGAATGAGACCACCTTCTCCCAAGGAGACCAGCCCGACGCCGAGCACAGGAGCGTTGCCGTGCCCACGTACTTACCCTTCATTTCAGACCGGGCATATGCCCTTTTCAAGAGGCTGTCGACCGCGACGAAGAGGGCCTGTAGGGAAGAGGACGAAAACGGCAGCGAGGCGCGCTCTACAATCGACTCGTCGAACGGAAGGGAAACGACGGGACTATCGTCCATGCCGTTGCAGAGTCTCCACGCCCGACCGCCTTCGCGTCCGAAGCGGTCGACGAGCGCGTGTTCTCCCATGGCGGCGAGGTCGCCCATCGCGCGCAGTCCGAAGCGGCGCAACTCGGCCTTCACGTTGGCTGAGATTGGAAGCAAGTCAATGGAGTGGGGTGCGAGGAAGGCGCGTACGTTGTCGGGAACCCTGGTCGCTCCGTGTGACTTGCACCTCCGGGCCGCGACGAAAGCGGGGAACTTCGCGTCCGCCACGCCGACGCGAGGATTCAGGTAGGACGGTACCGCATCCAACAAGGCCGAGACGACTCCGGCCTCGCCGTGGTACATGCTTTCGAGGCCGTCCAATCGCACGTAGGCCGTGCCGAGTTCCGTCCCCTCGACGCGGTCGCTGACCCGCTGCAGGGAGGACAGCGCCTCTCCGAAGACGCGCCGATAGTGCGGCTCGTCGGCGTCCATCACGAGGACATTCGCGTCGCGTGACAGGGCCTCTTCTAAGCTTAGGCCCCTAACGGATTCCGAGAACTGAGGAAAGCCGTCGACCACCGGCTTCTTCCGCGACGGATCGCGGTCAACGATCAAGACGGGGCGGTCCTTGAGGCGGGGATGCCGTCGCATCTCCGCCTTCGCCCTGAGATGAGTCACGAGCACGCAGGCGACCCTCATGGAGATTCCTCAATCCTGTGGTGTGGGACGGCAGATAATACAGAACGTGCGTTCTTTCTGTCAACATCTTGTCCACAGAATGCAAGGAAACCAGCACGACGAGAGGGTAGAGAGGCAATCCTGCTCAGTGCCCGGAATTAGGCGGCAGCTTCTCTCTTGCCCCGCTCGGTCAGGACGATGCCGCGTGAGATGCTGGGAACCCGCGTCAGATATCCCTTTTCTTTCAGGCTCAGCAAGTTGTAGCTCGCAACTGAGGTGCTGCTCAGACTGCAGCCCTTGACGATCTCCCGAATGGTTGGAGGGTATGGGTTGGCAACGGTGTAGTCCCAAATGAACGCCAGTATCCGCGACTGTCGGTCACTCAGCGCACGCGAGGCAGTGACCCCGTTTACGTCGTGCTCTTTCGGTTTGGCGTATGGCATCTCTCTCCCTCGGGACGGGTAAACCCGGCGCTGACCATCAAAGTCCATGGTACGAGAACGTATGTACTCATGTCAAACAAGTGGGAATCACTGACGATTCCGTGCGGAAACGCAAAAAGCCCCTGAATATGGAGGTCTCCTCGTCGCCGTTAACGGTTCGGGCGAGTCTCCTTCGTCAGTCTGTCGGCCAGTCGTCGGTACTCTTGGGCCTCGTCCGTCCGTCCTTCGGCCACGAGTTCCAGGCGCAGACACTTGGCGAACGCGACCGTCCGAGGCTTGCACCGCTCACAGACGGTCCCAACCGGAATCTCGTATCGGCGCTGCTCCAGATAGTATTGCAGGCTGATACGGTCGGCGGCGGATGTCTCCGCTCCGCACAGGGCTTCTTCCTTCCGGGCTTCGGCGTCAAACAGGTGCATGGTCTCCTCCTCTTGGCTGTCGGTGACTGGCATTATGATCCGAGTTTGCCTGGGCATCGTTTCGTTTTCCTTCCTTAAATGCAGATTGTCCCCACATATGAGCGTGCGTGGGATGAGCGCCGCTCCGCACAGGGCTTCTTCCTTCCGGGCTTCGGCGTCAAACAGGTGCACGGTCTCCTCCTCTTGGCTGTCGGTGATTGGCTTTAGCTTCTGAGTTTGCATGGGCATCGTTTCGTTTTCCTTCCTTAAATGCAGATTGTCCTCACATATGAGTGTGCGAGGGATGAGCGCCGAATCTCGGCGCTCATCCCTCGTTGTCTTGCCGTCCAACGTCCTGCGCCTGCCTGTAGCTAGGCAGACAGGCCGACAGTATCCTTTTCTCTTTCCTGCTCCATCGCCCACTCGAACATGGACATGGAGGCGGGCCGGGGCTTCCCGTTGCGGCGCTTCGGCTTGAGCGGCTCGGTCACGAACTCGCCCCAGGAGAACAGCGACTGATGCGGCTCCTCGGCCTCTTCGTGGTGACCGTTCCCGTTGCCATTGACCTGTCCGTCAACCGGGGCCAGATCGACCGTCGGCCCGATGCCGAACGGGTCGTCGTGCCCATTGGCGTAGCGGCCCTTCCCGTTGACCGGAAGAACATCCGGCTGGGGCGGGTTCTCGACGGCCTTCCAGCCGTCGTCCACGAGGATCTCCTCGGCGGTGGCCTCGGCGTTTCGAGCTTGGGCGAAGACCTGCTCCACCGACTCGGCCTCGCTGTCGTCCTCCTCGCTGACGATCTGGCGGGCCAGGGCCATCATCAGGTCGTCGCCGTCGTCTCCGTAGGCCGCCAGCCCGTCCTCCGGCAGCTCGCCTTCGACCGCAAGGGAGCTTTGTAGCTTCTTCGCCACCAACTTCAGGGCGTCGGCCTGTAGGGTGTTGCGGTAGCTCATGTAGACGACCTTCACCGGGCGGGTCTGCCCGATGCGCCACGACCGCCGCGACGCCTGCCGCATCACGTAGACCGAGTAGTCGGTCTCGTACCAGCAGATCGTCGGGAAGTCGATCAGGTCGAGACCGGTCTGCACCAACCGGGGATGGCAGATCATCACGTCGATTCCCTGCTTCACCTTGTCGGCTACCCACGCCTCCCGCCTGTCCGGCGCCACGGCGTCGGCCTTCATCACCGCCACCCGGAAGCCGTGCCGGGTCAGGATGTCGTCCATTCGCCCGGTGATGTCACGGGTCCCGGTGTGAGTCGCGTACACCAGCGCCCGCCTTCCCTCCATTCGCTCAGCTGCCACCAGGTCGACGAGGGCCTGCTCCTTGGGATACAGCTTGTTCTCGGAGAGGGGCGGAACTTGGACGATGACATTGCCCGTCCTGGGATCGAACACCGTCTCGCCCCTGGTGCAGCCGTCCGGGTAGGCGAGCAAGGTTTGCAGGTAGGTCGCCAGCAGTCGCTTGGAACCGGACTTCAGAGCGTCGGCGAGTCTCTTCCTCAACTCCTCGAACACGGCGTTGTAGGCGCTGTGCTGGGAGAAGCCCGTATGGTCCTTCTCCGAGTCCATTGAGGACAGGAGTATTTCCTCGGTATAGTCCGGCAGCCCCGAGGCGACGTCGGAGAGGCGGAGGAAGACGGTGTTGCCGATGAGGTGGAAGAGGGCCGAGGGGGCGAGGCCGGGTCGCTCCCTGACCACCTTGCGGAACTTCCTGCGCCTGCTGTTGCGCCCGTCCTCCGTCGACTCGTCGTCGGGTTTGCCGATGGAGTGTTCGACGAAGCCGTACCGTTCGATCCAGCGTCCCTCCTCGGAGCGTCCGAACTCCGTTCTTATCTCCGGGCTGAACCGGTAGAGGAGATGGAACAGCGTCGAGCTGTAGCCGCCCATCAGGGTGCCGCTCAGGGAGAGGGACTTGCCGCAGGCGTCCGCGAGGACTCCCGCCGCGATGCCCTGGGCCGAGCCTCGCCCCTTGTGTAGGGTAGGCCGCCGGCGAGTTACCCCGTGTTACCGGAGCACTTTTCCGTCGGCCCCCCTCCGAACCGGACGTGCAGCTTTCACCGCATCCGGCTCTCCAGTGGTTTATGTCTGCTTCTGCGGAGTGAATCGCCCGTGGTGGATATCCATGTGACACGTCCGGCAGACCACGAGGGTCTTGCGCTTTCGTGCCGCCATGAGTTGTACCCACTTGGGCTTTTCCCGTTGGCCTTTCACGTTCAGGTCGCGAAGTGCACGTATGTGGTGGACTTCTACATCCACCGTTGAGCCGCACATCTCGCATTCGTCCGCTTCGAGCCGTTTGACAAGCTCGTTGCGGTCAGTCCTGTACCGCTGAGGCTCTTGGTCTACGAGAACTGCCTGCCGTTGCCGTTTCAGGGGTATGCCACCGAAGTACGCCACTTTAGGGCGCTTGCCGTTGTCCTGCTGCTTGATGGCCTTTAGGCAGACACGCGGCCCGTGCTCGGTTTCAACGACGCTCTTGTATTTGCGACGCATCTTCCGGGCGGTGGACTTGTGCTTTGCCGCAAGGGTTCTTGCCAGCGACATCTCCATGACCTGCTGTAGCCGTCCAAAGTGATGGACGTTGTAGGCCAGAAGGTAGTAGTTGACGACGCCCCGGAACTCCAACTGGTACCTAGCCACGATGCCGTAGTCGTCATCGTGGATGAGGAAACTGCGGTGTGCCGGTTTGCCTTTTCGCATGTAGGCTTGGCAATGTTGCTCGATGACGTCGGCGGGAACCCGCAATCCGATTCGGCCATTGACTCTTCGCCGACCTCTGATTGGGTCGATCTGGTCGTTGGCCTGTTGGTTCACAAGCTCGTAGCCGAGGAACCGCGCCGCCTGGCTGGTGGCGTGGGTTATCAGGGTCTTTTCCTTGGATAGCTCCAGCTTGAGCGTGTCGCGCAGGAATGTCTCCAAGGACTCCTTCACCTGTTGGGCTTCGGCCTTTGGCCCGATGAAACCCAGCACGAAGTCGTCCGCGTAGCGCACGTACCGTAACCGGCGATAGCCGGGGTCGTAAGGGTCGCGTGACGGCAGTTGCTGCAATTGCTTGCGTAGGTCTGTCGCCAAGCTGTGATGCCCTACTTTCTTGTGGTAGTGCATTCGGTTTAGCAACCGTGTGTACTCGCGGTTGTCTCTCCGGTCTGTGCCTCGGGTGTGGGCTGGAATCAGCACGTTCTCGACAAACTTGTCCAACCGGTCTAGGTAAACGTTGGCGAGGATGGGACTGACTATGCCGCCTTGCGGGGTTCCGCTCAGCGTTCGGCCATATTTCCAATCCTCAACGTAACCTGCCTTCAGTAGGTACTTGAGCAGGCGTTGGAATCGGTTGTCGTGGAGCTTTTCGCCGAGCACCGACAACAGGACCTCATGGTCGATGTTGTCGAAGCACCCTTTGATGTCGCCCTCGACGAACCAGCGGACACCAGTCCAGTGGGTGGTCACGTTGCTCAAGGCGGTGTGGCACCCCCGGTTGGGCCGGAAGCCATGGGAGCGGTCGGAAAACTGCGGCTCGTAGTAGGCTTCCAGAATCATCCGAATGACCTCTTGCAGCAGCTTGTCTGGCCCCGTAGGTATGCCCAGGGCGCGGGTCTTGCCGTTAGGCTTGGGAATGTTGACCCGTCGCACCGGCGTCCACCTGAACCGCTCGTAGCGCAAGGCTTCGATGATGCGGTCGATTTTTGCCAGTGACATACCATCCATGGTCTCTGCGGTGACGCCCTCGGTCGTAGCTCCCTGGTTTGAGTAGATGCGACCGTAGGCCCGCAGGTAAAGGTTCCGGTTGTAAAGCAGCCGATAGATGTTCTCCAGCGGCAATCCTCGTTCTCCGTGTTCGCGTATGACGTTCAGTACAGTTTCGGCTTGTTGCATGATGCATACCTCCCTGTTGTGTTCCGTCGAAACCACCTGTCCTCCTTCGCCATGTACCGGGCTTTCCCCGGCTCGGACTACTACGAGGACTCCGTGACCATAGGGGTCTCCCCCCGTAGGCCATCCCGCGTTCCGTTGACATAGGACGTATCTAGCGCGACTGTAGGTGCCCCGTTCGTTCTCTTGAATGACCACATTGGTCATCGTCCGCTCATCGAAGGTGCCTCGGCCACGAGTACCGACTAAGGCAATGGGCGGCGCCGGGTTTCAAGCGTTCTACCGGCGGGTGAAGTGCAACACCGACTGGGAACTGGGGTTCAGGCAATCAAGCTTTCACCGTATCGCGCGGGCCTTGCGGAACCAGCCCTACAACGCTTTCGGGCTGTAGCCGCTTTACCGACATGCTGTTGTCCCCCTAGGCTTTCGCTTTGAGGTAGGTCGGTTGGCCCAAAGATTTCCTCCGAATCTCTCCCGACTGAGCCGGGTATCCTATGCCGCGTCACGCGGCGCACACTCGTGCACTTCGTCCGTTATGAGCAGGTCGAAGAAGCCACTCATGTGGTGCTTGACGTAATCGGCCAGCGGGTATCTCTTGGGGCCGGAGTTGTCGGCCTGCCAGAGAGGGGAGCCGCAGACGGAGCACGTGCGCTTTCGACGGTTCAGGTCGGCGTCGGTCAGCGGCGCCCCGTCCTTGTCGATTATCTGAGCGGTGCAGGCGGGGCAGCAGGGAACTCGAAACGGATCCCCCGTCTCTTCGTCCCTGATAAGTCTGCCGTTGGACGTGGCCCACCGGTAAACGACGGCCGCCTTCCAGCGGTAGGAGAGCTTCGCCCTTTCCCTCGACATCACGGCGAACAGCGGGCCGGAGCCGGTGGAGAAGCGCAGCCTCTCAAGGTCGGTGATGGAGGTTGCGATGGCGGTTCGAGCGCCGGGAACCGTCTCCTCCACCTCCCGCTTCCATTTCCGCGTCAGGTGAGGGGGACAGAGTATGAGCGCGCTCCGGAAGCCCGCCAGGTGTGCGGCCGATGCGCCGATGAAGGTCTTGCCCGTTCCCATCTCGCCGACGACGGTCGTTCCCCGGTTGGCGCGGAGCGAGAGAGCCGCGCCCCTGATCGCGTCCTCCTGCGCCCCCAGGGGCGTTCGGAGCAGGTACGGCATCTTCTTCCCGCTCTCCGATGGCCGGTAGAGCGGCGGGTAGGACTCCACCACCCTCCGCGCTATCGCGTCTTTGAACTTGTCTATGAACTCTGCCAGGTTCATGTCGTGTCGTCCTCCTTGTCCGTAGTGGCCGGAGGACGACGCCGGAACCCGGGCGCGCGTCTCCCCCAATCGACGCCGGAGGGCGAGGATTGGGGCGACACGAACGACGCCGCCCTACCGCGGGGGCGTTGGGGATTCCGGCAACGCCCCCTGGCGGTTGCTTGAACTTGCGAGACCAGGCACGATGGCGGGCCTCGTTGTTGCGCGGCCCGCGGCGCGAGCCGTCTATGCGGTCATGAGGGATGCTCTGAGAGCGTCGAGCTCGTCGCGCTCCCTGCGCCTCGCGTCGTCGTGGCAGGGTCCCGTCAGGTGGTACGACTCGACCGAGAAGGAGACGGCCTGTCGGCTGTACTCGTCGATGTCCACCGACGCGCCCTGCATGTAGGGTTCGCCGGGAGCGATGTCCAGTCCGCACCGGCAGCATGTTTCGAGGGTCATGGTCGTCTGCATCTTTTCACCTTCCTTGTGTGTGTAGCGGCGTTTTTGCGTCGCGTCCGATTACCCCGTATCGAGTACGGGGAAGGATTAGCGAGGCCCGGCCGTTCTCCGGCGGGGGAAGGATGCGGCCTCGTGGCGCGGCCCTGGGGAGCGGGTCGTCTAGGCGGCGATGTCCGTGATTCCGCCGTCGTCGAGGTCGAGGGCCACCACCGTGGTCGTGAGCCGCTCTCGGTGGACCTCCTTTTCGGGAGAGTCCTCGACCATAACCATCTCCTTCGACGTGCGTCCCTTGACCAGGATGCGTTTGCCGTCCGATTCGAGAACGAGGTTGTCGAGGAAGCCCGCCGCCACCAGCATCGCCATGTGGCCTCTCCGCAGCGGCATGAGCGGGCGGGTGCGCTTGTCCCTTGCGGGCCAGAGCGTGTCGGTGATCTCCGTGTTCGTCCACAGGCCCGAACGCCGCGCCTCCGTCGCCGCCGAGACCGGATCGACGGCGCGGGTGGCGAACAGCACGTCCCCGCTTGGAGTGGTCGCGGGGGTGTACTCCGGGTGGGGATAGGAGCGCAGGGGCTCAGGCTCCCCCAACGCCCACTCCAGCACCCTCTTCTCGGCGGGAGCGTCGGGGACGGGGTCGGTCTTCCGGTACCCGAAGAGCACGACCTGATCGAACAGGTCCCGCTCAGGGGCAGGGAATGCCCAGCAGCGCATCCGCCCGTAGTGGGTAGACAGGTAGCGGGCAGAGTAGGAGAGGCGCCGGCGCGGCACGATGAACACCAGCAGGCCGCTCTCGGCCAGGTAGCGCGTGCACTGGGTGAGGAAGGCGTGCTCTACGCGCTTGTCCACCTTGTCCCAGTCGTACGGCGGGTTGACCAGGGCGAGGCCGAAGGCCCCGTTGGCGATGGAGGTGGCGAACAGGTCTGCGGACAGGGCGCGGTTCAGCCGCTTCTCGGCTTCCTCCGCCCGGTCGCGGTGCAGCTCGACGCCGTAGGTCTCGATGGGTATGGAGTTGGGCCGGTCGAGGCGTTCGGCCAGCCTCTGGAGGGCGTCCCCGGCCCCGCAGCAGGGGTCGAGGACGCGCAGGGTTTCTCTCTCCCTGTAGTAGTACCCGGTAGGGGTGTGGATCAGGTCGGCTATCAGGTCCACCACCCGTTCGGGCGTGGGGTAGTAGCCGCCCTTGGCTTGAGCAGCGAGTCTCATGTCGTGTCTCCTTTCCGTTGCCGCATCAGGCGGCGATTCCGATTTCCTTGGTGGCCGTGTCGAGTCCGACGACCTCTCCAATGGCGAGGTTCCTCTGGTAGCAGAGCGCTTGGCCGGTATTCATGCTCTCGGCGCAAGCGACGCAGTAGGCGGTGATAAGCTCGGCGCGGTTGGCGACGACCGTCCGGCGCACTAGGACCGAGCCGCCGTCCGGCAAGCTGTGGAGGTAGAGCATGACGTAGGAGTCGCGCCGCTCCGACTCGGTCGCGGGACGGAAGAAGTGCGGCTGGCCCGAACTGACCAGGTGTTGAGAGCCGTCGTGTTCGCAGTAGCGGCAGGTCTTCCCGTCAGGGGAGAACCGTCGCCAGGCCGCGCTGTTGCGCCGGCCCCTTCGCTTGTTGTTGCGCTTCGCCCGATTCAGCGTCCTATCCATCGGACGCCTCCCCAGGCAGCGTGAGCCAACCCGACGCAACCGCGTCGGACAGGTCCTCTCGGAGCTCCCTGGCCTTGGGGGAACACCTGTAGGCGGAGACGCCCACGGACTGGAGGGGGACGATCTCACCCTCCTGCAGGCCTCGCTCCCAGAGCCATCCGGCCCAGGAGCCGTGCATCGGAAGCGGGCTGCGCTTGTCGAGGAAGAGGTGGTGAAGCGCCGGGGCCTCCTCCTCGCTCTGCGCCAGCAGCAGGAAGGAGTCCTTCTCGTAGGCGAACTCCGCCTGTTTTGTGTACACCAGGGCGTGCCATCCGCCCGAGACGGGCAGCCTGGCGATCTTGGTCGTCCAGCTTCCGACCGTCTCGTAGGGAATCCGGCAACGCTGGTAGCCGCCGCTCAAAGCCATGCCGTCCGCGCCCTTGACGACGTGGGCGGTATCCGGGGGTTGCTTGAGGAGCGAGGCCCAGATCGCCTTGAGCGCGGTCTGGGAGCCGACCATCGAGACGAACCAGAGGCTTTCGGTCTTGTCGTCGCGGGCGAAGGCGTCCGCGGTCGCCGAGAAGCCGGCGGCCGAAATGGTGTAAAGGTTCTCGGGGTCTATGGCGTGGGTTGCGAGCATGTCGAGTCTCCTTTCGTCGTGTGAGGGTCGAGCCGATGCGCGGGGAGTGCGCCCCGCGTGTTGGGCCTCTCGAAACGATCTGTCGGGACATGGGAGCGTCATTCCATTAGTCCCCGCTCTTTGAGGCTGACGAACCGCTTGCGTCCGATGACCACGTGGTCGAGCAGTTCGATGTCCAGCAGTTCCGCCGCCTGCTGCAATTCCCGCGTGAGGCTTACGTCGTTCGGGCTGGGATCGGGGTCCCCGCTGGGGTGGTTGTGACTGATGATGACGGCGGAAGCGTTTTCGAGGACGGCGTGCCGGAGCACTTCCGCCGCGCGGACAACCGAACTGTTCACATTTCCCTGATACACCACTCTCCGACCCAGCACGTTGTTCCTGCCGTCCAGCAGGAGTACCCGGACCTGCTCTTGGGCCAGGGCCGACATCTCCGGCCCCAGCAGGTCGAAAACGTCGCGGGGAGTCCGTATGGACGGCGGGGCCTCCGGGCCTTCCGGCATCGTGGAGACCTCGTAGCGCATCGCCAGTTCTCCCAGCAGCTTCAGGTTGCTGCGCAGCGCGTCCAACAGGGCCTGCCCTTCCGGGCCGGGCGGCGAGGCGGCTTCGGGGAGAAGCGGGATGGTCTCGGTCTGCTTGGTCTTACTCTTCTTCGTGGGCATGTCGATCTCCTTCGTAATGGATTCCGAGCGAAAGCGAGGCCGTCCTTCCGTGAAGGGAGAGCGGCCCCGTGGCGGCGCGACCGGGCGGGCGCGTCTATGCGGCTGGGGCTGCGGCCAAGAAGGGGGAAGCATCCTCCGCCTGCCCGCTCCCGTTGCCGCCGGAGTCGAGGAAGACGACTTCCTGGGTGTGAACCTCCGTGCGGTGGCGGCGCTGACCGTCCTCGTTCTCCCAGGCGTTCTGCACGAGGCGTCCCGAGACGTAGACCCGCTGGCCCTTGGAGACGTACTCGTTCACGGCCTCGGCGCTCTTGCCCCACACGATGACCGTGTGCCAGTCGGCGGAGTCATTGTCGTCCTTGTGGTAGCGGTCGGTCGCCAGTCGCAGGTTCGTGACGGCGACGCCGTTGGGCGTGTACCGCATCTCCGGGTCCGTTCCGATTCGTCCCAAGAGCTCTACTTTGTTTATCGTGCGCGCCATGTCAATCTCCTTATGAATGAAGTAGCGCGGCGTGCCCGCGCCCGTCTGTATGAAGCAAGGCCGTTCCCCGTAGATGAGGAAGACGGCCCCGTCCTGCGCCCCCGCAAGGGGCGTCTAGCCGGCTCGCTTTAGCCCGGGCCTCTCCGTATCTCGCCGATGGTCTTCGGCACCCAGTACAGGTCGCGTTCGACGGCGGGAACGCCGCCGAGCGCCGTCGCCTCAGCGAGTTCGTCGAGCGAGAAGTAGCCAAGCTCGGTCTCGAATCCCTGGACGAGGCCGAAGCACTCGCCGGTCTCGGCGTTCCACTCGGTGATGTACCAGGTCCAGTTGCCGTAGGGGGAGAAGAGCTTTGCCGGGGCGAGAACGGAGTCGTAGTCGGCGACGTTCTCGTTGGCGTAGAGGGCCGGGATGGCGCTCCCCAGTTCCTTCGTCATCAGCTTGTGCCTGCGCAGGCCGCTGTGCTTGTCCTGCCAGGTCGTGGCGGTCTTCGTTGCGTTACTCATGGCCTCTCCTTTCATACCCGGTTGATGGGACTCGGCGGGGCCGTCACGGTAGATGGGAAGGTAGCCCCGTCCTGCGCTCCCGCCAAGGGAAGCGTCTAGCTGACCCGCACGTACTCCGACTCGCTCTCGGTCACGATCTCGGCCCGGGTCTCCGGGTCGAGGTGCTCGTTGAGCTTGCGGTAGTTCGTCGAATACCGTGTGGATCGCACGAGGGAGACCGTTCTACCGTTGACGGTCGCCTTGGCGTCTCCCTTCCGGCGCATCCACATCTTCAGGGTATTCAGCGCCCCGCGCTTGGCTTTCTCAGGCTCCTTCAGGGCGTCCTGGGCGGCCGCGTAGGCCGACACCGCGTCCCGCGCCTCCTCGTCGCTCACTTCCTCCCCTTCTCTCTCGTCCTCCGCGTCGACCTCGGCCGCCCCCGGCAGGCAGACGTTCAGGAAGGGACAGCTTCTGCACTGCCAGCTGTCGGCAGTGAAGTCTCGTTCCGGCAGCGCGTCGGGATCAGTCCCGTTCCGGACGTAGTGCGCTCCCAGTTCTCCGAGCCACTCGCAGGCGTCTTGCAGGGCCTTCTCCAGCCGCTCGGCGGGGATGACCTCGTAGTCCCAGGCGCGGCTGCCGGTGTCCATCGTGGCGATCACCGCGTCCCGCATCTCCCCGAACTCGCCGAGGGTGTAGAGGGCGGCCTGGGCAACGGCGGCCGGGTGGCTGCGCTCGGCCCCCAGCGTCAGCCATCGCTTGAACGCCTCCGGCCCCCGCGTCTTGATCTCCACGACCATCGGGGAGCCGTAGGCGTGAGACTCGTCCTCTCCCTCAAAGAGGAAGAGCTGCGGGGTTGGTTCGTCGCCCTCCTCCGCCGGCATCCGCACGGTGCCGTCCGGGTGACCAGTCACGATGGTGTTTGGGCCGACCCTCACCGCGACCGCCTGCGGGTCGTGGGGGTCGGCTGGAAAAACCTTCCAGCCCGCTCGCTCCATCGCTCTCGCCACCACCGGCTCCAAGGCGTTGCCGGCCTCCATCGCCGTCAGGGAGTCCTCGCTCGGGGGATTCGTCGGCTTGTATTCCGTTGCGGCGTACCAGAGGGCCCGTCGGCAGCCCAGGGCCGACGAAGCTCTCACTTCGATGTTGCCGTCGTCGTGGATCCGTGCGGCAGGGCGGGAGAAGACCTCCGCCCTTTCTTCAGTCGTCGTTGTCATCGTCTTTTCCTCCTTCTTGTGTCCCGTAGATGAAAGCGGGGTCGCCCGTGTGGAAAGCAACCCCGTTGCTCAAGCCGCTCTCGCGACCTCCTTCGCTTCGATAAATTCCCCCACTACGCTTTCCTGCTTCGCCTTCACGTGCTCCTTGAGGACGTGGGCGATGCCGTCGCCGATGCCGTTGACCGGCACGCTCCGACCGTCGTCCAGCCGGTTCCAGAAGGGCTGCATCTCTTGAATCCCCTGAACTTGCTCGATCACCTCCTCAAGCGGCGTGCCTCTTCGCAGGTGCAGGGTGATGAGCCTGCAAGCCAATTCGGTCACCCCATGCTGGAATGAACCGCTCTTGCCGAGAACCCCGAAGACCTCGAACGGCTCGCCGTCCTCGCCCACGGAGACGGTGACGTAGAGGTTGCCAAGCTCCGTCTGGAGCTTGGTCGTCGTGCTGGGAAGGCTGCGAGGTCTCGCCCGTGTCGTCGCTGTCATCGGCATTCCTCCTTGTGACGTACGTGTGAGAGCGGGGCAGCCTCCAAGAAGGAGACCCCCGCTCGATCCGAGTCTCCGATTGACCGGCGGACTAGGCGGCAATTGGCTGCCGCATCCGACGCAGCTTGTTGGCGGCGGCCTCCACCAGCGGACCGAGTTCGTCGACCGTCAGGTCGTCGACGCTCTTGCCCGTCCGCTCGAGGACGGCCGTCCGCACCTGGTTCTCGTCGAGGCCCTGCTCCGCGGCGATCTCGAAGAGCCGACCGCGCTGCATGTCCCCCTGCGCGTCGCTGCGACCGCCCTGAGCCTGCCGAACGGGACCTTCGACATTCGTCTGCGGCCTGCCGGGCTTGCCGTCGGTCTTCTCTTGCGCGGGGACACGCTCCGGCTGAGGCGCGCTCGCCTTGGTCCGGTCGCCGTAGAGACCGTTCCCGAACTGGAGGCCGAAGCTCCTGAAGGCTCGCTTCATGCCGTCCGTGACGGCTCCCTTCATCGCCGTGTCGTGACCGTCGGGGGTATCGTCGGCGACCGGGTGAAAACCCACGTCGGCGCGGGGCAGCGCGCCCGCCACGGTGACGCGGACGGGTGCGCTGTAGGCCTGGGATACCGAGACCACGCCGGTACGGGGATCGACCGTCTCGATCCGGCGCAGGGTCACGTCGCCGACCAGCTCGCAGCCCCAGCCGCCGTAGCCGAATATCCGATTTGCCTGATCGATGACGACGTGGCCTTCGAGGTAGTCGAAGGTCCTGCCGCCGCGCCCCTTGCGCTGCGAGACCAGGGCGGGGTCGAGGGGCTGGGAGAGGGCCTGCGCGACGGCGGGCGAGAGCCCGTCCCAGAGCAGGTCGTGCTCGGTGACGATTGCGGCGTCGGGCTTGTGCCCGTTGCCGGTCCCGTTCCGGCGGTGTCCGTTGTTGTTGCCGTTGGTCATGGTGGTTCTCCTTCTGTGCTGTGTTGTTCCCGTTGTGGATGAGCGATGCGGGTTACCAATAGGAACCCGTAGGCGGGCAGAGCCCGGCGTACGTCGGACACAGGCCGTCCCTCAAGGCAAAGCCGAGGGAGAGCCTGTAGAGTGAAAGTGGAGTTGGGGAAGTGGAGGGCCGCGTAGCCCGAACCGGAACGGCGGGGAGCCGCTAGCGGGCGGAACGGGCGGCCTGCGAGAGCAGCCGGAGGAAGACGGCGCGTCCGTGGGGATGCTTGGCGAGCTCGGCCACGTCGCCGAGGCCCCGGGGGAGTGTGACGGCGGCGGCCCTGCGCCCCAGCAGGGTCAGAAGCCGCTTCGACGCCTCAAGGCCCGCGTCGTCGTTGTCGAAGGCGAGGAAGACGCGGGGGCAGCCGCGAAGAGCCGAGGCGACTCGCTCGACTCCCTGCGTGCCCAGGGCAGAGACGGCGGGGATGCCCCAAGCGGTCAAGTCAAGCCAGTCGAAGACGCCCTCCGTAACGACGACCCAAGCCGGTGTCGGGCCAAGCCGCCCAAGCCCAAGCGCCGGCTTAGGGCCGGGCAAGGCCTGGAAGCGGGGCTTCACGTCGGCATCGACGGCTCGGCCCACGAGCCAGCGGACAAGCCCGCCGGAGATTTCGGGGACGACTACCATCCCGCAAAACCGCTCCGAACCCCGCTCGGTGAAAAGCCCTGAGTCCCGAATCCGACTCTCTGAGAAACCAGCCGACACAAGTGCCTGACGCAGCCCGTGCCCCGACGAGTAGCCGAGGCCAAGCCGCAATGCGGAGTCAAGGTCGATGCCCCGAGAGGCCAGGTAAGCAAGCCCGGCGGGGCTGCGCCGGAGTTGACCGGCGTAGAAGCGCGCCGCCACCGTCAGCAGGGTGGGGTCCTTTGGGGGCAGTGGCGTCCCCTTCGCACGCTCCGTTGGGACCGGACGAGTGACAGCGGAGTAAGCTTCGCTGTCAAGCCGCCGGATCGCCTCCGGCAGGCTCAGGTTTTCCACGCGACGGATGAAGTCCAGCACGTCGCCGCCGAGTCCGCATCCGAAGCAGTAGAACCTTTCGGAGTCGGCGTATACCGTGAAGGAACCCTCGGCCTCTTCGTGGAAGGGGCAAAAGCCCTGGCGGACCCGGCCCCTTCCACGGAGACGAACGCCCGACGCCTCCACCGTGTCGCCCAGAGAGTGACGCGCCTTGAGCGCCGCGATGTCCGTGTTGGCCGCAACCATCAAGCACCCCCGGTGAGAGCCTGCCTCGCACCTGATGCGAGGGGCCGGATCCCCCGAAGGCTGCGTCCTGAGACGACCTTCCCGGGCCGCCAGCGCATCCCCAGGACCGCGGCGACCTCCAGCATCCCATCGCCCTTGGGAATCAGCGCGGAGGCCCGGCCCGTTCCCTGGCTGTAGAGCACCGCGTCGCGGCCCCGGAACCGACGTTTCACGAGCTGCTTCCACTCCGAGAAGGCCCACCGAGCTTGATTCGTCTCGGCCTCCGCAGTGTTCACGCCCGCCAGGACATCTAGGGCTCCGTCGACGTCCCCAGCCTGCCTGAGCCGCCGCGCCTCGTGGATCGTTCGCGCCGTGCTCCGTTCCGCCGTCCCGTCGTCATCCCCGAACTTCAGCGTCGCCACGAGCTGGTCGACCAGTTCTTCGAGACTCCTCCGCTGTCGCACCATCCCCGTGGCCATCGTTCGATTGCTCACCAATGTTGCCGTCGTCATCGTTCTCTCTCCTTTTCTGAGAATTCTTGTGTGCGTGATTCACAGCAGCAGGGGCGCGAGCATGAGCACGAGGGCCGCTGCCGTCGTAAGTTCCAATCTGTGTCTACAAAGCCAGCGAACCGGCCTCAACGTCTTGCTCACCTGACCGCGAGTCCGTCTACCGATCTCCATGCCGTCTCCTCCTTCCGAACCGCGCGAGCCGTCTAAGCGCCAGTACTGCGATACCGATGCCCACCGCGTTCAGCGCGAAGAGTTCAACGTCTCCGGTCAGCGCCAGCGGTCCGACCAGCAGGGCCGCAATGACGACCGCTACCGTCAACCGTCTGCGCCGCACCGCGAACGCGAACCCGACGGCTTTTCGGATGAACCCTGTGATCCGATTCAAAACGTGCATTTCTTCACCTCCTTCATTGCTTGCCCCGCGCGGCATCCGAAGCGCAGGGAACCTTGTGTTGCCTAGACGTGTGCGCAGTCCCGCTCGACGGATGCCATCGAACGGGATTGCGTGGAAAATGCGCCGACCGCGACGGGGGAGTCACCGGAGGACGCGAGGGGAAAAGGACGCAGTTCGGCCTGGGGTCAAGGGGAAACGCCAGGGAACCGCGACGGGGAAGTGCGATCGACCTCGCGCCGACCGCAGGACAAAAAGTGGGGGAATGGACGAGTCCTGTCAGAGCCTGCCCCGTACTCGTTACAGGGGTCGGAATGATCGACCTGGGGAACTGCGTCAAGAGGCGAGCGACCGCACCGCGAACGTCATCGCGGAACCGGCGCGTGTCGAAAGGGAACGCGGAGAGTTTTCACCACCGCGTGGGGAACCTGCGAGCCAACCGGCCGAAGCCGTGTCGCAGGCGTGCAGAGCCGGTCGAAGCGTTCAACGCACTCCGACTCCGGCTTATGTCAACGGACGAGGCGACGTATGCACTCCGTCCAAGCAGTCCCGACCTTCGAAGCGACACCTTCGGGGGAGCAAGGCTCGACCCTTCTCGACCGCCTCACGCTGCGGGAAGCGCTTGTCCCTCCGGGGAGACCATCGGGAGAGCGCAATGCTCAATCCCTCCGGTCAGAACCCCTGGGCGGCTGTTCGGAGAGCGCAGTGCTCGATCCTATGCAGCCGGTCCCGGATTCGGGGGATGGGAACCCTCCAGGTTTCTCGGCACGAAACAACTGGAAAAGCCTGAAACTGACTCCATTATTATCCGAACAACCGAGCGAATGGAAGCCTTTTATGGCGTCACAGTCCAAAGTGTTCTGTCCAGTTCCACGAAACCCTAAGCGCGCCCCCACCACCGGCGATTTCGCCACAGGCCGCACGTGAGGATGGTCCTTAGCAGATGTCGCCACGCCACCGCCCTGCGGACCTCATGGAGAGTCTCCTTGCGCCAGTCGAGCTGGGCGCTCCGCCACAGGCCGTGCAGCGGCTGCTTCTCCGGCGGCAGGGTCAGCCCGTGCTCTTCGAGCATGGCCAATTCCAGCTCCCGGACCCGCTCCTCGGTCTCCAGCCACGCCAGGCCCTTGCCTGTGCCCACGTGTCCCGTCTTCCATATCTCGCGCCACTCCTCGATGAGCGGCCACGCCTCGCCGAAGACCTCCTCATCATCGGGGGCAGGCTCCCTGGTCACCAGTTCGGGATACAGCCGTTTCGGGAACTTGGGCCTGGGCTTGTCCGTCGCCGTAGCTTCCTCCGGGGCCGATCCGGTTGGGCTCGGAGCGTCAGCAGACCTGGGAGACTCCCTGTGGTTTTCCTGCTGGTCCTCTCTGCTGGCGAGCAGTCCCTCCACCTTCTCCAATGTCAGGGCGAGCTCCTCACGCAGAGCCTTAATCTCTCCCCTGTCGGCATCGAGGCCCTTGTGAAGCTCTTCCCTCAGCGCCTCAAACCGGCGTTCCAGCGCATCGTTGGGTTCCGGTTGGCCGGCGGCCGAGATCGCCTCCTCCCCGAGCACCCGCTCCAGCGCCTTCCTCATCCCCGGGGTCAATCGTTCCCCATCCATGCACCTCCCCACGGTGCGTCGGTCTATCCCCAGCGCACGCGCCGCCCCACTGCGACCCCCCTCTCTACGCACCACGTCGTGCAGCAGCGCCATGAGGCGATTGACGTGCTCCTCCTCTTCCTCTCCGCCGTCGTTTACCGCTCTCTCATTCGGTTCCATCAGTCCATCCCCTGACTCATGTCTGCACAGTTCATGTACACATCCTCCGCAACCCGCCCCAGACACAAAGTGTTCGCTCTTCACGTCCTGTAGGGGGCGATTGCCCACCCGTTTCAGCTTTGAAAACCGTCCCCGATGTACAACTTGCACAGCCTGTACACGGACTCGATTCCCTGTACAGCCCCATGACATCACGGCGGCCCCCAGCCGGGTAATCCCTCGGAGGGGATTTCATCGATGTAGTCCCCTCAAAGCCACTACACCGATGTAGTCCCTTCCAGGGGATACCGCTCATTTCCTCCCCTCCCCAAACTCGATGGCAGGCATCACGATTTCATCAACGCGGAGACATCAACTTGGGAGCGCAAACGAACGTCAACCCCACCCTGGGCAGAGCAGGGAGACTGATACCCCTGACCGCCGCGCTGCTTCTGGCGGCGCTCGCGGCGATCCCCTCAAGCGGCGTCGCTCTGGCCCAGGGAACGGGCGACGGCATCGTCCTCGTCAACGCCGACCGGGAGTTCGTGGAGCGCAAGAAGGGTGGCGAGTTCATCGCCCGGCCCGTCTTCGACCGGCAGATTGCAACCCTCCACTACGCCGTCCGGGACGCCGACACCGGCGACTGGATATCCGTCATGTACCGGGTCAAGGGCGGCGAGAAGAAGCGCAGCGACGGATGGGAGTACTCGTGGGAGTACCCGCAAGCCTCGACGAGCAGCCCGACCTCGACCCCGACCGCGCATACCTGCTGGTGATGTTGGCGGAGGCCGAGGACGGTCAGGCGTGGCGACTTCTACGCCGTCGTCCCCATCCATCAGCCGAGTCGCATCTGGGACAAGATCCTCTCCGCCCTTGACCCGTCCCGCTGGGCCAGAGCCTTCGCGGGCTGGGTTATCGAGGGGGTCCACGGATCCATTTGCGGAGTGGTCGAACGCGCGTCCGGCGAGGACGCCGAGCACTGCGAGAAAGGGTAACGCCCGATGACGGACATTCTCACCGGCACTCCTCCCGGCCTCACTTACGATCACGAGTTGGTCTTCCGGGCCTGGACCGTCGTATGGGCCGTTACGTCCGCCGCTCTGGCGGTCATCCTGGGATGGATGGGACTGAGCCTCATCGTCTCCGAGCACGTGGGCAACTCCCAAATCGGATGGCGGGAGATGGTTCCCAGGCTGGTTCTCGGCCTGGTAGCCGCCGCGTCGTCCTTCTGGTGGTGCGCCTTGGTCATCGACGTCGCGGACGCCGTATCCGGCTTCGTCGCCGCATCCCTCAACGTCACTCCCGGAGACCTTCTCCGAGCCCCGGTGGAGACCTTCCTTACCGCGGTCGAGGCCGGAAGCGTCGGCATGGCGCAGGTGCTGGCTTTGATCTATTTGGTTTACGGCTTCTTCGTCCTCTACGTCATCGTGCAAATGGTGCTCCGCCTCGCCCTCATCGACGTCCTATTGGCCCTTGCGCCCATCGCGTTGGGGCTGTGGATTCTGCCGCACACGGCGGGATGGGGCCGCCACTGGCTGCGCCTGTTCATGACGACGGTGTTCCAGCAGGCCGTTCAGCTCATCGCGCTGGCCCTGGGGTTCGGGTTCCTCAACGAGGTGGCGCAGATAGCCGCGTTCGAACCCGTGCAAGACCTGATCTGGAAGCTGCTCATGTCGTTGGCATTCGTCTACATGGCGACGCGAGTGCCGTCCATGCTGGGCAACGCCGGTACCTTCGACGCCTGGCTCTCCACTCTCTACTTCGGCATGAACTTGCCCGCTTCGATCATGCGCTCGGCGAAGACCGTCGGCCTGATCGCGGGCGGGGCAGCCGGTGGGCCGGGAGGAGCGGCAGCGGGAGCGGCCGGCGCGGGCCTGTCGGCTGCGTCGAGCGGCCTCAGCTCTGCGGCTTCGATGACGACTCCATCAAACGGGGGAGGCGACGCGGGCGGTGAAACCCCTAGAAGCGCCGACGAATAGGACTAGCCGATATGAACGTTGCGACGCAGGATCGACCTCCGTCAATGCAGAGCCCGCAGGAGGTGAGAGGGATGTGCAAGTGAGCGAGACGAGAATCCAAGACCGGCAGTGATTGAGGAAACGCCGGGCCGAGCAGGTCCCGCGAAGAAAGCGAGAGGAGAGAAACGAATGGAAGAACTGACTCAAACCATTTCCAACCTGGTGGGCATCCTGCTGGGGGTTGTTGGGGCCGTCGGCGCGGGCTTCTTCATCTACGGGGCCTACCTGTATTTAACGGCCAGCGGAGCGCCCCATCAGATGGAACGGGGCAAGAGCGCCATGATGACGGCACTTGCAGGGATCGTCCTGGCGATGGTGGCCTTCGGCGTCGTCGAACTGGTGATGAACGCCGTCGTAGGCAACCCGGTTGACATCGCCGTGCCGGACCCGGCCACCCCGACGCCCACGCCCGTCGGCGGCTAGGCGTACTCGCAGAAGGAGAGAGACATGAGAGAACACGAGGTACCGACCCACGTGCAGGCCGAGGACAGGGCGCTGCTGTGGTTCACCTTCCCGCAGGTGGTGGCGATGGTGGCGGTGGGCGCCCTGTCCTACGGGGCATACCGCTACGCCCCCGTGGGGCCGAACGAGGTGAGGATGGGCATTGCCGTCCTCTTCGGCCTCATTGGGCTGGCTGCGGTCGTCGGGAAGATAGGCGGGAGGCGGCTGCCGCTGGTGGCCGCCGACCTGCTGAAGTACCGGCTGGGGGCGCGGCTCTACGAGGGGCGGCCGTCCCAACTGGTGCGGGGCGAACCGCCCGCGCCGGTGCAGCCGGTGAAGAGCGGCCCCGGCCCGTTGATCCTGATGGCGAAGCGGGCGGGAAAGACCCCGAAGAGACTGCGCCGACGCAGGAACCGCGGGCGGGGAAGAAAACCCTTCCGTCCGCACCGATGGTTCGGCAAGCCCAGAAGAGTGCAGGTCGGCAGGGAGAACGTCAACGGAGGGAACAGAGACAAGAGCCGAAAGACAATGAGAAGGTTCCTCGCAATCGTGTCGGTTGTCACCCTAGCGGGAGCCTCCGCGCTTCCCCAGGCGGCGCTCGCGGACGACGACGAGCCCTGGCGAAACGAGATCGACTTCGATTTGGCCGAGCCGGTCGAGGGCCGTCGGATTTTCGTCGAAGACTTGAGCGTTACGGGAGACCGGGCCGCCGTAACCCTGAGAGCAGCCACAGAGGTCAACCTGCGAACGAGGGCATACGGCGGCCCGGAGGGGAGCCGGCTCCGCTTCCGGGGCTCGGCCACCCTCGAGGAAGGGGAGCGGGTCAGCTACTCGCTCCCCCTGCACGGACCCGTTCCGTCCTTCACCTTCTCGTGGGAGGACGGCCTGGGCCAAGCGGGGGCGTTCACCGTCGAGGAAGCACAGCTTCCCTATCCCTTGCCGGAATTGGAGGGCGAGCTGTGCAATCTGAGAGTCACGTCCCTCGGCTGGACGCCCGGAGCCGTCAACGGCGTGATCGAGTCCGAGTGTGTCACGCGCATAGAGGAGCCAGTGGCTCTTCAGGCGGTGGCGGGACACGAGACCGTCACACAGACGGCGCTCATGGACGCCGACGTAACGGCGATCACGGGAACGGTAGTCTCAGCTACCGGAGCCTCCACCGCGAGCGTCGCCTTCGTCCCGGACGGCGAGACGAGCTTCAGGCTCAACGTTCCGAACGGCGCGGGGATTCACGCCGTGACCATCCATGTCGATCTGGTGGCATCGCTGAGCATCAAGATTCCTCCACTGACGCAACTCACCCACCACCCGGAGCGGACAGAGTACCGCACCGAGACGGTGAGCCTGTGGAGGCCGGGTACGAGCGAGACCGTCAGGGAGACGGTGACCGTGACCCACGACGATGGCACGACGACCGAGCACGCCGTCACGGCAACCCTGTCGGTGCCGGGCGAAACGGTGTACGAGCAAGTCACCTTCAGCATCGTCCACCCGGAACACGTGAGGGCCGAGACGATGGAGCGGCAGCCCATGGCCAGGACGGGGAGCGAGTCGCTCTCTCTCGCCGCCGCCGTCGGTTCGGACGACCCATTCGAAGTGTTGGCGTTGCCGGAACCAGAACCAGTTGACCCACCGGCAGACCAGACGCCGGCAGACGGACTGCGAGAGTGGTTCGAGCGGCTGGGATGGGAGTGGCCTTGGTGAGACGAGATGCGACCCTGGCGATGTTCACCGTGTCGGCACTCGTCTTCATGGGGGCCGCACCGGAAGAGGAAGCAATGCTTCACGCCTTCGACGAGATTCTGACCGCGATGGCCTACGCCGCCTCCGGCCTCTGCCTCTTCGCCATCGTCTGGGCAGGCTTCGTCCTGATGGCCGAGGGAGCGGACGCCCGGGGCGGCGGCAGGGCCAGGACTGCCGTAGTCATGGCCGTTGTCGGTCTGGTGCTGGTGCTCCTGGCCAAGGGCGTGGCTGCCCTCCTGAGAAACGGCATCGTCCCGTTCCCGACCCACTAGCGCAAAGGAGAGAACGAGTTGAAGAACCTGCTGAGACGAAACAATATCCACGGAGCGGAGGGGCAGCCCAGAGAGGCCGTCGCTTCGCAGGACATTGCCAAGGCTGACGCCACGTCGGCCTTCCCATCAAGCTCACCCCAGGCAACGGCCCCCAACTCGTCGCCCGAGCTGCCCCTGTTCTTCATGGTGTCCCACCTGGAGGAGGACGGTCCAGTCCGGCTGGACGGGGTGAGGCTGGGGGTGTGCGAGGTGATGGGTCTCGAAATAGACGAGCCGAAACTGGGGGGCTTCGCCGGGGCGCTCAACGCCTGCGACTTCCCCGTCCAGTTGCTGGTTCGCCAGCATCCACCGCGCCTAAGTGGGTTGAGGGAGAAGCTGCAACGGGCCCAGCCCAAGAACCTGCCCCCGCAGACGAGAGCGGCGGCCGAGTCGCTCCGAAGGCTCCTAACCGAATTGGAGAACCGGGACGGCATCCTCGACCGGCGCTTCTACGCCGTGTGCGAGCACCCCCGGTTCGACGAGCTGCGGGGCCTGCTGGCAAGAGCGGGGCTGTCCGTCCATCCCATGCGTGGCCGACAGCTTCGGATGTTCCTCGCATCTGCCGCCCTCGGAACTACCCCAGGGAAGTTCGACCCCGACACGCCGGTCGAAGTGGAGTTGCGCCGGCGCGAGGTGCGTGTGGGAGACCGGCTCGTCCGCTCCCTCCACCTAGGCAAGTGGCCCCGGTCGCTGACCCCAGGCTTCCTCCAAGGGCTGATGGCGGCGGGAGCGCCGATGGACCTGTCCATCCACCTGGGGTCGATACCCGCCGAGCAGGCGGCGAGGACGCTGGAGTGGCAGAAGGTGCGGTTCGAGTCGGCGCAGAGCCTCTCCTTCAAGCGGGGCCGCACCATGTCCCCGGAGGCTGAGATCGCCCTGGAGGACGTGACCCGGCTCAGGGACGAGGTGCAGCGCGGACGGGAGCGGCTGTTTCACTCGTCGCTGTCCGTGACCCTCCACGCGAAGGACGAGGACTCGTTGAAGGAGATGACCCAGCGGGCGAAGGCCCACTTCGCCGCCACCTTGGGCAAGCTGGACAACCTAACCTTCAGGCAGAGGGAAGGGTTGCTCTCGACGCTGCCCCTGGGTCTGAACGCCGTGGCCGAGTGGCGCACTCTGGACACGTCCAGCTTGGCGAGGCTGTTTCCTTTCTCGCCTCCCGACCTGGACACCCGCAGAGGCACCCTCTACGGCATCGACATGCGGTCCTGCTCCCCGGTGGTCTACGATCCCTGGGACGGGACCCACCTCAACGCCAACACTGCCGTCCTCGCAAGGTCTGGGAGCGGCAAGAGCTTCGCCACCAAGCTCGGTGTGCTCAGAGGCATCGCTCGCGGCGTGACGGCCTACGTCATCGACCCGGAGGGCGAGTACGCCGACATGGCGAGGGCGGCGGGAGGCCGGGTGCTCTCCCCCGGCGTTCCGGGCCAGGGCATGAACCCCTTCGTCATCGACAGGGGCGACGAC
Source organism: Dehalococcoidia bacterium (assembly GCA_965232435.1). Classification (GTDB taxonomy): domain Bacteria; phylum Chloroflexota; class Dehalococcoidia; order Lucifugimonadales; family VXLM01; genus VXLM01. Next base: position 1,808,851 of record CBDDPU010000004.1, read on the forward strand.
GAGGAACTGCTCCAGCGCATCGGCAGCCTCAGAAGACTCATAGAGGTCATGGTGGGCGAGAGGCTCAGCGCCGAGCGGCGAGCCTCCCTCGACCACGCACTGGCGGGCTACTACGCCGAGACGCGCGAGCGCACTGGCTTCCGCGACTTCTACGTATATCTCGAACGCGAAGCCGAAGACCTCTCACGCCTTCTGAGGCCCTTTGCCACCGGCAGCCTCAAGCACCTTCTCTCCGACGAAGGTGACGACCTGCTGGGCAGCGAGGCGTTGGTGACGGTCTTCGACCTGCGGTTGTTGGAGCCGGAGCTGCGACCGGCCGCCGCGATGGTCTGCACCGAGACGGTGTGGGCGGCTGCCGCCCAAGACCCCAAGCCCCGGCTGCTGGTGGTGGACGAGGTGTGGTCGGTCATGCAGCACCCCGAAGGTGCGGCCTTCATGGTGAGCATGGCAAAACGGGCGAGGAAACACCGGCTCGGCCTGCAGTTCATCACCCAGGACGTCCAGGATCTCCTATCCGAGGACTCCTCCCGCACCATCACCGGCCACAGTGGGCGCGCCCTGCTCCAGAACGCCGCCTTCAAGCTGCTGTTGCAGCAGGACGCGGCGGCCATCGGCGCCGTGGGAGAAGCCTTCGACCTGCCCGAAGACCTCCAGCGATGGCTGCTCTCCTGCCCGCGCGGCGACGGCCTGCTCCTGTCGAAGGGGCACAGGTTCCCCGTCCGCATCGAGGCCACGCCGGAGGAGACGGAGGTTATCGAGTGGAGGCCAGGGGCGCACAGATGAAGCAACAACAACGCAGGGAGTCCGATACAGAAAAAGAAGAAGGAGGACGAGACGAATGGATGACGAACACCGACGGGACTACCAACCGACCGACGACCCCAATAGAGAGAGGAAGAGAACCATGAACTTGAACCCCTTCAAGCGATTCTTTGGAGACGACAGAAACAAGACCCCGGCGGTGCTGGCTGTGACGCCGCCCAGGAGTGGGGATCGCACCATGCTGGGCGTGGAGAACATGCTCCAATCCATCGCGGTGCCGGAGCCCTTCTCTTTGGAGCTGGCCGGGAACGCCGACGGCGTGACCCTGATGGCCCGCTGCCTTCAGGGTCAGGTGGTGCGGGGCCAGATCGCGGCCCACTACCCTCAGGCCCGCATCGAGAAGGTGCAACCGGATCATGACCCACTCCGCCTTGAGGAGGGCGAGCAGGCGTGGGGAATAAAACTGAGGGCCGACGGCCCCGAGTACGTGCCCCTGCGCACCTTCAGGGACGACGACCTCCTCGACCCCGGCTCCGACCCCGTCATCGCCCTGTTAGGCGCGCTGTCGAACCTGCGCGAAGACGAGCGCGTCGTGGCGCAACTCAAGTTGAACTCCCTGGGACCCGACTGGGCGATGGCTCACCAGGAGAAGGCCCACAGGCCCGCCGTAGAGGACCGGCGCGATCCCTCCTACACCTACCAGACCCGTCCCCTCCAGATGGACGGCGTGACGATGGCGGTGCTCGGCGTCGGCGCACTCGCCGCCCTGCGCGCCTACCTGTGGGTGCAGTCGGGAGAGACCTGGAAGGCCGTCCTCCTGGGCGTCGGCGTGACCGCCGCGCTGGCTGCAGGCGGCTGGCTCTGGCACCGCTTCAAGAATTCCCGCAGCCGGGTCTACGACCCGAACCTCATCAAGGAGAAGGTCTCCCGCGTCGCCTTCGTAGGCGAGATACAGGTGACGGCCATCCTGCCCGCCCACGCCGGATCCAAGCGCGCCGGCGAACTGCTGGGGCAGATCGCCGCGGCCTACCGCCACTACGACAACCCCGCCGGGGCCAAGCTCAAGGCGAGCATGGTAAAGCCCGTCGTCCCCGACCCGGAGATGCTTCACCCCGCAGGCCCCGCCCTGTTCGCCGGGCGCAGCGTCATAGGAGTGCGGGAGGCGGCGGCCCTGTGGCACCCGCCGGGAGCGCGGGACGAGACGCCCCTCTTGGAGAGGTCGGGGTCGAGGGCGCTCATTCCCTCCGCGAGGGGCGTCAAGGGCGGCGCGCTGGTGGGCGACACCACCGCCGGAGCGCAGAGGGAGATCCGCTTCCCCGATGACCTGCTCCGCCGTCACCACCTCTACGTGGCCCGCACCCGCATGGGCAAGTCCACCCTCATGCACCACATCGTCAAGCACAAGATGCGGGAGAAGGCGGCGGGCAGGGACGGCGACGCCATCGTCGTCGTGGACCCCCACGCCGACCTGGTGGAGGGCATCCTCCAACACGCGCCGGAGGAGATAGCCGACAGCGTGCGCCTCATCGACCTGGCCGACGAGCGTGGAGCGCCCGGCATCAACCTGCTGGACACCCGCGTCTTCTCCGACCGAGACCGCACCGCCGACTCGGTGGTGCGGGTCGCCAGGGGGCTGTGGGACCAGTGGGGACCGAGGATGCAGTCCATCCTGGAACAGACCGTCAAGACCCTCCACGAGGCCAACGAGCGGACCAACGCCGACGAGCAGTACACCATCCTCGACGGACTCAAGCTGCTGTCCGCGGACAAGAGGCCCAAGGGCGAGGCGCCCTCGGAAGCCCAGAAGTTCAAGGATAGGGTGCTGGCCAAGGTCTCCGACCCCTACCTGCTGGAGTGGTGGGCGAGGGACTTCGGCAAGTGGAGTCACCAGTACAGGGCGGAGGCGTTGGCCCCCGTCCAGACCCGCCTCTCCTATTACGCATCCTCCAAGCGAGCGAGGGCCATCCTGGGCCAGCGCCGCTCCACCATCGACATGCGGAAGACCATTATGGAGGGCGGGGTGCTGCTGGTGTCCACGTCCCAGGGCACGGCAGGCCGGGACGTGGCCGCCCTGGTGGGATCGTCGATCCTCAACCTCGTGGACGCCGTGATACGGGAGCAGGGAAGCCTCCACATCGAGAAGCGGAGAGGCGCGCTGGTGGTTGTGGACGAGATGCAGTCCATGCCCGGCGTGGACTACGAATCGATGCTGAGCGAGCTCGGCAAGTTCGGGGCGTCCTTCGTGCTGGCCACCCAGAGCCTGGCCAAGCTGGACGACCTCTCCCTCACCATGCGCGACACCATCCTGGCCAACGTGGGGTGCCTCGCCGTCTTCCAGGTGGCCGGTTCCGACGCGAGACAGCTGGTGTGGGAACTGGGCAAGGAGCGCGTCACCGAGGACGACATCACCTCGCTGCCCGTCCACCAGTGCTACGTCCGGGCCACCGTGGGAACAGAGCGCATGGACGCCTTCTCGATGGCGGTCAGGAAACCGGAGCAGGGAGACCCCGATAGGGCCGAGCGCATCCGCGCCGCAACGTCCTCCTACGTCACGGCGGCCAAGGACATCGCCGCCGGGAACGCTGAGGGCGACAGGAAGGTGAAGGACTTCCAAAAGGGGGTGAGCGACCTCAAGGACGAGCAGCAGAAGGCAGAGGCGGAGGGCGGTCAGGCTGAGAACAAGGACAAGGACTCGGCGCAGACTCCCAAGAAGCACAAGGGCCGTTCAAGGAACCCCAAGCCCTCGAAGTCGGAGTCCGGTGACGGAGAGTCGTCGTGAACCTCACTGGACGGACCCTGACGGTGATGCGGCGGCTGGCCTCCATGCCCTTCCTCGACCGGCTTGAACTGGCCGCCGTGTCAGGGACGCCCGACCGCACCACCTACGAGGCGGTGGACACGCTGGAACGGCAGGGGCTGGCGATTTCGCTCTCGCACGCCACCGACCTGTTGCGCAGCGCTCAACGATACTGCCTCAGCGACCCAGGACTCCGACGCCTGGCCGAACTGGATGGCGTGGGATTGGGCGAGATACTCCGCACGCACCCCGTCTCCGCCCAGTGGCGGCGCATCCTCATGGAGCGGCTCGACGCCGTGGGCGTCATCTACCGCCTCGCGTCCTCCATCGCCGCCGAGACCGGACCCGTCCGGCTGCGATGGTACCGGGCCGCACCCCTGGACGCCGCCGTCGAACTCTCCGACAGGAGGACCCTCGGCATCGTCAGGCAGGGGCTCACGTCGGACAGGACCGGGTTCTCGAAGAGGCTGTGGCGACTCGGCGAAGGGACGCTGCCCGGGGCGGCGCTCATGCTCATGCCCGACGAGGTGCGGCTCAGGCACGCCCGCAGGGCGCTTGAAGAGTCGCATGTGCCGGCCTTGTTAGCTCTGGAGCGGGACGCGGCCTGGGCAGACCCTTCGCAACCCGTCTGGCGTCTGCCCTCCGTGGCGGACGCCCTCGACCTGCGCTACGTCCTGTTCACGTACCTGGAACCGGGTGGACGACTGTTCGCCGAATCTGATCCGTTGCGGGCGACCGTGCCGGATGACGTCGGGCTGGGAAGACCGGGAAGGCCGACTCCGCACTGGCTGCTGCCCGCACTGCTGAAACCCGCAGACAAGCGCGTGCTCGACCTGCTCTTCGACTGGCCGGGGATTGCGCAGGACGACCTGCGCGGGCTTCTGGGAGTCTCCAAGGGCCGGCTCTACGAGATCATTGCGCCCTCATTCGATGCCGGGCTGGTTGAGCGCATCGCCTTCGAAGGCCGACGCTTGGCACTCAGCGACCGGGGTTTGTCATTACTGGCGCGGCGGGACCGCACGTCCGTGGGTGCGGCCAGGAAGCGATGGAGCGTCTCGCCCATCGACCCCAAGAACCCTCTGGAGTGGCGCAACGTCTCCGGCAGGAGGAGCCGCCAACTGCTCAGGAACCTCGACCACACGGCGGCGGTCCACGGCTTCATTGCGGCGCTGGCGAAGCAGGCGCGTTCCCTGGGCTGGCAACCGGCGCAGCTCGATCCGCCCATGCGGGCCGCAAGGCACTTCCGCCACATGGACGGGTTGCGCTCCGTCCACCCCGACGCCTTCGGCATCCTGCGTCGAGGCTCTGGGACGTGGTCCTTCTTCCTGGAGTGGGAGCGGCGAGCAGTGCGACCCTCGACCATGGCGGCGCGGCTCGCTCCCTACCTGCGCTACTACTCATCCCGCCAGCCCACCGACGACCACGGCGCTCAGCCCGCCGTCCTCGTCGTCATCGGCGACGACATCGCGGCGACTCACTTCCTCAGAGTGGCGAGGGAGGAAATGACGGAGAGCCGCGTGGAGGTGCCACTGCTCGTCTCCCATGAGGGGTTGATCGCGCGCGAGGGGCCGCTAGGACGGGCATGGCGTACTCCCGATGGGTGGGAGGCCATCCGCCCCCTTCCGAACAGTTGAGAGAAGAACATCAGAGAGAGGAAGAGAACCATGCGTCTGTACTACATCGACGAGTCCGAAGGACCCACTTGCTACGTCCGCTCCGCTTTGGGCGTGGACGCCGAGCGGTGGAACGACCTGTTCGCCGACATCCAGGAGTGGAGGAGAGGGCTGTGGGAGCGATACGGAATCCCGCCCGACAGGGAGATTCACGCCTGCGATCTGCTCGCCGGAAGGGGGATGCTGGCCCGAAACGGGGAAACCAACGAGCGGCTATCTCCCAGCCAGGGAGCCGAGGTCTTCAGGGAGGGCCTACGACGCATAGATGACGCGGCCGCTCGCATCGGCGGCATCGAGGTCATCAACGTCTGTCTCCGCAAATCGGATGTGAATGCCTATGAGAAGGTCAGCCTCGACCGGCTGCTCAACCGCATCAACGCCTCGGTCAGGGCGGCGGGCAGCCACGCCTTCCTCATCTTCGACGAGGGCAAGGAGAAGATGATCACGCGGGCCTACCGCAGGCTCAGGATATTCAACCCCGTGCCCAGCCGCTACGAGTGGTGGGAGGAGGGAGAGCGGACCCGGAACATCCCCGTAGAGAACGTCATCGGCGGCCCCGCCTTCCGAAGCTCAGACGGCGATCATCTGCTACAGATGGCCGACCTCATCGCCCATGCCCTCCTCAAGCAGGAGGAGGAGCCGGTCCCCAGGGTGGAGACCCACGGCATCCACGAAGCCTTCCCCATCCTCGACAAGGCCCTCAACCGGAAGGCGTCGCGCCGCGATCCTCAGGGAATCGTCAGGCGGTGAGGGAATGAGGTGTCGGAACAGTCGGACGGGAGTTACGCAGCGCTCTCCACCCTGACTCCGTGCGACTTTCATATCTCCTCCACTCGTGCCCTGGCCCACTCCCATGCCCCCGCCGGTTGGCGGAGTGTCTCCCACAGCTCGTTGCACCGATCCTCGCCGTAGTCCCCATCGGATGCGGGTCGCTCCCACGGGCGTCTTCAATGGCTTTCCGTTCACTCCATCGGCAAGGGCGGCTGAAGCACCACCAACTCCTGCGGCACTCCGAAGTGCTCTGCCAACTCCCAAACCTCGCTCAGCCCCTCTTCCATCGCCTCGTCTGAGTCGATAAGCAGGGCGCGGGCGAAGTCCTCGGCCTCCCGCTCGAAGAGGCTGCCCAGGCTGGTGTGGTCCCGTATCCACAGATGGTTGCCACTGTGCAGCAGCCGATGGCCTATGGCGTGGGCGATCACCCAGCGCCGCCACCGGGCATCCAGCCGTTCGGCCACGCCGATGTACCGGTCCATCTGCATCTCCTCCTGGACATCCAGCGGCCACGGAACGACATCCAGCCCCAGGATGTTGGCCACCGCCTCGGCGTCCACACGGCCCGACAGCTTCAGCTTTCGTCGCAGTTGATCAGCCTTCCGCTGCGCCCGCTTCATCTCCCGCTTCTCTCCGTCCTCCGTCGCTGCTCCCGCACGAAGAGGATGAAGTTCATGATCGACTCGATGTCCTCCATGGGAAGGCCCTCGATGGCATTGCGGAAGGAGACGTCCGCCTCCTTCAGAATCTCTGCTTCCACCACGTCCCGGCCCAGCAGCCAGTCGGTGCTGGTCTCGCACTGGTAGGCCAGCTCCAATAGGTGCTCCGGGGTGGGCTTCATCTTTCCCGACTCCCAAGACCAGACCGCGTGGGGACTGACTCCCACCCGCTCGCTCACCTGCTTCTGGGTCAGGCCGACCTTCAGCCGCGCCTCCTTGATGCGGGCTCCGATGGCCTTCCAACGGTAACCAGGGTCTACGGTCATGAGTCGGTTCGCTCCTGTTCTATGCTCATATGCAGTAGTAACTTGCACTTAGAATGCTAGCACAACAGTTCTTGACATTCCATCTGCTGTATGATTACACTATATCATAAGTATCACTCAGAGTATAGAGGACCCCAGACCGCCATGAAACGCACCGTCGTCCTGCTCAAGACCAAGGCCCTCTGGGATCGGCTGGCAACGCTGGACCGCTCCCAGAACTGGCTGGCCCGCGAGGTGGGCATCAGCCCCGGTTACCTGTCCACGTTGGTCAACGAGGGGCGAGCCCCCTCGGGACGCATCAGGCGGCGGATGAAGACGGTTCTGGGAGTGGAGGATTTCGATGAGCTATTCGAGCTGCACCACGAAGACGATGACAACCCTTAGCTCTCCCCGTCTGACCATCTATGCGGGAGACCCCGTCATCGACGGAAGGCTTGTGCCCAAGGGGGACGGGGAGCTACCCGGCGACTTCCCGCAGCGGCTCGTCCACCTCAAGGAGGCCAGCGGCCTCACCTGGGACGAGTTCGCCTTGCTGGTGGGAGTAGAGTTGAAGCAGGTACTGAGGTGGAGGCAGGGGACGGAGCCGTTGGGAGGAGCCTACCACTGGGTCTTGAGTGTCGCGCGGTGGATACCGGGCGGACTCGAAATCCTCCTGGGAGACGACTTCCTGGCCCCCCTCAGGGAGGACTGAGCGGATGCCACGCAAGCGCGTCAAACGCGGCAAGAGGCCGACCCACGTCCTGACCGGCGACTTTGCCTATGCTCTTAAGGAATTCAAAGAGGCTTCCGGGCTGACGTGGACGGAGATCGCCCGTCTCCTCGGCACGAGCATCGTCAACCTGTGGCGATGGCGGCAGGGTGTTCTACCCAACACGCACCACCTCCTCGCGCTTCAGGACTTGGCCGACGGCATGGGCCTGGGACATCTGCTCCGCAGCGTGAGAGTCCAGCAACAGCCCTGATCTAGGGTAGCCCTGCCGCCCCGTTCCCCGATCTTGTCGGCCACTGCCTGGTAATCCTTCGCCCGGCGTCGAGCTGCTCACTCCCACGGCCATTACATCGATGTAATCCCCTGGAAGGGACTACAGGCGCGTAGTCCCTTCCAGGGGATTACGCTCGGCTCTCCCACCGCCCACACTGGTTGAAGGCATGAACCTGCGACGAGAGGCCAGCGGCTCACCTGCCGCCGCTGCGACTGTGCACCATGAAAGATGACACCAGAAGGAACCGGAACAACGGACGAAAGAGGCCCAGAGACCGGGAGTTTGAAGACTCCCTGGCCCAATCCATGCCGTACTATACCCCGGAGCACCGCAGAGCAGTCCTGAAGGGGCTGCGCATCCTGGCGCGGGTCGCCATCCGCTCCTACATGGAAGAGAAGGCAGAGGCGGAAGCAGCGTCCCGGACCGAGGCTGCCGAAGACGGCGGCGAAGGGGTGGGTCGAATGCGTGGGGGAAAAGAGGCGGGCGCGGCAGCGCCTAGTACATGATGAGATGGGTGGGAACGAGCCGTTGTGCGATGGGGTCCACAGCCAGGGCCAAGCCCTCCAGGGTGTACGCCCCCAACAACGCCGGAGCCTCTTCCCCCCCAAATACCACGATCGTCACTTCGCTGGAGCCGTTGACCGTCGCCCAGGCTCTGCCATACTCCATGTCGACCCGCCGACCATCCGCCAGCAGGAACGTCCGCTTGTCTATCGGCTCGATCCCCAACTCGCGCAGAAGGCTGCCGGGCAGCGTGGTGTAGGCGGCCCCGGTGTCCACCGTCGCCTCCACGTCCCGCTCCTGCTGTCCGTCCATGCTGGAGATGCGCAGCGGATACTTGAAAGTCCCCATAGAGGGAGTCTCTCCTAATCGGTGGCTGCCACTCCATTTTACCTCATTCGGAGCGACCGTTATAGGGGCTGTGCCCCTTGACACCGGGAGCCGAACCGCCCATGATAAGAGTAAGACATTGTGTTACAACGAAAGGCAAAGAAACATGCCGGACAGACGAAAGACCGTCACCCTCTCTCTACCGCCTGCTATGGAAGAGCAACTGAGGCAGGTGGCCGAGGAGGACGGCAGAACCGTGAGCGAGCTTCTGCGCGAAGGGTTTCGCCTCTACCTGGAAGACAGGGAGTGGCGCAGAGAGGACAAGGCGCAGATGCGGCGCTCACGCCAAACTGAGCAAGAATGAAGAAGGAGGAACAGATGAGTAAACGGAACGACCGCATACCGGCGGCCCTCTACGCTAGGGTGTCCAGCGACCGCCAGGACGTGGACCTGTCCGTGTCCGCCCAGCTGCGGGCGCTCAGGGACTACGCCGACAAGAACGACTACGTGATCGTCCGCGAGTTTGTGGACGAGGCGGAGAGCGGGCGCGTGATGAACCGCCCCGACTTCCAGAAGATGATCGACGAGGCCAAGAGCGCCGACACCCCATTCAAAGAGATCTTGGTCTGGAAATTCTCCCGCTTCACGCGCAAGCGGGAGCACGCCGTCGTCTTGAAGTCCCAACTCAGGCGCAGGGGCCTCCGCGTCGTCTCCATCACCGAGCAGGCCGAGGACAGCCCCACCGGCAGGCTGATGGAGGGCATCATCGAGACCATCGACGAATACTACTCGGAGAATCTGGCGACCGAGGTCTTGCGCGGTATGAGGGAAGCCGCCTCCCGAGGCTTCTGGGTCGCTCCCATGGCCCCCTACGGCTACAGGAAGGTGAAGGTGCAGGACGGCCCCAAGGAAAGGCCCGCCCTGGAGCCGGACCCCGAAACCAACGCCATAGTCAAGCGCATCTTCGACCTGGCCGAGTCCCGCAAGGGGATGCTGAAGATCGCCCGCATCCTCAACGACGAGGGCATCGCCAGCCCCAAAGGGAAGCTCTGGAACAAGATGAGCATCCACAACATCCTCAACAACGAGGCGTATCTTGGGACTCTGGTCTGGGGCAACAACGCGAAGGACGGGGTTGACCCGATTCGGGTGGAGAAGGCGTTCCCCGCCACCGTCACCAAGGCCCAATTCGACCGTGTGAAGAGGATAATGCGCTCCCGCGCTCCCAAGAAGACCCACCCCCGCAGGGTCGGAAGCACCTTCCTGCTGAGCGGCCTGGTCAAGTGCTACAGGTGCAAGAGGGCGCTCTCGGGCCGCTACTCCAGCAGGGGGACCTTCCCCTACTACGTCTGCCATTCCTTCGTGAAGCGCGCCCCCGGCTCCTGCGACTCGCCCAGGGTGGACGCCCGACAGTTCGAGGAACTGGTCGTCGGCCTCATCCGCTCCAACATCCTGACCGAGGGCAACATCCGGAGCCTGGTCGACGTCGTGGACGAGCAGATGGACGATGTGGCCGGGGACGAGCGCAAGCGGCTGGAGACCATCGAGTCGGAGCTTGCCGACGTGCGGAGCAGGCTCGACCGGCTCTACGACCTCGTGGAGACGACGGCCGAGTTCGACATGGCCCACTTCGCCGACCGCATCCAGGACCACAAGGAGCGGAAGGAGCGCCTTGAGTCCGCCGCTGATGGGGCGAGGACAATCCTGGCCCAGCGCAGGGCGGTCCTGGACGACGTGAACACCATCACGGCCTACGCCCAAGACATGAGCAGGTTCCTGCAAAAGAGCGAGTTGACGGAGCGCCGTGCCTTCATCGAGACCTTCGTGAAGGAGATCGAACTCCTGCCCGACAACGCCGTGGTCCGCTACAGCGTCCCCATGCCCGACGACAGCTTGATTCCAGGAAAAAAAGTCCAGGAGATACCGCTGAACGGCTCAGTGGTATCTTCCGTAAACGGTAGCCCACCAGCGACTCCAATACTGCGAACTCCCTTGCCCAGAGCGACCTCCGCAAGGTCTGCCCCGCCTATGGGGGAGTCCTCCGGGGTGGGAATGCTGTAGTGGATCGTCCCTCTGCCGGGCCTGACCTCGATCTCGTTGACGAAGGACCGGATGAAGGCCCGCGACTCGGTGAGCTCACTAGTCTTAAGATACTCGCTCATGTCCTGGGCGAAGGCCGTGATGGTCTCCACCTTGTCCAGGGTCACCCGACGCTTCGACAGCATGGCCCTGGCATCTTCAGCGGCAGCCTCCAGCTTCTCCTTGCGCTCCCGGTGTTCCCTGATGCGGTCCGTGGCATCGGACATCTCTATCTCGGTGGTCTCGATCACCTGCCAGATGCGCCCCAGCCGCCGCTTCACCTCCTTAAGCTCCTCATTGATGACCTTCAGCCGCTGGCGCTGCTCCCGTGCCACCCCGTCCATCTCCTCGTCCACGATCTTCACCAGGTCCCGGATGTTGGACTCGGTGAGAATGTTGTCCCGGATGTTCTCGACTATGAGGCCCTCGAACCTCTTGGCGTTGAGCCTGGGGGGGTGGTGCAGGTTCCGCTGCCCTTCTTGAGGAGGGAGTGGCAGACGTAGTATGTGTATTTGCCGCCCTTGGCCTCGGCGGCGGTGAGGGCCTTCCTGCACCGCTGGCACTTGACCAGCCCGCTGAGCAGGTAGGGGCTTGATGCTCGGCGGGAGTGGACGACCTTGGGCGCGCGGGAGCGCAAAAGCCGTCTCACCTGGCGGTACTTGCTCTTGGAGACCAGGGCGGGAAGCGCCTTCTCCACCCGCACCGGCTCCGCGCCGTCCCTGGACTTGGTTCCCCACACCAAGACGCCCGTATAGGCTTCGTGCGGCCGTGTGTTCCCGGGACGACCTGGACTCCGAGGCGTCCAGCGTAATCTGGTAGACGCCGTCCTTCTCCCCGGTGTGGTACCCGCGCAGGCCCCTGATGTCGTGGGAGAGCCGGCGAAGGCTTTGGTCCAGCGCGCCGGGCTGAGGGCGGACAGGATCTTCTTGAAGATGTTCCCCGGTTGGTGGACGGGAACGACGGCGTAGAAGTCGCCTCGATTCCCGTTCTCGTCCTCGGCCAGCATGACCAGCAGGTAGGAACGGTCCTTGTCCAGGGCGGGGTGCTCGTCCAGGTCGAGGTACTCCCAGTAGTATTCCCAGCCGTCCGAGCGCTTCTTCTCCCCGCCCCTGACCCGGTACATGGCGCTGATCCAGTCGCTGGTGTCCTATCCCTGGGGCAGGGAGGAGCGGCGTTCTCAGGTCCGGGACCGAAACGGCGACCTGAACCGGTTGGAGGCGGAGCGGAACCGGGCTTTACTTCGTCGGTGGCTGCGCCGGGTCCTCACCTTCGGATTGTGGCGAGCCTGAGCTTCTGGCCCATGACAGGCCCATGGGAGGAATCGATGTGGGCGGCGAGGCCCCCAAGCCCTTTCAATCCGGTCGGCTGTGCGGCGATAATTGACGCAGTTTCTGGCTTTTTCCAGCGTTTCGTGCCGAGAAACCTGGAGGGTCCATCCCCGACCCGGAGCGGCCCGACGGATCGAGCCCTGCTCTCCCGACGGCGTTCCACGAGGGATAAGCGCCTACCCGTTGCGGGCATGTGTGTGTTCCCAGCAATCTGTATAATGTTCTACGGGAGCAACAAGGCAAAATCGGGAATCACATGGACGGGCAGGCGAGACAGGCGGCCCACCGGCGGGCCCGGCCCAATAATCCTCCGGCACCATCAGGAGAGCAGCATGAACTCTGAATCCCACATCCAAAGAGGCCAGCGAGTGGAGACGCTTCGTCCTGTGTCCCTAGCAGTGTTGGCAGCCATTCTGTTCGCTACATTTGCAGTCAGCGTCAAGATGGTGGCGGCCCAATCCCCCCAATCCCCCCAAAGCCCCCAGGACAAGCCACGGGTCGTCGCGGGGCCAGTAACCGGTGAAGTGGTGATCCATTGGAACGCCGTTCAAGGTGCGGGCTACTACCGGATCGGTTGGGTTTCCAAGGAGGACTACGAGGCCGCCGTGGAGGCCGGCGAAGATTGGCTTAATGCATTCACTTTCGTTAGCATAGCCAACAGCGGTCAAGTGTCGCACACGATTGCGCATTTGACGCCGGGCGCGTCGTACTGGTTCATAGTCGGCAGCAGTGATCATCGCTATGGCAACCCAAAGTGGGGGCTATGGTCCGAACTGGTTACCCTGCCCGGCGGCCCGGAGAGTTGCGCCGGTGACCGCGACGCGCTGACGGCACTCTACGAAGCTACGGACGGTCCCAATTGGCGGAACAGCGTCAACTGGCTCAACGATATCGCGCCAGTCGACGAGTGGTTTGGCGTATCCACCGACGGCAATGGCTGCGTGCTCGTTCTGTACCTGGACAGCAACGACCTGACCGGGACGATTCCCCCTCAGTTGGCTGCTCTGTCCAGACTACGCTCCCTGCACCTGGGGAACAACGACCTGACCGGTGCGATCCCGCCTGAGTTGGCCGGACTGGACGATCTGCGCGTGCTCAGGCTGGTGGACAACGATCTGAGCGGCGAGATCCCGAGTGAATTGGGCAGTATGGACAGACTCAGTGTTCTGGATCTTGACGGCAACGAACTGACCGGACCCATACCGCTCGATCTGACTGATCTCACCGAACTTCGCGTGCTCTCGTTGAACCGCAACATGCTTAGCGGGCAGATACCGGCAGAGCTCGGCACCATGACCAATCTCACCAATCTGGAGCTGTGGCAAAATGAATTGACCGGCGAGATTCCGACCGAGCTAAGCAAGCTCATCAACATCAGGACCCTTGACGTCGATGAGAACCAGTTGACCGGGACCATTCCCGTTGAACTTGGGAATCTCACCAATTTGAAGTTCTTGTGGCTGAGGCAGAACCAGTTCACTGGGGAGATTCCGGTTGAGCTGAATAACCTTTCGAATCTGGTCGTCCTAGGACTGGACGGCAACCAATTGACTGGCGAGATACCGGCAGGGTTCGGCAGTTTCGCTCGATTGGAACGCCTGTTTCTCTATGACAACGACCTCACTGGCGAATTGCCAGCCGAGCTGGGCAACTTGTCCGAGCTCGAGTTTTTCTACGTCTACGGCAACCGGCTGACCGGAGAGATACCGGCTGAGTTGGGCAGTCTGACCAATCTGGAGAGGCTCTACCTCCACAGGAATCGTCTCGAAGGAGAAATACCGTCGACGTTCGGGAACCTTGCCAGCCTCGAATACCTAATTCTTGACCAGAATATGTTGACCGGTGCGATACCGCCGGAGTTCGGCAACCTGGCCGAGCTGAAGTACCTGAGCGTGAACCGCAATCAGTTGACTGGCGAGATCCCACCCGAGCTGGGAAGTCTGGGCAATCTTGAGCAATTGCGGTTGGACAACAACGGGTTCACCGGGCACATCCCGCTTGAGCTGGCCAATCTGACAAAACTGGAGCAACTGCACTTGGACAACAACCAACTGAGCGGCGTGATCCCCGCTGAGTTGACTAATCTGCCTGAACTAGCGTTGCTGTACCTTTCCAGCAACGAGTTTACCGGCTGCATAACGGCCGGGTTGCTGGATGTGGCGGACAACGACCTCGACGAGCTCGGCCTGGAGGCTTGTCCGTAGGGCGCGATCCAGGGGGGGAAAGATGAGCCCGAGCGTACCTAGTTCATGTGGGAGCGGTGGTCCGGGTTCGTTAGTTCGCGACAGGGAATCGGAGTGGAGTCCCTGAGCTGCGCGTCTGCGATGCGGCGCAGCGGAAGTCCGCGGGACAACAGCTGAGGCGGCAACGTCCAGGAGAGGCACTGGAGACTTTCGCACTTGGCTCGACGGAGGCCAAGTTGCGGCGGAGCTAGGACAACAACACCGCAGGTCGCTAGACTTCGTGCCGGGACTTGACCTTGTCCAGCATAAGTTGGGGACAAGTGGGAACATCCAGCCCCTGTTGCCAATGATCTCCTGGGCCAGCGTAGCCGGTATCGCCACGATGATCTCCGGCTCTATTGAGAAGCGGCCGTCGAATCCCCAATGGCGCTCCTAGCGTGAACCCCAGCGAAACCTCCCGGGTCCACGCCGTTCTTGGCATAGGCGCTTCCGGGACCGCCGAACACAGAGTGCCATCTGAAAGAGAATCCATTGGTCACGCGTGGCCCACCATGGCGTACCGATTTGCGAACTCCGTCTTTGAGGGCCACCTCAGCGACGCTCGCTCCCCCCATTGGAGAGTCCTCAGGCGTAGGTATCGAGTAGACGATAGTGGCATTGCCGGGTTTGACCTGGATTTCCTTGACGAGGGAGTGGACGAAGGCTTTCGTCTCGGTCAACTCGCTGTCCTTGAGAAACTCGCCCATCTCTTGGGCGAAGGCCGTGATAGTGTCGGCGCTGTCAAGGTACTGCCGCCGCTCGGCCAGCACCGCCCGTGCCTCGTCTGAGGCGCTCTCCAGACTCTCCTTGCGTTTCCGCAGTTCCACGATATGATTCGAGGACCGGCAACTGCGGTCTTGGATCCTTGGCCTGCGTCGCCGGGTGGTCACGCGGCGACGAGCACATCGGGAACCAGACGATGTATGTCTTCCACCCGCTGCATTTCTATCAGAATAATGGGATGACGGAGAAATATGTACTCAAGAAATACCAGTGGACCGACGATCTTAGTCTGGCACAGCAGTCGACCGAAATCATCTACCTGCCCGCGGTGCTCTCGCACGAGTTCGGTCACGCCGCCGGGCTGGGACACAGCACCGTTTCCGGAGACGTGATGTATACGGAAGACTATACCCAATCGAGGCCGACCGTTAACGACAGGAAGGCATTGCAGAAGAACTACGAGGATCATAGCCCGCACTAAAGGAGGGTACGATGAGTTTCCGAATACGGCGAATGGGACGACCGGTGTCGAGGCTGACGCTGCTAGTGACAATCCTGCTGGCGACGTGGTTCTCTGTCGGCTGTCGGAACGACGATGCTCTTGTCGCCGCGCCTCCCGACGATGCTCTTATCGTTGCGCCTCCCGACGATGCTCTTGTCGCCGCGCCTCCTGCACACGCTTCTTATGGGCCGCCCCAGGGTGCGGTCGGGTTGAGAGAGAGGGTTTTCGAGTCCGACGTGATCGCGCGGGCAACACTGAAGAGCGCGTCGGCGTCGGCCGAGCTTGCCGAAACGCTGGACGACGGGACGTCGCGCTACCAGGGCCTCGTGCAATTCACGTTCGAGGTCTCCGAGTACCTGAAGGGCTCGGGCGGCGCCGAACTGGTCGCCGTCGCACCCGTGTATATGAGGTCCGAGGTGATACAGTCCATATTAGATAACCATGCTAGCGGCGACCCCTTTTTCTGGGCGAATTTCGACGACACGAATCCGTACACGAGCATGGAGCTTGCGCTGGAGGCTGCGAAAGAATGGAAGGACAACCACGACACTCGCTGGGACGACCGCGAGGCAATCGTCATGGTGTGGGAAGAGCTCGTGCCCGGTTCGACGGACGGGTCGAAACGATATAAGATCGGCCCGGGTGTGCACAATTATGCGTTAGCTAGTCGGGTAAGAATGTGGTTGCCGTCCGCGACGTCCGCCGTAGAGGGGGGCGCCGGCGGCGCATCATCCGGTGAGGCGCGCTTTCTGCTGGAGCCGCCGCAGGCAAGCGGGGCGTCCGGTGCAGCATCGCAGCCTGAAACGATCTCAGTGTCCGAGATGAAGGCCCTGATAGCGAAGATGGAGAAGTGGCGCAAGGACGGCGAAGGCGTGGCGGGCCATCTCGAGTGCATCATGGAGAGTTTCTGGGATGAGGTATACGAAAATGGGAGGTTGGAACGCAGTGAGAGCACATACCTACGCTTCGACTATTCTCTAGCGTCCGGTCTGCCGAAACATTCCGTCGTGAAGGAGACTCATCCTCTGGGCGCCAGGATATGGCTCGATGGCAAGGACAAGGATCTCTTCGAGATCTCGATTCACAGCAACGGAGTGACCGTCACCGCCCGCCCGCTTCCGAAGGGCGATTACACCGTCTATCACAACATTCAATTTAGCAATTACATCCCCTGCGGCTACCTTCCCCACGCCGCCAGGAACAACAACGAATACTTCATCAGCGTCACCGCCCCTACCGGTACACTCCACGAGGCGTTCTTCGACCCGGTGACCGTCGGCGCTGCAATCGGCGCGGACGCCACCAACGGAGTCCTCAAACCCACCTCATTCACGGACGGCAACGGTGTTGCCGCGACCCTTCAGCGCATCGCGTGGGAAGCCCCTTCGGCAGGCTCAGGAGGGGCTGGCGCCGTTACGCTGAAGCTCTCACCGCACACCGGCCTCGCCAACCACGTCCTCGACTTCATCGCGCTGGACGGGACGGTCTCGGTCTCCCTGGCCGTCGACGAAGCGACCGTCGACGCCGCCAACAACACCCTGAACTGGTCGGCGTCGTCCCAGCCGTGGAAGAATGGCGACCTGCTGATGCTTCGCATCCGGGCCGTCCCCGCTACGCCCACGCCGACTCCGGTCCCGCGCTACTCATGCACGATCATCGACTTAGGGGAAGTTTCAGGCGATACAGCCATCCCCAACGCCCTGGGCAGCGGCGACTGCTACGACGGCGGATATACCGACTTCTACGCCTTCACCCTGAAGGCCGCCGCTCAGGTCCGGATCGACTTTGAGTCCTCCGACTTCGACACTGAGCGAATGGCGACGCGATCCCAACCAATCGCGAGGCTGGTACCCCAAAAAAGACCTCATGTCCGGCATCATGGCGTCAAGCGACCCCATAATCGTCTCCCAATTTAACAGATCGCGAAACTCTCGTTAGAATGCCCTACAGCACCACCTCCCACCGAAAAGTTCGCAAATCGGTATACGATGGGCTACCAAATCGCTCTCTCTATTCCTTCGGCGCGCCGGGCGTAAGTGGGCATGGAGGGTGGCGTCATTCTTCGCAAAGGACCGAGGCATCATCCCATCCGATAGTCCAGGCATTTGATCAGCTCAGCCAAGATGGTGATGCTTACGCAAACTTCAGTCGGAAAGGTGATTCTAAGCACCAACGGCCGTTATCCGAGTACATAGCAGGCTGACACTCCCCAATCTCCTGTATGTCCTCACATACAGGCGGCAACGCGTGTCCGGCCGCTTCGTGTTCCTATATCCAATGACGCCTGCGTTGGAAGGGATAAGTCGGGAGAGAAATCCGACGTCGTACCTCGCCCGCGAAGAGACCGGCAAACGAGATATCCAGCCCCGCCGTGTATGCGGCAGCCACCGCTCTCACGAATCCGTTATCGGGCCTTGGCGCTTCTCCATCGAAAGCCGGCTCGTCTAGTGTTGAGAGAGCGGCCGGCAATTCTGTCGAATCGCGTCGATTGTCGGCTAGGTTACGTGTAAGAATTGACGCAGGGCCGATTTCGATTACCAGGCTCACCCTGAGTCCGGCCAGCGTCTTCGAGCAACGGGAGAGTTCGTCGGACTCCGGGGAGTCCCGAAGCCAGTGGTCGATGTTGAGTGCGTCGGCAGACTCCACCACTTGGCTGGTAACGCTGTCGACCAGCGAGACCGATGGCGCGGCGAGCGTGATTCCGGCAAGTATCGCTTCCAGACTCTCACGCGCTGCCTGGTTCTCCCGCTCGTGGCGTGCATCCTTCAACTCTCCCATAGCTGCAGCAAGGCTCAACCCTTCCTCCAGGCCGAAGACTCCGGTAGCCTGGGCCGCCGCAAGCTTCCCAGGACCTGTTCCCACAACAACGCTGGGATGTACACCTATACTCGCCCACTGGGCCGCAAGCGCACACCCAAGGGCGTAGGCGGCCGGATCAGCCCAAGCCGGGTCGCTAGGGTCGTGATCAGAGGAAGACCGGCCGAACATCACATCCAGAAGTGAAGCTCCCCGGCCCTGTCGAAGCAGTTCGTCGCACATGTCCAACACGGCCCGCGCGACCGGCTCGCTCCGGTAGAGCGCCTTTCCCATGCCGGCCATTAGGCTGCCATGCCCTGTGTACGCGAACGCGACTTTGGGGGCCGACTGCCGGTCATTGGCATCCGAAGCTCCACCGGCATCGATTAGCGACTGCAGTCCCCTTCGGAGCTGTGCCGCGTCGTTGAATACCACGCCGGCACGGTGGGGGAAGTGACTCCGACCCACGCCGGCAGTCCAGGCCATGTCGGAAAGAGGGGCGCCGTTGGCCCTGCCTTCTTCGCCATCGAGCCACGCGAGGTAACGCTTCGCTAGTTCACGAAGCGCGCTCTCGGACTTGCCCGAAAGAGGCAATATCCGGGTGTTGCGCTCCGCCGGTTCTTGCGATGACGCCGAAGAGCTATCAGCCGCCTCCGGTATGGACGCGGGGACCTGCTGGGGCGCGCCCATCGGAAGGCTCATGCCGCCGATGGGCGAGGAGTCGTAGGCCTCGACGAGTACGTGCGCATTTGTACCGGAGAGGCCGAATGCATTCACTCCCGCCAGGGGCCGGCGACCGGAAGTGCTGGGCCAGTTCGTTCTCTCATCCGTTACCCTCACGGGCACCCGGTCCCACTCGACGTTGGGATTGGGTCTATCGAAGTGAAGGTGCTTGGGAATCACCCCTCGATTCATTGAGAGTACGGTTTTGATGAAGGCCGCGACCCCAGCGGCCGATTCGGCATGTCCGATGTTGGACTTGACTGACCCAACAAGGAGCGGACGGTCCGCCTCGCGCCCCTTCCCGTAGACCGCCGCCGCCGCATTCAGCTCGATCGGGTCGCCGAGCTGCGAGCCGGTGGCGTGCGCTTCAAGGTAGTCGACCTCGGACGGTGCAACCCCCGCCTGTGCGAGAGCATTTTCCATCACGCGTTCCTGCGCCGGGCCGTTCGGCACAGTCAGCCCCGCGCTTGCCCCGTTCTGGTTGACCGCAGTCCCCCGGATCACGGCGTATATGCGGTCGCCATCGGCCTCCGCTTCGCTCAACCGTTTCAGCACTACCATGCCGCATCCTTCGCTGCGGACGTAGCCGTCCGCAGCGGCGTCGAAGGGGCTGCAATGGCCCGTGGGAGACAGCATCCCAATCTCCATCATGTACTTGGAAACTCCGGGAGACAAGATGGCGTTCACCCCGCCTGCGAGGGCCAGGTCCACCTCGCCCCTCTGGAGCGCCGCTGCCGCTTGGTGCAGCGAGGCCAGCGATGAAGCGCATGCCACGTCGATAGGCATAGCGGGTCCCTCCAGGCCGAGTGCGAATGCGACTCGACCGACGGTCACACTCCCGGTGGTGCCGAGATAGTTATGTTCGTAGCGCGTTGTCTGGAACAGATCCCGGTATTCGCTGCCTCCTACCCCCGCATACACTCCGGTGCGACTGCCCCTGAGGTGCTCGGGATCGATCCCTGCGTCCTCCAAGGCCTGCCAGGTCGTCTCGAGAAGCATCCGCTGCTGAGGATCCATCGTCCGCGCCTCGATCGGCGAAATTCGGAAAAACCTCGAGTCGAACCAGTCGATGTGATCGACAAACGCGCCGCGCCGACATGCCATTTCCTCGGCGGCAGGGTCGCCAACGGCTCCGACCCAAGAACCGCCATCTTGGCGGCCGTCAGTCACAGCATCGGAGCCGGACTCCAGGAGATCCCAGAATGCGGCCAGATGGCCGGCTCCGGGGAAGCGGCAGGCCATGCCAACAACTGCTATCCCATCTTCACCGCTCCTTAGTGATACGCCTGTCTCAGGCAGGGCCGGCCCTGGCGATGCGGAGACGTCGTTGACCTCGCCAAGTTGGCCGAGCTCTTCAGACAAATGGCGCGCAAGCGTCGCAATGTCTGGATAGTCGAAGACGGCGGTGTTGGACACCACGTACTCGCCCGACAGAGCCCGGTTAAGGCGGTTTCGGAGTTCAACCGCCATGAGCGAATCCATCCCCAGGTCGAAGAAACCCACCGTCGGCCCTGGAGCCGTCGGCAACCGAAGCACCGCTTGCACTTCCCCTTGCAGGAAGGAGACAAGAACATCTTCAGGGCCGGATGCCGGCGCACTCCGCAGGCGGGATAGAACGTCCTCAGACGAGGCTGCCTCTTCGACGCTGTCAGTGGAGACCGAGGACAGCATGTCCTCCAGAAGGGGGGGACGCTCTGTGACGGCCTCCTCGAATACCGACCAGTCCATCGACATCACCACGGACGTCGTGACGTCCTGACGCACCAGCCTTTCGAGCGCCCTCACGCCCTGCTGCGGGGTGAACCAGCGTCCCCCGAGCGCTGCCCGGCGCCGTTCGATCCGCTCTCTCTGCTCCGCGGCTTCGCCGATCTCCGACCACGCTCCCCAGGCTATCGCCTGCCCCGGCAGACCCAGTGCGCGGCGGTGACCGGCCAACTGATCCAGGAATGCGTTGGCCGCAGCATGGTTCGCCTGACCCGGATTGCCCATGACGCCGACTCGGCTTGAGAAGAGTATGAAGAGGTCGAGATCGCGGTCCATCGTTGCGCGGTGCAGGTGCCAGGCTCCCACGATCTTGGGTCGCAGCACTTGCTCGAAGCTCTCCCAGGTTTGGTTCGTGAGCGCGGCGTCCGACAGCACGCCCACGCTGTGGATGACGCCTCCGAGCGACGGCAGCTTCGCGTCAATGCGCGACAGCATCTCGTCGACCGCCGCGGTGTCGGTCACGTCTGCAAGCTCCACCTCCACCCTGACGCCGCGCCGACGCAGCGCGTCGATGGTCTCTCTCGCCTCGACGCCGGGGTCGCGGCGTCCGTTCAGGACGATGGCGCCGGCGCCCTGGTCTGCCAACCACTCCGCAACGGCGCATCCGATGCCGCCCAGTCCACCGGTTACGAGGTACGTCCTGTCCTGCCGCAGCTGGCCCCTGATGAGGGGCGGAGGCGTCAGCACAATTTTCCCGATGTGGCGAGCAGACCGCATGAACCCCAGCGCGGCTCCCGCCTCCGCCAGCGGCCACCTGCTGTGGATTAGAGGCTTCAATTCGCCCGCCGAGAGCCGATCCATCACGTCTCGCAGCACCTCTCCCACCCAAGCAGGTTCGGTCTCCTTCATGACGTCCAGCTCGAGGATCGCGTAGGATACGTCGGGACGCAGCGCCGCCATCTCCTCCTCGCTCAGGATGTCTCTTCTAGCCAACTCGACGAACCTGCCGCCGTGCGCGAGGCAGGAGAGGTTGGCGTCGATGAATCCCTCGCTAGTGAGGCTGTTCAGTACCACATGAACTCCCTCGCCGTCCGTGGCTTCGAGGATATCCTCGCCAAAGTTGGTCTGGCGGCTGTCGAATATGTGATTGACGCCGAGCGATCGCAGGTACGCCTGCTTCGGCGCGCTGGCCGTGGCGAATACCTCGGCGCCCGCGGCCTGCGCCAGCTGTATGGCCGCCAGACCTACGCCACCCGCGCCGGCGTGAATCAGCACCCGTTCCCCAGCCCTCAGCCCCGAGAACTGGTACGAGAGCGCAGCCGACACGAACGCGCTCGGAATGGTCGCCAACGCCGACACGGACACCCCATCAGGCGCCGGGGCCACCAGTTCCTCCCTGGTAACCATCTGCGGCCCGAACGCGCCGAACCCCAGCCCAACAACGCGGTCGCCTATGGAGACGGTCGAGACTTCGGACCCTACGTCGATGACGTATCCGCACAGTTCCCTGCCAAGGTTCCCCTCCTCGATAAAGCCGAGCGAGCGGAACACGTCCCAGAAGTTTAGCCCCGTGGCTTCTACCGTGACAAGGACCTCCCCGGGTTCGAGGGTGGGGGCGGGGAGCGGCTTGACTTCAGGGGTGTCGAACACGCCGTTGCGGTCCGGGGCCAACACCCAGTTCGGCTCCTCCGGCAGGGCGAGATGCTTGCGTTCAGCGTTGGGCCGTACAAGCCGCGCCGCCATCCGGCGTCCCAAGCGGTACGCGATGTGGTTCTCCCTGTCGGGATAGAGCAGCTCATTCACGAGATCGGAAATCGGGGCCGTCACACCGGGGTCCAAGTCGATCATCCGTGGACGGAGGAGGGATGCTTCCAAGGCGACGACCTTGCCCATGCCCCAGAGAACCGCGCCGGCAAGCTCCCCAGTCTGCTCGCGCTCCAGCACCTGGGCCCCTTGCGTAAAGAACCAGATGCCCTTTTCCGGCACCGTGTTCGACTCGCTCACGCCCTGAATCATCGCCAGCGCGCTGGCTCCGGCGCTCTTCACGTCATCCGCCATCTCCGATGGAGTCGCCCGCGCGCCGCGACCATCCAGCGCCTGGAAGTGCACCACGCCGCCGAGAGGCACGTCCTTGGGGAGACCCTCAATGAGTGATCTCCACGACTCACGGCTCTCCCCATCCAGCGCGGTTCTCACAACGGGGCCGTCCACTTCCACAGCGCCGTCCGTCGACGCTGTGCTGCTCGCTAGTATGACCGTCTGGCTCCGTGACGCCAGATGCTGCGCCAGCTCCTCGGCAACACCGCCCTCGTCCGCCGTCAGTACCCACAGGCCCGGCGACTCGGCTACCCGTGCCGGACCCTGCGCAAGGATCACGCCCTTGTCCAGCATTTCGTGCGAGAAGGAGTCGTCGACTCCAAGCACCTCAGCTCTCGTAAAGCCCGCGTCATCGAGGGCTCGGCGCCACACCGAGGGACCCGCGAGGGCGTGATGCGGGCGGTAAGCGTCGGCGAACCGCCACCAGCCATCCAACTGGCCGAATGTAAGATCCATCCACCCCAGGCCGCGCTGGTTCTCGAGTGCTACGAGGTGGCCCGACGGCGCGAGTAGCGACAGGCAGTGTCCGAGCGTCTCCCCCAAGTGGCGCGTGGCATGTAGCACGTTGGAGGCGATGATCAGGTCATAGCCATGGGAATCGAAGCCCTGAGTGATGGGGTCCTTCTCGATGTCCAGCGAACGGTACTCGATGGAGCCGCCGCCTTCGCCGAAGCGCGCCTCCGCCTCGGCGAAGAACCCCGCGGAGATATCCGTATACATGTAGTCGAACCGCCCCTCGGGAAGCTCCGGGAGAACGGACGCGGTCGCGGACCCCGTACCCGCTCCGACCTCTATCACCCTGAGCCTCCGCCCTTCGGGCAGTGTGGCCGTCAGGGCCCGGACTGCGTCTGCCAGCATCCGGTTCGCCGCACGCGCTACCGGCGCCTTCAGGTACAGATCGGCAGCTGTCGGTTCCCCGCTGCTGAATAGCAGGGTCAAGGGGTCTTGCTGACCGCGAAGCACGTCGCCCAGAGCCTTCCCCGACCGCCGGAACAGGCCGATCTCGATAAGGCCCTGTGGATACAGCCCCATCATCCGGTCGGCGAAGTCGTCCAGGTCAAACGGCATCTCCTCCGGCAGCGGGCCATCTGGCCCCACGACCACAATGAAACCGTCGCCCGACTCCTTGAGCACCCCCGACCTGGCCAGCATTTCGAGCAGCCGGCGGAAGAGGCGGTTGTGTTCCGGGAGGATGCCTAGCCGCCCACGCAGCTCTTCCGGATCCACCGTCTCGCCCTTCGCCCGCCGCCATCCCAGTTCCTCCAGGGTCGCGAGCGTCCGGGACCGCGACCACCGCTCCAGGTCGGCCAGCAGCTCATTCCTGCCCCGGGGGTCGACTCCTGCATCATGCAGGTAATCGGGGAAGAGCTGCGTACCCTCCGCGACTTCTGCCGGACTTGGGAAGAACGCGGCGGCCTTAATTCCGGACGAAAGAGGCCGGTCACGCCAACTGACTTCGTACAGGAGGTCGTCCACCCCCTCGACTGCTGCGAGCAGGGCTCCCCGCGTGGCACGCTTAACCGTGTAGCCGCTCAGCCCGCCTATGAGCGCCCCATTCGGATCGTAGATGCGCAGCTCTCCGGTCAGGGCCTCGGGCGACTCGCCGGGCTGCGACAACGCTTCTTGCGAGGCCTCACTCATGAGAACGTGGCAGACCACATGATCCGGCAGACGCCTGTTCAGCCAGAATCGCTCCCAGCCGAACGGCAGGTAGGTCGCCTCATCCGGGGCGCCGCTCATGTTGCGCGCCACGCCCACGACCTGGAAGCAGCCGTCAAGCACGAGCGGATGCACGTCGAGTTGGTTCCGTCCCAGCGCCTCCGGCAGGCGCACCTCGCCAAGCGCCTCGCCAGGGCCGGACCAGATCCTCCCGAGCGTGCGGAACAGCGGACCAAGATCGATACCGGTGCTGTTCTTGGCGCGGTAGTATGCCTGTACGTCCGCTGGAGAAAGTCGAGCTTTGAGCGCCTCCAAGTCGACGCGCTCGCCGGCTCCGGGGTCCCGGACGTCCTGTGGCAGGCGGCACTCCGCGTGCATTGTCCATATATCGTCATCGCCCTTGCTGAATATCTGCACGGGCCTCGACTGCCCCGGCTCTGAAGCGTCGAGCGCGACCTGCACTGTCCGGCCCGCGTCGTCCGCGTCGGCTTCAGACCTCTGTTCCGGGAAGACAAGCGCGTTGTGCAGTTGCATCTCCTCCACCACCATCGAGCCGCTTCCCTCGGTGAGCGAAGCCGAGGACGCCATAGCCCCATAAAGAGCGCCGGGCGCGATGACCCGGCCGAAGACCCTGTGGTCCTCAAGCCAGGCAGGGTCTGATGTGAACAATTCCGTGTCGAACGTGGTCTCGCCGCGAGCGGACTCGTGCCGGACGCCGAGCAGAGGGTGACCGGTGCTGGGCCGACGTTGCTCCGATTGTTTCAGCCAGTAGTGCTCGCGCTGGAACGGATAGTTCGGCAGGGAGACTCGCCGACGGAGTTCTCCTGCGAACAACCCCTCAAAGGATATCTCCAGGCCGGCCTCGTAGGCCTCCGCCACGGCGTCGACGAAGTTGCTTTCGGGCTCCGGCGACACCTCGTCCCCGAGCGGACGTCTCAGGCTGGCCAGCACGACTGGGCCGTCGGAACCGCCATTGCCGGACGCTGATTCGGGCCAGCCCAGCGTCACCATCGGGCCCAGCACGGCATGTGGGCCTATCTCTATGACAAGGTCTACTCCCAACTCGGCCATGGCTCTAACGCCGCTCGCGAACGCCACAGGCTCCCGGGCGTGACGCCTCCAGTAGGAAGCGTCCAGCTCGATGTCGGGCTCCACCGCCCGGCCGGTGACGTTGCTCACTACGGTCAGGGATGGAGACTCGATCGCCATGCCGTCAAGGAATGCTTCCAGTCCATCCAGCGCCGGCTCCACCAGGGCGCTGTGGAATGCGCGGGTCGTGTTCAACCGCCGTGCCCGGAATTCTTCCGACTCGAAGCGTTCCAGTATCTTTTCGATGTGCTCTACCGGGCCGCTGACCACGGTGTGGGCCCCGTTGTCCGCCGCAATGCTCAAGCCGACCCCGTTAGAAGCGGCGTTTAGGGTCTCGACCTCCGAAACCACTCGCTCCGCCGGCGCAAAGATCGCGGCCATGGCGCCCCGCTCGGTCTCGGACAGCAGAGTGCCCCGCCTTGCGGCAAGGCGCATTCCGTCTTCCAGGCTGAAGACCCCGGCCGCATGTGCCGCCGCAATCTCGCCAACGCTGTGCCCCAACACTACGCCGGGGCGAATTCCCACGCTCGACCAGAGCGCGGTTAGGGCGCACTCCAGCGCATAGAGGGCCGGTTGCTCCCACGCCGTGTCACCAAGGTCTCCCACGGCTCCGGGACGACCGAACATCACGTCCAGCAGGGAGGCGCCTCTCTCCTCCTGGAACACATCCTCACAACGATCCAAGACTGCCCTGGCCACCGGCTCGCTCTCGTAGAGAACCTCTCCCATGCCGGTCCATTGGCTCCCTTGCCCGGTGTATACGAACGCCAACTTGGTCACCGACCCCGGCTCCGCGCTACCGCCGGACTCCGCCAGGGTGTTGAGCCGCTCCCGCAGTGTGGCGATGTCGCTGAACACCGCACCCGCCCGGTGGTCGAAATGGCTCCGCCCGACGCCCGCCGTCCATGACATGTCCGACAGCATCGGATCGCAGGCTGCGCCCTGCTCCAAAAGTTCCTCGGCACGCTCATCAAGCCACGACAAGTACCCCTTCGCAAGTTCCTTGAGGGCGCCCTCCGACTTGCCCGACAGCGGCAAGAGACGTTTCCTCCGCGGACTCCCATCTTCCTTCGGGGCCGCCATGGGCGTCGGTAGCGAGACCGTTACGCCCTGCGCGGAGCCCGTGATGCCGTCGCGGCCGGGATCGCCGTCCGCACCTAGATACTCTTCCATCACGATATGGGCATTCGTACCGGTTATGCCGAAGGAATTCACCCCCGCCAACCGTGGCTGCCGATCGTGGCGAGGCCAGTCCATCATGGTCGATGTCACGCGCAGCGGATGCCTTTCCCAGTCGAAGCCGGGATTGGGTACGTCGAAGTGGAGGTGCTTGGGGATCACGCCCCGCTTCAACACTAGCGCCGCCTTGATCAGTCCGGCGACTCCCGCAGCCGACTCTAAATGGCCGATATTCGTCTTCACGGAGCCGGTCAGAACCGGACGGCCCGCCTCACGTCCACGGCAGTAGACGCTGGCTACGGCATCAAGCTCGATCGGATCGCCAACAGCCGTTCCTGTCCCGTGTGCCTCCAGGTAGTCGACCTCCGACGGAAGCGCGTCCGCGTCCAACAACGCCGCCTCCATCACTTGTTCCAGCGCCGGTGTGTGCGGAACCGTCAGACCGATGCTGGTACCGCCGTTGTTCACCGCCGTGCCCCGTATGACCGCCCATATCGGGTCGCCGTCGGCCTCCGCCTCGCTCAGCCGCTTCAACACGACCACTCCACATCCTTCACCTCGCACATATCCGTTGGCAGACGCATCGAACGTCTTGCACTGGCCGTCGGGGGACAACATCATTGACTCGGCACGCAACTCGTATATGCGGCCGTTCAAAATGGCCTGAACGCCCCCCGCAATGGCTAGGTCGGCCTTACCCTGCCGGAGATCTGAAACGGCGTCATTCACCGCCACCATGGCCGACGCGCAGGCGGCGTCTACCGCCTTGGCCGGGCCCATGAGCCCCAGGACGAAAGAGACACGCCCGCTGGTGCCGTTGAGGTTGGTGCCGCTGAGGGCGTAGAGACTCGAGGCGGGATCCGTGGGGCTGATCGAATCCGCCACCAGCATCCGGTATTCGTCGTTACTGATCCCGGTATAGACGCCGGTGCGGCTCCCTTTCAGCGCGGCCGGATCGATGCCGGCGTCCTCAAGGGCCAGCCAGCTCGTTTCAAGCATCATTCGCTGCTGCGGGTCCAGCAGTTCCGCCTCTACCGGCGATATACGAAAGAACGATGCGTCGAACTGGTCGATGTCGTCTACGAAGGCCCCATAGCGGCATGCCTTGTTCTGGGCGTTGGGGTAGGCGATAATCTCCCCCAGGCGTCCCATACCCGAACCCGGGACACCCTCGGTCACCGCATTCCCCCCTGACTCCAAAAGCCGCCAGAATGAGGCCAAGTCTGGAGCTCCGGGGAACTTGCACGCCATCCCGACAACGGCTATGGACTCATTCACGCCATAATCGTCCTGTGCAAAAGTAAATGCCGGCCTGTTACCTCATCATCCTCTGCCCACGAAGTCTATCATAGCCGAAATATACTTGTGAGAATGGGGCCTCCAACCTCGGTGGATCGTCAAGCAAATAAGTCCTCACTAGGGAAACGTCAAAACATTGAAGGTACTTCGGACCAAGCCAAAGGAACATTCCGTCTGAAGCTTTACACTTCTCCATAGGGATACCTCCCGCCCAAAAGCTCCTCGTTGAGGGCGATTTCAGCGCAGCCCGCTCCCCCTAGTGGACTGTCCTCAGGCGTAGGTATGGTGTAAGCGCCGGCGGCCTCCTCCAGCACACGGGCGGATGCAGAACTATCGAGAGTGCGAGCGCGATGATGCTGATGCCAAATGTCGCAAAATCGACGCCACTACGCCCAGGCCAAGCATCAAGTAGAGCGGCACCGCGAGGATGGATGAGAGGATCGCGTCGACCGACTGCAACATTGCCATGACCCCGGAGGCATTGCCCAGTCTATCGGGCTTTACCAGCATGGGCGTGCTTGCTTCCAGTGCCGGCAAAATGAAGGCGCTGGCTATGCCGTTGACGACTAGGGCGAGATACAAGTGCCCGACGCTCAGCGTATCAGTATGGGCTGCTAGTTAACCTCTTGCTTGCCTAGGCAAGTTCATCCGTGACATACCCATAAAGATTCTTGAGACGCTTCCATTATGACGATCACACCTCTATCAGGTCGAAATATATTGACAAGACTAATGAGAGTTCATATCATTATTATCATCCATTCGATGGACAATATAAATAAAAAACTACGCCGCAGAGTGATAATTAGTATCAAAATAATGAAGATATTCTTCCTGTCATCTTCGAGCTTGGTATTGATGGCAATCACCTATAACTAACTCTAGACTATGCAGTAGTATTAGTGTAGCATTCTTATTATAGTAATGTTACACTAATAATTTCACCTAATGTCTCTTAAGGCGACAAGTGAGTACCTCTGACCAACTGCTGTCCCAACCGGTGAAAGAGTCAGCAAGTTCCGCCTCCGATGAGGTGAACCTATTTACGGGGCTCCGGCTCCTTATTCCATTTGCCAGATTCGGCTGGCAAAGCTTCGCCGCGGCTGGGATTCTTGCCTCGCTGAGTTCGTTGGCTCTGCTGGGGCCGTTTTGGGCAATCTACAGGGCAGTCGACGATGTGATTGCCGGAGTCGCCGAACGAGACTCTATGTATATGTACGCCGCAATGGCGGCCGGCTTCTTGGCTCTCCAGTACGCGCTGCTGGCAGCGGCGGAGTGGACATCGCATCGAGGCGCGTATGCAACGTTGGAGCGCTTGCGCCTTCGAATCGGTGAGCGTCTGGGACGAGTGCCGCTAGGCTTCTTGTCGAATCGCCGCACGGGAGAGATTCAGCGAACACTAAGTGACGATATCGAGCGGCTCGAACTCTTCCTCGCGCACATCATACCGGACGTAGTCTCGGCAACTTCAACGATGCTGTTCATGATCGTATGGCTCGCTGTCGTGGATTGGCAAATGGCGCTGGTGAGCCTTGTGGTCGTGTTTGTCGCAATCCCTATTCTGGGAGTCGGGATGACGCGCGGCAGCGCCAAGCTCACCGAATATACCCGGAGCATGGCGCGAATGAATGCTTCGGCTGTCGAGTTCGTACGGGCAATGCCGGTAGTCCGAACCTTCAACGGAACGCGCCGCGTCTTCGGAGAGACAAAGGCTGCCATAGATGACGCTGCACGATATCAGGCGGAGTGGGGGCGCGAGTTTCTACCCACATTTACGGCCTTCTTTGTCATCTTGACCTCGCCCATTCTGACCATCGTGCCGCTTGGGCTTTGGCTCTGGCATACGGGTCGGATCGACACTTCTACGCTGCTGTTCTATTTCATCGTCGGGCTTGGTTTCACGGTGCCGCTGCTTCGCGTGCTTTCGATCATGACGGAGTTCGCGGTACTCGGTCTGGGCGCGCGTCTAGTAAGGGACCTGGATCAAGCCGACGTATTGCCGGAAGTTGCCGAGGAATCTCCCCTCAACGGGCACATGTTGGAAGTCACGGACGTAGAGTTCAGTTATGAAGACCGAGGAGAAGCCTCACGCCCAGTCTTACAAGGTGTCTCCTTCACGGCCGAGCCCGGCACGGTCACTGCCGTAGTTGGCCCGTCCGGAGCCGGCAAGTCGACGTTGGCCCGCCTCATTGTGCGCTTCTGGGATGTCGACGGAGGCTCGATCAGGGTAGGCGGAGTTGATATACGCGAAATGCCCATCAGGCAGTTGATGGATCAGGTGGCTTTCGTATTTCAGGAGACATTCCTGTTCAACGACTCAGTCGCCGCGAATCTGCGAATCGCCAAGCCGGATGCAACCCATGAAGAAATCGTCGAAGCCGCCAAAGCCGCCAACGCGCACGAGTTCGTCGAAGGCCTGCCGCAAGGATACGAGACACGGGTTGGAGAGGCGGGAGACCGCCTATCCGGAGGCGAACGTCAACGACTGGCCATTGCCCGAGCGATCCTCAAGGATGCCTCAATCGTGATCTTGGACGAGGCGACTGCCTACGCAGACCCCGAGAACGAAATCGCCCTTCAAGGCGCCTTGGACCGCCTTGTCCAGGGACGTACGGTGATCATGATTGCCCACCGGCTCACAACGATCGCCGGCGCGGACCAGACCCTTGTCTTGCAGGATGGTCGAATTGTGGAGCATGGACGACACGCCGATCTTGCGCAAATGGCCGGACTTTACGCGGAGATGTGGGAGGCCTTTACTGCCGCTTCCTCGATGGCGCTGACAGGGGAAGGGGAGCGTGAACACCCGACCGGCCAAGGAGCCTCCACGTGAACCTAGAAGCGGGAGGCCCGGCTCGACCATTCTACGTTGGGGCGGTACTGACGGCCTGGCGGCTCATGGGAAGCCGCAGTCGCGAACTCAAGCTCGCAATCGCCTTGCGCTTCCTGCAGGCTATGTGCGCCGGAATTCCGGTTGTTTTCCTCGTCTGGGTACTCGACCACCTGCGTGCTGACACGCTCACTCCGAACCACGCATGGCTCGCCGCCGGCGTTACCGTGCTCGCAGTCGCAATCCAGTTTGCCGTCTGGTACGCAAGCAATCGCTACGCTTGGATAAGCGGATACTATGCAGTCGGCGAGGCGCGCGCCACTACTCTCAACCACATTCAGCGCCTGCCGCTCGGTACCATCCGTTCGCGCTCTACCGGAGATGTTACGGCTACCTTCTCCACCGACTTCGCTACGGTAGAACAGTATGTCACGGAGGCTGTGCCCGCGCTCTTTGGCGCGATTGGGCTGCCGCTCATGGTAATTGCGGCTATGTTCGTCATCGACCCGGCCCTCGCAGCCTCGGTTGCGTTGAGCCTCATTGTAGCCGGGCCAATCTTCTTCTGGATAAACAAGCAATTCAAATTGCTCGCGCTCCTGCGGGCGGACCGCGTGGCGGACTCCGGCGATCGAATGCTTGAGTACGTAACGGGAATCACCGTCGCGCGAGCGTTCAACCAAACGGACGATCGGATGAGCCGGTACGGAAACGCTGTAAGCGCCATCCGTCAGATCAACAATCGTTTGGTGCTGCGCCTGCTCCCCTTGGGGATCTTAGGAATATGCATCGTGCAGTTGGGCGTTCCGGTAGTGATAGCTTTTACCGCATACCAATGGTTCGGCGGCGCGACGGATGTTAGCACTGTGCTGATCTTCCTCGTGCTGGTCCTGCGCGTCTATGGCCCGATTGTGGCCCTTGTGGCTCAATTCGAAACGCTTCGCTTGGGAGACGCCGCGCTTGAGCGAATCGGCCGAGTCATGGACCTCGAGGAACAGTATGCGCCGGAGAAGCCCGACGCAAACCCTCAAGGCCATGACGTGGAATTCGACCAGGTCACCTTCGCTTATGACTCCGCAACGGTTCTGAGGGACGTCTCTTTCGTGGCAAAGGCCGGAACGACTACGGCAATCGTGGGTCCGTCGGGAGCCGGAAAGAGCACCATGCTAAACCTCATTTCGCGTTTCTGGGACACCTCTGAAGGCGTAGTCCGCATTGGAGGTGTCGACGTTCGCCAACTGACTCATCAGCAGCTCTTTGAGCACATAACGGTTGTCTTCCAGGACGTATACCTCTTCCGCGCGACCGTCCGCGAAAACATCGCCTTCGGTCGTCCGCACTCCACGAATGAGGAGATAGAGGCCGCCGCAAGAGCGGCACAGGCGCATGAGTTCATTGAGGCTCTGCCGCTCGGTTACGAAACTCTAGTGGGCGAGGGCGGAGCAAACCTCTCCGGCGGCGAACGACAGAGGCTCTCCATCGCCAGGGCAGTCCTGAAGAACTCACCGATAGTGCTGTTAGACGAACCGACTTCATCCCTTGACGCCCTGAACGACCGAGCGGTCCGGACAGCCCTAGTGGCGCTCTTGCGCGGCAAAACGGTGATTGTCGTAGCCCACCGACTGCCAACTATTCAATCTGCTGACCAGATACTTGTCGTGGATGCCGGCCGCATTGTCCAACGGGGCTCACACGAAACCTTGATCCGCCAAGAAGGAGGTCTTTACCACCAACTCTGGCTGGATCGCCAACGCGCGTTTGATTGGAGGATAGGTGCATCCTGACATCCCTACCGGAGAAGAAGCGCCTTCCCTCAACCATTTAAGAATTTGCAAAGAGAGGAAGAAACCATGAAGAATTTCCAGTCCCAAGGCAGACCTCATGCGGCATCGTTGCTTGCAAGTATTGCCGGGTTGGCTGTCCTGTTGCTCCTTGTGCTTCTCACCGCATGTGGCAGCGATGACACTCCCACCCCCTCCGCCGCTCCAACCGTCCCGCCCACCGCGGCTCCCACATCCACGGCTGTTCCGGCGGCGCCGGAGGCTGCCCCGGCAAGTGAGGACGCCGCTGCCACAACTCCCACCGATACCGCAGATGACACTGCGACCGAGGACACCCAGGCCGGCGGGGGTTGGCTGCGTGTCGGAGCGCTTGGCGGAGCTACCGACACGTTCAATCCCTTCTTCGCCACGAGCCTAGCCGACTACATCGGCTTCTGGGCAATCTACGACACTTTGGCGTGGCTGGTCGGCTCCGAAGTAGAACTCGGATTGGCGGAGTCGGTGACGCCAAACGAGGACGGCAGCGAATGGACGATTGTGTTGAAGGAAGCGACCTTCCACGACGGCAGCCCCGTAAGGCCTGAGGACGTTGCCTACTCGTTCAGCACGTTTGCTAATCCTGAGATGGCGCCATTCATGGCGCAATTCTTCTTCAACGTTGACACTGAGAACATCAGCATTCCGGACGACAGGACTTTGGTAGTCCCCTTGCGCTCTCCCCAGGGGGACTTCCTGGACCGCACCCTTGCCACTATGTCACTGGTAGTGCCGGAAGGTTCAAAAGGAGGACCGGACGCGATTGGGAGCGGCCCTTTCAAGCTCGAAACGTACGAGGCCGGAAAGGGCATGCGCATGGTGCGAAACGAGGACTACTGGGGTGGACCTCCCCCATTGCTGGATGGGATGGAGGTAATTGTAATCAACGACGCGAACGCACGGTTGAACGCCCTGAAGGGCGGGGAGATTGAATTCGCCGCGGGGATAACTCCGACTGCCGCGCGAGCCGAGGCGAACAATCCGGACATCGTCCTGCTGCCCTCGGGCGTAGCCAACTCAACCGCGTATTCCTTCGCGGCCAATACCCAGATTCCCCCCTTTGACAACCCCGATGTAGTGCGAGCCCTCAAACTGGCGGTAGACAGGGAGGCGCTCGTCAATACGGTCTTGCTCGGATTCGGCGAAGTAGGAAACGACATCGTCGGTAAAGGACTTCCGGGATACAACGACTCACTGCCTCAAGTCGAACGTGACGTCGATGAGGCGCGTCGTCTCTTCGAAGCTGCGGGAGTCACAGATCTCACTATGCTGACCGGCGAGGTGGTTCCCGGTACTCTGGCCGCCGCAGAACTACTCGTACAGCAACTGGCCGAGGTGGGAGTAAGCCTGACTCTCGATGAGATTCCAGCCGACCAGTACTACGCCGACTTCATGCTGCTCCTATCAACGCCCCTGCAGTCGGCATACTGGACCAATCGCCCGGCTGCGACTCACGCCTCCATGATGACCGGATCCAACGGTACCTTCAATTTATCCGGGATCGCCGGCGAAGAGTACGATGCAATTCTGGGATCCCTCGTGGCGGAAGTGGATTCCGAGAAGCGCAAACAGTTGGGCCTTGAAGTTCAAGCGTATCTTCACCAGAACGACGGCATGGTGGTATGGGCTTTTCAGGAGGACATCAACGCAGCCGTGCCAAACTTGAACGGCGTGACCTACAGCCAATCGGCGCCTCGCTTCCACCGGGCAAGCTTAGCGGAGTAACCTCGGATGGGTGGGCCGCTAACAAAGCTAATCCTACGCCGTATCGGCGCGAGCGCAGTTGTCCTCTGGGTCGTCTCTGTCCTGCTGTTTACGGCGATATACGTGCTGCCCGGCGACCCCGTCACACGCATTCTCGGCAACCGGGCTACCCCTGAGGCGGTTACTGCGCTCCGTGAGGAGATGGGGCTCAATCGCTCGTACCCACAGCAGTATTTCAGCTGGCTTGCCGGCTTCGTAACCGGAGACGCAGGGACCACCGTGACCGGCAACGAGGTCTGGCCGACCATACGTGAGCGCGGGATCAATTCTCTGATTCTCGCGGCTGCGGCTTCTCTGCTCGTGATCACTATCGCGATGGCCTTGGGCATATCGAGCGGGATGAGAGCCGGTCACGGCGCCGACCACGCCGTGACGGTGGGCGCTCTGATGGGTGTGAGCCTGCCTGACTTTGTCCTCGCGGGAGTCCTAATCGCGATCTTTGGCCTCGCCCTGGAATGGCTGCCTCCCGTCTCCCTCGTGACTGCGGGCATGATGCCGCTTGATCGTCCGGAAATTCTGGTGTTGCCGGCCTTTGCGCTGGCCCTGCCTTCAGGAGCATGGGCGAGTCGATATGTGCGCGCAGCCGTCGTCGATGCGCGTACGGCCCCGAACGTCGAAGCCGCTCGCCTCGCAGGACTGTCCCCGGCCAGAGTTTTTCTCAGGCATCTGCTCCCCGGCGTGCTGGGATCTATTTCCCAGGTGATAGCTGCTGCGACGGCCTTTCTCGTTGGCGGCGCCGTAGTTGCCGAACAAATATTTTCCTATCCGGGCTTGGGGTCCCTGCTCGCTAGCGCCGTAAGAGTAAAGGACGTGTCAATAATACTGCCGACGGGACTCTTGATGGCGACAGTAGTCGTCGCTGCGTTCACCGTCGCCGACCTCATCGGCCTGCTGCTGAACCCACGCCTAAGGCGGACACCATGAACACGTGGACCCGATCCACCGAAGCGCTGACCGACCGCCTGCTCCCGGAAGCGATCGTCCCGCGTTCAATGCGCGAGTTCGGCGGGCGTCTCGCGCTGCTGTTCATCACGCTGCCGGGTATCGTGGTCATACTGCTGGCGGCGATCGGCCCGTGGCTTGCCCCGCACCCCGTAGGGACAAGTGTAGCCTTGCCCTTCCAAGTCCCCGGCGAGGGATATCTCTTCGGGATGGACAGGCTTGGACGTGACCTGTGGTCTCAAATCCTCCACGGAGGGCGCAGCCTTCTTGTAGTGCCTCTTGTAGCTACGGTGGCGGCGGTTGCCGTCGGCACAACGGTCGGAATGACGATGGGATATCTACAAGGCCGCGTGGAAACGGTCTTGCTTGCGCTGATCGACGTTCTCTTGGTCCTGCCGCCTGTGATTGTCTTACTGGTGCTCGCCTCGGGGTGGGGTGGCGGCGCCTCGGTAATCGTACTGACGATGATCCTCACGGGCGCCCCCTTCCTGGCAAGACTCACGCGCGCTGCTACTCTCGAGGTTTGCCGAACGCCTTTTGTAATGGTTAGCATCACCCAAGGCGACAGCGCCTTCACAATTCTACGGCGGGACGTCCTGCCCAACGTCGCCGGACCGGTGCTTGCAGATTCAGGAATGCGTTTCGTGGGCGCGCTCTATCTTGCCGCGGCCCTCAGCCTTCTCGGATTTGGACCCCAGCCGCCGGAAACGAATTGGGCAGTGATGATTCGAGAGAACGCCGAGGGAGCCGGCCTGAACCTCTGGGCTCTTCTCCTGCCCGCCTCGATGATTGCCCTCATGTCTATCTCGGCAAACTTCATCCTGCAGGCCCTTGCAGACCGGATAGCCAGATGAACCCAGAATCGACAGACGTCGCTCTAATCGTTAATAAGCTCCGAGTCGAGGATAAGCATGGCCGAGCAGTGCTGCGCGACATATCCTTCTCCCTCTCACGGGGAGATAGGTTGGGAGTAGTCGGGGAGTCCGGTGCCGGAAAGACCACATTGGCGCTGAGCATCCTTGGCCATTTTCGTCTTGGTCTTCGGCATGTCGCCGGCTCGATACGAGTGATGGATCGGGACGTTCTCGCTTCCTCGCCTCGCGACCTGCGCGGCTACCGTAGAACGCTGGTTTCCTACCTCGGACAGGACCCCGCAGCCGCCCTCACGCCGAGCTTGCGTGTCGGCGATCAGGTTGCAGAACTCATGCACGGCAAATCTGACGCCGAGTCCGTTCGCGCCCGTCTCGAGGCCGTCAGGTTGCCTGGTGACGCGCACTTCGCTCAAAGGTATCCGCACGAAGTATCCGGAGGCCAACTCCAAAGAGTTGCGTTAGCTCGCGCACTGGCTCCCAACCCGGCTGTCCTGGTCCTAGATGAGCCGACTGCTTCTATGGACATCGTTACCCGGCAGTCTATCACCCAGGAGATCCAGCGTCGGGCAGACATCCTGGGAATTACGCTGGTGCTCATCTCGCACGATCTCAAGACGGTGGCCCAAGCGACAAACCGGATTCTGGTACTGCGCGACGGTCGGATTGTTGAGCAGGGTGATATTACCCAAGCCCTGTCGAAGCCAACCCATCCCTACACCTCCCAACTGGTAACCGCGTTTGACCACACACGACGCAGCACAGGCGAGACGTCCCATCCATCCAAGGGTACTCCCGCGCTTGCTGTGCGAAGACTGACTGCTGCTTACGGGCGAGGCAAGCGTAGGGCCCGTGTCGTCGATGGCGTTGACATCGACGTTCACCAAGGAGAGTGCGTCGCCCTCATAGGCGCTTCGGGTGCGGGCAAGACGACAATCGCCAACTGTCTGCTCGGACTTCATGAACCCGATTCAGGCTCCATATCCGTGGAGAACATGAACCTTGCGCCGCGTGTGCGCGACCGTCCAATTCACGTTCGCAAGTCCATACAGGTAGTCCCCCAAGACCCGGAAGGGTCGCTAAACCCTCGCCGTCGCGTCGGCGATACTCTCGGTCACGCCCTGCGCTCTATGCGCGG
The DNA here is from genome assembly GCA_965232435.1 of Dehalococcoidia bacterium. GTDB lineage: Bacteria > Chloroflexota > Dehalococcoidia > Lucifugimonadales > VXLM01 > VXLM01. The sequence continues at coordinate 1,846,410 of CBDDPU010000004.1, forward strand.
CCTCAACCGCACCGAGGCGAACCGTGCGGCTCATGCTCTGATGAATCGAGTGCGTCTGTCGTCGTCGATGTTATCGCGGTTCCCGCGCGAACTTTCGGGCGGCGAGCGTCAGCGTGTAGCCATTGCGAGAGCACTGGCCGCCGAACCGCGAGTGCTCGTTTGCGATGAAGTGACGTCGGCGCTGGATGTGGGCGTAGAATCCTCCGTTCTCGACTTGATCGACGAGCTCAGGCAAGAGAGAAGAATGGCAGTGCTGCTCATCGCTCACGACCTGCGAGTAGTTCGCCGGATCGCCGATAGGGCAGTCGTCTTGCACAACGGCGTCATCTGCGATCATGGGACTGTCTCCAAAGTATTCGACGCGCCGGAGCATGAGTTCACGCGCTCGATCCTGAAAGCCGATCTACCCGTATCTGAAATCTTGCGCGGACGTCTGAAGACGGGAGCATAAGTAGACTTTTTACGAATGGATTCCGCGCCCGCCTTCTCGAGTCCGCACTGAAACAAGAGCCTTTTCGCGAAGCTCATCGGGGGGCACATGGCAGATGCGCCGAGTCTGTGACGCCTCTTGTTGCGTAGGGGCTTATTGACCTTATCCGCGCCGGTATCCATAATGACGCCAACATTTGAGGAAACGGTACTCAGAAATGATTGAATGGCTTGGCATCGACCACCTTTTCGAGCTTTCGGGAATGGAAGCGGTTGCGGGGTTCTTCTCGCCTCTGGTGATCTTTGTCGTGTTTCTAGTCGCGCAGCTCATCCTGCCTGCGCGCCGGGTTCCCGGCTACGTCATCGATCAGGCGACCGGCCAACCTCGCCAATACCGCCTGAACGGCCTCGTCGTGTTCCTGATCGCGCTGGCCGTGTGGGCTGTCGCCCCTGAGTTCACCGACTGGCCGCGCGACTGGTTCTATCGCTCCACCGTCTACGCAGTCGCAGGCGGGACGGTCTTCACCGCCATCTTCGCTGTCATTGCCGTGCTCACCCAGCCGAAAACCGAGCCGAAGAGCCTCATCGCCGAGCTATGGACCGGACGTGTCCAGGAGCTTTCGTTCTTTAATGCCCGCTTCGACGTGAAGATGTACTTCTATGTCGTCGGCGGGACGATGCTGGCGCTCAACGCCCTGTCCGGCGCCTGGTACCACTATGAGCTGCACGGAGAAAACGCCAACCCCGGCGTTTACCTGTATGCGGCATTCTTCACGTTCTATCTGCTGGACTACTTCATCTTCGAGCGAGTCCAGCTCTACACCTACGATCTCATCCATGAAAAACTGGGTTTCATGCTGTTCTGGGGTGGTCTCATAGTCTACGGATGGCTGTTCATCCTTCCGATGTGGGGGATGGCCGTTCACCCGGACCCCGGCTTCTCGGCTCCGTGGAATTACGTCTGGCTGATCGGGGCGGCCGCGCTCTTCCTGCTAGGGTGGGGCATCTCGCGCGGGGCAAACATGCAGAAATACACCTTCAAGCGATGGCCCGACCGCAAGTTTCTCGGACTCATCGAGCCCAAGTACATTGAGGCCGGTGACCGCAAAATCCTGTGCAGCGGCCTGTGGGGCCTGGCCCGGCACCTTAACTACCTGGGCGAGGGGTTCCTTGGCCTGTCGATCGCCTTGGTATTCGGGTATTTCGGGAATCCCTGGGCATGGACATACTTCGTGTTTGTCGTTACGTTCTTCACCCTCCGCCAGCGTGATGACGACAAGCACTGCGCCCAGAAATACGGCCCCGAAAAGTGGGCAGAGTACAAGGCAAGAGTGAAATACCGGATACTCCCCGGCGTCTATTGAGACGACTCCCCGCGGACCCCACCCACTCCCTCACATCAGGACATCCCACCGAAAACTTCGCGTCTCGGTATCTCCCGACGTGCTAAACTGGATACAGCCAAGAACATTTGCCTAACTTCACGCTGGAGGTGGAAGGACAAGGGGAGAATCAGTGGCGCCGACTCGCGCCGCTCAGATTTAGCTGAGATCCGCAATCGGTAGAATTCACGTCCTGAGCTAATGAGGTAAGACTTCACGATGACCCAACCAACCTTTAGACAACGATATGACGATCTGCAAAACAAGTGGCGTCAGTTCGCCATCAGCCATGACGATTATTATCTGCAATATCTGCCGCCCTCCGCGCCTGTGGACTTTATCCTCGTAGGCAAGATGACCAGCATCGATGAGAAGGCAGCCTCTAATCTTTCGCCTGGAAAGTATCCTAATATTGAAACAGTGCCTTTCAATCTATACGCCACCCTAGGTGACTGGGTCTTGAATTATGGGGCTCATCGTCACCTTTGCAAGCCGGGTGAGACGTACTACCTAACTGATCTGGCCAAGTGCGCCATCCCTCCCAAGCTGGCGAAGGGCAAACATCAGGAGAAAAAATTCAGCGATTGGTATCCGTTGCTTTTGGAGGAACTGAAACTGGTTACCAAACCCAAAGCCACGGTTATTCCCATCGGCAGCGCCACAAGTGAATTCTTAAGGAGACAAGAGAATTTCCCCTATCCTTTGACTGACCCGATTCTGCACTGGAGCAGAGCAGCGGTCGCCGCGGCCAAGATGGCGAGTAGCTTCTTTCCTCATGAGTGGAAGGAATTCAAGGGAGCTGCGGGCTGGGAAGACTTGCGCGCCAGTATCGAACAGATTCTAGCGCAAGCCGACCTAAGCCAACACATGGACGCCGTTCAGAAGTTCGAGGGAAAATTCACGGAAATGTATCTCCACTATATGTTTACATACAAGAAGGAATTTCCCCTCAGACGGCAGGATGTGAGTGAGACTTGTGACAAAGAACATGCATGATGCTATCCTGTCTCACCCCAACCCGGTTCTAACGCCGAGAGGAATGAACCTTGTTGTACCTATTGGCGATTTTGTTGCCACCAATTGCCGTGCTCATAGCGGGCAAACCGTTCCAGGCTCTATTGAATCTCCTCCTGTGTTTCTTCCTCTGGATTCCGGGCGCCATCCACGCCGTGCTGGTAGTGCACAACTACTATGCTGACAAACGAACTCAGCGGATAGTGGACGCGACCCGACTCGGGCGCTAACTCTCAATACTCTGCCCCGAACCGGCTCAGGGCAGACGCTGATTTCCCTCGCAGAACCGTTCACCCGAACCAACAGGCCGATTCCCTACTTCCACACTCTGCCGATTCGCCGCAGCAGGTCCCAGTTCAGGTTCGCTCCCAGTCCGGGGGAGGGTGGGAGTTGCAGGCGTCCGTGTTCAATCCGCTCGGGCGGCGTGAGCAGGTCGGCCCGCCAATCCACTTCGTGTACGGCATGTTCCAGCGGCATAGCGCCGGAGATGGCAGCGGTTGCGTGGCCGCCGGTGAGCAGAGAGACGGGCCCCGATGGACTATGCAGGGATACTCCGCTCCCAGTGTTGACGGCTGCGATCCCGGCCCGTACGGCCACGGAAACACTGCCGCAGTACATCACGTCGGGCATAATGACGTTCACGGCTCCGTTCCTGATGAGACTCGCGAACAATTCTTTGCCGTATCCCATTTCGCCCCCGGCCACCGTCATGGGCACGCGCGAGGCAATTTGCGCTGAACCAAACGGGTCCCGGTTGGGGCGAATTGGTTCCTCGAACCACTCGATCCCCAGTTCGCCCAGCTTGTCCCCCACGATGACGGCGGAGTCGATGTCGAACCGCCCGTGACAGTCCACCATGACGGCCACGCTAGGGCCGACGGCGGCTCTGACGGCGGCCACCCGGCGGATGCCCATTTCGGCCTGTCGGACAGCCTCCTTTGAGCGGTGATGTGACCCGACTTCATCGAACGGAGCGCACTTGACCGCCCGGAATCCATCGGTCACGGCTCGTTCGGCGGCCTTGGCGAAATCAGCGACCGTTCGCCGAGTCGCAAATAGGCTTCGATTGATATTGGCATACAGCGGAACGCTGACTTGGGATTTTCCTCCCAAGCGTTCGGTCAACGTGATCCCGTTTTCCATTGCCTGAAGGATAATGACGCCGGAGCGGAGGGCGCCCATGGCGGTGGCCGAACTCAAGCTATCCTTCAACCGTGCCTCGTCCACACCCAGCATGGTGATCACGTCCGCTTCTCCGGCGATAGCGGCCCCCCGAAGGACGGAAACCTGGTCGGCGAGAAGTCGTGACACGATCCGGTCGGAGCCTAACTCCACATCCGCGGAAGCCCCGCTTGTGGCGTGAAGTCGAGCGAACGTCCATTCCGTCCATGGCGTCGCGACAACCGCTGCGAACTCCACACGATCTAATCGGATAGGTTCAAAAGTCATAGCGCATACTCCTGACCGACCATATAGCGGCGCCTGCCGGAATTCCCGGCACAAGGGACATACTGCGGTGAGTCGTACTTGTCGAGGCGTGATACCATCGGTAGCAACACGTGAATCTGAGGACGAATTGCAATGGACAGGCTTACTGCTCTATCTAGGCGAGTTACCGAGCACATGGCTTTCGAGGCGGTGATCGTCGCGGTCATCATCATCAATGCCGTCCTTCTTGGCCTTGGCACATCTCCCGGCTTGGACCGGGAGTACGGGGGTCTGATACATATCGGATACCTAATAGCCCTGGGCATATTCATCCTGGAGGCGCTCCTGAAGATGACCGCTTCGAGGCCCCTTGTTGGCGGATACTTCAGGGACGGCTGGAACGTGTTTGATTTCTTGGTGATCATTTTCGCGCTGATTCCCGCGACCGGAGAACTGGCCATGGTGGCCAGGCTTGCCCGCCTCCTGCGGATACTCCGACTCATCTCGACGATCCGAGACCTTCGACTAATCGTGGCTGCGCTCGTTCGCTCCATTCCAAGCGTGGGACACGTGATCATGTTGATGACCATCATCATGTACATATACGCCATCTTCGGCTATCACCTGTTCAGCGAACATGACCCGGAAAATTGGCGCAACCTTGGCATTTCTCTCCTTACGCTGTTCAACATCATAACGTTGGAGGGGTGGACGGAGGTAATGTCCACCGCGATGAAAATTCACTCTTTCGCGTGGGTGTATTTCGTAACCTTCGTCGTAATCGGGACATTCGTAGTAATCAACCTGTTTATTGCGATCATCATCAACAATTTGGACGAGGCTAAGCTGGAGCGTCTTCGCGATTTGGAAAGACCGGTTTCCCGGGAAGACCTGTTGCGGGAAATCCGCGCGACCCAGGAGGCCTTGCAACGCCTTGAGCGTCGGATGGATAACACCTAAACACGTATGCGGGATTACTTCCCGCTCCCCGTTTTCACGAAGACCTAAAGTTTGCGCCAACCCCGAGAATGTCGGGAACGACGTTCCCGGAGCGAGTATGACGCTGCTTTGCCCGAGTGAGGGTTTCCCCACGGACTCTCAACAGGTACTCGCACATCAGAGGTTAGACGGAACTTTTCACGAGCCTTGAACGTCTAGTTGAGAGAGGAGCTGCAAAACAGCCGATCCTATTGAGCGGGAGGTCGTGTGATATGCTTTCGACTATGAAGCGCCTACAAGTCTTTTTCCTCCTGATGCCCGTCGCCGCAATGTTGGCGTGCGGTTATTCGGGAAACGACGACTCGGACGAATCTCTCATGGGGTCTGTTGCGCCCGCTTCCGCTCCGGCGCCCTTCCCCATGGATGCGTCTGAGGAGGGATTTGCGCTGGACGATTCAGCTGTGGCCCCCAAGGTTGCGCAAGCCCCTGCCGCCTCCGCCCCTCCTGTCCTGTTGCAACAATCCACAGCCACGGAAGGTTCCTCCGATCCCAGTTTGACCGTTGATGAAACCGCCGACGCCAGCGGTGATTCCCTCTCATCCCCGGAAGTGGCGACGCTTGTGCAGCAGCAGCGCATCATCGTTCGGACGGTGGACATGAACATCGTGGTGAACGATGTGGCGGATTCGGTCGACTCAATTGGCGGTATCGCCGTGGATATGGGTGGCTGGCTGGTGTCATCATCGCGCCCGGAAGGACATCGGGGCTTCGTATCGATTCGCGTGCCGGCTGATCGACTTGGAGAGGCGATCAGCCGCCTGCGCGGGATGGCCCAAGAAATAAAAAGTGAAATCACTTCAAGCCGGGACGTGACCGACGAATACTACGACATTCAGGCCCGCCTAACCAACCTTCAAGCCACCGAGGGGGCGCTCATCAAGTTGTTCGACCGGGCCGAGGAAGTCGAGGATGCTCTGTCGATCCAGCAGTCCCTGAGCGGGGTTCGGGAGGACATAGAGCGTCTGGAGGGGCGAATCAGGCTCTTGGAGCAGACCGCTGCGTATTCTCTGATAAACGTGAACCTGGAACTGGTCAAGGGAGAGATGATCATCGACGGCGGAGCGGACAAGAACGCCGCGGTTGGTGAGTCGGTGCGCTTCCGCGCCACCTTCACGCCTCCGCCCGACATTGACCATTTTACCTTCACTTGGGACTTCGGGGACGGTTCTCATCCGGTGTCGAGCAATCGAACGGCTCCGACCGAGAACGAATCGATACGAGTGACCGCGACGATCACCCACGTGTACTCCGACGAACGCGATTCTCCCTACATTGCTCAAATCAAAATTTCCGGCTTTGGCGAGACGGGCGAATTCGAGGGAGAGGACACCGTTATTGTCACGGTATCGCGCGCTCCGGTTATCGAAGTCTTTGCCGGTGAGAGGTTCTCCATCGAAGCGGGCGATACCGTGCAGTTTGGCGGGTCGTTCACTCGTCCGAGCGAAATTCGAGATGTCGAGTACATTTGGGACTTCGGGGACGGGACCGAACCGGAAATCGGGTCGGCTGCTGAGGGAGTGACATCGGTGACTGCTTCCCATGTCTACCCGAATCACCGGCCGTATCCGTACGAAGCTCGACTGACTGTCACGGCCCAGAGCGACGTGGGCTCGGTCGAGGCATCCTCCGTAGTGCATGTCTTCGTCAGTGAGCCACTGGGATGGACGGTAGGCGGATGGGATCTCGAGGAACAGGCTAGAGGCGCTGTGCGATCCCTGTCGGCCGTTGGGATCGGAGTGACCACCTTCGGCATATGGTTTGTGATTTTCTCGCCGGTATGGGTAGTGCTGATCGTGGCAGTTGTCCTGGCCCGCAGGAGAATGGCTCGCTCACGGAAGCCTTCCGATGACCATCTGAACACGGAGCATGAGCCGCGTCCGGAAGAGTCTAAACAATAGAAAGGTGATCGCGGAGGCATGGCGCTTGTTCGACATTTCACGGCCACGGCCTTTGTGGTCCACGATGACAGCGTCGCCCTGCACTGGCACTCAAAGGTAAAGGCCTGGCTGCCGCCGGGCGGCCATATCGAAGAGAACGAAGACCCGGTGCAGGCCGCTCTGCGCGAGGTGCACGAGGAAACCGGCTTGCAAGTGGAAATCGTGCCGACAAGTGAGGTTATCGATCTCAAGTATCCTACGCAGGTGCTCCCTCCCTTCACGATCATGGTCGAGGATATTGACGACCCCGTGCAGGGCTTCCACCATCACATCGACATGATCTACTTCTGCCGGCTCACCGGGACGGATGCTCGATTGAATGATGGGTGGCGCTGGGTGTCACGGAGCGATGTAGCGAAAGGAACCCCCCTGAGACTTCCCGATGGGAGGCGAGAGGCGCCCCCTGAGGATGTGCGGGCCCTTGCGTTGCGCGCTTTTCGTTTAGTCCCGGACACCGAGGGACGGTAGGGCGGGCGTCGATTGAACAGAGCCGGCGGGCGATTCAATGACGGGTTAACCCCGCCCGCGGATTTGTGCGACGCATTCACGGGGGCATATAATGACCCGGTCTTTCCGGCACCCTGCTCCGCTTCGGATTGGAAAGTCGAGATGCCCAGGTGGCGAAATGGTAGACGCGGCAGACTTAAAATCTGCTGTCCGAAAGGGCATACAGGTTCGAGTCCTGTCCTGGGCACCAGAATGACAAACAACGACATGAGTCGAGGCTAGTAGTGCAGCAGCTCTTCGGCATACCGACGTTCTGGCTGGCGGTCGCGCTTTTCTGCGTCCTGATCGTCTTTGCCGTCATCATTGGCTATTTCGCCAAATCGCGACCGATATTGGTCAAACTAGGGATTCGCAACGTCCCGAGGCGAGTCGCTCAGAGCATTCTCATCACGATGGGCCTCATGCTCAGTACGACGATCATCGCGACGTCTCTCGGCATCGGGGACACGGTGACGAACTCCATTCGGGAGGACGCGCTGACGGCTCTCGGCCATACGGACGAGATCATTTCATCCCCCCAAGCGCATCTGTTCGGAGGCGTGCACCTCCCGGACGGGGCCATCGACGAAATCAGGCAAGTAGCGGCGGCGGACAATCGTATTGACGGCGTGATGCCGGTGTTCCATGCGAGTTTGCCGACTACGGATCCCAGGACGACACGCACCGAAGCCCAGATGCGGGTCACCGGGTACGATCCGCAGGTTCAGGACGGATTTGGGGAGCTCGTGACGGCAAAGCCTGAATGGGACGGCGGTTCACAGGCGGGGAACGTTGTGAAACTCTCCGATCTCCGGGCGACGAACACGGAGGAGAACGCGAGAAACGACCTGTTTTTGAACGAGGACGCGGCCCGCGAACTGCAAGCGAAGAAGGGCGACCGCGTGATCGTTGTGACCCCCACCGACAGTTGGCAAATGAACGTCCTGGCAATCGTGAAGAACGGCGGCCTTGCCGGAGGGGGAGGGAGTAATCCCATTGCCATAGTCCGCCTCGACCTCGCCCAGGCGATGATGGGTCAGCCGGGCAAGTACACCGAGATATTGATTTCCAACAGGGGCGGACTGGAAGGCGGTCTCGCTCTGTCCGACGAAGTCACGGGCGACTTGCGCCTTCGGTTTTCCGATCGCGAGACGGCCCAGGAGATTTACGACATTCTTGGTGACCGTAGGGCCCTTGCGCTGTATGACTTCGCCCTTGAAGGTGGCAATGCTTCCCGTGACTTGCAGGACGACATTGCCCAGCTTCGCTCGGAGCTCGCTCAGGGAGCGATGTCGAACGAGTTCATATCCCTGGCGGCGGATAGGCAGTTTTCCTCGACCCTGGTCACGATTTTGGATCGGGGAGGACTTGTCGAAGAGGCTGAACAACTCAACGCCCTGAACTTGAAATTCTTCCGCCTAGCGGTGGATGACGTGAAGGCGGATCGCCTGGAATTGGCCGAGCAGACGGGAAGCCAGTTCATATCGCTGTTCTCAGTGTTCGGCTCGATATCCATAATTGTTGGACTGCTCCTCATCTTCCTAGTATTTGTCCTGCTGGCCGCGGCCCGATCCTCAGAAATCGGCATGTCGAGGGCCGTGGGAATGAGACAAGGCCACGTAGTGCAGATATTCACTTTCGAGGGAGTCGCCTATACTCTGGCCGCCGCCTTGCTGGGGACTCTCGGCGGGGTGATTGCGAGTATCATCCTCGCGGGATTCCTTCAGAACGTAGTATCCGCCGAGCAATTCACGATCCACACCAGCTTCACGATTCGTTCCGGCGTCATAGCCTTCTGCGCCGGCATCATTCTCACGCTCGTGACGGTCTTAGTGTCGGCTTCATGGGTGAGCAGACTCAATATCATTGTCGCGATTAGAGGCCTTCGAGAGGAGACCGTGAAGCGTCGCGGACTTGTCTCGCGAATCATCCGGCAGGGATGGCTGATCGTCATTCTCGGCGGCGGGATAATCGCGACAGGACTGGCCGTTGACCAGTTGGCTGCGACCTTGGGAGTGGGCCTCAGCCTCTTCTACATTGGGGTTAGCGTTGTCGTAATTGGGATCGGACAATTCTTGCGCACCGTTTTCGGGCGTTCGGAGACGGCGGGCAGGGTTGTTGGGACACTGGAAGGACTGGGCCTTTTGGTGTTCTGGTCGCTGCCTTTGGATACGTATGACGCCTTGGTGGGCGAACTGGAGGCGGGGCCGGAGATTTTCGTGTTGAGCGGCGTCGCCATGGTTGGATCGGCCGTGTGGCTCATCATGAACAACACTCCGGTGATCGTCGCCGTTGTGTACGGCGTTCTGGGGAGAATCAACTCCCTAAAAGCGGTGACGCGGACGGCGGTGGCCTACCCGATGGCCGCGCGATTCCTGACCGGCTTGACCGTCGCGATGTTCGCCATGATTATCTTCAACTTGATGATCTTTGCCATTCTGAATAATCTGGGAAATCTCGCCCGCGATGAGCCGACGCGGGTGACCGGCGGCTATGACATCACGGCCATTGTCAGCCCGGAAATTCCGATTCACGACTTCAAGCAGACTCTCGCCGACGAGTCGATTGGCAGCCGGACGGATATACAGGTATACGCCGCTCAGGAAGTGAATAAGCGAGTCCACGACGCGGGGGGATCGGTAGTCGTCCCGGTCGAGGCGCGACAGGTCGGAAGCGTGGAGCTTGAATTCAAGGCCCTCCAGCTTATGGCAGTGGACGATACCTTTCTTGAGGCGAATGAATGGAGGGTCAGCCACTACGACCGCTCTCGACTGCTTGATTCAGGGAACATTTCCCGAGACATGTGGCTGGCTTTGCGGGACGATCCCTCCCTCGCGATCCTGAACCATACCGCTCTTCCGAAGGATGACTCGTTCTCGCCCAATGACCCGTTCGACCCCAACTTCGGGGGATTCACAGCGGAGGGTGTCATGGCGAGCGGCCCGAGAGTGATCGCTCCCTTCGACATTGAGATTCGCCCGATAGGTGGGGGAGAACCGACGAAACGGACTGTTATCGCAGTCCTCGAATCCCTCGCCGACCAACTGGCAATCGAGCAGCGCACTCGCGCGGACGCCCTTACTCAGGCCCGCCCGGCAACCCTGTTCACTAACGCCCAAGTGCTGTTCGAGATCTCGGACATTCCCGTGCCGTTTACTACGTTTCACGTGCGGCGGAGTGGAAGGGGAGAACGCAATGTGACGGCGGAAGATGTGGCCGCCCGGATGGAGACGGCGTTCATGGACCGCAGCATGGTTGCCGTGTCCACGGAGCGAGAGCTTCAACTCAGCATGTCTCAGGACGACGCCTTCAATCAGCTGTTCCAAGGATTTATGGGCATCGGGTTAATCGTCGGCGTGGCGGCCATTGGCGTGCTGTCTTTTCGCGCGGTGGAAGAACGACGACAGTCCATCGGGATGCTTCGTGCATTAGGCTTCCGGTCGAGAATGGTACTCATTCAATTCTTGTTGGAGGCGTCGTTCGTGACGCTCATCGGCACGATTCTCGGCCTCGTCCTCGGCGCCCTGACCTCTTGGAACATCTTCAATGAACTGGCCCGACAGACGGACGGCCTCCGATTCGATATCCCATGGATCAACGTTGTCATTATCGTGGGTGTGGCCTGGGTCTTCTCTCTTGCTATGACGACCTTGCCCGCGTTGCAGGCCGGCCGCATATACCCGGCCGAGGCCCTGCGGTACGAGTAATTGGGCCGTGCCGACCGACGATCAGCTTCAGCGAGTCTTGGAGGTCTTCTACGATGGACTCTCCTGTACGGAGTGCGGCGCTTCCATTCGTATCGGCGAGTATGAATGCGCCCACTGCGCCGCGGACTTCGAGGCCCTTCTTCGCGATTGGGCGGCGCGAGTGGTGAACGCGCTTTGCAATGAGGATGAGACGGATTGAGAAACAGCCTGCATAACTTCGGCGCTCGTGGTTACTGATGATTGGCTAATCTCATGGAGTTGTCCTCTCCATACTGAAACATGGGGTGACCTTCCTTCGCGGGAATGACGACGGGTCGGGGAAAGGGATCCCCACGAGTCTACTCCTGTTAATGAATGTAGCAGCTGCGAAATGACGGAAGAAACTTCAGAACTGCAAGGATCTCTCCTCTGGGAGCCGTCTCCGGAGATCGTGGCCGGCGCGAATATGACCCGCTTCATGCATTGGGTCCGTGAGAATCGCGGGCATGATTTTTCATCCTATGATGAGTTGTGGCGGTGGTCGGTCAGCGACCTTGAAGAGTTTTGGGCGGCCATATGGGAATTCTTTGAGGTGCGCCCTCGACGGAAGTATGAGACGGCGCTAAAAAACAGGGAAATGCCCGGAGCGGTTTGGTTCCCCGGCGCGGAGTTGAACTACGCCGAGCACGCCCTTTCACGTCGTGATGACCATGTGGCGATTGAATCTCAGTCGGAACTCCGTCCCCGCGCTACTATGACCTATGCGGAGCTCCATCGACAGGTCGCATCATTCGCGGCGGGCTTGAAGTCCATGGGCGTTGAGAAGGGCGATCGGGTGATAGCCCTCATGCCGAATATCCCTGAGGCGGTTGTCGCATTCCTGGCCACGGCATCCATCGGGGCGATATGGTCGGCCTGCTCCCCTGAGTTCGGGATACCCAGCGTCATTGAGCGCTTCCGACAGATCAAGCCGAAGGCCCTCATCGCCGTCGACGGCTACAGGTACCGTGGGAGGGATTACGACAGACGGGATGCCGTCCGTGACCTGCAGCTGAACTTGCCGACCCTGCGGACGACGGTTGTGCTCCCGTATTTGTCCGAGCAGCCCGACCTCTCCGAGCTTTCGGGCCATGTGCTCTGGCAGGACATCTTAATCGATACCGACGAGATCGAGTTTGAGGCCGTTCCCTTCGATCATCCCCTATGGGTGCTGTACACGTCCGGCACGACGGGATTGCCCAAACCCATAGTCCATGGACACGGCGGCATCCTTCTTGAACACTTCAAGGCGCTTGCTCTCCACATGGACCTCGGAAAAGACGACAAGTTCTTCTGGTACACGACGACCGGCTGGATGATGTGGAACTTTCTCGTTGGGGGACTTCTCATCGACGCGACGGTTCAACTGTTTGACGGCGATCCGTCTCATCCCGACTTGAATCGCCTCTGGAGCTTTGCCCACGAGAACGGGACGACGTATTTCGGCACGAGCGCGCCATTCATTCAAGGCTGTATGAAGGCTGCCCTCCGGCCCAACGAGTCGTTCGACCTTTCTCGGATTCGAGGTATAGGATCAACCGGAGCACCCTTGCCGCCTGAAGGCTTCTTTTGGGTGTACGAAAACATCAGCGACAATCTCCTGCTGGGTTCCTTCAGCGGCGGCACCGACGTATGTACCGGGTTCGTTGGCCCCTCTCCGATCCTGCCGGTGCGCGCAGGCGAGATACAGTGCCGTTGCCTGGGAGCCAAAGTGGAAGCATTCGATGAAAACGGCAACTCGGTAATCAATAAGGTGGGCGAGTTGGTCTTGACGGAACCCCTGGTCTCCATGCCCTTGTTCCTATGGAACGATGAGGACGGAACCAGACTTCGCGCCAGCTATTACGAGATGTATGAAGGTGTGTGGAGACACGGGGACTGGGTGGAAATAACCGATCGAGGCACGGTGGTTATATCCGGTCGTTCGGATTCCACGCTAAAACGTTCGGGCATCCGCATGGGAACGAGCGATTTCTATCGAGTAGTTGAAGAGATGGATGACGTCTCCGACAGCCTCGTTGTGGACACCACAGGTTCGCTCTTCCTCTTTGTAGTTACAAAGGATGGACGCGCCATGGACGACGACTTGAAGGCGGAGATTAGACTGAAGTGCAGGACGGATCTTTCTCCACAATGGGCCCCCGATGAGATTCACGCGATTGATGAGGTCCCCCGCACGCTGAACGGCAAGAAAGTCGAAGTTCCCGTCAAGGAAATCTTGTCCGGGCGTGATGCGAAAGAGGCCGTCAGTCCCGACGCTATGGCTAATCCGGAAAGTCTGCGATTCTTTGTGGAACTGGCCGCGTCGAGTATGGCGAAGTAAGAGGATAGGCAAGCCATTGCTCTGTTAGCGGGCAGACGGCGCACGACCCCGTCTGGTGTCTTGCCCCCTTAGCGAGTACGCCTCGCCGCTCTTTCGCGGATGCGGCGACGGATTATATTTGATTGCCGATTGGGATTGGTGGCTGCTTGTAGTCCAACAGGACTTCGGCGTGGAGCAAGACCCGGTCTTCCACGCGCTCCGGTAGGATGTGTTCCGGGATCACTTCCACGATGTTCTCTCCCTGCCGAACGGCTTGTACGGGAATGTCGAATTCGAACCAATAGTGGGTGTTGATGCGTTCAGGAAAACCGGCTCGTGCTATGCCGTATGAAACGAGACCGCCGTAGAAAGTGCTGGTGTTTCGGGGTTCGACGGTCAGCGCGGCATCGTTGAACCTGAATGCTAGCTTGTCCTCCATGCCGGTTTGGACGATGCGGATTCGGAGGGTGACTTGCTCAAGCTCGCCGTCGGCGCGGGCGGATTCCACGTCGTCGCCTACGGTTATGGGCACCGCTGTCGTCTCCCCCTCACGGAGAACTATGGGAACGTGGCGCTCAAGGGCGTACGGGCCCGTTTCCTGCTGGGCCTTCACGTAGTGCTTGTTCTTGCGCGCATAGATGTCTGGGTCGGACAATTCCCGCATGACGAGGTACTCGCGCTCGGTGTGTGGCCAGTTGAGAGATGAGAGGTAAATCCCGTCCGCCCCCGCCGCGACATGGTTGCCGGCCGCCGCCCGGTACATCTCAATCGTCGGGTCGTGATAACGGTCGTCATACGGAGTGCGGCCCAGGTGCGAGTACACGAGCGCCCCGGCCGCGCGGGCTTCTTCGACTATCCAGGCGTGGTCGGCGTCCTGGTCGAACTGGAATCCGCCATAGTTAACGACGATGAGATCAACGAATTTTTCGCGTATCCAACTGCGCGCGTCCATCCCGACGGATAGGTTGACGTCCTCGCGGGGGTGCACGCGGGCGGCGAGCATCAGACGTTTGCCGCGCCGCTTGCCGATGCGGTCGAGGAGTGAGCGGACTTCCCCCATGAATTCGGTAAGCAAAGGAGTGTTTTCCTTGATTTCCGACCGACGGAAGAAGGTCCGGACGTAGTCGTCGATTTCAATGCCGTCCGCGCCGTAGCGGTCGCAGACTTCCTCGATAATGGCGAGTCGTTCCTGTCTCACTTCGGGAACCGCGAAATTGAGGCACGTGGACGTACGTGGGTCGGCCGAATCCTCGCCGATCATGTATTCGGGATGCTCTTCTTTCAGGCGAGAGAACATGTAGCGGTTTTCGTTGGGGCCGTATCCGGTCCCGCCTTCGTTGATTCGGAGACTGCAAATGAGTTGGATATTCTTCTCGTGAGCGCGGTCGATGACGATTTGAAGCGGATCCATCCCCTCCGCGATGGCCGTCTCGAGGTTCTTGGCTGCCCGCCACCACATGATTCCATGGTTGTGATGGGTAACCCCTTGCCCCCAACGCTTCCCAGCGCGAGTGTCGTGCAGAAAAGTTGCGCCGGACGCCAGACCGAAGAAGAGAGTGTCGACCCCTGCGCCGAGTATTTCGTCCACGGGCTGTTGGAGCGTGTGTTTGCTTAAAGGCGGGTCGTAGCGGTACATCAGGTAGTGCCGGGCGTCGTTGTAGTAAATCAGTTTGGGTTTTCGCATGTTCCACTTTCTAGGCGTTCAGCCAGCCCAGTCGCTCCGGGTGCGCGGTACCGGTGCGGCAGGGAGAGTCTCTGCGGCGGATGTGACGGTGAAACGGTTAGAGATACCCTTCGTCGCGGAGGGCGATAAGGGAGCGTTCAAAGGCTTCGACAGTGCGGTTGATTTGATCGTCGGTATGGGCCGCGGAGGTCATGAAGCCGATCCCGCCGAACATATCGACGCCTTCGTTGAGCATTGCCAATTTCAGCATTTCGATCTTTCTCCCGGAAGTGGCGGCGGCCAATTGGTCATGAGGGATTTGCGAGATGTCCTGTTCGTTGGTCTCACCCTCGACGCCGAGAGCGATATGGACGATGGAAGAGACTCCGTGGACGTGGCCCACTACTTCCTGCTTGGTCAGGACGTTTCGGAGGCCACGTTTGAGTCGGTCGGCAGCGTCGTCGGCCAATTCGGTGATTGGCTCGGACTCGATGATCTCCAGAGCCGCTATGCCCGCCGCCGCGGATACCGGGTTCGCGTTGAATGTGCCAGGGTGGACGAAGCGCTTGGCCGGGTCGGGATCGCCCATGGGATCGAAGATGTCCGCGCGTCCACCCACGGCGCCGCCGGGAAGCCCGCCGGCTACGATTTTCGCCATTGAGCACAGGTCGGGCATGACGCCGTATTTGCCCTGCGCCCCCCCGCGCGAGAGTCGAAAACCCATGATGACCTCGTCCATAATCATGAGGACGCCGTGTCGATTGGTAATCTCACGGACTGATTCGAGGAAGTGCGGATTCTGGACGGGAAACTGTCCCCAGTGAGCGCCGGTCGGTTCCATAATGACGGCCGCGACGTCGGAGTCTTGAGAGAGGTACTCGTCGAGGGCGTCGGGGTCGGGGTCGATGACGGCAACGGTCGAGCGCGTTTCGTTGGGCACGCCGTAGGGGGCCGTAATCCCGGCTTCGATCGCGACGTAGTCGTGCCAGCCGTCGTAGTGCTCGCGGAACTTGACGAGCCGAGTCTTGCCGGTGAACCCGCGCGCTAGTCGGATAGCCAGCAGAGTGGCCTCGGTGCCGCTGGCGGTAAAGCGCACTCGCTCGGCGGACGGCATAAGACCCGTGATCAGGTTGGCCCAACTCACTTCGTGCGGGGTTGTAGTGCCCATGTGGGTCCCGTTTCTAACCTGGCGCTCGACGGCCTCGGTTATTTCGGGACGGTTGTTCCCAAGAATCAGAGAACCGAAACCTATCAGATAGTCGATCAATTCGTTGCCGTCAACGTCCCATTTGACGGCCCCGTCGCCGCGTTCGACGTAAAAGGGGTGAGGATACATAACCCGAGACTGAGCGGCCCCGCCCGCCACGACTTCTCTGCCGGAAGCGTAGAGTTCGGCGGACTTTTGGTGAGTTTCGTAGAATCGTTCGAGGATTGTTGACATGAAGCTGGCCTCGTGAGTAGTCGTTCTTGGCGGATTGTACTACAAATGGCGAGTTCTGGAGTCTTTAGGGGGATGGAGTTGATCCCGCGCTGTCTTGGTACACTGGGCGTGTGAGCGAGGCGGTTGGCGAACGATGATAGACTCTCGCCAACCGTGTGAAACTGTGCCGCTGGTTTGAGAAACCGGAGCGAGATTGGAGGAGTGGTATGTCGCATTCGATAGACCTCTATGGACAGGTCGCGCTTGTGACGGGTGGGGGCAGGGGAATTGGAAGGGCGGCGGCCCTTGCGCTCGCCGCGTCGGGCGCGGCGGTGGCCGTGACGGCGCGCACTGGGGCGCAGGTCGATGAGACTGTGCGGATGATACAAGCCGCCGGAGGGATCGCCGCCGGGTTTCCGACTGACGTGTCCGATCCATCGGCAGTGGATCGCCTGGCGAGGGATGTTGCGGAAGCGTTCGGCCCGGTCGACTTGCTGGTGAACAATGCCGGCTTGCCAGGGCCTCCGGGGCGTGACTGGGAGCACGACCCCGAGCGGTGGTGGTATGTAATCTCGGTAAATGTCAGAGGCCCGTATTTGCTCTCGCGGGCGGTGTTGCCGGGGATGATCGAACGTCGTCGAGGGCGAATTATCAACGTGCTGGGAAGTTCGGCCTATCTTGCATCGCCGTACAATTCCGCTTACACGACTTCCAAGGCCGCGCTGTACAGTATGACTCGATCATTAGCTGCTGCCACGCGGGAATACGGCGTTTCCGTCTTCAACTACGGTCCCGGACTTGTTCGGACCGAGTTGACCGAGTACTTGGCCGGCCCGGAGTCGCCCCCTCCGGCCGCCCAGCTTATGGCTTCTGCACTGGAATCTGATCTTCGCATTGAACCGGAATTCTCGGCTCAAGGGATGGTGTACATTGCTTCGGGGCAAGCGGATGCCGCGAGCGGAAGATACCTCGACGTGCGGTGGGGAATTCCGGACATGGTAGCGCGAGTCCTTGCTTCCCGCGACGATGAACTCTATTCGCTGCAATTGAAAATGTGACTCGTTGGACCTGAGTGGCGGCTCAGGGATCTCCCTGACTTCGTTTCCTCGACCCGCGCCTTCGAAGGCTTTTCCAAAACCGTCATTCCGACGAAGGCCGGAATCCAGAAATGCTGAGCACAGCTTTGATTCTGCCCACTGTCATTCCGAACGCAGCAAAACCCTCCCGGCAGCCGGAACGAGCCTATCGCGATGCCCCAACATTCGAGATCCCACCCTCTCGGTCGGAAGGACAGACTTGAGCATCCGTCATGCAAAAATCTCCCTTCGTGAGAATGCCGGTATCAGGAAAGGCCTTTCTCATTTCTGAGACGCTGGTTTTAGGTAACTGCAGGCCAAGCGTGCCACTTCTGGGGCGGTTTTGCCTCGCTTATTGCGTACTGAAACGTCTGCGCCGAGCGCCAAGAATTGCTCTGCGGCGTCGGCGTATCCACCGTAGGCGGCGAGGTGTAGGGGAGTCCGTCCCTTGCTGTCTTGCGCGTTGATATTAGCCCCGTGGGATGCCAAGAGGAGCATTGTCTTATCGATGGCCGGGTGCGTCCAGTCGATAGGCACTGCGTCCAATGGCGCGGCGGCCTTGTGGAGCGGCGTTTTCTTGCCGGAATTGACGGCATCGACCGTTGCCCCACTGGCGAGAAGTGTTCGCACGCAAGCCGTTGCGCCGGCTGCGGCGGCCCAGTGGAGGGGAGTTGTCCCGTCGGAGTGTCGCGCATCGACGGCCGACGGCTCTTCGGCAAGAAGCGTCCCAACGCGAGTCTCGTCGTCGAGGGCGCAGGCCGAGAAGATGTCGTAATAAGCTCCGTGCGCGAGCAGCAATCTTGCCACCTCGCGCCTCCTGTCCCACCAGTGCCCAGCCTGTGCCGCTCGGTGAAGGGCGGTGTCCGCGTTAACGTTGAGTCGCGCCTCCATCACCTTGCCCGCGCCGTGCTCAAGCAGCAATTCCGTGAGCGCGGGATGACCGAAGGTTGCGGTAATGTGCAGAAGGGAGCGGTTGCTTGAAGTCATAGTATGTACCGGCTCGATCCCTATCTGCGCGGCGTCGGCAAGACCCCTATCAAAAATGAGGCGGAATTTCTCGATGCCGCGCTGTCCGTGGGACGTGCTCCACGCGGCCTCATGGACCGGGCTGAAGGCCCCCTCCGGGTACTCGAACCGCGCGCCTGAGTCCACCAGAAAACGAACCATATCGTCGTCGCCGTCCTTGCGGGAGAAAGCTGCGGAAAGGGCCGCCCCGCCGGCTGTTTCGATGAGCGAGGGATCCTCCGCGAGCAGACGCTGAAGTCGCGTGAGGTCAGACCCATAGGTTCCCTCGTCGTCCATGACGGCCGCTTCGACGAACTCCTGCTCACCCGGAGTCATGTCCGCTCGCTTCTTGCGAGACCAGTCAAGGTCGTCTATCGGCTTCCAGATCCACTGAACTCGCTGCTCGCGGGTCGGTTCTTGTCGTTTTGGGACCATCAGAGCGCTCCGGAGAAGTCCTGCGTATGGTATCTAATCCGTAGCTTTTTGACGTTATAAGGAAATTGGCGAATTCCTCGAAAATCCGATCAAGGTGAGCTTGTCGAATCATGATCCTCACTTCGAAAGGAACAGGGCGAACCGATGATAATCCTCAGAGACTCTTCACACAAATTCGTCCTACGGTGCAATTAAAGGCGCTATCCCGATTCCAGGGTACGGTTGCCGAGTATGCGCTGGTAGTCGGCGTTAGTGATGAAAGGCTTGACCTGCCGCACGAATTCATCGAGCGACTCATCGACCGGCGCGTCCGTCGTATCGATCTCGATCTTGCGCGGTATAAGCGACTTTTCGAACTCCTCCTCGAAGCGGGCCAGCACGATCTCGGCGTCCTCACCCTTGAAGTAAGTGTCCTGATGCCGGCCTGGGAACGGGGTCTCATGCTTGTTCGCCATACGCTGCCGAATGGCGCCCGGTGACGCCTTGACCAGGACGAGAATCATGTCGGAGTAGAACTCGTTCACCTCCGCGTCGATGCTGCGCGCCATGTTTCGACGGTCGGCGTACATCCCCGGCTTGCCGTAGCCATAGTACAGGGGCGCATAGACCGCGTCGCCGTAGTACCAGTCCATCAGGAACAGGTCCTTCATCATCATGTAGCCCTTGGTGAGCTTGTTGAAGAACTGGTACCGCTGGTAGTGCTCCAGCAGGTGAGGGTTGAGAGTGAGCATCTGCCGCTCGGATAGCTCCTTGTGGTGCTCATGGCCCTCCGCGTGGACGACGTGGGGCAGCACGAAGTGGTCATGAAAGGCGAAGCTGGGCGGAGGACGGAACTCCTCCCCCGTCAGGCCGCGCCACCATCTGTCGATCTCAACGCCGAGAGTGTGTTTCCCCGCGTATTCGCAGCCGATTAAGAGGAGTCGCATAGTGAGGGATCCTTTCCCTGTGGAGAATCAAGATTCGCAATAGCCCCTTCTCTCATCCCATCTCTC
This sequence comes from Dehalococcoidia bacterium, assembly GCA_965232435.1. Lineage (GTDB taxonomy): Bacteria > Chloroflexota > Dehalococcoidia > Lucifugimonadales > VXLM01 > VXLM01. Next base: position 1,866,703 of record CBDDPU010000004.1, read on the forward strand.
CCGGCGGAGCGAAGACCCAAGGAGGGTTAACGCTCATTACGATGCCGTGCGGACGCCGCCGGTGAGGCCGCCATCTACCACTAGGGAAGCGCCCGTAACGTACTTCGCGTCGTCGGACGCCAGGAAGAGAGCCGCATGGGCAACGTCCCACGATTCACCCTGTTTCCCGATGGGAATCATGGCGTCGCGCAACTGCATCATCTCCTCGACATCTCCCCCCCATGCCTCGGTGAGGGATGCCTCGACGAACGGAGTGCGCATCATGCCGGGTAGGATGGCATTGCATCGGATCCCCTGCGAGGCGAATTCGATGGCGATCTCGCGGGTGAGGGCGACCATTCCAAGTTTGGACGCGCCGTATGCCCCGGAAAGGGCCGGAAGGGTACGAATACCGTTGATGGACGAGATATTGACGATGGAACCCCCTCCCTGATTGATCATGTGAGGGACAACTGCGCGACACATGAGAAAGACGCTCTTTAGGTTGACGTCCAGCGTCCGATCCCAGTCATTTTCGGTGATTTCGAGAATGCCGCCCGGGATCTCGATCCCAACGTTGTTATGGAGTATGTCGATTCTCCCATACTCTCCGAGACATTCCTGGGCGATGCGCTGGCAGTCTTCGGCCCTGCTCACGTCTGCTTGAGCGGTAAAGCACGATCCCCCCTCGGCTTCGATGAGAAGCTTGGTTTCCTCTGCGGCTTCAAGGTTGTAGTCGACGAGCATGACGCGAGCGCCCTCTCGCGCGAAGAGCATGGACGCAGCCTTGCCGTTGCCGATACCCGCTCCGACGGATCCCGCGCCGGTCACGATTGCCGTTTTCTCCCGTAGTCGGTTTCCCATGAGTATGTCTCTCTTCCGATGAAGGTTGCAGTCTTCCTCATGATATCACCGCCCGGAGAGCGGATGCGTACTGGCGTGCGATACGGATTCCTTCCCCACCAAGTGCGCGGTGACGTTCTCTCGCGGAAACTACTATCCGAAGTCGATGTCTTCTAGCGTGAATTCATTGGAAGGGTCGGTCAGGTAGGCGTCGAGGTGAGGCGAATAGGTTTTCACGGAGACTTGACGGTTGGAGGGGTCGCATCTCACGAGGCGAAGGTAGCCGCTCCCGCCCTCTTCCATGTGCTGGTAGTTCGAGAGCATCTGGTGGACGGCGTTGCCCTGGCTGCCTCTTCCAACGGCATGTGCGGAGCCGAGGAAGTGGCCGCTGAAGACGAAACGCATATTGGGGTGTCGCCTTATCAATTTTTTCCAAGTGTCGAGACCGTCGTTGGCCCCTTCAGGGTCGGAAACGATGCCGAGCGAGGCAGGCTTTGAATCGTGATCAGGACGACTGCCGTGCGTGGCGGCATCGGTATACAAGTGGCTGTGAGTGAGAACAAGCGCGTGCCGGTCTGAGTGGGACGCTGCTACGTCGTTAGCCCATTGGAGGGTTCGGTCGCGCGGCATGTATTCCAAGGCGACGATGAGCCATCCGGCGTCGGCGGCCTCGAATCGGTGGTAAGTGTTTTCAAGTTTGTCGGCTTCAAACGCGCCGCCGAAAGTGGGGAGCGATTCGTACTTGGAAAGCGGGAAGTATTGATTGAAAAGAGGGGATTCGCGGACTTCGCACCTGCCCTCGGGTCCCATATCGTGATTGCCCATGACGATGGCGTACGGCACATTGCCGTCGAGCGCGCTCATACTCTCCGCGGCGCCCTGCCACTGTGGTTCGGTGTTGCCGTTGGTGATGTCCCCTTCGTGGAGGACGAAGAGGATGTTGTGTTCTTCCCGGTTTTCAGCGACCCACCGCGTTTGGGCGGTGAAGATGTGCGGGAATGACTCGACGTATATCTGGGTATCGGGAAGGATGGCGAGAGTAAAGGGCGTGGGCATGAGCTGGAGCTCCTTTAAGAGGGTGGTGGCGTTTATTGTAGCAACACGGAGGGGTTGCCTGGCAAGACGGGAAAACCCAAGAACCGGGCCCGACTACGTCGTGCGCGCTTCCTCTTCTCCGGCCCAGAGACGGCGCATTTCATCGGAGGTGTTGAGCAGATCGGCCAGCGAGCCTTCCGCGTCGACTCGGCCGTCTTTGAGGATGATGACGTGGTCGGCCCGCCGCAACGCTGCGCGGCGGTGGGAGACGACCAGGGCCGTTGCCTCCGGACGTCGGAAGAGACGGTCCCAGAGTTGCTGCTCCGTGCGCACGTCGAGACCGGATGAAAGGTCGTCGAAGACCAGGAGTTCCGGGTCGCGCACGAACATTCTTGCCGCTGCGGATCGTCGGATTTGTCCCCCGGAGAGCTTCACGCCCCTCGCCCCCACGACTGTATCGAGCCCGTCGCTGAGCTCGCGCACGTCTCGTTCGAGGATGGCGGCGTTCAGGGCGGCCTTGAGGTCGGTTCTCTCTTCCGGGAGGCCCATGAGGATGTTGTCCCGGAGCGGTTCGCTGAAGAGTCGAGGAACTTGGGACGTGTAGGCCGAACGAGGAGGGATGAAGAATGTTGAAGGATCGTCGACGGGCCGGCCGTTCCATTTGACGACCCCGGAGTCCATGGGCAGAAGCCCTAAGAGAACGCGAAGCAAAGTTGTCTTCCCGGAACCGATTCGGCCGGTCACCACGGTTAGGGAGCCCCGGGGATGTTGAAGGAAACATCTTCGATTCCTCGGCCTTTCTCGCCGTATCTATAACTGAGACCCTCGGCCTCGACAACCTGGAGCCGGTGAGCGTCGGTTTTGGCCGCAAAGGGGACCTCCGGAAAGTCGCCTGCGAGATAGGCCTTTTGGTGGTGCACGAGACGCCCCGGACGCGCATTTGGCATCAGGCCGTTCAGGCGGTCGAATGATACCCCGGTTTGACGGTACTCCGCGAGAACTCCGCCGATTTCGGAGTTGAGCCAGCCGACCATGTACAGATAGCTGACGAATAGGGCGAAATCCCCGATCGTGAATGTCCCGTCTCGCATGGATGACGCGGCGATGAGGAGGATGAGTCCGGTGCCAATGGTCACCGTGTTTTGGAAAACGGAATTTAGCGACTGCGTCAAGAGCGTGTCGCGGATGGTGTAGGTTTTGCGGCGTCGGTTGAGGCGCTTGAACTTGTCGATCATTCGGTCTTCGGCCCCGGCGACCTTGATTGCCTCGACCGCGCCGAACATTTCGCCCAGAAGGCTCGTGACGTCGCCGGTGGCCTCCCTGTTGTCGAGACGGAAGCGGCGGAGCCATCTTGAGGCTGCGCTTACCGTGACCATGATGACCGCAAGAGGCAGAAATACGTAGAAAGTGATTACCGTGCTGATGCCCAGCATGATGTACAAGGCGATGACCCCGAACACGATGAGCGGGAAGGCGAAGGCGATTCGCTGGAGGTATTTGTTGACGTAGTCGACGTCCTCGCGGAATCGTGTGACTGCTTCGCCGGTCGATTCGGGAAGCGCGTTGTTCCCCGGCTGATCGAGAATGTGGTCGAAGACGTTCTTTCGCAGGAGGGTCGCGAACGTGAAATCAACACGGACGGAGAGGATGATGTTCCCGAAGATCATGAGCGAACGAGTCACCGCGAGCGCCAACAGAATGGCGGCCAGACCCCAGAACCCGACGGTCGTGGCCTGTTCGCTGGTCATGTTGTCGAAAATCGCGCGACTTGTGAGCGCGATGCCTTGGGGAATAAGCCCAATGCTGATCGCGCGCGTGGCGAGCATGGCGAAGTATCGCGGCTGGTACCGTGTGAGGCGAACGAGGTGTTGGAGCGTGCTCACGTCAGCACCTCTTCGAGTCCCGTGCGGAGGAGTCCGTGGAACTGCGAGTTCGGGTCTTTGGCGAGAATCGAGCGTTGGCCGTGCTCGACTATGCGGCCCTGTTCGATGATGGCGATTTCCTCGCATCGCCTGACCGTAGCGAGGTGGTGGGCGATGATGATAACGGTTCGATCCTTGACGAGACGGTCGACGGCCCGCTCGATCATCTGCTCGGTGCTCCGATCCAAACGGGAGGACGCCTCATCGAGTATGAGGACGCCCGATCCGGCGAGAAATACCCGTGCGAAGGCCAGCAGCTGCGCTTCCCCTGCCGACAGCCCGCCTCCCTCGGCTAGCAGGCGCGTATCAAGTCCATCCGGCAGAGACTCTATCCACCGACGCATCCCAAGCTCGTCAATTACGCTGATCAGCCGCTCGTCGCTGATGGACTGGTCGAAGAAGGTTAGGTTATCGCGCACCGTCCCGTGGAAGAGGCGAACGTCCTGAGTGACCATCGAGATATGTTGACGCAGGTGATCGACGGGCATCCGCCGAATGTCTTCGCCTCCCACGCGAACAACCCCGGAGGTCGGGTCGTACAGTCGGAAGAGAAGCCGCGACATCGTGGTCTTACCCCCGCCGGTTCTGCCGAGCATTCCCAAAATTCCGCCGGGCCGAACGCTGAGCGAAATGTTGCGGAGGACGGGATCATTGGTGTAGGCGAAGGTTACGTTGTCGAACTCTACTGCGAGAGGGACGCCGTTGGGAATATCGACATGCTCTCGGGAAGGCGGGTCAAGGATGGTCTTTTGAACGCTGTCGAGCTCGACGATCCGGGCGATGGCTGCCGTAGCCCGCTGGAAGTTGTCCAACTGCTGCGTGAAACGGTTGATCGGCATCACCAGCATTTGAGTGTAATGAAAGATGAGATATACGGTACCGAGAGTGATCCAGTCGCCGAAGTAGAGGTAGGCCCCTAGCGACAGAGATATGGCGCTGCCGACACCGAACATGAACATCGTCGTGCTGAACATGACGCTGCTCATAATCCCGGCCTTCAGGGCCTTTTGATACCACGTGCGTATCAATTCGTGGAAACGCAGCATGACATACGGCTTCGCGTCGTTTGATCGGATGTCCTCAACCCCGGAAAGCCGTTCTTCGAGGAAACCGAACGTGTCGGCGCTGGCCTCCCGGTTCGCCTTCCAGTACGGCACCGCGATAGTGCGGATGCTGGTTAAGATCACCATGCCACCACCGACGAATATTCCCAAGGTAAGCCCGGCCCGCCAGTCCTCCCTGAGCAAGAGGGCGAGAATGCCAACCAACAGCAGGAGGCTACCGAGCATCTCGAAGATGAAGAGCGAGAAGAACGAACCCAGTTCATTGGGATCCCCGTCGATTCGCTCGATCATCTCCCCCGGGGTGTGATCGTTGTGGTATGCCATGTCAAGAGACAGCGCGTGCTCGGCGAGGTCTTCACGGATATTGTTCGTCGCAGTCCATCCGACTCGCTCAGAAAAGTAAGTGGCGAAGACCTGCACTATTTGCTGAAGCATCGTTACGACTATGAAGAGGACGGCGGCGGCCGTCAGTCGTTCTAAGGGACTGCCCTTTTGCGCCTCATCAATGAAATATCTGATGATCTGCGGCAAGACAAGCTGAAGACCCAAGCCCGTAAACAGCAAAACGCCGAGCGTGATAACCCACGGAAGCTGCGGCAGCATGTACCGCCGGAAGAGGCTGCCGTATTTCCGCGCCTTGACGGTTACGGCCGGTTCTCGAAATGTTGTGGGAAGACTCATAAGTTGAAAGAGTACGGGAATAGGTGAATTACCGTTCGCCTGCGGAACTTGGGCCACTGGTCGCGTTTCTCAATGATATGTGTCGGAAGAATGTTGGACAAGATAAACGGAAGAATCTAAAATCCTCGTCCTCCAAAATCCCCCATCTGTTGAACCTACTCTATCGCGATCCCCCAACACTTCGGATTGCCCCCTTGGTCGACATGACAAACTCGACCACCGGGTTGAATTAGGCCGGGATCGGCGTATAGGGGATGACGTTACGGGTTGGGGTAGGGGATAATCAACCCATATCATGGTAGGGAGGAGAGACGCGATGACAGCCCTCGTTTATCCCACGTGGGAAGAACAGGTTACGGCGTGGAACGAGTTCACGAAAGGGAGCTTTGGAGGCGAATGGAAGGCCCCGATGATCAGGCCGGAGACGCCGACCTTCATGGGTTTGCCTCATGCGGAGCGACCGGAACAGCTCCACGGTATGGACGCCGTGATAATCGGCGCCCCTTACGTGGCGTCGAAGACGGAGAAATACGCGGGCGTGGATCGCCGAGAATGGCTCGCCGCGCCTCAGCGAGTGCGCCAGCAGTCCATTCGCTATCAGTCGGGATACGTTCAGGAATTCGACATGGACGTTTTCGATCACATCAACGCCGTAGACTACGGAGACGCCCACATACCGCGGGAGATATTGGACGACCAGTCCCCGGAAGCGATCCTCCGTGCGCAGGCGGCGGTGGAGGAAAAGGTTGGACACGCGCTCGACGTGGGAGCAGTCCCCATCGTTATCGGCCAGAATTCTCCCTGCGGTTCGTACGCTATCGCCAAGCCCATCGCTGAACGGACTAAAGGATTCGTGGGCTGCATCAGCCTGGACACTCACTGGGACGCCCAGCCCCTCGATCACTTGACGAACGATCCCCGCATCGCCGGTTCGGCCAGTTGGAAAGAAAAGATGTATGAGTTCCATGACAATATGCTCCCGAAGCATCTCGTTGAGATCGGTGAACGCGGGATGTTGGAGAAAAAAGAGATTGTGCGCAAGTACCTGCGCGCCGGAGCGCGGTTCATCTCCACGTGGGAGGTGCGCACAACTCTGGGCATTGAAGGGTTAGTGGGAGAACTCGATCGAGCCTACCGGGACACCGAATCAGTGTATGCCCACTTCGACATGGACGTCATGGGCGGCGCGGGCCCGGCCCCGGGAGATATCCTGGGCGAGGCAGTGGAACCGATCGCCCTGACGGACTATGAGATCATCCGGATCGCCCATGAGATTGGAAAGCGGGGTCTTTCGGGGTTGTCGTTCATTTGCATCCCTCCAGGATCCGCAGTGACCTACCGGGTAGTGGTCTACGTAATTATGTACATGCTTGCCGGTTTGGCGATGCGGCGAATCACGTGACAACGCTGTGCCGGCAACAATGGAGAGCCCGTGAGAAACCCTCACGAATCCGAAGCAGCGTCATACTCGCTCCCACCGTCCTTGCCGTGAAAACGGGAACCCGCGCGCCAATTCTGAACAGTGACACTGCCTCTTGAAGTTGCGCTGCATGTCTGCCGCGCCGTACCATGATTAATAGCGAAATTATCTCTTTCTTCCGTAGGTGCAGCATGATACTTCCTCCGGTCCGGCCCCCGCGCCGCGAACGACGATGAGTCGAGTCGCGATGATCCGTTCCCGCCTCCTGATCCCGTGGGGAGCGCTTCTCGTATTGACCCTAGTGGCTTTCGTGCCGGCGGCGACTGTGGAGGCGCAGGGCAGGGATGAGCCGGTGGAGATTCTCGACGCTACGCAGGGAAATTACCGGCTTGTAGTGCATATTTTGCCGCGAGTGCCGGCGGTAGGTCCCATCAACTTCACCCTTGCGCCGACCGCCGCCAATGGCGGAACAGCGGTTCGGAACGCCGCGATAACCCTGGTGTCCCACGATGCGGAGGGCGTGCCCGCGTATCAGGTGCAGGCCTTGAACACCCCCGATTCAGAGGAAGAATACGTCGGAAACCTCGTTATCCGCGAGCCGGGTCCTTGGAGCATTCATATCAAAATTGCGACGGAGGAGCTTGGCGCCGAGGTCTTCATAGCCAAAATAACGGTCGCGCCCGCGGCTGTTGGCAGCACCCCGGAGGCGGGCTGGATGATGGTGTTGGTGATGGTGGCCTTTGTGCTTGGAGGCGGATTTGTGTGGCTCAGTTCCCGAAGAGCGTTGGCCCGACGGGCTGGGTCCTCCCCTAAGGCTTAATGCCCCTCTTCCATCGAGCGCGGAACGGCGACGATGCGACAGCGGGGAAAGTGCGATGGCGAGTCCAGCCTGAAAAGGGAGGCGGAAGTCGGCGCAAGCGACCGTTTCGCTTGAGCGGCAGTTGGACGATCCGTCCGATTCGGTTGGCCAAACTCATCATGGTCGCGCTGCTGACCAATGCCCGCCATGCCTTCATCGTAAGCAATTCCGACAGTGAAGAATTCTTGTGGCGAGAGTCGGCATTGCCTTCGGTAACCTCGCTGCGTAAGTAGAGAAGCATACGCGGCAAATCGATTTTGATCGGGCACGCCTCTTTACATGCCCCGCAGAGGCTGGACGCATAAGGAAGATCCTTGGCGTTTCGGATATCGGTGAGCACGGGAGAGACGACCGCCCCGATGGGCCCCGAGTAGACCCATCCGTACGAGTGCCCGCCGATCTTCCCGTAGACCGGACAAGCGTTCAGACACGCGCCGCAACGGATGCAGTAGAGCGCCTCGCGCAGATGAGGATCGCCGAGCAGCCTCGAGCGTCCGTTGTCCACGATGACGAGGTGGAACTCGTCCGGGCCGTCCTCTTCATCACGACTTCGCGGACCTGTAACCATCGTCACGTAGCTGGAAATGCGCTGACCGGTCGCGGAACGGATCAACAGGCGAAGGAAGGCGCCCATGTCCTCCATGGAAGGCACGATCTTTTCCATCCCCATGATTGCGACATGGGTTCTCGGCATTGAGGTGGACATTCGACCGTTGCCTTCGTTCGTTACCAAGACAAGCGTTCCGGTCTCGGCGACGACAAAGTTTGCCCCCGTGACCCCCATGTCCGCCCGGATGAATTTGTCGCGCAGCTCGCTTCGCGCGGCGGCGGCAAGTTCCTCGACTCCCGCGTTTGGGCCGGTTCCCAGATTTTCGTGAAACAACTCATTCACGTCCGATTTCGACATGTGAATCGCCGGTACGATTATGTGGTAAGGAGATTGTCCCGCGAGTTGGACGAGATATTCGCCGAGATCGGTTTCAACGGCTTCGATCTCCTGCTTGGCGAGATGGTGATTGAGGTCCATTTCCTCCGAGAGCATGGACTTGCCCTTAATGACGGAGCGGACTCCCTTCCGCTTTGCGAGATTGACGACGTATTGGGTGGCCTCTTCGGAATTCTTGGCGAAGAAAACCCTGCCTCCCGCATTCTCAACGTTGTCTGCCGCCATATTCAGATAGTAGTCGAGGTTCTCGATGGTGTGCGCCTTGATGTGCCTGGCGCGCTCACGCAGTTCTTCCCAGTCGGGAGTGGCAGCCGCCTGCTGCAGACGACCCTGGTTGAAGCCGCTGTACAGTGTGCGGAGGTGCTTTTGAATCCCGGAGTCGGACAGGGTTTCCGCGGCGAGAGCCTTGAACTCTTTTGTGCGTACTTCGGCCATGGCGTCTAGCTTATTCCTTGGTCGAGCAGGGAGGCGAGGTGAATCGGCTGTATGGGGATACCGCGCTTTTCGAGGCCCCCGCCGATGTGCATCAGACAGGTGATATCGCAGGCAACCACGGCATCCGCGCCCGAACCGCTAATATGAGCCAGTTTTTCCTCAAGCATAACCCCCGAGATGTCGGCGTACTTGACCGCAAATGTCCCACCGAACCCGCAGCAGACTTCCGACTGTTCCATCTCGGCTAACTCCACGCCGGGCATTCCGCCTATCAGCTTTCGGGCCTGTGTCGTCGCGCCCAGCTCACGCCGAAGGTGACATGCTTCGTGATACGTTACTCGTTTTGTCGCGCTTGAGGGAGTCTGCTGCGGCTCGCTCTCGACGCCTATGACGTCCACGAGAAACTCCGAAAGCTCAAAGACGTGACTTCCAACATCCGCGGCCCGACGGAGCATTTCGGGGTTATCGTGGAAGAGTTCGCGGTAGAAGACGCGAACCATGCTGGCGCAGGAGCCGGAGGGCATAACGACGTAGTCGACACCTTCGTATGAATCGAGAAAGCGCTTGGCCAGAGGTCTGGCTTCCTTCCAATAGCCGGTGTTGAAGGCGGGCTGTCCACAGCATGTCTGGTCGGCGTCGAAGTCGACGCTGACGCCATGACGACGAAGGACTCGGACGGCGCTCTCTCCGACATCGGGGAAGAATTGGTCGACGACGCAGGTCACGAAGAGCGATGCGTTCTTTGGGGCGGGATGATTCACCTGGACGTTTGCCTCATAGGGCGGACGGGCCGCTAAACGAGGTCTTTAATGAAGAATCCCAGAATCCAGGCCAGCATGAAGACGGGGCCCGCGGCGACCAAGTTGCCTTCCGTGCTTTCGCTAACGTCGCGGTGAAGCGCCAAATATACGAGATAGGCGATGAGACCCGCGACTATGAGCCAGGACGAAACGGTGGTAACACCCATGGCGAACCCGATGGCGACACCGGCGATCGCCCAAGGCAATGGGGAGTCAATAATGCGAATGATCAACGGTTGGCTCCTCTCTCACTGGCAGTAAGAATACTCTTCTCGCCTATATATGGCAATGTTCGGCTTCCAATGGTTGAACCCGGATTTTGATGAGTTCCCGCTTGCGGAGACCTTCCAAAACCGTCGCTCCCACGAAGCGAGACCCTTGCATAACTCATTTAATCCCCTCTCCCGTCGTGGGAGAGGGCTAGGGTGAGAGTTCCCGCGAAAGAACGTCGCCCCGTACTCCGATAAGAGACGGGAATCACAGCTTTGATTCCACCCATATTTCCTGACTTGCTTGGCGGCAAATGAGTTATGCAAAGTAATCTTAAGCGGGAACGCCGGTGACGGATGAGAGATGCTATACGGTGGAGAGTGACGGCACGGTCGGCGGGGGGAGGAGTTCCTCGGGCGTGAGCGGGTAGGCCTCTTTCTTGTACACCTGGATACGGTGGGAACCATGGTCGGTGATGTAGAGGTGGCCCTCATGGTCGATTCTGACGGAAGACGGACTTCGGAGACGCTTCGATGCTCCGAGTGGAGTGGTCTCTCGTATTCTGAGAACCTTCGCGTTGGAACGTATGTAGGTCATGGCCATCTTGCCGAGCGTGGCGTCGCCGATGAAGGTGTCTACATATCGACGGTTCTGATCGAATTGCTGAACCCGGTCGTTTCCCCAGTCGGCGACGTAGATGTCGCCGTCGGAGTCAACCGTAACCCTGGCGGGACGGTTGAACTGCGACTCCCCGTCCCCGGAGGATCCCAACGTCCAAAGATATTCGCCGTCGGCGCTGAATTTCTGGATTCGGTCGTTGCGCCAGTCGGCCACGTATACGTCTCCCAACTCATCGACGCATACACCCCATGGCATGTTGAACTCGCCCTCTCCTGAACCGAAGCCTCCCCAGCCACCCAGACACCGCCCGTCCTTGCTGAACTTCTGAACTCGGTGGTTCATAGTATCGACGACGTAGAGGTTTTCGTCGGCGTCGAAGGCGATCCCTGAAGGCCGGTCGAGTTGGCCGGTCTCGCTGCCGCGCTCGCCCCATTTATGGAGGAATTTGCCGTCTCTGTTGAAAACGGTGATGCGGTGCAGGGCCTCATCCGTGACGTAGAGGTTTTCGTCGGCGTCCCGAACGATGGATGAGGGCCACATGAACTGACCGTCACCCTCGCCCTTCTCTCCTATCTCGCCGAGCTCATCGTCCGCTGTGCTGATGACTCGGATATGCAAAACCACTTCGGCGCGACAAATGCAATAGAGGCGTCCCTCATCGCCTATGGCCAGATCGATGGGACTGTCGGTGCTTCGCCGCATTCCAAGCGAGCGCACATACGGAAAGCCGGCTCTGAGCAGCGCATGGGGTCTGGTCATAGGTTCGATGCCCTCATAATTGTCTGGCAACCCACTGTATCCCGCGCTCTAAGACCGTGCGGAAAGTGAGGTTGCTCCAAGTCTGGTCGTCGTGGCCCGACTGGAAGCAGAACGTCCTGCCGACGCGGCGAGCGCGAGTCCAGCCGATGTTCTTCATGCTCTCCTGGTGACTCGTCGTCAGAAGGATGTCGTTGCCGTCGGTGACTTCGACTCCGCCGTAATACTCGTCGATCATATCCCACGAGTCGAGGCCGCTGGTGATGGGATGGTTGGCGGCAGTGGGGCTGATGCGAAGAGTCTGGTCGGCGGCGCTGCCGGTGGCGCCTCTGTTCGGTATGCCGCTGAGATCTTCCCAAACGCCCCATTCCGGGTAGCAAAGGATGGCATGATGCAGGAGGACAATACCGGTATCTGCGGCCACAAGCTCGCGAAGAGAACAGGCAATGGCGTCATCAAGTTCTCCGCCTACCGTGCCGGGCGTGTCCTGGTGATAGTTGAAAAAGACAACGGCATCGTAGCGGTTCCATCCGCCGAGAGGGTCGGTCGCGAAGTCCTCGAGGCTTTGGACGTACCCGTCGATGTTCGGCAGCTCGCGGAAGAGACGTTGGAAGTTCAGAACGTCGTATTCGTGATTGCCGGTGATGACGGCGGTCGTTATCTCGGTATTGGTCATTCGGATGTGATTCTCCGAGTGGCGAGGTCGCGTGGCGTCTAGGCGAAGACGTCGATTTGCTCGAAGTGGCCCTTGACAATAGAAGTGGCATCAAGACCCATCCATTGTTCAAGAAGCGTCCCATAAATCCCGCGGAAGTCGATAGTGTGTTTGAGGTCTTCGCCATGCTCCCACTGGGACGGATTGAGGGGAGGATACTCGGAGTAGAGGCCTCCCTTTACCCGGTCGCCGATGATAAACGCCCCGCCGCCTGTGCCGTGGTCTGTGCCGCTGCCGTTGTCCTTCATGCGCCTGCCGAACTCGGTGAAGACGAACATAACGACCTCATCGGCGGCGTCATGGGCACGGAGATCGTCGAAGAAGTCCGCGATGCCGGTCGAGAGTTCGTCAAGCAGCCTTGGCTGAGTCGGGTTCTCGGCGGCGTGCGTGTCATAGCCCCCGTGGTTCACGTAGAGGATTCTCGCGCCCAGATCGGCAAGATGAATTCGCGCCGCGTCCTTGAGTGACTTTGCGAAGGCGTTGCTGGCGTATTCGATATCCGATGTGTACTTGGCCGGGGCTTCTGCGAGGCGGTCCGCGCCCTTCAGCACGTCGCCCCCGGTCTGGGCCAGATAGTCCATGACCATCCCGGTTCCATAGGCGGGGCCGTACATTCGCTTAAAGATGTCGAGCGCGTCTTGACGCTCCTTGTCGTCTGATATGGAGGTCATAACGCCGTACCCGTCGAGGTCTCCGACCGAGGCGACGGGAACGCCCAGAGCGGTCATGGCGCGGGGGAGTCCGCGCCCAAGGTTCACGCCCGTCAGCACGTTTTCACTGTTCGGATCCAAGTCCTTGATCGCCTGTCCGAGCCAGCCTTTCGTGCTGACCGTTTCGGGTTCGCAGGTATGCCATATGTCCATGGCGCGGAAGTGCGAACGGTTTGAGTTCGGGTACCCGATCCCTTGAATCACCGCTACGCTGCCTTCATCGAACATTTCCTTGAGCGGGGCCGTTTTCGGGTGGAAGCCCAATTCCTCGTTCAATGGGATGATGGTCTCCTCGGCCACGTTGACCACGGGGCGACAGTCCCAGTATATGGGGCTGTTGTAGGGAATCAGTGTGTTCATGAAATCGTTGCCGCCGCTCAACTGAACGACAACCAACACGGGCGCCTTTCCGTTCCCTGCCATGTTCGTCTCCTTCCGGGCTGTCACTTCATCGGATGCTTCGGGCGTTTACGCCAACTGATATTCGCGGGATGCCGCGATGAATTGGAGCATTCGCCGAGTTCGAGTTCTTGATCCTTCAGGGTCTCCCGCAAAGTCCAAAGGGCCTCCCGTTTCGGCGAATTGGTTGAGAGCCGCCGATGTGTCGTCGTCCACCTCGAGCGGGCCAACAAGCTCGAGGCAGCGCTCGACGAACTCTGCGGGCGCGATAGCGCGGTCCGCGGCGGAGAGGCGATCGATCATGTCGCGGATGCCGGGCTTTGAAGCATCGCTGAATTCTTCGACGGCGTAATTGACCCGTTCGTTGAGTGTGCCCCCGTCGATCCACTCCTTGCCGGTGTGCCAGCCTTCCACGGTAGGAGGGTTCATCAAGTGCTGTCCCATCGTCGCGGCCACCGACGCGAAGTCGGCTTGGCCGGGATCGGGAAACCGATGAGTGCCAAGGATTTTCGCCGTCCCCGCGATCAGTTCCACAGGACTCTTCACTCGACGGAAACGAGCCTCTTTGAAGAACTCCGAAGTGAAGAGCGCGCGAAGGACTGAGCGCATCTCCCCGTTCGACTTAATGAAGGCCTCCACCAGGATGTCGATGGCTTCCGGATCCTGAGGTGGGACGGTGTTCCAGGCCGGAACTTGCACCTCGTCGGCAACAAAAAAGTTGTACAGCAGCCTGGAGACAAACCGCGCCGTGGCGGGCTGACAAACGATGAGGTCGATAATGTCCTCACCGTTAAAGTCGCCGGTATGGCCGAGATACGTTTTTGTGCTGTGATCATGATCGTCTTCGCGATACACGAAATGAGATTCATAATGGCCGTACGGGTAGAGAGGCATGGGTTGGCGGAATGTCCACCCGGTGAAGGCCTTTGCGGCCATTTTGATGTCGTCCTCGGTGTAATTCCCGATGCCCATCGAGAAGAGCTCCATAAGCTCTCGTCCGTAATTCTCGTTAGGGTCGCCGTTGTGATTCTCGTTGTTGTCGAGCCAGAAGATCATGCATGGGTCGCGAGACAGGTCGAGAAGAATAGTCCGAAAATTCGCAAGGCCGTTGCGACGGAACATATTGTTCTGCGCGATCAGCGTCGCCGTATGCTCCCCCTTATGGTACGCGCAGGCGAAAATGTGGTGCCAGAAGAGAGCCATCTTCTCTTGCAGCGGCCGCTCAGTGTTGATCATGCGGTAGATCCACTTTGCGCCGTTCCATGATAGCGAGTCGAAGTTCACCAAAGGCCCGTGATAGCGGCGGAGGATATCATCCTCAACTTCGGGAAACCGCTCGGGGTGCAGCAGGTCTTCCACTACGTCCTCATACGGACGCCGGACCTGCCGTTCCAGTTCGTCGCGCGTTGCGCCGAACCCCGCGCGACGGTACAGATGAGCCATGAGGGCGATCCGTTCGTTCGCCATTATTCGCCTCCAAATGCTCGGCCGGTAAAAAGCCGCCGGTTTGGCCTGTCAGGCCTTATCATACTGTAGGATGTTATTTGAGACAACGCCTAGCGCGAAGTGCGCTTGCATGACTTCAATCCGTCTGACCATTCGGTTGCGAATTGTCCGTATACGCCTATGAAACGTCATGCCGGCTGCCCTGAGAGATTCACATTTCACGGGCACCAGACTTGGATGACACTCTTTCGCAGGAACGCCGACCTCAGTCTTGTATCGGGGCGCAATATGCAAGTTTGAGATGCGCTTCATCGCAAATCACGCAGAGAGCGCGCGGGAATGTATAATGATGCCCAAAGCTGACGGTGTGCAAGGAGAAGTGCCGGAATGACAAGGGTAGGATTTATCGGGCTCGGTCTGATCGGGAAACCGATGTGTATGAACCTGGTGAAGAAAGGGTTCGACGTCACCTGCTGGAACCGCACGGCCTCGAAGATGGAAGAAGCGCTCGCGGCAGGCGCGAAGCCCGCGCAGTCGGCCAAAGAGGCGGCCCAAGGAAACGAGTTCACTATCACAATGGTGAACGACTCCCCCGACGTTCAAGAAGTAATTCTGGGCCCGAACGGAGTCGCCGAAGGCGCGGAGCCCGGCTCAGTGGTCATTGACATGAGCACGATATCTCCGGCTGTCACAAGGGAAATATCATGCGAACTGGCCGGGAAGGGCGTTTATATGCTGGATGGCCCGGTCAGTGGCGGAGTGGGAGGCGCTGAGAGCGGCACACTCTCGATCATGGTGGGCGGAGACGTGGAGGTGGTAGAACGAAGCAGACATGTGCTGGAAGGCATGGGCACACGGATCACTCACTGTGGCGGGAACGGCATGGGACAGGTGACGAAACTGGCCAACAACATCACCGGGCAGGCCACGCTGGCGGCGGTGACGGAGGGCTTGATTTTCGCCGCTAAACACGGGGCCGACCCGGACGCCACCTTGAGCGCCTTGGGCGGCGGTGCGGCCCAATCATGGATGCTTGAAAATCTGGGAGCCCGCATGTACAACCGGGACTTCGCCCCCGGTTTCATGGTCGATACCGCGCAGAAGGACATGAGACTGATCATGGAGGCGGCCGAAGAAATGAAGGTCGGCCTCCCAATCACGGCTGTGGTGATCCAAATGTTCCGGTCGGCCCAGGAGATGGGTTTCGGCGAAGACGGCACCCAAGCCTACGCCAAAGTAATGGAAGCCCTGACCGGCGCGCGACTGGAGCGATAGAGTTGGAGTCAGTAAATGGAACTGCAATTCCGGTGTTTAATGTGCTGATTTGTCATCTGTAAATGACTAGCCGGATTGATCAACGAGGGAGAAAATGCATGGCTGTCCGTATTCCTGCTCCACCTCAAGACGGCTTGCCCGAGGAACAAGCGTTGCCGTCGTTCTCAGCCGGCAAGCGTGAAGTGCGGAACGGTGCTCCCACGAACGATCTTGTGCTGAGTGCCTATGTTGATGGAAACGAGAACGTATTCCCAAAGATTCTTGAACTCTATGTGAAGTCGGGAAGCGTCGTGGCGGACGTGACCTATGGCAAGGGAGTGTTTTGGCGGGAGATACCTGCCAACCAGTATGATCTCCGGGCAACCGACATAAAGGATGGTGTTGACTGCCGAAATCTGCCTTACCGCGACGGAGAAATCGATTGTGTCGTTCTCGACCCCCCTTACATGCACACACCGGGCGGGACCGCGCACCAGGCACACCGGTCGTTCGAGACTTACTACGGCAATAATACCTCGGGCGGACAGACTAAGAGCAGGTATCACGAAGCCGTGCTTGACTTGTACTTGGGCGCTGGGAAAGAGGCGCACCGCGTTTTGCGCGAGCGTGGTGTCTTCATCGTAAAGTGCCAAGATGAGGTGTGTTCGAACCGACAGCGGTTCACCCACATTGAAATCATGCAGGCGTTTGGAGAGATGGGATTTGTCGCAGAAGACCTCTTCGTAGTAGTGCGGAACAACCGTCCTGGCGTCAGTCGTGCGGTGCGCCAGGTCCACGCACGAAAGAACCATTCATATTTCCTCGTCTTTTGGAAACGGAGTGGGAACGGCAGCGTCTGGGAGCCGCAGCGATGAATCCCATTGACCTGATGGTAGAGGTCATCAATGAGCATTCGCTTAAGTCGATCTGGACAGGTTCTCCTCTGGAAGGATATCGTAGGCTTGGAAACACGAACCGTGGACAGATCGGCGAGGAGTTCATCCGAAAGTACTTGAAGGCCGCCAACATTCCGGTCGACAACGGGTCTCGAGTTACACCGACAGACTTGGTGATCGCAGACAAACGCTTTGAAGTGAAGACGGCTTCTCTGGGAGCGAATGGCACCTTCCAATTCAACCACGTTAGGTTGGACAGGACATACCACTACCTTTTGTGTCTAGGGATATGTCCCGATAAAATTGTGTTTCTGGCATGGCGAAAAGGTGTCGTTTCAGAGGGAGGCGCTGGAACCCTTGTGCGAATGGCGGAAGGACAGAGCACCACGCATAAGATTACCAAGAAGTTGGAAGATATGAGGCCGATAGAGGAATTACCCTCTTGGATTCGCCAAGAATGCATGAGCGAAAACTAAGCTAGCCACGTGATTCCCCGCTTTGTAATCGAATGCGAAAGCCCGGGCAAGAAAATCGCCCCTTATCGAATGGAGGAACTCGGAATGCAAGAAGCGGTTATCGTTAGCGGTGCACGGACACCCGTAGGCTCCTTTGGAGGCGCCTTGAAGGATGCGAAAGCCTCCGATCTTGGGGCGACGGCCGTGAAGGCGGCGATGGAGCGAGTGGGTCTCTCTCCGGACGAGGTGGACGAGGTGTATTTCGGCAACGTCCTCCAGTCGGCGGAGGCGGGCTACGCAGGGCGTTTGGCTGGCCTCAAGGCGGGAATTCCGGATAGCGCTCCGGCCATTGCCGTCAACCGGGCGTGCTCGTCCGGGCTGGAGGCCATCAACTTGGCGGCCCAGCTAATCAAGACCGGTGAGATAGATGTTGCCGTCGCTGGCGGAACGGAGAGCATGAGCCAGTCGCCGTTTCTGCTGGATTATACTGCGCGCTTCGACGGCTACAAGATTGGCGAAATCCCCATGAGGGACGCCCTGCTCGAAGGGCTGACATGTCCGGTGAACCGCTACCACATGGGAGTGGGAGCCGAGAACATTCAGGCTCGCTGGGAGATCAGCCGCGAAGACCAGGACGAGTTGGCGCTGTTGAGTCATAGCAGGGCTGTTGATGCCGTTGAGGGCGGCAAATTCGCATCGCAGATCGCCCCGGTGACGATACCCCAACGGCGCGGCGCCCCCGTTGTAGTGGACACCGACGAAGGGCCGCGCGGGGACACGAGCATGGAAAAGCTGGCGAAGCTGCGCCCCGTTTTCAAAGAGGGAGGAACGGTTACCGCAGGGAACGCATCGTCCATCAACGACGGCGCCGCGGCTGTCGTCATCATGTCGAAGGCCAAGGCGCACTCGCTGGGAATCGAACCCCGCCTGCGGTGGCATACCCGAGGAGCGGCGGGCGTCGACCCCGCGTTCTTCGGCATTGGGCCCGTCCCTGCGGTGCGGAAAGCTCTCGAAAAGTCCGGCATGACGGTGGACAATATTGATCAAGTAGAGCTAAACGAGGCGTTTGCCGTACAGGCCCTCTACTGTATTCGTGCGCTCGAATTGGACATGGAAACGACGAACGTCAACGGGAGTGGGATCAGCTTGGGGCACCCTATCGGCGCGACTGGCGCGATCCAGACCGTCAAGCTCATGGATGAGATGGAGGCTCGCGACGACGAAGTGGGAATGGTTACGATGTGTGTTGGCGGCGGAATGGGAATCGCGACTATCTTTGAACGGGTTGAGTAGACCGTTGACAGTTGCCCTGGACATGCTCGGATCGCTTCTTGCTATGTCGCCAGAATGTTAGAGGATACTTTCCACGAACATATCCCACAAACACCACGCCGCAAGTCGTAATGGACGCCGCCAAGAAGTGCCGTCGGCTTCACCGGAACGATGATGTTCCCTGAGTAGAGAACGCTCGGAGCCCGTTTTCGATGCGCTCCACTTCTACCATAGTGGAGAATTCAGACAATGACCCTGGAAGAGGTCGTCATAGCGATTGTCCGGATTGCCGGATCGCTGCCCGTGCTGTGGTTCCCGTTCGCCGGCGGCATCCTGGCAGTGCTCGTCGACTTCTCCGACCTGTTCATGATGAATCTGCTGGACCTCGGCGGGGTGCGAAATTACCAGGTATTCGACAAGTGGGTCGACCAAGTGTACATGGTCGCCTTTCTTGTCGTTGCCCTGAGATGGAAGGGAGTGCCGCGGTACGTGGCCATCGGATTGTTCGCCTACAGACTCATCGGGTTCGCGTATTTCGAGTTCGTCAATTCATGGCGGGGAATACTCCTGTTCTTTCCGAACGTCTTTGAGTTCTGGTTCTTGTTTGTCGGGGCCCTCAATCGCGTCAGGCCCAATTACGAGATGACATGGAAACATGCGGCTTTATGGCTGGTCCCCCTGATTGTGCTGAAGGAGTTTCAAGAGTATGTACTCCACTGGGGCAAATGGCTGGACAAGTACCGCGCGGTGGATGTGGTGGTCGATTGGTGGAACGCGGCGACGGGACTGTTTTAGGCTGGAAAGACGACCCCGCGCTGGAACGGCATCGAACTTCGGGCCGAAAAGAGAACTCAAGGCCGCTCCGCACCACCTGCACCTTATTTTTCAGGAAAGAACCTTCGCCGGTATAATGACGACCAAACCGAGATACTGAACCGCGAGAGGAGCCATGTCAAAGGCCCTAATCGGCACCTTCGATGACCTACTGGAAATTACTGAAAAACCCCTGCGCTCCGTCGTGACGGCTTTGCGGGAAGTTGTCCTTGAGGTGGATCCGGAACCCTGCGAAGTCGTGAGACTCGGAGACCGAGCCGCCACGTACGGAGTGGGGCCAAGGAAGATGATCGATGGGTATGCGTACATCTTGCCCTACAGCAGCTGGGTGAACCTCGGTTTCTATCAGGGAGCAGACCTAGCGGATCCCGAAAGTCTGCTTGAAGGGACTGGCACCAAGATGCGGCATGTGAAGATTCGCTCGGTCGATGACGCGAAGCAGGCGAGCGTTCAAGCCCTGGTTCAAGCTGCGCTGGAGCGCAGAAAAGCATCGAAGCAGTAGGGGAGAGCGTCGCGCTGTAAACTATCGCGCGTCCCCCTATCTCCGGCCCCCGCATCTAGTACGCGGCAGACCCGCTCCCGCGTTTGGATAGAGAGTATATTCGCTTCCGAAATAGCGTCAGTCCAGGCGAACGGGGACGCCTTCGAGCAGGCCGGCTTCGTTCATGGATACCCACTCGTCCATAAAAGTTGCGTTCCATGTGTCAGTGAGGGGGTGCTCCATCATTTCTTGGAAGATGGGCCAGAAGATGATGATCCCGTCGGCCCCGTCGCGGAGTGCGGCGTAAGCCGTCTCAACGGTTCTCACAAGTGCCGCCGTGATGTAGGGTCGGTTTTCCCATCCCGAAAACATTTGCACGCACTCGCGGACGAGCTTCGTGGAGTCGCCACCCATCTGCTTGACAGGCTCACAGAAGGGGAGAATGTGCGTAGCCCCCGCCTGGGCTACCGCGGCAGCCTGCGGCAGGGAAAATACCGTTGTGCAGTAAGTCTCTATGCCCTCTTCAGCCAGACGCCGGAAGGCCCCCAGTCCGTACGCCGTGCACGGAATTTTAATGATGATCTGGTCGGACATCCGGGTGAAGAAATGGCTGACGTCAAGCAGTTCATCAGTGGAATGGCCGTCGACTTCCACGACGACGGGCTTGTCGGTGATGTCGAGGTAGCGCTGTACCACGTCCTTGATTTGACCGTATTTCTTGACCATGTCGTTGAGTACAACGGTGTTGGTGACGATACCCGCGGCGCCGCGATCCATCCATTGTTTGAGGTCTTCAGGATCCCCGGCCAGCCATATGGCGGGGCCTCTGCCGACTCGCCGAGCCTGCATTACCGGGCCGGTGACCACCGGCTCCACGCCGTTCGTGCTGATCTTGGTTTCGGTTGCCATCGTTTGCCTCCAGCGGATTGTTTCCCGGCTTCTTCAGAGTATGACATATTCGAAAGGGATTAGAAAGCCGACAGCTTTGCGTAGAGAGTGGGATCTTCCAGTGGTGATTGACTCCGACCTTATCCCCTCCTGAATGAGACGGAATTCGGGCGAATCCACCTCACCCTAAACTTCTCCCACGGAGGGAAAGAGACGAACGCAGCACCCGGTTAACTCCGCCGGACGCGGCCTCGCAGGGAGAGAAACGCGAGGGGAAGGCTTATGGCCGCTACCCCTACGATAGCGGCGAAGCCCTTGGCGAGCGCTATGATGTCCCAGCCGTCGATCACTAGCGAGCGCAGCGCGCCAAGCAGATACGTTACGGGGTTATACGTTGCGACCGTCCCCATCCAGCCGGTAAGCGCTTCTTGAGGAAGGAAAACGGTAGTAAGGAAGACGAATGGGAAGAAGAGGAGCCAACTGGTGTTGACAGCGGTGGGGTTGCCGGTCTTGAGCGCGATCGCATAGGGGAATCCGGCGAAGGCCAGGCTCCATGCGCCCGCGGTTAGGACGAAAGCGAACATTCCGATAAGGCCGCTATCAAAACGGACGCCAACCAGAAACCCCAATATCAGCACGGGTATGGAGAGGGCAAGGCACAGGGCGAAATCCGCGACCATGAGCCCAAGCAGCAGCGACACACTGTTCACCGGAGTGAGAGACAGCCTGTCGAAGTAACCGCTCTCGATGTCGAACACGAGAGTGATAGCGCGCGATATGCCGGTTACGGCGAAAATGATGGCCACAGGCAGCTGGAAGGCTTTGTAGTCGAGTCCTGAGAAGTTTTCGGCGACATCCTGAAGCGCGCCGATGTTCACTACGTAGAAAAAGATGGGGACGATGAGCGCTGGCAGCAGACTCTCGATATCGCGTTTCGTGGCCCTCAGCGCCCGTGAAGATATGGCCGCGAGATCGGAGAAGAATGCCCATCGTCGGAAGCGGCGTACGCTTCGGATGGACGCGCTGTCCGGCATATTTCCCATCGCAGTCAATTTTCCCCCGTCTCCTCGGTTGGATCGGCATCGACTTGTATGCGACCTCCCGTCACAGTGAGAAATACATCGTCAAGGGTTGGAGTTCGCAGAGTGATTTCACCGACTTTGACCCCGCTTCGGTCGAGCGCAAGAGCCACATTCCCGACGAGCGCCGCGCCGTTTTCGACGGATACGACTAACTCCTGGCCGTGGTCTTCTATTTGGTTCACGCCGCCGACGCTGCGAACGGCCTCGGACGCAGTCTGTGACGGGCCTTCGATTTGGACGATGATGACATCGTTGCCGACGGATCGCTTCAAGTCGGACGGGCTGCCTTCCACCGCGATCTTGCCGCGGTCGATAATCCCCACCCGTTCGGCGAGCACGTCGGCTTCTTCAAGGTACTGTGTCGTGAGAAAGATAGTAACGCCGCTCTCTTTGTTGATGCGGCGAACTTCCTCCCAAACACGGTTGCGACTTATGGGATCGAGGCCCGTAGTCGGTTCGTCCAGAAAGAGAATCTCGGGGTCGTGGATGAGCGCCGCGGCGAGATCGAGGCGGCGCTTCATTCCTCCGGAATAGGTGCCGACGAAGCGGTCGATGGCGTCCCCGATGTCCATGAGAGACTCAAGCTCGGCCAGCCGGCCGTCTACTTCCCGCCGCGACATGCCGAAGAGCCAGCCCTGCAGACGAAGTAGTTCTCTGCCGGTCTGCTTTGGATCCAAGGCTACTTCCTGGAGCGCAGCGCCGACTCGCAGTCGAACCTCTTTTGGCTCGCGGACGACGTCCTTGCCTGCGACTATGGCCCTGCCCGCGTGAGGCATGAGCAGGGTGATTAACATTCGCACGACAGTGGTTTTACCCGCCCCGTTGGGGCCGAGAAAACCGTAAATCTCTCCCTTGCGCACGGCAAGGTCGATGCCGTCAACGGCCCGTACGTCACCAAAGTTCCTGACCAATCCCTCGGCGAGGACGGCGAAGTCGTTCGGTTCACTCACTCGACGAGGCCCTCCTAATGAGCATGACTCCGTCACGGATGGGGAGGAGCACATGCTGCACGCGTGGATCATTCTTGACCCGTTCGTTGAAGGCGGCGATAGCGCGGTCCTCGTCCGTCTCCGGATTCAGAACTCGACCGCTCCATAGGACGTTGTCAACAGCAATGACTCCTCTGGGAGCCAAGAGATCGACGGCCTTCTCGTAATAGGCCGCGTAGCCGGTTTTGTCCGCGTCGATGAACACCACATCGAAGACCCAGTCGCTGAGGGTTTCGAGGGTGTCCAGGGCAGGGCCGAGGCGTAGGTCGATTTTGTGTCCGTGCGGACTCTTGGCATAAAACTGCTTGGCGACTTTCGCGGCTTCCGGGTCGATGTCGCACGTAACGAGCGCCCCGTCTTCAGGGAGCGCCGCGGCCATCATTTGAGAACTGAATCCGGTGAATGTTCCGATTTCCAACACACGCTTAGCCCCCGTTGTCCACACCAGCGTTTGAAGCAAGGTTCCTTCTATTGGCCCGGAGAGCATTTGCGGGATGCTCATGTTCTTGAAAGTGTAGTCGGTCAATTCCTGCAGATAGTCGGGCAGGGACGTTGTGTGATCGACTGCGTAACGTTCAATTTCAGCCGGGACAAGAGTTAGCATGGCGACGCTCCAAGAGCGGAAATCCTAGATAGAGAAATAAACGATTTTCTACCTGGCCGGTGAAGCGGGAGAACGAAGGATTATCGAAACCCTGGACATTGTTTTTGAAGGGCTTACCCGCTTGTTTACCGCAGACTTGATCTGCAAACGGACGAAATTCATAGTAGAGCATTGCAGTCTAGCGCGTCAAACAATGAACGGAGAATCGTTGGGACAATCGCTTGGAGAACTGCTGGAGTCTGCACTCTCAAACGTCGGTCGGGCACGGCGAGAGATTAACGTTGATTAGCTCAACTCGGCTACTGATACGCCCACCAAGGTGCCTATGGCATAGGTAAGGGCGGCTGCGCCAACCCCTAGCAGGAGCATTCGCAGCGCTCCCCAATACGGACGTTTCCCTGAGGCTGCTGCGAGGGAACCGCCGACGATTATAAGCGCGACCGCGCTGAGGACGGCGCTCATCACGACGCTGCTTGCATTGCCAAAGAGAAAAGGGAGGATCGGAACGATCGCCCCGCCGACGAAGGCGGCGAACGATGCGAAGGCAGCTCCCCACGGCGAACCGAGTTCGTTAGGGTCAAGTCCTAGTTTTTCTCTCGTCATAGTGTCCAAGGCGGCTTCGGCGTCGGCCATGACGCGGCTGGAAATGAGCCCTGCCTCCCTTTCGGTCAGACCCTTGGACTGGTAGATCGCTTCAAGCGTCTGTTGTTCCTCATCCGGCCAGTCGCGTATCTCGACCCTCTGCTTGTAGATCTCGTACTCGTAAATATCGCGCTGTGACTTCATGGAAACATACTCGCCAGCGGCCATTGAAAATGCCCCGGCGAATAAACCGGCGACCCCTGCAAGCAATATAAAGTCGGTGTTGTTCGTACCGCCGGCCACTCCCATGACAAGAATCAGATTGGAGACCAAGCCATCGTTCACGCCGAGTACGGCGGCGCGGATATTCCCGCTCGCGCCGGTTGCGGAACGACTCTCCTCCCATAGCGGGCTTGGTTCAATTCGCCCACTTGCCAGCCCTTTGAGCACGCGCTCATGATGCCGTTCGTCCTTAGCGATTTCCTTGGCTTCCGGGTCGGTGTAGTATTCACGGATTTCCCCGGCCTCCTCCCACAGCAGAAGGGGGATTATGGCTGTAGTTCCGAATACTTTGGCAATCCCCACTCGAAGCAGACCCAAGAGCCCGAGTCTGGCACGGGGAGTCGCCGCGACGCCGAGCTTGGTGGCCCAAACTCGCGCGTGCTCTTTCTCCGAGTTGCAGAGGTCGAGAAAGACTTTCGAGCGTTCCGGGTCGTCTTCGACGCGCGCAAGCGCGGCATAGAGGGCGGCGGCCCGCAGTTCGCTCCTGAGGTACTTGCGGTAGCGGGCCGCGCGCCGCGGATCACCCTGTGCAGTCTCGGTCATGCTTTGTGCATCTCACCCCGGACGCCCTTCAGACGGTCGCCGTTTTCCTCGCAGCGGGGCTTCTTACTGGCTCCGGGAGCCTCAACCGGGAAGGAAACGTCGGCAAATGCCGGGTGGGACACGATCGTATTGAAACCCTCCAAACCGATCTCGCCGCCGGCCGTTGATGCGTAAGCTCCGATTATCACAAGTTCACGCCTCCCTTGAGTGATTATATGACCTTGACAGATTCCCTCGCTAGGTTATGACTCCCTAATGGATGACTATCGCCGGACGCTCATAATTTCCCCGCTCCGCATGAGACCCCTGCAAAACCCTCATTCCCGCGAAGCCTGTACTCATGAGAATGAGGAGCGGAAATCCGGTGAGCTTGAACACACCCGTAATTCGCATGTTCTTTGCCTTGCTAATCTGGTAGGCAAAGGCGCCTCCCTCTGCCGCGATCATCGCGCCATCAGGAAACCTCGCTTGACATTCGGCGTCGGCGGGATACAATCACTCCCGCCGAATAGGCCAATTCTAAGCGATGCGCAGGGGACATGAACGGTCAACAGATTAAGCAAAAGACAAGAGAAGGCGGCGTTGTTTATGGAACGATGCTTAGCCTGGCCAGGAACCCTCGCTGGGCGGACGCGGTCGCCGAGTGGGGACTTGATTATGTGGTCATCGACTCGGAGCACGCCGCGCGCGGAAGGGCGGACATTGCCGACCTCTTGGCCGGACTCAAGGGAGTGGGAGTCGTTCCTATCGTCCGAGTTCCCATACCCAGCTCGCACTACGTAACGATGGCTATCGACGCGGGAGCGCAGGGAATTCTTGCGCCGTACTGTGAGACCCTGGAGGAAGTCCGCGAGGTTGTCGGAGCGGCGAAATGGCTGCCGATGAAGGGAGAATATGTTCAGCGCGCGATGACGACGGGCGACTTCCCCAGTGACGAGACCCGCGCCTATCTTGAAGCGCGTAACAAGAACAATGTCTGCATCATCGGCATCGAGAGCGAACCGGCGGTTCAGAACCTCCCCGAGATCCTCAAGATAGAAGGTATCGACGCCATCTTCGTTGGTCCAAACGACTTCAGTACCTCATACGGAATTCCCGACGACACGTCCCACCCAGACTATGAGTCGGCCCTGCGGAACGTGATCGCCACGTGCGGCGAACACAATGTGCCCGTGCTGGTCCACCATCAGACGGTGGAGTTGACGAAGAAATGGCTCCGCGAGGGCGCGCGATTCGTCCTGTATAGCTCTGACCGCCGACTCGTGCACAACGCCATCAGGGCCGAATTCGGAGAGATTCGCGCGGTGGGCGCGGAAATCACCGGCGAGGCTTCGGAGGATATTGGCGAGTCGGAAGAGATCGTTTAGGAGGCTGACATGTCCTGGCGCTTCGAGCATGTGGACGGTCCGTACGGCAACGTAACCGAGGGGCCCGCCTGGGACGGAGAAGCCCTTCTCTTCACGAGTATCCAGCAGAGCCGAATCATGCGGTACGATCCGGCAGCGCGCGCCTCAACGGTTTTCCGTGAGGACACGAATTTCGCGAATGGTCTCATGTTCGATTCGCACGGTGTCTTGTACGCTTGTGAAGGCGGAGCCCGGAGAGTCACGCGCTACGAGGCCGACGGTTCGGCAACATCACTCACGGATGGATTCGAGGGCAAGCGCCTGAACATTCCAAACGACCTCGCAATCGATCTCCAGGGCAGAGTCTGGTTCACCGATCCTTACTACGAGGGATCGGCCGGGGACTGGACCGAGGACGTTGCCAACAAGGACCTCGATCATGATTCGGTGTACAGACTCGATCCCGAGAGCGACGGATCCTGGTTGATACATCGAGTGACATTCGATACGACCCGTCCGAACGGACTCCTCTTCTCCCTTGATCACAGCGTCTTGTACGTGGCCCAGAGTGGCAGGCGAGAGGATGAGCTTCGCCAACTGCGCGCGTATCCGGTGAACGAGGATGGAACGTTAGGAGATATGGAAGTCCTCCACGACTTCGGAGCGCACCGCGGCATCGATGGGATGTGTTTGGACACGGAAGGCAGCCTCATTGCGACTGCCGGGTGGGCTCAAGGCGGACCTGGCCCCTCCATCTACGTGTTTTCCCCCTCTGGTGAGGTCTTGGAACGCCACGATGTCCCGGTGGACCGTCCGACGAACTGCACATTTGCCGAGGACGGCCTCTCGACGCTGTACGTTACGACGATTGATGGGTACCTGTTCCGGGTTGAGACGGAGCGGCAGGGACGCCTGCTGTATCCCCTGGTCGCTTAGCGCATTCTCGAACCTACGCTATATCCTCACTCCCCTGAAGGTGTGAAACGGCATTTGCCGCCGTATGTGGCCTCAATGGAAAATCACGGCGACGCTGGATAGATACCCTTTCAAACCCGTCCTTCCCCCGAAGCTTGTCCTCGTGAAGATGGAGAGCGGGATCCGGCAAGGTTGAGCGCAACGTTGATTCTGCCCATACTGTATGGATTCTTTACTTTGGTATAATATAAGGAGTAAGAATACGTAGAGAAAGTTCTAATATGAAACATCTGATTATATTGGGTATTGCCATCAGTATTCTCATCGCTTGTGGCGACACCACGCCAACTCCGCCCACGGAAACGCCCACCGAAGTTCCGCCCGCAGTGACGCTTGCCTCTACCCCGATACCGTCCCCTGCACCGCCTGCCTCTACCCCAGTACCGCCCACTTCTACCCCGATTTCCCCTGTGGCGACACCCACCTCAACTCCGATTCCCCCTACAGCGACACCCACCTCTACCCCGGTACCCCCTACGGCGACGCCCACCTCTACTCCGATTCCCTCTATGGCGACGCCCTCCTCTACCCCGGTTCCTCCTACGGCGACGCCTACCTCTACCCCGGTTCCCCCTACGGCGACACCCACCTCTACCCCGATTCCCCCTACGGCGACGCCTACCTCTACCCCGGTTCCCCCTACGGCGACGCCCACCTCTACTCCGGTTCCCCCTACAGCGACACCCACCCCAACTCCGATTCCCCCTACGGCGACGCCCACCTCAACCCCGATACCCCCTACCGCAGCGCCCACCTCTACTCCGATACCCCCTACGGCGACACCCACCTCAACCCCGGTACCCCCTACGGCAACACCTACCCATACTCCCGTACCCCCTACGCCAACCCCTACAGCCGACTCAATTGCGCAAACCGCCTATACGCGAATCAACGCTGAACGACAAGCGCTAGGACTCCCTACAGTACAATCCTACATAGACGGAGACCCTAGCTTTGTCAGCTATGAATTCTCAAAGGTAATCGGGTGTTACGAACCCGTAACTATGCACGAGTCGCTGCAAAATCCAGAGTTGCAAGCAATAGGGCTTACCATTACCGATAACCCATTGGAATGTGCTATGCACCTGCAATTCTATGACGTTGTCCCGGTCGCATCGCGCCTTAGAGTCTCATCGAACGTATGGAATTGCTTCACGGCATCCCGTGACTTCAGAGACGCTGTCCCCACATCATGCGCAGGACGCTATAGCGTGTTTGGCGGCCACGTTAGATGGCTGCCTGAAACCGTGAGCTACACAATCATGGAAAACGCATGGGACGATTCGTACTTCACAAACTACATCACATGGATCGTCGATAACCTAAAGGTCAATGTTGTGCCGGCATCGGAGGCTAATCCCGCCAATCTCTTCCTGCATCTTGGCGTAGAGAAGCTGCCGCAAGGATGCGGCCACGCCAACGGCTGCAATCGCTATACCGAACAGGGCGAACAGCGTTATGGGCAAATTTGGATATCAAAAGACCTGCCACAGGAATTCTATGGACAGGTGCTCAAACATGAACTGTTGCACGTACTCCTGCCTATGGGACATATGGAGACTGGCAACTACCTCATGAGCGCGGTTTCGGATGATCCGCAACAAACGCAGCAGCTCTCTGAACTAGAAACCGCTTTGCTGCAACTGTATACTCACCCAAACTTGCGCGAAGGCATGTCAATGCAGAAATTCGCCGAGTATCTGACTATTGAGTGAATACATGACAAATCAGGACGTCATCGCAAAAATTCAAGCACTGAGTTATGCGAAGGTCTCCCGTGCGGGAACGCCGGAAATCTCCAACCCTAGCTCATGAAGGAAAATCATGGACAGTATTAGAATCGGAATTGTGGGAGCCGGAACCAACACCAAGTTGCGGCATATCCCCGGCTTTCAGGCTCTGGATGGCGTGGAAATCGTCTCTGTGGCGAACCGCAGCAGAGAGTCCGGACAGCGAGTGGCGGACGAGTTCGGGATTCCTACGGTGTACGATGACCCGTTCGATTTGATTTCGGCGGACGACACCGATGCGATTTGCGTTGGCACCTGGCCTTACATGCACAAGCCGCTTGTTATCGCGGCCCTAGAGGCCAATAAGCACGTCTTGACCGAGGCCCGCCTGGCGATGAACGCCCAACAGGCCCACGAGATGCTCTATGCCGCTCGCCTGCGTCCGAACTTGATAACGCAAGTGGTGCCGGGTCCGATCACCTACGACGTGGATCAGACGATCATCGACGTGATCAACGAGGGTACTCTTGGCGAGCTCCTCTCGGTGGACATTGCCATCTCGGCGTTCGATCCCTCGCAGGGGATGCAAGGAACGTTTCTAAATCCCGATCTCCCGTTTCTGTGGCGGCACGACCGCGATCTCAACGGGATGAACGTCATGCTCATGGGCGTCTGGTACGAAGCCATCATGCGATGGCTGGGTTCCGCTTCGAGCGTCACCGCCTTGACCCGCACAAACGTAAAGGCTCGCAAAGATTCCGCTACGGGAATTCTCAGAACGGTAGCCCCCCCTGATCTTGTTGAGATACTCATGGAGATGTACGCCGGCCCGATCCTCCACTTGAGGGTGAGCGAGGTCACCGGTCTCGGCCCGAACCGGATGTGGATGTTCGGCAGCGACGCGACGTTACACGTTGATTTTGAACGAATCTTCATCGAAATGGCCAAGAATGGGGAGACCGCCTTCACGGAAGTGCCAATACCCGACGCGAAACGGCATTGTTGGCGAGTCGAGGAAGAGTTCGTTAACGCGATCCGAGGACTTGAGAAGGTGACTCGCCAGACCTTTGAAGACGGGGTCCGGTATATGGAGTTTACCGAAGCCGTACTGAGGAGCTCCCAGACGGGCAAGAAAATCCCGCTGCCCCTGTAAACGCACCGGATCAACCTGTTTGCCCTGGATCACATGACGACCGAAGGAGTTTGTATGCCCCAACACCCTTCAGCTGCTTGGAGAAGACGATCTCCCTCCCCGCGAATTTGCTCCTTCTTGGACTCATGGCGGAGTAGTCGACTTGTTGGTTACGTAATCACTGCGGGTGAGACGCAGTGACATACGAGCGCAGTGAATATCCCGGTTGGTCTTGGTCGCACAGTAGGCAAACGACATTCCAAGAATGTCCGCGTAAGTACTTTTACCACTACTACGCTTCGCATAACGGCTGGGAAGAAACTGCCCCGGAAAGCGTCCGCCTTGCGTATCGCTTGAAGAACCTCACCAGCCTGCCCCTCGAAATAGGGGCGGCGGTACACGAGGGAGCCTCAACGGCCATTCATCAAGCGCGTTCAGGGGCCTCGACCCCGACCGTTGACGAGCTGTACGAACAGGCCCGTAACCGTCTCAACAAAGCATGGAAGGACTCGGAAAGCAGGACGGAGTGGGAGAGGTCCCCGAAACGACGGCGCATGTTCCATGAGTTCTACTATGACACGGGGATCGGGGAGAACAAGATAGCCGAGGCGAGAGAGTTGCTTCACCGGTGTTTCGACAATCTCTTGAACTCAAAGAGCTTCCGAGAGGTGATAGCCGCTCCGTTTTACGAGGTCAAAAACGTGGAGCAATTCGTGACCTTTCTTATTGACGAAACCCCGATTCACGCTGTGCCCGATCTCATTTACCGCAAGGGGGACGATACATGGACGGTCGTCGATTGGAAGTCCGGAAAAAGAGAGGAGGATAACCGAGAGCAAGCGCTTGTGTATGCCCTGTATTTACGAGAACGGCATGGGGTAAAGGGGCCGGATATCAGCGTGCGCATCGAACGGCTCGCGCTTGGCACGGCCGAGGACTACGCCTACCCTCAACACGATCTTGACTATGGAGTGGCAAGGATACGTGACAGTATCGCCGCTATGAGGACCTATCTCATCGATACCGAAGTGAATGAGCCGTATGAAAAGATAAATTTCCCCCTCCGCTCCGATACCTCGATTTGTAAGTTCTGCAACTTTTATGAAATGGACGGCGAGGAGATTGCGGCGGCGCAGGCCGGGCCGTTTTGAGTCGGATGTAGGAAGCGCGACGCCATTTCACGATGTCCCCGGTCTGTTCCCGCGGGTTCATGTCGTAGATTCCCGCGAACACGGTATCGACTGCCGGAGGTTCACAATCCGAAGCGATGCTCGCACAGATCGGCCCTCTGCAAACTGTGGGTTTCTGAAAAGACGACTGGGGCGTAGAATATACTGGCGAATTTATGCCGGAATGCTGTGACACGAAACAGGAGGAAACCATGAACCTGGACGAAATCAAGAGCCTAATCATTGGACCGATGGCAACGGTGGGCACTCCGTTCGACGATGAATTCGAGGTTGATTACGGCAAGTTCTACAACCTGACCCAGTGGTGGATCGAACAGGGATTGGTGAAGGGTAGGGCGGTCATTAAAGTCGCGGCGGCGATGGGCGAAGGACCCCAGCTTCGAGATGAGGAGTGGCCGGCCCTTCTTCGGACGGCGGTTCAGGCCGCGGACGACAAAGCGGCTATCCTGTGCGGCCTCCACTACAAGGACACCATTCGGCAAATCGAGGATGCCAAGAAGGCCCAGGACATGGGCGCGATCGGTCTGCAGATATCACCCCCGGTGCACAACGGCCCGACTCGAGGCGACGTACTGCGATTCTACGAAGACGTGGCGAACGCCATCGATATCGGCATTATGGTCTACAACACCCGAGGGATGCTCGGCGATCTCATCACCCCCGACGATTACCGCGCCATGGCCGAATTCGATAACGTCGTCGCGATCAAGTGGGCCGCCCCCGGATACCCCTACGAGGCGATCTTCGACCTCAAGGACAAAGTCAACATCATCGACAATACCAAGGACCCCACACGCAACCACAGACTGGGTGGACGCGGCTTCATCAACTGGACATCGGAAATCCACCCGCCCCACGACCTCGCCGTCTGGGACCTGATGGAAAAGGGCAAGTACGAAGATGCCCGAAATCTGTGGTTCACCGTGTACGACCCGCTAAGCGAGTTCTATGCCAAGACGGGGGCCATATCGGGCGGCCAAGCCCGCGTCAAGAAGGGCATGATGAAGGTGATGGGCATGGACATCGGCGATTCCCGCCCGCCCTCGATGCCGTTGTCGGAAACCGAGTTGGACGAGCTTCGGGAGATGTTGATCGGCTTCGGGTTCCCGGTGCCTGAGCGAGAGGGGGCATTGGTGTAGGGGAGATCCCGTAGATGATTACGCGAGTCCGCTGGCGTGATATAATCTCGCCAGCTTGAGAACGAGGGAGAACGCATGAATCGTAAAGAGCTTCGTGAGCTTATTCAAGGCCCCATAGCAACGGTCCCGACGCCGTTCGACGACGACTTTGAAGTCGATTTCGGACGAATGTATGAATTAACGCAGCAGTGGGTTGATGAGGGTCTTGTGAAGGGGAAAGCAGTCATCAAGGTTGCCGCGGCAATGGGCGAAGGCCCGATGCTGAAGGACGAAGAGTGGCCTCTTCTGCTCCGGACGGTCGTGCGCTCGGCGGATGATCGCGCCGCTATCGTGTGCGGTCTGCATTACAAGGACACCAAACGCACGATTGAGGACGCGAAAATCGCCCAGGACATGGGAGCCATCGGATTGCAAATCTGCCCTCCGATCTTCAACTTGCCCAGCCAGGACGACCTCATCGACTACTACAGCGACATTTCGGACAACATAGACATCGGCATCATGGTCTACTGCACGCAGTGGATGCCGGGCGGTCTCGTCGAGGTCGATACCATCATGCGGATGCAGGACATCCCACAGGTGGCATCGATCAAGTGGAGTCCCCCGCCGAACGGAAAGCAAGAGGACATCGCCAAGTTCACCCATATATTTAGCGTGATTGAAAACGGCGGTTCACCGGTAGAGAGTCACAAACTGGGCGGTCGCGGGTACATCAACCTCACCGCCGAGGCGTATCCCCCGCACGATCTCGAAATATGGGACAACCTTGAGACGGGCCGATACGACGAGGCACAGACACTTTGGGGCAAAGTGAATTCACCACTCAGGGACTATTCTGCCAAGGTGGACGTACGTTCCGGTGGACAGGGCAGGGTGAAGAAGGGTCTGTCCTACCTCATGGGCAAGCCGGCGGGGTCCTCTCGTCCCCCTTCAAAGCCCTTGAACGAAGAGGAACTCTGCGAACTTCGAGAGATCTTAATCGGCTTCGACTGGCCGGTTGTGAATTAACGCGAAACCGTTGCCGTCCCATCCGACGACCCGATGGGCGGAATGGGCCGCAAGAAGAGAAAAATACACGAGGAGGATCGAATGATTACGGTTGAGGAGGCGAAACGGAAGATGGATGGCGTTGTCATCCCGTTGGCGACGATATTCAAAGAGGACAAGTCCCTGGATGTGGACGCCACGCAGGAAAACGTTCAGTGGATAGTCGATCAGGGAGCCGCCCCCGGCAACACGGTATTTATTGCCGTCGGTTCCGGTGGCGACTTCACCGTGATGAGTACCGAAGAACGCAAGGCTGCGATCAAAGCGATCGCTGACGTT
The DNA here is from genome assembly GCA_965232435.1 of Dehalococcoidia bacterium. Taxonomy (GTDB): domain Bacteria; phylum Chloroflexota; class Dehalococcoidia; order Lucifugimonadales; family VXLM01; genus VXLM01. Next base: position 1,900,544 of record CBDDPU010000004.1, read on the forward strand.
GCAGTGCCCAACGGCATCCCGACCTTCGCCAGCGTGCAGAGTACGGACATCCGCGCGACGATTGAACTGTGCCAGTGGTGCGAAAAAGTTGGGATCGACATCGTCCAGATGAGCAGCGCCTACTACTACGACGTGCACAAGGGCGACCTCCTGGAATGGGTCAACGAGGTCGCCAAGCACACGGAAGTCGGCTTTGCGGCCTACAGTCACTGGTACTCCGGTTCCAAGTACGACATGACTATGGACGTGGCCGAAGAGATCATGAAGGTTCGCAACACGGTCGCCGTGAAGTGGGGGTCTCCGGACATCGCCAACTATCTCGCGGGAATCAAGTACTTCGTTCCGCGAGCGGCTGTCGTGAACAACGGCCCACTGAGCATTTACGGCCACATGCTCGGTGTGAAAGCCTGGGTGAGCCACGTCCCGAACTTCTATCCCGCGCACTCCATCGCCGTGCACGAGTTGATGACGGCCGGCATGTACGACGAGGCGCAGCGCGTATTCGACGAGTTCAACGCGCCATATTCCCGAATCAGGGCCGCCATCGGCTCCCAGACCGCGGGAGAGGGCGTTTTCGTCAAGCCGTTCATGCGCCACATGGGCCGTCCTGCGGGACCTTCGCGTCTGCCTTCCCGAGACTCCGTAGTCACACCGGAGATTGAGGGAATGATTGCCGACCTGATGAGCAAAGCCGATTCGATAGTCGAGAGCGCGAAGGCGGCGGCATAGCGCATTCGACCTCAAACCGCTCACCGTCGGCCACATAGCTGCACGAGCAGGGGCGGACACTTGTCCGCCCCCTCCAACCTTAGGGGGGAATTCGACATGGGAAAAGGACGCCTTACCGCCAATCCTCCGAACGTGCCCGCGCCGGTGGGAATGTATTCTCACATCGCCAGAGTTGACCCTAATGAACTGCTGTTTCTCGCCGGACAGGTCGCGGTTGATGAGAATGGCGAAACCCTTGCCAAAGGCGACGCCGGAGCTCAGACCCGAATCGCTTATGAGCGGGTCGGCGCCATTCTTGCGGATGCCGGCGCGACCTACCAAGACATCGTCCAGGTGCGCACCTATCTCGTCGGAACGGAAAACCGCCAATCGTATCTCGATGAACGCCAAAAGCTGTTCGAGGAGATATACGCGGATCGAGTCTTCCCTCCAAACACGCTTGTGTTCGTTGAGGCCCTCTTCGACCCGGAAATGCTGGTGGAAATTGAGGTTATTGCCGCGATACCGGAGTGACTGCCGAACCTTGACGGCGGGAACTCGCTCCTTGCCTTAGACTCAGTAGCGAATCAACAGGCGCCGATCGTGGCCGGAACAATGAGATCGGCCGCTATGCCGTGACCGTCTCTTCCTGCGGGATACTCGCCGTTGCGTGCCACGAGCAGGCCCCCGGATGTTCCCTGATGTACTTATAGGCGGCAGAGGCCGCAATCGCCCCTTGGGCGGCAGCCGTGATGGTTTGCTTGAGCTCACCTGATGCATTGGTCAGGTCGCCCGCGGCGAAGATACCGGGCACGTTTGTGCGCATGTCGCGGTCGACGATGACCTCATCCTCGTCGTTCAAGTGGATGCCTAGCTCTTTCGGGATATCGGCGCGGGGGGCGGCTCCGATCTCGATAAAGATACCGTCGACCGCCATTTCATGAGTCCCGTTGTACGGTCGGTCGAGAACTATCCCATCAAGTCCGTCCGTCCCCCTGAGTTCGACGACATTTGTTTCCAGCAGCTGAGTGACGTTTGAGGTTCGGTTCAGTTCGTCAACGATGATACGCTCGGGTCTGAAGAACTCGGCCCCCCGATAGATAAGATAGACCTGCGTGGCATACTTGGCGAGCAGAACGGCGCCCTCGACGGCGGCATTTCCGCCTCCCACCACCGCCACGACGTTGTCCTTGTGCAGAGGTGCGTCGCAGACGGAGCAGAACGAGACTCCGCGACCGGTCCACTCTTCTTCGTTGGGAAGGCCCAGCTTGCGCCGCTCTCGGCCCACTCCGAGGATGACCGTCTGTGTCTGGTACGAGCCGCTGTACTCCGTCTCGATCTCATAGCAGCCCCCGATGCCGATAACCTTCGTTACCTTGTCATCCACGATCGGCACGTCGTATTTTTCAACCTGTTCGCGGAAGTGCATCATCAGATCGAAACCGTCGATGTCTACGTAGCCGGGATAGTTTTCGATGGAGCCTCCGATGGCGGTTTCACCTCCGAAGGTCTCACCGATGATGAGAGTCTTGGTCTGGTACCGCGCGGCGTAGAGGCCGGCGGCGAAACCTGCCGCCCCCTGTCCCGCGATCACGATGTCGTACGGGCCTTGCGATATACTCAATTCGGTGCCTCCGCTGGAGCGCTACTGTCTGTATATGATACCGGAACGGGAAGGGCGGACGCATCCGTCGGCTATCCGCCCGAAGCATTTGGGTTAGTGAAAAATCCGTCCGGAGTCGATGACCAGCGTCTGCCCGGTCGTCGTGTCGGAACGACAGAATTCCACCACCTGCCGGGCAATATCGTCCTTGTCGGCGGCCTTCTGCAGGACGGCTCCTGAAATGGCTGTCTTGCGATGTTCCGCTGTGAGGTTGGACGACATGAGCGTGCCTTCAAGGTACCCCGGCGCGACGCAGTTCACGAGGATGTCGGGGGCGAGCCCCCGGGCCATACACTTCGTGAGGTGGTTCAACCCGGCTTTTGAGACCGCGTAGGCGATGGACGAGCCGTTCGGCCCGAGGCCGGCCACGGAAGAGATGTTGACGATCCGCCCGCCACCGGACTCGCGCATTGGGTTGACGACTTCCTTGATGGTTCGCATCGGGCCGGAGAGGTTGATATCGATGATCTTGTCCCACACCTCGTACGTCAGCCCGTCAATGTCGGAAAAATCGATAGCCTTGTTGAACGCGCCATCATTCACGAGAATGTGCACGCCGCCGAACTCCGACACTGTCGCGGCGATAGCGGCTCGAATCTGTTCTAGGTCGGTAACGTCGCAAGCGACCGGAATTGCTCCAACGCCTCGCGCCCGCATGTGCTCGGCGACTTCGGCGGCCTTATCGGGACTCCTGGCATATCCCACGGCGAGGTTGACTCCCGCATCCGCCAACGCAATGCAAATCCGGCCTCCCAGCACGCCGCTCCCCCCGGTTACAAGTGCTGTCTTTTTGGCTAGGTCCATTGAACCTCTCAGTATCTGCGTTGCTTTGGAACAGGCGAGATTATATCATGCGGCATCTTTCGAAATGCATTAGCTGCGGGCAGGGTGGAGATGTTGTGCCCGAGTATCCCAAAATCGCTTGGCGAACGCTTCCATGAATGACCAAATAATATTTTTTGTCCTCCTTACTCTAACTCTGGCCCTATTCATTCACGGTCGAATTCACTATGACATCGTGGCGTTGCTCTCACTGCTGGTCCTCACTATTCTGGGGATCATTCCCACTGCGCAGGCTTTCGCAGGGCTGGGCCATCCTGCCGTGGTTACCGTTGGCGCAGTGTTGGTGGTGAGTCGAGGAATTCAACAGTCCGGGGCATTGTCATTCCTCGTGCGCTTTCTGGTAAGTATTGGCAAGAGCGCGGCGGCTCAGGTTGCCTCGCTTTCGGCCCTTTCCGCGATATTGTCCATGGTGATCAACAATATCGCCGCCCTGTCCTTGCTCATGCCTGTTTCGATCCAACTCGCCAAGAGAGCGCGCCATTCGCCCTCCATCCTTTTGATGCCCCTCGCATTCGCTTCTCTGCTGGGCGGAATGGTCACCCTGATCGGCACACCGACGAACATCATTATTGCGACATTTCGCGAAGAGGCCACTGGAGCCCCCTTCGAAATGTTCGACTTTACTCCGGTGGGACTGGGCCTAGTCGTCGTCGGAGTAGCGTTCCTCGCGCTCGTGGGATGGCGCTTCGTCCCACGGCGCCTACACCCCAGAGCCAGTGTAGGCAGCTTCGATCTGGACCAGCATACATATGAATTGGAAGTGCCTCCCAGGCTCGCGGGGCTTCGTATTGAAGACGTCATGGGGGATTTGAAGGAGGACATTCATGTTATCGGCCTCGTGCGATACGAGAAGAAATACTCCGCCCCTTCGCATACGGAAATACTCGCCCCATCGGATATCTTGATCGTAGAGGCGGAACCCGTTGACCTTGAAGCCCTCAAGGAATCGACCGGTTTGCAGCACGTGGAAGGCCGAGACGTTCACGAGGACATGGTGAGCCTCCTGCGAGCCCGCGGCGCGAAGGTTGTCGAGGCGGTCGTGATGTCCGATTCGCCGGCGGAACATCGCACCGCGCGAACCCTGGGACTGCATACCCGCTTCGATGTCAGTTTGCTGGGCGTCAACCGACAAGGAGCGCGCGTGCCGGGTTCCTCAGGGAATATTCGTCTACACGCCGGGGATATTGTGCTGCTTCACGGCAGCAGATCCTCAATAGCCGAAGCCCTTCAGGCTCTTGGCTGCATTGCGATTTCAGAACGAGTTATCGGGGCAAGCTCTTGGTGGCGCGGCCTCTCCGCATTGGGAATCATCGCACTGGCCATATTGCTTGTTGCCGCCGAATTATTGACATTGCAGATAGCATTCGTCGCGGCGGCGATGAGTATGGTTATCTTTCGCTTTCTGAGCTTGCGAGAAGCCTATGAGAGCATTGAATGGCCGGTGCTTGTGTTGCTCGCGGCCATGATCCCCATTGGAAGAGCATTCGAGACTACAGGCGGGGCCGAACTCATCTCATCGGGCCTCACGACTTTGACTGAGGGAGCCTCGCCACTGCTGGTACTGGCGACACTAATATTGGTTGCCTCATTCCTGTCGGACGTGATAAGCAATGCGGCGGCGGCCATCCTGTCTGCCCCGATAGCAGTGACAGCGGCAGCCGAGTTGGGCGCGTCCCCTGATCCATTCTTAATGGGAGTCGCCGTTGGCGCCTCCGCCGCTTTTCTCACTCCCATAGGGCACCAGTCGAACACGATGGTCTTGGGACCCGGCGGGTATCGCTTTGGAGATTACTGGCGGCTGGGACTGCCCTTGAAGATAGTAATCGTCGGCGTTGCCGTTCCCCTCATCTCACTGGTCTGGCCGCTCGGCGTGTGAAAGCCGCGCCCGTTCTATTGCAGCGCATCCGCCAGAGCCTGCTGAATCTTTGCGGGGCCGCTGATCGCAGGAAGGAGCTCGCCGTCGATTTCAATGAGAGGGCGCCGAATGAGTCGCGGTTCTTGCAGCATAAGAGAAACGAGCTCGTCTTCGGAGGTTTGGTCGCGGTCGATGCCCAGTTTGCGACGGGAAGGGCTGTTCCATGAAAAATGATCGGACGCCGCCCTTTCACCGAGCAGCTCCGTCAACTCGTCGTGAGAGAAGGGATCGGCGAAGAAGTCACGGTATTCGACCTCTGCGTCGGTTCGTGAAAGCCACGCTTTCACCTTATTGCAATCGCTTCAGCGGCGATAGTAAAGTATCTGACCGACTTCGCCATTTGCTCCCTCTCATCCTCCACCCGCGACCGCCGGTACTATGCTGACCTCGTCGCCCGAAGTGGTCGCGGTTTCAAGACCCTGCAGGAAACGCACGTCCTCGCCGTTTACGTAGACGTTCACGAAGTTCCGCAATTGGCCCTGGTCGTCGCAGATCCGTTCGCGGATGCCGGGGTACTGCTCATTCATTGAATCGATGACGACGCCGAGATTGTCGCCGTCTGCAGCGACCTTGTCCTGTCCGTTCGTCATGCGACGGAGCGGCGCTGGTATCCGCACTACGATGCTCATCGGTCTTCCTCCGCTTTCGGTTGATTGCCGACTATAGCCTAAGAGACGATCCGCGAATAGTAAAGGCGACGGTTGGCACGGTTCCGGCGACTATGCCGTAGGCGCGGCGAGAGAGTCGACGATGGACTCGTACGTCGCCTCGGTATAGATAGGCTGCACCGTGTCTTCGACTACCTCAGGGGTCTTGAGACCGTTGCCCGTGATGAAGGCCACCGTCACCTCATCGCCCTTGATCTTTCCCTGCTCCACCAGACGCTTCAGCGAAGAAATCACTACGCCCCCTGCGGTCTCGGTGAAAAGTCCCTCCGTCTCGGCGAGCAGCTTGATCCCTTCCGCGACTTCCTCTTCCAAGCAGGCGACGGCCGTTCCGTTCGTCTCTTCGAGCACCTCGAGCGAGAAGATCCCGGCCGCCGGATTGCCGATGGCCAGCGACTTGGCGATGGTGTCCGGGATGATCGGCTGAACTGTGGATGCCCCGTTTTGGAAGGCCGTCACGATAGGGGAGCATCCCTCCGCTTGAGCGAGATGCATTTGAGTGTGGACGCTTTCAATCAAGCCGACGTCCCGCATCTCCTGGAGACCCTTCCATATTTTCGTATGAAGCTCCCCGGAAGCGGCGGGCACGACGCAGTGTTGAGGCGGCTTCCAGCCGAGCTGCTCGGCCACCTCGTAGCCGAGCGTCTTGCTTCCCTCCGCGTAGAAGGGTCGCATGTTGATGTTCACGACGGCCCAATGGTGGTTGTCCGCGAGTTCGCTGCCGAGCCGGTTTACCTGGTCGTACGTGCCGTCTATAGCCACGAGCGTCGCGCCGTACACTGCCGCCCCGACGATCTTGCTGCGTTCCAAATTAGCCGGAAAAAACACCTTCGTGTCCAGTCCCGCCTTTGCACCGTGAGCCGCCACGGAACCCATGAGGTTGCCCGTGGAGACGCAGGCGAAAGTCTCAAATTCAAACTCCAAGGCCTTGCTCGCCGTCACACCCACCGGGCGATCCTTGAACGAATACGTCGGGTTCACCGCGTCGTTCTTGATGTACAGGTTTTCAAGGCCCAGCATACGCCCGAGGTTATCTGCCCTGATGAGCGGCGTGAACCCGGTGCCCATATCGAGAGTCGAGTCGGCGCTGACCGGGAGAAAGTCATGGTACCGCCACATGGTCGGAGGCCCGTTTTCAATGCGCTCACGGGTGATGTGGCGAGCCATTGCATCGTAGTCATAGCTGATTTCAAGCGGGCCGAAGCACAACTCGCACACGTTGAGCGGCTGGATAGCATACTCTTCGCCGCATCCACGACAGGCAAGCGACTTTGCGAATGTCACACCGATTCCTCCGGGGGTAAAATAAACACTACGGCGAAGGCTCGCAGCAGGCGGATTCCGTGAGCAAAATGGTAGCAACGGGGCGGCGAAGGTGTCAAGGAAAAGACACCCTTGCGGAATGCTTCGCCCTACGTATCGAACACTTCGGAGACCGCGCAACTGAAACCGGGTAGTGCGTCCAGACCGTCAAGCGTATCGCTCTCGAAAAGCGTTGACGCCGCGAGACCCGGCCGGTACACGTCGACGCGGCGCACATCGGGATTCACCACCCAGACCAAGCGCGCGCCGTAGCTCAACCACATGAGCGCCTTGTCGTTGACCTCTCGCAAACTATCGCTGGGAGACGCAACCTCCACGACCAGATCGGGAACAACCTCTGCATAACCGGTGACCCTCACGCCCGACGGCATCTTCTCCGCCGAGAAATACGCTATATCCGGCTCCCGCACGGTATCGGGGTCGCGCTCAAGCCACACGCCCGCGTCCGATGCCGTCAAGCGTCCCAGCTTCCGGGGTTTGACGAACATCTTCAGAAGGGTTACCAAATTCACTACGATCTCTCCGTGCTCTTGTCCGACTGGCATAGTTTGGCAAAGCTCTCCTCGAATGAGTTCGCCGCGAACTCCCTCGCTGTACAGCCGGAGCAGATCGTCGGCCGTCAGCCGTTTCGTATCGGTGCGCGCAGTGGTCATGTCCCGCTCCTTTCACCTTCCTCATCATACCACCAACCGGCCGGATCGGGGGTGTGGTAGACTTGCTCGCGCAATGACTCACCAGCCCGACGTCGCCCCCACTCCGCAAGACATCCACGAACCACTCTCCCAACAGGAGGAATTCTGGCGTCCCCCGGCCAGGTTCGGGTCGGTTCCGGCGGTACACAGTTAGTTGGAAGAGGAGCAATGCCTTGTACCAAACCGGCAACACCATCAAAGAGACCCTTGACGAAATCCATCGTCGTGATCTTGTCCTGCCCGCCATCCAACGTGAGTTCGTATGGGGACGCGAGCAGATATGCAGGTTCTTCGACAGCCTCATGCAGGGCTATCCCTTCGGCACCTTCCTTTATTGGCAAGTCGCACCTGAGAATAGCGGTGGGTTCAAATTCTTTGATTTCGTGCGCAACTACCATCAAAGAGATAACCCTCATTGCCCGCCTTTAGCGGATATGCCGAACAAACAGTTGACAGCCGTGCTTGACGGCCAGCAACGGTTAACCGCGCTGAACATCGGCTTGCGCGGGAGCGCGGCATGGAAACAGCCACGGCTTTGGTGGAATAATCCCGACGCCTTTCCGGAACGACAGCTCTATCTGGATCTACTTTGGACGCCCGACGAAGATGATGAAGGAATCAGATATAGGTTCGATTTCCGGACCAACAACCAGGCTTCTGTTGTCAATGGCGAGTGTTGGTTTCCTGTCAGCGAAGTGCTAAAGATGAAGAGTGGACCTTCCATGGTGCAGTGGCTAAACCAACGACTTGACCAAGAGCACGTGGATCAGGCTTACGAAACCTTGGATCGGCTCCACCGCATCGTTCACAGTGAACATCTTGTCGCATTCTACGAGGAGAAAGGGCAGGAGTTGGACAAGGTCCTCCAAATATTCATACGTATGAATGACGGCGGTACGCCCCTTTCTCATTCTGACATGCTGCTATCGGTAGCGGTGGCGCAGTGGAGCTACCACGATGCAAGGGAAGAGATTCATGAGTTAGTAGATGATCTCAACAAGATCGGAAGCGGCTTTGCGTTCTCCAAGGATCTAGTTCTCAAAGCAGGCCTGATGCTGAGCGACATCGGGAGTGTGGGCTTCAAAGTGGACAACTTCAACCGGGAGAACATGGATATCTTCGAAAGAAACTGGGAGGACGTCAAACGCGCGCTGACGTTGACTGTTCAATTGGTGTCTGACTTTGGATTTAACGGACAGAACCTCCGTGCGCACAACGCGATTCTGCCAATAGCGTACTACCTCTATCTGAAAAAGCCTGGAGAAGGATATCTAACGCTCAATTCCTTTGAGACAGATCGACAGGCTATTCGCGAGTGGTTCGTCCGAAGCTTGCTAAAGTCAGGCATATGGGGGAGTGGTCTCGATACCCTGCTGACCGCCTTGCGACTCGTGATCAGAGACAACGGCAGCGCTCAATTTCCTGCAATCCAAATTTACCGTGCGATGGCCGGCCGCGGTAGGACTCTGGTCTTCGAAGAAGAAGAGATAGAGGAATTGGCGGATATGGAATACGGAGATCCTCTCACCTTCGCGCTATTGTCCCTGCTTTTCCCCTTCGTAGACCTCCGCAACCAGTTCCACGTCGACCATGTCTTTCCGAGGTCTCGATTGACGGAGAGTCATCTTAGGGAGGCCGGTGTTCCAGACGAAAAGATAGGCGATTTCATAGAGTCCAGGGACGGGCTTTCGAATCTTCAACTGCTTGAAGGGGCAAAGAACCTTGAGAAGAGCGCAAAGATGCCCCACGAATGGCTAGAAGAGATGCCTGAATCGAATCGTCTGAACTACAGGACGATACATCTGTTGGAAGATGTCCCTCGTTCGATAACCCTTTTCAATGACTTCTTCAACACGAGGAGGACGGAGTTAAAGGTACGCATTGGCGAGTTGCTGGGGAGGTAGCCTTGCCAATACGGGTAAGCAAAGAGGAAGGTAATCATCGAGGTCAAAAATCCTGCGATGATGGACTCGCCCTCGGTCTTGAAAAAACAGAGCGCCGCCCGGGAATGGTGCCGCCGACACGGTATGACATACGAGTTGGCCACAATCTACTAAAGGACGACCGCTGCCATGTACAACAACGTGAAAGTTACGGCGATCTCTTTGAAGCCCGTCAAGTGGGACAAGGCGGGCAACGCCGATGCGATGGAGCGGTTCTTCCGCAAGGCCGCTGAAGAAGGCCCCGACCTAATCCTCACGACCGAAGGAGTCCTGGAGGGCTACGTCGTCATGGACGTGATCGAAGGTCGGAAGACGGCCGAAGACTTAGTCGAGATCGCCGAGCCTATCGACGGCGAGTACATCCAAAGATTTCGGCGCCTCGCGCAAGAGTTGAACACCTGCTTGGCGTTCGGGTTCGCCGAACGGATTGGCCATGAGGCGTTCAACGCCGCCATATTCATCGACACCCAGGGAGAGATTCTCGGACGCTACCACAAAACTCAGCTTGCCGAAGGCACGGACGAATCGTGGAACTTCAACCGAGTAGGCTCAACGCTTCGAGCCTTCGACACGCCTTTTGGCCGAGGAGGGTTTGTCATTTGCAACGACCGTTGGAATCCCATGATCGTGAGGACACTCGTCCTCGATGGCGCGCAATTCATCATGATCCCGTCATTCGGCTCTAAATCGAAGGGTCAGAACGAGACCGTACTTGCGCGCGCCAGGGAAAACGGCGTGCCCATCGTCGAGGCCAACGTTGGCGTGAACATGATTGTGAACAAGGGCGAGGTTGTGGCTTACGCCTGGGGAAATGACCGCATAACGACGGCCGAGATCGACATTCCCGTCCCCGTGTCCACCGAGGCCGCCAGGGAGTATGAATCGCAGTATATGAAACTCCAGGGCCCTGAAATGGCGCATCGCTATCGGGAAACCGGCAAGCGCCTGCGCGGGGAACGCAACGACGTGGAAAAAGCCCAGCGGGGCGAACTGATCGTCAACTGACCGATCCCCTGTGAAGGAAACGATCACCCGGTTCCCCTGATCGACTCCCTACTCGGTGACGGTAATAGTTCCCGTCATGTTCACCGGATGTATCAGGCATTGATATTCGTATGTGCCCGGCTCGGTGAAATAGTGTCGGAAGCCCGCGTCGGGAGAGATAGTCGAACTGTCGAATAAGCGAGTCCCGCCAACATTGATGTGGGTGACGGTGTGGAGCGGCCGGTCCTGGTTTGTCCAGATGACGACCGTTCCCGCTTTAACTGTCGCGTCGGGATGTTGGAAGTTCATGATGTCGATATTGACGACTTCTGCGCCGGGCGGGAGCGTCGGTTCCGGGGTTGGCGGAACTCGTGTCGGCGGCGGCTCAGTAAAACCACAGCCGAGGGAGTACAGCGCGAACATAAGAAGGACTACTATCAACGCTTTCGTCATCACGTTCTCCATGGGCGCTGTGGGAAAGAACGCACGCGCCGCTCAAAGCCTTCCGTGCAGGATGCGGCGAGTGTAGCACCATGACCCATACCCGTCAAGAAATCGACGCATTCGCAACTGCTCAACATCAGGGGAGACTGCCGCCCATCAATGAAGCCAACCGTGCTGCGCCGACCGCGCCAACCGCATGAAAAGTTGCCGGATATATCCTCACCCTCTCCCAAGTTAGACCGCCTCCAAAGAAACGGGAGGGGCAGGGGACTTGCTTGCATGGCATAGGGGCCTATGCTATATTCCGCTCATGGGCACAGAAGGTGTCGTTCTCGACGATTACTTCCGTCAATACGGCCTGATAGCCATATTCACCGCTTTGGCCGTCGCAGTGCCGGCCGGTATGCTCATTGCTTCATGGACACTCTCCCTCATCGGAATTCGACCTCGGAAACCGAACCCCGTGAAGATGAGCATCTACGAGTGCGGGTTTGAAACGCTGACCGGTACGTGGCACCGCTTCAACTTCCGCTTTTATTCCTTCGCCTTGCTCTTCGTCGTGTTCGACGTGGAGGTTGTGTTCCTGTTCCCATGGGCCGCCAGCTTCGGGTTCCTTTCCAGAGAGTTCGGGGCCTTCGTGCTCGCTGAAATGGCTCTCTTCATCGCGATACTCGTAGTTGGGTGGCTGTATGCTTGGCGGAAGGGGGCCTTAGAGTGGACATGATTCTTGAACTGGGCGGGAGCGACTCATCATGAATAGCAATCACATCGAACTTCCCGGCAATGCGATTCCTCTCCACTCCACGACCTTGGAGCTGGACAGAGAAGAAGGCGCATACATCAACGCGCTCAAGGCGAACAACGTCGCCCCGCTGGCCGAACCGATCGTCGAGGTCCCCGATGACCTGAAAAGGAACTTGGCCGTAACCTCGGTGGACGCTCTTCTGAACTGGGGAAGGAAATCCGCAGTTTGGCCCCTCTCATTCGGCCTGGCCTGCTGCGCCTTCGAGATGATGGCGAGCGCAATGTCCCGCTTTGATATCAGCCGGTTTGGAATGGAGGTCTTCCGCGCGTCCCCCAGACAGGCCGACCTCATGATCGTTGCCGGCACCGTGACTTGGAAGATGGCCCCGGCAATCGAACGCATTTACGAGCAGATGGCGGAACCGAGATGGGTCATTTCCATGGGCGTGTGCGCCACGAGCGGCGGCCCTTACTATGAGTCGTACAGTGTTGTACCAGGAGTGAACCACATTGTCCCCGTGGATGTGTATGTCCCGGGATGCCCTCCAAGACCGGACGCTCTCCTGTACGGCGTTATGCAGCTCCACGAGAAGATCAAGCGATATTCGGTCAAGGGAAGGTCTGCGGCAGAATAATGACCAGACTCATCGCCGGCACCGACCTCGCCGGACGCATCGAACCCCGGTTTCCCGGCAGTGTTGTCACATCGAACTCTTCGGAAGTGTCGGTGCGCAGCGATGCACTGCATGACGCCCTGCAGTTCCTGCGCGACAATGAAGAACTCGATTTCCAGTTCCTGAACAGCGTTTCCGCGGTTGACTATGTGGAGTATTTCGAGCTGGTGTATCACCTGACATCGCTTCGCCGAAACACCACTTGCGTCGTTAAGTCCCGGGTCTACTCCCGTGATGAGCCTGCTGTTCAGTCCGTAGTTGATCTCTGGAGAGGCGCGGAACTTCAGGAAAGAGAGATTTACGACCTGATGGGCATCGTGTTCGAGGGACACCCGAACATGAAGCGAATTCTGTTGTGGGAAGGCTTCCCGGGCCATCCACTTCGCAAGGACTTTATTCGGTAGCCATGGCTATTAACACGGAGCCGGTAACGATAAATATGGGGCCGCAGCACCCCAGCACACACGGAGTATTCCGGCTTCGTGTGACCTTCGACGGCGAGGTCGTCGTCGACGTCGAACCGGTCTTCGGCTACTTGCACCGAGGCACAGAGAAGCTCGCCGAGGAACGCTCCTACGTTCAGATCGTGACCCTGACGGATCGCCTTGATTATGTGGCGAGCATGTCCAACAACCTCGCCTACGTTCGCTCCGTGGAAAAACTTGCCGCGATTGAAGTCCCGGACCGAGCTCAATATCTGAGAGTGATTTCGGCAGAACTCCAGCGCATGGCAAGCCATTTCATTGCAACAGGCTTCATGCTCCAGGAGCTGGGAGCGATTGGGACGCCTCTGATGTACTGCTTCAGGGAGAGGGAACGCATCCTCGAACTGTTTGAGATGCTCTGCGGCGCTCGCATCACCTTGAGCTACATGCGCCCAGGCGGAGTTATTCAAGACGCTCCGGAAGAATTCTGGCCGGCACTCGATACCCTGATTGCAGACTTGCCAAAGTACATCGACGAACTCGAAGGGTTAATCACGACGAACGAAGTAGTCACAGCCCGAACGCGAGGCATTGGCATCGTTACTCCTGAATTGGCTGTCGCAGGCTCGCTGACCGGGCCCATGCTTAGGGCAACAGGTGTGCAGTGGGACATTCGCAAGGCCGACCCGTATGAGATATATGACCGGGTTGACTTCGAGGTTCCCATCGGATACCAAGGCGATACCTTCGATCGGTACTACGTTCGCATTCAAGAGATGCGCCAGAGCGTGCGGATCATTCAGCAGTGCATTGATCAAATTGAGGAGGGGTCGGTCCTCACCGACGCCCCCTTCTTCGTTAGGCCCCCGGCCGGCGACGCCTACGCTGCCGTGGAAGGCCCGAAAGGTGAACTCGGCTTCTACTTGGTGAGCGATGGCGGAATATCGCCCTATCGGTGCAAAATTCGCGCGCCCTCTTTCATCAACCTCACCGTGCTCAGGGATATGATCGTCGGCTGGAAACTGGCCGACCTCATTATCATATTCGGCAGCACCGACGTTGTCCTTGGCGAGGTCGACCGCTAGTTCAAAAGATGATTAGCTTCGGGAACATATATGACACCGTCGCCGGCTATGCTCCGGACGGCTTGGAATGGCTGACCTTTTTGGCCGCCGGCGTCCTTTTGGCGTTCATTGTCATCAACGCGGCAGTTATCGGGACTGCCCTTTATACATGGTTTGAGCGCCGCGCGCTTGGACGGTTCCAAAACCGTTTGGGCCCAAACCGCTGGGGACCTTTCGGCGTCTTGCAGCCCATTGCCGACTTGCTGAAGCTCATGACGAAAGAAGACGTGACCCCGGATGTGGCGGATAAACGAGTCTTCAATCTTGCCCCGATCGTTCTCGTCTTTCCCGCCCTGCTGGTCTTTGCGGTTATTCCGTTTGGAGAGCAGAGCTTCCTCGGAAAATTGAATGTTGGTGTGCTGTTCGTTCTGGGCGTGACCGGCATCAACACCCTTGCGGTCATCATGGGCGGGTGGGGATCGCGCAATAAATACGCCCTCTTCGGCGCAATACGAGGCGCGGCCATGCTCGTGAGCTACGAAGTGCCAATGGCTTTAGGCTTGGTCGGCGTCGTGATTATGGCCGGCTCTATGGCGTTGCTGGACGTTGTAAACAGCCAGGACGTGTTCTATATCGTCGTGCAGCCGCTGGGGTTTTTCGTCTTCATGGCGGCGGCCCTTGCGGAAATGAGCAGGGCTCCGTTTGATATGATTGAGTCGGAGTCGGAGTTGGGGGCAGGCTATCATACGGAATACAGCGGGATCAAATTTGCCCTGTTCCAGTTGGCCGAGTTCATGGCCCCCATCGTAGTAGCCGCAGTCGCGACCGCCCTCTTCTTGGGCGGGACGCGCGGAATAGACCCCATTCCGGGACAAGTATGGTTCCTCCTCAAGACCTTTGCTCTCCTCTTCGTCCTGCTGTGGACACGGGCCACCTGGCCGAGACTTCGAGTCGACCAAATCATGGGGTTCGCCTGGAAAGGCCTATTCCCGCTCTCTCTGGTGAATATCTTTGTCGTGGCCGTGCAAGCCTTCATATTCCAAGAAGCCGATGGAACGATTTCGCTCGCTTCGCTGTGGATGATGGCAGGTATCAATTGGGTAGTCTTTATCGCGGCTATCGTTTTCATGGCCAATATTCTCGGCCAGCGGAAGCTCCGGCGAGAAGGCCCGCCGACACCCTCCCCCCTGGCCAATATGGCAGCGGAGGCGGATTAGGCTTGGCGAGTGAATAAGGGGGTTACCCGAATATGTATGGTATAGGACTGCTCAAAGGAATGGGCGTGACACTCAAGAACCTCGCCGCGCCCGGACGCCTGTTCTCCGTACAGTACCCCGACCGTCGCGTCGGACTGTTCGGTTTGGCGAAAGCCAACAACACGAATGTCGTGAGCCTCGCACTCAAGAGACCCGGCGCGGCCCTGAAGGCCCTGGTCGGTTTGGCAACCGTTTCCGCCCGCCTCACACAGCATCCTCGTTTTCGCGGAGAGGAATTCACGTGGTACGAGCAGCGGTGCACCGGCTGCGCAAGCTGCGCGAAATACTGTCCCTTAGGCATCATCCGCATCGTTACCGACACCACTGGCAAGTACGAACAGGACGGAGGCAAGTACGATATCGAAGTGTTCGATATCGATATTGGACGCTGCATGTTTTGCGGGCTATGCGTTCAAGCATGTCCCTACGACGCCCTTCACATGGGCAGCGGTTTCGAGGAAGGACAATACCGCCGGAGCGGGCTTGTTATCGACGTTGAACAGTTGAAATCGGCCTCGAAGAAGCCGAGCACATGGTACAGGCCCCAGATCGAGCGTCAAAAGTTCGATCCCCGGAGTGTAGAGGAGCGGGATTATCTACAGGTAGGCCGACACGAACGACCCACCGAAACCGGCCAAAAGGAGAATTGGGCCCAACGATGAGCCTCGGAGCGGGCACGGAATCAGCCCTCGCAACCGATATCGCGTTCTGGATTATCGCGGTGTCCGTCATTATTTCTGCGGTCGCCGTTGTGCACATGCGCGACATTTTCAGGGCCGCCCTGTTCCTTGTCGTGGTCTTTCTTGGCACTGCCGGCCTCTTCGTCCTCCTGCGCGCTGAGTTTCTCGCGGTCGTCCAGGTCATCGTTTACGTTGGCGCAATCTCGGTACTGATTCTCTTTGCGATTCTGATGACGCAGGACGCCGAACAAGGGAGTCCTCCCAATCGACTCCGGTATCCCGTCGGGCTTCTCGCCTTCCTATTGGGAGCGGCGGCGGTGTTCACTGCCCTCAACACCGAATGGATGCTCCTCGCGGACGCCCTGCGCGGCTCTCTAACCACCGAGGCCGCCCAAATGGTGAACTCTGTATACGCCAACACCGTCCCGAAGATCGCGACCCTGCTTCTCAGAGATTACGTGCTCGCCTTTGAGGCGGTGTCGGTGCTCCTGCTCGCCGCAATCATCGGAGCGCTCGTGCTGGTGAGGGAAAAATGAGCCTCGAAAACTTCCTCATCCTTGGCGCGATCCTCTTCTCCATTGGGCTGTACGGCGCACTCTCCAAACGAAACGCGATTGCCGTGCTCATGAGTATCGAGTTGATGTTCAACGCGGTCAATATCACCGCTGTGGCCCTCTCACGCTACGTCGTCCCTGCGAGTCTTCTCGGAGATGCCGCCACTATCACGGATCGGGCGGCCCGTATGCTGCTGACCGGCCAGATATTCAGTATTTTCATCATCACCGTCGCCGCCGCGGAAATCGCCCTAGGTGTCGCAATCGTGATTGCCCTCTACCGAAGCCGCCAAACGGTCTTCGTCACCGACGCCACCCAGCTAAAGAACTAACCCTGTTATATGAAACCAAACAACTGCCGAATCTTCGCTCATGTCCTCGTTAGCATACGCACCCCCTTGCGCGCTGCATCATAGGACGACTGGAAAATGTATACCGACTATCGCAAAGCCCCGAATCTGATGATCGCCGAGATGTGGAAGAACGTCCTGGAAGGGGAGGGACTTCCGACGAAGATACTGCCTGAAGGCGACATCCGCTCTTGGGGTGAGCGAGTGTCTTACCGCGTCATGGTCCCGCGCGGACGGGAGCACGTGGCGGACGAGATACTGAGGAAACTGTAGTGAACGACTGGCTTGAAATCGCGGCGTTACTGGTATTTTTCCTCCCTCTTGCGTCGTTCGTTCTGATCGTGGCCTTCATTCGCCCATTCCTCAATCAATTCGCCCAAATTGCCGGGTGGATAACCATCCTCTTCATCGGCGTTGCCTTCGCTCTTGCCCTGGCGCTGTTCGTCGAAGTGGCCCAGAACGACGGAAGGCAAATCGGGTGGACGGCCCATGACTGGCTGGTTGTTGGAAACTTCGATCTGCGCCTAGGCATCTTCATGGACGGACTTACGACGATCATGCTGGTCGTTGTGACCGGTGTCAGCCTGCTCGTTCAAATCTACTCCATGGGCTACATGAAAGACGATCCGGGATACGCCCGGTACTTCGCCTACATGTCCTTTTTCACCGCCTCCATGGTCGGGCTCGTCGTAGCCTCCAATGTGATCCAACTCTTCGTGTTCTGGGAGTTGGTCGGCCTTTCATCGTATCTCCTCATCGGATTCTGGTATGACAAGCCCTCCGCCGCCGCGGCCGCCAAGAAGGCGTTCCTAGTCACGCGGCTGGGAGACTTCGGCTTCCTATTGGCGATCTTCTACCTGTTCTTCAACGGTGCAACCTTCACCGCGGCAGGACTTGACCCCCTCGATATAAGAGATATCCATGAGGCGATGAACATGGACATCATCGCCCCGAGCGTTGCGATGTGGATTGCCCTGGGCCTCTTCGCGGGCGCCGTCGGCAAGTCCGGTCAGTTCCCCCTGCATACCTGGTTGCCAGACGCGATGGAAGGCCCAACGCCGGTCAGCTCTCTTATCCACGCCGCTACGATGGTCGCGGCTGGCGTGTTCCTGGTGGCTCGGTTCTTCCCGGTGTTCGAAGCGTCCGAAATTGCGCTGAACACGGTTGCGATTATCGGCGGAATCACGGCGGTGCTCGCCGCGACTATGGGCCTCGTTATGAACGACATCAAACGAGTTCTGGCCTATTCGACGGTGAGCCAACTGGGATACATGATGCTTGCCCTAGGCGTCGGGGCTCCGGGCGTGGCGATCTTTCACCTGTTTACCCACGCATTCTTCAAGTGCTTGCTCTTCATGGGCGCGGGCAGCGTGAGTCATGCCGCGGGCGGAACGTTCGACATGAGATACATGGGCGGCTTGCGAGGCCACTTGCGATGGACCTATGCCACCTTCCTCATCGGCAGCTTGAGCCTCGCGGGAATCTTCCCTTTGGCGGGATTCTGGAGCAAAGATGAGATTCTGGCATCCGCCTTCGGACAGAGCGGAGAAGTCGCCCAGATCGTTTTCTGGCTGGCAGTGTTAGCGGTCTTTATGACGGCCTTCTACATGTTCAGGGCCGTGTTCATGGTCTTTGAGGGCGAATATAAAGGTGGCGCCGATGCCGACCCCGAGACGGAGTCGCATGATTCCTCCGAGCGCCCGCACGAATCCCCCGCTTCGATGGTAGGCCCTATGGTCGTTCTCGCGATGCTGGCCATCGCCGCCGGACTCTTGGCCAGCCCGATTGTCGATCTCGGCCCGATACCCAAGCATTGGCTTGTCCATGACTTCCTCCATAGCGAAGCGGGTGACTTTAATATCGCAATTGCGGTCGGATCGACCGCCCTGGCCTTACTGGGAATCCTGCTGGCATACCTGATGTATTGCCGCAGGCAGATATCCCCCGAACGAATCGCCTCAGCGTTTCGACCCCTCTATACCCTGTTCTCTCGAAAGTACTACCTCGACGAGTTATACGAAGGTATTGTCACGGTGCGACTCTTCTACGGCAAAGTTGCTCGCGCTTTGGACTGGGCCGACCGCCAGGTTATCGATGGGGCCGTGAAATTGATTGATCAGTTCGGACGAACCGCAGGGAAGGGGATTGCTCAAGCCCAGACAGGCCAAGTTCAGGGTTACGGAATGGCCGTTTCGATTGGAGCCCTCGCAATTATCGGCGCGTATCTCCTATTTAGATAGACTTCGCATAACGGAGCTATAACCTACTCAGATGGAATTCGAAGGCAACGGACTGCTTACGGCGACGGTCTTCCTGCCGCTGGCGGGGGCCCTCCTAATCGCCCTGCTTGTGCGCGGCGACCGCTACGTGCGTCTCGTTGCGGGCGCGACGATTCTCCTCGACCTGGCTCTGAGTGTTGTGGTCTTCGCCCGCTACGACCTCGCCAAAGGTGGACTCCAACTCGTCGATCGCGCGCCTCACTGGATTCCCATTGATTCGTTCAAAGTCGAGTACTTCCTGGGAGTCGACGGACTGAGCGCCCCGCTTGTTCTCCTAACCGGCCTGCTCGGTTTCGTCGCGGTCTTCGCTTCCTGGAACATCAAGGAGCGAGTGCGGGAATACTTCGTGTGGCTCCTCGTCCTGCAAACGGCAGTCATGGGCGTGTTCACCGCCCTCGATTTCATACTCTTCTTCCTGCTCTGGGAACTTGAAATGGCTCCCATGTTCTTCCTGATCTCGATTTGGGGAAGCGAAGGACGGGAATATTCGGCGATGAAGTTCCTGATCTTTACCTTCCTCGGCAGTGCATTCATGCTCGTCGGCATTCTCATCATCTTCTTCTCGACGGGCACCTTCGACATGATCGAACTCCCCGGAGTAATGCAGAGCGCGAAGCTCCTCGCGCCGGCATGGCTCGTCTTCACCCTGATCTTCGCGGCATTCGCCGTCAAACTCCCCGTATGGCCCCTGCATACCTGGCTCCCCGACGCCCACACGGACGCCCCGACGGCAGGCAGCATCATGCTTGCGGGAGTCCTTCTGAAGATGGGCGGATACGGAATGCTTCGGATTTCCGCCGCTATGTTCCCCGATGTCATGCTCGAGGCGGCGAAGTTCCTGATCGTCCTCGGCGTGATCAACGTGATTTACGGAGCCATCGTCACACTCAGGCAGACCGATATGAAGCGTCTCGTAGCCTTCAGCAGCATTAGCCATATGGGCTATGTCCTCGTGGGAATTTCCTCGGTTGTCGGCGTCGCCGGTGTGGTGTCTCCACTTGGCCTGACCGGAGCGGCCATGCAGATGTTCACCCACGGAACGATCACCGGCCTGATGTTCCTAATGGTCGGACTGGTATACGAAAAAGTTCACACTCGCCATATTCCGGACCTCGGCGGCCTCGCTACCCGAATGCCGATTATCGCAGTTGGTTTTATGATCGCAGGCCTAGCCTCGCTTGGTCTGCCGGGTACAAGCGGCTTCGTGTCGGAGATACTGATATTCCTCGGCACCTTCCCTGTCTGGGGCTGGTGGACGGCTGCCGCCGCCTTTGGGGTCGTCATCACGGCCGGCTACATCCTTTGGATGCTCCAAAGGACAATGTTCGGACCCCAGTTGCCCCGCCTATCAGACGTGCGCGACGCGACGAAGATGGAGATGGTGCCTATCCTGGCCCTTGTGGCCGCGGTTCTGGTCGTTGGCATCTATCCCGCGCTCATTTCGGACTACTTTAACGAAGGTTTGACGGGTATCGTGGACGCAATCCAACTTTCGGCCCAATCGACGATGACGCAATGACCACACTCGATCTGTATCTGCTGTCACCGGAATTGAGCATGGTCGGACTGGCGACGGTCCTGCTCTTGCTCGACCTCGTCGTCGCTCGCAAGAGCCTGATACTAAGCATCGGAATCGTCGGCCTGATCGTCCCTCTCGGCTTTACGGTTGCCCTGTGGTTCACGATCGGGGATGATCCCGCCGCCCAGAATACCGGCGTACTGGCCGAGACTTTGAGAGTGGACAAGTTTTCCCTATTCTTCAAGTTCCTCTTCATCGGCGCCGCGGCCATCTTCGGCCTCATATCCTTCGAATACGTGGAACGCTTCAACCGCTTCCGCACTGAGTTCTTCGCCCTCGCGCTCTACTCGGCCACGGGCATGATGCTGATGGCCGCGACGGTGGAACTCATCACGCTCTACATCTCCCTGGAGCTTTCCTCGCTTCCTCTCGTAGCCCTCGCCGCGTTTCTGCGGGATGGGCGTTCTTCCGAAGGCGCAATGAAATTCATCGTGCTTGGAGGGATTAGCTCCGCTCTGCTGCTGTACGGCATGGTGTTCGTTTTCGGCTTTACCGGGACGACCTACCTCGATGAAGTGGCCTCGCGGATAGCGGAACTGAGCGCCAACTCGGACCAGCCCTTCGGGAGCTACGCGCTCTTGCTGGGAGTCGCGCTGATAATGGCCGGCTTCGGCTTCAAGATCACTGCCGTCCCGTTCCAAATGTGGGCCCCGGACGTCTATGAAGGCTCCCCAACGCCATTGACCGCCTTCCTCTCTGTGGCAAGCAAGGCGGCGGGATTTGCCATCATCCTCCGCGTCTTCTACTTGGCCTTCCCTCTCGAAGAACTGAGCATGGATTGGAGCGCCGCTTTTACCGGCATAGCCGCCCTCTCCATGACCGTTGGCAATCTTGTGGCAATCGCGCAGTCCAACATAAAGCGGATGCTGGCTTACAGCACCATCGCGCATGGCGGATACCTCATGGTGGGCCTTGCGGCGGTTGCCGTCAGAGCCGGTGGCGATGAAGCCGACTTTGGCCCCTCCGGCGCGCTCTTCTATCTCGTCGGCTATGCCGTAATGAACATGGCGGCTTTCTCGGTCGTCATCGCGATTTCCAACCGCATCAAGAGCGACTTGATCGCGGACTACGCCGGAATGGCAAAACGTGCTCCATACATGGCCGCCGCCCTCGCCTTTGCGCTGATTTCGCTCACAGGTATACCTCCGACCGTGGGCTTCATCACGAAAGTCTATATATTCGGTGCCGCGGTCAACGCCGGCCTCGAATGGCTTGTTGTGGTCGGAGTCATCAACAGCGTCGTATCGGCTTACTACTACTTCACCGTGATAAAGGTCATGTACCTGTCCTCGCCTCAGTCCGACGAGCCGATTTTTACGAAATTCCCTATGCGGGTTGCCATCGCCGTTACCTCGGCAGGAGTCCTCGTGTTCGGAGTATATCCCGTCGCCCTGCTGGATATCGCAAAGGCGGCGGCGGAAGCGCTGTTTTCCTAGCGCGGGGGCTGGTTGTACATGAATGAGCCGCACCCCATGATCGGCTTCATGCAGTCCCGCAGAATTCCGGGCGCGGCCGGAGTTATTCGCTCACTTGTCGACGCGCTTGATCTGCATAGCCGCAGTTGGATCGCACGCGTCGACGACACAGGAATCAGCCATGAGAAATTGGAGGCGACGGACTTCATCGTAACCGCGGGCGGGGACGGTACAATCATCCGTGTCAATCGCCTGGTCTCTCCCTACGCCATACCCATCGTAGGCATCAATATGGGGCGAGTAGGGTTCATGGCGGAACTTGCGGTAGAAGACGCCGTCAATCGCCTGCCGCAGTACATCAAAGGCCACGTCAGAACCGAAAAACGCCTGATGCTTCAAGCTGAAGTCGCGGCAAAATCGAACGGGAAGACCCGGATCGTCGACCACGCCCTCAATGAAGTGATAGTCCGCGGTACTCTCCCTCGCCTCCTCGATGTCGAGGTGAGGATTGATGGGGCGAACCTGGCTACGTATCGCGCGGACGGTGTCATCGTATCGACCCCCACGGGCAGCACGGGGTACGCCCTTTCCGCCGGCGGCCCGGTTCTTCAGCCGGAGGCGAGAGTCCTGCTGATCCAGCCCCTCGCGGCGCATATCAGTCTCCAGACCGGACTTGTCGTGCCCGACAACTGCGCCGTCGAACTTGCCGTTGTCGGCAATACCGAGGCCCTCATCAGCGTGGACAACCTCACGAACGCCGCCCTGCATCCAAACGACAAGGTTGTCATTCGAAAGAGTCCACATATTGCGAGCTTTCTCCGCGCCGATCCGCCCTCTGCCTTCTACTCGACACTGACTCAGCGCTTAGGCGTTCGTCATCGGACGACATATGATGAACAGTGAACCTATGCGCGGAGATATACTGCCGGAACGCACCCTTGAAAGCCGCGAGGTCTACGACGGACGAGTAGTCCAACTGCGCGTGGACGAGGTCGAACTTCCCACCGGAGCGCGTACCGTCCGTGAAGTAGTCGAACATGCCAACGCCGTCGTGGTGCTGCCTATTGATCCCTCGGGAATGGCCCTGCTCGTTCGGCAGTACCGCTATCCGATAGGCCGGAGCCTCCTGGAAGCCCCCGCAGGCGGGATAGACCCGGGTGAACTCCCTGACGATGCCGCGCAAAGGGAACTTCAGGAAGAGATTGGCCACCGCGCCGGTAGGTTGGAGAATCTCGGCGCGTTTTGGACCGCTCCGGGATTCTGCACCGAGTACATGTACGCCTACCTCGCCGGAGATCTGTCATTGAGCAGTCTCCCGCCCGACGAAGACGAAGAAATCGTCGTAGAACGACACTCACTGAACGCGGTGAGGGAGATGATTCGGGACGGACGCATTGTGGACGCGAAGACGATCGCGGCTTTCTGGATGGCCCTTGATCGCCTCGACTGACTACTCGTACTTCGAGAAGTCGTAACCCTCCTTGACCACGCAGTCGAGAACCGCGGGACTGCCCGTCTCGGTCACGGCGATGGCCCGCTTCAGGGCGGGCACGAACTCATCCGGCTTTTCAACCTTCTCACTCCACGCCCCGAGCCCTTCGGCGACCATGCGATAGTCACCGCCGTGAGCCAGACTGTCGTGCGATTCCGCTGAGTACGGCTGGTGGCTCCGCTCTATGGCCATAATCTGGTTGTTGAAGACTATAGTGAGAATCCCAATCTTGTTTCGGACGGCGGTTTCGATATCCATCCCCACCATGCCGATGGCCGCGTCTCCCATGATATTGATGCAGAGCTTGTCCGGTTCCGCGAGCTTTGCGCCCATGATCGCGCCCAGACCAAATCCCAACTGCGTGGACTTGCCCCATCCGATGTATGTCCTCGGAGCCGTGCACTGCCACATTGGCACGAGCTGATCGCGAGGACTGCCGGCGTCGTGCGTTATGATCGTGTTGGCCGCGTCCACGTTTGCCTGAAGGTCGTGGATGATTCGGTACTGGTTGATGGGCGTCTCATCCGAAGTGAGTTGCGGCATCCACTCATCGAGCCATTCTTTCCGGATTTTCGCCACCTCAGGGGCTATGTCCCGGGAGCTTCTGTGCCCCTCCCCGTTGGTGCGGCGCTTGATGTCCTCGATCAAAGCCTGGAGCGTCAACTTCGCGTCTCCGAGCAGCGAGTAATCCGACTGATAATCCTTGTTGATGTCGCCGGCGTCCGCCGTGGAATGGATAAGCATCTTGCCAGGCGGTATGGTCTTGCCGTAGTTGGTGCGAGTGAGACTCGCCCCAACGGCGAAAACGAGGTCCGTTTTCTCCAAGAAGTGCCATGTCCCCTTAGTGTGCGAGACGGCGGAAGCGCCGAGAGCAAGCGGATGGTTTTCGGGAAAGGCGCTCTTCCCCGGCATAGTCGTTGTTACCGGAGCTTGAAGCAGTTCGGCGAATTCCTGAAGCTCGTCCCACGCCTCCGAGTACAGACACCCCTGGCCCGCATAAATCACCGGATGTTCCGCCTGGAGAAGCGCTTCCGCCACTTCTCGAATTCCCCCAGGCGGAGGCACGGTCTTATTGCCGAAGACGGGCTTATACTCCAGTTCACCGGGAAGCTCTTCGGTCCAAATATCGCGAGGTACCTCCAGAAGCACAGGCCCCCCCTTGCCCGTTCTAAGCTGGTAGAAGGCGCGTCGCATGAGTTCCGGGATCCGTTCGACCATGTTGATTTGGGCCCGCCACTTGGTCACGTGGGCGTAGTTGTCGTAAGGGCTGAAGTTTGGGGCGATGAAAGCCTTGGACTTCGGCTCTCCTCCCGGAATGAGCAGGATGGGCGAGTTGTCGGAAAACGCCTGGGCGGCTCCCGGAAAAGCGTTCTCACTGCCGGGCCCCTGTTGCATCGAAAACACGCCTAGACGCTTGCCGTTCGTGATGCGGCTGAACCCGTCGGCTATCGCCATGCCGACTCGCTCCTGTCGGCAGATAATCGGACGAATGCCCGCCTTCGCGGCGGCGTCCACCATCGGCTGCGCCGGATAGACGGCGAGAAATTCAACCCCCTCCCGTCTGAGGACTTCGGCGATTGCGTCTGCTCCCTGCATGTGCGTTCACACTCCTATCGGCTATTGTCTGTGGGACGAAAATCGTCCGCGCCGCATTCATGACCCGGTTGCGGCGGCGGCCATGTTGCGCTCGTAGGAGAAGGGCAGTACCGACCTATCCTTCGCCTCTCATTTCGAGTTGGATCTGCTTGAGCTTCGCCCAAGTCATTCCCGGCTGATCTGCGATTTTCATGTACGACTGTTCACGTTCACGAATTTCGCGTGCCTTATCCAGCACGATGGCCGGGTCCATGTCTTTTGGTATTCGCGTGACCCCGTCGCGGTCGCAGATGAGAAGATCATTCGGATGGATAAGCAGACCTGCAGCGACCACCGGAATGTCGGCGCGGATGAGGTTGAATACCCCGTGTCCGGGGACAAGCCCGGTGCCCCAAACCGGCATACCGACATTCTCAATCCCGGCCAAATCGCGGATCGACCCGTCGACCACGATGCCCGTCGCCCCCAGCAGCTTATGAGTCGAGGCCATGCCGTCTCCCAGAACCGCCCCGCGTCCCGGTCTGGAGTCCACGTCCTTGATAACCCCGATGACCGGCGACGCTGTCGCGTCCAGGTTATCGTAATAATCGTGCCAGTCAATCTTCCTTGAGTCGGGGTCGAGGGCCGTGACTTCACAGGTCACGGCGTACCCGACCGCGCTTCCGAGATTGGGCAGATAGCAATGAAGGGCAGGGTCGGTGTAGATGATCGGAACCCCGCCCTGACCCTCCAACTCGGTCCCGCCCTGCGAGCCGCCCATACTCTCGATTACGGCGTTGAACATGGTGGCGGAGTCGAACTCCTTGATGCCGTCGATGACCTCTTGCGATGTGGCCGTCATTTCGGTCTCCAGCTTGTTGTATTAGGGGCGCGCCAATTATATACGTTTCGGTGCTAACGACATACCCCAAGCGTATGGGGAACTATTCCGACTTCGTGAAGCAGCATCACCAACGTATGGATTAGCCTTGAGTGAGGCGGTATTTCCGCCCTCCGCAGGCATTCGACACATCAACTCTGAACGGTTGCAAGCAAACTCATCTAATTGTCAATACTCAGCCCCTGTGGAGGGTAGCGCCATTCTATCGGAGTCATAGAGACACGGTGTGAAACGGGTTGGACTGATTGCGGCGCTGGCAGTTCTCGGAACCGTCTGGCTTACCGCCAACCCACCCGACGAGGAAGACGCAGGAACTCGGTTCAATGTACGCAGCGACGGGCAGAGTCAAGAAAAAGCAAAGACCCCGGGAGCGATCCCGGGGTCTCTTGTCAGTCTTTGGTTTTCCCTGCGATGCCTAGTAGTCCATCGGCGGGGCCGGAGGCGCCGGCGGGTTCTCCTCAGGTATGTCGGAGATGAGCGACTCGGTGGTGAGCACCATCGCGGCGACGCTGGCGGAATTCTCGATGGCCGCTCGCGTGACCTTTGCGGGGTCCATGATGCCGCGCTCCAACAGGTTCCCGTACTCTGCGGCCTCGGCGTCGTAGCCCCAATCCGCCTCTCCCTTGAGGCTCTCGGCCAAGACCACGTCGCCCGCCACGCCGGTGTTCTCCGCGATGAGCCTCAGCGGCTGCTGGAGGGACTTTCGCAGAATTCGGATGCCCGTATCCTCGTCACCGTCAAGATCGAGGGAGTCGAGGGAAGAACTTGCCCGAACCAGCGTCAGGCCGCCGCCCGGAACGATCCCCTCTTCCACGGCTGCGCGAGTAGCCGAAAGAGCGTCCTCGACGCGGAGCTTCTTCTCCTTGAGTTCAACCTCGGTCGCCGCGCCGACCTTGATGATCGCCACGCCACCCGACAGCTTGGCGAGGCGCTCCTGGAGCTTCTCGCGGTCATAGTCTGAGGTCGTCTCTTCGATCTGCTGCTTGATCTGCTGGATTCTGCCCTGAATGGCGTCTTCGGAGCCGGAACCGTCAACGAAGGTCGTGTCTTCCTTGGACGACACCACGCGCCGCGCCCTGCCGAGGTCCTCGACGTTCACCGAATCGAGCTTGCGTCCGACCTCTTCGCTGATCACCTGAGCGCCGGTCAGAATGGCCATGTCGCGGAGCATCTCCTTGCGGCGGTCACCGAAGCCCGGCGCCTTTACCGCGAGGATGTTCAGCGTGCCGCGCAACTTGTTCACTACCAGCGTGGCCAGTGCCTCGCCCTCCACGTCCTCGCCGATGAGAACGAGGTTCTTGCCCACCTGAAGAATTTTCTCAAGGGCAGGGAGGAGTTCCTGGATCGAAGAGAGCTTCTTGTCCGTGATCAGTATGTACGGGTCTTCGATTTCGGCGACCATCCGCTCCTGGTTGGTCACGAAGTAAGGGGATATATAGCCGCGGTCGATCTGCATACCTTCCACAAACTCTTGCTCGTAGCTGATCCCCTTCGACTCTTCGACGGTAATGACCCCGTCTTTGCCGACCTTCTCCATCACGTCGGCGATGAGGCCGCCCATCTCGTCGTCATGGGCCGACAGAGACGCGACTTGCGTGATCTGTTCCTTGCCCTCGACTGGCGTCGCCATCTCGGAAACGGAGTTGCGAAGCGCCACTACGCCCTTTTCGATGCCGCGCTTGATCGCCATAGGATCGGATCCCGCCGCAATATTGCGGAAACCTTCGTTGATGATGGCCTGGGCTAGAACCGTTGCCGTGGTCGTGCCGTCACCAGCCACGTCCGCAGTTTTGCTCGCCGCTTCCTTCAGAAGCTGAGCGCCCATATTCTCGTATGCGTCTTCAAGTTCTATCTCTTTAGCGATCGAGACGCCGTCGCTCGATACCTGCGGCGGCCCGAACTTTTTGTCGAGGATCACGTTCCGGCCCCGCGGGCCCAGAGTGACGCCAACGGTGTTCGCCATGGTGTCGATCCCACGCTTCATCGCCGAACGTGCGTCCTCACCGAATGTCAGTTGCTTTGCCAATTCGTCTATTCCCTCCTGTGGAAAGTTGTCTGTTTGCGGATTTCAGTCTCAAGCGGACTCGGCCGCGAAGGCTCCTACTTCTTGAGGAGAACGTCGTCCTCTCTGAGCACGAGGTACTCGGTGTCGCCGTCGCGGAACTCGGTCCCGCCATACTTGGAATACACCACGGTGTCGCCTACCGAAAGCTCCATCGGAACCCGGTTGCCGTCGTCCGTGAGCTTCCCCGGCCCGACCGCAACTACCTTGCCTTCCTGAGGCTTTTCCTTCGCCGTGTCGGGAATGTAGATACCTCCGGCGCTCATCTGAGCATCCTCCTCCATCGGCTCCACTACGATCCGGTTACCCAAAGGTTTGAACGTGACGTCTGCCAACGTACCCTCCTTATGTGTGTGATTTTGTCGATTTAGCAGTCATGCCTCGACACTGCTAACAATTGTAAGGCCGCCTGTTTTCGCGCGTCAACAATATCCCACTGAGACTTCAAAACAATCACACGGAATCCCCCACCCCCCGTAATCCCGGCGAAGGCCGGAATCCAGAAGCCTAAAACCTGCCCCATACTGCATACCGAGTGAACGTCACCCCAGCCGAGACCTTAGCAAAACCAACCACGAACCGGCTGACGGCTCACGGAATGTCGTCAAACCATCCCTAACCGTCCTGCTTTGACTTGGCCTCGATGATCCATTCCGTGAGAGGACTCGGCGACGGTTCGATCATCACGTTTACGACCGCCGGCTTGCCCACCGCAAAGGCGCGTTCAAGCGCGGGGAGAAGCTGCGCGCGAGTTTCGACAAGCTCGCCGTGAGCCCCGATCCCTTTGGCGATCATGTCGAAGCGAGTGGGCAGCATCGTGGTCGCCACGGCCTTGCCGAACAACTGCTCCTGCTGGTGATAATCGATCCCCCAGACCCGATCGTTGCCCACTATGAACACGACGGGAAGGTTGTGTCGCAGGGCGGTGTCAACCTCGAATCCGTTAAAGCCGAATCCTCCGTCGCCGGTGAATACCACGACTCGAGAGTCGGGTAGGGCGACCTGCGCTCCAATCCCATAAGGTACCCCCCAGCCGAGCATCCCCAGTGTCCCATTGGTGATCCAGCGATGCTGTTTGTGGGCAGGGTGGTACGACGCCCCGTAGAATCCAAAATCAGCCCCCTCGAATATGAGGCAAGTGTCGTCGTCAATGAACCGCTTTATCGACGAATGCAGATCCATGGCATGAAGCTGCCCGTTACCTGAAACTCGTCCATCGAGTGCGGCCCTCTGATCGCGTATTGCGCTCTTGAGCGAGGCCGCCATCGGATGAGAAGGCCACAATCGAGTCGATGCCTCGTCCGCGAGTTGACTCACAACGGCTCCCGGATCCGCGACGATTTCAAGCGCTGCATCTCGCGCCGTACTGGCTTGTTCCCATGCCGGTTCTACCTGGATGATCTTCGTAGACGCGCCAATAGTCGGAGGGCCCCCGAAGGAGATCGTGTAATCCAATTTCTTGCCGAGTAATAAGAGAACGTCGGCTTCGTGGATCGACTTCGCGGCATCGTTCACCCTACCGTCGGAGTATCCGGCGGAGAGCGTGTGATCATCCGAGATGACTCCCCGCGCCGATTGCTCGGTAAATACCGGAATTCCGGTGGTCTCCACCAGTCGCTCGATGTCATCCCGCCGCACCGTGTAGGCCCCGTTTGCGGCGATAATGAGAGGCCTTTCGGCTTCTTGGAGCAGGTCGACGGCGGCTTTGATATTCGCAGAGTCCGCGGGCGCGAGGCCCCCTGAAGACGGCTTCGCCATCGTCCGCTGAGGGACTCTATCCGCTGATACGGTTGCCTCTTGAACGTCGAGCGGTATGGTTAGGTGCGTGGGACCCCGCCGCCCGTTGAGCGCGACGCGAAATGCGCGCGAAACATATTCCGGCGCTCGAAGCGGGTCTCCGAGCAGCCACGCCCCCTTGGTGACCGGCTTGGCCATGCCGACCTGGTCGATCTCTTGAGAGGCGCCGAGACCCAAGCGGTCCTGCGCCGCACTGCCAGTAATGTTCACAACGGGAGTTTCCATGTGATAGGCGAAGGTGAGGCCCGGTATGGCGTTGGCATGTCCGGGAGTCGTGAACATCGTGACCCCGGGTCTGCCCGTGATCCGCCCGTAGGCGTTTGCCATGTCTACCGCCGCCTGCTCATGCCTCACGTCGATGAAGACGAACCCTTCATCAGCCATGTGGTCCATGAGCGGCAGTGTATGGTCGCCTGCAATCGTGAAGACGGTTTTGACGCCGGCGCGGGAGAGCGCGCCCGTGATGATTCCGTAGCCCTTGAGGTTCACTGAGGTTTGCCTCCGAAGATTTCCCAAGCAGTATGTCCCGGCAATGTCCAAAATTGCAATCGAAATGAGGGCAAATATGGTTGATTCATGAATTCTTCCACAATAGACTTTTCCCAGTCGCGTGAATAACTTGCTGGCGAGTGTCCGCCCCAAACGACACAGGGCAAAGCGGCGCAGACGTTACCCTACATTCGAGGGCTTGAAAACCGTCCATGCAAGATCCTAGACGCGCGGCCTCTGACGGGGACGTTCCCGCCTCTCGCACTCGCTTTTATTCCGGGTACACGAGGCTGCGTACCCTTGAATCGTTTCAACACCGCGACTTCGGCGTTCTCTGGGCCGCGATGTTCTGCATGTCGATAAGCGGCTGGATCATCAATATTGTGACCGGCTGGCTGACCTACGAACTCACCTCCTCTCCCCTCCTGACCGGCCTCGCCATAGGCATGGGCGCCGTCCCTCCGGTTATCATCGCCCCCATTGCCGGTGTGCTCATCGACAGCCTCGACCGGAAAAAGGTAATGATTGCCGCCATCTCCTCCTTTGCGCTGTTCATCGGTGTGTTTGGAGCCATCGTTCTACTCGGAATTCTCCGTCCGTGGCATATCTTTGCCATCAGCTTCCTGATGGGCGTATCGGGATCCTTCCTCTTGCCGGTGGAACAGGCCATCTTGGCGAACGTCGTTCCCAAGAGGCTCCTGGTCAACGCCTTTGCCCTAGTGGCGTTTGCGGGAAGCATTACGCGACTTATCGCCCCGGCAGTGACCGGGTTTCTGATCGCATTCATCGGCCCCGGGGCCTCAATAATCCTGGCATGTGTGTTTGTATTGGCCGGGATCAAACTCACGCTTCATGTGCGAGTCCCGGAAAGGGAGCGACACTCCCTCAAACCGAAGACGGTTTTGGCCGACTTGCAAGAAGCCGTGCGATACGTGAAGGGATCAAAGGTCGTTCTGGCTATGATGGTCTTGACGACGGCCTTGCTCACCTTCGTGAGCACGATCAACATGGGCTTGATGCCCGTTTTCGCCTCGGACGTTTTCGATGCCGGGCCGCAAGTCCTCGGTCTCCTCGTCGCGGCCCTTGGCGGGGGAATGACTGTCGGCACTATAGCGATAGCCTCCGTGGGCGGTTCCAGAAGAAGAGCCAGAATCGTCCTCATTACCGGCGCCGCCACGGCCTTGGGAGTGATCGCCTTCTCTCATAGCGGTACCCTTTTGATTGCCTTCCCCATCATTATGCTCTACGGAGCGACCATGGTCATGACATGGACGGTGGCCGGAGCCCTGATCCAGTCCATTATCCCGGATGCCCTGCGGGGCAGAATTGCCGCCCTGTCAATCATGACACACGCCTTCTTTCCGCTCGGAACCTTCCTCGTCGGAGGATTGGCGCAGCTGTTCGGCGCTCCCATAGCATCGCTCCTCTCCGGTGCATCCGTTCTCGCAGTCGTTATCGGGATTCCCCTCATATTCCGGGGCGTTTGGAGCTATCAGTCGAGTGAAAGTCCGGATGCGGATGAAGCGCCTGATGACGATAGTTCCATAGACTCGCCCGAAAGCCTGGAACCTCAGCCGGCATAAGGCATCCTTTGGGGACGTACCGGATAGGGGCCGGCGGCCTTTCGGGTGACGAAGGGTTATCTTGACTCTACTTTCAAAGCCCTTGACGATCGAGGGCTTTTCCTTGTGGACGAAGAGAATCCGTCTACCGAGAAGTTGAAAGCCGATTATCATAGCAGCCCAAACACTTGATGCAGTTGCTACAATAGAGGGGATACGGGGACGCATTATGGCCGCTGCTTTGGCTTTGAGGACGGCGCAAGATGGCCCGTCGGTAGTGAGTCTAAACGGGTCCTGCCCCCATGGTGAGCAAGGGGTATCCTTCGGGGTCGGATTGGGCTTCGACAGCTGGGAGGAGTCTTGCGATGACGTTCTATGACGCTATATCGTACAGAGGGGGAAAGCGGCGTGTTGGTGTGGTGCAAATCACCGAAGGCGAGATGAAGTTTCAGACTGATTGGGATGCCTTGAAGACGGTGCTGATTGAAGTGCACGATCGTGGGTACACCGTACAGCGATTTGTTCCCGGTGACAGCCCTGAAGGCGCCGGAGCGGAGGGCGTGAGACGTGTTACGCCTTCTGATTCCCAGTATGCCAGCGCATTGAATGATGAACTGCAAATCCGCATAGGCGTGTCGTTGCATGCAAAGCCATAGCATAGTCAAACGTGGGATAACCCGGTTGGAACGGCTGCCAAATCAATCCGACCCTCCTCCTCGTGAAGGCTTGGTAAGATAGCTGATCATCCTTCGCAAGTATCACCCCGCGCTGCCTTCATCAGCGTTTCGCGCGGACCCTGAACCAATGACTCTAATGACCGGGAACATCAGGCGTATCCACCGGACTCCCCTGGATTTCTTCAATTGCAAGTATGAGGGCCGTGTTCTTTTTCCCATACCCCGCTTCGGTAGTATGACGGTCATGCATAGGTTCTCCTAGCGGACTCCGCACCGTGCAAGCAGCGTCAGACCAAACTCAGCCGGAAGCATCCCAAAAGACGTTTCTCCGATCCTTCGGCAGGATTCGGACTCTCCACTCGTTGCGCGTGCGTGACTTCCGCCTGCTGTGGGCCACCGGGTGGTGCACGAACAGCAGCGCATGGGTGGAGAACGTCGTACTCGGCTGGCTCACCTATCAGGTCACGCAATCGGCTCTTCTCACTACACTATCAGTAGGGATGGGAATACTGCCCTCCATCGTTATCGGCCCCCTGGGCGGAATCTACATTGATCGCTGGAACCGAAAGATTTTGCTCAGAGCGGCGATCGCCGCTCATATAACACTCACCGCGGCATTGACCGCGACGGTGTTCACCGGCGCCTTAGTGACGTGGCATATCTTTGCGTACATCTTCGTCAACGGCGCCGTACGAACGCTCCGCATGGTGATCGAGTCCTCGCTGATCCCCAACATTGTCCCCGGAAGGCTGATGACCAATGGGTTTTCCCTCTTCATGCTGACGGGAAGTTTCACTCGATTCATCGTGCCCGCAGTGACTGGAGTTGCGGTTAGCATCGTAGGCGCGGGGCCGACCGTAGCGGCATCTCTGTTCCTGTACACCCTGGCTCTAGCAGCCGCCCTGCGCATTGAATTGAAAGGCAAAGCCGCTCACAGGTTGGAAGGTGGCTCCCCGACGAACGATCTCGTCGAAGGGGCACGATACCTCTTTCGCGAGAAGCGAATTCTCGCAATTTACGTCCTTCCCGCCATGCTTATGCTGTTCATCGCCCCGATCAACATGGGCCTCATGCCGGTCTATGTCGAGGAGGTCTTCCAAGGCGGCCCGGACGCGCTCGGCTTCATCGTCGGCTCTCTCGGCGCGGGCATGTCTCTAGGGACTTTGCTCCTTGCCAGCTTTGGAGAAATCCAACGAAAGGGGCGAGCAATGGCCCTGGCCTCAATCGGTACTTTTGCCGGCCTTCTCGTATTCATTCAATTGACATTCCTGCCGGCGGCGCTTGCAGCGGTAGCCGGATACAGCGCGCTCATGATGTTGATCTACGTATTGGCCAACGCCGCCGTCCAGCGTATCGTACCTGATCAACTGCGTGGGCGCGTAACGGCTTTGCTGGGGGCGACTTACGGAGTATTCCCAATAGGCGCCCTGGCCGTCGGCGCCATGGCCCAGCGCATCGGAGCGCACGACGCCGCCCTCCTATCCGCCCTCGCATTCGGGCTCGCTCTCATGGCGTACACGACCCTCTATCGTCGTATCTGGTCCCTCCAATAACCACACGGAACCCCAGGGCAGTCGCATGGAGAGTTGCATGACTCACCCTCATCCGTCACTCCGGCGAAGGCCGGAGTCCAGAAGGGACGCTCCCTCCCAAGAAGAATTGCGATCGCCTTGCACGGAACCCCATAAATCTTGATGACTCCGATTCGAGGATGCAGTATCATCGCGCGGGGAGGCGTCAAATGACATTCAAATTGGTAATCCTTGAGCCGCAAGACCCAGGGGCGCGAACACCGGCATCCCGAACCTGGCCCGACAAGATTCGCGATGCCGTAACCGGTGTGGACGTGTATTACTGCCTCACGGTCGAAGAGGCGGCGGAAGCAATCGTGGACGCGGACGCCGCCTTCGGCGATATCGTCCCTGATCTCTTCGACCGCGCCGAAAGACTCCGATGGATACAGTCCCCCCAGGCGGGCCCGAAAGCGGGCTACTACCACGAGACCCTCGTTCAAAGTGATGTGGTAGTGACTAATATGCGGGGAATATTCAACGATCACATTAGCGCTCACATCATGGGGTATGTCCTCACCTTCGCTCGCGGTCTGCACGTCTACCGCGACCGCCAGCGAGGCGGCGAATGGAAGAAGGGGTACAATACCATCCACCTCCCGGAATCGACCGCCGTGATCGTCGGAGTTGGAGGCATTGGAGCGGAAACGGCCCGACTCTGCGCGGAGTTCGGCATAACCGTCGTCGGAGTCGACGCCAGAGTGGCCGAGCCTCCGCCGGGCGTTGCCGAGTTATACCCGCCGGACGCGCTTGAAGAGGTCATCCCCAGGGCGGATTTCCTTATAGTAACCACTCCGGAAACACCGAGTACGCAGGGGTTGTTCAATCGCTCAACACTGCGCAAATTGAAGCCCACTTCCTTCTTCATCAACATAGGGCGAGGCGCGACGACAAACCTCATGGACTTAGCGAACCTGCTCGAAGCCGGAGAGATCGCAGGGGCCGCCCTTGACGTCTACGAAGTGGAGCCACTTCCCTCAGAGCATCCACTCTGGGGGCTGCCTAACGTCATCTTGACTCCTCACGTCGCCGCCGACGGCCCCTACATCGACGACCGCCGCACACAGGTATTCGTGGATAACTGCGTGCGCTTCAGCCAAGCCCGTCCCTTGCAAAACATCGTCGACAAAGCCCAGTGGTTTTGAGATCTCGCCGCGGGAAACTTCGCCCTACACCGGAGGCAGCGGCGTCGAGTCGCCCACCTCGCGCATCCATATCCTGATCCGGGCCGACATCTCTCGCACCCGGTCGCGATGAGCGGGATCGTCGAAGAGATTGCGCATCTCGTGCGAGTCGGAGTTCAGGTCGTAGAGCTCGCATTTATCGGCCGCGCTAAGATTCAATTTCCAACGGTCACCGGTGACGACCGAACGCCACGGGGCCGTAATCATGCGGTTGATCGCCGCGCTGCCAAGATTCCGATCGCCGTAGCCGTTCCACTGAAGAAAAACATCGTTGTCATCCAGAGTCTTGTCTCCCTGAAGCACGGGAACAAGACTTGAACCTTCGATCTGAGCGGGGACCGGATCGCCCACCAAGTCGAGCAGGGTGGGAACAAGATCGACGAGACTCACGCTGCCCTCGATCCTTCTCGGTTCATTGCTCATCCACGGGATGTGAATGAACAGCGGCACGCGGACGGCCTCTTCATACATCGTGCGCTTTTCGAGCATTCCGTGATCGCCGGCCATCTCGCCGTGCTCGCTCGTGAAAACGATAACAGTGTTCTCGGCCTGACCGGATTCCTCCAGCGCGCGGAGAATCTTGCCGACGTTGCGGTCGACGAGAGTCACGTTGGCGAAGTACTGAGCCCGAAGCCTGCGCCATCCCTCTTCCGTCGTGGTGTCGTGAATATCGCCCCCCTTTACCGCGAGCGGATTGAGTCCACCCGACAGGTAGTGCTCGGCCCGGAGCCGGTTCGCGAGTGAGCCGCCTTCCGGGTATTGCATGAATGCCGGGCCGACGGGCAGCGAAGCAGGATCGTACAAATCGTTCAACGGCCCGGTATAGGGAGGATGCGGCTCGAAGAACGACGTGAACAGCATGAATGGACGGTCGCGGAGCGGCGATTGCGAATGCTCGCGAATGAACCGCGATACCTCGCCGCCAAGATAGCCCGCCTGAGTGAATTCAGCGGGGAGATTGGCGGTAGGGAACCATGTCTCGTACGATTCCGCTGATGGCGGCTCAATACCCCGTAACCGGAGCCAAGTGTTGTAATCGGACTCGAGAAAACGGTGCTCTTTCTTGGTCGTCGTGCCGGCATCCAGGTGCCAATCCTCGATGCTGCGCCAATCCTCGAAACCGTGCTGCGCAACGAGGTCATTGCCGAGATGCCACTTGCCGAAGTATCCGCAATAATAGTCTTCGGATATCATTTCCGCGATGGTTTGCGTATCGTCCCGCAAGTGGATGCCGTTCCCGATGAGTCCTGTCGACTGCGGATACAAGCCGGTCATGATCGAGGCGCGAGATGGTGTGCATACGGGCTGGGTCACGTAGGCGTTCTCAAAGACGATGCTTCGCTGCGCCAGGCCGTCGATGTTCGGCGCTTCGATCCAGTCGTTCCCGTATGCGGCAAGCGTGTCCCGCCGCTGCTGATCAGTGAGGATGAAGAGGATGTTAGGCCGCTTGGTCATCCCTACGGCAGCCATTTCTCGAAGAAGCGCTGCCAGTTCTTGTACATGATGTTCTCGATGTCATCTTGACCGTATCCCCGCCGGTCGAGGATTTCGGCGATCTTCTGGTAGTCCGCTACCGTATCCACGTCGTGAGGCGCGCCGTCCGAACCGCCCTGACCATCGGTATCTCCGCCTATCGCCGCGTGTCGCGAGTTGCCGGCAAGCTGGCATACGTAGTCCATGTGATCGACCAAGTCTTCCAGCGTAACCAATGGACTGGGAAATATTTCATGCCGCTTGAACCCTATGGTCTTCCAGTCGATGGAATAGTATTTGTTGAGCATCCACGTATCCATCGAAGAGCCGATTACGCCCCCTCTGCGTATCACTTCGAGCAGGATATCGTCCGGCTGCTGTCGCTCACCCGGAACGATGGCTCGACAGTTCTGGTGACTTGCCAGCGTCGGCCCGTCGAAGAGCTCGAATTCCTCTCGTACCGACTGATCCGAAGTATGCGTCACGTCCAGAATCATGCACAGGCGGCTCATGGCCTGCAGGAGAGGCTTCGCCATCGGAGTGAGACCGCCCGTCGTTCCCGTTCCGGTGCCGTGCGAGTAATAGCTTACGCCGTAGTGCGAGAGGCTAATGACCCGGAGGCCGTCGGCGTACCACTCGTCTACTTGCTCAGGCCAGGTAATGGCGTCTGCGCCCTCCATGCCGAGAATCATCCCCACTGGAAGATCGGCGTAATCCTCCGCCTGCTCCCATTTTTCCATGTGCGTGGCGAACCCCTCCGAGGTATCGAGAATGGCCGCTTCGTTCTGCGCCCCCAGCAGCTTGTAGTAGGCAAGCTGCCCCCTTCCGGCGGCGTGAGCGTTCTCCTTGCTGCGGTATTCGCCGTGCGGGTGGCCGGGCTTCTTGACGCACACGGCCACCTTGACGAGAGCCGCGGCGACACCCCCTTTGCGCATCTCCGGCAGCGTCGCCATGATCCCCTCGTCCTGCCACCCGAACCAACTTTTGAGCGCATCAGGCGCGCGCGCCTGTTCGATTGGCAGCGTCAAATCGCGTTGCGCGTCGATGCCGCCGACCGCCATCGGATAGTCGCCGTCGATGATGAGCGTCTTGGTCGTCATGGGAAATTCACCCCTTGGTTAAGGTGGTTTATGGGATTCAATCTCGCCGTAAGGATACAACTCAAAGGCATCCGTGTAAATCACGATGCTGAACGCGAAAGCCGATTCTCCTGCCAATTGAATGACAAGTGACAGCCCGTTTAGAAAGTTGCCGCGTCAAGATCCCCCACGAGCGGAGGGATGCGTGTGGTTTTGCCAACCATGATGAATGAGGCAGCCACCCCAATTATCACCACAAACGGTTTTGAAAAATCCCGTTCGCCCTGAGCCTGTCGAAGGGCGCTCAGAATTATGCGGTGAGCTTGCAATTCCGGACACTAGCTGCTGACGCTTGCCCCGTAGACCGTTTCGGCTCTTTCGGGCGAGACGAACTCTTCCAGCACGTCGCGCGCTACGGCATCCGCATCGCGTGACTTTGGATTCCCCCAACCCCCTCCGCCGGGAGTCTTGGTCTTGATGACGTGGTCGTAGGGCACAGTCGTCGTTACCTTGGAAGGAAGCCGCTCCTCGCTCCCGTCGGGGGCTGCGATCACACAGGCGGAGCGATCCGCTCCCGCGCCGCCGAAAAGGCCCCACGGACTTACTCGCTCGCGGTCCGAGCTCAGCGTGAGGGTGACGCTTTCTCCCAGTACTCGCAAATGCCGCTGGATGCCCAATCCACCCCTATGGTGACCCGCTCCCTCGCTGTCGGGCACAAGTCCGTACTTCTCCACGAGCAGCGGGTAGGCGAGCTCGATTGCCTCGACAGGTGCGTTGCGAGTGTTGGTCATGTGGTTCTGGACTGCGTCCATCCCGTCCGCGTTTTGCATGGCTCCCTGGCCGCCGGCGTACGTCTCAATATAGTTGTAATAGATACCGTTGCGAGGGTCGATTCCGCCGATGTTCAGCAAATTCATGGTGCCGGAACATGCCGCAAGCACCTTGTCCGGAATCACGGGCGCAAGCGCCCCCAGCAGCGCGTCCGTGATCCGCTGCGTCGTGATGATATTCGCGTTGCATACCGCCGTCGGATACTGCGCGGAAAGGAGGCTGCCTTCTCGTACCTTGACCTGGACGGGACGATAGGCCCCGGCGTTAGGAGGAAGTTCGGGATCGAGGCAAGCCTTCAGAACGTAATAGACGCAGGCGGCAACCGACGGCCAGCGACAGTTCAGAGGGCCCAGGCAAGAATCGTCGCTCTCAGTGAAGTCGGCAATGAACGAATCGGCTTTCGACTCGATCTTGACCCTGACAGTTATCGCGGAATCCACAATCCCGTCGCCCTCCATGACGTCCTCGAATTCGTAAACGCCATCGGGGATTTGCTGTAATGCCGCCCTCATCCGACGCTCGGAATAGTTGAGCATCTCGTCCAAGTACCGCCTGACCATCTCCGACCCATACCGCGAGGCGAGTTCGGTCAATCGACGGTCGGCCACGTTATTGGCCGCGAACTGGGCCAGAAGGTCGCCGCGCACTTCTGTCCTTGGACGAACATTCTGAGCTATCAGCGCCCACAAGTCGCGGTCCAACTCTCCCTTGCGAAACAGCCGCACCGTGGGAATTTGCAGGCCCTCCTGGAATATCTCCGTCACGCCGAACGGCATTGATCCGGGAGCGAATCCGCCCATGTCGACGTGGTGGGCCTGGTTGGCGGTAATCGCGATAAGCTCGCCCTCGTAGAACACTGGCGATATCAGCGCTAAGTCGTTCAAGTGACCGGGGCCTGCGGGGTAGGGGGTGTTCAACGCGACGGCGTCCCCCGCCTCCAGCTCTTCGAACGGGTACTGCTCCATTGCCGTCAGCACCGCCGAATGCATCGTCCCAAGATGCAACGGTGTGCCGATCTCGCTCTGCGCCACAACCACCACTTCGCCGGAGCCGGTATAGATGGCCCCGGACGTGTCCCGGCGGTCCTTTATGTTGGTGGAATAACTCGCGCGAATCAACGCGGCAATCATCTCGTCGGCGATGGAATAAAACCCATTGCGCATGACTTCGAGGGTGATCGGATCAACGTTAGCAGATGTCATGATCGTTCCCGGTGAGTAGTATTTCGCAGAGCGTGACAAGCCCTTCTGCAAGCGGCTATGGTCATTTTTGCCGTCCGGTGGTGACGAGCAAGTTGAGGTAATCGTCGACGACTGCCGTCTGCCGCTCCCATACGACCGTCGTTGAATCGAGCTGTTCCACGATTGCCGGGCCTTCAATCACGTCACCGGGACGAAGAGCCGAGCGGTCGTAAACGCTCGTGTTCTTTGGTTCGTTTCTGAAATACACCTCTCGGCGCCCGATGAGAGCGAGCGACGGGTCGCCTCCGGCGTCCTGGGAATCATGAGCGAGGTTGGGCCGGGGCATGGACGCGAGGGCCGTAACCCGCAGATTTACGACCTCGACCGCGTTGTCCCGTGAGGCGTAACCGTAGCTGCGGACATGGGCATCGTGGAACCGCTCCATGATCTCTTCGATGTCCTGCTGGCCGAGCTTGCCGGATGCGGCCAGCACCTCCAGTTCATATCCCTGCCCGACATATCGGGCGTCTGCGGCCCGAACGAGCGACACTTCCTCGGCGTCGATCCCTTCACGGGACATCTGCTCCATCGCCTGCGCCTCCAACTGCTCGTACCAGTTCGTGATTTCAGTGGGCGACAGTTCGCTGCCCGGTTTGAGAACCGTCTGCGCGAAACCGTGCCGAAGGTCCGCCATCAGCAGGCCCAAGGCCGATGTGACGCCGGGCGCGACGGGTACCAAAACGGTCGGGATGTCCATCTCGTCGGCGAGCTCGGAAGCGTGAAGCGGGCCTGCCCCGCCGAACGCCACGAGGCAGAACTCGCGGGGATCGTAACCCTTCGAGACGGACACGACCCGGATCCCCTTGACCATGCTCGCGTTCACGACCTGCACTATTCCCTCGGCGGCCTCCTCAACCGTCAAGCCCAGTGGGCCGGCGATTCCCTCGGATATCGCCCGTCGTGCCAAATCCACGTCCAAGGTCATCGTTCCCCCCAACAGGCTCGTCGCGCTCAGCCTCCCGAGAACGAGGTTCGCGTCCGTCACCGTCGCATGAGTCCCTCCCTTGCCGTAACAAGCCGGCCCAGGATCGGCCCCCGCGCTCTGAGGCCCGACTCGGAGCGCTCCGCCGGGATCGATCCATGCGATGCTTCCTCCACCCGCGCCGAGCGTGTGGATATCAACCATTGGCACCTTCACAGGGAGACGTTCAAGCTCGCTTTCCTGAGTTCGGCGAACCTCCCCCTTGTATGAGAGCGACACATCAAAGCTCGTGCCCCCCATGTCGATGGATATGCTGTTTTGTCTCCCCGCCTGCTGCGCGATTGCCACCGCGCCGATAACGCCCGCCGCAGGCCCGGACAAGATCGTATGAACCGGACGGTCGATTGCGGTTTCCGCGCCCATCGTCCCGCCGTTCGACTGCATAATATAGAGTTCGGACTTGAGACCCGCGTCCGCGATGCTCGCCTCAAGCCGCCGAAGATAACGCTCCATGATGGGAGCCACGTAGGCGTTTATCGTCGTCGTGCTCATCCGCTCATATTCTTTGAATTCCGGCAATATCTTGTGCGACAGCGAAATAGGAATGTCCGGCAATTCTCGACGGATCGCCTCGCCGATGGCCTGCTCATGCGACGGATTCGCGTAAGAATGCAGCAGACACACGGCCACGGCGTCGACCTCCGCCTGCTTCACTCGGCGAATGACGTCGTCGAGCGCTTCCTTGCCCATGGGTATCATCACCTCTCCGGTGTGAAGCGTCCTTTCCTGGGCCTCGAAACGCAGATGTCGCGGCACCAGCGGGTCGGAGCGACGAATCCGCCAGTCATACAGATCGGGCCTGTCCTGCCGACCAATTTGCAGCACGTCTCGGAAACCCGCGGTTACGATCAGAGCGGTATTAGCCCCCTTGCGCTCAAGAAGCGTGTTCGTCGCCACCGTCGTGCCGTGAATGAAAAAATCGACTCGGTCCGCCGAAACACCGTGGCGCTCCGTCAATTCTCGGATCCCGGCGGCTACTCCAAGCGCCTGATTGATGGGGGTGGAGGGAGTCTTCGCGAAGTCTAGGCGGTTGCTGTCCGTGTCATACAGGGCGAGGTCGGTGAACGTTCCTCCGACGTCGACACCTAGTCGGTAGCTCATGGGCTTGCAATCCTGCTATTGAGAAAAGACATGGCGACACAACCCCTGCCGGGGCTTTGTCAGATCGCGGGGAGTGTAGCATCGGCGCTTCGGAGCGTCAACGGAATACCGGACTGTTACGATACCCTACGCCGTTCGGGATATACTGTCGAACATGGCTCTCGACCGCTCTCCAAAGGAACTCGCCGACGGCCCGTTCGCGGCGTTTCGTTACCCCGACTATCGCCTGTTTTGGATAGGCAACGCCTTCTCGAACATCGGCATCTGGGCACTCATGGCCGGCCGGCTGTGGCTGATGCACCAACTGACCGACTCGCCTCTGATGCTCGGCCTCGTGACATTCGCGGGTTTGGGCCCGATTCTGCTGCTGTCGATGTGGGGAGGCGTCGCGGCCGACCGCGTCAATCGCATGCGCCTCGTCGTGACGACCCGGGCCCTCTTTTCGTTCACGGCCCTGCTGACGGGCTTTCTCGCCGCAACGGGCTTCATCCAGCCAT
Organism: Dehalococcoidia bacterium; assembly: GCA_965232435.1. Lineage (GTDB taxonomy): Bacteria > Chloroflexota > Dehalococcoidia > Lucifugimonadales > VXLM01 > VXLM01. Next base: position 1,943,258 of record CBDDPU010000004.1, read on the forward strand.
GGCACCTCCTCGCGATCTCGTTGGCAAACGGAATTTTGCTGTCGTTCGATATCCCCTGTCGCCAGGCAATCGTGCCGAATCTCGTCCCGCGTCAGCACCTGATGAACGCCGTCGTCCTCCAATCGCTCCTCATGTCCGGCTCAACGGTGATCGGCCCGTTCCTGTTTGCTCCCTTGGTCAATGGACTCGGCATCGAAGGCGTGTTCTTCTTCGTTGGCGCCATGTATGTCGGCACCGTCGCCATGTTCGCTCTTGTCGACCCGCAGCCCCATATCGGCGCTCGCAAGCGGACCGTGCCGTGGCGCGATCTGGTGGAAGGTTTCGCCTATATTCGAGGCAGCGCAGCCATCTTAAGCCTGGTCGCTCTCGGAATTCTCACGGGCATATTCGGCTCTTCCTTTGGAACGCTCTTGCCGGTCTTTGCCGACGTCGTACTCCAAGGCGGAGTCGAGACCTACGGCAGCCTGCTGTTAGCCGGCGGCATCGGCGGCCTAAGCGGAACCATCCTTCTCATGCTATTCGGCAGACTCAAGGATTCTGCCCTGCTGCAAATTGCGACCGGTCTCACGTTTGGCGTCGGCCTCTTCCTCTTCGCCCAAATTACCTACCTGCCGGCGTCTTTGTCTGCAATTCTCGTCGTCGGCGCGGCAAGCACGGCGTTCGGCACAATCAACAACACCCTGCTTCAAAGCATCGTCGACGACGAATTCCGTGGAAGGGTCATGAGCATCCACCAGTTGGGATGGGGTTCGTCAGCCGTCGGAGGGCTCTTGATGGGTTCCCTTGCCCAAGCGGTCAACGCGCCGTTCTCCCTGAGCGTTTCCGGTGTGGCCGTTGCCCTTGGAGCAACATCTCTCACCCTGCTAGCGATGAAGGGAAGAGGCTTGAGCTGGCGCAGGGGACCAATGCTTCGCAAACGGCCTGGCGCCGACTGATCGACGGATAAGCCGGGCAGTCGCATGGAGAGTTGCTGGATACACCCTCAATCCCTCTCGGCGCCCACCATCCTCACTCCGGCCTGCGCTGGAGTGAGGACTGAGGCCGGGCTTCTCTTCCAAGACCGCCTCTCACGAAATGCGCTTCCCCTTCGGGAGAACATTGCCTATAGAGCGCCATTGCCAATCCCGTTGTAGAATAGAGAAACTATGCGTCCACTCTCCAAACTGACAGTTCTCGATCTCACGGTAAACACCCCCGGCCCCTTTTGCTCCATGATCCTGAGCGACCTTGGGGCCAGAGTGATAAAAGTAGAACCGCCGAATGGCGACCCCCTTCGCCGCAGCGGCCCCTCGATCTTCGCCGGACTGAATCGTGGCAAAGAGAGCATATCCCTAAATCTCAAGACCGACCGCGGCCGCGAGATCTTCCTCCGCCTGGCTGAGCGAGCCGACATCATTCTTGAGGGTTCTCGACCTGGGGTGGCCCACCGTCTGGGCGCCGACTACCCAACCGTCTCCGCTAGGAATCCAAGTATCGTCTATTGCTCAATATCGGGTTTTGGACAGGAAGGCCCATGGCGTGGCGTCCCCGGCCATGACATCAACTATCTTGCCGTTGGCGGATACATGGCCGCCCAAACCGGCATCGAAGGTCGCCCCTGGCCCCCTGCGATTCTCATTTCGGATGTCGCCTCCGGTCTCTATGCGGCCATCGCCGTTCTCGCGTCCGTTGCCGGAAAGGATTCCCCCGAAGAGGGCGCGTACATCGACCTTTCGATGACGGACGCTGTGCTCTCACTCATGGGAATCGAGGCGGAAAATCCCTCCGCCGATGACAAAGATCATACCCCGCCCAACGTGACCGCCATTCCGACTTACGGCCTCTTCGCCTGTGCGGATGCCAGATGGATCAGCCTCGGCATCGTCCACGAAGACCACTTCTGGCAGAAGCTGTGCGAAGTGGCTGGACTCAATGAACTCGCACAACTGACGTTCGATCAGCGACTCGAACGGGCAGTGCCGATCAAAACTCGACTGGAAATGACCTTCGCCAAACGCTCGGCCGCGGAATGGGAGCGCGACCTCATGGCGCTGGACGTTCCGGCCGCAATCGTGCGCGACTTCAACGACGCGCTCCAACTGTCGCAATTCGTTGCACGCGGATCAGTCGTCGACATCGGGCTTTATCGTTTCATTGCGCAGCCGATGCGTCTTTCCACAGGTTCCATCGAACCGACGGCCCCACCACCGACCCTCGATCAGCATCGTAATGCGATTCTTGCCCAACTTGGGTATACTCCCTGACCGAGCGCTCGCGCAGCCCATTTCCCCGCGATGTCTGATACCGTGAGGAAAATCGCAATGAACCAGCAGTACCTTGTCGGCGACTACCATGAGACTTACCGCGCCTTCCGCCTGCCTCGACCCCAGCGCTATAACTGGACCTACGAGGTCTTCGATAAGTGGGCCGCCGATCCGAAAAAGCGCGCCATGCTTTGGGTGAGCAGTGAGGGCGTCCCCCGCGATGTCACGTATCATGAATTTGCCACTCGCTCAAAGCAAGTAGCAAATGCCCTCTCCGGCATTGGAACCAAACCCGGCGACCGGGTGATGACCATGCTCCCCCGCCTCGTGGAATGGTGGGAAATCGTCCTCGGGTGCATCAGAGGAAGGTTCGTATCAGTCCCGGGGACAACCCTCATGACCCCCCGTGATATCGCTTACCGTGTACAAGCCGCCGGCATTTCGGTAGCGATCACGGACGCCGAAAACCTCCCGAAGGTCGAGGCCGCCCGTGACCGGTGCCCGGAACTGCGCGAAATTATCGTCGTTGGAGAGGATAACGGCGAGCATCACGCCTACGAAGACTTGGTCTCTGCCGCCTCGACTCAACTCCCAAATCCGAACAACCCCGCCGATGAACTGATGATGATCTACTTCACCTCGGGTACGACCGGCTACCCAAAGATGGTGCCAATCACACACAGCAACTACCCAATCGGACATGTCGTCACAGGCAAATTCTGGATGGATCAACGACCTGCCGATCTGCATTGGACACTCTCCGATACCGGCTGGGCGCAGGCGGCGTGGTCAAGTTTTTTCGCCCCCTGGAACTTGGGATCGGCCCTCTTTATCTGGGATCAGCGCGGCAAGTACGAACCCGGTACAACCCTCGATGCCCTCGAAAAATACCCGATAACGACCTTCTTCGCCCCGCCCACGGCCTACCGGATGCTGGTACTCGAAGACCTGGAAAACTTCTCCCCGAAGGCGCTTCGACACTGCATGGGAGCCGGCGAACCGGTGAATCCGGAGGTCATCGACACCTGGCGCGATGGGACAGGCCATCATATTTGGGAGGCGTACGGCCAGACTGAGACCACCCTATGCGCCGCGACCTTCCCCGGCATGGAACATCGACCCGGTTCAATGGGCGTTACTGCCCCGGACTACTACATGGCGGTCGTCGATGAAGACGGCAATGAACTCCCCGACGGAGACGAGGGCGAAATCGCGATCCGCATGACTCCCGATAGACCGGTCGGCCTCTTCCCCGGATATTGGCGAAACCCGGAAGCCAACGCGAACTGCTTCCGCGGCGACTGGTACTACACCGGCGACCGCGCATCGCGAGACGAAGACGGCTATTTCTGGTTCATCGGACGCTCCGACGACGTGATAATTAGCGCCTCATACCGCATCGGCCCCTTCGAGGTCGAGTCGGCGCTCCTAGAACACGACGCCGTCGCCGAGGCCGCCGTGATCGCCAAACCCGACCCCGCCCGGACGAACATCGTGAAGGCCTTCGTTGTCCTCGCCCCCGGATACGATCCCTCACCCCGGTTACTCACCCAGCTCCAAGACCACGTAAAGACCACTACTGCGCCGTACAAGTATCCCCGCGAAATAGAATTCCTAACGGAGTTGCCGAAAACCATCTCCGGCAAGATCCGCCGCACCGAACTCCGACAGCGCGAGGACGACCAATAGCTGCGGCGGACGGGCCGGCCAACATTAATTCATGCTATTCTGCACCTTCTCACTCCTGCGCCCCACCTGAATCACTCTGACACCCATGCACTTCACCTCCGAACATGAGATGTTCCGCGATCTCGTTCGACGATTCGTTCAGGACGAGATCATCCCCCACGTCGACGAATGGGAGGAGCGCGGCGAAATACCGCGCGAACTCTTCCGACGCATGGGCGAACTGGGCTTCCTTGGCATAGAGTACCCGGCCGAGTACGGTGGGGTGGACGCTGACATTTGGATGACCGTCGTGCTAACGGAGGAACTCGCCCGCTGCCGTTCCGGAGGCGTGGCCTTCAGCGTAGTCGTGCATACCGACATGTCCTCGCCATGGCTGGGTCGTGTCGGTTCCGCCGACCAAAAACGGAGATACCTGCCGGATATTACTGCTGGACGCAAAGTCTGCGCGCTGGCTATCACCGAGCCGGGAGCGGGCTCCGACATGGCCTCCCTAGAATCGCGGGCCGAACGCGATGGCGACGACTGGATTCTCAACGGCGCCAAGACGTACATTACCAACGGAGTCTACGGCGATCTATACTTTGTCGCCGCAAAGACGCGAAATTCCGGTCGAAAGCATCAGCGCCTCTCTCAGTTCTTGGTAGAGGCGGGAACGCCGGGCCTGAAGGTCAGCCGGAAGCTGAGCAAGACGGGGATGTGGGCTTCCGACACCGCCGAGTTGGTCTTCGAAGACGTTCGCGTACCCCATGCGAATCTCCTTGGCCAAGAGGGCAGGGGATTCTACCAATTGGCATCCGGACTCCAGCGAGAACGCCTGCTCTCGGCAGTCCTGTGCGTGTCAGCCGCCCGCCAAGCTCTCGATGACACACGCGAATTCCTGAAAACCCGAGAATCTTTCGACAAGCCCCTGGCCGAGTTCCAAGCGCTCCGCCATCGAATCGCCGACATGGCCGCCCATGTCGAAGCCGCCCGGTGCCTGACCTACGCCGCAGTTCAGGCATTCGCGAGCGGAGACGATTGCGTCATGGAAGTCTCCATGGCCAAGCTCTACTCCACCGAGATGGCCAATCGCATCGCCTACGAAGCCGTCCAGATGCACGGCGGATTAGGCTACATGCGCGAGCTCCCCGTCGAGCGATTCGCCCGCGACTACCGCCTGTGGACCATCGCCGCCGGCACTTCCGAAATGATGCGGGAAATCATCGCCAAGCGTCTGCTGGGTTAGCTGAGGTACCGAAAACTGTAGAAGAACAAGAACTGACTCGCGTAGCCCGCGTAAGGCCCAAACTTCTTTCGGCACCACTTCCACCGTCCAACCGATGCCGGCGTCTTGGCCCTTGGATAGTCCGGCTCGGTTCCATAGAGGCGATTTAAGGCGTTGAAGATGTGCGTGTCAATCGGAAACCCATCCAGTTTGTCGAGGGCGAAGAGAGCTACGCAGTTCGCACTCTTAGGGCCAACGCCATCGAACTGTTTGTCCAGCTTCGTTACAACGCCCCTGACGTCCAGCGTGTTCTTCAACGTATCAAGATCGAAGTATGGGCTATAAGCGGCGCGGGACGCTCTATGTATTCTGGGCCCTTTTGACCGCAGCCCCACAATTACGCGGTTAAGCCTTTCGAGTGCGTCACCCTCGCACAAATCCTGCGGTCTAGGGAAGCAGTAGCGAGAGCCGTTGTATCCTTCCAATGGTGGGCCAGTGCGAAACTCCGAGGCTATGCGCTCCATGTTTTGCATTGCTCGGTCGATGTCGGAACGGGCGGTTAGAATGAAGAAGACCAAACACTCCCACGGATCGATGCGCATCACTCGCAACCCTCTAAACTTCCGCACCAGCATGGCCATTACAGGGTCATCCCTGCTCAGTTCTTCGTAGATGGCTTCAATGGGATCACGTAGTCGAAATTGACGACTCAACTGGCGTGCAATATCCCCCTCATCTGCAGCGGTATGAAACTCAAGGCGCTCACCATCCTGGCGAATATGAACTAGGTTATGTCCGAGCACGCCCTCATACCAGCCATGCCTTGCTGAGAGCCAGCGATGACCCTGTCCGCAGGCGAGGGTGGACTCCAAGTCGAATGGTTGGTCGATGGGAATGTGCATAGTTGCGTCCTGTCTCTCCAGCTACGTAAGCTGCCGCCAGTCATCCTCGACCTGCTCGAAGCGTTGGTGAAGTTCCCGCACGGTATCATCCGGGATGGGAAGGCGATTCGCGACGAGCTCGATGTTGGATTTCAGATGATCGACGTTGTGCGTGCCGGTGATGATGGTGGTGACGGCAGGCTCCGCTAGGGCGAAGCCGGTGACGAGGAGCACCTTGTCGTCCAGGTCGTGCTTGAACGGTCCTGCTTCCTTCATTATCCGGGAACGCTGAAAGTACTCGTCGGCGTAAGGGTAGGGGCTTTGATTATGCCACCACGCCCCGTTAGCGACCGGACGCTTGAGAATCACACCCATTCCTGCCGCTTGCGCCATATCGAACAGTCCCTTCGTGCGGGCGTGCTGCTCTGCTACGTTGTAGCTTGTTTGAAGCGTGGCGAAAATGCCGCTCTCGACCGCCCATTTTGCCGCCTCGTTGTCTCCGCTAAAACTCGCGAATCGAGTCTTGCCGGCTTCGCGCGCCCGAATCAACGCCTCGATGATATCTCCCCGCTCCAACACCTCCACATCGCACGAGTGCAGCTGCACGATGTCCACACAGTCCGTTTGGAGAAGCCTGAGGCTTCGGTCGATGGAATGCCGGATGGTTTCCGACGTCCAGCTCTCCCCCGGCGCGTCTCCTACCGCATGACCCGCTTTCGTTGCTAATACGTACTCGTCCCTGCGATGCGAAACCGTGTCCCCTATGAGAGCTTCCGTGTCGCCGTAGCAGGCCGCCGTATCGAGGAAATTGATCCCATTGTCCAACGCTTCGTTCAGCACCTTCTCCGCCGAAGTTACGTCTCCGCCCATTCGGTCCTGGCGCGAAATCTCCGCTAAACCAAGACCGAGAGGCGATATCTTCAGTCCCGTTCTTCCAAGTTCCCGAAGCTCCATGTCACACACACTCCCAACGTCTTGGTGAATCTCCCATCAAAAGCGCCCATAATGATTTACCCGTTCGCCCTGCCTACGAACATCCCGTTCGCCCTGAGCCTGTCGAAGGGTCGCACCCAGAGCCCAAAACACCCGTTCCCCTTACCTACAAACACCCCGTTCGCCCTGAGCCTGTCGAAGGGCAACAACAAAGAGAGCCTATAAACATCCCGTTCCCCCTACCTACAAACACCCCGTTCGCCCTGAGCCTGTCGAAGGGCAACAACAAACAGAGCCTATAAACACCCCGTTCGCCCTGAGCCTGTCGAAGGGCGATAGAGTTGTTCATAGTCCGACAAACTCACCACGAACGATCCTAGTTGACCAGTTTGCCGCCCCTCAAAGCATTACTTTGATCCCGCTAACCGAAGCAATGCGACGTTCCGCTATCCGATCCGCGGCGACGTTCGTAGTGACCCCCCCGGCGCGCGCAGTCTCGATGACGTCGAGCGTTGTCTGATAGATCCGCCTGGTCAACTCCAATGCACGATCTTGGCGATACACGCCCCCGATCTCGCAGCCGACGTTGATGATCCCGCCCGCGTTGACGACGTAGTCCGGCGCGTAGGTGATGCCGCGCTCTTTCAGCAAGTCGCCGTCGGCGTCCGACAGCAGCTGGTTGTTTGCCCCACCCGCTGCGATCCCGCACTTGAGGCGCGGAATCGTGGTTTCATTCAGCGTGCCCCCAAGAGCGCACGGGGAGAAGATGTCGCATTCGACATCGTAAATGTCGTCCGGCGACACGATCGACGCCCCCATTTCAGCAGCCTGTTGTGTCGCGCTCTCATATATGTCGGTCACAACCAGCTTGGCCCCTTCCTCGAGGAGATGCCTCGCCGTGTTGGAACCGACGTTTCCAAACCCCTGGAACGCCACCGTTCGGCCCGACAGGTCGTCGTCTCCCCATGTCGCCTTGGCCGCCGCTTTCATCCCGAGATAAACTCCCAATCCGGTCATAACGGACGTGTCGCCGCTTCCTCCCAGCGACTCCGGCAGGCCGACGACGTGCTCCGTTTCCTCAGCGATGTACTCCAGATCCTGAGGTGTCATGCCAACATCTTCGGTGGTGACGTACCTTCCGCCGAGCGAGTCAACGTGCCGTCCGAACGCGCGCAGCATGGCCTCGCTCTTTTCGGTACGCGGATCGGCCATGATCAGTGCCTTCCCTCCACCGAGATTGAGTCCCGCGACGGCCGACTTGTACGTCATCGCGCGGGATAGCCTCAGTACGTCCATGATGGCGTCGTCCTCGCTCGCGTGCGGCCATACCCGAAGACCCCCGCAGCCGGGACCAAGCGTCGTGTCGTGAATAGCGATAAACGCCTTGAGCCCTTGAGATGGCTCATGACAGATGAGCAGCTGCTCGTGACCATGCCGCTCCATGTATTCGAGGATTTCCATAACCTGCCTTCAGTGCCCTGACGCGATTGAAAAAATCGCTGTCGTGTGATGGACGCTGGTATTATATGAGCCTTGCGAGAGTGACACAACCGAAACCACGATGGGAGCAGATATGAAACACCCGCCGGACGTTGCCGTCATAGGCGGAGGTGTAGCAGGGTGCGCCGCCGCCTACTGCCTCGCCGCCGAGGGGCTGGAGGTGGCCGTGATCGACCATCAGGGCATTGGGAATGCCGCTTCCGGCTATGCCCTCGGTCTCCTCAATCCCCTTTCGGGCGCGGAAATCCCCGGCCGATTGGCCACGTTCGCAAGCCATGCATTCCTTGAACATCTTCGGCTGTGGCCCCCACTGCAAGAGGAGTCCTCAATCGACTTCCAGGCCGGAATGATGCCGCATCTCGAAATCGTGCTGGACGAGACCAACACACCTCCGATGCGAAAGGAAATGCGGCGCTGGAACGCCACCGACGGCTTCTCCGCCCGATGGCTGGACGACAAGGACGTTCAAGCCCTGGACTCCCGACTTGCAGACGGCATTGTCGGAGCCGTCCTATTGGAAAGGCTTGGTATGGTGGATAGTCAGGCGCTCACAAGAGCGCTGATGGATGCCGCGTGCCAACGGAGCGCTCGTTTTGTCAATGACCGTGCGACAGGCATCTCGTGGTCTGGCAGCCGGGCCGTCGGCGTGAGGACCGCAAAGGGCGAAGTGGCATGTCACGCAGTCATAATCGCGACCGGCCCTTGGTCGAGCCAGGTTGCGGAGTGGATCGGTCTCGAGATTCCCGTCACCCCACTCAAAGGACAAATTGTCCGACTTGAGGGGTTACGCCCTCCATTGGAGTACCACATCGCCGGGCCGGGCGCGGTGGTGCAAAAGGCGGACGGCAAACTCTGGGCCGCGGCGACCGAAGAAGAAGCTGATTTCGATCTTTCGACCGACGCGGACGCCAGGCACAGCCTGCTTGATAGGGCGGCTCAGGTGCTCCCTTCGGTGACGCAAGCCCGTGTGCTCGAACAGACCGCCTGCCTCAGACCGAGGACGCCCGACGCCCTGCCGATACTGGGTTGCGCGCCCAGTCGCGAAAACCTCTACCTCTCGACCGGCGGCGGGAAGAAGGGCGTCTTGCTCGCTCCGGCGATGGGAAGAGCCGTTGCCGATCTCATCGTGCGAGGAGAGACGCGGCTACCCATCGAAGATTTCACTCCAGGGCGATTCGCCGACCTGAACTGATTCCCATTGCCCCTACTCGTACCGAAGAGCCTCTGCCGGATAGACCTTTGAAGCCTGCCGGGCGGGAACATACGTGGCAAGCAGGGAGAACACGTACGTCAACCCCAAGATTACGAACATCTGCGTCCAGGGGATCGCGTAGCGAATGGTGTCCAGACCCTCTTCGTCCCGGATGTCGACAATTGCGTTGTAAGAAAGAACGAGTCCCAGCGCTGTGCCAATAATAATCCCTAACACGGCGACGAAGCTCGACTCAACCAGGAAACTCAATTGGATCATCCCCCGACGATAGCCGATAGCGCGCAGCATCCCAATCTGCTGCCGTCGCTCGACCACCGCTCTCGTGCTGACCACTCCCAGCGCGGCAATGCCAACGAAGAGGCCCAACGCCATGAAGCCGGTGAACAGACGGAAAAATCCGCGCAGCGCCCCTAGTTGCTCATCCAGATAGTCTTCGAGGACCACGGCCCGCATCCCGTGCTGGAGAAAGGCTCGTTCGATGTTTTGGGCTATGTCATTCGACTGATCGAGATCCGCAACTCGGAAACGGTAGGTCGTGATCGGAATCGGGAACGGGACCACCTCGTCGATGGCGCTCTTGGAGCCGATCACCCCCAGGTTGAATCCGGTGTCGTGGACACGGTCGATGACACCTATTACCTTCAAGGTCATTACCGCGCGAGTATTGGGTTCTCTCAATTCGATCTCAATGGGAGACATGGTTTCGTCGTCGTAATTCACTTCTTGAAACACTCGCTCAACCGGTTGGCCCTGTTGGTCTTGAACGTTTTCGCTGAGCAATGACCCGCCGATCACCGCGAGCTCCGAGTTATTGCGCATGGCCTCGAATACATCCTTTGCGCTTGAACCGAAGCCGTCTGCAATCAGCCGAAAGTCATAATCGGTTGTCTCCAAGTACCCGTCATCCACCGCAAGAAATCCGACGTTGCCCCATTCTTGATCTTCGTTGTTGATCTCTCGGACCTGAACGCCGAAACCGGTGTACCCGCCAATCGCTTCGAAGCTGGCAATATCCACGGTGTCAATCTCATCAATCCGTGAGCGAATGTCCTCAATGGGTGTTGTGAAATTGATGTTGCCTTCAATGTCCCAACCGCCCGTGGCGACTCTCGTCTCGACGAACTGCGTCCCGAAGGTATCCGTGAGAACGGACATTACGGTTAGCGTGAATATAACCAGGGCGAACATCGCCAGAGTCAGGCCGGTTCGGAACTTGGAACTGAGCGGGTAGGCTATGGCCGTTACCAGGACGGGGCGAACCTGCCTTAGACGTCTGGTAACGAAGTGGAGCGCGTGGAGGATCAGATCCGCGTTGTACATCACCGTCCAGACCGCCGCTCCTACCATGGCGACGCCCGAGACGAACATGATGTCGACATCGCCGCTCAGGTCGTCGGCGAGGTCTCCCAAAACCCTTTCAACAATGCCGGACGGCAGCGCCCAGAAAACCAAGATTGCTATCCCCGTCAGCGTAAAGACGATTCGATCGCGACGGGCGGGGGGCACGCCGCTTCCGGCAAGAATGGTTCTCGCCAGAAGGCCGATCCCCGTTAGTACCAGCGAAACTCCACCGCCGAACACCGACCACAGCTGGAGGAATGAAAGAACGAGTGACCCGCCGACCAGTGCGGCCCCTATCAGTATCAGCATCCAGCCTTGCAAGAAATACGGCCACACCAGCTTGAACAGCTGAATCAAGATATCGACGATCCAGACGATTCCCGTCAGCCATACCACCGCGAATACCACATGAAGCGCCGCCGGAACAAAGTCGCGCTTGAAGAGGAAACGCCCCGCCCGCCAAAGGAAGATCGCGGGCCTGGCAACACCCTTTACGACGCCCAGCAGACGACTCAAGATTCCCGGCGGAGTCGTCGGCACGAGGTTCTCCGGCAAGTTCCGCACGGCCGCCACGATGTTCAAGTAGCTCACTCGGTACGCCGAAAGTCCAACGGTCGCGAAGGTGATGATCATCCCCAAGCAGTACGAAACGACGACTGTCGGCAGGGTAAAGTGAAGCCGTAGCGAGAAATTGTCATCAAACGTCGCAAATACACTGTTGAGAATTCCCACCATCAACCCGCTTACGACGAGTCCCAACGCGACTCCGATAGCCGCCGAGACGACGGCGTACGCCGTACCTTCAAAGACGAACATTTCGACAAGGTTCCGTCTCTTGGCTCCTACTGCCCGGGCCATGCCCATTTCCGATTTCCTTGCCCCGGCCAAAAGGACGAAAATCAAGAAAATCAGCAAAATGCCACTGGCTATTGAGAATGTGCTGAAGGTCAGGAAGAACACGCTCACTGCAGTGCCGGCCTGTTCGGCCCCTCGCAGGATGTCGTTCTTGATGTCCAAGACGTGCATTTCCGCGAGTTCACTAAAGAGAGTCGTGGCTTCACGCTGAATATCTCGTGTCTCGTCCGAATCGAGAATCTCTTGGATCACATCCGAAATTCCCGAATCGGCCAGAGCGTCGATCAAATCGTCGGTTACTTCAGCAGCAAGTATTCCCGTGTGAAGCCGAGCTAAGCCCTCTTTCAAGTCGGTATCGGTTGTAGCGTCCCGTTTTGCTTCGAGTTCTCGAAGAAAGATGTCGTCATTAAGAAGCTCTTTCAGACGCAGGACGGTCTCGCGGTCCGTAAACTTCACGCGAAGGTCCTTGGTGACCTCATCGCTAAGCTCATTGCCCGTCAATTGATCGCCACGGTTCGATATGATGATCGACGTAATCTGACCTGTCCTGCCAAATATCTCCTGGGCATTCTCCAAGGTGATGATCATCGTTGGACTGATACCGGCGAACCCGCCGTTTTCCACCACGCCCTTAATGCTGAACCGCTCAACCGTGTCTTCTATATAAACCTCGATCTCGCCTCCGGCCTGAAGAGCAAGTTCCTTCGATGCGTCCTGGTTGATGTAGGCATCGTTGCGCCCCATACTGAGGAAGTCCGCGAGGCCTCCCGACGACAGCTTCAGCCCGCCAAAGTTATCGAGCGGCCCAGGGTCGATTCCCAGCAGATTGAGCTGTCCTTCACCGAGGTTCTCAACGGGATTCACTGCCGACACAACCTGCGTGAACTGCGGCATGATTCCGTCAATTCGCTTATCGCCCGCAAGCTCCGAACGGAGTTCCTCGTATCGCTCCATCGAGATATATGTCTGCCCGAAGCTGTCACCCTCCTCGGCCCGAGCGGAGACGATGACCTCGTCGATTGTCCCCAGCCCATTGATCCCGATGTCGCGTATCGAGTAGGTAAGTGTGTCCGCAGTCCCGAACGCGGCGGAAATGATGATCGTGCTTAGCATGACCCCAATGATGATCAAGGCGGTCATACCGGGCCGACGAGAAATCGGACGTATTCCCATCTTCAACATCACTGGATTGCGTAATGCCATCCCGATTACGACCAACATTGCCACTAGGAAAATGCCGGAGAGGATGAGCATCAATGTGGGAAGCGGGATGCCGAACAGACTTTCCATCGTTCACCTCGAGGGGGTGTGGGTGGCAAATACTTGCCTTGCCGGTACTAGAGAATCACGCTCTGCGGCCTCGGCGGATAAGAACCGGCGAGCCTCTGCATGATAGGGAGCAAGAAACAATGTGCGCCTAGGTCGCGGTCGCGGCAGGTTCCGGCGTCATCCCGCCCAACCCGTCGTCGGTTACCAGTCCGTCTCTCATGGTGACGATACGGTCGGCGATCTCGCCCACCTCTCGCGAGTGAGTAACTATAACGAACGTCTCGCCGCTGTCCCTATTGAGCTGAGTCATCAAATCCATAACCTCATGCGCCGTTTCACTGTCCAAGTCGCCGGTTGGCTCGTCAGCCCACACTATGGCCGGACGATTTACTAACGCCCGGGCGATGGTCACTCTTTGGCGCTGCCCGCCCGAAAGTTCACCCGGAAGATGGTCCGCGCGATCCGCGAGTCCAACTTGCTCAAGCAGTTCCAAAGATCGTCGCCTCGCCTCTTTTGAGCTGATGCCCGAAACCAGCAAGGGCATCTCGACGTTCTCGACGGCAGTCAGAACCGGAAGCAGGTTATACAGCTGAAAAACAAACCCCATGCGCCGCGCTCGGTAGTCGCTCCGCTCATCGTCCGGCAAATCGTGGATGACCTGCTCCTCCACGATTACCGAGCCGGAGTCGATGTCGTCCAATCCTGACAGGCAGTTTAGAGTCGTCGTCTTGCCGCAGCCGCTCGGCCCCATGATTGCGACCATTTCCCCCCGCTTCACCTTTAAGTCAATGCCGCGAAGGGCAGGAACGCTGACCTTGCCGGTGCTGTACGTTTTGTGGACTCCGGTCGCGTCAACGATGTATCCGTTCTCTTCGTTCATCCCTGCGTTCTCCCTTTGGAATTATGATTCCTCAACCGCCTTTTGACTTCGACACCACAGTAAAGAAGTGTACGTCGAGGAAAACTTTGCGGCAACCTTTACCCGGATAGCACATTCTTGCATTATGAACCGCTTTCGCAGGCCCTGAATGGAAAATCGGTCATCGTGACACGATTTCCACACCCTGCTATTATAGCGCGCATCATATGCAAGAGTTCGGAGGCGTCACTGTGGCGACGACAACCATCGGAATCGACAAGGATACCCTGCTTTGGATGTATAGGACGATGGTGACAATCCGCCGCTTCGAGGAGCAGTCGAAGCGCGAAGCCGACGCGGGCAAGTTGCGCGGTATGCACTCGTCCATCGGACAAGAGGCCGTCCCCGTGGGGGTGTGTGCGCACCTGCGCGACGACGACTACGTGCTAGGTACGCATCGGAGCCATCACCACTGCATCGCCAAGGGCCTAAATCTCAAACAAATGATGGCTGAACTGCTGGGCAAATCCACCGGGACCAACAAGGGCAAGGGCGGCACGATGCACATCGCTGACATCGACAAAGGAATGCTTGGCGCGAACGGCGTCGTTGGATCCAACATTCCCGTCGCCACGGGCGTCGGTCTCAGCGCCAAAGTGCGAGGCACCGACCAAGTCTCCGTTGTCTTCTTCGGCGACGGCGCCGCAAACCAAGGCACACTCCACGAGGCCATGAACCTTGCCGGCATCTGGAAACTGCCCGTCATCTTCGTATGCGAAAACAACCGTTACGCCGAATCCACTCCGGTCGAATACTCCGTCGCTGGCGAGTCGATCGCCGCAAGGGCCGAGGGATACAACATGCCCAGCGTCACAGCCGATGGCCAGTCTGTCCTTGAGATGTACGAGATCGGAGGCGAGGCCGTAGCGCGCGCCAGAGCCGGCGGCGGCCCCACCTTCATTGAGGCGCAAACCTATCGCTATCTCGGACACTTCGGCGCCGACAACCCGCTCGCGTATCGCACACAAGAAGAAGAAGACTACTACGAGGCCCGCGACTGTATCAGCGCGATGGTGTCCTACCTTCTGGAAAACGACGTGGCATCCCGGAAAGAGATCGAGACAATTGACTCGACCGCCCTCGCCGAAGTAGTCGAAGCCACAAAGTTCGCCGATGAAAGTCCATTCCCCGACCCCGAAGAGCTGACCACCGACGTATACATCAGCTACTCGTAGGAAGTGGAGTCACAATCCGCAACGGCACAAGATTCCCTTGCGTGAGAGCAATCTCGCAATATCCAAGTAGGGAGGTAGTTCGAGGCATTATGTGGCCCAAGACACTTATATTTCTGATTGGCGCATTATGCGTCTCTATTTCTTTAGCTTGCAGTGGAGTCTCCCAAGACGAGTACAATGAGCTTTCGAGAGAGTTGGAGGAAACTAAAGACGAACTAGTAAGCACCAAAGTGGATCTGTTAGCCCTTGAACGGACATGGGAGTCCAGTGAGGATACCTACAAAGAGGATCATTATAAGTATGAAGACTTGCGTAGACGTGCCGATCAAGTCTTGTATACTCTGCAATTCTTCTCGATATCTAATCGAGCATTTATAACTGGAGACGATAGTAACCTTGGTGCTGCACTGTCATCGTTAGGCAAGATTGAGGACGAAGACATCCTGTATACGATAGCCAGCCTGGGATACGTTGCAGAAGGGGAAGAATTCGAGAACGTTTCTGATCTTTCAAAACTATCAGATTCTGATTTAGTAATGTCTTCCGTATTGATGGTTTCGATATTTGATGAAATGATTGAGTTATTGGAATAATCTTGAGCTTAAGAATTCGTTAGGATTCAAGGTGTAAGTCAGGCAACGACTATCAGGAGTAACAGCATGGTAACCGAAACGGCGACACGAAATCTCTCGTACATCCAGGCCGTCAACGAGGCCCTTCGCCAGGAGATGCAGCGGGATCCCGCCGTCATCGTCATGGGCGAGGATGTCGCGGGCGGGGCGGGCCGCGAAGATCAGGGCATCATCGACGCATGGGGCGGTCCAATGCGCCTAACCAAGGGCCTCATAACCGAATTCGGAGCCGACCGAGTTCGGGACACTCCCATATCCGAAGCCGGATTTATCGGTGCCGGCGTCGGCGCGGCCGCCACCGGACTTCGCCCCGTCGTCGAGCTGATGTACGTCAGCTTCTTCGGAGTCTGCGCCGACCAGATCACAAACAACGCCGCCAAGATGCGATACATGTTCGGTGGGAAAATCACTCTCCCTCTGACAATCATGACGGGAATGGGCGCCGGCCTTAACACGGCGGCCCAGCACTCCGAGACCCTATACTCCATCTTCACGCACTTCCCCGGCCTCAAGGGGGTCGTCCCATCCGACCCATACACGGCGAAAGGCCTCATGATCTCCGCCATCCGAGATGATGATCCCGTTGTTCTCTTCAACAATCGGCAGCTCATGGGCATCGCCTCGAACGTACATGTGCCAGAAGAATCTTACGAAGTGCCCATCGGTAAAGCTCGCATTCTGAGCGAGGGCGACGACGTCACGGTTATAGGCATTGGATACACGACCTATATAGCGCAGCAGGCGGCCGAAACCCTGGCGGAGGATGGCATATCCGCCGAAGTCATCGATCTTCTCTCAACCTCGCCGATGGATGAAGAGACAATACTCGAATCGGTACAGCGGACGCGAAAGGTGGTCATCGTCGATGAGGACTATCCCCGATGCAGCGTCGCAAGCGATATCTCCGCCCTAGTCGCAGAGCAGGCATTCGACTACCTCGACGCCCCGCCCGCGCGAGTCACTCCACCCCACACTTCGGTGCCGTACAGCCGTCCGCTCGAGGCGTTATACATGCCAACCCCGGACAAAGTCATCGACGCCGTCAACGAGGTCATGGGTTAGCCCACAGCCACACGTGAAATCACCGCAAATGATCAAGATATTCAAGAGGGAGCAATAGACAATGGCGACTCCGATAGTCATGCCGCGACTCGGCGATTTCATGACCGAGGGGGTCGTAACCTGGAACAAGTCCTCCGGCGACGCCGTGACGCGGGGGGAACCCCTCGCCGCTATCGAATCTGAGAAGCTCACGTACGACCTCGAAGCGGCCGAAGACGGTATCCTTCATACAGTGGCGGACAGCGGCTCAACGGTGCCCGTCGATGCTGTTCTCGGGTACTTTCTCGCAGAGGGCGAGGACCCTCCGGCGGCTGAGAAACCTGCTGAACGGCGTGCTGCCGCTCCGTCCGCAAGGTCTTCTTCGGCTCCCTCGCGTCGTGCCGCAGGCTCCGGCGCCCCACCGGTTCGCTCAACTCCCGGAGCGAGGAAAGTCGCGGCAAATCTCGGCATCGACATAGCGGAAGTCCCGACGAGCGGCGCCAGAATTACCGAAGCCGACGTCCGAACATACGCCGAATCCCAGACCGCCGCCAAGCTCCCGCCTGGCCTTCCGACGCCGTCCTCCTCCGTCGAAATGACGGGCATGAGGAAGGGCATCGCCGACCACATGAAGTCCAGCATCGCCAGCACGGCCCAGCTATCGTTCTTCTTAGAAGTCGATGTCACGGACGTTCAGCAAATGCGCCGTGACGCCTCGAAGGACTCTGATACGACGATCACGCTTGCCCACGCCATAATCAAAGCGTGTGCCGAGGCCCTCAATCGCGTGCCCGCAATCAACAGCATCCTCAGCGATGGCGCAGTTCATCAATTCGATGAGGTCAACGTCGGGTTTGCCGCCGCCTTGGCTGAGGGCTTGATCGTGCCGGTCATTCGTGGCGTCGAACGCAAGAGCATCTCAGAGATCGCCGCCGAAATGGACGACCTCACCGCCAAGGCGAAGGACGGAACGCTCCTGCCCGATGCCGTCCTCGGCGGAACATTCACCGTGAGCGTTCTCGGCATCGTCGACGACTTCACGCCCATACTAAACGCCGGACAGAGCGCCATCCTCGGCGTGGGACGCTCAGTCCAAAAGCCCGTCGTAAGAAAAGGTGAAATCGTCGTGCGCGAGATGCTCACGCTCAGCCTCACCGTCGACCACCAAACCATTGACGGCGCGGTCGCGGCCTCCTTCATGCGAAGGCTCCAGCAGGCCATCGAGAGGCCTGCGCCGCTGTTCAAGTAAGCTGCACCGATGTCCTCCGACCCATCTGCTGACGAGTTTCTAACGCATTACTTGCCGGTGAATGTAGAGGGAACTGTCTGGGGTACGGGCGAAATTGAATTGACCGTTTCCTCCTACATCTCATACGATGAGCCGCCATCGCAACTCGTGAGTTCCGTGCGGGCCCTTGTGTTCCGCCACGAGGCGATACTTCTCATGCAGAACGTGAACGGCGTCCACATCCTCCCCGGCGGCAGAGTAGAAGCAGGTGAATCCCATTTGGATGCCATCAGAAGGGAACTGGTGGAAGAGGCGGGTGTTGAGATCAGGGATGTCCGCTCCCTGGGTTTCATGCACCTGCGTCATGCGACACCAAAGCCGCCGGACTATCCCTATCTGTACCCTGACTTCTTCTGGCCTATTTTTATAGCGGAATACGACGGCGATTGCGAGGAGACACGAAGGCAGGACGATTACGAACTGTCGTCAGAGTTCGTTCCCTTTTCCGACCTTGACCGCTCGACACTGACCACCGCTGAACTGGCCTACCTTGATTATGCTGTCGAAGCGCGACGATGGACTCCCGCCTAACCATGCTCTCGATAGTCACCAAGCTCCCGCCCGAGCCACCTGAAAACCCTCCGGTAATCTTCGTTCACGGCGCGGGCACGTCTGCTCCCGTCTGGACCTATTGGCAAGCGGCATTCGTGGAGGCAGGCTGGCCGACCTACAACCTCGATCTGCGCGGTCACGGGGCGAGCGGGGCGGTCGACCTTGCTCGCGTCGGCATCTTTGATTACGTTGACGATGTGAATACCCTAGCGGGACAGTTGGGAACACCGCCGGTCGTGGTGGGATGGAGCATGGGCGGACATATCGCTGTCATTGCCGCGTCCGGCGGGGGATACGCGGCGTGTGTCGGCATTGACCCGGATCCGCCGGCCGGCCGTGTGGACGAGTCGGTCGAATTGGCCTATGGCCTGCGTACGCCGGAGGACATCGGCTACACGCTGGACGGCGATCCTCGACAACTGCCTCACATGCCCGATCTTACTATCGAAGAACGGCGAATCGCCCAGTCGTCCCTGTGTGACGAGTCTCTCTTGATGAGGAGTCAGCGGATGAGGGGAATACTCACCGAGCGGATGCCGTGCCCCATGCTGGAAATCATCGGCGGACTCGACGACTACTATCCCACAGAACCCAGCTATCGCGGAGTCGGTCTAGCGAACCGCCAAGTATACGTTGCAGATTCCTCGCACTGGGGTCTCGTGCTCAGTCGCCGAGTGCTAGCAACGCTGCTGCCTCAGGTGCTGGACTGGCTGGGCAGCAACGTGTCCCGCTAGTGGATGCAATTCTGATTGCCCCCGTCCGGGATGCACTTTCGGTTGATAAGCCCCGTCTTGCCCCCGTCGATAGCCTCTTGAATCAAGTCCGCCGTCTCATCGTCCATCCACTGCGACCAAATCTCTCTATTCTCTTTGAAATACTTAACCCCCGCGACGTTCGGCCTCATGCCGATGCGCCCTCCGGTGATCCGTGAGGCAAGAGACTCCACTATTTCGTCCCCTGGGACAAATCGGCTCAAGAATTGAACGATCTCTTCCGACGCCTCTTCAAGTGCCGGGCTTGCCCCAATGCGGAGAGCCGTTTCGTCCTGGTACAGCGTGCCGACGTTGAGCAGACCTGCCTCCGTGCCGGTCTCGTTGTACCAGTCCTCTTCCATCCACAGAACGAGGTGCACTTCCCCTGCCAGGAGGGCTTCCCCGTAATGCCTCTCTTCAAGATCGACTAATTCCACCGCATGGTCGAGCCCGAAGACGATCACATACCCCGCCAGAAAATTCAGCATTTTGAGAGTATTGTCGTCCCACTCGGCGATCTTGATCGTTTCACCCTTGCTGATAATGTCGTACTTGTGAGTGATGATGCTTTCAGGGGTCACGCCCGCCACCGGAGCCGGAGTCGGAGTGGGCGTACCGTGGTACTGGAAAGGGAAGGGTTCGTCCTCCGGCGCGCACGCTGCGCCAACCACCGCGAACAAGATCGCGCAAAGGCCGAGAACGGTATGAACGAGCCACCTGCGTTTCATGCTGATGGTGAAGAGCGCAAAGAACCTTGGGCTGGTTGCCTTGATGTTGCCATCGACCTTAGGAGGATACTACCATATATCTACCCGGCCCGAAGGCCCGGTCGACTCTCCACATGGCTGATAGCGAACTGACTGCTGCAACGACCGAGACGAGCGAATTCATCGAAGAATTGCGGAGTATTTTGCGACCTTACTCGGTAATTCTACACAACGACGACGTTCATTCCATGGATTTTGTTGTAGCCGCCCTCTTGAAGAGCGTTGAACCCCTGGGCAAGGAAGACGCCGTCAACATCATGCTGGAGGCACACAACACAGGGCGAGCGGTAGTGATAGTCTGTCCGTTGGAACACGCTGAGCTGTATCGCGACCGTCTGCGGTCTTTCAACCTTGGCGTCACGATTGAAGAAGCGTAACTCCGAATGTCTCTACACGCCTCATATCCCATAGTGAAACGATCGAACTGTTGATACTCAAGGAGGTTGCTGGGAAAATGCGGGTCGTTTGGACCGTAGCGTCGTTGCTTATGAGTGTGGCAGCCCTTGTCGGCTGCTTCGGGGCGAATCAGGAACCGACCCCTACTCCGATTGTCATTGACTCCCCCCCGGAGGATTTGATTAGCTTCGCCTTCTCTCCCAATTTTGAAGAGGATGGCGTCATCTTCGCTGGCACCGACCCGGGCGGAGTCTTCCGCTCGAACGATCGCGGCGATACGTGGTCCAGAAGCAACGACGGCCTCATTGACGGCGTCGTCACGGACGTCGTCACCTCTCCCGACTTCCCGAACGATGACGCCGTGTTTCTCAGCACCGTTCGCAACGGCGTCTTCCGCTCCACGAATGGAGGCGAATTCTGGGAGCAGTCCTCAAACGGCCTGGAACGTCGCAGCGTAGCAGTTATCGCCGTTTCACCCGACTACGCCCGCGATCGCACACTGTTCGCCGGCACGCAGTTCCGCGGAATCTTCCGTTCGATTAACGGCGGCGACTCATGGGAGCAGGTCGGACTTTCCAGCAGCAACGTACTCGCCATCGGCATTTCTCCCGATTTTGCGACCGACCAAACCGTTTTTGCAGGCACCGGACGGGATGGCGTGTTCCGCTCGGTTGACGGCGGAAGGAATTGGGAAGAAATTACCCGCGGCCTCTTCAAAAGCGTAGCGTCCGTGATCCGCTTCTCCCCGGACTACGCGCAAGACCAAACCGTGTTTCTCGGCACTAAGGAAGAAGGCCCGTTCAAATCCACGAACGGCGGCAACTTCTGGCGACCGGTCGATGAAGGACTCACGAGCCTGAAGACGGTGGGCCTCGTAGTCTCCCCTAACTTCCGCCGCGACGGCCTCGTATTCATGGCCTCCCTAAATGGAAATGTCTTCGTCTCAACCGATCAAGGCGAGAAGTTTGAAAACACCTTGGTCAAGGGCCGAACGTTCCGAACCCTTGAGATTTCTCCTGACTTTGCCAACGATCGCACCATGTTCGTGGGCGGTTCCAGATCCAAGATGTCGAGGACGACGGACGGCGGGATGACCTGGGTCGACATCGAAATCGCGGTGGATGAATGACCGCCCGCCCTGCGAATGGAGAACTGCAAGTCGGCGGTAGCCGGTCAATTCTCAGCATCGGCGGGCATCCGAAGGATGCTGCGCTGTACACGGGAGGAACAATTGCCCTGCTCCTCAAGCCTGCTCACGGAATTCCCCACCACGAGAAAGCCCGTGCAGCCTCAAATCGCGGCGAGCGAGTGGACGTTCCGAATAACTCCGGCAGCTGAATCCCCCTTCTCCAGGAGCCTCAATGACCCAAGTCTCTGAAGACACTCGCAGACAGATCGTCAACCTCGTCAGAGAGTTCGTCACGAACGACGTATTACCCATAGCCTCTCACTGCGACAACGAGGACGTTTACCCCCATGAACTCGTCCCCACAATGCGCAAGTTGGGCCTGTTTGGCATCACGATACCGGAAGAGTACGGCGGCCTCGGTCTCGATCACACCACGATGGCGATGATCTTCGAAGAATTGAGCAAGGGCTGGATGAGCGTCGCGGGAATCATCGGCACGCATAACGTCATGGCGTCGATAGTCGGCGATTTTGGCACCGACGAGCAAAAGCAGCGCTTGCTGCCATCCATGGCCCGAGGAGATATCCGCGGTGCTCTGGGCCTTACCGAGTCGGAAGCCGGCAGCGATGTTCAGAACATCCGCACAACGGCGAAGCGGGACGGTGAGGAGTACGTTCTGAACGGCAGCAAAATGTTTATCACGAACGGCGAGCGCGGAAACGCCGTCGCCGTCCTTGCCAAGACCGATCCCGAAGCCGAGCCCCGCTACAGAGGCATCAGCTGCTTTATTGTGCAAAAACCCGCTCATGGATTTTCCGTCGGACAGCATATCGACAAACTTGGATACAGGGGCCTCGACACTGTTGAATTAGTCTTCGATAACGTCCGCGTTTCCAAGGACAACCTCGTTGGAGGCGAAGAGGGACGGGGGTACGGCCAAGTACTGAATGCGTTGGAGTCCGGCCGAATCAACGTCGCTGCCCGCGCGGTTGGCGTGGCCACGGCCGCATTTGAAGCGGCCATCGAGTACGCCGGCGCGCGAAAGACGTTTGGCAAACGAATAGCGGAACATCAAGCCATTGCGACCAAGCTGGCCGATATGGCAACTAAGATCGAAGCTGCCAGACTGCTGACCTACGAAGCCGCCGGAAAGCGCGACGAAGGACGACGGGTCGACCTCGAGGCCGGCATGGCCAAATTGTTCGCATCAGAAGTCTGTGGCGAAGTCACGATGGAAGCCATGCGAATACATGGCGGATATGGCTACACCAAAGAGTATCCCGTAGAGCGTTACTACCGCGACGCTCCCCTCATGATCATCGGTGAGGGTACGAACGAAATTCAAAAGCTCGTCATCGCCCGGCGGCTGTTGGAGAAGCATGGAATCTAGCCGCCTTCCGCAACCGAACGCTCCTACCCCGCGTATATCACCTTGTCCCCGGTTATTTCGCTGACAGTTGAGCATCCCGAATACGCCATCACCTTATCGAATTCCGCCCGCAGTATGGCCAGCATGAGTCGAACGCCCGCCTCGCCGTCGTAGGCGAGGCCCCAGTGTACCGGCCTTCCCACGAATACCGCCCGCGCTCCCAAGGCCATCGCTCGGAATACGTCGAGCCCCGACCGGACACCGGAGTCAAAGAACACTTCCACTTCGTCTCCCAGAATTTCCACGAACTGCGGGAGAAACTCGATCGAAGAAAGTCCTCCGTCAAACTGCCGCCCGCCGTGAGTCGAGACAATAACGCCGTCTACGCCGTAGTCCAGACACCTGCGGGCGTCATCTTCCCGTCGGATGCCCTTCAGGACGAGCGGCAGCCCGCCCGTCAGCTCACGCAGCCAATCGAGACGATCCCAAGTGATGTTCGGGGTTTGCCACTCCGCGAATCCCGTGTCGTCTGTGAGGTCCGGCCTCTGCCGGAGGTTGGCGAAAGATCGGATGGACGAAGGTACCGACGAGATCGAATGCAGGGCGTTCGTCATCGGAAACGGGCCGACGACATCCACAGTCAGGACGAGCGCGGAGAAACCCGACGGCTTGAGAAGCGGAAGGTATTCCTCCGTGATGCCGTCGCTGTAGTGTATGTGCTGAAACCATATCGGCCCGGATGCCGCCTCCGCGAATTCATCGAACGTGTGCCCGGAGCCGGTCGGGAGCGCCATCAAAGTCCCCTCCGCTCCCGCGGCCCTCGCTACTGCAAGTTCACCGTCTCGATGACTTCCGGTCTGGCCGCCCGCAGGCGCACACATGATAGGGAACTCTATTCGCTGCCCCAGTGCCGTTGTCGAAAGATCGCGCTCCGTCGTATCCACGAGCACGGGCGGGTCCAATGCAATCTCGTCGAGCTTTGAGCGGTTGCGGTCGCGCGTCCAATTCTCGCCCACTCCACGCGCTACGAAGTGGCGCTGTTCCAACGTCATCTTCAACTCTGCCATTGCTTGAAGTTCGGCGACAGTCGCTGGATGCGCTGCATTCCCCATGTTTGCCCTCCTAAGAGAAAACCCCGACAATTGTAAACTACGCAGTACCGCGACGAGCGCATGATGCGCCCATGTTCAGAAACGGTATACCCTGATATATGCAATTGCTTCTACCCTCGTTACACCGGATTCGCGATCCCGCATGACGACCTGACAGGAGGAATGCCAATGCCGCTCCCACGACCGATAACTATCGCGAATACGCGGTACCTCAAGGACGACGTAAACAGCTACAGCCCAGAGATTATCGAGATAGCCAAGCGCATCGACGCCAACCATATCCTCCTCAGCTTTACCGGAACGTCCGGCGAACGGAAGGAACGATGGAATTGGCAGTTGATCAAGCAGTTCGTGCGCCAATGTCACGATGAGGGGCTTTTTGTCGCCTTCTACATGAAACTAACAAACATCAACTGGAAGCCGATGTTCGATGAACGACCGGAATCGCGGGACTGGCTAATGCGGTACGCCGACGGACGCCCCGCGATCTATCTGGGACATCCTGACCGGTATATGGGCTGCCTGAATAATCCCAATTGGCGCGCCTTCCTGAAGGAGATGATTGCTAAAGCCGTTGAACATGAGCCGGATTCGCTCTTTTACGACAACTGTTTCGTCCCTCGCGAACTGGCAGGCCTCGCGGATGACGAGGCGGCCGCCGCAGGCTGGGCCTGCTATTGTGATGTGTGCCGGGCGAGCTTCCGAGAATACACCGCTGAAAATCTCGGTTGGGAATGCGAGTTGCCCTGGCCACCCAAATGGGACGATCCCGTTTGGCAGGCGTTCATCGACTTCCGTGACCAATATTTCGCAGATGCCATGGGCATGGTCGTAGACTACGCCCATGAATTGAACCCCGATATCGTCGTCTATCCGAATCTAGCCGTGCCATGGATGGGTGGGGGAGGCGCAAAGGGGTCGGCCACCCATCTCGTCGCGGACAAGGTCGATCTGATTCTCCTAGAGCGACGCGGCGCGCCGAGGCTGGAGTCCCCGCCGGCTGGAGGAATGCCCCGCGCTGTCAACGCCGTCGCAGACTGGAAGTACGGCTCCCGCGTCAAGCAAACTCCCATCTGGTACCGACAGAACAAACCGGGCTCCCACACACCCGACCAAATGAAAATCGGCCTTGCCGAATCCTCCGCGTTCAACGGAGCGACTCACCACATCATGGCAGCCCTCTTCACCCACGAGCATGTGAAGGCCGACATCATCAGGCACTACTACACCTGGCTTCAGGAGCACGAACGGTTCTATGTCGATGCCATGCCTCTTGCCGACGTAGCGCTGCACGTCTCGACTCCGACGATCAACTGGTACTACCCAAACCGAGTCACTCAGGGCGGCTCCGACCTGCCGCAAAACCTTACCGGCCTCGCCCAAGCGCTCGTCGAACTGCACGTGCCCTTCAACATCGTACTAGACGAGGACTTACCCGCCCAGCATGGATATCGGGTACTCGCCCTTCCGAATTCCGCGTGCATGAGCGACCGACACGTTGAGTCCGTTCGTCGGTTTGTAGCGAATGGCGGCGCACTGGTAGCTACTGCCGAGACGTCTCTCTACGACGAGAAATTCCGAATCCGCGATGATTTCGGCCTGGCCGATGTGTTCGGAACGCATCACGGACAGGCCGTGCCCGATGTTGTCAAGAGAGAGTACGGCAAGGGTAGGGTAGCCTTCCTGCCCGGAAATCCTGACGAGCGATTCTGGTACGAGGGAATCTCCGGCGACTTGGCCCTCTTCCACGAGGCACTGGAATACGCGCTGGCCGGAGACCGCCCGATTGAGATCGACGCCCCGACGACAACCGTCATGAACCTCACCGAGACTGCCGACGGCGATACGACCCTCGTGCACCTCATCAATTACGACGTGCAGCTCACTGAAACCCAAAAGGCATTTGGGAGGGAGGAAGTCCCCCCCGTCACCGATACTCTGGCCCGCCGCGTGCTCGATATCTCCGTAACGCTCCGAAAGAAAGCTGGACGCGCCGTCGAGCGTGTGCGGCTGTATTCCACCGATCTCCAAGATCCCCTCGATCTGCCTTTCCAAGAACTCGCGGGCGCGGTCACTTTTCAAGTCCCCGTCCTGTGGATCTACGACGTGATCGCCGTGGACTGGCGATAGCGCAACCTGAGCGGGCATGGCGTCATGCGGATTGGATCTGCTGAACAATGAGCGAGGCGGATATCCTCACTCGGTTTGATCATGAAGTCAGGACGGCTGTTGAAGCCGCGAACTTGACGGACAACCGCCTCCTGCTCGCCGTATCGGGCGGGTCGGACTCTCTTTCGATGCTGTACTCCCTCCACCGCCTTCAAAATGAAATGGGACTAACGCTCCACGCTGCCCATCTCGACCATGGACTACGGGGCAGCGACTCGGCTTCCGACGCAGATTTCGTAGCAAAGACCTGCGCCAAGCTCGGTATCGACTGCACGGTTCAGACAGAGGACGTATCCGTGTTCCGGAGAGCGCGCCGTTTGTCCCCGGAGGAAGCCGCAAGGGAAATTCGCTATCGTTTTCTCGCCCATGTGGCCGAACGGGTTGGGACAGATACCGTTGCGACCGGCCACACCCTGGACGATCGGATCGAAACGGTGCTGATGAACATCATCAAGGGCAGCGGACTCCGGGGACTGCGAGGCATAAGGGCAGTTTCCGTTCGTCAAATTGAAGGCATAACAAAGACGCTCTTTCGTCCCCTTCTGAATCTGTCCAAGGGGGACACAAATTCATACTGCAAAACCCTCGCTCTCGTTCCTCGATTCGATGAATCCAACCACTCGACAAAGTTCATGCGAAATAAGATCAGGTTGGAAGTGCTGCCACTTCTCCGCGAGATAAACCCGGCGTTGGACCACGCTCTCTTGCGCTTATCAAAAAACGCGGCCGACTCCCTCGCCGTCGTTGAAAACGCTGTAACGACGGCATGGTCGGAGATCGTTATCCAAGAACGGCGACTTATCCGGATCGACCGAGAACGGTTTTCGGAACTTGACCCTGCCCTCCGCTCCCATCTCATTCTGCGGGCTTTGGCTCATGTAAAAGGCGAGACAAGCGGCGTAGAACGAGTACACGTCAGGGACACGGTACGAGCCGTCCTGTACTCGCCCGGCGCTCAACTCCATCTGCCATGCGGCATTCGTCTCCGCGTCGAACAGCGCGCGGCCCTCCTGTACATCCCAGACTCGCCCCCGTCCGAGAAAACATCCTCGCGCTCCGACGCATTCCCGCTTGCCGTTCCGGGGACCACAGTCGTCGGCAACTGGCGCATTACGACTGAACGAATCAAAACACCCCCACCGAAGCTCCCGCCTCAAGACGGCGCACGCTTCATCGAGCGCTTCGGGCGTGGTCTCGATGAGTCTTCTCTGGCCGTGCGCGGTCGTCGTCCGGGGGATCGTTTCCAGCCTCTCGGCATGACCGGGACGAAGAAGCTGAAGGACTTCATGATCGACGAAAAAATTCCCGGCTCCATGCGCGACAGAGTCCCGCTCATCGTCACGTCATCGGGGATCGCGTGGGCGGTCGGATGGCGCATCGCCGAATGGGCCAAGGTCGATGAGAGCGACTCCGAATGCATGGAAATCCGCCTGGAATGGGACGAATAGCGCTTCACCGCCTCTCTTCTGGTACCATGTTGCCGTCATTTTCATAACGAGGACTATTCTCCTATGGGCAAGCACTACGACAACGCGGCCATTCCCGACGCGCTGCGCCGAAACTATGACGTTTACGAGCGAATAACCGACTTGGGCATCGACCTTGGAACCTTTGACGATAACGTCAATTCGCTTGCCGACCTGCCGATAGCGCACATGGTGTTCCACGAAAGCGGCTTGGTCTATCTCTCCGGCACCTCCGGGGGCACGTACCCGATGAACGATGATACGGAGCGAATCCAACACGGCTTTCAAGGGGCGCAAGATGCGGCGGACGACCAGATCCGCCGCCTGCACTGGGCCTTGAGCGCGGGCGGTGAAGGAGACCTCAACGACGTGCTGTATACCGTCAAGGCATTGGGGATGGTCGTCACACCAGGCGGCGGAACGACGAGCGCCGGCCCGCCCGTGACCAACGGCTTTTCCTTCCGCTGGCAGTCCGTCTTTGGTGGCGGCAAGAGCGCTTACGCCGTCGCCGGAGTCGACCCCGGCGGCTTCTCTGGCGTCCATGCCCGCAGCGCCATGGCCGGTTTTGATGGGCGATTCTCTATCGAGCCGGAAATCATCGTCGCTATTCCCTCCTCCCTGGCGAGAGAAATCATTGCCAAAAGGGGATGGGTATTTCCTCTGCCTCCCGCCATCCTGGAAAAAATCAAGACCGCAGGGTGATTTAGGCAAGGAGCGAATCATGGCAAAGCTGCCTTACGTTACACGAGAAGAACTTCCCGAAGACAAGCGACACGTTTACGACCGCATCGCAGAGACGCGCGGCAGCGTCGATCACATCTTCCGGCTGCTCCTCAACAGTCCCGATGCCGCGGAGGTCGCTACTGCCGTAGGGGAGTACATCCGCTATAGATCTCCTCTCGACCCCTCCGTTCGCGAGATCGCCATTCTCAGCGTTGCCCGCGAACTGGATTGCGAGTACGAATGGGCACAGCATGAGCCGATTGCTCGTCGGGACGGCGTGAGCGACGCTGCCATCGAGTCGATCAGAAGCGGACGAGCCCCTATGGGCATACCCGCAAAAGAGGGCGTCTACGTACAGGGTGTCAAAGAGCTTGTGCGTGACGGAACGTTGAGCGAACCCACCTTCCAGGCTATTGAACACCTTCTCGGCCCATCCCAAACGCTCGATTTTCTCGTGCTGGTGGGCTACTATTCAATGCTCGCTCGCATCATGGCCACCCTCGATATTGAGCTGGATGAGGCCCTTGAGGCGAACCTCCCAAAGCTCTAACGGCGTCTCCGGGCCTTTCAAAACTCGCTTGAAATAGCCAAGCTTCACGCGCTACCATACCTCCGGTTATTCATTGGTCTCACGATTGTTGAGTGAGCACGCGCCGGCAAAGGCTAGGAGCTTCCATGGTAAACGCCGATTTCGAGATACGCCGATCTCTCTTGGTAGGCGAGACTGCCGATGTCTACCTGCAGCGAACACTTACTATTCTCCGCAACGAGGGAGTCAACCCCACCGTCACTCTTGAGTTCTCACCACGGCGGGCCGGTATCTTCTGCGGCATTGCCGAAGTGAGAACCCTCCTCTCGCGTGTCCTTCCCGAGAGCGGCATCGAAGTCTGGGCACTGAATGAAGGAGACCCCATAGGCGTCGACGAGGTTGTCCTTCGCGTCAAAGCACCCTACAGCTCGGTCGGTCTCTACGAGACGGCCATCAGCGGCATCCTCGCGCAAAGCACGGGCTACGCATCCGCAGCCCGAGAGTGCGTGGATGCTGCCAAGGGAACTCCCGTCCTTGCCATGGGCGCACAGTATGTCCATCCGGAAGTCGCCGGAATTCTTGGCTACAGTGCCGTAATTGGCGGCTGCGTCTCTTGCTCAACGATCCAAGGGGCCCGATTGGCGGGAATAACCCCGGCCGGGAACATGCCCCATTCACTTTCTCTACTCATGGGAGGAGCCGTCCAGGCAATTGAAGCCCTGGACAAACATATGCCGCAGGAAGTGCCGAGAGTGGCCCTGGTAGACACGTTCCGCGATGAAGGCGAAGAAGCCCTCGCCGTATCGCGGACGCTTCGCGAAAAGCTGCGCGGAGTACGAATCAATACTCCGTCTACCAGGGGGGGCGTAACTCCCGACCTCGTTAAAGAAGTGCGCGCCCGGCTCGACCTTTCAGGCTTTCAACACGTAGAAATTATGGTAACCGGCGGAATGACCCCGGAGCGCATCACTGAGTTCATCGATGTCGGAGCGCCCGTCAACACCTTCGGTATTGGAGCTTACATCGCATCAACCGGCCCCATTCCCTTTGATATTGATGTCCATGAGGTGGAAGGGCGCCCGGTCGCTCGAAGAGGACGAATACCCGGAATCACGAACAATCCCCGCTTGGGCAGAGTAATGTAGCCGCCTTGCCCACTCTTGGGTTGAAACTAGGATTGGCCGAGCTTTTCCTGTTGCCTGCGCAACGTGTGTGAGACGTAGCCCCGGCCGTTCGTCACCGCCTATTCGGCCTGCAAAACCTGAGCGAATACTAGCTTGTTCTCGTCAGTATCACGGACTTGCATCTCCCGATAGCCCCACGTCTGGTCGGTCGGCTCCATATGAATCTTCACGCCCATGCACACGAACTCATCGTGCAGGAAATCGACGTTATCCGTCCAAATGATGATCCCGGTACCGGTCACGCCGTCGCCCGAGAATGAGGAAACTCGTATAACCGCGTCGCCGCGCTTCATTCCCATGTGGCAGGGATCATCGGTCTCTCCAAGGCGGTACGCGAACAACAACTCAAACCCCAGCTTGCCGCAGTAGAACTCTTCCGCCGCCCGCGAGTCCGATACCCCGAGAACGGGAGTCACGCCATGTATCAACGTATTGCTCCTAGAATGGTTCTTTTCCCCATCGCGCTAATTCATCAGCGGTGCCACGCTGAAGACCACCTGGAAGGGCTTGCAGTAGATAACGATTGAGCCATACTCGTCGACGTCCAGGGAGTCGGGGATGGTGTAGTTCTGATTGCCGATATTACCCTTGAGCTTCCCAAGTTCTTCATATCCGGCATCGAGATCACTGCGCCCCTCCGGGTTGGAGTGCTTCACCAGCAACACTCGCAAGTCAGGACCGTTCGTAACCTTGAATTCCTCGAGTCGCAGGACTTGCACGCCATCCGCGAGCCTATAGATCGAAGCTGTCCCCTCTCCTTTGTGGAAGCTGTCGCCGTCCCGGAAGTTCCCGAACTTCAAGACGACGTCGGACGCCTCCATCATCTCCTTCGGCATTGCCTCGTCTACCTCAGTCTCCATCTTCTCCATGGTCATCATCACGGTCTCCGCCTCGGAGCGGGAGATGCCCGCAGGAATCGCCGCGTTCTCTGTTAGAGGGAACGCCTCATCCACCTCAGTATCGAGAAACAGCGGCGCAATAAGCCACCAGCCGAACGCGACGACGGGTAACCCCACTACCAACCCCGCGCCGAACCAGAGCCACCTATTCTTCAATGCGTTCAAAGTATCCCCTCTCAGATCTGAGAGTGTCGGCAGGTCTCACCGATGATTGGGGATTATACCAATTCGTGGTGACTGCGACGTTATCCCAGCGCCCACGGCCTATCTCCCTTCCTCCATACCAATCCTTCCGAACGTGGGAAGAGCTTCCCCGATGAGCGGTCTGGCGTAGTCGAAAAACTCCGTGGTCGGCATCCCTTCTGAGTCGAGGAACGCAGCGGGCATGGCCTTGTATGCCCCGGCCACTGTTCCCAGTGGAGTTAGCCCCTCCTTCGACTCGTATGGATCGTTTGAAACACGAGAGATCGAGACCATCGTATTCGTCGCCCCTTCCAGTGAATAGCGCACCGCGGCACGGCCTACATCCTCGGCTTCTCGTGCATCAACTGAGGACACCAGTTCGGCCATCGACCGTTGAATGGTTCCCGGCCGGTCGTACCGGACTCGAACGTCGAAATGATTGGCGAGCAGAGCAGTCAAATACCTCCCGGCCCCCTCGTGGTACTCATTGCCGAAATCATCGACATAGAGTGGAACGCCGCCCCCGGTAAGCGGTCGTCCGTGTCGGTCCCGAACATTTTCTTGAATCACCGCAACGCCGAATCCGTACCGACGATAGGCGTTTTCTATCCCTGACAGGACTCGCGACGAATCGAACGGCATTTCCGGAGTGATGACTGCGTGGGGCGCATCTCTCGCGTCTCGCTTGCCGAGCGCCGAAGCCGCCGCCAGCCAACCGGAATCACGCCCCGCGACTTCTATGACGGTTATCGGAGCGGCAACACCCATCGCCTCGGCGTCTCGTCCCGCTCCCTGCGTCCCCGCGGCAATGAAACGAGCGGCGCTGCCGTACCCGGGCGAATGATCGGTGCCCACAAGGTCGTTGTCGACCGTCTTGGGAACCAGCAGCGCGAAGAGATCATGGCCCGCATCCCTTGCCGTCGCGCAGATCGTCAAGGCAGTGGATGCGGAGTCGTTGCCCCCGATAATGAGCCAATGGGTGATCCCTCGACGTTGGATGAACTCTATAACTCTAGGCAAATCGGCATCCATTAGCTTCCTTCGAGTCGTCCCAAGCGCGGCCCCCGGCGCCCCGGCAATAGAGGGCCACGCAGCCGGAGAAACCGCAGAGAGGTCCACTGCCTGGTCATCGAGAACTCCTTCGATTCCACGAAGCGAGCCGAATATTCCGGTGAAGGCCCGTGACTTTGCCGCCTCGTCGCACACGCCGAACAGACTGCGATTTATGACCGGCGTCGGCCCGCCGGACTGCATAACCAGAAGGTTCTTTGTCGAGGTCATAGTGCCCCTAAAACGCGATTCCCGCCGCGATTGCCACGCAAGCCATGATGGCCAGCGCAAGTATCGTCAGCCCCATGTTTTCAAATGTCACCGCTCCCAAGTACAGCAGCGGAAAGTCCGCCGCCATGAACCACAAGACAATATGTTGCGCCTTTGACTTCGTGATCATTGTCAGGCTCCCAAGAAATTGATGATCAGCCACGCCTGCAATCCGACCACAAGGACCAAGATGAGGCAGTAGGGGATAGTCTTCATGAGCACTTCACGCTCCCGCCCATCGAGTCCAACCACCGCCGTTCCTGCCATTACCTTCGACATGGCGACCGATGAGCCCAGCGATCCTCCGATGGACTGCGACGCCGCGATAGCCACAAGACTGATGCCCAGCGCCGCCGCCGTCTCGACTTGAAGCGCGCCGAACATGGCGTTTGAATTCGTGTTGCTCCCCGTCATAAAGGCGCCGAGCACACCTATGTACGGCGAGAAGATCGGGAAGAGCGTACCCGTCCCCTTCGCGATTGCTGCGCCGAGCAAGGCCGTCATCCCCGTGTCCGTCATCACCAACGCCATCATAACCATCGCAGCGACCCCCACGCTGTTCGAAATGACTTGGTCGTACGTCTTGCGCGCGGCCGGGCCGATGATATTCCGTCTCCAGTGCCCACGTACCCGGTATACGACGCAGGCTATCAGCAGAGAGACGATGATCAGAGGGGCAGGGTGGTTCAACAGCTTGATGTTTGCGTACCCGTCTTGACCCTCAACCGCGAAACCCAACGCGGTCTCCGTTGATGGGTAGTCGAGCCCAAAGTACAAACTAGAACCCATTTCACGAACCGGGGGAAGCTGCGAGAGAATACTCAAACCGAACAGCAGGTAATAGGGCAGGAATGCCATATGAAACCCGACTCCGCTCGATCTATCGGCAGGCTCCTCCGTCAATGTCGGAGCGGGTTGACCATGACGATTAAGCCCGAAGATAGGCGCCCGAGATATCCACCAGCCCGCCGCGCATCCGATGAGACTCCCAACGACCGAAGCGACTTGGTACGCGCCGAGAAACGCCGTCACCCAAAGTCCGGCCGACATGGACAATCCCATCAACACAATGGCAAGCGCCCCTCGCCGCACCGATCTGAAGCCCCCTTGCAAGTGCGCCACCGCGAAACCCGTCAAGATGGTCGGGACGGCGAACAGCGCCGCCATCTGGACTCCGAGCTCCCTTTCGTCGAGGCCGCTCACAAGCTGGATCGTATAGTACGAGGAACCGAGAGACCCGAAAGTAACCGCCCATGCGTGCCCAACTAGGGTGATTGCCACGGCAGTCACGGGGCGGAAACCGATCATAACCATGAATGGAGCCACTACCGCTATCGGAAGTCCGAACCCCGCGACCCCCTGAATCAGCCCCGAGAACGCCCAGCCCACCACGAGCGCCTGCGCCAGAGGATCGCGCACTAGTCCGGTTATCGTTCTCCCGATTACTGATATGCCGCTTATTCGCTCGATGACGTTGTACAGCATCACCGAGGCCCAAATGATCGTGAGAACGAACAGACTGAGACTCAGCCCCTTTGAACTGCCGACAGCAAGCCCGCGCTCGTCCGCCCCAAAGACTAGGAGCGCGAGTCCCCCCGCGGCAAGCCAAGAGAGAGCCCCTGCCTTGGGAGCGCTCCACTTGAGCGCTGAGACCAGCATCGTCACGATGAGAATGGCTATGGGGACGGCGGCCAGAACGACGTTGACGACATTCAGTTCCGGGCCGTTGGAGGGCACGTGCCGTACTGCTCCATTCTCCAAGCGAGGCGTGAGCGGATTGTATTGAGGCTAAGAAGACGTGTCAACTTGACTGCCGAGCCCGGCTCTCCCGTCCTAGAGAGAAGGCCCTGCAAGCTCGCCGAGCATGGCCTCCCGAACGAGCGGAAGCGGAGGCGCGCCGAATGACAGCACGCGATCATGGAACTCCTTCAGTGAAAAACCCTCGCCTAGACGCGCCTTGTAGTCCTCCCTCAGCTTCAAAATCTGCAACTTGCCCAGAACGTCGCTGAGATACATGGGGTCGAAGGCGCCGCGCACGGCTTCCCGTTCAGCCTGCAGCGGCTCCAAGTATGCCTGTTCCATGAAGAATCGCTTCGCTTCTTCTAACGTCATTCCTTGAGTATGCATTCTGACCGCGCACAGGAAACGGCAGTCCCTGAGCAATGCTTCCATCAACTGCATAACCTGCACTCGCGGGTCGTTCTCCCCGAATCCCTGCTCGATCATCATCTCTTCGACGTAGTGCCCCCAGCCCTCCCAGAACGAGTAAGCCCTGAACACCAGGCTGAGCTTGGAAGAGGCGTTCCTTGAGTGAAGGTAGTGAACATAATGCCCGGGGTAAACTTCACGCGTGGATACGTTCTTCAGCAAAGGATAATTGAAACTGCTCAGCCAATCGTCCTTCTGATCTTCGGTCCACGTTGCGTCCACCGACGTAACATAGTAGTAACCCTCGTCCGCGACGGTCTCGAACGCGCCGGGAAGGTCCACGGCCGCGAACGCCCATCGCATGAAGGCCGGCGTCTCCTTCACGATGCAAGGAACGGTTGAAGGAATTGTAATGAGATCCCTCTCCTCCACGAACCGCCGTAGATCGTCCAGAGCGCCTCGGGTTTCGGCGATGAGCATCGTAGCGGTAGGGTGGTTCTTCTTCGTCTCCTGCAAAAGGGAACCAACGTCGCCTT
The DNA here is from genome assembly GCA_965232435.1 of Dehalococcoidia bacterium. Classification (GTDB taxonomy): domain Bacteria; phylum Chloroflexota; class Dehalococcoidia; order Lucifugimonadales; family VXLM01; genus VXLM01. Next base: position 1,978,675 of record CBDDPU010000004.1, read on the forward strand.
CGGGCGATATGTCGCCCGCCAGCATACGCAAATGAATGAGGTTCCGATGAAGGTCCTGCTCCCCGATGCGCTCGAGACGGTCGATGGATAAATCGACCATCTCGCCGTGCTCGATCATCCAGCGGAAGTTGGTCGCCCCGATAGCAAAGTCCGCGAACGCCGTATCGACAAGCGTTCTGAGGTGAGCGACAAACGTTCCCAAGGCATGAGACGCTGCCGCGCGCGCTTCGTCGAATCGCGCAAAAGCCCTCCCGTCGACCAATCCTCCCACATGCGCCGGAAGGTCCGTATCGTAGAACGACTTCATGCCTTCGTAAGCCTGAATGCTCGCCTCAATCACCGGCGCGCCGATGTCCCCGTGCAGGCCCGACTGAAGCGATTCCAGATACTCCGGTGCCTTTGAAAGCGCCTTAGTCAGGGCCTCGATTCGCTCTTCTCGTGGCGCATAATCACGCATGATGTAATTACTCACGTCCACATGGTCGAGCGCGTCCATAGGCCATCGGTGGTAGGTCTCAAGCTCGGCCAGGCGGAACTTCTCCTCACGGAGCGCGGACATCAGAATCCGCCGGTCGAATATACGGCTGCCGGACAGAGAACGCTCTTCCAAGCCATGTAGCTGAACGAGGTGCGTCTCCAAATCTCTCACTCGACCTGCAACCGACGTTGGAGAGATATCGGTCATCCCGCCGTCGTAATGGTGCAGACCCTGTTTCGAGGCCCGGTCGGGATAAAATTCCCACGTGGCGCTGAGGATTCGCCCCGCAAGTTCATCGAATTCCCGGTCGGCTGAAGAGATCATCGGAGTCGTCGTCACGCAAACCGTTCGAGGGTTAGGCCGTCAATCGGCGCGCTAGGTGGGTTCCCAAGCGCCAAATCGGCGGTAACTCGTCCGATGCCCGCTCCAAGGAAAATTCCCTGTCGCCCTCCACCGGTTGCCAGGTATACCCCCTCCCAGCCCGGAACCCCGCCGAGCAGCAGCGCTTTGTCAGGAGTCACCGGACGCAGGCAGGCCGTCTGCATGACGATCTTCGCGTCGGCAGTGTAGGGGAGCATGTGAGTTACCGATTTCATGATTTCCCGCCGGGCCTCGAGCGTCGCATTCTCGTCGAAGCCGACCTCTTCCTCGGTAGTGCCGGTCCAAATCAGACCGTCGGGCTTCGAGGTCGCGTACTGGGACGACCAAGAGATTGACCCGGGAACCGGAGGGCCGGAAGCCCAGAGCCGCAATATCTGACCCTTGAGAGGTTCTATCGGAATTTTCACCCCGAGCCATTCGGAAGCAAGGCCCGTCCACGGGCCGGCTGCGAGCACGACTCGACCGGTCGAAATCTCGCCGTCATCCAGTATCACGGCAGTCACTCGATCCCGCTCTCGACGAAGCCCTGTCACCGTCCCCGGGCGAATCTTCATTCCTTGTCGTTCCGCGGCACGAGCCAAAGCGAACGTCAGTCGCTGCGGATGCAAATTCGTGTTTCCTTCGGTAATGACCGCTCCGATTGCGGCGGGATTTATACGCGGCTCTAGTTCCAGCACGTCTGACTGATCCGCCCAACGAGGAGGCGTGCCTATCTCATCCTCCTGCCACGCCATGTTGGACTTCACGGCGTCGGCCTCATGCTCCGAGAAGGCCAGAGAGATTACCGGCTTCGTCCGGTATTCAATGTCAATGTCGTTTGCGTCGGACAGAGCCTCTTTCAATTCCGCGTGAAGGGCGGCGCTGAGCGCGGCGACATGGTGGTTAGGCCCCGGACTTCCGCCCCGCCCCAGATGTCCGATTCCTCCATAGGCGAACCCTGAGGCGTGGCTCCCTACGTGGTCACGTTCTACGACCACGCAGGAGACACCTTCCCGCGTTAAGTAGTAGGCCGTGACGATTCCAGCAATCCCGCCTCCGACTATTACGACATCCGCGCGTTCCGACCGCATCTCATTGCCTTCCTAATTGGGTGCTCTCATGCTCGCTGCCATAACCGACATGAGGTCGATCTAGAGGTGAAACGAAAGGGGTTATCTCCGGCAGCGCAGGGTTCACTCGCAGCTGTCCTGCCACTTTGCGAGTGTCACATCGACCTGTATCGGCTCGCCGTTCCGTATCAGATCGAGAGTAACCCGATCGCCGACCTCGAAGTCATTGACGTACGAAAGAAGATCGGGCCATGTCTTCACTGGCTTCCCATTCAGCGCCGTCACAACGTCGCCACGCCCGCTTATTTCACGACCGCGAGTCATTACCACTGCAAGGTAATCGTCTTTGACTCCCGCGAGATCGGCCGGCCCGTCCTCACACGTCTTTATGACATAAACCCCGGAATCGACTCCAAGTGTGCCCGGCTCGATTCGCAAATCCTCCACATCGTACCCGTTCAATCCTATCCAGGGGCGAGTATATTCTCCCGGCTCCATGAGCTCGTCCAAAATCTGCATGACGGTATTGCTCGCAATAGCGAACCCGACTCCGATCTGGACACCGCTTTGAACCCTGACCGATGAATTGACCCCGATCACTTCTCCCTCGGCGTTCAGCAGTGGCCCGCCGGAATTGCCGGGATTCAGAGAAGCGTCGGTTTGAATCAAATTGATTATCGATCGCCTGCTCCCTCCGGTGTAAGAGTCCGACCGCTGGTTTTGAGTCTCCGATCTGTCTTTACCGCTGACGATCCCCACGCTTAAGGAATTGCGATTTTCAAAAGGACTCCCGATGGCGATGGCCATCTCGCCAATGTCCACTTCGTCGGAATCGGCGAACGTTAGCGGTAGGATATCGGAAACCGCGTCAGGGTCGACTCGCAGAACCGCAAGGTCATCGTGCTGAGAATGTCCCAGCTTCACTGCCGAAAGCTCCCGCCCGTCGTTCAGCCGAACGGTAATCTCACGCGCCCCTTCCACAACATGATCGCTGGTAATCAGATGACCATCGTCATCAACGAAGAATCCGGAGCCGGATCCTTCGCCGATCCGTTGCCCAAACTGCATCACGGTCCTCACCTCAACAATCGCCGGCGAAGCCGTTTCGAATACGGTCCTCACGATATTCACGTCATAGAGAGGAGGGATCTGTTCCCCATTCCGACCGACCACGGCAGTTATCACATCAAACTCATCTCCCTCTTGAGCGAACGCGGTGAAAAGTATCCAGGCAAACACAAACCCCACTGCCACGCCGGCAAACGCCCATAACACCGAAGGGTTGGCCCACTTGTCGAAATTGAGTATCGGTTGCGGTGTGCTGGACGGGTCAGAAGCCGGCTGTTCAACAAACGGCGGTCTTCCGAATGGGAGCGGTCTGCGATTGAACATCACTATGTTCTATCACCTCTCGGCCGGATAGGCCTTAATGCCAGTATACGGAACGGTCGAGGCGGTTCGCCACCGGGCGAAATGCCCACTCCGGCCGCTTCAGTGCATCTAGCTCATTTGCCTGTTAACGTGTCTCATGCCCCCGCGGTTATGAGTGAACACAAATGGCTCCTGCCATAAAGCCAACAACCGCGCCACAACGCCCCGCCGCGTCGTTTCCGCGCAATCGGGAATCTTTCATGCCAACCGGTGCCGACTAACCCGTCCCGTCCACAATCCCCAACCTCTGCCAACACGAACTGGCAGGGGTTGACAGAATCTATCAATCTCAATACTATCCCGTATCACATTGCCCAGGGACGGCTCCCCGCCCTGAAAACTATTCACCCGAGACGAATTGGAGGGAGGAAAGCACTCAAATGGCAGACCTTCGAAAGAGCGATATTGCGGCACAAGTTGCAGCCAAGCTGGGAGGATCCAAAGTAGAGGGCGAACGTGCGTTGAATGCGGTGCTAAGTACCGTTCGCGAATCGCTGGCCGAAGGCAACAAAGTGGTTCTCACTGGCTTCGGGTCATTCTCCGTCCGAGAAGTCAAAGCTCGAAAGGTCAAGCCCATTCGAGGCGGGCAGGCCGGTCAGCTAATCACCGTTCCCGCCCATAAGCGCGTCGGATTTACTGCGGGCACCGACCTCAACAAGGCCGCTCAAGGCTAGAACCGCCATTCTCCGAACAAATGCTTAGGTTGCCGGCCGCAATCTCAAAAGAAATCGAGCCGCCGAGCCGCGACAAAAGAGACCCATAGAGAAATCGGCCATGAATGTTGATTTTCTGGTTGCCGCCGATCTGCACAAGAGTTTCGATAGCTTCCATGCCGTAGACGGAGTTTCCTTCTCCGTCCGCAACAAGGAGATATTCGGCCTATTAGGCCCCAACGGAGCCGGCAAGACGACTACCTTGAGGATGCTCGCAACCGTCTTGCCTCCCGACAGTGGAGACGTCACTATCGGCGGCCACTCCGTCCTCCATGAAAGTGATCGCGTGCGGCGCCTGATCGGCGTATGTCCCCAGGAAATTGCGCTCTACACCGAGTTGTCCGCCATAGACAACCTTGTTTTCTTCGGCAAGATGGCGGGTCTCAAAGGCTCTGAAGCCAAGGCTGCCGCGTCCGACATCCTCGACCGAGTGGGACTCGCCGACCGCGCGAAGGGAGCGGTTGCAAAATTCTCCGGTGGAATGAAACGCAGGCTGAACATCGCCGTTGCTCTTATGAGCTCCCCCTCCCTGCTCATGCTTGATGAGCCAACCGTCGGTATCGACCCACAGTCGAGAAACCACATCTTTGACACGATCCTTCAGCTCCGCGACGAAGGAATGACCGTCCTCTATACTACGCACTACATGGAGGAGGCAGACCGACTTTGTGACCGCATCGGTATCATCGACACTGGCCGCCTGATCGCAATGGATACCCCACACGCTCTGAAATCCCGAGTCGGCAACCCGGAAACAACGACCTTGGAAGAAGTCTTCCTGAATTTGACGGGGAGACGATTGCGCGATTGATCGGCTACCCTGAAGAAGCCTTACGCAGCTCCGTATGGGTAAAATGAAACGTGTCCGAATCCTGACTCCGCGCATTGTGCTGTTGCTGACTCGTGCGTCGCCTGTTCCCTCGAACCGATTTTCACAATCTCCGTTACGCTGACAACGCAGCCGTCCCCGTCGCGACAACAACCGTCCAACAGCCCCATAGGAATTCACTCAAGCCATCTATAAACCCTTCGACATAGCCGCCATTGAACTGAAGCGGTACGTCGCCGACCGCCCCAATTTGGCGTTGGGGCTCGTCTTACCCATCGTCCTCTTCGCGCTGATGTACGGCGCGTTCAGCGGAGGCCCGATGTTCAATGCCACGGCTCACATCGCCGTTCTCGACCGGGGCGTAATGTCCGACGCACTGCTAGAGCGACTTGAACAGACCGACGGTCTCGACGTCAAGCTCTACACCGAGCAGGAGATAACGGACGCGCTGGACCGATCGGCAATAGTCTATGCGGCTATTATTCCGACTGACTTTACAGCCAGCCTCCTGGAGGGAAAAACGACCGAAATCACGTTTCGACGGCGGGGACCCGGTGGGGATGAAGGCCAAATCGTTGCAGGCATCATCAGAGACGCCGCTCAGGACATTGCGAGGGGATCTTCTGTCAAGGCGCTTGTCGGCGATATGGTAAGGGAGTCGAACGTTTCCGACTCGACGCTAAACCGTGTCGTCGATGAGGCCATCCGCATTGAGGCCGAGAACCCCTCGGTGGTCGTTCGGACTGAATCAATCGGCGCTCAAGGCGACACCTTCACAGTGACCCGGGTCATCCCCGGGATTCTCGTCATGATTCTTTTGCTTACCGTGTCACTCAGCGCCCAGACGCTCGTCCAAGAACGAGAAAACGGCACCTTGGAACGCCTCCTGACAACACAGCTTACCTCAAATCAGCTTTTCCTTGGCAAATTCCTCGCTGGAACTGCAAGAGCGACGCTCCAAGCCGCTATCCTAGTCATCTTGGCTTTTATCGTGCTGAGGCCTGCGGGACTGGAAGCTCTCGCGCAGACCCTGCTCTTGACTCTGCTGTTAGGCGCTTCGGTAACCGTCATCGGCTTGGTAATTAGCGCGCTGGCCCGAACCACCGACCAAGCCACCTGGGCCGCGGTATCCCTAACGATGTTCATGACGGTTTTCGGCGGCACCTTTTTTGAATTGGTTCCCGGTAGCGTGCTGGAAATGCTGAGCCGATTCACTCTCAACCGGTACGCAATCGACGCTCTCGGAGCTGTCCTAGACGGCACTGGAAACCTCTCCGATCAGGGTATGGAGATCATGATTATGGGAGGAGTAGCCATCGTCGGCCTAGTAGCGGCTCGCTTACTCTTTCGGTCTGCGGGAGGGGGTCGGTAAATTGGCTGTGTTCTTTCGCCAGTCGCTCCTTCTCGCCAACAAAGACACGAAGATTTTCTTCCGTGACCGATTCGCCGTTATCTTCGCCTTCGCCTTTCCCCTGCTGTTCACGCTAGGATTCACCCTCGCGCTCAGTAACATTCTGCCGGAAGATGAACCCCTCGAATTGACGTTAGTGACCGAAGAGGGAGGAGCGGAGAGCCTGAGCCGAAGAATCATCGATGCCCTTGCGTCCGAGAGCTCCTTCACCGTGAACGAGCTTGACTACGACTCGGCTCGTCGACAAGTCGAAGCAGGAACAATTCCCGGATTCATCGCGTTTCCTCATGAGTTCAGCGACCGAGTTGCCGGTTTCCGTGGAACGCAGCCGGCGGTGTTGGATGTGGTCACCAACCCCGAGAGCCCGGACGCCGCCGCAGGCCTCGAAGCAATGGCGCGCGCCATCGCCAGGCAAGTGTCGAATGTTCAACTGGTGATTTTGTCGCTGAACTTGCTCCCCCCTGAAGTGGATCGAGTGGCGGCCATGACCCGCTTGCCGGAATTCGCGGACGGGTTCTCCACTCAACTCGTTGCCTTTGCCGAAGAGCAGGTTGGCGACATCGAAAGGCCGAACGCCAGCAACTTCACGCTCTCGGGATACTTGACGATGTTCATCTTCTTCGCTGCGGCTTTGAGTGCTGAGGCTATCGCCAGGGAACGGCGCAATCAGACCCTTGAGCGTCTGCTAACCAACGGCGTCTTGCGCGAATCGGTTATCCTCGGCAAATTCTTGACCGGCACATATCGCGGGGTGATGCAGATTATAGTCCTTTGGGGTGTGGGAATCGCGGCCTTCGACATCGACCTCGGTTCCTCGCCCCTCGCCGTTTTCCTCCTTTCTCTAGCCATAGTCTTCACCTCGTCGGCATTTGGTGTCATGTTGGCGGCTCTGGCGAGTACCGCCGAGAGAGCGAGCGCCGCAGGGATACTGGCTTCGCTCGTGCTCGCCCCTCTCGGTGGCTCATGGTGGCCCCTCTTCATCACTCCCGCCTGGATGCAAGCGTTCGCCAAACTCACACCGCACGGCTGGGCGAACACCGCATTCAATAATCTCATGCTGTTCGATGCCGACTTCGGAGACGTAGTCATAAATATGCTGGCAGTCGCCGCCTTCGGCGTCGTGTTCCTAATTGTGGCGTTCGCTCGATTCCGCCTCTCGGATGTATCATAGATGTCTATTCACACACAGGAGGCGTGACATGAAGTGGCTGGGAGCATCGGCTGAACTTACAATGAGCCACTCAGTAGAAGCGGTCTGGGAGTTCGTATCGAACGTGGAAAACTTCGGAAGATGGGCGGACGGCGTACGTGAACCACAGTGGACTTCGGAGGGCGAGCGCGGAGTCGGCTCGACCTATTCCAGCAAGTACGTATACGCCGGCAAAACTTCCGATGTGGAGTACGAAATAACCTCATTCGAGCCGCCGAACAAACTCGGTTCCCGCACGACCGCCGGCCCCTTCCCCTACCAGGGCACTATATCCATCGAATCCGTCGAAGACGGCACCAAGGTTGTCCATGACATGATGGCCGGATCGGATGGAGCGTTTACGGAATTCATGTTCAAATACTTTGGCCGGCTCATGCTGCGACCACTAATGCGAAAGCGTCTACGGAAAGAACTCCATGCGATGAGCGACGAGATCGGCCGAGACACGGCGACGGCGGAAAGTGCCTAACCTTCCGGTGCTTTGTCCGGCGTCGTAGCATATGCCGGTTTCTCCACGCATAGCTCCTCCCCGCGTGGCATTCGCAGGTTGGTCACGGAGCCTTACCCGCGGATGAAAGCGCCATCTCCGCCAGGGCGAACGCCCCCGCGATACCGGAATCATCACCAAGCGCCGGAGGCGTGATGTAGTCGTTCATGGCATTCGCGATATTCTCCGTGATCCCGTAGCCCTGAAGCAGCTCCGACACTCGCTCGCGTATCAAAGGGAAAAGATGTCTCTGTTTCATGACGCCGCCCCCCATGACGATCCGCTCGGGTGTCAAGATGAGTACGATGTTCGCAATTCCCGCCGCAAGGTATCCTGCCTCCAAGTCCCATGCCGGATGGTCATTCGGGAGCGACTCCGCGGGGCGACCCCACCGCAGACGGATGGCCGGGCCGGCCGCGAGCCCCTCAAGGCAGTCTCCGTGGTAGGGGCAAAACCCCTCGAACGAGTCGATGGCCCAGTCATGCGGGATACGCGCGTGCCCCATTTCAGGGTGACTCGCTCCATGCACGGGACGACCCGCCACAACTGCGCCTCCGCCAATGCCCGTACCGACGGTTATGTAGACCAGACTGTCGAGTCCAACACCCGCGCCCCAGCGATGTTCGCCGAGCGCAGCGGCGTTCACGTCGGTTTCGAGCGCGATAGGTAGGTTCAATGCCCCTGAAAGCGGCCCTAGCAAATCGGCGTACTGCCAGCCCGGTTTGGGTGTCGCGGCGATATGCCCGTAAGTCGGCGATCCCAGACGCAGATCGAGCGGCCCGAACGACCCGACACCGATGGCGGACAACGGCGTCTCGCGATGATGACGCAGCAAGAAATCGACTACCTCATCAAGCGTATCGGAAGGCGTCGTCGTAAGAACGCGAAGACGGTCGCGTATATCGTCCGGCCCCGTGCCGACGGCGCAAATCACCTTGCTGCCGCCGGTCTCTATTGCGCCGAATACCATGTGATCGAAATTCCCTTCGCAATCGTTCCGCGGCATTGTACAACGTTCCATGTCGTTCACTAGCGCAGACCCCGGAGAAGAAAGAGCCTCGTGGCGCTTAACCGCATGGCGAATCATGGGAAAATTCACACCGGCCTATCTTCCCCTGCAAATGCATTGACTTGCCCCCTGTACGGCGGCATAATCGACCCCGACAGTGCCAAATCCTCGTCCATGTTGGGAGCAGCGCAATGGATGGTATCGACAAGCAGGCGACACTTGACGAATTCAACGAACACGGCTTCGTCGTCCTGGAAGACCTTCTTGACCCGGCCGACGATATCGAACCGGTCGTACAGGAGTATGAAAACCTCCTGGACAGCCTTTCAAGACAGTGGCATGAGCAAGGCAAGTTGACAGAGACTTTCGAGGACCTGCCCTTCGCCGAGCGATTGACCGAAGTCGCCCGCGAGACGGAGGGCGGCTATTACCCATACTTCGACATCTCCCTTCCCCAGAGCGTCATCGAAGCCGATACCCCCATGCACACCGGGCCGGAAGCATTCGCTCTTCTCAGAAACGCGCGACTGCTCGACGCGGTCGAGATGTTCATCGGGCCCGAAATCTTCTGCAATCCCGTTCAGCACACCCGAATCAAACCGCCTGTCGCCGTCCTCCCGGAAGACAAGCGATACCATGCCGGCATCGCCAAAACGCAGTGGCACCAGGACATCGGCGTCGTCACGGAAGAAGCCGACGAGAGCGATATGCTCACTGTCTGGCTTCCTGTCACCGAGGCCACGGAAGAGAACGGATGCCTCACCGTCGTGCCGGGCAGCCATCGACATGGCCTCGACCTTCACTGTGTCGCCTCAGGCGGCAAAACTGGCATCCCCGATGAGAGTATTTCCCCCGATCGGATTTCACTCCCGATGAAGCCCGGCGATGTCCTGTTCATGACCAAGTTCACACAGCACGGTTCCCTTGAGAATATTTCCGACACTATCCGCTGGAGCTTCGACCTGCGCTACAACCCGGTAGGACAGGCAACCGGACGCGCATGGTTCCCCGGATTTATTGCCCGAAGCCGCTCGAATCCGGAAAGCGAACTCCGCGACCCCGAACGCTGGGCCCAGAAGTGGTTCCTCACCCGTGATGAGTTGGCCGCCGGAGGCACACCGGAATTCCGTCGCTGGGACCCTAACGACCCCCTCTGCGCCTAAGGTTCTATCGCCGTTCATGTACAAGACCACCATGGAGGCCGGCCTTGAGGCCACGATGAGGGACGGAGTCATCCTCCGCGCCGACCTCCACCGTCCCGACACTGAAGGTCCTTTTCCCGTCATTCTGGAACGCACTCCGTACAACAAAGGAGCTGACAGGTTCCATGAAAAAGGAGCCAAACTGGCAGAACGCGGATTCCTGTATGTTGTTCAGGATGTGAGGGGACGCTACGAGTCGGATGGCGAATTCATGCCCGGCTTCTTCAGCGCAGACCACACCGACGACATTGACGGCTATGACACGGTCGAGTGGGCTGCTAATTTGCCATGGTCTACAGGCAAAGTGGGCACGACGGGCGGCTCCTACGACGGATGGACCCAGCTTGAACTTGCCCATATGAGGCCCTCGCGCCTCAAAGCCGTCATGCCGCAACTGATCTGCGCCAATCTCCTCGATCGCGAGATGAGCGCCGTACTCCGGTTGGGAAGGGTGCTGTGGTGGAGCATGAACACTCTCGCCCCCGACCGCCGAGTTCGAGACGGCGCCACCAACGGCCCCCTCACTGCCGACGAGGCCGAAAGGCTCTTCATCAGCCGCGACCGCGGCAAATGGTATTGGTATTTGCCCCTAGTGGATATCCCGGACGAGACAATGCACGGCATCGGCCGTCACTGGCGAAATTGGCTCAATGACCACGCGACCGACCACTTCGGCTTTGAAGCGAAACACCGCTCCATGGCCGTCCCGGCCCTCACCCAAACGGGCTGGTACGACCAACAGGTGATGGGAATCAAGAACTTCACGGGCCTCAAGGAAAACGCGGCCACGAGCCACGCCCGCGATAACCAGTATCTGATTATCGGTCCATGGACACATGACGCAACCGAATGGCCGACGAAATTAGGGGATATGGAATTCGGCCCCGAAGCGCATCTCGACTACTACGATATTACTTCCCAATGGTACCGACGATGGCTCTATGACGAACGGGACGCTCTTGAAGACTGGCCCAAAGTGCGAATATTCGTCATGGGCGACAATAAGTGGCGCGGAGAAGAGGATTGGCCCCTCGCGAGGACTCGATATGTCCCGTATTTCTTGCGGAGCCGTGGAGGCGCCGACTCCGTGTCGGGTGACGGCGTCCTCTCGGAGGAACCTCCCGGTGACGAGCCGCCGGACGAATACACCTACGACCCGCGCGACCCGGTAATGACACTCTATCAGCAGCAAGGACAGCACGTGCCCCTCGACCAGCGGGCCCTGGACGACCGGCATGACATCCTCCGCTTCGCCACCTCCCCGCTCACGTGCGAAGTGGAAGTAACCGGGCACATACGCCTGAAACTCTTTGCAGCCTCGACGGCCAGGGACACGGACTTCGTCGCCAAGCTGCTGGACATCTGGCCGAACGGTTTCGCGCAGGAGCTCTGCTACGGAATCGTAAGAGCGCGGTATAGAGAATCTTTCGAGAACCCGTCGCTCATCAAACCGGGTGCGGTTTACGAGTACGGCATCGCCATAAACCCGACTTCAAACGTATTCAAGCAGGGTCACCGTATCCGCCTCGACATCTCCAGCAGTGACTTCCCGAACTTTGACCGTAACCACAACACCGGGGAAAACGACTACGCCGACGCTTCGCTCGTATCCGCGCGTCAAACGGTCTTTCATGACGCCGTGCGTTCCTCGCGCGTTATACTACCTATAATCCCCCGCTAGATTTGCTCGTTCGCACATAGGCAAACCACACGTGAAACCCCCTCTTATCGACGTTGAGGAGGGCCGCCTTTCGCTCCACCTTGGCCCTCAGTCATCAATCGTTGCTGACGCTCTTCGACGGCTCCAAGCCGACAGAGTCGCTGATCGAATTTGGAATCGTGACCACACCGTCTGGAATGCTAATCCTGAAGGTTTAGTCGACCGCCTCGGCTGGCTCGATCTACCGGCGGCAATGCGCGAAGACGCTGCGTCCATAAGCGCCTTTGCCGATGACGTCACAAATGCGGGCTTCCGCCATGTCGTCCTATTCGGCATGGGCGGGAGCAGCTTGGCCGCGGAAGTGCTCCGCCAAACGTGCGCTCCCCAAGACCGCTTGCCAAGACTCATCGTCCTCGACTCCACTATTCCCGAAGCTGTCAGAGCCACCGCCGACTCGATTGACCCCGCACATACGCTCTTCATCGTTTCATCGAAATCGGGAACGACAATCGAACCGAACATCCTGTATCACTTCTTCCGAGACCTAGCGGATCGAAAGATTGGCAGGAAACGCGCAGGGGGCCATTTTGTCGCGATCACCGATCCCTGCACCCCACTGGAACGCATGGCCCAAGATGACGGATTTCGACAAATCTTCACGCCCAGGACAGACCTGGGAGGGCGATACTCGGCGCTCTCTCATTTCGGATTGCTGCCTGCCGCTTTGGCGGGGGCGAATATCCACCGAATTCTCGACCGAGCCAAGCAAACGGCCGAGCAGTGTTTGGTGGCCAAAGGAGACAACAGAGACCCCGGCACGCTGCTCGGTGCCGCTTTAGGCGCCTTATCACGGATGAACCGTGACAAGCTCACTCTTCTAACTTCCCCCTCAGTTGCCGCTTTTGGCATGTGGGTTGACCAGCTCATCGCCGAAAGCGTCGGCAAAGACGGACAAGGGATCATTCCCGTAGTCGGCGAACCGCTCATCCCGCCCGAATGCTACACCGACGACCGAGTATTAGCATATCTCCGCGTAGACGGGGACTATAACGATGCGACCGACGAGATTGTTGCCCGCCTTAGGGACCTCCGCCACTCTGTGATTGTAATTCCTCTGCGGGATCCCTACGATATCGGCGGAGAGTTCTTCCGTTGGGAGTTCGCAACGGCGGTCGCAGCTTCAATACTCGGCGTCCATCCATTCGACCAACCCAACGTACAGGCCTCGAAAGAGCAGACCCTCGCCGTCCTAGACGAGATCGAAACCACTGGCGACATCCCCGACAACTGCCCCACCGAATCGATTGAACACCTCATGGAACAAGCACAACCCGGCGACTACCTCGCGATAATGGCGTACCTACGTCCTACGCATCAGACCGATCGCGCGCTCGCCGACCTCCGACGCGATGTGGGCGCACGACACCAAATCGCCACTACCCTTGGATATGGCCCCCGTCTACTCCACTCCACAGGCCAGCTTCACAAACACGGGCCCAACACGGGGCTCTTCCTTCAGATCACCTCAGGCAATCATCAAGATGTTCCCATCCCTGGCAAAACCTACTCGTTCGGCTTGCTTGCAAAGGCTCAGGCCGCAGGCGATTTCCGCGCGCTCAAGCGCCTGGACCGCAGAGTCGTTCGAGTAGACGCAGCCTCGATCCCGGGTCTGACATGACACCCCCTCACGCCATTCTGAAATCTCCCCGTTGGTGAGCAAACGCCCGTTCCATACCCTGTCTTGACACCGAGTGAAAATGTCTCTAGGTTAGTTGACGCTTCAACTCCAATTCGTGAGGAACTCATGCTCGACTCCTACCTCTACCCCGCGGCCAATCGTCCCGTCGCCATGGGCGTTAACGGAATGATATCGTCGGCCCATCCGCTGGCCTCACTCGCTGGCGTGCAGGTTATGGCGGAGGGGGGAAACGCATTCGATGCGGTAGTCGCCGTAGCCTCAACCCTCAACGTCGTTGAGCCGTACATGTCCGGCGTGGGAGGCATCGGCCTCGCCCTCGCGCATGTCGCTTCAGAGGGCCGAGTTAGGGTCCTAAATTTCTCAGGACGGATGCCCAAGTCTGCGACGCCCGACAAGTTCACGAAGGAATCGCTTGAACAAGGCATCTTGGCCCCGCTTATCCCCGGTAACCTGGCTGGCTGGCTCACTCTCCATGAAACCTACGGAACAATGGACCGTCAACGACTGTTTCGACAGGCCATTGACTATGCCGAGAACGGCTTTCCCATAACTTACGTAAACAGCGAAATCATGCACCAAACGGCGGGACACCTTCTGCGGTTTCCAAAGTCGGCCCAAACCATCTTGAACGACTCCGGAGCGGCGCATCCACCGGGCACTCGTCTTGTTTGGCCCGACCTCGCCCGTTCCTTGAAATTGATTGCCGAGCAGGGCGCGGACGTGTTCTATCGCGGCGAAATCGCTGAACGCATCGTGAAGGCCGCAGAGAACATGAACGGCCTCTTCACTATGGACGACCTCGCCGACTACGAGACCGAATGGCAAGAACCGATCAGCGTAAACTACAACGGCTATCGTATCTACACAACCCCGCCGAACTCCAGTGGATTCCAGATACTCCAGACATTGAAAGTGATGGAAGCCTCGGACCCGACCTACCAGTCCGTGGATACACTCCACCGGTTCATGGAATCGGTGAAACTCGCGGTCACCGACCGAATCGAATGGGCGGGCGACCCGGACTATGTGAGCGCGCCGCTCCAAGGCCTGCTCTCCGACGAGTACGCAGCTTCGCAGAGCCGGCGGATTGACATGAACACGGTATCGAATGTACGCGGCGAGCGCTACGCCGATCCCTCCCCGGACAACCCTCTCCGGCCGGGAGACCCGGTGGAGTTTGAAGGCGGTATGACAACTCACTTCGCCGTAGCCGACCGTGACGGCAATGTCGTATCTGTTACCCAAACCCTGGGCGGAGGATTCGGCTCCAGCGTGATCGCCGGCGACACAGGCATATTCCTGAACAACATGGGGTCATACTTCGAGTTGGCTGACGGCAGCCCGAACCAAATCGGTCCTTGGAAGCGAGTCGATTTCGTCGTCGCCCCTACGCAAACGTTCAAAGACGGCAAGTTCCATTTGAGCATCGGCACGCCCGGAGGCTACGGCATCCTCCAGACCACCCCACAAATGCTCATGAATGTCCTCAACTACGGAATGAACGTGCAGCAGGCGATCGAGGCCCCCCGCTTCAAATACACCATCGGCACCCGGGTCGTTATGGAAGAGCGCTTCCCCTGGAACGTTCGGCGCGCCCTGGGATTGAGGGGCCACGACGTCGAAGTCGTCGAGGCATTCTCAAGGCTCGTAGGAGGCGCGCAGGGCATTCAGGTCGACCAAGAGCAGGGAACATTCCAGGGCGGAGCCGACCCGCGTCGTGACGGGGCCGCGCTCGGTTTCTAATGTCCTCCCGCCCATCGATTCACTCGGAAACACCGCTCCAAGCCAAGAATCGCCCGCTCGGCCAAGATATATACCACAGCCCACATAGAAACGAGGTTACGGGATGCCACGACCGACCGTATGGCTAATGCGGAACTATCACGATCCCAAGATCGAAGCCTTCCTCTCCGAGAGCTGCGACGTGATAGTTCGACAAAGCAACGTCACGCCGCCGCGCGAAGAAGTCTTCAAAATGGCCGCCGAGTGCGACGGTTTTCTCCCGGAAGGGATCGACCCGATCGACGCGGAGATACTTGACAGCGCTCCTCGCCTCAAAGTCATCGGCAATCGAGCAGTCGGCACCGATAACGTCGATATCCCCGCGGCGACTCGAAACGGCGTCCTGCTCACCAACACGCCGGGGATACTGCAAGACGCCTGCGCGGACATGACCTTCGCCCTCCTGCTAAGTGCCGCTCGGCAAGTGACTCGTTCAGACAGAGCGATTAGGGCGGGGGAGTGGGTCGTTTTCGATCAGACCCCCTACCTCGGACTCGACGCCTACAACAAAACTCTTGGTATCTTCGGGTTTGGCGGAATAGGACAGAAAGTAGCGAAGCGTGCAGCAGGTTTCGATATGCGCGTTCTCTATTACTCCCGCACACGAAAACCCGATGCCGAACGAGAACTGGGAGCCGAATGGGCGGGAGAATTGGAAACCCTGCTAAAGGAATCCGACTACCTATGCCTCCATTGTCCCCTAACCGACGAGACACGCGGACTCTTTGGAGAAGCCGAGTTCGCCCTAATGAAGCCCAGCGCAGTACTCGTGAACATGGCGCGCGGAGCCATCGTCCGGCAGAGCGCGCTATACGACGCGCTCGCCTCAAACGTCATCGCCGGCGCGGCAATCGATGTCTGTGACCCCGAACCGATTCCCCTCGATGACCCGCTCCTCACCCTCAATAACCTCGTCATTACACCCCACATTGGCAGCGCAAGCGCCGCGACCTTCACCGCCATGGGAATGATGGCCGCGCAAAGCATTGTAGCGGCTCTCAACGGCGACCCCGTCAAGAACATGGTGAACCCCGAAGCCATGGCCAATTGGTGAATTGCCTCACGCCTTGGTGACTCTTTCCTTCCGCGCCGCTCACTCTCACGAGCACGTACTTGTTGCTGAAGTCATCCTGAATTCATACGCCGAATACGCCCCGATGCTTCCATCCCAAGCCTGGGAACTCTACTCGCAGAACATCCTAGATGTTCGCAGCAGAATGGCCGAATCGGAGCTCTTGGTTGCGGTCGAGAATGGAGAAATCGTGGGATCGGCGACGTTTTACCCGGCCCGTATCAAGCGGGCCCGTTCGGTCTGGCCCACCGAATGGACCGGCGTTCGACTCATCGCAGTGCCGCCGGAAAGACGGGGTAGGGGTATCGGAAAGGCCCTCGTCGAAGAGTGCATCCGTCGATCACGTGAACTGAATGCCCGCGCTCTGGCGCTGCATACCACGCCATACATGAAACTTGCTCGAGGAATGTACGAACGAATGGGTTTCGTCAGAGTGCCGGAGTATGACTTCCAACCTCGGACGGAACTGACGGTAGTGGCCTACAAGTACGACCTATCAAATACGGTATAGCTCCTCCGCATTTTCGACGAACAGCCGCTCCCTCTCGCCCGGAGTGAATTCGGCAATAATCTCAATGTAAGCGTCGATAACGTCTGCATACCCGCTCCAAAGACTGTCCACCGGCCAATTCGTGCCAAAGAAGCATCGATCAGTCCCGAACGTTTCGATGCAGTACAGGACGAACGGTCTGATTGAGTCCACGGTCCAGTCGTGATCCGTCATGCCAAGCCCTGATATCTTGCACCATACATTATCCGCCCCCGCGACGGTGGCCATGCCTCGCCGCCAGCTCGCAAGATACTCCACGTCCCCTTCCCAAGGGCCTCCGGTGTGATCGATCACCATCCGTATGTCGGGGTGACTCTCGGCCAGTCGACGGACGGTGTCCATCTGCTCCCACGTCACGTTCATGCTTGCTATCAAGTCATACTTCTTCAGCAATCCAAAGCCGCGGAGGAAACTGGAGTCGGTCAAACGGCCGGCGGCGTCGAAGTCACGAATGCCGCGCATATTACCGAACGCGCAGTGCCCATCCAAAATCGCCTCGACATTCGGGTCCGACAAGTCGGCGAACGCGATGATCCCGTGTGGAAACCCCGTCCGATCCGCCGCCTCTTGGAGCCACCCCGTTTCCAGAACGGGGTCCGGCGAGCCGATGGCGGCCTGCACGTGCACGGCCTTGACAACGTTTGAAGGAAGCGTCGTTTCGATATAATCCTCGGCCAAGAAATTCCGCTCCCCCAGCTTGCGCATCTGCGTCCCAAGCGTCGGATGGTCGACATCCGGGGCCCAGTGGGCATACACCAACTCCGGGTGCTGCATATCATAAAAATGAACGTGTGTATCAACGAACTTCGGCTTTTCCATAGCCTCCCTGCCAGTTCCCGCTATGTATCCTAAAGTGCCGCAACTCGGCTGTTTCGGGTTAGACGTTCCCGGCGCTACTCCTCAGGGTCCTTGGAAATGGCCCGCGCGGCGACAATCAGCAGACTCGCCACAACTAACGTTAGAGCAAATGCGATCAGCGCGCTATTCGGTCTCGCTTCCTGTTCCATCGCATTGCCGAATAGTGTCATTGACACAACACACCCGACCGATACCACCAGCAGAGCGATCATCACAAGGCAGCCCGCCCCCAATGTCTTCCAGCTAGGCATCTGTACGCCTCCTCCCCTGCCTTACTCCAGATAAAAGACTTGCTCCAACTGTACCATACTCTCGTCGGGCAGACCGGGAATCCCCCCGAAATACTCGGCCATGAACGTTTGCCATCTCGTGTTGACATCTTCCGACGCCATCCCGTCAAGGCTGGCCTGAAAGCTGCGCTCCGCCTCGAAATAGCCAAACAACAGCCCTTCCTGTGTCAAAAACAGCGAGTAGTTCCGCCAGCCGTGGCGTCGCAGAGCGTCCAGCATCTCCGGCCACACCGCCTCGTGACGCATCTTATACTCGGCCATTCGTTCCTTACGGACCTTCAAGAGAAAACCTACTCGTTCCATTTCATTGCCTCGTATTCAACCGTGTGGCGCAATCTTCACGACCGCCCCCGTCTCCGACGAACGGTATCCCGCTTCAAGGAACTCGACCACACGCGCCCCAACTTCGCCCGGCGCTCGATTCTCACCACCTCCGTTGATCAGGTCCGCCAGTGACCGTGACGGAAGATGCGCCGGATAAACCTCCTCTTCCGTCAGGTCGGAAAATACCTCGGACGTCCCGTCATGCAGATAGACGCTCATCCGTCCATTCACCAAGTCCTGCCGGAGAAATCCACTTGTGCCGAAATAGGTGTTTACCTGTAGCTGCGGCTGATTGGGACGCACACCGCCCGTTGAACCCATGACCCCCACACCTCCGTTGTTCAGCCGATAGCCGAAGGCGTCTGCGAGATCCACTGCAAGATCGAAATTCTCCACGAACCCCGACACCTCGACGGCGCACAGCCCCGTTACCCAGAACACCATCCCCATCGGATGAGTCACCTGAACCATCCCCTGTCCACCACCCGCCACGGCCGGGTCGGAATAGGACGACGGCTCCGGGCCGGTGACCGGAAACTTGAACACATCCGCGTAATCGCCGGGGTTTCCTCGCAAGTATGACTCCACCATCGAGGCGAATATGCCGGATACGAACTGTATATCGCCGATCTTCCCCGACTGAACGATGTCGCGCGCGGCCAAGGCGTGTCGAGTGAAATGAAAGGTGTACCCCACCATCAAGTGAAGCCCGTTCCTTTTCGCGCGCTCGACCAGATCCCAAGCCTCGTTCGCGCGGAGCGTCATCGGCTTTTCCACCAGGACACTTACACCGGCGTCGAGAGCGTCCCGAACAACGTCGAAATGGTATGCGTGCTGAACGGCAACGACCACACCGTCCACCCCGGAAGCCAGCAGCTCGCGATGGTCGGTGTACTGATTGGCGATGTCATAGTAATCGCCCGCCTTTGCCAGCTTGTCTTCCTTGAGATCGGCAATACCGACTAATTCGGCGTCCTCATAGGTCTTCAGGCTCGGAATATGGAACTGCGTTGCCCACCAGCCCGCCCCGATGACACCCATTCGCGCCTTGCCCATATCAGCCCTCCGAAGTCTCGCCCACACTGTCGAGACGACTCTTGGCCTCAGCGTAAACGTCATCGGGAAGAGGCCCATCCATGGCCGTCACTCGCACGTTTTCTTCAAGGTGTGCCAGATTCTGCGTTCCGACGATTGTCGTATGGATGTCTGGATGCGACAGAGTGAACCGCAGGATGAAGGCAGTCTTGCTCTCGCCCTCCTCAAGCAGTTCGCCAAGATCGGCATCGTCGAACGTCTTCCACGACTCCTCTCGCGGCACTCCCGACACCCCCGGTTCGCCCTTCGCGACTCCGCCCCGGATCACTGTGCCGATTCCCACGGCGCCAGACTTGGCGATAATCCCCTCATGCGAGCGACTCAGAGCAGAGTAGGGTATCTGGAACGAGTCGAACACGTCCAATTCAATATGGTCTCGAATGTTCGGCAGGGAAGAGGACGATGCAATGAACCGGATTTTTCCCTGCTCACGGAGGCCTTGCAGCGTCTCTATAGCATCGTTCTCCTCGATGACCGACTGCGCCGGGCTTCCGTGAAACTGCACGATATCGAGGTGATCAGTCCTCATCCGCCGAAGGCTTTGGTCAACTGCCGCCTCGATGTTCTCCCGAGTGTATACGTGCTGGCCCTCCTCGAACGCTGCCGGCGTCGCCGGGCATCCGCACTTCGTCGCGATGAAGAACTCGTCCCGACGGTGGGATATCGCCTTCCCGATCCGTTCTTCACTCATCCCGTAGTCAACCGACGTGTCGATGAAGTTGATTCCCGCGTCCAAAACCGCGTTAAGTACTCTTGCCGATTGCTCATCGCTCACCGCGCGATCGCCCTCGTCCGAGCGCAGTTCCATCGCTCCGAAACCAAGCCGAGTAACCTCAAGCCTCGTACGTCCCAGGATCGCAGTTGGCAGACTCGCCATATCGCGTTCTCCCCAGTTTTTCGGTATCCTACCATAGGTCCCCCTCATATGAGGGACATGCCTCCCCACACCGGCCGCTTCCCGTCCTTCCAGTCACAATTCAAGGAGAGTATCCCGATGCCTTCCGTAATAATATTTGCCATCGACGGACTCCAGCCATCGCAAGTGACCGAGGAGCTAATGCCCAACCTCGCGGCCTTCGCGTCGGACGGAGTCTTCTTTGAGAACCATCATCCTGTCTATCCGTCCGTCACTCGAGTGAACGCAGCCAGCATCATGACCGGATGCTACCCCGGCAGACACGGACTCGTGGGCAACACCCTTGTCATCCGCGAGTACGACCGCACCCGCGCCTTCTCAGCCCTTGTCGACGAGCTCATGACCGTTGTAGAAAAGACCGGTCGACTCCTGTTCCGGCCAACCCTCGCCGAGATTATTTCCGGTCATGGCAAGCGCTTCGCAACCGTGGGTACCGGCTCGAGCGGCAATTCCTTCGTTCACAATCCAAAACCAAATGACGGACACGGACGAACCATCCACCCGGAGTTCACTATCCCCGAAAACCTCGCAGAAGAACTTACCGAGCGATTTGGCCCGTGGAAGAAACGCACACATCCCGACTACGGACGAAACGAATACGCTTCGCGCGTCCTCACGGAGTACGTCCTCGACGATTGCGATCTCGCAGTCTACTGGTGCGACGAACCCGACCATGCCCAGCACGCCGCCGGAGTCAACTCCCAGCACGCCAAAAAGGCGCTGACGGTTGCCGACACAGCCTTCGCCAACCTCATCAAGTGCCTGGAAGACAACGGTCGCCTCAGCGAGACCGACATCATGATCGTCTCCGACCACGGCTACTCGACTTCAAAAGGTTTGATAGGCATCGAGTCGCTCGTCAACCACGAATTCCCCATTCCGGTTGTCACAGGAAGCAACGGCGCTTCCACTCTCTTCTGGGTGCCCGACAGAAGTACCAATACCGTCGATCGACTTGCCGAATGGCTGATGAGTCAGCCCTGGTGCGGCCCGATAACGGCTCCCGGTGCTCACGCTGGAGTAGCGGGAACGCTGCCTGCTCGCCTAGTCGGTCAGGAAGGAGAACGCTCGCCCGATCTGACGATGTCGTACGTCTGGGATTCCGAACCGAATGTTGCCGGCGTGCCCGGTCTTGCTTATACCGCCGGCCAAAATGTCGGTCATGGGGATCATGGCTCCCTCAGCAAGCACGAAATGCGAAACACCTTGATCGCAGGCGGGCCTAGCTTCAAAAAGGCCCTTCGCGTTCATTCTCCGACCGGCAACGTGGACCTAGCGCCAACCGCGCTCAAAATACTCGATCTGCCGGGAGGCGAGCGCATGGACGGAAGAGTTCTCGAAGAAGCTCTCGCCGGTGGGCCCGCCCCCGATTCCATAGTCTCAAAGACCCAGACCTTCACCGCGGAACGCGAGCTCCCTCACGCCCGGTACCGACAGGAAATCACCGTAACAAGCGTCGGGAGAACGACCTACGTAGACCAGGGTACCGCCGATAGAATCCTCGGGCCAAACACGGGTTTTGGAACTGCGGGCGCGTAATAACCGGAAGTTCCAAAAGCCCTGCAAGGAATGTCTCCACTAAGGCTTCAGAAAACCGAGTCCTGAATTTCTACCGATCCCAGTCACGGTACACCTTGCCGTCCTTAATAGTCTTGACGGAGTTAATCTTCCTGTCCGCGGAGACCGTTTTTCGTTCGGCGTCCATGAACGTGTAATCTCCATAATCAACGGACAGGATGCTGACATCGGCTGTGGCGCCGACGGCGAGAGAGCCCAGTTCGTCCGCGATCCCCATCTTCTCGGCGGGAGCCTGCGTACTCAACCGCACGACCTCTTCAAGAGGGATGCCGAATCGCAAGAACTTCGACATGGTGGTAACCTGATCGAAAACAGGTCCCTCAACGCTAAGCGTGCTAACGTCACTGCTGATCGTGTCGGGATAGAACCCCTGCGATAAGGCCGTTTCTATCGTATCGAACGAACAGCTCCCACCACCGTGCCCTACGTCGAAAACTATCCCCTCCTGCTGCGCCTCCCGTATTTCATCCGTCACCGTTCGCTCAGCGCTCACGACCCCGCCCCACTGCCGGAAGGCGTGCGTCACTACGTCTCCCGGACGCAAATGCCTCGTCAACGTCTCCAACGGAGTCTCGATGTCCCCCACGTGCACCATCACGATGCCGTCGAACATCTCCGCCGCGGCAATAGCTCGCTTTAGCGCGTCGAGCTTGTCATCTAGGAATATCGTGTGATGAGAAAGACGAACCTTGATGCCCAGCACTAAGTCTCGGTTTTCCAGCGCCATTTCGCCCGCGTCTTCGACTCGGGCCCAGCGCATATCGAAGAGCTCCCCGATAGCCGGAGAAATGATCCCCATTGCCGAGATGTTCAGCAGAGCATAGAGTCGTGTGTCCGCGCGCTCCATCACCGTGCGACGAAAGTGAGGAAACGTCCTCGCCCCGGCCGAACCGCAGTCCATCGCCGTCGTCACACCCCTGGCAATGTTGATAGCGTCCGGTTCCAGGCCGTAGCAGCAAACACCCCAGTAGGCGTGCATATGCATGTCGATCAAACCCGGCGTGACATACAGCCCCGCCGCGTCGATCACCTCCTGCGCCTCGCCAACAATGTCGCGCTCAATCGCCGCGACCTTCCCGGCTGATATCGCCACGTCCCGAACGTCCTTCAGCCCGAGAGCGGCATCAATCACCGTTCCGCCCCTGATCAGCAAGTCATACAATGCAATACCCTCCAACATTCCCGGCACACTGCGAAAATGGCGTTAGTGTATCATGCCGCACACTTCCCGTTATGGAGACATAATGACTTCCCACGTCGTCATTCCGGCCCCTGTCCAGTCATTCCCGCTTTCGTAGGAATCCGATAATATATCTCCCCATACTCTGCCGACGTCACAGCCGGCCGCAACACTATCCAACGTACATGACCGAACTGGACCTTGACCGACTCTCAAGCCAATTGCGCGGTTCCATCGTGGGCGGCAGTGTCCACCCGTTCAACACGCTCAACTCGACTATGGATGAAGCAAAGAGCCTGGCGGAGCGTGGGGAGCCGGAAGGGGCAGTCGTCATCGCCGAGGAGCAGACTGCCGGCAGAGGACGCTTCCAACGCGCATGGCTGTCCCACCCAGGAGACGATCTGCTATTCTCGATAGTCTTCAGACCGGAAGCGGCGCGCGCTCAATACATCAACATGGCCACGGCTCTGTCGGTCTGCACGACCATAGCCAATGCGACCGCCCTCAATACGGCCATAAAGTGGCCGAACGACGTGAAGCTATGCGGCCGCAAGGTGGCCGGCATCCTCGTCGAGAGCACGGTCTCCGGCACGGAAATCGAATACACGGTTGTCGGAGTGGGGCTGAATGTCAATTCCAATCCCGACTCACTGCCTGAAATAGCGTCGACGGCAACAAGCATGTTCCGCGCCGGCGGAAGAAGGTTCGACCGGACGGATATTCTCATCGAGTTGCTTCAAGATCTCGACCGCCGATACGCTCTCATCCGTGCGGGACATTCTATGAAATCCGAGTGGGCCTCCCGCTTGGAGACCCTCGGCCAAAACGTCATTGTCCGCTGGAAGGGCAGCGCGGAACAAGGGATCGCCACCGGGGTCGATGAAATGGGAAACCTACTCCTCACCAAACCGGATGGTACGACAAAGTCCGTCGTCGCCGGTGAGGCGACCTTTCAAGCATGAAGGGCGATCTTCCGTCCCACCGCCCCTGTGTCTGCGCTTGGTGCGAGTACGATAACTCAACGGGCTCGCGCTTCTGCGGCAACTGTGGCCGAACGCTCGTCTTTGCTGTCGAGTGTCCATTCTGTGGCGCTAAAAACCCTTCGGAGAACGCCCACTGTGATTCTTGCGGAGTCGTCCTCGCCGAAGCAATCCCCAAACGCGCGACCCACGCAGCCTACCTCGACCGGCTAAAACCTCGCTTCCTTCACATAAACTGGGCCCTCGCAGCCCTGGCAGCCATCATCGCGTTTGCCCTGCTCATCCGCTTGGTCGGCCTCACCGACATACCCCCCAACGTCATCGGTGATGAGGCGGAAAACCTTATCACCGTGTATCGCATCATGGCCGGCATCGGCCCCGGTTTCTTCGAGTTGGACTGGAAGCCCCAACCCGCATTCAGTGTGTACCTGATGGGCTGGTTCATGGGCTTCTTCGGGGAGACGATCGTCGGAATGCGACTGCCAAGCGTCGCCCTGAGCGCCGCCTCCATCTTGGTGTTCTATGCAGTGGTCCGTCGGAACGGGCTCGGCCAACCGGCTTCCCTTGGAGCCGCATTCCTTCTATCTGCCGGCTTATGGTACCTCCACTTCTCCCGCAGCGGCTGGGAAAACGTCCACGTAGGCCTGTATGCCCTCTCGGCAATGCTGGCCCTCAATGCCGCTATCGGAAGCAAACGCATGAGGAACAGCTTGCTGCTCTTCGCCGCAACCGGACTCTTCGCAGCGCTCGGTCTGTACGGATACACCACCGGACGCATGATCATCGTCGCTCTCATCATCTACCTGCCAATCGCGCTCTGGCTCCATCGGGATGACCGAAAACGTTTGCTGATCGGCTACGGCGTCATGTGCCTGACGGCGGTGATCTTGTTTTGGCCTCAGTTCGATAACGCTCTGGACGACTGGGAGCATTTCAACCGCCGCGTCCAGGCGGTCTACGTGCTGAACGAGAGCAATCGTCAGCGGTTCGAAGACCAAACCGGCTTTGAGATCATCGCCGAAAAGACATTGGACAACGTGGCCGGGTTCATCTTTCTCGATTCGCGCATCTCCGGAGTGGGACTGAACGCCCGATACATTCCGCCCAACTTCGGCTTGCTTGACAGACTAACCGCCATCCTGTTCTGGATAGGTCTTATCGCGTCCGTCACAAGATGGCGCCAAACGCTCCTATGGTGGGTCTTCTTCATCGTGATGATATTCCCCGTACAGATCCCCGGCAGCGGCAGTCCGGACGCCGCGCGAGCCGCTGGCGTTGCTCCCCTTTTCTATCTCTTCGTTGCCCTTACCCTCGACCTCGTGTTTTCCCTGCGGTTTCCAAGAAATAAGCAGATACTCGGTGCCGCAGTAGCGACGATCTTGGCCATCATTGCATACATCAACATAACCGCCTACTTCGACTGGATGGACGACCCTCGCTCGGCGGCGGCCCGACAGCCGGCCGTGGAAACGGCCGACTTTGAAACGTGGCAAATGCTGCAAAAAGCCGCGGCAGAGGCCGGACACGGTGGTTTCAACGTCGGCGAGTGGCTGGAAATGAAGGAGCGCGGCTTTTGATGATCATCCGGCCCCAACCGTCAACTGAACCCTCCGGCCCCGGTCGTGCAGGGTAGGGAAGGCAAGCGACTTTGCCCATAACCTGCAAGAGTTGCCTCCACGGAAACCGTCTGAACGCATCCTACTGCGGCAGATGCGCTCACCCGCTTACCGGCGTCGTCAACTGCCCATCATGCGGGGCACGCAACCCGTTCCAGCAAAACTTCTGCAATTCTTGCGGATCGCCTCTTGCCGGCCGAAAGCGCACTCGCTCCGCTTCAATTCCCCGGCGACTGATCACCGCCGCACTCGCAAGAATCTCAACGTACTCTCTCACTATAAACTCGGCAAAAACCGAACTCTCTGGAGTTGCAAAACACCCCTATGCACACCTGGTAAATCCCGCCCTGCTCATCGCAGCCATCGTCGCCACTGGCGCGATCATTCGCCTATGGGGACTCGCCTCCACCCCGGAGCAAATAACATCGGCGGAAGAGGCGTTCATTGCAGTCGCACGCCTGATAGAGTCCGAAGGCTGGATCGGCCTTTCTCACGGCCTCTTGAACGGCCCATTGACCGGATATGCCTACGTCCTCGCTCTTTGGACGACTCTGCTCGGCGATGACCTCGTCGTGGCGCGAATGCTCTCCGGCATCGCCTCACTGGCCGCAATCGGCATGACCTATCTTCTTGTCGCAAACCTTCTCAACCGCCGCGCGGCCCTCTTTGCCACGCTGTTCATGGCCGTCGGTGTCTGGCCACTCACGTACGCTAGACTGGCCCTCCCAACGAGTTTCCTGCTGCTTGTGGCAGTCACGGCCCTCTACTTCCTGATCCGATCGTTTCAAACAGCCTCGGACGAATCGTCCCGAAGGAACCGACTCGTCATATCAGGAGCGCTCGTTGGAATCACTCTCTACCTCGATTTCGCAGCCCTAATCTTCGCGGCGGCCATAGTATCCCTATGGCTGAAAACCTATATTGCCGACGCGATCAGTCCACGTGTCTTGGCTGAACGGTTCGCCGCTTTCGCAATTCCCGCGCTAATCATTAGCCTGCCACTCTGGACGGCATTCGCAATAGACCCTGCGCTGCGTCAGGACGCCGCCTCGATCTTCCTCACCGGAACCCAGCGCGGCATGGAAAGCGAAAGCCTCGCAAGCGACTTGCTCGACCTCATCGCCAACGTCATAAACACGGGACGCGCCCTCGTCTGGAGCATCCCCGCCGACGAGCTCGGGCAAGGCGGTGGAAGGATCGTGGATCCCCTCATGGGCCTGCTGGTCCTTTTGGGACTCCTCATATGTCTCCGAAGATGGCGGGATGATTCCTGTGGGACACTCCTCGCCTTTCTTCTCGTCATTGCATTCGGCGTCGGTCTCACTCGCCCCGAAGGCATGTTCGCCCGCCTATTTCTCGCCGCTCCCGCCGTGTTTACCCTGGCTGGCCTCGCCGTTGACTGGCTCTTAGGTTGGATGAAGGGCAGAATGCCCACAGTGGGGATTGCCGCGATGATCGCCATACTTGGAGCAGGAGCCCTGTTGCTCAATCTCACAACGTACTACGCACACCCCATTGGCAAGGACCCCGCGCTCTGGGTCGCTTCCGTCATGGAACTCTCTCCCTCGTGGCACGCGCTTGGATGGAATCTTCCGTAAATGCAAGCAGTCGCCACGACAATATGAGCGCGGCATAAGGCAGAAGCATCATGAGAGAACAACGCGGTGAAGGTCTATAGCGCCGCTGCGCCCATTGAGAGCCTAACTCAACCCCACGTTCACCTAAGGCTAAACGGCTAGCAGCCTCGGCAATACAAGCCCCTTTACTACCCACTGGAGCAGAATCAGCGCGACCATCGGCGTGAGGTCGAACATGCCCAACGGCGGGATAACCCGCCGCAACGGCCCCAAGACCGGTTCCGTCATCTGCTTGAGTATGCCGTTTATCGACTCGACAATCGACGACTCCGGCGCGAACATGGTCACCCATGACATGATCACGCTGGCAAGGATCGCCAGCGTCAGAGCGTCTACGAACAGACTTATGAAGTTAACGAAATAGTTCAACTGTCCTTACCCAGAGCCTGATACTTGCGGTACGCTGAATCGACCGCCTCCAGCACTACTCCTCGAAAGGCCGATCTCTCAAACGACATCAGCGCTTCCACCGTCCCGCCCGCCGGCGACGAAACCATGTCCTTGAGCTCCGCCGGATGCATCCCCGTCTCTCGAACGTATTTCGCGCTTCCCAGCACCGTTTGCAGCACGAGATCCCTCGCCATTGGACGCTGCAGCCCCATGTACACGCCCGCGTCGATGAGCGCTTCGATGAACAGAAACACGTAAGCCGGCCCGCTTGCGCTGAGGGCAGTCACCATATCGAGGTATTTTTCGTCCTCGACGTACAGTTCCTCCCCGAAAGAGGCCACGATCCGCTGAGAGGCCGCCTTCTGCTCATCCGTTACTTGATCAGTCGCCGTCCAAACGGTCATTCCCTCACGAATTTGAGCCGGCGTATTGGGCATCACGCGAACGACTGCGCGGTGACGCAGACCCCTGCTCAAGGACTCCAGGGTCGCACCCGCGACTATCGACAGAACCGCCTGCCCACCTCGAAGACCGGCCTTGATGTCGTTCATGGCCGAGTCAAGCTGCTGAGGCTTCACCGCAAGAATGATGATGTCCACTCCATCAATCATGGCAAGGTTATCGGAGTCGGTCAGAACACCGTACGTCTCGGCGAGCGTGGCCCTGCGCCCCGCAACCGGTTCCCCAAAGCGTATCTCCTCCGCCTTGGCCACTCCGCTGTCGAGTATCCCGCCGAGAATCGCCTCGGCCATGACCCCGCCGCCGATGAACGTAATTTTCATTCTTCGCTGTCCGGTTGTAGCGTCCTCGCCGTGCGCGGAAACGCAGGGAGAACACCATATCTTCCTGATACTACTCTAAGTATTGTAGCCGACTCGCGCGACATTTTGGACGAATAGATCCGCGAACTTTGCCTGGAATGAATGCGAGTTCGCTTCAGCGATACTGTGATGAGACGAACGCTCGTCCTGCTCTTATCGCAGTTTGCTCTCGCTTGCCAAGTCGACCGCAACCCCGATGGCCTCCGCCATGCTTTCATGGTGAGCGATACCCTGGCCCGCAATGTCAAACGCCGTGCCGTGGTCGACCGATGTGCGGATAAACGGCAGCCCAAGGTTCACGCTGACGCTCCGCTCCCAGTTATGCACCTTTATGGGGATATGCCCTTGGTCATGGTACATCGCCAGAACGACGTCGTACTTACCGCTAATAGCTTGTGTGAATACGGTGTCCGGTGGAACCGGCCCCGTCGCGTCGATTCCCATCTCCCGGGCATTCTCGATCGCCGGGGTGATCTCCTTTTCCTCTTCGTCCCCGAGTAATCCACCGTCGCTCGCGTGGGGATTCAGAGCCGAAACCCCGATACGCGGGGCAGGGAAGCCCCACTTAACGAAATGTTCGTGAGTAAGAACCACCTTGGCGAGAATGTTGTCGACGGTCACATAGTCGCAAGCCACGCGGAGTTGCCGATGCGTCGTGAGATGCACGACTCGGAGCACATCGGCCATCAGCATCGTTGCCACCTCTCTCGAGTTCGTCTGGCTCTGAAATATCTCCATGTGCCCGATGTCCTTATATCCCGCCAGCTTCGCCGCTTCCTTGTTGATCGGCGCAGTCACTATAGCCTGAACATGCCCGGCGGCCGCCATCTCACCCGCCCGGAGAACCCACTCGACCGCCGCTTTACCCGCAGAAGCCGAAAGCTGTCCAGGATCGATTCGCGAATAATCGAGATTCTCCGGATCCATCACATCAATCGCGCCCGGCTCACCTGCCACATCTTCCAAACGATGCGTCACCCGCCCCGAAGCATCCACCCCTGCGATTTCAATAGCGTCGTCAATAGCCGCTGCATTCCCAACTACAAAAGGACGGCATTTCTCATAGATGGAACCGTCCTGCAGGGCCTTCACCGTAACTTCCGCCCCAATACCCGCCGGATCGCCCATTGTGATGGCCACAAACGGCCTTTCTGATGTTGTCATGTGTGTGCTCCGGTAGTGTGTCGCACCGTTCCTGAGCCGCGACGATGCCATGATACAGCATCAGTATCGCGGTTGAGATCGAATTCAATGCGCTCTTGTCGAACGCCGGACGCCCTCAGAGTACCTCAGCTTTGAACGACGAACCCGAATCAGTCACACTTGCTATAGCCGCAGTCCAAGCAATTCAGGCATCCCTCTTGGGCAACGAGGAAGGCGGAGCACTCGGGGCAACGCTTTCCGGTCAGAGGAGTTGCAAACGCGACCTCTTCCTCCGAACCGACGGAATCCGCAGACGGGAACAACCCTATCTGGGCCGCCGCTGCTTCATTAGCCGATTCCGGGGAGACGTACTTCTTCAGCACTTGCGAAATCGCGTCGGGTATCGACCCCACAAGCGTGCCGCCGTCCCATATCGGCTGATCCGTTATACCCTTGAGTTGGTCGACGACCTGATCCGGGTCGATCCCCGCGCGCAAAGACATCGACACCAACCGCGCGATTGCCTCCAAGTGCGCCGACTCCACGCTGCCGGCCTTGCCAAGAGCGCAAAACACCTCGAACGGACGGCGCCTCTCATCGAAGTTGACCGTCACATAGAGGTTGCCCTGCCCGGTGCGAATATTCTCGGTGAGACCGTATACGGTTCGAGGACGAGGACTGCGCTCGACAAGGGCAGGGGAGCGGTGACCGTTCGTCTCCGTCTCCTCCTGGTTCTCGCTCTCCTTGCCCGCCGTCAGCACCTCCGCCTCTCGGCTCCCCGCGCGATACACCGTGATGCCCTTGCACTCCAGTTCCCAAGCCAACATGTACGCCTGTCGAACATCCTCTTCGGTCGCCGTGTTCGCGAAATTAATCGTCTTGGAAATAGCCGCGTCGACGCTCTCTTGAAACGCCGCCTGCATCCGCACGTGCATTTCAGGAGATATGTCCCCGGCCACAACGAACGTCTGCTTCGCCCAGTCCGGCACGTCCTCCCGGTTTTGCAGCGACCCTCCTTCGGCCAGGTAGTTCATCAAGTCTTCGCTGTAGAAACCGCCGTCCTTGGCCGCCCGCTCGAAATTCTCGTCCACGTACAGCAGACTCTCTCCGCCCAAAATATTATGCTTGTGATAGCACAGGGCAAACAGCGGCTCGATTCCACTTGAACACCCCGCGATCATTGAGGTCGTTCCCGTGGGTGCGACGGTCAGACGGCAGGCGTTGCGCATCGGAGAGCCGTTCGGCGCGTCGAACGCGCTTCCCTCATAGGCCGGGAAGTTGCCGCGCTCCTCCGCAAGCATCATCGACATCCTGTCCGACTCGTCCTTTATGAACCGCATGATCTTGCGGCCAAGTTCCAAGCCCTCCTCGGAGTCGTAAGGTATACCCAGCTTCACCAGTAGGTCGGCGAAACCCATCACGCCCAAACCGATCTTGCGCGTCGCCTTCGTCATCGTCTCGATCTTTTCCACTGAATAAGCGTTCGCGTCGATGACATTGTCCAAGAAGCGCGTCGCAACGTGGACGACTTCCCGGAGCTTGTCATAATCGACCGTTGGATGACCGTCGACTTCCAAGATGAACCGCTGCAGGCTAATCGCCCCCAGGTTGCATGACTCGTAGGGGAGTAAGGGCTGTTCGCCGCATGGATTGGTCGCGGTCATTCGGCCGATGTGAGGCGTCGGGTTCCGGTGGTTTACCCAGTCCAAAAAGATCATCCCCGGTTCCCCGTTGCGCCATGCGCCGTGAACGATCTTTTCAAAGACCTCGCGCGCGTCCAGCCGGCCCGTCTCAACGATGGGCGAAGCCTGGTCCGCGGGATTCTCATGAAACCGCAGAGGATACGTGGTTCCTGCCTTCACCGCCTCCATGAACTCGTGGCTCACGCCAACCGAAATGTTGAAATTGTGGATTTCACCCTCCAACGCCTTGCTGTCGATGAATTCCAATATGTCCGGATGGTGAACGTCCATCACCGCCATGTTCGCGCCGTCTCTCTTGCCTCCCTGCGTAACCAGCTTGGAAACCGACGACAAATGACGCAGAACCTCGACTGGCCCGCAGGCTTGACCGTGAGTAGTCTGGATCGTCGCCCCCTTCGGCCGAATTGTCGAGAGCGCGAAGCCGGTCCCACCCCCATACTTTTGGACCATCGCCGTCTCCTTGGCGGTGGTCATAATACCGTCCATATGATCTTCCAACCCCATGACAAAGCACGCCGACAAAGTGCCGGTGCCTTGACCGTCCGAACGCTGGATCCCCGCGTTCATCAGGGTTGGGGAGTTCGGAACAAACTCCAGCTTGGCCATGACCTCATAGAATTTCTCCTCCCACGCCACGGCCTCTTCATAGGGCACGGTCATATACTCCGGAGCCGCTATCGCATGTGCCACGCGACGGAACATCCCAGCGGGCGTCTCTGCAATCTCCCCGTTCGCGTCCTTGCGGAGATAACGCTTTTCCAGAACGACGCGCGCATTGTCGCTCAAATCAATGTCGGCATCCGTTATGACCGAAGCCGCCCTCCCGTCCACTACCCGGTTTCGCAGTCCTTCCTCTTGCCGTTCTTCTGTGAGCATCCGCTTGACCCTCAATACGGAAATCTTTATGTGTATGTTTGGTTTACGTTCAATGTTATTCCGCGGCTATCGCAGAACAAAATCACCGGTGTATCCACTATATATTGTAGGGGCTGACCGCCCACACTCAAACCCTTGTTGTTTTACCACATCCTAGAACAATCTAAAAACTATATAAGTTTTTGGTTGTATATGTCGGAATTTTTCGGCTAAAAATAGGGTCGGATTAGCGCCTAATCGGTATGCCGAAGGAGGAGAATCGGCTGACCCGCTAGCCTTCGCCGGGGTCTGCCTGCCGAGCGGTGCGCAAGCCCCGGCTTTCCCGGGAAGGCGCCTTGATTACTCCCACGTCGGTTCCGAGAAAAGTCAACTGATTCACCGGTTCCTGCCCTTCAGGATCGAGCAGGGCGTCGATTTCCTCTCGGAAGGTCTGTATGTCCTGAAAGTCTCTATATACGCTTGCGTACCGTATATATGCGACTCTGTCGAACTCCCGGAGCTGTTCCATGACTGTCTCGCCTATCGTATGCGACGGCACCTCGGACAGCCCCAGTGCGTACAAATCCCCCTCAATTTCACCAACCAGCTTGTCAATACTCCCCGTCGGCAGCGGACGCTTCGTGCACGCCTTCAAAATGCTCATCCTTAGCTTGTCGACCCTAAATTCCTCCCTGCGTTCATCCCGTTTCACTACCTGCAAGGAGTTCGACTGCACTCGCTCATACGTCGTATAACGGCGATCGCAATACGAACATTCTCGTCGCCTACGGATGCTGTCGACGGTCTCCCTTGAATCGATGACCTTCGATTGGCTGTGACCGCAATGAGGACAACGCATCACTGATCACCGTCGCCGTCTCTACAGCTTCCATAAACCCATGTAGCCCGAAACAGGTAAGTCAAGACGCTACCACTAGATGTTGGGGTTGTCAACAGGAAATTCGCAAGCAGTCGTACCTAACAAGCTGCGACGTCCAATTCAAATAAAGACGCTGAATGCCTGTAATTAGGCGCTCTCGCCTCATCAAAAATCTGCCGAGAAATTACCGGAAATTCAACGCCGGAGCCTTCCCCGACGGCGCATCGCTCCGGTCGGAAACCCGGCAAGACCGAGGAATTGGTCGGGCAGGGGAGAGCGCCCCGGCAGCACCGACCACAAACAAAAAGAGGGCCGCGAAACTGCGACCCCCTTAAGCCTACTCCCCTCCAATCCCTCGAGTGTAGGAAGCTCGACGGACCACTCCTACCGCACCGCCGCCTCTTCTTGATACTTGGAAATGGGCCGCAAGAATGGCGGAACATCAACCTCCGCGTCTTCGCTGCGCCGCAAGGCGTCATTCAAAAGCGACGTTATGTGCTCGTCGTTCTGTAGCCCGTTCATGGAGGTCGGGAACCCAGTTGCGATCACCGTAAGTTTGACTTCGTTCTCCATCTTGGTGTCGTTTGCCATGCCGAAGATAATATTGGCGTCCGGGTCCACGACTCGCTGAATCACCTCTGCCGCCTCATGGAGCTCCGACAGCCGCAGATCGGTACCGCCGGTCACGTTGAACAACACACCCGTTGCTCCCTCAATCGAAACGTCGAGAAGCGGGTTGCGGATCGCGTGCTGGGCGGCCGCCTTCGCCCGATTGTCGCCCTTCCCCCAGCCAATGGACATCCACGCCGGCCCAGCGTCTCGCATTACCGACTGCACGTCCGCAAAGTCCAAATTAATCTCGCCCGCGACCGTCACCAATTCGGCAATGGACTGCACACCCAGCCGCAAAACGTCGTCGGCCATCCGGAAGGCGTTCTCCGCCGTAATCTCTTCATCGGAAATCACGTGCAGACGCTCGTTGGGTATCACCAGCAGGGTATCGACGTGTTCCTGAAGGCTCTCGACGCCCTCTTCGGCGGTTCGCATCCGGCGCGATCCTTCAAACATGAACGGCATCGTCACAACGCCTACTGTCAGTGCGCCAGTCTCCTTGATGATCTCCGAAATCACCGGCGCCGCTCCCGTGCCCGTGCCTCCGCCCATGCCCGCCGCGATGAACACCATGTCAGCGTCACGCGTCGCCTCATGAACCTCTTCCCTGCTCTCGCTGGCAGACCTGGCCCCCAACTCAGGGTTGCCGCCTACGCCCTTCCCCTGCGTGAGCAGTTCTCCGATCGCGATGCGGACCGGCACGTCGGAACGCAGAAGAGCCTGCGTATCCGTATTGGCCACCATGTACTCAATGCCCGGGAGACGTTCCCGGAACATCCTAGACACGGCGTTAGATCCACCGCCGCCGACTCCGATAACCTTGATCCTAGCCCCATTCTGAGGGTGTGTGTTCACTACCATTTAGTCCTCCCTTTCTTATGTGCAAAGCATAACTAAGGCATGAGCATGGCGAGCCGACGCTTCATGCTTCCGAAGAATCCGTTCGATTCCACTGTGTATTTGGAGTCCCGCCCATTCACAATCCCGTTCCCATTCCTCGCCCCAAAGCCGACTTCGCGCGCCGCCCATTCAGTCAGCCCCCAGTGCAGTATCCCAACACTGGTAGCATAAGCAGGGTTCCTCAACTCCGCCGGAACGGTGCCGTGCAGTTCAGGCGCCCCATGGCGAACCTCCAGTCCGACAATGTTCTTCACGAGGGGCACGAGACCGGGCAAGTTGGAAGCCCCACCCGTGAGAACAAGCACCGAGTCCCCACACTCCGCCCCACGCTCAGAGTCAAGCTTCACCCTGATCATGTGCGCCAGTTCCATAGCCCGTTCACGTGCCAACTGGCATATCTCAAGGCGACTAACCTTCAGTGGCTTGTCTCGCCCGATGACCGGAACCAAGATCTGCTCACTGGCCGACGCCGGCTGAAAATCGGCGCTCGCGTGATTGAGTTTGATCGCCTCGGCGGTCTCGAAGGACGTGTTGAACGTCAAGGCAATATCGTTCGTAAACTGATACCCCCCGACGGGAATTACTCCGGTGTAGTACATGCTTCCGCGCTGGAACGCAACGATGTCCGTAGTCCCAGCCCCGATATCCACTATCACAGCGCCCTTTTCACGTTCTTCCGGAGTCAGAACCGATAACCCACTCGCCAGTGGTTCAAGCGCCAAGTTGCGAATTCCAACGCCTGCCGCTTCGACCACACCCACAAGACTGTCCACGAACCCATTTGAGCCCGTCACGAAGTGCGTCTCGACTTGCATCTCCTTGCTGTGCATTCCAACGGGATGCCGAATCCCCGATTCACCGTCCAGCGTGTAGCTGATGGAGTTGGCGTGAATTAACGTTCGGCCCGGTATGTCAACGGCCTCGCTCAGCTTCTTCGGAGCGTTCTCCACGTCCTCCGAAGTAACGATTCCCTTCCGATTCTCAATCCGCACCTTCTCATGACGGTTCTCAAACCGAACATGGGCCCCGGTCACGCCCACGAAGGCGGAGTCCACCTGATGTCCCGTCCTGTCCTCCAGAGCCTCAATCGACGCCCGCACCGCTCGCTCGGCCTCCGAAGCATCCGACACAACACCCTTCCTCATGCCGGAGTTCTTAACAGTGCTGTAACCCAGCACCTGGACGCCGTCCCTGCCGAGGTTGCGTCCCACAATCGTGCATACTTTGCTGGTACCTACGTCGATAGCTGCTGCGATCTCGTCTGACACCATACGGCTCACTCCATTGTTGTTTCGATTTTTCATCCGCCTGTCGTCATTCTTCTCTTTCGTGCCGCACGCTTCGCAGTGATCACTCTTCAGGATCACAGCCGCTCCGCAACTCGCATCCTCGCGCTCCGACTTCGTGGATTCGCGCCGATCTCTTCGGGCTGCGGCTTTCGCACCCGCTTCGTGATCAATCGCAGGGTAGGGGACTGATCATCTTCAACCGGCTTTGCGGCCTCCCGAAGCAAGTTCTTCACCAGCCTGTCTTCCACCGAGTGATAGCTGATAACGGCCAGCCGACCACCCGGCTTCAAAACCGCTGTCGCCGCCCTGATACCCGCTTCGACATTGTCCATCTCTTCGTTGACGGCGATTCGGAGCGCCTGAAAGGTGCGAGTCGCAGGATGAATTCTCCTCCGTCCGCGGCTGCGCCCGCCAACCGCTCCCGCCACAACGTCCGCCAATTCAGCGGTGGTTTCTAGAGGCCTGGCTTTCACAATCGCTCGCGCGATCCGCCGCGATCTTCGCTCCTCGCCCAGCCGATAAATCAGCGCGGCCAAACTCTCTTCATCCGAATCGTTTACGATCTCCCTAGCCGATCTCCGAACGGAAGGTCCGAATCGCATATCCAAGGCCGCTTCCCTAGAAAAGGAGAAGCCGCGCGCCCCCTTGTCCAACTGGAGCGATGATACGCCGAGATCGAACAAAATTCCGTCACACGGCACAAAATGATGCTCCGCCGCTACCTCCGCGATATTCACGTAGCTGGTCTCGATCAACTTCGTCATCTCGTGAAATTGGGAAAGCCGGCCCTCGGCGACCGCAAGCGCCTCTCGGTCCAAATCGAGACCGAGCAGTCGGGCAGGGGGATCGCAGTGACCAAGAATGGCCTCGGCATGACCGCCCTCACCGACAGTGCAGTCGATATAGCCCCCGGCCGAACTCGGCTGGAGCGCCCATACGACCTCATCGACCATCACCGGCTTGTGATGAATCACCTGGTACCCTCGAAGAGCAACGCTGCGTGCTACACTGTTAATGTGCGACCCGCCCGGCGCTATGCGCCTGAAGCTGGTTATGTTCGAGTCTCACAGATGACCGGAAGAACGCGCAAGGGATTTTGGACATAGTTTTATACTTTTTCTAAATGCCGACTGAAATACTCAAGAGTCCAAATCATGGAGCCCAACCACCAATTCACCTTCGCCGTACTCACTAGCAGTGACGCCGGCTCAAAGGGCGAGCGCGAGGACACAAGCGGCGATGCGATCGTCGAAATGATGCGAGCAAGCGGATTCAACCTGCTCCACCGCGACATAGTCCCCGATGAAGTCGATCGCATTACTGAACGATTGACAACATGGAGCGACCAAGGCGATGTGGATGTCATCGTCACCACGGGAGGCACCGGTCTAGGCCCTCGCGACGTCACCCCCCAGGCCACCGCCGCCCTCGTCGACTTCCAAGTGCCGGGCATTGCCGAAGCCATGAGGTCGGAGACCATGCGGATAACTCCCTTGGCCATGCTGAGCCGCTCCGTCGTCGGCGTCCGCAACGGATGCCTCATCATCAACCTGCCCGGCAGTCCAAAGGCAGTCCAAGAAACCCTTGATGTCGTACTGAAAGCACTAGTCCACGGGCTAGAAATGCTCCGAGGTTGGCGCGGCCACCCCACGCACTGACCACAAATGCGCATTCACGTCCTAACCATCTTCCCCCGCATGTTCGATAGCCCCTTCGCCGAAGGAGTTGTGCGGCGCGGCATCAGTTCAGACCTAATCCAACTGCGCGTGCACGACATCCGCGACTACGCTCACGACAGGCGCCGCACCACCGACGACTATATCTTCGGCGGCGGCCCCGGCATGTTGATGAAACCCGAGCCCCTCTTCGAGGCAGTCGAATCGATCCGCGAAAAACACGGCGTGCGCGAGAATGCGCCGGTAATCCTGCTCACCCCCCAAGGCGAACGCCTAACTCAACCCAAAGTTGAACAGTTCGCCCAAGAGAGCGACCTCATCCTCCTGTGCGGACGGTATGAAGGATTCGATGAACGAGTGCGCGAACATCTCGCCACCCACGAAATCAGCATCGGAGACTACATCCTCAATGGCGGCGAGGCGGCCGCCATTGTCCTAATCGAAGCTGTCGCCCGACTGATCCCCGGCGTAGTCGGCTCCGACGAATCGACCCGAAACGACTCGTTCACCACCGGCCTGCTGCAGCATCCTCAATATACCCGTCCCGCCGATTTTCGCGGGATGACAGTCCCGGAAACCCTCTTATCCGGCGACCACGCCCGCATCGACAAATGGCGAAGACAAGAGTCACTCCGACGCACACTCCGACGACGCCCGGACCTCCTTGAAAACGCAGAACTCTCCCCCGAAGATAAAGCCTACTGCGACTCTCTCTAAAGAGTAAGAACCCCCTCAATCTCCAACATTCCTGAGAACCTTGCCCTTGTGAAAACGGCAACCGAGCCCCCCGCGGGGAAGGGTGTTCTTCTCATCAAGACTGAACGGCTATACCGCGCAATTCTCTTGCATTGCCTACCCCAAGAATATACACTTGGAAAGTTGCACACGTGAGCGAACCGCCACTCAATCCCCTTTAGGATCAACTTGCCATGGAAGCCCATCACCTCGCGCCGGTCGCGCCAAATCCCGAAATCGACGATTTTCGCCCCGGAGACTCCGTCCGAGTCACAATCAAGGTGAGGGAAGGCGACCGCGAGCGAGCTCAAATTTTCGAAGGCGTCGTCCTCCGCAGACGAGGTCGCGGACCGGGAGAGAGCTTTACCGTCCGTCGCGTAACCCATGAAGTTGGCGTTGAACGCACCTTCCTTGTACACTCGCCCATCGTCCAAAGCGTCAAGATAGCCCGGCATGGCAAAGTCCGCCGAGCGCGCCTCTACTATCTCCGCGGCCGATCCGGACGTAGCGCCCGCATCAAAGAAGATCGCAGACGCAGCGGACGCTAGCCACAACCTACTGCGCCCCGTCACCGCCCGCTACGACTCGCCTTTCCCCTGAACCCTATATAGCGTTCGACTTGACTCATTAGTACAAATGGCCTATTATGTCCTCATGAGAACCTCCGTACACGTGCACGGCATTCGCCCTGCAAACGGTGCATAAACTGCAAAATGTCAGGATATGTCAGGAAATGTCAGGTTAAACGTGCCCCCCTTTGATATGACAGCCACATTGAGAGGCTCCTGTCCCCCTCCAATCGTCGGAGAGGATTAGGCCCTGCCCCGTGCCCGATACGCGGGTAAGGGAATTCTTAATGAGTGGTAGGCTAAAATCGGATGAACCGGTGCTAGCAGCAAAAACCGTCTCCGATTGAACCGCCCCATCCCCGGCTCCTTCGTTTATCCGACCGACTGTCTCAATTCATTCCCCCTGCCACACGGCGCCCTATACAAAAAATCTATTCGGTCGCTCCGCCGAACGGCTATAATACTTACCTGCCCCGACACCCAAACGCTTGAGGACGCTCTTATGTACAAAATCGGAAGCATACCAGGAGACGGAACTGGGCCCGAAGTCACCGCCGAGGCGATGAAAGTCCTCCAGGCCGTAGCGGAGAAACACGGTATCGACTACGAAGTGGTCGAGTACGATATCGGCGGCGAGCGCTATAAGAGAACCGGTGAGGTTCTGCCCGACTCCGTCCGCGACGAACTCGGCACGATGGACGCCGCCTTCCTCGGCGCCATCGGTCATCCCGACGTCAAACCCGGCGTCCTCGAAAAAGGCATCCTGCTAACCCTCCGCTTCCATTACGAAATGTACATCAACCTGCGCCCCGTCAAGCTCTACCCCGGAGTCTGGACGCCCATCAAAGATAAGGGGCCTGAAGATATTGATTTTGTCGTCGTGCGAGAGAACACCGAAGGCATATACAAGGGCCTTGGCGAATTCCGCCACAAGGGAACCCCGGACGAGATAGCCGTTCAAATCTCCGAAAACTCGCGTAAGGGCGTCGAAAGATGCATTCGCTACGCCTTCGACCTCGCCCAAACTCGCGACCGCAAGGAACTCACTCTAGTCGGCAAGACAAACGTCCTAACCTACGCCATGGACCTGTGGGAGCGCACCTTTTACGAGGTCGGCAAAGAATACCCCGAAATAAAGCTCGACTATGCGCACGTCGACGCCACGTGCATGTGGATGGTCAAAAACCCTGAATGGTTTGACGTGATCGTTACCGATAACCTCTTCGGCGACATCATCACGGACCTCGCCGCAATGATTCAGGGCGGACTCGGCATCGCCGCGGGCGGGAATATCCGACCGGGCGGCTTCTCAATGTTCGAGCCGATGGGAGGCTCAGCCCCGAAGTACGCGGGGCAGGGTGTAATCAATCCTCTCGCCGCCATCGGTGCAATGGGCATGTTGCTAGACTTCCTCGGCGAAAAAACCGCCGCAAAACAGGTCGAAGCCGCCGTCATTGCCGTTACCCAGGGCAAGATTCAAAGCCTCAGCGCTGGCCGAATGGGCTACTCCACTTCGGAAGTGGGAGACCTGGTCACAAGTTGCCTGTGATTAAATCGCCCATCTGCCGCGTGCCTATGACTGCTCCGCCCCCGCGAGCGAGATCCGGTGTGCAGTACCCCTCGGATAGAACCCCTTCAACGGCGCGCTCTACCGCGTCGGCTTCCTCGGACAGACCAAGCGAATAACGCAACATCATCGACATGCTGTAAATCGCCCCGATGGGATTAGCGATCCCCTGACCGGCTATGTCCGGCGCGCTCCCGTGCACTGGCTCATACAGCCCGAACAAACGCTTGCCGCGCTTGGGCGACTCCGCCAAACTCGCAGAAGGCAGCATCCCCAGAGATCCGGTCAGCATGGCGGCCTCGTCTGACAGCAAATCCCCGAAGATATTATTTGCTGCGATAACGTCGAATCGAGCTGGGTTTCGGAGCAGCTGCATGGCGAGGTTGTCCGCCAAAATGTGCTCCAATTCGACGTCCGGGTACTCTCTCCCGACCTCCGTGGCGACTTCCCTCCACAGCCGGGAAGACTCCATCACATTGAACTTGTCGGCAGAAGCCAACTTCCCCCGGCGACCGCGCGCCAGCTCAAAACCCACCCTCACCACTCGCGCGATCTCTTCCTCGCTGTACTTCAGCGTGTCCATGCCTCGTCGCTTCCCCGTTCGCGTAGTCCATCGCTTCTTGGGCCGCGAAAAGTAGAGCCCGCCGATTAGCTCTCGCAAAACGATCAAATCGACTCCCTCAAGATATTCCGGCTTCAGCGAACTCGCGCCATACAGCGCTGGATGTGCCCTGGCCGGACGGATGTTTGCGAACAACCCGAACTCACGGCGAATCCTCAAAATGCCCTGTTCCGGCCGCTCCACAGCGTCGCTCACGTCCCACTTAGGCCCGCCCGCCGCGCCGAACAGCACAGCATCGACATCCCCGCAAACCTCAAGCGTTTCCTCAGGCAGCGATGTGCCATACCGGTCTATGGCATTCCCGCCAATAGGCCCTGAACGCAGGTCGAACCGGTGCCCGAACCGGTCGCCGACTCCGTTCAGTGCCTTGACCGCCTCGCCGATGACCTCAGGTCCGATCCCGTCCCCGGCCAAGACCGCGATTGTGAATTCCAACACCTTCCTCCCAAACATGTCGCACGGATGCAATCGGTCGGGTATTATATCGGAAATGAAGGGTTGCCCATCCCGCGAAAACTTAAAGCCCTGCGTTCAGCCTTCGACAAGCTCACCACGAACGATATATCCAGGCTTTTGGGACACACTCATTAGGGATGCGAAAGTGATAGTGCTATGACGGTAACTGCCGACGCTGTCATCATAGGCGGTGGAGTAATGGGGACGAGCATTCTCTATAACCTCGCGGCACGGGGCCTATCCTCGCTCGTCCTACTGGAAAGAGACGCTCTCGGCTCCGGCTCCACGGGCCGATCCTCCGGCGCCGTCAGGATGCACTATTCCACGACCGTAAACGCCCATCTCGCATGGGAAAGCCTCAAGATATTCCAAAACTGGGACGACATAATCGGAGGGGGAGACTGCGGGTTCGTCCATACCGGCTACATGGTCTTTGTTCCCGAAGAGTCACACGAAGGCCTCAAGCACAACATCGCCCTGCAGCAGGCCGTCGGCATCAAGACGGAAATCATTACGAAGAAGGAAGCACAAGAGCTTGCTCCCGCATTCGAGTACGCCGATGGCGAGTCCTATGCTTGGGAACCCCAGTCCGGCCACGCCGACCCTTCCGGCGCCGCGATGGCCTACGCAGCCCGCTCCCGAGACATGGGCGCCGAGATTATCCTCGAATCGCCCGTCATCGACGTAGAATTACAGGCCGGCGGGACAGTGGCCGTCCGCACTACCACGGAACGCTACGAAACCCGCATTGCAGTGATTGCGACTGGCCCTTGGTCGGGACGCTTCATGACCCAACTGGGGTACGACCTTCCCCTGGAGGCCACCCGACACGAAGTGTTTCTCATTCGGCGGCCTATGGACAGACTCCCGTTTCACCCCGGCGGTGGCGATATGGCAAACCTCACCTATTTTCGCCCGGAAGGTTCGGACCTAACCCTCGTAGGCAACGGCAACGCCGAGGACGTCGCCGACCCGGACGACTACAGCCCGACCATCCACGCAGACCACCTCGAAGACGTATGGCTGCGTCTCGCGAAGCGGCTCCCGGACATCGCCGACGGCGAATTATTCACCGGATACGCCGGTCTGTATACGTCAACTCCCGACCTTCACCCTATTATCGACCAAGTCGACGGCATTGACGGACTCTATCTCTGCACAGGGTTCTCCGGCCACGGATTCAAACTGGCCCCCGCTGTCGGCATCTGCGTGGCCGAAATGATACTGGACGGCCGGTCGAAGCTCGTCGACTTCACGCCGCTGCGGATGTCACGTTTCGCCGAGGACGACCTCAATACGACAACCTACAAGTTCAAGGTGATAGCATAACCGTCGACAGTTCCGCAGAAAGCTGAAGGG
Source organism: Dehalococcoidia bacterium (assembly GCA_965232435.1). Taxonomy (GTDB): domain Bacteria; phylum Chloroflexota; class Dehalococcoidia; order Lucifugimonadales; family VXLM01; genus VXLM01. The sequence goes on from CBDDPU010000004.1 coordinate 2,021,689, forward strand.
AAGGGTACCCATGAGTATTGCTCAACGTTCGATCGTATCCGCTCTTGCCCTCGCCGGTATTCTCATGGCTGTGACCGTGAACGGAGCCTGCGCCGAACAGGAATCGCCCCTCATCGCCGGAGACCGGGCGACGCCTACTTCAACCCCCACTCTACACGAGCGCGCAGCTGCAGCAGCGGCAGCGACCGCCACACCCACTCCGGTGCCCCTGCCAACCTCGGTGCCGGTTGTTGTTCCGACGGCAACCACAGCGCCTGCCCCTGTTCCCACCGAGCCGCCGACTTCGACCCCTGAACCCACCGCCACTCCCGTTCCTTCGGCACAAACCCCACAACCAACGGCAGTCACGACCGGGCAAACATCTGATCCCCCGTCGCCAACGCCTACTCCGCCGCCGCCCACCGCCACTCCCGTTCCCGAACCCACCGCTCCGCCGGCCATGGCCGTAGGCCCCACCCACACGCCCGCGCCGCCGCCGGAAGACTACAGCCTCAGGACTCATGGGCCCCCAAGAGAGGAACTCATCAAGTTCGCGCAGTGGGACGAAAACCGCGTGAAGCTCGGCAACTGGGTGGCCGGCTACATAGTCGCTCACGGTCTGGACCACCCCGTGCGTGTCATCGAGATGGAACCGGAAGAGTACAAAGACAAGCTGCCCCACTCAGACGTTGATATCGTCATGGAGGCCGATCCCGTCTGGGCGAAGCCCTACGCCGACGCGGGGATCCTCATCCTGCTTGGTCCACTGTCCGACGCCAGCCCCGACACCGTCATCGCCGTCAATGCGAGCATATGGACCCGCGCCCCCAGAGTGGGCCAATTCCTCGAACGATACGAATGGAACGGCGAGCAATTGACCGCCGAGTCTGCGAAGATCAGAGGAGGACGCATCGCCGTCCGCGAGAATATCATCGGCCTCTCATACATTGAAGATAACAAATCCGTTTGGAGCCGGTGGACCGATCCCGATACTGCGACACGGGTCGAAACGGCAGTCACCGATGGCAAGGTCGGCCACTGTCGCAAATTCGAAGAGCGCCGCACCGCAAGCTTCACGCGAATATGCGTTGACGACCCCTCGATAAGCATCACCGACAGCGCAAGGCGCATCAATACTTCGACGCCGCCGACCGAAAACTCTAGCTGACCTGCACAGTGCCACGCCTATCAGCGCGGCGCTGCAACGCTACCTCACCACCAGATTCACCAGCCTGCCCGGAACATAGATGACCTTGACTACCTGTTTGCCCTCAGTGTGACGTCGGACGTTCTCCGCGTCCAGCGCGGCCTCTTTCGCTTCTCCCTCGGTCACGTCCACGGGCATATTGATCGTGGCGCGCACCCTGCCGTTGACCTGAACGACCAACTCTATCATCTCGTCGGCGGCCAACTCCGCATCGAACTCAGGCGCCGGTTCGTTGTGGATGCTCGCAGTATGGCCCGCGCGCTCCCACAGTTCCTCGGTGATATGTGGGGCCATGGGGGCCAGCAGCACCAACAACTTCTCGATCGCCTCGTTCCACGTGTCGGAACCGACATTCTTGGCCTCCCACGCCGAATTCAGCGTGTTGGAGAACTCCATCAAACCGGCCAAGGCGGTATTGAACTTGAACGCCTCAATATCACCCTCAACTCGCCGGATCGTCTTGTGAGTGGCGCGAGTCAAGTCCGCGGACGCGGATTGATCGGTCGACAGATCATCCAGTATGCGCGAGTCCCGCTGGGCAATCTCCCATACCCTGTTCAGCCAGCGCGAGACGCCGTTGATGCCGGTGTCCTGCCAGCTTCCGCCTCGGTCCCAAGGGCCGACGAACATCAGGTAGCAGCGTACCGCATCCGCCCCATATGACTCCACGTACTCGTCCGGCGCCGCAACGTTTCCCCGCGACTTGCTCATCTTCTGCCCGTCCTCGCCCAGCAGATGCCCCTGGTTGTACAGCCGAACGAACGGCTCGTCGAAGTCCAGCAACCCCAGGTCACGCATCGCCTTCGTGAAGAACCGCGCGTACAGCAAGTGCATCACGGCGTGCTCAGCTCCGCCCGTATACTGGTCGACCGGTGCCCAATCACCGATTACGCTCGAATCGAATGGGGCGGCGTCGTAGTGCGGACTCGCGAAGCGGAACTGGTACCACGACGAGTCGACGAACGTGTCCATCGTGTCGGTCTCGCGAACGGCATGAGCGTCACAATTCGGACACGTCGTGTTCAAAAACCCCTCGTGCAGACCCAGAGGCGACTCGCCGGTAGGGCGGAACTCGGCGTCCTCCGGCAGCAGTACCGGCAAATCTTCATCGGGAACCGGCACAGTCCCGCAGTCGTCACAGTACACGATCGGTATCGGCGTGCCCCAATAGCGCTGACGCGAAATCAGCCAGTCTCTCATGCGGTAGCGAACGGCGCGCTTGCCCCAGCCCTGCTCCTCGATATGATCGGCCATGGACTGGCATCCCTCGGCGCTCGGCATCCCGTCGAACTGTCCTGAATTGGTCTGCGTACCCTCGTCGACATATGCCTCCGTCAGCGGAGCCCCATCGTAGTTGGGCGGGGCCACCACCACCTTGATCGGCAGTCCGTACGCGGTTGCGAACTCGAAATCGCGCTGATCATGGGCCGGAACGCCCATCACGATACCCGTGCCGTAGCTCATCAGCACATAGTCTCCCACCAAGATCGGCACTCGCTCGCCGTTCAACAGGTTTGTGGCATAAGAACCCGTGCGTACGCCGGTCTTTTCCTTCTCCGTCGACAGCCGCTCGATTTCCGTTTGCCTCCGAGCCTGTTCGACGTAGGCCTCAACCTCGGCCCGGCACTCCGGCGCCGTCAGCTTCTCGACCAGCGGATGCTCGGGGGCCAAAACGACGAAGGTCACGCCGAAGATCGTGTCGATGCGCGTCGTGAACGTCGTTACCGTCTTCTCATCCAGTCCGTACTCCGATATGTCGAAGTCGATGTCGACGCCCTCGCTCCGACCGATCCAGTTGGTCTGCATTGTGTTGATCTTCTCAGGCCACTCGATTTTCGACTGGTCCAGCAGTTCATCCGCATACTCCGTCACGCGAAACAGCCACTGGTAAATGTCCCTCCTAACAACCTCTGCGCCGCACCTCTCGCAGCGCCCGTTCTCCACCTGCTCATTGGCCAGCACGGTGTTGTCCTTTGGGCACCAGTTGGCAGGCGCGAAGGCTCGATAGGCCAGTCCCGCCTTGTAGAACTGGTTGAACAGCCACTGGTTCCACTTGTAGTAGTCAGGCAGGCAGGTGACGAGTTCTCGATCCCAGTCGTAAATCGTGCCCATCGAACGCAGCTGACGCCGCATGTTCTCGATGTTCTCCATAGTGCGCACGTGTGGATGTACCCCGTCCTTGATCGCGGCGTTCTCCGCCGGCAATCCGAAGGCGTCGAAGCCCATTGGGTGCAGGACGTTGAAGCCCTGCATCCGCCGAAAGCGGGCATGAGCGTCGGACGGAGCCATCGCGTACCAATGGCCGATGTGGAGATCGCCGGAAGGGTAGGGATACATTGTCAGCTCGTACCAATTCGGACGCGGGTCGTCATTCCGCACCTTGTAGATGCCGCTCCGTTCCCAGCGATCCTGCCATTTTGCCTCGACTTCGGAAGGCACATATCGCCCGGTCGCTTGTCGCTCTTCTGTAATTGTCATGATCCTGCTCCCTCGCTAGTGCGCCACCAACAACTTCATGTGAACCGAATTGCTTTGGTGGGCCGGCTTCAGAAAACATGTCAAAAAAATATCCCGCCCCCTGTAATCAAGGGACGGGATATTGCCTTCGCAATGAATCTCGCGGTACCACCCTCGTTCCCCGGCATTCGATTTCGCTCGGCGGAACCGACCCTGCATGGTCGAAACCCGCCGATAACGGCGATCCGGGACACTCGGAGACGATAACGGCGTCCACCGTCCCGGCCTAGTCGGCTCGTTCCAATCTCTCAAGCAAGAGCATCGTACGACCAATTTCAGCCGGAAGGCTCAAGGGCGAGTTCGCGGGTGCGCTAACGCTGAGGCTTCCAGCACATGGCCCCATTCTCTATCGTTCGCCGCCCGCTAGTACTCCCTGTCTAAGCCATTCAACGGTATTCAATTGCATTTCAACGTAGCACGCGAGACGGTGAGCGTCAAGAAATTAGCAAATTCCCGGTTGGTGAGATCAGCACGCTCCCTCCTAATGCGTACTCGCGCAGTATCAGGAATCCCATTCCCGATTCTTTACCAAGAGGAACTTCACCGGGACGCCGGTTTTGTCAAGTTCACACGTCCTCCTCATGTTCAAAGTTAGAGAAGATTGAGCTGACGACTGTCTCGAGCGCCTCTCACACGAATTTCTTCAAGCATGATGCCGTGCGGGTTGACAGCGTTGGCTGCCAGTCTACTTTCTGCGTGATCGCAGTAATCCGGGCTAAGGTCAATACCGATCCATCTTCTTCCCGTTGCCTTAGCAGCGAGAGTGGTCGCACCCGATCCGTTGAACATGTCCAAAATGATGTCCCCGGCGAAATCCGCCGCAGGCGAAGCTCGGAACGAGTACATGAGAATGAGCCGTTGTGGGAGAACGGTCGGAAAGGGAGCGGGATGACCGCCCGTCCTCTTTACGTCCTCCGGATACATCGGCCAAATCTGCATCGAGAGATTGCGCCACTCCTCTTGAGTCAGCCTACTGGGTTCCTTTGCAGCCTGGGGGATGGATGGCGGCGCTCCGTCCTTCACATACACGTTGATGAACTCAATGGTGTTATCCTCGTAGATGTTTGGCGGGTAGGGGTAGCTACCAAACATCTTTGTTGTGGTCTGCTTCTTCCAGACGAACAAGCTGTACCTGTGAAGGGTTGGGAATTCATTGAGAATCGTCCCCTCGATATCGAAGGCGATGTTTTTGAGGTGCCTCGTGTGCTGGCTGTTGATCCGGCTTTTCGGGATCGGCATAACCGGAGTCACAATTGCGAGCTTTCCGTTCCTGATGAGCACCCGATCAGTCTCTCGCCATACCTCGATCATTTGCTCAAGGTAGTGTTCGTAGCTTGTTTGCCCGATCTGGCCCGCAATGCCGTAGTCCACAACGTTCCAGTACGGCGGGCTTGTCACGACAAGCGCAACGCACTCATCCGGGAGCTTAGACAGCGCCTGCAGGGCGTCCCCATGAATGATGCGGTCAACGTGCTCATTCGGCCAATTCGCGGGATTGGGTATTCGGTAGAGCATTCCTCTCAAGCCTCATGTGCCGCGAAGCCGTGCCGGCGAAACTGTAAATACGGGTCGGCGTCGGGACGGAGGAGACCTATACGTGAGTACCGCGCCTTATCGGGGAAGTGGCTGGCGAGGATGATTCCCCGGACGTTATGCTCTCCGTCCTCGAAATTGCGGTGGATCCATCCCATGTACCGCAATATCTGGCCGAACACCGCATCATTGGCCTCGTTGGCCTTGATTTCTATCACCACATACTTGCCGTCAGCCCCATGACAAAGCAAGTCTATGCGACCGATGGGCGTTTCGACTTGACGCGCCCGATATTCGAGACCTGGTTCCAATATGTGGAGCAAGTCAGTGTGCTCTGCATACGAAGACTCGATAGCCTTCTCGATCTGCAGACGTTGCAGAACTGTGGATTCTTCCTTCGTAAACTTTTCTTTGTGGCGCTCGAGCTCTAACTCTGCTTCCTCTGCTGTAACCGCCGCCTCAACAGCAAGTGCGACGTACGTAAACCACGAAGGCTGCTGCTCAGGGTCTCCAAAGTACGCAAACCATGTCTCAGGAGTGTCAAAGGTCGCTAGCTTCAAATCACTGATCTGCTCGCGAATCAATCTGTCTATCACATCTCGCGATACGCAATGAATCTCTCTGACTGTGCTATCGATGCGTTGAGACGAGGGATAGCAGAAGAGTGCTCGTTGATAAGAACCATTAAGCCGAATGCGATTGAGGCGCGTGCCTGTACCACCCCCAGCTTTTCGAGATGGCTCCAACCGAGGGATATTCTGGTTGGGGTGACGAACTGGTACCCGCCCATAGGTACTGCGGAATGTCTCTCGGTCGCTTTCAGCAATGATCCGCCATTGTGTGATATAACTGACGATGCGATTGACATCAGCTTGCGAAGTAGCGAGATTCACAAACAGTTCGTACTCCTCGAACGCGAGGCGGTAGTCAACCTGCTGTAGAATTTGTAACAAGAAAACAAGAAAAGGTGCGGAAGGATACCACGAAAGTTGCTGGCGGACCGTTGACTCAATAGAGGGTTTGGATATTGAATCTTTACTATCTGCGTTTCGATAAGCCTGCACTGGGCGTCCACGTCATCCCGGGCAAGCAGAAGGGCGAACCCCGCATCAGTGATAACCGGCTCCTCGTCTTCTTGTACCCATAAGAGGCCGAGCGTCTCCAGCAACACCTTGATGATACGAATAAGCGCAGTCCTATCCTGTAGAGTTCCTCCTACTACGCGTGGCTCGTTGACTCCGATCTCGGTTAGTCGGTCGAGGACGACATCCTGTGTCTTAGTGGTCCAAGCCGAGCCGAGGAATTCTTCAAAGATAACATACAGAATCTCTGCGCAGGCGGCTACGTTGCCTTCATTGAGAGTCCGCGCTTTGGGTACGTACCAATATGCTGTGGCCTCTCGGTACTCCGCGAGTGCCGCGCGCATAACCTCATATTTGGGCAGGTTACTCGGAAACTTCATGGTGCCATTCTACCCGAAGCAGTTCGGCCGCTCCAAATCACTCGCCTCGACTGACCCTGTATCTCTTACTGTGATCAGTTGCCTTTGGGTAACCAAATTGCCTATATGCCCAACCTGAATCAGACCACGCTCAACGTGATTGCTCAATCCGCTACGGTACAACCACAAGCTGATCAACGTCAGGGTTGACGAAGACTCCTGCTTCACTTCAGCGCCACTCCCTCGTCGTTTCGCTCCCTTCGCATCGTTCCCGCGCAGCGATACCTCTGCGGAACCGATCCCCAAGTCTGTCACTCCGATATCTGTTCCTACATTCTCCGGAACAGTCTTACCATTCCCCTAATGATTGGTAGAGCCGCTCAGCTATTTGGTACAATGACAGAGTGCGTACTATCCACGTACAGTGCCCATATCCCCTGAAATCACGAATGCGCCGCAACACTTATGTTCCCGAAAGCCCACTGCAGCGGGATTCGGAAGTCCCTCGCAGGGAGTTGAGCGCGGAGGAGAAACGGTTCCCTTGAATGAGAACCCAACGTCGCCACGAGAGGACGACGCTAAAGACGAAGGGCCGTCTGGTGTTCCCGCGGACATCGAACGCGCCGAACTTCTGAAAGCTCTTAATCGCTTGGCCGCTCTGCCTGACGTTCCGGACTCTCAGGCCGGCCCGGGAGAAGGTTCCGAAACGAAGACCGACGCCTCGCATCCAGAGGATATCGACGAGAACGATGACCCCTCCGACATCATAGAGGAAGGAGGTAGCGCAACAGAGAATACTGCGGAGTCGGCGGACAAAGCGCCTGATCCCGGACAACATCTAAATGAAGAATTCGAGAAGAAAACTCCCGAACTCGCCGATCTTCCCGTCGAACCGGACAGCAACGGCGCGGGAACTCTTGAGAACGGGCAGCAAAGCCAAGACAACGGCAAAACAAGAGGCTTCTTGACGGGACGGACTCGCTCGACGAAAGCCGACAGACGCCGCCGCGACGGCCTCGGCGGTATGAGAAGCATTAAGGAAGCCACTTCGGTCACAATTGAGTCGGGCATGATGAAGATCCTCTCGACCAAACTTCTCGATGTCGTCGATTATCGAGTCGTGCCCCTGTCTTCCCAACTCTACGCAGGGGGCGTTGTCGTCGACGCTGGCACAATCAGCAGACACTTGGCCGCAGCCCTCGCCGACATGAAGGGCGCTCATAAGTGGGTCTACGCTGCTATCCCGGGCTATCAGGCCGCAATGCGCCGCTTTGATCTCCCGGACGTGCGGGAAATCGATCCGAACGAAGTCATTCCCCGCGAGGCGCGACGAGTGCTCGGTGTCTCTGTCGATAACGCCACGCTTCGTTGGGAACGCCTGTCCGGTCGTTCGCGAATAGCGCGATGGCTGGTAGCCGCCGCCTCCGAAACCTCCTACTCCGCAATCTTGTCGGTCCTCAGGGGCACAGGCCATAAGATCCGCGCCCTCGAATTGCGTCCTTTCGCCCTCACACGAGGAGTTGGCCACCCCACGGTCATTTCCGTGTTCGTGTCTTCGGACGGGTGCGATGTTGTCGTCGCGCGCGACTGGGAGCCGCACACGTACCAGTCCGTCTACTGGGAAACCGGCTCTGTCTCGGACAATGGGGAACTTGTCAGACGAGTGACGGAAGTCGTCGAGAACACCATCGATCTTCATGATCTCCACAACCCCGAAGTGGCCCTGACGCCCGATGTGCGGATGGCCGTATTGGGTGGGGAGACCGAGCAGCACACCGATTTAGGGATGGCAGTTGCCTCGCACGTTGGCCGCGACATCGTGGAAGCAAGGAATTTCCTCAATGCCCCGGAAGATTTCCCCTACCGCTCCATGGCCGTGAACGTCGGCCTCGCCCTCTGGGACGTCTAGATCGTAACCGCATTGCGCCAGCGAATAATATTGAAGTTTACGGAGGACTCGACCACCGCGTCCCTCAACGACGCCAGCGAAGGCATGATCCTCAGTTCCACTCCGGCGTCAAGGAGCACCGCCATGAGATCACCGATCGGCTCAATCTTCATAGGTCGGCATTCGCGCTCGGAGACCCAATATCCCGCGTACTCATCACGCAGTGCGAAACCCTTGGCGGGTAGGGTGTACCGGTAAATGACAGTGTCCCGCATCCGTATAAACCAACGTGATTCAATGGCCGCAATAATCTCAGCCGTCGTATGTCTGAAGAAAACTTCGGCGTCCTCGACCGACGTGCTGGACGACTTTGAGATGACTACTCTCGGACAGTCGCGAGGAAAAAAGAATTGATGACAGTTCGCCCCGTCTACCGCCCAAACGAGCGGTTCAGCGGACGCCCCGACAGTAACGGGACGGGGAATGAATCGTTCTATTGAGGGATCTTCGCTGAAATGATAAAGACGGTCTGCTGTCATCGAGTAGGAGTAAGGGAGGTGCAATGGCTACATCGAAAAGACGAGGATCTGGTGGGAGAGGGAGTCCCTTGACAGTCGTAAGTCAGAGTAATACAGTTACACGTAAGTGCCGTGTGTGCCCAAGGAGAACTCCATGAGCAAGAATACCACGAACGACGACAAGAGTCTGTCGGATCGCATTGAAACTATTGTAGACGAGTCTAAAGAAGCCTTCAAACAGGCGTATCAATCATCGGGCGTCGAATCTCTCGGCGAGAATGTCAAAGAGGCCGTGGATAGGGCGCTCTCAAGGCGCGAAAATGTGGTCATGGTGCGCCTGAATACGGAAAGCGTCCAGCGAGTCGACGAATTGGTCGAGGCGGGAGTCGTCTCAAGCCGCTCCGAGTCAGTGGCCTTTTTGGTCTCCGAGGGAATAGGCGCGCAGTCGGAACTCTTTGAACGAATAGAGCAGAAGGTCGAACAGATCCGGCGAGTCAAGCAGGAACTCCGAGACCTCCTAAACGAAAAGCCTCCGAAATCCAAGAGTGAAGATGAATGACCGGACAACTGGTTCACGGGAGCAACATGGCGTACCGCCCCTTGATAGTATCGCCTAACGCTCCGTGAACCCTAGTTGGCAGGCGAGAAACCTCAATCCATGAGCACTTTGCCCGTTGCGCTCCGCTTGCTGTAAGCCGACGGCGACTTTGCGTCGTTCTTTCGAGCAACCTCGTAGCAAGCGCTCAAACCCGGCGCCCCTATTCGGTGAATCGTGCCCAAGGCGATATACGCAACGTCGACCGCCTCTGTCACCGCCTCATCGATTTCCCCCCGATTAAGGGCCCTTGCATGTTCACCTACTTCTTCATTGAGGAGGGATAGTCTCTGTCTCAAGGCATCAAGTGTCCCATCGACATTGTCCACGTCCAATTGAGGAATGATAAACCTCCGGTGAAATGCGTCCACGCTGACCGCCAACGTCTGTATAGCTCTGATAAATTCCTTCGATTCCATAGTCCACCCCTTTCCTGTGGCCCCGAAAGTCATGAGTAATCGGCACGTGCGAATGCCGAGCGCCCGTATGGTATTCTACCGGACGGCCCCCATAGAAACTCCCGGTGACTCGTATGACCGCTCCGACCCTGCGCTGCGCATCCTGCGACATATCCTTTCATCCCGACATGACGACCCTGCAGTGCCGTAAATGCCGACTGCCCCTCGAGGTTGCCTATCTCGATCACGACTACGGCGGTACAGCGCCCCCTATGCCGATTTCACAGCGATGCTTGGACTCCGTTACCCTCGGTGAAGGCAATACTCCTATCGCGTCCCTGCCGGCAATCGCCTCTCGAATGGGCATTAAATCCTTGGATGCAAAGCTGGAATACCTCAATCCGACCGGTTCGTTCAAAGATAGAGGAACGGCTGTTGTACTAGCGCAGGCTAAGCGGCACGGCGTGCTCGAAGTTGTAGAGGACTCCTCAGGCAATGCAGGTGCGTCAGTCTCCGCATACGCGGGACGAGCCGGCATGAAAGCCCATATCTTCGCGCCCTCCTCCGCACCCCGCGCCAAGCTCAGGCAGATAATCGCCTACGGCGGGAAGGTGCATTCCATCACCGGTCCGAGAGAAGCTGCGACTGCGGCCGCCGTCGAGTACGCGACCGCTCATGGCTTCGTGTACGCCTCTCATGTTCTCAGTCCCTACTTCGTGGAAGGAACAAAGCTGTTCGCCTATGAAATCTACCGGCAGACGCGCGGATGTTTGCCGAGGCACATCGTTATGCCCGTTGGAAACGGCTCCCTGCTGCTCGGAGCGGCCAAAGGCTTCTCGGAGTTGAAGAGGGGAGGACACATTGCAGAAATGCCTCGCTTCCACGCCGTTCAAGCAAAGAACGTAATGCCGATTGTCGCGGCGTGGCGTGGCGACGCGGACCCTCCGACGCTCAAGAACACCCTCGCGGGGGGCATCGCGGTGGGCGCCCCGGCGCGTCTCCAAGAAATCGTGACGACCATCAAGGCCGCATCTGGAACGGCAACGGACGTTGAAGAAGAAGACATCATCACCTGGCGAGACAGACTCGCCCGAACTGAGGGAATCTACGCAGAACCCACCTCGGCGGCAGCGTTCGCAGGGCTGGCAAAGCTGGTTTTACAAGGTATCATCCAACCCGACGAGCGTGTTCTCGTGCCTATAACGGGATTCGGGCTGAAGGACACGGGGTAGGGGAGAGACCGAAGGTTATGCAGCGGGGCTAAGGCTCTGCGCCTCATCGCGCAATGCCTTTATCCGGTCGGCTATGCCCTTGACGCGAACGAGCACTTCGGCGAGGTCGCCGCGCAGATCGAGGGCGGCGATCTCCAAGCGCTTGCCGGCGGAGTTGCGGACCTGATAGGTGGCAGGTTCTGCTTCGCCCTGGGCGTAGATCAGCATTCCGCCGGGCAGGTCGAGCGCGGTGACGTAGGCGAGTAGTTGGTAGAGGTCGGCGTTGGGGACGCCTTCTACTTTCACGCGCTTGTACTTGGCGTCGCCCACGAATAAGCAGTCTGAGCCGTTCCACCAGGTGAGATCGGGTTCGAGTTTCACGCGGCGTGACTTCGCCAAGTAAATACGCCGATTTCCGATAAGCTGCTTGTCAGAGCAAAACACGCGATCAGATAACTCCAGTGCCTCGCGGAGGGCGACGGTCACGAACTCTTGGAAGAGCACATTCATGTCCATGAGGAACCCCGTCGCCCGCACTGCTCCGCGTCTGGACTCGAAGGCGCTGTGCCGGAGGATGAGTCGAGAGAGGCCCACGACGTTGCGGTAGTGCTCGTTGAGGCGGTCGAAGGTGACGTCCGACACATCCTTCGGAGCAAACTCGACAGGCGAAACGTTATCGAGCATTGCCGCAATCCAGCCCAAATCCCTGCGCGCTTTCGGTGAGCGAAGGCGCAACCCGCCGAGTCGCAGAGCCGCTGCTTTGACGAGCCGGTTTTCCGTGATGTCGTCGGTGAACTCGTCGTAGCGCACCTCGATGGGCAGGGGAATACCGAACCTCTGTCGTATCTGATCGGCGAACCTGATCCGTCCGCGCACGGTGTGCAGCGCCTCCTCTTCCGTGCGGTATCCATGAAGGAGGCCACGCGAGAACGCCCTTCGCGCCGCGGCGGCGAGCGCGAGGGCAAGGGTGTCCGGCAGCGTCTTGGCTTCCTCTTCAAAATCGAATAGCCGCTCTTTTTGCTCTCTGAACACTCCCATGGTGTAGCACGCCAGCGAGAGCAGCTGCGGGATGCCGATCTTGGGCTGTATCAGCACGGAAAGGTCGCCGATCTCGACCGCGCCGACTGTCGAACCGGGCGTCAGATGATATGCGGCGTCCTCACCTGCGGCAGGCTCTATCGTGAGTGAGGGCAACGCCGCCTTCAGATCGTCGCGCTCAGCTGGCGATAGTGGATGCGGCTCGCTCGTCTCGTACTCTCGCAGGTCAATTTGACGCATCGCTCGGTCCGCCGTCTTCGTTCTCCGCGTCCTCTACTCCGTCCTCAGAACCGTCGCCGGACTTGATGCTGCGCTTGAGCTTCTCAAGGTCGAAATCGTCGGACACTTCGTCTCCCCCAAACCGCCGTTCCTCTATATAGGGAAGTACGCTGTGCTTCCATATTCGCTCGACCATTTCGTTGCTAAGCCCGTCCTTCATAAAGTAGCTCGGCCCAATCGCGGCGTGCCGGTCGTCCTTCAGTAGCTCGTTTGCCGCGTCGACCACGTCGGCCACCCACTCCATATCCTGATGCCTCGCCTGCAGCCAGCGACGAAGCGCTCCCTTCACCGGCTCATCATCCGGGTGGAACTCCACGAAATAGAACCGTCGTCGCAGCGCAAGATCAATAAGCGCGATCGAGCGGTCCGCCGTGTTCATAGTCCCGATAATGAATAGGTTGTCGGGTAGGGAGAACTCCTCACCCTCGTGCCTTTGATACTGGAGAGTAATGGCTTTATCGCGGTACTCCAGTAGGAAGTACAATTCCCCAAATACACTGGCGAGGTTGCCCCGGTTGATCTCGTCGATAATCAGGAAGTGATCCGCGTCCGGCTCTTGTGCCGCACGGTCGGCGGCCTGCAGCAGCGGCCCGTCCTTCAACTCGAACCCAGGTTGTCCGTCCTCTGATACCTTCGGACGAAAACCCCGCACGAAGTCTTCATAGGCATAGGACGGGTGAAACTGTACAAACGTTACGCGCCCCTCCGGGCCTGCCAGATGGTTCGCGAGCCTCTGAGCGACATACGTCTTCCCTGTGCCCGGCGGCCCTTGAAAGATGACCTGCTTCTTGTCGTCAAGGAGCCCAGTGATGTTCTCAAGGAAGTCGACGGGGAGGAACAATTGTTCGACGAGCTCGTCTAGGTCTTCATCATCTGGAGTTGGGTCAGTCCCTTTGTTTGCCTCTTCTTGGTGTGGGATTATCCAAACCAGCCCCTGCGCATCGAGCCGATGGCGCACGGGAATTCCTCGAGCTCGTGCCTCAATTATGAATTGATCAAGGAATCCAAGAGCATGTTCGTACAACTCAGCTTCGTCCGCATCCTCTGAAGGTTGGGGATAACCGGTGCGTTTGTACGCACGGCTGAAGGCCGTGGTTTTGAATGGCGGATACTTTTCGACGTTAAGACCCATGAGCAGTTGGGAGATGACATTCATTCTTGTTCCTGCTCCGCCTATTACTTCCTGAGGAAGTAGCTTACTGAAGGCACGTATCCGCTCGGAGAGGGACAGGTTCTCACTCGCCCAGATCGTCTGTAATGCCTTCAGTGCGTCCTTCGGGGATAAGTTGATCCATTCACGGAATTTTGCCTGCTGTATGCGGAAAATAAGGTTACCAGTGAGTCCGCGTTTGACTGGAATGGCCCAGTCGTCGGTTCCTCCACGGACTGGTGCCATGGCCTCTTCAAGCTTTCGACCAATTTCATACTTGTTCTCAAGCTCCCAAGGCCACATCCTCCCGCTGTGAAGAAAATCCGAAGCTATTCTGAGGTACTTGGCCCAAGGGTTGGATGTTGAAGGATCCCACCATGGGGCGGACGTTTCTGTGTCCCAAAAGCTACGGATGTTTTCTTCGTAGAAACCGAAGTCTCTGTCGAGCCCGGCCTCAAGACCTCGACGAATCTCTACCAGTTTGTGGTCAACGTCCGGTATCTCCTCAGTGATGAAGTGTGCAAAGGCGTTCGCCTCTGCGATTTTCTTCTTATGGTCTACGGAAACGGTCCCCTCAAAGGCATCAGGATGTACCAGATGGAGCAAGGCCTCCCGTTGGGCCTGGGGAGTGTTCTGGCTTTCATGAAGCAGTAGGCTGTCAGGTTTCATTCCCATTACGAGGTTCTTGAAGGCCCAAGGATCCTTGAGCAAGCGGTTACGCTTATTTTGTTCCAGTGCTTTCCACTGATCGGCAAATTCAATGATGAATCCCACCTGATACGGGCGGTACTGTAGGAGTGCTTGAGAGTGGGCGATGCCGGGCGTAAGGCCATCAATCAAGTCTTCCGAAATGGTTGCGATCGGCGCTCCCCAACCGAGTACTTGTTCAACCCCATTCTTCTTAGCCTCTTGCCCCATTCCTTCCTTCCAAATAATGAGGAACTGAGCGTAGAGCACTTCCGCCATCAGTTGATGAACTTCCGGTCGGCTACCCCGTAGCTGGTTCCTCAATCTGTCATAGAAATCGTCCCCCGGCACGTCCGGTCTGTCCAAGTAGCACTCTCGGAGTTCTCCGAGCAACTCTCTCGTCCAGATCGGCTTGCCGGGCGTGAAGAGTGAGTCGTCCTTCCGCAGAGCACAGTCAACCCATTTCTCCGTAGCGACGTAGACGTTCTCCACGCCCGGTATTGTCCTTCTGCTACCCATCATTCCTCCTTCGCGGCGTTAGGTGGAACCGTCGGGTTCTATTATAGCCAGTTAATGCGAGGCTGGTGGTCGCGGAGGGCGCGGGACGAGCTTATCATAGAGGCGTTTTAGCCTACGAGGACTTGACAGCAGGGGCAGATAGCTATACTGTATATCTGTAAGTGCGGAGTGCCCGGGCTCACGTGTTTCCAGATTGCAGGAGGGACGCCGGTCATACCCGCACCTTCCCCCAGCGTCAGTGTTCTTCGCGACCTCAGCAGTGAATCTCTCTCGGGGTCCTAACTACCCACCCGCCGCCTCGAACGCCGCGCGGAAACCCGGAAGCGATCCCTCAAGCGTCCGGTCGCTGACGCAGTACGATATGCGGAAGTGGCCAGGGCCTCCAAATCCGCTGCCCGGCACGACCAGGACACGATTTTCTCGCAGCGTCCCCGTGAACTCGACATCGTCATCAATCGGGGCCTTTGGGAACATGTAGAAGGCGCCCTGGGGCTTGATGACCTGGTAGCCGATCTCCGTCAATGCCTCATGCATAAAGTCGCGCTGCGCCTCGTAAGCCCCCACGTCGACCGTCACGGACTGGAGATTTTTGACGATGTGCTGCATGAGGGCCGGAGCGTTGACGAAGCCGAGCGTGCGGTTGCAGAAGGTGAGTGCGTTTATGAGTTCTTCCTTCTCGGTATACCCAGGATTGACGGCGATGAACCCTATGCGTTCCCCCGGCAGTGCAAGGTCCTTTGAATGGGACGTCGCGACGACACTCCGGCGGTGGTGACCGAAGATGTGAGGATAATCTAGGCCGTCAAAGAGTATCTTGCGATAGGGTTCGTCACTGACGAGAAAAATCTCGGTTCCGAATTCGGATTCTCTCTCGCGGATGACTCGGCCCAACTCGGTCAGCACGTCTGGCCCATACACGACTCCGGTGGGATTGTTGGGCGAGCTGGTAAGGACAATTCGCGTCTTCGGGCCGATGGCGTCGTGCAGCGAGTCGAGGTTGGGAAGAAAATTTTCATCGGCCGACACTACCTTACAGGCTGCCCCGTGATTGTCCGCGTAGAAAAAGTACTCCACGAAATAAGGCGCGAAAATCACCACCTCGTCACCCGGATCAAGGATTGAGCGCATGACGACGTTCAGCGCGCCGCCCGCTCCGACGGTCATGAGAATGTCATCGCTAGTGAAGGGCAGGGAAGTCTCTTTGCTGAGTTCGTCCGCTACGGCGGCCCGAGTGTCCGCATGTCCCGCGTTGGGCATATAGCGGTGAAGTCCAGCTGGAGGATCAGTGGCAATTCGGCGAAGCTCGTCGTAGAACTCCGGCGGCGGCTGCATGATCGGGTTGCCAAGCGAGAGATCGAAGACCTTGTCCTCACCGTACTGCCGCTTGAGTGCGATACCCTCCTCGAACATTCGGCGTATCCATGAACCCTGCTCCATGAAGCCTTTTATCTTCTTCGACACCGCCATGCCGTCGCCTCCACTGTTTAGCTCGCGAGCGAATGTATCAACGGGGAGATAAGATGGCAAGTAGAGAGCGTTTGATTGTTTGGCCAAGACAACGGTCTGGCCGAATGTGTCATTCTCGGCCTGCTGATCTCCCATACCGAACTACGGGATGACCCTCTTTCGCGCGAATGTGCCGTGAGAAGGGCCTTCACCGAAATGACGACGGCCGTTCCTGACAGTTTTAGAGGGAAGGTACTCGCCTGATGCCCTGGCTCCTTGCGTGCTACAATATGACCATAAGGTGAAACTCTCAGCGCGATGAATTCTTCATCGAAAACCATCTACATGGACCACGCCGCAACGACACCGGTGCGACCGGAGGCGCTGGAGGCCATGTTGCCGTATTTCGGAACCAGCTTTGGGAATCCCTCCGGTATCTACACGCTTGCGCAGGAGGGACGCAAGGCGGTCGACGACGCGCGAGAAACCGTAGCGCAGGCTCTAGGCGCTCGGATGAGTGAGATAGTATTCACGAGCGGCGGGACGGAAGCCGACAACACGGCCATAAGGGGCGCTGCCCTCGCCCTTCGAGGCACGGGCACACACATTATCACCACGAACATTGAGCATCACGCTGTCCTCCACACCTGCCACTCTCTTGAACAGTCCGGATTTCGTGTGACGTATATGGACGTTGATTCGGGTGGACTGGTGGATCCGGACGACGTTGGACGGGCTATCACCGACGAAACGGTGCTGGTGACCGTGATGTACGCCAACAACGAGATTGGCACGGTAGAGCCAATTGCCGAGATTGCCAAGGTCGTCAAATCGGAGGCTCGTCGACAGGGACGAACAATCGTCATGCACACCGACGCCGTACAGGCGGCTGGATACCTTGATATCAACGTCCGGTCGTTGGGTGTCGATATGCTCACTCTCTCGGCCCATAAGTTTCGAGGTCCAAAGGGCGTCGGAATTCTCTTCGTCAAGCGGGGAACGCCGTTGGAGGCTCAGCTGACGGGTGGGGGACAGGAGCGACAGCGCCGCTCAGGCACGGAGAACGTGCCCGGTATCGTCGGCGCGGCAGTGGCGCTGAACATGGCCGAATCTGAGCGCGATGAGGCAGTTGCGCACACGAGCAGGTTGCGCGACCGGATCATCCAGTCGGTGGTTGATCAGGTGGACGGAGTGCGCCTCAACGGACACCCCGCCAAGAGACTTCCAAACAACGCCAATCTGTCATTCGACCGCGTTGAAGGTGAGCCGGTATTGCTGGGACTCGACCTGTCGGGCATATCAGCTTCAAGCGGCAGCGCATGTTCTTCGGCCTCCCTCGAACCCTCGCACGTGCTAACGGCAATTGGCCTGACGGCAGAACAGGCCCAAGGCAGCCTGCGCCTCACTCTCGGAATGAACAACACGGACGAAGAAGTTGACTACCTGATCGAAGTTCTGCCAGGCCTCGTCCACAAACTCAGAGGGATGCCATCGCTTTCGGCGGTAGGAATCTAAATTGCTTTCACGAATCTGATCATCAAACTACAAAAGAAATGCTGCGGTGAACCGGACGTCTCGTTTCACCGAACGATCACGTACGAACTTGGAGGAACTATGGGACATCCTTTGGAAGTAACGGACTCGACATTCGAGGAAGAGGTTCTGCAATCGGAAATTCCCGTGCTGGTGGACTTTTGGGCCGAGTGGTGCGGCCCGTGCAAGATGATCGCGCCGATCGTGAGCGATCTCTCCGACGAGTATGAAGGCAGGATAAAGGTGGCAAAGGTGGATGTGGACGCGAACCCTGAAGCGCCTTTGAAGTACGGCGTTCGCGGCATTCCCACGCTCCTGATTTTCAAGGGAGGAAGCCCCGTAGATCAGATCGTGGGCGCAGTCCCAAGAGGCAAACTGAAGGGCGCGATGGACGCGGTCCTAAGCGGGTAACCGCCCAGAGTCCTTCCTCCACTGTTGGACATGCTGAGAGTGAAGCGGCTTCAATCACCCTCACCCTCGTAATCAACGCTGTGCAGTCCCTCTCCCCGATAGAGGCGACAGCCTGATTGGTTGATGGGGCTGGTTATCAGACTACCGAAAGGTCCTGGACAGTCGGAAAATTTCGCTTGAGCCGGGCAGAAGCCTTTGTATCCTTGCCCGGTTCGATATTGTCAGGACAAATTGCGGGAGCGGATGGGCTCCGGTGGGCCCTGCGGTCTTCAAAATCGTTGATCCCGGTGCTTCCATCGGGATGGTGGGTTCGACTCCCTCGCGCTCCCGCCAGTTCCTCCGTCCCCAAACGACTCACCGCGAAGCGCCGTTGCGGAGTACGGGACAATTTGTCGATTTTCGATAGAATCTCCCTTCGTGCGGGTACCCTTCGCGTGAAAGTCATGATAAGGTGAAGAATTAACAACCCATTAAAGGGAGGGTTAACGATGGGAAGCAACGGAAACGATCGAGCGGAAACTACCCACGAAGACCCGGTACTCGTAGTCGTCCAGCTGAGCGGCGGCAACGATTTCATGAATACGGTGGTTCCCTATTCTGACCCGCACTATTACGACCACCGCGCCACACTCGGAGTTCCGGAGGATAATCTCATACCCATCAACGAGAACCTCGCGTTTCACGGAAACGCCGCCCCTCTGAAAGAATTCTGGGACGAGGGCAAACTAGCAATCGTGCAGGGAGTTGGTTACCCGAATTCCAGCAGATCCCACTTCCGAAGCATGTACATCTGGCATACCTGCGAGCCGGAGAAAATCTCTACCGAGGGGTGGCTGGGGATGACCACCGGCCAAATTGACCCCGATAAAGCAAACGTCCTCACTGCCGTAAACTTCGGAAGAGGACTTCCCCAAGCCCTCGTTTCCAAAGGCGTGCCGGTCACGTCAGTTGGTAATCTCGACAACTACGGACTGATGACTGGACTCGACGACGAGGACGACCGAAACGAGACGCTCGAACGGTTCAAAGAAATGTACGCCCCCGCCGTCGGCACGGGACCGGTGATGGACTACCTATCCGAGACCGGGCTCGGCGTGCTGGATGGAGCGCATATTTTGAAAAAAGTGCCGGGGATGTACAACTCCGAGGTCGAGTATGGCGGCAACGAGATAGCCCGCGGCCTGCGCGATGTTGCGCGAGTTCATCTGGCCGACGTTGGCGCCCGTATCTTTTACACGAACCACAACAACTACGACACTCACTCGAATCAAGCCCCGACGCATACCACCCTCCTCGGCGACCTCTCAAGGGCGATCATGGACTTCTTCCAGGACTTGGAGGACCATGGTAAGGCGGATAACGTCGCCATGCTGGTCTTCACTGAGTTTGGACGGAGGGTCGCCGACAACGGGAGCGGCACCGACCACGGAGCGGGGGGAGGAGCATTCCTCATTGGGAACAAGATCAACGGAGGACTGTACGCCGAATACCCGTCGCTTGCCCCGCCCGATCTGATCGAAGGGGAGGACATGCAGCATACCTATGACTACAGGGGCATGTACGCTTCGATCTTGGAGCAGTGGATGGACGTTGACTCCAAGCCTATTGTCGGGGGAGCCTACGAGCAGATCCCGGTATTCGCTTAGCAGCTGCCCCAACTCTCGTTCAGCCGGCGGATCACTGCGTCATTCCGACCGATTCAAGTCGTGACGCCCTGTCGTTTTCAGTTGCTCCTGCTGCATCTCAAAGAGCCGGTCAGCTTCATAAGGATTGACATCAGGGTTCCAGATTTTGTGCTCCTCGAAGTAGACGCGCGGTGGGTACCAAAGATTCCAGGATAGCGGCCACTCCTGGGTAATCTTGACGTATTTCGGCTGCTTTTCGGGGTCGGGAATCAGCATCAAAATGACCGTTAGCGCCATGGAGAGCGCAACTCCCGGGAGCAACAGAAATGGACGGGTCCACCCATAGTTCAGCCATAGCCAACTGCTCCCAACCAACAGTCCCCAAAACGGAATCCAGACCGCCGACAGCAGAAAGAAGAAGAGAAGGCCGAATACATAGAAGAACGCAACTACCCTGCCGATGTGAAAGGCGAACGAGAAAACCGATCTGCCAATATAGTCGATCGGTTTAAGAACGAATATGAAGAACGCCGCGGCATAATAGACGACGAAGCGAGCAAACTGAGTGAACATGTCGCCGGGGGCGTTTCTTCGGGCGTAATCAATCCGCGTTTTGAGATCAGGTACTGTCCACAGCCACGTCACGTTGGGTAGTGCTCTCTGTTTCGTCGCATATCCCGGAGATGGGAAAGTCAGGTGGTCTACAAAGCCATCGTATCACAACCGCCGCGCGGATGGTGTGGACGGTTCGTCTCATCACATCACCGGCCCTCATTTACTCGCTGCATCGCTCGCGGCTACTGCCAGTGGGTCGCCTTGTCGATATCCCGACCTCCGGATAAGGTAAATGCCTGCCGCGACGCCTATGAGCATAACTCCCATTGAGATGAGAGTAACCTCCAAGCCGAAGCTGTGAATGAGGAAACCCGCAAGTATCGGCCCCGCGACTTTCGCCGAGTTCTTCATCGCGCCAACGAGTCCCATGCACGCCCCGAGGTCCTGTTTGCTGACGGCTGTGGAGACCGACGCTAAAACCGACGGAAAGATCAGGGCTTGCGCTGTGCCTATAAGCGCCGCCGACAGCACAAGCGTCCCTATGTCATCGGCAATGGACAGGGACAGCAGGCCGATTGCCATCGCAATCATGCCCAGTGTCACCGTCGGCATGTATCCGAGTCGGTCGCCCAGACGCCCACACAGGGGCGCGAGGACAAGATGCGTACCTTCCTGTAACGCGAAGTACCCCCCTACTACTGCAATGTTGACACCCTGTGAAAGGGCGTAGACCGGAAGGAAGGTTTTGATGGAATACTCCGCAATCAGCGCCAGTGCGCTCATTCCTCCGGCCATCCAGACGCCGGACGAACGGCTTGCAGCCGAAATAGCCCGCTTCGCTTGGCTTATCAGCGAGGGCTTGCGCTTTCGATCCGTGAGCTTGGTCTCCGGGAGCAGAGCGATAGGCAGAAACGCAAGGCTGCTAAGAAAGCCAACTGCCGTGAAAACTTGAACTGGCTCCATCCTCAAAAGGAGTACACCGGCCGCGGCAGGGCCCACTACGTACCCGGCGTTTCTGGCCATCGAGAACCACCCAAGCCTCTCTGCCCGGTTGGAATTTGACAACCCGACAACGTAAGCCAGGGTCACGGGCCCGTAGATCGCAGTAGCGAGACCATGAATAACGCGCACGAGAACAAGCTGGTTCGGTGAGTCGACGAATCCGTAGACGAAGGGCATCCCCGCAAATACGGCCGTCCCAATGAGAAGCCAAATTCGACGCCCCGTTCGGTCGGAAAGAATCCCGATGAAGGGTTTCAAGACCATGCCCGTAAGAGTCGAGACGGCGACGATAAAGCCGAGCAGGACGTCTCCGGCCCCCAGACCGGCGGCGAAGAGCGGCAGAAGGGGAGTCTTACCCATCTGGTACGCCGATCGCACCAGGAAATCCGCGGCCGTTACATTAATGAACCCCCTTGAGCGGAGCACGACTACGCCTTCGCTGTGATCGCGGGAATCTCGAATTCATGGAGCATGTCCACGAAACGCTGGAGGTCTTCGTTCTCAAGACTACTCAGACGGTGGAGCGCGATGTCGGCCCGTTCGGACAAAACGCCAAAGACCTCGCGCTGTTGTGTCGTCGGGGCGGCGTCCGCCGAGGAAATTGCAGCCATAAGTTCCTTGAGCTTGAAACCCACCCCGGCGGGCAGGGCAATGCGATCCAGCCCCTCTTCATCTGGCGCGTTCGTTTGGATGAAGTCCAATTCGATAGAAGCCAGAGAATCGTTCAAACACTCAACCACGCCGCAGAGCGCGTCCCCTTTTCCTATGGCGTTCGCTCGTCCCGCCCACTCTGCCACCTGCCCGCGGATGCTGCGAGTGCGGTTGATCGCTTCGTGCACTTCAGTCGTTTTGTCCCGTACCTGAAGCATGAGGTCGAACTGCTCTTGCAGTTCCTCGGCGGAAATGGAGGACAGGCGGGGGTCTTGTTCAATGGTCAATTCCTGGGATTTCGTCTGTCCTGCCACGGTGAGCGAGACCGTGTACGTGCCCGGAACTGCGAGTGGCCCCTCGACCGCCTCGGACTTCGGCCCCGCAGACACTTTGGATGATTGCTCGTAGCGCATATCCCAAATATAGCGATTCATCCCTTTGTCGACCGGAAGGAATGGACCTGTCGGCTTGTCTGAGTCCGGCAGATCGGCATAATCGTCGGGTCTGGGGCGAACCGACCGGATCACCCCTCCACCGCTATCCGAGATGGTCAAAGTTGCGTCATTCGCCTCCAAATCCCCGAGGTTGTAGTGGATGACGACCCCGGTCGGCGGGTTATGCCCCGCATCGAGGAAGACCGGGCGAGCCTGCTCATTGTCATCCTTTTGCTCTATCCACGTCGCCGCCGATCCCAGTCGCAGCATGTACCGCTTACCGTCACCTGAAGAGCGCCCGGACGTCATCTGATACGCGCTCCGAACGACGGAGGCGGGCTTGAAGAGCTGCGGAGCCGAACCGTGCGAAGCGTCGGGAACCTGACGAAGATGCGTCAGATCGTCGAGTATCCAAAACGACCGCCCATGAGTGGCCACAGCCAGTTCATTGCCTCGTATCTTCATGTCATGAACGGCAACTACGGGCAAATTGCCCTGAAGCGACTGCCACGAGTCCCCGTTGTCAAACGAAACGTGAATGCCAACCTCAGTCCCGGCGTAGAGCAGTCCTTCCCGCTCAGTGTCGGCCCGAATAACCCACGTGTACTCATGATTCGGTATGCCGTCCGAGATGCTCTGCCAGGTCTTGCCGTAGTCACTCGTCTGGAACAGCAGCGGAGTGTTGTCGGCAAGGCGGTAGCGGTGCGCGGCGATGAAAGCCGTGGCTGGGTCGTGCGGCGAAAGCTCGATAAGAGCCACGGTCGCCCATTCGGGCAGTTCGGGAGGAGTGATGTTCTGCCAATTCATCCCTCCGTCGCGCGAAATATGGACGAGCCCATCGTCCGAACCCGCCCAGAATACACCCGGCTCGTGGGGAGACTCCGCGAATGCGAAGACGGTGCCGTAGTTTTCAACGAATGTCGTGTCCTTAGTGATCGGCCCCCCGGAAGCCTCCATCTTCGAGCGGTCGTTTCGAGTCAGATCCGGGCTGATAATTTCCCAGCTGTGCCCCTCATTCCTTGAGCGGAACACAACTTCCGCCGCGGCATACAGCGTCCCGGAATCGTGGGGCGAAAAAACAATGGGATACGTCCATTGAAATCGGTGCTTATGTTCTCCCACACCCTGACCGTAGACGAATTCCGGCCATACGGAGACGATCCTGCTCTGGCCCGTCTTATGATCATATCGATGCAGGGCGTCCCCCCCGCCGGAAGAACTGCCAATCGCCCCGGAGAAGACTACGGCGGAATCGTCGGGGTGAACTGCGATCTGACCGCTCTCGGAGCTACCGACGAAGTAGCTGTCCGCATAGAGAATCGCGCCCTTTTCCATGTCCCGGCTGGGAGTGCTGATCGCGCTGTTGTCCTGTTGAGTGGCATACACCCGGTAGGGGTAGTCGTTGTCCGCATCCATCCGGTAGAACTGCGCGGTGGGCTGGTTGTATATCGTCGACCAGGAATCCCCGCCATTAAAGGTCACACAGGCCCCGCCGTCGTTGCCCTGAATCATGCGCCTGGGGTTCGAAGGATCAATCCACAAATCGTGATTGTCACCGTGAGGCATGGAAACTTCGCTGAAGGTGCGTCCGCCGTCGGTCGACTTCCAGCACTTGAGGTTCAAGACCCATACCGTCTCTGGGTCTTGAGGATCGGCGAACACGTGGCAGTAGTACCATGGGCGTTGAATGAGTTTCGGATCGTCAGATATGAGCTCCCACGTCTCGCCCCAGTCTTCGGAGCGATAAAGCCCACGCTTCTCCGCCTCAACAATCGCCCAGACTCGGCCATCCTTCGCCGGAGATGCGGCGACGCCCATACGGCCCTTGATCCCCTCGGGAAACCCCTTATTGCCCGTGATGTCCTGCCAAGTGTCCCCGGCGTCCGTCGTCCGATAAATTGCGCTGCCAGGTCCGCCCGACGAGAAGTTCCATGGTTGACGGCGCGCCTGCCAAAGAGTCGTGAACATAATGCGGGGATTATTCGAGTCCATGGTCAAATCGGCCGCTCCCGTCGTCTCATTCCCGTAGAGAATTCGCTCCCACGATTCCCCGCAGTCGGTCGACCGAAAGACCCCGCGTTCAGGACTGTCGCCGAAAACGTCGCCTAACGCCGCGACGTATACGACGTTCGGATTTCGAGGATGAATCCGAATGCGAGATATGTGCTTCGTACTCTCCAAGCCAACACGAGACCAGCTGCGCCCCCCGTCGGTGGAGCGATAGACGCCGTCTCCGGCTGAGACATTGCCTCTCGGACATGCCTCGCCTGTGCCTGCGAAGAGAACCGCCGGGTCGGATGTCGATACGGCAATAGCCCCAATTGCGGCAGAGGTAAAGTAGCCGTCCGAAATATTTTGCCAATATGTTCCGCCGTCGTCCGTCTTCCATACGCCTCCGGCGCACGCCCCGAAGTAAAACGTTGCCAGTTCCGTCGGATGCCCGGCCACCGCGACGACCCTGCCGCCACGATGAGGACCGATGCTGCGCCATCTGAGAGTGCTAAGAAGGGAGGAGTCGATTGTGGAATTCGCTGTCATGTTTTCTTTCCTTACTGGAGATTGTACTATTATGAATCGCGCGTGAACGCAACGGGTATTTTCGCAGATGAAGATGCTTACTTCAACGGCGTGTCTATCCCATGCGTTGCGTCTCTTTTCCTAACGCCAATTACCCCAAAGGCCCCTTGGACGAAAAGACCGTGAAACTCGATTGCCGGTTCGGGATACTGACAGGGACTGAAGAAGCATGACGGACATTCTAGTAGGTGCGGGCTGGACTATAGCGTCCTACTTCCTGGGAATGATCTCCTTCGGTGATATCGTCGCGCGCGCCGCCGGCGCAGACATCCGCTCTCTGGGCACCAAGAATCCCGGCGCCGCGAACATGTTCCGCGAAGTCGGCGCCAAGTACGGCGCCGCAGTGTTTGTCCTTGATGTCGCAAAGGGTGCCGTCGCTACCGTGCCCCTCCTGCTGATAGACACTACGGAGTGGGCCGTTCTGACCGCGGCATTCGCCGTCGTGTTCGGCCACATATACCCCGTGCTCGGACAACGTTCGGGCGGGACGGGTATGGCGACCGCCATAGGCGCGACTATCGGCCTTGCTCCTTTCGGCCTGCTGGCCGGAATTCCCGCGGCGCTGGCAGTGCTGGCCACAACACGAAATGCCGGCTTTGCCGGAGCAGCCATGTTCATAGCAACCGCGCTGCTCGCCGGATTCGTTGATCAGAATTGGACAGGGGCGTTCGGATCCCTTGGTGTCGGCGCCGTTGTACTTGTCAAGGCGAGAATACAGTACGGCAGTTTGTG
The DNA here is from genome assembly GCA_965232435.1 of Dehalococcoidia bacterium. Lineage (GTDB taxonomy): Bacteria > Chloroflexota > Dehalococcoidia > Lucifugimonadales > VXLM01 > VXLM01. The sequence goes on from CBDDPU010000004.1 coordinate 2,047,615, forward strand.
CGGCCAGCCCCGCCGAAATTCCGAGCGCCGAGAGTAGATGATGATTCACGGCGAAAGCGACCGTGTCCAAGGTGGAAGCCTCCACGTCACTAAACACATTACAATCCAAGGACTAACCCACGTTTACGGGCAGTCTCCCGCCGTCACAGCCTTTCTCGACATTGACTTGGAAATTGAAGAAGGCGAGTTTGTTTCCATTATCGGGCCCAGCGGATGCGGCAAAACAACACTCCTTCGCATAGTCGGCGGACTCATCGAACCAACGCGAGGCGTCGTTCGTATTGATGGAATTTCACCCCGCGAGGCTCGTCGGCGACGGTCGTTCGGAGCAGTGTTTCAGGATCCGGCCCTTCTGCCTTGGCGTACCGCGGCCGAGAACGTGAGCCTCCCGCTTGAACTGCGCGGCCCAGACGACAAAGTGACCCAAAACCGCGACATCGAACACCTCCTGGAAATCGTCAGGCTCGAAGGATTTCACGACTCCTACCCACACCAACTCTCCGGCGGAATGAAGCAGAGGGTCGCTCTCGCGCGAGCGCTCGCGGCGAAACCACGGATTCTCTTAATGGACGAGCCGTTTGGCTCGCTCGATGAGATAACCCGCACGGAAATGGGGTATGAACTCCTGCATATTTGGCAGCGCCGCCCGACGACCGTCTTCTTTGTCACTCATAGCATTGCGGAGGCCGTTATGCTTTCGGATCGGGTAGTTGTGCTGTCGCCTCGTCCGGGAGAAATCGTCGATGCCGTCGAAATTGAACTGCCACGTCCGAGAACGCAGTCCATTGAGGAATCGGAGGAATTCAGGGATTGCGCGGCCGCGGTGAGGTATCTGCTCAAAGGCGCAGGAAAAGAGCCTCATGTCGCATAAGCCCGTTCAAGAGGTCAATCAGTCCGCTGGCGGAAGGACTCGGCGTGCGCGTCAGGCTGCCGGCTTGAATCGATATATGCGAAGGGTCCTACTTCCTCTCGCGGTCCTTTCCGTCGCAACCGTCGGATGGGAAATATCGGCACGGATTAGCGGCGTCGCCGAGTATCTGCTCCCCACTCCGACCGTCGTTGCGTCACGCCTGTTCAGCGACCTCGGCTACTTCCTGTTTCACGGGCTGATCACCCTGATGGAGGCGCTCGGCGGATTCGCTATGGGAACCGTCATCGCCGTCTTGGCCGCTGGAGTGATGGCCCGCTCTCGACTGTTCGAACGAACCCTGTATCCCATAGCCTTGCTCATCAAAGTAACGCCTATCGTCGCTGTGGCCCCGCTCTTCGTCATCTGGTTCGGGTTCGGATCGTTCCCAAAGATGATGATCGCCGCCCTGATAACGTTCTTCCCGGTCATGGTCAATACCTTCATTGGACTTCGCTCGGTCAATCCGACGGTGCTGGATTTCTTCCGCCTGCTTGATGCCAGCGAAGCGCAGGTTCTCATAAAGCTCCGGGTTGCCAGTGCGCTGCCATATCTCTTCGCAGCATTCAGGATTGCCGTGCCCCTCTCAGTGATTGGCGCGGTAGTGGGGGAGTGGTTCACGGGTGACCGCGGACTGGGCAGTGTGATAATCGTAGCCCATCACAACATTGACATGCCGACTCTGTTCTCGGCCATCGTGGTGCTGGCGTGCATTGGGCTGGGACTGACCGGCATAACGGCCCTCATTGAACGCCGCGTCCTGTTTTGGCACGACTCCCAGCAGTCGGGCCCCGCGCTGTAGCATCCATGAAGGACAATCGCCCTTCGGGCTGAGGCTGTGACGAAGTTGATCATGTATAATCCCAAGAAATGGTACGCCTTCTCTCCCTTGTTCTGCTCGTCCTGGCCGCCGCTGCCTTCGCCTGCGGGAATGACGAACCGGACGGCCCCGACGAGGTCGTTTTCATGGTCGGGTACAAGCCGCAGGCCAACCTGTCGTCCGTCGCCGCATATTTGGCGCAGGAGCAAGGGTATTTCACCGAGCAAAACCTTGATGTCACGATACGCCACGCCAGCAGTGGAGAACACCTCAAACTCCTGGTCGCCGGCGATGTCCACGTGACGACGGCGGCGGCTACGTCCGTACTCAAACGTCGTTCCGACCCCGGACTCCCCATCGTGGCCTTTGCCCTCTTCGGGCAAAAGGGACAGCAAGCCTATATTGCGCTAAAGGATTCCGGGATCACGGAGTTGAAGGACTGGGAAGGACGCAACTTCGGGTACAAAATCTCCGTTCCACCCGATTACTTGGCCATGCTTGAGGCGAGCGGAGTCGACCGAGAGAAGATAAATGAAGTGCAGGTTGGCTTCGACCCGCGAATTCTGACTGAAAAGAAAGTCGATGTGCTTGCCGTGTTCAAGTCCAATGAACCGAACATCGTGCGAAATCTCGGATTCGAAGTCGTTCTCTGGGACCCCGCCGACTTCGGTGTTCCCAACATGGGCCTGACCTACGTTACAACGGATGCCTATGCCGCGGATTCGGGCGAAATCCTAGATAAGTTTCTGCGGGCAATTCTTAAGGGAGCCCAGTTCGCCCGGGAAAACCGCGAAGAAACTCTCGACGTCATCATGAAGTACGCTCCGCAAGAGGACCGCGCGCACCAAGCGTTCATGCTGGAAACGGAGATCGCAGACGCTATAACCGAACTAACCGAGGCGCGTGGACTTGGCCGGATGACGAATGAGCAGTGGAGAGCGCTGTACGACCACCTGCTCAAGTTCGATGCACTGTCTCAGCCTTTCGACTATCGCACCGCCTTCACAACAACGTTCCTTGAACGGGCCTACGACGGCAATGAACTGCGTTGGCCTTGAATCTTACCCGGCCAGTTCCCTAGCAAGGTCGGCGGCTTCGTTAACAGGCCGACGGCAAACATAGTTTTCGCATACGTACGCGGTCGGGCGTCCTTGGAGCAAATTCCTGCCCTCCAGCAAAGGAATAGCCGCGCCGCCGTCTCCGATCTCCCCCGTCGTTCCGAGAAATACTCGGTTGGGCAAATAGTTGCGATATACCTCTTGAACGAGTTCGCTAGTAGCACTCTCCTCCCACTCACCGACAATGACCACTTCCGTATTCTTGGAAAGGTAGAAGTCCAGCACTCCCAACCAATGCCCCGCGGCAGTAGGGAAGCGCTGCATTAGCGCGCGAGCCGAACGAAGCGATGCACCGGCCTTGGAGTTGTAGGCGGAATCTCCCGTCAGGATGGCAAGCTTTAGGAGCGCCCCAACGGCCATGGAACTTCCGGACGGAGTAGCGTTGTCAGTAAAATCGCGGGGTCGGATGATGAGCGACTCATGGTCCGTTCCGGTATCATAGAACTGCTGGGCCGTCTCATCCCAAAACAACTCGACCATTGAACTTCCAAGCTCAATGGCTGCTCGCAGCCACCGCTCACCGAACGTAGCCTCGTGCAGCAGCAGCAGACCGTCGATCAAGAAGGCATAGTCTTCAAGGCAGCCGTACAGTTTCGCTCGTCCGTCTTTGTACGTGCGAAGAAGACGTCCCGTTTCATCCACTAACCGGTCGAGCAGGAACTCGCCGTTCTCCACAGCTACTCTACCGTAGTCATGTCGGCCGAGAACGACCGAGGCCTCGGCAAAGGCGGCTAGCATGAGGCCGTTCCAGGAGGTGAGAGTCTTGTCGTCGCGTTCGGGCGAGATCCGCAAGGCTCGCTGCTCCATGAGCTTCCCTCTCGCATCCCGCAGCCGGCGTTCGAGCGAGTCCACGTCCATACCCGCGTTTCGGGCAAAATCGGACAGACGAGTGGGAACATGGAGAATGCTCCGTCCCTCGAAATTACCGTGGATCGTAACTCCATAATAGTCATTGACGAACGTTCCCTTATCCTTGCCCAAGACCTCAATGACTTCCTCCGGCCTCCAGACGAAGTACTTCCCCTCCTCGCCCTCACTGTCTGCGTCCTGCGCGGAGTAGAACCCTCCTTCGGGCGAAGTCATTTCTCGAACGACGTAGTCCAGAGTCTCCTCGACGATTCTTCGGTACGCCGGAGCGCCTGTGACTTGGTAGGCATGGAGATACAACCGGGCTAAGAGCGCGTTGTCGTAAAGCATCTTCTCGAAGTGAGGAACGAGCCAGTAAGTATCGGTCGAATACCGATGAAACCCTCCACCAAGCTGATCGTAAATCCCCCCTCGCGCCATGCGATCAAGAGTCAGCTCCACCATTTCGAGAATGGACGGATTCTCAGTGCGAAGGTACTGCCGAAGCAGAAACTCAAGGGTCATCGGTTGCGGAAACTTAGGCTGGAGTCCAAAACCTCCATGCCGGTCGTCGAACTGCTTGCGAAGCTCTCGGACGGCATGAAGCATGATGTCGTCGGTTAGCGGCTCAACGCCCGGCGCGCTCTTGGTCATCTGACTCATGTGCGCGACCAATTTCGTTGTAGTACTGACCACGTCGCCTCTCCGATTCCGATACGCTTCGGCCATAGAAGCAAGGACACGGGGAAAGGAGGGCAGTCCGCCTCGTTCTTCAGGCGGAAAATACGTTCCACCATAAAAAGGCTTGGCGTCGGGAGTGAGGAAGACGGTCATCGGCCATCCACCTTGTCCCGTCATAGCCTGAACTGCGCCCATGTAGATTGAGTCTATGTCCGGGCGCTCTTCCCGATCTACTTTGATGGAGATGAAGTGTTCGTTCATCAGCGCGGCGATGCCGGGGTCCTCAAACGACTCGCGCTCCATGACGTGGCACCAGTGACACGCCGAGTATCCCACGCTGAGGAGGATCGGCTTATCCTCGCGGACGGCCCGCTCAAGAGCCTCCGATCCCCAGGGGTACCAGTCGACCGGGTTATGTGCGTGCTGACGAAGATACGGACTCGACTCGTGGATCAGTCGGTTAGACATCTAACGTCACTAATAAACCGGGATAGAAGACTCGCCCGGCGACACGCTGGCCGAATCGCGTTGGTCCTGCTTTGACGGTGGTCACTTCCTAGCCGTGAACCTATGGAGCAGGAAAAAGACCAAGCCGGTGATGAACAGCCCGACTGCGGCAAGGAATATGTTCATGCCGGAGAAGACCGAGCCCACCAACATGATTGCAGCCAAGACCCAGAAGAAATACGACGCGCCAATGAAGAACACTCGCAAAGTGTCCATGTGTTGCCCCCTCGCTAAGCACAACTGTGAATATGCCCATACTCTACATGTTGGGAACCGGAATGCAAAGTGAGGAGCTGCCCATAACCACAGCAAGACACACTCTGCCACATGAGGCCCGGTCGGCACGATCCATGCTGCCAAAGAGGGGGAAGCGAAGGAAGATGGCGTCCCTGGCAGGATTCGAACCCGCGACCCGCTGCTTAGAAGGCAGCCGCTCTGTCCAACTGAGCTACAGGGACATACCCTCCAAGCAAGTGTAGCATATGCTCACGCAAGGCAATCAAGTCACGGCGAAGTTGATCCGGTACCGACCCAGTGGACGAGCAGCCCACGGAGGCGCAGAGTTTTCACTCGGTGAACCGACACGCCGTCGGAATAGGGTAGGGTAGTGATCCGCTCCTGAACGAACTCGCCAACCCGCCGTCTTAAGACTAACCCGAGCGTGATACCGACCGCCGTCGCCGACACACTCCTTACAACACTCTTTGACCGACCTCGAATGACTGACGCCACACCCAAGGCCACCAGCGCCGCAACGAGGGTGTTTGTCCCACAGTGTGGAGAGATGGCCAATCGAGTATGTCCCGCCTGCAGGCGTCTGATAGCCTCCTCTGCCGCCTCGCGAACTTCCTGCTGGGAAGCTCGACCATAGATCAAAAATCCTCCGGGGGTAGCATTCCCTGCGAGGGGAGGACGGACACCTCGCTCAAGCAGCACGGCAACCGTCGCGTGCTCTCGCCCGTGTTGGCAGCGGATTTCACGGAGCAGGCCTAACACCGGAGCGGGAGCACCTCACAAATCGGCGCGTTGCACATAGTCTTTACCAACGCGGCGTTCAAACTTCGGGGGAGAGGCCCGAGCCTAACAGACCTCCTAGCAGCCAGTCAACGATATGACAACAACCACATCGTGAATTTCGCGTGTAAATCTATATAAAGGGTCCGGTTGTCTACTCCGCAGAGGGGATTTCAGGCTTGTTTCTCTTCACGTCTTGCCTAATGTTTAGCCGGGTGGTTGATCTCTTTCTGGTTGTGAAACCTGCTGAAATTCTTGGAAAAGTGATAGAAAAGGAATTGACACTACATTTGTCGGAGGCTTAGCATGAGATTACAGTACCTTGGGAGGAGTGATGATGAGGAGAAAAACGAAGAAGATGATAGCGGTCGAAGAGAAGTTCCAACAGCCTTTGGAGAAGATGCTGCCCCAGATGGTAACCGAGTACGGCCTAACTGCCACCGCCGATGAACTGGGAGTAAGCAAAGCCACGCTTGGCTACTGGCTCCTGAAGCTGGGAATCAACGTTCATCGCGTCGCCTTGGCCCCAGGAGAGACAATTGAGGTCAAGAGGGTGGGGTACCCTTCCAGCAACAACTAGACTTGTACTAGCCTTAAGAACCTTCCGTAGGGGCCGGAGCGCTGAACTGCTCTGGCCCGTATTGGTTAACCCCCATGTCGCAAAGCCATTCGAGCTTCCTTTTCCCGCTCGCGATCAATGAGAGCCCGACGCTTGTCGTGACGCTTGCGCCCTCTCGCCACACCCAACTCGACCTTTGCCCTCTGCCTCTTCAAATACAGCTTCAATGGAACAAGTGTGAGACCGCGTTCGTGAACCTGTCTGCTCAACCGAATAATCTGGTCCTTGTGGAGCAACAGCTTGCGCGGACGCTTTGGGTCGTGACTGCTGTTTTGTCCTGACGCCGAATACTGCGCGATGTGCGCGTTCATTAGCCAAATTTCGCCGTTTTCGGGCCGGGCGTAAGCGTCGCTAAAGTTGGCCCGCCCCTCCCGAATCGCCTTGATCTCGGCGCCTACAAGAACGAGCCCCGCCTCGAGACTATCGAGAATGTCATACTCATACCGTGCCTTGCGATTGACGGCGATTGCCTTGTTCCCGACCATGTGTCAAGTCCTTATGAGCCGTCTTTGACGTTGAATGAGCTTCCGCCGGTAATGGTCTCCAGTTCTTCGATGGCTCGGCGAAGCTGGTCAACGTCGGCTTTCTGCGCGTCTCGACTGATCACTTCGATATCCGGCGCAACACCCTCTCCCTGTATCAGCCTGCCGTCCGGAGTGTACCAGTGCGCGACGGTAATGTAGAGACCGGCCCCGTTGCTGAGGCGTCTGAGCCAATTCACGCTGCCCTTGCCAAAGGTAGTGTCGCCTATGAGAGTCGCGCGGTCGTGATCCTGAAAAGCCCCCGCCAGAATCTCGGATGCGCTCGCGCTCCCCCCATTAATGAGAACAACCATAGGGATGTCGGTGAGAAACTCCCGGTTTTCGGTGTTTATGGGATAGTCGGTCCGCCGCTTGTTGGCGTCGACCACGTACATGGCGAGGCCGTCTTCGATAAAGAGGCTTGCCACGTCTACCGCTGATGAAAGCAAACCCCCGCCGTTGCTTCGGAGATCCAGAATCAGCCCCTTGGCTCCTGCTTCAAGTTCCCTTTCGATTACCTCGCGCAGCTTGTCGGCAGTCTGAGGATAAAAATCCGTTACGCGAACATGCATGAACTCATCGCCCGGCTCACTTCGCAAGTAGATGCTGGTCAAGGGAATGACGGCCCTCCTCACTTCTATGAGTATCGGGTCAATCTCTCCCAGCTTCTTGACGAGTAATCGAGCGATGCTGTCCTTGGGGCCGCGCACCTTAGCGACCGCCTCAAGCGTGGAAAGCCCCTCTATGCTCTCGCCATCAACCTCAAGAATTATGTCGCCCGGCTTGATTCCGGCTAGATCGGCAGGGCCCCCCTCGACGGGGGAAACGATGACAAGGTTCCCCCTGGCGTTCATTTCGACAAAAGCCCCGATACCTTGAAACTCTCCCTCGAATACATCCCCGAACTGCCCGGAAAGTACGTCCGAACGCACATACGCCGTCTGTGGATCGCCAAGTGTGCTGGTTATGCCGCGGATGGCGTATTCGGTGGCCAATTCAGGATCAAGCTTTTCCCGATCCACGAAGTCGCGCTGTAGGTGCTCCCACGCCTCCCAGATAACGTCCAACTCGTTCGGCACGTGCTGCGGAGTCACTATGTCGTCATCGTGTACGACGACGTTCGGAAAATGCGGGGCGTCGGTCGAATTTTCCAGGGTTGCCAGAGCTTCCGCTACCGTGTCCCGCACAAGAGCCTCAATCTCTTCGGCGGATGCGTCTTCATGCATCCTGGCGACGATCTGCTCGGCAATTTCCTCGAGGTCCGGCGTAGCTTGGGCGGGTAGGGGAGCGGCGCTGGACTCCGAAGGAGTGACATCGCCGCTGCAGGCCAGCCCCACTACGACGAGAGCCGAAAGTATGAAAGCGACCAGCATTTGAGTTGCCTGATGGTTCATTGCAGAATGTAGTCCTTCCTTCGGACCTCACAGGCCCGCGCTGCCCTATGGTATCACGTACACCCTAAGGCCTCTCCAAACACGGTATAACTCCGATAGTGATACTCTCCCGCGAGAAAACAAGCCCATCCTCAATCCCCGGAAAAGCCACTGCGAACTCTAAATATTCAACGACACCTCGTCCATTGGGTTATATCCGAGGCACGTCCTGCAAAGGCCGTCTTGCAAATGGCTGCCCCCGCGAATATCGCGCGCCGTATTGACCGAAGCCTGCCTTCGTGATAATCTTTTCTGAAACCCCTGAACGTATTTTCTCCCCCAAATCACTCGATATCGACGACTTTTCAATATTCCTGAAAAGAACATGAAATATATTTCTACACTCTCGCTGAGATAAGTCATGACTGATTCAACGCAGACTCCCGCCAAAAAGCGTACGCGCGTCTCGCGACCTTACCCTCAACACCGCCTTGAAGAGGTCTTGGGAATTGCGCGCGCCATTCAGGAAAAGAACGCCGGCCTGCCATTCGACAGAGTACGCCTCGCCAAGTCAATGGGCACGACCCCTGCCAGCAGCGCATTCACGATGAAGCTCAATGCATCGGTAAAGTATGGACTGACCGAGGGCGGCTACAGCGACGCCCGGATTTCTCTCACCGAGTTAGGAACACAAGCCGCCCAGTCCGACCCTAATGCCCTTCTCCAAGCTGCTATACGTCCTGAAAAGCTCAAAACCTTCTATGAACTCCTGGATGGCAAACGAATCCCCGCACTGGAAGAAGCATCGGGAATTGTCGTCGATGATATCGGCGTGCCGGAGGACCTAACGGAAGAATTCTTGACGCTTGCAACGGATAACGGTGAGTTCGTGCGCATAGTGACCCAAGTTGGCAATTCATACTACGTGAGCCTAGCGGACGTATCTATAACGATAGACAAGGGAATTCAACCTCGACCTGAATCGCTCTCGTCTTCCGCTGACGTGGAACAAAGCAATTCCACACCGCCGGAACGTCCTTCACTCGGTTCCCAAACTCCCGTAGAGCCACACAATCAGCAAGATGAACCGGTCAGAAAGGGACGCCTCCTAGTCGCGCACTCAGGTGGCGGAGCGGTCGTAAACCGCATCATTCGGATGCTGGACGATCTGGGGATTCCCCATGGAGTCGTAGAGATCGACCCGATCGATTCATCTCCCCTCAGCAAGGAATCGTTGGCCGAGATGCCCAGGTGCTCCGGAGCGATCATCGTCATGGCAGGGCCAAGCCAAGTAGTCTCAACCCCCGGCGTCGCGTCATCGCGAGCCTCCAAGATGCTGATCCAACTCGGCTCCGCAGTGGAACGTTTCAAAGATCACGTCGTGATGGTAATCGCCTCGGAGAGCGATCATTTCTTGCAAACCGTCAAAATCCGACGAGTCTACTTCGAGAATGACGACTTGGGCAAATTTGAACTCGACCTGCTGCGAGGACTGGTGAATGCGGAAATGATGCTGCTCTCGATTCCGGGGCGCATATCCTGAGAAAGACATGTTATGTCAAATACTGTCAATCCGCCCCTAAAACCCTACGTTAATGTTACATAACATTTATAGTGCGAACTAATATCAGCTGCTCAAAAGACACCTTCTTCTCCCCGACCACCGTAGACTTCACACGCAGAGATTTCCGGGAAGACAGCGCGCCTAACCGCGGACAACCGCTCAGGACTGCCCCTAGCGATTTGAGAGACGGTCTTTCCGTCATGTAGAGGGTGCTTGACCTCTCCGACATCGGAAAGGCGGTTCTCCTACACGACCGCAGCTGCAGGCTCTGCGACGTCCTCGACGGCGAGCAGCCCTTCGACCTCCTCCATGAGTTCACTCAAGCCCTGTCGCTTGGCAGCGGAAATATGAACAATCCCATTAGGAGGGTCCTCGACGGCTCCGGACAGGAGATCGGTCTTGTTGAGGGCGAGAACGGTCGGCTTGTCCGCTACATCGAGGTCTTTGAGGACGCGTTCGACCTCTTTAATATGACTTCCTAGGTTGGGATTCGAAACGTCGGCCACATGAACGATGAGTCTTGCTTCCCGAATTTCTTCGAGGGTCGCCCGAAAAGCCGCGACTATCGCCGGGGGCAGCTTTTGAATGAATCCGACCGTGTCCGTAAAGAGGACTTCCCTACCGGAGGGGAGCCGAACTTTTCTCGTTACCGGGTCAAGTGTGCTGAACAGCTTGTCCTCGGCGGCAACTCCGGCGTTGGATAGGGTGTTCAAGAGCGTACTTTTGCCGGCATTGGTGTATCCGACAAGGCTAACAACGGGAATGCCGTCGCTGCGCCTTCTAGCGCGATAGAGGTCACGCTGGCGGCTAACTTGATTCAAAGCCTTCCTTATGCGCTGAATGCGGTTGCGCACCAACCGACGGTCAGTCTCTATTTGCGACTCGCCGGGCCCTCTTGTGCCGATACCTCCTCCGAGTCGCTCAAGGTGCGACCACTGGCCGGCCAAACGAGGCATCAAGTATTCATGCTGGGCCAGTTCTACCTGCAATCGTCCTTCACGAGTCTGAGCGCGGGCCGCGAATACGTCTAAGATAAGCGCGGTGCGGTCGATAACCTTGACCTTCTCTTCCAGAGCGCGTTCCAAGTTCCGCTGCTGTGTCGGAGTCAATTCATCGTCACATATGACGGTATCGATCCGTTTCGTTGTGACAACCTCTTTGAGCTGCTGCAGCTTCCCTTTGCCTAGGTAGTAGTGAGTGGGCTTGCTGAGCTGCTGCGTGAGCGATCCCACGACTCTCGCTCCGGCGGTTCGAGCCAATTCGCCAAGCTCAGAGAGTGAAGCCCGCATAGGAAGCGCTTCACGACGCCGGAACACTTGCGCATTGACCAGCAAGGCGCGTTCAGGCTTTCGAGCCGTCGATTTCATTCTGGGGGCGATAGTACGCGCCCTCCCCGGAGGATGTGTGCTTGAACTCTATCCTGCAATCCTACTCTATAATCGAACGGAAAATACAATGCCGTGAAGACCGTTTCGGTCGTTCCTAAGCTACTCCGGCCTCCAGCCTGCCACCCGGTCGAGTGCCCTATCGATCAAATCATCATGGAGTGTGATTGAAAGGCGAACATAGCCTTCACCTGCTGCCCCATAGTTCCCGCCTGGGATCATCAGCACGTCCGTATCCTCCAGAAGTTTCTCGGCAAACTCCGCGGAAGTATAGCCTCCGGGCACGCCGGCCCAAATGTAAAGACCCGCTTTTGGCTTCTCCACCCTCATTCCCATGTTTTGCAGAACGGGAACGATTCGGTCTCGGCGGGCCTGATAAACGGCGTTGCGGTCGTCCACGGACTCCGGCGGATGCTTCATAGCCTCGATGGCCATATGCTGAACGGCTTGAGGAACGCCCGAATCCAAGTTGGATTTAATGGTCAGCAGGGCCTCGATCATATCCGCATTGCCCACGGCCATTCCAATTCTCCAACCGGTCATGTTGTAGGACTTGGAAAGGGAGTGGAACTCGATCCCAACGTCCATGGCGCCATCGGCCTGAAGGAAGCTGGGAGCACGGTATCCGTCATAGCCGACTTCAGTGTAACAGGCGTCGTGCATGACCGCGATATCGTGCTTTCGAGCGAATTGTATCGCCTCGCCGTAGTAACCAAGGTCCGCAACTGCCCCCGTGGGATTGTTCGGATAGTTGAGCCAGAGTAGCTTCGCTTTGTCCACGACCTCATCGGGAATCGAGCTGAGATCGGGCAGCCAATCGTTTTCCTCTGTGAGCGGAAGCATATAGCTCTCTCCGCCGGCGAAGAGTGTGCCCATAGCGTAAACCGGATATCCGGGATCCGGAACCAGTGCGACATCGCCCGCGTCGAGGAAGCAAAACGCAGCGTGGCCAATGCCTTCCTTCGCCCCAATGAGGGAGATGACCTCCTTCTCAGCGTCCAATTCAACACCGAATCGACGGTCATACCAATCGGCCACACCCTCCCGGAACTCAGGCAGGCCCTCCGACTCTGGGTAACGGTGGTTAGGCGGATCCTGAGATGCCTTTGTGAGCGCATCGATGACATAGTCCGGCGTCGGAATGTCCGGATCGCCTATGCCGAAGCTAATGACTTCGATCCCCTGCGCTTTCTTTTCCGCAATCTTCCTGCTGATTTGCACAAAAAGATAAGGCGGGACTCTGTTCATTCGCTCGGAAAACCGCATAGCGCCTCCACTCTAGCCATGTTCAGTATGCAAGAATGTTCCAATAGCACGGCAAAGCCATTTTTTATGTATAAGTTAGGGTCGAAACCTTTGATTTGCTGGGCATTCGTCCATCTTTTCATGTATAAGTTAGGTATAGTATTGGAATATTCCAATACTATGCCTGCCCGCTAAACACCTCGGCAACCGGCCCTTCGAGGATAACGGGACCCTCACCCGGCCACCTAACAACGAGATCGCCCCCGGGGAACGACATTCGCACGTCGTTGCCCTTGGTGCGTCGCTTCAGCCGCGAAATCACCGCGACCGCGCACGCCCCGGTTGCACATGCCATTGTCTCCCCAGAACCACGCTCCCAAACTCGCACTTTCAAGTGTCCGTCGTCCACGACGTTCACGATCTCGAAGTTGACCCTGTTAGGAAATAGCGGGTGATGCTCCACCAGCGGCCCCAGTTTGAACAACGGAACATCATCCACAGGCTCATCGATAAAGGCCACGGCATGGGGATTCCCCATCGAAACCGCATTGAGTTCGAACGTGACGCCGTCCACGGTCAGAGGATAATCCATCATCATCGCCCGGTCGTCCAATGCCACCGGAACATCTTCCACGGCCAATCGAGGCTCGCCCATACTTACCTTCGCCCATACAACCTCGCCCTCGTCCCACGTTGGCGTAACCTCAAGGTACCCGGCAAGCGTTTCGACACGCACGGGCGAAGCGTCCTTCGGCACAATGCCGCGCGTTAGGGCAAAGCCAACGAGACAGCGTATCCCGTTTCCGCACATCTCCGCTTCAGAGCCGTCCGCGTTGAACATCCTCATACGAAGGTCGGCATCCTCGGACTCGAGTGCGAGAATGAGTCCGTCGGCCCCAACCCCCGTATGGCGATCGCTCAGTTCGACCGAAACGGCAGGCCAATCCTCTTCTATCGCGCGGGCATCCACATAGATATAGTCGTTGCCCGCGCCGTGCATCTTCGTGAACTCCAAGCTCCGCCTCCGCGTCCTGTGAGTTGCTTCAGTATATCACTCCGTGTGAACGTCTCGTACTTGCCGCGAGTCCTTGCATTCCCCCATGAACAAGGCGGCATACTCGACCGCCTGAACAAGCCCGGCGCGTTCGCCCGGAAACCATCGAATGCGCTCGTCGTTCGAGCGGAACCAGGTGCCTTGTTGACGAGCATAACGGCGGGTTTTGCTCTTGATCGACTCAAGGACGTCATCAAGATTTGTTTTCCCGCGCAGGAATTCACAGATTTCGCGGTAGCCAAGACTCGACATTGCCGGCAATTCGGGCCCGAACCCCATATCCATGAGTTTTTCAACCTCCCCTACCCACCCGGCTTCAAACATGGCATCCACCCGCGAGTTCACCCGTTCGTACAGAGTGGCGCGTTCAACCTCGATCCCAATGATCACAGGCTGAAAAGGCGGAGGCGTCCGTGTTGGGATGCTCAGTTCGGGGTCAGTGCCCTGATGAAGTGCAAGCTCAAGCGCCCTGACAACCCTGCGCGGGTTCGCCAAATCAATTCGATTTGCCGTGAAAGGAGCGATCTCCTCAAGTTCCCGAACGAGGGCGGGCAATCCCTTCCGCTCCATCCGCTCTTGAAGTTCCGAACGGAGCGAAGCGTTGGGCGAGACCTCCGGCACATTCCACCCTTCCAGCAAAGCCCAGACATACTGCCCCGTCCCACCCACCACGATGGGGATGCCGCCACGGTTGAAGATATCGGAAATCGCTGCGCGGGCCTGCCGGACATAGAGCGCCACGCTGTAGTCTTCGGATGGGTCGATGATATCGATCAGGTGGTGACGGACTAGCTCTCGCTCACCCAAGGACGGCTTGGCCGTGCCGACATCCATGTGGCGGTAGACCTGCCGACTGTCTGCCCCGATTATCTCTCCGTCTATCCTTTGAGCAATGGCCATGCCCAAACGCGACTTACCGGATGCCGTAGGTCCCACAATCGCCAGGACGCTAGCCTGCCCCAAACCGGACATCGGAGCCTACCCTGACGCGACGAGGGCGTTCTCTGCCAGTTCCACGAACCCGCTCGCATCAAGGCTCGCGCTTCCAACGAGAGCGCCGTTGATGTCCGGCTGAGCGACAAACCCGCTCACGTTGGCCGCGTCTACGCTCCCGCCGTACAGGAGAGGCAAATCAAGCGCGGAGCGGCCAAAGTCTTCCAGCAGCAGTCCCCGAATAAATTCCATGATGGCTTGAGCATCCGCCGGGCTGGACGGTATACCCGTGCCGATTGCCCACACAGGCTCATACGCCACAATCACACCATCGAGCGACGGAACCTCTCGCAGCGCGCGGCGCAGCTGCCGTTCTACGACGACTGTAGCGTCATTAGCTTCACGCTCTGGCAGCGTCTCGCCAACGCAGAGGATCGGGTTCAGTCCCACGCCAATAGCCGCGGAGACTTTCTTCGCAACGGTTTCATCGGTCTCGCCGAACCGATGCCGACGCTCGCTGTGGCCGATAATCACGTACTCGCAAAGCTCTCTGAGCATGAGAGGTGATATCTCCCCCGTGTACGCCCCTATAGCCTCATAGTGCATATTCTGAGCGCCTGCGTGGATATCGGAGCCGGCGAGACGTTCCGTTACTGCCGGCAGCGATACGAACGGCGGACAAACGATCTTCCGCGGACCTTGAACGGTTTCAAGGCCGCTGCGAAGGCGCTCGGCGAACGCTCCGGCCTCCGACGGAAGGATGTTCATCTTCCAGTTGGCCGCAATGACAAGGGAACTCAAAGACAAGCCTTTCCGCGCAAGGGCGTTCTATATGAGGCCCCAATTGTACACGACGAGGCCGGAGTCGGCCCCACCGTTTCTAAGGACCGAACTTTTGCAGCTTCCCGGCGTTCGCCAACGCAATGGTCATAACATTGACCGCCGCAATGCTCCCGATCGATCCCCAGCGACAGGCGCGTTCGCTGAACTCCCCTGCCCCGTCGCCGGCGTAAATCGACGAATTCACCATTAGCGGTACTGGATGCCAGCTGTGCGTTCCCATAATCGAAGGCGTCGAATGATCCCCGGCGACAACGATGGTGTCTATGTCCAAATCCAGCAGTCGGGGGATATACCCGTCAAGCTGCTCGAGTGTCTCGACTTTATCTGCAAAGTTACCGTCCTCTCCGGCTGCGTCTGCGGGCTTATAGTGCAGAAAAAAGAAATCATGCCGATAAAAGTTCTCTTCAAGCGTGGCAAGCTCATCCTCAAACGTGCTCCCCGTCGGAATAACCTTCATTCCAACCAGATGCGCTAAACCGCGGTACATCGGGTACGCGGCTATAGCGGCAGGATTGAGACGGTAGAATTCCCCCATCTGAGGCAAGTCGGGCAGCGCGGCAAAGCCCCGAAGCAGCACCATGTTCGCCGAGGATCGACGACGGAGCGCTTCCCCGGCCTGCCGGGTGAATGAACGAACGGCTTGGGCAGTCTTTTCGGCTTCGGGCACAACAGCCTCCGCCTCCAACGCAGACGCGCCGAGTGTTTGAGGGTCGGTCTCTGTAACGCGATCGTCCAGTTCTTCGCCGCTAAGTACCAGTACGAAACGATGGTCTCTGACGGGATACACGGCAATTTCGACGTTTGGTACTTCGATCCGGTTGAGCTGCTCGACTAACACCGAGCTCTCGCTCGTAGGAATTCTGCCGGCCCGGCGGTCTGCCAACAGACCCGACTCGTCCAGCGTGCAAAAATTCCCGCGAGCCGCTACCTGCCCTCTCTTCAACTCGACACCAATGCCGATGGCTTCAAGTGCCCCCCTTCCAATCAGGTACTTGACCGGATCGTATCCGAACAGAGCGAGATGACCGGGACCGCTGCCCGGGGTGATCCCCGGCGCTATAGGAGTCGTCAGGCCGCAGGCGCTCTCATCCGCCAGTCGATCAAGGTTTGGCGTCCTCGCCGTCTCTAATTCCGACTTCCCCGTATCCGGGTGAGGCAGCCCGCCGAGTCCGTCGACAACGAGCATTATGATCTTGCTCTGTGTCCGACTGCAGAGTTCCGTCATATGCGGAAAATCAATCATATGACCGCTTCCATTTCATTCGGCGTCCATGAGTCCGACGAGGCCGGGCAGTTCCCTGCCTTCGAGAAATTCAAGCGATGCGCCCCCGCCGGTAGAGACGTGGCTCATCTTGTCGCCAAGCCCCAGACTGAGAACCGCATCCGCCGTAGAGCCTCCCCCAATGATGGTAATCGACTCTTCATGAGCCGCCAATGCCTCTGCGAGCCGTTTTGTGCCGGCAGCGAAAGAAGACCACTCAAAAACGCCCATAGTGCCGTTCCAGAGCACAGTTCGGGCATCGGACAGGGCGTCCACGTACCGCTCGGCAGTTTCAGGGCCTATGTCCATGATTCGCCACCCTGATTCTACACGGGACACGTTGACAGTTCGACTCGGCGCGTCCGGCACAAAGTCGGACGAGACGACAACGTCCGTTGGCAGCAGCGCCGCCGTCCCCAGTTTCTCGCTTTGCCTCAAAATCTCCCCCGCTCGCTCGACAAACTCTTCTTCCACAAGTGAATCACCCACGCCGAAGCCCTGCGACTTGAGGAAGGCGGCCGCCATGCCCCCACCCACGATGAGCGTCCTCGCGCGTCCGACGAAGCTCTCGATGACCGGAAGTTTGTCCGAGACCTTGGCCCCGCCCACGACCGCGACGAGCGGCAACCTTGGCGATTCGAGAACGCCCCCCAGCATTTCCAATTCACGCTTCACAAGCAGACCGGCCACCGACGGAAGAAAGCGCGTCACCCCTTCGGTAGATGCGTGGGCACGGTGGGCGGCCCCGAAGGCGTCGTTGACGTACACGTCCACAAAGGCGGCCAATTCCTGAGCCAAAGACGGATCGTTGCTTTCCTCTCGTGCATCGAAGCGGAGATTCTCAAGCATCACGATCTCTCCGGCTCGCATCGCCTCAACTCTCCCCCGAACGTCAGAGCCCGTCGATTCGCGCGCCTGCACGACCGGCCCCCCCAGAAGTTCAGCCAATCGGGCTGAAACGGGTTCCATTCGCAATTCCGACGACACGCGACCGTTTGGCCTGCCTAGATGAGAACACAGAACGATCCTCGCATTCTCACTAATCAAATAGTGGAGAGTCGGCAGAGTGGCCCGAATGCGGGAATCGTCGGAGATGACCGTCGTACCGGGGACGAACGTCACGTTGAAATCCACCCTGACCAGCACGGTCTTATCGGCGACGTCAATATCCCGAACGGTCTTTTTGCGTAGCACGTTTCCGCTATCCGGACAGTATCGATGTCGCGAGCCGATTGAGCATCTCTTTGGAAGGTGCGGGCAAGACAGTTTCACTCACTGCCGCGAGGGCCTCGTGACGCAGATCGCGCGCGAAGTCTTCACAGAACTGCCTCCCACCGCTATCCTCGAGTATATGTCGAATGGCGTCCACGTCGGATGAATCCAGAACCCGCTTGAAGTAGATCTCCCCCAACTGGCGTTTGACTGAAACGTTAGCGTTCTCGACGGCATACACAATGGGGAGCAGTTTTTTCTTGTTCAACACCTCGTCGCTTGGCGCCGCCTGATGCCAAAGCTGGTTCAAATCGTCCTGAATTTGCCGAGCGAGCCCGACTTTAGAGCCAAACTCCACGAGGGCCGACGTTATGGAATCATCGGCTCCCGCCACAAGCGCCCCGAGCTTCATCGCGCCGACATAAAGGGATGCCCCCCTGTCTAAAGCCATAGCGCGGTATCCGTCCACGGTCAAATCGATCCTCTCTCGCGCTTCAAGATCTCGAAACCGTCCTTCACAGAGCGCCAGATTCGTCTCATCAAGTATCTGTACCGCCCTAAAGGTGGTTTCGTGCGTCGCGCCGCGCTCGGCGAGTCGGAACAGCGCGACCCGCGCCAGTGCATACATCGCGTCCCCCGCATTTATTGCCTGGGCAGGGCCCCACTTCCACCAGACAGCATCACGTCCGCCACGTTGCGGACTGCCGGACTGCACGTCGTCGTGTATTTGGACAAAAGCTTGAGACATCTCCAGAGCCGCCGCGGCAGGCAAGCAGGTCGAAACATCTCCCTCCAAAGCCTCGCACGCCGTCAGGCACGCTGCACCGTGAATCCGGCCTCCACTCGGAGCCGAGTAAGTGTTCCCGAATTCATCCGAACCCCAGCCCATGTGATAGGTCATCATGTCGTACAACGCAAGATCGCGCGACTGGAACAAATCGCGCAATTCCGCCTCGACGGCAGCCTCGAACTCGGATATCTGCGATGAAGTCATCATGTCTTCGCCGGAAATCACGACTGCGCTTCGCCCATCGTCTTTTCGATGGCGGCCATGGTTATGCTTCCTTCTCGGAGAATGATGGGCGTTTCGCCGGAGAGGTCTACCACGGTTGACGCCTTGCCGTCTCCGGCGTTTCCACCGTCGATCACCAGATCCACGGCGTCTCCAAGCTGCTCTTCGACCTCGCGCGCCGTCCTCAGCGAAGGACTGCCGCTCAGATTAGCGCTCGTGCCTGTAATCGCCTTATCTAGCGACTTTGAGATGTAGCGCGGCAGCCAATGGGCCGGCACCCGAAGACCAACCGTTTCGCGGCCCGCAGTAAGACGCTGCGACACTGCTTCGCTCTTACGCAAAACAACCGTCAATGGCCCTGGCCAAAAGGCCTTCACCAACGGCCAAAATACATCCGACACGTTTGAAGCATAGTGCTCAACCGAACTCGCGTCGTCGAGAAGCAGAGGAAGGGCCAACCCGGAGGGCCGGCTCTTAATGCGGAAGACTCGTTCCACGGCTTGCTCGCTGTCGTATGCCGCCGCAAGCCCGTACACAGTATCCGTGGGGATGGCTGCGACACCGCCCTCACGGAGAACACGCACCGCGTCATCCGCGCGGCCGCCAAGTGTCTCCCGTATCGGAACGCTGGAGGATTTAGCAGGCATGGCGAGCTTGACTCAGTATAGCACAGATGCTACCGTTTGAAGCCCTTGAACATGAGCGCGAACGCCACCCCTTTTCAGAGCCGACGCCACGCTGGCCAAGACGTCTCACCTCTCCATGCGCGCACGAACCCCGCCCCGGAAACGGTTGATCAGCCCCTTCCTTCCGACCCGCGCCTCCATGCGCAACGCGAGTCGGTCTTGGTCATCGACTTCGGCTCCCAGTACAGCCGCCTGATTGCCCGTCGAGTTCGTGAATCCAACGTCTATTGCGAACTGATTCCGCATACCGCCGATTGGCATGAAGTCGCGAGCCTCAACCCGAAGGGCGTTATTCTTTCGGGTGGCCCGGCAAGTGTCTACGATGTCGGCGCTCCCCTGGCCCCGTCATGGGTATTCGAAAAGGGCCTCCCCGTACTCGGCATTTGCTACGGGATGCAGGCGGTTGTGCACCAGCTCGGCGGCAAAGTGGAACCGAGCTCCAAAAGAGAATACGGACACGCAACTCTGCAACGACACGGAACTAATCATCCCATTTTCGAGGGACTCTCCACATCATTTCCCGTATGGATGAGCCACGGCGACCGCATCGTCGAGCAGCCGACGGGGTTCGCCGCGGTCGCTCGCACCGAGAATTCACCCATCGCAGCCACCTCGAACGAGCGAAACGTGATCGGCCTCCAGTTCCACCCCGAAGTCGTTCACACTCCCGACGGTACGAGAATCCTAGAAAATTTCGTCCACACAATCTGCGGATGTGGACGGAATTGGAATCCGAGCAACTTCATCGAAGACTCGGTGAAAAAAATCCGCAGGCAAGTTGGAGACGGCAAGGTCATTTGCGCCCTCTCCGGAGGCGTAGACTCAACCGTCGCCGCAACCCTCGTCCATAAAGCTATCGGGGATCAGCTTACCTGTATCTTCGTAAACAACGGATTCATGCGACGCGAAGAGCCGGAACGCATCCTCGACACCTTCAGGCGAAATATGAACATGAGCATTGTGCATGTCGATGCTTCGGATGAATTCATCGACGATCTGAACGAGGTGATCGACCCCGAAGACAAGCGACATACGGTGGGAGAGCGCTTCATAAAGGTGTTTGACCGCGAGTCTGCGCGCCTCGGCCAAGTGGACTTTCTGGCGCAAGGGACGCTCTATCCCGACGTAATCGAAAGCCAAACCCCGGGAGACACCGTTTCGGCCAAGATCAAGACGCACCACAATGTCGGCGGACTGCCGGAAAACATGAAACTGGAACTGGTCGAACCGCTCCGGTACCTCTTCAAAGATGAAGTGCGCATGGTCGGCCTCGAGCTCGGCCTTGCCGAAGAAATGGTCTACCGCCAGCCCTTCCCGGGGCCAGGTCTGTCTATTCGAGTGATGGGCGCGGTAACGCGGGACAAACTGGAGATGCTCCGCGCCGCAGATTGGATCGTTATGGACGAGATCAAGGCCGCCGGACTTTATCGCGACCTTTGGCAGAGCTTCGCCGTGCTAACCGACACGATGAGCGTCGGAGTAGTGGGAGACTTTCGTGCTTACGGCCGCGTTGTCGCCGTTCGCGCCGTCACCAGCGATGAAGCCATGACGGCGGACTGGGCGCGCCTTCCACACGATCTCCTCGGTCGTATCTCCAACCGCATCGTCAATGAGGTTCCGTCCGTAAGCAGGGTCGTGTACGACATCACCAGCAAGCCCCCCGGCACTATTGAATGGGAATAACCGCCGCATGAAGGTACTGATCATCGGCAAGGGCGGACGCGAACACGCCATCGCATGGAAGCTGTCACACAGTCCGCGAATAACCCAACTGCTGTGTGCTCCGGGCAACGCCGGGACTTCCGAAATCGCCGCCAATGTCCCAATCCCGGAGACCGACGTTGACGCCCTGCTGCGATTCGCCGAGCGACAAGGCATCGACTTCACCGTCGTGGGACCCGAAGCGCCCCTTGCCGATGGGATAGTCGACCGCTTCCGGGAGGCGGGCCTTGCAATCTTCGGCCCCACCAAGGCCGCCGCCCGTATCGAATCCAGCAAGAGCTTTGCGAAGCGCCTCATGGTTCGCGCGAGCGTGCCTACGGCCCACGCGGAGGTTTTCCATAACTTCGACGCCGCTCGACAATACGTCGAAACCCAAGCCATGCCGGTCGTGATCAAAGCCGACGGCCTCGCCGCAGGCAAAGGTGTTACAGTGGCGGAAACCCCGGATCAAGCAATTTCCGCCCTCCAAGAACAAATGGTTGACCGCGCCTTTGGAGAATCCGGCGATACCGTGCTCGTCGAACAGTATTTGCAAGGACCCGAACTGAGCGTCTTCGCCTTTGTCGACGGCGAGCACATTTCGCCACTCATCGCCGCTGTCGACTACAAGCGCGCCTGCGATGGAGATGCCGGGCCGAACACCGGAGGAATGGGCGCATACAGCCCTCCCATAAGCGTCCTATGGAATCAAGAAGTGGAACGCAGCGCGCGCGTCGACATCTTGGAACCGGTAGTCGCGGCTTTGGCCGCCGAGGGTAGCCCGTACGTAGGAATCTTATACGCGGGCCTAATGCTCACCCGCAGCGGACTAAAAGTTATCGAGTTCAATTGCCGACTTGGCGACCCGGAGGCACAGGTCATCCTGCCTCGACTCCAAACCGATCTCTTCGACTTGATGACGGCAGCCGTGGAGGGCAAGCTAGAAAGCGTTGATCTGCGCGTGAGTCCCCGCCCCTGCGTGGGTGTCGTACTCGCTTCCGGCGGATACCCGAACGCATACCGCACTGGATTCCCCGTGGCCGGACTCCGGGAGACATATGACCATGTGAACGTCTTTCATGCAGGCGCCAAGCTCAACAGCCATGAAGAGATTGTCACGGACGGCGGGCGCGTGCTAACCGTTAGCGCATCCGGCTCAACACACCAAGACGCGCGTATTCGGGCCTATACCGCAGTTGAAAGCGTCACCTTCAGCGGCTCGTTCTTCCGGAGTGACATCGCGGACTTCGCCCAGTAGTGAACGCAAAGAGATCGACAACCGCGAACGACGTCCCCGATCTCCTCGCCGCGTTCGAGTCAAACGCCTTGCTGCGTCCCCGTATCGACACGCCCAGCATTGTTGATCTCTCCCAGGCGGTATTCAAATGGGCCCGCGTCCCCGACCTCGAAATAAGCGAACATGCCAAGCGAATCACCGAACTATTTTCCGACACGCGCCGGTTAGTCTTGATCGTCGTCGACGGACTGGGAATGAACTTCGTAAACAAGCTGAAACCGGACTCATTCCTTCAACGACAACTCGCCATGGAATTGCAAACGGTCTTCCCTTCGACCACTTCAGCGGCGTTCACTTCTCTGGCAACGGCCACCTGGCCCAGTCGCCACAGTATCATCGGTTGGGACATGTACCTTGACGAAATCAACGCGGTCGCCGCGATCATTCGATTCCAGAGACGCCAGGATGGGAAATCCCTGGGTCAACTCGGTGTCCGTCAGGAACAGGCATACCCTACTCCTTCGCTGTTTGGAAGAATCCCCGGTGAGCTTGTCTCCGTTGTCCCAAAGGGAATAGCGAACACGCCCTTTTCAAACTACTTCAGCGGGCAAAAGGGAACGTATGTCACCTACGAGAACCTGGCCAACGGAATAGATGAGGCGATCTCTGCTTCACTCGCGGCAGGTGAACGAAGCATCACGTACCTCTACATCCCTGAATTGGACTACGCGGCCCATGAATATGGCGTCAGCGCGCCCCAGACACTAGAAGCCCTTAAGCGGATCGACGCCCAAATTGAACGTTTGGCCTCTCGACTCGCGCCAACCGCTCGGATTGCTCTCACTGCCGATCACGGCCAACTCGACGGCCCGACACATGAGATTCTGCACTCAGACTCGCTCGTCGAACACCTCCGGTGCGAGCCCTGGGGTGACGCTCGAGAAATGCACTTCGCCGTGAACCCCGGTAGCGAAGAAGAGTTCGCGGCGAGTTTCCGCGAGCGATACGGAGAATTCGCGTTCCTGCTGACAATGAACGAAGTCGAAGCTCTCGAACTGCTGGGCCCCGTTGGCGTATCGAATGCCGCGCGGAGACGAATCGGCACTCACTTGGCAATCTCGCGCGGGACGGACGTTCTCTTGTTCCGTTCCCAGTCCGAACCGCTGAAATTCATCGGACACCACTCAGGCCTCACGCCGGACGAAATGCTGGTACCATTGATAGTTGTGTAATTTCCAGACCAAACGCGAGGTATCCCAAATGCCGTTAGTCGGAGTAATCGTCGGAAGCAAGTCGGACCGCCCACTCATTGATGAGACATCGGAGGTCTTGGATCAACTCGGAATCGAACACGAAGTGATCGTCGCCTCGGCGCATCGAACGCCCGAAAAAGTCATGGAGTGGACGACCTCCGCTCGAGACAGAGGCATAGAAGTTATCATAGCCGCGGCAGGCGGATCGGCAGGACTGCCAGGAGTCGCCGCATCGTGGACTACTCTCCCCGTCATTGGCATTCCCGTACCTTCGAGCGACCTTGAAGGGATCGACTCCCTCTATTCCATCGCCCAGATGCCGCCCGGCATTCCCGTCGCCTGCGTCGCCATCGGCTCATGGGGAGCACGGAACGCCGCATTCCTCGCAGCCCAAATACTCGGCATCAAACACGACGCAGTCCGCCAAGCTTACGACGAGTACCGCCAAGGCCTGAAATCAAGGTAGCACGGAGCGCGCCCCAATGATCGAGCGATATACCAGACCCCGGATGGGCGCCGTCTGGTCCGAGCGCAGCAAGTATGACCTCTGGCTCCAAGTAGAGTTGGCCGCCTGTGAGGCATGGACGGAACAGGGCGCCATTCCCCTTTCCGACATGGAGAAGTTGCGTCCCGCGACGTACAACTACGAACGCCTCGAAGAAATCCTCGTCGTCCACCGTCACGAAATGACGGCATTCCTCCAGTCGATTACTGAGAACATCGGCCCCGAAGGGCGCTGGCTGCACCTCGGCCTCACGACGAGCGACGTCTGGGACACTGCGACCAGCCTCCAGATACTCGGCGCCATCCACCTGCTCGACGAAGAAATCGACGCCCTAATGGAAGCGATCAAATCAAGAGCCCTCGAACACAAAGAAACCTTGATGATTGGCAGGACACACGGCATTCACGCCGAGCCGGTCACGTTTGGCCTCAAACTGGCTGTCTGGTACGACGAGATGCGACGGAACAAGGAACGACTCTCCTCCGCAAGGGCCACAATCGCGTTCGGCAAACTCTCCGGCCCCGTTGGGACACATGCAACCGTCCCTCCCTCGGTCGAAGCCTCCGTATGCGAACGACTCGGACTCAGCGCCGCCCCTGCGTCCACGCAGATACTCCAGCGCGACCGTCATGCCGAGTACGTCACAACCCTGGCGCTCATCGCGGCGTCGCTGGAAAAATTCGCCACCGAAATCCGCGGCCTCCAACGGACGGAGATTCGCGAAGTATCCGAGCACTTCCCGAAGGGTCAGCCGGGCTCTTCATCCATGCCTCACAAAAGAAACCCGGAACTTTCCGAGCGCGTGTGCGGACTGGCTCGACTGATCCGCGGTCACGCGGTCACCGCCCTTGAAAACGTCGCCCTCTGGCATGAGCGCGACATCAGCCACTCATCCGCCGAACGCCTGATATTGCCGGACGCCTCAATCGCACTCGACTACGCGCTCAGCCTGATGACGGGCCTTGTTCGCGACCTGAACGTCGACACCGACCGCATGATGTACAACATCGAGTCGACCAAGGGCGTTCTCTTCTCGCAGCGGATACTGCTTGCCCTTATCGAAAAGGGCATGGAGCGAGAGAAGGCTTATGGCATCGTTCATAACCGCGCGATGGAAAGTTGGGAAACTGCACAGGACTTTCGCGACATGATGCGGTCCGACCCGGACGTAAGCCGGCTTTTACTTCCAGATCAGTTGGAAGCCTTGTTAGACTATGGATACTATGTCCGACATGTTGATGAGATTTTCAATCGAGTCGGTCTGAAAGAGGAGGAATGAATGCAAGCGTTGATGGAGTCTCCCCTGCCCAACCTCGTGTACCGCGGCAAGGTTCGCGACACACACGACCTCGGAGAAGAATTCCTGATGGTGGCCACGGACAGAATTTCGGCCTTCGACGTGGTGATGCCGAACGGCATCCCTGACAAGGGCGCTGTGCTGTCACAGATATCGGCCTTCTGGTTCGAGAAAACAACCTACCTAGCGCCAAATCACCTGATCGACATGGGCTCCGCCCGCCCGAACCTTGGCCTCTCCAACGACATGCAGCGACGTTCGATGATCGTAAAGAAGGCCGAGAGGATCGACGTCGAATGCATCGTCAGGGGCTACATCACCGGCTCGGCGTGGAGCGAATACCGCAAGACCGGCACCGTTCAAGACAACCCCATTCAAGAGGCGCTCGTCGAGGGAGACAAATTCCCCGAACCCCTCTTCACCCCGACGACCAAGGCCGAGGTCGGCCACGATGAGAACATGAGCTACCAAGAAGTGGTCGATATGGTCGGGGCGGACACAGCCGCCCAACTGCGAGACACGGCTATTGAGATATTCAATTTCGCACACGACTTCGCCATCGAACGCGGAATCATCCTTGCCGATACCAAAATGGAGTTCGGCATAATCGACGGAAAACTGTCCCTCATCGACGAGTTGCTCACGCCCGACTCCAGCCGCTTTTGGGACGTCGAAGGATATGCGCCGGGCAAGTCCCAGCCCAACTTCGATAAGCAGTTCGTCCGCGATTATCTGGACTCGGTCGGATGGGATCACGAGCCACCGGCTCCCGCGCTGCCGGACGATATTGTCACAAAAACCCGTGAGCGATATCTCCAAGCCTTTGAACGGCTGACCGGCAGCAGCCTAGCCTAGAATTACTCTGAACGGCATCGATCCGCGATTGCGCGAGAACGGTCCCGACCGCTGAACCCTGCGGTCGAGGCCGCCCGTCAGAGTGCCGTTCGCGGCTATGTGAAAGATATCTGCGAACCGCTTCATGTACTGCGGCCTAATTGCACATCTTCCTGATGAGGAGAACCGAATGACCGCCGGACGGCAGCCGAGAAAACCGCAAGGACGCGATCGCCGACTAGCGGCCTCAGGAAACTCAAAACGATTCCTCTATCTGCTCGGCGGAGGCGGCGCGCTTGTCGCCGCCGCCATCGCCATCGTTGTCTTTGCCGCAATCGGCAACTCCAATACCGACTCCGGCCTTCCCGCTGATGTCGTTCATGAAGGATCCGACTCCTCCCCCACTCATGACGAACTAAGCCAAAACGAGTCAATTGCAAAACTGCCGCCTGTTACCCTGGAGGAATTTGGCGACTTCCAATGCTCCCACTGTATGCAGTTCGCCCTGGGAATCGGCAAACAACTCAAGGAAGACTTCGTCAACACCG
Source organism: Dehalococcoidia bacterium (assembly GCA_965232435.1). Taxonomy (GTDB): domain Bacteria; phylum Chloroflexota; class Dehalococcoidia; order Lucifugimonadales; family VXLM01; genus VXLM01. Next base: position 2,074,591 of record CBDDPU010000004.1, read on the forward strand.
GCAAAATTCGGTTTGTCTTCCGTCACTTTCCCTTCATTGGGGAAGAATCCTTTAGGGCCGCGGAGGCAACCGAGTGCGCCGCCGATCAAAACAAATTCTGGGAATATCACGACACCGTGTTCGAGAACTGGGGCGGCGTGAACGAAGGACACTTCTCCGACGAGAACTTGAAAGAATTCGCCGGCCGCCTACAACTGGACCGTACCGCTTTTGACTCTTGCTTGGACTCCGGAAAGTACCGCGGCAAAGTCGAATCGGACATACGGCTTGGAGAGCAGCTCGGAGTCAACTCCACCCCCACCCTCTTCCTGGATGGCCGCAGAATCGAGCCGGTCTCATATGACGATCTTACCCGGATCATCGAGTCGGCGATTGCCTCCGCCCAATGACGCCGAGAAATTCCTCCCGTTGGATGGCGGCGGGCCTCAGCCTCGCGGGGTTGGCCCTGGCAACATACTTGAGCGTCGAGCATGTATCTGGCGGCGTTCCGGCTTGCGGAGTCGCGAGCGGCTGCGATAACGTCACAACAAGCGAATACGCCGTCCTCTTCGGAGCGCCGGTTGCCTTCATTGGAATGGCGGGATACTCTGCCCTGCTGCTGGGAACCCTCGTTTACCTCGGATTGGAGAACCCGTCGCCATTTTTGTCATACGCCCTATTAGGAATTGCCCTCATTGGCGAGGCGTTCACGGTTTACCTAGTTTACACACAAGCCTTCCGCATCCACGCCTATTGTGATTACTGTCTGGGATCCGCCGCGATCATGACATCGGTTCTCGCCTTGACCCTCTATGCTACTGTCAGAAGAAGATACCGGCGGCGTATCGTGCTAAACTAATCATTCGAGACATTCACGATATCTTGAGGCGATGGCGAGGCGATATGGCGAGCGAAGTTACTAGAAAACGAAGACAGACCCCAACGCAGGCCCGCGCTGCCAGGCGCGAGCGAAGAAACCGTCGCGGCCGGCTCAAGAAAATTTTGGCCCTGAGCGCGGTCGGCGCAGTGTCCGCGCTATTCCTCGTCGCGCTATTCATACCGCAGAGCTTCGGAGGCAGCGAACGCTCACTCCCCGACGGACCCGGAATCAAGCAGGAGGACCAAGGCAGGGAGCACATCCCCGAAGGCGGTACGCATCCAGCCTACAACACGACCCCGGCCACGTCTGGATGGCACTACGACAGATGGGCTTCGTGGGGCATCAAGAGCGAACCCCTGCCTTCCGAATTGTTCATTCACAACATGGAACACGGCGGCGTCATCCTCCACTACAACTGCCCGGACGGATGCGAAGAAGAAATCGACAAGATGTCTGAGATTGTTCGCCGGACGGACGAGACGATTCTGATGCCGAACCCCGATATGCAGAGCCGATTCGCCCTGACGGCTTGGAACTGGCTTTTGACCATGGAAGAATACGACGACGACCTTGCCAGAGACTTCGTTCGCAACCACTTGAACTCCCCTAACGCCCCGGAGTGGATCAGCCGATAGCGCCGAAACCGCCCGCTCTTTCCCGTTTGAACGACAAACCACTCGCCCCGTGAGTCAACACGCCTCACCCTATGAAAAAGTACGTCGCAAAGGTCTACGTTTCACTCAAACCGACGGTCAACGACCCGGAGGGCCTGACGATCCGCGGCGCGCTCGCGGCGCTCGGCTATGACAGCGTCGAGAGCGTCCGCTCAGGGAAATACTTTCAGATAACCGTAGAATCGGCATCCGAACACGAAGCCGCTGAAAGCGTCAAGGGCATGTGCGACCGGCTGCTGGCCAACCCTGTCATAGAGCAGTACGAATTCGAGCTGACCGGCCTTGTAAACGTTAAGAGCGCACCGTGACTGAACGTTAAGCCGGCGCGCCTACGCCTGCCCGCCGGGAAGTGCCGGAACTTTCGGCCCAAAACCCCAGAATGCCGACTGCATTAATCTAGGACGATTGCCGTCCGGCAGTCTTCGGCCGCGGTACGCTGGAAAATGGCAGGGGTGGCAGGATTCGAACCCGCGGCCTACGGTTTTGGAGACCGTTGCTCTACCAGCCTGAGCTACACCCCTACGCCTCGCGTCCTCCAATTGTAGGGCCTCCGATCCCAATGGGTCAATAATCAACTTCGCCATAACCCCATTACGCACGTCCCCACAAACGAAGAAATTCCCAAAACCGTCATTCCGGCGAAGGCCGAAATCCAGAAATGCTGAACACACTTGATTCTACCCACAGTTCCCAACTTGCTTGCACTGCCAATGAATCGTCGATTGCTCTCAAGTGCGAGTGTTGCCCTGCACTCCCCAAGGGAACGTCTCTCACAAACTCCGAACACTCGCTCGTATAAAATAGACAGAGTCCCTCCAATGCGACATCCCGGGAAAATCCGCATCGTCTCCGCCTCCCCGCAATTCTTCGGGCCGGCCCTATGACAATGCGGTATAATCGGCGGATACTCATTGAACGAGGTTGCACACATGCGAGGCGCGGACGCAATCGCCAGGACGTTACAAGCTGCTGGAGTGGAACGAATATTCACCCTGTCCGGAAACCAGATAATGCCCATGTTCGATGCCTGTCTCGATGCCAATATCGACCTCTTGCACGTCCGCCAAGAGGCCGCCGCTGTGCACATGGCCGATGCCTGGGGCAGACTGACCGGTCAACCCGGCGTCGCCCTGGTCACGGCGGGCCCGGGGTTCGCAAACACCCTCACGGGACTATATGTCGCTTCGATATCGGAATCGCCGCTGGTGTTGCTAAGCGGCTGCGCGCCAATGAGTCAGCACGCAAAGGGCGCATTCCAGGCAATGCCGCAGGCCGAGATTGCTTCTCACGTCTCGAAGGCCTCTTGGACGGCCCAAAGCCCCTCCGACCTGCCCAATGACATACGAAAGGCGATGACCATCGCCACGTCCGGACGCCCAGGCCCTGTTCACATCGCCCTGCCCTTCAATACTATCGACAACGAAGTCGAATCCCCTGAGGACATCCTGGTATCCGACGAGACAACCTCCTCACCCAAGCGTGTCATCGAAGACGCTGACGCCGCTCGCGTCGTTTCGGAACTGAGAAGAGCGAAAACTCCCATCATCATAGCGGGGTCTATGATGATGCGCGGCGATGGCCCGTCGATGCTGGCCGATCTGTCCGCCGCAACCGGCGCTCCGTTCGTGCAAATGGAAAGTCCGCGAGGAACAAACGACCCTGCCCTGGGAGCCTTCGCAGAAGTCCTGGCCGAAGCCGATCTCATCGCGCTTATCGGCAAGAAACTGGACTTCACCCTCAAAATGGGGGAACCTCCCGACGTTCGTTCCGACTGCCGATTCATCCAAATCGACCCCGACACCTCGGCAATCGATCTGACCCGCAAGAACGTCGCAGACCCCACGAGAATCATGCTTGAGACCATCGCGGATCCCCTGGACTCGACACAACGAATCGTGGAGATGGCAACCGGTAATCCGCCCCAGAGCCATTGGACGGACGAAGTATATTCCGCAGTCAGCTACCGACCCTCATCCTGGAATGACATGAAAGCCGATCCGGGCGATCCACTGCATTCCTATGAAGTCGCCTCTGCGATTCAGACTTACCTTGATGAAGACCCAAACTCCGTATGGATCTGTGACGGTGGCGAGTGGGGACAGTGGGCCCAAGCGTGCATCACGGCCCCAACACGGATCCTCAACGGCCCTGCGGGTTCCATCGGGACCTCAATCCCCTTCGCCCTAGCGGCGCGACTCGCGAGGCCCGATGCCAGAATCGTAACAGTTCTCGGCGACGGCACAGCCGGTTTCCACATCATGGAATACGACACCGCCGCGCGTTACGACATCCCCTTTGTCGCGGTGCTCGGCAACGATGCCGCATGGAATGCGGAGTTCCAAATCCAGCTCCGAGAATATGGAGACGAGCGACTCGTAGGCTGCGAGCTCCTCCCCTCTCGATATGACCGAGTCGCGGAAGCGCTCGGAGGGCACGGCGAGAACGTCGAGGCTGCCAACGACTTGCCCGCCGCACTTGCGCGCGCGGGAACATCCGGCCTCCCTGCTCTTGTCAATGTCAATCTCGCCCGCGATGCGGCCCCCGTGGTACGCAGAAACAGCGACACTCATCAGGCCAGCTCCGCGTTCCTCCACTAGCGATACGCGCCCCTATACCACGCCGCCCTACTCCGTAAACTTGTCGGGCCACCAGTCCGGCCATACCGTCTCGCCCTGGTACGGAGATCTCGGATCCCAGAAGCTGCGAGTCTGAAGCGTTAGCTCGCGGATGTTCGGACGGTCGAGTTCCGCCGGCAGCGCGGATATCCTACCCGGAACGCCGATAACGAAACTCCGCGGCGGAATGTCCTTCGTCACGATAGCCCCACCCGCTATGAAACTCCCCTCACCGATAGTGATATCCGGCATCACCGTAACACCCCCTCCGATCATCACGTGGTCCTCAATGGTTGCCCCGCGCGGCGTCGGCATCGGTTTGATCCGCCCCGGAAAACGATCATTCGTAAAGGTAACCCCAGGTCCGATGAAAACATGGTCGCCTACCCACGTGCGGGACGGTATGTACACGTGCGACATCACCCGTACCCCGGTCCCAAATCGGACGATCCCTTCAATGGTCGACTGGTTCATGAGCGTACAGTAGCTGCCCATCTTCACGAGCGCCCGTACTACGGAGTTATACCCCGCCTGAAAGTGGTCTCCTATCCGCGTGTCACCGTAAATTACCGTCCCCCGCCTTAGTATGCAGTCCCGCCCCAGAATCGCGGGGCCGCATTCTCCATGATAGCGAAAGCCGATCTCCACCTCTGGCTCGATGATCGCGCCTTCACCGATTCGCGCATTGTCAAAGCTTCCCGCGTCGAGAGTTTCCATAGCCGCCCCCGTAGTCGAATATCTACAATACCGGAAGCATATCACGCCACATCCCGGCTTTGTTGACTGCCCCCTACCCCATTGCTACGCTTGACCCATGGCCCCTCTGCTTCGCGTGCTGACTTCACTCTCGCTCGTCCTGGCCGCCGTGACGGCTTGCGGCAAAGAAGAAACATCCCCAAGGCTTGATGACTCGAATTCGTCGAGCCTTACGACCATCACCTTCGACGATGCCGGCTTTCGCCCCTTGCGGCTCGAAGTCGAAGTCGGACAGCAGGTGCTCTTTGCAAACGAGTCGGACACCTCCTTGTGGCCGGCATCGAACATTCACCCCACCCACCAAATCTATCCCGAATTCGACGCGAAGACTCCCATAGAATCCGGCGATTCCTGGATATTCACCTTCGAGCGTCCCGGCTTCTGGCGATATCACAATCACTTGGGACCCGAACGCAGCGGACTGATCGTCGTGAAGGGAGAGCCTGCCGAACCCCCCACGCCCCTGGTGCTTGCGACAGAAGGTCTTGACTTCGATGATCCCCCCAACCTGTCTCTCGCTCAGTACATGGAACTATATGAAAGCGACAACGCCATTACCCGGTTCCTGCGCGAATATGGTCCCGCCGAGACCGTCAAAGCTCTCTTGGAAGGCTCGAATCGCGCGAACGTCGACTGTCACCAACGAGCCCACGATGCCGGCCGCATGGCATACGAACTGTTCGGCGCGGCGGCATTCTACCTTTCCAGTCACGAGTGCCAGGCCGGAACGTATCACGGAGCGACCGAAGCGCTCTTCCACGATCGAGGCACGGTGAATCTTCGGGAAGACGTGTCCGCCCTGTGCGGCTACGCGAACGTCTCGTTCTACTATCTTCAGTGCCTACATGGTGTCGGACACGGACTAATGGCATGGACCAGCTATGAACTGCACGACGCCCTCTCGCTGTGCGAGGAGCTCAACACGAACGCCGACCATCGCGCCTGCTATTCGGGCGTGTTCATGGAAAACGTTATTGGGGGCCTTTCGGGACTGATGGGCCACGTGACCGAATATCTGTCCGACGACCCTCACTACCCCTGCAACTCCCTGGACGATGAGCATGTCCAAATGTGCTACTTCTATCAAAGCACCCGGATGATGCTCCTGTACGAAAACGACTTCGGCAAAGTCGCCGAGACTTGCGCCGCAGCCCCCGAAGACGCCCACCATTACTGTTTCCGAAGCCTTGGCCGCGACGTGGGAGGCTTCACCGTCGGAGACCCCGAACGCGCTATCGAACTATGCGGCCTAGCGGAAATCCCCACCAACCGCGCCTACTGCATCGAAGGAGCAGTCCAAAACCGATTCTGGGAAGTATCGGGAGCGGACGAGGCGCTCTCAATGTGCGCCATGCCGACCGACCAAGGCGACCGATTCGCCTGCTATCAAACCATCGTCCTCCGCGCGCAAGAACTCTACGACACGAATCAGGCCTTTTCTGAATTTTGTGACCGCGTGGACGAGGGCTTCAAGGCTTGGTGTCGCAGCAAAGAAATCATCCAGGTCGGCAGCGAGGCTCCATAAGACCGCGCAAACACAGGACTTCCTCCCAACACGCCTGGGGAGCCTTCCCCTCCGCTCATTGCGGAGACGTTTCTTCCATGCGCCTCCGTTGACAGCCTCACCCTCCGTTCATAGACTTACGACGAACCCGGACGCTCGGACTCTTCGACTCTCCCGCAGTGGACAACTCCAGAGAGGCTTCTAATGACCGAAGAACCGAATGACAAATCCTTCGCCATGAGAATCGCAGGACACGTTCGCGCAACGCTTATCGCCGGTGTCCTGATCCTCGTTCCGATTGCGATTACCTACGTCCTAATTCTCTGGGTCTTCAATAACATCGATGGACTCCTCCAACCCCCATTAGAAAAAATCATCGGTCGCCATATTCCAGGCCTCGGACTTCTCGCCCTGCTCGTCATCGTCTACCTCCTCGGCCTCCTGTGGACAAAACGACTTGGCAGGCGCAGCATACGCACTCTGCAGAGCTTCCTCCTAAAAATTCCCTTGATCGGCGCAATATACGGCCCCGCCAGAAAACTCATCGAATCGTTTACCGGCGAAAGTGCTGCAGGCTTCAAGCGAGTCGTAGTCGTCGAATATCCGAAGCAGGACACATGGATGATCGGATTCCTCACGGGAGTATCCGACGTCGCCCCGGGCGCTACCATGGGCGTCGTCTATCTCCCGACAGCCCCAACCCCAAACTCCGGCTGGGTCGCTATGATACCAATCCAGAACATCTACGACACGACTATGACTGTTCAAGAAGCAATGTCGATGGTACTCTCAGGCGGGATCTCTTCACCACATCTAATTGACCTCAAACCGATGGATCCCACGGAACCGCCGAAGGACACGGCAACAGGCCGACAGGAGTCACTCCCTGGCGCCTGAACTGAATTCAACCCACTGGTCACTGGTTACCGGCGAACGCGCTATGACGAAAAATAACCATTAGGAGAGATGACATGGGAGTCGATTCCAACAAAGTCCGACTAACGGGGGAAAATTCTTTCCTGCGATTGAGCGAATCCGCCGATGCGATCTCGACCGCGGACAACAGCCACTGGCGAATCGTTCACTCGCCCAAGGGGCCCGGCCACGTGCTCTTCACCAGGAGTAACCTGACAGGCGGCCAGCCACGTATCTACTCCGACAACATCGACATGGCCAGATGGCTCCAAGAGGGCATACAGGCCTCCATGGGCGACCAATACGCAGGCGACATGCCCGTCATCGAGGCGGACTTTTGGAAATCCGGCGACACATTGTCGTTCTGGACCGAGTACATTGAATCTCGCGACGATTACATCGCCCTGACGTGGTACGACCTCGGAGAACCCGTGATGATGGCGAACTCGCCAGGCGAGCAGGAAAAACAGCCCCATGGCGTCTACAGCCTGCTCATTCCCGCGGCAAGGGCGCAAATGACCATGAACGGCGAGGCGGCGGTAGGCAAGGCTCACCCACGCCCCCTTGACGATTCAACGATCATCAGCACATGCTGCATCGCCCTTTCGGAGACGTGGACTATCCCCCAAAACCACAAATGGGCATCCGCCTGATCCCTGAACTCTAACGCGACGCCTTCGCCCTCGAACCTCGTTCCGGACGCCGTCGTTGCGCGACCAGCCATTTGCGCTTCTGCTCCCGACGGGTCGCTTCGTCCGGCGGGACGAAACGCGCGTGGAACGCCTCGCGATATTCCTCAAATTCCCCGGCGCGGATGGCCGCTCTAATTTCCTCCATCAGTCGAAGCACAAATCGAACGTTGTGGATTGTTGCCAGACGGTACCCGAGAAGTTCGTTGGCCTTGAAGAGATGGTGAACGTATCCCGCCGAAAAGGTCTCGCAAACGTAGCAGTCGCAATCCGCTTCTATCGGCGTCCGCTGGTCTCGAAACCTTGCTGTGCCCAAGTTAACTCGGCCATCACGAACAAAAATCGCTCCGTTGCGCGCAATTCGGGTTGGCAGCACGCAGTCGAACATGTCAATGCCGCGAGCTACGCATTCGATGAGGTCTTCCGGCGAGCCGACGCCCATGAGGTAACGAGGACGTTCGGCGGGCAGCAGGACGGACGCGCGCTCTACGGTTTCATACATAGCAAACTTTGACTCGCCCACGCTTAGCCCTCCCAGGGCATAGCCCGGGAAGTCCAGAGCCGTTATCTGTTCCGCCGACGCCTCCCGCAAATCGGGAAATGTCCCGCCCTGGACGATACCGAAGAGCATTTGATCGCGGCGAGTTTGGGCGGCCCGACATCGCTCCGCCCAGCGTGTGGTCAGTTCGACCGCTTGGGCCACACCGTCACGGTCGCTTCCGCCAGGCGCGCAAACGTCAATCGGCATAATCACGTCCGCCCCTATCCCTTCCTGATGAGCAATGACTGATTCAGGACTGAACATGTGCTTGCTGCCGTCTATGTGCGACCTGAACTCGATCCCATCCTCACTGATGGTTCGCAGATGCTCTAAACTGAACCCCTGAAAGCCTCCGCTGTCTGTCAGTGTGGGACCGTCCCACGCCATGAAGGACGCAAGCCCTCCCGATTCCTGTACCGAATCAACGCCGGGCCGGAGATATAAATGGTACGTATTTCCCAACAAGATCGTCGCTCCCATTCGGCGAAGATCATTGGGATCGACCGCCTTGACGGAACCCTGCGTAGCCACCGGCATGAAGGCCGGAGTCGGCGCCTCCCCGTGCGGCGTCCGAAGGGTACCCACACGCGCGTTGCCGTCGGTCTTGTGAAGGATAAATTCGTTCATGCGTATGCTCAAAGGCCGCAGCCACTTCCCGAATAACTGCTCTTCGCGTTCACGACCATTATATGCCAGACAGCGGTAATCATTTTGAGACTGAGTGCGATTGAGTATAATAGTGCTTTCACCACTCCCAACAGAAAGCGACAGACGATGAATTCGAATGAGATCCGTGAACGCTTCCTCAGCTACTTTGAGTCGCAGGAACATTCACGAGTAGCCAGTTCTTCACTCATCCCGGTGGGCGACCCTACTCTGCTTCTGACCAACGCCGGAATGGTGCAATTCAAGCCGTACTTCTCAGGTGAGGCTACTCCCCCCAATCGACGGCTCACTTCCTCGCAAAAATCCTTTCGCACCGTCGATATCGACGAGGTTGGCGACGCCACACATTTGACGATGTTCGAAATGCTGGGGAACTTCAGCTTTGGCGACTACTTTAAAGACGGGGCCATGGGATTCGCCGTAGACTGCCTCGAATCCGCTATGGGACTTCCGAGAGAACAATTCGCTGCCACGGTGCATGAACGCGACGACGAGGCTTTCGACCTCTGGCAGAAGCACGGCATACCTGCAAACCGCATCTACCGATTCGGGGACGCCGATAACTGGTGGGGGCCTCCCATCCACGGCGAAGAGGGGCCGTGCGGCCCATGCGCCGAACTGCATTACGATTTTGGCAATGCCCGGCCCGGCTGCGGCCTTGATAACTGCACCCCCAATTGCGAAAACGTCGCCCCGGAAACCGGCCTAGTCTGCCAGCGATACGTCGAACTCTGGAACCTGGTGTTCATGCAGTTTTACCGAAACCAAGATGGCAGCCTCCCTCCCCTGCCCCAAACCGGCATCGACACGGGAATGGGACTTGAACGCCTCGTCGTCGTCCTCCAGGGCGTTGACGACATCTACGGCACCGATCTCTTCCTTCCCCTCGTCCAAAAAGTAGAAGAAATCACTGGACACCGCGCCGAAGAGAGCGACGAGGTCAAACAGGCGATGCGAGTAGTCGCTGAACACGGCCGCAGTTCGGCCTTCCTCATCGCCGACGGTGTCGTTCCCTCAAACGACGGACGCGGCTACGTTCTCAGGCGACTCGTCCGACGAGCGATCCGACACGCCCGCAGACTTGGCATGGACGAACCGTTCCTCGGAGAAATTGCCGATGCCGTGACCGATATCATGGGCGACTCCTACTCCGAACTCCGAAACAACCGTGAATTCGTCCAAACGGTCATCAAACTGGAAGAAGAGCGTTTCCTTTCCGTCTTCCAAAACGGATACGCACTGCTGAACGATGCGCTGGCAAACGCGGACTCCCTATCGAGCGAAACCGCCTTCCGCCTATGGGACACCTACGGATTTCCCATAGAAATGACCCAGGAAATCGCCGCCGAAAGCGGCGTGGACGTGGATATGGAAGGCTTCGAACGACACATGGCCGCACAGCGAGAACGCGCTCGCGCTGGAGCGACGTTCGGGGCCGACCGCACGAAGATTCGCCTCTACGAGAGCCTCGGCGTTGGCGGAGTGAAATTCCTCGGCTACGAATCGCTCGTATCTCACACGGTCGCCGTCGGCATGATTTCCGGCGGGGAAGTCGTAGGCGAAGCGAACGAAGGTGATGAAGTCGAAATCGCCCTCCTGGAAACCCCGTTCTATCCCGAAGGCGGCGGTCAAGTCGGCGACGCGGGCGAACTGGCCGGGCCACAAGGCAAAATCATCGTTCACGATACGCAGCGGGTCATGCCGGATCTGATCATGCACTTCGGCAAGGTCGCACAGGGCAAAGTACTCTTGGGAGAGTCTATAGACGCCTACGTTGATCCCGTACGACGAGAGGACACCGCCCGAAATCACACCGCGACTCACCTGCTCCATGCCGCCCTGCGTGAGGTGCTCGGCGCGCACGTCCGGCAAGCCGGTTCGCTCGTGGCCCCGGACCGCCTTCGCTTCGACTTTTCCCATGTCGAACCCCTGACCCCGGAGGAGATGCGGCAAATACAATTCCTCGTGAACGAGAAAATTCGCCACAACGCCACGGTGACAAAATCCCAGGACCGATACTCCAGCGCCATAGAACGCGGCGCCCTGGCGTTCTTTGGCGACAAGTACGAAGACTCGGTCCGCCTCGTCGAGATCGCGAACGGCGCTACTTTCAGCTTTGAAGTATGCGGCGGGACGCACGTCGCCAGGACGGGTGAGCTAGGCTCCGTCTTCGTGCTTGGCGAATCCAGCATCGGCGCGGGAATGCGCCGTATTGAAGCCACGAGCGGGCGCGGTGCCGAAAGGGTAGTTAATGATCGCATTCACGCCACGAACGCCGTGGCCGCCAAGCTTCAAACTCCGGTCGTCGACATCGAAGGACGCATCGACGGTCTCCTCGACGAACTGACCCGACTCCGCCGTGAAAACGAGACACTGGAACGCCGACTGTCCCTCACGGCGGCAGGCGATCTCCTCGAACGGCGACAGGACGTCGGCGGCGTGCCCGTGCTCGCAGCCAAAGTAGAAGCGGTGAACGTTGACTCCATGCGAGAAATGGGCGACTGGCTCAGGGACAAAATGGGCACCGGAGTCGTCGTGCTCGGCGCGGTCATCAACGACCGTCCCGCCCTCATCTCGATGGTCACGCCCGATCTGCGAGAGTCGGGCATAGACGCCTCCGGCATAGTTCGAGGGGCCGCTAAGGTGATCGGCGGCGGCGGCGGCGGAAGACCCGACGCCGCACAGGCAGGAGGCCGAGACGCCTCAAAACTCGAGGATGCCCTCAATTTGGTGCCAAGCCTCGTCAAAGAGCAGCTGACCAAAGCGTGAGAATTGTCGCCCTCGACGTAGGAGACAAACGCATCGGCATCGCAATAAGCGATCTGCTGGGCATCTTGGCGTCACCCCTAACGACCATTCGACGCAACTCGGACAACGAAGCCCTCGAAGCAATCCTGAGACTCGCTGACGAGCAGGACGCCGCCACGATCGTTGTCGGACTTCCGGTCTCACTGAGCGGCGCTTACAGCCAACAAACAACATCCGTTGCCGCCTTCACACGGAAGCTAAAGTCACGTTCCCCCGTGCCCGTAACGACCGCGGACGAGCGATATTCCACTATCGAGGCCGAACGGCTCCTGAATCAATCCAAGCCCACGAAGGCTCGAAGTCGAGACGAAATCGACGCCGCCGCCGCCGCGGTCATACTCCAGTCTTACCTCGACTCGCAAAACTCCCCCTAGCGGCCCCGCCTGTCCCCCGCCGTCGCGCCGCCCTCCCAAGCAGCCTCTCCCCCTCGTGATGCCGTCAAGATCGGCCCCTCCGTCTGGTATACTACGACAACATTTGCCCGAGCCCCCTCATGACCAAACAACTCGGCGTCATTGGATATCCGCTTTCTCATACCCTGTCGCCCATCTTTCAGCAGGCGGCTCTAGACTATCATGCAGTTCCCGTGACCTACTCGGCTTGGCCGACCCCGCCCACCCAGCTGGGCCCGACCGTCGACCGTTTGCGAGGCCCGCAGTACATGGGCTTCAATATCACAATTCCACACAAGGAACATCTGCTGACCCTGGTGGACGAAGTCGACGACATGGCCCGAAACATCGGAGCCGTCAATACAGTCGTCAATCGCCGCGGGAAACTGGCCGGCTGCAACACCGACGCATACGGATTCATCAAGAGCCTAAAGGAGAAAGCCGATTTCGATCCGCGGGGCAAAACCGTCTTGCTCTTGGGCGCCGGGGGAGCCGCAAGAGCCGCGGCTTACGGACTGGCAGGCGAAGGTATTGACCGCCTCATCATCGCAAACAGAACTCTCGAGCGGGCAGACTCGCTGGCAAAGGACGCGGGCGATATCCTCCGGCGCATCGAGGTTGTTCCATTGGAGCAGGTGACCCCCGACGCACACTTAATCATCAATTCGACCTCCGTCGGCATGGCGTCAGGCAACGCTGCAGGACGCTCGCCTCTGCCCTCTGCGTCCATCCCTCCGGACACGCTCGCATACGACATGGTGTACTCTGCCGCCGACACTCCCTTCCTGAGCGCAGCGAAGGAAGCGGGCTCTCGCGTTTTGGGAGGCCTGTGGATGCTCATCTACCAGGGCGCCGCGGCCTTCGAGCTTTGGACAGGGAGAAAAGCCCCCGTCGATGTTATGTATCGGGCCGCTAGGCAAGCCCTCAGCAGCGAATGAAATTACATTGGGACTCAACATCTACCTAACAGGATTTTCCGGCAGTGGCAAGACCACAGTGGCCAAACAAGTCGCCACTATGAGCGGATGGAATTGCCGCGACACCGACGACGAAATCATCGCCGCCGACGGTCGCCACATCGAAGATATCTTCCGTGAGGACGGCGAGGCGGCGTTCAGAGAGCTCGAACGGCGCGCTTTGGAGTTGGTTGCCAAGGGTGAACGCCAGGTAGTCTCAACCGGAGGAGGCATCATCCTGGACGAGCGCAACCGACGCACCATGAACGAGACGGGCATCATCGTCTGCCTCGAAGCCCGCGCAGACACTATTTCCCGTCGGCTGTCCAACCCGGAGGAAAACCACGATGAACGGCCGGTCCGACCACTCTTGCAAGACTCCGATCCGATCCGCCGCGTGATCAGCCTCAAAGCGGAACGACAGCCGCTCTACGCCCTCGCCGACTGGACGGTGCACACCGACGAATTGTCCGTCAATGAGGCCGCGGCCGAAGTTCTCAGAGCGCGCGATATCATGCTGAACCGAGCAAACTCCACCTCAACCTCCGACACCGACCTGGCCGCGACGGTCCGCACATCCTCCGGCGACTACCCCGTATGGGTCGGATGGGGACTCTCCCACACGGTCGGCCGGCGCATCAAGTCTCTCATAGATCCCGGCGCGGCCTACGTTATCACCGATAATTACGTACACCGACACGCGCGAACTATACAGATGTCCATGGAGGCGGCCGGCATACCCAGCCATATCTTTGTGATGGAGGCCGGCGAACGCCACAAAAGCCTCGACACCCTTTCGCACATCTACACGTGGCTGGCGGAACGGAAGGCTGAAAGACGACACCTCATCGTCGCAGTCGGCGGCGGCGTCGTCGGCGATGTCGCCGGATATGCCGCCGCCACCTATTTGCGCGGAATGCCCGTCGTCCAAGCCCCGACCACACTCGTCGCCATGATGGACGCCGCCGTCGGAGGAAAGACCGCCGTCGACCTCCCACAGGGCAAGAACCTCGTCGGCGCATTCAAGCAGCCGGAGTTCGTTCTAGCAGACGTGGAATCCCTCGCCACTCTGTCAAAACGCGCCCTCGTCTCCGGCTGGGCCGAAGCCATTAAACACGCCTTGATCTTGGACGAACCCCTCCTCCGTGTTTTCGAGGAAAACGTCGAATCGATTGCTGCCCTCGAACCTGAAACTGCCAGTGATGCCCTCCGACGCAGCGTCGCCATCAAGGCCGACGTTGTATCACGCGACGAACGGGAGACCCTCGGCATCCGCGCGCTGCTGAACTACGGTCACACGACCGCCCACGCAATCGAGGCCGTTACCGGATATGAACGCTACCTGCACGGCGAGGCGGTGAGCATAGGCATGATGGCCGCAGGCGGCATCTCAAAGCGAATGGGCTTGCTGAACGATGACGACCTCGCTCGCCAACGCTCCGTCCTTGATGCTTACGGACTGCCCCTCAAGTACTCCGATGTAAACCCCGACTCCATCAGAGACGCCATGAGCATGGATAAAAAAACCGTCGGCGGGCGAATTCGCTGGGTGCTCTTGGACGGAATCGGCAATGCCGTGACCAGAAGTGATGTTCCCTCCGAATTTATCGACCAAACGCTGCGCGAGGTGTCGGAGCAGTGAGAACGTGAGCTTAGACTAGCCAAATGCTTGAATGGCTGGCGCTGGTAATCCTTGGCTGCGCGACGGCCGCCTTCGGTGTCATGGTCGGCACTGGCGGAGGCGTCATCTTCGTTCCCATGCTGCTGATTCTCTTCGATTTTGAACCTGAAATCGCAGCCGGCACTTCCCTCACTCTCGTCGCCATGAACAGCTTCGCCGGTACCTACACCTATACCCGCCTCGGATTCGTCGACCTCAGAAGCGGCCTGCTCTTTGCAGTCGTCGCCATTCCCGGCTCCATCGCGGCCCCTTTTGTTGTCGCCAACGTTGGCGGGAACCTATTCCGCATTCTATTCGGCTTACTGCTCGTAATCCTCGCCGCCCAGCTCCTCTTCCGGTCATACATGCCTAAACGAGTTAAAAGACCCAAGAGAATGCGTGCCTTCAGGTCCTTCATCACCGAACGCCGAATCGACACCAAGCGCGGCCAGCGGTTCCGCTACCACTTCAACGAACCCTTGGCAACATCAACAAACTTCGCCATCGGTTTCTTATCGGCATTCTTCGGCACGGGAGGCGGATTCCTGCGAACCCCTCTCCTCGTCGGCGTCTTCAACTTCCCCGTTCGAGTGGCCGTAGCAACTTCCGTTTTCGCCCTCTCGTTCTACGCCACCCTCGGTTCGCTTGTACATGCTTCCCTCTCGCATGTTCAATGGTTCCCAACGGTCCTCTTCGCCGGGATTGGCATCCTCATAGGAGGTCAAATCGGCGCGCGATTGGCAGTAAGAATCCAAGGTGTTTGGCTCGTCAGATTGCTTGTCCTGCTTCTCTTCGTCATGGGCAGTCAGGTACTCTACGAGGGAATACGAGGCTAACAACCATACTTCAATACGCCTAGGTGGAAAACATGAACATTAGCAAAGAAGCAAAAGACATCCACTACTCGTCGCTCGTCGTTGACACACACTCCGACAGCCTTGCATGGCCGACTCGCCACGGCGTGGACATCGGGCAGCCCCAGGAAAACACTCACATGGATTTGCCCCGAATGAGGGAGGGGAATCAAAACGTCCAGTTCTTCGCGTGCTTCGCTTCCCCAAGCTGGATCGAAAAGAAGAAGGTCGTCCAAGTGACTCTCGACTACATGGACTCCTTCCACACCCTCATGAACAACTACCCCGAACAAATCGAACAGGCCAACACGGCCGACGACGTGCGACGAATCACCGACAGGGGAAAGCTCGCCGGCATCCTGTGCATCGAAGGCGGGCACTCCATCGACGACGACCTCTCCATACTCCGAATGTACCACCGACTCGGAGCGCGTTACATGACGCTCACCTGGAACAACACCAATAATTGGGCCGATGGTGTCATGGACGAACCCCGCCACGGCGGACTAAATCACTTCGGCAAGGAGGTCGTGCGCGAGATGAATCGACTCGGAATGCTGGTAGACATCTCTCACGTCGCGCCCGCCACCTTCTGGGACGCCATCGCCACCACGAACAAACCGGTCATCGCTTCACACTCGTCCGCGAAATCCATCTGTGCCGCGCCCCGAAACCTAGACGACGACCAGATCGAGGCCGTTGCCAACAATGGCGGCGTCATGGGTGTCAACTACGAGATAACCTTTGTCGGCGAGACCTACCGAGTCGCCAAGAACGCCCTTGACGAAGAAAAAACCGAACATACCAAAAAGGCTGAAAAAGACCATCGCGCGGATTCCGACGGACTCAAAAACGCTATGCGCGAAATCGATAGCCGCCACCAGGAAAAAATCGCCGCGCTAACAAAACCGCATTACTCCGAAATCATCGATCACATCGACCACATGGTTTCCGTCGCCGGAATCGACCACGTGGGTCTTGGTTCTGACTTCGACGGCGCGACCATGCCGGAAGGAATGGACGACTGCGCGAAGGTGCCGCTCATCACCGACGAACTCCTAAGGCGCGGCTACGCCGAACCCGACATCCGCAAGATCCTCGGCGAAAACTTCATCAGAGTCATGGACGAAACGCTCGCGGACTAGCCAACCCGACCCCGCCTTACCCCACGGTCGCGTGCGGATTGCGGTCGGCAAGCTCCTTGATGACGGTATCCCTCTCGGTCTCACCCGTCCACGGCGTAGGAAGACGGTTCGTGCCAAAGATGCGCGTCATAATCGGGTCGTTGTTGCCCTCACCGTCATAGTGCACCGTGTACCAGAGACTCTCTTGCTCGTCCAACTCGATTTTGATGTTCCGTACTTCGCCCGTCCAACCGAAGCTAACGTATCCCATGTCGAACCCTCAGTTGATGTCTTTGTCGATTTCAAAGCGCTATGATACTGCAAGCCGCCCCGTTTGCAAAGCGGATATTCCCAACGCCTTAAGGCCTCCTCGCGCCTTGTCCAATGTTTCTTGGTACTCGGATTCAGGCTGGGAGTCCGCCACAATCCCACCACCGACCTGCAGATACACCCGCATTCCCTTCTTTACCATCGTCCGTATCGGGATGGACAACTGCATCGATCCGTCAAAACCGATATAGCCGATTGCCCCGCAATAGACGCCCCGCCGCACAGGCTCGATCTCGTCGATGATCTCCATCGCGCGTATCTTCGGAGCGCCGGTAACCGATCCACCCGGAAAACATGCCCGCAATAAGTCGATGGCATCGTGCTCCGACCGTAGTCTCCCCGTTATCGAGGAAACGAGCTGATGCACGTTCGGGTACTGCTCAACCCTGAACAGCTCCGGCGCTCTGATCGACCCCGGTATGCATACTCTCCCCAGATCGTTGCGGAGCAAATCGACAATCATGATGTTTTCGGCCCGGTCCTTCTCACTCACGGCAAGCTCCCTCATAAGGCGGACATCCTCTTCGGGAGTAACTCCCCGACGGCGAGTGCCCTTCATCGGACGTGTCTCAACAACGCCGTCCTTCAACTGCAAGAACTGTTCGGGAGATGCGCTCATCACATTAAAATCAGGGAATCCCAAGTAGGCCCCAAAAGGCGCGGGAGCAGCGGCTCGCAATGCCCCGTACAGTTCCCGCGTATCCGTATCGACGAAGGCCTCAAAGCGCTGAGAAATGTTCGCTTGATAGATATCCCCGGCGATGATATAGCTCTTGACCCGCCTCACCGCCTCCAGGTATTCCTCGCGGCCGAAGTTGGACCTCAGGTCGGATGCAGAGGGCTTGCCGACCTTCGGAATCGCGCGCAAGCCTGCCCGTCGAATGACATCCCGCGCCCACTCCCTCCGATTGTCGCCGCTGAACTCCGTCGTAATAATCCACGATCGACCGGTCGCGTGATCGAAGGCGATAACCCAATCATAAAGCCCGATGCTCATGTCAGGCAGAGCCAGATCATCAATGGCCGTTTCCGGCAGCCGTTCCAGCAGTCCCCCCATCTCATAACCGAAGTAACCCACCGCCCCACCTTGGAATGGAGGCCCGCCCCGACGCCGATGTATCCTGAAATCCGCCAGTAGCCGTTGCACCACCGAAAACGGGTCGTCCTCGACTTCAACAACTGCCCCGCGCTCTGTCACCTGAACCCGTCTGCCCTTCGAGCGCACAACTATTTGCGGATCGGCAGTGACGTAAGAATATCGCCCCAGACCCGGTCGCAGCAAAGCGCTGTCCAACAGGACGGGATAATCAATGTCCGAAAATTCCGAAGCGGCGGAAACGGGATCGAGGCGAGTCCCGAACTCCTCAATCCGTGGTTCTGCCGCTGCTTGACGAGTCTGCAATAGCCGTCCGGGCGACATCGGAATAAGATCCAGCCAACCATGCTTGCCGCTGAATCGGCTGAAAGCGTCGCCAACAATACTGTATAGTATTTTCCGCGACCGACACTACAGAACGACGATTCGCACGTCAACCAACTATGGCCTTCCGACGGCTGCAAGACCGCCCCCGCATCCTTGAAATCGCTTATACGGCGACGCTTGCCTTTTTGCGCATGTTCAGGAACAGCCTAAATCCTAGCGGCTTCGCCGAGAAAGTTTTCGTGCCGGGCGAGAAGATAACTAAGGGCCTCATGTTCGACTGCAAGATGTGCGGCGACTGTGTTCTGCACTCAACGGGCATGACATGCCCGATGACCTGCCCGAAAAATTTGCGAAACGGCCCCTGTGGAGGCGTTCGCGAGAACGGAAACTGCGAGATCGTTCAAGACATGCCCTGCGTATGGGCCGTTGCCTGGGAAAGATCCCAGAAAATGCATCAGTACGGCAACTGCATTCACGATATCCTCGCGCCCGTGGATGGACGACTCAAAGGCACTTCGTCGTGGATCAACGACATTAGCCCAAACGTTACGAAACGACCCGCCCGATGGACGGAATGAAATCCGGTTCCCGACTCGAACGAGTCCTCCGCGCCGGTCAATTCGCGGTTACGGCGGAATTGCTTTCCCCGGACAGCGCAGATCCCCAGACCGTTCTCGACCATGCCAAGGTCTTCAACGATTCGTGCGACGCCATCAACGCCACCGACGCATCGGGCGCTACTGCTCATATGTCCAATGTTGCCGTTGCCGCCTTGCTCCGCCGAGCCGGATACGACGCAATCGTCCAACTCGCGTGTCGCGACCGAAATCGAATCGCCATGCAGGGCGACCTCCTGGGCATCGCCACCCTTGATGTGCGAAACGTGCTGTGCCTCACCGGCGACGGCGTTGGCACCGGTGACCACCCGGAAGCGAAACCCGTATTCGACATGGACTCGATTACCCTTATCCGCACGGCGAGAATTCTGCGCGATAACGCCGAATTCCTCAGTGGACGTCCCCTCACTTCCCCGCCGCGACTGTTCCTCGGAGGCGCAAGCAACCCCTTCGTCCCCCCTTACGACTTCCGCCCGCTGCGACTAAAGAAGAAAATCGCGGCCGGGGCCGACTTCATCCAAACCCAATACTGCTTCGACCTTCCCCGCCTCCGCACCTTCATGGAGCGCGTCGTGGACATGGGACTCCACGAGCGCGCGTTCATTCTTGTCGGAGTGGGCCCCCTGCGATCCGCCAGGGTCGCCTACTGGATGCGAGAACACATCCCCGGGGTCGTCATCCCGGACTCCATCATTAGACGACTGCTGAGCGCCGGCAAGCGATCGAGAACCGAAGGCAAGCGAATCTGCATTGAACTCATCCAGCAAATCAAAGAGATTCCGGGCGTATCAGGAGTCCACGTTATGGCCTATCGACAGGAACACCTGGTGCCCGAAATACTCGACGAGGCCGACCTGCTCCCCAGACCCCTTCCCCACGCCCTCGACTCTCCACCCGAACGCCGTTGAAACCGTTCCCTAATGCAACCGCGATTCATGCGCGGGGAGAATCCAACACGACCTTCGTGCCCGCCATGTAATCGTGGATGCACCTGCGGCTCTTGGTGAAGATGAACACGTGGTCAACGATGAGGTACGGCAGGATGAGGGTCAAAAGCCAATTGACGAAGTACCTCAACCCCACAGTGGCGAACACATTCCCCTTCACGCCCGTTTCTTCGTTCACGATCCGAATTCGCAGCAAGGCCTTTCCCACTGTCTGCCCTTCACGCCGGAGGAGCGCCACTTGGTACGGCACCCCAACCACTCCGAGCACGAGGAGCGTCAGCGCCACGATAGCGGGCGCCCCCATGTCCGCGAAGAATATCCCGGCGACAAACGCAGCCGGAGAAAGCGGCAAATCCACGAGCCATGCGGCAAGACGCTTCCATCTCTCCGCAGGGTACAAAACGTCCGGCGGTTCGTCCGCAGAGCCGCCCAACGGCGCCCGGCACCGCCGGCACAATCGCGCGTTTCGCGCGTTCCTCGTCGCACAGCGAGGACACTCAATGAATTGAGGGGATTGACGGATCATTATCCTTCCCAAGACTTGATTGGCGGTTGGGGGTCTACTTTAACCTGACGTTTCCTGACAGTTTCGGGCGGAGGATTTCATCGGCCCAAGTGGGATTTCTTACATATTAGGATGTATGTTCGTGTATGTCAAAATCAATGATGATCATATAGAGGCTTCTTCCGATTGTCCGTTCCCGTTTTCTCAAACCTTTGGATAGCTCATAGGCAAGTCAAGCAAAGCACGGAGTATGGGCGGGATCGAAGTTGTCCTCGACCTGACCGCCCGCCCCGTATCGGAGTACGGATGACGTCCTTCCGTGGGAATGGACGCCCGAAAGCCCCAGGCGGCCATTCGGGGCATTGTTGACCTGCCTCAGGTGCGACTCTACAATAGCTCCCCAGCCGAGACTCCTTCCGAGAGGAAGCGAACTATGTCGGAGATTATCCTAAGCCCTGCCGCCGTTCAAGCAGAATTGCATAAGAACGGCGTGACCGATGTCGTTTGGCTGCCCGACACCGAAAGCGGCCACATGTACAACCTCCTGCAGTCGGACCCCACCCTCCGCATCATTCCGATCGCGCGCGAGGCGGAAAGTATGCCCATTGCCGCCGGCCTTTGGATTGGTGGACGAAAGCCCGTAGTCATGATTCAAAACACCGGCTTCTTCGAGTCCGGCGACTCGGTTCGCGGCATGGCAGTGGATATCGCCGCGCCTCTCGTCATCTTCATCGGCTACCGCGGGTGGACTCGACGCGGCGTGACAACCGACACCGCGGCCCTTATCACCGAACCCACGCTCCACGCTTGGAGAATGAGCTACTACCTCGTCGAGCACGACGGGGACATGGATCGCATCTCAACCGCATTCGAGGATGCGGAAAGGATGCAGCAGCCGGTAGGCGTCCTGATCGGCGGAGAATATTCGGGATAGACGGTCATCCCTGAAAAACGACCGTGGGACAAGATCAGGTGTTACGCCGCTCGATGGCTAGCACCTTATTCAGCCGTCGCAAATACTTCTCCTCTTCCTCAATGAAAGAAGCAGAGAGAAAGGCGCTCACAACCTCTCGCGCCAGTTCGTCCCCTATTATTCGAGCCCCGATGCACACAACGTTCATGTCGTCATGCTCGACACCCTGCCGCGCCGAATACGTGTCGTGACACAGCCCCGCGCGAACCCCCCGCACTTTATTGGCCGCAACGCTCGCGCCAACACCGCTTCCACACACCACGAGACCCCGCTCTGCCCTGCCATCCGCCACTCGAACGGCCACCGCCTCAGAAAAGTCGGGAAAGTCGTCAAGCGCGTCGTACTCGTAAGCCCCGGCGTCAATGACCGTATGCCCAAGTGACTCCACGTGCTCGACCATCAATTTCTTCATCTCAAAGCCCGCGTGATCTCCCCCCACGGCTACTCGCATTCCTGCTCTCCCGCATCAGCGATTCTAGCTTCACAGCTTACCATACAGGCCCCAACGCCCTCAGGTGGTAGAATCGTATGCATCCGGCCCCCGAAGGCGCGCACTATTGAGCACCAAAGCTTCAAGACCGGTCGTATCAGCGCGGTTTTTCGCCGGTCGCGCACGAACTAGAAGGCTGCTTGAGGAAATAGCCGCCTTCAGCCCTCATATATTCACCCTATACTTGCAGCCGGGATCGCAGCTCCCTCCGATGTTCGGTGAACGACCGGCCACCGACCCCTCGCGGCATGATGTAATACACGAGGTATTGAACGCAGTCCCGGAGTCGGAGACCGGAGCGGCCCTGTTTTGGTCGGATCGCAAATCATGGGCCATCCTTCCCCCCTTCCCCATTGAGCATAGCCGTTTCATCGACCGCTTCGACGCTTCCGTTCTCGAAGAGATCTACCAACGCGACATGACCGTCGGAGTCGTGCTCCTCAGAATGGGCAGATACTCCATCGGAATCCTCCGAGGCAATGAACTCCTCGCCTCTAAGACCGACACGCGACACGTGAAAAATCGACATCGGGCCGGCGGGTCGTCTCAACGACGATTCATGCGAAGCCGCGATCGACTCATCCGCGAACTCTACGACGAGGCTTGCGACGTCGCCCGGCGAATCTTTGAACCGAACCTCGACGAGATCGACTGTGTCTTCACCGGCGGAGAACGCCAGACCATAAACGGATTCCTGAAGCGCTGCGCCTTCCTTGAAAAGTCCAATCTCCAGGTCATGAATCGGCTGCTCTCGGTGGAAAAGCCAAATCACAAGGCGCTCAAGACCATCCACCATGAAATATGGAAGAGTCGAATCCTCGTCTTCGATAGAAGCGAATGAGGACTATTGGGCGGTATAGCCCCCGTCCACTGGCAAGTAGGCCCCGGTCATAAAGGACGACTCATCCGAAGCCATGAACAGCGCAGCGTACGCGACGTCCTCCGGCCTCCCCAAGCGACCCATAGGATGCCGATCCTCAAGAAACGACTTCATCGCCGGGTCAACCGTCAGCGATCTCGTCAAGGGTGTCTCAGTGAATCCGGGCCCGAGACAATTAACTCGAATGTTCCTCGACGCCATGTCAATTGCCAAATTGCGTGTGAATTGCAGAACCGCCCCCTTTGAAACGGGATAAGGGTTGAATCCGCTCTTCCAACTGGGTGGATATCCCACCACACTCATGATCGATCCCAAATTCACAATCGACCCACCACCCGCCCGCTCCATTTCTGGAACGGAATGTAAGGCCATGAGATAAGACCCCTTAAGATTCACTTCAATAACACGGTCCCAAACCTCTACGGGGTCAGTCGTCGAAGGAAGACTCCGCGCCGTTATACCGGCGCTGTTCACGAGAACATGCAGCGCACCAAAAGCCTCTACCGCCCTTTCAACGATGCCGCGCGCCTCGCTGGAATCCGTAACGTCTCCAGGGACGAAAATGGCCTTCCCGCCCTGCCGGACGATTGCGGCCGCGGTCTCCTCCGCTCCGTTCTGGTCGATATCCGACGCGACCACCCCAGCCCCGTGTTCGGCGAACAGTAAGGCCGTAGCCTCTCCAATGCCGGAAGCGGCGCCCGTAACGATCGCGACCTTGTCTTTCAGTCTCATTTTCCCTACACGTCAATTGAGCTCTACGCCGATCTCACGAGCCACGCTGCGTATGTACTCCTGCCCTTGTACCGTCTGCGCGTACGGGAAGTGCTCGGCATGTACCGTTACATCGTGATCCAGCGCGCCCAAGCGTTTCAAAATCGTGTGATAATCCATGCTTCCTTCGCCGGGGACGGCCTCGCCGACATGGCTCACGATCTTCCCGCCGCCGCTGACCGCCACATCTTTCGCATGAAGACCTGATATCTCTCCGCCGAGTTCATCGAAGATCTCATCAACTAACTCGTCAGTGCGAAACGCCATATGCGGCTGAACGAGGTTCACGGGATCCATGAGTATCTTGAGCCGCGGTGATGCTACGGAGTCCAGCATCTGCTTGAGACGCTCGACCGAGTAGAGGCAAGACATGATGTGTGGATGCGCTCCGATGTCCATGCCGGCGTCCTCCGCGAGGTCGGCCAATTCCCGAATGCCGGCAAGCACCTGCCGCCAGGTGTCATCAGCCCACATTTTCGGCGTCCCCCGGCCGACTAACGTTCCAAAACCCACGAGATGGGCGCCGAGAATCTTCGCATGACGCAGCTGGCGCTCATACAGTTCGAGTGTGTATCGATGATCCTCGCGATCATACCCGCCAAGACCGCCCCAAGGTCGAGTGCCCTTGTAAAAGCCGGTGAACTCTCCAACGCCCAGCCCATGGTCATCGAGAAACGTGCGTAGCGATCGTACGTCGTCATCATCATATTCGGGACGCACCCTCGGGACGGTTATGGAAGTAACCCCCATGGTGGCGGCGCGTTTGAGCAGCTCGGCTCGATCCCCCTCCCCTTCGGGGCCGACAGTCAAGAAGTTGCCGAGCGGCGGGCTCAATATAATCACGGGATACCTCCGTCTGCTTGGCGTTGGCCGATCAACTGATTGTATCGCAACATTGTCGCAACGTCGTCCCGCAACATGAGACTATACAACCTCCGCAATGACCGATTGCCCTTTCAACCCTACAATTCGGGCCCACGCCATTCGATTGCTCAATTCTCTCTCGCAGCGAGCGGTGACGCGCAGGTAATTATCAGTAAGTCCCACCCACTCGCCTGCCTTGAGCGATTCCCACAGCACCCGACGAGTCGTCCCGACGAAGCGCGCCCGGTAAGCACTCCCCCGTTCCTGCGACAGCGCAATGAGCCGACCTACCCGTTCGGATTTCACCTGCGGGGGAACATCATCCGGAAAGTGCGCCGCGCTGGTGCCCGGTCGCCGAGAGTATGGAAAAACATGCATCGCAGAGAAACCGACCTCTTGACACACCTTGTAAGTGTCAGCGAAATCGCCCTCGGTCTCACCCGGAAATCCCGCTATGACATCCGTCGTAATTGCCGCGTCAGGAATTGCCGCGCGAATGGCGCCGACCGCTTCCAAAAACCGGCCGGTGTCGTACCGCCGTCTCATACGCCTCAGCACCGAGTCGCTCCCACTCTGCAGCGGGAGATGAAAATGTGGAGCAAGCCGGTCGTCCGACCACAGCCCCAGCAGCCGGTTGTCTATCTCATGCGCCTGGAGCGATGAGACCCGCAGCCGCGCCATGTCACATCGCCCAAGCACATAATGAACCAATCCCGTGAGATCGATATCATCCAAATCGAAACCATACGATCCGAGTTGTGTCCCGGTTAAGACGACTTCCTTGTACCCGCGATCCGTGTATCCGTGTATCGTCTCAACGATCTCGTTCGCCGGAATACTCCGCTCGCGCCCTCGCACTTTCGGCACGATGCAATACGCGCATACTTGGTTGCATCCCTCCTGAATCTTGACCATAGCGCGCGTCCGGGCCGCGCTCGGACTGATCCCCTGCACATCGTCGCCGGTCGCGCAAGGAACGATTTCGTCACCTGCCCAATCGAGAACGTATCGAACGAGCGCCGATTTCTCGGTATTCCCTACGACGAGATCGACTTCCTCGAGTTGGCGGAGCGTCTCCGGCGACCTTTCAGCGTAACACCCCGTAGCGACAATTGTGGCGTTCGGATGCCGACGCCGAGCCGAACGAAGAGCGCGACGAGCTTTCGAGTCGGCCATGTGCGTCACGGTACAACTGTTTACGACATACACGTCGACGCTCGAGTCGTCGCCTACGACTTCAAAGCCGACCTCGGAGAATTCCGCCGCCAAACTGCCGGAATCAGCCTGATTGAGTTTGCAGCCGTGCGTCTCGACAGCCACCCGCAGCTTCGTGCGCAATTCAAGATCAATCATAACGAAACTCCGCCTTGATTCTACCATGCCTGCCGCCATAACCCCGAACCCGTCATTTCCGCAAAAGAAAACCGCATATCCCCTCTCGCGTCGTGGGAGAGACCTAAGGGAGAGGGCTAGGGTGAGGGTCCCCCACCGTCATACCGGCGAAGGCCGGTATCCAGGGCGACAGGGAAGAAACGCGCAATGCCGAATTTACCCGGTTCCTAACTTCACGCAGTTTGATAGTTCCCGCCTCAACGTTGTACGATGATGATGCCGGGCAGCGTAGCCTTACTTTTAGGGGAAGAACGAATGAACCAAGCGGATGTCACCGTGTACGGCACGGCGTGGTGCGGCGATTGCAGGCGAGCGAAGCTCTTCTTCGACACTCACAAAATCGACTACAACTGGGTTGATATCGAACAGGACGCCGAAGCCGCCCTCAAAGTCATGGAGATAAACGACGGGTATCGCAGCGTCCCGACGATTGTGTTTGAGGACGGCTCCATATTAGTAGAGCCGAGTAACGCCGAACTCGCCCAAAAGTTCGCCGGCCCCCAATCGCTGCGACGTATGCCCATGCCTGAAAAGACCGTAGGCCAGGCCCTTGCAAAGGCCCTAAAGCGCGGCGGCGTGCCATGCGTTTTCGGCATCCCCGGCGGCGGAAGCGCCATAGACCTCATAGAGGCCTGCCGAACGTTTGACCTTCCATTCGTCCTCGTTCAGCACGAGACCACCGCGGCCATGGCCGCCATTGTTGCCGGCGAATTGACCGGCTCTTGCGGCGTCTGCATGTCCATCATGGGCCCGGGAGCCGCCAACCTGGTCGGAGGGGCAAGTTTCGGTCTCTGGGAACGACACGCCGTACTCAGTCTCACGGAATCGTACCCCACCGGTCAAGCCCCGCATATGTCCCTTCAACTCATGGATCACTCACAGATGTTCATGAGCTTCTCCAAAGCCTCGGAAACCCTGAACGTCGACCGTCCCGACCGGCAAGTCGAACGGCTCATGAACCTCGCACTCTCCGAGCGACCAGGCCCCGTCCATCTAGACATGCCGAATGATTTACTGACGCAAAAGCCGGGCGCGGAAATGCAATCCGACGCCGCCATGCAGGCCCTCCCAGGCGGGATCAACGGCGATCTCGACGCAATTGCGGATACAATCGGCCGTTCCGCCAAGCCGGTGCTGGCGGTGGGGCCAGCCGTCGTCCGCTCCCACGCGGGCGATGAACTCAGATCCCTCGCCGAACGCCTCAACGCCGCCGTTATCACGACATCGAAGGCGCGCGGCGTCATCCCCGAAGATCACCCGCTGGCCGCAGGCATCGTCACTGGTGTTTACGGCGACACTACGCTTGAGGGACGCATCATTGGACGAAGCGATTTGATCGTTGCCGTCGGCCTCGACCGCATGGAACTCCTGTCACCGTGGCGCTACTCCCAGCCCCTTGTTTGCATTGACGCAATCAACACTTCCTCCGAACAGGTCGGGACTCCGACGCATTCCGCATTCGGGCCGCTCAAGGATATTCTGACCCGGCTCACAGAAGCCGTTCGGCCCGCGGCAGCCTGGAGCATTGCGGAACTGGATGAATTTCGGAACTACGCGCGCTCTTCGCTCTTCGCGGACTCCCGTGAACTGAACTCCGCCACTCTCCTGGAAAGCGCTCAACTCATCGCTCCACTGGACACAACGCTCGTGACCGAGACGGGTATTTACAACGCAGTCAACCTCTTCACATGGAAAGTCCGCGCGCCCGACCTATACTTCGGTTCCAGCGGCGCCAACACCATGGGCTTCTCTCTGCCCGCCGCTCTCGCGTCCGCCCTCATTCAGCCCACCCGAAAGACGGTCGCCCTCGTCGGCGACGGCGGTTTCCTAATGAAGGCCTCCGAGTTGGAGACCCTCGCAAGGGAAAACCTCGCCCCGATCATCATAGTATTCAACGACCGTTCTCTCGGTCTTATACGAATCAAACAGGCCGCAAAAGGATACCGCCGAGACGCGGTAGACCTGGCTCCGGTCGATTTCGTTCGCCTTGCACAGAGCTTTGGCGGACGAGGTGAACGGGTCGGCACGCTTGCCGGCTTCGAGTCTGTCTTCAAGTCCTCCCTTGACGACGACAAATTCACCGTTATAGACGCCCGACTCGACCCCGACGTATACGCCTCGCACATGACACCAATCAGAGGATAATCGCCCCGGACAGACACGATATGCCGTATACCACAACCCCATCGGGAACGAGACTCTACTACGAGCGCATCGGCTCAGGCCCTCCACTCCTGCTCATCATGGGAACCGGCCTCGACCACTCGACCTGGGACGCGCAAGTCGATGCGTACCGCAACGAGTTCGAGTGCATCGTATTCGACAACGCGGGAACGGGAAAATCCGGCCGGCCCGATGAGCGACTTACCGTAAAATCAATGGCTGCTGAAACCATCGGACTGCTGAAGGGCATCGGAGTCGAACGCGCCCACGTCTCCGGCGTGTCTCTGGGGTCCTGCATCGCCCAAGAATTGACGCTGTCTCACCCCGACATGGTCGCATCGCTCCAACTTCATGGAACGTGGGCAAGAACCGACGGCTACGCCGCAAGGAAGTTCCGCGCGCAAATTCGTCTAATTCAATTGCTGGAAATGCGCGACTTCTACGAAATCAACGTCCTGTGGTTCATAACGCCGGAGTTCTTTGACACCCACCCGGACCGCGTCGAGGCCCAAATCGAAGCTATCGTCGCCAATGCGCCGACTCGGGAATCGCTTATCGAGCAATACCAAGCCAATATCGAGCATTACTCCCTCGACCGACTGCCGCAAATTACGGCTCCCACATTGGTAACCGTGGGCGGCTTCGACGTCGCTCTTCCACCAATGTATAGCAGGGAAACCGCCGAAGCGATTCCCGGCGCGGAATTTGTAGTAGCCGATGTCGGAGGACACCTCTACAACGTCGAAAATCCAGATGAGTTCAACCGCGTAACCCTCGATTTCCTCCGTCGCGTTCAGAACCCAACGATCCACACAGCAGCAACCTAACGATCCGCCCGGTTCTTTGCAATCACTCCAATGTACGGCACTCCGCGTTCTGTCATACTGGATTAAAGTGCCGAGAACGCTGAAAAGCGGAATACTTCCCAAATGAAACCCAACAAGATTCTTATACTAACCGCCGCCGTTGCAGCAATCGCAGTATTGGTTGTTCCCGCAGTGGGTATGATCGTCGGAATGGCCTTGGCTTCCGAACCGCAAGATGAGCCTTCCACCTCACCCGAAGAACCCGAACCTCCGCCGTTGGAACTTCCGCCAACCATGGATAAGAAGCTCCCGCCGGCGCTTTCACCTCAGCAACAGTCCATCCAAGTATCCCCCGCGAGTTCCCGCGCTTCCCCCCGGCAGGAAACGGTCTACACCTACGAAGAGGAGGGTAGAACGGTCAGAATCATCCTGCAGCGCGACCTAGTCCTTCTAAACAATTCCGACCTAATGACCGGTGACACGGTTGTTGTGCCCGGCCCCAACCGGAGCATCATCAAGTCCGAGAGCGGCCGCCCACCGGGCGGACTCCCCGTATTCCGTTCAGAATCCGGAGGCGGACTCATGACCCTTCAGGGCGGCGTCCTGCTGACCTTGGACCCCGAATGGAACAAATCGCAAGTCGATAAATTCATGACCGAAAACAACATCTCGGCGGAGCGAATATCCGAGCTGGGTTTCATCCCGAACGGCTTTCTCGTACAAACGGAACCAGGTTTGCCCTCGCTGGAACTGGCCAATCACCTGGCCGCCCAAAACGGCGTGCGAAGCTCCAGCCCCAATTGGTGGAATGAAATTCAGGTGAAATGATTCGCTCTACTAGCCGGCAGGCCGAAGAGAATATGGAATCCCTCAAGCGCCGTTCCATGTTAGCGAAGAGCTTCCCTGATTCACGTGAACTGGAAAATCTCGCCCTGCGTCCGGGCTACCGTGTCGGCCGCCTCGACGGAACCACGAACTACGTCACCGACGACCGATTCGATCACGGACCCTACAACCGAATCCACCGTGAATTCACAATAGTCGACGCCTACTCCGCCCTACTGGACATCGAAGAGTTGCAGCGCGGCGGAATCAACGTCGCCATCCAGGCCCTCGGCCCTGAAGAACTCTTCATCCAAGAGGAAATGCAAGACCCCTCCGCCGAACCCCCGCCCGGCGTCCGCTCGTGGCGACCGGTCTTTGAGGGCCAAGAGCTAGTCGAACGCATCAAGATGAGCCTCGATGACCACTTGCGCTTCGCCAAGGCCCACGACCCCTACATCGAGGTCGCTCACAACGAACCTGATATCAGAAGAATCACTGGCGATAACCGAATCGCCATGCTGCTCATGCTCGTCAGTGGCTACATCGCCGACAGCTTGGACGTGCTGAAGCAATTTCACGAGCTTGGGATCAAGGTTATGTGTCCCAGTCACCTGGCGGCAACCGCTTGGGCCGATTCGAGCGCAGAACTGAACGACCCTCCCGGTTTGACCGACTTCGGTCGCGACGTGATTCGCACGTGCGGCGAAATCGGAGTCCTCGTAGACCTCGCTCATTGCTCCGACTACACCTGCCGCGACACCTTGAAAGTGGCCAATACACCCGTGGTTGCCACTCACACGAAAGTGAGGGCCGCTACCGGGAGTCTGCGCGACATGAGCGACGACGTCCTGCGCGGCGTAGCGGAAACCGGCGGAGTTGTATGTGTCCTAGCCGCCGCGCCTCGAACTGCTCGGGAACGTCACGCGGCCCGGCTAAAGCGAGATCGTAATCTCGCCGATAGATACGACGACCCCTTCGATCTCGCAGCGGCAAAACTCGCCGACGCTCAAATCTGGAGTACCAAGCTCGACCTGCATACCATCGACCACGCCGTAAACGTCGCTGGCATCGATCACGTTGGACTCTCCTCCCATGCGCAGAACGTCCCCCAGTGGAGGGAGTTCACCGAAAACCTCCTGGAACACGGGTATACTCAGGAGGACGCTTCGAAAATCCTCGGCGAAAACGCGCTCCGAGTCCTGAAAGAAACCATCTAAAAAACCTAAGCGAGAAGCAAATGCCAATTCCGACTCACAACATCCCGACAATCCGAGCGTCCGAGCTTGGCCCGCCCCCAACGTGGGCCCTCCTTCAGCGCCGGCTGATAAGCGCCATGGAAGAGGCCGCCGACTGCTTCGTCGAAAAGTATTGCCGATCAGACCTGAGCGCCTACTATGTTCAGGATGTCGACGACATCTATGAGATCATGCACAACTGGGGCCTCTTTTACGCTCTCGGCGGCTCCGACCGAATCCTCGACTACGCCCTCGGCTTTTGGAACGCCACCACCCGCTACTACGAAGACACCCGGGCATCCGAAGAGACGCCACGCCATCAATTCTACATGCCCCAGCTCCACAACGAGTTCTGGAACCTGAACATCCCCTACAACTCGGACTGGTTCCACATTGGCGAGGGGTCCCAATCCTTCTACGACTTCGGCCTCGCCGATCCGACTCTCGAAGAAAATATCCGCCGGGCCAAGAGGTTCGCCGGTCTGTACATGGGCGAAGACCCAAACGCCCCCAACTACGACGCTAACCACCGCATAATCCGCTCGCCCTACCACGGCAGCGAAGGCCCCCTCCGACACGCAAAAAGCAAAATACCCCTGCTCCATTCATTGGGTGAAATTACCGATGACATCGAGTTCGTAAAGGCATGGCTGGACCATCCCTCCTACGGCGGCTTCCTGCACCGCTCGATACTTCGAGACTGGAAACGCTGGGCAAAAGGTGACGGCCGCCCGGTAGGTGTCGATACTCACCATCTCCTCTACCCGACCATTGAGAATCTGGAACCGGAATGGTGGACCGAACCCAAACGTCGTCAAAGAGTCGTCGAGGTTTTCGACAAGATGGCCTTCGATGGCGATGTGCCCGAAAACCTTGCGGCGACCGCAATGGTCACGAACGCCTATTTATACACAGGCGAGGAGAAGTACCGACAGTGGGTCCTCGACTACGTGGAAGCTTGGCTCGACCGCACCCGCAAGAACGACGGGATCATCCCGGACAACGTGGGCCCAAACGGCCTTATTGGAGAGCATCGCAATGGCCGGTGGTGGGGCGGACTGAACGGCTGGGCTAGCGAGCGCGGAGCCGCCAACCTACTGCTCTCCGTTACCGTGGGAGCGGAATGCGCCCATTTGCTCACCGGAGATGCTGGCTACCTCGAACTCCTGAGGTCACAGATAGACTTGCTGCTTGCCCGCTCCAAGACCGACGAGAGCGGAGACCTGCTCGTCCCCATGCGACATGGCTTCCCCCCACGAGCCGTGCCGGGAGAGGCAAATGTCACGGTCGGATGGCGTGAATTCCAAAAATTGGGTATCTACGAACTCTCACATCTCTACCATGCCTCCATGTCCGACAACGACCGCAACACTATCAACAGACTGCGAAATTCCGACCCTCACCGCGACTGGAACCACATCGACAGCCAGCGAGACCGAAGGAGCGGCGATTCGGAACACGGCCGCTTCCAATACTACGATGGCAAGAATCCCGACTGGCCGCTCAAAATTCTGAATGCGGAACTGCGCTTTGTAATCGCCATGCTAGAGGCGATGCGGCAGGACTCTCGAGACGTCGAGACGATCATACGAGACAACCACTGGCCCCCAAAACATCCGGAATACCCCTCACGGCGGGACTACGGCTGCGAGGCCGCCAACCCCCTCGTGATGAAGGGCCTAACCCAAGTAACAACCGGTGCTCCGCAGAACATCTATAACGGCGGCCTCCAGCGAGGAACCCTCCGCTACTTCGACATCGACCGCGCAAGGCCGGGCCTCCCACCGGACGTTGCGGCCCTAGTAAGCAAGCTGGAACCCACTGAAACGGGACTCCGCCTGGTCAACGTCAGTTCAACGGCCACTCGCAGGCTAATCGTACAAGCCGGCGTTTTTGGGGAACACCGGTTCAATGAAATAAGAGTCCAAGAACGAAGAGGCGACGAGTCCATCCTCAATCCCATCGGCTGGCTTGCGGAAAACAAGAACCTATCCGAAAGCGTCCTGCGAGTGAACGGCAGCCATTTCGCAGTAGAACTGCCACCCTCCACTTCCGTCAGGATTACGGCAGGTATGAGCCGCTTCACGAACCGGCCCGGCTATACCCTCCCTTGGAAGTAAACCCACTGCACGCCATAACCGAAAACCGCAGCGCGCAGCTCGATCCTGTCCAGGGTGTTCGGTACACCGCCTCACGGAAAAAGTGACCCGCCTCGGAATCGAACCGAGAACCTACTGATTAAGAGTCAGTTGCTCTGCCTGATTGAGCTAGCGGGCCGAAATGGGACTACATCACTAAGCCGCGAAACCTCCAAGCCATTGTAGTTGTGGCTCTTTTGAAGCGTCAAGGAAAATTCCGTCTACAGTTCTCCAACTGCCAAAGCTGTAGTCACCCGGGTTTGGGACATCATGCCGGTCTCTGGTAAAATCCCCTGCACTACTGGGAAGGAGCCATGTCAATGCGACGGTCACACTTGAGCGCTGCTGTCATTATTCTACTTCTGCTCTGGGCCTTTGGGTGCGGCGGAACGACCGATACCGAATCACCGGATGACTCCCTTCCGGCCCTTCCTACATCAACCCCCGTACCGGCACCGTCCCCCGAACCAACGGCAATGCCATCACCCATCTCTAACACTCCCACACCCCCGATGCCGACGGCCGCGGAAGCGGTGTTTGAAGACGTGACCGACTCCGCTGGCATCACCTTCGAACATCGTGAACTCCCCGGCCGAATGATGCCCATCGGCGCGGGCGTCGTCGTCCTCGACTTCGACGGCGACGGAAAGGACGACCTCTATTTCTCGAATACGAACGGGCCGAACCACATGTACCGCAACACGGGCGCCGGCAATTTTGAGGAAATGGCCGCATCGGCCGGTATTGACGATGCCACGGGCGAGGGCAACGGTGGATGCGCCGCCGACTACGACAACGACGGCGACATCGACCTCTTCGTGACGAACTTTGGCCCGAGCCGACTGTTCAGCAACAACGCAGACGGCACATTCGACGACGTCACCGAACCCTTTGGACTCCACGACGGAGAACTCGTGCTGCGCTCCACCGGCTGCGCCTGGGGCGATTACGACGGCGACGGCTACCCCGACCTCGTCGTCACCAGACACCTCAACGAGTTCAATCCCGAACTGCTCATGAAGAAGGAATTCCAATCGTCGGTCGGCGGCATGTCCCTGTTTCACAACCTCGATGGGGCGGGATTCGAGGAATTAACCTCGCTTCTCGGCGATACCTCAGGCCCCGCGTACGGTCTGGACGTGCTACTAGGCAACATCTGGGGGGCCGGATTCCAGCCGTCATGGCTGGACTACGACGACGACGGAGACGTCGACCTCCTCGTCATCAACGACTTCGGACAAGATATCCAACCCAATGTCCTCTGGCGTAACGACGGCCCAGACGACGAGCACGGCTGGAAGTTCACCGATGTGTCCTACCAAACCGGCATTGACGTTCCCATGTACGGGATGGGCCTAGCTGTCGGTGACCCTAACGGAGACGGACTCGTCGATCTGTTCGTAACCAACATAAAAGACAACGTCCTCTTTTCCCGGGATGCGCTCACCCCGAAATTCGACGACGTCGCGCCCGAAGCAAAGGCGACGGTCGGAATGATTGAGAATCTCTTGCGAGTCGCATGGGGAACCATGTTCTTCGACTTCGACAACGATGCCGACGAGGACCTCTATGTCGTAAGCGGCTATCTGGGCGGTGACCCGGACGTTATCCCCGCCAACCCGGTCGAGCAGCCGAACGTCCTCCTCCGCAACGATGGTTCGGGGGCCTTCGAGGACGTATCCAACGGATCCGGCGCTGACGATCCCGGGGTCGGACGCGGAAGCGCATACCTCGACTACGACGGGGATGGCTGCCTCGATGTGGCTGTCGGAAACTTCGGCCAACGGGCCAGACTCTTTAAGAATACCTGCCCAGAGGGCAACAACTGGCTGCGAGTACATCTCCAAGGAAGCGCGAGCGGCGCGGATGGACTGGGAACAAAAATAGAAGTCACGGCAGGCGGTAAAACCCAAGTTCGCAAAATCGTCAGCGGCGCAAGTTTCATGGGCCAAAATATGCTGGACGCCCACTTCGGCATAGGAAAAGCGCACACCATCGACTCGATAACCGTCTATTGGCCCAGTGGGAAAACGCAGCAGTTCACGGACGTCGCGGCCAATGAGTTTCTTACGGTCACCGAACCGTAGCCGACTGCTCAGGACACACCGCCCTGCCGCAACTCTCGAATCCTTCTCTAAAGAGCGCTCCAATGCCAAAGCATCCGTTCATCCTCTCAGCAACGGTAGACTTCCCCGATGATGTTATTCCGGGCCCATACGATGCCCGCCTGCTCGAAGAACTGACAGCAACTCTGAAAAGCATGGGAGTCCGGCGCATCTATTGGCTCTACTATGGGGACGTGGAGCCGGAGTCTTTATGGGCGGGAAGTCTCTACGAAAATGCCCAGATCCCCTACGGCCCCCAGACGCTCGAAGCCATCGGAGAGCCGCTCAAGGCTGCCGTGCCGGTCGCGCACCGGCACGGACTGGAGATTTTTGGGGTGCTCAAGCCCTACAACACGGGAATGTCCGGCACGAACGGGCCATGCAGCGGGAGGAGGCTAAGCGGCATCGAGCGAATCGGCGGAACTGTGCCGCAAGTGATTCCCTTTCTTGAACGCTACCCTCACACCCGACTGAGAAGAAGGCTCGACACCAGGGCGAGTCATAGCGCTTCAGTAAAGAGGATACGACTCCTGAAACGGGATGCCTCCCCTACTCGCATCCGTCCTCAGAACCTGCAACTCTGGACGAGCCGCGACAACGGGCGATATACACGGCTTGATCTTCCCCTTTCGGTCACCGAACGAGTGGAACCGGCTCCCAGCGAAGTGAGGAACTACCACGGCGAACTCGTAGTCTCAAAGGGCGCGTCCGTACGGACGCTGACGATCGACGGGCTGAATATTCCCGAAAGGTTCGTCGTCGTCACGACCGACTTCACGGACGAAGCGGGCGACTTCATCAACACGGTGAGCGGGATGATCGAGGCATACGGTGACGACGTGAATACGCCCCTTCCCGTCGTCGTGGCATCACGCGGCGCGGTATGGAACGGCCCTCGCGACTTGCAGGGCAACAGCCCGGACTTCGACAGCGGGATGGGCCACTTCGAGATTTCGCTCGACGTGAACGTCTCATCGGAGACGGAAGGATCGTTTTGGAATCGCCTTCGGGTCGGCGGCCTCGTCGGCTTCGCACAGGGGAAGAACGAGCATCTACCGGGAACGGTCTCCGAAGTCTACCCGGAAGTGCATCGACTGTGGGATGGATGGGTAGACAGAATTCTGGAAACGGGCGTCGACGGCATCGACATTCGAGTCTCGTCACATGGCAGCCTCGTCGATGAGCCATGGGAATACGGTTTCGACGATCCGGCGGTCGAGGCTTACCGCATGAAATACGCCGCGGACCCTTGGAGCGGCGATGATGACCTCAACCGATTCTCGCGGCTTCGGGGCCACTACTTCACTTCCTTCATCCGACGGACGAGCAACCGCGCTCGTAGCATGGGCCGGAAAATGCAGGCCCACATCCACACCGAAGCGTTCCGACCGGACATCGTTCACGGACAGATTATGGGCTTCCCGCCGAACACTCACTTCGCGTGGCAAGACTGGATGCGGGACGATCTGCTGGACAGCATAACATTCCGTACGAGTTGGTTCGAGGGGCTGGAGGACATGCCTGGCAGCGCTCCGGTGAGAAGCCGCCTTTCGAGCGCGCTCGAAGACCCCGTCGCCGTTGAGGCCCTCGAACTCGCCTCGAACCTCGAGATTCCCGCATACATGAACCGATACATCGACCGCGCCGTAGGCGTTGAAGAGTACCTGTCGGACTTGGAGACTGTTCTGGGTGATGATCGATTTGCCGGGTTCGACCTGTATGAGTCGGCGTGCTTCATTCGCCCGACGTCCGATGGTTCGCGGCTGGAACCGTACGATGACCGCGTGGATTTGGTTCGAGACAAGGCGCGAGAATTGGGCATCCTCTGAGGAGAGCGCGCCCCTCATCCGAGCCCCCTCCTGCATGAGAGATCAAACAATACCGCCATTTTTGCGAACACGGAAACATCCCTAAGGAGATGACAGTGACTGAATCTGAATTTCCGCATATCGGATCGACAAAGCAAGTGTTCATCGACTACTCCCTAGTCGAACCCGGATACGGCGTTTCATGGGGTGACGGCATTCAGGCAAGCTGGGAAATGCCTCACGGAATCGCCATTAAGGCCCACAAGCCCCGGATCGACGATGACCCCATAGTCGGCCTAGAAAAACCCTGGGAAACTGCCTTCACGCTCCACACTACCCTATTCGAAGATGACGGCGTCTTCAGGCTGTACTACACCGTCTACGGCGGACAGCGCGAAGTCTCGTACGAGGAGCCTACGAGCTATATGCTCCTGTATGCCGAATCGACCGACGGAGAAACATGGACAAAACCCCGGATCGGCACGGTAAACCTCGAAGGCTCGACCGACAACAATCTCGTGTACGCCCTGAACGTCTCGCTCAATCGACCGGTGCCAACCGCAACCGTATTCAAAGACCCAAACGGAACGCCGGACGAGCGCTACAAGCTGATCCATCGCGGCGTGCAGCCCGACGGCAACTACTGCGTCTACGGCGCAACGTCGCCCGACGGACTCCATTGGACGCCTATCGTTGAACCGGTGATCCCCAACTACTTTTCCGACACGCAAATAGTCGCTCGGTACAGCGAGGAAAAAGGCAAGTACGTCGGATACTTTCGGGGCTGGACGGGACACATCCGCGGACGGTTTCACGGGCGGCGATTCATCGCCTACGCCGAGACCGACGACTTCAAGCAGTGGCCGAAACCCCGTCATATCTTCTCACCCGATATGCACGATAACCCCGGCGCCGACATCTACACGAACGCCTACTCCCCCTGGCCAAACGCGAACGCACACCTGCTGTTTCCTGCCTTCTTCGAACGGCAAAAAGACATCACCGAGATAAGAATGCTCGCCAGCCGCAACGGAACGGACTGGACCATCCCCTCCCGCGAACCCATAGTCCCGGTCGGCGATCCGGGAACCTCGGGCGCAATGGCGAGGGACTGGCAATCGGGCGCCTACGCCGGGCCTAGCGTGACATCACTCAAACCCGACGAATTCTCTATTCCCATAACCCCGTCCAGCCGCACCCACAACAACAAGAACAACCGACCCGAAAACCTCTATCAACAGGCATACCCCAGCGTCACCGGCGGATATGTCGGCTACATCTGCCGCGCCACGTGGCGCAAAGACGGCTTTACGTCTCTTGACGCCGAGACCGAAGGCGGATTCACGACCGTTCCCTTCACGTTCAGCGGCGGCCGACTCAAGATCAACGCTTGGACTCGATTCCGCGGTGAAATTCACGTTGAGGTCGTGGACGCCACGAACCAAACCAACACCTTCGCGGGCGACATCGTAGAAGGTCGAGCCTTCGACGACTGCGACGCCATCACCGGCCACCAACTGCTGAATCACACTGTCACGTGGAGCGGCGACTCCGACCTCTCCGGCTTGGCCGGGAGACCCATCCGCCTGCGGCTGCGCATGAAGCGCGCGCGGCTGTACGCCATCTGGTTCGAGTAAGGGGCAATCTGAGGCCCTCAAGACTGACAACTCTTGACATGAACTAGCGTAGAGAAATAGAGTTAGCTTTGAGGGGAGAGCAGTTAGGCTGCTCCCAGTACACCCAAAAGGAAGATTGAGGAGGTTTGTGATGGTAAGACGGTATGGGCGGATGACGTTCATCCTATCGATCTTGGCCGCGATGGCCGTTTCTTTGGCGATTGCCTGCGGATCCGGCGATGAGCCTGCGGCCACTCCGGCCCCGGCCCCAACACCGGATTTGGAAAGAATCATCTCCGACGCCGTAAGTCGCGTCCCTCAGGGAGCAACCGCCGCTGAGATTCAAAAGTTGGTCTCCGACTCGGTCGCCACGCAATTGGCCGCCCAGCAGGGACTCACTCGCGAAGACGTCGAGGCGATTGTAACTTCGGCAACCGCGGGCCAGCTTTCGGCAGAGGAGGTACGCGCGATTGTCGATGAATCCGTAAGAGCCCTGCCCGTTCCCGAGACCTTGAATCTCCAAGACGTGAGCAGACTGGTCCAAGGTGCCCTTCCCCAGCTCCCCGAGACTGTCAGCGCAGCTGAAATCAGCCAAATCGTACAAGACCAAGTGACAGCCGGGTTGGAAGACTCCCTCACCAGGGGCGACGTCGAAGACCTCGTTGCCTCGGCCGTCACCGACGCGATTGGCGATCAGCTTTCCGCCGACGACGTCAAGGCAATTGTTGAATCCTCTCTCGTTGCCACCAACGTAGCCATTGAAGCGGCCGCCAAAGCTGCTGCCGATGCGGCGATGGCGGCGGAAGAAGCCATTCAAGGCGTCCAGCAGCTTTCACAAATCATTCCAACGCCGGAACCCGACACCGGCATTGTCCATGTTCCCGCAGCTATGCCGCCTCCCGCCTTCAGAGGCGCCACGGTCGCGGACCAAACCCTCGTATTCCCCATTCAGAGCAAACGCAGTCAAATCGCCCCCAACGTGGAGGGAAGCTACATCGTTCGAACTGTGGACAAGTGGGTCTTCATGCCCCTGTTCCAATTTGATCCCGACGGAAACCTTCGCCAAGGTGTCGCCGATAGCTACATGGTCAGCGACGACGGCCTGACATACACGGTCTTCCTAAAGGACGAAGCCGTCTTCCATGACGGCTCATCCGTAACCGCCGCCGATGTCAAGGCGGCATGGGAGTTCGGCGCGTTCCCGGAGAACCAAGTCAGCTGGGGAGCCTCCCTGCTTCACCTCAGAAAAGTCGACGGCATAGACGCCGTTTCCAAGGGCGAGGCCACCGAAGCCGGCGGCCTGGTAGCGCTAGACGACAAGACACTCCAAATAACGCTGACCGCTCCTTCCCCGACCTGGCCGCTTGAAATGGGCCTGTGGCTCCTCGGCATCTTCGACGCCGACTATGCAAAGGCGAACCCGGACAAGAAATGGCAGGAGAGCCCGATCGGCGTTGGGCCCTACAAACTCCGGTGGGAACCCGAAAGCGGTCTCATTGAAGTTACCCCCTCCGACTACTGGTGGGGCGATCCACCCGTTATTCAGAAGATCACCATGCCGTACGTCGGCGACCTCCAGACGCAGATGATCATGTACGAGAACGGCGAGGCAGACATCATCTTCGGCGACCTCGTCCGGCAAGCCGCCGTGCATGATCCGGAGCACAAGTTCAACGGCGACCTCGAACGAGTGAAGGGTTCCGGGCTTTGGTATTTCGCCTTCGACACGACAAAACCGCCATTCGACGACATTAACGTTCGCAAGGCACTCTCTCACGCCATCGATATGGAAACGGCCGTCCATGCCGTATTCGCTCCGACGGCAACCTGGGGCACCGGCATCATCCATCCCGCCCTCGCCTCTCATACACCGCGTGACGGCTACGGGTTCGACCTCGACAAGGCGAAGGAATTTGCCGCCCAGTCCGAGTACGGCGCCAACCCCGCAAATTGGCCCACAATGCATGTCGCCGTCCAGCGCGCGCAGTACATCCGACTCGCCGAGATCTTGCAGGAACAGTGGAAAGAAAACCT
Organism: Dehalococcoidia bacterium; assembly: GCA_965232435.1. Taxonomy (GTDB): domain Bacteria; phylum Chloroflexota; class Dehalococcoidia; order Lucifugimonadales; family VXLM01; genus VXLM01. The sequence goes on from CBDDPU010000004.1 coordinate 2,115,526, forward strand.
CGGCGCGAACGTGACCATCACCAAACTCGAACGAGGCCAGCAGCCCCCTGAAGATGTGAACCTCTTCCGTCAGAGCCTCGGCGGACGTGTAGCCGACGCGGGCGGCGTGCTCCATGACCTCGGACATTCACAGTCTTCGGTGGTTGGCCGCGGCTCGAAGCATTCCGACCCCGCCTTCGATTCCCTCATCACAGGCGCAACGGAACTGCCGATTGGCGATCCCGAAAAGATTTCGCAATACCAAGAAGCCGAGAAGATCATTATCGACAACTACTGGATATTGCCCATCATCTTCTCGACCGACCGCGCCTACCTGGTTCAGCCTTGGATCAAGAACTTCGTGACGACATTCGGGGACGACTGGAATTACCTGCCCTGGATGGCCATTGCGGAACGCAAGCGCTAACCCACGCCCTTTAGGCGACTACTCATAACACAAGCGGGGACTTCAAGATGCCGGCATCTTGAAGTCCCCGCTGAATTTGAGCCGATCCTTGATGATCACGATTTCGCTTTTCACGGGCACTCGTTATTTGCCTATACGGTAAGACGACTAATCCTCGACATTCCGGTTATCACATTGCAAAAGTCGAGTGAGTGTGGTCGAACAGAGCATGTCTAAAGTTCAATCCGTAGTTTCAACGATTGGCTTGGCGCTCGTTGTTCTGGCGGGGTGTTCCAATCCCCCACCGGCCGCGGCTCCGACCAACGCTCCCGCAGTACCACCGACGCCCACAGCCTTCGTGGCTCCGACCAGCACCCCTGCGGTATCGCCGACGCCCACAGCCTCGGTGGCGCAAACACCCGCAGCGCAGTCAAGTATAGACGACCTGCCGGAGTTCATACGGGTTCTCTCTCCGGAGTACCACGCCGCCTACAGACTTGCAGCGCGCGGCCCCTGGGCGAAAAAGTACCTAGCAGCCGAGGTCGCAAGCGCAGGTATGGAGTTTGACGAATGGGACCGGCTGCCTTGGAATGACGGGACAGGAACCGGACTTTACCATAAGTGGGGCCCCGGCATGGAGTTCAACTGGGGACGGGCGCTGAAAAATGTAGAGAGAGACCCCGAAGACAATGAATGGCTCACCGAGCGCATAACTCTCATTGACCAAGACATCGGCCAGCAGTTTAGACTTGCCTCCAGCATTTCCGAGCGACTGGAGTTACTGGAACAACTCGTCACCGCTGAGGGCCGGTACATTAAGCTTGAGCTCGTCTTCGTTGAATGGGAAGGACGGCTGCTGGACAGTGACGAAGAGACTATTGCCAGGGTGGTCGAGAGTACGCGAGACCACCTCGAAAGAATGCAAGTGTACTCTAGCCTTCCGATGAAAGAGGGCATCCTTCACCATATCGAAATAGCGCTTTGCAACCTCATCATGTACGGCGTTGCGAACCAAGATTCCGGTCCCGTCATAGTGGATGGAAGGTGCGATATGGTGTTGGCAATGAGCCTGGCTGAAGAGGCTCTTGCGGCCAACGGCGGCCAATTCGCATGGACGGAAGAGGACTTCCGTGAGATGCTTGAACGCCACTAAGTGCTCGTACTAGCATAAAATGCACAGGGTGAACGCGACAACGGCCCTACTCAGACCGTAAACCCCGCCGATGCCGGCGACAGGATCGATTTTGAGAATTATCCCTCGAGGTCGTCTTTGATGAGTCTGTGATGTAAAATGCTAGTCACGCTTCCCCAACTCACAATATGTTTGTCTACACCCTACGACGCCTAATACTTGCCATACCGGTCCTCTTCGCCGTGCTGTTCATCACGTTCACGCTCGGCTTTTACGGACCGGGCGATCCCCTTGAGATCTTCTATAACGAGGAACTGGTCTCCGACCCGGAAATTACTGAACGCTTACGGACGCTGCACGGCCTTGACCGACCCTTTTGGGAACAGTTCATCGACTATTTCGCAGGGCTGATGCGGGGAGACTGGGGCAAATCTATATCCAGCGGAAGAGACGTGTGGCCGGCCTTCGCGGCTTCGATGCCGATTTCGGCTCAACTTGGCCTCGCAGCCGCCGTCGTGCTTGTGGTTGTCGGAATTCCGTTCGGAGCCTTGGCCGCAGTTAAGCAAAACACGTGGGTCGACTACCTGATTGTGTTCGCGTCAATCGTAGTCAGATCCATCCCGCCCTTCGTGCTCGGCCCGATGCTGCTGATCGTGCTCGTCCTATGGCTCAGCATCATGAATGTGCCCATCGGCTGGAAGGGCATATTCAGCACCAACGCGATTCTGCCGGTCTTCCTCATGGCTGCCGGCCCCCTCTTGGTCGTCGTGAGACAGACCCGAGCCGGCGTTATCGAAGTATTGAGCCAAAACTACGTCCGCACCGCTCGCGCCAAAGGCCTAAGGGAACGCCTGGTCGTCTCGAAACACGTGCTGAAAAACGCATTGACCCCCGTGTTTACGACGATGGGCCTCATCATGAGCGGTCTCGTTACCGGCGCGTTTTTCGTCGAACTCATTTTTGGAATACCCGGATTCGCCGGGCTCGGTATCGAAGCCTTCCAAGCCCGAGATTACCCGGTCATACTTGGCGTGACAATCATCGGCGCGGCCATCATCATCGTCTCAAATCTCCTCGTAGACCTCGGTTACGGACTCCTCGACCCACGAGTCCGGTACGAGTAGCCATGCGACACAGGACGGACTGAATGTCGGAATCAACCGGAATAGCCGGACTGGAAGATGAATTCCAAGGAGGCAGACAACGCAGCCTTTGGATAGACGCCATGGAGCGTCTCATTCGCAACAGGGCTGCTATGGTGGGCCTCTTTATCTCCGTCCTGCTCATCATCATCGCACTCATCGGTCCATACATAGCCCCTCACGACTACATCAAGACAAACATCTCCAACATCGCCGCGACGCCGAACGCAGCGAACTGGTTTGGAACTGATCTCATCGGGCGGGATATCTTTAGCCGAATCTTGCACTCTGTACGAACCGCGATCTTCGTGGTTGTTGTCGTTATCACGATCAGCACAATTCTCGGCATCATCTTGGGTGCCGCCGCGGCCTATCTTGGCAAATGGGTGGACGACGGCATCATGCGCATTACAGACATCATCCTCGCCTTCCCCGACTTGCTGCTTGTCGCCTTCATAAGCCTGACGGTTCGACAACCGTTCGTGTCGTGGCTCGCTACGGTTTATCAAAGAACCCAGTGGGAGTTCCTGCGCGATACGCTTTTCCTCGACTACCTCATCGTTTTCGGCGCCCTCGCCCTCGTTTCATGGCCGGGTTACGCCAGACTCATCAGAGGCCAAATCCTCTCCCTGCGCGAACAGGACTTCATCCGCGCGCAAGTCGCCCTCGGCGTGCCCGACCGAACCATCATGTTTCGCCACTTAGTCCCGAATTCGATCGCCCCCGTCATCGTCTCTATGTCCATCGGCATCGGCGGGATCATCCTCCTAGAATCCTCCCTGAGCTTCCTCGGATTCGGAATTCAGCCCCCGGGAGCAAGCTGGGGAAGCATGGTCACTGAAAATCTCTTCGAGTGGCGCACTCATCCGCACTTGGTGCTCATGCCCGGCCTCACCCTCGCCATTGCCGTCATAGGCTTCAACTTCCTGGGCGACGGACTGAACGACGCGCTCAACCCCCGGCAGATCCGACGGTAACGGGTTAGCGGAAGGCAATCATCAGACATGACAAAACCCGTACTGAGCGTAAAAGAACTCGAAACTCACCTATACTCGCGCGAAGGCACAATCAGGCCGGTCAACGGCGTGAGCTTCGACATCCGGCAGGGGGAAACCCTGGGCATCGTTGGCGAAAGCGGCTCCGGCAAGACCATGACCGCCCATTCGATCATGGGACTAATCCCCAAGAACCTTGGAGGAGTCGTCGGCGGGAGTGTCTTGCTGGACGGGGAAGACCTAGTGAAAATGACCGATGCGGAAGTCCGACGCAGACGCAGCACAAAGATGGGCATGATCTTCCAGGACCCGGCCACGTCGCTTAACCCGACGATGAAGGTCGGCCCGCAAATTGCTGAAACCATGAAGACTCACCTCGGCATTAACGACAGCGCCGCTCGCAGCAGGACGATTGAACTCCTCGACCGGGTGGGCATCCCATCGCCGGAAGGTCGATATAATAACTACCCGTTCCAATTCAGCGGCGGCATGAGGCAGCGCGTCATGATCGCGATCGCACTCTCGTGCGATCCCCTGCTGCTCATTGCGGATGAGCCGACAACGGCACTCGACGTGACGATTCAAGCTCAATTGCTGGACTTTGTCCGAGAAATCAAAGATGAACGCGGCATGTCGGTCATGTGGATCACTCACGACCTCGGAGTCGTCGCCGAGTTGTGCGATCAAGTCGCCGTGATGTACGCGGGCTCAATTGTCGAAATGGCGCCCGTGGACGACGTATTCGCCCGGCCAAAGCACCGCTACACCTCCATGCTCCTAAACTCCATGCCATCAGTCGCCGAAAGGACGGCCGGACAGCTGATGTCGATCAAGGGACTCCCGCCAAATCTCGCCAACCTGCGGGAAGGTTGCCCCTTCACCGTCCGATGCAATGCTCCGGTAGAACGCTGCTCCACCGAACGCCCTGCCCTGCTGCCCTTCGGCGAGAACCACCTCGCAGCCTGCTGGAACCCGGTGGAAGATCCCGCTTAAGCTAGGAGCTAAACCGCATTGACTCTCTCCAACCTTATTTCACGACCCGGGCGCGTTTCGCCATTCCCACGGAACGCAGACCCTTCCAATACCGTCATTCCTGCTCACTCCCATCGACGTTCCCATGAAAGAAAACCCTTTGCAGAACCGCGCCATTCCCGCGTTCGCGGGAATCCGGTAAAGTGGAACACAACCTTGATTCCACCCATAATTCTCGACGTGGCTGCCTTGCTAATAACTTGTGCAAAGCTCTCCGAAGCCAGCAATGACGAAGTACTCTCATGACGCAAGAATCCAATAGCGCCGGCAACATCCTGGTAGACATCAAGGGGTTGAAGACCTACTTCGAGGTCGGTTCCAAGGGAATCATCTTCGGACTGGGAGCCAACCGCAACATCGTGCGGGCGGTTGATGGCGTAGACCTCACTATTCGTGAAGGCGAGACTCTTGGACTCGTGGGAGAAAGTGGCTGCGGGAAGTCTACGCTCGGCTACACGATCCTACAACTCGAAAAACCCACGGAGGGCGAGGTTTCCTTTGAAGGCGCCGACCTGACGAAACTCAAGAAGAACGAGATGCGCCCCTACCGCAAAAAGATGCAAATCGTCTTCCAAGATCCCGCCGCGGCTCTCGACCCTCGCCAAACCGTCGGGGAAGCCATCGCAGAACCAATCCGAATTCATCGGATCGTCCAAGACAACGAGGTTGAAGAGCGCGTCGAGGAGCTTCTCAGAACCGTAGGCCTCAATCCGTACTTTAAGAACCGGTACCCGCACGAGTTCAGTGGAGGCCAGCAGCAGCGCATCGTCATTGCCAGAGCCCTCTCAGTCAATCCTACGTTCATTGTCGCCGACGAGCCGATCTCGGCCCTCGACGTGTCGATTCAGGCTCAAATCATCAACCTGCTGGAGGAACTGCAAGACCGGTTTCAATTGACCTACCTCTTCATCTCGCATGACCTGAGAGTCGTGCGGCACATCAGCGACCGCGTCGCCGTCATGTATCTGGGCAAAGTCGTCGAGCGAACCTCCACTGCCGAACTCTACGCTGAACCGCTCCACCCTTACACAAGAGCGCTCCTGTCCGGCGTTCCTGCCCCCGATCCGGTTCTGGCTCGGAAACGCGACCGGATCATTCTGGTCGGTGATGTGCCGAGCCCCATCAACCCGCCGAGCGGGTGCCGATTCCGCACTCGCTGTCCGATAACCGTCGCCATGTGCGCCGAAGACGAGCCGCCTTTAGAGGAGAAACGGGACAACCACTGGGTCGCCTGCCATCTCGTGGACTCGGAACCGAGTTAAGAAGGGCATTTCTTCCCCATTCCCTCTCGGCCAAGAAGAGATAGCTGCTCGGCTAATATGGCACAATTACGCGAAGTCAACGGGAGAGGTGCAGCCTGCGTACTTTCGCCCTTCTCGGATACCGTATTCTACTGGTGGTTGTCCTTGTGTCGCTCTTCAGCTACGCAGCCCTCGACCAGTCGGTGCTCCGCGCCCTCTATGACTTCATAACCCGCCTCCAGACAACGTTCTCAAGCTACTTCGACTTTCTCACAAGTTTCTGGGAAGACGGGGAAAAGTTTGCCATAGTAGCAAGTGCCTACTGGCAAACGCTCCTGCTTCTCTTGAGCGCGGTTGTGCTGGGATCCTCTATAGGACTGAGCCTGGGTCTGATTGCCGGGCTTTGGCCCGGGTCGAGAGTCGGCGGAATCGCGTCGGCGCTGAGCTTCGTCGGTGTGCTTACGCCGAGCTTCCTGCTCGCGCTACTAGTGCTTCTGCTCTTTGTGCGATACATCAACCCCGCGTTCGGCATCAAGTTTGTCCTGGTCAGCCCGCTCGTCGACGTATTCGACCCCCGAAGGCTGCTTCCACCCGCATTGGTGCTCTCCGTCCGTCCTATGGCGTTCGTGGCGCAAATGACCATTGCGGCGCTTCAGGATGTCATCCACACCGACTACGTTCGCACTGCCCACGCCAAGGGACTCCTTCCATGGACGGTGCTTTCCCGTCACATCATCAGGAACATCTCAACGCCCGTTCTAACTGCCGTAAACTCCTCATTCTTCTTCTCGCTGAGCAGCATTCTGGTCGTGGAGTGGTACTTCTCATGGGGAGGAATCGGCTTCCGACTGCTTGACGCCGTCGGCAACAGAGACGCCGCCCTCGCCAGCTATCTGCTCATCACGATCGCCGTCACCCTCCTCATCATAAATACGGTCATCAAAATACTCATTCAGCGCATCGATCCACGAATGACCCCGGCGGATGCGACGGTCTCATAAGGCTGACTGTGATCACCATGCATACGCACATTTCACTCCCCACGCAATGGTTCCGACATGTCCCCTGACGCAGTGGACACGAGCGCTGCCATATGGTGGCTGCGATACGGCTGGCCGCTCATGGGCGGGCTTGTCGTGCTCCTCATCGCCAGTCTCACAATCCGCCGATGGGGGATCAAGACAATTCAGATATCCCATCAGCCGGTCGAAACCAACGGTGTCCCGTTAAACGGAAGCCGCCGGTGGTGGAATCACCTCGCGAGAACTGCAGTACGCTATCTGGCCAACACCTCGCTGGTTCTGGGCACTGTTGCAGTAGTCGTCCTGTTCATAGCAGTGTGTTGGCCCAGTTTCATATCCCCTTACCATCCGGAAGAGCGCGGCAAACGCCTTCAAGAAATCAACGGAGAGGTTCGCGCAGCCCCATTCCCGCCCAGCGCCCCCTACCCGATCGGCACCGACCTCGACGGACGGGACATGCTGAGTCGCATCATTCATGGCGCCAAATCGACGATGACGCTGGTCTTGTCGGTCGCCCTCATACGGCTTGCCGTGGGAGGAACGCTAGGACTGATCGCCGGCTGGAGAGGCGGCTCCACAGGTCAGCAAATCCTTTCCATTGCCGCTGTTTCATCGTCTATACCGAGCCTGTTGTTCGCGTTCATATTCATCCTCGCGATTGGGCCGCAGATTGGTTTCGGAGTCTTTCTATTGGGACTCGGACTCACCGGATGGGCCGAATTGACGAACGTCGTCAATGGCGCCGTCCGATACGTGCGCGGCCAGCCCTACATTGAGGGAGCCGTGGCGCTCGGATCGTCTAACTCACAACTCTTCCGGAAGCATTTGCTGCCCGCGATCCTACCGCAGCTGCTGCCGGCCATAGCCCTCGAAATCAGCGCGGTAATGCTCATGCTGGGAGAACTGGGCTTCCTCGGTGTCCTGCTCGGAGAACGCTACGTCGAGATATCAATTCAAATGCAGACCGCCTCGGTCAGGATGCCCGCCACTCCCGAGTGGGCTGCCTTACTCTCCGGAGCCCGGCTCGCCATCTTCCAATGGCCTTGGCTCTCGCTCGGACCCGCCCTCGCGTTCTTATTTGCTATACTTGGCTTCAATTTGCTTGCCACCGGCCTGCGCACCTGGTTCGATCCTTACCGAACGCGCCTATTCGCCTAAAGAAGCGGAGGAAACTTCAATGGATCATGAAACTCCCGTAAACATCGCTGACGAACGCCAACTCTTCGTCGATGACTTTTGGATCGCCGACTCAAGCGATGTCGAGCGCGTCCTCCACTCTCCCATCAGGCAGGATGCCGCTCTTGAACCGGAACACCCCTGGGAAATTGGCGGTCTCTCTTACCTCATCGCCATTCCCGATCAGGGCAAGTTCAGAGGATGGTATCGTGCCGACCCAAAGCTCAATGACTCCGATTACAACTCCATAACGTGCTACGCCGAGAGCGAAGACGGCGTCAACTGGACCAAACCAAACCTCGGCCTCATCGAATTCAACGGATCCAAGAACAACAACATCGTATGGACGGAACCCGGAATCAATCTCGCTCCGTTCAAGGACGCCAACCCCGAGGCAAAGCCGGATGAACAATACAAGGCCTTACTCCGTATCAAACGGGTCATCGTCGCCCTCGCGTCTCCCGACGGACTCCAATGGCGGATGATGCGCGAGGAACCCATCCTCACCGACTACCCATTCGATACGCTCAATCTCGCTTTCTGGGACACATGGCGCGAAGAATATGTGGGATACACCCGCGGCGTAGCCGGACAAGGTACGAGCGATTTCTTCACCGGCGTCCGCTGGATTCGACGAACCACGTCCAAAGACTTCCTGAACTGGACGCCCCTGGAGAATATCGACTGCGGCGACACGCCCTGGGAGCACTTTTACACGAATTCCTGCATCCAGTACCACCGAGCGCCCGGAACGTACCTCATGTTTCCCTCGCGCTTCGTCCACGAGCGAACGCCCGACCCGGACTGGACATATGACACCGGCGTGAGCGACATCGTTCTCATGTCCAGCCGCGACGGGTTTAACTTCGACCGGAGCTTCATGGAAGCCTTCATTCGCCCGGGGCTGGACTTTAACAACTGGCACGATCGCGGCATCTACTTTGAAGTCGGAATCTTGCATACTTCAGACAACGAGATGACCATGTACGGCATGGAGAACGCGCACCTTCCGACTCAGCGCATCCGTCGCTACACTCTCCGCACGGATGGGTTCGTTTCAGTCAACGCGGGCTGCAAAGGTGGAGAGTTCACAACTCGCCCCTTCATCTTCAACGGACGCGAACTTGAACTCAATTACTCGACCTCCGCAATCGGCTCAATCAAAATCGAGATTCAAGACGCTGAAGGCCGCCCTCTGTCTGGCTTTAGCCTTGATGACTTCCCCGAAAAGTTCGGTGACGAGATTGAAGGCAAGGTGTCTTGGAACGGCGGGAGCGACGTCAGTGAGTTTGCCGGCAAGCCGGTCCGTCTCCGTTTCAGGCTCATGGACGCGGACGTCTACGCCTTCAAGTTTGGATGAAAGATGTGCTTGCATTTTGATGGCATTGCTGTCATAATGCATTCATAGGAGGTATGCCATGGCTGTCCAGATCACTATAAGAGGTGTCCCCGACGCCGTCCGTGATGAGCTTGCGGTTCGCGCGTCGCTTCAACGCCTGTCCATGCAAGAGTTTCTGCGCGGAGAACTGGAGCGCATAGCGTCGCGCCCGTCGGTTGGCGAATGGGTGAGAGAAATACGCGAACGCAAGGCTGTTTATAACACACAGGTCCCTGCCTCCGCCATTCTGGCCGCCCGCGACGCTGACAGGACTTGACTAGGGTCGTAGATGCGTGCGTCTTAGTGGCGGCCCTCGTAGATTCGGGCCCCGAAGGGGTGTGGTCGGAAGAGACGGTTGCCGAGGGGTCATTGATCGCCCCCGAACTGGTCTTGGTCGAGGCCAGCAATATCCTCCGCCGCTTGGAACTGTCTCAGCAGATATCAAGAGTTGAGGCACCCTTAGCGCACTCGGCCTTGCTTCGGCTCGATATCGAATTGTTCCCCTTTACACCATTTGCCGAACGGATATGGGAAATGCGCGAAAACATCACTTGCTACGATGCGTGGTATGTTGCTATAGCAGAGGCATTCGGGTGTCAACTTGCCACGCTTGACCGGAAACTTAGCCGCGCCAGCGGCCCCACATGTGAGATAGTTACGCCGCCTGGGGTATAGGAAGTCAGCTATCCCCAGCCGGTAGAAACTCTTACCACAGTGATCAGAATGATCCAGCCGACGGTGATCACGAGCGCGACGATATTAGAGCTGCCAATCCGGCAATGGGCATCCCAAGCGAGGATGCCCGATCCTCTCTTGCTTTATAGAAGGTTACGCCGGAGAGTGGGAGTCCCACTCCTGCGCGGAGAGCAGTAACGAGTGTCGCAAAGACTGGTACAATGCTGAACACCAAGCCGATTATGCAGGGATCTACCATTCCTGCACCAACCATTTCACACTGACAGAGGACCAGACACGTGCAGAACCCTATCGACATCGGAACCAATCGACAACTCTTCCTCGACGACCTCGTTATCGACGCCATGAGCGGCCCGAAGCGACTCATGCACTCCCCGACTCGCCGAGAAACCGTCCTCGTGGGCGACAAGCCATGGGACGAGGCCAGCGTAGCGTACATGTCAGTCATTCGCGACGACGGCTTGTTCCGAGGATACTACCGATGCGATCACCTAGCCGCTGACCGAGTTTCCAACCCGCGCCACACCGCCTACGCCGAGAGCAAGGACGGAATCCACTGGGACAAACCACCCCTCGGCCTCATCGAATTCCAAAGGTCGAAAGACAACAATCTGATCTGGATGGGCCCAGGAGCAAACCTTTGCGTCTTCATCGACGATAACCCCGCCGAGCCACTCGAACGGCGGTACAAGGCCATTGTCCGAACGGGCCGGGCTGAGAGTGAGGCGCTGGGAACGCCCGGGCCGTCCGTCCTCGCGCTGTCCTCGCCGGACGGGATCAACTGGAGTCTGATGCAGGGTTCCCCAATCCTTACGGAAGGCCCCTTCGACTCGTTCAACGTGGCATTCTGGGACGAAAGGATAGGCCAATACGTGATCTTCACGAGGGGCGTCGGTGGATCCGACGGCCCATTCAAGGGAGGCGTTCGCTGGATCAGGCGCGCCACCTCTGATGACTTCCTTAACTGGAGCCCCCTTGAGCTGATCGACACCGGAGAAATACCTTCCGAGCATCTCTACACCAACGCCTGCGTTCCGTACGATCGCTCGCCCGGAACCTATCTCATGTTCCCTTCCCGTCTCGTGCTTCAACACACACCCGACCCCGATTGGCCCAACGGGCCAGGCGTAAACGACATCGTCCTTATGAGCAGCCGAGACGGAATAACCTGGGATCGCACCTTCAAGGAAGCCTTCATCCGCCCCGGACTCGATAAAGAAAACTGGCACGAGCGAGGCATTTACTTCGAGCGAGGCATCTTTCAAACGTCGGAAGAGACGCTTAGCATGTACTGCTCCGACCATTGGCGCTACCCCTCCACACGTATATCGCGTTACACCCTGCGAACGGACGGCTTTGTTTCTGTCAACGCCGGCTATCGCGGCGGGGAGTTCACCACAAAACCGCTGGTTTTCGAGGGCAGCGAATTGGAAATAAATTACTCGACATCCGCAGTCGGCTCGGTCCAAGTCGAAATTCAGGACGAACACGGACGGCCACAGCAAGGGTTCACCCTAGCCGACAGCCCTGAACGGTACGGCGACAAGATTGCCGAACGAGTCTCTTGGACGGACGGGCCCGACGTCAGTTCATTTGGAGGAAGACCGGTTCGCCTGCGCTTCGTCCTAAAGGATGCCGACCTATATTCCTTCAAATTCAGCTAAGGCCCTCACCGGCCCAAAAAGTGCATTGCAGTGAGAATAAGCCGAACGACACAATCCCGATGCGGTAACGCCGTTTCACGGGGGCAATAATCTTGAGTTCAGAACGAGTTGTGGACAATAGAACTTTGGTTTGGTCGGGCGAGCATTGGATCGCCTACCTTCAAAATCATGGCAACCAGGCGGACGTTGGGCGAGTGAGCCTCTACCGCGTAAGCTACAGCGCGGCAGGCGAGGGACACGTCGCGTTCGTCGATATCCCCTCCGAATCCTTCATTGGCATCTACACTGACAACCTCCCCTTGGCGGACTTCGTGTCCAAAACGGTCTCACGTGGGACGAGCAACAACAACTTCTATAAGCAAGACATGCCCATCATAGAAGCAGAGATTTGGCGCGAAGGAGATGTGCGCGCTGCGCCCTCTTGGACCGTCGCCACGGAGCAGGGATCTGTCGAGACGGTTTGGAACAGCATCCATCCTCCAACCATTCTCGAAGGGCCGGGACCGACGAACAGCGGCGCGGCCGTCACTCATTCCTTGCTGTTCTTCGCAAACGAGGCAACAATTTCCTTCAACGGCAAGTCCATAGGCGGCGTTGTCTACGTGCGCGATGAGTGGATTCGCGCGATTGGGAGACAAGGCACTTCCGCAGTATTCTCAATTGCGGAAACTACCACTACCGGATCAAACGACTAATCGGAGGAACGAGCATATGAACGTTACTGACCAAATTGCCATCGTGACCGGCGCAGGCAGAGGCATTGGGAGAGCCATCTCCCACGTGCTGGCAAAGAACGGCGCGGATGTGGTGGCCGCAGACATCAACGAGGAAGATGCCCGCGTCGTCAGCGAAGAACTTGCTGCCCTCGGACGCCGGGCTCTTGCGGTTGCCGTGGATGTCACCGACCGAAATTCGGTCGAAACGCTGGTTTCCCGCACTCTAGACGAATTCGGACGAATAGATATCGTCATCAACAACGCGGGCACTATCGGAGCGCCCGGCTGGGAGAACCGCGACACCCCAAACGATGACGACTGGAACCACATTCACGAAGTGAACGTCAAAGGCATAGCGAAAGTCACACAAGCCGTCGCGGAACATATGAAACCTCGCGAATACGGCAAAATCGTCAACATCGCCTCGGTGGCCGGTCGAGTCGGCACGCGAACGAACTACGCCTACGGCGCGTCCAAGGCCGCGGCTATCAACCTCACCCGCTGCTTCGCCGCCGAATACGCCCCATACAGCATAAACGTCAACTGCGTATGCCCAGGGCTCGTGTGGACGAAAATGTGGGAGCGCATCGCCTCGCGCAGGATCGGACTCAACATCGACGACGAAATGACTACTCGCGAATCGTTCGACCGCTTCGTGCAGATGAACACCCCGCTCGGCAGAGAGCAAACACCCGAGGAAATTGCCAATGCCGTGGTCTTCCTTGCCTCCGAAGCCGCTAGCGGAATCACCGGCCAGTCCCTCAACGTCGATGGCGGATTTTCGATGAATTGATCCTTCCGAGCGCTGCGCCGAATCCAATTAACGAGCCTAGACAAGGAACCCTCTTACAATGAAAGCTATACGGATGGCCCGGACCGGCGGCCCTGAAGTCCTCGAGTACGTTGATGTGCCCGACCCCGTTCCGGGTTCCGGTGACATCCTGATCAACGTTGACCGCATCGGTATCAACTTCATCGACACCTACATCCGGCGCGGAACGTATCCTCGACAGCTTCCGCTCATCCCCGGCTATGAAATGGCAGGAAGAGTCACGGCAACCGGCAAGGATGTCATCGACCTTGCAGTCGGAGACCGCGTCGCCATGGCGGGTCTGTCTCTAGGATCGTACGCCGAAAAGATGGTCATCCCTGAATGGCAGGCCGTCCGCGTGCCCGACGACGTAACCTCGGAGGCCGCAGCAGCAGTCATGGAACAGGGGCTGACCGCCCACTATCTCTGCTATTCCACCTATCAATTGGGCCCCAAAGACACCGCACTAATACACGCCGGGGCAGGCGGAGTCGGCCGCCTGCTCATTCAGATGGCCAAACAGCTCGGCGCGAATGTCATTGCCACCGTATCCAATGACGAAAAGGCCGAAATGGCCCGCCGTGTCGGCGCCGATCATCTTATCGTGTATACCGAGCAGGATTTCCGCGAAGAAACGATGAGAATCACAGACGGACGAGGCGTCGACGTCGTCTACGACTCCGTAGGACAAGCCACGGCTGATGACAGTCTTGCGAGCCTCAAACCCCGCGGAATGCTGGTTCTCTATGGCGCGGCGAGCGGCGCCGTGCAGTCCCTACCCGTCTCAGTCATTAACGCCAAGTCCTTGTTCTTTACCAGACCGGGACTGAACCACCATATTGCCACCCGCGAGGAACTCTCGTGGCGAGCTTCCGACGTACTGTCCTGGGTGCAATCCGGTGATCTGTCGCTGCACATTCATGATACCTACCCTCTTGCAGACGCAGGACGGGCACAGGACGACCTGGAAAACCGCAGGACGATGGGCAAAATACTGCTCGCGCCCTAAAGCGCAATGAAAAATGGAGGCGACGGGCGGATTCGAACCGCCGAATAGAGGTTTTGCAGACCTCCGCCTTAGACCACTTGGCTACGCCGCCTTACCGTGCAAACATGGTGCCGAGGGAGGGACTCGAACCCTCACAGCCTTGCGGCCACAGCGCCCTCAACGCTGCGCGTCTACCAGTTCCGCCACCTCGGCCGGGGTCCTCAGCCGTGTATGCGTTCAGCCGAGGTTCACGCTCTCATAGTATACCAAGCCTCGCCACCCTGTCCATAACGAACTGGACTCCACTCAGTCACTTTCCCCCGTCATAACTGCCGTCCCCAACGCGGCAGGGGTGAACTTCACCAATTGGGAATCACGAGCCTCAAACGGCGGATGAACGACGATTTCGACGCACAATACCGAATAGAACGACTCCCAAAACCGACACAACGGCGGCGGATGTGACGACTACCCACCATACCGCCGCCGAACCTTCATCACTCGGTAAGACTTCGAGCGGCACTGTTGTTTCGACGTCCCCCAGAGGGCCGGTAACGGCGAACGTAAACGTCCATTGACCTTCCCTGCCCACAGGAATCCGAACATCAAAATGACTGAAGCCCGGCAGCACTGTCTGAGGCTGGAAGGGCCCCACTCTCGAATCTAACGGCCCATCACCGCGAAGACTCAGATCAGTCGATATCGGCGCGAAATGTGCATCGCCTCCACCGTTGGCGGACACGACGGCTTGGATCAGCACGGTAAAGACCAAGAGACCGGTCTTCGGCTCCGGCGGCCATACCGTAACGGCAATGTCGTAACCGCCCTGCTGTTCGCGATGGACAAGGAGCCCCCCGTTTGCCGATGTCGAGGCAGCCAAGATGGCGAAGAACAGGATTCCTAAACCCAATCCGATGAAATAGCGCACCCTCTCATAGTAGCCGAAAGTCCAGCGCTAACAAAAGCGTTGCGCATGAGAAAAACATAGCCGCACAGCCGGAGTGGGCGATACACTGGAAAACCCTCGCACGACGGACACCTTCAATCCCAAGACCCCGTAGAGAACCGATCCCATGACTGAACAACCCGTCTTACACGC
Organism: Dehalococcoidia bacterium; assembly: GCA_965232435.1. GTDB lineage: Bacteria > Chloroflexota > Dehalococcoidia > Lucifugimonadales > VXLM01 > VXLM01. Next base: position 2,131,003 of record CBDDPU010000004.1, read on the forward strand.
CGAGCGGCTCACCCTGCGGCGATTTCACCTGACAGATGCAGACGACATCCTAGCGTACGCCAACGATGAAGATTGGCAGCGTTACCTGCACCCCATGCCGTTTCCATACGAACTCGCCCACGCCGAACAGTTCGTCGCCGAGTCATTCCTGAAAAACTGGAATTCGAAACCAACCTTCGCAATCGTTCTCGAAGATACCGTAATCGGCGGAATCAACCTCAGCATCGACAAGAGATCCCAGGTCGCCGAGATGGGATACTCGGTCGCGCGCAAGCACTGGGGAAAAGGCTACGCCGCCGAAGCCGCTCGCGTCGTCGTCGACTGGGCCTTTGAGACCTTCTGTCTAGCGAAAATCTCTGCCGTGGCAAACGTCAAGAACAAAAGGTCATGGCGCGTGATGGAGAAAATCGGCATGACCAGAGAAGGCATCCTGCGGAGCCAGGCCCCCTCCGGCCCCGATTCCGGGGTGAGACAGGACCTCGCATACTACGGAATCCTCCGTGAGGAGTGGGAGCCCCAAACTTAGGAAACCGGAAACACAGGGCCGCTCTCCAACGCGGTTCGGAGATCTTGCTTGACCGGGGTCGGAAGGCTTCCCCGCCTGTCCTGTCGGTTAGCTGCCGACCTTTCTTCTCACCATGAACGGTTGGCAGTTATCCTCTTTCGGATACGGGCGCAGAGTAACGCGACTCAATTCGAGCGCCTCGTTCGACCGGTTCAGCGCTCCTTTGTCGAAGCATCTCTACGATAAATTCCGCCGCATCGGCAATCGTCATCCGATCGAGATTGATCGTGATATCGAACCTGCTGGAATCATCAACCTCACAGTCGAACAGACGCCGGAAAATCTCCTGATACTCTTTATCTTCGCGCTCACGACGGCTTTGTGCGGCTTCGGCAGTCTCCCCGTGCTGATCTGCTAGACGAGCAACCCTCGACTCGGCAGACGTCGAAACGAAAACTGACAGACCGTCCACTTGGTCGGGAAGGAATAAATGACACCCGTTCCCATGCAGTATGACGCTGCCCTCGGCGGCGCGTCTCCGAACGATCCTCTGCAGCTTCTTCGTGTACTGCGACTTGGAAAGCGGCTCGTGCAGTAGCTCGTCGTACTCATACGGCCGACTCGGAACATACGCATGGTACCCGCTCTCGTACGCCGTCGTTACTTCCGTCGGTACGACAACGGACGAAAGGAGGCGCGCCCAGAGCGACTTGTGACTGTTCTCAAACGACTCAAGCTCCGCTCTGGAGCACTGGAGACGCTCGCTAAGCGAGTCTTTGATCTCCTCGTCGCCAATGAACTCGCTGTCGAGTATCCGCGCAATCTCTTGCCCCAATGCCTCACTTTCGCTCCCGGGCATTCCCGAGACGGCCACTACCGGAGCCAGTTCCCGCTCCTTGTGGGCGCGAGACTCCTTCGCCGAGTAGCGGGACGAAGACACCGTCATATGCGCTACGTCTATCTCTCCATGTCTGACACGCTCGCCACTGGCTATGACGAAGCCCAGCTTCTCGAACAGCCCAATCGCAGGGCGATTCTCGACCGGAACGGTCACCCAAGCGGAGTCGAGGCCCATCGTGTTGAACACCCTGTCGAGCAGCTCAAGCATCGTAGACGTGCCGTAACCGTGGTGCCAAAGGTCCTTCCGCCCAATAATAACCGAGAGTTCCGCGCCGCCCTCCCCGTCAAGCTGAACTTGACACTCGCCGACGTGCTCATCCGTAGTGCTGTAGATGGAAAATATCGTCCGACGGGGGTCGCCGAACGTCCTGCGCCACTCCCAATCACTTGCCTCAAGCATGTGCCGCGGGTCGTAGCCCGGATGTACCGGATCGTCGATGCCGTAACGACCAAACCACCGACTCGACAAATCGTCGTCCTGAAGCCACCAAGCAATCCTGTCCACATCATCCCGTGATACGCTCTTCAATATTACTTCCGGCAACATAGCTTCCTCCCTTCCAGATATCTTCACCAATAACCCGTGATTTCCCAAGGCATTGTCTATCGGTACGGACACCGTACACGATGCACTAACACGTGTCAACTTTCCACCTGATATTCCCGATTCCGTCGGAATTCGCACGATAATACACACAATACAATTCACGCAACCGAAATACGGAAAAAATTTTCGTATATTCAATTACATGCAAAACCGGGCACACGGGGCCACAAACTCGCAGAGTCCGGCCTCAAAGATGTCGTTGACACCCCTTCAAATCGTGGGATACCATCGAGCCCACGCAGGAGAATCCAACCCCAGTCTCGCCCCAAGGTCCCGCAGAACTTGCAAGAGTGTGAGTTGCACCATGATAACCCTAAACATGCGACTAACGGCCATTCAGGGAAAGGAAGCTGAACTGGCCTCGGCAATCCGGGACAAGTGGATGGATGCCATGTCGCGACAACCCGGATTCATTCGCGGCGTTATGCTAAAACCCTATGCGGGAGAAGACGCGGCAAAGGTCGGACTGCCGGATCAAGACTTCACGACCGAGGTAGTCTCCTTTTGGGAGAACGAGGAACAGCGGGCCGCGTGGGCGGCCAGTGACATCCACGCGGAAGTGATCGCGTACGTCAATGACGCGATATTGACGGAAACAGGCAAGAAAGCCATCATGTTCACGATAGAGGAAACCTGGGAAGCATCGCCATAAATTCAATGCGACCCGCCCCGGCCGCTTCGACATGAAGCGCCCGGACACCACACATAAGAGGAGCAGCAAAGAATGACGGAAGGACGATTGGTCTACATGAGCGGCGATTTCGTGCCCGAATCAGAAGCGCGAGTGTCGATTTTCGACACCGCCTTGATGTTCGGCGACATGGTGTTCGAGATGACCCGAAGTTACAACATGGAACCTTTCCGACTTCGAAACCACCTCGAACGACTGTACGCCGGCATAAAGATTCTGGAGATCGACTGCGGCTTGGACATCGACGAGATGGAGGCCGCCACGATGGAGACTATTGAAATCAACAAGGACCGTATGCCGGAAGGCGTTGACTATCAGATCATGCACAATGTCTCTAACGGTCCCCTGTCCCTCTATTCTTCCGTATTCCCAAACGGCATCAAGCCCACGGTCACAATCAACGTTTGGCCCCTTACGTGGCATCTCGCTGGGATCGCCGACTACTACGACACGGGCGTACACTCTATCCTGACGCAGCAGCAGTCGGTACCCGCGCGATACATCGACCCGAAGATCAAGAACCGAAGCCGAGTCTTCTACCAAGTGGCGAACCTCCAGGCCCACAAGATCGATCCCAAGGCATACGCCCTGTTGAGCGACGAGGACGGCTTCATCACCGAGGGCACGGGCAACAACTTCTTCGTCGTCAAGGACGGCGTGATCTACACCCCCGAGGGCAGAAATATCCTGCGCGGCGTTACGCGCGGCGCAGTTATCGACCTGGCCGCCGAACTCGGCATCCCACTGCAAGAGACCAACCTCGAAGCCTACGACGTTCACGGAGCCGATGAAGCGTTCGTCTCAAGCACGTCGATGTTCATCCTTCCCGTAACGAAATTCAACACCCTGCCGGTCGGCGATGGCGAGATCGGCCCGACCGTGAGACGCCTCACCGACGCCTTCAGCGGGATGGTCGGCGTGGACATCGTCGCTCAGGCAAAGCAGTACAAGGACGAAGCATCGGCCGGGAATTAGCGCAGCACCAACCAGAAACGTTCCCCTGCCGTCGTAGACCGCAGGGATAACTGCCCTACGCCGTCTCACTTCGCAGCGCGGCCCGAAGACGACGCCGCAACCGTTTGCTCCAATACGAGAAGAGCGAATTCGACCATGCGCACGGAACGGAGCGAATCATCATCCAGTAAAGCCACGTGCGCGAGACCCGTATCCGTTCGTCCGGATTGAGCCGATCAGGGTTGCGAATCACCAAGTGAAGCGTTGCGAGCCCGATCAGGATCGGCCAGATCATGGCGAGACGTACTCGAGCGCTCCGCCGCGGCGTTGCAAGCACATACTCCCCCGCTGAAACGTAGAATTCCAGCGCGCGCCCTGCCATGGTGATGAACGCCGGCCTCGCTCTTTCACCACCGCGAGGATCCCGCAAGTCATCGATCGTCAATCCAGCCGATTCCAATACCTCACGCGGCACGTAACACCGCCCGACCCGCAGATCATTCGGCACGTCCCTGATGATGTTCGTCATCTGCAACGCCTTCCCGAAGCGTACCCCGCAATCGGCCATACGTTCCCTATCCCATTGCCTGCCGGCAAAACCATGCGCAATCATCAAATCGGTCCAGAACTCGCCCACGCAACCCGCCACGAGATACATGTACCGGTCGAGATCGTTGAAGGAATCCAGAGCCGCAACTCGTCCCGAATCAGGCGCGGGAAACTTCGTTAGGTCGTACTCCATTCCCAAGAACAGGGTATCGAGCGTCCGCCGCACATTCCTCTTATCATCCTCGGCCATGTCATCGAGCAGGTTGAACAGACAAGGCGCCGCCTGCAATAACCGAAGTTCCGACTCATCCCAGCGATTCCCCGTCTCGCCTCCGCCGGACAGGACAGCGGGAAGCCGGGCGCTTGGATCATTCAACCTCGCTCGCCAGGTCGCCAAATGCCTCAAACGCGCCTCCGCAGGAAACGAATTCGCATCCGCAACGGTATCCGCGGCACGGGCCAAGAGGTACGCAAGCCCAATCGGTTCACGCATCGACTTCGGCAAAACGCGAATCGTCATGAAAAACGAGCGCGACACACCCTTGAGAAGGTCGGCGGAAACATCACTGCAATTGTCCGAAGAAACCATGGCGACTCGACGGAGAACGGAGCTATGGTATGCTTCGCCCCTACCCTCGTCAACGACCAAAAGCCGCCCAAGAGCCAAGAAAGGACAACCCCCGTGTCATCTCTTCCCGCGAACGACGACCTCGCCCAACTTGCCGCCTTCCTCGCGCCAACGAAAATCGCCATCGTGGCCACCATCGGACGGGACGGTATGCCTCAACTCACGCCGAACTGGTATGTATACCAAGACGGCAGAATCGCCATTTCGACGACCAAGCAACGAGTCAAGTATCGAAACCTCATTCACGATTCACGATTGGCCGTGTGCGTGCTGACGGATCCGCTTGCCCAGGAGTACGCAACGATTCGCGGCGCCGCCGAGATAATCGACGACGACTCGATCTGGCCCATCACCGAAGCCATCGTGCGACGGTATGTCCGACCTGAGCGAGTACAGGCCCGCATGGACCATCTCCGTACCGAGGACAGGATCATCATCAGTCTCAAGCCGGAACGAGTTCATTTCCGCTAACGATCAGACCCCTCTCCCCGAGGGAGAGGGCTAGGGTGAGGGTGAATGTCAGCCACGGCAGGGAATTCAACGCCGGAAAATTCAGCGGGGCCGGTCTGATGAATCAACCGGCCCCGCGTTTTGCTCCTAGACAGTCAACCTGCCTGAAACTATTCCCCTGTGTGAATTAGTCCCAGTAGTTCGGGTCGAGGAAGTTCACGCTGCTGTAGCGCTTCGACCTGTTGCCCGGGTTGTTGAGGTTGTCGATACCGTCCTCAAAGTAGAACCACTCCATCGGATGCCCGCCTGCGGGCGACCAGTTCTTCGGCACGTTGCGCATGTTGTTGCGCTTGATCTTCAGTGCGCGGAACAGGCCGGCATATGCGAGACCGCCGATCTTGTACTTCTCTTCGGAGTTGATGCGGAAAAGTTCCTGCCCGGCTTCGATGCGCTTCGGCGACAGGAGGGAGACCGTCCAACCGTCGGTGATCAGCTCTTGGAGCCTGAGCATGTTGCCGCTGAGGTCGGCGGGATACGTTCCGTCCGGGGCCATCGTGCCGTACACGTCGGTGTACTTCTCGTCCGGCCCGGTCGGGGGCATACCCTCTTCACCACGGGTCGCGTAGTACTGGCCGATGGCGGGACCCTGCGGGTCCTTCGTCGTCGGGGCCACGCGGTTCCAAGCGTTGGACCACGGGTTCGTTCCTCCCTCGGTGGAGGAGAAGAACTCGAAGTACTCGGTCGGCGGGATGCTGGTGTTGCCCGCGCGAGAAGAACTCTCGGCAATATCCAGCTTGATCCCCAAGTTCTTGAAGTCGCTCTGCAGCCACTCCACAAACGGGTAGTGCGAGCTCGACTGGAAGAACATGGACAGAGGACCGGAGCCGTCCTTCTTGTCGAGGTAACCGTCGCCGTCACCGTCCGTGTAGCCCATCTTCTCCATCAGGGACTTGGCGCGGGCGAGATCGTACTCGGTATCCAACGTCCTATACTCTTCACCGGGGAAGTACGGGGTCGAAGGATGAGGCATCATGTTCTGCGGAGTGCCGAGACCGGCCGCCAAGGACTGGTTCGTGCCGTTCCTGTCCCAAGCAACAGACAGCGCGACGCGGAAGTCGTGCGTTCTCAGCAACTGGCCGAGTTCCGGATCCTCAACGTACTCCTGGTTGTTGATGAACGTAGCGTCCGAACCGTCGGGCGAGTCGTGCTTCAGCACGCTGTAGTCGCCCTTTTCGGAGTTGGCCAGATAGAGCGGCATCTCGGCCGTATTCAGGTCCCAGCGAGACCAGTCGCTCTCACCGTTCATCGTGCGGAAGATGCCAACCTCGCGATTCTCGGTGCGAATGCCTATCCACTCGTCCATGTAGGGAAGCTGGTTCCCCTCAGGGTCGATGGACGGGTGATAGTGGTTGCGCTCGAACTCGGTCGACTCGGCCCCGGAGCGCTGACTGCGCGCCCAGAATCCGCCCAAGACAGGGTTGTAATGGTTGTCACCTTTGTACATGTAGTTGATGTCGAACACGGTCGGGATCGGCTCGGACGGCGGACCCTGGAAACCGCGAACGTTTCGGATGAAGGAGAAGTTCTTCACCCAGTTCGGCTGGTTGTTCGCCTCGAGTATCGCCGGGATCTCCGAGTTGTTGTACTTGATGTGATAGCGCTTCTGGATGTGAGACGGCGAGATGAAGCACCTCGGGCATCCCTTGATGCCGGAGAAGATGTTCATTGCCGTCGACTCCATGAAGCTGAAGTTCGGGTCGTCGAAGAAGACCTTGAAGGTCGAGTCGTCGACGATCTGCACCCTCATGTCGTTACCGGTGATCGGAGACCTCAGCACGGCGGGAAGACCGGGCATCAGCTCTTTGTTGAGCATCAGGTCTTCAAGAGCGAACCGAATGTCCTCCATCGTGTGCGGGTGTCCGTCCGACCAGCGCGCGCCGTTGCGCATCACGAAGGTGAACTCGTCTCCCGTATCGTTCGACTCGAACACCTTGAAGACGCTCGGCACGAGCAACAGGCCGTCCGGGGACATCTCAAGGCCGTAGCCCATGCCCATGTCGGTCTGGGTGATGTTCCCTGCCCGGGTCGTCCTCAGGCTGCCTCCGTACACTCCGATTTCATCTCCCGGCGGAAGGATGAAGACGTTCTCCCAGTTGGGAAGACGCTCATCAACCGGCAAGATCGTCCCAGCCCTCACAGCGGCTGCGGACATCGGCGATTCCTTATACGGCACCTGCGGGATATTCTCGTTGGATGTTCCAGTAAGAATGTGGAAGGCCGTCCCAAAGGAACCCGGCGCGATCTTCTCCGGCATGTACATGGCGGCTTCCATCGTCGTCATGCTGTCTTCACCGGTGCGCGCCGCCGGGGCCGAAGTTGTTGAACCCACCGTTTGCGGCGCTTCAGCGGCTTGCGGCTGCTGGGGCGCTCTCGCGGGCGCCGCAGGCGCCGGCTGCTGCTGTACCTGTGACGGGGCCTCAGGCGCAACGGCGTCCGACGGGTAAGCTGCCTCCGCCGCCGGGGCCGCCGCCCGCGCCGCCGCAGGCTGAGCCGGATCCTCCGGCTCCTCTGCAGCACAGGCTATGCCTACAACGGCCAAGACGACCGCCGCTAACACGGCTGCGAAACTATATTTCCAAATCCTGTGGTCCATACTTTCTCTCCCTTCTCTTATGTTTGCACTTTGCAACGTATGGCGCCTTCCATGACGCTCAATGACCGCGACTATATCTTCCTAATAAATAAATGTCAATACCGCAAAGACGAATTACTCACAATTTACCCTCGACTTCCCCACAACGACTTCACACGCCTGATGAACCGGCCTCTCACTCACTTTATCCACTACAGCAGCTCCTGCTCCCTAAGCCACGGCACGACGGCATCGAGCGCCGAGTCCGGCACCCTCGCCCCGTCGTGACCCGGAATACTCATCATGTCATGCGTAAACCGGAACGCGGCGTCCTTCTCGGCATACACCTCCCTTAACGACCCCGTCAACGCCGTAATCCATTCCTGCCCAACTCGCTGATCGGAGTACCCCGTCTGAACGAAGAGCGGGCGAGGCGGAAACCGTTGGATAAGCGGAAACAAACTGTTTCGCCGCACTGCCCTGTTAGCTCCCATTCCCGCAAACTCCGACATGCGAGGCCAGTGAATAACGGGCTGATGAGCCACGGCCGCCGACACGGCGGGGTTCTTCGCCATCGCGTGCAAGATCGCGAAGCCGTGCCTTGAACTGCCCATTGCCACAACCCCTCCCGGACGGACAAACCCCTTCGCCATGGCGTCGTCGATGACTGCACTTAGCCGAACTTCCATCAAGGCAAAACCGTCCACACCACTCGCGGCCCTCTCGGACAAGAACCGAAGATCATCATAGTGTTCCCCGTGCACCAAGAGGATACTCGCCCCCGCGGCGGTAAGCCGGTCGAGCCACTGGGACATCACGTCGGCTTCTCCTTCAAAGACGCCGGATCAGCCACTACGCCTTTTGCCTGCGTGGGTATCACGCACAGCGTCGCATTCTCTTCGGAACCGGGCTCGCGGTTCAGGTTGCACAGAATCCCTTCGCCTCCGCGCTCAAGAGTATACGGCTGCCACGCCTCCCGAATGTACTGTCTGGATTCTCCGTCCGGCACCGGCCCTGCGCCTCCCGTAACTCACTCTCGAATCAACCGACATACAATTGTTTCAAGCGCGTTGATTGAATACAATAACGCATCGCAGGAAATACCTGTTCAGTCTTCGTGAAGGAAACACTTCTCCACCTGTGGACACCCGCCCCGCCTTGGGCGTACGGCTTTCGTTCCCCGTTTTCAAGAGAACGACGCTCTGATGCGGGTTGAGCGTTGCTTTCGTGAAAGTTTCTCACGGACGCTGAACAAGTATACCCGCAAGAAATAAACCGGGAGGTAGTTTGGTGGTTCAGGAACCTCAAATCACGGACGAACAGTTGGGAACCCTCAGACGCATCCCCACCCAAACGATAATCGATGCGCTCTGGGCACAAGGCTACCCTCCAACGATGATCGAAGGCGCTCGTCCCCTGCGAACAGGCCAACACATGTCGGGCCGGGCAGTCACCCTTCGGTATGTCCCCCACCGCCCCGATCTTGCCGAAGACAAACCGAAGGGAGAGTCCTCGGCGGAATACGTCGCCTTTGAACTGTGCGGACCCGGCGAAGTGCTGGTCATCGACGCTCTGGGATGGAAGTACAGCTCCGTTGGCGGCGACATCAAGTTCTTCCGACTCTTCCAAAGGAGGGTTGGCGGATTGGTCACCGACGGGTCGGTGCGCGACAGCGTCGCCCTGAAAGAATACGGGTTCCCCGTCTATTCCTATTCGACAACCGCCAAGCAAGGCCCCTCGGACTTCTGGCCATGGCAGGTCAACGACGCAATCCGGTGCGGAGGAGTGCTGGTTAGACCGGGAGACGGCGTGGTCGGAGACGACGACGGAGCGGTCGTAGTGCCCCGCGGCAAGGTTCGCGAAGTCATTCGCCTCGCCGAGGAACGCCACGCTGTCGAAGAAGTCGTCAAAGCCCAACTCGCAATTGAAGACGTTTCGCCCGGAAAGTACTACCCCTTCAACGACCGCACGTGGGAATTGTACGAACGCAAGACCGGCAAGAAAAGCGGCGACTAATAGCCAAAACCCTCCATGATCAGCCTATCCCCAGAAATCTCTTCGGGGTGAGCCTAAAATCCAAAACCGTTCATGGTGAGCCTAAAATCCAAAACCGTTCATGGTGAGCCTAAAATCCAAAACCGTTCATGGTGAGCCTAGAATCCAAAACCGTTCATGGTGAGCCTAAAATCCAAAACCGTTCATGGTGAGCCTAAAATCCAAAACCGTTCATGGTTCGACAGGCTCACCATGAACCACCATAAAAAATCGAAACTCGAACAAAGCAAGGAGAACCAAGGAGAACAACATGGAATTCATAGGAACCGACCTCGCAAGACCGTTTAGCTCAGCCGTCATCCACAGCGGAAGAGTGCTAGAAACCGTCCTAACCGGCATGAAACAGGGAACTGCGACACCGGTTGAAGGCGGAGCGGGAATGGAACTGCGGGAGATCTTCCGACAACTCGATGAGATCCTCGCCACGGCCGGCGTAGACAAAACCAGCGTATGCTCCGCGCGCATATACCTCCAGCACGTCAACCGCGACGTGGGCGAAATCAACGTAGTCTGGAAGGAGTATTTTGGCGCCCACCCGCCGAACCGACGCTGCTACGGAGTCGACCTTCAAGCCGGAATGCTCGTCGAAGCCGGTTTCGTGGCCGAATTGCCGGATTAACCCAAATCGAGGCTCGCCTTATTGCAGCTGAGAGCGTCTTCGCCCGCCAAGCTGTGTTCGCAATGACAAATCGTGTGGTTTTTCAATGCAGAGTCGCGCCGCGAAATTTCCAACCGCGACTGAGGCCGCCATAGCAAGACTCGCGGGTTGTCCGTTCACACCGGCGGGGAGTATCCTGAGAAGCCAATCTTGACGCACAGGAGGACGAGCTTGGTCCGAGCATTCATCTTGATCGAGATCGCGGCAGGCTATTCAACGGCGGTTGTCGACAGCCTATCCGGGCAGAGCGGAATTGTCGACGTCGTTCGTGTTACCGGGCCCATTGACGTTATCGCCATCGTCACTGCCCCCACCATCAAAGGTGTCAGCGACCTAGTCGGCGAGAAGATCCACACGCTTCAGGGCGTCATCCGCACGACCACGTGCGTTGCCCTACAAGGATCGTAAAGGCCCCGGCATACGGAGTTTCCGGGATCGGTCGGCAAGACCCCGGCCGCTAGGACTGCTCCGTCGCGCCGGAAGAGTCCGTCACCTCGTCCCATTCTTCTTCTCCGACCTGCCTGCGACGTCGGTGACCTACAAGAGCATGGGCCAGCACAAGCCCGCACAGTCCACCCATGCCGAACACGAGCATCGTGTCGCCATCGTAGTACACCGTTAGCGCGGTCAACGCCGCGTACCCAAAGACCACGTTCAGCAGCGATGTGTAAGGCAGCTTCTGCCCTCCGAGCGCTACGACGGACGCCACCGCCAAGCTGATGAACCCATGAACCGGAAACAGCCCGAAGATCGCTCCGCCCAGAGTCACAAGACCGTCACCGCCGCGAAAACCGGTAAATATCGACTTCCAGTGCCCGAGTACCACCGCTCCGGCGGGAACGAGCAGCCACGGGCTCTCGACTCCCAAGACGTTCGCAAGAAGAATCGCCAATGCCCCTTTGGCCATATCCCCGATGAACACCATAACCGCGGGCAACTTGCCCACGTGGCGCATAACATTGGACGCCCCCGGCAAACCGGTGCCAACCTCGAATATATTGACACCGCTATGACGTTTGCTTATCAGGTAAGCCAACGGAATCGCGCCGAGCAAATAGGCCGCGACCGCAGATATCAGCACAGCCGGCAAACCGGCTAGAAACTCACTCAAGAGCGATTGCTCCATGCACTGGTCTTATGGGGTCTTATGGCGATTATATACCATACTCGCCATACGGTTAAGCGTTGCCCTGTCCCGATTGTATCAGATATCCGTTCCCGTCGGCGCCGCTTATCATGGCGACCAATATCCTACCCGGCCTCGGCGCACTTAACAGCCCGTACGGGCTATAATGAATGACAATGCGTTGACCTTTCCAATGATGGAGTGGAACTGAATGGCGAAGGTGCGGGTAATGTATTGGAAGGAAATCCCCGTGCAGGTACAGGCCACGGACGGCGACGAACAGATCTCGAAGCCCCTCGACGAGCGCTTTCAGCAAGCCGTGGATGCTGTCTCGATGCTTGACGGCAGCGCCGGAGGCGATGATTACCTCATGGCATGGAACTGGGGAGAGTACTTTGACGTTGAAGGATCAGTCGAGGAGGCCGCAACCGCGACCGCAGAGCGCTACAACCTGCGCTTCCCGACCGATTTCGTGGCCCGAATCCGCGATCTCCACAACGCAGGCGAGCGCAACCCCTCTCCCGGCGCAATAGACCACTGGATGACGAACGGCTAAGGACAAACCTTGGAACACCTGACGATACTCGACCGCATCGCCGAAGGAGAAATCCTAGTCTCCGACGGCGCCACCGGCACGTATCTCCAAGCGCGCGGCCTCGAGCCCGGCGGATGCCCCGAAGCGTTCAACGCCGATCAGCCCGAGATTATCCGCAGAATGGCCGCAGACTACTTCAACGCTGGGTCGGACATGGTGCTGACTGCCTCTTTCGGAGGGTCCCGGTTTATGCTGGACAAGTACGGATATTCCGGCCAAGTCGGCGAGTTCAACCGTCTGGCCGCCGCTCATGCCAAATCTGTAGCGTCTCCGTGGCACTTCGTCGTCGGTTGCGTCGGCCCAACCGGAGAAATACTTCAAAGCAATGGCGGCATGACACCGGAAGCCGATTTGTACGATACCTTCGTCGAACAGGTGACCGCCCTAGAACAAGGAGGCGCCCACGCCGTCGTCATCGAAACCATGATATCAGTCGAAGAAGCCTTCATCGCCGTGCGGGCAGCCAAAGAGCATACCAACCTGACTATTATGTCCACCATGATGTATGACAAGGGACCCCGCGGCTGGTTTACCATGATGGGCGACACGCCCGCCGCTGCCACCAAAAGACTCCGTGAGGCCGGAGCGGAGATCGTCGGCGCGAACTGCGGCAACGGCAGCGACCGCATGGTCGAACTCGCCAAGGTAATCAGGGACGCATACGACGGCCCCATGCTCATCCACTGCAACGCAGGCATACCGGAGATCCGGCAGGGTCAGATCGTCTACCCGGAAACCCCTGAATACATGGCTGAACGATTCCTCATGCTGGCAGACGCCGGCGTAAACATAATCGGCGGATGCTGCGGCACAACTCCACAACACATTAAGCGGTTCGCTCAAGCCGTCCGCAAGGATACCTCCGTCGGCTACCCCGTGAACTCTGCCTAATTCACAGAATCCTGAACAAGGAGAATGACAATGACGAGCCTGAAAAACGCCCGAAGGGGTCGAGTCCGCGAAGTGATCGCCACCTACGGCAAGTGCATGGAACTCATTCCCATGGACCCCAACTTCCACGAAATAACAATAGGTCTCTATGTCCGGGACGGGATCGCCACCGTATGGACATTCAGTTCCAAGCCGGGCGTCGGGCAGCGCGTCGAAGAGATCCGAGGACAACTCGTCGAGCTTGGAGGTATGCTCCCCGTCGAGGGCGCCCACAATCAGGCGAGATTCCCCGACGGCGAGATGTACGATCGCCCTCTCCGATTCCTGCTCAGGCAGGCCGTTGAAAAGCCGTACGGCACGAAACACCCGGAAGGGCGGATCGAGATCAAAGACCTCCGCTCACCCCTCCAAATCATTGTGACGCCTGAAGAAACGGACGAACGCTGGATCTACCGCGTTACTGCGGAAGGCGAGTACAAGAACCCCACAATGCGCGTCCGCGCCGTCACGCAGGGATTCGTCCGCTACGGCGAGATGGAAAAAGTCGACGTTGACGCGGCGACCTTCCCCCACGGGGGCCGAAGAGACGAACTCATTCGACTCGTCCTCCCCTACGCCCGCAACGTCACCGGCACCGCCGACATGCTCGAAGCCGAAGCCCTCCGAGGCCAGATGACAACCGGAACCCTCGGCTTCGCCCAGACGTAAGGAGATACTCCAAAGCAAATGGCAAAGCTAGCAAAAATCGAAAAAGTAGATCCGCGCGAAGTCTGGGCAGATGAAGCAAAAGGATTCACACCTTGGCTTGAAGACAACATCGATCAACTGGGGGATGCTTTAGGAATGGATCTACAGTCCCAAGCACGAGAAGTGTCAGTAGGAGTGTACCGTCTTGATCTTCTGGCTCGTGATAAAGACGAGCATCGGAAGGCCCTGGACTTTCTCAACAATCGCACTGGTGAAGCCACTCAATTCTTTGGCGTAGCCCTCGAACTATGGAAAATCGGAACTTCCGACCCTGCTCTGAAGTTCGATCTAATTGTCACTCCAAAGGATTGGGATCCAAAGATCCAAAGTTGCGCAGAGACAGGTCTAGGAAAGCGATACAGGGCATTCTTTCAACCTGTATTGGACACTTTACATAGAGAGCATCAGTTCAGCCGCCGCGAAGCGCGCAAAACGAGCTGGTATTTATTTTCAGCAGCTCCTGGGCTTGGGGCTTCATTTGGAGTGAGCTTTGCCCGTGACGGAAGACCTAGGGTCGAAATCTATATTGACAAAGGTGATAAAGACTGGAATAAGCGACTCTTTGATTACCTCGAGGAGAGACGAGAAAAAATTGAACCGAAGGTCAATGGCAATTTCGTTTGGGAACGCTTGAACGCCAGGAGGGCTTGCCGCATTTCTACCGTTCGACAAGGATCTATTAACGATGACGACGAAACCCTACAAGAAATCCGCGAATGGATGATCGACCGGCTCCTAGCCTTCAAACGAGTCTTCGGGCCCATACTGGCAGAGTTGGCCGAGCAGGAGGTGTGAGCAATTGGTTGAAAGAACCTTCTCCGTTACTCTACCCGATTACATACTACCGAGTTTCGGCTGGCAGGAATCGGAAGCCCCCTATCGCATCAGGGAGGCGCTGGTCATGGAACTGCTTCGACTCGACCGTATATCGGAATCCGAAGCTGCCGAATCGCTTAAACTGGATAGATGGGACCTGCTCGCTGTGATGGGGCAGTATCGAGTACCTGCCGTTCGTATCACCCCGGAGGAATTGAGAAATGAACTCGCCAAGAATATCGAAAACACAGAACCGAGATGATCGTCTCCGACACCGGACCCATCATTGCCTTTAGCAGAATTGGACGTATGGACATATTAAGACGCCTATTCGGTGAAATCATTATTCCAAACGCAGTATATGAGGAACTCGCAATTGCAGGTAAAGGAAGACCCGGTGCTGTCGAGGTGACACAAAGTTCATGGATTCATAGCCGTGAAGTGAGAAATCGAGAGAGCGTGAATGAGTTTCCTCTAGGTCTTCATAAAGGGGAATTAGAGGCGATTGCTCTCGCTCGCGAGAATGGGATGCCGTTACTCATTGATGAAAGACAAGGCAGGAGGGTGGCAGCAAATATCGGGGTCACCGTCATAGGAAGCCTCGCCGTCCTTGCAAATGCACATCGAGAAGGGATCATTGAGGATACGGCCTCATTAGTGCAGGACTTTCTTAAGTCAGGCTATTGGATCAATCCAGACGTCATAGAGGCATTCTTCGCCAATTAACCAAAGGAGCCCCACCATGCCACTCCAAGAAACGATGACTCCAAAAGAGCGCGTGATGAACGCCCTGGCGGGCAAGCCGGTGGACAGGACGCCTGTGTCTAATCCCACGAACGTCGCCACCGTCGAATTGATGGACATGGTCGACGCGCCCTTCCCGGACGCGAACCGCGACCCGGAAATGAACGCGCGTCTCGCCGCCACGGGCTATACCGAACTCGGCTTCGACTCGATCATGCCCTACTTCACCATCATCCAAGAATCGTCCGCCCTAGGCTGCGAAATGCAGTGGGAGGAAAAGGACAACTGGCCCACCGTCCGCATGAGTAACCCGATATGGGACGGTCCCGACGACGTCCACATCCCCAGCGGATTCCTCGAACACAAGGACAACGTCGCAATCACCCGCTCCATCTCCATCCTCAAGCAGGAGTTCGGCGACGAGGCCGCGATTATCGGGAAAACGATGGGCCCATGGACCCTTGCCTATCACGTCTTCGGCGTGGAAAAGTTCCTCCTGATGTCCATCGACGACCCCGACATGACCTTGGAGACGCTGCACAAGCTCAAAGAAATATCGGTCCTGTTCGGCCTGTCGCAGATCGACGCCGGCGCCGACGCCCTCACCTTCCCCGACCATGCCACCGGAGACCTCGTCAGCGGGGCATACTACGACCGCTTCCTGTTGGAAATTCACCAAGAGATGGCCGAGCGCCTGAGGGTCCCGATCATTCTCCACATCTGCGGCAAGACCACCGACCGAATGGCATCCATCGCCAAGAGCAACATGGCCGCCTTCCACTTCGACTCCAAGAACGACCCACACGAGTCGATGAACATCGTCAACGGCGGCATCCGACTTGTCGGAAATATCAACAACCCTGTTACCCTCTACTCGAAAGGACCGGAAGAAGTCCGCGCCGAGGTCTACCGCGCCCTTGACGCAGGCGTTGAACTCATCTCCCCTGAGTGCGCGATTCCCCTTGCCACAAAGCTCGAAAATCTCCTCGAAATACCCCAGGCCGTCAAGGACTGGCACGAAGAGCATGACGGCGAGTCCGGCATCGGCGACTAACTACGCACACATAACACAAACCGAGAGACACAACAAAATATGCCAAGAATTATCGATTCACCTGAAGACTTCATCATCGTCGGCGAGAATATCCACGCCACCCGCGTCCTCCTCCGCAACGGCAGGCGCGCCAAGACCCTCGACGACGGGACCGAGATCGTCCCCTTTAGAGGCCCCAACGGAGAGCGGCGAGCCCTCACCGTCCCCGACTGGTACAAATCAACGCAACCCTATCAGCAAAACCAGATCAAACACTTCCTCATCGCCATGCGGAAGGGAATCGAGGACGATGCCGACGAACGCGAGGAAGGCAAGGCATATATTCAATACGAAGTCGGAAGACAGGTGCGATCCGGGGCAAAGTACCTCGATATCAATCCCGACGAGGTGCACTACGACCTCGAGACCCAAAAGGCCTGCATGAGATTCGCGGTCGAGGCCGTCCAGGAAGTCTCCCCGATTCCGCCTTCCATCGACTCCTCCAACTCAGAGATCATCCAAGCCGGACTGGAGGCGTACAACCGCTCCGCCGGACGGCCAATCATCAACTCCGTCGCGGCCGAACGACTGGACGCCCTGGACATGGTGGTCGAGCACAACGCCCGTATGGTTCTCATGTGCACCGGCCCCGACGGTATGCCGCAAAACGACCGGGAACGACTCGACAACCTAAATCTCATCATGGAACATGTTCAGTCAAAGAACATCCCCATGGACGACATCTTCGTCGACGGCATCATCTTTCCTATCTCCGTCGATCCCCAATACGGAAACCACTATTTCGACGCCGTGCGCGCGATCCGCGAGCAATACGGCAACGAAATCCATATCGGCATGGGACTCAGCAATGTCTCATTCGGTATGCCGGAGCGAAAGCTTCTCAACGACACCTTCATCTACCTCTCCATTGAAGCGGGAATCGACGCAGGCATACTTGACCCCATCGCCACGAAACTCGACCGCGTCCTCAACCTCGACACGGAAGCGGAACCGGTCAAGCTAGCCATGGATGCGCTCGAAGGCAGAGACGACTTCTGCATGAACTACATCATGGCCTACCGCGAAGGCAAACTAAAAACCTAACTCTGCAAAATGTGCCGCAATGGGAAACCTCGATGCACTCGCAATCAGACCCTCGGAAAACCATCATCCGCGAAGCCTGTCCTCGAGAAGACGAGAACCGAGAATCCAGTAAGGTGCAATAATTGACAAAGCGCAGTACCTGGCCGAATAATACATACCTTGCGACACAGATCGTTAACGGGGTGGTATATGCCAACGACGGAGCATGAAGCACTGGAACGCGAACTCCAATTCGTAACCGACGCTTTCGAAGCCAAGCACATCAGAAGCCTCTACGAAGGCAAAGACCCGCTCATGCACGATGTCGCCTACGCCCTGATAACGGGCAATGATGGCGAGGTCAGCCGACTGGTGGAACAGGCATTGACCAACGGCTGGAACGCTAATGACGTACTCGATGACGGCCTGATCGCAGGCATGGCCGTAGTCGGCGTGAAGTTCCGCGACAATATCATCTTCGTGCCGGAAGTGCTCATCTCCGCACGCGCCATGAAGGCCGGAATGGCTCATATCGAGCCAATTCTCTCCGCCTCCGGCGTGGAGCCGATAGGCACCGTCATCATGGGCACCGTCAAGGGCGACCTCCACGATATCGGCAAGAATCTCTGCATTATGATGCTGCGCGGGGCCGGGTTCACCGTCCACGACCTCGGCGTCGATACCAAGAATGAAGAATTCATCGATGCCGTCGTCGAATATGAGGCCGGCGTGCTCGGCATGTCCGCCCTCCTGACAACCACCATGCCAAACATGGGCCGCGTCATCGAGGCGTTTGAGGCTGAAGGTATGCGAGAAGAAGTCAACATCATGGTCGGCGGCGCTCCCGTAACCCAAGAATTCGCCGAAGACATGGGAGCCGACGGCTACGGCGAAAACGCTATCTCCGCCGTCGATCTCGCAAAGAGCTTCGTCAGGTCGAGCTAACCCATATCCACCTTTCAGAAAAATGTCCGAGAAAACAGAAACCGCCCACCACAAAGGCATCGATCATGCTCGCTATGAAGCGAGCCTCGACCGTCTGTACAACATTTTCCAAGGCATGTCCGACACTGCGGACAGAGTCGCCCAGTGGCGATGCCCATACAAGAACGCTGAATCCCGATGTACGGCCAAGTTCTCGTGCAGGAACCAGCGCTTCATACAAGCTCCCAATGCCCTGCCGGTCTGCGCCGGAAGCGACAAGCTCGACTATCGGAGTGCCTGGGAAGTCTAGCGAAGGGCCGAACGGCACTTATAGCGGCTTATCAGGACTCGTGGTCGTGTACAATCCGCCGCTTATGTGATTCGGCGTTCGTGACCGGACGGTGATCCCCCACAATATGATCAGCGCCACAATCCGCCCACTGAATGAGGGTGACGCACACGCCTTCCAGGATCTGCGTCTCAAGGGATTGCGGGAACACCCTGAAGCATTCTCCTCCTCATACGAACGCGAGAGCGCTTACTCCATGCAATTCGTAGCCGACCGCCTCCGACGTACCGCAGAATCTCCAAACAATTTCACGCTCGGCGCTTTCTTTCAACAAGATCTGATAGGCGTGGTCGGATTTCGCAGAATAGATGGGAAGAAAGAGCGCCACAGGGGACACATTTGGGGTATGTACGTCCGATCCAATGGGCAGGGAAAGGGCATCGGAAAAGCCTTGCTGGCCGAGGCCATAGAGCGCGCCAAAGCGCTTCCTGGACTTGAGCAGATCGAGCTTTGCGTCGTCACTCGGAACACACGGGCCAGAAATCTCTATGCCTCGCTCGGCTTCTCATCCTGCGGCATTGATCCTCGCGCCCTCCTGGTCGATGGGGAGTACTTCGACGAAGAACGCATGGTGCTTTTTCTCCACCAACGGTGAAAGTATACCGAAAGACAATTCCAATCATCATGAGTCTGGTCGATTCGACTGCCTCACCGCAAAGCGTCCCAGCAGATTTTCGGGGATACTCTCCCAGAGAATTGGACGAAATCCCCAGCCCACTGCGCTAAACTATCCCCATGGCCCCAATCCGATACGATAGCCGCACACTTGAATCAGTAATCGGGAAAACCATCTTCGAATACGCGGACACCCTCCGCGTCCGCGTCCCAACCTCCTGCAATCGCAGCGGCGAATGCCACGAGTGCATCGTTGAAATCAAGCAGGGTGAAAACTCCCTAAACTCCCCTACCCACGAGGAAGCCTTCCTTCGTGACAACTACCGTTTGGCGTGCCAAGCGTATGTTGCCGACCCCGAAGCCGATGTCGAGTTCGTCATCCTCCGTCGTCAGCCGCGTATTCTGACACAGACCATCAAGCGCTCCGTGCCGCTCGTGCCATCGGTCACTCGGCGCGACGACGGCGTCTACTTCAACAACCACCGCATCGACACCTACAAGGGCAGAATCTACGGACTCGCGATAGACGTGGGCACGACGACCGTTGTGATGAATCTTGTCGACCTCGAAACGGGCCAAGTCCTCCATACCGCATCGTTTGAAAACCCACAACGGTTCGGCGGCAGCGATATCATGCATCGTATCTCATACGACGGCGGCGACTTTCATGGCGAACTCCGGCAAGTCATGCTGTCGTCACTCAACTTTGAAATCGGATGGATGGCGCGCGAGTTGGGCTTCCATCGACGAAACATCTACGAGGTAGTGATTGTCGGCAATTCAACCATGCGGGATATCCTGTTCGGGATCGACGTGCAGTCAATCGGCGAAAAGCCTTACAAGTCCTTAGTCGAACATGAAATGCTCCGCGGTGAGCGAGAAACTACCGCCATTCACACCACCGCTTCGGAACTCGGCCTGCGCGTCTACCCCCGAGCCCACATCTACGGCGGACCCATCATTGCCAGCCACGTCGGCGCAGACGTTGCCGCCGACCTCCTCGCCATCGGCATCGACGAACAGGACGAACCCGTCATGCTCCTGGACGTCGGGACCAACACCGAAGTCGTCGTAGGCAATAAACACCGCATCATGGCCGCTTCCTGCCCGGCCGGCCCTGCCTTCGAGGGCGGCGAAGTCATGTACGGAATGCCCGGCTACGTCGGCGCGGTGGAATCGGTCAAACTCACGGAGGATTCTTGCGAATGCAAGATCATCGGCGAAGCAGATCCCCAAGGGATCTGCGGCTCCGGTCTGATCGACCTGCTCGCCGAACTCCGCCGCACCAGGAAAATGAATCGTCTCGGCGTTTTCGCCGACGCCTCCCAAGCCTTCACCTTCCTCCCCGAAAAGGACATGACTCTCTCAAGGGCAGACATCAGCGCGCTCGCGCAAGCTAAATCAGCCAACTACTGCGGCCAGTATATCGCCCTCAGAAAGTACGGACTCCCCATTGAACGTATCGCAAAACTCTACTTGGCCGGCGGCTTCGCCAATTACATCGACCCCCAAAACGCCGTCAACATCGGCTTCATCGCCAACTTCCCACAAAGCAAGATCGCCAAGGTCGGCAACGCCTCTCTTGAAGGAGCAACGGTTATGCTCATCAACACGAACATGCGAGAAGTCGCCGAAAGCATGACCCGCAAGGTCGAACACATTGAGCTTGAAACCACCCCGGACTTCTTTGAAGTCTTCGTTGAAGGCTGCATGTTCGATCCCATGACGGCGGAGATTTCCTGAGAGCAGCGACGTTGACACTTTCGAATCAGCTAACTACACTCCCCTACGTCTGACCTACGGACTGACAGCGACGGAGCGACCATGAGCACCCCTCCCCGCCTCATCTACTACAACGACGCGCACCACTTTCACGCAAAACGCCTAGATCCCCCACTGAATTTGCATAAAATGCGGTGGCCCGTCGATGAACTCGTCGGCACCGGCGTTGACATGCTCGCTTTCGGACTCGGCTACGGTGACGTCTTCTTCCACCGGACAAAGATAGGGCGCGTCGTCGGTCAAGAACAGGAAGTTTGGGAAAACTTCATCGACTGGCGAATCATGCGCATGGTAAAAGACGCCCACGACATGGGGACCGATCAAGTCAGAGAAGTGATAGCGCGCGGCCGTGAAATGGGCGTCACGGTCTTTCCAAGCCTGAAACTCCAAGACCCCGCCGCCCGCTATCTCGAACGTTGCGGCTGGCTGAAATGGCGGCACGGTATGGAAGTCACACTCGGCGAGAGCAACGACCGCTTCCCCAACCATTCCACAGAGTGGTGTCTCGACTACTCCAATGTCGTCGTTCGCGAGAACAAGAAGGCTCTCATAAGAGAGATGCTGGAAGATTACCGGGCCGATGGCATCGAACTGGACTTCATGTTCTTCCCGCTCTACTTCCGAAAGAACCAAACCGACACCGGCGCGCCGGTAATGACAAAGTTCGTCGCCGACGTGCGCTCCCTCGCGAACGAGGTCGGATACGCTCAGGGCCGCAAGATACCCATCATGGCGAGGGTCTGGCACCGCCGCGACGACAACCTCGACATCGGACTCGACGTCGAATCGTGGATCGCCGACGGAAGCATTGATCTCGTAGTCGGCCAAATGCCCCACACCCTGCTCGACACCGGTGAATCAGACGGCAAATGGCTCGCCGACGCGGCCAACAGTGCAGGCGTCTCCGCCTACGTCCGCCCCGGCCACCGAATCAGCGACCTGCGCGCCAACATCGCGAACATCGTAATGTTCCGCGCCTTCGCTCACACCCTACACGACCAGGGCTTCGCCGGCATGTACCTTGGCTACCTGCCCTGGCCATTCGCCGAAGCCGAGTACCGTCTCCTGCGCGAAATGGCCTACCCAAATATGACCACCCGGCTGAACAAGCGCTACAGCCTGCCCCCGCGCGAGACCCTGCAATCATACGTCCGCCCCGACACCCGTTTGCTCCCGATCGCTCTCGAAGAAGGCATAACCCAGAAAATCCCCATCCGAATCGCCGACGACGTAGATGCCGCCATTGCCGACGACGAAGCCCGAGAGGCCGAACTGACCCTCTCATTCCAACAGTTCTGCGTCGAGGACAATGTGGCCATGAGCTTGAACGGCGAAGACCTAACCATCGACCGCGCCAACATCTACGAACCGAGCCGAGGACAGTACTGGATTCGTTGGCGACTCGAAGCAAGCGCGATCCGAAAGGGTGAAAACGTCCTCGAAATCGGGATAACGAACAAAGAACCAACCGCCGGCTTCGCCCGTACTTTGACCGGAGTCGAAATCCACGTGCGATACCGCGAATTCGACCGCGCCGAGTCGCTCGACACAGCAACCGTCCCTCCCGCTTCTTAGACGCATCACGGAAAAACCGCCATCCCCTTTTCCTTCTCCGTCCTTTCCTGTACTCTAACCTTGACAAAAAAGAACTGGTGTCCTATATTAAGCATAAGCGCTCACCCATACGCAAACTTTACAATAACTAAAGAAAGTGCCGCAAAATGCGACAGGGTGCGACAAATTCTCCCAAAATAAGCCTCCCACACCGTTCGGGGTGAGCCAAACCACACCGTTCGGGGTGAGCCTGTCGAACCACACCCCACGCCATCAACCCCCTATCTCCCCTCCCCCACTCGCACGAGAACCGCCGAATTCCCGCTCGACCTGAGCCAAACCACACCGTTCGTGGTGAGCCTGTCGAACCACACCCCACACCGTCAATCCCCTATCTCCCCTCCCTGCTCGCACGAGAACCGCCGAATTCCCGCTCGACCTGAGCCTGCCGAAGGGCGTCATTCCCGCGAACCCGGGCATCCGGCAACATTAACCGCAACTTCGATTCCGTCCAAATACTACGACTTCGTTGGCTTGCCAATGAGCTAAACAAAGCTCTCCGTGCGTGGGAAGGACGGTGCGACGCCGTTCTTTCGCGAGGACGGCCGCCCTGTAATTCAATGAGAAGGTGCCAAGAGACTCAAGGCAGGTCCCTTCACAGATCTTGACGGTATAACGAACCCCATACTACCCTACCAGTGAATTCTGCTTGCTCTCGTATCCGACGAGAGTAAGCCGCGGAGAGCAAGATGACCCAAGCAGCAGCCCTGCCGACACACCCCCGCGACGTTCGCGAACTGATCAGACGGCGTGAATTCACCGGCATAACGGCCGGTGTCTCTCCGGGCTATGTGCAAACGAATCTCGCGATCCTGCCGAAGGACCTCGCCTTCGATTTCCTCCTCTTTTGCCAGCGCAACCCGAAACCCTGCCCCATCATCGAGGTCATCGAGGCGGGCAAAGTCGAACCGGCGCAAACCGCCCCCGGCGCGGACATCCGCACCGACCTCCCCAAGTACCGCATCTACCGCTATGGCGAACTCGAAGCCGAGATCGAGGACATATCAGACTATTGGAGCGAGGACCTCGTCTCATTCCTGATCGGCTGTAGCTACTCGTTTGAAAACGCGATGCTCGACGCCGGCATCCCCCTCCGACACCACGAACAAGGTTCCAACGTCTCCATGTTCATAACGAATATCGACTGCGTCCCCGCTGGCATGTTCGCAGGGCCAATGGTCGTATCAATGCGGCCCGTCCACCACTCCAAAATCGTCAAAGCCGTGCAGGTTACTTCACGATTCCCCAACACGCACGGCGCCCCCATCCACATCGGGGAGCCTCACGCCATCGGTGTCGAAGACCCCGCCAAACCCCACCTGGGCGACCCTCTCGCATTCAAGGACGGCGAGCTTCCCGTCTTCTGGGCTTGCGGCGTGACTCCCCAAGCCGTCGCTATGGAGTCCAAACCGCCCCTCATGATCACCCACTCACCGGGGCATATGTTCATCACCGACCTCCGCGACGAAGATGTAGCCGTTCTCTAAATACTGGTAGGACTCCGATCACGGGAACGCAAACCCCTTCCTCCACCCGCGACGGCTGCCCCAAGACCAACCCTGTGATAGACTACGCCCCGCTTTGAACATCTCCACATGGGAGCCTGATTTATGGCCGCGCGCGCATTCAAGCTCGGGATATTCCTCAACGAGCTTCAACTTCCGCTCGATGAAGGGCTTGAGGAAGCAAACAGACTTGGCGTTGACTTCGTCTGGTTCACTCAACTGCCCGCAAACCCACCGGTAGCCGATCTCTCGGATGCCCAGGCAGACGATATCCAGCGCAGGATCGAAGCCGCAGGCCTGGAGCACATGAAGATCAGCGCGG
Organism: Dehalococcoidia bacterium; assembly: GCA_965232435.1. GTDB lineage: Bacteria > Chloroflexota > Dehalococcoidia > Lucifugimonadales > VXLM01 > VXLM01. The sequence continues at coordinate 2,155,778 of CBDDPU010000004.1, forward strand.
GATCACCCTTTAAGTTTCTCGACCTAACGGACGTGACGGTTAGCACACTCGAAAACCACGACGAATTCAAAGCCGATTTTCGCGCGATGGTGCGATCAATGCAGCTCGCGAACCGGTTCGGCGTCCGCGCCGTGTCGGTCTACAGCTTCGCATGGCCAGGCGAGTACACCGCAGACAAGCCGACGTGGCCCATGCGCTGGATGACCCGAGGCGGCATCATCTCCGATGTCGAAATGGAAAAACTCGTCAAGGCCTACTCGCTCATGGCGGAGCAGGCGGAAAAGCACGATGTAGACCTCGTGCTATCCATGATGCCGTGGAACTATACCAACACAACCTCGAACTTCCGATTAGTCGCCGAGCGCGTCGGCTCCGACCGCATCAAGGCAATGTGGGGCGCAGCCGACAACTTCAACTGCGGGGAAAACGACGTGGCCACGGCAGGCTTTGTCAACATCAAACCCTACATCTTCGGACTCCACGTCAAAGACCTGCGCATAAACGACGGCATCAAGCTCGACTTCGACTACGTACCCTTCGGACAGGGCCACATCGACTACACTACTGTCTTTCGGAACGTTCGGAACGCCGGCCTTGATCCCTACATCTCCGTTTCCACTCACTGGACACCTGAAAACGGCAGCCGCGTAGAAGCAATGCGAACTCAGGTCAAGAACGTCAAAGCCCTGCTCAATAACCTCGACGACTAATTCCGTTTACCAACACCCGAATCCCAACCCTCACAGGACCCTGATGACCCAAAAGCTAAACGTCGCAATCGTCGGATGTGGCGGCATTAGTCGCGGCCACCTTCCGAATCTCCTCAATACTCCCACTCTCCGCCTCACTGCCACAATGGATCTAGTCGAAGAGGCCGCGCGCGAACGAGCCGAACAGGGCAGCGCCCAATACTGGACAACCGACTACGACCGCATCCTCGACGACGACCGGATTGACGCTGTCCTCATCTGTTCTACGCACAGCACCCATACGGAACTCACTCTGCAGGCCCTCTCCGCCGGCAAGCACGTCTACGTCGAAAAACCGCCCTCAATGACCATTGAACAAGCCAAGAGCGTTCAGAAGGCATCCCACGAGACGGGACTACACGTCATGAGCGGGTGGTGGTTCAAGCACTCGCCGATCACCAAGCGGCTCCGCGAGGTCATAAAGGAACCGCAATTCATCCTCTTCACCTGCCGTATACCCATGAACAATGCCAGGACCGGTCTCCCCATCTCGCCCGACCCTTATGCTGCCAACGGCATCCTCGACCTGGCAGGCTACAACCTCCATTGGATTTGGCACGTCATGCGCTCACAGCCCACCGAAATATCGGCAATGGGCCTCGGCGGCGGCGCAAACAACACAAGCTCCATCCTCATTCAATTTGAAAACGGGGGCCTCGCCGACTCCATCACCAGCCTGATGGGCGGAGGCGGCATCATCCCGAAACACTACGCCGAAGTCGGAGCCGGCGTCGTGAGCGCTGCGACTCTCCGCTTTGGCAATCTCGTATTCGAGGGAACCGACGCACCCGGCATCAAGGAAAATGAGTACCACAACGGCTTCGACGAAGAGCTCGGAATGTTTGCGAAGCTGTGTCTCGAAGGCGGCCCCAATCCCATGGATCCATGGGAAGCAAATGTCCCTACAGTGATTTTTGAAAAGGCCCTCGAATCGATGAAAACCCGCCGCGCCGTGCCGGTCGACATGGCCGAGGAGTTCTACCTTCCGAACGGCCAACTCCCCCCGAGCATCACCCAGTTCGGCGACAACCAAAAGTGAACCGCTTCTCAATCGAACCCGACCGTGTCGAACTCCCAGTTGGCGCCACTGCCGGCGCTCGAAGAACGTGGATAAAACACAACGGACGGACCATCGCCGCGCTTAGTCAAAATCCCCATCGCGCATACATCTACCCAATCTTCACACCGAGCGGAGTCTCCATCACCGCAGAATCTCCAATCGACCATCCACACCACAACTCACTCACTGTCGGAACCGACCACTTCGACTGTCTGTTTGTCTACGACGGACACCGAATCGAACGCGGCACCTATAACTTCTACACCAATGAGACTTTCCAGGGACGCACCCCGGGGCGAATCGCCGCAGTGTCAGTCGATCCTATGGAGACTCACGATAACACCCTCAAAATCGTCCAGGACCTCGAATGGCAGGGACCTATTGAGTGGGGCGCTCCAAACCGACGTGTGCTGGCGAACGAGACGCGAACAATCGAAATCCGCGCGACAGAAAAATCCAACATCATCAGCATCCGATCCCGCCTGGAACCGACCGACTGGGACATCCTCATCGGCCCCACACGTCACGCCTATTTCACCTTCCGAATGGCCGACGGACTGCGTGTCGTCGACGGCGGCAAGATTACGGACACCGACGGACGCAGCGCCGTTCAGGATATCAACTCAAACTCCGCCGCATGGGTTGACATGGCCGCGATCGGACCCCACGGCCAAGAGGTCGGACTAACCGTGACGCCTCATCCAAACTCCTTGAATACAGCGTGGTACTCGCACGAGTGGGGCTCGGTCGCCCTCAACCCCTTCCTGTATCAAGAACATTCCCTGTGCCGTGGCAACTCGTTGGAGGTAGGCGTGACCGTTGAAGCCCGTGATGGCCCAATCCCGCGAGAAACGCTCGATAAAGTGTATGATTGTGCGGGATCGGCAAATATATCTTGATCTTGACTCCTTGGGGAAAAACGCGATGGCGACCGACGACCTGACGAGAAGCATCGAACATCTCCGCAACGAAGGCTACTGCATCCTCGAAAACGTCATCCCTTCCGACTCCGTAGACGCGCTCAGAGACAGCGTTCTGACGACTGCGGACTCAGTGGAGTATCAAGAGAGCCGCGACTTCCTTGGCAACAATCCTGACTTTCCTCGCTGGATTGCTAGCGAGCGGGTGCTTGGCGTCGTAGACGCGATGCTGGGCACATTTGCGCGCATCGCCTTCACCGGGCCGATTATCCGGCAGTCGCGCGACAAGCGAGGAAATTGGCACTCCGACTGGCCGTTCGGAACGGGCGGCGCGGCTTTCATCCCGGAGCCGTACCCCGATGTCACCGCATACCTGACGAGCATCTGGATGCTGACTCCCTTCTCATCGGCCACGGGTGGAACCCTCATAATCCCGCGTAGTCATACGTGGCGAATCGATCCGCTCGGTGGCGGCGGCCCCGCCGCCGACGCGAAACATCCCGATGAGATCCACGTGACCGGTGACCCCGGCAGCGTCATGATCTTCGATAGCAGAATGTGGCACGCAAAACCCAACAACGATGCCGGCACGAGAAGGGTGGCGGTCAGGGTTTGCTTCGCTCCGTGGTGGCTGAATCTTGACGTGCTGGACCCGAATTCGCCGGACGGCCAACGCATGGCAGCCGAAGCGGGAACCGGCCGCGCAACGGCATCACCCGCCATGCCCAAGATTCCGCCGGAAGCATTCGAGGCATTCCCCGAGAACGTAAAACCGCTCTACTATCACTGGGTGCGGCGATAAAGGCTGCCACCAATATCAGGATCCTCAGAGCAACAACCGCTTCCGGTACTCCAACATGTGAGGAGCCAATCCTGTCTCCTTCATGAAACCGACCAATTGCTCATGAATCGCCTCTGCGCGTTCGGGATAATGGGCAATAACGTTACTCTCCTGCTTGGGATCATCCTTCAAATGGTAAAGCTCGGAGCGTGTATCGCCTGGGCTGTACAGGAACGCCCATTCCTCCGTGGTAACGGTCGTTACATTCGCGTGTGACATCCTGCGCCGCCGATCGTCTACTGCGTTAACGGCGTCGCCGGGGTTTGCGAACGGCACCGTCGTCACGGTGAAATCCCGACCCGGCAGAGAAGGGTCGCGCATCTTCGCAAGGAGCGACCGACCTTCTACCCACGAAGGCGATTCCAGCCCCATCAGGTCGAGCGCCGTCGGCATCACGTCCACAACCGAAGTCAGTCCGTCATACGTACCTGTTCCGACACCCGGCGCGGAAATCAAAAGAGGTATCAAGGCCAGTTCCTCGTACAGAGGAGAAAATCCCCAAATGGCATCAGATTCCCCGAACTGGTAGAGCGAACCGTCCGGTTTCTTGGCAAACTGTAGCTTTCCGAACCAACCCCCGTGCTCCCCGAAATAGAAGCCGTGATCGGTCGTGAAGATTATCGCCGTCTTGTCGTTCAACCCCATGTTCTCCACCATACGCAAAAGGTACCCGACCCACGTGTCCACCATCGTCACCTCGCCGCAGTACGTCGCGTGAGCCTTGTCCACCAACTCCGCCGAGTAGCCCGGCATCTCGCGCCATCGTCCGTATATGGGATGGACGATCTCTCCGTCATATTCCGGCATATAGAGCTTCGTATAGTAGTCCGGCGCGTCCCACGGCTCATGAGGGTCCCATGTGTCAATGTACAGGAAGAAATCCTCCTCATAGTGAAGCTGCAGCCATTCCATCGCGTTTGTGGTCGTCCGCGCCACGTTCCGGTCGGATTCGTAACGCCAAGCGTAACGAGCCTCCTCCGACTCGTGGCGCGCTGTCTCCGTCTTGAGAATCCCGCCGCCGACCTGCCCGGAGTACATAGTGAAGGTCTGAAACCCGCGGTCGTAGTTCATCCCCTCTCGCAGGTAGAACGGCGTGTCCACCATTGCCGCAGTATGAATACCCTCACCCGCCAGAATCTCAGACAGGGTCTTTACACCGTCCGGAAGGGGCTCCCACGTCATGAACGACGCCGTCCATCTCCCCGTCGCATGATCCGCCCGTGTCGGCATCGTGGGAAATCCGCCCGCATAGTGGCGATTGAATCGCACTCCCTTCCCCGCCAGCGTGTCGAGAGACGGCGTGCGAATGCCGCTCATCTTGCCATACGCGCCGACGTGATCCTGCCGAAAAGTGTCCGCGACAATCCAAATGACATTCATGAAAACCGGTAACGACCCCTAGAGAGATGGTAACGAACCATACCACAGCAAAGCGAATGAAGAACCTGCATCACAATACGATCCCCGTCATTCCGGCGAAGGCCGGAATCCAGAGAGACCGAGGTCAATTCTCCAATCGAAACCACCGACGAAACCGATATGGGAATCCCGCCCCAAACTCCTTTTGCTTTCTTGTCAAGGACGGTATAAAGTTCTAACTGTGTGTCATGGGAGTACCTGTCCTTCACCTAGTGCTTCACCAGCGGTATCAGTAAAGGGCACCCCATCACAGGAGGAAGGATTGGAGGCGCTAGTTGCCGTACTATTCTACTTGCTTGGCGGTTCGGTCTGTATCTTCGTGGTCTTTATGATCTTCGCTGTGGGGAAGAAGTATGCCAAGCGGGACAAAATACCTGTCCGGTGCTTGAACTGCGGGACTGTGGTGAGTCATGGGCGGTGGCGCAAGAACGACGGCTGTATCACTTGCGGTTCGGACCTTTTCGAATTACAACACCGACTGTGACGCGCAGTGGAATGTGAAGTGAATCCCCGCGTCTGCCAATAGCGGAAATTAGAACCTCTCAGAATCCCCGATTTCAAATTGAAACACGAAATTCTCCCCAGAATATTCCGTAGCCAACCCGACGTAAGGGTGGGGTTCAATCCCCCTTGGTGTAATATCATCGGATAATCTATCATGCCCCCACTGCCACGCACGATCTCCCTAGCTCTTATCCCACCTGACGGATCGAACGAGACAGAAGACACTCACAGCCATGGACTCAATACCGGTCCGATTCCCTGAAATCTACGAGGGCCTGGCGGAAGCGGAGGGCGTTCTTCGCATCTCCTCCAACGCCCTGACACTGGAATTCCAGATCAAGGATGGCCTATTCGGCCTGACTAAATCAGACGTTAAGATGGCCATTATCCCTTTTCATCGAATTGTGGAAATCGATTTTCACTCGAATTTCTTGTTCACGGATCTCGACATTAGAGTAAGCAGTATGCAGATAGTGGAGGACGTGCCGGGCCAGAAGCAGGGCAGAATCACCCTCAAGATTCCTCGGCGGTACAAGAGAGAGGCCGCGGAGATTGCCCACGAGGCGTCCATAAGGTCATCGCAGAGCAAGCTCGATTGGCTCGACCGTGACGTGGATAGCCTGTAACTATGCCTGGGCGTGTTGACAGCCAACGCCCCCGCCATTAGTGTTTTCAGTATAGAAGGTTGGCGAACTTCAGCCCCTGTCACTTCCTAAATCGATCAATGGAGCAACCAAGATGAAGGCGGTCTATGTAACGGAACATGGCGGCCTCGACGCGTTGCAATACGGCGACATGCCCGAGCCGGTCGTGGGGCCGAATGACATCAAAGTTCGTGTGCGAGCCTGTTCGCTAAACCGACTCGATATCTTCACCCGCGAGGGTATAAAAGGCACCCGGATGGTGTTGGACGGACCGCACATCCTCGGCGGCGACGTGGCCGGAGATGTCGCCGAGACCGGCACCGAAGTCCGCAACGTCAAGGTCGGCGACCGTGTGGCCGTCAATCCTCGCCTCACTTGCAGCCAGTGCCAATACTGCATCGCGGGCGAATCGGAACTCTGCACTCGACCGGGCAGAATCGGCTCGACCGCCCACGGCGGCTACGCCGAATACGTCAAAGTCCCCGGCGTCAACGCCGTTGCAATCCCCGACTCGCTGTCCTATGTCGAGGCTTCAGCGCTGCCAACGGTCTTCATGCCCTCATGGACGATGCTCATCAGGCGCGCGAATCTCCAACCATGGGAAACTGTCCTAGTCCTCTCCGCCTCAAGCGGCGTGGGAACTGCCGCCATACAAGTCGCAAAAAACATCATCGGAGCTCGGGTAATCGCCACGACCAGTTCCGAGAAGAAGGCCGAAATGGCTAAATCCCTTGGCGCAGATGAAGTCATCAATTACTCCCGTGAGGACATCGCCGAACGAGTCAAAGAACTGACGGATCGGCGAGGAGTCGATGTCGTCGTCGACCACGTCGGCGAAACGTTCTGGCCCGCCGCTTCAAGGTCACTAGCCCCCGGAGGACGATACGGCATCTGCGGCGTCACAACAGGCTACCGCGCCCAACTGCAAATGGGCGTGCTCTTCGTCAGAAACCAGACCGTCTTCGGCGTCTTCATGGGACGCCAGGAAGACCTGCGCCAAATTATCGATATGGCGGCCAAAGGCGTCATCAAAGGCATCGTCCATGACACCTTCCCCTTGCAGGACACCGCGCGCGCCCACAGAGTCATGGAAGAGCAGTCGTTCTTCGGCAAACTTGTCCTCACCGTCGACTAACCAAACGGCGCAGCCACGCCGTCACCGCGCAAGGTCGCGATTACCCTACGATCCCCCCGTCTTCAGCGGGACTTCCTTCAAGAAGATGGTCGTCACGAACCCTATGGCGAGCACTATCACACCGAGTACGAACACATCGCTGATCGCCGACGCCAGCGTTTCCCGCAATATCTCCAGCAGCCTTGACAGCAATTCAGTCCCCTGCTCTCCCCCATCCGTAAAACTCGCATCGAGACCCGCCAGAGCTTCAGGATTAACAAGCGCCTGGGGATTGTTGCTCATTTCGGCCAATTGCTCATCCGGCAACGCATCCCTGATCTCCGATGGAAGCGAACCCTCGAGTTCCGCAGCAAACCGACTCGCCATGAACGATCCCAGAACTGCCAGCCCCAACGCCCCACCCACCGAACGGTAGAATTGCGTCGCCGAAGTGACCACTCCCAACAAATTGTGCGGCACGGCATTTTGCACCGAAATTGTGAAGCTGGGAAACGTGATCCCAAGACCAAGCCCCATGACAACGATACTCGCTACGGCCTGTGCGAACGATGTGCCCGCACTCATCCGCGACATGAGAAGCATCCCTCCTCCCATGATCGCAATCCCGATCAGTCCTTGAATACGGTAATGCCCCCCAAACCGTGAAAGCGTTTGGCCCGCCAATGCAGCGCTCACCACCATGCTCAGCATCATCGGAGTAAGAAAAGAGCCGCTGCTCGTAGCCGACGCGCCCAGCACCCCTTGGAAGAAGAGAGGTACAAATATGATCGCTCCGAACATCCCGAAGCCGGTAATGAACACCGCTAGGAGCGAGAAGCTAACAACCCGGTTCGCGTAAATCCCCAATGGCATGATCGGCTCTTCTGCTCGCCGCTCCACCACAATGAAGACCAGAGCCACAATCACGGCAAAAGCGATTACGGCGACGGTCTGGAACGACAGCCACTCATACTCTATCCCCCCCAAAGAAAGTCCCACGAGCAGCGGCACCACGATCAGCGTCAGAAGCCCCATGCCGGCAAAATCCAGCCGGCGCGCCAGTCTATCGGGCTTGATATGTGGAAAGAATCGGACGAACAGGACTATCACGGCCAGCCCCAGCGGGACATTGATATAAAGCACCCAGTTCCAAGACAGACTGTCAGTGATGAATCCTCCCAGCGTCGGGCCGATCACCGATGCCAGACCGAACACTCCGGCCACCACTCCCTGATACTTGCCACGCTCGGCCGGAGGAAACAAATCTCCGACCGTCGCGAACGACAATGCCATCATGCTCCCGCCCCCGATGCCTTGGATCGCTCGAAAGATTATGAGCTGGTTCATCGTCTGACTCGCCCCGGCGAGCACCGACCCGACGAGGAAAACGACAATCCCCCCAAGGAAAAACGTCTTCCGACCGTACAGATCGGACAGTCTGCCTACGATGGGAACCGCCGTCGTTGAGGCAACGAGGTACGAGGTAGTCACCCACGTAAATCGGTCGAAGCCCCCTAGGTCCGCGATGATCCGCGGCATGGCGGTGCTGACAACCGTCTGGTCGAGCGCCGCCAGAAAGAGCGCGAGCATGAGACCGGCCATCGTGAAGACGACCTGTCGCTTCGGTCTCGGCTTGAATTCAGTTGCGTACGTGCGGTCTCCGGCGCCACGCCTGCCTTGGTCAGCGGACGGCTTATCGTCAGATTTCATACCCACCTGGAACAGCCGAGCAACTTCGCCGCCATCCGGACGACGGAACTGTGGACACGCATGAATCAATCATACGTCCTGCCCACCAGCCTGAACAATCAATCCACCCTTCTATTGGAGCGCGTTCTCCATCAAGCTACGACCTGCCTTCAACTCGTCGCGAGTGAAACAGGTAGTGATTGGCATACCCCGCGTAAGGCCCGAATCGTTCCTGCGCCCACGCCCTGATTTGTCGAATGTCGGTCGAATTCACGCGGCGGGCCTTCGGATACCGCTCACGCAATACTTGCCGAATATGCGTATCGACCGGGAAGGCTTGCGGCTTATCCATACAAAAAAGCATGATGCAGTTCGCGACCTTGTCTCCCACCCCATCGAAGGACAGGAGCGCATCGAGCGCATCGTCGTATGATGCCTCGCGTAGCGACTGGAGGTCTATTTCTCCCCTCGCCACTCTCTCGGCGGCTGAAACGATGAACCGAGCTCGATAGCCGAGTCCAAGATCGCGCAGGGCCTGTTCCCCCGCCCCGGCGACCGCCTCTGGTGTGGGACAGACATGACGAGCATGTCCGCCCAAATACACGCGTCTGCCAAACGATCGGCAGATATCCTCGACGTTCCGGGTGATGCGCAGCACATTCGAGTTCTGGGCGCACAAAAAGAAAAGGGTCGTCTCCCATGGGTCCTGACGCAGGACGCGCATTCCCGAGTAACGACCGAAAAGCTCCGTAAGATAAGGATCCCCTGACAGAGTTGAATATACTTCGCGCAAGTCAAGGTCAATCGAAAAATAGTCGCGCAGCCGCGACTCGTTCACAATCACGTCGTCCTCCGCAGTTGCGACAGCGAGGCCACCGTGAGCTTCTCGCACCCTCACAACCTGCCCGAAGATTACCCCCTCGTACCACCGGCCGTCCTTTCGCCATCGAAATACCTGTCCGCTAAACAGCGTGCTCTCTAAATCGAAAGGTTGCCCCATCAAGTCAAGGAAGAGCGCCTGCCGTTCTTCATTCCTTACCGATTCAGCCACTGCCGCACCTCATCACCCAGTTCGTCCAGCCCGCACATCTTGCGGGACGCGGGAGGCAGTGACCGGAGAAACAGAGAGCCGTATCTCCGAGAGATGACCCGTCGGTCGAGGATGATTGCTACCCCTCGATCGGTCTTCGTGCGGATCAATCGTCCGAAACCTTGCCGAAGCCGAAGCATTGCCTGCGGCATCGCATATTCCGTGAACGCGTTGTCATACAGCTCCGAACGCGCCTCAAACACCGGCTCTGTTGGCACATTGAACGGCAATCGCGCAACGATGAGCGCCTGTAGCGAATCACCCGCGAGATCAACTCCTTCCCAGAAGCTGGCCGTCCCTAATATAATCGACTCCGGATTGTCTCGAAAGCGCCGGATGATCTGGTCAGGACTCCCATCCCTTCCTTGAACAAGCATCTCGATCCCCACGGACTCCAGTCTGCCGCGCATCGCTTCTGCCGCCTCCATCAGTGAGGCGTACGATGTGAACAGCGCCATTGTTCGCCCGCCCGCCGCAATCGCCGAGTCTTCTATGGCGCACGCCGCAGCGCCCATGAATCCGGGAGCCGAAGGTTCCGGGATGTCCCTGGGCACACACACCAAGGCCGAGTTTGGATAGTCGAAGGGTGAACCGAGCAGCCGAGCCTCCGAGTCCTCAAATCCCGTGCGCGTTCGAATATGGCCGAAGCTGCCGTTGGCGGCCAAGGTCGCGCTGGTCATCACAACCGTGCGTTTGCGCGAATACAACAACTCATTGAGAAGCTCACCTACGTGAAGCGGCGCGCCGAAGAGCATCACGTCCTCGCTGCGCGCTGACTTCTCAACCCAATAGATGACATCATCCTGAGGCGTGACGGAGAACTCTTGCAAACAGTGCTGTATATCGACATTGTCTGCCGCGCTGCTGCGCAGTTCATTGAGCAGCCCCTCATGGCTGTTGACGCCATCAGTATTCAAGTTCTCCAATGTGGAGATTAGGGCGTCTAGACAGCCCGCCAAACTGACCAGACTGAGATTGATGTTTTCCCAAACCGTCTCCACGTCCGTCCAAAAGAGCTGGCTTCGCGTCGCGTCCGTTACCCGCATCTGCCGGTCTGCCTGCGAATCCCCTAGCACACGATCCTCCAGAAGCCCAAACAGGGCCGCGGTCCCTTCTCGCAAAGCCAAATTCAGACCTGGCGCCATCTGTCCAACATCATCCAGAACTCGGCTGACTCGATCTATGCCCGACTCTCCCTGCATCGCCGCCAGCGCGCGTCCAATCAGCCCTCGTTCGCCCATCAGTTCCTGGAGGTGGTCCACAACAAAGGTTCTGCCCAATTGAAACCCTAGCCTTGTGGTAGCCTCCGATTCCAGATGGTGCGCCTCATCAATGATGAGGGTATCGTAGTCGGGAAGCACCTTGCCGTCCGCAGCAAGGTCAGTCAACAGAAGCGCATGATTCACTATCACCAGATGGGATGCCTGCGCCCTCGCGCGCGATGTCTGAAGAAAGCACACTCCATCTTGCCCCCGACACTCGAGCGCCCCCTGTGCGGACACGCGGTTCCAGGTAGATAAGCTGCGACGACTCACATTCAACTCGCTCCTGTCCCCGGTCGCGGTCTGGTCGATCCACATGAGGATACCCGACAGCAGCCGCGCGTCCTCTTCTGACAGACTGTCCGCGTTCTTGGCGTGCTTCCATCGCGTCAAGCACAAGTAATTCCCCCGACCCTTCAAGAGGGAATGCTTAAAGTTATCAGCGACGCTCGGATAGGCAGCCGAGAGGGCATCAATAATCGTAGGTATGTCCTTCGCAAGGAGTTGCTCTTGGAGATTGATCGTATTCGTTGAAATGACCACCCGCTCATTGTTCTCAAGCGCGTACAAGGCCGCAGGGAGCAAATACGCCAGCGATTTGCCAACTCCCGTACCTGCCTCGACGATCAAATGTCGTCCCTCGTTGATCGCCTCCGCCACCGAACAGGCCATTTCGACTTGCTCGGTACGATGCTCGAATCCTGGCAATACCTGCGCAAGCGCCCCGTCCTTCCCAAACACCGCTCCCACTTTGTGCACGTCGACCGGTTTGGAATCACCAGTGGGAGACAGAGGTTGATGGTAGCCCAAGCGCCTGCGCAGTCCTTCTCGGTCGAGCATCCCGCCACTGCCGTCCGTCCCTTCAACAACCGTCGCGCGGCGGATCGCTGCAAGCTCCTTGAGATCCACTGCTGGTTCATCGAGGCTAAGTTGCGCGCGGTTAACCGTCTCGCCGCCCACCAACTGCCTGAGCGGATACCGCAATGCGGAAGTCGAAGACTTGGACGCGATGGACTGCAGTTCGCGAAGTGTCTCAAAGTTTGAGCCCATCGCAATCCGCACAAGCGCCACGAACACCCTGCGGGTGGTCTCCGCGTCATCGGCCGCTCGGTGCGACCGCACAACCGACACACCCAGTTCTTTCGCAAGCCCCGCCAGCGAGTGATTCGACGCCCACGGCGCGAATACCCTGCCAAGGTCGTAAGTGTCGGATACCGGATTGTCGATTGCCAAACCGTGGCTTCGCAGGAACCCAAGATCAAAACCAACGTTGTGCCCTACAACGGGAGCGCTGTCAACAAATGACTGGAATTCGGAAGCAACCTCCGGGAAGAGCGGAGCCTTGTCAACATCCTGCTGGGTGATTCCCGTGTAGTCTCGAATGAACTGACTGAGTCGCTCCCTCGGATTCACAAACGACTGAAATACTCCCAGCGCTTCCTCACCCCGAAATTTAACCGCCCCAACCTCAATGATTCGGTCGTTCTGAGGCTCGAGACCCGTTGTCTCTGTATCGATGGCAACCCAGACTTCATCCAGCAGCGAGGCGCGCGAGAATGTCATGAAATCCCACTTCTCGAAGGATTGTCGTACCTTATCTCAAAAACTATAATCCGTTTTGTCGCCGCTCGAACCATGAAAGAACGAGGCGCCTTATGCAGATGCAACCGAGCTATGAGAGCCTGCAGAAAAAGTGGGAAGAGAACTTCGCTACGTTCCCTGGTGATTTTAACCTCAGGATGCGTCGGTCGCTCAGCTGGCTCGAACGGGCAGAAAAAGAAATGAGCGCAAGCGATCCCGACGCGGCATTTGTCTTCTACTGGATCGCTTTCAACGCCACCTATGTGGGAGGCATTCGAAGAGCTGCAAGTGAACGCGATGCCTTCAGCGACTACTTCAAAAAGATCATCGAACTCGACTCCAGTATGGCCATCTATAATCTCATTTGGGAAGAATTCTCCGATCCCATTAGGAATCTCTTGGATAATAGGTACATCTTTGAACCCTTCTGGCGTCACTACAGCGGAGACCCCGACTTCAAGAACTGGGAAACCAGCTTCGGTAACAGCCGACAGCATGTATACAAATTCCTTGCCGAGCAGAATACCATGGGCATTCTAAGTACATTGTTCGACCGCCTATACGTTTTACGCAATCAACTCCTGCATGGAGCGGCAACTTGGAAGGGATCACTCAATAGGGATCAAGTCAGGGACGGAGCAAAGATTTTGTCCTATTTCGTACCGCAGTTCATCGCCGTGATGATGAATCACCCCCAAAACGACTGGGGCCCCAGCTACTACCCCGTCGTAAGCCCATAACGGGTAGACGGTCAGCCGTCATCATTCAAAAACCGCCATAGCTTCTCAAACCCCTCTCCTTCTAACGGTTCGAGCCGCAAGACCGATGGCAGGTCGCGCCCCCTTGAAATATCGCCCATATACTCCGGACACGCCGCAAGCGCCTTTGCCAATTCCCGCTTCCTCATGCCCATATCTCCCGGACGCCAGCGAACACCGCATAGGTCCAACCGACCAATGATCGTCTCAGGACTCTGACTGGTGTGCCACGCGATGATCACCGTCCCCAGGGCCGCAAGCTCCCCGTGCACCCAACTCTTGTCGTTGGCAAGCTCCGCAACCACGATGAAGGCGTGATCCCCCGCCGGCGCGTCGGTATGCGACAGCGAGTTGGCGTCGCGGTCCTTGATCGCCTCCATGATGAGCTTGACGCTTGCCGGTGAAAGCGACCCGTCCGGCGCGCGGGTTTTCGGAAAATCCTTCACGATCCTAGCGTGGTGCGCAATCATGTTCGCAGCCACGGACTCGTCATACGCCTCGCCGATGCGCCCGCTCTCCCGATGCTTCCACTCACAGATGCCCGAATACCCGCAAAGCACGTCCCCCACGCCCGCGATGTTCAAATGGTCAGGGGCGCTCAACACAATGTCGTAGTCTATAAGCACGTATTCAGGGTCGATCCACGGCCAGTTTTTCATATCCCCCAGGTTTCGCCCTTCCCACTCCGCAAACACGCTGTGGATGATGGCTCCGGTCGACACAATGGTCGGTATCAACGCCAGCGGGAGTTGCCTGGTAAGCGCAACATACTTGCTCGCATCCAGCGCTAACCCGCCCCCGATACCCACGATCAAGTCGACATCCTCAGGAAGCCCTTCGGTGAACTGCTTCAAGTACCCGAAGTCCATCGCCTTCGGGTAACCCACCGCTTCAGGTGGGCGAGAGAGGTGCGGCTCCGTCACCTTGTACGCGGTCGGTGAGGATACCGCTATATAACTCGGCCACTGCGAACTCGTCGAAGCAACGAGGCGATGACCGTACCGAATATCGTACTCGGACGCGGGCTTCATCCGATCAAACCCGCTCCAAGCGCCGCTTGGCGGCGTCTGCATAAAACTCCCCCCGTATCCTAAAGCTGCCCTGGTGACCGGGGCCTGTTTCAGGGCTGCAACTAAGCTCGCGGAATGACCAGCCCCGGCGTAGTAAATCGAATACTGTAAATCGAGGTCATCGCGGCGACGTACAACGTCCGGTTGTCCTCGTCCCCCCAAGCCATGTTGATAACCTGCTCAGGAAACTCCACCACCCCGATAACCTCTGCCTCAGGTGTCAGCGCCCACAGCCCACCTGGCCCGGACACGTACACCCTGCCAAGCGAATCGACCTTCATCCCGTCGGGAAAACCGGGTTTTTCGGACTGGGGGAAGGTGAAGAATCGCCTCTGATTCGATAGAGAACCGTCCTCGGCAATGTCAAACGCATCTATGTGAGCCGATGGCCGCGTGTTGATTTGGTAGTACGTCCTCTCATCCGGCGAGATGGCGAGTCCGTTTGGATCCTCGAACGGATAGACCTCCTCATGCACTTCTCCGTCGGGCGCGATGCGGTACACTCCGTTATGCTCGAAATCCGCCTCGCCCTCTTCCAGGCTGCCTACGCCTCGGTTGCTGAAATACAAACTGCCGTCCGACCTCCCCACCACGTCATTAGGGCGGTTCAGCCGCCTGTCTCCACAGTGCGTGGCGAGTGCCGCAACTCGCCCCTCTCCATCCATGCTCGTCACCGCACGCGCCATCTGCTCGCACGCAATGACGTTGCCATGCAAGTCGAACGTCAAACCCGTCGCCCGATCGGTGTCGTCGCGATAGATCTCTTTCTCAAACCCCGGGACGACCTTCCATATCCGCCACGGCCCGCCCACGTCCGTAAAGAGCAGGTATCCTTCAGGATGCCACAGTGGCCCTTCAGTGAACTTTAACCCCGTGGCAACGCACCTGATCTCCGGCGATTCAAGCAAATCGGCAATGCCCATCAGTATCTCCCATTAGAAACTTTGGGACACGTTATAACATTTGTTCTGTCAAAGGGCAATGCCTAAACGGACTTTCCCTCGATCATCGGAGCAACAGGATGAGTCGATTCTCCAGAGGAGAATTATTCTTGAAACTGCATATCATCGTTCGACAGCGCGCAGCAGAAACGGCAGAAGCCACCCATAGATTCCCATAAACGCCACTCCGAGAACCGCCACACCATACGCGACATTACGCAATAGCAGTGCTGCGGGAACGGCGGCAAGCAGCATCAACAATATCAGCATGAGAATATACAGTCCGTTTCCCGAAACCGGTCCAGGCCCCGGAGCCACTTGATCCATAAGCCGGTAAATCAGCGCCAGCAGGCCGCCGAGAAGCGTCCATGTCGGATATGCCAAAACCACCAGACCGAGCATTAGAGTCGTTGGGTTGACACGCCGGACGAATTCCCCCGCACTGCTCTGGGCATCACGTGCTAGCGAGAAGACCATCAGAGGCGCAATCGCGACGAACACCAGCATCAGCACCAGACCCGCGGCCGCCCCTGCGATGAAATGAACCAATGACCGCTCTCCGTTCTCATCTCGCCAATCGAGAGTATACGGCCCCACTGCTCTGAAGAATCCAATGCCGCGTGATGACGGAACTCTCCACATTATGCGAAAATATCAGCACACGCACAGCGATTCCCCTTGACGGAGGAAGAAAATGGCAAGAACTGATAGCGTCAGCAGGGTCATCATGTGGATCGGTGGAGCGATTTTCGCCTTCGGAGCCCTCGTGATCGGTGGCTTCTGGGTGTACGCTATCACAACCGACGAGGACATGCCGGTACTGATTCTGGCAGGGTTCCTCGCCGTGCTTGTCGGCCTGGCAGTCCTCTTGATTGCCGCGATACGAGACAGAATCATTCAGAAAAAGCAGGAGAACTTTATGGAGGTCGATCATTGATCGTAACGACTACTGACGCGATCCCCGGTGCCACTATTACAGAAACGTTCGGACTGGTGCGCGGAAGCACCGTACGCGCCCGCCACATCGGCCGGGACATTATGGCAGGCCTCCGCAACATCGTCGGCGGAGAAGTCGGCGAGTACACAAAACTGCTGGCTGAAGCCCGAGAACAGTCGCTCCAGCGCATGATTGAGAACGCCGAAGAGATGGACGCGAACGCCGTCGTCGGATTGAGGTTCATCACCGCAGGCGTCGCCCAAGGCGCGGCCGAGATTGTCGCCTACGGCACCGCTGTCAAGATAACCTAACTCCGGCTCCTCATCACCCTTGTTCGTCCCTCCGGCCTTGAAGGCGGAGAGAAAATGACGCTCTCGTCTAGCGATTCGACTCAGCTCCTTTACGCTCTCTCTTCGCTCGGCTCGACTGCTGTCGTTTTACGACTTCTCCACGATATCCCCTCTCTGGGCAGAAAGACCGCCGCAATAATGGTTGGCGGCGCAAAGAACAGCAGATGAACGATCACAGCGAAGGGAAAGGCTTCGACCTTCGCCACGCCGACGAGACCGAGCACAAACACGGCTGCGAAGTGAAACGTCCCTATCCCGCTGGGAGCCGGTACCGCAGTAGAGAAGAAGATAGTCCCGATTATCACCAGAGTGGCGGTCAGTGGCGAGATGGGCAGACCGATAGCCTCCGAAGCGATCCACGCCGAAACACCAACCATCAGCCAGTATGCGATGCTGGCGCCAAATGCTCGAAGCAAAAGCCCCCAGTCTTGTGCGAGATCCCTCAAAGCGTTCGAAAACGCGACCAAGAACGTTATTCTGCGAACGAACCAGAGCGACTCTCCCCGCCAGGCCAATACTTGAAGGATCGCAATCAGCGCCAAACCAAGCCCTATAGTGCCCAAGACGTACGGAGCAAGCGGCCGCATCTCTGGCACAAACATGAATGCGATGCCGAAAATCATCATGCTGGACAGGAAATCGATGGCCCGCTCCATCCCTATCGCCGCCAAAACCGTGGATGCTCGAAGCCCGTCCTTGATCGTCAAAACTGCTATTTGCGTAAGCTCACTCGCCACGCGCAGAGGCATGATGTTGCTGAGCCCCAACCCCTCATGCTGGACGATGAACAGTCGTACAACCGAGGGCCGGGGTTCGGTGAAAAGCATCCGCCAGCGCAGGGCCCGAAGTATTCCCGATACCATGAACACCGCAAGCGCAAGCCCAAGCAGCAGGGGCGAGACTTTCGCAAGGTGATCCACTACGAGACCCCAATCCAGGCCTCGAATAGAAAACCAGCCAAGCCCTAGACCGATCCCGATCCCGAGTGCCAGTCTTCCATATGTGAGCGCTGCGCGTTTCAAGTACGATAGATTGTGACTGTACGCAAAACTACAAGATAATGGCGAACAGAATCATTTTGGCCTATGCCTGCTGCCGCATGAGTTATCTGCGCCACTGCCGAAGATAATAGCACGCCAACACATGCAACCGCTTATCGATACCCATTGCCACCTCGACGCCTATGCCTCCAATGGTGAAATCGGCGAAATTCTAACTCGCGCCCGCTCGGTCGGTGTGAGGCTGATCGTAAACGCCGGCACGACCGTCGAGTCCTCCCGGCGATGTGTGCAATTGACCCACGCATTCCCAGAACTCTATGCAGGCGTCGGAATCCACCCAATGGACCTCACGGGGCCGGTGGATGAGCGCGTGTATGATCAACTGCGTCAATATGCCGCAGCATCCCACAAAGTCATTGTGATGAGCGAGATCGGGCTCGACTTCCTTGATAACATGCCCGACCGCGCTATGCAGTACCAAGCCTTTCGACAGCAGATCAGACTTGCGCGAGAGCTTAAATTGCCAATTGTCTTCCACAGCCGAGAAGCTCATCAAGAGGTGCTCCGCGTCCTCCGCGAGGAAAAGGCTTACGAGGTTGGCGGAGCAATGCACTATTTTCAGGGCGATATGCATACCGCCAGAGCGGCCATAGACCTGGGCTTCCACATCTCGCTGGCAAAACCACTGCTCCGCATACAGCGCCTTCAGGCCATCGCCGCCGTTCTCCCTCTCGAACATATCGTCTTGGAAACCGACTCCGCCCCCCAGCCATTCAAACCCAGACGCGATAAGTGGACTGAGCCGCGTCACCTGCAGGACATTGCCCACAAGCTGGCCGAGCTACGCGGAATCGAAGTCGATCAGGTACGACAGACCACTACGGAAAACTTCATCAACATGCTCGGTGCCCGCGGCGCTCAGGTACGTGAGGCCCTCAGCGGATAACTCATCCCTCCTCTCCGACGGGACCAACTATGGACGAAACAACGCTGCGCTCAGCTTGCTGTATTCCCGTTCCCATTTTCCCTAGGACAAACTTTGCAAGTAACGAAGGGCTATGCAGCAAAATTCTCCCGATGTGCGGAGCTGATATGCGGTCTTCACCGCCATCCTACATCGCAGGAGCAGCCCCTGCCGTATCAAAGAACATCGGCAAGAAAATCGCCGGCAACAGCTGCATACCTACGACCCAGCCCAGGGAACAGTCCATTATTGCGCCGATCCAGTCCGACTGCCGGATCTCCTGAAGAGCAATAATCCCCGCAACGAGCATCCATATCGTTACGGCGTTGAAGACCAGTCCCTCAACCGGTGTGACTGCCGTTAAGAAGAGCAGGAGTCCCGGTCCATAGCAAACTCCCAGCACACGAAGCACTTCCCTGAAGGTCGCCTGGCCGCGCTGAAATACTCTGCCCACTCCATACGCGATCCCTGCCCATATGAGCCACCCGAGCATGAACGTTACCGACGAAAACCACGCGCCCAGTAGCCGATCGCCGATCCTGCCTGTCTCCAACCCCTGATCCACCGATTCGCCAATCGCGCTCGACTGGCCCACTGCATACGCGATCCCCGCCAGAATCACAATCCCCAGCGCATTCAGGACGGCCTCTTGGTTCCGTCGCACGTCACGATACGTCGCGCGATCAAATCGCGCGGCCAGGAAGGCCCTTCGCAACATCCCCCGCATGTCTTCCCGTTCACCTCGCTATTCCAAAGGCTTGAGGGATAGTATCCAAACCAACCTACTGCGTAAAGTTCTTGAGTTCAACGCTCACTGAAACCATCCCAACGCCCGTCATGCGATATACACATCCACGGCTAGTCTGGTATACTATAGCTTCAAACCACCACGATATTTGAGTCGGAGGCCCTTCTTTGGCCAAGCAATCGGTATTCGCGAAAAACGCAAAGCGCAAGAAAAGCGTCGCAAAATACGCTGAAAAGCGGAAGCGTCTATTGGAGATCGCCAAGGATCCCAAGGCCTCATACGAGGAACAATTGGCCGCCCGTCACGAACTCGCCAAGCTCCCCGTCAACGCGAATCCGAACCGTATTCGCAACCGTTGCGAAGTTACCGGCCGCCCCCGAGGCTACCTCCGACACTTCGGACTTTCCCGCATCACCTTCCGGGAAATGGCCCACAAAGGAATGCTCCCCGGAGTCCGCAAGGCAAGCTGGTAACCCCTCCTGCGCATCCGAACTTTCTTTACTTCTTTAGGCTGATAGCTGGTCTATCCTCAACTTCAGTATAGAGGCTTCAGCGCGTCTGAAGAGGGAGCACAATGTGTGAAGGGCGTTCAGTGCTGTGAAACAGCGTCTGATGCGCGATTTCGTACCGTCGCTCCAACCCTAGAGGACCGCCGGTATTGGGATTCACATCGAAGCGCGGCCAGTTGCTGCTGCTGATATCCAATCGAATGCGGTGCCCCTTGCGAAACACATTCGAGGTCGGATAGAGATGGAAAACAAACTCATACGGCGTGCCCGGCTTCATCAACTCCGGCTCGGTCCACCCGTTGCGATACCGCGCGCGAATAATCGAGTCCGTGATGTTCATCGCGAAGCCGTCGGGGTAGTCGTCCGACGGAGGATGAACATCGACGAGCTTCGCAGTGAAATCGGTATCAAGCGCCGAAGACGACGCCCACAGGTGCATCACGATGTGCCCCGTAACCTCGAGGTCCTCTTCAAGTTCCGCCGTCTGGAACGTGAGGATGTCGTGGCGCGTATTCAACGGCAGCTCGTTCACGCATCCAATGAAATCCGCCCTCCCCCGCTGGTCGAACGCTCCGGGCCTAATGATCGAGTCCGCCGCTGATATCCCACCACCCATCGTCGGCACTGGATCCATGGGGTCGAATGTGTAACCGGTCGATGCCGTCACTTCTTCCGACGGCTCTTCGAGGGAAAGCGATCCGTCCGAGTGCAAGTAAAACCGAGTATCCACGGTGCCAGGAACCGGCCAGTCCGGCTCACTCCTCCAATACCCCCCGTGGTCAAGCCGACGATCATAATCATGCTTGTTCATTCCCTGGCTCCCCGTCCCCATCGTGAAAATACGAACCGGAGACCACTCCGCGAACTCGGTGTGCATCCCTTTCATGTAGTGGTCGAACCACGCCAGCCGCAAATCGTTCGTGTTGATCTGCGAGTCGAGGCCGAAGTCAACGTCGCCCGAGTAAGTCAACTCATACATGCCGTGTGTCCACGGCCCCATGAGAAGGACTTGCTGCGATTTCTTAATCGCTGAGAGCTTCATGTAACTCATCGGCGTGTTTCGAGCATAAGAGTCGTACCACCCTCCGAGGTAGAGCGTCGGCACGTCCGAATGCTCGTCGAAATACTCGTCCATGGCGTAGCCGCGCTGCTTCCAGTAGTCGTCGAATTCCCCATGAGTCAATATATCGATAGCCCACTGCTCGTACGAGGGCAGCCTGCGGAGCACGGTCGCCCCCTTCTTGAGCGGAAACTGACGCACAATGTCCGGCATGTCTTCCAGAAACGCCTTCATGATCTCCGCCTGAAGCCCCGGATCGGCCATGGCCTCCTTGCTGGTCATCGCCATCCGAAAGACATAGACGTGGAACCGCTGCTCAAGAGCGCCGTTTTGACGCATCGAACCGTGATAATAGTTCGCCGCGCCCACCGCTACCGTCATGGTTGATAGGTGTGACGGAGCCATGGTCGCGAGGGCGCTCTGGTCACTGCCGGAGTACGACCCACCCATCGTCCCAACCTTGCCGTTGCTCCATTCTTGGACACCGAGCCACTCCACCGTGTCATACCCATCTGGCGCCTCCTTGGCGAAGGCGTACCACTCACCTTCCGACTCGAACCTGCCCCGAACGTCTTGGATGACGGTGACATACCCCCGCCGAGCGAAATACCGGGCGTTGGCGACCTGCCGAGGCGCCGCCTTGTCATACGGCGTCCTTTCAAGAATTATCGGAAACTCGCCATCGACTCGATTCCCATTCGCTGACGGAAAGTAGATATCCGACGCAAGCCGCACTCCGTCCCGCATCGGCGTCATCACATTCTTCAGGCACACCACGTCATAGGCAATCGTCGATCCTTCGTAGGGTACACTCACTTCACTGCTCTCCTGGGGGAAGGCTTACCGTTCCCGAACCGGGAACGAGTTCATAGACGGCCCGGATTATAGGCGAACTATCGACTGTCCGACAAGACAAACGTATCATTACGGCCCACTCCATGCATCGGAGCGATAAACAAACATGCACCCTGTGAAGCTGGCAGTCGTCGGCCTGGGATTGATGGGCGCACGTCACGTCGAGATCATACGGTCTTTCGGCGGCTGCGACCTCGTTGGCATCTGCGACCTCAACGAAAACCTTCGCTCGCTCGCTGACCGTCATAATATCCCCTTCTTCCAAGATATAAGCAAAATGCTTGACTGCGTAAAGCCGGATGGAGCCATCATCGCTGTGCAAAGCGCCGCCCACGTCGAGACCTTCGAATCGTGCGCTCTACGCAATGTGCACGCCCTCATCGAAAAGCCCGTCGCTGATACGACCGAAGCCGCCCTGCGAATCGTCGAACTGGCCGACGCTACGAATACCAAGGTCCTCGTTGGACATCACCGGCGACACAATCCGCTGGTCGAGGCGACTCACGGCGTTGTCACGGGCGGAGAGATCGGCGAACTGCTGGCAGTCTCCATGATGTGGATGCTCATGAAGCCGGACGACTACTTCAACATACCATGGAGGAGCATCAGGCCGGACGGCGGCCCCGTCCTCATCAACCTCGTTCACGAGTTGGACATTCTCCGATACATTTGCGGAGAGATTGAGCAAGTCTTCGCGCAGGGACGCTCGAACGCGCGCAAGCTCGAAGTCGAGGACTCCGTAAGCATCTCGCTTACCCTACACAACGGCGCGGTTGCTACAATCATAGCCAGCGACGCGGTAGCGGCCCCGTGGTCGTACGAAGCCACCACCGCCGAAAATCCGCTGTACTTCAACGTTGCTGAAAACTGTTACTACTTCACAGGGACCAACGGCGGGTTTGCTTTTCCACAAATGGAGCTTTGGAAATACGGGAGCCGCAATCGGCGGGGCTGGCAGCACCCCATCGAAAAGTCCATAGTTTCCGTCTCCCGGGCCGACTCGCTGACGCTGCAATTGGCTCATTTCTGCGAAGTGGTTCGTGGTAATCAGCCGCCTCTTGTAAATGCCCTCGACGGCGCCCGTTCCCTCTCCGCCGCCCTTGCAGTCCTGCAGTCGATATCCACGAACACGCCTATACGACCGCACATCGATTGAGGATCGCGAAACGCAGTCTGGGGTCAGTCGCCTTTGACGTTGATGATCTGGCGGAAGGTGTGGACAATCTCAACGAGGTCCTTCGACTGCTCCATCACGGCGTCGATGTCCTTGTAAGCCCCAGGTAGCTCGTCGATGAATTCCTCGGAGCGGCGCACTTCGATCCCATGCATATCCCGATCGAAGTCGTCCATCGTGAAGCGGCGACGCGCCTCACCGCGCGAGAAGCGCCGCCCCGCCCCATGCGGGGCCGTCTCGAACGCATGGTCGCTGCCCAAACCTCGAACGACATAGCTCGCCGTGCCCATCGAACCCGGAATAAGCCCCATCTGCCCTTCCTTTGCCTGAATGGCGCCCTTCCTCGACACCCACACATCCTTCCCGTAGTGGCGCTCCTTCTGGGTAAAGTTATGATGACACTGGATGCGCTCCAACTCGAGCTCGTCCTCGTGCCCGCCTTCCCCGTACATCGTGTAGCTGAGTTCGGTCATCACCCGGTCCATCATTTCTTCGCGATTCAGGAGTGCGAATTCCTGCGCCCAGTGCAGGTCGCGGATGTAGTCGTCGAACTCTTCCGTCCCCTCGGTCAGATACGCCAAGTCCCGATCTGGCAAACGCACCGAATTCTGCTTTATCAACCTCTGGGCAGCCTTGATGTGCTGCGTAGCGATCCTGTTGCCGATACCCCGCGAGCCGGAGTGAAGGAACGACCAAACGCTCCCCGACTCGTCAACCGTGATCTCGATGAAGTGGTTGCCCGAACCGAGCGAGCCAAGCTGACGCCTCCAGTCTACCCTCCGAGAGAGTTTCCTATAGACGCGCAGCCGGTCCCCGGCCTTCTCCTCTAGTGCGGCGACACGAGGCTCCGCCGTTGCCGACAACCGACGGTCGTACTTGCCCGCGCTGAGCGGAATGCGCCGCTCGATACCCTCACGAATGCCGCCGAGATCAGCAGGAAGGTCGCCGCGAGTCAGCGGCGTTCGCACGGCCACCATGCCGCAGCCGATGTCTACGCCTACCGCCGCCGGGATTATGGCCCCGTCAGTCGGAATGCACGACCCCACCGTGGCTCCCATCCCGACATGGCAATCGGGCATTATCGCCACGTGCTTGTAGATGAACGGCATTGAGGCCAGCTTCACGATCTGCTGCATAGCCGCTGGCTCGATCTGCTCCGGCGGGAGCCAAGATATGGCAGTCTCATTGATCCGATACATGGTTCTTTCCCTCCGAGAAGATTTACTCATTGCAATTTGGCCAACAAACAAAAAAGACCCTGAGCTCTCGCCAGGGTCTCACCTCAAGACTATATGTCCGAGCGATCAGTCCCCGACGGGGCCTACACGTCCTCCAAAGACACGCGCAGCCGCGGGCCTTGTTTGTGTATGTAGTTGGCTGTTGATGAAAAGCACGATCATTCCGTCTTGAACTAAGGCAATCGGCCAAATTCGGCTAGTTGGTAGGCGCTGCCTTTCCAAATTACGACGTCGGCGCTAGAAGGTCAACATTTTCTTCCGGGCGAAGCGCGCGGTTCACCCACGACATCCGAGAGTCCCGCTCTTTCACGTCAAGGTCACCCATTTCGCGTAGTTAGCCCACGCCCTGCAACATGTTCACGTAGCCTCTACCTGCCGTGGGAGCGGGCAGAGGCTTACCGTCCCGCCGATACAACGCGATCGCCTCATCGACGATCACGCACAGCTCATCGAACACTTTTTTTTCATCAGAGCCGTGACATCCGCCGTAGATCAGTCCTGGGGCGCTTCCTACATAGCACTGATCCTCGTCTGACCACTCGACCACCTTCACATACCTCGCACTGTCCTTCATCGCATCGACTCCTCAACCGCTATTCGCACAGCCCGAACCTGATAAGACTTTGCGTCATCGCCTAGAGCGCCCGATATCGTAATTGGTTTGATCACATTTGGATGGACGAAATTTCGGTGACTGCCTCGCCCACCTCGATCTGCGAATCCCGCCTGTTCCAGTTCAGCAACCAACTCTCGTATCTTGGGTGGCACATGTAGGTTCTTCCCGATCTGCTGCGCACCAGAAAACTTTTGTGGCGACTTAATTATACGTTCAACGGATGCCCTTTAGTTTATTAGGAATTGGGCATCTCTCCGGTCACCGTGTGCTGATTCCTACCACGTCAGAGGAGTGTCGGTATTGGCCAAGCCGATACTCTGAGACACTAGAACAGTCTTTGCTGCAATGGGGATGTAATGCTCATCCCAAGTCCCATACCGCCTCCAGTCCAAGAAACCGGCCAATTTCCCGCACTTCCCCATCTATGCCAGCTCGAACATCATCCGAGAGCGACTCGAACGGACTCACCGTAATCGACAGTTTTCGACCTGATCGCTTACGTGCCCACGTTGCGATGGCCCGCCCATCAACCAGAATGATCGGGCGGATGATGCCCCCTCCGGGATGCACACGCTTGAGCAGGTCGGAACCCACGTCCAAGTCGCGAGTCCGATATCCGAGCAGATAGGGATCAAACCCGCCCAGCACCTTAATCACCGGCCTATCTGCGCCCATGCCCGCGTCGATCGGCCTCGCCCGCGACTCCGGCATCCACATTGACACACCCTCAACTTCGACCGCCTGTAACTCATCCGCTATAGATTCGAATGCTCGGCGGGCTTCTGGAGCCGGCAATCCGGACCACGCCACGTAGTCCTCCGGAGTGGTCGGGCCATACGCCGACACATACCGACGAGCGAGTTCCGCTTCGGGATCCGCTACTTCCGAAAAGTCCCCATCCAGCCATGAGTCCAGCAGGACGTGAGTCGCCACGCCTCGCAAGGTCGGCCCGAAGCAAATAACCCCTTCCAGCGATGCGCGATTCAGCAAATACGGCACCGCCTGACCCTCGGCAGGCAATCCATGCCTCGCCCATCTCTGCACGATTTCTTTCCGACTCAACGCCCCCCTCTCCCCGAGTGCGTCGCTCAACACCTCAACAGCCTGATTGTAAACATCAGGCGTCAAACCGAGTTCCTCGCGCCGTCGTCGAAACTTGCGAACCATTGCAGGCCCGACGCGCCGGAGCATCCATCGCGCGTCCTCCGACGGCAACAGATGCAGTGTGCCACGCATGGCCCACGTTCGCACAACGGAGCGGTCTTTCACTCTTGCCGTCTCAATATCACCTTTCGTGATACCCTTTGTCCGCACCCGCAAGGCCAGAATTTCGGCAACCGAGTCCTGAGCCTGTATCGCCGCAACGTCCTTGACGACTTCGGCCACTCCAACCGGCGCCTGCGCATCCAAATGCTGGGATCGAAGACGTAGGAAACGCGCCTGTCCCTTGGTTAGTGAAACATCCAAGACAGTCCTGAACCTCCTTTCAGCAGTGCCCCATTAAGTATGAACAGTGTGAGCGCTCGAAATCACCGACGTCAGTTCCCTGTTTATACTCGAAAATTGCCTGTTGCATAAATAGAACGTTTATGCTATGATGCTCACGTCAAAGCTCACAGAGCTAATAAATCACCTCACAGAGCACGAGGCAAGGAGGCCTTCTTATGACAACCGGGCGAGATACACTAATCGAGTCGGCGATGAACGACATCCACAAGCGGTTTGGGCGTGGGACAATCATGCGTCTCGGCGACAGCGACACCTACACCCCCGCTAGACCGATACCTACGGGATCATTGGCTCTCGACCTTGCACTGGGAATAGGCGGCGTCCCCAGGGGACGAGTCACGGAAATATTTGGCGCTGAGTCCACCGGCAAGACCACTCTTGCCTACCACATCATGGCCGAGGCACAGAAGAGCGGCGGCACGGCCGCCTACATCGACGCCGAACACGCCCTTGACCCGGAGTTCGCCCGCACCTGCGGCGTCGATACCGACAACCTGCTCGTCTCTCAGCCGGACTACGCGGAACAGGCGCTAGAAATCTGCGAGTACCTCGTCCGTAGCGGAGCGGTCGCTATTGTCGTTATTGACAGCGTGGCAGCCCTCGTTCCGAAAGCCGAACTGGACGGCGAAATGGGAGACCAACACGTTGGCCTGCAGGCGCGAATCATGTCACAGGGACTCCGAAAGCTCACCGCGGCTATCAGTCGCCACGACACTGCGGTAATCTTCATCAATCAGCTCCGAGAAAAGGTCGGAGTCCTTTGGGGCAGTCCGGAAACTACCCCCGGAGGCCGAGCGCTAAAATTCTATAGCTCTGTGAGGATCGACCTTCGCAGGGGCGAGTCAGTCAAGAATGGAGGTGACATCATCGGCGCGCACGTTAAGGCCCGAGTCGTCAAGAACAAGGTCGCACCCCCGTTCCGCACCGCCGAGTACGACATCATGTTTGGCGAAGGCATCAGCCAGGAAGCCGACCTCCTCGCGATAGGTGTGGAAAGGGGACATGTCCAGAAGAGCGGATCGTACTACTTCTTCGAGGACACGCGATTGGGACAGGGACGCGAGAATGCGAAGCAATTCCTCAAGGAGAACGACGGAGTCGCCGCCAAGATCGAAGCCTTGATCCGCGGCAGGACCGATCTGGAGCACACGCCGGAACCGGCGCCAGGCAACGAAAACGGCGTTGCCGCCGCCACTGCCCCATAATCCCTATGCCAATAGTCCGGGAAATCGGCGCGAGACTTGAGCCGTTCATTGATGACTGGCTCATCCACCGCATGGACGGCTTAAGTTTCCGTCTCCACCATCCCGTGCCTAAGGAGATCAGCTTCCGGTTCAACCGGCCGTGGGAAGGCCCTTCCAGCACCTTCATCAGGGTTATGAAGGATGGCAATGTCTACCGGAACTGGTACCGAGCCGGAGCCGACCGAGACCAAGCCGCATGTTACGCAGAGAGTGCCGACGGCATCCGCTGGGAACGAAAGCCCCTGGGGATAGTCGAATACAATGGCTCGTCGGGCAACAACATCATCCTGCGGGACGAGAACATAACCAACCTCGCTGTCTTTCGCGACGACAACCCCGAAGCTCCGAACAAAGAACGATTTAAGGCAATCGCAAAGGGACCGAAGACCGATGGCCGCGCGACCATCCGCGGCCTGACGTCACCGGACGGATTCCGGTGGGAAATCATCGAGGTCGACCCCATTCTCATTGCGCCGAACGACCGCTGGCCCATGTTCGACTCGACCAACGTGGCATTCTGGGACGAAGTGCAAGGACACTATGTCGCCTACATGCGCGGCTGGCTCCCTGCAGACGGACGTCCCCTCTCTGATCATCGCGGCGGCGTTCGTTCGATCCGACGGAGCGTTTCCCCCGATTTTCGGCAGTGGTCATCGCCCGAATTCATCGACATGGGAGACTCCGAACCGGAACATCTCTATACCAACGCCGCCACACCCTACTTCCGCGCCCCTCACATCTACTTCATGTTTCCACGACGATTCGTTGTGGGTCGAAAGCTCCGCCCCGACTGGGCCGAGGATGGCCTATCCGATGCCGTATTCATGAGCAGTCGAGACGGAATACACTGGGACCGCAAATTCATGGAACCTCTCATCCCTACCGGCAGGGATATCGACGATTGGACCGACCGGAGCCTGACGCCGGGCGTTGGCCTCATCCCGACCGGCGCCGACGAGATGTCAATCTACTACAAAGAACACAATCGACTGCCGACAGTGCGGATGCGCCGCGGAACCTTCCGAACCGATGGGATTGTTTCTCTCCATGCCGGATACAAAGGCGGCGAATTCGTCACTCATCCCCTCATGTTCAAGGGCAGCGAAGTCGTCCTCAACTACGCCACGTCGGCGGCCGGGAGCATTCAAGTGGAAATTCAAGATGCGCGCGGATACCCAATCCCAGGGCACTCACTCGCAGAGTGCGATGAGATCTTTGGAGACGAAATTGAGCGAGTGCTCACGTGGCGCGGAAACCCCGACATATCAGATCTGGCAGGACATCCCATCCGGATGAGAGTCACGACTGCCAACTATGCCCACTTCTATTCCGTGCGCTTCAGGTAAACTACGCGGCAGCACACCCGAAAGCAGGGCTAAACCCGCTCACGGCGAATTAGGCGACGCTCGGAAACGCCCTGACCGTCCTGCGACAGACTGAGACCCGCCCGGCGGGACGGTGCCCGAAATCTCCTGCAACCTTCTCTAGCGTAGGTCAATTGCCCCCTTAACCGCGTTTCTCAGATCCATGGAAACGTCCTCGGCCGAGCGGTCGCCGTCTATAATGTGAAATCCTCTGCTGGGAGCCATCGCCAAGAATTGTTCCCGAACTTGATTCTGGTAGCTTATAAAACTGGCATACATGTCGCCGTCGCGGTGAATATCCATCCCCGACTCCCAATAGTCAAGATAATGAAATGTGCCAAGGACCCGCTCAGCCAGCACCTCCGGTTCCACATCCAGATAAAGCACTACATCCGGAACAATCGCGAATCCGAATATTCCCTCGATCCACTTGATATCCACTCCACGCACGACATCCCGCGCAATCGGAGTGTACACATACCGGTCAGCCAATACGATGAAATCCGCCGCAAGGGCCGGAACGATCACGTTTTCAATCTGGTCCGCAAGGTCCGTCGCGTAATAAAGCGAAAACGTAAGGGGCCCGAGAGAGTATCCCCGCATCACGTCATGGAGCTTCTTGCCCACAAGCCTTGATCGCTTGAGTCCGGTCTGAGCGGACGCGAACCCACTGCGCTCTAACCAATCGCGAAGAAGCCGAATCTGTGTCGAGCGCCCAGCCCCATCGGGACCTTCAACGACAATCAGACGACCCTTCAACGTAGAAAGGTCAGTACCTGGAATTCCGGCGCCGAAGTACGCGCGCTGTGAATTTCCCACGCTGAATGTCATTGGGTTCCCTCCCCAGGGGCCTTGGGACGAACATACTCCGATAAGTTTATCTGATCTCGAATTAAGCCGCGAAACTCTTGCTGCTGCTCCCCTGCCGGCTTGCTGGCGTCAATCACGTGGAACGGAAACTCATACGACATACGCTCGTAGGCCTCGTGAATCTTGGACTGAAACATGCGATAGCTCTCGAAACGGTCTGACGAGAACCCGATGTCCATCCCTGCCTCGTAGTAATTCAAACTGTGGCTGCGCCCAACAGCACGAGCAAGCGAAACCTCAACCGGCACCTTGAACCAGAGCGTCATATCCGGCTCGCGGGCGTAACGGTACATGTGGCGAATCCACACAGGGTCGCATCCTCGCACCGTGTCTCTCGCATACGCGGTATAAACATATCGATCGGAAAGGACGATGTACCCCGCGTGGAGGAGCGGAATTATTTGACGCTCATATCGGTCGGCAAAGTCCGTCCCGTGAATCAAGGCGAAGGTGGTCGGGCTAAGCATCTGTCGCTTCTTCGCTGCCTTCGTAGCGCTCTCAACGAGAGGGGAAGAATTCCACTCAGTGAAAAAAACTTTGTAGCCCTCAAGTTCCAGCCAGCGCTTGACGAGGCCGATTTGCGTCGACTTGCCCGACCCGTCTAATCCCTCCACCGTGATAAGTTTGCCCGGCATCTCGCCATTGCTGTCTTCGATCGACACGAAATAAACCCCCACACGGGGTAAGTTCTTAAAACACTATCTTTTAGCACAGCCTGTTTAACGTCAAGGCGCCGCAAGGTGTAACTGTTCAGTCTTGTGATATGAACATCCCTCCTGTGGACATTCGCCTTCGGCCCTACCGACGGACAAGCCCCGTCCCCCCTCTTCACAAGGAAAAACTTCACGGGAACAACAAAGGTCTACCGCGAGGATAATGCCGCCGTGCTTTTGTGAAAGGTTCTCACGAACCATGAACAGTTACCGGGGGGCATCCTGAGCCTTGCTTGAACGGATAAAAGGGTCGCCGTCGTCATTCCTGCGAAAGTGAGAATTCATATTCGAGTGCCCAAAATTCTGGTACGGTAGGGGCATGTCGCCCCGCGCAAGGAGAACCGGGCCGGTGATTCACATTGAGCACTCCATCTACATCGATCGACCCAGCGACGAAGTGTTTGCCTACCTAGCCACACCCGGGAACATGCCCGAATGGCAGGAAGCGGTCCTCGAAGCGAAGGCCCTCGACGACCATCCTGGGGGAGCCGACACACGAGTCCGCGTTCGTCGCCGCTTTATGGGACAAATTGTATCGATAATCCTTGAGACGACGGAATTCAAACAGAACGAGCATTTCTCATTCGCGTCAAACTCGGGCCCTATAGCGCTAAACGGGTCCGTCACGGTCGAACAACACGAAGAGGGAACCTCCGTAATGTTCACGGTATCAGGCGAAGCCGAAGGCCTAATCTCACTGGCGGGGCCGGTCATTGACCAGATCGTACGCAAGGAAACTGTCGAAAACGCCACCAGGCTCAAGGAGATTCTTGAAGGAAGGGCATGATTCCCGAACACTATGACCCACTCGCCTGATCCACTTTCTCTAAACGACACAACGGATTACGGCCTATGCTTCGGCTGTGGACCGCGCAACCCCTTTGGTCTCAAGCTCCATTTCGAGCGTGAAGGCCATCGAATCGTTTCACGCTTCACGCCCTCCGAGCAATATCAAGGCTTCCCCCGGTACCTCCATGGCGGTGTCATTACCGCCCTGCTGGACGAGATCATGAGTCGGGTTTCAATCGTTACTCATAACCGCTGGTCGATAACGGCCGGAATCGACGTCCACTTCAGAAAACCGATCCTTATCGGACAAGAAATTACGGCCGTCGCCGAGCACGTCGAAACGAACTTCAAGATGGTCACTGCGGAATCAAAGCTGATTCTGCCGGACGGCAAGATCGCCGCCAAAGCTACCGGGAAATTCTTCTTCTTACCTGAGAATAGACTCGCGGAAATGACCGCGGATTACCCTGCTCTCGCCCGAGACTGGATGCGCTAGAGCGTGGAAGAGTAGTCTCGCCGTCAACTGAAGAACAGCCGCTCGGCAGTGCCGCGCAGTATCTGATCGCGGTCGGACTCTGACAGGCCGAGTTTGTCGCGGACGACCGAAATCGAGTCTTCCATTGTCTCCTTCACGACTTGGTACGGGGAATCGCTGCCCCACATACACCGTTCAGGCCCGAAGGCTTCGATTACTCGACCTATCATAGGGATGAGATCGTCGTGTGGCGGCCCGTCTCCCAATGCATGAAGCCGCGAAATTTTCACGCTAGTGTTCGGCAAACTCGCGATGTCGGCCAACTGTCCGATGTGACCGTCGTTGATGGGTTCCATCTCCCCGATTCTCGTCATGTGATCGACGACTACGGTTGTGTCGGGATGTTTCGCCGCCATCGCCTTGATCGCGGGCCCTCCGTCCGGATGAGTGATCGGGCACATGGCTTGACCGGTCCTTGCGGCGGCCTCGAACAGCCGATCCCACTGCGGCCCATCATAATCAACTCCGATCCTGAACCCGCGAACTCCCTGTGCCCTCAGGGCCTCCATATCCTCTTGAACGTTCTCCTTCGTCTCATCGACGATGCCTATCACGCTGAATGCCTCCGGAAAGCGATTGACGGCATCGATCGCGTAACTATTGTCAAACTGGTGATAGCCCGTTTGCACAATGACCACCCTTTCGATTCCCGAGGGTCGAGCGTGGCGCAAGTACATCTCCGGAGTAAAGTCGGGCGGGTCGAGATCCGCGGCCGTTTGCTCTCCCGCGAGAGGGTAGCTCCCAACGTCCGAAGTCCAAAGATGAATATGAGCGTCAATCCAAGCCATCGTTTCTCCTTTGCGACATTCTTTCAAAACCTTAAGCCTGTGCCGACTCTGGCACGTGTGAAGCTTCGCGCTAAGTGTAACATGGGGTTGCGGTTCCGACTACGCTGGCGCCAAGGTGGCTACGAAATAGGCGGCTACCTTACTGATAGAGTGGTCACCGAGCTCAATGTCAGCAAAGCATTTTTCTATTCGTACTTTCTGTCCGACATTGAATATGGTTTCATATTGGCGCAGACCGTTCACTTCATTGTCCAGAATAATAGTCTCTGCCTGCGGCGAGGGGGAAAGCTCTATGAAAATGGCGGTGTCGCCATGTTCCTCGACGGCGCAAGTTGCCGCGTATTTCAGACTCCGAGATGCGCTCATAAACCCGTCGACCCAAAGCTCATCACCGACCTGCGCCTCTCGCCCCTCGCTCGTCAACAATGGTCCGTTCATGCCTCGATAAACGGTGTAGGGTGTCTCGATCGGCTTGAACAAACGCACCATCTCCTTGATCGACTCCTTAGTGCGCCGCGCAATGATTGGCCCATACCTCTCAGCCATTTGCTCCTCGGTAAGCTCGGACGGCTCGAACGGATTATCGGTGAACCTCAGGCGCTGAGCGGCCTTTGCTCGCTTCTCGTCATCCTGATTCCAAAAGAGACCTATCTCTTCGGCCAGAGTAGAATCCCCCGTCTCACGATAGATCTTGACGGCACGGTTACGCTGCTCAAGCCACTCTAGCTGCTTATGGGGCAATCCCGGTACGCGAAACGGATTATCGGTGAACCTCGAATTACGCGAGGACATTCAAACACCTCAAGTTTGAAAGTGACCGTCTAAGCGTCGCGTGGGAACTACTGCGTTCTCTTGAAAATTTGGAAGCGGTGACGGTTGCTCTCCACCACATACACCCTATCCTGATCATCCACCGTCACGGCGACGGGACCCCAGAAGTACGGCTCGGTCTGCGAAGATACCTGGTATGGATCGGCGGCGAGATGCGGAGGCAATTCCGGCGTCAAGTTCGCGATTTTCCGTACCTCAACCTCATCCGGATTCGAGTTGAAAAAATCCTGCGCCCACTGCGAGAGTGTGGCGCTCCCTCGCTCGGTGACATAGAGGGCCCCGTTTGGCGTGAGTACCTGGAGCCGCTCGTTGCCCCAATCGGTCACGTAGATGTACCCTTCCGAATCGACGGCGACGTCGGAAGGACGATTGAACAGCGTGTTCTCTAATCCACCAGGCGTGTTTTGCAGTCCACCAAAAGTCTGAAGGTGCTTGCCGTCGGACGAGAATCGCTTGACTGCGTTATGACGCCAATCGGCTACGAGGACGTTGTCGTCCGCATCCATACAGAGCCCCCACGGCTGATACAGGCTGTGCCAAGGGGTCACGTCCTCCTCCCGTCCAAATCTGAGAAGAAAACGTCCGTCTGAGGTGAACTTGCTGATGGCGTGATTATGCTGATCGGCGATGTACACATTGTCGTCGGAGTCGATAGCGATACCGGCGGGACCGTTGAGCTTCCCCTCATCGGAGCCGTGCTCTCCCCATTGCTTCTCAAATTCGCCTTCAGAGCTATAAATGACGACGCGATGATTGTACTCGTCGGTAATGTACAAACGGTCTTGGCTGTCGAAAGCCATAGCGACAGGTAAGATGAACTGACCTGGGCCACTCCCGTGTCCCTCGCTGAATTCGAACAGGAAATTCTCATCGAAGTCCTGAACCCCCACCCGGATCGCGCGGGCGCGGGGCGGATCGCAGCGACTGATGACGTAAATGCGACCATTGCCGCTTATGGCGATACCGTATGGATTGGCAAAGCCGCGACCATTGTCGCCGTTATTCGTAATACCAATGGTCTTGATGTATTCGAGTGTGGCGGTTTCCGTTGCGGTCGTCATTAGCGTACATGAACTCCGTTGTGGGCAAGAGTATATGAATCACTTCACGCCATCTGATATTCCCTGGTGGCCGCTATGAGGCCCAGCAATTCACCTACACGCTGCCCAGAATCGTCCTCCGATAGGCTCAAGTCGCCCTGCTTGGCAACGTGGTCGATGAGGGCCGTCCGAGTACTGCCGGACAAGGAAATCGCGCCCATTTGGTCGAGGCAGTTATCCACCACTTCATCCGGCGTGAGAGTTCCACCTTTCGCATCCGCGAGCTTCTCGATTATCAGTTGAATGCCCGGTTTGGAAGAATCGGACAACTCGTTCGCCACAAAGTTGACTCGCTCGACCAGCGCGCCGCTGTCGATCCACTCTTCGGCCTCATGCCACCCTTCAACAGTCGGTGGGTTGAGAAGCCCTTGTCCCATGAAGAAGGCCTGTTCAGCCACGTTTTCGATGCCCAGAGTCGGCTGCCGATAACTGCCCGCGGTCTTGATCGCCCCAACCACATACTCAACCGGCCCCTTCACCCGCGCGTACCGGGCCGCGTCCGATTTGAAGTAGCCGGAGTTAAACAGAGTGCGCAGAACGGCCTTGATCTCATAGTCCGACGCGAAGTAAGCGGAAATCATTTCCTCAATGACTGCCCTGCCATCTTCATCTACGCGATCGGCCGCGAAGAACTGGAAAAGCCGGGTGCAAATGAATTCCGCCGTCGCTCGTTGCCTGCAGATGATGGCAACAATGTCCTCGCCATTGAAATTACCGGTCTCGCCAAGGAAGGTCTTCTCGCCCTCATCATGGTCGTCCGCGCGGTACTGATAGTGCCACGCGATCCGGCTATACGGCCAAATCGAATCCTTCATCGCGCGCATAGCCATGTACTCCACGTTCCCAAGGGTCCATCCGGTGAACGCGCGGGAGGCTTCCTTGATATCGTCCTCGGTATAGTTGCCGATTCCCATCGAGAAGAGCTCCAACAGCTCCCGTCCATAGTTCTCATTAATGTTTCCGTTGTGATTCTCGTTGTTGTCGAGCCACAGCAGCATCGCCGGATCCTTGGACAATTCGATGAGGAGAGTATCGAACCTGCCCAGTCCATGCTGGCGAAACATGTCAATCTGATTGAGGAGGGATCGCGCCTGATTGAGCTTGGTATAACCCGTCGCAAAGAGGCTGTGGAAAAAGAGCGCAACTCGCTCCTCCAGCGGATTCTTCGTGGTTATCATGCGATAGAGCCAGTTGCCCGCAGCCGAGTACGGCTGACGCAGCTCCGACTGGTCAACGTGATATCGACGAATGGCATCTTGCGGGAGATCACGGGAATCGCCGGGGTTCAATAGCTCTTCGACGGTCTCCTCATAGCCTTTTGTCGCCCGTTGCTCAAGCTCACTGAGTGAAGCTCCGAACGCGGCACGGCGCATCAAGTGGGCCATAAGGTCTATATCTTGCCTTGCTGTCGTAGTCATCGCTTCCTCCTACGTTCAAACGTGGTTGCCTGCTCCAAATGAAGCTCGGGACGAAATTACCCTCAATCACATTGACTTGGCATACACCTGAATCCGATGCCTGTTCCGCTCCAAGACGAACAAACGCCCTTCAGGGTCGAGGCGCACACTGATAGGACTCCAAAATATCGTCTCGATCTGCGACGCCACTTCGTGCGGGTCGGCGGTTCTTAGCAGATGATACTGTTCAAGGTCGGATTCGGCCCTCAACCGGTTTTCATCAAGATTCGCATCAAGAAACTCCTGGGCCCAAACGGATGTTGTCGCTTGACCTTTCAGCGCCTGCACAAAGCCGCCCTCGGGATCGAACACCTGAACTCGCTCGTTCCCCCAATCGGCAACGTACACATAGCCATCTTTGTCGACCTCAACAGAGGCCGGCCGATGAAGCTGACCCTCCCCATCACCCTGCTCTCCATACGATCCCACGAACTCGCCGTTCGACGTGAAACGCTGAATGCGGTCGTTCCGCCAGTCAGCCACGTATAGGTCACCGTCAGGCGCGACCCGAATTCCCCAGGGAAGATTGAACTCCCCTTCTCCGTCTCCCTCCGAGCCAAAAGACTCCAGGAAAATCCCGTCCCTCGTGAACTTCTGAATGCGGTTGTTCTGATGGTCGACAATGAGCAAGTTGTCGTCGGCGTCGCACTCAATACCTGAAGGCCCGTTGATCATTCCCGGCTCAGAACCTTTCGTACCCCAATTCTTTACGAACTTGACGTCCCGGTCGAAGACGGAAACCCGCTGCAGGTACTCATCGGTCACATAGACATTGCCTTCGGAGTCGAGCGCAATATCCGTCGGCCACGTAAACTGGCCCTCCCCGCTGCCGTACGACCCGAAGTCGCCGTAATACCCGGAGTGGTAGTCCATAACGGTAATTCTGGCGCCGCGGGTATCTCCGTCGTGCGACCTTCCCTGCACGTACAACCGACCGTCTGGGCGGAACGTCATTGCTACGGCGTAATAGAAACCGCGAGCGTCCATAGCCGCGACTCCGAGCGTGCGGTCATACGTTAGAAATTGCGGTCGGGCAGTTGTAGTTGTTGTCATCGGTTCAGAGTGATGGCCGATATGCTGGCCGTTTAGCCCTTCTGGAACTCCGGCGTTGCTCCGATAAGCTGTACCATCTCCGCTATACGCCTCCGACCGCTGCCGTCCCCGTTGACCGTGATTTCTCCGTCACGCGCCGCGTGCTGGACCAGCGATTTGTGGGAGGTTTCCGTAATACGGATCGCGCCCATGCGGTCGAGGCAGACCTCCACCAACTCATGAGGCTGCACGGAACCGCCTCTCGCAGCAATGTCAGAATCCACTGTATCGGCGATGCCGTGAGCCGCATCTTGAGAAAAGTGTTCGGAGGCAAAATTAATGCGCTCTACAAGGTTGCCCGTGTCGATCCATTCGTCCCCCCAGTGCCAGCCCTCCACGCTCGGCGGATTAACCAAGGTCTGTCCCATCAAACCCATTGCGTTGGCGTCTTCCTGGATTGCGGGGGAGAAGGAACGATGTTCGCCCGTCAGGCGGAGGACGCCAGCCACGAGCTCAGCGGGACTCTTTACTTTCTCGTACCATACCGATTCCGACTTGAAGAAGTCCGAGCGGAACATGGCGTCAAGCATTGGCTTGATGGTGCACCCCCCCTTGAAGTAGGCCTCGGACAAAATGTCGATGGCCTCAGGGTCTCGCGGCGGAGTGTAGGGCCATGAAGGCACAGGCGGCTCGTCGGCGACGAAGAAACTATACATGTGCCGAGCAAGAAAACGCGCCGTCGCCTGCTGGTCGCAGATGATATCCACGATGTCCTCGCCGTTGAACTTCCCCTTGTGTCCGAGGAAGACGATCTCCCCTTCGTCGTGGTCGTAGTCTCGGAACTCGAAATGCAGGTTCAGCCGACCGTAGGGCCAAAGCGAATCGTTGTCCGCCTTGAGCTTCATGTACTCGGTGTTTCCAATCGTCCAGCCGGTAAAGGCTCGAGAGGCCTCCTTCACGTCGTCTTCAGTGTAGTTCCCAACGCCCATGGAGAAGAGCTCCAGAAGCTCCCTTCCGTAGTTCTCGTTTATCGCGCCGTTGTGGTTGTCGTTGTTGTCGAGCCAGATAATCATTGAAGGGTCTCTGGACAATTCGACGAGGAGTGTTCGCAAGTCTCCGAACCCGTGATTACGAAACATTTGGATCTGATCCATCAGGACCTTGCCTTGAGCCAACTTGGAATATCCCGTGGCAAAGACCCCGTGCCAAAAGAGAGCGACCTTCTCAACCAGCGGAGTTTGGCTGTTTATCATCCGGTGGAGCCAATACGCGCCAAAACCGGCCATGCCCAAACCACCGGAGTGGTCGGGATGATATCGCCGAATCAAATCGATCTGGATGCCGTCGGGGCGGCCGGTGTCCAGCAGCATATCGACGGTAGCGTCGTAACCCTGTGCGGTATGTTGCTGGATCTCATTGCGAGTCGCGCCGAAACCCGCCCTCCGCATGAGATGCGCCATGAGCTCGATATCGTGATTTGCCATCGCTGCCCCCATGTATAGCTGCTTACTCTTGCTGTATTGCGCCGGTCAGTGAATCGAAAAAGACAAACGGCTGAAGGATCGAAGGCTTCCATCCGGTGACCTCCTGGATGAAGCCGCCTTTGTGGCTCTGTCGAACATTCCACTCCTTATCCATCACCGGAAGCTCCAGCCAGTTGAGTTCCTGATTCGTCTCAAGATGAATTGGCCAAGTGAAAAATGTCAGAAAATTCTCCCGGGCGTGGCCGACGTAATGTTCGTACTGGAACGGTATCAATTCAAACACCCTCGAGTCTTCGCTCTCCACGTACCAGTAGATAGGAACGAGTCCCCCGGGATACGCCCTTGAACGAATACGACCCACCCAAAGCCTCATGAGATCGGACGCGCTCATCGTGTCCGGACTGAAGTCATCGCTGATGGAATCGAGGACAAGCTCCCAGCCGGCCCGCAAATCGGTTCTCCACAATTCACCGCTGCGACGGCCTTCAAACTGCCAGACCCTGGTTTTTTGCCCTTCCGGCACCTCCAAATTACCCTAAAGCTGAACGGCGGACCTAGTGCGCGCCGTTGCCGTTTGTTCCGCTTCCGTTTCGGAAGAAATCAAACTTGTCGAACGTGCCATTCACGATCGGCACAGCGTCAAGACCGAACCAGTCCTCCAATACGGAGGTGTAGGTAATACGGAAATCGTTGTTGAAATGAAGGTCGCCCTCAAGATGGTCTCGCTCCTTCAGAGATGGATACGAACTGTAAATGCCTCCCTTGACGTTGTTGCCGATAAGGAAGGCGACCCCGCCCGAGCCGTGGTCGGTGCCGGAACCGTTGTCCTTAATCCGCCTGCCGAACTCCGAGAAGAGCAATATAGCCGTATCGTCGCCCGCATTGTGCTCATCCATGTCATCCATGAAGTCGCCGATGGCAGTCGACAACTCCGACCACAGCTGGTAATGCGTGGCGAGCTCCCCCGCGTGCGTGTCATAGCTGCCCTGCTGCGTGTAGTAGATGCGGGTGCCGAGATCGGCAAACATCACCTGCGCTGCGTCCCGGAGATTCTGTCCTATTGAGGTCGCGGCGTATTCCACGTTGGACTGATACTTGTCGACGGCAGTCCTGAGAATGTCAGCGCCCTTGAGAGCGTCGGTGCCCGTTTGACCGAGAAACTCCATGACGGCATCGCCGCCATTCGCCGAGCCGTACATCTTGGCGAATGTGTCGAGCACGGACTTCCGACGGTTCTCATCATCGACATCCGTAAATAGTCCGTAAGTCTCGAGGTTGCCCACGGATGCCACAGGGACGCCCCGCTTGCCGAGCGCCCGCGGAAGGCCTCGCCCGAAATTCACCGCGGTAAGCACGTTCTGACCGTCCGGGTCGAGTTCCTGAGTCGTGCGGCCGAGCCATCCCTCGTTGCCGATGTCTTCCGGCAATGCCGTGTGCCAAATGTCCATCGAGCGGAAGTGCGAGCGATTAGGGTTCGGATAACCAATGCCGTGAATGATCGCCACCTTCCCTTCGTCCCATAGCCGCTTGATCGACTCCATCCCAGGACGGAACCCGGTTTCATCATCAATCGGCAGCACGTCTTCAGGGCGTATGCGGATCGCCCCGCGAAAGTCGTAGTACAAACCATTGCCGTAGGGCACAATGGTATTCAAATAGTCGTTCCCGCCGCTAAGCTGGACGACGACCAGTTTGTTTGTGTCGGTTGCCGTTGTCATGTCTAATCTCCCTTCCGGCGCATAGGCGTTTCCACCCGCCGTCACAGCGTGGTTGACGTTTCGGCTAAATCTACAACAATCGTGTCAGTCTAGCAAGACCTTTGGAAGATTGTATACGACATGGTTGAGAACATTATAAAGCCCGCCGACACCAAACTCCGCTTTACTTTGTCCGCCTGCTAGTTTAGCCTCATGGTGACAATCGGACAGCCAACAAGGAGAACAAGAGTGCAAAACCGCATAAAAAAGAAACTTCAGGACGGCAAGGCAATAATCGGGACGATTCCGACCATCGACCATCACGCCACTCTTCAAGTGCTCGCAGCGTCGGACTTCGACTTCTTTCTCATCGACACACAGCACAGCCCAATCGACATCACTACGCTCTACAAGATGCTCACCGATCTGGGCAGGTCGAAAGAAGTCATCGTCCGTGTGCCATTCAACGAGACCTACCTCATTAACTCTGCCCTCGACGCGGGAGCGGACGGCGTCATCGTCCCGCTCACGAACACCCCTGAAGCCGTCGAGAAGGCCATCCAGGCCGCCAAATTTCCCCCCAGGGGTGTGCGTAGCTGGGGGCCGAAGGGAGCGGTCAACTATGGCGGCGCAGAGAAGTACGCCGCCGTCGCCAATGACGAGGTCATAGTCTGGCCACAGATCGAGACGCTTGAGGCAGTCGAACACCTCGACGACATCCTCTCTATCGACGGCGTCGACGGCATCATGATCGGCCCCGCAGACCTCGGCTGGTCTATGGGATATATGCCCCACGAAGGGATGGAGGAAGTCGACAAGATGTTTCAGCACGTGCTCGATAAGTGTATTGAGCACAACGTCCCATGGGGAATGTTCACATCCACCTATGAACGGGCCGAAAAGTGGCTAACGAGCGGTGGGAAGATAGCCACCGTCGGCGCAGACTCTGCCTTCATGGCCGAGGGAATGGCAGCCACTGAAAAACTGGTGAACGAACTGCGAAACAGGGTCAACGGATAAACATGGACTGAACAAGGTCACTCGAACCGCTTGGCCATTGATTTCGTTCAACCGCGCGCGGCGTCCAAAATCATGGAGAATCTCAAGCGAACGCCGTTCTCCCTAGAGTATCCTCACAGTCACTTCATGAATTCTCGCCGTCCGTTGGCCCAGCGGTGAGGTCCTTTCATGCCGGGCCGGAAACTGTTTCGGCGGACGGAGACCTTCCGAGCAGTCGCAACGCGAACCGACCAACCGCGCCGGACTCCCACACTACTAACAGAGGCGTGGCGATGCCTATACTGCTGTAAGTCCCTGCGATCACGCCAATGATGAGCACCCAGAGGAAGATGCGGATCGTCTCGCCACCTACCAGCAGGAGCGCGAGTAGAGTAAACAAAAGCGTCAAGCTCGTATTGAGCGATCGCCCCATACTCTCCATGATGCTGATGTTTGCGTTCTGAGAAAGAGTTCGGTTGGGGTACAGGATGATGTTCTCCCGAAGACGATCGAACACCACGATAGTGTCGTTCACGCTGTAGCCGATCACGGTCAAAATTGCCACAAGGAACATCGTGTTGACTTCAATATCGGCCACCTCGCCAAGAATCGCGAATATGCCGATAACGATCATCGAGTCATGGACCAATGCTACGATGGCGGCGAGACCATAGCGGAACGGACTCGGAACGTTACGGAACGCCCACCACAAATACAGAAAGATGCCCACCGCCGCAGCGACCACGGCATAAAACGCATTCAGCACAGTCTCCGCAGCGACAACCGGTGAAACAAGGTCGAATGCCAGCAGTTCCACTCCTCCCGGTGAGGCGCGTCGCTGTATCGCCTCGATGACGCCGTTTTTCTCCGCATCGTTCAATTCCTTTGTGCGGATGAAGAACGTCTTGTCGTCCATCCTCTGGATAACCGCATCGGGATACCCGATATCCGTCATCACCTCTCGAAGCCTTTCCTGGCTGACCGAGTCGGTCACGTCGAACATGATGGACGATCCACCGGTGAAATCGATGCCCGGCTTGAGCCCCGGCGCGATGATGAGGAACACAACCCCGGGCAGGAGGATTAGTCCCGATAGAATGAAGAACCAGATGCGCTTTCCTACAAAGTCCACGAATTTACTCCTGGCAATACTAATTCAGAAGAGGCCGCAGCCATTCTATCCCCTGGGCTCCAATTGAAGCTGGGGTAAGCTCTTGCCCTCCGTAGGCACAAACCAGCGCAACCGTCTTCCGATGGCGGTCAGCGCAACAATACGAAGGAGCGTCCTGCTAACGAAGATGGCCGAGAACATACTGAGCAACACGCCGATGGCCAACGTGGCGGCAAAGCCCTGCACGACCGTCGCGCCCAGCGTGTCGGCGAACCAGTACAGGATGCCCGAGGTTATCAGCGTCGAAACGTTGCTGTCTCGAATCGCCGACCACGCGCGGTTGAACCCAATGTTGATTGCGGAGAGCAGCGTCCGTCCGGCGCGCATCTCCTCTTTCATTCTCTCGAATATCAGAATGTTCGCGTCAACGGCCATGCCGACGGAAAGGATGGCCGCCGCAACGCCGGACAGGGTAAGAGTAACAGGCAGCATCTTGAATATCGCAATTAGTACCAGCGCGTAAATCAACAGCGCCAGAGCGGCGATGAGGCCCGGCATTCGGTAGTACAAGAGCATGAACAGAAAAACAAGAACAAGACCGACCACTCCCGCGCGCACGCTCTTTTCCAGTGAGTCCGACCCAAGAATCGCGTCGATATCCTTCTCCAATATCAACTCTATCGGAATCGGAAGCCTACCCGACTCCAGCAGTAAGGCAATTTCCCTTACCCGGTCAATCGTGAAATCCTGTCCGGAAATAAACGCGTTCCCGCCCGTAATCGCCTGTTCGGCCACCGGCGCGATCAGCTCTTCGTCATCGAGGAAGATGGCCAACTGGTCGTTCGTGCCCGCTATCTGTGTCGTGATTTCGGCGAACTTTCGCGTGCCCTCGCCATTAAGTTCGATGTTGACAATAGGAACGCCGGATCCTTGATGCTGGCCCGGATACGCCCTCGCCAAATCGTCACCCGTCAAGTTGATGTCCTCGTCCACCTTCCCCTTGATGAGCTTGAAGATCAACTCACCCCCTGGAGCGAATTGGCGTTCCGCTTCGGCCATCGGATCGTCCGCGTCCGGGAATGCCCCCAATAGGCTGATGACAAATTTCCTCGTCCCAACAATCTCCGTGATGTTCGGATCCCCGCCAAGGGGAGCAACCTGGCCGTCATCCAAGAGTATGGCCTGCTGATAAAGAACCTCGACCTCCTGCGCCTCGGCTCCTGCGAGCGAAAATGCCAAGCGGTCGGGGAACAAGCTTTGGGCCCCCTCGGCCGGGACCAAGCTGTCTCTCAACTCTTCGACCGTCGCGGAGAATTTCGCAAACCCGGTTTCGCTAAATTCCAAGACGAGACCCGGAGGACCAGGCGCCGAGGCAGCCGGAACGTCTTCGCTCTCCTGGTCCGAGTCGCTGGCATCAGAACTGACGGATTCCGATGAGTCGGACTCACCGGAATCTCCAGCGCCCTCATC
Organism: Dehalococcoidia bacterium; assembly: GCA_965232435.1. Taxonomy (GTDB): domain Bacteria; phylum Chloroflexota; class Dehalococcoidia; order Lucifugimonadales; family VXLM01; genus VXLM01. Next base: position 2,199,865 of record CBDDPU010000004.1, read on the forward strand.
GGCGGATTCTTCGGCGTTGGCTTCATCGCTGCTTTCGGAGTCGCCACTCCCGGAATCATCGCCGGTCGAATCGTCACTCCCTGTACTGCCCTCGTTATCGCCCTCTTCGGCAACTGCCGTCTCTTCAGGGGGAGACAATAACTCAGGAGTCACTTCTTCAACGCTATAGCTGACAACTTCACCCTCATCAAACTCCATCGGCTGAGGAACATTGCGCGTCCGATGTTTGAATTCAAGCTGGGCAGTCTCGCCGATCAGCGCCTTGGCGCTGTCCGGGTCGCTGACACCAGGAATTTGAACGAGCAACCGGTCCTCGCCCAATACCTGCAAGATCGGCTCCCCGAGGCCGGATGAGTTGAGGCGCCGCTCGATAGTCCTTTTCAGCGCATCCATCTGGTCCGCAGTGGGAGGAATCCGCTCCCCGGTCATACTCTGGTCATCAGGCTCGCTGAAGAGGCTCGCCTGATACACGAGATGGCTCCCACCCTGAAGGTCAAGGCCGAGTGTAAGCCCCAGCAGCGTGTCTTCGCCACCGCGCTGGAAGTTTCCGATCGTGATCGTCTTGTATCCGACTGCAAGGCCGGACAATACGACGAGGACCAGTATGAAGGTCAGTATCCTAGCGTATCTGCGCAACGTTCTCTCCGTCCGACGATTCTTCTACGTTCTCGATTATCTGGCGTAGCGTTTTGACGATCCGGCCTCAAGCATTCGGCTTACGAGGCGCATCGCGTCGTCTTTGGTCTCTATCTCACCCGCAGCCTGGGCCTCGTTCACTGCGCCGAGAAGCGTTCCTATAAGCGGCCCCGGCCCAACGGCGAATTCATCCATGACATCGACACCGGAAATCAGCCTGGGCGTCGATGGCTTATCGAAATTAGCCGTAAGTATGTACTCCATTAAATTGCAGTGTTCCCGCCACTCCTCGGGCTCCAAGAGCGGCCCGCGCGCGGCGAGGTAATCGGCCATGTTGAGGTAGATTGTTGATATGGCCGCGTCTCCCAAGTCTCGATAGTACCGGAAAATCGCCCGTCGAGTGGGCATCGACCCCGGTCCCCCTATCTGCTTGGGTCGAAGATGGTGATGAACCATTCTCTCCACGAACAGCCTGCCCCGCGTTCCGAACCGCAGCCTGTCCGCTATCTTGCTCACAACCTTCGCGCCTTCCTTGTGATGACCTAAGAAGCGAATCCTCCCGCTTTCTTCTATAGTTTTCGTTGTCGGCTTCGCGATGTCGTGAAGCAGTCCACTCAATCTTACCAGAGTCGAACGGGTATGTCCGTCGCTGATCGGCTCCCCGAAGTACGAGTCCATGTTCGAAAACGACGGAACAACACTCAAGTACCAGTCATCCCCCTCCTGGCGCGATCCCAAAATATCTTCCACTCTGCCGACCGTCTCGACACAGTGGTTGAACACATCCCAATAGTGCTCTTTCGGCTGCGTTACTTCGCGAGCTTCGTCCAGTTCGGGGATTAGCGCCGACAGCAACCCAAGGTCATCCAAAGTCCTGACCGACTTCATCGCGCCGGGCGCGGCGAGTAATTTCAGAAATTCTTCACGAACTCGCTCCGACGAAGAGCGCTCCAGCATCTTGGCCCTTTGTCGAATGTCATTTCCACACTCATCGGACACGACAAAGCCAAGCTCCGCCGCTAATCTTGGGGCTCGAATGAGCCGAACCGGGTCGTCGTCAAGAACGCTGGGCGAGACAGCCCGCAACACTCCTGATGCAAGGTCGGCTCGACCGTTATGCCGGTCGATAACCTCTACCTGCGCGTCTGCGGAGAGTATCGCGTCCAGAGGCAGAGCCATGGCATTCACAGTAAAGTCTCGCCTCGTCAAATCGCGAGTCACTCCGTCGGGAGCCGCAACGACATCGATCGTCTCACTATCCGGCAGGAGGACACGGGCGACCCCTATTTCGTCGTGAAGAAGCACATATCTCCCCTCAAGTGCATCCGCTAAATCCTGAGCCAGTTCGAGGAGACCACGAGGACTCATTTCGACCGCGACATCTATATCCTTGGTGTCCCTCCCCAAAAGAGCATCCCGCACCGCGCCTCCCACCAAGAAGCCGCGAACGCCTCGTGACGAGCAAAAAGCCCCGACACTGAACACACTTCGCGAAAGCAATGAGACATCCACGAATTGGGGAACGTCCGCCAGTGCGTCCCGATTCATTCGATGTTGCCCGATGAGCGCGAAGCGTTCGAGTCGGTCCAGTCTTCGGAGTCCCCTTCCACGGGATACTCGAGCAAGTGCTGGTGACTGAGTAGGTGATCGATAAACAGAATACCGTTTAAGTGGTCGGTCTCATGCTCAAATGCCTGGGCCAGCAGTCCCTCTGCGCATATCCGAAAGACATTGGTCTTTCGGTCAAGGCCGGTCACACGAATCCACATGGAGCGCCGAACAATCCCGTAGTGGCTCGGAAAGCTCAAGCAGCCCTCCGCAACCTCCCGCTCGCCCTCCCGATGGAAAATTCGCGGGTTGATATAGACACTCGGCTCCTCATCCTCGGGCATTTTCAGAGCGATGACTCGGCTGAGAGCGCCAATCTGGTTCGCCGCCAGCCCGACACCGCCTGAGTCAACGAGTGTGTCCATAAGATCGTCGGCAAGTCGAAATACCGTCCTATCGATCTTCGACACGATCTTCGCCCTCTGGCGCAAAATACTATGTGGGTACTCAAGTATGGGGACAACCGCCACAGTGCGTTCCTCGCTCCGATCTTTACCCTTCGCCGACTTTGGGGCCAAACGAAAGGCACAGCAACCGATTATAGCTACCGAGCAAAGGGAGTGTAAAGAAAACCCGCCATCGACCCACCCTGATTCTCCATTAGGGAGAGCTTCAAAAACACTTTCACCCGTCCCGCGTGAGGCCGACCGCACCCTCGTTCCCATGCAAACGGGAACCCAGCTTCAGCCCTTTGACCAGACGTAGAGAACCACCGTTGAAAAGGCCCCTTTAGAGATGAATCCTCGCCGATGCCTTTCCAACAATCCGACCACGGCCCTACACGATCTTATCGAGCAACTCACCCTCGGTCAGCCAGTAGAAAACGATGTATGACCCGGCCAGAATCATAAATGCCGCGCTGACCGGCTGCGTGTAAGGGAGTATCTTGCGAAGCGCTCCAACCAACGCGCCTTTGAACAAGGCCATCGCGACCGTCAGCGCCAGAATCACAGTCCCCATACCCAGTCCGAAAAGCAAGAACGACACCAGCGAGTCCACTAACGTGTTTGTGGCGACGCCGATGCCCAGCACGGCAAGGAAGATTGGCAGCGTACAGCTGATCGACGCAGTCCCATAACTCAAACCGAAGAGAAAATATCCTTTGACGCCAACCTTGCTTGGATCGCCAAACTTCGTTGAGGCCTGCTGCGCGATCGATGTGTAGATTTTGCCTCCGGCTAACAGCCATCCACCGACGAACGTCAATACGATCCCGATGGTGAGCCCGATCCAAGGGATGATGTCGATAACTTGACGGGCCCCACCACCGATGATGAGCCCCGCTATGCCAAACAGCACGATGAAACCGAGGGTGACGACGGCTCCGATGAGGACGGCCTTGCCCAGTCTTGCGACGACGTTGGTCGGCCTCTCGGCGTCCGTCGTCGAGCCGAGGTACAATGCGAGGTAGGCCGGAAGCATGGCAAAGCCGCACGGATTCACGCTCGCCACCAGCCCCGCGCCGAATGCGAAGCCGAGCGGAAGAAGACTGCTAATATCTTCAAGACTCCGGCTCGCTCCTCCCGACACCCGGAGCGCGCTATCGACCACTGCCGTAGTGCCGGTACCGGTAATGAACGCCCCACTGAACGCGATTGCCAGCGGGACTATCACCGCAGCAGCAGGCAAAAGATACGTTTTCGCAACGTTTGTTTGTTCGGTCGTGACTTCAGTGCTCACCTGTGCATAACCTCCCTAACCAACGGCTTTCACGCGTCGGTTCGCGCTAGGTATATCCTAAACGATACTCACCCTTTCTTACCGCACGGTAACTAAACTGTGACAAGACCGTAACGACCAAAAACCTTCCCTATGACCTCACAGTATCACGCCCACTTTTGCAGCCGGACCGCCCCGAGAATTCACTGCTCCCCACGGTCTACGGTACTATACTTACATCCACATGCCTCCTCACGTCATAAAACTCCGCTCCGAAAACACCAACGCGTTTGAGCACGCCTTGGCTCTCAGCCGCAACCGGGCGAAACGACAGGAACACCGGAAATTCTTCGCCGAGGGCGTGCAGACTATTCGTCAGGCGCTCACATACGGATGGAAGATCGACGCAATCTATTATTCCGGCGACGCGGAGCTGTCCAGCTTCGCGCGGAGAGTGCTCGACCTCTCGATTGCGCGACGACACTTTGAACTGCCGTCCCGTCTGTTTGATTCCCTCCGTTGGTCGAGGAAACAGGAAAAACCCTCCGAACTCATCGCCCTCGTCGAAATGCCGCCTGAGGACCTTTCAAGAATTCCCATAGACGAAGATTCGGTGATCGTCGTGTTCGACAGACCATCGGACCACGGGAATCTCGGCACAATCATCCGTACTTGCGAAGCGTTCGGGGTAGTTGGCCTTATCATCAGCGGCCATGCCATAGACCCCTACGATCCGCAGACTGTGCGAGCCAGCATGAGTTCGCTGTTCACACTTCCCGTTGTTCGCCTTGCTTCCCATCGCGAGATTCGCGTTTGGGCCGACAATATTCGAAAGCAGCACCCCACCTTCCAGCTTGTCGGAACATCCGCACACGGCTCAAAGGACATTGGACAACAGCAGTTTGAACGTCCCCTCGCACTCGTCATCGGCAACGAGAAGCATGGTCTCAGCAAGAACTACGCGAAGGTCTGCGACTCCATGATCCGAATACCAATGCAAGGCTCTGCGTCCTCCCTCAATGTCGCGTCCGCAGCAGCCGTCCTCCTCTACGAGATCCAGCGCCGGCGCACAGCCGCTGAAACGCAAGTTTCGCTGCAACGTTCACTCTAACCACACTACTCGTTCACTCCGCCAAATGCAGCGTCAAATGAACCTATCCCACCTCCCTCGCAGCGTCAGACCATGAAATTTCGACGGCTCGGCGCCACAGACCTACTCATATCAGAAGTTGGCTTCGGCCTCTGGACACTGAGCGCGGAGGCATGGCCGGTCGTCCCGGAAAACGAGGCCGTCAAACTGCTCACGAGCGCGGTCGAGTTGGGAATCAACTATTTTGATACAGCCGACTCCGACGGTGAGGGCTATGGTGAAACCCTGCTTCGCAAGGCCTTTATCGACCAGCGACACGACATCATCATAAGCTCCAAAGTTGGCTTCGATTTTTATGATCGTCTAGCCGTCAGAAAGCACGACGGCCTCCCCCCTAATTTCGATCCCGACTACATCCGAAAGGCCTCTGAGGAGAGCCTTCGCCGGCTTGGCACCGACTACATCGACCTGCTCCTGCTGCACTACCCGACTCCTGAAATAGTAGAGGACGATTCTCTCTTCTACATGCTCGACAACTTGGTCAAAGAAGGCAAAGTCCGTTACGCGGGCATAGCGCTTGGCCCCGGGCTGGACTTCGCAGAGACCGGACTAATCGCGATAGTCGAGCGTCGGACCGCCGCCTTACAACTGCCCTACAATATCCTGGACCGCGACCCCGCGAGAATACTCTTTGAGAAAGCGACCGACTCCGACACCGGATTCATCGTCCGGTCGCCGCACGCATCGGGGATCCTCGACGGATCCTTCACAAAGAATTCCCGACTGAAACAAGACGAGATGCGCAGCGACGAGGCATATGAAACGATCAGCAGGGGTATCAAACACCTTGCCGAGCTGGACTTCCTCACCGACAACATGGACTCGACTATAGGCCAGATAGCGATCAAGTTCGCACTCGACACGTCAACGACGGCATCTATCCTGCCGAATATAACCACCGCCGCCCGACTTCGCGAATTCGCCGCCGCGCCCGAGACGAAAGACTTGCCGCATCCGATGCTGGAACGCCTACTCGAACTCCACGATAACTACTTTCACCCGCGGGACCCAGACACGGAGGCCGAGTGATCGCCGACCTCCGATACTTTCGGCTCCGCCTCGCCTGCGCGAGGAGCCTTCCCGGACGATGCCAAAGCATCTCCCGCAGTTGATGGAGTATCACTGCTGCGTTCAAAGAAGTTTCTGCGGCCTGCCCCGGATCCCCGCCGACGTCTGACCCGTTTCATTTCCGTCTCGATCAGTCGATAGTCGTTTTGCGGAATAAGATGCAGGCTGTCAAAGAAAGCCAGCGGCCAAAGCTCAGGGGGCCATCGTTTAATGTACTCTAACCGTGGGGCGAGAATCCTCGCTTCGATGTAATCCGATTTGTCCAAAACGATGGAAGGCGTCATCTTCACCCGAAAGGGATACAACTCCCGACTGGAACCTATCGACTCCCAAATCGGGGTCCGATCTTCAAAGTACTTCGAGGTAACGGTGGCTATAGCCGTCCACTTCCGAACATGGCCCCCGACATAAAACAGAATACGGTCATCCGGCTCCACGCGCCGAGCGCGCTTTCGCTGCCTCTTTGTCAGTCCGTGAAGTGTGAAACCTTGCCCTCTCGTTATCTCGTGATTTTCCGGCGTCTGGACGACCATCCAATAGTTGCTAGGCATGGTCGAGCCTCTGTCTTTAGATTTTGTCAATTCTATTCTATCATGCTATAACCATCCCCTTCTCCCGTGAGCCGCGGCCCCTCGGCCTGGTACACGTGATATGGTGAGCCGATTGACGGTGTGAATTCCGTGGAAGATGCTGCATCTATAGCAACGTTGCCTTCTCTCAATCCTTTAACGACCGCAACACCACCTGATACAGTCCTACACCCACGCTTCCATTCGATAAACAGCCTCCGAGCCTGCTTGTATACTTATCCCCAATCCCGTTGAATCCGCACACGGCAACAGAGGATTCGTGACTCCACAAACCAAAATATCAGCAATACTCTTAGGCGCCGGCGAAAGTGCCCGCATGAACGGTGTGGACAAAATCATCACGCCTCTGCTCGGTCGCCCACTCCTCGATTACAGCCTTGAACGGTTGGCAGAGTCCGAGTCAATTGACAGCATCGTTCTCGTGGCAGGCGAAGGCAACACAGAAGCTGTCCGCAGCATCGCCTTGGAGGCTCCAACCAACAAGATAACGGCAGTATGCACGGGCGGATCACGTCGCCAAGATTCCGTGCGCGCCGGGCTTGAGCACGTCGGGGACGCCTCCCACATCCTCGTCCACGACGGAGCGCGTCCCCTGATCGACGCGCCCCTCGTATCTCGTGCTGTCCGGTCTATGTCACACCACTGCGCCGCAATTGCCGCCGTCCCAGTAAAAGACACCATCAAGACAGCTGACGATGATATGTCCGTAGTCAGAACCGTTCCGAGAAACCAACTCTGGGCCATCCAGACACCCCAGATATTCGAGGCAAACCTATTCCGAACTGCACATCTGTCCATTGACGCCGACGTTACCGATGATGCCACAATGGTCGAAATGCTGGGCTATCAAGTCAAGCTCTTCATGGGTTCCTATGAGAATCTCAAAGTCACGACCCCGAGCGATATCATCGTGGCGGAAGCCATTCTTCGTTCACGATCAAGGATTCCGGCCCCATGACCGTCCGTTCCGGCATAGGATTTGACGTCCACCCCTTGGCGCCGGACCGCCCGCTTGTCCTCGGCGGAGTAGTTGTCCCTCACCATTGCGGCCTCAGGGGACACAGCGATGGCGACACCCTAGCGCACGCCGTTATAGATGCCGCCTTAGGAGGCGCAGGTCTCGGCGATATAGGCGCCCATTTCCCGTCGAGCGACACGCGGTATGAGGGCGCGGACAGCATGGTTCTCCTCGCTCGCACGCGCGACCTCCTCGCCGCCTCCGGTTGGCGAGTAACCTACGTCGATGCTACAATTATTGCCCAGGAACCAAAGCTTAACCCCTTTGTGGCACGAATGGCGAAGAACCTATCCGCTCGCCTGGAACTTGACGCAAGCTCAGTCAACGTAAAGGCGAAGACGACCGACGAGCTCGGTTTCACTGGCAGACGCGAAGGCATCGCCGCTCTTGCGGTTGCCACCCTGGATTCCGTCGAATGAAGTTCTACAGTACCCTATCCCGAACCGTTCAGAAGTTCATACCTCTCAATAACGTCGTTCAAATGTACGTCTGCGGCCTCACGCCGTATTCCGAGGCCCACGTCGGCCACGCAATGCGGTCGGTTACCTTCGACGTTCTGCGACGCTACCTTGAATTCCGAGGCTACGCTGTCAAGTTCGTCGAAAATTTCACCGACGTGGACGATAAGATGATCGACCGCGCGGCTGAATACGGCGAATCAATCCATGACCTCGCCGAGAGAAACATTCGCCTCTATCTCGACCAAATGCAAGCCCTCAACGTCCTGCCCGCGCATCTCTACCCGAGGGCCACTGACGAGATTCCCAAAATCATCGAAATGGTGCAGACTTTGATCGACAAGCAGGTCGCCTATGAAATCAATGGCGATGTCTACTTCCATGTCCGCAGCGACCCCGGTTACGGCAGGCTAAGCGGACGAGACGTTGAGAGTATGCGTGTAGGCGCGCGCATCGAGGCCGACGATAGGAAACGCGACGGTCTCGATTTTGCCCTGTGGAAGGCCCAAAAACCAGGCGAACCGGCATGGGACAGCCCCTGGGGCAAAGGAAGACCGGGATGGCATATCGAATGTAGCGCAATGGCTGCCGAGTACCTCGGAGAGAATATCGACATCCACGGCGGCGGGCAGGATCTCATCTTTCCCCATCACGAAAACGAGATCGCTCAGACCGAGGCCTGCACACAAAATCCGCCCATGGCCCAGTTCTGGATGCACAACGGCATGGTCGAACTCGGTGACGAGAAGATGAGCAAATCGCTCGGCAACATCGTTACGCTAGGCGAAGCCCTGAAAAAACACTCTCCCGACGCATTGAGACTCTTTTTCCTCAACTCTCATTACCGCTCCCCACTCATCTACCGGGAGGACATTGTCGAAGCCCAGGAACGCGCAGTGGAACGCCTCCGCCGTGCCGCAACCGTGGATGGCAAAAGCAGCCCCGACGCGATTGATCCCTCACCCTATCGCGGCAAGTTCATCGAAGCTATGGACGACGACCTCAACACTCCTCGCGCCCTCGCAGTCCTGTTTGACATGAGCCGGGATATCAACCGGGCACGGGAGGCAGACCGCGATATCGGAGACGCCCAGTCCACCCTTAAGGAACTAACCGAAGTCCTCGGCCTCACCCTTGAAGAACCTGCTTCAGACGGGAGCGACGATGTGGCCGACCTCATCGACCTCCTGATACATACTCGTGCAGCCCTGCGCGCCGCCAGGCAATACGAACTCGCAGACTCCATCCGCGACCAACTAATCGAACTCGGCTACATCCTCGAAGACAACCCCGGCGGCACAACCTGGAAACGAGGATAAATCAAGCGGCTTATCACATCGCTCGCAACCTACCGAACAAACCGACCTCTTCTACCCCTACGCATCAGCGAGATACGCACCCACAGCATCCTCCAGCGCCGACCACGACAACAACGCGCACTTGATCCGCACCGGGTATTCCCGAACCCCCGACAGCGTCGGAAGATCGTTCATCCCCGCCGCGTCCGCAGCAGGCGGTGTCATTCCTTCCATCATGCCCTCGAACGCCGCCGCCAAACGACGAATCTCTTCCACCGTCTTCCCCACTACGGCTTCCGAAAGCATCGAGGCCGTCGATTGGTTGATCGAACATCCAATCGCCTGCATACCCACCTCGGCGACTCGCCCGTTTGAAAAAGCGAGTTGAATTTCTACTTCGTCGCCACAGAACGGATTCACAGCCTTGGCAGAGGCGTCAGCAGAATCGAGAACGGCTTGGTTGCGAGGATTGCGTCGGTGATCGAGGATTGCGTCGTGATAAAGTTGGTCGATGCTAGAAACTTCCATTGCCAAAGTATCGCAACGCCCCTTTTACACCGTCAACCAGAGCGTCCACTTCCTGCTCGGTGTTGTAAACATAGAACGACGCCCTCGATGTTGCAGGCACACCCAACTTGGTCATTAGCGGCATCGTGCAATGATGCCCGGTACGTACCGCTATTCCCTGCTGGTCAAGGAATGTTCCAAGGTCGTGCGGATGAACATCCTCGTTATGGAATGACACGACCCCGCCACGCAGTTCCGGGTCCTGCGGGCCGAATACGTCCACTTCTTCAATTTCCTTGAACCGCTCCAGCGCATACCCCGTGATCTGCTTTTCGTGCTCTCGGACGTTTTCCATTCCAAGAGCCGAAAGATAATCGACAGCCGCGCCCAAGCCGATGGAGTCGGCGATGTTCGGAGTTCCCGCCTCAAACTTCCATGGCAGACCCGCCCATGAGGCCTTTTCGTAAGTAACCTGCAGCACCATCTCCCCTCCGGTTAGGAACGGCTCCATATCTTCCAGAAGCTCGCGCCTCGCATAAAGTCCGCCGATCCCTGTCGGGCCCATCATCTTGTGACCCGAAAACGACAGGAAGTCGCAGCCGATATCCTGCACGTCAACCGGCATGTGCGGAACACTTTGAGCGCCGTCCAGCAGCACAGTCGCTCCAACCGAGTGAGCCTTCTCAGTCAAGAGCTTGGCCGGGTTGATCGTTCCCAGCGAGTTGGAGGCATGGGCGAACGCCAACAACTTCGTGCGCTCCGTAATGATCGAGTCCAAGTCGCCCAGGTCAAGCGTTCCGTCATCATGCATAGGGATAAACCGAAGAGCCACGTCACGCTCCGCGGCAATCTCCTGCCACGGTACCAAGTTGCTGTGATGCTCCATCGGCGTAGTGACGATCTCATCCCCGGACTTGATTTTTTCCCTGGCCCAAGAATGCGCCACGATGTTCATACTCTCAGTGGCGTTCCGCGTCCAAATGACCGTCTCCGGCTCTTCGGCATTTATGAATTTCGCCACCTTCTTCCGAGCCGACTCGGTCATGTCGGTGGCCTCCATGCTCAACGTATGCACACCACGATGCACGTTGGCGTTGTAATTCTCGTAATAGTCGACCAGCGACTGTATGACCGAACGAGGCTTATGCGTCGTGGCCGCGTTGTCAAGGTAGACCAAGGGCTTCCCGTTTACTGTGCGTGACAGTATCGGAAAGTCGCCGCGCAGTGCCTGAACGTCTAGGGACTTCGCAGAGTTTAAACCTAGTGCTCCCATATCGTGAATACCCTCTTGAAGTTGCCGACGCCTGTCTAAGCCGGAACCCTTTCCCGGGGCGAAACCGACATCCGTTCAACTACGTCGGCAATCGTAGTCGCATTTAGCACCTTCCACATGGCCGCTTCGGCTTCCCGCCAGACCGACTGCTGTCCGCAGCAAGACGACTGCTCACAGCTGCCGGCGTCGTCGAGACACATCACCAGAGAGACCGTCCCCCCCAAACAAGCCAAGACCGCTCCCATAGTGATTTCGGAAGGTCTCCTGGCCAGAGAGTGCCCTCCCAGTGGACCGCGTTGCGCCTTGGTAAGGCCGTGCCGCTGCAATGAGTGCAGTACGCGCGCGAGATACTGCGGGGGTATGCCCTGACGTCTCGCAATTTCCGATGCTCGTACAGCGCTCCTGTCGGAATGCTGCGCCAGGTCCACCAAGGCCCGTATTCCGTAGTCCACCTGTACCGGAACGTGCATTATCGGCCTCCTATTCCGTCGAAACCGTCTCCTCGCCTTCCAATGCGCCCCGAAGCGCGTGCCATGAGAGCGTCGCACACTTGATACGCGCAGGGAACGACCTCACACCCGCCAAGACCACAAGATCGCCCAAACTCTCGTCGTCCGCGCCGGCCTCGGCCACATTGGTCATGAGATCGTGGAATTTCCCGAACGCTGCCTGCGCCTCGCTTATCGTCCTTCCTTTGACCGCCTGTGTCATCAACGAAGCCGACGCCTTGGAAATCGCACACCCCGCGGCCTGAAACGACACGTCGGCCACTACGTCCTCATCCAGTGTAATATAAAGCGTGATGGTGTCTCCGCAAAACGGGTTGAACCCGTGAGACTTGCACGTTGGATCCTCCATCTTCCGAAAGTTGCGCGGCTTTCGATTGTGTTCCATCACGATCTCTTGATATAGCTCTTCCAGTTCAAACATCGGTAATGTCGCCTTCTGCTTGATCCGATCTCGCTCCGGGCAGCCCATCTGCGAACAGACCGTCGAGATACTCCCGCAGGGGTTCCGAAGTAACTTGGTCGATAATCTCCTGGGCGAAGCCGTGCACTAACAGGTCGCGAGCAGTGTTTTCGTCGATGCCTCGGCTGCGCATGTAGAAGATCGCCTCTTCCGCCACCGCGCCGGCGGTAGCCCCGTGCGTCGCCTGAATATCGTCGGCGTATATCTCCAACATCGGTTTCGTATTGATCCGCGCTCCGGCAGACAGCAGTAAATTCTGATCTTTCTGATACGCCTCGCTCTTTTGCGCGTCCGGATGAACAATGACCCCGCCGCTGAACACGGCTCTCGACCTGTCGTCAAGGATGCCCTTGAAATAAAGGTCGCTTTTCGTATGCGGCTTGAGGTGGTCAATCACGATGTGGTTGTCAATATGCTGCGTCCCGTAGGTGAAATACAGTCCGCCCACGACGCAGGAACTGCCCGGCGCATCAAGCATGACATGCAGCCCGTTCCGCGCAATCCGAGCGCCCCGTGTAAACGACAGCGAACTGAACGAGCTGCCCTCACTCAATCGCACCGGCGTGCTCCCAATATGAAACGCGCTCGGTGAGTCAAGCACTAGCCGGTAGTGATCAACCTGGGCTCCCGGCTCCAAAATGATCTCGCTCACCGAATTAGTGAAATAGGCCGAATTCCCAACCCCGACATAGCTCTCGATGACCGTACACTCGCTGCCTTCGCCCGCAAGCACCAAAGTTCTCGGATACGTCGCAATCGCCGCGCCATGCTCGGTCGTCACAAACACGAGGTGGATTGTCGGAACTCTTGCCCCTGGTGAAACCTTTACAACGGCCCCGTCTGTTACAAACGCCGTATTCAATGCAACGAAGGGGTCCGACTCAACACCGGCCAACGAACCAAAACGTTCGCCAATGCCATTTCGGCCAAGATCAGCAGGGTCGGAAAGCGTGCCAATGAAAAGTCCGTTCCCATCAACTGCAATTCGAGAGTGTTCCGGCGCAAAGCGCCCATCGACAAAGACCAATTGAAACCAGTCAGCGGAACCGGGAACGAGTGACAACAGCTGCTCCGCGGTAACAGAGCCCGGCCGAGATACGTACTCGAACATCGAGCTCGCGAGGGGCCCGAGGTTCGTATACTTCCATTTCTCGCTGTCCTTCCGCGAAGTCGGGAACCCCTGAATCGAAAAGCTGTCAATCCCTCTCTGCCTGAGCGCATTCAGCCACTCCAAACTGGTCGAAGGCAATCGGCCATACTGGTCAGCATAGTGATCGTTTGTCCTGATTTTCTGATTCATTCGCGGGTCTGTTTTCTCTCCATTGCAGCCGACAAAAATTTCGATTCGCTTTCAGCGCTCAAGCCCGTTGGAACTGCCGATGTGAACGATGGGAAACTCCATCCCGAATCTGAGCCGCCAAGCCAATGCTCCTAACTCTCAACCCCAGCCTCTTGAACGATCCAGTCATACCCCTTCTCTTCCAACTCCAGCGCCAATTCCTTTCCGCCGGATCGGACAAGCCGACCGTTCAGTAAGACATGAACGCGGTCGGGCGTCACGTAGTTCAGGATGCGCTGATAATGAGTCACAAGCAGGATCGCATTGTCTGAGTTTCTAAACGAGTTAACCCCGCTCGCCACCGTCCTCAGCGCGTCGATGTCTAACCCTGAATCGGTTTCATCCAGCAACGCCAGCTTTGGGCCGAGAACCGCCATCTGCAGAATCTCGTTGCGTTTTTTCTCTCCTCCGGAAAAGCCCTCGTTGACATTCCGCCGAGACAGTTCTTCACTCATCCCAATCTCCACGACCCTCTTCCGGTATAGCGTGTCAAATTCCCGCGCCGACAACTCTTCCTCGCCTCGTTCCTCCCGCATTGCGTCGAGAGCCGACTTGAGGAACTGGCGATTGCGCACGCCGGGCAACTCCACCGGGTACTGCATGGCGAGAAAGACTCCCGCGCGAGCCCGCTGGTCAGGGGGCCATTCGAGAACGCTCTCACTCTCAAACAGGATGTCGCCTTCTGTAACGTCATAGCCGGGACGACCCGCTACGGCGTTGGCAAGCGTACTCTTCCCGCTCCCATTCGGCCCCATGATGGCATGTACCTCGCCCGATCCCACGGCTAGGTTGATACCTTTGAGAATTTCCGTCCCGTTAACCGAGACTCGCAAGTTCCGTATTTGAAGCATTTTCCCCGTTTCTCTGAATGTCGATTAGTTTTCAATGAACCGAACTGGCGTCGTGTTCGCTCTGAGCCTCAAAGGATGGCGCGGTTCACCAAGTTTAGTAAGTCCGAGATGACGCATCTTCCCCGATAGCCTGGCATGATGAAGCATTCGCAGGACATCCGCGTTCCTGTTGAGATACTTCCCATCGTTGCCCCACGCGCACACGATCACATCCGAATCACGAGCATTCTTCAGTATCCACTCATCATTGCCTGTTCCAACCGGTTCATGGCTGTCCTTCATAACCTTCGGATACGGCGAGCGCAAGGCGAACAGGTTGCACACGCGCAGCTTGCCATATCCCCAATTCTTCGCGAATCGCTTACACGCGCTCACTGTCGGATCGGAGTTCACCTCGTCCGCAGCGCTGGGATTCAGCATCAGAAACAGGCACGCATGATTACCTTCGTCCGAGAGCGTTGTCTCAAGCCAGTAACGATATCGCCTATCGCGCGACATGCCGACTCTATGGATATTCATCGCTCGCCGCTTCCCGAAGCGCAGGTCACCCAACCGCGCCTTCGAGGCTGACTCGCAGCAGCTGTTGGGCTTCCATGGCGAATTCGAACGGAAGCTCCTGAAAGATTCCCCTGCAAAACCCGTTAATGATCATGTAGTGAGCCTCTTCGTCGTTAATCCCGCGCTGCTGGCAATAAAAGAGCTGATCGTCACTCACTTTGGACGTAGACGCCTCATGCTCCATCCGCGCAGAAGGATTCCGCACCTCGATGTAGGGTACCGTGTGAGCCCCACAACGGTTGCCGATTAACAGAGAGTCGCACTGGGTGAAGTTCGAGGCCCTATCCGCGGACGGCATGATCTGCACGAGACCCCGATACGTGCTCTGACCTTGGCCTGCTGATATGCCTTTGGCCACAATCGTACTCTTGGTGTTCTTACCGATATGGATCATCTTCGTGCCGGTGTCCGCTTGCTGGAAGTTGTTCACCAGCGCCACGGAATAGAACTCCCCGGTCGAGTTATCTCCCTGCAGCACGACCG
The DNA here is from genome assembly GCA_965232435.1 of Dehalococcoidia bacterium. Classification (GTDB taxonomy): domain Bacteria; phylum Chloroflexota; class Dehalococcoidia; order Lucifugimonadales; family VXLM01; genus VXLM01. Next base: position 2,215,330 of record CBDDPU010000004.1, read on the forward strand.
ACGGGTACTTCCACGTGATCGCGGAGCCCGTCTCCACCTGCGTCCAAGATATCTTTGCGTCATTGAACGCCTTGCCGCGCTTGGTGACAAAGTTGAAGACTCCCCCCTCCCCGCTCTTGTCGCCGGGGTACCAGTTCTGCAGCGTGGAATACTTAATCTCCGCGCCATCCAGAGCAACCAGTTCCACTACAGCCGCATGAAGCTGGTGAGTCTTGCGCAGCGGAGCTGTGCACCCTTCAAGATAGCTAACATACGACCCCTCATCGGCAACGATGAGCGTCCGCTCAAACTGCCCCGTGTCCAAGGCGTTGATTCGAAAGTAGGTCATCAACTCGATCGGACAGCGCACGCCGGGCGGCACGTACACGAACGATCCGTCGCTGAATACGGCCGAGTTGAGCGTTGCGAAGAAATTATCACTGTACGGCACCACCGAGCCCAAGTACTTCCGAACGAGGTCGGGATGTTCTCGCACTGCCTCGGTCATTGAGCAGAAGATCACTCCCGCCTTCTTCAACTGCTCCTGGTAGGTCGTCGCAACCGATACGCTGTCGAACACCGCGTCGACGGCCACCCCTGTAAGCTGTTTCTGTTCCTCCAGAGGAATCCCCAGCTTGTTGAATGTCTCCAATAACTCCGGGTCTACGTCATCCAGACTCTGCGGCTCATCTCCGCCGTCTTTCGATTTGGGCGCCGCGTAGTAATAGATGTCCCCATAGTCTATGGGGTCAAATTCCACTTTCGCCCAGGTCGGCTCTTCGTTCTCCTGTTTCACCCAATGACGATAAGCTCTCAACCGCCAATCCAACATCCACTCCGGCTCTTCCTTCTTGTCCGAAATCAATCGAACGATATCCTCGCTGATCCCCTTCGGCGCAAAGTCCGAGTCGATATCGGTATAAAAGCCGTATTTGTACTCGTTGTCGATAGCCGACGTTCGCGAAATGACACGTGTAGTCGTCAAGTAACCTCACCTCCGCAGGAAAACCCTTGCAGTCGAGTATTCCGCAGGCAATATGCTATTGTTGAGTATTCCGGTCAAGAACAATTGTAGCCAACATCGCGCAGCGAATCAATCATTCAAGATGAGCGCAAGTTGCGGATCTGGAGTCAATACTCGTTCCGACACCCTTGCGCGCCACACAGTCTTCGTCTACCTTGTGAGACCGAACTCAACGAAGCCAAATCGGAGACCTCTCATGCCAAATTTTGCCCCGGACTTCACCCTTCTCACCGCCGACCGCCTGATTGACGGAACCGGCAGGCCCCCTCTGGAACGAGGCGCAGTCCTGCTTGAAGGCGACCGTATAGCCGCCGTAGGTACCGAAGAATCCGTCGTTCCTCCGGAAGGAGCGACTGTCGAAGAGGTCGCCTACCACGGAAAGACCATCCTTCCCGGACTGGTCGACTGCCACGTCCACCTCAACGGCATTGGAGACGGACGACCAGGTGACGATCTCGCAACCCTCCCGGACGAGATACTCACCGTACAGTCGGCCAACAATGCGCGCGCTCACCTGTATTCAGGGGTGACGACCGTGCGCGACTGCGGCGCCAAAAACCGGACGACCTTCCTGCTCAGGCAAGCCGTCGAAATGGGCATCGCCGTCGCTCCCCGGCTGGTTCTTACCGGCCGCCCGGTAGCCATCATTGGAGGACACCTAAGCTACTTCGGCATCGAAGCAACCGGCCCGACCGAGTGCCGTGCCGCGGTGCGGCAGCTCATCAAGGAGGGCGCCGACTTCATCAAGGTCACCGCGAGCGGCGGAAGCACCCGCACATCCTTCCCCTTCTTCCCTTCCTTCAACGTCGATGAACTCACCGCCATCGCCGAAGAAGCCCACAAATTCGGCAAACATGTCGCCGCCCACTGTGTCAATTCACAAGCGATGCGGAATTGCCTCGACGCCGGCATCGACACCCTCATCCACGCGCGCCACATGGAACCCGACGGCTCCAGCAAGTACAGCGAAGACGTCACCGAGCGAATCATCGAGCAGGGTGTCTTCGTCAACATGACCCTCAACGAGTCGCGCGCCAACTACCGCGTGATCTCCGAAAAGGAAGAACGCGGCGAACTATTGACCGAACGTGAAAACCAGGTGCTCGAACGCGGCTTGGATGGGTTTTACTCCATGCTCGAGCACTGCAGCCGCATGGTTGAAGCGGGCGTCCAAATGGCCGCCGGCTCGGACACTTCATGGAGCTGGCACAAGATCGCCCAATTCCAAGACGAGGTAGAGGCCCACGTCGCCGGCGGAATGTCCCCCATGGATGCCATCGTCGCCGGAACTCTCAACTCTGCCAAATCCTGCTGGATCGACGATGAAGTCGGTTCGCTGCGACCCGGAAAAGCCGCCGATGTTCTCGTCGTCGACGGCGACCCCTCTCAGAACATCAACCACCTCTGGAATGTGGAAGATGTGTACCAGGCGGGAGCGCGAGTTGATCGCGCAGCGATGGTTTAACCAGGCAACTGGCGCGGGAAGTGCCTTGACCCGTCCCGCGCTAAAGCAAGTCCGGCTTCGAGTCCCGTCCCAAAACGATCATGGCCGCCATGTATCCCGCGCCAAACCCATTGTCGATATTGACGACTGAAACGCCGGGAGCGCAGCTGTTCAACATTGCCAGGAGCGCCGCAAGCCCATCGAAACTCGAACCGTAGCCGATGCTCGTAGGCACCGCAATGACCGGCGCTCGCACGAGTCCCCCGACTACTGACGCAAGAGCCCCCTCCATACCCGCCACAACGACCACCACTTCCGCCTTGGCGATGGTTGGCATCTCCGCGAACAGCCGGTGGATACCGGCGACTCCCACATCAACCACCCGTTCAACTCGACATCCCATGATCTCTGCGGTAACCGCCGCCTCTGCCGCCACCGGCAAGTCGGAAGTTCCCGCGCTGGCGACGACCACACCGGGCTTGGGTTCTCCTCCCTCATTTCGATCGACGGTGATCGTCTGAGAAGTCTCGTCGAATACGGCATCGGGTACGACTTCGCGCACGGCCCGGTATGCTTCCTCTGTCGTCTTCGTTACCAGTAGCCGATCCGAACGTTTCAGCAAGACCTCGGCCAGTCTTCCGACTTGCTCCGGCGTCTTGCCAAGTCCAAAGACAACTTCGGGAAACCCCTTGCGAACCGCCCGATGATGATCGACCTTGGCAAATCCGATATCCTCGAATGAAGAGGCCGAGATTTCCGCGACAACCTCATCCGCAGAAAGACGACCTGATCTGAAATCATCGAGGAGTTCGTACAGCTGGCGCGTTTGCATGGCGGAGTCGGTAATCGACGCAGACGAGGTCTACACCGTCCCGTCGATAACCACGTCCAGCACAGCCGGCTTACCCGACGCGAGGGCGCTGTCGATCTCCGGGGCAATGTCCGCCGGGTCCTCAATTTTCCGCCCGCGCACACCCATCGCCTCAGCGATGCCTGCAATATCGAACGGTATCGGAAAGTCCATTCCAATATACTTGCTCACCGGGTTTTCTTGTCCCTCGATCAGTGTCTTATACGCGTTCATATTGATCTTGAGCACCCGATAAGCTCCATTGTTGCAGATCACATACACCACCGGAATATCGTAGACCGCCGCAGTCCAAAGGCCCTGAACCGTCATCATCGCGCTGCCGTCGCCCAAAATGCCCACGACCGGCCGATCTGGATGCGCCAACTTGACTCCGAGCGTCCCACCCATTCCCCATCCGAGGGCCCCGCCCCTCCCCGCATAAAAGCTCTGCGGCTCCTCGAACCGGAACGCTTGATGAACCGCTTCCCGCGCCGTTACCGAATCGTCTGCGATAATGGCGTCTTCCGGCACGGCCTGCGCGATCTCGAACGCCATTCGTTCTCTTGTCATCGGCGAATCGTTCCACCGGGCGCAAAGCTGCCGTTCCCACGCCGAGCGACGCGCTTTCGTTTCTTCCTCAAGCACCGCGGCCCTACCCTTCGCGGCCTCTCGTGCGCTGCCGGACATTCCGGCGTCCAACGCCTCGGCGAGATCGGACAGCGTGACCTTAGGATCCACCACGATCCCAACTTCCGTCCTCTGCGTCGTCCCAACCTGCGTCGGGTCGGTGTCCACGTGGATCAATTTCGTATTCGGCCCGAAGTAGTCCAGGCGCGGCTTCGAGAACATGTAGTACCCCGTCGCCATCTTGCCTACAAGCAGCACAGCATCCGCCCTGTTCAGCGTCTCCTCCGCCTCAGGATATGCCAGGCGAATCGGTCCGAAAAACTGCGGGTGGCTCTCCGGGAAGTTGAACTCCGAGTGCATGATCGTCGTGTGGACGGGACATCCCAGCAGTTCAGCGACTTGCACGGCCTCGTCAGACGCTCCTGACTGAGCGATCCGGTCGCTAATGATCATGAGCGGATTGGACGCCCCGGCCAGGATGCCAGCCGCCTTCTCTATTGCCTGATTATCCGGCGCGGTTCGATGGTAGCCCTCAGGTGACGCAAAGATGTCCACGTCGGCCTCGTTATCCATTGAGTTCGCCGAAAATCCCACGAATGTCGGCCCCGTCGGCGGCGTCCTCGCCTCGTTGAACGCCCTGCGCAGAAAGAACGGCACCTGCTCGGGATACGTGGCCTCCGCAGTCCATTTCGTGAACTGCCCAACCATCGCCGCCAAATCCGTCCGCTCGTGGGCCAGTTCCCGGATATCCTTGTTCCCCGCCGTGACCACCATCGGAGACCCGCCCTCGCGTGCGTTGTGCAGCAGGCTGATGGCATTCGCGAGGCCTGTCTCGATGTGCAGGTTGAGAAACGACGGCTTCCCCGCTGCCCGCCCATAGGAATCAGCCATCCCGACCGCGACACCCTCCTGCGTCACCAACACGTACTCCAGGTCAGGATAACCCTCGATCGCGTCCATCATCGCGCTCTCACTCGTCCCCGGATTCCCAAAGACGTACTTAACCCCCTCCGCCCGAAGCATCTCCATCATCGCGCGCTTACCGCTCATCACTGTCATACGAACGTTACTCCATTCGGCAAATTGATCCACCGTCAATCTTCTGTCGGCGAATCTGGAGATCCCTTTAAGAATGAACTGTGGCCCAATGCTACCACAGCGGATGCCCTCATGCCCCCTCCCTTTACCCCACAACCCCCGTGTGGCACACTGCGTCCCCAACGGAGGCCACCCAGTATGACAATTGAAATCGGAACGACCCCACAGCTCTTCATCGACGACCTGATAATCGACGATACTCACGCTCTCACGACCACTCTGCACCAACCCGCCAAATACGCAGGCAACCCCGTCATGTCCCCACTCTACCCTTGGGAAGGACGGCTCGCCCTCTACGGCACGGTCTGGAGAAACGAGGAAACCGGTCGCTTTCGCATGTGGTATCAGGGCTATGGCGGCATGGGCATCCCTCGCATGGGCGACGACACCAGCGACTCCCCATGGAGAGGCTTCGACGCTCGCAACCTCCTCTATACCATCGGCTACGCCACCTCAAACGACGGCGTCTTTTGGGAACGACCAAATCTCGGCCTCGTCGAGTATGAAGGCTCCCGTGACACCAATCTCGTAATGCTGGACGCCGCGTACGCCAACATCATAGAAGACCCGCGCGATCCCGACCCCGACCGCCTCTACAAATCACTCTTCTTCGAGGCACGCGACCCCGCCGGCACTCCAAACATGGGCGACGGCGTCTCCGTAGCCTTCTCCCCCGACGGCCTCCGCTGGACAAAGTACCACGGCAACCCTGTCATCACTCGGTCGAGCGACTCGCACACCCTACTCGGCTGGGACGATCTTCACGGCAAATACGTCTCCTTCGCCCGTCCCTCCGTCCATGAAGGAAACAAAACACGACGAATTGGCCGCTCCACTAGCGACGACTTTACGAACTGGACCGTCCCGGAGGACGTGCTCGCTCCCGACGATGAGGACCCTCCCGGCCTCGAGTTCTACGGTATGCCCGTATTCAAATACCAGGATCTCTATATCGGCCAGCTCCTCGCCTACCACACGCCGCCGGAGGAACCGCAGATTAGGTTCATGGGCACTATCGACGTTCAACTCGCTGCCAGCCGCGATGGCATTGACTGGCAGCGAGTTGGCGACAGAAAGCCGTTTATACCGAATGGACCGCCCGGAAGCATCGACACCGGCGAAATATACATGGCCCGAAGCCCTGTCGTCGTCAATGATGAACTCTGGTTCTACTATTCGGTTTGCGCACTCGAACACGGCATTACCGGACGCAGCGGCCCCCTCTGCTTGGCTAAACTGAGGCTCGACGGCTTTGTCTCCATGGATGCAGGCGGCGAGATGGGCGCCCTCATAACCCAGCCCTTCCGAGTGGACGGCGACGAACTCTCGATCAACGTCGCGGCGCGCGGCGGCTCCGTCGCCGCTGCCGTCCTTGACGAGCATGGAATACAGTACGAAGGCTTTTCACGAGCCGACTGCGCTCTGTTCGATGGCGACTCGGTAAACCACCGCCTCACCTGGCGCACCAAGACTTCCCTCGAAGAACTGCGAGGCCGTCCCGCAAGGCTCAAGTTCTACTTGCGCAACGCCCAGTTGTACTCCTTTTCGGTAAGCTGAACATGACCGAAGTGAACCGCTTCGTCTTCATCCCCCTCACCGCCGAAAGAAAATTCCTCGTATTCGCCATGGACGGCGAGACGGGGAAACTCACCCTCAAGCACGACCTCGATCTTCCGGCTCACCCCTGGCAGCTCTGCATCTCGCCCGACCGGCGATTCCTCTATCAGCAGGTTCGGGACGACGGCTACAGCGGCGTATTGTCGTTCCGAATCGACTCGGATACGGGCGGTGTATCGCAGATCGGCGAGGTCGAGTTAGAAGCCGACGCCTGCTACGTATCGACCGACAAGACGGGAGGCTTCCTCTTCGCAGCCTACCTGCTCCCCGGCATGGTGACCGTCCACCGAATCAACCCGGAAGGCGCGGCTCGGGGCCACGGCGTAGACCGACGGCTCACTGACCTGTACGCCCACTGCATCACGACCGATAACTCCAACCGCTTCGCCTTCGTCCCTCACGTCACCCCCACAGACGCCATCTACGGCTTCAGGTTCGACGAAACGACCGGAAGGCTCACTCCCTGTGACCCACCCAATCTTGACACACCCACCGGACACGGCCCTCGCCACCTCGCCCACCACCCAACCCTTGACATCGTGTACGCCAACGCCGAGCAGGCCTCCCACGTCACCGTCTACCGCCTCGACCCCTCCGGCGGCGCACTCCAGCCCATTCAGTCCCTCTCTACCCTGCCCGACAAAGGCCTTGATGACCTAAACAGCACCGCCAGCGTCAGAGTCCACCCCTCCGGCAAAACCGTCTATGTCTCCAACCGTGGCCACGACAGCATCGCCGTCTTCACCGTTGACCCGACAACCGGACTCTTAACGGCTGCCGGCCATTCGCGAACGGAGGAATGTCCCAGACCCTTCGGAATTCACCCCGACGGTCGATTCTTATACGCGGGCAGCGACCACTCAGGCAAGGTCACCTCGCACAGAGTCGACGCCAACGGTCTGCTCCACCGCCTTGACGCTTACCAGCTAGGCATGTGGCCGTCCTGGGTGCTGCCAGTGAATCTTCCATAGCTCAATCTCAACAATTAACGATGCGCATTCTCAGGAGACTCGCATATGAACATCACCGAATTCACCATCGATTCGCGAGGCGAGGAAGTCGACTGCTGGCTCGTTTCTCCCGATCCCTCAAAGACCGGCGATCGCTCCGCCTTGCTTCTGAACATCAGCGCCACGCGACAATTCGCCATCCACGACCCGGGGCAGAACCACCCGACAAAGCCGTTCTTGGATGCCGGCCACCACGTCCTCACCTTCGATCTCCCTCACCACGGCGACAGAAGCATCAGAGACCTCATTGAGAACGTCCCGCCTGGCGCGGCGAATGGGAACATCAGGGCGATGAGCAAAGCCTTCACTGCCGGCAGTGACCCCTTCCAGCAGTTCATCGCCGACGGAAAAGCAGCCATCGATGGTTGCCTCGAAAGAGGTTGGGCAGGAAATGGCATGATCGTCGGATACGGCGTGTCAAGGGCAGCCTACTGTCTCCTCCGCCTTGCCGCAACCGAACCTCGCGTTCGGGCCGTAGCCGGTCTATCGCCCGTCACGGATTGGGCAATCCTGCCCGAGTTTGCCGATCACGCCGACTCGACCCAGACTTCTCAATTGCACATCGAGAATTGGAGTGAGCAACTGGCCGACCGAGCCGTCTATTTTGCTATCGGCAGCCAAGACGATATCGTGAGTACCGAAACTTGCGTCCGTTTCGCAATGAAGCTCTTCGACCTACAGCGAAGGGTTCTTCCAAAACGCACCTTGCTTAATCAACTCCACGTCGTCGACACTCCCTCCCACTCTCCCAGCCTCCATTGGCGACTTGACGCCACCCGCTTCCTGTTGGATTTTTGCGATACGGCACGATGAGAAAGTGAGCGCCGGTTCATTCGATGCGGCAACCTGTGAGCCATTTAGATTTTGTCCGGATGTCGCGCCAAGATGACATTCGCTCCCCTCATCAATCCGGTTAACGGCTTCAACACTCCTCAATGATGCATAACCTACCTATTGAGCGATGCGGCCGCATTGGATCTTACGGACGAGGGGTCTATTTTAACCTGACATTTTCGGACACGCCTCTTTCAGCTGGGCGGTTTCATCGGTCCGAACCGGGTGTTGCACTAGAATAGAATGCATGTTCATTTCGCTGGCCCGTTGAGCGTCAATTGCTTGATTCCCATACTCGAAAATACTAAGATGTTTACAGGTGGCTCTATGATACTGTTTCTCACTTACGAGCCGCCGCTTCAGCGTTGCGTAGCGTTACCAAGGAGACTCCTCATGATCGAAAAGCCATGTATGACAGTTGCGGCAGCTATCCTGTCCATTGTTGCAGGCGCGTTGCTGGTCGCCTGCGGGGATGATGGTCTCTCCCGTTCGGACGTTCAGCAAATCGTGCAGTCCGAGATAGCAAACATCCCCACCCCCGTACCTCAAGAAACCTCTCGTGAGCAAATAGAAGAAATCGTACAGGAACTCATGGTTGAGGATCCTGACGAGGAGACATCCGACGGCGCGGACATATTCATACCCCGCAAGTCGTCTCCCGACCAATACACGCAATACCTTGTTAACGAGGCCATCGATATGTATGAGTCCGAAGGCCTTGATGCGACCGTCGCCTACTACAACACCAACGACAGCATCGACGGCCAATGGTACGTGTTCATCTCCGACGAGGATGACATCATAGTCGCCCATGCCGCAAACCCCGACCTCGTCAACCGGCCCGCCTCTTCCGTCACCGGCCCCAATGAATTTCCTAGCGGCGCGGCCGTCGCCGCGGCCGCCGACGAAGATGGCGAATGGCTCTCATACACCTTCACTAACCCCGCCACCGGCGGATCGGAGACCAAGCACTCATGGCTTGTGCGTTACGATGGGCTCCTCTTTGGATCGGGATGGTATGAACCAGGGCCCAGCAAATCCGATGCCCCTGCCTATACGCAATCATTCGTCCAACAGTCCATTAACCTCTACGATGCCGTCGGCCTAGAAGAAACCGTCGCCTACTACAACCGCAAGGAGAGCATCGACGGCCAATGGTACGTGTTCATCTCCGACGAGGATGACATCATAATCGCTCATGCCGCAAACCCCGAACTCGTCAACACAGCCGCCTCTTCCGTCACCGGCCCCAATGAATTTCCTAGCGGCGCGGCCGTCGCCGCGGTCGCCGACGAAGATGGCGAATGGCTCTCATACACCTTCACTAACCCCGCCACCGGCGGATCGGAGACCAAGCACTCATGGCTTGTGCGTTACGATGGGCTCCTCTTTGGATCGGGCTGGTATGAACCAGGTCCTAGCAAATCCGATGCCCCTGCCTATACGCAATCATTCGTCCAACAGTCCATTAACCTCTACGATGCCGTCGGCCTAGAAGAAACCGTCGCCTACTACAACCGCAAGGAGAGCATCGACGGCCAATGGTACGTGTTCATCTCCGACGAGGATGACATCATAATCGCCCATGCCGCAAACCCCGACCTGGTCAACACAGCCGCCTCTTCCGTCACAGGCCCCAACGAATTTCCTAGCGGCGCGGCCGTCGCCGCAGTCGCCGACGAAGATGGCGAATGGCTCTCATACACCTTCACTAACCCCGCCACCGGCGGATCGGAGACCAAGCACTCATGGCTTGTGCGTTACGATGGGCTCCTCTTTGGATCGGGATGGTATGAACCAGGGCCTAGCAAATCCGATGCCCCTGCCTATACGCAATCATTCGTCCAACAGTCCATTAACCTCTACGATGCCGTCGGCCTAGAAGAAACCGTCGCCTACTACAACCGCAAGGAGAGCATCGACGGCCAGTGGTATGTGTTCATCATCGACGAGGACGACTTCATAATCGCTCATGCCGCAATCCCGGATCTCGTCAACCGCCCTGCCTCCTACGCCACCGGCCCCAACGACTACCCCACCGGCGCGGCTGTCGCCGCAGTGGCCGACGAAGATGGCGAATGGTTCTCATACACCTACCCCAACCCCGCCACCGGCGGAGTTGAGACCAAACACTCGTGGACCGTGCGATACGACGGAATCATCTTTGGATCGGGATGGTATGAACCAGGGCCCAGCAAATCCGATGCGCCGGCTTACACCCAGTCACTCGTAACGCAAGGTATCAGCCTCTATGGGGCCCTCGGACTTGACGCTGCGATTGAATATTACAGTTCCGAGGAGAGCCGAGACGGTCCTTGGTACGTGTTCATCATCGGTGAGGACGGATACACGGTTGCGCACCCCAACCCCATGTTTATCGGGCGGGATCCAAGCCTGCGGATAGACGCCGCCGGCTACTTCTACGGCGACGACTTGCTCGGTGCCACGGAAAACGGCCGATGGATCCACTACGTACTGGAAAACCCCGCATCGGAACAGGACCGACAGAAACACAGCTGGATTGTGTTCCACGATGGGTTCTACTTCGGCTCCGGCTGGTACGAGTAGCAAACTCGACGCACGGGGTCTAGAGACTCTTCTTCCTTTAGACTCCGTGCTTTGCAAGGACGTTTCGAAGGTGGTCGCTCGCCATCCGAACGGCGTCCGGAGTGGAAGTCCGAGTATCGGGGCGCAGTTCGAAGACCATCGAGATGGCCCCGTTATATCCAGCCTCTTTAAGAATCGCAACGACGCGATCGTAGTCAATCCACTCTTCATATCCATGATCGATACGGTAAATCTTGGCGCGGACACACGAGGCATAGGGCGAAACCCGCTCCATGTAGTCGTAAATGTCTACATTGGGGTCGACTTCGCCTATAGGGTTGCCTCCCGGGGAACCCATCCACTGGCCGCAGTCCATGATGTATGAGAAATTCGGACGGTCGACTTCCTCTATCATTCGGATTACGTCATCCGCCGTCGCGATGGGCGCTCCCCCGTCGTGATTTTGTACCCCCACAATTATTCCCTTGTCGGCAGCGTAATCGGAGATCTGGCGGAGTCGCTCGATCATCCCCGGCCAGTACTCTTCTATGATTCTGCCATCAGGAGTCCGCCCCGCGGGCGGGCCGCCGATGCGGAGACGAACCATCGGGGCGCCAAGGGTGGCGGCAGCGTCGACCTCAAGTTTTGCCAGTTCCACGGTCATGCGCCCCTTTTGTATCTCGTGACCGAAGAGGCCGCCACCACGCCCAATGTAGCCGATAGGCAACCCGTTCCTATGGCATAACCGCTTGAGACGGGAAAGATGAGCAGTATCCATAGGAACGTCGAACAGGTGGAAGTCGATGGTGTCCAGCCGAAGCTCCTGGGCGAAGTCCACAAACTCTTCCATCGACACGAGGTCGGTATGGTTGCGGTCTCGCTGTCGTACCGCCGGGTCAACGAGACATCCGAGCTTGATCATCTTCCTAGTCTCCTTCCGCGCTGGTATCAGGACTCTCCGGCCCGAGTGTATCACGACCATCGGCAATAACGGCAAACCCACACCCATGAGAACCACATCATAGGATACGCAGGGTCAAAGTCACTGCCGGATCACGTCTAGCCCAAATACGGTACGATGGAATCGCTATGAAGGGACGAGCAATTCAGCGGAGGACGACTTCCCAAAAAGGCCGGAAGTTCGAGGTTGAACTAATCACCGGGCTCGAACGGCTCGTCAATGATGAACTGGCAGAAACGCTCGGAAGAAGGGAATATCGACTAACGGGGTACCCGCGAGAAGGACGAATCTCTATTCGGTACTCTGGGCGAGTGGCCAGAATGCTAAAGTTTCGCAGCGTCATCGCTGTGCATCGAGTGGAGCGATTCGAAGCGCCGCGTCCGAAGGCCCTCTTGGGCCACGAACATTTTCGTCGACTGCTCGGAGCGATACGAGAAATTATCGGTTTCCACCCGGCGGGAACGTTCAAGACGTTTCGAGTCAGCGCGGCGGGAGCAGAGTCGACCACGATGAGACGGATCCGCAGCGAGATAGGAACGGCGCTTCGACTAGATGAAGAGACCGACAAAGCCCATTTGAATTTGTCCATACGCCGCTCAACAAGCGGCGCAGGCTGGGAAGTCCTCATAAGATTGACGCCAATGCCGCTTTCGGCTCGAACCTGGCGAGTGTGCAATCGCCCCGACGCCCTGAACGCCACTGTCGCCCACGTCATGGCAAAGCTCCCCGGCCATTCAAAGGACGACCGGTTTCTCAACCTTGGGTGCGGCTCCGGGACCCTGCTCGCGGAGCGTCTCGCCGTTGGGCCCGCAGGCTCGATCGTCGGACTAGACAACGACCCAGAGGCTTTGACTTGTTCGGAACGAAATCTCGCTGCCGCGGGCGTGCTGCAGGGTGTAACCCTGATTCGTGGAGACATTCACTCCCCACCCCTGCCGGATAATTCATGCGACACAGTGACAGCCGACCTGCCATTCGGAATGCTCGCCAATACCGACGACGGCCTCGACGAACTCTATGATGCCGCCCTCCGAGAGACGGCGCGGCTGGTCGTTCAAGGGGGCGCGTTCACGGTCATAACGGCCCGGCGACGACTGTTCGAAAATACACTGTCGCGACACTCGGAGCAGTGGTGCCGCACGGCGGAAATCCCCCTGCGAGTATCATTCCACAGCGGATACATCGCGCCGAGCATCTACCTGCTTCGCAGAGTCTAGAGCGTCACCTTCGCGGCGCAGGAGCGCCGGCATCGTCGTCGGTCCAAATGTGAACGTTATCAGCAGTGGTTACAGGCATACGCAGGGAAGCATCTTCGCCCAGAGTCGTTATCTGGTGCCGGAATCCACGCGGAGTGAAGACGATGTCGCCCCTCCTAGCGTGCAATTCAGGCCTTCCCTCTCCAACCTCAAAAAGCAGTTCACCGCCACCGATCACCCACCACTCGTCAAAATCGAAATGCCAGTGAGCATTGCTCACGTCTCCGGGACGCTCGCGTATGAGAAAAAGCGTGTTGCGGTCGTTCTCGATGATAGTGAACCGTCGTTCGTCGGAACGTGCCAGAAGATCAGCCGCACGAGTGAGAATCATGTTCGGAGGCCGCCTAGACGGGACAAAAGTCTCCGCGGCGGGAAACTGGCCACTTGAGGACGGATCGCCGAATTGGGGAGAAACGCTTACACGCAGTCCGAATTCGTCTCCGACGACACGGGCCGCGTGCGCCAAGCCGACTGGGCACATGACAATATCACCCGCCACGGCGCGAATTGGGGGGAAACTTCCAATACGGTACTCGTACTCACCGGTAAGGATAAACCAGAACTCGCCGGGATCGTGGCGACCGTCGCCTTCTCCAGACGTGACGGAAACATCGCACAGAAGGGTTACTCTGTTGCGCCCATCGTGGAACAATGGCCGCCGCCAAGGGCCGGGACCGAGTTGGGCCCTGATGACGTCAGGACGAAAAAGCGTCGGCTCGTTAGGGTTTCCCATAGCGAAACGAGCTTATTGGGAAGGCAAGTCACCGGTCGACGGCTCAGGGCGTTTGGAGCCGCGCCAAATTCGGGAAATTGGAATCAGGGCTAAAAGACCCGCTTCAAACAGGAAATACCCCAACATGGCGCCATTGCTGATGCGCTCGATACGCTCAGGAGAAGAGAAGGTCGAGCCTCCGAAAGTGCTGCCGGGAGGCTTCGGAGCGGTGGAAGGGTGGTTCCCGACAACGTGAGATCGAAATCGTTCCCCAACGTCGCCCAAATGTCCCGACCTCTTCCGCGCGCGGAACCACGCGAACAATGCGGCGAGTGTCGGTAATACAGATGCCGCAGCCACGATCATTATAGCCTCAAAGAAGAAGCCGCGGGGGAAAAGCCTGAGGATTGCTTCTGACGGTCTTCTCACGACCCCCTGAGATCGAGAGATCGCGCGCGCTTCGCTTAAGGTCTCTGATCTTTTCCGTGCGACGAGCCAGGCCAGCAATGCGGCGAGTATCTGCAAAATCGAGGCCGCAGCTACGATCATCACCGCCTCAAAGAAAAACCCGTCCGGGAAAACCCTCAAGACGAAAATGGCAGCCGCAAAAACCGCGAGAGTCTGGACAGCAGTCAGTATGAAGAACGAGGAAGCGGAGAGACGCTTGAGAATCAACATTGAAATACAGAGGAGCCATATTCCTTGGGTTACCGTCAAGGCGGCGAGCGCCATCGTCGCGTCAAAGAAAAAGCCCTCAGGGAACATCGCGATAAGGAAGTCGCGAGCCGGGTCGAGTTGCCACAGGTCATTGGTGAACGCGATGACGTGAAAAAAATAGAACGTCTGGCTGAATCCTGTAAGCGATAAGAAACCGGCTAAAAGGACGATGCTCAATGTCAGCGCCGCGCCCCACCCAACAAGCTTGAAGAGCGTGCGATGAAAGGATTGAGGAGCAAAGGCGAGCCCGGCCGGAATGAACAACAGAATAAAGAAACCCGCAATAAACTCGACGTTGTACAGCGTGCGGATGAGCACCTTCACATCCCACATGTGCAGTATCTCTGTGGTGTTGTAAAGAGGCGACAACTCGCCGCCAATTCTGACCCTGACGTCAAGCCAGCGTTCCTCATTGTTGAAATAATCACGGATTTGCTTGCCGGCTTTGACAAGTTCGCTTCGTTCAATCCCCGTTACGGCTTCGATCTCATATTGGTCAAAGCCGTAGTCGTAGAGGAGAGGCGTGTTTACCAACAGACGAAGGTTCGTCGTGATGAGGAACAGCGGAACGGCAATAACGAACGCCGTGTAAGCTATGGCTCTAACGATGGACATGACTATAGGATATCGCGTTCCGGTGAGAGAACGCTACACGGCAAATCGAGGTTTCGCCGTTGAACCACGTGGCAAAAACTACCGGCGCCGTTGTCGGGGATCGAGGGCTTCACGGATGCCGTCCCCAATGAAGTTCCACGCGATCACCACCAGGAAAATGGCGAGACCGGGGAACGTGCTGAGCCACCAAGCTATGGTGATGAACTCTCTGCTCGCCGAGAGCATGTAACCCCAGGACGGCGTCGGAGGCTGAATGCCCAAGCCCAGGAAGCTCAGGCTTGCCTCGAACAAGATAGCATAGCTCATTCCCAGGGAAGCCTGGACGATGATGGGAGAGACCGTGTTGGGAAGTATCGTCCTGAACATGATCCGGATCGGCCCTCCCCCGATAGCCCGCGCGCTCTCCACAAATTCCTTCTCACGCAGCGAGAGTGTATTCGCCCGCGTAATCCGAGCGAATCCAGGAATAAACGCAATGGCAATCGCAAGCATCGCATTGCGGAGCGACGGACCGAGAACGGCCACCATGAGAATGGCCAGCAATAGGCCGGGGAACGCGAGGATCACGTCCACGATCCGCATGAGTATGCTGTCGGTCCACTTGCCGAAATATCCCGCCACAAGCCCGATCGTTACTCCGATTGTCGTGGCAAGCAGCACGGCGAAAAATCCCACCTGCAGCGAAACCCTCCCACCATGGATGAGACGGATCAGATTATCCCGCCCCAGGGAGTCGGTGCCGATAGGATACTCCAGCGACGGAGGAAGCATCAGGGCGTCATAATCCTGTTCCAGCGGGTCCGTGGGAAGCAGCGGAGCAATCAGGGCCGAGACGGTGAACACGATGATAGTCGCAGCGCCGAACACCGCCGTACGGTTTCTGACAAAGCTCGCGATAAACAGGCGGACCATTCGAGCGCGACGCCTGTCGGCCATATCATCGCTGGCCTGAAGCTCCATAGCTCTCTTTTGGGCGGAGGTGCTCATTCGTATCGTATCCGCGGGTCGAGATATCCGTACAAGATATCCGCAAGAAGGTTCATCGATATATACCAGACCGAAGTAACGAGAACGATCATTTGAACAATGGCGTAGTCCCGTGCCTGAATGGCGTTGACAAGCAGCAGTCCGACGCCGGGCCACCGGAACACCGTCTCGGTGACGAGCGCGCCGGCCAGCAGCGCCCCCAGGTCGAGAGCGATCACCGTAACGACCGAGAGCATCGCATTCTTCACGGCGTGTCGCGCCACAACGGTACGGTACGGGAGACCCTTAGCTTGGGCCGTGCGAACGTAGTCGGAACTCATGACGTCGAGCATTCCAGACCGCATGTACCGCGTCAAGGCGCCAATGAGTTGAAATCCCAGGGCTACGGACGGCAGGATGAAATACTTCCAATCAAACCCTTGCCCTATCGGGCCGTAACCTGATGTCGGCAGCCAATCAAGCCGTACTGCGAACAGCAGGATGAGCATGAGACCGACCCAGAAACTCGGCGCGGCCACTCCGAACAGCGAAAAAGCGGAAATGAAGTTATCCAAAACGCTGTAAGGACGCAGTCCGGCGATGATTCCAATGGGAATGGAAACTATGAGCCCTACGGCCATCGCCGACAGCGTGAGAGGAATCGTTCTCTTGAACTTCTCCCAAACGAGAGGAGCGACGGGGTGGTCCGAGGCATAAGCGATGGAAACGCCCATATCTCCTCTGAAGACCTTTCCTACCCATATGACGTACTGCTCGTAGATCGGCTTGTCAAGGCCGAGTTCCCGACGCTCTTCTTCAAGCGCCTTCCGTGTCGCTTCCATGCCGAGTCGAGTCACCGCAGGATCTCCGGGCGCGAAACGCACCGCCGCGAAGATAACGAATGAGAGCACGACGACAACATACAGCGTTTGGAGCAGTCGACGAGCAATATAAGCCTGGATGGCTAAGACCTCCCGGACACAGAGAAGGAGTCGGCCTCAAGAGTGGGTCGAGAGACCGACTGCTTCCAAAATGTGAGTCTGCGCTTTCGAACTTCGGACCGCCGCGCACCGGTTGATTTGTCGATTCGCGGCGACCCGGTTCTGTGTTCGATTATTCGTCCGATGGCTCTTGCCAGGTCCAGTCCTTGGCGTTCCAGTAGCCTTTCGGGCTTACGTAGCCGCCCTGCACGACACTGCCGGCCGCGAAGAAGCGAGGCATACTCTGCAACTTGATCAGCGGCACGTCCTGATTGACAACGATATCAACGATCTTGCGGTAGTTCTCCGCCCTGAAATTGCGATCGGTCGTGCTCTTGGCCTCGTCGAACAGGCGCTCGATCTCAGGGTTGTAGTACCGCATTCCGTTGTTGCCCTTGAAGCCGTCTCTATCGGAGTCGGCTCGGAAGACGCTCTGCATCAGTCCGTCGGGGTCAGGTTCGCGAGTGTACCAAGCATCGCCGAGGTCGAACTCCTTGTGAGTTCCCGCCCAGCAGCGAGACTCCGGCCAATCACCCGTGTCGCAGTCGACGCCGAACCACACCTTGTCGAGCCATGTCGGGCTGTCGACGATAACAATCTCCATATCGATGCCCGCCTCGGCAAGGTTCTGCTGGATAACCTCCGCCATCTTCTGCGTGACGGGGATGTTCTCCGGCATGTACTTCAGTTTAAGGGGATTGTCGGGGCCGTACCCGGCTTCCGCGAGAAGCGCCTTCGCCTGCTCCACGTCTCTCTCCGGGCACTCAAACGGCAGATATGCCCAGTGCGACTCGAGGACAGGGTTGCAGCTGACATCTCCCAGGCCGAAGTAGATCGCGCTGTTGATGGCATCCGCATCGACAGCAAGCTGGACCGCCTTCCTTACTCTTAGGTCCGACATCGGCCCCTCGCGGACGTTGAAGATGACCGTCATGTAGGACGCCGTTATGCCGTCGCGCTGCTGCAGGAGCTGAATGCCCGGAGTAGTGGCTAGTCTGGCGACCTGCTCCAGCGGGACGTCAACCGCGAAATCAATCTCGCCGCTTCGAACCGCGGCCATTCTCGTCTGCGGATCCTTTATGGGAATGATGAAGACCCTCTGAGGCCGCTCGTTCAGAACATCCTGATCGAAGTAGTCGTCGAACTTCACAAGCTCCAGCTTATCGTCCGGCACCTGGCTCACGAACTTGTACGGCCCGGTTCCGATCGGATTCGTGTCGATTTGACCAATGCTGCCCTCGTCGACGATGGCCAGCGACCAGTGAGCCATGGACGGAAGGAAAACGGGACTCGTCTTGTCGAGAACAACCTCGAATTCGTAGTCGCCGGTCGCCTGGAAGGAAACAACGTCGTTGAGCTCGCCTTTGCAGCGTCCCTTGTCAGCGATCTCATTCCGGCAGCGGTTCCAACTGTACTCAACGTCCGCAGCCGTGAGCTCCTTGCCGTTGTGGAACTTAACGTCGTCACGAATCGTAAAGGTATACGTGAGTCCGTCATCCGACACTTCCCAGCTTTCGGCAATATCCGGCTTCGGGTCCATCATGGTAGCGTCGTATTGCAGGAGACGGTTGTAGATCATCTCCGAGAAGATGATGTCCGTGCCCGACTGGCTCTTGGCCGCATCCAAGAACTGGACCTCACCTCCATTTCCGACGCGGAGCACCGAATCGGCTGAAGGACCGGATGAGGCAGCGGCCCCGTCATCTTCATCTCCGTCGCGTTCACACGCAGCCAATACCAACGCGGCTAGGGCGAACACAACGAGTATCAATCGACCTGTCTTGAGCATCGAATACACCTCCCTATGTGTTTGACCAACGTTCAAGCGCGGTAATCATAAAGCTAATTTAGGCTTCTATCAACCCCTAACTCTCCTTTTGTCTCCGAATCAGAACCGATTTCCAACGAAGGCCGCGTCGAATTACGAAGGGAGCACTGAGAACCCGCCCTTATACCGGCACGAGCCCAGTTCTGAGTCGGTATAATACAAGACGGTTCCTACCCCAAAAATCGGAGGCGATCAACATGAGGCTCATACTAGTCGGATGCGAATACGCTGGCACGACGACACTCGCCGAGGAAATCGTCAAGTGGCGTGATAAGGTGATGGGCCCGCCGACTCCGTTGGGAATCGTCACCTATCACGACCACTTCACGCCGCCATGGTTCGGCCACTGGGACGAAATCCCCGAAGACGACCTGAAGAAGTACATGGAACTCGGCCCCGCTCTCAAGGAAATGTTTACGCGCTACCAATTCGCGTACCACCTCTCGCCCCAACTCTACCGGGACAGCGACCACATCCTCGTTGGATTCCACATCGAAGAGGCCGTCTACGCCCCTCTGTACTACGGCTACGGGAAAGCGGGCGAGTACGGCGACCGAGAGAGCATGGCGCGCAGCATCGAAAAGGAAATCATAGAACAGGGCCCCGACACCGTGATAGTCCACGTCAAGGCGTCCGCCGACGTGATTCGCAGGAGGATGAAAGAGTCCCCACACGAGCGAGGCGTCATTCAGGAGAAGGACATCGAGCGCATCCTGGAGAGATTCGCCTACCACTACGGCCATTCCCTGCTCCGCTACCGTTTTGAGCTCGACACGACTGCGGCGACGGTCGAAGAGACGATGCGCGAGTTCATCGAGAAGATTGAACCATTCCTGTCCGACCGCGACCGGCTGCGAATTCAGGCGAGAGCCCTCCTCCACCCCGAATCGGCATGAGAAGGCGTCTCCAAAGTTCTCCAACACCGTCCATTCCAAAATGACCGCTCGGTCTCAAACGTCGTCCGCGCGAAAAGATCGCCCGTGGCCGGAGAACCACTCATGACGAGAAAACCACTCGTACCGAGAAAGCCACTCGTGCCGAAAGAACCGCTCGTGGTGAGCCTGTCGAACCACGCCCCTCTTCGACAAGATCAGGGCGAACCAATCACATTGCTCACCCCCACCTTTCCAAACGCCCCTTAAAACAATGGAACCGATGGCACACCCTCTCGATACGAAGACGATCGGGAACACCGGCCTGCGAGTCACAAGACTCGGCATAGGCGGCGCTCCCATCGGCAGTCTGTTCCGCACAGTGAGCGATGACGACGCGATCGCAGCCGTCAGGCGAGGGTTGGAACTGGGCCTCAATTACGTCGATACGGCCCCTCTCTACGGGCACGGCATCAGCGAAATACGCTTGGGCCGCGCACTGCATGGTCTCCCCCGTGACAGTTTCGTTCTGTCGACGAAGGTCGGCCGCGTGCTCAAGCTGGTGGACACCCCACCGGTCGATCCACATTTTCAGTCGCTCCCCAATTTACAACCGGTCTTTGACTACAGCCGAGACGGCATCCTGCGTTCCCTGGAAGACAGCCTCCAACGTCTGGAACTCGACCGCGTAGACATCGCCTACATCCACGACGCCGACGCCCATTGGGAACCGGCCATCGGCGAGGCATATCCGACCTTGGTCGAACTGAAATCTCAAGGTGTCATCAAGGCGATAGGCGTCGGCATGAACCAATGGGAAATGGAGGCGCGTTTCGCCCGCGAGGGGAACTTCGACTGCTTCCTCCTAGCGGGACGCTACACCCTGCTCGACCAATCGAGCCTTGCTGAGCTCCTGCCCTTGTGCAAGGAAAAGAGCGTGAGCGTCGTCATCGGCGGGCCGTATAACTCAGGCATATTGGCGTCGAACTTAGACCACGGGGTCACGTACGACTACGAAACCGCGCCAACAGATATTATCGAGAAGGCCCGCAGGATTAAAGACGTATGCGACCGGTACGACGTTCCACTCAAGGCGGCCGCCCTGCGGTTTGGTCTACTGCATCCCGCAGTCGTGACTGCGATACCCGGCCCCCGCTCCGTCGCCGAAGTCGAGGAGAATTTCCGTATGGCAAGCCACACGGTTCCAACCGACCTCTGGGCCGAGCTAAAACACGAGGAACTGATCGACCCGCTCGCCCCGGTTGAAGAATCCCCCGAAGAATCCCCTCTCCCTCGAGGGAGAGGGCTAGGGTCAGGGTGAGGGTGAACGCTAGCACGCGATTCGCCCAGTCTCCTGCGAGCAGCCCCCGTCACGACGACATCACCCAAAATTGCCGAGACACACCCCTAATGCTGGCGGACGAGAAGGAAAGTGGCCAGTTCTTCGATATCGGCGCGCGGGCCGGAAGGCATCTCGACTCCGGCCAGCTGTTCGAGAGCGCGTTCGCAGTACTCCGCGGCGAGCGAGTTTGCGTACGCCTCAGTGCCCAAGCTATCCATAATGTCCAGCACGGTATCGACATCAACGTCTCTAACCGCCTCCCGGGCGTAGATTGCGCCCAGGGTTTGCTTTTGCGTACGGTTGGCATGTGCCATAGCATGGACAATCGGCAAGGAGTTCTTCCTGCGCCGAATGTCGGCCCCTACGGGTTTGCCGGTGATGGTTTCCTTGCTCCATATACCGAGGACATCATCGCGTATTTGAAAAACATAACCGAGGGAGCGTCCGCACTCACGAAAGCGCTCGATAGTCTTGCTGTCCTCGGTGCCCATGATCGCCCCGACGTGCATGGGAGTGCGTATGAGCGCACCGGTTTTCCTTGAGATCATCCGAATGTACTCTCTCATCCCGATGTCCGAACGGCCTTCGAATGCCACGTCGAGATACTGCCCTTCAATCATCTGAAGCGACGCCTCGTTAATGACTCTATTCACGGCGACGATCTCGCCAAGCGACTGGGAGTCACCGCACAGGCCCTGAAGTGACGAGTCCGCAACAACCCGCATAACGTTGCCGGCAGTCAAGGCCCTAGCTTCGCCCCAAACTCTCCAGAGCGTCGGTCGGTGGCGGCGGTACTCATCGCGATCCTGAATGTCGTCATGAATCAATGAAAAGTTGTGAATCAGCTCAATCGCTACCGCAGGCGCCAGTGCGCGCTCATACTCACCGCTAACGGCTTCACAGGTAAGCAAACACAGGGTCGGCCTCAGTGCCTTGCCCTGCGGAGCGGACACGGAAGCGCCGTTCGTATCCGACCAGCCCATGGCATACCGAAGCATGGAGTATATGAACGACCCGGTGCGTGTGAGGCGGTCTCGGAGGGCAGAATCAATCGACTCTTGATATCGCCCGAAGACAGAGGGAAGCGGCGGGGGCGGAACAACTGACGCGGGAGACATGACTCGGGTCACCTTTCGTTCTCCCCATCTGTCGCGTTTCCGGTTGTAGGGCAGAGCACATCGCCTTTCGGAGTTAGATCGTAGCAATGGCATATGAAGTGTGTCAACGGAATCGAACCCAATAGCAGTTCCTCACTCTTGTGGAGATAACCGTCTCTCCCCTTGCCGATACGCGTCCGACATCGGAATTCGGGGTCAAATTCCCCACATCAAAGCGGCTTGGTTGACATGGCGAATACGCCTTTCCTATACTTTCCCTCGGTGACAATGTAGTGCCGATCCCCACTCGAGTGTGGGACCGGCAATTATCTCCATCGGTGATTTGTAGCATGGCGAAACTGAAGCATATAGCAATTGCAAGTCAGGACCCCGCGAAGACTGCGGAGTTCTACCGCTCCGTCTTCGGACTCAAACAAGTAGGCGCTGTGGACGGGGATAACGTGGAAGGCGTGTATCTCAGTGACGGAGACATTAACATTGCAGTGCTGAAATTCAAGAACGAGAGCCTAACCGGCGAAGATTTTGGGCTGGGGTACAGCGGACTTCACCATATCGGTTTTCAGGTCGACGATCTATCGGAAACAGATGCAAGATTACAGGCGGCAGAAGTACGGCCCGATCTGCAAATCAACTCTGTTCGTCGCGCGGAAATGGGCAACGGGCACGGTGGACGGAACGTGGCGCTGAATTACTCCGGACCGGACGGCGTGATGATCGACATCTCGCAAATCGGCTGGGTCGGGTCAGGAAGAAGAAAAGCCGACAATAACTCCGCTAGCTCCACGAACACAACACCCACTGACCAGTAATCACCTCGTTCAACTCCTGCCTGCGGAGTTGCTCATCGCAAGCAAAGAAGCCGCGATTTGGGGCTGAATCAAAGCCGTGTTCAACACCGCTGGATTCCCACTTTCGCAGACCTTTACATCACCCCGGCCATTGTCATTCCGAACGCAGCCCAACAACTGGTATCGCGTGGCTCAATACTTGAGACCCCTCCCTACGGCCGGAATGACAACCTCAAAGCATCGGCTGCGCAAAAGGCTCCATGACACGATCCTAACCTTTCTCATGTAGCAGATTCAGAGCCGATCCCGCTTTGAACCATGCTGCTTGAGACTCTGCGAAGGAGTGGTTGAGTTCCACCCTGTGCTCATTGCCGTCCGTGTGCTTAATAATGCACGTGACGGGTTTGTCCTCCGCCAGATTGCCGAGGTCGATCAAGCTGATGCGGTCATCCTCTTGAATGAGATCGTACTCAGCCGGATCTTTGAAAGTCAGGGGCAGCAACCCTTGCTTTTTCAGGTTGGTCTCGTGAATGCGTGCGAAGCTCCTCGCAATGACCGCCGCGCCGCCGAGAAGCCTTGGAGACAACGCGGCATGTTCCCGACTGCTCCCCTCTCCGTAGTTCGAATCGCCCACCACAACCCATCGGATGCCTGACTCTCGGTAAAACGTGGCCACTTTTGATATCGCCTGAGCCGTCTCGCCCGTGACGACGTTCTTTCCCTTGCCGGTCTCGCCGGTGAAGGCGTTGATCGCGCCCATGAACATGTTCTCGGAAAATTTGCTCAAGTGGCCGCGGTAGCGAAGCCATGGCCCCGCCGGGGAGATATGGTCAGTGGTCGTCTTGCCCGACGTCTTCATCAAAACCGGCAGATCAACGAAGTCTGCACCGTCCCAAGGTTCCCAGGGCTTGAGCAGTTCGATGCGGTCGCTCTTCGGATTTACGCTAATTTCGATGGCGCTTCCGTTATCGGGCGGAGCGAAGAACGCAGGGCTGCCTGCGTCGAATCCCTTTGATGGCACCTCAGGGGCCTCTTTGGGCGGATCCAATCTGAAACGCTCACCACTCGCGTCGACAAGTTCATCGGTGAGAGGGTTGAAGGACAGCTTGCCTGATATCGCAAATGCGGTCACGATTTCAGGGCTGGCGATGAAGTTCATCGTTTCTGAACGTCCATCGTTGCGGCGCGGGAAGTTCCGATTGTATGAAGTAACTATGGTATTCGGAACGCCGTCGAGAACCTTCTCTCGCTTCCACTGGCCGATACAGGGACCGCAGGCATTCGCCAAGACTATGCCCTCGATTTCCTTGAGGGCCCCCATCTGTCCGTCCCGCTCGATTGTCGCGCGAACCTGTTCCGAACCAGGAGTAACCATGAACTCCACGCTGGACTTCAAACCGTGAGCGCTCGCCTGTCCGGCAACGTCTGCCGCTCGGCTCATGTCCTCGTATGATGAGTTCGTGCAGCTTCCGATCAGCGCCGTTTGAATCTCGTCGATGAATCCATTTGCCACATCTTCCACTTCAGTCGCAAGGGCCGAAATAGGACGAGCGCGGTCGGGAGAGTGCGGGCCAACGATGTGCGGCTCCAGTTTCGAGAGGTCGATTTCGACTACGCGGTCGTAGTAGCTCGCCGGATCAGCCTCGACTTCGGGATCAGGAGTCAGGAGATCGCGGTTCTCCTCCGCGAGTCGTCCGATAGCGGCCCGCCGAGTCGCGTTGAGGTATCTGGTCATGCGAGTGTCGTGAGCGAAAATGGACGTTGTCGCGCCTATCTCCGCTCCCATGTTGGTGATAGTTGCCTTGCCCGTGCAGCTGATGGAACTTGCGCCCGGCCCAAAGTACTCGACGATGGCGTTGGTGCCGCCGCTGACAGTGAGTTCGCCGGCTACGCGAAGGATGACATCTTTCGGAGCCGTCCAGCCGTTCTTCTCCCCCGTGAGATACACGCCGACATGACGCGGATATAGCACCTCCCACGGAAGGCCTGCCATCACCTCCACAGCGTCCGCGCCACCGACGCCCACCGCGCACGCTCCAAGCCCCCCTGCATTCGGCGTATGGGAGTCCGTCCCAATGATTAGAGCCCCGGGGTAGGCGTAGTTCTCCAGCACCACTTGATGGATAATGCCCGCGCCCGGCCCCCAGAATCCGGCGCCGTACTTAGCCGCCGCGTTCTTCAAGAATTCGTAGACCTCTTTATTCTCCTCCATTGACTGGACGAGATCGATGCCCCCTTCTGTCCTGGCCTGGATAAGATGATCGCAATGTACCGTCGTCGGCACCGCCACACTCTCGCGCATTGTCTGCATGAAATTCAGCATGACTGTCTGGCCGAGAACATCCTGAAGGGCGACACGGTCGGGATGCAGGGACAACTGACTCTCTCCGGATTCTATTTCCTGATTCTCCGGGTCGACCAGGTGCCCAAGTAATATCTTGTCGGCTAACGTCAGAGAGCGTCCGATGCGCTTTCGAATAACATCGAGGTTCTTCCGCATAGTCGAATAGGTGTTGGCAACCATCAACGGGGTCGAGTCGACCTGCATATGTCCTTCTTCCTTTCATTCGCTGCCGAAGTGTGCCGGGAATCCCGATATTCAAGCGCCATTGTCGCAAAAAACAGGGCAAGAAACAAAGAAGACCCGGAGGCGGCTCGCCCCCGGGTCACCATACGCTCACTTCAGCAATTCCGGCTATCGAGTCTCACCAAAGTACTCGTAGTTCAAGTCGATGTAACCGTCCCACTCAGGGGGCGTGTCTTCTTCGGCGAAAATCGCCACAACGGGGCAAACGGGCTCACAAGCCGCGCAGTCGATGCACTCCTCCGGGCTGATGAGAAGCATATTGTGCTCTTCGGACTCGTAGATGCAATCGACCGGACAAACGTCTACGCAAGCCGCGTCCTTTATCCCGATGCACGGCTCAGCAATGATGTACGTCATCAACAAACCTCCTGTAAATTGGGGACGGGCCGAGGGGCCATCCCCCAATCGGCCTAATTATAATCACGCGCCCAACGCCTTTCAAGCGATATTGAAGCATAGAAACGCTTGAGTTGCGTCAACTTCCCACCGATTGAACCGAAGCAGAAGCGCAACCCGGCTCATTTCAGCGCTCCACCTTGACATCATGGCGGGCGATTGTTTAACTGAACCTGCTCGAATCCAGCGCATCATGGAGATACTCATGGGAAAACTCCAAGACAAGGTTTGCATCATCACGGGCGGAGGCACCGGCATCGGAAGAGGCGCCGCGCGCGCTTTCGCAAAGGAGGGAGCGACGCTTGTGCTCGCTGCGAGGCAGCTTGACCGCCTCAACGAGAGCGCCGAGGAAATGCGAGGCTACGGAGTATCCGCCATAGCAGTCCGGACCGACGTAACCAGTGAGGAACAGGTTAAAGATCTGTTCGAAACTACGATGGCGGAGCACGGAAGACTAGACATCCTCGTGAATAACTCCGGCGCGTTCGACGGCGGCCCCATAGACGAGATCTCCTTGGAAACGTGGATGAAGGTGCTAAACGTAAACCTCACGGGTGTTTTCCTCTGCACGAGAGAAGCGATGAAGATCATGAAGAAGCAAAGAAGCGGTCGAATCATCAACATCGGCAGTATCTCTTCGCGAATGCCGAGAATGAACTCCGCCCCCTACACTGCTTCCAAGCACGGCATCATCGGCCTCACCAAGTCGACGGCGCTCGAAGGCAGAGAGTACGGCATCTCCGCCGGCGCGCTGCATCCTGGAAACGTCGAGGTTGAATGGCGGGCAGCCAGCACTCGAGCATCGGACATGGAACCCATGATGTCCCCGGACGACATAGCGGTCGCGGCATTGGCGATGGCCCTTCTCCCACCTTACGCCAACATGCTCGATGCGACGGTCTTGCCGGTCGGACAACTCTACGTCGGACGGGGGTAGCAAAATGAAGAAAATTCTCATTACCGGAATGTCGGGACTGATTGGAGGAATCCTGCGGTCACACCTAGAGTCCATCGGACGCTACGAGCTGACTGCCTTGAACCGTCGCCCCGTCGATGGCGTGCGAACCGTGCAGGCCGACATCGGCGACCTCGAAGCGATTCGCCCTGCCTTCGAGGGCCAGGATCTCGTCGTCCACCTCGCGGCCCACGTCGCCAGCGAGCCGATGGAGGACGTCGTGCGCGGCAACCTCGCGGGCACATGGAACGTCTACGAAGCGGCCCGCGCGGCAAAGGTAAAGCGAGTAGTCTTTGCCAGCTCGGGCGACACCATCCGCGGAATCGATCACGACCCGCCGTATAATCAGATATTGGCCGGAGACTACGAGTCGGCATCTCGTTGGGAGTGGCCGAAGGTCACGAAGGAACTCGTCAGACCCGGTACGATCTACGGTGCGTCGAAAGTATGGGGCGAGGCGCTCGGAAGAGTCTACTCCGCCGACTACGGCCTATCGGTCTTGTGCGTTCGTATCGGAGCTTGCCCTGAGGCAAATCGTCCCGGGAGCGTACGTGAGTTCGCCGCCTGGATAAGTCATCGCGACGTCGCCGACATCCTCCACAGGTGCATCGAAGCCCCCGACGACCTCCTCTACGACATCTTCTTCGCCGTCTCGAACAACAAATGGAACTACCGCGACATAGAACACGCCCGCCGCGTACTCGGCTACGTCCCGCAGGACTCCGCGGAAGACTACCGTGAGTAGCGAGCGTTGGAACCAAATTCCCTCTACTGCGGCGATTGCCTCGACTGGATGCTAGAGTGGCCGACCGAATCGGTAGACCTGATCTATCTCGACCCGTTCTGCGGCTGCGGCACAACCCCCGCCGCCCACAACCTCGAACGGCTCTGGAGTCGCTCACCCGCCGAACAACTTTACAATAACGATGGAAGTGTCACAAAATGCGACAAGGTGCGACAAATCCCCAAAAACTCTCGTAAGTGCAGGCGCTCGCAATCCCCAGTCTCGCCAATTCGATCAGTGACACCACACTCACCACCGTCATTCCCGTGAAAACGGGAAGCTAGTAAGGTTGAACGCAACTCTGATTCTACCCATATTGGGGCGACTTGGCCTGAATCCAGCCGCGGACGGGCTTCTTCGTAGACTCGTGCGGATAGTGGCTGATTGCATGGCATCCCCATGGATTGCCTGAGATATTCTAATGGGACGAATTGGCCGCGTTGCCGCCACGGTGGGAGCGTGGATATAATCGGCACGTTCCCCTACCCTCAGGTGATGACCATCTCAAAGTGGGCCTCAACGAGCTTTCTCCATTCCCAGATTAGCAGAAACCCGCGTTCACCATTAGCCTTCACAGAAAACCCCGTTCACTATAAGCTTTCGCAGAAACCCCCCGTTCGCCCTGAGCTTGTCGAAGGGCGATTCTCTGAGAACCCCACAGCGCCTTGAGATAGTTCCTTGACCCCTCATCACATCACAATCGCCATTGATGGCCCCGTCGCGTCCGGCAAGACGACCGTCGGAAGAATCGTTGCCCGCAAGCTCGGATGCAAGTTCCTCGACACCGGCTGGATGTACCGCGCAGTCGCCCTCGCGGGGCTGCGCGCTCGGCTCGACCTCCACGACTGCGGCGAGATGTCGCAGCTTGCCCAAAACCTGCCCATGCGACTCGTGGAATCGGAGCGAGGAGAGCGCCTCATCGTCGACGAAGAAGATGTCACCGACCTGCTTCACACACCGCCCGTTGATCGGGGCGCGGCGATTGTCGCGGCGATTTCCGGCGTGCGAAGAGCGCTTAGCCGTCAGCAGCGGGAAATCGCCGCGAACGGCCTCATCGTGATGGTCGGTCGTGACATCGGCACTGTGGTGCTGTACGACGCGCCGATCAAGATCTATCTCGACGCATCCGCCCAAACCAGAGCAAAGCGACGCTATGATGAGCGAAAGGCGATGCCGAACTCGCCCAGCCGCCAAGAAGTCCTCGAGAGTCTCATCGCCCGTGATAGAATGGATTTGAAGCGTAGCGACTCGCCCCTCCGCCCTGCCGCCGACGCGATAATCATCGACACCGACGGCCTAGACGCTTGCGAGACCGCGCGACGGATAATTGATCTCGTCGAGGCCGTATGACTGACCTGCTCAACACGACCTGCGATATCGCTCAAAGGGGAACCCTCCGACTGTTTTCGGATTGGAGGGTCGAGGGAAAGGAAAACGTTCCCCCGATGGGCCCTCTCATCGTGGTCGCCAACCACGTGAGCAACTTCGACCCTCCGCTCATGTCGGCCAGTTTCCCAAGACGCATATGGTTTCTGGCTAAGAAAGAGCTATTCAAAGGGCCGGGCAAGTGGTTCTTCACGACTTACGGAGCCCATCCCGTGAATAGGTCCGCCACCGACCCAAGAGCCTACCGATGGGCGGTCAAAAAGCTGGCATCCGATCAATGCGTCATGATCTTCCCTGAAGGCACCCGGAGTCGAACGGGCAGGATGAAGAAGGCGCAGCCGGGCGTCGTGCGACTCGCCATGAAGTCGCGGGCCGCAATCATCCCAGTCGGAATTGCCGGCACAAACGACATGAACAGCCCGTTCAACGTCTTCCGTCCAACCGGACGACTCCGCATAGCTATCGGCCCTGCATTCACCCTGCCTGACATCGAAGGCCGACCGAACGACGCGGTACTGCGATCCATGACCGACATGATTATGGAGCGCGTCGCCATGCTGCTCCCATCCGAGTACCGAGGAGTGTATGGAACCGGCCTTGAGAATAGAGAATCACAAATCGGCCTTACAACCCCAATTCCCGCCGCTCCCGACGGCGCGCGAAGCGAGCGCCTTTGACGACAGCCAGCTGAGAGAACTGCATGTGCGGAATATTCGGCTATACCGGAGGTAAACCTGCGGCGCCCATCTTGCTCGATGGGCTTGCCAGGCTTGAATACCGCGGCTACGACAGCACGGGTATCGCTCTAGTCTCCGAAAGGCGCGAGATTTCTGTCCGAAAAGCGAAAGGGAAACTCGCCAAGTTAAGGCAAACGGTCAACCGAGATTCTCTTAACGGAGTCGCGGGCATCGGTCATACGCGCTGGGCGACTCACGGCAAACCGTCCGACGAGAACGCTCACCCGTTTACGGACCCCGAAAGCCAGGTTTCGGTCGTACACAATGGCATCGTTGAGAATTTCTTGAACCTTCGACAGGAACTCAAAGAGGCGGGGTTCGAATTCACATCGCAAACCGACAGTGAATGCATCCCTCTGCTCATTTCGCTCTACTTGCGAGAAGGGTTTTCCCTAGAAGAGTCCGCAGCAAGAACCGCTGGACGTTTGCTGGGCACGAATGCCGTGGTAATCGCGTCGAACCGTGAACCCTCAAAACTCGTCGCGTTTCGGTTAGGCAACGCGGGAGGCATCGTCGTAGGATACGGAGAGGATGAGATGCTCCTGGCGAGTGACCTCCCCGCCCTGCTCAACCACACTCACAGCGTCGCCTACCTTGCCTCCGGCGAGATGGTCTCCATCACGCCGGAGGGAGCCAACTACCGGCTGCTGGATGGCACACCTGTTGAAAAAAACCCGATCACCGTACCCTACGATGCCGTATCGGTCGCAAAGGGCAAATATAAACACTTCATGCTCAAGGAGATTCACGAGCAGCCCCAAGCCGCGCTCGACACGATTCGCGGGCGAGTGTCGTTCAACAGAGAGACGATAACCCCGGAAGAATTCCCGCTCACAGACGAAGAAATCGCGAACATTGACCGGGTGATCCTGATCGGCATGGGCACCAGTCTCCATGCCGCGATGGTCGGACGATTGTGGATGGAGTCGATGACCCGTATCCCTGCAGAGGTGGACAACTCATCGGAGTTCCGTTACCGCGAGCCCATCATCAACGAGAATTCGCTGGTCGTCTCAATTAGCCAGTCGGGCGAAACCGCAGACACTCTGGCGGCGATGGAACTCGCCGCCCGAAGCGGCGCGAAGCAAATCACTCTCGCGAATAACCCCGGTTCACAAGCGACCAGAGCTGCCGACGGCACTATCTTGCTTCGAGCCGGGCCGGAAATCGGCGTGGCGTCCACGAAAACGTTCATATGCTCCCTCACCTGCTTGCTTATGCTCGCAATGCGAATGGGGCTTTCGCGAGGCACCCTGTCGGAACGAAGGGCGGGAACCCTCGTGAACGAATTGGGGCATCTGCCTCTGATGCTGGGTGACCTCGTTGCTAATGAACAGCAGTACTCGGCCTTGGCAAACGAATTCTTCGGTTTCTCCAACTTCCTCTTCTTAGGAAGAGGAATGTCTTTCCCTCTTGCTATGGAAGGCGCGCTAAAGCTCAAAGAAATAAGCTACATCCACGCCGAGGGCTACCCGGCAGGCGAGATGAAGCACGGTCCGATCTCGCTCATCGACCAAGATATGCCGGTTGTCGCGCTTGTTCCCCTCGGACCCCTCTACGAAAAGACTATCAGCAACATCAGTGAAGCGAGGGCCAGGGGAGGCACGGTCATTGCCGTCGCAACCGAAGGAGACCAATCTCTACCCGACTTGGCTGACCGCGTAATCCAAATCCCCGCAGCATCGCCTGATATATCGCCGATATTGATGGCCGTCCCAATGCAGCTGCTCGCCTACCATATCGGCGTCCGACGGGGCTGCGACGTCGACCAGCCGCGAAACCTCGCCAAAACCGTGACGGTGGAATAGACGATCACTACGGCGCATCAATCCTGCCGGAAACCGTCATGCCGACAAATGAAATTCTCCCCGTACTCCTAATACGCGGTCGGCATCCGGCGACGAGGCTCCGGCTCGGACAAGCGCAATACGGGCGCCTACACTGCCGTTTGTCGAGTACCAAGTAACTCCCACCTTTATCACGGCAACCGGATGAAGCGTTACCGGTTACAACCCTCACTCCTCACTCCGGCGAAGGCCGGAGTCCAGAGGGGAAAACGGGTTGGGAGGCTCTCCCAAAACCCGCCACAATACTGCCCACAAAGCCAATTTATCCCGCTCGTGGTGAGCCTGTCGAACCACGAACGACACGTACAACCCGCCATAAGCTCAGGACGAAAGGTGACTTGTGAGACACCCCGCCTAAGGAAGTTGATCCCACTCGTGGTGAGCCTGTCGAACCACGAACGACACGTACAACCCGCCATAAGCTCAGGACGAAAGGTGACTTGTGAGACACCCCGCCTAAGAAAACGGGATTACCCTGCGTACTCCCCCGCACGCTTGACACCCTGCCCACGTTGACATAGCCTACCCCAACGCTTGGAGGCAGTAATGGACGCGGTCAGGCTCACCGACGACCAGATGCGGATGTTCATCCGCGACGGCTACATCATC
Source organism: Dehalococcoidia bacterium (assembly GCA_965232435.1). Classification (GTDB taxonomy): domain Bacteria; phylum Chloroflexota; class Dehalococcoidia; order Lucifugimonadales; family VXLM01; genus VXLM01. The sequence goes on from CBDDPU010000004.1 coordinate 2,247,816, forward strand.
GTGCGGCCTACTCTGCCCCGAGAATACCATGATGAGATGTTCGCCAAGCTCGACGACATCTACGAAACCGAGGGCAACCCCGGCAACAACATCCTCCCTCGAATCCCCGAACTCCGGCTCATTTACGACGATCCCGTAACGCGCGGCGCTCTCGCCGGTATCATGGGTGACGATTATTACCTCGAACCGCACCGCTTCGTCCACTTCAACCAACCTCACAGTAAGGGCCAAACCCTGCACAAGGACTCATTCACACGACGACGCCACCACACGCGCTGGATCGTCACCTTCTACTACCCACAAGATACTCCCCTTGAGATGGGCCCCACCGGCGTCGTGCCCGGAACCCAGTACACCAACGTCATACCCGAGGACTCCTACGACCGCGAGATCGGCGCGGCGGGAGAAGCGGGCCGCGTTGTCATAGCGAACTACGACATCGTCCATAGAGGGATGCCGAACCACACCGACCGCAAACGTTACATGGTCAAGTTTCTCTTCAACCGCATGGGCGAGCCGACCGCGCCAAGCTGGAACAACGAAGACGCCGAGTGGCGAGAGAAGGAAGGCGAATACGGCCGCCTTTTGTCACATGCATGGGACTGGTTCCGCGCCGACACGAACGGCAGCAACGGCGATAACGGAGCATCGGTCAGCGAACTCATCTCCGCCCTGTGTGGCGAGTCCGAACCTGACGCCTTCGACGCCGCATACACACTGAGCGCCATGGGCGAATCAGTCGTCGGCCCCCTTATGGACACTATGCGCGCCGGAAGCGCCGACAACTGGTACAACGACAAGGAGCGACTCCGCCGGGTGCCCGGACAAATGGAGCAGTCGGCAAACGCAAGCTACGCCCTCGCCGCCATGGGCCCTGCCTCTGTCCCCGCGCTCGTAGAAGCCATGGCGACAACGGAAGATTGGGACAAGGCGTTGACGGCAGAAACACTCGGAGACATCGGGCTTGACGCCCGTGACGCTCTGAATCCCCTCGTCGAGGCGAGCCGTGATAGACACCCGTTCGTGCGAAGCCAAGCCGTCGAAGCCATCGGCCAAGTCGCGCAAGGATCCTCGGAAGCCGTACCTGCCTTGATTGACTCTCTCTCCGACGAGGATGAGATCGTGCGAAGAAACTCTGCGCTTGCAATCGCCAAGCTGGGGCCGATGGCCGAAGAGGCCGCCGACTCCTTATCCGCCTTGATGAATGACTCAAACCGCTACGTGATTGGCAACGCCGCGGAAGCCCTCAAGCGCATAGGCACTCCCGAGGCCAACGAAATGCTCATCGAACACTTGATGACCGCGCGATGGTGTCCGGTCACAAAGCCGGGAACTCTTTACTAGAAATCGACTACTCTAAATCCACGAGGGGAGGTCGCAGATGAACGCACGACCCGTAGAACTACCCCGCACTACCACAATTACGGCCACGAAGGTCACCGCTCCCCCCGCATGGGCGCTCATGCAAAGGCAGCTCTTCTCGCTCATGGAAGAGTCGGCCCGACGATACACGGCGAAATATGCCGAACGTGGGGGCGCCACCCTGCTGGCTGAGGACCTCGACGATCTCTACGAGCAGTTCTATAACTTCGGCTTGTTCTACGCCCTCGGAGGGGTGGACGACATGCTCGATCTGCACCTGCAGCAATGGAACGCCACGAACCGCATCAGTGATCAGAGCATCAATCACCGCCCAATCCACAACAACCACACCAAGAAGTTCACCCCGGCTCAGCACAACGAATTCTGGGGCATGAACCACCCCATGGAGTGGCACCACCTCGGCGAAGGTCTCATGGCGTGGTACGACATGGGCGTCGCCGACCCGACCATCTCCGAGAACGCCCGCCGCTCCCGCCGCTTCGCCGGCATGTACATCGGCGAAGACCCTGAGGCCGACCTCTGGGACGCCAGCCACCGCATCATTCGCTCTCCCTTCCAGTCCAGCCAAGGGCCAATGCTCGAAGGAGACGTCAACTGGGCAAACACCATGCTTTTGGCGGGCCGATACCTCGGCGGAGAGGTCAACTACTACGGCGTCCGCGCCAGCCTCTACCCCGTCGTCCCCCACCTTGAGGCCCACTGGTTCCAGAATCCCAGACGCCGCGCATACATAGTCGATCTCTTCAACAAGCTCGTGCTCCAACGCGACACCCCCAACACCCTTGCTGCGACGGCCCTCGTCACCGACGCCTACCTCTACACCGGCGACGACAAGTACAAGCAGTGGGTCCTCGACTACCTCGAAGCCTGGATCGACCGCACCAAGAAGAACGGCGGCGTCACCCCCGACAACGTCGACCACGAAGGCGTCATCGGCGGCGGACGCGAAGGCGTCTTCTGGGGTGGACAGTACGGCTGGAACCACTACCAGGGCTACAACATCATGTTCCACGGCATCAACACCGCCGTCGAATGCGCCCTCATGCTCACCGGGGACTACCAGTACCTCGACTTCCTGCGCTCCCAGCTCAAAGTCATCGTCGATGCGGCAAGAATTGAAGACGACGGCCAACTCATCACGCCGGTTCGATACGGCCCCGAAGGATGGATACTCACTCCCCCTGTCGGACGGGGCGTGAACGACGGCATCCCCTCCCGCGGCGTCATGCAGGGGCCGAGCCCGATGCGCGCCCAAGAGATGATGCACCTCTACCATGCCTCGTTGGATAAGCAGGACTACGAGTTCATCACCCACATCCGCGACCAAGATGTCCGACGAGACTGGAACGAGATCGGCGACCGGCTGGGCGAAAAGAATTCGGGAGAGACCGAATTCGCCCGTTTCCAATACTACGATGGCAAAAACCCCGACTGGCCGATGAAAATACTCACCGCCGAATACAATGAGGCCATAGCAAAGTATGAGGAGATGATGGAGGACGACCGCTTGCCCTACGACATCATCACCACCAACCAGATGCCGCAGCACCTCGTCCTAACCAAGGGCCTCACTCAAGTAACAATGGGCACACCACAAGCAACCTATAACGGCGGCCTGCTCCGAGCGACGGTGCGATACTTTGACAAAGATCGGGGACGCCCCGGCCTCCCGCCCGACACCGCCGCCCTAGTCGACGAACTCCGACCGGATGGCGCCGGCATCCGACTTGTGAACACGAACCACGGAAAGACCCGCCGAGTCATCGTCCAAGCGGGCGCATTCGGAGAACATGACTTCACCCAGGTTTCCTATCATCGGGATGGCGACGGCGACGATACCGTCAACCAGATACACGGAAAAGCCTTCGTCGTCGAACTTCCCCCTTCAACATCGATCCGAATAGACGCAGGCATGAACCGATACGTGAACCGGCCGAGCTATGCCTTCCCATGGCACGGAGACAGCGTCCCGATCCCATTCCACGAATAGCCAACTCTCAATGTGAGCCGTTCTCTCACCATCCGAACGGCCTTCCGCAAACTCACGAGGTGCATCATGACCGCAATCCCGAATATGCCGACAATCACCGCAAGCACGATCGCCGCTCCCCCTTCCTGGGCGCTGCTGGAACGAAAACTCATCGCCCTCATGGAGAAGGGGGCCCACATGATGAGCGGCAAGTACGCCGAGCGAAGCGGTGCCTGGTACTGGTCCGACGACTTGGACGACTACTACGAACGCTCCTACAACTGGTGCCTCCTGTACAACATGGGAGGAGACGAGAGCCTCGTAGACCTCGCGCTGAAACACTGGAACGCGACCACTCGACTTTTCGACGACCGCGACGGTAACCGCATCAATAACATGGACTACTTCCACGGCGCCCACCCGATGCGGCTCAAGCACAATATCCACAACGAGTACTTCAGTATCGCACACCCAGGCGATGCCGAATGGCACCACATGGGCGAAGGCAACATGGCATTCTACGATCTCGCCCTCGGCGACCCCACGATTTCAGAGAACGTCCGCCGCGCCCGACGGTTCGCCGACATGTTCCTCGGAGAAGACCCTGAATCGCCCATCTACGACCCCGTGCACAAAATCATACGCTCCCCTATGCACGGCAGCCTCGGCCCATTCCACGACGCCACGCTCGACATGGTGAAATCGTACCTGCATGGCGGCCACGCCACGTCACCGGGCTGGGCCGCAAAGTCCATGGGTGTCCGCGGTTCGCTCTACCCCGCCGTCAAAAATCTTGAACCGGGCTGGTGGGACGACCCAAAGCGCGCCGAGGAGATTGTCGGACTATTCAACAAGGTCGTCCTTGACGGCGACTCCGCCGCCAACCTCGCCGCGACCGGCCTCGTCACCAACGCTTATCTCTACTCCGGCGACGACAAATACAAACAATGGGTCGTCGACTATGTAGAAGCATGGATGAACCGCATCGAACGGAACAACGGGATCATCCCTGACAACGTAGGGCCAACCGGCAAGCCGGGCGAGCACCGCGACGGCGTCTGGTGGGGTACCCTCTACGGATGGAACAGCTACGTCGGCTGGAGCCACGTCTTCCACTCGCTCGGTGTCGCCGCGGAGTGCGCCCACCTCGTAACTCAAGACGCCTCCTATCTGGAACTCCTGCGCTCACAAATCAAGGTGCTTCTCGACAACTCGATTACGGACGAAGACGGCCAGCTTCTCGTCCCCAACCGCATAACACCCGACGGCTGGGTACACGCCCATGTCGAAGAGTGGGACGGCACCTCGTCCACCAATCTGCGTCTCTACGAACTGGCGCATCTATATCACGCCTCGATGTCGCAGGAAGACTACGAACTGATCCTGCGAGTGCGGGATGGCGACCGGAAGCGCGATTGGAACGAAGAGAATCTCGGCCCGGCTAGGGCCGAGTGGGACAGTGAGTACAGTCGCTTCCAATACTATGACGGCAAGAACCCGGACTGGCCGGAAAAGACTCTCTCCCTGCAATATCAGCGAGCCTTGGAGGCCTACCACAAAATGGAGAACGACACTCGATCAGTGCCGGAAATTCTCCGCGACAACCAAGAACCGGTGAATGCCGTATTCACGAAGATACTCACACACATTATGTTCGGCTCCCCTCAATACCTCTATCACGGCGGGCTGCTGCGGGCGACTGTCCGATACTACGACCCTGATCGCGTGCGCCCAGGCCTCCCGCCCGATGTGGCGGCCCTCGTCGACGAACTCCGCGCCGACGGCGTCGGGGTCCAGCTTGTCAATATCAACCGCAACGAGGCTCGGCGTGTAATCATCCAGTCCGGAGCCTTCAGCGAGCACACGTTCACAACCGTGACGACCCACACCGGAGACGGTCTCCTCTCCACGGAAGTAAACGGCAAGTACTTCGCTATCGACCTGCCGCCCGGAACCTCCATCAGGCTCGACGCCGGGCTGAACCGCTTTTCTAATACTCCTAGCTATGCCTTCCCTTGGCACGGCGAATCCATTCCCGTGCCGTTCCAGTATTAGAAAACCTTGAACAATGCCGGCTCAGGGACTCCACCCTCCGCGACACTCGCAACGCCGCGGCGGCTAGTCGAGATTCTCTTTGTCGCGCTCAGACTGGGCCTCACTTCCTTCGGCGGCCCGGTCGCGCACCTCGGCTACTTTCGCCAAGAATACGTTGTCGCTCGAAATTGGCTCGACGAGCATTCTTATGCCGACCTTGTGGCGCTGTGCCAGTTCCTGCCCGGTCCCGCCAGCAGTCAGCTCGGCATCGCGATCGGCATCACGCGCGGCGGATTACTAGGTGGCGCAGCGGCATGGTTGGGATTCACCCTCCCGTCCGCCGTTCTGCTCATGTTGTTCGCTTATGGAGTCACTGAGTTCGACGACCTCGTCACAGAGGGCCGGCTGAGAGGTCTCAAGATCGTGGCCGTGCCAGTAGTAGCCCTCGCGCTTTGGGAAATGGCGAAAACTCTGGCCCCCGGGGCGCGGCGCGGCTCAATAGCAGTGCTCGCAGGCATCGCACTCCTCTTCTGGGAACACCCCATCGCCAACATCGTAGTCATCGCGATTGCCGGAGTCGTAGGGTGGCGGTTTCTCCACGACGGGAGCGAGGAGGTCGCCTCTGCCGAACATACCGCCACCATCACACGATGGCTGGCTCTGGTGTGCGTGGCCGCATTCCTGATTATCCTGATTGGGACGCCCCTTATACGGCAGATCCTCGAGAATGACTGGCTGAGGGTTTTCGACAGTTTCTATCGGAGCGGCTCGCTGGTATTCGGGGGAGGGCACGTTATTCTACCGCTGCTCCAAGCTGAAGTCGTCCCACAAGGATGGACCACGAACGAGCAATTCATCGCAGGTTACGGCGCGGCGCAGGCAATACCCGGCCCCCTGCTCACATTCTCCGCATACCTTGGAACCGTCAAGGACGGGTGGACGGGCGGACTCTTCGCGCTTGGCGCAATCTTTCTTCCATCGTTCCTCCTCGTCATCGGCATACTGCCGTTTTGGGAAACAATCAGATCGCGGACGAGCTTCCGCGCCGCTCTCATGGGAGTCAACGCCGCCGTTGTGGGCCTCCTAGGCGCCGCACTCTACGATCCCGTGTGGACAACGGCCATTGTGTCCCGCGAAGACCTCGCCCTGGCTGTCGCCGCGTTCGGACTGCTGGCATTCTGGAAGTGGCCGCCGTGGCTCGTCGTCCTGCTTTCGGCAATCGGAGGAGCCGGACTGTCGCTGCTATAGTTAAAACCACTGCGGTTCGCTGCGACTATGGCGCAATTGATCCGGCAAAACGCCCTCACACCACCATTCGCGACTATAAGGCTTTCGCAAAACCGCCACCCCCGCCCCTTACCCTCTCCGTCTCTTCCCAGATCCCAATCTTCACAGCCAAGAACATACGCCCTGCGCGAACCATAAGCGCTCACCAATAGCACAACTTTACAATAACGAGGGAATGCGTGAAATTGCGACAGGATGCGACAAATTCCGAAAAATAAGCCTTCCATACAACCCCGTTCTTCGTGAGTCCGCACCGTCCCGTTCGTGGTGAGCCGGTCGAACCACACCCCGTTTGTCGCGAGTCCACACCGCCCGTTCGTGGTGAGCCAGTCGAACCACACCCCGTTTGTCGCGAGTCCGCACCGTCCCGTTCGTGGTGAGCTGGTCGAACCACACCCCGTTTGTCGCGAGTCCGCACCGTCCCGTTCGTGGTGAGCCGGTCGAACCACACCTCGTTCTTCGTGAGCCCGCACCGTCCCGTTCGTGGTGAGCCGGTCGAACCACACCCCACACCATCATTGTCGCTTTCGCGCGAGAGAGCCTGCCCCGTACTCAATACAGGGGTAGGCAGGGTGAGGGAAAAGTACGACTCTTATTCATCATCGGCGTCGCTTCCGACTTTCGCCCGAACAATTGGTTAACCAAAGCCACCCCGTACCGCATTTTCGTCTATAATCACTCGAACAATTCCACAATTCAAACCAAGGGGGCACAAATGGATACGTCCTTCCCAAACATCACTGCAACGAACATCGCTCCCCCGCCCGACTGGGCGCTCTTACAGCGGCAACTCTTCGATATCATCGCGCGCGCCGGGGACATGGCAACAAAGAAATACGCTAGGCCGGACGGGCGGGTGTATCACTTCTTCGACGTAGACGACGCATACGAAAGCAGATCAATGCGCGGCATTTTCTACGCACTCGGCGGTCCCCGCCGCTTCCTCGACATCGCTAAACGAGAGTGGGACGCCATCACGTGGCTCTACAGCGAAGAACGACAACTGACCGACGACGACCCAAATCACCCGATGTACATGCCGCAGCTTCGGAACGAGTATTGGAATCTCGACATCCCATTCAACGCCGACTGGTTCCACATGGGTGAGGGCAACCAGATGCTCTACGACTTCGGAGTTGCCGATCCGACCAATCCCGCAAACAGGGAACGCGCCAGAAAATTCGCCGCAATGTACATCGGCGAAGACCCAAACGCCCCCAATTGGGATCCCGTGCACAAGATCATCCGCTCCCCTCTGCACGGTGGAGCCGGCCCAATGACCTCCGTGCGGCAGCACAAGGGCATCGTCCACACGGACGGGAACATCTCCGATTACCTACATCTCGTGAGACACTGGCTCGACCGCAGGTCGCTCGGTGATTTCGGACACCGGGGGAAGATCGAAGACATGCCCAGCCCCGACCCTCTGCTCCCCCACTTCCTTTATCCCAGAATCAAGGAACTCGAACCCCGTTGGTACGAGGATGAGTCACGTCGCGAGGAGATTCTTGATCTCTTCGATGAGATGGTGTTGCAAGGTGACGAACCAAGCAACCTCTGCACTACGGCGCTAGTGACAAACGCCTACCTCTACACTGGCGACGAAAAGTACAAAACCTGGGTACTGGATTACGTGCGGGGTTGGATCGACCGAATCGAGGCGAACGACGGGATCATCCCCGACAACGTAGGTCCTACCGGAAAAGTGGGCGAGGCTCGCGACGGGCAATGGTGGGGTGGTCTACACGGCTGGAGCACCGGGGAACGCGCCATCGACCGCCTCTTCCTCGGACTGATCATCGGCGCCGAGTGCGCGCACCTGCTCAGCGGAGGCGACGACTATTACCTGGAAGTCCTCCGCTCTCAAATCAAGACGCTCCTCGACAACTCGAAGGAATCGGACAACGAAAGTCGATGCATGATCGTACCCACAAGCTATGGGGCCGACGGCTGGGGAGCATACGGTGATTTCAGCATCCGTGGCGGACCCGTCCATCTGACGCATCTGTACCATGCCTCGATGTCCGAGAACGATTACAACCTGGTCACTCAAGTCCGTGACCGCTGGATGAACGGCGGCGGAGACGACTGGAACGACTTGCCGCTCACCGGAGATCGCGGCGGGGCGCGCACCGAATATTCTCGCTTCCAATACTACGACGGCAAGAACCCCGACTGGCCGGTGCAAAGTTTGGCAGCCGACTATGCCCAAGTAGCCGACTTTGTCGAGGCGATGGAGCGCGACTCTCGAACGGTACAAGAGATCATTAATGACAATAACTGGCCGCCGAATCCCGTCATCGTCAAGGCCCTCGTGCAGACGACTATGGGCACGCCTGCCACGCTCTACAACGGCGGCATCCTTCGAGCGACCGTACGATACTTCGACGGTTGCGAGCGTCGCCCCGGCCTGCCTCACAACGTGGCGGCGCTGGTGGACGAACTTTCGGCAGACAAGGTTGGTATCCAACTCGTCAACACCGACCACAGCGAGACACGCTCAGTAATCGTTCAGGCTGGCGCCTTTGGAGAGCACTCGTTCACCAACGTCCGCTTCAACGAGACGGTGTTCAGCTACAACGGCATTAATCCCGGCCTGCGTACTCGTGCCGACAAGTCCACAAACTGCGCGTCGACAACCGTAAACGGCAAGCACTTCACTGTTGAACTCCCGCCACTGACATCCATCCGGCTTGAATGTGGTCTCGACCGCTTCAGCAATGACCCAAGCTATGCCTTCCCATGGCACGGAGACAATGTGCCGATTGAGTAGAGAATTATGGGCGTCTGCCCCACGTGTAGTCCGTCGCGCTCACTTGACCAGCCGACGGCGCAGGAGCACGGCAGCAATGGGGAACAGCACAGCCGTTATACCCAAAATGTAGATTACGGAAATGAGATGGGACATTCCCAACTCTCCGATGGCAAAGCCGCGCGCTAGGTGCACGGCGGGCGTAAGAGGAGCGGCCCATGCTATCGGCTCGATCCAATCCGGCAGGACGGAGATGGGAAAGAACGCCCCGCTGAAGAAATACAGCGGCGTCGCCACCACCGTAAAGGTAAGCGACAGGATATGCACATTCGGTGACACCGCGGCAAAAACAAGCCCAAGCGCGCCGAACAGCATCCCAATCAATGCGGCCGCAAACAAAACCCCGATTCCCGAAACGATATCGATCCAGCCGAGAGTCGCTGCCACTGTCCCTATGCAAAACGCCGTAATAACCGCCCGACTCATGGCCCAAGAGATATCCCCCATAGCGAGTTCCCGCGTGCTGACAGGGGCCGTCATTGTCGTTTCGTACATCCCCTTCTGTATGCGGAAGAAAGCCCCCCACGAGCACTCGAATATGGCATGGAACATAGCGGAACCGGCGATGATGCCCGGCGTTACGAATTGAGCATAAGGCAGTCCCGCAACGTCATCCACCAAGGCGCCTATGCCAAGGCCTATTGCCATCAGCGCCACGAACGGCTCAACGAAGTACCAGGTGATGGAAGTGAGCCAAGTGCGCCTCAAAACCAGGGCGTGGCGGAACCAAATCCCGGCAATGCTCCGCAACCTAACTCCGGCAATATGCGTATTGCTTGCCGCAACCATTATTCGTCCGTCAACTTTCTTCCTGCAATCGATAGGAAAACGTCCTCAAGGTTGGAGGGACGATGAGAAACACGCACACCCGCCAGACCTGACAGGTCCGGACGGGTTCCGCTGGGGGATGTAACCGTTATCACTGCACCGGCCTCCCGATAGTTGAATCCCGCCTTGCCGATCCAGTCCACTACTTCTTGACGGACTCCATTGGATACGCGCACCTGCGCTACTTCCGCCCCGGCATGTCGATTCACGAGTTCGTCGGGCGCTCCTTCCGTCAATATCCTCCCGTGATGCATGATGGCAAGCCGGTCGCACAAAGCTGCCGCCTCATCCATGTAGTGGGTGGACATCAAGACGGTCACACCCGCCTGCTTCATCGTCTGGAGTTCTTGCCATACGCCATTGCGCCCTTGAGGATCAAGTCCGGTTGTGGGCTCGTCTAGCACGATCACACGAGGCTTGGTCATGAAGGCCCTGGCTATCGCAAGACGTCTCTTCATTCCCCCGGAAAGATTGTCGATTTCCTCACTCGATTTGTCGGTGAGGTCGAAGTACATGAGAACGGCGTCCGCCCGTTGTTCCGCCTGTGCGTAGGATAGACCGGCGATGAAACCATAGGCAATCAAGTTGTCTCTTGCGTTCAAATCGGTGTCAAGGCCGTCTTGCTGAGTCACCACGCCTAGCACGTTTCGCACTTCTCTCCCCTGTTGCGACACATCGATATCCGCGACGATCAACCTCCCCTCGGTCAGGGGTGAAAGCCCGCTCACCATGCGCATTGTCGTCGTCTTGCCAGCGCCGTTCGGCCCCAATAGACCGTACGTCTCGCCGCGGCGCACCTCGAACGATACGCCGTTAACCGCGATAATCTCTCCAAATCGCTTGGTTATACTCGATGCGCGAATGACTATTCCGTCGCCCTCACCGTTCACGTCCGCTCCTTGATCGGAAAATTTATTCCCAGCCGTCTATCACCGGTTGCTTCGTCCTCCATTAGGAAAACTACTATGCCACAATAGACATTGCGGAGAACACCTTATCGCGCTCTGAAGACAACCCTACAACACAGAATACACCGCTTATCATGCCCTCACACTCCACCGCCTGCAAAAAGCATGGACTTGCCGCCGACCGAAATTCCAAAGATGACGACGGTTCCCCTTCATCACCTACCATGTTGCTGCGTCGAGTCAGCCGACTGTTAGCGGAACATACCAACCCGGGTAATGAACGAAGATAGTGCGGCAGTATCTCACGTGAGGCCCATACGCTCGGCCACGTCGTCGGGAAGTAACACGGAAGTCAGGAGGCCTTGCTCAGAGACCTCTCGCATCAACTCCGGCAGGGCCGATTGACGCTCATTCAAGCGCGTCCGCATGATGATGAGGTTGGTCAAGCTTTCCTTCAGTTCGGCTGAAGTCCCCTCACTGTGCGGCGGCGCGGCTATTTGAAGTGTGCGCAACGCCGTCAAAAGAGCCTCGCTCCTTTCATGAGCGCGTTCCAAGGCTCGCGTCAGATCTTCAATTGAGACTTCAGCGCTCACGTCGATTGACCGTCCTTTGAGAAAACACTTCCACCTTGTCGGGATCGCGATAGCCATCAATGGCAATCGGCGCCAATCCTCGAGTCTCAATTGCCGCCCGTACCACCTCTTTGTTAAAGACGCTCACACTATCGGCGGTTAAATAGGTGCCAACCGGCATCCACACGCACTCTGCAATCTCATCGTCCTGCTTGGATATCCGGCTGTTCAGCGGCTCCAACCGGCATACGAAATAGATGTCAGACTTGCCATGTCGATAGGCGTGCTGGTGCCGGAAGCAAACGAGCGAGACAAATCGTGTCCGTATCCCCGTTTCCTCCAATACCTCCCGCACGACGGCGTCCGCCAAGTGTTCCTCTTCGTGCAGGTGACCGCCGGGCAACTTAAACGAACCGGATCCCATGCCGTTTCGCCTCTCACGCACCACCAAGATTTCGTCGTCCGCGTTAATTACTACTCCCCCCGCGCCGATGTAATGGGTCGAATAATTCGGAACGAAGGCGTTTTCCTCCAACCGCTTGAGCATCATGACATACCGATCATCCGCATGGTGGTAAGTGAATCCCTCACCCGCTGCAATGGGCACCAGCCCTACCCTTGCTAGAGCTATCTCAAGCCAGACGAGTTTGTATCCGGTAGTCGTCCATTCCTTCAGGGAATGCTTGAGCCTGGGAGCGAACTCCAACGGGTCGCAGGGTAGCTGATCAGGTTCGAGGACGATTCCACCGAAAGGGTTGGGAGTCGCGCTGAGCGGTTCCATGCTGGCAGTATAGAGAAGCGAGTCTCGACGGTAAAGTCCGGTACCCGTTTCCGTGATTCCGAACAATTCCTAACTTTGAACCTTCCTCTCCCGTCTCTGATATCATGGAACAACTATTCCGCGAGGAAAATATGGTCGCAGAACGACGCCTGCCGCAATGGCTGAAAGTCAAGATGCCGGGTAGTGAAGGCTACCGGCAAATCAAGGGACTGTTACAAGACGCCAAACTCAATACCGTCTGCGCCGAGGCCCAGTGTCCGAACATCGGCGAATGCTGGGATCGCGGGACGGCGACGTTCATGATTCTCGGAGATATATGCACTAGGGCCTGCGCTTATTGCGCCGTGGACACCGGCAAGCCGGAGGGCATCGATCTCCTAGAGCCTGCCCGAGTGGCCGAAACGGTCGAGCATATGGGGCTCCGGTACGCCGTTATCACGTCGGTCGACCGCGACGATCTGCCGGACGGCGGAGCCTTTATCTTTGCCCAAACTATCCGCCAAGTCCGCAAACGAACCCCACACACCAAGATTGAAGTGCTAATACCCGATTTTCAAGGCAACTGGGACTCCCTTAAAAAAGTGATGAACGCCGAACCCGACACCCTCAACCACAACATCGAAACCGTCCGCCGAGTGTTCACTCGTGTCCGCCCAAAGGGAAGTTACGATTGCTCGCTGGAACTGCTCGCGAACGCAAAGCGAATATCCCCAAACGCCGTAACAAAATCCGGCATGATGGTCGGCCTCGGAGAGAGCTGGAGTGAGATCGTCCAGACGATGAACGACCTGCGATCAGTCAACTGTGATTTGTTGACGATTGGCCAGTATTTGCGCCCTTCAAAGCGACATGTCGCGCTGGCAAAGTGGTACACGCCGCGCGAGTTCGATGAGCTCGCGGAGATTGGCGAATCACTGGGATTCAAACACGTAGCATCAGGCCCCCTCGTGCGCAGCTCGTACCATGCCGATGAGCAGCACGCCTCCGCAACGAAGACGGCAGTGCTGACGTAACTAAGGCCCGATTCAAGCTCCGCCCTACTCCAACCCAGGCAGACTGCCTCGGTTATTCCCCGTCCGGCACCGGCCAACCCCACCCAATCATCATTGAGCGGAGTTTTTCCATATCGTCGTCGTTGAGTGGCAGAGACGGCGGACGCGGCGGGCCGACCGGAATTCCCATCACCTCGGACAGGGCCTTAGCCACCCGTCCTTCCCCGCCGGATTCCTGAGTTACCTCGCGATAGAAGGCTCTGAGATCGGGGATCACACTGTCCCACTGCGCCTGTGCCTCGGTGTATTTGCCCTGCTCCATCAATTCCCAGATGTCGAGATAGAACGCAGGGTGGGCATCCACTCCGTCGGTCAAAAAGCCCCGCCCGCCGAGCCGATGGCAGTCGATGGGCCTGTCTGAGTTGTCCATGATGTTGAACGTATCGGCAAGCTTGAAGATATCCGCATACTGAGATCCATGCGGAGGATTCCACTTGATCGCGACGATGTACTCGAAATCCGTCATCTTCTCAAAAGTGCGGGGATAGATGCCCCCATGTGGCAGCCAATGGGTATTGTAAACTAGAACGCCGATGTCAATGCCGTCGGAAATGTCCTCAAAGTATCTGAGCATATCGTCCTCAGTAGGCTGGTTGAAGATGGGCGGCGAAACCTGGCAGCCCATAGCGCCCACGTCGGCGGCGATTGTCATGTCCTCGACCGTGCGCACGGTATCCTTATAGTGGACCGCGCCCATAACAGGCACTCGCCCGTCCGCGGCCTGCACTACGGTCTGGATCAACGCCTTCCATTCGTCCTCACGAAGTTGCGGTCCTTCGCCCATGGCGGCGGCTACTTTGAGGACGGCTTTGCCCTCCACTAGACCCCTCTCTATCCATATCTCCGTAGCCGCGGCCATAAGGCCATAGTCCACGTTGTAGTACTCATCGAATGGAGTCGGCACCGTCGCCACGACGCCAATCATCTGCCTCCGAATCTCTTCTCGCTCCATATGCAATCAGCCTCATGAGTGTAGATGTGCAAAGAGTGTAGGCGTGGTATCGCGGGCAGTCAATCACACGGAGGCGCCTCTCTCCCCTAAAGAACCCCCGAATAGCAGCCCACAGCGTACCGAATATAGTAGGAGGCTTTGTCGGGACTCCCGCGAAAACGAACCTCGATGCGGGGCGAGCAACGGCGATCCGCCTCTCTTATCTCGCGCAGAAAGTTGGGGGGCGCCCCTAAATCGCGTCGGCAAGGACTTCCACCAAATGCTTCGCCCTAACACCCGTGCCGTCTTTGATCTGGTGGCGACAAGACATCCCTTCGCTGACAACTATGGAGCCACCTTGGTCTTCTCGTATCGCGGGAAAAAGCTCTCGCTCGCCGATCTTCATGGAGATGTCGTAGTGCTCCTTTTCAAGTCCGAACGACCCCGCCATGCCACAGCAGCCGGAGGATATCTCCTCGACTTCGCACCCATTCATTTGAGTAAGAACCTCCATCGCTGTGGCTGTGCCGATAAGTGCTCTTTGGTGACAGTGCCCTTGCAGCATCACCCGACTCGGCTCCTTCGTGAATTGGATCTCCGCGCCGTCGTTTGCCTGGGCGTGGAGCACGAACTCTTCTATGAGCATAGTGTTTTCGGAAACCCGACGAGCATCCTCTCCACCCAAAAGGTCTACGTAATCGTCCTGGAAACTGAGGATGCAGCTCGGCTCCAGCCCAACGAGCTTCGCTCCTTGCTCGATGTACGGAAGAACGGAGGCAACGTTTCTCGCCGCGTTTCGCTTGGCGGAGTCGAGTATCCCCTTCGACAACATGGGACGGCCGCAACATACCGGCCTGGGAACAATCACCTCATACCCCATGTGTTCGAGCACCTTGACCGCAGCGCGACCAAGATCAGGATAGTTATACTCCGTGAAAGTATCGGCGAATAACGCTACCTGTCCCGTGGAGGTTCCCGTCAGATGTGACCCTCCACGAGCACGGTACCACTGCGAAAACGTCTGACTCGAGAAGGGAGGGAGAGAACGACGAGGGTCGATGCCGAGCGTGTTTTCCGCAAACCTTTTGAATACTCCCAATCTCATCGACCAATTCGAGACCGGCGCGAAGAATGATCCGAGCCTGCCGATATGGCTGACGTTCCCAAGCAGCCGGCTGCGAAGAGAATAACCGTTCACCCTATTGTAGCGGTAAGAAACCTCGTACTTGAGCTTTGCCATGTCCACGTTCGAAGGGCATTCGGCCTTGCAGCCCTTGCATTCCAAGCAGAGATCAAGCACATCGCGAAGACGTTCACTCGTCAGCGAGTCAACCGGCAGACCGCCGGACATTGCTGAACGGAGCGCGTTGGCCCGTCCGCGAGTGGAGTGCTCCTCGTCGCGAGTGACCATATAGGAAGGACACATCGTGCCGGTCAACTTCCGGCAGGCGCCCTGCCCATTGCACATCTCAATCGCCTGAGCGAAGCTCCCCTCTTCGGCAAAACGAAAGCCGGTAGACAAGCTGAGTGGCCGGTAAGAGGGACTGATCTTGAGATTTTCGGTCATTGGGAGTGAGTCGACGATGTTCCCGGGATTCATGATGCCCACCGGATCGAATGCCCGTTTGACCTGACGAAATGCCTCGTAGATTTGCGAACCGAACATCTTCTCGTTCCATACGCTGCGCGCGCGGCCATCCCCGTGCTCTCCACTCATAGAACCGCCAAACTCCAAGACGAGATCGCTGACGGCGTTGGCGATCGAAGCCATCTTTGCGACGCCGTCCTGTCGTTTCAAGTCGACAAGAGGCCGGATGTGAAGGCAGCCGACCGAAGCGTGCCCATAGTAGCCCGCCTCGGTCTCGTGCTCCTTGACTATCTCGTCGAAACGCTTGACGAATTGCGGGAGAACCTCAGGAGGGACTGCCGTATCCTCGACGAACGGCAGCGGCTTCGCATCACCGGGAATGTTCATCATCAAGCCGAGTCCAGCCTTCCTGACATTCCACACCATCGCCTGTTCAGAAGGCGTGAGCAACTTTTTCACCGCATAACCGAGCCCGCGCTTAGCCACGTGCGATTCGCAGCCGTTAACCTTCGACTCCACTTCGGACGACGATTCACCGGTGAATTCGACGACGAGAAGAGAGTCAGGACTCCCATCAATGAAACCCGTCATTCGCGAGTATTCCAAATTGGCTTGGGCCTGTCTCACAATCATCCCGCCGATGTGTTCGATCGCCGTCGGATTAAGCTCCAAGGCCGCGACCGTCGCCTCCATCGACTCGATAAGGTCGTGGAAATGAATGACCGCGAGGGCGCTGAATCTTGGACGGGGCACTAACTTCAGGGTCGCCTCAGTGATGGTCACAAGCGTGCCCTCTGATCCGACGACGAATCTCGCCATATCAAGAGCATTCGGATCGGAAAGCTCGTCGAGGTTGTATCCCGACACACGACGTTGAATCTTTGGATATCGCTTCAGTGCCTCGTCGCGATTAGCCTCCCCGATAACGTCGAGCCGACGGTAAATGTCTCCCAGCAGGCCGGACTGCCGTCGCTTGGCTTCAAGAGCTTCACTGGATGAGCTCTCGAATGCCGCTGTCTCCCCGTTCGCAAGGACGACCGATAGCCCCAGAGTATTGTCTATCGTCTTGCCCCAAACGATGGAACGAGATCCACACGAGTTGTTGCCGAGCGCCCCGCCGACGTTTCCCCTGTTGCTAGTGCTGGGATCGGGAGCGAACATGAGACCGCTATCCCGAATATGATCGTTCAACTCGTCCAGGATGATCCCGGGCTGAGTGCGCACCCACCGTTCCTCGGTATTGACCTCCAACACGTTTCTCATATACTTGGAGAAGTCAATGATGACCGCTTGGTTGACGGCCTGGCCTGCCAAGCTCGTTCCGCCGCCGCGAGGAAGAACGGGAACCCCGTGCCGCGCCGCGGCAGTAACGACCGCGATTACATCCTCCGTCGTCTTCGGAATGACGACGGCAACCGGCTCAACTTGATAAATGCTTGCGTCGGTGCTGTATAGCAGGCGAGACATGCGGTCGGCCCGCACCTCGCCGTCCAGTTCTCTGCGCAACTCTTCAACGAGATCTCTATTGTCCCGTTCTATGTCTTTAGCAAGCATGGAAAGGTGTGGAGATCGACTGGCGAACGCATCTGTGCTTCGCGCGTGTCATTTAAGAAATCATTGTACCTTACCGAGCCAAACCCGTCGTCGGCCAACAAGACACCTTCGCGACGATATGTACGCTATGCGACCATGCAGAGAAATTAATACGCGGAGCAAGGATAATATCGAAAAGCCGCCGTCATTCGGCTGAAAGTAAGACCCACCGAATCAGCCAACAACCATCTGGCGACATCACAGCAAACCGTTCAGTAGCTTCCCAACCTTACGAAACCTTAAGGATCGAGTACTTGACCACCGTTCCTCTAGGGGTCAGGACATCGAATTCGTCTCCCTCTCGCCGTCCCATCACAGCCTTCCCGACGGGAGATATGTCAGACACCTTGCCTTCAAGCGGCTTAGCCTCTGAAGCGCTGACAACGGTATAATCGGTTTTTGTGTCATCGTCGTATTTCTTGAGCCGTACTCGTGAACCGACCTGAACCGTCGATTTCTTCCGCGCTGACGGATCCACGACGACGGCGGCCGTTAGAGTGTTCTCAATCTCGAGAATACGCGATTCAACCTGGCCGAGATGCTCCCTTGCAGCTTCCAACGGCACGTTCTCACGCACATCCTTGTCGGCGGCAGCGCTCCGAATCTGAGCGGCTATGGGGCCGCGCTGCGCTTTCAAATCCTCAAGTTCACTCAGCAAATTTTCATGACCTTCCGGAGTGAGCTCAATCACGTTGGGGCGCCGCTCGTCTTCACTGGAAGACCTTGCACGGGATCGCGCCTTGCGAATCCGAAGGTGACGGGCCAGGTTTTGCTCGGTAAAGCCCTGTTTGCTGGCGAACGACAGGAAATTCTTGACCTCACGGAGTCGCTCGGCTGTCTGAGTCCCTCCATTGGGGCGGTCGCTATAATCGCCTATCTCAGATGGAGCTATCTCAGAAATCTTGCGCCCACTGCCAATCTCGTTCGCAAAATGGAGCAACTGCTTGTGAGACTCCGTCTGCTCCCCGTCTTTGGGCCGAAGACTCCCTGCGTACTCTCCAACCGCGTCCAATACTGTCATCGACTGAGTATCTTGGGTCAAAGCGATTGATCCTCCCCGCCGCGCGTCTGGCTATGTGCCACTATCCAGCACCGTTACAATAGTAGAGAATACCCTCAAGAGTGTCAACGACGCGGGACAGCCCGGAACTGTTCAATTCTTACCGACGGAAACACCTCTTCCCCTATGGATACTCACCCTGTATGGAGCAGGGGATGAAGCGGATCCCCACTTTCGGAGACCCTTCCTAAATCGTCATTCCCGTGATAGTGGGATCCAATACCATGCCGTGGGGCATGAACAACGCATCGCATTCATGCGGGCTTCTCACGCACTCTGAACTACTGCCACAACCCTGGGCATCAACTCATCGTGCCCCAACTCTTCCCCGACTTGAGGTCCACCTCAAGAGGCACCGCGAGTTCCATCGCGCGAGGCATTATTTCCAGCACGACGGCTTGCATATCTTCCAACTCCTCCAGCGGAACCTCGAATATAAGCTCGTCGTGTACCTGAACAATCATGAGCGAGCGGAGTCCGATCTCATCCATTCGCGCTTGAAGC
The DNA here is from genome assembly GCA_965232435.1 of Dehalococcoidia bacterium. Lineage (GTDB taxonomy): Bacteria > Chloroflexota > Dehalococcoidia > Lucifugimonadales > VXLM01 > VXLM01. The sequence goes on from CBDDPU010000004.1 coordinate 2,267,118, forward strand.
TTGACCATAGCGAGCTTAATGGCATCGGCAGCCGTACCCTGGATGGGAGTATTGATGGCCACCCGTTCGGCGCCGCTGCGGGCCGGGAAGTTTCGTGAATTAATCTCCGGCAAGTAACGCTTACGTCCCATCAGAGTCTCGACGTACCCGAGCCTCTTTGCCTTGGCCTTAATGCAGTCGATGTAGTCTCTAATGCCCGGATAACTCCCAAAGTAAGTCTCAATGAACGCCCTCCCCTCGTCGACGGACAACGCCGCCCGCTGGCTGATCCCATAAGGGCTAATGCCGTAGACCACACCGAAGTTCAATATCTTGGCGATCCGCCGCATCTCCGAGTCAACCTCATCGTGGCTTACGCCGTAAACCAATGAGGCGGTTGCGGCGTGAATGTCCTGACCTTCATGGAATGCCTGCAGGAGCGCGGGGTCCTGCGAAATGTGCGCGAGGATGCGAAGCTCGATCTGGGAATAGTCGGCTCCGAGCAGTGTCCACTCCGCCCGGTCACGCGCCACGAATCCCATACGGACTCGGTTGCCAAGCTCCGTCCGAACCGGGATGTTTTGAATGTTTGGGTCGTTGCTGGAAACTCGACCGGTTGCCGAACCGACCTGGTTATAGCTCGTATGTATACGACCTGTGCTTGGGTTGACCAGACCGGGAAGAGAATCCGTATATGTCGATTTGATCTTGGAAAGCTGACGGTAGTTCAGGATGTGGTCGAGGACCTGATAAGCGGCCGGATCGACATCCCCACCTCCACCGGCGTCCAGCATACTCTTGAGACCTTCAAGAGACGCGGCGTCGGTAGCGAAACCTTTCTGTCGCTTCTTGGTAGGCGGCAATCGAAGCTGATTGAAGAGAACGTCGCTGAGCTGCTGCGCCGAGTTGAGATTGAAGGGTCGTCCGACAGTCTGGTACATCTCATCCTGAATGCGGAGCATGTCCGCTCCGAGCTCATCCGACATTCGTCTCAGAAGATCTGAATCGACGGATACGCCACTTTCCTGCATCCGAACGAGCACAGGAAGCAGCGGCATCTCAACTTCCATCATGGCACGCGTCGAATTCTTGTCTTCCAGCTCCTCCTCAAATCGCGGCCTGAGCTGCCAAGTTATGTCCGCGTCGGCCGCGGCATACTCGGCAGCCCGCTCTATGGACACGTCCGACATCGAAATCCGGCTGCGTCCCGTCCCAATGAGATCGGATAGCTCAATCATTTCGACGCCCAACTCGTTCAGGGCCAGTTGCTTGAGAGCGATGCTCCTCCGCCCGAGCAGAGCGGCGGCGATCATGGTATCGAAGTTCACACCCCGCAACTCCACACCATGATTTTTCAACACAGTCATATCATAGTTGGCGTTATGAGCGCATTTTGGCACGGCCTCGCTCTCCAACACAGAACGAAGGGCTTCCAGAACTTCATCCGCTGGAAGCTGTCTGCCCTCACTGTGTCCGACCGGCACGTACCAACCCGTGCCGGGCGCGTTGGAGAAGGAAAGCGCCACAAGCCGGGCGGACATTGGATCAACGCCCGTTGTCTCAGTGTCGAATGAGAAACCCAAAGGGGAATCAAGTTCGGAGACCAACGCTTGGAGTCCCTCCGCAGTGTCGACGATTCGGTAATCGACTTCCGGTGCGTCCGGCATCGAATCAAACGACGCCTGCTCTCCCTCCGGCGAACCTCCCTCCGTGGCCGGGATGCGGGGCACAACACTTAAGAACTCAAGATCGGTCAGGAAACGAACGACCTGCGATCGGTCGTATTGCCAAAATCGAGTCGCGTCCAAGTCGAGCGTGACGGGCGCGTCTCGAACTATAGTCGTGAGCACCTTACTCTCTCGAAGCTGATCAATTCCCTCTCGAATGTTCTTTTGAGCGCGTGGCGGCTTTACTTCGTCCACGTGCTCGATAATCTGTTCAATGTCGCCGAATTTGCCAACCAAGTTAACGGCAGTTTTGACACCGACTCCGGGAACACCGGGAATGTTGTCGGAGGAATCGCCTTGAAGAGCCTTGATATCCGCCACGGCCTCAGGCCCCAGCCCTCCGAAGCGCGCCTGCACACCCGCTACGTCGTAAACTTTCACCTGCTGAACACCGCTCGCCATGGAAACGCGAACCCAGGGAGAAACCAACTGCAGCGTATCGGAGTCACCCGTTAGAATGACCGTCTCGATCTCGTGCTCCTCCGCCTGACGGCACAGCGTGCCGAGCACGTCGTCGGCCTCATAGCCCTCGCACTGATAGATCGGGATTGCAAACGCATCTATGAGCTGACGGACCAGCTTGAACTGCGATCGCAGTTCCGGCGGAGTGGAAGGCCGATGAGCCTTGTAGTCCTTGAAGCGCTCATGCCGAAAAGTGGGCGCGGGAAGGTCAAAGGCGATAGCGCAGTGGGTCGGCTCCCAATCCTGAAGGCTGCGGATGAACGAATTCACGAACCCGTACACTCCGCGTACATCCTCGCCCGTACCACTGACGGTCAGCGGTTCCGGAATCCCATGCCACGCGCGATGCACAAGGGCATGTCCGTCCATCAGCATCAACAGAGGTTTGCTTTCAAGCATGGACTGAGTGCCGCTCGCCGTCATCGCTCGCTCCGACTCGCAGGAATAGGCCGATTATACCTTGAAAGGGAGGGCCTGTGGGAAAATGGAACGACGAGAGCAGCTGCGGATATCGCCGTTCACACTTGCACGTTGTCAACCGTACGCCCGGCATATACGCTACTATCTGACCATGCCGCCGGAGACGACGATAGAGAATCACCGACGTTAGCGCCGTGTATCCGAAGTGGAAGCGACTCCCTTCGGACGTTTGGCAGTCGCACTTCTGGCAGATCGTGGTTCGCGTCCAAGCTCACGACGGGACGGTCGGTTACGGGTACGGGGGCGGTGGAGAACCGGCATGTCTCATTATCAACCGGCATTTCCGCGAACTGGCAATCGGCACTCAGATTGAAACCGTCGATGACATTCGAGCGCTTTGGGACCGCGTATACTCACTCTCCCTGCCCTACGGCCGAAAGGGACTGCCCGTGATGGCACTCAGCGGCCTCGACTTGGCGCTATGGGATCTCCTCGGCATCGCTCAGGGCAGACCGGTATACGACCTCCTCGGTGGACTCCGCAAGCCGAAAGTACGAGGATACGCGACCGGAAAGCACTTTGGGCGTTACCGTGACCTTGGCTACACCGCGGTCAAATTTCCGCCCGGAAAATCGGCGGCGGAGCCCGACATACGGAAGACCGTATCCGCCGCCCGGCAGGCGCGGACGCTCTTCGGCAACGACGCGCTCCTTATGACCGACTGCTATATGGCATGGGACTTTCAGACTACGAAGCGGATGGCCGATGAACTCAGGGAATTTAGCATGTACTGGTTCGAGGACGTTATAACACCCGACCACCTTGAGCAGCAGGCGAAACTGCGAGAGATAATACACCCTATCAATTTGGCTGGCGGGGAGCACGAGTTCACCCGGTTCGGTTTCGACCAAATTGCCAAGACTAGGGCCCTCGACATATGGCAGCCGGATATCACTTGGTGCGGCGGCATCACCGAGTCCCTCAGAATTCTCGATCTCGCAAGGGAAAGCGGCGTGCCCGTCGTGCCGCATCGTGGCGGCGAAATATGGGGGCTGCACTTCATCGCGGCCACGGACTGCGACAACCTCGCCGAGACTCATCCCGAACGATGGGAAGATCCCGCGAACGAACTTTGGACTGACGAGCCGAAAGTCGTCGACGGCTATCTGACACCATTAGACCGACCGGGTTTCGGAGTGATCCCAAACGAGGCGATGCTGTAGATCCTGCGGCGAGCTACGAAACCCTGGGTATGAACGTCGGCGGACGCTTCATGAGCGAGACGCTCGCGTCACTGCCCAACTCGGCCTGCGCGGCCTCAATCGCTTCCTCCACTGTCGCAAAGGCCCGGAACCCGCAACGCTCCGCCGCCTCGAAATCCTTTACTCCTGCAAAGAATATGTCGCCTAAGTATCGCTTCGGCATCAACGTGCTGTTCCACATGAAGAACGGGTGCGCGCCGTGATAGGCGTACTTGTGACGGTACCCGTACACATACTCTGGCCTATGCGCGAAGTCCTCTACATGGTTCTCCCACAGCCAATAAGGATCGCGTTCTCGCGTCAAGAGCTTCTCGTAAAACTCCACATAAGGGGCGAACCTCTCACGGTCAAAGCTGGCGGTTAACGGATGGGCAATGATCGCTATCCCGCCTTCCCGAACGATGGGCTTCCCCTGGAACTGCATGATCGTATTGGCCATGGACTGGTTCGCTGCTAACAGCGGATTCATTACCGAGAATTTCGAGTAGCATTCCACGTTCGACAATCCCGCGATAAGGATGTCCGACTGTCCTTCCACGTCGACGACAAGCTGCTCGTCCATGACCTTGAGGGTGTGCGGGTGCACTTCCGTCGGATGTCCGGCGAACATCGCGATTAAGTCCTTTCGGGGATCCGAGTTGTCGTAAACCGTTTCAATCGTAAAGATTCGGCGCCCCCTCTTTTCAAGTTCTTTCTTGATAACTTCGCCCTGCTCCCAAACCAGTTTCTTAAACGACGAATTCTTCGGGTCGTCGACCGATTGCCCCGATGCTGTCGGAAACGGCCTGTGGTGATGCCTGATACTCCGAAACGTTCCGAGCCCGACCGCCGTGGACTTCCACCCACCGTTGAACGGCGCCCACATCGTGTTGAGGTAGATGAACTGGTCCGAATCGACTACCGCGCGATTAACCTCCACATCCCACCGCCGCTCGGTATACCCGAGGTGAACGAGTTGAGCAGGATCTTCGGCATCATGGCTGTAGAGCTGGTTGTAGCCGAACTGAAGGACGAGCTTGCGCCCGAGAAACGTTTCCATCTCAGTGCGGGTCAGCTTCCGATGGAGGCCCTGCGAAAGCAGCAGGGTTATATTCCCTAGCTCGACGCCCGCCTTGCGGAGTTCCTCCACTAGTACCTCTATGGCGACCTGCCGAAAGTCTTCGCGCTTCGTTTGGAAATATGAACCGGACGCATCATCGAACGCGATGGTTACTTTCGAAGACGGACTGACGAGTTTGTGCAACGGCTCGTGAGCGATCGGGTTGGATATGGCCTCTCTTACCCCTGCCTCAATGTCCGGAATTGCAGGCATTGGCGGCTTGGCGACTATCGTGCGCGTCCAATCGGGCACTTCGACGGGAAGCCGACCGTCACCGTAGGCAATATACTCCGTACGAGTGTTTTTCATTTGGGAAACCCCTGAATCCAAAGCGATCTGTGCAATTATATCTGAGCGAAACGAACCAAGTGACGGAAAGCCTGCAAGAACCGCTCCTCATCCCAATAAAGAATCATCATCCCTCGAAAGGACGTTACCCCGTCCATCAATACGAGCGCGAAATCACGAATCTCAGCCAACAGTCATTCGCCAAGATTGTTCATACTTCCCCAAAAACGTCCCTTACCCCATCACAATATCAACCGACTAGAGCGAAGCCAAAAGCCGCTCCACTTCGACCCGGTCAGGCATGGCGTCCTGCGCCCCCCGTTTGGTGACTGCCAGCGCTCCGGCGGCTGATGCGAAACGAAGGGCGAGTTCGAGCGGTTGACCCTCGGCGAGAGCTACGGCAAGAGCGCCGGCGAAACCGTCGCCGGCGGCCACAGTATCAACCGCATCAACCGCAACTGCGGGCACGTAGCCGACTCCCTCCTCGGATGAATACACGACGCCCTGTTCCCCCAACTTCACAAGCGATGTCGCAGCGCCTTTCGATCTGAGTATTCTCGCCGCCTCATGCGCAGTTTCTATGCCGTCAATCTTGATGCCGGTCAGAACTTCGGCTTCGAAGCGGTTCGGGGCTACTACGTCGAAGGCTGTGTAAACCGAGTCAGGCAACATCGACGGCGGAGCAGGATCGAAAACGACTCGCGCTCCTTTGCGCCGAGCGATGCGCGCGGCCTCTAATGAGATTTCTAAGGGTACTTCCATTTGCAGCAAGAGTGCATCGGCGCCATCGAGCGCATAACTTGCCGCCTCCACCTGGATTTCGTCACACGCCATATTCGCACCGTAAACCCCAACGATGGAGTTCTGACGATCATCGTCCAATAAAATGACCGCAACACCGGACGACTCCCCGGGGGTGATAACAACATCCTGTACACTCACTCCGACGGCCCTGAGGCTCGAAAGGAGCGCGGGACCATACACGTCGTCCCCCACCCTGCCGATCATTCGCACATCGGCGCCAAGCCTCGCCGCCGCGACGGCTTGATTTGCACCCTTCCCGCCAGGCACGGCGACGAAACTGTCTCCCATTACGGTTTCGCCGGGCTTTGGCAGCGACGGAGTCACGGCGACCAAGTCCATGTTGATGCTTCCGAGCACAACGATTTTGGGATGGGTCGCACTCACGCCATTCACCCCACCAACCCTTTACTCAATAGATCTTCGATAACGTTGGCGACTCCACTGTCCGCCAACGGTGGAGCGATTTCGTCGGCCGCCGCGATGGCCTGATCGCCCCCTTCACTCATGGCGACACCCAGTCCCGCCCATTCGATCATTGGCGCGTCTTCGTTCCCATTGCCGAACGCGGCGGTCTCCTCTCGGGGCACGTCGGACATCCTGCAAAGCCGCTGCAGCGCCAAGTCCTTGCCGGTGTCGGGATGCAGCACTTCACAGAAATACGGCAGCGATCTCGTTATTTGAAGACGTGAGCTGAAAGCTCGCTTCAGCTTTGTCGTTGTCTCCCCTACGGCATCATCTTCACCGCCGACGATTAGTCTGGTCACGCCCTGCCTTCCTAGCCTGCGAAGATCATTGACGACGTGCAGCCGGACGTGATTCCGCTCGACATACGCTTCTATCCATTCGGAGAGACGCTCCACATACACGTGGTCGCGAAAGTGAGCGAGTACCTCGTGATCGCCAGGATCCAGAACATCCAGCACGTCACTCATCATCTGAGGCGCGAGGGGTCGGTGCCAAAGTATCTCGTGCGAAATCGGATCGGCGATGTGAGCTCCCTGATACGTCGCTACTGGTGAACGCAGCCCCAAGTCCGAAGTCACGTGAAGCGCGGAGAGATACATGCGCCCCGTTACGATCGTGACGATTGCCCCCGCCTCACGCGCTGCCTTGAGCGCTAGGCAGGTTCTCACGGAAAGAGGATGTTCATTACTGCGAATAGTGCCGTCGATATCAAGGGCGATTAGCTTGTATCCCATACGTATCGCGAAAGGTTCGTGTGATAAGATTGTGGCCGAATCGGGGTCATCAGGCGAAAGCAGTGAAGCTCAATCCCAGACGCATACTCTGGATGATAATCATCCCTGTCGTCGTGTTCATCCTCGTAATGGCTATGCAAAATACGCCTTAGGCGATATCAGATTATGTCACACCTCGTACCGGCAAGCATTCAAGACCCACGTCGCTAATGTCCAAAATCACCAACTTCGTCACCCATGTCGTCGCGGTACCGCGAGAGCCGGGCGCTTCCACCGATCGAACCGACCAACCGCCGTCTACGGTGTTCGTAACCCTGCAGCTCCGCACGAACGACGGGATCGAGGGAATCGGACATGCCACCCTGACGCCATGGCCGATGAATGATTCACTGAAAGCGGCGGTCGACTCTCTTGCCCAGGAAGTCATAGGGCGCAATCCCATGGACATTGAGAGAATCGTTGCCGACCTCTACTGGGCCGCGGGAGCGGGATCGACGGCCGGCTTAGCCGTACACGCGATCGCAGGAATCGAAGTTGCACTCTGGGACATTCGAGGAAAGATCGCCGGACAGCCCGTCCATAAGCTGTTGGGAGGCTTCACCGACCGAGTGCGAGTATACGCCAGCGGCAGTCTTTGGAGACCGCACCGTCCGGAGGATTTGCCGGATGCGGCATGTGAATTCGTCGAACTGGGATTCCGAGCGATGAAATTACGAGTCGGCGGCGAACCGAATCCTACGAAGGAAATCGAGCGTCTGAAGATCGTCCGAGATGCGGTGGGCGAAGATATCGACCTGATGGTAGATGTGAACCGAGGATGGACAGTGAACCAAGCCGTAACCATCGGCAAGCGGCTTGAGGAGTATGGGCCCTATTGGCTTGAGGACCCGATCGACCATCTCGATCTGGAAGGACAAGCCCGCGTGGCCGATGCACTGACAGTGCCCATCGCAGCGGGTGAATATCACTACGGAATCGAGCCGTTTCGCTACATGCTCGAACGGCGATCGATCGATATTGTCATGATCGACCTCATGCGGGTCGGCGGTCTCACCCGATGGATGAAGGTCGCCCACCTAGCCGAGTCGTTCAACGTGCCCGTTGTGAGTCATCTCGTGCCGGAGTTCCTCTGCCACGCCATGGCCGCAATTCCAAACGGAACGTACACTGAGTACATGCCGTGGTCTCTGCCGCTGTACAAAGAACCTCCGAAGATTGACAATGGCGACCTAGTCCTGCCCCAAACGCCGGGATTAGGCCTCGAGTTCGACGAAGACGCTTTACGCCTGTATGAGATGAGCTAGCGCGAGGTTTCCCACGCAGTTCATCCGCAATCGATGACCTTAGCGAGGTTGGCCATCTCGATTGCGGCCACGGCAGCACCGTAACCGTGGTTGCCGCTCTTCCCGCCGGCTCGGTTGATCGCCTGTTCCACCGTGTCCGTGGTCAATACACCAAAGATTACGGGCACACCGGACGACATGCCCGCGGCCGCGATACCCTTCGCCGCCTCTCCTGCAACATGCTCGTAGTGGTCGGTCTCACCCCGAATAACTGCACCCAGACAGACGACGGCATCGTAACGCTTCGACAGGGCCAGCCGGTTGGCCGCGAACGGGATTTCAAAAGAACCCGGAACGGAAACTATGGCAATGTCTTCGTCGGCGAGGCCATATTGCGCCAAAGCCGCGCTCGCCCCTTCCAACAAGCGAGACGTGATGAAATCATTGAATCTCGCCACAACAACCGCGATTCTCAGCCCCTCGCCCTGCAGGCTTCCATGCATCTCAACCGGCATCCGCAGCCTCCTGCATCTCCAAAAGACCGCCATCGGAGCCGTTTACATTCGTGTCGGACTCTTCCAGCAAATGCCCCAGCCTCGTCCGCTTGGTCTCCAAATAGCGACTGTTCTCCTTATTTGGCTGGACTTTGATTGCAACTCGCTCCACAACTTCCAAACCGAAACCGTCGAGACCGCTCAGCTTGCGAGGGTTGTTCGTGAGGATGCGCATCCGACGAACTCCGAGGTCATTCAGTATCTGCGCGCCTACGCCGTAGTGCCGGATGTCCGGAGCGTACCCGAGATGAACGTTTGCGTCGACGGTGTCGAGACCGAGATCCTGTAAGTTATACGCCTTGATCTTGTTGTGGATGCCGATCCCCCTGCCCTCCTGCCGCATATAGAGAAATACACCCCTGCCCTCGCTTTCGATTGCCTGAAGAGCCAAATCGACTTGCTCGCCGCAGTCACACCGCAAACTCCCGAACACATCACCCGTGAGGCATTCGCTATGCACTCGAACAAGAACGGGGTCCTCGGTAGTAATGTCCCCGAGGACCAGCGCAACATGCTCAGCCGCGTCAACGAAGCTCCGATAGGACGTGATGGTATAATTGCCGCGTTTTGTGGGCAGACGAGCATCGGCAACCCGTTCGATTGTCCGCTCGTGCTCGCGGCGATACGCGATGATACTCGCAATGCTCACGATACCGATGCCGTGCTCCTCGGAGAACCGCACAAGGTCGGGCATCCGCATCATGGTTCCATCTTCATTCACGAGCTCGCACAGCACGCCGGATGGGTTGAGCCCCGCCAATCGCGAAAGATCAACTGCTGCTTCGGTGTGCCCGGCACGCACCAGAACTCCACCATCGGTGTACCTTAGAGGGAAGACGTGGCCGGGTCGCCCTAGGTCTTCAGGCCTAGCGCCGGGATCCACAAGTCTCTGAACGGTGACCCATCGATCATGGGCGGAAACGCCGGTCGTTGTCCCTTCCAAAGCATCGACGGACACCGTGAACGCCGTACTCAGCCGGGCGGTGTTGTCCCGCACCATCATCGGAAGCTGCAGTTCCTCCAACCGTTGGGCCGTCATGGGAACGCAAACGATGCCGCTTGAGTACCGAACAATGAAATTGATCGATTCGGGAGTGACCTTCTCAGCTGCCATAACGAGGTCGCCCTCGTTCTCACGGTCCTCGTCGTCGACGACAATGACCATGCGCCCTTTGGCGATCTCGCTCACGGCCTGGACGACAGTTATCTCCGCCATCGTCTTCTCCCCTATCTTCCCGCAGCCAAACGCTCGACATACTTCGCAAGGATGTCGATCTCGATGTTCACTGCGTCCCCAACCCTGCGCGAACCGAATATGGTGTGATCACGAGTATGTGGTATAACCGTGACGGAAAAGCCCCTTTCGTCACAGTGTACAACCGTAAGACTCACTCCGTCCACAGCTATAAATCCCTTCTCCACCACATATCGGGCAAGTCGTTCGGACAAGTCAACCCGCGCCATGAGTGCTTCGCGGTCATGCGATATCTCACTGAGGGTTCCCGTCCCGTCAACGTGACCCTGCACGATGTGACCGTCCATCCGCCCGTCTGCGCGAAGCGGACGTTCTAGGTTAACAGGACTGTTTGGACCCAGCAGACCGAGGTTCGTGCGCCGAAGCGTTTCAGGCACAACGTCAACCGTGAAGCCGTCCGGTTCCAACGTCGTGACGGTGAGACACGCCCCGTTGACGCTAATACTGCCGCCGATTTCCAACGTGGTCCTCACACTCTCGGCGACAACGGAAAGTTGCCCATGATCAGCCGAACGAACAACTCCTATTTCTTCCACGATTCCCGTGAACATTGTCTCTCAGCAGTACCCCGTTATCAGCATATCCCGCCCCAGCCGCTTCCAGCGCACTCGCTCCAGTTCGAGAGCCTCGGCCATCATCCCGACACCCGCCCCGCCAACCGGCGACGGAGCCCTATTGCTGCCGATGATTATCGGCGCCGTGAAGGCGGTCACCTTGTCCACCATGCCAAGATCGAACAGGGAGCCGAGCAGGGTTCCTCCGCTTTCCACCATTACGCTCGTAATGTTCCGCTCCTCCGCAAGATATTCCGTGAGACGCCATAAGTCGATCTGCCCGCCCCGCAACGGGAACTCACCGATTTCGACCTCGCCCCCGTATTCGCCGGCCCGGGATCGAGCTGCGCCCTGCCCCACAGCAATAAAGGTCTTACCCGGTTCCGCGAGCAGACGGGCCGTTTTCGGCAGTCTGCAGCGAGTATCAACAACCACGCGCAGGGGCTGGTGAGTCAATGCATTGCCCCGTTCGTCCCGCGACGTCAGCCGAGGATTGTCGGCCAACGCAGTGCCGACACCGACCATAATCGCATCGGTTTGAGCGCGCATCTTGTGAACATGCCAGCGAGCCTTGTCTCCCGTAATCCACTTCGAGTCTCCCGTGCGGGTCGCGATCTTGCCGTCCAAGCTCATGGCAAACTTGGCAGTAATGAAGGGACGACCGGTCGTCACGAACTTCAGCCACGCCTCGAGCTGACCCTGAATCAACTCCGCTTCCATCCCCAAATGAATCCGTATTCCTTCTGACTCCAGTCGCTCCAGCCCCCCGCCGCAAACGGAGGGATTGGGGTCTCGGACGCCAACGTATATAACTGCTATGCCTGCGGCGATGATCGCCTCAGTACATGGCGGCGTGCGCCCGGTATGGTTACACGGTTCAAGAGTGACGTAGAGCGTCGCGCCTTCCGCAAGAGAACCCGCATGTTTCAAAGCAACCGCCTCAGCGTGATCCCCACCCGGCGGCTGCGTGACCCCCTCGCCGACTACCCCGCCGTTCCTAACAACAACAGCCCCAACAGCCGGATTAGGGCTTGTCAAGCCCAGGGCCTGACGCGCGAGGGAAACTGCCCTTCGCATGTAGTTCATGGCCCTAGTCCGTGGAAGTTCCGCTCGGAAAATCCATATACATCCGACTCGCCGTCGGAACGACCTGACCCTGGTACTTGCTCCCCAGGCCGGGAGAACCATAAAGCTGTTCGGCGGGCGTAGTGAGCATGAGAAACGAAAGCTGGCCGATCTTCATTCCCTGGTACAACGTGATAGGCAAGTTCGCAACGTTGCTCAATTCAAGAGTCAACCGACCCTTCCAACCCGGATCCACGTACCCGGCAGTCGAATGTATCAGCAGCCCGATGCGCCCTAAAGAACTCTTGCCCTCTAACCGAGCGACGAGATGACCCGGAATCTCAATATGCTCTTCGGTAGTGCCCAGCACGAACTCCCCCGGATGCAGAATGAAAGGGTCGTCTTCCCCCGTTTCAACCATCTCCGTTAGATCGGTCATGTCTTGCCCAACATCGATGTAGGGACGGCGAGAATTACGAAAAACTAGAATCTGCGGCCCCAAGTGGACATCCACGCTCGCAGGCTGGATGCAGCCTTCCCCCAAGGGATCAACTACTATGCTGCCTTTGTCTATCTCTTCTCGAATCGTTCGGTCACTCAACACCATGCGCACAGTTCCTACAATTCATTCGTATGCCCAAGAGCGGTTCATCGCTCCGGGAATTGTAGCAAATCCACCGATTGAGCGCGTAGGCCGACCAAGTACGCCGTAAGCCCATCAGCGCACGCTGCGCCTGAGTACGACCCAAACTGAAAGAACCAAGAGTTTGACGTCCAACCACGGACTCAAAGCCTCAATGTACAAGTTGTCGTATCGGAGCTTGTCACGCGGCCGGGTCTGGGCAGTCCCCCTTACTTGGGCGAGACCCGCGACTCCCGGACGCACCCGCAAACGATCTGAAAAGTTCAGTACCTCACGGCTGAACCGTTCGACCAATTCAGGACGCTCCGGCCTAGGTCCTACGATGCTCATTTCGCCCTTCAAAATATTTACGACCTGGGGAAGCTCATCGAGTCGAAGCGCGCGAAGAATCCGTCCCACGCTCGTTGCGCGGCTGTCGCGATCGGCTGCCCAAACCGGACCGCTCATAGACTCCGCATTTCGAATCATCGTCCGAAACTTGATCACGTTGAACCGCCTGCCTCGCCGTCCAACCCTCTCTTGAATGTAGAACACCCCACCGCGGTCTCCAAGCCATATAACGATCGGTATTCCGATCCAGAGAATGAGGAAGATCGGAAACAGCAATACATGAGCCAAAATAATGATCGCAAGATCAAAAGGACGTTTGTACCCGTCACGAATGACGGAGCGGTCGGCCCTTGACTCGTTGGACGATTTCGGTGTCATCACAATTCGGGCCGTGGTGAAAAGTCCGGCACGTTCCCGGTCGCAACGCGATTGTAACCCTGCCTTCGAGGGCTTTCAACGGGCCAAACTCCGACCAAGCGAATTCGACCGCCGCACCTGTCCTCCCGTCTCGCAACACAGAGCAAAAAGCCTCTCTTGCTGGACACGCCCGGCCTCCTCACGTATTCTGTCTTTCATCCAACAGCATCCCTTTTTGGAAGAGTATAAACCCATATGTTTAAGGTAGTAACTCAGCGGTCTCCAAGCACCGGGGCCCCGCAGCCGTCCAACTACGACCTGGAGATGGAATCACTGGCGCAGCTTGATGTTGAAATTCGGGAAATCGTGTCGGAAGACGAAGACGACTTCATCGCCGAGGCGCGCGACGCCGACGCCGTGTATGTCCACAGAGTCAATCTCACCAAACGCGCTATTGATTCCCTGGAAAAGTGCAAGGTCATCTCGACCGCCAGCGTCGGCGTCGACAAGATAGACGTTGCCGCCGCAACCGAACGCGGCATCCCGGTAACGAACGTCCCCGACATCTTCATTGAAGAAGTCGCCGACCACACGATGGCTCTAATTCTCTCCACATACCGGCGTGTCACTCTACTCGATAAAATGGCTCGTGACGAGCGCTGGCCCCAAGGGCGCAGTGTGCTTTATGCCTTCCCCCGTCTCTTCGGCATGACACTCGGGCTGATCTCCTTCGGCAACATCGCGCGCGCCGTGGCGCACCGCGCCGGCCCATTTGGTCTTCGAATACTCGCCCATGACCCCTATCTGAGCGAACTCGCAATGACGAAAGCCGGCGTCGAGCCAGTGAGTCTCATCGAACTCCTCCAACGTTCGGACATCGTATCCATGCATGCCCCGGCAACCCGCGAAACCCATCACATGATGAGTGAAGAACAATTCCGGCTGATGAGCCCACAGTCCATCTTCGTCAACACAAGCCGCGGTGACACGGTCGACGAGAAGGCCCTCATCCGTGCGCTCGACGAAAAATGGATTTCAGCCGCAGGACTCGACGTACTGGAAAAAGAACCGCCCGCCCCGGACAATCCGATCCTGAAGATGGACAATGCCATCCTCTCTCCACACGTTGGCTCAGCATCGGCCCGAATGGAGCCGGAACGACGACGACGGGTAGGCCGAGAGATCGCCATCGTCCTCACAGGTCGATGGCCGCGAGCCTGCGTCAACCCCTCCGTGCTCCCTAATTCCGACCTGGTGCGGTGGAAGCCGTATTCAATGGAGTAACCTGTGACGCCCAGCGCAGTCGCATACCTGGGGCCTAGAGGAACCTTTAGCGAAGAAGCGGCGATTCTCTATGCGCCCGCCTCTTCACGACTGCCCTACCCCTCTATCCGCGACGCCGCCATGGCCGCAGAATCTCAAGAAACCGAGCAAGCCGTCCTTCCTATCGAAAACAGCATCGAAGGAGCGGTGAACATAACCCTCGATTACCTGATTCACGATTCGACTCTTCCCATCGTCGGGGAAGTCGTCCTGCCGGTTCGCCAGTGCCTTATCGCCGCCGGTGGCGCACAACTGGAGGACATCGAAACCGTCCGCTCGCATCCCCAAGCGCTCGCTCAGTGTCGAAGGTACCTGAACAAAACGCTCCCCAACGCCCGGCTGATTGCAGCCATTAGCACCGCCGGCGCAGTGGAAGAGGCCCTCAATCACGGCCCGACTTCGGCTGCTATCGGGAACCGACGCGCCGCGGAACTGTTCGATGCGACGGTGCTGGAAGCTGGTATTGAGGATAACCCGAAAAACATGACTCGCTTCGTCGCCATCGGCCCCGAAAGCCCACCGGCAAGCGGTGACGACAAGACATCCCTTTGCTTCGGATTCAACAACGACAAATCCGGCCAACTCTACGGAGTTCTCGGGGAGTTCGCCCTCCGAAATATCAACCTGGCAAAAATCGAGTCGCGTCCCACCAGGCACGAGTTGGGTCAGTACGTCTTCCTCGTCGACATACTCGGCCACCGGAACGAAGATCGTGTTCTCGATGCGCTCATGGCCGTCGATCAGCGAACCGCAAACCTCCGAGTTTTCGGCTCATATCCCAGACGCTCCACGCCGAGAACGCTTACTGCCGAGTCCTGATCCCGAACAGTCGCAGGGAATCCGCTAATTCACGCACGCACACCTGCGGGTCCCGATCTCCGAAGATCGTGAACCGCAACAGGCTGTTGTTCATCCCGTACCCGGCAAGCCACTGGGCCCCCTCAGGTTTCAGCGCCGCGCCGGAAAGTACGTTTTCGTTCAACCGAGTCAACACTTCGCAAATATGCTCCACATCCACCGCTTCATCGGCGAGCACGGCAATGTCCCGCTGGTGATGGTCGAGATTGGCCGCGCGCCACTCGCGCGTCTCCTCCGCCGTGAAAACCCGCCTGATATTTCGCCGCTCGATACGGGCGGCATTCCGACGAGCGCCTTTCCCCGCCCTCTTCAGAACGGACTCAGACTCCTCATCATAGGCAAGATACCACTTGCCATTCACAATCGCCTGTCGTTTCGTAATCTCCACGCTGTGCCCGTCCACGTCGCTAACAATCCCCACATGCAGCCGCACTGTACCATCGTGCGAAAACGGGTCACGTACCTGAACGACCGTCAGCTCCTTCGATTCCATCCTCTCGTGCAAATCACGATAACTCTGCTGGACACTATCCACCAAGGCGATGGAGTTGGCGTAGGCTCGCGCTACGTCACTGCCCCTGAAGGGCTTGACGACCTCCTCGATGGCTGCCAATATCTCCGACTCTCCCTGAGTGAACTGAACCGCCAGTTCCTCCGCCGCCTCAACAAACATAGACCGCAAAGCATCGGAATCGGCTTGCCCCTGAATCTGAGCATAGAGATCCGGGTTGCCGCCGATAATCCTTGAAGTGAACGCAGCCAAGATACTGTATGGAGGAGTGCTGAAGCGAAGCGATTCCTCAAAGGTGTACCCTAAACCCGCAGCCTTGGCCAAAGTCTTCCCGAACACAAGGTATGCGTAATGAGCAAGTGTCTGCACCAGCAGCATATAACGATCGTGCGTCGCCGGATCGGTCTCTTCAACTATCGCACCCTGAGAACGCAGAAGCGATGTCAGCCACTGGTAAACATCCGGATCGGTGCGATCGGTTGGCGCCATCATGAAGGTCTGGCCGATAACGTCCGGAACCGCCGGGCCGAACAGCGGATGAGTGCCGAGAACGCCGACTCCTTCCGGGGAATGTTCAAGCATTATCGCCATAGGGTCGGTCTTGCTCGATACCACGTCAAAGACCGTTGAACCCAAGCGCGCATGGGGCAGGATAGTCGAAGCTGCCACATCGACTTGGTCCTCAGGGACCGCCAGCAATATCAAGTCGTAATCCGAAATACACAGCGGGCCGATGGGTGGAGCCGAAGCAGTATCAACCGAAGCCCATTCGGCAAAGTCACACCCATTTTCCAAGCGGACCGCATCAATGGGCTTTCGCAGCTGCGAAAGCTCGGCTAGGTGGTTGGCATCAGGGTTATGGCCGCGTGTCGTCCCGGAACACTGAAGAGGTCTCACATCGGCTAGTGTGATCCGCCGGATTTCCGGCACGCCGCCAAAGACTCGCTTCACAAGCCACATGCCGATACCGTCGGCCCCGCCAACAACAAGAAGATCCATCGAGAGTGCATTGGCCGTACTCATATGAACTGCCTCCTCCGTCGCCATAACCCGGCCGCTAGACCCTTTGGAAAAACAAAATCGCCATTGAGAACCCTACTACATAAGCTCATGTGAAGCTCAGACTGTCTCCGATAGAGTCTGAATCCGAGACTCGCGAGTTCAGTCCGCTGTATGGTTTTCCACCGGTTCCGGAACGCCCGACCATTCCTTCCCAACATACTGGAAAACCTGTACCGTGGCCCCTGTGATCGGCGCCGCTATCAACGCCCCCAGCAACCCGAAGAACAAACCAAAAATTGCGAGTGAAAATACCAATGCCATCGGCGGAAGCCCCAGGGCCCGAGAGTGTAGGCGCGGAACTACCAGGCTATTTTGCACAACTTGAACGACCACGAAGATACCGAGTGCCAAAGGCAGCTTGCCGGGGTCGGTCAACAGCAGAAGAATTCCCGTAAGAAGAATGAAGACCGTACTCCCGATCACGGGCAGCAACTCCGTAACCACGCTCAGAAAAGCCAGCGGCAGAGCCAGCGGTATGTCCAGCGCCCAATACGTCACCGCGATGACCACACCCACCATAATCGCTAATAGCAGCTGAGCGCGAACATACGCCATAATGACTTCGCCGACGATCTGCGTCATTGCCGTGAGATCGTCGCGCAGAGGCTTGGGAACCAACCGCCATGAACGCTCATCAACCGCGCTTCGGCGACGCACCATATCGAACACCACCACTGGCAGCGCGGCCAGCGTAATCAACTGGGATATCCCCGACTGTGCCACCTTCGCCACCCTTTCAACAGCATTAAACCCGGCGTTCACGATGGCGCCCTGCATCCGCTCGAGCTGTGGCTGTATGGCTTCCTGCACCCCAGGAGGCACTTGCTCGCGATAAATTTTTTCAAGCCTCTCCCATGTTTCGCTGCTCTCCTCCAACACCTTGGGAATCCTGACGGAAAGAGTGTGTACCCCATCCACCGCCCCCCATACTGCCACTGCCCCCACAGCCAATAGGATCAGCAATGCCAGCATTGTCAGCATTCCTGCGACTATGGCCTTGTTAGCTTGCGGCCAACGTCGCCCCAGAGGGGAACGGTCGCCCAACACGGCGAGGGGCCTGAGAAGATTGGCAATCAGAGCACTGAACACCAACGGCAGGAAAACCGGAAGCAGATACCAACCGGCCACCAACAGCCCAATCGCTGCCAGAAGCGACGCAAGCAGACGAATCCGCCGCCGCGAGAGAGTGGACAAGCTGCTAATTTGCTCAAGCATTTCGACTACCGCACTTCACGGAATTCGCACAGCCGGACACCGCCTCGGTACTCTCAATTTGATCCGGGCTTCATAATCCGGCGTGGCCTATTGCGCCCGAAATATGCGACTCCCTCACTATACCAACAATAGAATTTTCCGCACCGCATCCCATGAAAGCGAAAATCCATAGCGCCACGAATCAGGAAATCACCACATGCCCGGTATACCCGCACTCATGAGCCGGACGCCTCCATTAAGTCCTGAAGGTATCCTACCTGCTGAAGGCGCTTTTGCGCAAAGAAGAACTGCTGGTAGCGCATACGGGATTCGAACCCGTGATCTCCGCCTTGAGAGGGCGGTGTCCTAGGCCGCTAGACGAATGCGCCACATTATCGGCCTGGCTGGGGATAGAGGATTCGAACCTCTGCTTACAGATCCAGAGTCTGTCGTCCTACCACTAGACGAATCCCCACCTTCGACAAACAATACCACAACAGCAAGCTGCCTTCAACCGGATTCCACCGGAGGGCCCCGAGAATCCGTTGACAAGGTGTTCACTCTGCCGATACTATTCTTGACCGTAGTATGAGAATTTCTAGCGTGGTGAATGATGCTCAAAATTAGACTCAGAAGGGTCGGCGCCAAGAAACAGCCCGCTTACCGTGTCGTTGTCGCGGACTCTCGGGCTGCGCGTGACGGCAAGTTTATCGATCACTTGGGCCACTACAACGCCCGCCCCAATCCCCCCGAAATTGTCCTCGACGAAGAAAAGGCCATCAAATGGCTCCGAGTCGGCGCCCAGCCGACCGAGGCCGTAGAAGGCATCCTCCGCCGAATGGGCACACTGGATAAGATCAAGGAAGAGGAATGAAGGCGCTTGTCGAGTACATAGCCGGCTCCATAACCTCCAAGCCCGACGAGGTCCGTGTCACCGAGGACTGGGATGGAGATCGAGTCTACGTACGCCTCAACGTCGCTCCCGATGACAAAGGCAAAGTCATCGGACGAGACGGCAGAGTCGCCCAGTCCATACGCTCACTTCTGCGAGTGGCCGCCGTAAAGCAAGACGTTCACACCGTTCTCGAAATCGAATGAAATCGGCCAAACCCTAGTTGACTCGCTCAGAGCGCACACCGGCTCCCAGCGCAATTCCCACCGATCATGTTGTCGTCGGTGTAATCATCGGCGCGTGGGGGCTCCGAGGCGATGTGAAAGTTGAGACCTACAGCGATTACCCGAACCGATTCGTGCCCGGAGGCGCACTCTATTTGGCCAGCGAACCCTGCGTGATCCTTCGAGTACACAATCACAAGGCCGGATATGTTCTGGGGCTTGATGCAGTCCATAACCGAACGCAAGCCGAACAATTGCGCGGCAAGTCTCTAACAGTCCCCGAATCCGAACTGCCGCAACTCGACCGCGACACGTTCTTCTACTTCGACATCATCGGCATGGCCGTTCACTTGGCGAACGGCAAAGAACTCGGACGCATCGAGGAAATTCTCTCCGCGGGTGGAAACGATGTCTATGTCATACGCGGACAGGGAAGCGAAGTCCTGATCCCCGCCGTTCGAGAATATGTCGTCGATGTTGATGTTGAAAGAGCCGTCATGGAAGTATCCTTGCCGGAGGGCTACGTCGAGGAAACAAAACCACGCCAAAACGATTTTTGACCGGTACGATCGCCCGTGCTAGAATCGTGCCAAAGAGATCGGATCAAGGAGGTCTGAATTGTCCGGTCACTCGAAATGGTCGACCATAAAACACGCCAAGGGCATCAACGATGCGCGCCGCGGCAAATTGTTCACCAAGCTAACCAAAGAAATCATCATCGCCGTTAAGCAAGGCGGCCCCGATCCCGACGCGAACTTCAAGCTGCGCATGGCAATGCAGCGCGCAAAAGACCAGAACCTTCCGGGCGATACTATCGATCGGGCCATCAAAAGAGCTTCCGGCGAAGGCTCGGATGGCGCGCAAATGGTCGAAGCAACCTACGAAGGCTACGGCCCCGGCGGAATCGGTATCCTCGTCGAAGTCCTAACCGACAACAGAAACCGCACCGTGTCCGATGTGCGGTCAACACTCTCCAAAGGAGGCGGCAACCTCGCCGGCAGCGGCGCCGTGGCTTGGCAGTTCGACCAAAGAGGCGTTGTAATTGCCGATGCCGACGACGACACCGCCGAAGAATTGGCCCTCACCGCCATTGATGCCGGCGTACTGGACTTCGATACCGACGACGGCATTGTCAGCTTCTACTCCACGCCGGGCGACCTCGAGGACGTCAGGGAAGCGTTGAATGAAGTCGGCGCTTCGATCCGTTCATCCGAACTGTCCATGGTCCCACAAAACACCGTGACACTCGAAGCGAAGGAAGCCGTAAGAACTCTTCGACTTCTCGATCAACTTGAAGAACTGGACGATGTGCAGCGCGTCTACTCCAACGCCGATTTCCCTGACCAAGTGCTCACCGAATACAGCCGGCAGTCGTAGAAAACCCTCGCATGACTGCTCATGGCCACCCACATAAAAACCTTCCGCATCCTGCCCGCGCAAAAAATATCAACCGCATCTTCGTTCTTGCGAAAGCGAACCCGTTAGAGCTTCCAGTCATTGATCGCCGGAACCACCCGGAAACGGCATAAACCTTTCTTGGCTTTCATAGAGGGACTCATCGGCGTACACAACATAACCTGCCGGCCTCTCTCTCCAAACTACCCCGACATCCCACACATGAGAGGAAAACCACGGTGCGAGTGATCGGAATCGATCCCGGAACGTACCATCTTGGCGTCGGTGTCGTCGATTACTGCGACGAGCCGCGGCACGTCTACTCAACCATAGTCAGCCCAAAGCGAAGTGAAAACCTCCCAAACCGGCTGGCACACCTCTACGAAAACCTCAGCGAAATAGCCGCCCGCTGGTCACCCGACGAAATGGCCATCGAACAGCCCTTCGCTTCAAAAAACATACGCGCCGCAATGGCCATCGGGCACGCACAGGCTGTCGCCCTGCTGGTCGCCGCACAAAGCGGAATACCCTCTGCTACATATGCCCCCCGTCAAATCAAGCAAGCCGTGACAGACTACGGCGGAAGCTCAAAAGAACAGGTTAGGGAAATGGTCGCCGTCATGCTGGATAAACACGACGAACTTGAAGCGGTGGACGAGTCGGACGCGCTCGCAGTCGCTCTCTGTCACATCCACACCGCACGCGCTTCCGACATCGTCATCCTCGAGTGAATCAATGATTACCTCTATCTCCGGAACTCTGACAACGGTCGGACTCGATTGGGTCGAGGTCACCATCGGGGGTGTCGGACTCCACGTCAACGTTCCCGCATCACTCATTGAACAGGTTGGGCAGGTGGGAAACACTGCCAAACTCTTCACGTCCCTTCAAGTCAAAGAAAACAGCCTTACCTTGTACGGCTTCCCCACTTCCGACGGACGACAGGCATTTGAAACCCTCCTAACCGTGAACGGCGTCGGCCCCGGGCTCGCCCTCGCCATACTCTCGAAAATGGCCCCGGAAATCCTCGCAATGGCGGTGGCAACCGAAGACGCTGCCGAATTCAAGGCCGTGCCTGGCGTTGGTTCGAGGATCGCCCAGCGCATCGTAATGGAACTCAAGGACAAGCTCGAAGTCGAAATGACCGGCGAGTCCGCCGGACCCGCCGACGCCGATCTCATTGAAGCCCTTACCCCGTTGGGATACACCAGGGCCGAAGTGATGGAAGCTGCCGCAAGCCTCCCTCGTGACGAACCGCTGGACTTTGAAGACAAGGTTCGCCTAGCCCTTCAATTTTTGGCGAGTCAGTAAGCCGCAATGACCTCCTACGACGGCTGGGCAAGTGTCTACGACTCGATCTACACCTACGTTCGAGAGGACATCCCTTTCTTCGTGCAAGAAGCGGCCCGTTCAAACGGCCCTGTCCTCGAACTGGGATGCGGCACCGGCCGCGTAACTCTCCCTATCGCCGAATCAGGTATCGACATCGTCGGACTAGACAACTCCGCGCCGATGCTCCAAAGAGCCGAAAGCAAGGCTCGCCTACTTAGAGATGGACACGGTGACATCAGCCTCCACAACAAGGACATGCGAGAATTCTCCCTTGGCCGAACCTTCCCGCTTATCATCATTCCCTTTCGTGGATTCCTCTCCCTCCTCAGCGTCGAAGATCAGGTCCGATGCCTCACTCGCATGAGAAACCACCTCACACCCGACGGACGCCTCATCTTCAACATCTTCGTCCCCGATCCACAAATGCTGGCCAAAGACGAGGACGCCGCCTTCCACCTGCGCGACGTTGCCGATCCGGACACCGGCAACAAATTAGTGATTTGGCAGCAGACAAGAGTAGACACCTACAACCAAATCCTCTCCGTCCGACTCATAATCGACGAAACCGACTCCAAAGGTGTTGTCGGTAATCGGTTCTATCGTGACTATCAAATACGATACGCCCACCGAATAGAAATTCTCCATTTGCTGGAACGATGCGGCTACGAAGTGGCCGACCTCTACGGCGACTTCGAATACTCGCCCTTCGACGAACAAAGTGAAGAGATGGTGTGGGTTGCCAAGCCCCGCCGCCTTTGATGCCCCCTCCTCGAATCAGGTAGAATCGGCACGAAGCGGCCGTTCTCTACTGCCCCTAAAGACCAAAGCAATTGAGGAAAGACCCGTGCCCGAGTTCAAGATCGTGTCGGACTTCAGACCCACCGGCGACCAGCCGGACGCCATCAACCACCTGGTCAAAGGCGTCGAAGAAGGCCTGCATCATCAGTCACTTATGGGCGTGACCGGCAGCGGCAAGACCTTCACCATGGCCTGCATCGTCGAACGGCTGCAGCGCCCAGCGCTCGTTCTCGCCCACAATAAGACCCTCGCCGCCCAGCTCGCTACCGAGTTCAAGGAATTCTTCCCCAAGAACGCCGTCGAATATTTCGTCAGCTACTACGACTACTACCAGCCCGAAGCCTACGTGCCACGCACCGACACGTACATTGAGAAAGACGCCGACATAAACGAGCAGTTGGACAAACTGCGGCACGCTGCCACTCGGGCACTCCTTACTCGGCGCGACGTGCTCATCGTCGCCTCAGTTTCTTGCATCTTCGGCCTCGGCTCTCCCGAGGAATACCAAAACTTCGTCGCGTCCGTCCGAAAGGGCGAAATCCGCAGCCGCCAGAGACTCATGCGCCAACTCGTCGATATGCAGTACGACCGCAACGACTTCGACCTCGGACGCGGACGCTTTCGGGCCCAGGGCGACACAATTGAAATCCTCCCCGCATACGAGAACGAAGTCGGTATCCGCATCGAGTTCTGGGGAGACGAGATCGACCGCATCGTACAGGTCGACCCACTAACGGGCGAACTGCTCGCGGAACGAGAAGAAATCGAGATATACCCGGCCAAGCACTTCGTAACCTCCGAAGAGAAGCTCAAAATGGCCATCGAGGACATCGAAGCGGAATTACAGGACCAACTAACCTACCTCAAGAACGCCGACAGGCTTCTGGAGGCCCAAAGACTCGAATCACGCACCAACTACGATATTGAGATGCTCCGTGAAACGGGATATTGCGCCGGAGTCGAGAATTACTCCCGCCACCTCGCCCAGCGTGATGCCGGAAGCACCCCCTACACACTCCTCGATTACTTCCCCGAAGACTTCCTCATGTTCGTCGATGAATCGCATATGACCCTGCCGCAGGTACGAGCCATGTACGGCGGAGATCGGTCGCGCAAAGAAGTACTGGTCGAATACGGCTTCAGACTGCCCTCGGCCCTCGACAACCGACCGCTCAACTTCGGCGAATTCGAAGAGCGCCTCAATCAGGTCATCTACGTCTCCGCCACGCCCGGCCCTTACGAATACGAACACTCACAAAGAATGGTCGAGCAGGTACTCCGCCCAACCGGACTCACCGACCCCTTGGTAGAAGTAAAACCCACAGCGGGACAGATCGATGACCTGCTCCACCAAATTCGCCTGAGAATTGACCAAGGCCAACGCTGCCTCGTCACCACTCTCACGAAACGCATGGCCGAAGAACTCGCCGATTACCTCAAGGAAACCGGCATCAGGACTCACTACATCCACTCGGAAGTGGACACGCTTGAACGGAGCGAAATTCTCCGCGATTTACGTCTCGGCGTCTATGACGTCATCGTAGGCATCAATCTCCTTCGGGAAGGACTCGACCTTCCCGAAGTCAGCCTCGTGGCCATTCTCGACGCAGACAAGGAGGGCTACCTCCGCTCCAAAACCGCCCTCATACAAACCATAGGCAGGGCCGCCCGTCATATCGACGGCAACGTCATCATGTACGCCGACATCATCACCGACTCGATGAAACAGGCAATCGAAGAAACCGCCCGACGCCGAGACATGCAGGAGGCCTACAACCGGCAGCACGGAATCACCCCGCAGGGCATCCAAAAGACCATTCACGACATAACGGAGCGCGTCCGCTCCATAGCCGAGACGAAAACTCCCTACGCAGCGCAGGGCGACATTCCAAAGGACGACCTCACCCGACTCGTCAAAGACCTGGAAAAGCAAATGAAGGACGCCGCCCACAACCTCGAATTCGAAAAAGCTGCCCTCCTCCGAGACCAGATCATCGACCTGCGAAAGGTCATCGCAGACGACGTTGTCCCCATCGAAAAGAAATCATGAACACACTCCCGGCTACTCCCATAAGCACTCCCTCCCTCGTCCACGCAAAGCTCTTCCTTGTGAAACCGGCGATCCAGAATCCACAAAGAGCATCGAAGAATCATTTGACGGAATATTTCCCCCCACACTACAATAACCCGGACACACCCCACGGCGGCGGTGAGGAGGACGACGATGCCCGAAACGACTGAAGCTCTAACCAAAGAGGAAATCATAGAAGCGCTCAAGGACGTCTACGACCCGGAAATCCCGGTCAATGTCGTGGACCTCGGCTTAGTGTACGACTGTGAAGTGCAGGATGGAGTGGTCGACGTCAAGATGACTCTCACTTTCCCAGGCTGCGGCATGGGACCCTACATCGCCCAGCAAGCCGAGTGGCGCATCGCAGAGATCGACGCCGTCGAAGACGTCAACGTCGAAATGGTCTTCGAGCCACCCTGGAGCCCCGACCTCATCACCGAGGACGGCAAGCTCCAACTCGGCCTCGACTAACCCTCTCCACGATTAGCCGTACCTCTGAACTAATCGGTAGAGACGCTCCGCACGGGCGTCTCTATAACTGTCGGAGACAGGAGTTTTTCCCATGACTCAACCACAACACGCGCACGGGCACGGCCCCACACCGCCGGATCCCAACCAGGCAGCACAAGCACGCGCTCGAATCGAAGCGATGAAACGACAATTCGAGCAGAAGAAGGCCATCGCCGACAGCCTGTCCGAAATCAAGCATAAAATCGGCGTCTACAGCGGCAAGGGCGGCGTAGGAAAAACAACGGTCGCCATCAACCTCGCTGTTACCCTCGCGCAGCAAGGCGCAAAGGTTGGCATCCTCGATGTCGATATCGACTGCCCCAACGTGATCCGCGCGATGCGAGTCAGTGAACCCCCCACGGTCGGCGAAACCAACCGAATGATCCCTCCCGATCAGTTCGGCGTAAGCGTCATGTCCATGGGCTTCTTCCAGCAAAACGAGAACGAAGCTACTATCTGGCGCGGGCCGATGATCCACAACGCCATCAACCAAATCCTGCAAACGACTATCTGGGGCGCACTCGACTACCTCATCATGGACCTACCCCCCGGCACTTCCGACGCCCCCCTAACGATCATGCAGGCTCTCACTATCGACGGTTTCGTCGTCGTCACCACACCCCAAGATCTGGCGAAAGTGGACGCCGCCCGATCCATCAACATGATAAAGAAGATGCGAGTTGACGTGCTTGGAGTTGTGGAAAATTTCTCCGGCGATATCTTCGGCGCCGGCGCCGGCGAGGAACTCGCCCGCGAACTCGACCTCACTTTCCTCGGCCGAACCGAAATGAGACCCGACTACCGGGATGTTTCAAGACCGACGGTGCTAACCAGCAAAGCCGTCCGTGACGAGTACCGCCAAATCGCCCGTTCGATGGAAAAGACGCTAACCGGCCTCGCAGCCTGATTAGACGCCCCAATTGAACCCCGTTCACCCTGAACTTGTCGAAGGGTCATCCGCGGTTCGACAGTCTCACTATGAAAGTTCCGGCAGGGTTCCTATCCCACAGCCTGGTATATCTCGTCGAGCCAGACGACCATCTCCGCTGTGGCGTCATTGCTGGGGCCTTCGGTTCCCACAGACGACCACGATCCGCCCGGGGCCTGCTGCGCGACGATGTTATCCCCCACCTTAACGGCCATGTCCCGGTACTTCCGTTCACCCGTCAGAGTGTAGAGCGCCGACGCCGCCCAGCCGACCTTTCCGGCTCGCAGCAGCCAAAACAGGTTGTCCGTCGCCGCTTCGGCAAACGCCATGTAACGCTTCGACAAATCCAGCCACCGATCCTCGCCGGTCGATTGGTACAGCCGCGCAAGAAACCCACCGGCTATCCCCGGATGGAAGAAATACTGATCCCCCTCTTCTGCGTTGAGCAGCACATACCGGATCGGATCCGAAGGATCCACTTCGGTCACAAGGCCGCCGCCGGGCGTCATGACCGTATACATCACCTCCGGGTAGTTCGGCTGCTCCTCCATCATCCGATGCATCCACTTTCCCACCCCTCTCGCGACATCGAGGCGGCTTGAGTACAGTGCAGCCTGACCGCACCCACTCACAACCCACAAATCCTGCTTAGTCGCCGCGGATCGCTCGGTGCGGCTCGAGTAGAAGCCCCCACTATCCTCGTCGTAAAAATCCATGAGGAAATCCATGCCGCGCTGAACGATGTCGAACTGTCCCAATCGCTGAGCGCCGAGAATCACCCAAATGTTGAAGTATGCGTAAAAATAGCCGAACGAGAATTCCGTACGAGGGCCAAAATCCCCGTCACGGCCCATGCCGTTCTTGCGAATCCAATCACAAAGGCGGTTCGCGGCGTTGCTCTCACCACAGACCTGGAAGGCTGCCGGCGCCTTGTAATAGTCTCCTACCGTTCCGTCACCGAAGCTCCCGTCTTTATGAAGCTGTCCCAACAGATATTCGCATCCGGCGTCCCTCGCCTTTTTGTATACGCTCATGTCCACCTCCGCACTGTCCGCCTCCCTATTCCGGCGGATAGTCCATCACTAGCCAAATATTGTCCACCATCGGCTCCAATAGCCCCGACTCGACCTTCTCCGTCAATTCCACGATAGCCTCGTTGAAAGGCGTTGCCACTCCCGCCTCTCTACCCTTCCGGATCACGTACCCGTTGAGGTAATCAACCTCCGTCCGCCGACCCTTGGCCAAGTCTTGCGCCAAAGAGGGACGACCCGTCCCGATCTTGGGCGCGTCCTCCACCAATTTGCGCGCAACCTCCGCACGAGTCCCCGCGTCGCTCTGTGCCTCGACAAAATCTCCCGCCGGTACCGAACCGATCTTCTCGATTGCCACCCCATGCGCTGTACCGACCGCCACGACTTCGGCCGCGAGGCGCATGGATAAATCACGAGTCACCGGATTCAGCCTCATGCCCGCGGATGTCTGCCCCGTAATACCGCACACGGAGTTAGCCATGCTGTTCGTCACGATCTTCGCCCAGCGTTCCCCAAGCAAGTTCGTCGTAATTCCAACTTCTCCACAGTCCTGCAATATCTCGCTCAGCATCTCCAGACGCAGCGAGTGAGCGTTCGTAGGATCACCCAGCGCAAAAGAACGTCTACCCCTCTCCCTACTGGTCCGCTCAACGTGACCCGGTCCCACCGTGGCCGCACCGATTGTCACTACGCACCCAATCACCCGGTCCCAACCCACAATTCCCGCTATGATGTCCTCGTTAATCCCGTTCTGCGCCGATACGATCAGTCCGCCCGGCGCCAAATGCGGTTTGACAAGCGTCGTAACCCAAGCCGTGTCATAGGACTTCACCGACACGAACACCACGTCGTACTGCTTCGTAGTCGCCGACAACTCGCCGATATGCAGCGCTTCCGGCCTTGCCGTGAAGGTACCCTCCATAGTCGCAACCGTTAGGCCGTCCGACCTGATCTTCTCAATGTGAGCCGGCCATGCGTCCACCACGGTCACATCCCGTCCGGCACGCGAAAGATACCCCGCCAGCGTCCCGCCAATTGCCCCCGCTCCCATAAACATGATGCTCTTCGTCATTAGCTTATCTCCACTCCCAAAATCGCAATTTGCCATGATTCTCCGAACCGACTCCTACCCGCCATCACTGGTGTTTCATGCCGGCATAAGGATGCTCGGCCCCCATGAAATCACCCTCCGCGAAACGGGCGGCCCGAAACTCCCGAATCGGGTGATCCTTGCTCTTCCCGTGCAAGACGAACTCAGCCACCATTCGGCCCACCACCGGGGACAGTTTAAACCCATGCCCACTGAATCCCGCCGCCCAATAAAGACCTTCGGCAGTCGCCGAACGGTCCAGTATCGGGTTGCCGTCCGGGGTCAAATCATACAGCGACCCATACCCTCCCATCGGAGTTGCCGCGGCAAACTCAGGGATACGCATCTTCGCGCGGTCCCAAAACCGGGTGATCGTGTCATGGTCGGCGTTCAAACCGAAAGCATCGGGATTCACTACCTCGCTCAAGTCTTCCTCAGCCTCGCCGCCGAGCAGAGTCTTGAAACCCGCGTTCATGCGAAAGTACGCGCGCGTCGTGTAATCAACCACGATTGTCGTAAACGACTCCAGCGACGGCGGCCGACGCAAGTGCACCATCTGCACCCTGATAGGCGCAACGGCAAGCGTCTCGCCCAACGGCGTTGCCAGCCTGTTAATCCAAGGCCCTGTCGCTGCCACAACTGCCTTCGTCTCTATCGGTCCGCCTTGAGTCTCCACTCCGACTACACGCCCGCCAACAACCTTGACGCTCTCCACCGCGCAGCCCGTCAAAATCTCCGCCCCATGATTCAAGGCCTGATTCGCGAATGCGTACGTTGTCGCCATAGGGTCTGCGTGTCCCGAATTGGGTTCGTACACTCCCAAAACAATGCCGTCCGTCCGAACCTGCGGGACGATATCAGCAGCCTCGGCCGGAGTCACGGTATGGATGTTCACTCCGAGCTCGCGGTTCATCTCCACGTTCGCCCGTGCTGCCGCCTCGTCGCCGGGCCCGAAAAGCAGTAGCCTGCCCGTTTCGATAAACCTCGGATCGCCCCCAACCGCATCGTCGAAATGATGGAAGATATCGCTGGCTTCTATCGCCATCTTTACCAGCGTAGGATGCAGGTAGTGTTCCCGCACCATGGCGCCGGAACGCCCTGTCGCCCCACCCGCCAGATGTCCCTTCTCCAGCAGCAGCACCTTGCCCGCGCCCATGCGTGCCAAGTGCATAGCGATGCTGGTCCCATTGACGCCACCTCCAATCACGATCACGTCGGCAGATCTATGAGGCATATCTTCTCCGTCGCGCCCGGAACACTCCGGCCCTTTCACCAACACCTTCCATAATTGCCCGAAGCCGGCGCTCTACCAGATCTCGCCCTTAACGTACAAACTCTTTGCAGGGCCAATCAGCTTGGGATCGGGCTTGGCTACCCGCATATGCGCTGTCGGGTCGTAGTCCAGACTGCGAAGCAGATAGCGCATACAGGCCAACCGGGCTCGCTTCTTATCGTCCGACTTCACTACAACCCAAGGTGAAGCCTTCGTGTCCGTGGCCGCGAACATCGCCTTCTTTGCCTCCGTATACTCGTCCCACAGCGGCAGCGACCTAACGTCCACATCACTAACCTTCCACTGCTTGAGCCGATCCTCGGCGCGAGACATAACCCGCCTCAACTGTTCTTCACGACTCACCGAAAACCAAAACTTGAAAAGCCGCATGTCTTCGTTAATCAGCATCTCCTCAAACACGGTCGTATCTCGAAGAAAACGCAGAGTCTCGGCAGGTGTGCAAAACCCCATCACTGGCTCCACAACCGCCCTGTTGTACCAGGAGCGGTCGAAAAACACGATCTCACCTCTGCTGGGAAGGTGTTGAACATATCGCTGGAAATACCACTGGCCACGCTCCCTGTCCGAAGGAGCCGACAGAGCGACCAATGACGCCCCGCGCGGGTTAAGATGCTCCATGAATCGCTTAATCGTTCCCCCCTTGCCGGCGGCGTCCCGCCCCTCAAACAACAAGACGATCCGCTGTCCGGTCTCCCCCAGCCATCGCTGCATCTTCAGCAACTCAACCTGCAGCTCAGCCTTATCCTGCTCGTACCTGCGTCTGGACAGCTTGGTCGGATAGGGATAAGTATTGCTGATAATCTCATTCGGCTGAGCGCCTTGCACCTTGTTCAGGATATCTTCAGGTATACCCGCCGTCGGCACTGCGGAAACATGAAGCTCATCTACTTTGCTTGAACTCGCCATGGCAACGCCTGCACAGAACCCCGAAAACTCGATCCACCCGCCGAAACGCCTCGCGGAATCATAAGGAGACGCCCCGATACCAGTCAACCCCGACCTCTACGAGGAAAGCCTAAACCCCGCCCCTACTTCCAGTCATTTGCGCGCATCCTCATCCTCGGTTCCGCAAATAACCCCTTGAGCGGGAACGAATGAAAAGCGCTCAAGAATATCTGCACAACCTAGCGCGGAAGGCAGCGGATGAGATACCATAGGACCCAGGTCGCGCTAGGCGGGGCAGTGGCGGAGCCTTGAACCCGCAATCCGCCATAGCGGGGTCGAATCCCTCCCCGAGGTCGAACCTCGTGGCCTCTGTCCATGGCAGCGGGTGCTGAGAGCCGGGTCCCACGCGGCGGATGCCTGTGAACCCCGTCAGGTCCGGAAGGAAGCAGCGGTAAGCAGAGATGTTCCGGGCGCCGTGGGAGTGCCTAGCTTGAGCTTGCTCCATGTGTCATGTCCCGGGTGGAGATCGAAGGAAGGTGCGCGACCAACCCCCCTCGCCGAACTCGATGAGACCGACAGGAGCCGAAAGCATCTCGGCCCCTGTCTCCTCCGTCACACGACCGCCGAAAGCGAAGAAGTCCCTCGGACAAAACTTCCTCGTCGACCGACGCATTCGGACGAAGATCGTCGATGCCGCTGAACTATCCCCCACCGATACGGTGTTGGAAGTCGGCCCAGGACGCGGATTTCTGACAAAAGCCCTAGCCGAACAGGCCGGTCATGTGCTGGCCCTTGAACTGGACTCCTCTCTCATACCGCACCTCACCGAACGCCTCATCGAATGCCCCAACGTCGAAATCGTCGAGGACGATGCCCGAAGTGTAAAGATTAACGACCTCGTCGAAACCGAAACGGACTACAAACTCGTCGCTAACCTTCCCTTCTACGCCGCAACCCATATCGTCCGACGCTTTCTTGAGACTCCGCGCAAACCCACAATCCTAGTCGTCATGGTGCAAAAGGAAGTTGCGCTCGAAATGACGGCAAGCCCCGGCAAGATGGGCATCCTCTCCGTCGCCACTCAGGTATACGGCAGCCCTCGCATCATTACATCCGTACCCCCAAAGGCCTTTCGCCCATCGCCCAGCGTCACGTCCGCAGTCGTCCGCATAGATACCTACGCCAAGCCGGCGGTCCCCTTCGACAGCGCTGAAGAATTCTTCGCTCTAGTAAGGGCCGCGTTCAGCGCCCCCCGAAAGCAAATCCACAACAGCCTAAAAAACGGCCTCAACACTGCTCCTGACAAGATCAACATGCTGCTGCGCAACGCCGGAATATCACCTGCCCGTCGACCGCAAACCCTGAACATCGAAGAATGGAAGACTCTGTACTTGCAGCACATGTCGACTCTCCACACCGGAGACGACATCCCAACACCTTCCCCATGAAACCCATCCCCGCCTGACAATTCCCGCGAAAGAACGTCACTCCGCACTCCGATACGGACGGGAATCGATAACGGCAAGGATGTTCATCCCTCCAAGCTGAATAAGCACATCATAATCGTCGAATTTGACGCGTGCTGAACAAATATTCTATTCTGGGCATACCCTGTCTTGGGTCACAAAACCACACGCCGAAAGAGGCATGTCAGGAAATGTCAGTTAATGTCAGGTTAAAAGAGACCCCCCACCTGTCAGACCCCATCGCCCCGTAGAAACTGTTCAAAGCCCGGGACAACCTCTCACGAAAGCGCGTTATACTCGCACCCTGCCGTACTTCCCGTGCAAACCTCGTCCTCGCGAAAACCGGCAGTTCGAATTGCGACCCCGCAATTCATCCTCAATCAATATCCGCCTTCAATAAGGTCGACGAGAAACTTTCAAGAATAACAACACAACCTAAATCGTGAGTCGGATCCATGAAGGCCCACTCACTGCCTCATCGAATCCAGTCCACACCATCCCCCATTTTGCCTCTGATATACTCCCCATCAGACCAACCACTCTCTCAAGAAAGGACCACCCTGCACGTGCGACTCGGACTTGACATTCGCGGCGGGGTCGACGATGAGCAGTTGGCATTCGGCGCCCAGCTTGGAGCTGTCGACGCCATAGGCGGAGATGCCTGTATGCCTTCAAACAACGGCTGCTTCGAATTCCTTGAACTCGTCGTGTTCAAACAGCGCGTCGAGAACGCCGGACTCCGACTCTTCGCTATCGAAAACATGCCATGTGACTGGACGGACAAGATCAAGCTCGGCTTGCCGGGCCGCGATGAGCAGATCGACAAATTCTGCAAGACCGTCCGCAACATGGGAGCCGCGGGCATACCCGCGATCGGCTACAACTTCCGCCCGCCGACCATTACCGGATACGGCGTCCGCACATCCCAAAGCGCGCCCGGACGAGGCGGCGCGAAACAAACCGCCTTCAACTACAACCTCATCAAAGATCACCCCTTCGGAAACTACGGCGAAGTAACTGCAGACCAAATGTGGGACAACCTCACGTACTTTCTCAAGGCCGTCGTACCTGTTGCCGAAGAGTCCGGCGTACGCATGGCCGTGCACCCCGACGACCCACCCGCGAAGTCCATCGGCGGAGTGGCCCGCATCCTCAACAGTTTCAAAGGACTCAAGCGACTGACCGAAATCGTCGACAGCGAATACAACTCACTCGACTTCTGCCAAGGTTCGATGGCGGTTCAGCACGGCGACCTGCACGACGCCATCCGCTACTTCGGCAACCGCAACCGAATCGTCTACGTCCACTTCCGCAATGTCACCGGACGGTTCCCCGTTTTCTCAGAATCGTTTATCGATGAGGGATATGTCGATATGGCCGAGGCCGTCAGAGTCTTCAAAGAAGTCGGCTTCGACGGGCCGGTCATCGAAGACCACGTCCCGACAATGATCGGAGACGACCCCAACAAATACCGCGCCCGCGCACACGCCATGGGCTACACGAAGGCGCTGATCGACTCGATTTACGGACGCTGACAATCCGAAATTTCCCAACCGACTTCCCCACGCATCAGGAGAACGGAATGCCCGACTATCAAGCGTACTTCAACGGCGATTGGATCCCGTTCAGCCAAGTCACCATCTCGCCGTCCGACCGCGGGTTCACGGTGGGCGACCTCGTGTTCGAGGTCGAGAGAACGTTCAACGGCAAACCCTTCAGGTTGAAGGAACACATCGAACGACTGTACCGCTCGCTGACTTACGTCCGCATGGACTCCGGCCTGAGTGACGAGGAAATGACTTCCATCACCGAGGAAGCCGTCGAGCGAGCCAAGGCCGATCATCCCCAAGTGAACGAATTCTGGATGCGCCAGATTGTCACACGCGGCACAGTCGACCTGTTCGATCCTCCCGCCCCAACGGTACTCGTTCAGGTCGGCGAACAGGGCTTCTGGTATGCGGACCTCTACGACATCGGAATGCACGGCGTCATAGCAAAGACACGGGCATATTCACCGCAAGCGCTCGATCCAAAGATCAAGCACTACAGCCGCATGAACTTCGTCCTCGCTCATCAGGAAGCCCACGACGTGGAACCGGGCGCATGGCCAATAATCATCGACGACCGAGGCTTCCTTGCCGAGGGCAACGGACAGAACGTGTTTATCGTCACCGACGGCGTTATCCGCACCCCCACGGACTACGCCGCGCTGCAGGGAGTTTCACGCGGCATGACCATCGACCTGACGCGCCAGCTCGATATCCCTCTCGTCGAAGAAGACCTCCAGCCCTATGACCTCTACACCGCGGACGAGGCATTCTGGACGACAACCAGCATGTGCGTCATGCCGATGACTCAAGTCGACCGACGTCCCATTGGAAACGGCAAACCAGGCCCGATGTCCCAACGCCTCCTGGCAGCATGGAGCGAGGCCGTGGGCATCGATATCGTCGGCCAAGCGCAAGGGGACAAGAGGACGACCGCCTGAGTTGTCCATGAATAGCGCTTGTGCTATTCACGGCACACCGGACAAGCCTAGCGCAGACCGAACCCTCTCCACGATAGCGTCGTAATCCACCGTCGCAAAGTCGGTTGTATCGATGCGGAATAGCCCGGCGCCTGCCGTTATAGGACCGTAGCGCTCAAGCCGGTTGCGTATCTCTTCCGCTAGGGCCTGCCGGGTCATTCTTGACCGGTGTCCGCTGTGTCTATCGTCTGAGTCGGCGCGCTCGACAACCCTCTGGATCACCATTTCAGAGTCGGCATGACAATGCAGTTCCAGGACATCGAAACGGTACTTCTCCTTCATGCGGTCGAGCCAAGCCGTCTCATGTTCCCGCCAAAAGGCGGCCTCGGCAACGACGGACTGCCCCATCTTGAGATGTGCTTCAACAAGCATACGCAGCAGAGCGAAAGCGGCCCCTCCCAACTTCTTCGACCACTCGCGGTCTCCTTCCCCAAGTGAGTCAAAGAGTGTCTCCTTGAACGCGTCCTTCTCAAGTACGACAACCGACAGAGCCTCAGCAAGGCGCCCCGCTAGGAACGTCTTGCCTGTACCCGGAGCGCCCGATATCAATATCACTATCGGCCTTTTCAGTTTCTCGATACCGCAACTCCGCTCATCTTGGGCTTCCCACTCATCGCCATGTTACCCTACGCTCTATGAGAATTGTATTCATGGGCACACCCGATTTCGCCGCAACGACGCTGAACCGGCTCATAGAAGCAGGGCACGACATAGCGGCCGTATACTCCCGGCCCGACCGACCTGCTGGCCGAGGACGCAAACTCGTCCCGACTCCAACCAAACGGCTCGCCGAAACGCAAGGAGTTGAAGTCCGGCAGCCGACATCGTTGGACTCAAAGCATCAACGCGAGGAGTTGATATCCTTCGCTCCGGACGTTGTCGTCGTGGCGGCATACGGCCTGTTCTTGCCTCCCGAACTCCTCAACATCCCACCGCTAGGCTGCCTGAACATTCATCCATCTCTGCTTCCGCACTATCGAGGCCCGTCTCCGGTCGTCTCCGCCATTCTCAACGGCGATCACACAACGGGAGTATCCATTATGAAACTCGATCAGGGGATGGACAGCGGCCCCCTCCTCTCGCAAGTGACAGTCCAAATCCTCGACCGTGAAACGGCCCCGGACCTAACCCGGCGACTGTTCGGTTTGGGCGCGGAGCTTCTCATCGAAACCCTGCCCCGATGGGCCTCCGGCAATGTACAGGAAACCCCCCAGGACGAAACCTTCGCCACCTTCACAACCCTCGTCAAAAAACAGCACGGCCAAATCGACTGGAACGACGATGCCGAGCGGATCGCCAGAATGATGCGCGCATACACGCCCTGGCCCGGCGCCTTTACCCACTGGAAGGGCAAGTTGCTCAAAATACTCGAAGCCGACGCAAAGAACGGCAGCGAGCCACTCGGTTTTGTCGTCCGCTCAAACGACGGCAAAATCGACATCGGTACCGGTGATGGCCTGCTCGCAGTCTCCGCCCTCCAGCTAGAAGGAAGGTCACCCGCCAACTCGCAAGACTTTGCCCGCGGCTACCCGGATTTTCTGGGTTCCACGCTGCGAACGCCGTGACCGCCGACCAACTCGAACCCGCCCAAATACGCCCACACAGCCTTATACTTCTTCCCATGTCGGAGACGGCCGAAGATATCCCCGTAAGGCCAAACTGACGGGCAGAACGGTAGCCGTGAACAACCCCATGAGTGCCATGCTGGCTCGGATGTTGAACACGTCCGCAAGACGGCCAAAGAGGAGCGGAGCCGCAAACGCGCCGATCTCGTTCGTAGTGTAAAAGAACCCATACATGCGGGAACGCCGGGCCTGTGGCGCGAAGATGGCGACGGTCGCGTACAGGGATGACGAAGTACCGTTCAACCCCACGCCCAGAAGCACCATGAGCGGCGCTATCGTCACCATCGGGGCATAAACCGTCGCAACCAAGAACACGGCCGCCGAGGCCTTCGTGATCCACACGATGCTGATTAAACCGTGACGCTCGCTAAACCAGCCGCAAGCATACTTGCCGAACGCGCCCCCGGCAAGCAGCAAAATCAACATGATGAATATCTCTGAATTCCCCATCCCCCGATCCTCCAGGATGAAGGGAACGAACGTGATAGCCGCCGCGCGGATAGCGGAATCGATGAAGCCGACCACGCTGAGAATCTTGAACCCCGTCGTCGGAGTGCCACTGCCCCCGTAACCGTCCGCATCCTTCGATGCAATCGGCTCCGGCCGCCCAATATCGACGCTGCGCCTGATGAATACCGACGCCAAAAAGAATGCGATCGCCCCGATCGCAATTATCAACATCGTCCCCCGCCAACCGTAAGATACCGCGACAACTAAGGCAATCGCGGGCGCAGCCATCTTGCCCAAGTCCCCGGCGAAGTTGACCGTGCCAACCGCGGTCGCTCTGGCCTTGCTATCATATGCGCGAGAGACGATGCCCGACGCCAATGGATGCTGCGTGCCTCCCCCCAGGCCGCCAAGAAGTGTGAAGGCCAGGAGCAGTGCGAAACTCGGCGCCAGTGCCATCCCAATCAGACCGACCGCCACCCAAATGTTCCCACCGACCAACAGCCAAAACTCCCCAACTCTCTCGGCAAAGAAGCCCACCGGAACTTGAAGCACGGCCATAGCCGCCGCATACAGCGACTTCAACATTGCCACTTCCGTGAACGTCAAATCCAAGTCGTCCTTGATGAGCGGCAGTAGCGGCGCATACAGCGCAAAGAACAAGTCGCTCCAAACATGCGTCGCCGAAGCGAACAGAAGCGTGCGACGAGCTTGAGTGCCTTTCGTCCAGGAACGTAGCGGATTAATCATCGCGCGTCCCTACGGACCTCACGTAAAACCCACGACAGCTCGCAAGGTTCGACGTCATCAAGACCAAGAACCGATCACTGAATACGGCCTATGAGATCGCCGGACGTGAATGGCCCCGAATCCGCAACGAGGTCGCCCGCCGGACCCCACCTGTCCCACATATTCCAGAGAAGTGTTCCCCGTACCCTCTCGCCCTCCAAGTAGTAAACAACCCCTTCACGGAACTCGTCCTTCCAGTCCGCGACGGTCTCCATTCTCGAATCGATGTGACCCATCACTTCGTAGCCCAAATCGAACATATCCGACCAGAAGTACGGGATGTTGCTGAAAGACTCAACCTCGCCGGCCATTGCCTTCCCTGCCGCCGCTCCCATCGTATTCGCGTTGTCCTCGTGTTCAACTCGAATCCGTCGCTCCAACACGTCGTTATAGTAGTTGGCCACATCCCCCGCGGCGAAGATATCGGGATGCGAAGCGTTGAGATTCTCGCTAACGCATATACCATCCTCAACGCTCAATCCCGCCTGCCGAGCAACCTCAACGTTCGGCTCAATTCCCATACCCCCAACAACGCCGTCAACCAAAATTTCACGCGAACCCGATGATTCGCTTGGCGTTACCGTCACCGCCACTTTGTCCCCCTTCCGCTCTACGCCGGACACCACATGCCTCGCCAAAACCTCGACGCCGTGTTCACGGTAATACTCATTGAGGAACTCGCTCAAATCAGCCGGGTAAATGCCGCTGCCGATTGAGCGTTCAGGGAAAACCATCGTCACGTGCTTCTTGCTATGCGTCAGCGAGGCCGCGATCTCTGAACCGATAAAACCGCCGCCAATGACCACAAAGGTATCTCCCGTGTCGGCTAAGGCCCGCAGACGACGGTAGTCGTCCACTGTGCGAAAATAAATTACGCTGTCGCCGCCGAACGCCAGACGGCGAGGCGTCCCTCCCGTCGCAAGAAGGAGCTTATCGAATGTGTAACTCCTACCCCGATCGTCGGTTACCTCCTTGCCGTCAACATTCAGGCTCTCGATTCTACGACCCAGATGTAGATCAACTCCCTCCCGGTTGGTATCACGCTGAATATCATCCAAGGACTTCCCGTGCCAAAGCCCCTTCGACAGGTGGGGCCGATTGTACGGCTCCTCCGGTTCATCACCAAATAAAGCAACTGAACCGTCCGAATCGACCTCGCGGATGCCTCCGATAGCCGCGTCTCCGGTCATCCCCCCACCGACGATCACGTACTGATAATGCATGTCTCTCCCTAACCCTCTCTCTTTTGGGATGACGAATCCTTAGCCTTTGCGGCAACTGCCCGCTCATCACCGACCGAATAACGTCTCATCGTCATTCCAACTGCCTTCAATCGTCTTTCCGAAAGAAGAACGTAGCCCCGGTACCCTAATTGCCTGAGCGGAATTGCATCAAAGGCCATCCGACAACTACTCACAGACGGTATACCGGTCCCGGAACCCCTACTCCCTCGGCTCCTCTAGCTCCCTCTGCTGCTCCACGGCACGGTCAACAAGATGCGTCGGAACCTCTTGATAACGGTCAAACCGCATCATAAACGTGCCCCTCCCCTGAGTCTGAGACCGAAGGTCCGTTGCGTAGCGCAGCATCTCCGCCTGGGGCGCTTCAACTTCAATCGTCGTGAACCCGTTACCCTCCGGATTCATCCCGAGGATGCGGCCTCGCTTGCTGTTCAGATCGCCCATCACGTCCCCGGTGTCTCCCTCCGGAACAAGAATTTGAGCGTACATTATCGGTTCCAACAATTGCGGACTCGCCTGTTGGACGCCGTCGGAGAGCGCGTTGCTCCCCGCAATCTCGAATGAAACACCGGACGAGTCCACCGGATGGAAGCTGCCGTCGTATAGCGTCGCCTTAACGTCCACAACCGGAAAACCGCCGATCACTCCGGACTCCAGGGCCTTTACGCATCCCTTCTGCACCGACGGGATATACTCTCTCGGTACCGCTCCGCCGACAACCCTTTCGCCAAACTCAAAGCCGGAACCGCGGTCCAGTGGCTCGACTTCAAGATAAACCTCCGCGAACTGCCCGTGGCCTCCACTCTGCTTCTTGTGCCGATAGTGAGCGTTCGACTTCCTACCAATAGTCTCTTTGTAAGGAACTCTCGGAGTCATCAAGAGGATTTCAACGCCGAATTTGCGCTTCATCTTCTCAACCGCAACATCTACGTGCACGTCGCCGAGTCCGCCCAACAACAATTCTCCTGTGTTCGGCTCGCGGCTAACGCTCAGGCTCGGATCTTCCTCCGCCATCCGTGAAATAGCGTTCGTCAGCTTGTCCACGTCGGCCTTGGACTTGGGAAACGCCGCCATTGAGAATACGGGCGGAGAAAACTCTAATGCCCCTAAAGTGATCGGTGCCGCCCTGTCGGAAAGTGTGTCCCCCGTCAGCGCCGAATTGAGCTTTGCAAGCGCCCCAATATCGCCCGCCGCCAACTCATCCACAGCCTCTTGTTCCTTCCCTTGGATGGTATACACCGTGCCGGTGCGCTCACTCTCGTTTCGACTGGCGTTCCACACCTGCGAATCGCTCTTGAGCGTTCCGCTAAAGACTTTGAAATAGGACAGCTTACCCACAAACGGGTCGGCGGAAGTCTTGAAGACTTGGGCGGCAAGTGGACCGGAACTGTCCACGACAAGCTCAATATCCTCATCGCCCTTCCGCGCCGTATGGATCGAACCATCCGCCGGTGAAGGCAGTAACCCAATGACGGCGTCCAGCAGTTCGCCAACGCCGATCCCGTTCAACGCCGACGTCGCAACCACCGGAATGAACGTCCCTTCGGAAATCCCCACCTTCAGCCCCGCGATTATCTCTTCCTGACTGAGTTCCTCTCCCTCAAGGTACTTGTCCGCCAATTCCTCGTCGGACTCGGCCGCCGCCTCGATGATCCGTTCCCGCGCCTCTTCTGCCTCATCGACCAGATCCGCCGGAACATCGGCCTTCGGGTCCAAAAGGTTCACTACTCCATGAAAGTCCGCCTCCGAACCTATCGGAATTTGCACGGGCACACATTCCCGCCCAAACGCCTCGACCAAAGCCTCCATTACTCGATCAAAATCCGAGTTCTCCCTGTCCAGCTTGCTCACGACGATCAGCTTGGGCAGGTCTTCCGCCATCTGCCACATCTGAATAGTCCCAACCTCAACCCCTGCCGGAGCCGAGACCAATACGAGCGCCGCGTCCGCAGCCCGCAGCGCCGACGTGACCTCGCCCCGATAGTCCGCATACCCGGGACTGTCGATCAAGTTGATTTTATGATCCCCGTGAATTACCGGGAGAATCGATGTCTGAATGCTGTTCTGTCGTTTGTGTTCTTCCGGCTCGTAGTCGGAAGCCGTCGTCGCATCCTCAACCCGCCCAAGCCGAGTTGTTGCCTGGGACGCGAAGAGCGCCGCCTCGGAAAGTATCGTCTTGCCCGCACCGCTGTGGGATAAAAGTACAACGTTGCGCAAGTGGTCGGTACCGTAGGTCGCCATTCCGATCTCCTGTCCGGGTAGTGTATGCATCCAACTGCCAATTGTATTGAATTGGCGGCCTGCTCCGCAACGCGCCCAACTAACGGCATCCGCTCTGTTTTGGTGAAATGAACGGCTATGATGCCCATCGCACAGTTGACAAATACGACCCAGCCCCCTGATACACTAGTAGCTGGACAGACTATCCAATCCTGTAACAACACATCCGAAGTCTCGCGTCTCATAACAAGCTACCGGTAATAACATACGGACAAATCAATATGACGCTAACACCAAAATTGAACCCATTCCTCTGGTTTGACGGGCAGTCGGAAGAGGCGGCCAAGTTTTACGTCTCCATATTTCCCAATGCAAAACTGCTGAAAGTCGAGAAGATCCCGGCAGGCCCCGCCGAGCACAATGCCCTCGTGGAATTCGAAATCGAAGGCATGAAGTTCGGAGCCGTGGATGGCGGCCCGATGTTCAAGTTTACTCCGGCCATATCGTTCGTCGTTCAGTGCGACTCCCAAAAGGAAATCGACTACTACTGGGAAAAGCTCTCGGAAGGCGGAACGAAGAGCCAATGCGGCTGGCTTGAAGACAAGTTCGGACTCTCCTGGCAAGTAGCCCCCGCCGCATTGGATGAAATCATGCAATCCGACCCTGCTGCCGTGATGGAAGCTTTGCTCCAGATGCAGAAGATCAACATCAAAGAATTGCGGCAAGCGGCCGGGTGTGCCTGAAACGCAAAATGACCGCCCAGATCGGAACCCACCCAAAGGATGGCAAACCGCTGCTCCTCATTGAGACGCAAGACGAGTGGCGCGCGTGGCTGAAAGACAATCACCACGACTCAAGCGGCTTGTGGCTGGTATCCTGGAAGAAAGCCACGGGAAGGCCCTACATTCCGTTCACCGATGCCGTGGACGAGGCATTATGCTTCGGCTGGGTCGATTCGAAGATTAACAAGTTGGACAACGAACGCGCGATGCGGCTCTTTACACCCCGAAACCCCAAGAGTCCATGGTCGCGAATCAACAAGGAAAAGATCGCACGGCTAGTTCATCAAGGTCGAATGGCCGCCGCGGGCATCAAGTTGGTCGAGGACGCCAAAGCCGACGGCTCATGGAACATCTACGACGAAATCGAAGACATCGTTATACCCTCGGATCTTGCCTCCGCCTTGAACGAGAACGCCCCGGCCGCGCTCTACTTCAAAAGCTTCCCCGACTCATCCAAAAAGAACATCCTGTGGTGGATAAAGTCCGCGCGCAGGCCCCAAACAAGAACCAATCGCATTGAAAAGACAGTCGCACTCGCCGCACAAAACCGCATGGCCAACCATCCCGCGGGACGCGACAAAGGGCCGACTCCCCGACCCGGCTAGAAATCTTCGCAGGTCGGCCAGCGCCCCTGAAACAGCCCCGCAACCCACGCAACCATCGCGAACGTTCGCACAGCCTGGCATTGTTCACATTCCACTAAAGCGGAAGGAGTCCAGACAATGCGGGTCATGGTTCTCGTAAAGGCCACGAAAGACAGCGAGGCCGGCGTCCTCCCCTCGACCGACATGCTGGAAGCCATGGGCAAATACAATCAAGACCTGTTCGAGGCCGGCATCCTGCTAACGGGTGAAGGACTCAAACCGTCATTGGAAGGCAAGCGAGTAGCCTTCGACGGAGATGATCGCACCGTGCAAAACGGCCCATTCCCAATAACAAGCGAACTCGTAGCCGGATTCTGGGTCTGGAAAGTCAAGGACATCAACGAGGCCGTCGACTGGGTGAATCGCTGCCCCAATCCCATGCCCGGCCCCAGCGAAATCGAAATTCGTCCCATATTCGAAGCCGACGACTTCGGCGACGAACTAACCCCCGAAATCAGAGAACAAGAGAACCAACTCCGGCGCGAACTGAACTCGCCTTAACGTCATCCACTCTGCATGTCCATCATTCGCGCGCAAGCGTGTCTTTCCCTCAATGCGCTACTTCCAACTCGTGCATTCTCCTATGCACCAAGTCCCGCGCCTCGATGAACGGACGCTCCAAATACGCTAAGTGGTCATCTTCACCATGACGGTGCGTAGTGCGCGAGGGATCATACTGCAACGTGTTCGCCCTAATGTACGCGAGCGACCCTTCAACCGAATTCACGATGTTCTCCGCCACCCGACGATCAAACATCCGCCACTCACCCCCACAAGCCACATACACCGGCGACGTGTGCGCATACACCTCGTGACCGCTGGTGCCGTAATCAATTCGGTTGTCGTAGTAACCCGGCCCGCCGCATCGAGCCGCCAGCCACGTATGACCGGTGATCTCTATCCGCTCGCTCAACTCAAGACGCCGTGTTCCCTGCATTGACTCGGTCGAGGCCGCCAAACGCCCCCCGCGAAGAATTTCCAGGCTGTGGATCGGGAAAATGCTCTCTGCCCACGCCTTGACCTCCACAGTGCCGGTACCCGAAAGCTCCACGGTGTCGCCGACCTCTTTCCCGTCTACCGTAAATCCGATCATCGGTCCCCCACTGATGAACGTCCGCCCCCTAACCGTATTCCGACACCACGAATCGTACGTAAACTCCTCGTCCTCCGGAATGTTCACGTAGGTTCGGTGCCCACCAACCGGAACGGAACTGCTCATCTTGTCGGTGCCGCTCACTATTGGCAGACGGTACCCACAGTTCAAGTATCCATAGTAATCCCCATACCGCTGCGAAGAGAGGTTCTTCATTTCGATGGCATCCATCCGCCCGGTGGCAATGAGCGTCGCGTACTCTCCGAAGGCGTTCGGGGTGTTGAAGTGCGGATTGATGACGAACCCACCCTGTGCGTGAGCGCGATCCGCCCAGTCGCTCAAGTTTGTCTCCATGGTTCCGGCAAGCTCAGCCTCGTCGAGACCGTCGCTGCACCATGGCATTACGTGCCGCTTCAGCCCCCACAAAATCATGTGCCCCAAGACGTGTTGCCGATTCTCTTGACCCACATAGACAATG
Organism: Dehalococcoidia bacterium; assembly: GCA_965232435.1. Taxonomy (GTDB): domain Bacteria; phylum Chloroflexota; class Dehalococcoidia; order Lucifugimonadales; family VXLM01; genus VXLM01. The sequence goes on from CBDDPU010000004.1 coordinate 2,311,109, forward strand.
TTGTTCCCCTCACGCGAAACGCTGGGAGCGCCCGTGAAATCCTCCGTATTCGTAAACAAACTCCCCCACTGCGATTGAAGCAAATTGACAACGTTCAAATCCTCCGCCTGGGACTCGCGGTGCGCGCCCTCCGGGGTAAGAAAATGGACGTGCGAGTCGCCGCTGAACCATCTTTGCTCGTTCATATTCGTCCAGCGGTTCAACCGCAAGCTGAGCCGTCGCTGACCGGGTTGAATCTCCACTCTCGTACGAAGGGGCTCGTACTCAAAGCCCCGCGCGACATCCACTATCACATCGCCTCGAGGCAGCCATCCCTGGCATGTGCCGTCGATATACGCATACGTGATCTGTCCCAATCGCAGGTCGCCACCAACGTCCTTATGCCACGTATCAAGATTGGAGTTCACGTGATTATGGAAGCCGTGCGGCTGATACGGGACTCCATCCGGCGATCTAAAATGAATCCGACAAGGAACCGGCTGCCCTGTGTCGTCCACCACGGAAACGTTCACCCAGTTCTTGCCCGGGTCGATTAACTCGATCCGCGCCCGAGGACCGGCCGCCGAGCCATTCGACACAATCGACCCCCAATTCGCGCGAGCAACCGTCGCCCCACCCTGCTTCACACTCACTGTGGCCGAATCAGTGGCCGATACCTCCACGTATGAAGGACTCGCCGTCGCGTTATACCGCTCACCCCAGCCCTTGGCCGAACCTCCGATAAATTCGTCCACTTTCCCCTGCGGGAGCGGGTACGCATACGTCGCCTCGCCGCGATCCACGTCCACCTCGACATCGAACGGCTGCGATGCCAAGTCTGGATCGGTAAGCTCGATCTTCACTACCCGATTCGCCTCACGATACAAGGGGCGCTCGTCCAAACGCCCCAACGTTACTGCCGCGATAATGAACGCCCCGCCTTTCGGCACAATCTCGATCGAGTCAATAGCGCTCTTCGGGTGAGGATTCTCCCACGCCCACAGGTAATACCATCGGGCATCCGCCTGTGTCGCGTCGGTCTGCCTGTTGCCCGCGTCACCGAATTCACCTTTGCAGCGCGGAAACAACGCAGCCTTCTGATCCGGCGACGCCTGAAACGGCGCATAAGGCGCTCCCGTATATGTCCCCGGATCGAACGGAGGCCCGAACGCCGAAATCTGAAACCTCTCCCGCACAGTCTCGGTCACGGACTCTCCCATCGCCGAATGAAAAACATAGTCGGCAACGTGATTGCCCACTTGCCCACCCCGTGGAACGTCAGTCTCAAGAAGACGATGAGCAAATATAATCTGCCGCGCAGCCTCTCCCACCGGAATATGAACCGAGTAGTCGCCTTCCTCCAATCGGATAAAACAGTTCGGACTGCCCGCCTTCCCCACCTGAAACGGGAGACCGCGAAACATCGTCGCCCCAATGGCCGGCGGATCGTCAGATGGCAGCAACTCAATCCCTGCGTTGCACCATTCCGATAAATCAATAGGCTCATAATCCGACATTACGCGCTACTCCTGATAATTCCGCTGCGACACACTTAGTCCTAGTCCCGCGAATGAACGAGACGGCGATTCGGCCGAGGGGAGCCTGGATTATACAAGCGAAGGACAACTTCCCGGAAACCCGGAAAGCCTTACAACTCCTAGCTCGTCAACCCCGGCGGATACGGACTGTACCTCACCTCCACCTCAACTTCCGCAATCGTGACGCTGCCCGTCAACCCCTCCGGGCGGCTCTCTAACGAAATCTCCAGCACGTTCTCACCCCGACGAGGCAGGACATCCACAAGATCGAACTCCAGCCAGTGGTTCCGCGGATTAGTGTGCGGATACGCATCACGCCCCTTCTTCCAAACTCGCCTGCAGGTCTCACCCGCAAGGGAACGCCCATTCAAAAGAACGTTAAAGCGATCTCCCGACACGACATTCACAAGATAGACGCGCAGGGTCGTACTGCTTGCCCTGCTGTCCCCCGCCGTGACATCATCGGCCACGGTGAAAGGCACCGCGTACGCCTCCGTCGGGAGAGGCGGAGACAATTCATGCGGCAGGTGATGACGATATCCCACACTCGCCGCGCGGTCGTACTTGCGAGAAACCACATAAACCTTGTCCCGACCGTGGACCAGCTCCGGCGACCCGATCATCGTCAAAATGTTGCGCTCGGCATCCCCCAGCGGCCAATCCATCATCCACGTATACAGCCCATCAACCCCCTTGGCCCAATAATTTGCCGCCGCCGCTCGAAAGTGCTCGATCCTTGGATACATCCGCCCTTTCGCCCCAACCACTTCGTCCTGCAAGTTGTGCTGCAAGAAGCCGTACACCGACGCGCCCGATTTTTGCGCCGGGCCAATCACCCACTCGAACGGCATATTCGGATCGAGTACGGTGTACACATACGCCACCGGAACTACAAAATCCAACAGACCTTCGGAAAGCCACCTCCGCACATCCAAACCTTGATCCAAGTTGCCCTGCTCCGTGGGGAATATCCTTGCCCCAACCACTCCCTCACTCCCTAATTCTGATCGGACCATTTTGGACACCCGACGTACCCACTCCGTCATGGTCTCGGTGTTCTCGACGGTGCCTCCTTGATGAAAATAGAAATGCTCCCCTTCCCCAAACGCGGCCGTGAAGTCCAGTTCCACACCCTGAATCGGATACCTGGAGACCAGCTCTTGGAGGATTGCAAACTTCAGATCCCTGACTCGGTCTTCCGCCCAGCCCCCGCCCCCATTCTCAAGCTCAAGTTCCGGGTACATCCCCCCAAGCCGCTGCAGCCGCAGGTCGGCGATAAAATCCATCCCGTGTTCATGCGCGCGGTCGATCAGCACCTGTAGCGGATCGAGACCCCGCTCCATCAAACTCAGCATACACGCCGCCGCCCGCCACTCGTAGTTATGCCTCGAATGAGCCTTCCCGTCCTCCACACAGAACATCTTCCCCACCTTCGTCGGGTAAAACATCCCGTCACCGCGCTCGACGCAATAGCTAAACGTGTCAACCGCCGTCCCTGCCACTTCGTCAATCGGAATCCAAGCATCCTCCAACCGCATCGGCGGTTCAAAGTGCCATAGATACGAATGCCTCGCGTCGTTGTGATAGATAGTCCTCCGCCGTCTCACGCTTTCCCTCCTTCTTCCTTCTCGCCTGACACGATTTGCCTCGCCCGCTCGGCATCCCCGGACTGCACCCACACGCTGTAATTGGAACTCATCGAACTCGTATAGGGTGGCAGTCCCTCGTTCCGCACACCCGCTCCAATACCCTCGCTCCTCAGAACTTCCGCCCACATATGGGCCTCCGGCTCCGGCATCCTCCCCCCAACGGACACTGGCGCATCGGCGGCGCTGAACAGTCCCAAAAGTGATTTCAGCCACCTCATTGACCTACCTCACCGATGGATACGGGCTGTACTTCACCCGCAACTCAACCTGATCCACCGTGATGCCGCCCGCCATCAGATCAGGCCGTTCATCCAGGGATACCCCAAGGGTATTCCAACCCTTTCGGGTCACGACTTCCCGCAAATTGAACTGAAGATCCAACCCCCGCGGCGCAATATGAGGCGTATTGTGAGCAAAATTTCTCGCAACCGGCTCCTGATCTATCGACTCTCCGTTGAGCGTCAGTGTCAACTTGTCGCCCATAATCAAATTCATTAACTTGATGCTCAATACAACTGAACTCACTCGGTCCGACTCCGCAATATCGTCGGCCACGTAAAACGAAATCTCGTACCGCTTATCGGGATCCGCCTCCGGTATCGTAATCGGCAGCGGCCCACCGTATGCCGGACTGTCCGCGTCACCGGAACGACGTAGACAGAAGTACGTCTTGTCCTTCTCCTCAATCAAATCGGGGTCGCCCATCTCCGAGAGAAACGCGCGCTCGGTGTCCCCGTGGGGCCATCGCAGAAACCAAGTGTACAACCCATCCACGCCCCGCGACCAAAAACTCGCCGCCGCACCTCGAAGCTGCTCAATCGTCGCGTACTCCCGGTTGTCCTCGCCCAACGAAACATCCTGCGCTGGCGTCGTCGGCTGCAACATCCCGTAAACCGCAACGTCCCGCGCGTGCGCCGCTTCGATCAGCCAGTCAAACGGCATATTCGGATCGAGTCGATTGTACTCGTACATCAGCGGCACAACGAAGTCCACGATCCCCTCATCCAGCCAATTCCGCACGTCCAACCCTTGACGCAAGTTCAATTCCTCGACCGGATACACTCTTGCGCCTATGACCCCACCCCGATTTCGACCTCGCGCCGTCTCCGCCAAACTCGCCACCCAGTCGGTAATGACCGGGGTGTACTCAGGCACGTCTTCCGGCCTCAAATACGATGGATGACTGCCGTTCGCAATCGCAAAATCCAACTCAAGCCCGTCACAAGGGTAGTCAAGAACCAGTTCCCGCGCTACCTCCGCAAGGTGATCCCTAACCGATGCCTCCGCGAAATACCTGCCCCCGTTCGCAACCGACACATCCGGGCTCATCCCCCCGTAACTCCCCAGTCGCAAATCGGCCCAAAATTCCATTCCTTTTTCGTGCGCTCGGTCAATGAGAACCCGCAGTGGATCAAGTCCCCGCGCCATGAGACTCTCCATCGCGTGCCAGGCGTGCCAGGCAATGGAATTCGTAAACGGTCGCCTATCCGACCCGAACACCATCCCCGCCTTTGTCGGATAAAAGGCCCCGTCTCCTCGCTCCACGCAATAGCTGAACGTATCAATCCCCGTCCCCGCCACCTCGTCAATAGGTCGCCATGCGTCCCTCATCCGCATCGGAGGATCATACAACCACAAATAGTAATGCCTTGCGTCGTTATGATAAATCGTACGTCGCCGCCGCATTTCCTGAGTACCTCAAAGAAGCTGTCTGAAAACCACTCTTACTGCCCGAACAACCTCATCCGTCATTCCCGCGGAGCGAGGCTCCACCACTCCCTTTCGGCCCATATAGTACACGATACCGTCAGGCCCGGTTCGCCCCGAACCCGCTCGCGTTCCGATATCATGACAACATGGCAGAAGAACATACCCACCGACCCACGAAAGCAGAGCGACGCGAGCGGAAACGTCAAAAAAGCCGCGAAATGGCCGTGTCAGGCCGAAGCGTGCGACAACTGCAAGAAATAATCAGGCGCAAAGCTCAACAAGCCGACGACAACGGCAAGCAGGTCTCAAGCGACTAACCCTAAATACCGACCGCATCTTTCGTGTATCCTTGGTAACCTCTAACCCCATTCCTTCAACTGCAAAAATACCGCGACACGTTTGAGCCAACCATGAAGAACCTCGCTAAAGCCATGACCATTGCAGGGTCCGACTCAGGCGCAGGAGCCGGTATCCAAGCCGACCTAAAGACCTTCGCCGCAATGGGCGTTTACGGCACTTCAGCCCTTTCTGCCATAACCGCCCAAAACACCCAAACCGTCACCGAAGTCATCGAACTCCCCGACTCCATTATCCGCTCACAGATAGACGCCGTAATCTCCGACATCGGCGCCGATGCCGTAAAAACCGGTATGCTCTCTTCCGCGCACATCATCGAGACCGTCGCCGAAAAGATTACCGAACACCGACTGACGCCTCTCGTTGTCGACCCCGTGATGGTCGCCAAGGGTGGAGCGAGACTCCTGCGAGAAGACGCAGTGGACGCACTCAAGACACTCCTCATTCCCCTCGCCACCGTGGTCACACCGAATATCCCTGAGGCCGAAACTCTCCTCGGCCGCAAGATCGACGATATTGACGACATGCGCGACGCCGCCAACGAGATCATAGCCTTAGGCGCCCAGTCCGTCGTCGTAAAAGGCGGACACTTGGAAGACCACCAGGCAACCGACATCTTCTGCGACGGCGTCCAAATCAAGACATTTACGGCCCGACGTATTTCCACCGACAACACCCACGGCACCGGATGCACCTTCGCGTCCGCCATCGCCGCCGGACTCGCCAAGGGTAATCCAGTCCACGATTCAGTTGCCGCCGCTAAGAAATACGTCACCGAAGCCATTCACTCCGCCCCAACCATCGGCCAAGGCAACGGCCCCCTAAACCATTTCTACATGCTCCGCGCCTAACCTCAAATGCGCTTACTTCCCCAGATTCTCTCCGCCATCCCCACACCTCGATCCGACATAGGACGGGAACTCATACACCAACCGACCTAACGGAGAACGCTCATGGCCCTCTACCTAACCGAAGAAGACGTTGAATCAGTCCTTACTATGGACATCGCCCTTGAAGAAGTGGAAAAGGGCTTCGTCCACCTCGCGAACGGGACCGCATTCAACTTTCCACGCAACCGACTACCCAACGGCCGAGGCTCCTTCAACTTCATGACCGCAACCGCCCCGGAACTCGGCGTAATGGGTATGAAAACCTACGGCGTCGGCGGCGACCGCTCTCGATTCTATGTCTACCTCTATGATGCTAACACTACTGAACTGATCGCCCTTATCGAGGCCAACGGCATGGGTCAGGTCCGCACCGGAGCGGCCAGCGGCATTGCGACGAAATACATGGCCCGCCCAGACGCTAGTACCGTTGGGATGATCGGATCCGGATATCAAGCCAGCACACAGTTGGAAGCCGTCTGCAAGGTCAGAAACATCACGAGCGCGCGCATCTACTCCCGAACCCGCGAAAACCGCGAACGACTGGCAGCAGTTCTCGAACGTCGACTCGGTATAGAAGTCCGCCCAGTTGACCGAGGCCACGAGTGCGTAGATGGCGCCGACATCGTCAATGTCATCACCAGTGCCACTAAACCCGTCCTGCTTGGTGAATGGCTCTCACCTGGCACGCACGTAAACGCCGCCGGAAACAACCATTGGATGAAGCAGGAAATCGACTACGAAGTCGTCAAACGCTCCACGGTAATCGCCGCCGATGATGTCGACGACGCGAGAATTGAGTGTGGAGACCTCGTGTATCCTGTCGACCGCGGCATCATCACGTGGAACCACGTACGCAATCTCTCCGACGTCGTCACCAGTCAGGTTCCCGCCCGCACTTCAGCCGACGACATCACGCTATTCGAATCCCAAGGCCTCGCCATTGAGGACATCACCGTCGGCATCCGCGTATACCACTTGGCCCGCTCACAAGGACTCGGCCGGGCCATGCCCTTTTAACAAAACTCTCCACTCTTGAAAGGAACTACAAAATGCTCGGCCAAGTCCACGATCACATCGTCCGCGAACTTGGAGAAAGCAGTCGCACGGACACCATCTTCGTACTCACTGCAATTGTCTTCAACCTCATCGTCCTCGCCGTCAACTCCGGGATATCCACGGCCGCAATTGCCGAGGGAAACGCCGCCGTCAACGACCCCATAACCACTGCCACGTACGATGTCCTCTTGACCGTCTTCATCATCATGACCATACTGCTAAACATCGTCGCGATAACCGCGCTAGTCCTCGGCAGACGGAACCGACGCACACTTCTCAAAGGCCTTGTGGACATGTACCGCGACAACCAAGTCGACAAGTACTACGACCCCGCCATCATGTCCAACTACGGCCTGCGCTACCTGCTCTTCGCCGCGGTAATCGGCACGCTCGCGCTCACCGCCACCATAGTTCCTCTCATCATCCGCTTCACCGAATCAGCATAACGCCCAGGTTCCCCCACTCAGCGTCGCTCGGCCCCCGATACTGCACCCCCACCTAGCCGAACAACAATGTACACCTATGACCACCACTTGATGCATGATGCTTGGTACTTTGTGGACGAGAAAACCGACACCGTCCACATGTTCCATCTTGCCGAACCACTCGAAGGCGGGCCCTCTTTTATAGGCCACGCCGTGAGTCCCGACCTCATTACATGGCAACGGCTGCCGACGGCCCTGCAAATCGGCTCGCCAGGCTCCTGGGACGATCTGCGTCTCTGCACCGGCAGCGTCATCGAACGAAACGGCAAATTCTGGATGGCATACTCCGCCACCGGCCACGCCGACAGCTCCTACGAAGAACAGTACCGAGTCCAACGCGCCGGAATCGCCGTCTCCCATGACCTGATGAACTGGACAAGGCTCTCCGAAAACCCCGTCTCCGAGGCCGGCCCTCCCCACTACGAAAGCATCGGCACCGGCCTACGGAAAATGCAGCACTGGCGCGATCCCTTTCTCTTCGACGATGGTGAATCCGTCTACCAACTCATATGCGCCCGTAGAAACGAAGGCCCAACTCGAACGCGCGGAACCGTTGCCCTCGCCCGCACCGTCGACATGCGCAATTGGGAAATACTGCCCCCGCTGCAGCACGACCGCATCGCCGACGAGATGGAAGTGCCCCAGCTCTACAACATCGGCCCCCGGTGGTACCTCGTCTTCTGCACCCTCGGCCGATTCCTTACTGCGGAACACGCCCAAAAATTCGGCAACCGCCTGCCCGAACGATCGAATTTCTCGATGATCGCCGACAACCCCTTCGGCCCCTTCCACGTGCACGGCACCGGCCAAATCGTCGAGCACGACCCCAACACGGTCTTCTACGCAGCCCAACTGATCCAATTCAAAGACCGGTGGTGTCTGCTCGCCACCGCCAAAGACGGACACGGAGAACGAATATCAGACCCACTGCCTATCTACGCCGACGACACCGGAATCCACTCCCTCACCAACTCCACCGACCTTCAATATCCCGGTTAACCACCGAACCGCCCGGCCACTTGCCGTCATACAAATCGACAATGCATTGCGCCGCCTCTACTCCCATCTCCACCAGAGAAAGTTCATCGTTGCCCGCCACGTGGGGCGAGACAATGACGTTGTCCAATTCGTACAGCGGATTGTTCGGGGCCGTCGGCTCCTCCTCAAATACGTCCAAACCGGCCCCCGCAATCTGCCCCGACCTCAGCGCGTCCAGTAAATCGCGCTCCACTATCAGCCCGCCCCGAGCCGTATTTATGAGCGCCCCTTTCGAATTCATCATTTCCAGTGTCGCCCTATTGATGAATCCCTTTGTGTCATCGTTGAGGGGACAGTGTAAACTCACGTAGTCCGAACTTCCCAATAGCGTTGTTAAATCGACCAACTCGATGTTGTGTTCGGCAACAAAATCATGGTCGGGGTAAAGCTCCGTCGCGATGACGCGCATCCGCATGGCAACCGCCCGCACCGCCAAGCTCCGCCCAATTCGTCCAAGCCCAATGATCCCCAACGTGCTCCCTCGAACCGGTTTGCGCGGTCCCCCAGGCCATTCGCCTTCCCGCATCCACCTGTCGCCTGCGGCAATGGTCTTCGCAAGCCCCATGATCAGCGCAAGCGCGTGCTCGGCAACTGCTTCATGGTTCGCATTCGGCGTAATCGTCACAACCACGCCCTGATCGCTTGCTGATTCGAGATCCACCTTGTCGAACCCCACACCCAAACGGGCAATCACTCGCAGACCGGGTAGCCCCTCAATCACCGCTGAAGGATAGCGCTCACCCCACGCCACCACGGCGTCGGCCCCCTTCAAATACTTGATCTCTTCCTCGTCGCTCCGAAGCCCCTGACCGAACATAACGTCATTTACTACCCGCACCTCAAACCCCCGTCGCTCCAGCAGACGGATCGCCGGCCCGTTCGCATCGTTCGGATTATCCCCGCTAATCACTACCGTTGGCACCTTGTCCTCCTTACATTGTCATAACTTATCCTCGGAACGGCACACCCCCGCGCGTCCGATTGTTCCCTCCCTACTTCCCTCTCAATAATATCTCCGAATAACCGATCATGAAACCCAACCGGAACCCTCGTCATTCTCCTAGGTGCAAACCACCTGTCTTTCTCACGAAGGAAGACCCCCGCACTTCGTTGCACGGCGAGAATCCGCCCAACTCAAAGGCCATTCCGACCAAATCGCGGCCTGTGCCGTTTGACATACTGCAAAGCCTATGCTTCCATAACGTACCTTAAATCGCCGTCGAAATTGGCCCCAGTCACCGAGAGAGCAACCCATGGAACCGATTAGGAAACCACTCGCAGTCATTCTCGCCCTAACTGCAATCGCCGTACTCATTCACTTCATAGCAGGGCCGTTCTACCAAGACCTGATCGAAAGCAACACTGTCTGGAGCGTCTTGAACTGGTTTATGGCCTTTGGAGTGATAGCCGCGCTCATTCTGACCTACATGACCAAGAGAACTGCCCCAACCGAAGATTGCGATACGAAAACGTACATCGGCGTCAATACGTGGTTCTATTCAGCCGCCGCGCTGACAATACTGTATTTTTGGAATTGGTTTAATGAACTGGCCTCAGGCGGAGACTCGGCGGGTGAGGTTAGCGGCAACTTCTGGGTCGTCATAGACACGCTCTACGTCATTCTCATCTTGAGGCTAAGCGTCGATCTCTGGAGAATTCGTTCCGGCAGCGAGTGAACGGTTTCCGCACACGCGCACCGCACACCGGCCCCGGATAAGCAGAAACAGAGACGAAGCCCCATGGAGACCCAGTTAGTTCGAGACCTCCGACAAGCCCTCGCCGACAATGCGATTTCGGACAAGGCGAAGGGTATGCGCGCCTACATGAAGTCCGAAATGCCCTTTTGCGGCGTCCAAAAACCCGTGCGACGCAAACTGGTTTCTACACTCATCCATGTCCACCCAATAGCCGACAAGTCCGCTTGGCAAAACACCGTTCTCGAACTCTGGCGCGAAGCCCAATACCGAGAGGAACGCTACGTTGCCCTCGATCTCGCCGGAGTGTTGCAGTACCGCGCCTTCCGCACTCCCGACACCCTGCCGATGTTCGAGGAATTCGTCGTCACCGGAGCATGGTGGGACTACGTTGACGAAATCGCCACCCATCGCCTGCGCGAACTCCTCGAACGATTCCCCGCCGACACAGCCAAACATATGCGCTCATGGCGACTGGACGATAACATGTGGAAACGCAGGGCTTCCATCATCTGCCAAATCAACCGCAAAGAAGAGACCGACCTCAAACTTCTCTTCGGCTGCATCGACCCCAACCTCTCACACCCGGATTTCTTCATCAGAAAGGGCATCGGCTGGGCCTTACGCTCCCTCGCATGGACCGACTTGGCAACGGTTGAGGAGTATGTCGCACAAAATCGCGAACGAATGAGCAACCTCTCCGCGCGCGAAGCCCTCAAGAACGCCGACAAGATCCGCGAGCGTACTTGACGGTTTAGCGGCTTCAAGAGGTCTCCGGTCTCTCCTTCAGTGTGAGAGAACCATACGGGCCCCCTTCTGCCCCCACTCAATCCGCAGTCTGCGCCGAGACCTGATCCGCTCGCCTACCGATAGTAATGCGCCACGGTCTCTTCCACCTTCGTCATCGCTTCCACCAGGGCTGGACGCCCGCTCTCGTTGGCCTCTACCGCTCGTCTGAAAGCAGGCCCAAGTTGATCGGGAGTCTCCACGACCTCCGCGTGCGCCCCGAGTCCCTCTGCTACCTTCGCATACTCGCCCCCAAAGGCGTTCGTACCGTATTTCTTGCTTGAATAAGGCATGTAGGAGTCATAGTGAGTCATCACGCCGTTGTTCAGCACTACCGTCATAATGCCGATCTCCGCCCGCGTCGCAGTCTCTATATCCAGTCCCGCCATCCCAAACGCGGCATCTCCCATAATGTTGATGACCTGTCTCTCTGGGGCGGCCAGCTTCGCCCCCAGCGCCAAGCCCAGACCGTACCCCAGCTGGGTCGACTTGCCCCAGCCGATGTAGGAATGAGGCGTGTTCGCCGGCCAGAACGGCACGAACTGCTCTCGTGGATACCCCGAGTCATGAGTCACGATTGAGTTGTCAGGATCGACCACCTTGGTCAACTCCGTAAGCACACGATACGGACTGATTGGCACCTCGTCCGATGCCAGGTGCGGTCCCCACTCCTTCTTGAACTCGCCTTTGATCGCCGCCACTTCCTCGACAACACCGTTCACATCGCCCCGACCGTTCTCCCCGGTCTGACGCCTAACCTCTTCAATCACCTGACGAAGCACCAGCTTGGCGTCCCCAATCATCCCATAGTCAATTTCGTTATCCTTATTGATATCCTCGACTGCATTCGTGATCTGCGCCAGGGGAACGTTCTGCGGCACTGGCGCGTTAAAGTGCGTGTTCGTAAAGCTGGCACCGACACCCAAGACAAAGTCCGTCTTTTGCAGATAACGGTGCACCATCAGCGTGCCCGAGTTCCCCCCTGTCCCCAGAGACAGAGGATGCCGCTCCGGAAACGCGCTCTTGCCCGCGAGAGTCGTCATTACCGGGATATGTGTCAATTCCGCCAACTCAAGCAGTTCCGCATACGCCTCAGCGTAATGCAGCCCCTGTCCCACGTACATCATCGGCGAGCCCGACTTCAAAAGCTCTCTCACCGCTTCCCGCACGATGTCAGGATCAGCCGATGAACGATGCACCTTGACGGGGCGATACTCCAACTCGCATGGATACTCTCCCATCGCCACGTCAGACGGAATCTCGATCAGCGTCGGCGCAGGGCGACCATGCTTCATCTGGGTGAAGGCGCTGCGAAACATCTCCGGAATCCGTGTCGCATCACTAATGTAACCGCTCCACTTCGTGACTCCGCCGTAGTGACTCACCGCGTCAAAGCCCGGATGAACGCCGAAGCGAGAGCGCTCATGTCCACCCGGAAGCACAAGAAACGGGACATTATCCGCGAATCCCTGGGCAACACCCCCAAAGGCATTCTCCGCGCCCGGCCCTCGCTGCATGGAAAAGACCCCTATCTTCCGACCGTTCATCACTCTGCTGTACCCATCCGCCATGTTCACGCCCGCCCGCTCTTGTCGTGTGATAATCGGCCGTATTCCCTCCATCGCCACCGCCTCTATCAGCGTCTGCGCCGGAAACGCCGCAATCCACTCCACTCCCTCGGCCTTCAAAATTTTCGCTATCGCTCTGTCGCCGTCCATCCATTATCTCCTTTGAAAAAATCGTCTCGAAATTCGCATGAGCATCATAGCAGGGAACAACTCTCATGTCCTTCCCGGACACCTTCATCGCGATTCCCGCGCCCCGATGCCGGGCTGCTATCGATGAGGAACTAACAATGAGCATTCTCAGAGCTGGACGAAAACTTGCCAAAAAACCGCCAAAAGTGAATTCCTGCCTACACTCGCGCGAATTTCTGAACTCGCTGCCCTTCAAGCACTTCACCAATGTAAATATCGCCGTGAGAATCCACCGTGACACAATGAGGAGCAACGAACTGCCCAGGAGTACGGCTCTCCTCCCCACCCCAGCGACCGATCAGCCTGCCGGCTCCGTCCAAGATGCTAAACCGATGCTCCAACTCCGTCACCAGCACCGTCCCGTCCGGACCGAAACAAACCGACGTCGGCAACCGAAAGTCCGCCATCCATATGTCCAAAAACGTCCCCTCTTGGTCAAACACCTGGATTCGGTGGTTCTCGCGGTCGCATACGATCACACGACCCGCCGGATCGATTCCAATCCCGTGCGGATTGTGAAAGTGCGACGGCTCAGTCTTCCCCGGCGCTCCCCACGCCAACAGGTACGTCCCGTCCGCGGCGAATTTGTGCACGCGAGCGTTCAGGTATCCGTCCGAAACGAATATCTCCCCTGATTCGTTCGCGGCAATGCCCGTCGGACGATTGAACGGCCCCGCCGCCTTCGCTACCAAGAATTTTTCAATCTCGCCGCCGGTGTCCGACGGCTGATCCTTGTTCCCCAATGTCAGCAATAGCTCTCCGTCCGGCGAATATTTCGTGACCGTATGGCTCCCCATGTCTGCAAAGTACAAATTTCCGTCGTTCCCGATCGTCATCCCGTGCGGCTGGTTGAACTCCACCTCCCAAGCCCTAACGAAGTTCCCTTCTCTATCAAGAACCATTACCTTGTGTTCACTCCGAGTGAACAGGTAAATACGATCCTCAGCGTCCGCCGCGACTCCCGCTACCTGAAAGAACTCGTACCCCTCCGGCAGGCTCCCCCATCCCTCAACAAGCTCATACGTCCGGTCGCCAATGTGATATCGCATAACTCTGCCTCGCAATAATATCGTCCAAGAGACCAGGCCCCCACGGACTGCGCTACTATACGTCCTGTCCTAAATCAGGTCAACGCCAACCTAACAGCCGCCCACCTCTCAATACCATTCCCGTACTTGCGACCTGTGCATGATTCGCGAGGAAGACAAGCAACTCGCGCAATATGGACAGAAGCAAATCGGTACTCAAATCCACGACTGTTTAAGTCCCCGAAAGCTCGAAGTCTTGACACCGCACAACCCCCAAAAGTAGGATTCAAGTGAGGCAGGACAGTAAACTGAACCCGGCATCCAAGAATCCGAGCGGCGGCGAAACCGCTGCGATACCAAAGTAGTCACATGCCGCAGAAGTACCAAAGAGAGATCGAAGAAATCCTGCAGCAGGCTGGAGACCTCGGCCTTAACGACCCTCCGCCGAGCCGTAAAAAGCTCGGATTCGGCCGACTCGCTTGGGAATACTTCAAACAGTCCATCGCCGGCAGCGCTTTTGCCATCACGCCCGGACGGATAATGCTCGGCGCCGTTCTGATCCTCCTCGCGGCGCTCGTCCTCAACGTAACCTCTCCCCAATTCGGCATCGTCGGCATTTTGGCTTGGCTTGGCTTCATACTCTTCATCGCCGGTTATGCAATGTTCTTCATCAAGCCCAAAACCGTACAAAAACGCTGGCGCGGCGATGTCATCGAGTACCGGCAAAGCGACTCCCTCTGGAACAAGCTCCGCAAGAAGCTCCGCTAACCGGTCCCTAATTCCTCAATCACACGAAAGAAAAGAGGCCCCGCAACTTGCGGGGCCTCTTCGTACCTGTAACTAACAAACTCTATCTCGTCACACAGCGCATTCGCCCTCGCCGCGCTCCAACTTGTACTTCACGGTCTTCTCCCAGTCAATGTACTCTTGCAGAGTATCGCGATTCAGTTCGCCCACCTCCTTGAACTCCTGCAGCAGTGGCTCGAACTCCTTAGGACCAAGCCGGGCCGCGAAGTCCTTGAACTCCTCTCCCTGCTCGCGATAGGCCCAGTAGAACTTGACGACCTTCTCAAGAGCGTCCGGAACTCGCTTGGCCGGAACTTTCGTCCGCGTCCGCAGTCCTATGCGAGTGTCACCTTCCTCGTAGCTCCCGCCCAGGAAGAGCTCATACGCCGGCACCTGGCCACTGGGCGCCTTCGACGCCGCTCCGTGGAAACCGATATCGGCAACATGATGCTGGCCGCAGCCGTTCGGACAACCGCTCATTTTTACGTGCATCCTCCGGGTGAGCGGATCGTCGATGTTCATCTCGTCGATCCTATCCATCACCGCCCGACCCAATCCCATGGAGGACGTGATGCCCAGCTTGCAGCTGTCCGTTCCCGGACAGGAAACAACGTCGCTGATCTCGTGTATGCCCGACTGACCGAACCCAATCTCGTTCAATTCATCCCACAATGGACGCAGCGCGCCTTCGGGCACCCATCGGAACGTCAAGTTCTGCTGGTGAGTAATTCGGGCCCTGCCGCCTGCGTACTTCCGCGCCATGTCCGCAAGTCTATGGAACTGATCCGCCTGGATGTCCCCTTGGTAGATCTTCACATTCACAGCCTTGTAGCCCGTCTGCTTCTGGTCTACTACATTGGTATCCATCCAACGCTCGAACTCCGATGAACCCGCCCCGTTCCCGTAAACGCTGTTAACCGCAGGCGCATCAAGCGACTCGTCCTCGATGAAAAGCAGGGACTCGGGATCAAACGATCTCTGAGCCCAATCGTTCCGCATCTCCTCCTCGACCTGCTCGCGGAATGAGTCGATACCGACTCGCGCGATGTGGAACTTGATCCTCGCCTTCATCTTATTCTTCCGCAACTCGTTGGTATGGTGGAAAATACGGATGACCGCCTCGGTCACCTTCAAGTACTCGTCCACTGGAACGAAGTCGTACAGTGTCGGCGCGATCTTCGGCATGATCGAGGTGCCCCCGCCGACTCGAATCTCGAACCCACGCTGTCCACCCTGCACCTTCGGAATGAACCCAACGTCGTGAATACCCGTAATGGCACAGTCTCTCGCACACCCGGAAAAGGCCGTCTTCAGCTTGCGCGGCAGTGCCTGAGTGTACGGGTGCCGGACAAAGTACCGCGCATAGGCGGCAGCGTAAGGAGTCACGTCGAAAAGCTCGTCGGAACATACCCCCGCAAGCGCGCACCCGGTAACGTTGCGAACCGTGTTACCGCACGCTTCCCTAGTGGTCAGCCCGACCTCGCCCAAAACACGCATAACGTCCGCCGCGTTCTCCAACTTGACGTGGTGGAATTGGATGTTCTCGCGCGTCGTCACGTGTCCCTTATTCAGTGGGACGTACCGAGCCGAGACCTCGCCGAGGGCGTCCAGTTGATCCGCCTTAAGTCCCCCGAACGGTATTTTCACTCGAATCATCTGCGCGTCCGGCTGACGCTGACCGTAAACGCCCTGCTTGAGTCGATACGCCAAGAACTCCATCTCGTCGAACTCACCGGCCTGGAACCGCTTTACCTGGAGCTCAAAATCGTCAATCTCTTCCGGCATCACGTCGATGATGCCCGCCGTCCTCTGCTTGAATTCGGTGGTCGTCATGTTCCGTGCTCCTTGTATCTCATAACAAAAGCCCCGCTCGGCAAGAGTTCGAGCGGGACAAATCAATAACGTTCTCTCTCGGACAAACGGTTACCCCCAGCCCCTTGGACCCCTCGTACAGGCGCAAGTTACGACCAATTCGTCCTCATAGTTGCCCCAAGTCTAGCAAGGCGCCCAAAATGTGTCAATGTTCTCTCGATTGAACATGCGACCGTTCTATCGTTCTTGAAGTTCGGTTTTGAATGCCACGCCCTCATTTCCCCAAAAACTCAACTGCACGGTCCAGTATCCTCTGCCCGACTTCATACTTTCCCATGAGCGGGAGTTCCTCTATTCGTCCGTTGCGATCTATAAGCGTGACCCTGTTCGTCTCCACTTCAAAGCCGCTCCCCGCCTCTGTGACGTCGTTCGCTGCAATCAAGTCGAGGCCCTTCTCTCGAAGTTTCGCCTGAGCGTTGGAGACCACCGACTCTGTCTCCGCGGCAAACCCCACTCGCAGAACATCACTCGGAATCTCAAAGAAAAAATCATCGTTCTTAAGCAGACACAGCGCCATACCATCGCTGTCCGACTCTTTCTTGATCTTCTGAGTCGCCGTTTGAGCTGGACGATAGTCGCTCACTGCCGCCGCCATCACGAGAACGTCGGCTCCGTCACAGGCCCGGAGTACGGCCTCCCGCATTTCCGATACATTCACAACATGTCGCATCTCGACGCCGGGCGGGGCATCCAACGCCGTCGGCGCAGTGACTAACGTCACCTTCCCTCCTCTATCCCGCGCCGCTTCCGCAATAGCGTACCCCATCCTCCCGGAAGAGCGATTAGTGATCACCCGCACGGGGTCGATCGCTTCCTGCGTTCCGCCCGCGCTGACTATCACCTCCCTACCCGCAAGGTCCCCCTCACGTCCCAGAGTCAACGCTATATACCCCAGCAGTTCCGGCGTCTCCAACAGCCGGCCCTTGCCTACCAACCCTGACGCGAGACGTCCGGACCCGGGCCCCACAATGGAAACGCCTCTGTCCCGGAGCCTTTCGAGATTCTCCTGCGTGGCGACATTCTCATACATGTGCCCGTCCATCGCAGGCGCCATCAAGAGAGAAGCAGTGGTCGCAAGAATTGTCGTACCCAGAGCGTCATCCGCCAAACCGTTCGCGACCTTGGCGATGAAATCGGCCGTGGCCGGCGCAACCACCACGATATCAGCCCGCTCGGCAAGCGCCACATGATGAATTCCCAGTTCAGACTCGGGCTCGAACATGTCCGTTACCACCGGCCGGTGCGTGATGCTCCGAAACGTTACCGGAGAGACGAACTTCGTCGCGCTCTCGGTCATGATCACATCGACGACAGCTCCGGCCTGTGAAAGTTTGCTCGCCAGGTCAACCGCCTTGTAACAGGCAATGCTCCCCGTCACACCGAGAACAATGTTCTTTTCTTGAAACGGACCTGGCATCCGACGACTCCCCCCACTCGCGCGGCCGACAATACTCTAACTCATGGTACGGCGAACTCAGCCGTGCGCGAAAGGGAAAACGGGTTGCAACTTTGAACACCTTTGGGCAGATTGAGCGTATGTCCGCCAATCAAGCCTTACTGCCCAGGTGAGTTCATCTCATGGATAAGCTTCAGGCCGGCCATCGTAAGATTGTCGTTCACCACGTCGAAAATGCCCGTCTCATCAGCTATGAGGCGGGCTGGCCCACCGGTCGCGATAACCTTCGATCCTCCGCCAAGCTCCTCGTCAAACCGGGCGACCATTCCTTTCACCATCTCGGCGTACCCGAGCACCAGGCCCGACTGGAGAGCATGGATTGTGTTGCGTCCGATGGCGGATGAGGGCCTCTCCAATTCAACGTGGCGAAGCTGCGATGCGGCCTGATAGAGCGCTCCGGCGGCGACCTGTATTCCGGGTGCTATCGCTCCGCCCAAGTACTCACCGTCCTTCGTTGTAGCGTCGAACACCGTCCCGGTACCAAAGTCCACGACGATGGCCGGCCCTCCGTACAATTTCAGCGCAGCGGCGGCGTCCACTATCCGATCCGCTCCAACGTCCCTCGGATTGTCGTACAGAATTTTGATGCCCGTCTTGACGCCTGCACCTACGACAAGAGGCGATTGCCCGAAGTACCGTTCGCTAACTTCGACAAAAGCCGCCGTCAACGAAGGTACGCCGCTGCACATCGCCACTGAAGACACATCGCGCGCATCAATGCCCCGAGTCGGAAGCATACTGCACGCCATAAACCCATACTCGTCCGCTGTTCGACCTCGCTCGGTGTTGATCCGCCAAGACGCCAACGGCGCGTACGGATCACCAACGGGATCGTCGGCAAAAACTCCTATCTTGATGTTGGTGTTGCCTATGTCGAGCGCTAGAAGCATATCTGCCTTTAGCCAATAGCATTCATCAAACGGCACACGCGCCCTCGCGATACCATCATTCCCACAAACCCTCAACCGCCGTTCAGAGGTTCCCGCACTGCCAATACTCTAGCGTCGCATTCGTCCTTCCGCGAAAGCGGGAATCTATCCCCTTTGACCCGATACATAGCGGCCGACCCTGATTCCGTCTTTATGCAGCACTAGTCCAACTAAGTCCCTGCGAGACAACCAACGTAACCTAATCAGTCACGCTTACTCCCTTTGCCTCCCATTCGGCCTTCATCGCCTGGTAGGCCGCCTCGAACTCCTCACTGCCGTCATCCTCCCATCGTTCCAAGTCGATTCCCCGAATCGTCCCCTCTTCCCTGCCTGTGATGATGCGCGGATTGGGATTCCTCGGCGTGTAGTACTTTGTCCCGCCCGGAAGTTTCAATATGCCAATCGCCCTAGGACGGTTCCCTATAATCTGCTTGTTCGCGGCAACCTTGTTCAACATTTCCTCGTCAACCTCGATGCCAAGCCCGGGTGCCTCCGGAACGGGAGAGAGACCGTCATAAACGGGAATTCGTTCCTTCGTAATGTCCTCTTCATATTGATCATCGAGATTGATCGAATGGCCGCTAGCGCTCGGCAAGACCGCCGCAAGGTGGAGAGTCATCGCCTTCATGAGCGTCCCGCCGGTGAGTTGCAAAATGACCTGATCATTTGCCTTAGCCGCAAGAATGCCTCGCATCATGATGTCGGCCACCGACTGGCCCATCATGTACGCGTCCGCCACTCCTCGAACCGACTCGGGATATCCGCCTCCAATCGGCAGACCGCCATGCACAATGGTCAAATTTGTATGACTCCGAAGCTCCCTCCACCCGTCGAAGTCGGGACGGGGCAGCGGGTCCTCGATGAATCCCACAATCGGATGATTTCGCTCAATTTCAGAGATGAGAGGCTTGACGGCGGCAACAGTCCTGCCCCCGCCATTAAAGTCGAAGTGAATCTTGAACCCCGAAGGAAGATCGAGGTCAGCCGCGGCGGCGGCCTGTTCCAGAGGGTCATACGATGCGTTCGTGTGCATCTTGAACACCATGTATCCTTCGTCGCGCGAACGCTGCACTTCTTGGGCGAACACATCGGCCGAGCAGGGCCTCGTCCATGCGGCGACCGTCATCATATCTCTAACCTTTTGACCTAGCAGCTTGTAGGCGGGCACTTCCAAATACTTGCCCATAACATCGTACAAAGCAGAGCCAAGCCCCAAATTAAAGTCGTTCATCATGAAATCGAACGGGCTTCGGTCGATCAGCCGCTCGTACATCGATGCCGGTGGGGGAGGACCCGGCCAGTCATAATCGCCATATCCAATGATCCCCACGTCGGTCTTGATCTTGAAGACGATCCGACTGTCAATTCCGCCCATCCGAACACGACCCGCCGCATTGTCGTACCGCTTCGCCAACGCGGGATGAATAGGAATAGCCTCAATATCAGTGATCTTCATGAGTCACCTCGCTAGCCGGATTGCGTTCGGCACTAGCCTACCATGTCCACCATACTATGAGAACGTCGCAGAGTCGCTGCTTTGCAGTATTCGTGAAGCAAAGTCGCCTTCCCAGGAATGACGGTTTTCAAAAGCCTCCAAGGCGCGACCCGACAAGCGGCTCCCTCTCTCCAACCGCCGCTTTCCAGTCACAAGATATTTCGTGATAAAATCGCCGCACGCCGACAACGCAAAACCACTCCCCAGTCACCCTTCGCAGGAGACCAACATGGTCGAACCCGACCACGTCATAGAGACCGACTCGCTCACCAAGCATTATGGCAATATCCTCGCGCTGGACAGTCTCTCGATGTCCGTCCGACGTGGTCACGTCTTTGGCCTGCTCGGTCCCAACGGCTCCGGCAAAACCACCACTATGAGTATGCTGCTGGGCCTCGTGCGCCCCACATCCGGCAGCTTCAGCCTTTTCGGCTCCACCGACAACCTCGAAGCGGCCTTGCACCGCGTCGGCGCGATCATTGAGTCGCCTTCCTTCTACCCCTACCTCACCGGACGGCAAAATCTTCTCTACTTCCAAGGCATATCAGGACGCGGAACGCCCGACGAAATCGACGAACTGATCGAAAAAGTCGGCCTTGCGGGCAGAGGAAATCACCGATTCCGCACGTATTCCCTCGGCATGAAACAGCGACTTGGACTCGCCTACGCCCTACTCGGCGACCCTGAACTTCTCTTCCTCGATGAGCCGACCAACGGCATGGACCCGGCGGGAATGGCCGAGGTGCGCGAACTCATCCGAAGCCTCGGCACCGGAGGCAGAACCGTGCTCCTTTCGAGCCACCTCCTTCACGAGGTCGAGCAGGTATGCGACAGCGTGGCGATCCTTTCCAAAGGAAAGCTCATCGATCAGGGTGACGTATCAGATCTTCTTCGATCCCAAGATGAAATCCGCCTACGAACAACCGACGACGAAAAGGCAGTCGAAATACTCTCCGCGCTGGACTGGATCAAAGAAGTGAAAATCGAGGACGGACAGGTCGTCGCAGCTGCCCCAAGCGACCGATCACCGGAACTCTCCACAGCTCTCGGACACTCCGCAGTCTACGTTACCGAAATATCCACCGGACGGAAGTCCCTTGAAAGCTACTTCCTCGAAGTCACCGGCGACGACGAGAACGCATGAGAAGGGCCCGCCTGCGTCGGTACACATTCTATTCATAGGAGGATACACGCATGAATAAAACCTCAATCAGATTGCATATCGAGCCGCTGGACCAAGGCGGAATCGTGCACTGAGCACGGCGACCCACTTCCCTCTGCATTCCGGCGAAGGCCGGGATCCGGAAAGCCCGGCCAGCGAAGAAATGTCCGAACTGCCTCAATTAGGATGAAAGTACCCACATCATGCTGATTACCCACGTCCTCCGACTCACCAAATGGGAGTGGTTCAAGCTCCGTCGGCGGTGGATGCCCTGGATCCTTCTCGCCATCGCCTTGCTCATTTCCCAGCTTGGCATTTGGGTCAGCTATGTCGCCTACCACAACGACACCATACAAGAGTTCCTCGGCGGCCCCTCATATTTCGTGGCCGAGTTTGCGGAAAACGGGCAAACCGTCTCCGTGGAGGTGTCCTGCGCGGATATAATCAACGACCGAATGCCGCCGGAGCTCGATCAGCTCAGCAACGAGCAGCGACAGTTCTTTCTTGAAGATGTTGACCGTTGGCGCAATTCGGGCGCCTGCGACAATATCCAAGCCATCGAAGAGTTCCGCAGGGGCTTTACGCTCCCCAACAGCATCACTCGATCAATCGGAGAATTCTCGTCCGTTGGTCCCCTCCTTGTCATGATCCTCACCGCCTCCATAATGGGAAGCGAGTACGGCTGGGGCACCCTTCGAAACGTCCTAACCAAGGGCGCCGGCCGATGGCAGATACTCTCCGCGAAGCTCCTCTTACTTATCAGGCTGTCTTCCGACGTACTCATCGTTTTAGCCTTCTTCGCCGTCGTCTCCAGCCTCATCGCAGCCGTCATACCACCAAGTGAAGCAGGCGGACTGGCCGACTCCGGCAAATGGCTGGACGTCGTCATCGAGTACTTAAAGACCGTCTATTCTCTCGTCCCCTTCATAGCGCTTACCCTCTTCCTGACCGTGCTAACCTCGTCCACCGCCATCGGGATAGCCGTATCCATCGGGTATTTCTTCGTCGAATCCATCCTCTCCCCAATCCTCAATCTCAACGACACGCTCGCCAACATTTCCGATTACCTCCTCATCGCAAGCGTCAATACCTGGACCGCGTTCTCGTTCGGGGACTCGGAAGGGTCAACGGTCGTCCCTCAAACGGTGGAAACGTCGGATGCCGTTCGATCCTTTATCGTCATTCTCATATATTCCGCCGTCCTCCTCGGAGTCGCGTTCTGGCTCTTCATGCGCCGCGACATCGCCGGCGCCCGAGGCGACTGAACGGAAGACCTACTGACCGCCACCATGGCGTGAAACTCGAACAGAGTACCCACAATCACCATCGGATATACTATCCCCTGCGTACCACTCTCAATGTTCTCGGTGCCCAATGACTCCAACCACACTTCAAACGCTAACTTCCCTATGTCGCCGGAGAGGCTTCCTCTTTCAGAGCAGCGAGATCTACGGCGGACTCGCCAGCACATGGGACTACGGCCCACTCGGCGTTGAACTCAAGAACAACGTCAAACGCCACTGGTGGCAAACCTTCGTATGGGGACGCCGTGATATGGTCGGCCTCGATGCCGCCATCCTCATGCACCCCGAAGTCTGGCGCGCCAGCGGCCACGTCGAGAACTTCACCGACCCCCTCGTCGACTGCCGAAGCTGCCGCCAACGCTTCCGAGCCGACCACCTCGAAGGAGACGCCTGCCCCAACTGCGGCCTAACCGGGACATTTACCGACGCCAGGCAGTTCAATCTCATGTTCGAAACTCACGTCGGCCCCGTCCAGACCGACGAAAACAGAGTCCACCTACGTCCTGAAACCGCGCAGGGCATCTTCGT
This sequence comes from Dehalococcoidia bacterium, assembly GCA_965232435.1. Lineage (GTDB taxonomy): Bacteria > Chloroflexota > Dehalococcoidia > Lucifugimonadales > VXLM01 > VXLM01. The sequence continues at coordinate 2,334,608 of CBDDPU010000004.1, forward strand.
AAACTTCGAAAACGTCCTAAACACCACCCGCCGGAAACTCCCCTTCGGCATCGCGCAGATCGGCAAGACCTTCCGCAACGAGATTACCACCGGCAACTTCATCTTCCGCACCCGCGAGTTCGAAATCATGGAGATCGAATTCTTCGTCAAACCGGGAGAAGATGAAGAGTGGCACCAGAAATGGATCGACGACTGCATGGCATGGTACACCGACCTCGGGGTCGACCCGGAACGCCTGCGACTCCGACCGCATGAGTCCGACGAACTCGCCCACTACGCCAAAGCGACATACGACATCGAATACCTGTACCCCTGGGGCTGGGGCGAAATTCAGGGCATCGCCAACCGCACCGACTACGACCTCAAGGCCCACTCCGACGCCAGCGGGGAATCCCTCACGTACTTTGACGAGCAGGCAAAAGAGCGTTACACGCCCTACGTCATAGAACCGTCCGCCGGCGTCGACCGCGCCGTCATGACCTTCCTCGCCGACGCCTACACCGAGGAGGAGACCGTCAGCGCCAAGGGCAAGCCCGAAACTCGCGTCCTCCTCAAGCTCCATCCCGCCCTCGCGCCCGTCAAAGTCGCCGTCCTCCCTCTCAGTCGCAACGAGCGACTCGTCCCCACGGCCCACCGAGTCCACGACCTCATCCGCGAATCACGCGTCGTCGACGGCCTCACCCAGTACGACGACGCCCAGAGCATCGGACGCAGATACCGCCGACAAGACGAGATCGGCACACCCCTCTGCGTCACCGTCGACTTCGACTCCCTCGACGACCACGCCGTCACCATCCGCGACCGCGACACCATGTCCCAAATCCGCGTCCCCATCGACAGCCTCATCGACGAGTTGCGCCGACTTATCCTTGACTAGATGTATCATAAGTGATACTTCTATTGAAGTAGGGCATAGATGCCGACGGTAGCCATTGAGGGACGGTTCCGATTCATGGTGCATACCAATGAACTGCCGTACGAACCTCCCCACGTGCACATATACGCTGGTGGCGAGAGTCTCTGCCGAATCGAGCTATATGCCGGAGAGTTCATGGACGATCCTCCGGCTGGCATGAGGCGGGCCATCCTGGAAGCCTATCGGAAACACGCCGTAGAAATCTTTCGTGCATGGGATCGGATACATGGAGGACTAAAGTGACGACTACCCTTGAAGCGATGGTCAAAAACGCCGACCAACTCCTCAACTCCGCGCGTGTCCTTTCCAGCGGCATCGAGGTCGCCTTCGCCGACGGGCGCTCCGGGGTCATCCCCTTCAATGACATTCGAGGAATCGACCGGGAGCGACTCGCAGGCGTTGAACTCCCCAGCCAGTACGTACTCATCCTTCACGACGCCGACGGCGCGTCGGTGGACATTCCCTGGGACTTTGCCCGTCACTACTGCGACCCCGCATACCGGGAGCGTTCCGAGGCTGCCGCGTCGAGAGGCAGAACCCGCATGGGCCGCCGCGTCCGCGATCTCCGCAAACACGCGAACATGACACAACAGCATCTGGCCGACGCCGCCGGAATCGCTCGCGTCACCCTCGTCCGCATCGAAAACGGAACCTTCTCCCCGCGATTCCACACCCTCGACGCCCTAGCCCATGCCCTCAACCTCCCCGTCTCCCACCTCCTCCTCGACGACGCCTAACACGCTCTTTCCCTCTTGACGCGCAAGAACGCATGGTCTACAATACGTGCAAACAACTGACCCAACAGAGGGGTCTTGACACGGTCCGCTAGAATCTCTGGTCCCAAAATCCAAGTGAGGTGACGTATGGGACTAGACGTCGGCGTGATGACATTCCAGTATCTTGAGAAGCCAGACGAGCTACTCCACGATTTTCTGTGGCACCTGCATTGGGAAACTTCCTCTGACAACGAGGTGTGGCAAGTATCGGAGGGAATGAACACGATTTTAGAAATCGAACGTTCCTACATGCTCAAGCACGCCACCGAGTTTGTCTCCAGCGACAAGATAGATGAAACCGACGAGAAGCGAATCTTGAAATGGATTGAAGACCTGCCATGGGACGAGGGCGGCGGTGAAAGCGGCGACGATGTGATCGCTCTCCACCTGAGTTGGTAAGCGGTTTCGGCGGGCTGGTCTGCTATACTAGCGCCCGGTATCGAATCTTCAAGGAGTTGATATGGCATCACCGGTAGCTGTTGCTCCCGAGTCTACGTCTGCCAAGGGGCCGGAAGACCGGTACGGATACTCTCCTCAATATCCTGAGGTGCCGTTCACTGCGTTCGACACCATTACTTCCGACACGCCCCTTGAGTCGCTGAACCTCAACTGGCGTGAGCAGGACTTACCAGAACGGATCCGAACCAAGCACGTCCACCGATTGCATCCCTATCTCGGCAAATTCATTCCTCAGATCGTTGAGATATTTCTTCGCAAGTTTGAACCGACGACGGTATTCGACCCCTTCTGCGGATCCGGTACGACGTTAGTTGAAGCTGCTTCGCTGGGGATAAATGCGGTTGGGTGCGACATTTCGGAATTCAACACGCTGATGACCAAAGTCAAGACCGCTAAGTACGATCTTGACCTCTTGGAGTCCGAAGTACACGATGCGCTGAATCGTGCGCTTTCAAAGTCTACCTTGCCTTTGCGTGAGGCGGAAACACCCTATTCCACAAGCGACTACCTCGCATCATGGTTCGCCCCATCCGCTCTTGAGTCCCTGCTGAGATACCGAGCTCTGCTAGATGACTACAGGAATAGCGACGTTCTAAAGGTCATTCTCTCGCGGTCGGCGCGATCGGCACGTCAAACAACCCACTTCGACCTCGATTTCCCAAAGGAGCCGCAAACCGGGCCATATCATTGCTATAAGCATAGCCGCATATGTACGCCTACCAAGGACGCTGCGCGGTTCCTGAAACGCTACAGCCTGGACACCCTCCGTCGAATACGCGAGTTCGCCGAGATAAGAAAGGACGTAGCCCTCTCAATCATCACGAACGACACCAGGATGGTCGAATTCCCCAGACATGACCTAGTAGTCACGTCTCCGCCATACGTAGGCTTGATCGATTACCACGAGCAGCATAGGTACTCCTACGAACTTTTGGGGCTCGAATGGAAAGCGTCACAGGAGATTGGCCCGGCAGCGAAGGGAAGCTCCCTAAAGGCGCGAGCCAAGTACGTGGACAGCATAGTCGAGTCCTTCAAGAACGCGAAGAGGAGCTTAGCCAGAAACGGGCGTATGGTCGTCATCGTAAACGACAAACTAGGTCTCTACGATGAGATACGCGACCGAGTTGGGATGCGGCTCGAAACTCGATTGGAGAGACACGTGAACAGGCGGACCGGCAGGAGGGCGGGGGATTTTTACGAGAGTGTGTTTGTTTGGAAGCCAGTGTAGCGATGAAGCCGCAAACCCAACAACGTGTATGGGATATTCTCTATGACTATTCGGTTAGCCAGCTTCCGAAGTTGACCAGATGGACGCTCGCCGATATCAAACTAGCCTACCCCTTCCATCGACTTCTGTTTTCCGATGAAGCGGTCTTGGCCGCCCGAGTTGAGAGAAGCGTGGTCACGACGATGGGAGATCGTCTATATCCATCTCTTGCGAAGGCTATCGGCGAAGACAAGTACAATGATGTTCAAGCCGAGCATGTCATTGAAGGCGTTGCGAATGATGCTGCCTGTAACATGATTGAACAAATCGTGACTGAACTTCGCACGCCCAAGAGTCGGCGAGCCAACCCAAGAGAACCGAATCACGAAGACGAAATATCTGATGTGCTCAACTCTCCGGGCGGCGGACAGACGTCTCGTGCGGTGACTGCCGATCTGTATATTGGCGACTTTGAAGGCGGCCCTCTGTTTATCGAACTCAAAACGCCTCTTCCTAATTTAGACGTGGCTGCCGAGTCCAAACGGAAAATGCTTTACTTCCTGTTGCTAATGGACCGCATGGGAGTGACTGGCGCACGAGCGTTCTTGGGATTGACCTACAATCCGTTCCTCACTCGCGAAAACTATCGACACAGCTTCACGAAACAGATTATGGATATGGACAATCAGGTGCTAATGGGCCAAGAGATGTGGGACATGATAGGTGGCCCCGGCACTTTCGAAACGTTGTTAGAAATCATTGAGGATGTACACCGGAATCTCCCTAGCACGTAGTGCCCCCCAAATCCCATACCACATGAAACCACGCGCGAACGACCGACCATGAACCCCCTACTCACCCTCATCGCCGCCATCCTCTTCGTCCTCGCTACCGCGTGCGGAGGCGACTCATCCGCTGGAGACGGCGCGGACATCGCCGCGTCCTTCAGCTTCGAGGCGTTCGGCAACGAGAACTTCGAGAAAGGCCAAACCATCAGCCTCGACACCTTCGAGGGCCGGCCCATCGTCCTCAACTTCTGGTACCCCTCATGCCCACCCTGTCGCCTCGAAATGCCCCACTTCGAGGCCGCCTACCAGTCCCACAAGGGCGAGGTCGCCTTCGTCGCGATCCAGCAGCTGGGACTCGACTCCGCCGACGAGGGCCAAAAATTCATCGAAGAATTCGGCCTCACTTACGCCGTCGGCGCCGACACCTCCGGCACCGTCATTCGCGAATACGAAGTCAAAACCTTCCCGACAACCGTCTTCCTCGACGCCGACCATACCGTCGTCCGTAAATGGGCCGGCCCCCTCAACGAGGAAAAGCTCAACGAGCTCATCGAGGAGATCCTGCCCGCTTCGTAGAAGTGGTCTCTCCCCCGCCGGTCGAGAGACACGGAGAAGGGACGTCCCACATAGGGAAATGCAACAAAATGCAACACCATGCAACAAATTTAGGATTTTCATCTAACTCCCTCTGCGGTGAATCCTCTTACCCACTCTCCCTGAGTCTGTCGAAGGGTGAGGGTCACAACCCCCGTTCGCCCTGAGCTTGTCGAAGGGTGAGGGTCACAACCCCCGTTCGCCCTGAGCCTGTCGAAGGGCGGGAGACAAAGATGGACTTCGCCGACATATTCCTCACCATCGTCCGATGGCTTCACGTGCTCGCCGCTGCCGCGTGGGTCGGCGGAAGCCTCTTCTACCTCATCGTCCTCATCCCCACCCTAAAACGAGTCCCCGACGTTCCCCGCGAGCTGTCTGCCGCCCTCGGCGTCGAGTTCCGCACGGTCGTCATAACCAGCATCATCGTCCTCGTCGCCACCGGCGCCATCCTCGCGTTCGACCGCCTAACCGAAGTCGAGCCTCCATACGCCGCGACCCTCGGCGTCAAGATCGTCCTCTCTCTCTGGATGTTCGCCCTCGTCCGTGACCGCAGACGACACGCGAAAGTTCTCGACGCGATCAAGGAGCGACCACCGCCGCCGGCAACTCTCCGGGGGAAGATTGCATCCGCGCTCTCGGGATACAATACGCTTGTTATACTCGGAGTCCTCATCTTCTTCCTGTCCGATTTACTCAATACACTCTTCATAATCGAACTCCGCGCCGAATAGGAGACCCACATACCGTGAAACCGAGCCTCCTCGATATCCTCGTCTGCCCTCTCTGCAAAGGCAGCCTCACTCTCACCATAGAACACGAGGAGAACGGCGAGATCGTGACCGGAAACCTGCGCTGCGACTCATGCGACGAAAACTACCCCATACAAGACACCATCCCCAATATGCTCCCGCCCGAGTTGCGCGACTAAATCGGAGCGCTCTTCATCGACCTGACCACAACCCCGTCATTCCGGCGAAGGCCGGAATCCAGATTGCCTAGTCAGGCAACGGCGAACTGATATGATGGAAAGAGATTAACCGAATCACTGGCCGCCGATGGCCTCATAACCATGCAAACTACTCCCACCGGGGACACCGGCCCCGCGCTCTTCACCGACCTCTACCAGCTCACCATGCTCCAGGCCTACTTCGAGGAGCGCATGACCGAAACCGCCGTATTCAGCCTCTTCGTCCGCCGTCTCCCGCCCAACCGCAACTTCCTCATAGCCTGCGGACTCGATACCGTCCTGGACTATCTCGAAACCCTCCGCTTCACTTCGCAGGACATCGACTACCTCGACTCGCTCGGCATGTTCTCCGACCGCTTCCTCCAATGGCTGGCCGACTTCCGCTTCACCGGCGATGTTCACGCCGTGCCCGAAGGCTCCCCGATATTCGCGAACGAGCCAATCTTGGAAGTCACTGCCTCCTTGCCGGAAGCGCAGATAATCGAAACATACGTCATGAACCAGGTCCAGCTTCAGACGATGCTCGCTTCCAAGGGACACCGGGTAGTAACGGCGGCCCGCGGCAGGCCGGTCATTGATTTCGGCGCGCGCAGGATGCACGGAACCGACGCCGCCGTCAAGGCCGCTCGCGCCTTCTGGATCGCGGGCGTACAAGCGACTTCCAATGTCCTCGCCGGAAGACGATTCCGCATTCCCGTCGCCGGCACACTCGCCCACAGCTACATCCAGGCCCACGACGACGAGGCCGAAGCCTTCCGGAACTTCGCCAAGCTCTACCCTGACACAGTGCTGTTGATCGACACCTACGACACGCTCAACGGCATGGACAAGGTCGTCCGGTTGGCGAAAGAGCTGGGAGAAGATTTCAAGGTCAAGGCGGTGCGTATCGATTCCGGCGACCAACTTGTCCTCTCCCTACAAGTCCGGGACGCGCTTGATCAAGCCGGTCTCTCCCACGTGCAAATCATCGCAAGCGGCAGCCTTGACGAGTACGAAATTGACACGCTCATTTACGCGGGCGCTCCGATAGACGGTTTCGGCGTCGGCACTGCCATGGGCGTATCAGCCGACTCGCCATACCTCGACATCGTGTACAAGCTCACGTCCTATGCGGGCGGAGGACGGGTCAAGCTGTCAGCCAACAAACCCGTCCTGCCTGGGCGCAAGCAGGTCTTCCGCCGGTCGGACGGAGACTGCTTCGTCGGCGACACCATCGCGCGCGCCGGCGAAAACCTGCCGGGCCGTCCATTGCTGGCTCCCGTGATGCGATCCGGCAAGAGGCTCATTCCGCCAACTGCCGATCTCACGGAACCCCGGCGCTATGCGGCTGAGCAGATCGCCCGACTCCCGAAGGCGGTGCGGAGCCTGCCTGAAGCTGACCCTCCTTACCCCGTGGAGATTAGCTCCGAACTCAACGCATACCATCAAGAGGTCGTCCGCCAAACAGCCGCGCGATCCCGCCAAACACGAGTCGATTCGGTAGAATAGAGAGTACCGAAGGGAGAAACTATGACTGCCAGTCCCAACGAACTCAAGCCCGGCGACGCCCTCGTCATTGTCGACGTCCAAAACGACTTCTGCCCCGGCGGTTCCCTGCCCATCGAAAGAGGCGACGAGGTTGTACCTGTCTTGAATGACTGGATCACTGCCGCGGATGCGGGCGGGCTGCCTATCTACGCCTCCCGCGACTACCATCCGCAGGGACACATGAGCTTCGACGAAAGCGGAGGCCCTTGGCCGCTGCACTGCATCCAGGACAGCGACGGCGCCCGCTTCCACTCCGACCTCAATCTCCCCGCCGATGCCACCGTGGTCACAAAGGGCGTCCGCCTCGATCAGGACCAGAACTCCGCCTTCGACCAGACCGGCCTCGCCACAGACCTAAAGAAACAGCAGGTGCAGCGAGTCTTCGTCGGCGGCCTCGCCGAAGATGTATGCGTTCTCGCCACAGCATTGGACGGTCGCCAAGAGGGCTTTGAGGTCGTCCTCATCGAAGATGCCACCCGACCCGTGACCCCGGAAGGCGGCGTGACGGCCCGCCGGCGGATGCGAGAAGCCGGAGTCCGCCTCAGCCCCTAACGAACGGCGACAACAGAACAGCCGTCATGCCGGCGAAGGCGCGAGTCCATTCAGAGCCTCAAGCAATTCCGCCGCCGTCTTCTTCGCCACCGGATGCACAACTCCCGGAGCTATTTCCACCAGTGGCCGCAATACGAACTCGCGCTCCGTCATCCGGGGATGTGGCGCCACCAGGTGCGGCAGATCTACCACAAGGCTGCCGTACAGCAGAATATCAACATCAAGCGCCCTCGGTCCGTTCAGCACAGGCCCGCGCACTCCCGCCTCACGCTGGATGTCTCGTAGCTCTCTCAGCAACTCGTACACATCCAGATCCGTCCACATCCCGCACACGGCGTTGACGAACGACGGCTGAACAGTCACCCCAACCGGCGCCGTCTCGTACAAGCTCGATACCCTAACCCCGTACGAAAGATCACGCAGTCGCTCTACTGCCCGTTGAATGTGCCCGCGCTTGTCACCGAGATTCGATCCCAGCCCCAAATACACCTCAGCCCGCATCATCTTGGCTCCAACCACGCACCACCGCGTCCGTCATCCGCGCGACCCTCGCCATTTCCCTCACGTCGTGCACTCGCACGATATCCGCGCCCCCCGCGATGGACAGCGCCACCGTCGCCGCCGTTCCCTCAACCCTGTCCTCCACAGGCAGTCCGAGAACGTATCCGATCGTCGACTTTCGCGACATCCCCACGAGCAGTGGCAACCCCAGCGTCTCGAACTCGCCGAGCCGCCTTAGAATTTCGAGATTCTGTTCCGCCGTCTTGCCGAACCCCATCCCGGGATCGACGATGATGTTCTCCGGTCGCACTCCGCCATCCACCGCGGCGCTGGCTCTATCCCGCAGCCCATTGATCAAGTCCGACACAACATCGTTGTACTCTGTCCCGGCCTGATTGTGCATTAGCACCACCGGCACGTCGGCATGAGCAGCCGTCATCAGCATCTCCGGATCTCGATCAAGGGCCCAGACGTCGTTTATCATTGATGCCCCCGCCTCAATCGCGGCATTCGCGACCGCCGCCTTGTACGTGTCAACACTCACCGGCAGATCAATCTCTCGACTGATCGCCTGGATCATGGGAATCACTCTGGTCAATTCGATATCAACGGATACCGGCTTCGAGTTCCCATATATCCCCGGCGGGCGTGTCGACTCCCCGCCCACGTCGATAATGTCCGCACCTTCCTCCTGAAACTTCTCCGCCAGCCGTACCGCCATGTCAACGTCACCGCCCACGCCGTCGTGAGAAAAGGAGTCAGGAGTGACATTAATCACACCCATCACATACGTCCGCTCGCCCCAAACGAAGCGTTTTCCCCCAATTGTTGTTACACGGTTCATTCGGGACGGCAAGTCCACAAGATTTCTACTCGCTAACTGCTCTCTCAGGCCCGGCGGGACTCCAAGCGAAGTATCCCAAGAGAATTCAGTGTATTCACCCATCGGTTCGAAACAGTCCCTAGGGAACTTAGTATCCTTGCTAGGGTCTTGGAGATTTGGTAGTGTGGTTGAGGCTATTGTATCCCATTGAGTGGAAGGTGCCCTTGCCTGTTCGCTCGAAGTTCGTCAGCGCAAAGGCAAGTTCGGTCGAATGGTTCTCAGACGTAAAGTCGACTTGATGCGAGAGGAGCTTGAAGCCCTCAGCGAGAAATCGCGCCTAGGCGGCGGTGCTTCTAGAATTGATGCCCAGCACGCCAAGGGCAAGTTTACTGCCCGCGAGCGAATCGACCTTCTCTTCGACGCGGGAACGTTCGAGGAACTGGACGCCTTTGTCCAACACCGCACTACCGAATTCGGCATGTCCGACCGCAAGTATCTTGGCGACGCGGTAGTCACGGGCTACGGCAAGATTGCTGGCCGCTTGACCTTCGTCTACGCGCAGGACTTCACCGTAATTGGTGGAACACTGTCCGAAGTCGTCGCCCAGAAAATTTGCAAGGTCATGGATCTCGCGGCCAACAGCGGCGCGCCTATGGTAGGGCTCATCGACTCCGGCGGGGCACGCATCCAAGAGGGCATCGACAGCCTCGCGGGCTATAGCGCCATTTTTCAACGAAACGTCAGATATTCCGGCGTTGTGCCCCAAATCTCCGCCATGCTCGGCCCGGCCGCCGGTGGAGCGGTCTATTCCCCTGCCCTGACCGACTTCATCATGATGGTCCGCGGTATCGGACAGCTCTACATAACCGGCCCCGACGTCGTGAAAGCCGCGACGGGAGAGGTCGTCTCCCACGATGAATTGGGCGGAGCCGAAGCCCACGCGACCAAGAGCGGCGTCTGCCAGTTCGTTTGGGAATCGGAGCAGGAATGCCTTGAAGAGATTCGCCGCCTTCTCAGCTTCCTCCCACAGAATAACCTGGAGGAACCCCCGCGACAGCAGAACCAAGATGACCCGGAGCGACGCGACCGCGGCCTGCTCCACGTAGTCCCCGACAATCCAAACCAGCCATACGATATGATGGATATCATCCTCCAGGTGATCGACGACGGCAACTTCATGGAGGTGCACGAGCTCTACGCCCGCAACATCATCGTCGGTTTCGCGAGGTTCGATGGCCGCCCAGTTGGCATCGTGGCACAGCAGCCTGACCATCTCGCCGGACTACTGGACATAAACGCATCCACGAAGGCCGCCCGATTCATCCGCTTCTGCGACGCCTTCAACGTGCCGCTAGTCACTTTCATCGACGTGCCGGGATACATGCCAGGCACCGTACAGGAACACGGCGGCATCATTAAGCACGGCGCGAAGCTCCTCTACGCTTACGCCGAAGCCACCGTCCCAAAGATCAGCGTGCTTGTCCGCAAAGCCTACGGTGGCGCGTACATCGCCATGAGCAGCAAAAACCTCAAAGGAGACGTCAACTACGCATGGCCGACGGGCCAAGTCGCCGTAATGGGCGCTGAAGGCGCGGTGAATATCGTTTATCGTGATCAAATCCGCAACGACCCTCAACCTGACGCCAGGCGCGCCGAGCTTATTGAAGAGTACGAGCGTCTCTTCATGAACCCCTACGTCGCAGCGAGCCGCGGACTCATCGACGACGTTATCGACCCCGCCGACACTCGACCCAAGATCATCCATGCCCTCGATATGCTCGAAAACAAGAGGGAAACTCTCCCACCCAAAAAGCATGGGAGCATTCCCCTGTGACCAACCGTTCCGACAAACTCACGTCCGCTGCCATAGCCGCGGTTCAAGAGTATCTCGACCAAGAATTGCGTCGCATCGGCTCTAGACAAGAACACCGCCCGCTAAGTCGCTGGAAGTCGACCAAGTGGCGCGCCGTCAGGGAGACAAATCACCACCCGATTAACCTCTGGAAACAAAGCGCGTGGTTCTGATGGACCCAACCGACGTCGCCTGCCACCCTTCGCCATACTCGACCTATGACATCCGCCAACCCCATTAAAATCACGGACACCACCTTCCGCGACGCGCATCAGAGCCTGATGGCGACACGTCTGCGGACTGAGGACATGACGCCCATCGCTGAGCGAATGAACGCGGTCGGGTTCCATTCTATGGAAGTCTGGGGCGGAGCGACGTTCGACTCCACCACACGATTCCTCGGCGAGGACCCTTGGGAGCGTCTACGCACGTTCAAAAAACTCATTCCTGACACTCCATTGCAAATGCTCCTCCGCGGACAGTCGCTAGTCGGGTACCGCCCTTACGCTGACGATGTGGTTGACGCCTTCGTACATCGTTCCGCGGAAACGGGTATAGACATCTTCCGAGTGTTCGACGCGCTCAACGACCCGATGAATCTCGAACGAGCCGCCGACGCGGTCAAAAACTCCGGAGCACACCTCCAGCTAACGATTTGCTACTCCGTTACCGAAGAGGGCGCGCTCGGAGGCCCGATCTACGACCTCGATTATTACATCCGGAAAGCAAAGGAACTACTCGATCTGGGAGCCGACAGCATCTGCGTCAAGGACATGGCCGGACTCCTTGCTCCATACGACTCATACAATCTCTTCGCGGCCCTGAAAGAGGTCGTCTCTGTACCGCTTCAACTGCATACTCACTACACGAGCGGCATGGCTTCGATGACCGTCCTGAAGGCAATCGAAGCCGGTGTCGACACCGTAGACGCCTGCCTCGCTCCCCTCGCCCTGCGAACCGCGCAGCCCGCCATCGAGCCGCTGATTACGGCTCTCAAGGGCACCGACCGAGCAACCGGCCTCGACCTCGAACCAATTCTCGATCTCGGCGACTACCTAGAGACGGTTACCCCAAAATACCGACGGCACCTAGAAACCCCTAAAACCTCGGTCATCGACGCCCGCGTCTTGAGCCACCAGATACCGGGCGGCATGACAAGCAATCTCGTGTCCCAACTGCGAGAGGCCGGCGCCCTCGACAGGCTCCCCGAAGTCCTCGAAGAAATCCCCCGTACCCGCAAAGACTTGGGATACCCCCCGCTCGTCACCCCGATGAGTCAGATGGTCGGCTCCCAATCCGTGACCAACGTACTCCTAGGTCGCTACGCTACCGTCATCGAGCCGGTGAGAGAGTACGCATTCGGACTCTACGGCCAGCCTCCCATGCCCATAAGCGACGAAATTCGAGAGAAGGCGTCGACGGGCGGGGACGGGAATATGACGCAAATCATCGGACGTCCCGACGCATGGAACGATCCGGAACTGCCCACCGCCCGGAAAGCCATAGCGGACATTTCCGACAACTTGGATGACATCCTTACCTACGCCCTCTATCCTCGAACCGGCGGAAAGTGGCTGCGCATCAAGCACGGTCTTGACCCCATGCCCGATGAGATGAAGCCCGCCGCTCCCCAAGACGACGACGGACGATTTACTCCTCGCGAAGCTCAAGAGCAATCCACGCCAAGGAGCCACAAATCTCGCGCATTCAACGTCTACGTGGACGGTGAATCCTTCTTTGTGGAGGTCGATCCGGTGTCCACAGACCCATCGGCGAAGCCGACCGGCGCGGGAATGACGCCGTCCGGCCCTCCCAATACGGAAAGCGCCCCCGCCGACCTAGCGACTGTAAAGCCGGGAGAATCGACCGTCGAAGCTCCGATGCCTGGCCTTATACTCCGCTACGAGGTGGAGGTCGGCGACGTAGTGGAAGCCGGACAGCCCATAGTCGTGCTGGAAGCCATGAAGATGCAGAATTCTCTCCCGTCTCCGGCAGCGGGATCAGTCCGAGCGCTCCCGTTCACGATAGGGGCCAAAGTTGCAAGAGGGGACGTACTCGCAATCGTCAGCCCTTGAACAAACCGAACCCTAGTACTCGTGTGAAGGGACAAACCCACCTTGCACGGGTCATAGAACAACATTAACACGAAGGGAACACGAGTGAATACCGAACAGATTATCGAACGAGCAAAGCAGCATTTCGGCATAGTCTTGCAGGAGCAGCTTGAACGAACCAAGCGGCTCAAAACCGAAGGCGATTGGGTGGATTACTCCGCCATCTCTCCGATCGTCATCGGGATGATTGGAGGAGACGGGATCGGACCATCGATTAGCGAAGAAACCCGGCGAGTGCTTGAATACCTCCTCCGCGACGAGGTCGATAACGGCAAGGTCGAGTTCCGAAACATTGAAGGCCTCACTATCGAAAACCGCGCCGCCATGATGCAGTCGATCCCCGATGACGTGCTCGAAGCCATCAAGAAGTGCCACGTTTCCCTCAAGGGCCCAACTCACACTCCGGAAAAAGGAGACGGCTGGCCCAACATTGAGTCGGCAAACGTCGGCATGAGAAAAGCCCTCGATCTCTTTGCCAACGTCCGCCCAGTCCGGATTCCGGAGGAAAACATCGACTGGACCTTCTTCCGTGAAAATACCGAGGGCCTCTACGCCGTAGGAAACCAGGGCATCAACGTCACCGATGACCTCGCAGTCGACTTCCGTGTTATTACTACCCAGGGCTCGGAGCGCATTATTGAGGCGGCTTTCGACTACGCCAAGCGCACCGGAAAAACTCATGTGACTATTGTGACAAAGGCCAACATCATGAAAACAACGGACGGGAAGTTCCTCGATGTCGCCCGGAAGATCGGAGAAAAATACCCGGACATCGAATGGGACGGCTGGTACGTTGACATCATGACCGCGAAACTCATCGACCCAAAGCGACGCAGCGAATTCCAAGTGCTCGCCCTCCCCAACCTGTACGGAGACATCCTCACGGACCAGGCCGCCGAGATTCAGGGAGGCGTTGGAACGGCAGGAAGCGCCAACATCGGTAAGCAATACGCCATGTTTGAGGCTATCCACGGAAGCGCGCCCCGTATGGTCACCGACGGCCGCGCTCAATACGCCGATCCGAGCTCCCTCCTCCGAGCCAGTGCTATGCTGCTCGACCATATCGGTTACGACGACCTTGCAACACGGCTCCATACTGCCCTGGACATCTGCGGAATGTACGAGAAGGAGGTCGTCATGACGGGCCGGGGCGATGGTGCTACGAGCTCCGAATTCGGCGACTACCTCATGGCTACCGTCGAAGATTCCGACATCTTCACCCGCCGAGAAGAGTTCGAGAAGAAATAGAGGCTAAAAGCAGCACCGCTCCCTAGCCGCTGACGGACACACCGCAAATCAGCGCCAATAGCAGCATCAAAAACAAGGAGCTTCTGAATGTCACGCAGCAAAGTAACCGTCGTCGGGGCCGGCAACGTCGGGGCGACGGCGGCACAGCGAATCTTCGACAAAGGATACGCTGATGTGGTCCTGGTGGACATCGTCGAAGGCCTCCCTCAAGGTAAGGCGCTAGACATTCTCGAATCCGGCCCCGTCTCCGGCAGTGACGCCTCAATTGTGGGAACCAACACCTACGATGAAACCACCGGATCGGACGTAGTCGTTATCACTTCCGGCATCGCTCGAAAGCCCGGAATGTCGCGCGATGACCTTCTCCTGACAAACATGAAGATCGTAACCGGCGTGGTCAACGATATCGTAGCGCATTCGCCCGACGCCATTCTCATCCCCGTTACTAACCCCCTCGACGCCATGGCCCAGCGCGCGTATCAGGTCAGCGGCTTCCCCAAACGCCGGGTCGTCGGTATGGCCGGCATCCTCGATACCGCTCGCTTCCGCACTTTCCTCGCAATGGAACTCAACGTCTCCGTCGAGAGCATCGACGCATGTGTGCTCGGCGGACACGGCGATTCCATGGTGCCCGTCGTCGGCAGCACCATCGTCGGTGGGCAGCCGGTCTCGAAACTCATTCCGAAAGATCGCCTCAACTCCATCGTCAAGCGTACTCAAGACGGCGGCGCGGAAATAGTTAACTACCTCAAGACCGGCAGCGCCTACTACGCGCCCTCCGCAGCGATCGTCCAGATGGTCGAATCTATCCTCTTCGACAAGAACCAAATACTCCCTTGCACAGCCTATCTTGAAGGTGAATACGGCATTGACGGACTCTTCGTAGGCGTGCCGGTCAAACTGGGAGCCATCGGCGTGCAAGAAATCGTCGAGTTCGATTTAACCGACGACGAGTCGACCGCCCTCCAACGCTCCGCCGATGCCGTCCGCGAGCTCATCGAAATAATGGACAATGCCGGCGCATGACCGTCCGCCCCGTCCTGATCCGTTCGACTGCGACTCAAACTCTGGAACGGCCCCCATTCCTCCCTTGGCCGGCACACGAAGCGCTTATCCCCTACCTCCGAGGCCGCCGGGCAAGTCAGTCTGTCGCCGAACTCGCTTCCCGAATCAGCGAGACACCGCTCACCCTGACCAAGAGAATCGCGATCTTACATGCCCGTAAATCCACCTGAACTGCTTGCAGAAAACTCGCCAAAACTTCTCGAATTCTCTCTTGACATCTAATACATGCGTTCGATACACTTGTTCTTGTCGATCGACTCATGTTCGCAGGCTCCTCACACGCTACCCCTTACGCAAACCTCCAGAGGAGCCTGCCGACATACCCGCGGTTGCTGCCCACTTCATTCATGAGCAGTAGTCGAGTTAACTTCTCGGTTCGATTGAGACAGCCTGCAGACCCAGCGGCCGCTCGAACTCCTTGTACCGCACCCACAGCTCAACCCCATTCAAACTGCGCGTGAAGCCCGCCCGTTTCTCAAACTCCCTGCATTCGATCTCAATGAGATTCTCTCCCTGATTGACCGACGCCGGGTCCAACCGCCACCGGAACCAATGCACTGACATCCCCGGCGGAGCATCGATTTCCCCCCGGTGGTAAGCCGGTATGCGAGGCATGTGCATCGCGCGCTCGTCCGTGATCTCCGCTTCCTCCCAATCAAGCATCGCCCCGTTGAAGCGAAACACAATGTCATCTTCAATGCAAAAGTAAGCGAACCGGAGGTTCAGCACGGGTCTGCGAATCTCTTGTTCATTGACTGCCGCCTCAATATCGTCTGCGATTCGTATGGAGACAGATGCGGTCTTGCCCTCCACGAGATCGAGTGGTAACTGTCGCTGCGCTTCCATCGCCGTTCTTGGAGCCTGTGACTCCCTCGGCTGAAGAACGTAGCGCTTGTTCCTGCGGCTCATCGACTGAGGCAGCGCCCCCTCACGGAGAAGCTGATATTGCTCTTGATCGAAGGGCCATGGAAGATATCCCAGATACAGGCCGGCAAAGCCCTGTCTCTCAAGAGTCTGGGACAGTGCGCGGTACATTTCGATGTGTGGAGTCAGCGAGCGCTCATCGTAAACCGCCCTAGGTGGGCGAATATATGCCGCCGCACCCGCTTGGTTCGCCGAGTCGGCCATCCATGCACCGTCGGACAAGCACGTGTCGATAAGAAACTCAGGAACTTGCCCAACGACCATATCCACGTTGCCGTCCGCCAGCCACGTCTCCACATCGAGCCCGATCGCAAGATTGTCTTCGCGACGGTGGAAGACTCTCGCCATAATGGGAATATCCCGTCCTTGCCGCTCGCCGATCTCATCAACCATACGGCGAATTCGTGCGACGTACTCGTTCATGATCGGAACGCCGCTTTCTATCTCCGGTTCCCGGAAATACAAAGGGAAGAACATGAAATCGAGCTCTATCCCATCTGCGCCATAGTCGTCCAGCATCTCCCGAATAAGCGCCAGCTTCTCCTCGCGCACCAGTTCATTGGTGAAGTTGTATGCCCACCTGTCGGGGTAGTCTTCCGGCCCCCCTATACACACTTCCAAACCGTGATGCCATCTCAGCCACCCGCAACGCTGACTTCGATACGCATCGCGTGTTTGCAGCCTGAGGCTTGGGAAGAAACGCAACCGGTTCGCCCTTGCATACGAAATCGACTCCTCGATCTGGTCGGTTCCCATCTTGGCGGCCTCTTCGACCATCCGCATAATCCGCCAGTCGATATAGTTCTCCCAAACGTCCTTGGCTTCGCCAATCGTCCGCCCGACCTTGCTTTGGTGAAAGTAAACGTCGCCGTAGCCCATACCCATCACCAGAAGATCAACACCCGTGCCAAGCACTTCATCGACAGGCTGACGAAGTTTGCTCATCGTCAAGGGAGGTTCGATCCGCTTACCGTGAAAGTGGTGAGCGTCGTTGTAGTACACCAGTCGCGGAGTATCCATTCCTGCGTCTCCCTAAGCGGAGTTCATGCGCCGCAACTAGGGTATCACTCTTCTCGCGCTGGAAAGCTTGGCAAAACCGTCATTCCCGCGAAGCTTGGCCTCATAAAACCGGGGAGTGAGAAACCAGTAGGTTGATCACAGCATTGATTCTATCCACACTTTCGCGACTGGGTTGGCTTCCTAATCAGCTATGCAAAGGGATCCGCTGCGGGATTAGGAGCCTACGAACGTTTGACGGTCACCGCCCCGCGCGCATATAATGCCGAACCTATCTCGGAGGTGTGCCTATCCTCGATCCGGCCGAATATGCGCGACTCGCAGTCGAAGTCGCCGATGACCACATGGCGTCCGATATCTCGATGCTGGACGTTCGAGAAGTGTGCGACTTCGCCGATTTCTTCGTTCTCATGACCGCCGAATCGACTCGACAGATCAACACGCTCGTCGAGGAGGTTGAGAAAGCGCTGAAGGGCACCGGCACACGGCTGCACCACCGAGAGGGAACGTCGGACGGCGGATGGGTGCTCCTCGACTTCAGCGATGTGATCGTGCACATCTTTCGCGCCGAGGACCGCGACTACTACCGACTAGAGGCCGCCTGGCACGGAGCCGTCGAAACCGTCAGGATTCAGTGATCCACGAGTCGATGTCCCGCTCGTAGCTCAGAACTTCGTTCGGTGAGAAGAACAAGCCAATCTCTCGTTTCGCCGACTCGTCGGAATCGGACCCATGCACGAGATTCATCCCTATGGTCATACCGTAATCACCGCGAATCGAACCGGGTGATGAATCGACCGGATTCGTGCTCCCCATCATGGATCGAACGAGCCGGACAGCGTTTTCGCCTTCTAGGACAGCAGCGACAATCGGCCCGGACGTGATGAACTGGACGAGGTCCCCGAAGAAAGGCTTGCCTTCATGTTCGCCGTAATGCAGATGAGCAAGCTCATCAGAGACATGCATCAGCTTCATTGCCACGATCTTGAGGCCACGCTTTTCAAACCGAGCGATTATTTTCCCGACGAGCGCTCTCTGCACCGAATCGGGCTTAAGCAAAACGAGTGTACTGCTCATTTCTTCCTTCGTTCCCTCGCTTGTTTGGCCTTTTCAAACTGTGCGCTATGCATGTAGATCGGCTCCAGCGTGTCCGGTTCCTCTACAGAACCCAAGCGTAAGCGCTCATAAGCGAGCTTAGCTAAAGCCGATGCCGTTCGAGTGGGCGGAGGCGCGTCGATAACGGAAACTCTCCCACTGACGATGTTTCGCACCGCTTCCGCCTCCTCGCCGCATAGGATTGTACCTTCAGGAAGCGTTTCTTCCAACCTTTCCCTTTCGAGAACGTGGTAGTGGGTCCCATCGGATGACACACCGTCATACGTGCCCAGGTAGACCTTGGCGCGTCCCGCTCCGATCACCGCCGCCAGATTCCTCGCAAGGCCGCGAAACGCGGCCGCTTCGATATCCAGGGTGTTGACGCCAATGAGAGGCAGCCCGCGCGCCATCGCGAGCGACTTAGCTACCGACAGACCAACTCGCAGCGCGCTGAATCCGCCCGGTCCCCGCGCTGCGAATACTGCCGTTATATCCTCCATACTCACACCCGCGCTCTCCATGACGCGACGAAGGGCCGGCGCAAGTTCCACCGAGTGGTTTCTATCCGAACGCCAAGCTAACTCAGCAAGTATCCGCCCTTCGTCGGAGACGCCCACCGAGGCGTAGCGAGTAGAAGTGTCAATACAGAGTTCCATGTGTGTCCGCCGCTATCGACTGCTTGCCAGCTGCCTGAATTCCTCGAAGGCGCCTGCAAGCCCATTCGCACCGCCCGTGAAGCTCAAGCGACGCTCGCATTTCGATACCAGCTCAAAATGTATACGCAGCGAGTCGTCGGGAAAGACGCCAGGCACGTTGTCCGCCCACTCAACGACCGTCAAGCCGTCCCCCTCCAAATATTCATCAATTCCTATCTCCTCCACCTGCTCTATCGAACCGATGCGATACAAATCCATGTGATACAAGGGAATGCGTCCGTGGTGGTGTTCCGCAATAAGTACGAACGTGGGACTGCGAGCAACATCGTCCGACCCCAGGCCGTTCAGGATACCCTGTGTCAAACAGGTCTTCCCCGTACCCAGTTCTCCTGTTAGAAGCGCCACGTCCCCCGGCGCCGCATATCTGCCAACGATGCGTCCAATGGCTCGCGTCTCTTCAGTACCTTTTGAAATTATCTCGGCTCGCAATTGCGGCTCCGTCCACGGCTGAATACTTGGCATTCCGCCATATATGGCGATTCCGATTATACCTTTGAAGCGCCGCGCAGAATAATATCGGTTCGGACGGAACGGACAGAAACCTTAATCCTCCTAGCTCAATCCGGCCAACTGGTCTCCGGCACATTCCCTCTTCGGTGTATCATCAGTGTACTCCCTTTAACGCAGGCAAACACTTGCGCGCTCTTATAGTCTCGGACGTACACTCAAACCTCGAAGCGTTCCAAAGCGTGATCGCACATGCTGACTCAATGGACGGCTTCGATCGGATTTGGTTCTTGGGCGACCTTGTCGGATACGGCCCCGACCCGGGCCCCTGCATCGACCTTCTGCGAGAATACGATCACAGCGGCGTTGCAGGAAACCACGATCTGGCCGCTATTGGAAAGATCGGACTACAGAGATTCAATCCGCAAGCAGCAGCGGCGGCCCGATGGACGACGACGCAATTGACGGAAGAGCAGATCGACTTTCTCGACCAACTGCCGATTCGCCGAGAAATCCACAATTTCACTATGGTGCACGGCAGCCCCAGAGACCCGGTCTGGGAATACGTCATAACCCCTGCCGCAGCTGCCGCCTGCTTCTCACACTTCGGCACGAAACGGTGTCTCGTCGGTCATTCCCACGTCCCGTTCCTCTGTGCGCCGGAAGGCAAGAGCGCACTGTTCTACGAATTTCCCGTAGACTTGTCCGTGGAACTGCGTGACACCCGACTTATCATCAACCCCGGCAGTGTCGGCCAGCCAAGAGACGGCCTTCCCACAGCCAGCTACGCGCTCTATGATTCCGAAGACCAAACGATCACTCACTGCCGAGCCGAGTACGATATCGCCTCCACGCAGAAGCGGATGGCGGAACACAACCTCCCGCCGTACCTGATCGACCGACTGACATACGGGCGATGATCGCCCTTCGCTCATTGACTTTACCTTGCGCGTCATCCATATCTTCATTGCAGCGTCCAGGGAGGAATAGTGCAAATAAACCGGTTTCCAAGCATGAGTTTGCAGAGCTTGATCATTGAGCCCGACGAGTACGACCCTGATCGAGAATATCCTCTCATAATCCTCCTGCACGGCTACGGGTCGAACATGGCCGACCTTGCGGGACTCACTCCGGCCATCAGTCGCAACGAATATTTGTTTGCGTGCCCGAACGCGCCGATAGCATTCAACTTGGGCATGGGCCAAACGGGGTACGCATGGGCCAACCTCTACGGCGATTCGTATGACCAAGAGGCCTTGGCCTCCGAGGACTCATGTATGGACTTCCTTGAAGAAGTGGAATCGGCCTATCGCATACGCCAAGACATGCGCATACTAGGAGGCTTCTCTCAAGGCGGGATGATGACATTCCAAATTGGTTTACCCCGCCCGGAGAAATTCGCGGGACTATTCGCGCTAAGCTCATTTGTCAAAAGTCCCCATATCATCCGCCCACGACTGCCCGAAAAACGTGAACAGCCGGTATTCGCAGCCCACGGAACAAACGACACGGTAGCTCCGATACAGTCGGGCAGAAACTCGGTCGACCTGCTTCGAAATTGGGGCTATGACCCCGAATATCACGAATACGAAGGCATGGCCCACGAGATCACGCAGGAAGTCATCGACGATTTCGTCCGGTGGCTGGAGAGCGTAATCAGAAACGAGCGGGGATAAAGTTAATCGTCAGCTTCACTGGCGCGCATCTGCCTCTCACCCCAGCGGCGGTACTCGTCCAAACTCGGGGGCGATACATAGAAAACCTGGATGTCGGAGGGAAACTGAACCCTGTGATCCTGTCCGATGAATAGCACACCGATCTCGTTCTCTCCGAGGGTCTTTTCGATCCGCTGTGCGATGTGATCGTAGCGCAGTTTCGTAGACTCCTGGTAACCGTCGGAGGCCAGCTTAAGTACCTTTTCGCTGATGAGTCCGATGGTTAGACAGCGTTGCCAATCAGCGCTCTCCTGCAGTAGCGCACGGTCTTCGGTCGCCTCCATCGTCGCCCCCGAACGGCAGAGAATCCGCACAAATCCGCTGATTGCCGGGTTCAGATCGTCAAGCGTCTTGAGACCCCCATCGTCGCTGGCGTCAACCGCCTCATGGTAGACGTGTTTGACCGTCCCCAAACGACGTTCCATGTTTTCGATTTGGTCCCTAACCTGCGTCCAGTACGTGTCGAGGATTCGCTGCCCTTCCTCAGGCAGACCCGGGAACGGGATGAGCAGAGGAACCAACAACAACTTCCGATCCTGCCGGAACTTCTCCGCTTCGGGTTTGGGCATCTGTCCGATAGTGGTCATTTTCCTGCGCCCTTACCTTACGGGAATACCCGCCTCGTTCCGTTTCCGCCCTGAACCGGTTTGCGCATCAGGACGTTCTATTCGAACGGCGCAGACCTTGTATTCCGGAATCTTCGAGTTGGGGTCAAAAGCCGAGTTCGTCAAAAAGTTGGCCGCGTGGTCCTTGAGTTTGACAAACGGAACAAATACTTCCCCTGGACGCATTTTCTCGGTGTACAGCGCACGACCTTCAAGATCGCCCCGGCGCGACCTGAGGCGGATCCATTCGCCGTCGCCAATGCCGAACCGCTCCCCGTCCTCGGCGCTCACGTGGATTTGCAATTCCGGCATACGCGCGAGCAGACCCTCGGCTCGCGTCGTAATGGTGCCGCCATGCCAGTGGTACAGAATTCTGCCGGTATTAAGAATGAGTGGAAACCGTTCCGACGGCAACTCGTCCGCGGCCGGTCCCTGTTCGAACGGAACGAATTTCGCGCGCGGTCCTCGAGGGAATTCGGTCTCGTAGAGGAGCCGAGTACCCGGATGGTCCGACGTTGGACATGGCCATTGAATCCCACCCTCGGCGTCGAGCCGGTCATAAGAAATGCCTGCCACAATGGGCGCTAATCCGGCCAATTCGTCCCATATCTCCGACGGGTGGCCATACTCGAATTCCGATTCAAGACCGAGGCTCTTTCTGGCGGATAGTCGCCTTCCAAGGTCACAGATGATCTCCCAGTCCGGACGGCTGCTGCCGACGGGATCAATGATCTTCCGAACCCGCTGAACTCGCCTCTCACTGTTTGTGAAGGTACCGTCTTTTTCCGCGAACGTCGTAGCAGGGAGAACAACATCCGCGATCTGCGCAGTCTCGTGCATGAAAATGTCCTGAACAACTAGGAACTCGAGGTTCTTGAATGCTTCTTCGGCATGGTGAAGGTCCGGTTCGCTCAAAAGCGGATTTTCTCCGGTGACATACATCGCCTTGAGGCTTCCACGCATCGCCTCGTCGATCATTTCAGGTACCATAAGCCCTTTGACTGCGTTCAGCGGCTCTCCCCCCCACGCCTCCGTGAATTTCAGCACTGAGTCTTCGTTCAGCAACTGGTAGCCGGGGAAGGAAGTGGGCGTGCATCCTGCGTCTCCACAGCCCTGCACGTTATTCTGACCACGCAACGGTGAAATGCCAGACCCAGGCCTCCCCAACTGGCCGGCGACAAACGCCAAGTTTAACAAGCTGTGCACATTCGCAGTGCCGTTCGTGTGCTGCGTGATACCCATTCCCCAAATCAGGCAGGATCCGCTGAACGGAGGCCTCGCATAAATTCTCGCAGTGTCAGCTATGTCCTGTGCGGGAACGCCCGTAATCTTCTCGACGGACTCAAGATCGTACTTGTCGACAACCTCTCTCCACTCTTCGAACCGTTCAGTGCGGTTATTGATGAATTCCGTATCCGCCAACCCCTCATCCAAAATGACTTTTGCCATACCGTTGTAGAGAGCCACATCGGTCCCCGGTCGAGGACGCAGCCACAGGTCGGCGAAATCGCACATCTCAATCCTGCGCGGATTAATGACAATAAGCTTCGCTCCCCTCTCAATCACGGCCCGACGCATCCGCGAAGCGGCGACCGGATGGTTGGAGTTCGCGTCGGAGCCGGTGATGACGATGCACCCCGCCTCTTCATAGTCGATATAGGAGTTGCTGGTCGCCCCACTGCCGAGAGAAGTCAGCATCGCCTCCACGGAAGGTGAATGACATAACCGCGTGCAGTGATCGATATTGTTCGACTTCATCAACAGACGGGCGAACTTCTGCTGGATGTACCCGTCTTCATTGGTTGCTTTCGCAGACGTGAGGGTTGCGAATTGATCGGAGTCGTACTGCGCGAGACGGCCTGCGACATAGTCCAAGGCCTCGTCCCAGGACGCCTCGACGAACTCTCCATTCTTTCGGATGAGCGGAGTCGTCAGGCGGTCCCGGTGATGGACGAACGTGTATCCGAATCTGCCCTTGACACAGAGCATCCCCACGCTCGACTGGTTGTCGGGATCGTCGAGCATCGCCATGATCCGTTCGTTCTCGTCCACTTGTGCCTGAATACCGCACCCAACCCCACAATAGGGACACGTTGTCGAGACGGTCCTTATAGCATTCGACGTTGGAACCTTCACCTCAATTGCGCCCGTCGGACATACCGAAAGGCACTGCCCACAAGTCGTACACACCGATTCCAGAAGAGGGCGATCCATGAACGTGCCGATCCGGCTGCCGGTTCCCGTTCCCAGGAAATCAATCGCGCCGATGAACTGATGCCCATCCTGACAAGCCTGCGCGCACCTCCCGCAAAGTATGCAGTCATCCATGGCTATGTTGAAGATCGGGTTGCTTGCGTCAACAGGCTCACGCTCACGTCCGGGCCATCGGGATTGCTTAATGCCGTGATGCTTCAGAGCGATATCCAACTCGCGGTGGTCTTTAGAGGATTTACCGTTCGTGCTCATCATCGAATTCGTGAGTTGCAGGACGTTCGCCCTGAGGTCACGCGCCTCGGGACTCTCGGTTGAAACGCGCATCCCCTCGGCTGCCGGAACTCCGCACGATGCAGGGAAGCCCGGCACTCCCTCGATCTGCACGAGGCACGTGCGACACGCGCCAATGGGCTTCATGTCGGGATCTTTGCACAGCTGGGATATATACGTTCCGGACGAGTTGATCGCGTCCAATACCGAGGCCCCGTCCGGCGCCTGCACTGTGCGGTTATTGATGGTGAGTGTAATTGCCATGCTTGTTCCGCTCGTCTACCCCTCTCTCAAGTTGCCCCGCCAATTCTACCGATTGAGCGCCGTCATTTCCTCTTTGAAGAAGTGCATTGCGCTCGTAATGGGACCGCCTGCCGCCTGTCCGAGACCGCAAAGCGACGCCGCACCAACGACCTCGGCCAACTGCAGCAGCTCTTCGATGTCTTCCGACGAACCCTTCCCTCCGATGAGACGATCCAGTGCATCCACCATGCGAGGAGTTCCTTCTCGACACGGAGTGCACTTACCGCAAGACTCGTCGGCATTGTATGCCGAAAGACTCCTGACGACCATTGGGATCGAAGCCCGATCATCCAACACGATTACCCCCCCGGCTCCGAGCATAACACCCGACTCGTGAAGCTGTCCCGGAGCTATCGGCGTATCCAGCATTGAAGGCGGAAATATACCGCTGGACGGCCCGCCTACCGCAAGCCCGATGAGTTCGCGGCCGTCAAGTGTGCCACCGCCGATTTCACCGACGATCTCTTGCAAAGTCGTCCCCATTGGCACTTCTGCAATGCCTTGCCTTCGCACCGAGCCACTCAGGCTAATGATTTTTGTGCCCGATGCCTCGTCGCTTCCGATACTTTTGAACGCTTTCGCTTCGTTAGTGAGAATGAACGGCACGCTGCAAAGCGTCTCCGGATTGTTGATGACCGTCGGCTTTGCCCATAATCCCGATTCCGTCGGAAAGGGAGGGCGAAGGCGAGGCTCCCGACGGTACCCCTCCATAGTGTTCAAAAGCGTCGTCTCCTCGCCGCAAACATATCCCCCCGCCCCTCTGCGAATCTCCACGTTGAGACTGTAGCCGGTTCCCAAAATATTGTCTCCAAGAAGACCGCTGCCCCACGCTTGGTCCAACGCGTTTTGCATTCGCTCGGCGGAAAGTTCCGCCTCGGCATTAATGTAGATGTATGCCTGCTCAACGCCGACCGCGTAGGCGGCTATCGCCACTCCCTCCAATATCCGGTACGGGACGGCCTCCATGAGAAGACGATCTTTGAAGATTCCTGGCTCCCCCTCCTCGGAATTAACAACAAGATACTTGGGAAACTTGCTGACCCTTCGGGCGCCCTCCCACTTGAGAGCGGGTGGGAAGTAAGCCCCGCCCCTTCCACGCAGACCGGAGGCCTTAACCTCCTCGATCACCGCTTCCGGAGTCATGGCAAGCGCGCCCGCCAAACCGGAGTAACCGCCATGGGTGATGTATTCATCAATGTCGGTTGCGCTTATGACTCCTGCCAAATCGAGCGCAACCCTGCGCTGATGCATGAGAAACGGCTCGATGGCTCCGTCGCCTTCAAGCTCTGCGTCCAACTGATGAACAATCCCTGGCACATCCGATGAACTGACCGTTGTGAACGACCTAACTGTTCCCTTAGGCGTTCTCACTACGACCTTAGGCGCTTGAAAACTCATCCCGTCCGAGCCCGCAATCACGAGGTAAGCGGAGTCCGGCAGCGCCTCGGTTAGCGCAATCGCCACCTCATTAGCTCCAACCGCAGAGGAACTGTGATCAAGTTGGAGCACGACGCGAATCTTGTCGACTTTCAAAGCGGCGTGACTTGCGGCGCGAGTCCTGAGTCGGTCAAGCGCCTCCCTCGGCTGGTTCGTCGTCATCGTTCGTCGCTGTCGCAAAAGAGTCGGTCGATCAATTGTGTCGTCGCTCGCCCCTTCCACTCGTCATCAATCCTGACGACTGGAGCCACACCACACATAAACGCGCACGCGGTTTCGCTCAAGGTAATTCGTCCGTCCGGTGTGGTCTGTCCGACACCGATGCCTAACATAGACTCCAAGTAGTGACGCAGACGGTTTCCCCCGTTCAGGGAGCATGAGATGCCCGTACAAACTTGCACGACACGCCGACCCGGCTGCGCGGTGAGAAGCTCCGTGTAGCTCGTCGCCGCCCCGTACACCTCACTCGCCGGAATGCCCAGATGCCACCCCACGACTTCCATGGCCCAGTCGGGCAAGTACCGATATTCGTGCTGAACGAAGTGCAGAGCGGGCAGAAGTTGGCCGTGCTCGCGAGGAAATTTTTCACGAAGGACAGCCCTCAAGCCCCTCTGATCCACCGTGCTCATACCCGACCTCGATACAATTCCGTTAGTATATGCAGACGCTAAAGTATAGATTAGTCAACTAACTCGCGGCAAGCGCGCCCGCTCAAACGCAACTGCTCAGCCTTAGTGAGATGAGACACAATAGAGCACCCTCAAGAACACTCTATTAGCGGTCAAGCGCCCTCCGCGCTGAGTCAACTTGATGCCTCAGATGCTTGGCGGCATCGTAGAGGAAATCGGCGTATAAGTCCGCCTCATCCGCCAACTTCCTTCTTTTGGTTTCATCTGCTTCCGCTGCCAGTTTATTGAGCCTGTTTGTCAGCTTGACCTTAGTGCCGCGCCAACTTGAAGTATAGCTCCGCGCCTCACTCCAATTTATCCCTAGCTGGTTACTGATTTCTGAGATGGTCTTACCTTCGCGTGCCATCTTTTTTACTTGGTCTTCTAGCTCTTGAGCGCTAATTGTTGAATCTGACATTGTCCCTCCCTAAATAGCTGATTTGTCCGTATGGAACCTGGCTAGCTACACAAAAGGTTTTATGAGACAGTACTCTACTACAATGCATCGAAGGCATCCAAGTCATGCATTGGGACATGCTCCACCGGCACAGTTAACCCCACCGAACCCCGCCTTGCGCTCATTCCTCTCATCGTCTTTGTCCTCCGCCTGCTAATATAGTAATCCGCACCTGTACTCGGAGGCTGGAAGAATGTCCACACTCGATGAATTGATGGCCCAAGTCGACGCAGCGCGTGATGAGATCGTCCGCTTGGAGCAAGACCTTATTCGAATCCCCTCAGTCAATACCGGATTTATGCCCACAGGCAACGAAACCGCCGTCTGCAACTACATCCGCGATTGGCTAGCTGTGGACGGCATACACAGCGAAACGCTCGAATCTGCACCAGGCAGAGGTAACATCATCGCCCGACTCACCGGACGCTCACGCGAGGCGGGTTTGATGTTCATGGCCCACCTCGATGTCGTGCCGGTGGAGGATGAAACCAAATGGACCTACCCCCCCTTCAGCGCCAAAATCGCCGACGGACGGGTCTACGGGCGAGGGGCTTCCGACTGCAAGGCGCTCCTGACCGCCCAACTCATGGCGAGCCGCATTCTCCACCGAAACTCGATCGAGTTGCAAAACGACCTGCTCCTCTCGTTTTCAGCCGACGAGGAGCACGGCGGCAGATATGGCGTTGGCTGGCTCGCGGAAAACCACCCTGAAAAGATCACGGCTCCCTACGCCGTAAATGAGGGAGGGGGACAGCCCGCCGACGCCGCCGGCAACCTGGCATACATCGTAAACCTCGGCGAAAAGGGTCGTCTGCAAATCGAGATAGAAGTTAAAGGCGTCAGCGCGCACGCTTCCGTCCCATGGATGGGCACAAATGCACTCTACCGCGTGGCCCAAGTGCTCCAAAGAATCGAAAACTACGAGCCTGAACGCGACACCTCCGCCGTCATCTTCCGACACCTATCGAAGTTCGCCATCGAAGACGTGCCGTCACCCGAAAACATCGATACGATCATCGTCGAGTTGGAAGCCCGAGATCCACATATGGCTACCACCCTTAAGGCAGCTTCCAGAATGACTCTTACCCCGACGATCATCGGCGGCGGCATCAAGTCGAACAGCGTGCCGGAATCGATCAACATCACCTGCGACGTACGGACTCTCCCACACCAGGACGATGAATACGTCCGCGGCGAGTTGACCCAGTTGCTCGATGGTATTCCGGGAATCGAGTTCGACATCGACTACATGGCCGTCCCCAATGCGTCCTCGCCCGACACTGAGTTCATGCGGCATATCCAAAACGTCACGGAATACGTCCTTGGCGGACGCTCAATAGAGTGGATACCCGGCCTCTGCGTTGGATTCACCGACTCCAGATTCACGCGACCCCTCGGTGTTGTCACCTACGGTTTTGACGGGACTCACCCCGAAGATAATCCCCTAGCAAACAACGTTCACGGCACTGATGAATCGGTCAGCATTCGCACCCTAGTCACCAGCACCAAGATAATGCTGGCTCTGGCATACGAGATGCTCGCCGTGAAATGACGCTATACGACTACGGCGTCCAGCGAATACCTCCTACCCTTTCGAAAGTACTCCAATTGATAGTTGCGCCCGTCCCGACGCCGCCGGGATAGAGAAGATGCCCGTCCCGCACTACTTCCGGAGGGTCGAGCAAGTCCGCCCGCCAGTCATTCTCCCACAGGGCGTGTTCAAGCGCGAAAGGGTTGGGTGTTGCCGCGTGCACATGCGCGCTCGCCAAATTCGACAACGGACCGAACGGACTGTGACACGACACTTGCGCCCCGTAGTTTGCAGCCGATTGTCCGGCGCGCGCGGCTACACCGACGCCGCCGCATCGCATGATGTCCTGCATCGTGTACTTCACACCCGCCTTCACTAGCTCCGCGAACGTCTCCTCGCCATAATCGTCACCTCCGGCCGCCAGGGGAATACTCACATGCTCTCGCACCGTCCTGAAACCATCCGGTCTAAAGTCCCGATGAATCGGGTCTTCGAACCAAGTCACTCCCAGCCGTTCCAACTTAGGCCCGATAGCAATGGCTGTCTCCACGTTAAACGATCCGTGGCAGTCCACCTGCAGAGAGACACTATCCCCCACGGCCGAACGCATCGCCGCGAGACGCTCCAGACTCACCGACGCTGCATCGAATATCTCCTCCACCAAGTGAGTAGGTCTAACTTCATCAAAAGGATCGGTCTTCAGAATACTGAAACCTTCCCCGACTGCCCTCTCCGCCGCTTCACCGAAGGCCGTCGGGCTTCGGTTTCTCTGCACGTCTCGTAAATATCGGTTGAGATTTGCGTACAGCAACTGGCGGTCCCTGGGTTTCCCACCGAGAGCTTCCGTCAAACTGCGACCCGTATACCGACATTGAAGCTCTAGCACCGCGGTCGCAAGCGCGCTTACAACCCGTGAGTTTGCTCTCGCTTCTTCACGCGTTAGCCCCAGAATTCGTTCAATATCTCCGTCGGCATGAACGGGAATGCCTCGCAGTCTCTCGAGGAACGCCGCTAGCGTACGATCCCTCCCCTCTACAGTCCGCAAACCTTGGCACTCGACGATAACCGTCTCACCCTTCGCATCCGTAATCTCCACGAAGGACCAACTCTTAACCTCGTTCACCGGTACCCATGCGAAAGCGATACGGTCGAACACAACCGATTCAAGCATTTGAACTTTCCAATATGGCGACAGTCTGACGAAAGGATACCCTACTCACGACCTGTCGGTTGAGCCATCCTCATACCGGTGATATGCTCAAAGAAGAGACCAAGGGAAGGATTTTCTATGAACGGCCTGACGTTCCATGACATTTCGGAGCGGCGACTCCCTTATATGATTGTCGCGTTCGCCGGATGGGCAGACGCCGCGGAAGCGACGACGAGGGCCCTCCGTTTCCTCATTCGCACTCTGGAAACGCAAAAGGTCGCCGAAATATCCCCCGACGACTATTACGATTTCACCTCCACCCGACCTCAAACATTGCTGGACGATAAAGGTGAAAGATA
This sequence comes from Dehalococcoidia bacterium, assembly GCA_965232435.1. Lineage (GTDB taxonomy): Bacteria > Chloroflexota > Dehalococcoidia > Lucifugimonadales > VXLM01 > VXLM01. The sequence continues at coordinate 2,364,905 of CBDDPU010000004.1, forward strand.
CATCGCGTGGCCCGCCAACGACTTCCACGCCCACGTGCCCGATGACGATTCGCTAGGCCTACTCCTCTTTTCGGGTGTTGAACCAAACCTCAAATGGAAGACCTACTGCGAAACGCTCCTATCCGTTGCCGAACGATACGATGTGGAATGCGTGGTCACTCTAGGCTCACTGTTCAACGCAGTTCCGCACACGAGGTCATTCCCTGTCTCTTCCGTTGTTAGCTCACGGGAAAAGCTGGCCGAAAGGGTGTCGGCCATCGGAGCCTTCAGCTCCCCCTACCAGGGGCCGACTGCCATCCACACCGTCCTTTCCGACTTCTGCAAGCAGCGCGGGATCGACTACGTCGGCCTGTGGGGACACTGTCCACACTACCTGCCCGACATGCAGAACCCAAAGTTAAGCTACACTCTCCTAGACAAGGCTCGACGACTGCTTGAGATTGAACTGGACTTGGAGCGGCTGCGACGGTTCGGCGACCAATTTGAACAGAAGGCCACCGAGTCCATCGCAAACAACGAGGAGATCGTCCAATACGTTCGTCATCTTGAGAAAGCCTTCGACGCGACTCTGACTCCCAACACCCTTCCGGATGAGGTCCCCAGTCCGGATGAAGTCATCAAAGACCTCGAAGAATTCCTAAAGGGCGAGCGCAACCGCTCCGACACAGACTGAATTATCACGCCACCTTACGCATAGTAGGGAATGCCGGGGTGTGTTGTCCGTTGGAAACGTCAGAGCGTGGGGCCTCAATGGGATCACCAGTCGGATCCTCGGCTCCACGATCGACTACCGCAACTAAGTCATTTGACGCCGCTTTAGGGACATCCCTGCGCAACGGAATACCGGTAGCCACAAGAGTCACACGGACTCGCTTTTTCCATCGCGGGTCCTGAACCACGCCAAATAGCACCTGGGCCTGAGTTTTGCTTGCGTCTTCAATCATGCCCGCGATCTCTTGCACCTGCCCGATGGAAAGATCGGAACCGCCTCTGACGTTGAAGAGAATACCCTGTGCCCCCTCAATCGGCGCAGTAAACAAGGGATTCGCGAGAGCCGCCTTTACAGCATCCTTACCGGCGGTACTGCCTCTGCCTTCTCCCAGCGCCATGAACGATATACCCTTGTTCATCATCACCGATCTCACGTCCGCAAAATCAACGTTGATTGTGCCCGGAACGGTAATGATCTCGGATATCCCCTCCACTCCTTGACGCAAGGCCTCGTCGGCAATACGGAAACCACGCTCCAACGACATCTCCCCGTCAAGCGACGTGAGCAGCCGATCATTCTCAATCGTGATGAGAGTATCTACTTTGAGAGCCAACTGGTTAAGCCCCTTGTCGGCGACGTCCATGCGAGCCTGACCTTCGAACGAAAAAGGACGAGTCACTACGCCAACGGTGAGCGAACCCTTCCTCCGAGCTATGTCGGCCACAATAGGCGCTGCCCCGGTGCCCGTGCCGCCTCCCATTCCTGCCGTCACGAATACCATATCCGCCCCTTCAAGCAACTCTGCGATATGCCCCTGGTTTTCTCTGACTGCCTTCCTCCCACGATCAGGATTCCCGCCTGATCCCATTCCGGCCGTGGTCATCGGCCCTATGGCATACGTCGGCACTCCCTTGACGCGCCGCAGCGCCTGTATATCCGTATTAACGGCAAGAAACTCAACACCTTGCACTCCCGCGCTCGCCATTCGGGCCACCGCGTTCCCTCCGGCTCCACCCACGCCGACAACCTTTACGCGCACGTCACCCACAGAGGTAATGCCCGCCAAATCGAATTGTCTAGTGAGACCGCCATCGGATGTACCCCTCGTTCCGTACCGCCCGGCGGAAGCGCTTCCCGCCTCTTTGAACAGCCTTCTCAATGAATTCAACATGAACTATCCTCCTTAGAGCTATGCGGCCTTCATACGTACCGACAGAAAGTAGGACGGGATCTGCCAGACTCCCCACCCTTGCAAATCGACGACGACCCGCCTGCCCCGCACTTCTCGCACGATTCCGGAGGCGCCGAATTGAGGACCGCCCCTGATATGTCCGTTGTATGTCACCTCAACGCCGGGCCGAAGCTGCCAGCCGCCCAACACTCCTTGCAGAGAACCGGAAGCGGGCATTCCGGGCATAATCATCTGTGTGCTCTCCACGCTCTTTGGGGAATTCATGTCTCCCTCCTGACAGGCTGGCTGACCGTCCTATGCAACACTATAAAACAGAACTTTCGTGCTGTCAACCATTTGTTCTATACACTCCATAGCCGATAGAAATCATGCTTTGTATTGTTCTGCTGCCTCCTTGGCATCGAACCTCATGCGACCTTCGCAGCTTTCGACAGCCTGCCAAGATCACCAAGGCGAAAGACCAGTCCAACGACTGCGAATGGAAGTCTTTCCAACTGCTCAATCGTGATGAAATAACCGGATACCGTCTTCGTCATCACCGAGCATTCGAGTGTGGTACGATAATATGCCCGAAATGAGCACCCCAACCATAGCCATCGTCGACTACCAAGCAGGCAACCTCCGCAGCGTACAAAAGGCGCTCGAACGTTTCGGAGCCAACTCCGTCATCACAAGTGACTCAGAGAGCGTCGAAAAAGCTGCCGGAGTAGTTTTCCCGGGTCAGGGCGCAAGCGACCCTTCCCTGTGCGCCCTTCGCGACAAAAATCTTGTCTCCCCAATCAGACACTCCATTGAATCGGGAAAGCCGTTCATGGGCGTCTGTCTCGGCCTGCAACTGCTGTTGGATGCTTCGGACGAGGGCGTCGAACCCGGCCTGGGCCTCATACCCGGTCGGGTCAAACGTCTGCCCGCAGGTCTCAAAGTCCCTCACATGGGCTGGAACGAAGTGGCGTTTCGCTCAGAACACCCGGTGCTGAACGGCGTTCGCGACGGTTCCCACTTCTACTTCGTCCACAGTTACTTTGCCGACCCCACTGATGAGTCGGTGATCGCCGGAACGACGCGCTACGGAGTTGAGTTTTGCAGTGTCGCCGCCAAAGACAATTGGATCGCTTTCCAATTCCACCCTGAAAAGAGCGGTTCCATCGGCCTGAAGCTCTACCGAAACTTCGTCGAGTTCGTGCGGCAGAGCTAGCAAACCTATGGCGATGTGCGACTCGACAAGTTATTCATGGAAATAATACCGGCCATCGACATACGAGGCGGCAAAGCCGTTCGCCTGTTCCAAGGCGATTATGACCGAGAGACCGTTTTCAATGACTCGCCCGCCGACGCCGCGCAGAGATGGATCGACGCCGGCGCGACAAGGCTGCACGTCGTAGACCTTGACGGAGCGAAAACCGGCGAGCAAGTGAACATCGACCTCGTGGAACGAATTGCCGCGCTCTCACATGTGCCGGTGCAGCTCGGCGGCGCCATCCGCACAGCTCAGGCCGCCCAGCGAGCAATCAATAAGGGAGTTGACCGAGTTATCGTAGGCACAGCCGCCCTTGAAAGCGAAGGTTTCGTCGAAAACCTTTGCAAGCTGATCGGACCGGAACGCGTCATCGTCGGAATCGACGCCCGAGAGGAATATGTCGCCGTTCGCGGCTGGACCAAGGACAGCCGCATACCCATCCGCGACTTCATCGCCCGAATAGAGGCGACGGGCGTTCAGCGAATCGCATACACAGATATAACCCGCGACGGCACCCGCACAGAGCCGAACTTCCGCCAGGTGGAAGAGCTTATGGGCGCATCGCCACTGCGGATGCTAGTCGCCGGGGGCGTTTCGCGAACGGAGCACATTCAACGTCTGGCCGAGATGGGAGTCGAGGGCGCCATCGTGGGAACGGCCGCATACACGGGCGACATCGACATGAAGGCGGCCTTCGAACAACAGCTGCGACAAGCCTGGCGTCCGCCTGAGTCTCACACTATGCACCCCTCCAAACTCGAACCTCAGAACATCCTGAACCATCTTCCCATCATGCCATACCACGAAGTGGCCGACATCGGCGCGGGCGAAGGACGACTAGCCATCCCAATGGCCAAGTTCCTGCATAACGGCAAGGTCGTCGCCGTAGACATCGATCAGGACAAGATTACCGCTCTCCGTCAGGCCACGCAGACGGCCAAGCTCTCGAACGTCGAGGCCTCGGTCGTAGACGAAGGCAAGCGGCTCCCCATCGAGAACGATAGCGTCGACGGAGTCATGCTGTCGGCGGTACTGCACCACGCCGACGACCCCGCGTTCATCCTCACGGAGGCGCGGCGCATCCTCAAACCCAACGGCTGGCTGGCCGTTGTGGAAATCCACAAGCGGGAAGACGTAGAAGGCCACCCACTGGAAGAACGTCTGGGCGAGAGTGACGCCAACCGGCTTCTTGCCGACCAAGGCTTCCGTTTAGGAGGACGCCATGACATCAACAACCGCTACTATCTTCTTGTCGCTAAAGCGTAGCTCACACCCGCCTATTCAGACGAGGATTGTTACCCACAAGAGCTCATGCTGACCAAACGCATCATTCCCTGCTTGGACATCGACCGCGGACGCGTTGTCAAAGGCGTTTCATTCGTGAACATCCGCGACGCGGGCGACCCGGCGGAACTTGCCTCGCTCTACGATCAGGAGGGCGCCGACGAACTCGTCTTTCTCGACATCACCGCCAGCGCCGAAGAACGCGACATCATTGTCGATGTGGTCAAACAGGTCTCGGAGCAAGTCTTCATTCCCTTGACCGTGGGCGGAGGGATGCGCTCCGTGGGGGACGTGCGCAAGATGCTCGAAGCCGGAGCCGACAAGGTCTCCCTGAACACCGCCGCCGTCAACAATCCCGACTTAATAGAGGAGGCTTCCGACTTCTTCGGCAGCCAGTGCATCGTCGTCGCCATTGACTATAAGGCCATCGAAGGCCCAGTCCCCAACCGCGCACCGATCAATGACCATATGACCCTTCGCCTAGACGAGGCCTCCCGATGGGAAGTCTATACCCACGGCGGCCGCCGACCAACGGGAATCGATGCGCTGAAATGGGCTAAACATGCCGAAGAACTGGGGGCGGGCGAACTGCTCATAACCAGCATGAACGCCGACGGTCGGCAAACCGGCTACGATCTCGAATACACCCGCGAGTGTTCGGAGAGGGTATCGATCCCCGTCATCGCCAGCGGCGGCGTTGGCAGCCTAGACCATCTCTATCATGGAATCGTCGATGGAAAGGCCGACGCCGTGCTCGCCGCAAGCATATTTCACTTCGGCGTATACTCAATCGGCGAAGCCAAAGACTTTCTCAGGAACAAGGGAGTTCCGGTTCGCCCGATTGTTGGCGGATAAATCGCCCATTCGCCCCTACCTTGCCGCCCGATCGTAACGGGGCCTCAAGGCTTAGCTCGGAAAGCAACAGGCCTGCCGGAGCGTGAGCACCGGCAGGCCTCTCATTATCCTAATGCCATGCAGTTCGGCAAGACGAGGGAGATTGATACTCCCCCGCAGATAACTTACCGCAAAGGCGCGGCGTAAATCTGTCCGCCCTTCGGGCAGTCGGTACAAGGCGCGGCGCTCCAAAGCGCGTTGCGGTCGCCGTCCGCCCTCGGCAAGTTGATGCCGCTCGGCCCAAGGTTCCTAGCATAGATCTCGCCATAGTTGCCAACCGCCCGGATCACATTCTGGGCAGCCGTCTGAGAAATTCCGAGACTCTCCTGACCGAAGGAACCCTCAAGTCCGAAGAGCCGATCAACTTTGGTGTCGCCGGTCTTGGAACTCGGCACGCTACTCTGGCCCACTCCGTACGCCTCCGAGTAAATGAGGATGCCCATGACCGTCTTCACGATGTCAAACCACTGCTCATCACCATGCGGAACCACAGGGCCCAGAGGCTCTTCGGAGATCGTCTCAGGCAAGATGATGTGCGCAGTCTTGTCCGCAAACGCGCTGCTGAGAGCCGCCAACTGCGACCGATCATTGGTGAACGCGTCGCACTGGCCCGCCTCATAGGCGGCTATCACCGCGGCGGTGTCCTCGAATGTTAGCGGGTTGATGTTAAGACTGTACTGGTTCGAGAAGTCTTGCAGGTTCAACTCCGTCGTCGTCCCCAGAGTCACACACACCGCCGCGTCCTTGAGTTCAAGGGCGCTGGAAATCCCCAAATCCTTCCGCACCAAGAAGCCCTGCCCGTCGTAGAACATGGTCTGAGCGTAATTGCCCCACTGAGCGTCGCGGGATGTCGTCCACGTAACCGTGCGGACAAGCATATCGACCTCGCCCGACTGGATAGTCGGCCCGCGCTCGGCGGCAGTAATGTAGCGGATCTCAATGGCGTTCGAATCACCCAGAACGGCCGCCGCGAGCGCTCGACATAGGTCGATGTCGAAACCGACGTTGTTGCCCGAGGCATCCAAAGAACCATAGCCCGGAACGTCGTTGCGGCTCGCGCAAATGAGCTTGCCGCGGCTCTTTACCGTCTCAAGCCTGGAGTCCGTGGGCTCCATGCTGGAAGCGGCCGCGCCGTCGTCCGTCGCGGCGTCATCGGAATCGTCATCTCCGCACGCAACGAGGAAGACGATCCCCATAGCGAAAAGTGCTGCTGCTATTCCACGTAAAACCATTTTCATTGTCGATGCTCCTTCAATCAAATTGAGAATGGCGCATTCGCGCTCGTAAACCTGAACACCTACTCAGGAGTGCCATATTAATACGTTCTTCTTACAAAAGCAATACTTTGTACAATCATTTGCGGCGTAGTTTATATACAGTCCAGAAGTCGGAAGAGACTCTAATCCCTCCCCCTCATTCCCCCGCACACCGGAAAAGCCTCATCAGCTTGAGTCCCACGGAGTGATACCATGTATACTTGCCTAACCGGGCCGGTAGCTCAGTCTGGTCAGAGCATCGGACTTTTAATCCGAGTGTCCTGGGTTCGAATCCCAGCCGGCTCACCATAGCGTACTGAACTGCGAACACCGCCGTTGAGGACGAGTTCTGCAACGTCTCCTCATAGGCCCGTCCTCCCCAACCCAATGTCCATTGACCGCCACAGACGCGGAAACGTATTCTAGGGTAACCGGCAAGGACGCACAGCCGACGACGAAGCCCGCCCCGGAGAGACCCTGTTCATCGACGCCCGCAACATGGGGCACATGCTCGACCGAACCCGCCGCGACCTCGCCCCGGAAGACATCGCCCGCATCGCCGACACCTACCACGCATGGCGCAGCCACACCACAAACTCCCCTCCGGGTGAGGCCTACGCCGACGAACCCGGCTTCTGCAAAAGCGCGACACTAGAAGAAATTCGCAAACACGGACACGTCCTCACACCCGGCCGATACGTCGGCGCAGCGCCCCAAGAAGACGACGGCGAACCCTTCGCCGACAAAATGGCCCGACTCTCAACCCACTGGCGGGACCAACAAACCGACGCCCGCCGTCTAGACGCCGCCATCGAAGCCAACCTAACCCACCTGGGGTTCGACCTCAATCACGGGGAGGCGAGATCATAACGACAATCATCAGGATTTCTATGGACACAGCGAAAGGTCACCAGTGAGCTCCGCAAGGGCCACACTTGCCTTGAAAGCGGTAGTCCCGCCTGCACATGTGGTCAAGGCATTTGCGTCGGAGTTGCTACCGCGCAGTATGACTTCAAAGAGAATCTCACACCCTCACCGCCCAACGCGACTCTCTCCTACCGAAGCTGGTGTCCGGTGAAATACATGCATAACCACGTAAGGGCGGCTTCGCGAAGCGCCCCTTCACACCCCCACAACCACCCCTCACATTGTCAACCGACGATACAAAAACAACAATCTCCGGGGCAGTTGCAGAATATCGTCCAGAATCTCGTAACCCATGTCCTGGCACATCGTCGCAAGATAGTCATGACCGTTCTTATCGACCGTTAGCGCGAAGGCCGTGATGTCCTTCGCCTTGGCCTCATCAAGAGCCATCTTCGTGTCGTGGACGGCGTACTCTTTCTCAACTCCCTCTCGGCTGTATCCCCTGTCCTGCGGCCTCCCGTCGCTGATCAGGAAAAGCAGCTTCGTCTTGGCGTCCAAGGCGTCCAACTTGGTCGCCGCGTGACGGATCGCCGGCCCCATGCGTGTAGCATGTAGCGGCGACACTCGATCAATCCTCCGCTTGATGTTATCCGAGAAATTCTCCTCAATGTCCTTGATCGTGTAGAACTCGACGTTTTCCCGCCCATACCCCGAAAAGGCGTAAATCCCGTACCGATCCCCGACGGCCTCAAGGGCGTTGATCAGCAGAACGCACGCCTCCTTTTCGAGATCAATGATTCGCTTGTACGACCGCCGCATTCCCTCGCCCCGACGAGTTCGCAACCATGTCATGTACTCAACGGGATCATCCGGCGCGTCCCAATCTTCCCCCTTGCGCGACTCGTCCACAGCCTCCGCCGTCGAGGCGCTGGTGTCCAACAGGAAAACGACCGCAACGTCCCTCTGCACCTTATTGCGCCGCCAGTACAGCTTATCGCTCGGACTTGAGCCGGTCTTGATATCGACCATCGCCTCGATGACGTCGTCAATATCGATCTCCTCGCCGTCCTCCAGCTTGCGCTGCTTGCGGAACATCTCCGGCACGAGCAGCTCGAACTGCCGCCGGATCTGGTTGACCAACGGCGAGTACGCCGCAAGAGTCTGCCCGTAATACCCGGGATCCCCCTCGCTCATCGGCTTTTGACGCACCACGCACCAGCGCGGTTTGTAGTCCTCCGCACGGAAGTCCCATTCGTCATATACGAAGGTCTGCGGCTCATCGGGATCCACCGGCCCGCCATCCTCATCCACGTGCACGAACTGCCCCTGCCCGCGGTCGGGATGCGATGGCGCCGTCATGCTCGCCTCTTTCAACATGTTCTGCGCCATGTCCGCCGTCATGTCCTCTGCCTCCCCGAACTCCATCGCGTCCATGTCGAATTCCGCGCTGTTCTGTATCAGCTCCTGGAGCATCTCCTGAGTAATTTCCTGCGAATCGCCGTCGGCAGACCCCTCGCTGCCCTTCTGAAGCCGCAATTGCTCCAGAAGCTGAACCATCTCCGGTTTGAAGTCGCCGCGATAGTCCACGTCCTGACTGGTCTCGTACTCCTGCTCACCCTGACTCTTCTCCGGCGATTCCGCCCCGAGCCCCTCCATGAGCGATTGGATGATGTCGTCGTCCGCCTCCGATTCCATCGCCGAATCGTCAGTGTCATCTCCCAAATCAAGGTCCTGGAACTCGTCCTCATCAAGCGGGACATTCGGTATCTGAATGAGCGTCGAGTAAATACGCAGCATCGCCTCGGAAGTGTCTTCCACCGTCGTTCCGAACTCGGTCGATCGTCGCGCGATGGACGCGATCTTGCGCGCCTCCTCGACGTATTCCGTCGGCGCCGGAAGACTCTCGTCCACCCGCAGCGTCACCCTCACGAGAAACTCGACCATCGCCTCGCGAGCCGGCATCCGCGTGATCTCCTGGCGCGCGGCGAGCGCGTCGGATTGCACCCGCGCATAACTCTTTCTCATCCCCAAATACTCGGTGAGCACTCTGATGTCCAGCCGCCCGCCCTCGATGATCGTGAACAAGTCGAGTGAGAGCTTCCTATCTTCCAACAGTCCGAACAGCCGCTGCATGTCCGTGACAGCCTCAATCCTGCCCTCCTTCAACTTGGTCGCTTCGAGCGCTCGCCTCTCAAGCGTGGGCCGAAGGTCCTTGAATACCGTCGAAGGCCGCTCGAACTCGAACCAAAAACTCCCGAACTCCAACCTCGCCACTTGGTGAGTCGAAACAACCTTGAGTAGCGCGAAGTTCTCTTCCTTCGTCTGATATCGGTCGGCTATCGCGGGCACGTAAACCGTCGAACCCTCCGTGGTCGGAGAATCCGGCGCAAGCCACCCGATCCGCTTCTCCGCAAGCTCCTCGCTCACCGCCACCTTCACTTCCGCCCCCGCGAGAGCCTGGCAGTACATCTCGATCAGATCCTTGATTCGCTCAAACTCGATATTCGCCGAAAGCGCGTCCAACTCGCTCTGTGAATGGGCCGACTCCAACCGGAAGTACGCCAATCCCGCATCCCTGTTGCGCTGAAGAAGACGCACCCCCTCCAAGTACCACAACCGCAACTGAAGTATCGTCACCTTCTCCAACGCCCTCGGACAGCTCTTGATGAAATCCGGAATCACGTTCGGCTCATGCGCCAGAAGGTCTTCGGACATCTCAAGCACATGTACATGGTACTCGTTGTCAAGCTCCCACAGCGCCTGCGACACCTCCAGCATCGCCCCCGCCAAATTCCCTACTCCACTCTCTCTCAGCGCGTCCGACAACGCGATGAACCGACCGCGCTGACTCGACTGGACTCTCGGCAGCGAGCGAGCCGTCGCATCAAACATGCTCTTGACCTGACGCCAGCCCGTCTCCGCGACCGCGTGCGACAACGAAATGAACTCGCGGTTGTGATCGCCAAGCGCCGGGAAGATGCGCTCACCAATGACGATGCAATCGGTCGCCACGTCGTACGACCGGCGAGAGACATACTCCAAGAACGCGACGAACCGGTCGAGCTCTTCAATATCCAGAGACTGCACAAGCTTCGGGCTTGAATCAAAGAACTTGCACGCCAGCGTGCCCGACTTCCATGTGCCCTTATACAGCCGACGACCCATCATCGCCCAGGCCTCGACGTGCCTCGCCCTCAACTTTTTTAGGGTGTTGGGGCTGGCATTGAAGTAACACGTGGCCAGGGTTGGAGAATCTTGGCAAAGTCGCACGCCGCACCCCGCCCACTCCTCGAAACGGCTGAACGGCATCAGACTCACGATCTTGGCGCTCGCCTTATAGTACTGCGCCGCCGATTCCCACGAGCGCACGGTCTGATCGGCCAGCCTGACCCCCACTTCCGCCCACAGCGAAAGCTGCTGTGAGTTCAAAAGATCCGACATCTTGTACCATGACCGGTCGAACTCATCGACGGCCAATGGCGGGTACTGCTTCAGCGACGTCCGAACTCGCTGACGGATTAATTCATTGTCTTCCACAAGTCGTCTCCGTCGTCAATAGTCTGCAATATTCGCGCGAACCCTTCCAATATCATCCCGGTCGCGCCCCAAATCAAGTGCCCGTTATAGGCGTATGTCGCACGGCGTACGGCTTTCCCGTTCAAGAGTCGCGTATCGTCCCGGAGATTTCGTCCGTTCAAAATAGCCTCCAAAGGCACCTCGACCACTTCCGCCACCTCGATGTTGGGCCGAAAATCGTAGCCGCCGGGAATAACCCCCACGTAGGGAGTCACCACGAAGTCCGATATTGTCACGATGTCGTCCAACTCTCCCAGTATGGTCACGTCCTCCGGGGCGATACTCATCTCCTCCCAAGTCTCACGCAGGGCCGTGCCTCGAATCGTATCGTCGCCGGGCTCCCAGCCGCCACCCGGGAAAGCAATCTCGCCCTTGTGCTTTTCGACGTATTCGCTTCGCTTGTTGAACAGCACGTGCGGCATCCCGTCCTTCGGATACACGAGCACGAGAACGCCCGCGCGGGCCATTGATGAATCTTCAATCGAACGTTTGCGATACCCCGCCAGCGCTTGCCGGATTGCCGACTCGACCGGAGTTGTGGAAGTTACTGGAGTTCGCATATCAAACGATGCGCCGCGCTAACCTACCGGGTGAACATCCTAGCGTCCTGAATTGCAAGTCCCTCACGTTGATGTGACATAAGCTAGACTTGGTCTTCGTCGTTCGACAAGCCCACCACGAACGTATTTTGACTATCCCGTTCACCACACACCAAAGGTACCCCGTTCAGGATACACCCAAAGTATCCCGTTCGCCCTGAGCCTGTCGAAGGGTCGAAGGACGCTCTGATTATCCCGTTCACCACACACAAGTTTCCCGCTCGCCCTGAGCCTGTCGAAGGATCGAAGGGCCGAAGGACGCTCTGATTATCCCGTTCACCACACACCAAAGGTACCCCGTTCGCCCTGAGCCTGTCGAAGGGTCGAAGGGCCGAAGGACGCTCTAGATTGTGCGGTGAACCTGCAACTCAAGACACTAGCGCTGAAGGGCGCCGGGATTATACCCCTGACAGTCACCCTAGCCCTCTCCCTTCGAGGGAGAAAGGACTTTGTGCCCTATCACTCGAATATGGAATTGATCACCTCGTCCACGCTCGCTTGCAGGGAATAATCGTCCGTAACAGCCCAGTTCACCGCGACCTGACATGCACGCCGCGGCTCAATGCCTCCCGCTATCATCTTCCCTGCGTAAATCAGCAGCCGAGTGCTGGCGCCCTCGGCCAACCCATGCTCCTTGAGGTTTCGCACCTTCTCGCCGAGCTTCGCCAAGCCCATCGCCGTCTCCACGTCAACACCCGACTCATGGGCCACAATCTCCGCCTCGGTCTCCTTCGGCGGATAGCCAAACTCAATGGCGACGAAACGTTGACGTGTGCTGTGTTTGAGGTCCTTCAACGCGCTCTGATACCCCGGATTGTAGGACATCACCAGCAAAAAACCGTCCGCCGCCTCCAGCAGCTCTCCCTTCTTCTCCACGGGCAAAATGCGGCGGTGGTCGGTCAGCGGGTGAATCAACACCGTGGTATCCTTACGCGCCTCGACAATCTCGTCTAGATAGCAAATCCCCCCGGCCTTCACCGCCCGGGTCAACGGCCCGTCTATCCAAATCGTCTCCTCGCCCTGCAGAAGATACCGCCCCACAAGGTCGCTGGCCGTCAGATCCTCATGACACGCGATAGTAACCAAAGGCAAGTTGGCGTTGGACGCCCCATCGGGCGACTCTCCGTCGTTCTGAGAAATCCGCGTCACCGGCTGGCCGAGCCGATATGACATGTACTCGACGAACCTCGTCTTCCCACAGCCGGTCGGTCCCTTGAACAGTACCGGAATCTTCGACCTGTACGCCGCCTCGAACAGCTCCACCTCGTCACCGATCGGCACGTAGTACGGCTCCTCGGTGAGGTGGTACTCCTCGATGATGTAGCTGCGATATATCGTCTGTGTCTTGGTCGTCATCTTTTAGTATAACTTCCTAACTATGAGGCGCTCGGTTGCGCCAAAGCTCCGTTACTTCTCGGCGCAGTTCCTCGAATGTGCCGCTGTTGTCGATAACCGCATCGGCCCGCTCAAGTTGCTCTCGATCCGTGGACTGAGAAGCGATCCGCGCCCTAACCCCCATTTCGTCAAGGCCGCTCCTCGCTCGCACTCGCTCGATTCGCTGCTCTTCGGGGGCGGTAACAACCCAAATCTCGTCGAGCATCCGAGTCCATCGTGACTGCCGCTTAGTCGCCTCCACCAAGAGCGGAACTTCAATGACGACGACTCGCGCGCCATCACGCTCAAGCCCCGCGATCCGCTCCTCCAAGAGTTCCCGGACGATTGGGTGGATGATTCCATTCAGCCTCTCGCGAGCCTGCTCATCGTCGAACACAATCCCGCCGAGTCTCTGTCGGTCAATCCCGCCCTCTGCGTCGAGGATACCCTCCCCAAACGCTTCAACGACCTGCCGCCATCCCGGCGTGCTGGGCTCATACGCCTCGTGGGCGAGCTTGTCCGCCTCAATTATCTCGGCCCCAAACTCATCAAGAAGCCGACAAACCTCAGATTTGCCCGTCCCGATCCCGCCTGTAAGTCCGATGACGAACATATCCTCCCGCCACCGATGCCAACTTACACATCATAGCAACGCCCTTCAACGAGGGTCAAGCAAACCCAAACCCCAGCACATTCACATGCTGCAACTGTCGGGTAACTCCACAATCCGATGCGCGCCGAGCATCCAATGGAAAGACGATTCACCTCACGAAATCTAATCAGACACTTCCTACATTCTCGAATTTGACTCATGGAAACATCCGTACTATTCTGGAAGAAATCCCACTCGAACCCGCGAAGTCGCTCGTGATAATGAGGAATGTCAGAAAATGTCAGGAAAAAAGAGACCCCCCTTATCTACCAAGCAAGCTCAGGCCCTCCCCCATCTCGCCGCCGGGAAAACCATGGCAAACACCGCCACCGCCGTCAACGTGTCGGAAAGAACCGTCTACCGATGGCTCAATGACCCTCAATTCAAAGAATCCTATCTCGCGTTGAGGGATGTGGAAGCCGAGATCGCAAGTGTCGAACTGCGAGGATTGATGCTCAAGGCAGCGACTACACTCGCCAAAGCTATGGACCACGACGACCCCTACGTTAGCCTCCGAGCAGCCCAAACTGCACTCAATACAAGCCTCAAAACCCAGGACTACGAAGAAGCCAAACGCATCGTCCGACTCCTCTCCCAATACATCAACAGCCCGTGAGAACCGACCGGACTCTTCGAAACCGGCCCAATTCCATGACCACCCCAGAACGTGTCGACGACTGATTCAACCCTCGTCCTCGGCAAATCGGCTTGCATGTCCGCCCCATACTTCGTATAAAGAACATCTGCACGAACAGCGACGACGACCCAATCCTGCCCATCTCCATCTCCAATAGGAGCCCCCTCGTGACTGCGCTGAATGTCAAGAATCGAACGCTCGCGATCATGGACAATCTCCCCTTCCTGTGCTCGCTCAACAACGAGTGCATCGACTTGATTGCCATTGACCCGCCCTTTGCCGCCGACGAGACTTTCACGGGAAAACCGAAGCAGCCGATAACCGACGACGAACTAGCCGAGGAGAAGGTCCTTGCCGAGGAACATGGGGTGATCCATGACGAGGGCCGCGATACGACCGTGCGAGACATCTGGACCTGGGATGAAAACGTCCATCCCGACTGGCTCAGAAGGATGGAAGACGACTACCCTCCGGTCTTTGCCGTCATCAGGGCCGTCGAGGCGTCCGCGACGGAAAACGAGGCCGCGTACATCGCCTTCATGGCCGTCAGGCTCATCGAATGCCGCCGCGTGCTCAAGCCGAGCGGCAACATCTACCTCCACTGCGACAGCCACGCCAACAGCTATCTGCGGATGCTGATGGATGCCGTTTTCGGGACGGAAAACTTCATTGACGAAATCATTTGGGACTATGGCACGCCGTCAGGTGGTCGAGCTTCGGGCAAGAAGCCCGTCAAAACCCACGAAATGCTGTTGGTCTATGCGCGAGAGTATGGCAAGCACATATACAACAAGCAATTTACCCCCTACAGCGAAAAGTACGTCACAAACTGGTTCCGACACACTGACGAAACCGGCAGAAAGTATCGAACTCGCTCACGTTCGGGAGAGATCGTCCGCCAGTACCTCGACGAAAGCCCAGGTGTGCCCCTCTCCAACACGTGGACCGACATCATGCAGCTGTACGGCTCGGCGGGCTGGTTCCCGGGCAATCGCGGTGAAATCACCGGATACTCGACGCAAAAGCCCGTAGCTCTCTACGAGCGCATCATTAAGGCGAGTTCCACCCCGGGCGATGTGGTTCTCGATGTCTTCGCAGGCTGCGCGACAACCGCGATCGCCGCCGAACGACTGGATCGCCGCTGGATAGCTTGCGACATGGCCTACCGCTCCTGGACGATGCTCAAGCGCAGATTCGCTCTCAATGGATTCGCGCTGAGCGATATGACCTCGGCTACAACCGACGCATTAGCCGGCCAGCAGCCGGAACTGACGAGGGCCGCTTCATTCACTATAGGCCCCAAAGACCTGCCCGCCCGCGACGATGAAGACCCGGAACCCTTCCACAATCTGCGACGGGTGAAACGAGGAAATCGCCGAAGTAAGAAATCCGTTCGGTCGGCTTCATGGTCTGGGCGGATCCCAAAGGACGAGGCCAAGACCCTGCTCATCAGGGAATTCGGCCCCTTCTGCTGGGGCTGTGGGTGGAAGGCCCCAAAGTTCCCAAGCGGCGAGTATGACTTGGGTCTTCTGGAAGTCGATCACATTTGGACCCGCAACGATCCGGAGAGCGATTCGGGAGGTTCGGATGAGCTGTACAATCTGGCCCTGCTCCACGCAACCTGCAACCGGAGAAAGGGCAACCGGCTGACATTGGAACAGTTGCGCGAGCAAAACGCCCTCCACCAACGCATCCATGGGCCCCTCGTGCATCTAGGCAGAGCCACCGCATTCGCCGCCGAACACATAGCCCAAAGCGGAACATAACCACCAACAGAAAACAGCCCGCCTAGTGCCGACATTCACCTGCCCAGCCGCCCTCGTCACCCTGACCCGCCGTACGTCACAAGCAACTCAACGTTCGCCAGCACGACATCGCTCACAACATGGGGATTCCGCCGTTCCAAGACCACTTTGACCGTATGCTTCCCCTGAGCCGCCTCTTCCGGGTCAAGATCGATCAGAAACCATGACGACGTGCCCACATCATAAATTTGAGCGTCCATAGGATTGCCGGCCACGTCCTCGGCCAAATGATACTCCTGCCGCGCGTCCGACCGTTCCTCGCCGTTCCAGTACACCCGCACCACGTCGCCGACTACCCACTGATCGAGGAATAGCCTGAGCCTAACACATTCCGGCCTATTGGCTTCCAGATCGTCGGACTGCTCCAACGTGATCGTCGGCCCCTCCCCCGTCATCGTCGACTTCAGCGGCACCGGAACCTGACCCCAAAGGCGGTCGTTGTCAAACGCCCCCGCCCACGACTGTCCCACGGTGCCAAACGCATCCTGATACCTATGAGCCGCCGCAAAGATCTTGTCCGTACGCGCCAGCGTATCCACCGAACCAATCTCCGTCATTAATCCCCGGCGTGAGTCGCGGTTGGCATGCCAGTTGAATAAGTAGATGCCGTCAGCCCCCGCAGCATGCCATTGACTCGCCACCGCCCTCGTGCGCATCTGATCCTTGAGCAGCGACGATTCCGGCCCCACGAACCCCGTCCAGTCCCACCCGTCCACCCGCGCGTCGAAACCCGGATACACCGCGACATCCGTACCCTTGCACAGGTCAAGATACTCCTCGACCGCGATCAACGGGTCCGTGTGCGCCCCGCCCGCCGGCACGAGTATGTCGACCAGCCCCTCCGTTATCCACGTCTCAAGGTCGTAGCCGATCCGGTACGACATCTCCGGAGTCCCCGATACCCGCGCCGCCAGGTAATAGGGCCTCCCGCGCTGCTCCGCCAACTCCTCGGTAACCCGACGCACCGCTCGCTGAACGTCCGTGATCACGTACCGTAACCGATATCCGTAGTCATCCGGCAAATGGAACCCGTGACGCTGCCAGTCGAGCTCGATGCCGTCCCACTCCCAACGCCGCGCCACCTCCTCGACATGCCGGAATCGGTGCTCTCTCACCTCCGCGTGCTCGAAGTTCCATGACAGCGCGAACCACGGCGTCGTCTTATCGCCCAGCACCCATTCCGGATGCTCAATCCTCATCCGCGTCAACTCGGTGTGCCGCATGGTCGAAAGATCGGACGGCTGCGCGCCGCCAAAGTGGTTGTCATTCATCCGCACCGAGGCGTACACCGCCATACCGAGCTCGTGCCCACGCCCAATAATCTCCGCCTGCGGATCCTCGCCCCGCGCGATCATTCCTCTAACGTTCTCGTGAAACGTGTACGACTGCGCGCTCTCATACACCCGCCCATGCACGTCCCCCACCGTTTCCAGCACATCGCTCTCCCACCGAGCCGCATGCTCTCCCACACACCAAAAGTGCGCCCCGACCTGCGTCGCCTCCATCGGCCCATACACTTTGTCGAGAAACTGTTCCATCGTCTGGGGATGCTCCGAGTACCCGTGAGGATTACCGTCCCAGTTGTATATCAGTCCGTACTCCGGTGGCTTTGGCATAATTTTTCCCTTCCGAATTGGTCGTTGGTACACTGTTCTTACACAACCCGCATTGTAGTAAAGCGTTTCCGGAAATGGAACACGCGCAAAAAGGCTCAATATGACCATCGAATACCGCGAAATAACCGACGACGACCTGCCCTCCGCCTCCCAAACTCAGGCATGGGCCTTCCACGAACAATTCGTCGAAGCGCGGATGCCCATGAACCGCAAGTGGTTTAAGCTGGGCGACTACATTGGCGCTTTCGACGGCTCCGATGCCGTTGGGGTTACCGAGCGATTCGCCTTCGACATGACCGTCCCCGGCGCAACAGTCTCTGTCGCCTGCATCGGCGGAGTCACCGTCCTGCCATCACACCGCAGGCGGGGCCTCCTCACTGAAATGATGAAACGCCAACTCGCCGCCGCCCATGAGCAAGGCCTGTCCCTATCCGCCCTGGACGCATCCGAAGCTCCCATCTACGGCCGCTTCGGGTACGGCATCGCCGCCGAGCACGACAGATGGGAGATCGAACGACATCGGGGCGACTTCCGCCCGGAAATCACGTGGGAAGGCGAAGTCAAAATGGTCCAGACCGAACAAGCTCGAGAGGTCTTCCCTGGTATCTATTGGAAGTCGGCAGCGAGTCGCGCGGGAGTCGTTCACCCTCCGAAGACATGGTGGCACAACATATTTGAGGAGAAGAACCGCAACTACTACGTCGAATATCGAGCAAGCGACGTTGAGGGCTGCGCCATCTACCAAATCAAAGATGGAGGCGTCACGGTTAGAATCCTCACGACATGCAGCGACGCTGCATATGCCGCCCTCTGGCAATACTGCTTCGGCATCGACCTCATAAAGACCATTAGGGCGTGGGATAGACCTACGGACGATCCCATAGTTTGGATGCTTCTTGACCCGAGGGCTCTCCAACGAAAGCCCCGCGACCGTACGTGGCTTCGCCTAGTCGATGTGCCGATTGCCCTGTCTTCCAGAACGTACGCCCTGGAAGATGAGCTCGTCTTCCAAGTCAGGGACAGCTTCTGTCCATGGAACGACGGCGTCTACCGATTGACCGGAGGCCCGCACGGCGCACACTGCGTACCCACCACCAAGTCCCCTGACCTCGTCCTTTCGGTCGACGACCTCGCCGTACCCTATCTTGGAGGATTCCCGTTCACACCTCTAGCCCGCGCCGGGCGTGTCGAGGAACGAACCACAGGCGCGCTGCGACGCGCCGACGCCATGTTCGCAACCCAACTCAAACCATGGTCTCCGATGATGACATAACAAGACTATGTTTCGCAAGCATGAAGGCTCCCCACTCGCGGAGACCTTCGCAAAACCCTCATTCAGACGAAAGCCGGAATCCGGAAATGTTGAGCACAGCTTTAATGCTGCCCTGAGTTCGCGTCTTACTTGGCTCGCGGATAAGTTACCCAAAGGTCTCCGGCAACAAGAGAATCAAAAAACAGACCGACGATGAGCGAACTCACCCAATCGCCCCTCGCACCGCAGCCGCGATATCCTCCGCCGCCAACCCCACGTATTTCATCAAGTCATCCGTCGAACGCCCAGACTTCGGTATTCGTCTGACGTACATCTGCCTTGTCTTGAAACGTCCGCCATGCTCCATCAGCGCCTCAACGACTTCCGACCCAAACCCCGCACCGTAGTTATCTTCCACCGTCACAACTCGCCCGCCGGCAGCCTCGGCGACCTTCGCAATCGCCTCACCGTCGAAAGGAAGGGAATACAAGTCTATGAGACCCGCCTTGATTCCCTCTTCCGACAGAAGCGCCAATGCCTTCAACGCTTCGTGCACGGCATACCCCGAGGCCACAATGAGCACGTCATCGCCTTGAACCAGTGCTCCGTGCCCTCCCAACTTAAACGTCTCGCCTAAGTCGTAGAGGAAGGGAGTGTCCGGCCTTGCGGCCCGAAGGTAGCATACGCCCTGGCGCTCCGCCATCCGCATGGTGAGTCCGTAGGCCGAAACCGCGTCCGCCGGATTGAGAATATACACACCAGGCCCGCCCGCATCCGACTGCACCTTCGCCATCGATCGGAAGAAGGCCACGTCCGACAACGCCATCTGGCTCGGTCCGTCCGCAGCGATGTTCACTCCGACGTGTGAGCCGACCACCTTGATATTCAATCGACTGATGAACCCCATCTCCAACTGGTCGTATCCACGAGTGATGAACTTCCCGAAGCTCGACGCGAAAGGTATCTTCCCTCCCGATGCAAGTCCCGCCGCGCACGATATCAAATGCTGTTCCGCAATTCGGCACTCGAAGAAGCGGTGCGCAAGGCCGGGGTCCTGCGAAAAGTACTCGGCATATGTCGAGTTCTTCACGTCTCCGTCTAGGGCAACGACATCGGGGTTCGCATGGCCTAACGCACGGAGCGCAATCCCATACCCCTTCCTCGGCGCGAATTTCCCGTCCGCGAGCGCGGCCGCTTGTCCGTACGTTTGCATTGCCTCGACGAACCCGGGCGGCGACTTGCGTTCGCCGTTCGGCGAGATCGCTGTCGGAATCGGGCCTAACTTGAGGGCGTCGCTCGACTCCGAAGCGCCCAGCGTCGCTGCCGTATCGTCGAGCTCCGCCAGGGCGGCGCGCTTGTCATCACCCGTTAGGGGTTTGCCGTGCAGCCCTTCGCCGGCCGCCTTCACGAATCCCCAGCCCTTGACGGTCTCCGCGACGATGGCGAACGGTCGAGTATCCGAACGCTCCGCGCGATGCCGATGTTCCGATAGTGCGCTCCGTATGGCCGACGGGTCATGTCCGTCGATTTCCGCCACGTCGAATCCCGATCCCCGCAGCTTCGAGGCGATTACCTTCGGCGACTGCTGAGAGCTCACAGGGGCGGCCTGCCCATACCCGTTGCAATTGAAAATCGGACAAACCGAGTTCAGTCCATAATCCACGATGAAGTCAACCGCTTCCCACACCTGACCTTCGCGACTCTCACCGTCCCCGATGATACAGAAAACCCGCTTGTCAGAACCGTCCAAGCGTGCCGCAGCCGCCAGACCCGCAGCTATGGAAAGCCCCTGCCCAAGCGAGCCCGTAGCAGCTGGGAAAAACGGAAACCCCTCCGCCGGATTCGGATGCCCGTCAATCTCACTGTCGATAGCGCGAAGACGCATCGCGTCATTAACGGTCATGGGGTGGCGATCTTCTGAATCTCGCCCGACCGCGATCCCCAGATCCAAGCCTGCCGCGTATACGATGGGGCAAGCGTGTCCTTCTGACAGCACCAACCGGTCCGCAGCCGGATTAGCCGGGTCCAACGGATCATACCGCATGTGCTCATACATGAGAACGGCCACAATATGGGCCAAACTCGACGCCGAAGTCGGATGACCCGAATCCGCTGCCGATGTCATCTCGACGGACAGCCTACTTAACTGAATCGCTTTCGCGTGAAGAGCCTCAACATATCCCAAAGCGCTGGACTTCCCATTTATGTAGTGTGAAGGTGCGCCCACCATACCGCGCACTCGACATATACTACCAAAAATCGGCCCGCCCAAACGTCTCCCCCCTCCCGTTGACTGATACTTCCCGTCGTTCTATACTACCGAACGATATTGATCACCGAACGGAGTATCGGAATATGCGCCTTTCGTGCCTACAAGAGAACCTCAGCCGTGGCCTCGGAGTAGTCGGCAGCGCCGTAGCTGCCCGGACAACCTACCCCGTCATGCAGAACGTCCTAATGACGACCGACAACGCACGCCTCAAGCTGGCAGCCACTAATCAAGAGATCGCCATCAGCACTTGGATAGGCGCGCAGATTGAGGAAGAGGGAGAGGTCACAATTCCCGCGCGACTGCTAACCGAATTCGTCAACTCACTGCCGGCGGAGCGTATCGACTTGGACTACACCGAGCAACCCGTCGGCGTATCGATAAAATGCGCCCGCTTCTCCGCCCAAATCAATGGCACGCCCGCAGGTGACTTCCCCCCCGTGCCCACCGTCGAATCCGGCGTCGCCGGTCAAATAGACCCTGAAGTTCTAAACGACGCCATAAAGCACGTAGCCATTGCTGCCGCAACGGAGGACTCGCGACCGGTGCTTACCGGTATCAACGTGGAAATTTCGGGAGACGACTTTACTTTCGCCGCCGCGGACGGATTCCGACTGGCTGTGTATGAGGGCAAACTCTCCGAACCCCTGCCCGAGGATGTCAGTTTCATCATTCCCGCACGGGCTCTCAATGAAATATCTCGCCTCACCGGCGGGCAACCCGACCCCGTCGAATTCACCGTGACTCCTTCCAAGAATCAAGCCCTGTTCCGTCTCAACAACATTGAGGTCGTGGCGAACCTGCTGCAGGGCACTTTCCCCAACTACCGGCAGCTCGTCCCCGAAGCATACGACACCCGCGTCGCCGTAAACCGAGAAGAGTTCATTCGCGCCACTCGAGCCGCCTCCATCTTCGCCCGAGAGGGCAGCAACATTGTCCGTCTCATGATGAACGCCGGCGAGGAGGAGGATGATGGCAAGATAACCGTGGAGTCGAAATCTGAAGAGGTTGGCAAAAACGAGGGCGAGGTATCCGCGCAAATCGAAGGCCCGGAAGCGAAGATCGCTTTCAGCAGCAAGTACCTCTCCGATGTGCTCAACGTCCTTGCCACCGACAAGGTCGCCCTGGAGACCACCACCCCATCCAGTCCCGGCGTAATCAAACCCGTAGGCGACGACAACTACGTCCATGTAGTAATGCCGATCTTCGTGCAGTGGTGACGAACGGAACAGCGAAAGAACGCCGACCCGCACTCTGATACGAGGCGGAAACCCTGCCTCCCGATTGGAAACCATAACCCGCAACGCCATCCGTTCGCCCATGGCCCGTCGAAGCGCGGTTCGTTACAAGTCCGTATATCGCAAGTACGGCCCTAACGCACGACCTCGCCGCTATCAGTGATCCGCTTGACCCGCTCCGAACCCGTGTAGGCAACGACCCTGACCGAAGACGAGACCTTTTCACCCGGCTGAAGCACCATCACGGTGCCGTTGTCGGTGGCATCGGCGATCCCTTGATTCGTCCAGCTTGAGAACGGTTCCAGACCGACGTTGTACGTTCGCCCCCACCACGGGTACCCGTACCCACCTCCGAATGACTGCCAGAACCACAAAAACTTGTAGACCTCGGTCGGCCAGCGCACTCCAAATCCCACACCCATTTTCCTGTTCGTGATGGCATACCAGCCCTCCGGCATGTCCGCAATGTACGACATATCGTACCGCCGGACATCCTTCGGAGGAATTACGCTCGCATCAACGGGATTCCCTTGCTGATCCTCTGTCATGGGCCACGGGGTTCTTGCGCCGAGTTTGAGAGTAGCGTTCGGATGGTGTTGGTCACCGTGATTGATAAGCGTGCCTCCCGGCAAATCGATCACGCAATCCGGGCTCAGAAAGGGAGGCCCCAACGCTATGTGCTCACCCCACACGCAGTGGCCGACCTCCTCGCCCTCGTTGGTAAGCGTCTGCTCAACCTCGAGCACCGACGATCCGGCGTTCAGCGCAAGGGTCTTCTCAAAGAAGTACGGAGTGCGGGCCGTTCGCACCCAGCACTTGATCGCGACTCGCTCCGGCGTGTCCTCAACAATCATAGAATCCCAAGGAACCATGTTCGCCTCAGCATGGAGTCCCATATCCGCGCCCTTGTACTCTGACGGGAACCCGCCCCCGGGAAAGACCGTTTGCCACCCGCCCTCGTAAAAGTCCATCCACGTCCCCACGTTTTCGCCCGTGGTCGGCGTGAACGTCCTCGGATCACGCACGCCGTGGGGATCGAGATACATGAAATCCACATCGGTCGGTTTGTGGACGAACTGGTACACGTCCGCTCCCTTATCGATGAGAATAACTATGCGCAATGCCTCGTTCTCCAATATCGCCGTCTTAAGCCCTCGAAACGTCCAGGCGTCCGAGACTCTGCAGCCGTAGTTACGCTCAAGCTGATAGTGTGTCATGTCGGGTAAGCACCCCTTTCTAATTGGCTCGGAGTCTATGGACGCCCTTTCATGATGTCAAGATTACTGCTTCTTCTCCGCGGTGTACCGTCGCGTCCTGATACAATACCGCCCATCATCACTGGAGGATCTGCCCTATGCTTACTGAACTTGAGATTACTCAGTTCGAAGTGTTCGGATTCGTCGTCCTCCGCGAATTTCTCTCCCAGCAAGATATCGACGCTCTGAATGCCGAGTTTGATATTGCGCTGGAAAGGGCCGAGAACACTATGGAAAGGACTGGCTTCCGAAAGCAGCTGAACTGGTGGAACTTTACGCCGGACACTCGCTTCACCGCCTCACTGCTGGAACAACCCCGATTTCTCGTGAAGGTCAAACAACTCCTCGGCGATGACGTGGTGGCCTCTTTCTCCGCCTCCAACTCGTTCTCCGGCGACCGCACCGACTGGCACCCCGACACCGCGCAGCCGAACTGGCGAGGCCTGAAATTCGGCATCTACTTGCAGTCGCTCGACGCCACGAACGGGGCCCTGCGAATGATCCCAGGCTCCCACAGAGAACCTCTACACTCCGATTTCCGGCGAATCCCCCTCAAGGAATCGTTTCTTGAGCCGGGGACACTGGAAGAACGCCACGGCCTGAGCGTCGATCAGGTGCCCTCATATGTCGCCGCGGTGGAATGCCGAGATGTCGTGATTTTCGACAATCACACATGGCATGGCAGCTATGGCGGAGGTGAAGACCGTCGGCTCATCACCATGGGATACTTCGCCGCTCCAAAAACGCCGGAACAGGAAGCGGCCGTTCGGCAACAGGTGGACGCCGAAGCAAAAATCAGAGAGGTGTTCCCGCTCCTCCGACGCGACGAATTCTGGCTGAACAATCCAAAAAACAATCCCGAACGCGCAAAGTGGATAGCGACGCTGGAAAAGTACGGGTTCCTCTCAAGGTCCGGCTAGGGCTTGACAAGAATTCGGTACACGTCCTTTGTGGGAGACATCATCCGGGCGAAACCCACATCGATCACATCGTCCAAACTTATTCGATCCGATATCAGCGGCGTAGTTCTGAGCATCCCGGACGCGATAAGATCGACCGAAGCTTGGACGTCGGCGCGAGTGTAGGCAATCGTCCCAATTACAGTCTTCTCCTGCGCGACTATCGAGTTAAAGTCGAATTCAGGAGTGGAAGTATAGATCGCCACCAAGACAACGCGTCCGCCTCGACGGACATACTTAAGACTATCGGCAGGAGTATTCGGCCCTCCGGCCGCATCAATCACTACGTCCGCCCCTCGCCCGTCCGTTAGTCCTCTGAGTATCTCCTCGGCGTCCTCTTCAGCCGAATTGATCGTAGCCTCAGCCCCGAGCGAGCTTGCCAGATCAAGGCTCATCTGCCGCACGTCCACGGCGAAGACCCGCGCCCCCTGAGCCTTGACGATCTGCATGGCAAGGGTTCCCACCGTCCCCACGCCAACAACCGCAACCGACTCTCCAGGACGAATCCCCGCGCGCTTCACACAATGGTGGGCCACACCGGAAGGTTCTATCAGGGCCGCAGCCTCACTCGGCACGTTGTCCGGCAAGGGAATCAACTCATCGGTGGGCCACGCAAGATACTCGGCCAAGCCCCCATCCCGATCGAACCCGACAACCGTGAACTGTTCGCACTGCTGCGTCTCCCCCTTAGAGCACCAAAAACACGCGCCGCAGGTTAGGACCGTATTCAATGCCACGCGAGTCCCCGGACTGAGTCGGGCGGCGGCGCGAGGCGCATCCATTACCGTCGCGGTCACTTCGTGCCCGGTGATGATGGGCATCTTCTCTCTGTCAAGAAATTTCGGCCCATATACGTACTCTTCGATGTCGGTCGCGCATATCCCGCAGTAATCGACCTTCAGCAGCGCCTCTCCTTCCCCGGGGCTGGGGTCTGCAACGGTCTCTAGTCGCAGGTCTCGATTCCCGTGGTACACCATCGCCTTCATGTTGAGCCGCTCCTCCCTTTACGGTCTATCGCGTTGTCCTACCGTCGGTTCGTCTGGACTGTCCTTAGCTCTTTGTAGTAAGAACCCGTAACGAATGCCGTCATCCCGTCGAAAGGGCGAAATCAGAGAACTGGCGCCCAAGTATACGGCAAATCCGGAGCGCGACCGCCCTACTCATATTCAGAATTCGCCTCCGTGCTCGTGACACGGTTGTAGTTGTCTTCAAGCCTGATAATGTCATCCTCGCCCAAGTATTCGCCCATCTGCACCTCGATTACTTCGAGCGGCAGAGCGCCCGGATTCTCCAATCGATGCTTCATCCCCTGGGGAATGGATACCGACTCGTTTTGCCTAAGGAAAAATATCTCGTCATCTCTAGTTACTTTGGCCGTGCCTTGCGCCACTATCCAATGCTCCGCGCGATGGTTATGAAATTGGAATGATACGGACGCACCTGGAGATATTGTCAGGCGCTTTACCTGGAAACCGTCGCCTGAGTCGAGAACATCATACGATCCCCATGGCCGGTGGACCCTGCGATGCATATCAGCCTCTTGCCGCCCGTCCTCCCTCAGGCGCTCTACAATTCCCCTGATGTCCTGTACACGGTCCTTGCGCGCGACCAAAACCGCGTCCGCCATCTCGATAACGACAATATCATCAAGACCGATTGCCGCCACAAGCCGATGCTGGCCGAGCAAAAGCGAATTTCTGGTCGAATCAATGTACACGTCACCTTGGATGACGTTGCCTTGGCCGTCCTGCTTCTGTCGTTCCCACAACATCGACCATGAGCCGATATCGGACCATCCCACGTCGATTGGTACCACTGCGAACCCCGCAACGCCATCGCCTTCGTCTCCCTGGAAAGACCCGGCGCCCTCCATGACCGCGTAGTCGATCGACTCGCTCGGACACTCTAGGAACGTCTCCTCGTCCGGCTTGAAGAACTCGAAGAAATGGCTGCCTTTTGAGTACGCCTTCCGAACTGTCCCGGCTATGTCTGGACGGTGCCGCTCAAGCTGATTCAGCCACACGGACGCCCGCATCATGAATATCCCACTGTTCCAAAGGTACCCAGCCGATTCGCAAAATTGGATCGCCGCCGCCCTGTCCGGCTTTTCAACGAACGACTGGATGGTGAACGCCGAACCGTCAAGAGACCCAATCGAGTCGCCCTTCTCGATGTACCCGTACCCGGTCTCCGGTCCGGTCGGCGGCGCCCCGAACGTCACCACGTGGCCAACAGACGCCAACGCCAAGCCGTCTCTGAACGCATCAAGAAATCGCTGCGGCTCTGTGATGAGGTGGTCGGAATGGGTGACAAACAGAACCGGATCGTCCCCCTCTTCTGAAAATTCCTGCGCCCGTAGTGCGCCAAGCGTGAGAGCAGGCGCGGTATTCCTTCCCGCCGGCTCGACAATGACGCTCGCCGCGTCAACTCCGGCCTCCCGCAATTGATCGGCAACGATGAACCGGTGCAGTTCGCTGCATACGAGAATGGGAGTTTCGGCTTCTTCAATCAACTCAAGACGCGCCAAAGTTTCCTGGAGCATACTCGATGAGTCGCTGATCAGCGGCAGGAACTGTTTCGGATAGTACTCTCGCGACAACGGCCACAGTCGGGTTCCAGAACCACCTGCAAGGACGATTGGAAAGATGGTCATGCCTCTCCCCTTCTCATGTTATCCATTGATTCCTTGTTCACTCTCAAGGCGGTCGAGTTCACCCTCGATCTGTTCACGTAGCGGCTGGTAGTGGTGTGCCGTCTGAGGAGCCTCGGTAGCATAGCTCTCGATAAGACTAATGGCGCCCTCTGCGTCCCCCTCTAAGAGGAGTTGTGCGACAAGCAGCGCACGCGCCTCAACTCTGGAGGGGGCTAGATCTACCGCCCTTTCCGCAAGCTCACGGGATCGCGATAAGTACTCGTCAGTCCCGCCGCCGGCCTGCTGATAGATCGCTGCCATCGCAGTCAATAGCCGCCACTCCTCCGGCTCCGCTTCCGTCCCTGCAGAGCCGTGCTTCTCCACAATTTGCAACGCCCTTGACGCCTCATCCCTCTGAAGGGTAACCCATTGCAACCCAATTTCCTGGAACATCAGCAGCCGCACGGTGTTCGACAAGGGCGGGAATACGCTGACCGATTCCTCAAATGCCTCAAACCTACCCTCCCAAGAAAGCCCCTCCCCAACCGCGTCAACCGCGCGAGACGATGCCGTCAGGAGTTGCACGTTCAGCAAGAACACTGCGGCGGTGACTCCGACGAAGACGACCAGAACCGCCGCCCCGACTGCTATCTCGCCCCTAACCCAGGGGAACAGCGGACTCCGGCTCGCAGAGGGCTCGGCCGGGAAAACCGCTTCCACTTGTCTCGAACCGCTCTGCTGGAAAATCATGCGATCGAGGAACACCACGAACCCGATAATCACATAAAATTGAACCACCGTCCCGGGCGTATCGAACAGGAAGATGTTCTGCATAAAGTAGCCGATCAGAGCCGCCCCTACTAAGAAAGCAATTGCCTGCGGAGCCACCGGCAAATGCCTCGCCTTGCGAACAAACACAACCGCCAGAGCCAGCCACAACGCCAAGTATCCGAGCAGCCCCAGTAACCCCTTCGTCGTTAACTCCTCTATAAGCTTATTGTGAGCCTGATCGAAGGATACCGCCCCTTTTGCAAAAGCGTCCGGCGGTACGTGTCGATCATAGCCGACCGAGTAATTCTCCGGCCCCCATCCGAGGAGCGGTCGATCAAGGAATGCTTCCCAACCGACCTGGACCGCCGCAATCCTCGCCTCGAGGCTTCGGTCACGTACGCCCGTGTTCAGCAAGCGCTCAATCATTGTGCTGGGGAGGTCAACCCGCTCTACGTCGGTTCCCGCCCGGACAAGAACAAAGACCGTGACAAATGAAGCCAGCGCAATCACCCCCGCCGTCCCGCCAATTGCAACGAGTCGAAGGGGGCGGGAGCCGCCCCACAGTGAATAAGTCCCGCCCAACACGATAACGCCTGCCACCAGCGCAACTGCGGCGCTGCGAGTGCCACTCAGGAAAACCATCGTCAAACTAAGCCCCAAGGCAACAATCCAGAAGGCGCGCCACAGGTTCTCCGAAGGAACCCTTGCAAGTCCACCGTCCCGCCGCGCCCGGCGTCTCCTGCGACGATCTACGGCGCGCCCTCTCGTCTCCGAGGCCGACCTGTCCATAAGCGATCCCACAAGGAAAGCCGCCGCAATGAAGAAATTCACCAACATGTACCCGCCAACGTAAGTCGGGTTGCCCAAAGTAACATCCAACCGATCCCTATATTGGAGGTAGTCGAACACCCGAATGTCGAGGAACTGCGTCAAGCCGAGCAGTCCGATCAAGATGCCCACGCCCAAGTTGAAGTTGAGCAGCGTCCGCCAGTGCGCCCACGTCCTGTGGGTAGACACCAAAACCACAGTAAAAACCGCCCAGTGCACAAGATCAACCCAGCCCTGCATCCGCTCATAGGTGGACCACAGGCTCCGCGTGGGACTGACGGAATAGATCGAAGCTAGCAGCATGATGAGGACATAAACCCCAAGCGCCGCCGGAATCCATGACTTTGGAGGACGGAATGACGAGTCTCTGAGCAGCAGAATAACCCACAGGCCGAACGCTATCTCGATCAGTGTTCGAGCCCATAACGCCTTCCCGATCACGTAGGGGAACAAGGTGACCGGCAACGGTTCGGTCATCACGATCAACGGTGCGACCATGACTAGGGCGATGATGACGCGGATTGCGGCAGCCAAGCGTGATTCCATGTCGCCTATGATACGGTAAGCCCGGTTACTGTCGCTTGCGGTCCGGCCTGTCCACCGACGAAACGTTCACCCATCAGCATTCCTCATGAACATCAACGTCCTTTCCAGTCCGTCAAGTAGCTTGACCTTCGGTTCCCACCCCAATATTCGCCTTGCGCGCGATGAGTCAAGAGTAATATCCCTGACGTCGCCTAGGCGAGGTTCCGCGTATACGGGCGACGCGACATTCCCGGTTATTTCCCGAAGACATGCAAAAACCTCATTGACCGAGGTTCCTTGCCCCGTCCCAATGTTGACGACAACGGACTTGGCATAGTTCATAGCCATCTCATGCGCATCCACAACATCGCCTACATACACGTAGTCCCTTATGTGCTCTCCGTCTCCGTTGATCGTAACGGGATCGCCATCCAACATCTTCCGCGAAAAGATAGCGATGACACCGGATTCCCCGTGAGGATTTTGCCTAGGCCCGTATATGTTCGCAGGTCGCAATACTTTCAAAGGAATGGATTTCGGCAACATAATCCGGAAGTAATACTCTGATGTCCACTTGCTCAGGGCGTACGCGCTGATGGGACGAATCGGGTGATCCTCATCACACGGCAAATACTCCGGATCACCGTACAGCGCGCCTCCCGTATTGACGTAGATCACTTGAGCGCAACCGACTTCCATTGCCGCTTGAAGCACATTCAACCCGCCCAGAATATTCACGCGAGCGTCAAGTTTGGGATCGCTCATAGAAACGGGCACTGATGCCTGCGCTGCGACGTGAGAAATGACATCCGGCCTAAACGACTTCGCCAGACTCACGAACGAATCGCCGGCTACGTCAACTTCGACGAAATCGACGCTAGGCGACAAATTCGCGCGAACTCCGGTGGAAAGATCGTCCAGCGCGAGCACCTCATACCCTCTCGCCAGCAGTCCGTCAACGATGTGAGATCCAAGAAATCCGGCCCCGCCCGTAACCAGCGCCCGTGCCAATTGTCCTCCTTGAATTTGCCGTGATTCTCCCAGTTCGTCGGTAAAACTTCCCTTATGGTACAAGGTATCCCATGATTCTCAAACGCCCAACCTTACGAAAACCTGAGGTGAAGTAAAGCATAATCAACCCAAATTGGTATAATCCCTCCCGTGAAAACTAAAGGAACTTGCCACTCCGCCGGTATCAGCAATCAGGAGGTTGACCATGAAGCGAACACCCTCAATCGGGTTCGTGTGGCCCGGACCGCCGGTGCCGGGCGACGCCGAAGAAGTCGCCTGTTTCACGCCCGAAGGCGTTGACCGGCACATTGTCGGAACTCCGCCGGACTTCGGCGCCGATGGGCCTCCCGCCATCACGCGCGAACGCCTCTTCGCTATCGCGGAAAACGCCAGTATCGAGACCACCGCCGCAACCCTGCCGGCCATCGGAGTACAGGCAGTCGGCTACGCCTGCACGTCCGCAAGCTACGTGCGTGGAGTCGGCGGCGATTTCGATATCTCCGCCCGCATCACCGACGCGACAGGCCTCCCTGCAACAACGACGTCGACCGCAGCCGTGGAAGCGCTCAAGCGCCTGGGTGTCGCACGAGTCGCCGTGCTCTCGCCTCATGTCGATGAACTCAATCAACGACTTCGTGAATTTCTCGAAGGACACGGCCTCGACGTAGTACATCTCCGAGGACTCAACAAGCTCCGTGGCATCGAGCACATCCCACAAGAGGAAATCTACGAGTTGGTCGTCCAACTCGTAGACCGCCCACAAGCCGACGGCATCTTCATCAGCTGCACGGGCATGAGAACGTCGGACATACTCACCCGTCTTGAAGATACTGCCGGCAAACCCGTCGTATCAGCGCTGCAGGCGACGATCTGGCGCACCCTCTGTCTTGCAAACGCACCTGCGGAATTACCCGGACTTGGTTCGCTCTATCGCCTTCAAGCACGCGCCGCCGCCTAATGTGGCGGCCGTCATTCCGAACGCAGCGGAACGAATACCTTGGCGGAGCCTCATTGACTCACTCGTTACCTCTAATGGGACTCCTTGCGTTCAGGTATTCCGTAATCTGGTAGACTTGCTGTGCGGCCACTGCGCTGTCCCTCATGGGGCAAAATTCTGTTCGAGGAGTCGCTGATAGCGTGTCAAGACCATTAAAGTTGGGAATTCCGAAGGGAAGTCTCCAGGATGCCACCGTTGCCCTGTTCCATCGAGCCGGATGGCAAATCGACATCAGTTCGCGGAGCTACTTTCCACAGATCGACGACGACGAAATCAACTGCTCCATCGCGCGCGCGCAGGAGATGGCGCGATACGTCGAACACGGCCCCCTCGACGCCGGCATCACCGGCAAGGACTGGATTGCCGAAACGGCCTCCGATGTGCGTCTCGTCACCGACCTGACCTACTCAAAGGTCAGCGCCCGCCCGGCGAGGTGGGTCCTCGCCGTCCCTTACGGCTCCGATATTCAGACGCTCGAAGACCTTGAGGGCAGGACCATCGCAACCGAGCTTGTTATGTTCACCAAGCGGTACTTCGAAGAACGGAGCATTAACGTCGAGGTAGAATTTTCCTGGGGTGCGACCGAGGCAAAGGTCGTCTCGGGCCTCGCCGACGCCATCGTCGAAGTCACCGAGACCGGCAGCACCATCCGCGCGCACGGCCTCACAATTATTCACGACCTCATGGAGACGATACCGCAGTTAATCGCCAACCATGCCGCATGGAGCGATCCACAAAAGCGGGCCAAAATCGAGCAGATCGGCCTCCTGCTCAACGGTGCTCTGCAGGGCGAAAAACTCGTTGGCCTAAAAATGAACGTCCCGCAACGCCGGATCGAAGACATCGTCGACGTGCTGCCCAGCATGAAGGCCCCGACCGTAGCCAGACTCTACAACACCGACTGGTTCTCGGTCGAGACCGTTGTGAGCCCGGCAGTCGTCCGCGACCTCGCCCCAAAGCTCCTCAAGGCCGGAGCAGAAGACATCATTGAGTATCCCCTCAACAAAGTCATCTAACCACCACAGAGCGACAAAAATTGACCGGGCCCCTCAAGCAGGCCGCTGCAACGCTTCTAAACATCGCGACATTTCCCGTCAACCCCGCGCAAGAATGACTCCCACTCCGAACCGGCCCAGCAGCTGGAACAATCCTATCGTGATGACCTAGAGTTTCCTCACCTACGGTCGGAATGACAGACTTGAACATCAGATGCACAATTGCCGGAATCCACAACGGAGAGAGTATTCACCCTATCAACTCTGAAAAGTTCGATTGACGACATTAAGAGCATCATAGTAGCATCCGAACCCAGTGGACGGCTCCTTCGCGTCTTCACACTCTCATCGAAAGGGCAAGAGCTATGCAACTACTAAGCAGGATTATCGCGGTCTATCTGCTCATTACCGGCGCCGCAGTTTTCTTCAACTTGATGGCCACACCGCTCTATCACGATGGATCAGAGACGTACCCAACTTGGCAGATACTAAACTGGTTCATGGCAGCCGGAGCATTGATCGTGCTCGTCGTGGGGTACCTCCGAAAACGCGCTCTCGACAAAGCCGGTGAAGACGGCGCGAGCACGCTTGATCATGTCCGGGGCGGATTCGTATTCTATGGATCCATCGCCTTGGCTATGCTCTTCTTCTGGGAGTGGTTCTGGACGCTGAACCCGGAAAGCGAAACGGGCGGGGCGGTCACGGCGCATATGGTCTATTTCCCGTTCGTGGACGCCCTGTTCACGATCTTGGCCCTAGTTGTCGGACAGCGAATGTGGAAGGCCGCGGACGGATCTCAGACCTAAATCCGGGTTCTGGAAAAGTATCCTGAGCGAAAGAACCTCCGGGCGGCATTGAAGGGACTCCCCCAATTCACTATCATGGGGAGTAACCCCACATGAACAATTCCAAGCTCATCCATGATCTTGAGGCGGTCGTCGGAAAGCCGAACGTCGTCCACAAGCCCGAGGACTTGATCGTATTTGAGTACGACGGCTCAGTCGACCGAGCGCTGCCCACGGTCGTTGTTCTGCCCCGCACTACAGAGGAGGTCTCCAACATCGTGAAAACGGCCCGCGCGCACGACGTGCCGGTAGTGGCGCGTGGAGCCGGAACGGGACTGAGCGGCGGAGCTGTCGCGGAACACGGCGGAATCGTCGCAGCGCTCACACGGATGACGAGCATCGTCGAAATCGACGAGATCAATCAGCTGGCGGTCGTCGAACCCGGAGTCGTCAACATCAACCTCTCGGCGGCGGCCAGCAAATACGGCCTCTACTACGCGCCGGACCCCTCAAGTCAGCGAGTATGCACCATCGGCGGCAACGTCGCGGAAAATTCAGGGGGGCCCCATTGCTTGGCTTACGGAGTCACGACCAATCACGTGCTCGGGATGGAAGTGGTACTGGCCGACGGATCGGTGCACTGGTTCGGCGGGAGAACCCGCGAAACACCGGGGTACGACCTACGGGGCATCATGGTCGGCTCGGAAGGCACTCTGGGCATCGTCACAAAAATCGCCGTTCGCCTCCTAAAAGCGCCCGAGGCAGTGAAGACGCTCCTTGCGGTGTTCAGGACCGTAGAGGACGCAAGTTCGGCAGTATCGGGCATCATCGGCGCAGGGATCGTTCCCGCGGCGATCGAAATGATGGACGCGTTGTGCATCCGAGCGGCGGAGGCTTCCATGAACGCGGGATATCCGCAAGAGGCCGGCGCGGTGCTTCTCGTGGAGATTGACGGACTCCGAGAGGAAGTCGAGGAAGAGGCAGAAGAGATTATCGAAGTATGCCGCGCGTACGAACCGATGGAAATCCTGACGGCTACGAGCAGCGAAGAGCGTGAGAGGCTTTGGGCCGCCCGAAAAGGGGTCATCGGCGCTCTGGGCTGGCTCGCCCCCAACTATTACCTCGTAGACGGCACGGTGCCTCGCACCAAGCTAATGGAAGTCCTCACCGAGGTGGAAAGGATAGCCCAAGAGTCGGGCCTGCCTATCGCGAATCTGCTTCACGCCGGGGATGGAAACCTGCATCCGCTTATCCTGTTCGACGAGCGCAAGCCGGGCGACACCGAACGCGCGCTCGAAGCGGGCGGCGAAATACTGAAGATATGCCTCGACGCCGGCGGCGTCCTATCCGGAGAACATGGCATCGGCTTGGAAAAGCAAGAGTATATGCCGCTCATGTTCTCGCAGGAGGACATGGACGCCATGGCGAGCCTCAAGCCCGCCTTCGGATCGGAGGAAATCTTCAACCCGGGCAAAATCTTCCCAACGGGTTCTTCCCACGGGGCACGCCATCGTCAGGA
This sequence comes from Dehalococcoidia bacterium, assembly GCA_965232435.1. Taxonomy (GTDB): domain Bacteria; phylum Chloroflexota; class Dehalococcoidia; order Lucifugimonadales; family VXLM01; genus VXLM01. The sequence goes on from CBDDPU010000004.1 coordinate 2,399,643, forward strand.
CGGGTTCCCTAAGACGGCCGCCAACGCCTTCGTATGAGCAGCGCTTCCGAGTCCGTAAACTCCGCTCGGCTTGACGAAGCCGTTAGTGCTCTCCGTTCTCTTTCGATCAAGACTCTAACAGGGAACTTACTGGTTGAGTACTCTGTCGAAGGAAGAGTACCCCAAGTCGCAGTTGGTCCAACTTCAACCCTAGAGATATCGGAAGCGATGTCGGTTGCGACAAAGCATGAACTGTCGGCGGCGCCGCTGGGAGGAGGAACGCGCACGAGGCTGGGAAACGCGCCGGACTCCTTCGACCTGGCCATCGACATGACGAGGGTCGATCAGTTAGTGGCTCACAACGCAGACGATCTGACGGCAACCGTCGAGGCCGGAATGAGAGTATCGCGGCTTCAGGAAATTCTCGCCGAGCACGGGCAGTTTCTGGCAATCGATCCTCCCCTGCCCAATCAGGCAACCGTCGGCGGGAGTCTGGCGGTGGGCTGGAGCGGGCCGGTGACATGGCAGAACTGGAGTCCGCGCGACATCGTAATCGGAATGAAGACCGTTCAGGCGGACGGGAAAATCACCAAGAGCGGGGGGCAGGTCGTCAAGAATGTCAGTGGCTACGACATGGCGAGGATGCACATAGGGGCGCTGGGCACGCTTGGCATCATTGTGGAAGTATCGTTCAAACTCACGCCACTTCCCCGTCAGGATGCGACGGTGATGGGATTATTCGAGTCGCCTGCAAACTGTCTTGATGCAGCGCAGGCAGTATTCGGGAGCAATATCGTTCCTTTGGCAATTTCGACACTGCACGAACAGCCGCGCAGATTGAACCTCAGCGGTTCAGAAGCAGGAATGCCCTCCCTCTTAGTCCGGGTCGGAGGACGAGCGAAGAGCGTTCATCGACAGACTCAAGATATCATATCGCTCTACCGACAATTCGGCGCTGTCCAGGCGACTGTGCTTGACGGCAATGCCGCGGCTGCTATGTGGAGGAGGATAAGAGATTGGGGATGGGGAGATCAGACCGAAGTTGTCGCGGGGATCAGGGCCTGTGTTCTTCCGGGGGATATTCCGGCAGTGACTGATTCGCTGTCGGATACGGAGGACTCATCCGGGCTGAGATGGAGGGTCACTACCCAAACGGCACAGGGGACTGTCAACATCCTCTGGCTGAGAGTCGAAGGGGAACCATCTTCCAAGCATGTGAGAGCCGTCATTTCTGAAACCATGGAAGCCGTCCGGCGAATCGGAGGGACGGCAGTCGTAACGCACGCCCCAACTCACGTGAAGGAGAGTCTCGACGTGTGGGGGGAGCCGACCTTGACTATTGACACGATGCGAAACCTCAAACGACAGTTCGACCCGAACCGCCTGCTCAATCCCGGCCGATTCATGGGCGGCATCTGATGTCTGGCACAGACCCGACCGTGAAGCATCCGGCTTTCTTAGGACTCGACAGCCCCCGTGAGGAGGACATGTACAAGTGCGTCCACTGCGGTTTCTGTCTGCAAGCTTGCCCGACGTATCTCGAAACCGGGCTGGAGACGGAATCGCCGAGGGGTCGCATCGCCCTTATGAAGGCCGTGAACGAACGACGCATCGGAATTTCCCCTGATGTTTACCGCCATTGGGACTTGTGCATCCAATGCCGCGCGTGCGAAGTGGCCTGTCCGTCGGGCGTTCCGTACGGAAATCTCATCGAAGCTGCCATGAGCGAAGTGGCGCGACATAGAAAAAAGGGGCGTATTTCACGACTGGCAGAAAGTTTGATCCTCAATACGATTCTTCCGAAACAAGGCCGGTTGGAATTTCTAGCCAGCATCCTGAGGCTGTACCAACGGAGCGGGCTACAGTGGGCAATCAGGAAAACCAAAGCCCTGTCAACGTTGACGCCAAGCCTTGCGGAACTGGAAATATCCGCGCCGACAGTTTCAAAGCGACGGTTCCGCGCACGTGGACAGGTCTTCCGATCAAAGAGTGAGACGCGGGACAGAGTGGCAATTCTGTCGGGATGCATCATGCCGTTGATGCACGGCCCGGAGATGGACGCCGCGGTACGTGTCCTCACGCGGAACGGCTGTGACGTGGAAGTCACCAACGGACAAGGATGCTGTGGCGCCATCCACAGCCACGTCGGCGATCTCGACAGAGCAAGAGAACTCGCGAGAAAGAACATTGAGGCATTCGAACGACGAGAAATTAGCGCAGTCATCACCGCTTCCGCCGGATGCGGCGCGAGAATGAAAGAATATGGACACCTGCTTGAGCGCGACGCCGAATACGCAGAGCGGGCGGCAATGTTCAGTCGAAAGGTCAAGGACATCCATGAGTATCTCGTCGATCTGCCTTTTGTCCCGCCCAGGGGAAGGATTGCTAAACGAGTGACGTACCAAGACTCATGCCACCTCGCCAACGCCCAAAACATCACTGACACTCCTAGAATAATCTTGGCCTCGATTCCGGGCGTGGAACTCGTGGAAATGGAGCAGTCGAATGTATGCTGCGGGGCCGGCGGAACGTACACGATCACGGAAAGAGCGTTCTCCCTTCGTGTGCTAAATTCCAAGATGCGGAATGTCGGGCGAACGAATGCCGACGTGCTGGCCACCGCGAACCCCGGCTGTGTCCTGCAGCTGCAATACGGCGCTCAACGATACGGCCCATTGATTGAGGTCAAGTACGTCACCGATTTGCTGGACGAGGCTTACCAACGGGAGGACGACTGACCGGTGGATTTCGGACTGTCAGGAAAGGTCGCGCTGATTACCGGAGGAAGCGACGGACTGGGCAAGGCAACCGCAATAGCCCTGGGACGTGAGGGTGTGAATGCGGCTATCTGTGCGCGAAACTCGAAGCGCCTCAAACAGGCCGCGGAAGACATTCGCCGGCTGACGGGCGCGGAAATTCTCGCGGTGCCCGCGAACGTGCGAGACCCGGCTCAAATCGAGCGCTTCTTCGCGAAGACAATAGCCCTTTTCGGACGGATAGACATCTTGGTGAACAACGCCGGCGAGTCGGCAGGCGGCCCGCTGCTCAAGATAGACGACGCCGTTTGGCAGGGCGACATAGATACGAAACTGTTCGGTGCGCTGAGGTGCTCACGGCTGGCAATTCCCCATATGATCGAAGCGGGAGGCGGACGGATTATCAATGTTACAAGCATCGGAGGAAAACAGCCTGAGGGGGCGACTGTGCCCACGACAGTGTCTCGTGCGGCAGGAATTGCCTTGACCAAGGCGATGTCGCGAGAGTTTGCGCCACATGGCATACTCGTCAACACCGTCTGCATCGGCCTTGCGCGGAGCGGACAGTTTCGGCGCGAGTGGGAAGCGTTGCAGGCGGAAGGGACCGAATTGACCGAGGACGAGTTCTACGCACAGGTGGGCACGGATGTTCCTTTGGGGCGAATCGGGACCGCTGAGGAAGTGGCGGACGTCATAACGTTTCTCGCTTCGGAACGAGCGAGCTTCATCACCGGTGCGGCGATCAATGTCGACGGTGGGGAGTCTGCCGTCGTCTGAGGGCCTCCACTTTGGCAAGAGAACGTTTAAGCCATGGCTGCGCCTTGTCGTGGGCGAAAACTTCCTCCGCGGTCATCCATCGAACTTCGGCCACTTCAGCGGGGTCGGTGATACGCATTTCCCCCTCCCCGTATTCCCCAAGGAAGAGCACGTCTACAACTGGCGTCCCATCTTCCAGATCGAAAGCCACGCTCCGAACGAATTGCAAGTCGGACGAAACCGTGATGCATGTCTCCTCTAGCACTTCACGGCGGACGGCAGACTCAAGCACGTCGGCGGGGCCGTCTTCGATCTCAACCTTGCCCCCGGGAAAAGCGAGCGCGCCGGGAGCGCTGGAAACGCCATGTCCCCTCACAATCATGAGGTAATGTTCGCCACGAGTCACGGCGCATTGCGTGTTCACGACAAAGACTTGGCGACTATCCTGTGGTGTCGACATTGTCCTTCAACTCCGGCTTGAACGCCTCAATGCGGATCCTCCAATAATCGGCAGACCAACCACCGTTAGCGTACAAAACTTCTCGAGTGGCCTTTTCGACGTGAGCGATCACTTCATCGCGCTGGGAGGAGGATAGCGGAGACAGATAGTCCCAGCCGAACATTCGGAGCCACTTGCTCATTCCCTCTTCGCCTCCGTCCAACGGAGTCCGTCTCTCAAAGTACTCGGCGCGACCGATGCGGAATCCATGCAATTCAAGGAGGACAGCGTATTCACGGAGCGGCGGAAAGTACATATTGGGCTTGTAAACCCGAGTGCCACGCTTCGCAAGAACATCGAGAGCTTCGCTAACGGCGGTCATAATGGTCTTGATGTTGTTCGCGCCGCCAAACTCCGCTACGAAACGCCCGCCATGCCGGAGCGAACGCCACACGGACTGAACCGCCGCTTCAGGGGGCCGCACCCAATGGAGCACGGCGTTGGAAAAAACAGCATCGAACTCGGCGTCGTAGGGAAGCTCGCGCGCGTCGGCAACCTCAAAGCGGACGTGCGGGTAGTTTTGCCGCGCTGCTCTTACCATGTCGTCGGAGGAGTCGATGCCGACTACTTCGGCTCCGGACGCGGAGATGAGCTCGGTCAGATGCCCGGTACCGCATCCGAGATCAAGGATTCGTTCACCGGCCAAGGGGGCGAGAAGATCGACGACACCCCTACCCCGCTCCCAAACAAACGAGTGGGCCCTGTCGTATTGCCTCGCGTCCCATTCCCGTGTGGTCATCCCGTTTGGCCGACTTGACCGCGCTGCCGGAGCGCGTGATCCACCAACACGAGGGCCACCATGGCCTCGACCATCGGAACGGCGCGAGGGAGAACACACGGATCATGCCTCCCCCTGCCCGACAACTCAGTTGCGTTGCCGTCCTCGTCCACGGTTTCCTGTGGCGTCATAATAGTCGCCACCGGCTTGAAAGCGGCCCGAATGACGATGCTCTCGCCGTTGGAGATACCGCCCTGAATACCTCCCGAATAGTTCGTACGAGTTCTGATTCTGCCGGCCTCGTTGTAGAACGGGTCGTTGTGTGCGGAACCGGTCATGGTCACACCGCCAAACCCTGATCCGACCTCAAAGCCCTTGCAGGCAGGCAGCGAAAGCACTCCCCGTCCCAACTCGGCCTCCAGTTTGTCGAATACCGGCTCCCCCAGCCCAGGCGGAACGTTTCGCGCCACGGCCTCTACCACTCCCCCAAGAGTGTCACCCGCCTTGCGGGCCTCGTCGATCCGCTCGATCATGCGCTCGGCGATGTCGGAGTCGGGGCAGCGAACGATGGACGATTCGACATCGGGCATCGCCACGATATCCGGGTCCACGTCGGCGATCATGTCGGATACTTGCTTAACATACCCCACGATTTCGACGCCATGCTCTTGGGCCAATATCTTCTTTGCTATTGCCCCCGCGGCCACCCTCCCGACGGTCTCCCGTGCGCTGGCGCGTCCGCCGCCCTTCCAGTTGCGAATGCCGTACTTGGCCTGATAGGTATAATCGGCGTGCGACGGGCGGAACTTCGTCCGCATGTAATCGTAGTCCTTGGTTCGTTGATCCGTATTCCAGACCCCGATCATGATCGGAGTACCGAGCGATTTGCCCTCGAACACACCAGACAGGATTTTCGCCTCATCCGGTTCCCGTCGTTGAGTGGTGATACGACTCTGGCCGGGACGGCGGCGGTCAAGCTCGGTTTGAATGTCGGCGATGTCGATCTCGATCAGTGGCGGACACCCGTCCACGACCACGCCCACGGCATCCCCGTGTGACTCGCCCCATGTAGTGATGCGAAATATCTTGCCAAACGTATTTGCCATACTCCCGCCCCAGTCAAGAGGTTCCCTGCCGCCTCAATGAGTTACTCCATGCTATCACCACCAAGTGACGGTGTGGTACGATTCGGGTAACAGGCGTCCGTTCGACTGACACTCTAGGGCCCGGACCGAACACCTGCGAGCGCCTTTCTTCCCCGGAAGAATGAGCGCCGCTCGCAGTCCGGGCCCCGTCGAACCCGTGGTTATCAACTCGTCTGTCCCGCCGGTTTGATTACCCTGGCACACCCCAAGAATGAACCGTGCGAATTGCGCTGAACAACCCCATAAGATGCCAGGGACGATTCGATGGAGCCGAGTGTTTGTTGACGAGAGCCGGACGCTCGCATAGACTACCGCGCGCACGATTTCAAGCATGGCGCGAAGCGCCGCAGGAGAAGGCAGAATGACAATCGAGTTACTGGCGGCGGACCTTCAGGCGGCGCAACGAGAAGTCTCCGACTCCCTGGCAGGCGCGACGGAACCGGAACTGCACACGGCCCCGGAGCCGGGAGAGTGGACTGCATCAGAAGTGGCGGCCCACGTTATCGAGATGCAAGCCATGTGGATGGAAAAGATCGCCAACGCCGACCGTGAGCCGGACCTTGCGCGGTCTCACAGTGAGATAGAACGTCGGACGGCATCCGTTGAAACCCACAGCGGGGACGATATCGAAGAGATCACGTGTCGACTCAATGAGTCGTGCCAAAAAACACTGGAGATACTAACAGGGATGTCACCGTCTGACCTCGAACGTCCGGTCACGTACGGACATGGCGCTGCATCAGGGATAGCGTCCGAAGCGGCCCGCTCATTGATTATCGCGCATCTCTCTGAGCACGCGAAGCAGATTACCGAGACAAGAAAAGCCGTCGGAGACGGATAGGCCGACACCGAACACGCCCGGCGTGCTTCGGATCTTGTTGCCGCTTACCGTTTCTTCTCCACCCGTTCATGGTGAGCTTGACGAACCATCTACGGAGTTTCGACCCTTCCCAATACTTCTCGATCTATCGAGAAGAGAATTGCAACCGCTGAATAACGGAACTCGGCGGCTCTAAAGGAGCGTCATATACGCCAATGTGCCCAATATCACGACGCCTACCGCCAACTCGATGATGCCGAACGGCTTCCCGCCCTGTTTGCTGCGACGCAATGCTCGAATCCCGTTGATAACGAACATCACCCCAACAACTAGGACAATTGCTGAGGTGATGAACCGCGGTATAAAGAACACCATGGGTTTCTCCCCAAGACGATTGAAGAGGAACCCCTTGGCGAATGGAACCGTCGATCAGACAAGCAGCACTACGTGCCGAACCGCACCGCCGCAACCGGGTCGCTGTACTCGACGCCCTTGGTCGCCCAAAATATCGTGGCTATCTCGTCGACGGCACACACAAGGTTCTCGGCGGTCTCCTTGTCGATGCTCTGCTTATTCGTCGAAGCGAGCTTGACCGCGCCCCAGATCTTCGAGGGCAAGTCGGGATGCTCTTCAAGATGCTCAGGCTTGAAATAGTCGTTGGAGAGGATGTTGAGCTCACGCTTGCAGAGTTCGGCATGCTCTTCTTTAACGGCTATGTAGCGCGAGAAGGAGTTGCCTGCAGCGGTGGTCATGTCGCTTTCATCCATCGCCTCGATGCGCACCACCATCTTCAATACGGTCTGCGCGGCAATCTTTGCGGCGATGGGGTCATAGATGCCACAGGGAATATCGCAATGGGCATGGACTTCACGAACGGAAATCAGGCTTTTGAGTTTCTGGATCATGGCGGTGAATCGTCCTCCATCGTCAAGTGTTTAGCATGAAGAAGGGTACCAATATGGCGATTGAGGTGCAAGGAATGAAAGCGGAGCGGTGGCATGAGCGATCACACATGAGAAATGAATGAACGGGCCGGTGTTGGACAGGGTGATTGGGCGTTCGGTAGCATGGACAGTCAATGGCCGATATCAGCGACGCTAACTACTGCCAGCGGTGCGGAAACGCCCTTGAACAACGACATTTCGAGGGACGGACGAGGCCGTTCTGCCCGCACTGTGGGTATGTGGTGTTCCTCGATCCGAAGGTCGCGGTCGTTGTGCTGGTCTCGGCTTGCGGCAAGCTGCTGTTCGTTCAGCGCGGAGCCGAACCGCAGATTGGCAAGTGGTGCTTCCCCGGCGGATACGTGGATCGCGGCGAAGTAGTTGAAGCGGCGGCGCGCAGGGAAGTCCTTGAAGAAACCGGGCTTGAAATCGACATTGAGAGGATGATCGGGCTTTATTCGCTTGAATCGAATCCCGTGATAGTTGCCGCGTACCTAGGCAGAGTAACCGGCGGTGAGATCGCTGCCGGAACGGACGCCCTGGACGCGGGCTGGTTCGAGATGAACAACCTGCCGGACTTGGCGTTTCCGCACAACGTGAAGATCATCGAAGATTGGGAATCCCCACCGGAACCCGGCTAGTTGTCGGCGTCGAGTCCCTCGCTGGGTGGTGGAGGGGTGTATGGCGTGGTCTTGCGGGCTGTGGTGATGAAGCCCGTGTGACCGATCATCCGATGATCGGGGCGGACGCTCCGCCCTCGAACCGACCACGTTCGTATGAGTATCTCCGTCGTCTCGATCATGCCGAAAGTGTTGGCGTCCTCCAAGGCCATAACAAGCTCGTGGACCTGGAGCACGGTGGGGAGGAAGCACAGGAGCACCCCACCCGGCACAAGGGCGCTTACGGCATGAGGAACGACATGCCAAGGCTCGGGAAGATCAAGCACGACCCGGTCGAGTTCGGCTTCCGGGATGCCTTGAGAGACATCGCCGTTTCTAAAGGCCACTTGCGAATGATCAGGCATCATAGCCGCGAGGTTTTCCCTCGCTTGGAGCGTCATGTCCTCTCGAAGGTCGTACGTGTAAACGGCTCCGCGCTCGCCGACCGCGCGGGCAAGAGCTATAGTTAGTGCGCCCGATCCGGTGCCGGCCTCCAAGACTCGCGCGCCGGGGAAGATGTCGCCGTACGTGATGATGGCCCCGATGTCCTTTGGGTAGATGACCGTAGCGACTCGAGGCATGATGCGAATATAGTCGGCCATACTGGGCTTGACGACAATAAGCGCGTGCCCCTTCGATGTCCTGATGCGAACCCCCTCGGGGTTGCCTATGATGTCGTCATGCAGGAAGGTGCCGAGATGGTTCTGGTCGGATTTGGCGCTCTTCAACGTGATCAGGTACCGCCGCCCCCGGCGGTCGAGGATAAGGGCCTGGTCGCCCTCGCAGAACATATACCGAGCGGGTTTTGTCATGATTCCGGCCGATGATGACGATTCAGATAGAGTATGCCAATTCCCGAAAGACAGGGAAGACCGCGTTCTCGCGGAGCTTGGATTTACCGGCCCGGCGCCACCGCTTCCGCCTCCAGCGCGCCGACTCGCTGCAGGACTTCGTACACTTCGGCTGCGCGGGCCTCACCCGCGTCCGGGTTGGGCGGACGGACTGCGGAATTCTCAATCACGCCCATGTATTTGAGAATGTACTTGCACACGGAATAAGCGTGCGGGTCGAAAGTACAATAATTGAGGATTGGAACGAGCTTGCCGTAGTAAAGGTCTCCGGCTTCGTCCCAGCGCCCCCGCTTTGCCAACTCGTACAGTTTGACCTCGTGTTCAGGGACGAGGGTCGCGCTGCCGGAGATGACGCCGTCGGATCCCATTCGGTAGGCCAACAAGCTCATCAGATCCCAACCGCACAGGACGGGAATATCTAGGAGCTTCTTCGCATCGTAATTCTTGTCGGGAATGCCGCTAATCTTCAGAGCGATAATGTTCTCCGTCTGCTGTGTGAGCGGTAGAATGTCGTCGCGGATGGAGACTTCGCCGCGGAGACCCTGATCGTAGAGCATCACCGGGACAATGTCGGCGAGTCGCAGAAAGTAATCGTGCGTGTCACCGTCGACGGGAGGACGGGACATAACGTAATCGGCCCCCGACTCGGCGGCGATTCGTCCAACCGCCAACCCATCATCGAACGTGGCGTTTATGATCCCCACTCCTACCGGAACTCTGCCGCCCAGATACTCGACCACGGCGCTCGCCGTGGCTCTTCGCTCGTCAATAGTGTAGGTGTCATACTCGCCAATCTTGCCCTGCACGACGACGCTGGTCACTCCGGCGTTCATGACGCGGTCTATCTGCCGGAATATGCCTTGAACGTCTATTGCGTTTGACTCGGTGAACGGGGTCATGAGCAGAGTGTTCACACCCGTAAGTCGTTTCATATGACGATTCTCCTGCAGGAAACCGAGTAGGCTCGTTCATGTGCGGGGATTGTATGGATGAGCGGATGAAATGACAAGATTCGCGAGTTTATCAAGACACCGTGATCCGGGCCCAGCGAACATCGAGGAACCCGTCGTCTCCCGCGTAGAAAACGACGAGAACTTCGCCGTTTGGAAGTACAACTCCGCGCGGATGTCCGAATCTCCAAGCTCCCATATCGTCCCATAGCTGACGCTGAGTGCGCTTCCCTGTGACACCTGATTCGACCCCCGCGTCGCTCCGGTAAACGGTTAGCTGAGGGGCCGCATCCCAACTCTCACCGAAGTCGTCGCTAAGGGAAGCTCCGATGCCATTGATTTTCCGGCGGTCGGGATAGACGAACAATACCCGGTCGCCTCCAAGGGGAATCGGCATACAGTGTTGGCCGAAAACGCCCGTGCCGACGGGTTCAGTCCACGCCATACCGTCGGGGGAGCCCCATGAGATGTGGATGTCGACGTCCGAACCCAGCGTCGGATCGTGCGTCCAGTACGTGCCCACGTGCCGCCCGTTCTCCGGGTGCCGAGCAACTCGCACGTCCCAGTAATACTTGCCTCCCGATGGGTGCTTGGCCATGGTCGAGAATTGAGGCCAAGTTTTTCCCTGATCGTATGAGAGGCGAAGGTATGCGCTCTGGTCGGGCGGGCCGTCGTCGTGAAAGTCCTTCCATGTCTCATAGGGTTGGGCGAGAACGCAGTTCGGCAGGGCGATGACGGCCTCGGTGACCGGCGACGCGCCGAGATGGGGATGAACATCCATCCGACGACGAGCGCTCCACGTCCGGCCCCCGTCGATGGAGGTCGTGTGAAAAATACGCATGGGCAGAATGCCCTGATTGCGAGGATTGACGAACGGGAGCGAAGGGTCGGAACGGTCAACCCAAAGTCCGGTAGCGGTAAGAATTCCGGGACCGCTCTCCACAATAGAAAAGGATTTCACTTCGCCGGGAGTGCCGTCTTCCCATGCTCCCTTGCCGGCCCCGTCGTTCAACAAACTCCATTCGCCGTCAAGTCCATCGCCCTCGTACAGGAGGATGTGGCCGTCGAGAGAGTCGCGTTGGCTTCCGGCCCGAAACGAAACAAGCACTTTCCCATCCGTCGTAATTGCGATATCGGTAAAGGCCGTTGAATGCCGGTGGGGAGACGCTTGACGAGCGTTGTGGATGATTCCCGATGCTGTGACTCGCAATTGTCCTTCTGCCTTCTGGTACTTGCTGGAGAATTCCCGACGACGCGCCGTACTACTAAGGGAAGAACTGTACACTACCACACCACCGACTGGCAGAAAATTCGCGGCGGGAAAGTAGCACGGCCGTGGAAGCCCGTGTGGGGCCGATTTCCCTGCCGATATCCGCTTGTCATCGCGTCAGAATCCGACGAGGCGTCCCTGAACGGGTCTGTATTCCGTGTCGTCAATTTGCGCGTCGAAGCCGGACGCGCCAACACCTATAAGGCGAAACCGCCGTCCGGGCTGAAGCTCACGTTCGAGAAGCGCGGAGGCCACGGCTGCGATCGCCTCTGCGGAGTCCGCACGCTCGGAAAGGGTCGTTTGACGTGTGAAAGTGGTGAAATCGGAAAGTCGAAGCTTGAGTTTGACGGTGCGCCCTCGGAGGCCGGCGTCCGCGAGTTGACCCGCGACCCGCTGGCTCAACCGAGCGATGAGCTCGTTCAGCATGTCGATGCTGCCGGTGTCTTCAGCGAGGGTCGTTTCGGCGCTGACGGATTTCGTCTCACGCGAGACGACGACGGGCCGATCATCTTGACCGAGGGCAAGCAGGCGAATCTGAGCCCCAATCTTCCCAAACCAAGCCGTAAGCTCTTCCTCCCTCATTTGCGCGATGTCTCCGATGGTCTCGATACCTTCGGCCCGCAGTCGCTCGGACGCCTTCGGACCGATGCCCCAGAGCTTTCGCACCGGCAGCGGAGCGAGAAACTTCCGCTCCGTTCCGGGCGGGACAACGGTCAGCCCATCCGGTTTATCCATGTCTGAGGCGATCTTGGCTATCGATTTGCAAGTGGCGACACCGACGGAGATCGTGATGCCAATATCCTCGGCGACCCTTCGCCTGATCCCGGCGGCTATCGACTCCGGGGATACGTCCGAGCCGATATACGCCGTCACGTCGAGGAAGGCCTCGTCGAGAGACAGCGGCTCGATTAAGTCGGTGACTTCGCGGAAAATCTCCATGACCTGTGAGGAAACATTGTAATAGCGATCAAAACGCGGGGAGACTCGGATCGCCTGGGGACAGCGCTGCATAGCGACACCCATGGGCATAGCTGAGCGGACGCCGAAAGCCCTTGCCTCGTACGATGCCGCGGCAACGACGCCTCGAGTAGTGGGACTGCCGCCGACGACTACCGGTTTGCCTCGAAGCTTAGGATTATCGAGCTGTTCGACCGAGGCGTAGAATGCGTCAAGATCGGCATGGAGAATGTGACGCATGATGATATTGGGCTGCTCATAAGTTGCCGAAGACGGTTGGGGGGGTCTGTTTTAACCTGACATTTCCTGACATTTTCTGACATTCCTCTTTCGGAACGAGCGGTTTGATCGGCCTCATGCCGCCTTTGCAAAACCCTCACCGCTATCATTCCGAACGCAGCGAAACGCATTCAGAAAGCTGGAATCCTCGTCCCGCAAAACCCGCCCAGCATCTGGAACACCCCTATCGCGATGGCTCAACACTTGAGATTTTTCCCTATGGTCGGAATGACAATTTAAGCATAAAGTTTACAAAAGTCTCCTTTCACACGAATGACGGCTTCGCGAAGTTCTCGGGTATCAGGTATCTACTACAATGTAGTACTTATGTTCCCATAAATCAAATTTGAGGATGGGATTGAAGAGTACGTAACCAGAGGAATCCTCGGTAAAGCAGCCGACTAACCGCTTGTGCAGAGCATTGCATGATTGATGATCAAGTCTGTCATGCCGACCGAGAGAAGGTGCATATCCACAAGATGAGGAACAGTCATCTCACCGAGACTGAACGCCCATTAGCTGCCATAACTGATTGACCCTTCCCAAAAGGCCGTGATAGTATCGGAGTCGTACGACAAAGTTCGCCGACGCGATTCCGTCGCTCGGCACCGGAGGTCGATTCCTTGGCTACAACACCTCAGATCGTGGATATAACCGTTCTCGCGGCTCAGAAGCTCAAAGAAGCCCTTGAGGAACAAGGACACTCGGAGGCATTGCTTCGTGTCATGCCGATGCCCGGTCCCCACGGCGGATTGCAGTATGGGATGGGCATTGAGCAAGAGGCGAAGGATGATGACTTCGTCATGGACATCAAGGGGCTTACGGTGTTGGTCGACTCCGAGAGCGCACCCCTCGTAGAAGGGGCGGAGATCGACTACATGGACGGCCTCATGCGCAGCGGCTTCGTCATCAGCAACCCGAATGTCCAGTTCGCCGGAGGTGGATGCGGCGGAGGCGGCGGCGGGTGCGGCTGTGGCGGAGGTGGAGGCGGCGGTGGCCACAGCGGAGGTGGTTGCGGCGGAGGCGGAGGCGCGTGTGGCTGTGGCGGAGGCGGTCACTAAAAACCGCACGGCTGCTCAAAATCAACTGATTGGATTCACGCGAGACGGGACGATGCTCATCGTCCCGTCTTCATGTTGAGGCAATTTCCCGTTGCTATTTACCGCTTTCGATCAGCTGCTTTCTGATCCAACGCGCGCGGTGTTCACTCTATTAGGGTTCATTCTCGCCATCACCGCGGCAATCACGGTTCACGAATTCAGCCACGCCCTGAGCGCGAACCTGCTCGGAGACGATACGGCGAAGAGCAAGGGAAGGCTTACGCTAAACCCTCTGGCGCATCTCGATCCTGCCGGCACCGTCATGATCGTTGTCGTCGGCTTCGGCTGGGGGAAACCAACGCCGGTCAATCCCGCCCGATTCGGCAGGCGAATGCGATCCGGCATGGCGGCCGTGTCGTTCGCTGGGCCGATATCAAACTTGATCGTCGCTTCACTCGCCGCCATTCCGGTCAAAATCGGTCTGATGAGCCCGGGCATCGTCGGGTTCTCCATTTTCCGAGGCGACCCCGCCGAATTTTTTGCGTACCTTCTCGGATCGCTCATTTTCATTAATATCCTGTTGGCGGCGTTCAACCTGATACCTATAGCCCCGCTCGACGGGTTCAAAGTCGTGCAAGGATTATTGCCCCGTGAAGCCGCTTTGCAGTGGAGCCAACTTGAACGATGGGGCCCACTGATCCTGTTGGTCCTCATCCTATCGGGTTACCTCCTGCCGACGGGAAGTCTCCTCGTGCCGATCATGAGGCCTTTGGTGAACGTCTTTGCGACCGTCATAATCGGTGGACAGATTTGGGGCTAATCTGGTTCAATCTTGAGAAGGAAAGAGGATTACCAAGTTAGTATGGACAGAATCACAATCATAGGATCGGGCAGCATCGGCTTGTCAATCGGGCTGGGGATCAAGTCCATCGGCTTGAAGCAAACCGAGCTTATTGGCACTTCGGGAAACCGGAATTGGCGACAAAAAGCCACCGAGACCGGCGCGTTCGACTCGGTGGGAGGACACCTAGGCAGCGCCCTGGACGGCGCAGGACTGGTTATTCTCGACACTCCCGCAACCGAGACGAAGGAACTCATGGAAGCTATAGGCCCGGTACTGGCGCAGGACTGCCGAGTCACCGGCACGAGCCTTTCCATGACACAGACCCTTGAATGGGCCGATACGTACTTTCGGGAAGACACGACCTTCGTCGCGGGGCGGCCTATGACGCGCACTCCTTCAGCCGACCTGGACGCGGCGGACGCTTCGATATTCCATGGCATCGACTACTGCCTCGCCTCCTCCCCGACCGCTCGACCTGACGCCATCAAAACCGTCGTGGGCCTCGTCGAGGCGCTCGGAGCGAATCCGCTGTTTCTGGATCCGCATGAGCACGACTCGTACACCGCAGCAGTGACGATCATTCCCTCGATCCTTTCATCGGCGCTAATGAGCATGGCTGCAGGCAGTCCGTCATGGCGGGAGATGTCGAAACTGGTCGCCAACGAATTTGACGAAATAGCAAAACTCGCGTCCGTCGACCCGGTCGACCTGGCTGCCGAGATCGAAGCCAACTCCGATTCCGTCACCGGGTGGATCAGCCGGATAATTGAGGCCCTCGAAGCATATCGGGACGCGGCCGGAGGTCCTCGCCCGCAACTTGAGGACATCCTCATCCACTCGAGGGAGGAGCGAGCCAAGCTGGACCTTGGAGCGATCGTCGAGGATGACAGCCCCAGAATGCCCTCCACGGGCGAATCGGTTGCCAGTATGTTTGTCGGCAGCAGGCTTGCCGGGCGGGTGCGAGATATAAAGAATGCCGACAAGAATGATCCATGGCGCTACCAAAGGGAAAAGTAGCAAGACGGACTTATGAACCGAACGATACGCCACAGCAACCGGCTTGAAGGTACCGTAGCGACAGCCGGTGACAAGTCGATTTCCCACCGGGCCGCGCTGCTCAACTCCGTCGCCGACGGCACGGCGCACGTTGCGAACTTCTGCGTGGGGGACGACCGAACCTCGATGATCGGCTGCTTACGCGGTCTGGGCGTGGAGATAACCGAACATACCGACTGCAATATTTGGCCGGGTGAAGAGTGTTTTCTGGTTGCCGGAGTGTGCTTGGACGGCCTCCAAGAACCGTCCGATGTGCTGTACGCGGGCAACAGCGGCACCACGACGCGGTTGGTGACAGGCCTACTGGCGGGACAGTCGTTCCTTTCGGTGCTAACCGGTGACGACTCGCTAAGGTCCCGCCCCATGGCGCGAATTGTCGAACCCCTGCGCCGGATGGGCGCAGCCTTCATGGGCCGCGACAGCGACTCCCTCTTGCCTTTGTCCGTGCGAGGCGGCGACCTGAACGCGATCGAGTACGATCTGAAGGTCGCAAGCGCGCAGGTGAAATCGGCGATCCTGATAGCAGGGCTATACGCAGACGGCTGCACTGTTGTCCGGTCGCCCGGCCGGTCGCGAGACCATACTGAACGCATGATGCGGCACATGGGAGCCGATGTTGACATCGACGGGCTCACCGTTTCGGTGCGACCTTCCAACCTCTCGGCAACGAATATCAAGGTTCCGGGCGATATCAGTTCCGCCGCCTTTTGGATGGTGGCCGGGGTGGCTCACCCGAACGCCATGATCCGCCTCTCGAACGTGGGCATAAACCCGTCCCGCACAGGCATTATCGAAGTCCTTCAATCCATGGGAGCCTCCCTGCGCATGGAGAATGTCGTCGAGGATGAGTCGGAACCGGCGGCGGACATAGTCGTAGAATCATCCGATCTTCGCGGCGTCGAGATTAGCGAAGAGATTATTCCGCAGGTTATCGACGAACTGCCCGTTCTAGCGCTGGCAGCGGCTCGGGCAAAAGGAGAGACCGTCATCAGAGACGCCGAAGAGTTGCGCGTCAAAGAATCCGACCGAATCACTGCCACAGTGACCGGACTCGCCCGTTTGGGAGCCGACATCAAGGAGACGCGAGACGGCATGGTAATCACGGGCGGGCGAAAGTTGCGAGGGGCGAATGTACAAAGTTTCGGGGACCACCGGATCGCAATGACCATGGGCATTGCCGGCACGATCTCGGACGGCGAGACGACCATCGACGGAGCAGACGCCGCGGACGTGTCGTATCCAGCCTTCTGGAGTACTTTGGGCTCCGTGTCCGGGCCGGCGTCGTGAGCGACTCAGTTACATCGCCGCATGAAGGCATTCCGCTTCTGGTGGTCATCTCGGGCCCGTCCGGCGTTGGCAAGGATGCCGTTCTGGAGCAAATGAAAGCGTCGAACGCGCCCTACTGGTTCGCGGTGACTGCCACCGCCCGACCGAAGCGCGACAACGAAGTTGACGGGGTCGACTACGTCTTCGTAACCCGTGATGAGTTCGAAGACATGGCGCGGAACGATGAACTCCTTGAAAGGGCCGAGGTGTACGGGAATCCGTACGGCGTGCCAAAAGCGCCGGTGCGCGACGCTCTCGCGCGAGGACAGGACGTTATCCTCAAGATCGACGTGCAGGGGGCCGAGAACATCCGACATCTCATACCAGGCGCGGTCTATGTTTTCCTGGCTCCCCCCGACCTGGCAGAGTTAGAGCGTCGCTTGAGACTGCGAAGAACCGAGTCCCCGGAAACTCTGAAAGTGAGACTGGAAACGGCGACGAAGGAAATGAAAGAGGCCGAAAAATACGATTACGTAGTCGTCAACCGGACAGGTTTCCTAGACTGGGCAGTAGAAGAGATCGACGCGATAATTCGGCGTGAACGAGCGCAGACCGGACGCTCGCGGACAGTCATCTGAAGGAGGCGACAATGGGCTTCGAGCATATCCTATATGAGAAGCGGGACGGCATTGCCTACGTCACGTTGAATCGCCCGTCTCATCTGAACGCTCTCCACCCGGACGGGAACCGAGAGGTCAGAGAAGCGTTCACCGATTTCCGCGACGACGACAACGTTCTCGTGGCCATCCTGAACGGTGCGGGGGATCGGGCCTTTTGTGCCGGGAACGACCTGAAATACATGGCCGAGCATGGCAAACCCGGCGAGCCTTACCCTGACGCGCATCTCTACCCGTTCGGAGGCATCACGGCGGACTTCACCTGCTGGAAGCCAATCATCGCCGCCGTACATGGATACGCTCTCGGCGGCGGCTTCGAACTCGCTTTGGCATGTGACCTCATCATCGCCGCGGAGGACGCCCGATTCGGTCTGCCGGAGGCCAGGGTGGGCGTAGTCGCCAGCGGCGGGGGACCTCATCGTATTGTGCGGCAAATGCCGCTAAACGTCGCCATGGGAATTCTCCTTAGCGGCAAGCCGATAACCGCAAAGCAAGCTCATCGCTGGGGACTTGTGAACGAGGTGACTCCGACAAAGGCCGACTTGATCCCAACGGCTGTAGAGTGGGCAAAACAGATCATGGAGGCGGCTCCCCTGTCCGTTCGAGCCACAAAGCAGGTCGCGCTGCAAGGCCTTGAATCGCCGTTGGACATTGCGATCAGCCGAGACTACTCTGAATACCGAAGGGCGCGTTATTCCGAAGATTTTGTCGAAGGCCCGAAGGCCTTCGCCGCCAAACGCAAGCCCGTTTGGAAGGGCAAGTAACCGTAAACCCCACACTACACTGAGAGGACATTGACCTTGACCACACCGACCATGCTTCCGACTGCCGTCCGACCGTCTCTATACGATTTGACGCTTCGTCCTGACCTGGAAACATTCACATTCCGCGGTGAAGAGAATATCGACATAACGGTTCATGAGCCAACGAACGAGATCGTTATGAACGCCGACGAAATTGAGATACAAGAGACGAAGCTCACGCTAAGCGACGGATCAAGCATTGAGCCATGCTGCATCAACTTCGACAAGGCGGAAGAGACCGTTACGCTGGGCTTCGACGAAGAGCTGGAGACCGGAACCGCGAAACTCCACATGAAGTTCACGGGAGAACTGAACGACAAGCTGCGTGGCTTCTATCGAAGCAGGTACACCGACTCCGATGGGGCCGAGAAGCATTTGGCCACCACTCAGTTCGAGGCCACCGACGCGCGAAGGGCGTTCCCGTGCTGGGACGAACCGGCCATCAAAGCGGCGTTCAAAGTCACACTCCTCATTCCCTCCGAACTCGTCGCAGTATCGAACATGAACGTCGTTCAAGAGAGCGAGGCAGAGCCGGGAATCAAGAAATTGGAGTTCGGCGAGACGCCCATCATGTCAACGTACTTGCTGGCCTTCATCATCGGAGAGCTTGGCTGTGTTGAGAAAACGGCCGCCGACGGAACCATCGTCCGAGTATGGACGACGCGCGGCAAGGAGGAGCAGGGACGGTTCGCGCTTGACGTGTCAGTCGATCTATTGGGTTACCTCAACGAGTACTTCGGCATCCCCTACCCCCTCGAAAAGATGGATCACATCGCCATTCCCGACTTCGCGGCGGGCGCTATGGAGAACTGGGGAGCGATTACGTATCGCGAGATTGCAATCCTCGTCGACCCTGATAACACATCAGCGGGCGCCAAGCAGATCGTGGCCAGCATCGTGTCGCACGAGATGGCGCACCAGTGGTTCGGCAACCTCGTCACCATGGCGTGGTGGGACGCCCTATGGCTGAACGAAAGCTTTGCTTCATGGATGGGCGACAAGGCGGTCGATCACCTCTTCCCGGAGTGGGACACGTGGACGAGTTTCGTCTCCCAAGACACAACCCGCGCGCTCAGCCTAGACGGATTGAAAAACTCCCACCCCATCCACCAAGAAGTCAAGAACCCGGCGGAAATCGGTCAACTCTTCGACGCCATCAGTTACAGCAAAGGCGGATCGGTGCTTCGGATGCTCGAGGACTTCCTCGGCTCGGAAAACTTCCGGCAAGGACTTCATGATTATCTCGTCAAGCACAGCTACGCCAACGCGGACACCGGCGACCTTTGGGACGCCCTCGGCGCGGCATCGGGTGAGCCGGTATCGGAAATGATGGACACCTGGCTCTACCAAACGGGGTACCCGTATCTCGACACCGAGATTGCCCGCGACGAAATGGGAATAACCGTATCAGTGACTCAAACTCGCTTCGCTTACGATTCAATCATCGATGATTCCGGGGAAGACGACACCCTCTGGCACGTACCGATTCGCGCAAGGTCCGCCCAAACTGACAAGCCTGTCTCCATACTTCAACGCGGTCGATCCTCCGTCTTGAACGTAACGGGCGGGCCGAATGACTGGGTGAAGATCAATCCGGAGCAGACAGGTTTCTTCCGCGTCAAATACCGAAGCGAAGACCTCGCCATCCTGAGACCGGCCATAGAGAATCTTGAACTGTCCGCGATCGATCGTTTGGGCATCCAGAGCGACGCCTACGCCCTCGCAAAGGCCGGCATCCAGCCGGCGGCGAACTTCCTGGAAATCGCCCAAGCTTACGTGAATGAGGATCATGCCTACGTGTGGGCCGACCTCGGAGGGAACCTGGGAGCGCTGGACAATCTCCTGTCGGACGAGCCGTTCTTTGAGGCGTATCGACGGTTTGCGCGTGGGCTGTTCACGCCGGCGGGCGCGCGAGTAGGCTGGGAACCAAAACCGAAT
Source organism: Dehalococcoidia bacterium (assembly GCA_965232435.1). Lineage (GTDB taxonomy): Bacteria > Chloroflexota > Dehalococcoidia > Lucifugimonadales > VXLM01 > VXLM01. The sequence continues at coordinate 2,419,847 of CBDDPU010000004.1, forward strand.
GAAGCCCATCTGGACGCCCTACTGCGCAGCGCCGTGCTGGCGGGACTCGGTGGCTACGGTGATCCGAACACGCTTGCTGAGGCGGCTCGAAGGTTTGAAGAGTACGCGAATGACCAGAGTAAGGTAAACCCCGACATTCGCAAAGTCGTCCTCAGCCTGACGGCCAAAGAAGGCGACAGCGACGTATACCACGCCATGTGGAAGCTGGAACAGGAAGCGACTCTGGAAGAAGAAAAGGTCAGGCTGCTGGGCGCTCTGTCTGAATTCGAGGAACAAAACCTGCTAACCACCACGTTAGAACGCTCGCTGGACACCGACTTCGTCCGCACTCACAACACCATCGGGATCATGGCGAGGACGGCGGCCAATCCGAAAGGCAAAGACCTTGCATGGGACTTCTTGAAGGCCAACTGGTCAGAGTTCGACCGACGGTATGGCGAGGGCGGATTCGGGCTGATGACGCTTGTCAGTATCGCAGGAAGATTCACGACGCAGGAGAAGCTGGAGGACGTGGAAAAGTTCTTCACCGATACCCCCGTCCCCGCGGCGGATCGGACAATCCGACAGGCGCTGGAGGCGATCCGTCTAAACGTCGCTTGGCTGGAGAAGAACCGCCGCTCGCTTGAGCAGTGGCTGCCGGATTAGCGGCCTAGAACCCTAAAAACCTTGATACGTCTCCTCGGACATCCGGGAGTCCTGCATTGCGAGATAGCTCTCCTTGGTCATCGGCGCGCGCGCGTTTTCGATGACCTTCTTTGCCGTCGCAGCGTCGTTCGTCAAGAGATCGATCACCGTCATGGCGATGGCCTTTGCCGGTCTGACAACGGCCTGATCGTAGTCGATAACTCGGTAATCGGCGCCGTGTCCTGCGCCGGAACAACCGCCGGTATACGGATGGATAACCGGCATGATTCGGCTGATATCCCCCATGTCGGTGGATCCGCCGCGAGGGGCATCCGCCGCCTGACTCGTGAACGAGTATGCTCCAACGAGGCGCTCGCCGTTGGCGCGAAATAAACTCGCCAATCCTGGATCGTTCACTAGAGGAAAATACCCCGGGATCGTGACGATTTCGACCGTGGCGCCAAGAGCGAGCGCGCCTGCGCGCAGGCAGCGGTCGATCTTCGCGGCGGCATCGTCCACAATGTCCACGGCCCGACCGCGAACCCGTCCTTCATAGCGAACTTCGGCAGGCGTGGCGTTGGCGGCTTCACCGCCACGGGTGATAATCCCGTGAACACGCACGATGTCAGGGTCTTCAAACGTCTCTCGCTGAGTGTTCATCGCGTGGAGCGCTACCAGCGCCGCTTGAAGAGCATTGACTCCGAGATGCGGCGAAGTTCCGGCGTGAGCGGACTTGCCGAGGAATCGAACGTACTTGCCCAAGTGCGCGTTTGTCGTGCCGCCAAGAGAAAACTTAGCTTCCTCCGGGCTCGCCGACGTATGCACCATCATAGCCATGTCAACATGGTCGAATGCGCCGAGCCTGATAAACTCCTGTTTACCGGAGAGGAACCGTATCTTTCCTTCCCGACGAAGGCCGAGACGATACTCCAGGTCCACAAATTCTTCGGCCGGGACGGCCATCAGTTCAACATCGCCACAGAGCGAGCGGAGGACTTCAGGCACCCCCAAACCGACAGCGGCTCCGAGCATAATGGCGATTTGACAGTTATGACCGCAGGCGTGCGCTGCTCCCGTCATCGGATCGGCGAATCGGTGACCGAGCAGAGGCAGGGCGTCGAGTTCGCCGAGGACTGCCACGGCAGGGCCGTTGTTTCCGCCCCGCATCCGCGCGGTTACACCGGTGATCGCCATGTCATCAGTGTGCTCAATGCCAAGCTCGGTGAGCTTCCGGCCAACAAGGCGAGAAGTCTCGTACTCCCTGAATCCGAGTTCGGGAGTGCGGAGAGCCCTTTCGGCGATGTCGATGATCCATTCGCGGCGGCGGTCGATGGCGGCTTGCGCGGAGACTTTCAGCGACTCAGGGTCGGTCACTCGGTGTACGTCTCTTCGGAGTAGATGTCGCGAAGCCAGGACAGATAAGCGTTTCGAGTCATCCCACCCTGGAAGTCGCGGACGATGGAATTCGCCCTCTGAGCGTCGTCGAAGAGCAGATCGATGATAGTCATGGCCATGGCCTTGCCCGCGATCGTGACGGCGAGTTCGTAATCTTGAACGACGTAGTCGTTGCCGTGCGCCTTTCCGGTGGCGGCCGCGACATAGGGATGGATGGCGGGCATGATCTGCGAAATATCTCCCATGTCCGTTGATCCGGAGCGGTGCCCCATATGCACGACCTTGTCGGCCCCGACGAGACAAGCCGCATTCGAGACGTACAGCTCCGTGAGCGTGGTATCCTGCGCCAAAGGAGTGTAGCCGGGTATAGTAGATATATCGACGGAGGCCCCGACCGCCATCGCGCCGGCGCGCAGCGCCCTGTCGACCTTCTTGCCCGCGGCCATGTATGCATCGATTGACGATCCGCGGACGAAAGTCTCCATGCGAACGTCGGCCGGCACGGAACTCACCACTGTCCCCCCCTTGGTGATGATCGGGTGGATGCGGATGCTCTCGTCGTCTCTAAAGGTTTCGCGCTGAGCGTGAATCGCCATGAGCGCGATGTTGGCCGCGTTGAGCGCGTTCACGCCGAGATGCGGTGATCCCCCGGCGTGTGAAGCAACACCGTTGAAGCGAATCCGTTTGGCGATCATCCCGTTGTTGCGTGAGCTGACCCCCAGCTTCGCCCCTCCATAGGCCCAGTCTTGATTCTCCGTGTGCGTCATCATGGCGATGTCCACGTCGTCCATGACGCCGAGCTTGACAAACTCCGACTTGCCGCCTAAAAACTCCAGCTTGCCCTGACTCCGAAGGCCGTCGCGGTACTCAATCTCGATAAACTCCTCGGCAGGCACAGCGAGCAGGGCAACTCGACCTGCCAGGTTTTCGAGGACTCCGGGGGCCTGAAGCCCCAAGGCAACAGTGAGCAGCGAGGCGATTTGCGTGTGATGCCCACAGGCATGAGCCGCGTGGGTTGCAGAGTCGGCGAAAGGATGACCGGGGACAATAAGCGAGTCAAGCTCCCCGAAGACGCCGACGGTCGGGCCGGACTTCCCGCCCGTCATCATGCCTTTAAGGCCGGTTAGAGCCAGACCGTCCTCGAAGGGGATGCCGAATTCCGACAGCTTCTGAGCAACGAACCGCGAAGTGCCGTTCTCTCGAAAACCGGGCTCAGGCGTGTTCAGAATGTGCTTCGCCACCGTGAGCGTCTCATCGGCCCTGCGGTCGATTTCGGCCAGCACGGCAGCCTTGGTCTCTTGGAGATTCATGCTTCCCCTCTTCTCGATCAGGCTTGAGCGAAGCTACCTTATCACACGCACGGGCGAAACCCGGCGCGACGGTCGCATTCGATGCTGAATTGGCGCACGGTGCAGCACGTTCGTAAAATGGGAACAGCCAACAAGCCCTTACTCAGAGGAATCGCCGGGGCGGCTGAAAAAAACCGCCCCTAATCAGCCCTGCCGGAAGAACTCCGTCCGCCCGAGACGTCACAAGCTAATCCCAGTAATTGGGATCAAGGAAGTGGACGCTTCTGTACCTCTTTGAACGGTTGCCATCATTGTTCATGTTATCGATGCCGTCTTCAAAGTAGAACGCCTCTTTTGTGCCTCCGAAGCCGGAGGGGAAGTGGTTCTTGGGAGTGTTGCGTACGTTGTTCCGCCTCATCCGCATCCCACGGAATATCCCGGTAAAGGCGAGGCCGCCTATGTGATACTTGCTCTCGGCGATCGTGCGGTATATCTCCTTGCCAAGTTCCACTCGACGGCCGCTGAATTGGGCTATTTCTCGACCCTCGGTCCAAAGCCCCTGCATATACTGCAACATGCCGCTCGTGTCCGCGGGGTAGGTGTCGGTTGGCGCGGTGGGCAAGAATTCCTGGTTCACACCCGGCGACATGCCTTCGCGTCCGCCGGTCTGATAGTACTCGCCAATGGTTGGAGCAAGCTGGTTGCCCCTTACTAACGGAACCAGTCTCGTCCAAGCTACCTGCCAAGGATTATCTCCATAGCTGGACGACACCATCACGAAATACTGCTTATTCCGTTCGGCGGCATTGTATGCGCGCGCTCCTTCCCGCACTGTGAGCTTTATGCCTATTTTCGCCCAGTCCGACTGCAGAAGCTCGATGATGTCGAAATGCTGCTCGTAAGCCTCAAAGTAAAGCGTCATCGGCCCCGTGCCGTCTTTTCTGTCAACGTAGCCGTCGCCGTCGCCGTCGCTGTAGCCGATGTTCGCGAGAAGCTGCCTGGCCTTCTCCAGGTCATAGCCTACGTCCTTGCCGGACCAATCCAGCCCGGGGTAGTACGGCGTAGTCGGGTGTGGAGTCCAGTTCTGCGGTGAGCCGAGGCCGGACAGGACGGTTTCGTTTGTGGAGGCCCTGTCCCACCCATAGGAGAGAGCCAGTCGGAAATCTCTCGTGCGGAGCGCTTCGCCAATTTCGGGATCTTCGTTGTACTCTTGGTTGACCAGCACGACGGTATCGCCACCCGCAGCGGCGCGGTAGATCTCGAGGCTGTAGTCGCCGTTCTCGGCATTCGCGAGGTACAAGGGAACCTCGGAGAGAATCAAGTCGCCGCTGCCAAGGTCACACTCCCCCGCCATACACCGGAACACGGCAACTTCGCGGCTCTCGACCTGAAGCGAGACGACACCGTCCATGTATGGGAGTTGGTTGCCGAGGGGGTCGACACCCATAAAGTAATGGTTCCGGTCATACTCGTTCCTGGAATCCGAAAGCTGAGTCGTCACATAGCCGCCGGGCCAGGGAGCATAATGGTCCCCGTCATATATGTACTCTGGGTCGAACTCCGTCGGGACGGGTTCCGACTGGACTCCGAGAAAACGGCGCTTCTGCTGCATCTCTTCCATCAAGCCCTTCCACGTCTCGCGGGAATAGAAGCGCATCAACTGGCGAATTTCATCCTCGTCGCCGTATTTGGGATGGTAGCGTTTGTAAACGTGACCGGCGGAGTAAAAACAAGGGCTGCCCTGCTGACATCCCTTTGTGCCGCTGTAAATTGCCCCACTCTTCGACTCGATCAGCGTGAACATCGGACTGTCAAAGGTCAGGCTCCAATTCAGGTCGTCGATCACTTCAAATTTCGGCCCATTGCCGGTAATGGGATTGATGAGTGTAAGGGGGAGACGGGGGATGTACTCGCGGTTCAGGTTGAGTTCTTCCCAGGCGAACCGGAAGTCCTCCATGGTCAGAGGATAGCCATCCGACCATCGCGCGCCGCGGCGGAGCGTGAAGGTGTACGTCCGACCGTCTGCGCTGAGCTTCATGTCCTTGCAGATGCCCACCACTCGCCCGATGCCGTCGGCATCGCGACGGAAGCAGCCCGTCGTCGTAAACCCGTCGATCTTGCCGGGGGTGCTGGCCGTAACGCGCATCGTGCCGCCATAGATGCCGACCTCATTGTCAAGCAGGATTACGAGAACGTCTTCCTGTACCGGAAGGCGTTCCTCCACAGGAAGAATCTTTCCCTCTTTGACTAGCCTCGCCGAAAAGGGCGACTCATTGAACTGGGTCGGAAGAGGGCCGTCCCATGCGTATGTCGGGTATCCTCCCGGGGGAATCTTCGGAGCGATGTACTCCCCTTCGTTCATGGTCGGCGCAGGGAGGTCTTCGCGATCGGGCGAGACTTCCACGAATCCATCAGGTCCGTCCGAGGCGCCGCATCCTAATCCCGCAAAGACCAAGAAAACGGCGGCAAACAAGAGGCCACCGGTACGTATGACATTAGTCGGCCACATTGAACATCCTCCTACATGAGAGAGCGGCCCTGCCAATGTACGCTCTTTTGTCGCAGGCCGCACTACTCGCTCAACCCTAACCGGTCTCCACTGTCCTTATCGATCTACGGTTTGACGGCTTTCGGGCCGTCGGGTCAATTGTTTCCACTCTACTTCTCGAATACCTGAATCCGTCCTGCCATTCCGGGGTTGAGCTTGTCGTAATACTCAACTGCGCCTATTTCGGAGAACAGAATATACCCCGATCGCTGCCCCTCTTCGATTGGACCGGTATCGAATGATCCGTCTTTGGCGGTAACCGTGTGGGCGATGTCACCGAGGTTCCTCCAGCGAATCCGTGTTCCGGCATAGACGTTTAGATCGGGATGGTCGCCGTCATAGATGTCCGCCGTGATCTCACCCGAGGTCGGCGTGGACGTCGGCAGGGGCGCCAACTCATTCCCCGAACCTCCACCGCACGCCGAAGCCGCTGCACCTAACAGCGTCGCCAACACTGCTCCAAAGAAGAGACGACGAACCATACAAAGACCTTTCCTGAACGAGCCCTTCCGGATGCCGAACGGACTGCTTGCGAATCGTATTTTAGGAAGATATGAACCGTTATGTCAATCACGGCACGGCGACTTCGATTCCCGGACGTTCAGGAATTCTCTAGTTGGGATATAATAGACCGCGCCGACCTTCGGAGCGCATCGATGGCGGCCTGCGATCTCACAACGGAACACTGAAATGAACCGACCCATGATCAAGTTTCCTATGACAGCCCTAATCATCGGGGCTTTCGCATTGCTTGCGGCCGCTTGCGGCGAAGAGACGAGCGAAGTGATCGGCATCCTCAAAAGCAATGGCTTCGACGTAGGGGCGGAGAGCGACGAACGACTCGTTTTCATCGGCGCGCCACAGGACACCAGCGTCAAAGTCAATGGCCGAGACGTCCTGATCTACCGGTTCCCCGACCGCGACGACCTGCGCGAGGGCGTCATCGCGATAGAAAACATCATCAAGGCGGGCACCGGACTGTGGGGATACGACCCGGAAAATCCGGCCGCTTCTTATCATGAGCGCGGCCTGTTCATCGTGTACTTCGGCGATCACCCCGATGCCGACCGTATTCGACAGGCGATGGACAAGAACATAAAGTACAACCCCATCGACTCTGACGAAGAGTAGCCGTTCCTCAATCCGACTTTCTCACCGAGTAAATGATGTTGAAGGGTGCCTTGCTAATACGCTCGTACTCGGACTCCCAAACTGCCCCACGATACGGGATTTGAGATTTCTCAATCTCCGACATCCGATGGATGGGATACGGCGCAGGCTCAAGGATACGATCTACCGCGAATCCGACACCGGTGAGCGTCGAGAACATCTCATCGACCGTGCGAAAGAATGTCAGCCCTCGCCACCCTTCCGTTTCGCGTACGTCATGCCAAACTTCCACTGGGAGATTGAAATAGTTAGACACGAGAAGAACCCCTCTGCATTCGTCCCACTCGAAGGCGCCGAGCGGATGAACGGTCGAAATCACCGCGAGACCGCCGGGACGCAGAACCCGATGCCAATCACGCAGACACCCTTCGATATCGCTAACGAATTCAATGCCGTTTGACGAGACGATCATGTCGAAGGATTCGTCCCCGAAAACCGTTAGCTGCTCCATGTCCGCTTGAAGCAATGCAACATCCGCGCCTTCACTTCTCACGAGGCGATGGGCGTGGATGAGCTGTTTGCGGGACAGGTCGACAGCAGTTACGGCGGCCCCCCAGCCGGCCAGCGCAACGGAGTTTTGCGCGCCGCCACATGCGAGCTCCAAGACGCGCTTGCCTCCAACGTTTCCCAGCAGCCGCAACTCCTTCTCGCCGGGAATCAGCGGACCGTAGTGAACGTCGTTCGTAGCTATCAGCGCGTGACGCTGGTAACGGTCGGCCATCTCATCCCAACCGAACTGCACCGCGCGTTTGAGGGGAAAGTCGGTCACGGTCGAAGCCGCTGAAAAAGGGTTTGTGGTGGCCCCAACGGAATTCGAATCCGTGTTTCCGGCTTGAAAGGCCAGCGTCCTAGTCCTCTAGACGATGGGGCCACGGAGGGACTTGCGAGAGCGTGATCTCGAAATCCGCACCGGTCTCGAAACAGCGATGAGACGTAAACGTCCCAACACCGAATGACCGTCATATTGTATCCCGATGCTCTGGCGGCTGGCAACGAATGCCCCGCGCTAAGAGACACTTGCATAACACATTAGCAAGCTAGACAAGCCGTCGGGGTTATGTAAGTGTTTCCGCTAACGGCTGTCGGTGATGATGCCTCGCTGCTTCCTGTTAGCCTCAATGTCAAAGCACTGCGCAGGGTCCTTGTTTTCCTGCGTCTGAAGCCAGAGGATGCAGTCCTGCGGCGAAAGTTCCGAAATAGTCGGCTCGCTTATATCGAATTGGAAAAGCTTCCATTCCGGATGCTCGTAAACGTAGCTGAGCTTGAACGGGACGGGCCTCGGCTCCAGCGGGTAGTAACCGTGTAGCACCATGACGTCTTCAATAGTAGTGAAATCGTCCTCGTCGATGCCCAGCGGCACATCCTCGAAAACGGGCAGTTCCTGATATGTAGGTTCAAGCAGCTCGATCCCTGTCAGATCATAGTTAGCGTCCATGTAGGGCTGAAACTTAATCTGAAGCCGTTCCTTAGTAATGCCGATGGTGAAAGAGTCGGACATGTGATCGTAGAATTCGGTCATGTCGCCCGCCTCGATCGACTCCCGAAATACTCTTATCGTGCCGCCGGTAAGCACATTGAGATCCTCGCGGAGGGGAATCTGCTTGAACCATGCCCCCGGACCGACATTGGCGCGGTCAACGTCGACGAAGGAGTTGACCTTCCAATCGCCCCGCTCGCGCACGACATCCACGGTGAATTTGACGTCCTGGCCACCAAGGTCCAGAAGCGTTCCTCGAATGCGGGATCGGTTGCTCAGTTCGAGTGTCCTGTCCCGCCACACGTCCAAACGGTACGTGAGAGGAAGCCCGAGTAGTTCCATCATTTTGTGGAATTCTTCGGGGGTCTGGAGAGCGCGAAAATGCGCGGTTGTATTGTCGTGATAGGCCTCGGCGGTTTTCCTCTCATGGAGAAGATGCAGGAAGTTCTCCGCCACTCCCGCAGAATCGTTGGTATCCAAAGCCACCCACGTGAACATAGAGGTCGTGCAGGACGCGACGGCGACAATGACCACAATAAGTGAACGGAGGATTATTTTCTTCTTTCTCAATACGGTCCTTCCTGCGTATCTTGGCCTCATTCACCGTGACGAAACCGAGACGGCAATGGCTGATTAAGGATAGAGCGCGAGTTCTTCCAGGCCCAACTGTTCCGGCATCCCGAACATGATGTTCATGTTCTGCACTGCCTGACCCGCCGCGCCCTTCACCAAATTATCGATGCATCCGACCACTACGAGGCGCCCCGTCGTCCGGTCGACGGTGGGATAGATGCGGCAGTCGTTGTTCCCAAGCGTTTGCTTGGTGGAGGGCGGCTCGTCCATAACGTGCACAAAGGGATGAGTCGCATAGTAATCACCGTACAGTTCCCTGAGTCTTTCGCGCCCCGTTGGCCCAACGAACGACTCGCCTGCGCTAAACGTGGCATAGCAACTGGCCAGGATCCCCCGAGTCATTGGGATGAGATGCGGCAGGAAGGTAACGCTTATCGGCGCTGCTCCGCCGCCGTTGAGACGGCCAAGCTCCTGTGCTATCTCCGGCATGTGACGATGCCCCCCGACTTGATAGGCGCGCACACTCTCGTTAACCTCCGTGAACAGGAAGCCAACATCAACGCTCCTGCCCGCGCCAGATACGCCCGACTTCGCGTCCACAATGACGTCGAGTTCGATTAGACCCGCCGACAGAACCGGCGCGAGGGAAAGGATTGAAGGCGTCGGATAGCAGCCTGGGTTAGCAACAAGACGAGCGCCGAAAATGTCGTCTCTATGCAGTTCCGGAAGACCGTATACGGCATCTTCCAAATGTGACGGATGCGGATGCTCGCCGTACCACTCCTCGTACTCGCGAAGGTCCTTAAGGCGGTAGTCGGCGCTTATATCAATGGCCCGAATCCCCGATTCGACAAAAGGCCCAAGTCGCTCTGCGCTTGCCTGATGGGGCAGCGCTGAGAAGACGACATCGACGCTCTCGGCAATATCTTCGGTAATCGTGAGATCGAGCGAGGTCAGGTGGGGAAAGACTTCGCCCAGCTTCTGCCCAACTGTGCTCCGTCCGGTGATTGCGACTATCTCGGCTTCGGGGTGTCGCGACAGGATACGCGCAAGCTCGATGCCCGAATATCCCGTAACGTTTATTATCCCGACTTTCACTCGAACCCCCTTGCGCCGTCGCAACTCTACGGAAAGTATAGCGTCCTTACGGGGAATCGCTCAAGAGAGAAGGCGATATAGTAGAGACAATCGCACTCCCTCAAGAACAGGTCTGGGGAGAACGCCCCAACCGCCACGACGTACTCCGGCCTTCGCCGGAGTGACGCCCGAGAGCGAAACCGGCAACTTTACATCCGATTGTTGCCCTAGGGCGAGCATCTTGCGGAGCCTCGGAATCAAGCCGGCGAGGCCGATTCACCGCGGAGCTTGCACTAAGCCTCCCCACGCCGCAAAACTTTACCCGGCCTCGCCTGGGTATGTATTCCCTCGTCGACGACCGGCACACCTCGCACGAAGACGTAAGGGATCCCGTCGGGGTATCGGTGAGGATCTTCCCACGTGGAGTTGTCGATTACCGTCTCAGGATCGAATACCACGATATCCGCTATCAGACCTTCTTGCACGAATCCGCGTTCCCTTAGGCTCAGTCGCTTGGCCGGGAAACCGGTCATTTTGTAGATGGCGTTCTCCAAAGTCAGCGCCGCCGGCTCTTCGCGGACATAGCGACCGAGTATGCGCGGGTAGGTGCCATAGAATCTGGGGTGCGGGAGGGCGTTGGCGTATGGGCCGTTCGGCGATACCGCCCTACCGTCGGAGCCTATCATCGCGAGATCGTGACTCATGAAATAACGAACATCGCCTTCCGCTCGGTTGTGCACTCGAGTCGGTACCGAACCGTTCTCCTCGTCCAGCATTTGCAGCACTGCCTCGGCCGGCTCGACTCCGCGCTCCTCCGCGATCTCCGGCACGTTCTTGCCGACACAGTCACGGTTAGCCTCCGATTGGATGAAGGCCACGTACCACGTCTCCCATTGCGGCTCCAGACCTCCGAGACCCGCTCTGACCTCGTCTCGGATTTGCGTCCTGGTCGCCGGGTCACGCAGGCGCCCCATGAAGTCGGCAATCGTACCCTCCTGCGCCCAAAGAGGAACGAGTTGGTTGTAGCCCGCCCCTGCCGCCGTGTACGGGTACATATCGTAAGTAATGTCCAAGCCTCCCTCTCGGGCCCGAACGAAGAGATCAGTCAGCGTCTCCCCCTGCCCGTACACCCGCGGATCGGTTATGGCCAGATGAGAAAATTGAACCGGGATCTCGGATCCTCGCCCAATGTCTATCGCCTCCTGAATAGCTGAAATGTGCTTGCCATTTCCGACCCTCGCATGAGTGGCGTAGAAGGCTCCTTCATAAGGCCGAATGGACTCGCAGAGGGCAATGATGTCCTCAGTCGTACCATACCCGGAAGGCGCGACGGAAAGTCCGGTGGACAGCGAGAATGCGCCCATTTCCATTGCCTCCGCCGCAAGACGCTTCATTTCGCGGAGCTCGTCCGACGTGGCCGGGCGATCCTCAACGGCCCCGGACGCAATCTGGAGGCCGGCGTGTCCAAGTTGTGGAGCAACGTTTATGCTTATGCCGTTGGACTCCAGAGCGCCGGCCCACTCGTCCAGGCTATACCACTCCCAAGGTACACTGCCGATTAACGTTCGGCCTATATTGTTCTGAAGCGCCTCGGGACCACCCTTTCCGGCAGGGAACGGCGTGTAGCTGCAGTTGCCCGTGACCTCCGTAGTGACCCCTTGATGCGCCTTGCTCTCGCCGCCGGGATCCGCCAACAGCGTAACGTCCGAGTGAGAGTGCATATCGATGAAGCCCGGCGCCACAACGTGACCGGAGGCGTCGATGCGTCGCGCAGCCTCCACCCGACCCAACTCGCCCACCGCCTCAATCCTTCCGCCGATGATGCCCACGTCCGCCATGAATCGCAGCGAACCCGTCCCGTCCACGACCGTTCCGCTATGGATTAGGATGTCGAATGCCATCGGCTGCCTCCCTGCAGACCGCTCACTCCGCCTATATACTGCAAAACATTCGCTTTGAACTCCCAAGCGAATTCATCCGAAAATGAGAGACGCGCCGTGAGGAATCCGGAGCCTTCGACTCATCAGACTCCCCACGCGCGCGGCGCGAACCGCATATTCCTCTTGCTGGCCCTCTCCGTCGAGTTACGCAAAAATTCCCAGAGGGTTGAGTGAACCAGGAACATCCGTAACATCCATCTCTTCCTTTTCCTTGATGTACCCAACCACCGCGTAGGTGAGCGGAGTCGCAACGGTTTCATACAGAATCTTGGTAATCCACTGGGCCAACGCAGCGGCCAGCAGGGCCTGCGGGCCCCAGTCTCCGCCGACACCGAAGGCTATGTAGATGAAGATGAAGGAGTCCAGCCCCTGCCCGACTACCGTTGAACCGATCGTGCGGACGAACAGTAAGCGCCCACGCATCTTATACTTCAGGAAGGCTAGCACGGTGGAGTTGGAAAACTCGCCTATGAGGTAGGCGATAAACGACGCAACGAGAATCCACGGCACTTGGCCGAGGATGGTGTCGTAGGCTTCCTGATCCTCCCAGAAACCGGCGGCAGGTATGATGCCGGCGACCCAGAGGGCGATGACGACTATCAGGTTGGCCCCGAATCCCAGCCAAATGACGCCCCGGGCGATGCGAAATCCATAGACTTCGGTGAGGACATCGCCAACGATGTAGCTGATCGGGAAAATGATGATTGACGCGGGGATGACTACCGAATTGTCGCCGATAAACTCAAACGGAAGGGTCAGCAGTTCTATGGGCTTGACCGCAATGATGTTTGAAGTAATCAGTACCGTGACAAACAGCGTAACTACGGTAATGAATGTGCCGGTGAATCGCATAGTTGCTCCTTCACAACTTCAGGTTTAGGCGTGGTTAAGCCGGGGATGCTTGCCGGGGGCGGTCTTTCCAAGAGTGACTCATGGGAAATTTTGCTAGGGTCTCTCATGAGGATGGATCTCCGCTCATTGTTCGACACGCTCACCGGCGACCATCCGGTCTTGGTGAGATGAATATTCCCTCTCAAATGGATACTCGCCCCATATAGCGGTACGGGTTCCGATTTTCACGAGAGCAAGTTTCACGGGAACTGCAAATACCCTATTCGTTCAATTCGATCTCATCTCCCTCCAGAACGCGGACATCTCGAAGGTTTCGGTACGCTCCACTGTAGTCCATGCCGTAACCCACGACGAAAACGTCAGGCACGTCGAATCCGATGTACGACACTTTTACATCATAGACCCGACGAGAGGGCTTGTTGAGCAAGGCGCATACGTCTATTGAGACCGCTCCCAGTTCCAACAACTTCTCCGACAGCACCGCACAAGTCTGTCCGGTATCGACAATGCCTTCAACTATCAGGACGTCCTTCCCCTCGATCCGCTCGCGCAGAGGCAGCCACGGGACCGTTACGTCGCCACCTTTAGTCCCGTCAAATCTCAGCATCCGCATCGTCGTAACATCAACCGAATCGCTGAACATGCGCATCAAGTCCGACAGAAAACAAACCGCCCCATGCATAACGCCCACCAGGACGACATTTGACAGATCATAATCTCGGCTCACCCTGTCGGCAATCTCCTCAACCGCGTGCGCAATCCGGCTTTCGGAGATCAAAACTCTTCCCGGCTGATTCGTGCTCAATAGACGCTCCATCTTCGTGTCGCGGCATTGTATAGCCAACGGCGAATATCGACAAGACCGATTTTCGCGCGAATCATGTCAATCGCATCTTCATTAGAGAGTGTCCAAAGATCCGCCTTTCGCCCCGAATCATATCGAGGGCTCCAAGCGTCATTCATGGTTCGACATGCTCACCACGAACGGGTTTCCACGTCCAATTCGCCCTGATCCACGAAAAGACCCCGTTCGCCCTGAGCCTGTCGAAGGGTGAACTAAGCTCGCCATAAATGGTTCGATTTGGAAACCCGTTCGGTAAACTGCCGCGATTCCTGGGCCTTCATTTACCCTCGCCGCCCAAACTCTTCCTCTAGGCGAGCAGCGCTGAGGTGAATCATCGTTGGGCGCCCATGCGGACACGTATGCGGCTGGCTGCACTGTTCAAGCTGACGCACCAACTCCTCCGTCTCGTGGCTCGTTAGTGTCTTGCCGGCCCGGATGGCGCCGTGACAAGAGAGCGAGTAGGCCGCGCGCTCTTCCCATGATTCGTACCCTCCACCCTCAGCCATGAGATCAAGCACGTCGCGCAGTGCGGCCGGCGGATCTTCGGACACTAGCAGAGCGGGCACGCCCCGCAGTACAAACGTCGTTCCCCCGAATTCTTCCAACTCGAAGCCCAATCCATTCACACTGGCGCGATGCGCTTGGACGATTTCGATCTGCTCGGGCGTCAAATCAACTGTCGCCGGCTCCATGAGGCCCTGAATAGACGGAGTGCCCGACCTTGCCGCCTCCTTGGTCATTTCAAATAGCACTCGCTCATGAGCGGCGTGCTGGTCGATCAAATACATACCGTCCGGCCCCTCTGCTGCGATGTACGTCGCCTTGATCTGTCCAATTACACGCAATACCGGCAGCGCCCGATGCGGGATCAATGGACGCTGCGAGGGTTGGGCCGCGTCGGCTTTCGGCTGCATCTCCATCGTCGCCGTGTCGGCGGTCGAACGGTCTTGAGGGACGGAAATCGGCCAGTAGCCGGGAGTGTCGGACGGCGCTCTTCCATGAGTCGAGGGTGCTTGCCGGCTTGAAAGCTCCTGAACGGGCAGGTTGGCTATCAGAGTCTCCCGAACCGTCCGCTGCAGCGCGGCGAAAACACGGCCCTCGTCCTTGATTCGCACCTCCGTTTTGGAAGGATGCACGTTTACGTCCACTTCAGGATAGGGAACCGAAATGCTCACGACGGCGATGGGAAAGCGTCGCTCCATGAGAAACCCGCGATACGCCTCGTGCAGGGCGAAGGACAGGCTCCTGTTCTGCACCCAGCGCCCGTTTACGTAGATCGTCACATGGTTACGGTTCGAGCGCGCGAGTGACGGCCTGCCAATCAGACCATCTACCCGTATGCGAGCGGAATCCCGACCGGATGTCTCGATATCCAGCATCCCCTCTGCCACTTCTACCCCGTAGACGGCCGCCATGGTCTCGCGAAGATCCCCCGCCCCGTTCGTCACGAACAGCGACCTGCCTTCCACCGTCAGGCTGAAAGCAACGTCGGGACGAGACAGGGCGAAGCGGCCGACAGCAGACTGGACTCGCGTCGCCTCGGAGGCTGTTGATCGCAAGAATTTCCGACGCGCCGGAAGATTGTGGAACAATCCCCTCACCGTAACCGAAGTGCCTTGAGCCGTCCCTACCCGCTGCCTGCGAACGAGAGAACCGGCGTCGAGATCGACCTGGATACCGGAATCCACACCCATCGTCCTAGAGATCATCGTCACCCGCGAAACCGCGGCTATGCTGGGCAGAGCCTCGCCGCGAAAACCGAACGTGCCGACCGATTCCAAGTCGTGGTCGCTGGCGAGCTTGCTGGTAGCGAAACGCTCGAAGGCCACGGATACCTCTTCCTCCGTGATGCCGTTGCCGTTGTCGGCAACTCGGATGTACTCGATCCCTCCGCCCGTGATCTCGACGGATATTCGCGTCGCTTCCGCATCAAGGGAGTTTTCGATAAGCTCCTTGACGACCGACATGGGCCGCTCCGTTACCTCGCCTGCGGCGATCTTTGAGGCGATTTGGGGACTGAGCACTCGAATAGGCATAGCCTGTATAGAGTACCACTCCCCAACACCCGACACGCACGAGCGAGAACGATCTCAGACCGTGATTATCAAGAATTCCGCCAATCGCCGCCGGCATCTTTCGATCGACGGACACGGCGAGAGAAAAACATTAGCAATCACCCCACCATAGCCCCGCATCAAGCACCGGGGAGACCTGTCCTCACTGGAGAAGCTGAACCGTTTGGCCGGTGTGCCGAGGCTATCAGATAATCGAAAGACCGCGCGGCGCGACCCTATGCCGTATACGAAGAATTGTCGTATGCTATGTAATAGAATCCCGTGTGGAGGATCATATTGGCGGCATTCCCTACGCTTCTCGACGTCTATGAGGCTCGCAACAGAATCGGGCCGTACATCACTCGCACGCCGCTGCACCACTACCCCCGCCTTGACCGGCTCATTGGAGCAGAAGTCTACGTCAAGCACGAAAACCATCAGTCGCTGGGGGCATTTAAGATACGGGGCGCGCTCAACACCGTGTCTCAGCTGACGGACGAAGAGAAATCGCAGGGCGTCGTCTGCGCCTCAACCGGCAACTTCGGTCAGGGCATCGCTTACGCGGCCGGAGTCTTCGGCGTGCAGGCGACCGTTGTAGTGCCTGTCAACGCCAACCCTGAAAAGTGTGAGTCGATGCGCGCGCTCGGAGCCAACCTCATCCAGCACGGCGACAACTTCGATGACTGCCGGGCCCACTGCGAGAGGCTGTCCAAGGAAGAAGGCTACGTCTATGTCCACTCCGCCGACGAGCCGAGGCTCATTCCGGGCGTTGCCACCTATTCGCTGGAAATCTTCGAGGACCTGCCGGATGTGGACGCAATAATCGTGCCGATCGGCGGCGGTAGCGGGGCCTGCGGCGCGTGCGTCGTCGCCAACGCGCTCAACCCGAACGTGCGCGTCATTGGCGTGCAAGCGGAAAACGCCCCGGGCGCGTACTTGTCATGGAAGGAGGGCGAGATCATTGAGGCGAAAATGGAAACGATGGCGGAAGGACTCGCGACGACGGTGGGCTTCGAGCTGACGCAGAAGATCATGCGAGAGCTCATGGACGATTTCATCCTAGTCTCAGAACAAGAAATGGTAGAAGCCGTGGGCCTCTACCTCGAAAACACCCATAACCTCGCAGAGCACGCCGGGGCCTCGCCATTGGCCGCCGCGATCAAGATCAAAGACTCCCTTCGCGATAAAAAGGTCGCCCTAGTCTTGAGTGGAGGCAATCTCTCACGCGACCATCTCCGACAGGTAGTGGCCTGAATAACCTGAACCCGGCCCACGTGATGGCTATACATGATTGCTGGCCGACTATCATACATCCCCGCCCTCTCGCACAGAGAATATCGCGAAGCCGTCATTTCCACGAAAGGCAACTACTGCAAAGCTACCATTCTCACGTTCGCGAGAATCTAGAACGCCCATGAATCATTACAAAGAGGTTTCCCCCGCACATGAACGAGAGTATGAACGCATCATTGACCGATTGCGGAGACCTTCGTTATAGAGTATCGGATGATGATTTTTCATTCGGAGGGTTGAACGTATGAACGGCGTGCGTTATCAGTTCGTGCTGTTCCCTATTATCTTGCTGTTCGCCTCATCATGCGGCCTGTTCGGATCGGGCGAGGATGAAATCGGCGAGACGCAGCGTCAGCAGGCTCTGTCCCATTACGAAACCGGCATCGAGTACGGAAACGACGGGAATCTTCAAGCGGCCGTGACCCAGCTCGATCAGGCAATTCTTCTGAATCCCGGCTTGACGGAGGCGTACATCGCGCGCGGAAGAGCCAAGGCCGACCTCAACATATATCCCGAGGCCATTGAAGACTACAACTCGGCAATTGAACGCAGCCCAGACGACTCACAAATATACATCGACCGCGCGGTAGCCTACTCCCGAATATCCGAGTACAAAACGGCGCTGACCGACTACGAAAAAGCCGTCGAGTTAGGGGACGACAGCTTCAGTCTCCATCTCAATCGCGGAACGACGTACTCCCGCCTCGGCAAACACTACGAAGCGCTCAAAAGCTACGACACCGCCATAGAAATCAGGCCGGATAGCTCCATCGCTTGGACGAACCGAGGCACCGAGTACGCCCGGCTCGGCGAGCCGCGGCGAGCCATCCAAGAGTTCGGCGAGGCGATTCGTCTCGACCCCGAGAACGGGGAAGCCTACTTCAACCGTGGCGCGGCATACGCATCGATCGGACTTTTCGATGACGCCTTCATACACCTGGAAAAGGCCGTGCAGCTTGACCCCGACAACGAAAAGGTCTTCCACGACCGAGGCACGATCTACGGCGAGATCGGAATCCTCTATCAATCCACTCAGAACTTGACCGAGTCGATCGCTCGCGACCCCGACAATGCGGAACTTTACGCCCAAAGGGCGGAAGTATATAAGCGAATGCCGAACCATGAAAAGGCGATCCGCGATCTCACCTCCGCCCTGCAGCTAATACCCGACAACGCCGGATGGCTCGTGGAAAGAGGCGATTCATGGCTGGCTCTGGAAGACTTCCAAGCAGCCCTCGGCGACTACAACTCAGCGCTCGAAATTCAGCCGACCAGCGGACGCATTCTCGCCAGAAGAGGAACGCTCTGGAAAACGGCCGGCCACTTCGACCGCGCTCTCGTCGACTATGAGGACGCTATCATCATGGACACGAGAAGCCCGGAAGCCTATGGAGGCCGCGGAGAAATCTTCAGCCTCGTCGGCGACTTCAATCGCGCCATAGCCGACTTCTCAAAGGCCATTGAGTTGAACTTTGAAAACGAAACCGTTGTCGAAGCGAACAATGAAGTCGAGTACTTCAAGAATCGCGCTCTGGCATACGGCAGCGTCGGCGATCATCATCGGACGCTTTCAGACGTCAATCGCGCAATCGACATTCACGAGCAAATCGTGGAGCAAACCCGCAATCCGAAAGACTTTACCCTGTGGTCCATCCGCGCCATTGCAATGGCGGAACTGTGTATGGAAGAAGAGGCGCTGCAAGAAGCAAATACGGCAGTGGAACTCGGAGCCGAAAAAGATGACCTCAACCGCAGCCTCATGGAGATCCGACAAAAGCCGCAGTGCGCCGGAAATTGACTCTCGCCCGAAACATTCCCCCTAGGATTCAACCGAGCGCCGTATAAGCCCATGAAAATGCCTCCCCGAAATTTTTTCTACATATTCGGAGCCGCGACACTCGTTGTTATCGTCTTAGCAGGCGGCGGATACTGGTACTGGGATTCGCAACAGTCCACGGAAGAACGCGCCGAAGAGCACTATCGAGTCGCGCTAACACTGCAAAACGAAGGAAACCTCGATCGCGCCGTCACCGAATACACCAAGGCGCTCAACGTCGATCAAGGGTTCATCGAAGCGTACAGCAACCGAGGCGTCGCACATATGGATCTCGGCGACTACGATAAGGCCGTCGACGATTTCTCAAACGCCATCATGCGGAACCCCGTCGTTCCCTACTTCTACTACAACCGAGGACTCGCGTTTGAACGCGCGGAAGCCCTCGACTACGCCCTCCTGGATTACCTGGACGCCGTCGGTCTCGATCCGACTTACCGCGATGCCTACTACGGTTTGGGGACCGTCTACCTGAAATATGGCGACTATCAACGAGCAATTTGGAATTTCGACAACGCCCTTCGGCTGGAACCGGAAAATCCTGATGCCCACTTCGGTCGGGCCGAGGGTTACTTCGGCCTGGGACGGTACGAGAATGCCATAAGAGACTATACTCAGGCCCTGAGAATCGAAGACCAACTGCCGGAAGCCTACACGGGACGCGGCACAGCCTACATCGAGACGGGCCAACCCGCTTTGGCCATCGAAGACTTCAATAACGCCCTGCTGCAAAGACCTGACAGTGTCTCCGCTTACTACCACCGCGCACGCGCATACCAGCGTCTAGCTCAGCCGGAACAGGCAATCGCGGACTACTCGGTAGTCATCGATCGCGATCCCGATTTCGTGGGTGCGTACCATGGCCGCGGCGTGTCACTCGCTCAAGTCGGCCTGCCTGAACCGGCCTTGGAAGATCTGAACCGAGCGATTGAGATCGATGAATCATACGCTCCAACGTACGCCGCCCGCGCCATCGCATACACCCTGCTCGGCAGAGACGAAGAAGCCATGCAAGACGTCGAAACGGCAGCGTCCCTCGGTCACGACCGCTCCCTCGTCGAAGCCGATATTGCCCGCATCAGGGAACAGCAACCATAATACCGGGTCATATTCACTCGAAAACCAAAGGCAGGACCACACGCGCCGGCCTTGTTAGCTATCCTTCATCGGCTTCTTCCTTCGACTTCTTCTGATCCTTCTCTTCCTTGGCATCGAGCCCGGCCTTATCCTCATCAGGCGCCAAGATACCGTGCTCTACCCCAAAAGAACGGTCTCCCCCTCGAGCTCGCCTCAAGGCTTCGTTCTGAAGGTCAATCCGTTTCTTTTGTTCCGGCGTGAGATTGGCCGGTCGAAACGGGTTGTCCACGAATCGCCGCCAGGCTCCGTTCGGGTCTCTAGATTCTTTAGCAGGCATGTTCACCTCCGTATGCCGTAATATCTCATTGCGCCTTCCAATCCGGCTGCCTCTGAATAGCAGGAAAACTCCCGTCAAGCGCTTGCAAACGTTCGACCGGAGGCTCTTCTAATTGTCAGAAGTCTGGAGAAAACCGAATGATCAGACCGCGAGGTCTCGGCGTCCAAATAGACCGCACGCCGCCAAGAGGAACAGCGCGGTCGCCCCGATCAGTACACCGGCGTGGGCAGGATTGAGACCGTTCGCCATTGGATCGCCGGCGACGAAATAGTACATGGGAGAAACATACTGCGCCCACTCCATACCGTCCACGATGGGGCCAAACGTGTGGGCAACGTATCCGACGATCCCCGCTGCGCCACCCACTCCGAGTGTGGCGCCGGATTTGCCCGTCCACGCTCCGACGAAGAGGGCAAGCGCTCCGTGCGTCGCGCCCAGGAGCACAAGACTGATATAGGCCTGAATCACGTTTAGCAAGCTGATATCGATCCCGACTGCGATGATTCCCGCCAACGTCCCCAAGAACACCACGAGGGCAAGCGCCATCGTCCCCGCCACCATGGCCGCGAACTTCTGCAGCAGCATTGAGGACCGACTCACCGGGTGCGACAGCAGCACTTCGAGCGACCCTCGACGCTCTTCGCCGGCCAGCCAACTCGTTCCCAGCCACAGGTTGAAGATAACGAAGAGTAGCGGGAAGGTGAATGTCAGCATCTCCGCCGTGAGAAACCCCTCCGGCGAAGTGAAATCCTCCACGTTGCCGGTGAACGCCCGCAGCAGCGAGTTCTCGTCGCCTAGCATTTCGTTGAAACCGGAGAAATCTTGAATGCTGGGATAGAACAGAACGAGCACGAACGAGTACAGGAAAAGGCCAAGCGACCACCAGATGAGTGGCCGACGCAGGTCGCTAACCGACTTGAGGAAGAGGTTACTGAGCATCGCCGTTCTCCCCGTCTTCGCTGTAAAACGTCAAGAATATGTCGTCGAGTGACGCTTCATGGGTCACCAGGCGCAAAATCTTGTAACGGGCCGCCGCCTTGATCAGTTCATCGGGACTCCCCGCTACGGACACCGTCAGCATCCTTCCCTCGACAGCGAGGTCCGACGCGCCTTCGAGATGCTCGAATTCCGACTTTGAAACTTCCGAGGCGAATTCGATCTCAAATCGATGAAGGGCGGCCCGGTCTATCAGAGCATCCACGTCCTCAACGGCGGCGAGTCGTCCCTTCCTGATAATCCCGACTCGGTCGGACACTCGCTGCACTTCCGGCAGAACGTGCGATGAGAAGAACACGGTGCGGCCCTCGGCCTTCACTTCGTCGAGTATCTCGTAAAATTCGTGCTGTATCAGTGGATCCAGAGCGCTTGTAGGCTCATCCAATATGATGAGCTTCGGCTTGTGCATCATCGCCTGCAGCAGTCCGACTTTCTGCTTGTTGCCGCGAGAAAGCTGGGAAAATCTGCGGTCGAGTTCCACGTCAAGACGATCTGTGAGTTCCTCCACGTAGCCCCAGTCCACCCCGCCGCGAAGGTTTGAGAAGTAGTGAAGCATGGATCGGCCAGTCATGTGATCATACAGCGCGAATTCGCCCGGCAAGTACCCGACGTTCCGCCTAATTTCCATGCTGTCGCTTCTGATATCGAGACCCAGGACCGATCCCGTCCCTCGCGTGGGTCGGATGTGGTCGAGCAGCATCCGGATCGTCGTGGACTTTCCCGCGCCATTGGGCCCGAGGTAACCGAATATCTCGCCCGGTCGAACGTCGAGATCGACGTCCACGACCGCCTCGATCTCGCCGAAGAGCTTCGTTATCTTTTCCGTGTGAATGACGCTGTCCAATGGGTATTCCGTTGGAGAAATCCGTAGTTCTAAACCGCTCGCCAGCGGATCATAGCACTATATGATCCATGCGGCGAACCATTCTACCCCCGAGTGTCTACCCCCGAGTGTCCGTCCCTGACCGCGACATGGCGGCAAGCATCTCCTTGTTTATCTCGCGGGCCACCGTCGGGCCTCGATAGACGAACGATGTATATACCTGCACCGTCGTGGCCCCCGCACGAATGGCCGACAATGCCTCTTCGCCGGTGAACACTCCGCCGCAAGCGTTGATGACAATGCCGTCCCCGACCTCGGAGCGAACGTCGCGAACCATTTCAATCATCCGTGAAAAGACCGGACGACCACTGAGCCCTCCTGATCCGACGGCGAGCCGAGAGTCCGCGGTCGGTCTCGTATTGGCGGCGGTAAGCCCGTCCACGCCCTTCCGTTTACAAACCCGCACCAAAGACATCAGCAAATCACGGGAACGGGCAAACTCCGACTCCGGCACATCGTCGGCAGGATATGGAGGCAGCTTCACGATTAAAGGAGCGTATCGCGCCTCGTTGATAGTATCAAGAAGCTCAGCAAGCGAGTCAGGCTCATGAAACAGGCGAAGGCCCTCTGTGTTAGGAGAGCTAATGTTGATCTCCACCGCGTCGGCTAACGGTTCAAGTCGGCGGTGACACCGAACCATCTCCTCGATAGTAACGCCGGAGACGCTAACAATAATCGGCACGTTTCTCTTGGCCGAACGGTACGCTTCG
This sequence comes from Dehalococcoidia bacterium, assembly GCA_965232435.1. Classification (GTDB taxonomy): domain Bacteria; phylum Chloroflexota; class Dehalococcoidia; order Lucifugimonadales; family VXLM01; genus VXLM01. The sequence continues at coordinate 2,442,820 of CBDDPU010000004.1, forward strand.
AGCCGTCGCGCGGCGGGCGCCAAGCCCTTGCACGGAAACCCCATCGCATTGCTAAGGGAGAGATCCCTCGCGTTACGAAACAATCTTGGTTTGGGATTGCCGGTTTGTGGGTGCGCGGTTACGGTTCCAACAGTGAGGTACCCGAACCCCAAAGACGCCAAAGAAGGGATCATCTCACAGTTCTTATCGAACCCGGCCGCAAGTCCCACAGGGTTCGACAGCGGGAGATCGAAAAGCGTTGTGTTGAGCCTTCGATCTCGAACTTGGAACGCAGGTCTCAGAGATTTCCATAAGAGCGACCGACGCAGGGCCCTTTCGGCAACCTCTTGGGCCGTCTCCGCCGGCAGTCTAAAGAGGACGGGACGGAGCAAATTCCCATAGGCGTCGGGGTTAAGAATTAGCGCCATGTATCCCCAGCCAACTCGGGATGCTTCCCGTTATTCAACGAATGTTGGGAATCCCAACCGGATAGAGTATTCGCCCTTCGGTGGAATCGATTCCCCACTTTCCGAAACCTTTGGAAAACACCTGCCATAGCCATCCCCAACGTATGCACAACCCTACGTCCATCATCCCCGAGCAACCGAGAACTTCACACCCACCGTCATTCCGGCGAAGGCCGGAATCCAGAAAAGCTGAGCATCACTTCGATTCCGCCCATAATGCACAACTCGCCTGGCTTCCTAATAAGCTGCGCAAGGATCCCCTTCGGCGGGAACGACAACCGCGTGCGATAACCCCATAGAGCGAGGAATCCCAGAATCATACTGCGTCAAGTCGTAAGCCAAACCTCAATGAGGGAATTATACCAGCTAGGAGGTATAGACACCTGAAAGCCTTACGCGAACTCCAGCCTTAGCATATAATCACGGCATAAATGACATGAGCGTCGAATATCACAGAGGCGACTGGGCAAGGCCAAAAGGCCACGCTTTCATATACCTCCGCAACTCCATGAACCATGAGGAGGTGTGGGCAACCTACGTTGTCGTCCTCCCGATCACCGTGGATCTTTCCAAATACGTCCCACCTTTCTTAATGAACCAGATCGGCGAAGTGGACCCAAAGGACATGTCCGCCTTCGCGTTCCCGCCCGCGCCGGAACAGGTCTCCGGATATGAAGTCATTGAAGAGATGGCGCAGGCGCGAGACGACGACATCTTGTACGCCGGCGCCCACAACCCGTCGGACGTAACGGGCGCAATGGGCCGAGTGAGCGAGGCCGTGCAGATGTACTCCGAGGAGTGCGCGAAGAACGCCGGTTTGTCGACGGTAGGCGGCGATTCTTCTGGAGAAGAACCGCCCGCCGATACGGAAGAAGAACTGAGCGTGAGCGACGTTCTCTACGGCCTTATGAGCGACAGCGACAAACTCAGCGAGCTGAGCAAGCTCATCGGGCGCCTGCGATTCGCTTTGGACGGCTCGGATGAACGCCTCGTTTCGGAAACCGAAACGGAAATCGCCATGGTCGCAAATTACCTCCCGGAATCGCACAACATCCCCCAGCTGGTGGATGCCGTAAAGTCCCAGGACAGCCGCTCCGCCGAACTTGCCGACGTCTACCTACGCCGAAGTTACTACCTTGTGCGCGAGGACTACGCCAAGCTCACCGCCATTGAAGGCCGCATCAAAGAACTGGAAAGCGGCGCCGGTGAAAGAGACGAATAGTTCGCCTCGTCCCGCGCGTCCCTAGCTGGACATCTTCATCCCCTTGAAGGTGACTTGCGGCCCTCGACTTGGATTCCCGCGTGGGAAAACCCTCCCAAAACCGTCATTCCGGCAAAGGCCGGAATCCTGCAATGCCGAGCGCAGCCACAATCTGCCCATACTTGGCAACTTGCCCGGCTTACTTATCAGTCATACAAAAATCGCCGTGAGCGGGATTGACGAGAACCATCAACACCATCTAGCTCATGTGGTGGTAACCGCCGCCTTCCCCTTCAAACTCTCGAGCCCGGAACGCCCCAAGGTCTCGCCCTTGATGAACATGAACGATAACGTCTTGGCGGTTGCTGGCAACCGGCCCGATGAGATCGGCGTCCAAGGTGTCTATGAGGTCTTGGATGTCGTCATTGGACAGCGCATCCGAAGCGTTGAGAGTCGAATGCACCATCCCCTCCGCGAAGTGGATGTCAACCCTGCCGACAGGTTCCTCATCTCGCAAAATGGTGTAGCACTCGGAGTAGGGAGTGCGACACTCCCTCTCAAACTCAAATTTGCTCATGGGCTGCACCTCTTATGTTCACGGAGCGCTTCGCGGTTAACTGCGGACCTGCCCGGCGCCGATTACCGTCCACTTGTAGGACGTTAGCTCCCTGAGGCCAACCGGTCCTCTCGCGTGCATTTTGTTCGTGCTGATGGCGACCTCGGCCCCAAGACCGAGCTGCCCACCGTCATTGAAACGCGAACTCGCGTTGACCAAGACCACACTGGAATCAACCTCGTTAAGGAACCGCCGCGACGACGAGGCGTCCTCCGTGATAATAACGTCGGTGTGGCCGGAACCGTGCCCCTCAATATGCTCGAGCGCCTCGTCGATGGAATCGACCACCTTGACGGCGGCCGTCAGCGAAAGAAACTCGACGCCCCAGTCTTCGTCGGTGGCCGATGCGACGGCCAATCCGTTCGAGTTGCCAATAACGCTCCGTGCGCGCTTATCGCATCGAAGCTCAACACCGAACCCGCCCAGCCTGTGCGCAACTTTGGGAAGGAAGTCCGAAGCAATGGCAGAATGCACGATGAGAGTATCCAAGGCGTTGCAAACGTACGGTGACGACGTCTTGGCGTTGAACGCGATGTCGACGGCCATGCCCACGTCCGCCGTCTTGTCGATGAACGCGTGGCACACTCCGATTCCGCCGGTTATAGCCGGCATCTGCGCCTCGCGACCCACTCGTCGCACGAGTTCGGCGCTGCCCCGCGGCACCACCAGATCGAGGTACTCCGTCATCCCCAGCATCTCGCCAACGAGCGCGCGGTCGGTCGATTGAACGAACTGCACGACGTCGTCCGCGATCCCGGCCTCCGCAATCGAATCCCGCGTGATCTGCGCAAGGACGCCGTTGGAGTGTATCGCTTCCTTCCCTCCGCGCAGAATGACGGCATTGCCGGACTTGAGGCAGAGCGAGGAAATATCGATAGTAACATTCGGACGGCTCTCATAGATGACACCGATGACGCCGAGCGGGACGCGGCGCTTTGCCACCTCGAGGCCATTTTCCAACGTCGCCGCGTCGAAAGTTTCTTCCGTAGGATCGGGAAGTTCCGCAACTTTTCGGACGTCGTCGGCCATGCCCTCGAGCTTGCCTCCGTCGAGTGAAAGACGACCTAAGAGCGCGTCACTCAACCCGTCACTGCGCCCAGCATCCACGTCGAGCTCGTTGGCAGCCAGTATCTCATGCATCCGTCCAAGAAGCGCATCCGCTACTCTGAGCAGCGCTTCGTTCTTGACGGACGCGGAAGTCTTCGCGAGGGCGCGGGAGGCGACGCGCGCCCGCCGCCCCATCCGCTGAAGATCGGTCTTGTCGTCCACGCTGCCCCCTTCCCGTTGCAAGTTCTCTATAACCTTATCATGTCTCGCCGGTGGACTACCTCATCGCCATAACGGTAGCCCAGGATATCGGCCACTCGGCCTGAGCGCGCGCCCTTGATCCGATGGAGCTCCACCGAACTGTAGTTCGCAATGCCGGCGGCGATTTGAATCCCCCGACCGTTCCGAATTTGGACGGCTTCACCGCGCTGAAATGTCCCTACGACTGAGCTTACCCCAACGGGCAAGAGGCTACGGTTCCTTTGCAGCAGAACGTCCGCCGCTCCCTCATCGACGACTACCCAGCCCGACTGGGAAACGTGCATCTTGATCCAGTTCTTTCTACTCTGCCTCGCCCTCTGACTCGCGGGGCAAAACGTTCCTACCTTTTCACCATTCGCCAGCCGAGTGACTACGTCAGGCTCTCCGCCACTGGCAATGAACACATCCACTCCGCCCTCGGTGGCGAACTGGGCCGCCTCTATCTTTGTCGCCATGCCGCCCCTCCCCTTCTGATCGCGAGGCGCTCCGGCGTGAGAGCGTATCTTCGTGTCGAACCGAGAAATCGTCGTGATCAATTCCGCGCCAGAAGTGACCGTAGGATCGGATGTGTACAGACCGTTGACCGTTCCAAGCAGTATGAGCAAATCGGCATCCACCGCGCGAGCGACCCGCGCCGCAAGATTGTCGTTGTCTCCGAAACCGGCCCCCGCAAGCTCATCGACTGCCACAACATCATTCTCGTTCACGATGGGAACGACGCCCAAATCAAGAAGCGATGCAAGAGTGTTGCGAACATTGAGGTCACGCAGCTTCTGGTCGCGAGTCCGTCGCACGCCTACATCGTTCAAAGTCAACAGCACTTGTGCAACGGTGATGCCGTCCAACTCAAAAAGGTCCTGGTAAATGTGCATCAGATGACTCTGGCCGATGGCGGCAAGGGCCTGACGGAATTGCACACTGCTGTCATCAACGGCGGCAACCGCGCCACGTCCGGCGGCGACCGCGCCGGATGAGACCAGAATGAGCCTTGTCCCCTCATCGTGAAGCCGCGCCATCTGTTTGACGATCCCCGCCATCACTTCGTGGTTCGGGCTGTCGGCGCCATCGGTCAGCAGCGCCGTCCCGGCCTTAACGACGATCCGACGATATCGTGCTTGCTGCTGCATGGAAACGGAAGGACTGTGTGAGTTCGATACGGGGCTGCGTGAACGAATAAGCTTCAATTCTATGCTATCAGGCAGGCTTCACGTGTCAAGCTGTCCAGATCTATGGCGACTGACAAGATCCCGTGAGAATCCCTCACGAAAGCAACGCGCCGTCATACATGCCGCATCCCATCGCAATCCCCCGAAACCTCCCCTCATGAAAACGAGCCCCGATAACCCGGAGCCTGATACGGAGCAAACATCCACGAAGGGATGAGTCCCCAACTGATCAGGCAGCGATTCCAAGCATCCGCGGCTCAACGTGGTATAGTAAATGCAGATCCGATTGTCAGGAATTTAAGGAAGTGAACGGCGGGAAGAGGGTCTGGATCGGGCTAACGCTCAGCGCCATTTTCGTGGCGCTTTTTTTCGTAACGGTTGATTTCCGAAGACTCGTAGACGCGCTCGCAAGCGCCAACTACGCCTATGTCGTTCCGGGAATTGGTCTGTACCTGATCGGCGTGTGGTTTCGCGCGATGCGCTGGCGACGACTCCTCCAACACATTCGGCCGATCCCGACCGCTCGGCTGTTCCCCGTCGTCGTCGTGGGTTACATGGCGAACAACCTCCTGCCGCTTCGACTCGGCGAACTTGTCCGAAGCTACTACGTGGGCGAACGAGAGCAGATTAGCAAGGCAGCCTCACTCGTTACCATCTTCATCGAGCGGCTCTTGGACGCCCTCACGCTCCTGCTCTTCATCTTAGTGATTGCCATATTCGTGCCGCTCATCGGCTTAGCCGAGGCCTTCGGCGAACGTTCCAACCTGCCATGGCCGCTGCTCGCCGCAGCGATCAGCCTGCCCTTCATTGTCACCTTCGGCCTCCTGATCGTAGTGGCTTACGCACCGACACGAGCCAGAACCCTGGTTACCCTCGTCCTCCGATTGCTCCCCTCGCCCATTGAAGGTCGCCTCATTCACATCGTCGACATGTTCTTGGAAGGTCTGCGATCTCTCAAAAGCCCCTCGACCATCCTCGTCGTCTTCATACTGTCGGCCCCCGTGTGGCTCTTTGAAGTCGGCCTGTTCGTGTTTGTGGGATACTCCTTTGGATTTCACGAGATATACGACAGCCTGCCGGAACTCATCGTCGCCATGGTACTGGTGACGGCTATAGCAAACATCGGCGCTTCCATTCCCGCGGGACCCGGCGGCATCGGCCTGTTTGAACTGATCGCCAGGGAAACCCTGGTGCTGCTTCCGCTCGCCGCAGTAGATCGCGCCGTCGCGGGCGGCTATGTGGCCGTCGTCCATGCCTGCCTGCTAATCCCCATGATCGGCCTCGGTCAATTCTTCCTGTGGACTCAACAGGTTTCGCTCCGCACTCTGACCAAGCTCGGCCGGAACAAGGACGCGGAATCCGTCTCATGAGAATCGGAATCATCGGCGCCGGAGCGACCGGCCTGACAGCCGCGCATGAACTGCGCAAACATGGCCACGATGTCATCGTCTATGAACGCGCTTCTTTCCTAGGCGGCCAGGCGTCCACGTTTGATGTTGGCGGCGCGCCCCTGGAGCGCGGCTACCATCACCTATTCACCGGGGATACCGACATACTCGACCTAATCGACGAAATCGGACTCGGTGATCGAATGCGCTGGTATGGATCGAAGGTGGGCACCCTGTACGACGGAAAAATCTACAATTTCGTCACGCCTATTGACCTCTTGAAGTTCAAACCGCTCAGCTTGCTAAATCGACTTCGCCTCGGCGTCTCGACCCTCCTCTTGAGACGGATGAAGGACTGGCGGCATCTTGAAGACACTCCCGCCGCGGACTGGCTCCGAAGGCACGCGGGAGAGCAGGCTTACCACGTTTTCTGGGGCCCGATGCTGCGCGGCAAATTCGGCGAGGAGTTCTATAGCGAAATAGGAATGCCATGGATTTGGGGCAAGATCAATACCCGATTCGCGTCCAGAGGCAAGAGCATGTCGCGCGAAATGCTCGGATACCCCATCGGCAGCTTTGGCGAAGTATTCGACGTCCTCGCTGAACGAGTGCGGGAACAAGGCGGCGAAGTGCGCACCAACGCCGAAGTGACCGGAATTGTCACGCGCTCGGGCGCAGTGGACGGTCTTGAAGTGAAATTCCTCGAACGCAGCGAGTCAACGTTCGTACCGTTCGATTCGGTGATCTCAACGACGCAGTGCCACATCTTCGCGCGACTAATCCCCGACCTGGCCAGCGACTATATGACAAAATTGAAAAACACTCGCTACCTCTCCGCGCTGCTCCTCATTCTCACACTCGACCGACCACTCTCGCACATCTACTGGCTGAACGTGGCCGACCGATCTATTCCCTTCGTCGGCGTCATCGAGCAGACCAACATGGTCGAACCCGAACACTACGGCGGCAAACATATCGTGTACTTGTCCAACTACTTGTCGCGGAATGATCGGTTATACAAGATGAGCCACGAGCAGTTGCTGAATGAATATGTGCCGCACCTAAGGAAGATAAACCCTGAGTTCGATCGTTCCTGGATTGTCGAGAGCCACCGACAGCACGTCGACGCCGCCCAACCCATCATCGGCACAGACTACTCAGACGCAATGCCCCCCCACCGCACGCCGATAAAGGGTCTGTACCTCGCAAACACCGCGCAGGTGTACCCCGAAGACCGAGGAACGAACTACAGCGTGCGCATGGGCGCAATGATCGCCGAGATGCTGATGAACGACCGCGAGTAAGAGACGATTGCAGACCTCGCTTCGTCATTCCCGGATAAACGGGATCCCATTCAGGGAGCATCGAGTTTAACCAGGAGATTCCCCACTCCCGGAAACTTTTGCATAGCCGTCATTCCGGCGAAGGAACGTCACTCCGTACCCCGATACGCTGCCGGAACCCCAAATTCTGAGCAAAGCTTTAATTCTGCCCTGAGTTCGCGCCCTGCCTGGCTTGCCAATAAGCTACGCAAAGAGCGGCAAACATTCCTAAAAAGGGGCGGCTGCCCTTATCTTCATGCGAAAGAGCGGCCACCCCTTATGAAACTTAGCGGACTCGCAGTGTCCTACGGCGAAGGAGCCGGACCAAGCACTTCGTACCCGAGGTTGTCATCATTGCGCTCGGCGACTGGGAGAACCTCGACAACCACGTTGGAAAGCCCGACTACGTCTCCATTCTCATCGAAGCTGTAGTTGTCACCGATGGCGCCACTGTAAGTAATGTTGTTCAGACAGTCTCGGAAACCGGCGGCGTCCTGATCATCGTTCGTCTGCTTCAGGCACTCCGCGGCGATGTAAACGTCGTCGTAGGCGGAACCCTGGAACCAAGGAAGCGTCGGAACTTCACCGAAGCGCTCTTTGAAGCTCGCGAGGAAATCCTTGCCGATGGAAGTGTCCAAATCGGGATTGGGAATAACGGCCTTCAAGCCGGTCGCGGCGTCCCCGGCAATACCGAGGGCATCGGGACCTGTGGGGACAATCTCGGAATAGATTGGACCGTCATAACCCAACTCGCGGGCTTGCTTTATGATTGTCCCGCCGGACACCTCGCCCTGAGCTGCCAAGAGGAGCGCGTCTGGATCCTTGTCGAACAATTTGGTCAACTGGCTGCGAAAGTCGATAACGTCGGTGGAGTAGCCCTCCGCGTCCACAACCGAGCCGCCAAGCTCTTCAAACCTTGCCACAGCGGTGCGGCGAGTACCCTCGGCGTAGTCCGTTGACTCGGTGATAGTGGAGACGGTCCGAATTCCATCGACCCACATCGTGTTGCCCATGTCGATGCCCAACCGTACGTCGTTGATCGCGGTGCGGAAGATATAGTCGCCCGCCGAGGCGATGTCAGGACTCGTGGCCGATGCGGAAAGGAAGACGACCCCGTCTTCTTGGGCGCGCGGAGCAGCCCCCAACAGCGCCCCGCTGCATGTGGTCCCAAGAATAACTTTGACACCATCTGCGTCGGTCAGCTTGTTATAGGCGGTGATGGCGTCTTGAGCCGCGCATTTGGAGTCCTCGAAGATAATCTGCAGCTCCCGACCGTTGATTCCGCCCGCGGCGTTAATCTCCTCCAAGGCAAGCAGCTTGGCCTGCTGGATGGGATTGCCGTATGACTCGGCGACGCCGGTGAGGGCATCCATCGCGCCAATTACGAAAGGTTCGCTCAAAGGCGTGGCAGTCGGCTCGGGCGCGGCGGGTACGGGAGTCGAAGTAGGCGCGGACGCCGCTGGAGGAGCAGCCGGAGGTGCCGTGGGCTGCGGAGTTGGATCAGGATCTGATCCACAAGCGAGAACAACGAGAACGAAAAACGCCAGTATGCTCAGGGAAACAATCTTCTTCAATGACATGCGACAAGTGCCTCACTTTCTTCCATGAATTCTTTATAAAGACGGAACTAAAGGCTGGCCAACTCCATCAGGAACAGCTTGCCTCGATGAAAGTCAGGACAATTCTTCTCTACCAATCGAAAGCCCGTATCTTCGCGAACTGTTCCAAAAGTGCCAACATTTTCGGACTCATCTAAATGTACTACCTTCAGGCATTCTGGTCAATGAGTTTTATAGACAGGCCAAAGCAATCGCATTTCCAATAAGAAGCGGGACTGGGAGAGCGTTCCAACCTCCCTCTCTGGACTCCGGCCTTACCCGGAGCGACGAGTGAAGATATATCCGGCAACCCTACATGCAGAGGAAGAATGACCGGACTCAACACCTGCCCTTCAGTTCGGAGAGGGGGCCCTTCCTGTGGATGTGGTATAGTGCTGTTGCGAGCTCCGCGCCAAGCGCGGACGATATCCATTGCGAGCGCAAGATGGCAACCGTTTTCATTCCCCCACTCATGCAGAAGCTGACCGACGGGCAAGCTACTGTCCACGTGCCGGGAAAGACCGTACGCGAAGTCATCAAGAACCTCGAAACAGCCCACCCCGGGACTCAGGCGCGTCTCGTCGACGGCTTTAAACTCAAACCCAATATCTCCGTTGCGGTTGATGGAGAAGTCACGCCCATCGGGATGCTCCAAAAGGTGGGCGAAAACAGCGAAGTGCACTTTCTGCCCGCGATCGGGGGCGGACACTAAACCCAGGGTCGCACCGCCTCTTAAGGGTGAAAGAGTTGCCCCTGCACGTTTGGATCGGGCATGACTTCCGAAGGCGGCGCAGCTGGAACGTCAACTTGAGTGTTCGGCCGGATGATAATCTTGCCGACGTCTCCACCGTCAAGAAGCTGCATCGCGGTCTCGACCTCTTCGAGGCCGACTTCCTTCGATATGATCGGCCGCAGGTTCACGACGTTGCTCTCCAAGAGCCATCTCGTCTTGTACCAAGTATCGAAGATGCGTCGGCCGTTGAGAGCCAGCACCGTGAGGTTCTTGAATATCATCCCCTCGGCAACGTCGATGAGCACGGGTTTGGCGGGTATTCCGAAGAGAGTCACTCGCCCGCCGTTTCGGACGCCGCGAAAAGCCGCGTCGACCGAGCTTGCCGCCCCGCTCATTTCAAGCACGACGTCAACCCCAAAGCCCCCGTTAGTCTCGATGAGCCACTCGACCACGCCATTCTTCGATCCGTCTGATGAAGCGTTATAGACTCTGTCGGCGCCGAGCGCTTGAGCAAGCGACAGCCGATAGTCATTGATGTCGGCGGCAAGCACGCTGAAGGCCCCGGATGCCTTCGCGATTCCAATGGAAAAAAGACCAACCGGCCCGCAGCCAAGAACCGCGACACTCTGCCCGGCGAGATCATGGGCAAGCGTGGCGAAGACGGCGTTCCCAAAGGGCTCCTGGAGCGTGGCAATTTCCGGCGGAAGCTTTTCCCTGTCATTCTGCCATACGACCGCTTCCGGCACCGAAATGTACTCCGCGAACGCGCCGTCGCGATCCACGCCGAGTATCTTCGTCCGAGGGCACATGTGCGCCTGGCCGGTTCTGCACTGGAAGCAAAGCCCGCAAGTAATGTGACTCTCGGCGGAGACGTAGTCGCCGACTCGCACTTCGGTAACATCCGGCCCAACTTCAACGACGGTTCCGGCAAACTCGTGCCCAATGGTTAGAGGGGGCTTGAGCCGGTTCGCAGCCCAATCGTCCCACTTCCAAATGTGGAGATCGGTGCCGCATACACTTGCCGCCTCGACTCCAATGAGCACTTCGTCCCGTCCCGTAGACGGGACGGGAATCTCTTCGATAACCAACCCGGGCTGTGAGCCGGGCTTGCGAACGGCTTTCATCGTTTCGGCCATATGGTCATCCTCGTGCGATCGGTCGGTTAGCCGGAGAGAGGAGCCAGTCGCTCGACTTCCAAACTCTGTGGACGTGCGAAATCCTTGTACCGAGTCCGCAATTCAACTCCATTCAGGGAACGAGTGAAGCCGGCGAGTTTATCCAGCCGTCTTATCTCCACCTCAACCACATTCCCGCCTTCGCGAAACAAATCGATGTCCAGTTGCCAGCGGAACCAGTGGGCGGCCATTGACTGCGGGCCTTCGAAGGGACTGCCTCGAGGACTAAGCGGCAGGCGCAAGGCGCGCTCGTCGGTGACTTCGGCATCCGCAATGAGTAAAACCCGATCATTGAACCGGAACTCTACATCGTCTTCGACGCAGAAATGGGCGAAACGAAGAGTCAGGATGGGCGGTCTCATCTCCCCGTCCACGCGGGCGCTCTCGAGATCGTCCGAAACGATGATCGGAACGGATATCGTCTCCCCTTCCACCAGGTCGGCCGGCAGGTAACGCTCCGGCGGATCGGTGATCTCGTCCTCGGATCGTCGGGGTTTCTTCGGGTAGCCACCCTGATAATCAACTAATTCTTCAAGAACGAGGCCCGTCTCACGGGGCTGAAGTATATAACGCTTGTCACGGCGGACGAATGCCTCCGGGGAGGCCATTTCACGCAGGATGTCGTACTCGGTCTGGCTAAAGGGCCAGCGAAGATAGCCAAGATACAGGCCGTCTACGCCCTGCCGCCGAGCGGTCTGGGCGAACGCCCGGTACATTTCCAATTCGGGAACCGGCGTCCGTTCGTCGTACACGCGACGAGTTGGACGCAGATATGCCCCGGCATCGGCTGAGCGCGACGCCTCCACAAGCCATTGAACGTCGAAAGCCCCCGTATCCATGAACTGCTCCGACATCTGCCCTACGACAATATCCAGACTGCCGTTAGTCAGCCAAGTCTCCACGTCCAAGCCGAGCCTCAAATTCGCTTCCCGTTGGTGAAAGACTCGAGCGCCGACTTGAACGGTTCTCCCCTGCGCCTCTCCCACTTCATCAGCCAAACTCCGCACTTCCTTGACGAAATCCGTCATCGTCTGAGCCTGCTGTTCTTCTTCGCCGGTCTTGAAGTACTTCGGGACGAACAGGAAATCAAGCTCCACTCCGTCGGCCTCATAATCGAACATGATCTCGCGCAGAACGCTGAGCTTGTCCGCCCGCACTTGAGGGTGAGCATAGTCGTAACACCACGCATAGCGAGGATGGTATTCGTCGCGTTCCAACAGGCAGACCTCATCCGCATGATGCCACTTCAGCACGCCGCACCGGTCGGAACCGGGACGGTCGCAGCTCTGCAGTTTGAGGCTGGGGAACACCGTGAGACCCATCTTCTTGCCGTGCGTGACCACCTCTCGCACTTGGTCGGTGCCTAAACGCCGCGACTCCTGCACCATTCGCATGATGCGCCAGTCGATGTAGCTGTCCCAAACGTCCTGCATCTGGCCAACGACCCGCCCCACCTTGCTGTCATGAAAGTAAACATCCCCGTAGCCTAGACCAAACGCCAGGGCGTCGACGCCCGATCCCAGCAGTTCGTCCACCGGCCAGCGGAGCTTATGGATGCTGACGGGAGGATCAAGGCGCTTGGCGTGGAAGTGGTGCGCGTCCTGATAGTAGATCAGCCTCGGCCGTTTCATGCGTCCTCATTCCACATGTGATTGAATACGTGCATGGCGATTTTCCAAGAAAGCATACCATGATAAGCCGCCTCATCACCGCCGCTATAGGCATCCCTGCGCTGGCCCTAATCGTTTGGCTGGGCGGGCCTCTGTTCAGCGTGGCGCTCGCCGTGATCGCCGCGCTTGGCGCGGCTGAAGTGTGCGACCTGGCCAGGAGCAGGGGCTTTGCTCCCTCCCGCGTCGCCGCCGCGATCTTGTCCGCCGTACTCGTTCTATCCCACTACGGATTTTCCGCGACCGACGTGATGGCCGAGAATATATCGCTTCTGGTCGCCTCCGTGACGATAGCCTTCCTAGCCCTCGTCCTGACGTTTTCCCCTCTACGGAGATTCCAAAATAGGAACGCCGGATTGACTCTTGCGGCAGTCGTCTACCCCGGGGGCCTGCTCGCCCATGCCGCTCTGCTGCGTAGCGTCGATCAGGGACTTGAATGGGCAGTTCTTCTGCTCGCGGTTACCTTCTCTACGGACACCGCCGCTTTTTTCGTTGGAAGGTCCGTCGGAAGGCGGCCTTTGGCGCCCGCAGTCAGTCCAAGGAAAACGTGGGAAGGCGCAATCGGCGGATTCCTCTCAGCGATCATTGCCGCGATTGTGACGGCATGGGCGCTCGGAATTTCCATGAACCCGCCCACAATCGCCATTCTCGGCGCGCTCATGGGGATTGTCGGACAGACGGGCGACCTCTTCGAGTCCAAGCTCAAACGGCTTGCCAACGTAAAAGAATCCGGACTGCTGCTGCCGGGGCACGGAGGAGTTCTCGACCGGCTCGATTCCATAGTCTTTAACGTGGCGCTGGTATACTATTTTGTAATAGTAGGGGGTACGCTGTGAAAGGGCTGGTCGTACTCGGCTCCACTGGGTCCGTTGGACTTCAGACTCTGGATATCGTGCGCGCCTTTCCTCAGGAGTTCCACGTGGTCGGCCTCGCGGCTCGCCGAAACTTCGCATCCATCAGCTCGCAGATCCAAGAATTCCGCCCAAAGTACGTAGCATTCGAGGGTACGAACGGACAGAGAGCCACATTGGCTTCCGATGGACGAGTCATCTGCTCAATGGAGGAGATGGTTACTTTCCCGGACGTGGATTTGGTCGTATCGGCAACGGTCGGCGACGCCGCCCTCGGCCCCACGGTCTCAGCTATCAAAGCTCGCAAAGAAATCGTTCTAGTCAACAAGGAAGCCATCATAATGGCCGGCCCCCTTCTCACGGAGTTGGCGCGAAAGCACGGCGTCGATTTGCGGCCGGCGGACAGCGAGCCGAACGCCATCTGGCAATGTATTCGCGGCGAGGATAAAAACGTTTCGAGAGTTATTATCACGGCGTCGGGCGGAGCGTTTCGCGACTGCGACATAGAAACGCTGGATAACGTGACGCCCGCTCAGGCCCTGCGGCATCCGACTTGGAACATGGGCCCAAAAATCACGATTGACTCCGCAACGCTGATGAACAAGGCCCTCGAGGTAATCGAGGCGCGGTGGCTGTTCGACTTGCGCTGGGACGATATCGACGTGGTCATTCACCCGCAAAGCCTGATCCACTCGATGGTCGAGTTCGTGGACGGTTCAGTCAAAGCCCAAATCAGTCCCCCCGATATGCGTCTGCCGATCCAATACTCGATGCTCTATCCAAAGCGAGCGCATAACGATGCCATTCAAAAGTTCGACGCCATATCCGCCGGCGAGTTGACCTTCAAGCCTTTGAACCCCAGCCGTTACCCATGCTTCGAGCTGGCGCTCGAAGTGGCCAAGCGAGGCGGCACCTGGCCCGCCGCCCTCAATGGCGCGGACGAGACGGCCGTGGAAGCGTTTCTCCAAGGGCGAATCAAGTTCACGGATATACCCGTCGTCATTGAGCAAGCCCTCCTGAGCTTTGAATCCACAGACGCCCCAAGCGTGGAGAACATCATCGAAGCGTCCGCCTGGGGCAAGGAACGCGCCGCGCGGATAGCGGGAATGTGACATAACGATGTTCGGACTCCCCGGCTGGCTGCTCATAGTCCCGATCCTCGGCTTTCTCATCTTCATTCACGAGATCGGTCACTTCGCCGCGGCCAAATGGTTCGGCATCAAAGTGACGGAATTCGGTTTCGGATTTCCACCGCGCATCTTCGGCGTTCGATACAAGGAGACGGTCTACTCGCTCAACTGGATACCGTTGGGCGGATTCGTCCGCATGGTTGGAGAGGAGGACCCGTCCCATCCACGGAGTTTCGCGGGACAGCCCGTCTGGAAGCGAGTAATCGTGCTTGTCGCCGGTTCCGCCATGAACCTCCTCTTCCCTATAGCAGTGTTCGCCACACTGTTGACGTTTCCCCACGATACCGTCGCCGGCACGGTGACCATCACAGGCGTCTCGCCGAACTCTCCCGCACAGGAAGCGGGCCTCCGCCCAGGCGATACCGTCCTGGAAATCGAAGGGAAAAGGGTCGCCAACCACTGGGATCTGGTGACTGCAGTGATGTCGAGGTTGGGACGACCCACGGAATTCACTATACGGAAGGGACTCATCGTCACCGGCCTAGCCTTCTCCCCGGAACTGGCGCCGATCGAAAAAGTGACGATCACCCCCCGCCTGAAACCCCCCGAGCACGTCGTCGTCGAGGAAGTCACCGATCCCGCCACCGAGATATCCCTCGAAGAAGCCCGCAGCGCCAATCCCTATGCGCAAGTCGGCGACCGCATCCGACAGGGCGCCATCGGAGTGCTCGTCGGAACCGCAAACCCGAAGCTGGTCAAACGCAGCTATCCCGTCTGGGACTCGATTCCCATGGCAGTTGGACGAGCTTGGAACGTTCTCGTTGTGACGCAGGCAGGCTTGAGCCAGTGGGCGCGAGGGGGCCCCGACCCCGGAATTTCCGGCCCGGTCGGTATAGCCCAGGTAACCGGCGAAGTCGCCGAAGAAATCCCGAATATCGGCTTCTCCCCTTTGTTTGAGCTCGCGGCCCTTATCAGCATCAGTTTGGGCATCGTAAATCTGCTGCCGATCCCTGCCCTGGACGGGGGACGACTCATGTTTGTAATCATCGAATGGCTCCGGCGAGGGAAGCGCATTTCCCCGCAAAAGGAAGGCCTCGTCCACATGGTCGGCTTTGCAATTCTCATCGGACTGATTGTGGCGATCAGCTACCGCGACATCGTGAGAATAATCGCAGGCGAAAGCCTAATCCGTTAGAATGGAACCTGCCCAATTCGGCGGGCGGAGAGTACGAAGCATGTTGACCAGCCGTCGAGTCTCCAAGCAAATTCACGTCGGGAGCGTCGCGGTAGGAGGCAGCGCCCCCGTCACCGTGCAGTCCATGACCAAGACGGACACCCGCGACGTCAAGGCGACGGTCGAACAGATTCGCGGACTCGAAGACGCGGGATGCGACATTGTCAGGGCTGCCGTGCCGGACATGGAGGCGGCTCAAGCCCTCGCCGAGATCAAACGACAGATCTCCCTTCCCCTCATTGCGGACATCCACTTTCACTACCAACTTGCGCTCGAAGCGCTCAAGAGCGGTGTGGACTGCCTGCGCCTGAACCCCGGTAACATTCGCGACAAGGCCAGAGTCGAGGAGATCGTTCGAGAGGCCAAGGCGCGACAAGTGCCGATTAGAATCGGCGTGAATTTCGGCAGCCTGCCACCCGTCGGCAAGATTGGAGGACGGGGGTATTCACGCCATCGCGACGGCGTGAATACCCTCCCGAAACCCAACGAGGCGCAGCCGGGCGATTACACCGTCGTCGACCACATGGTGGAAACCGGCCTGTGGGAAATCGGTATTCTCGAAGACCTCGACTTCGACCTCATCAAGATATCAATGAAAGCATTCGACATCGACACCACGGTGGAATCCTACCGCCGAATAGCGGAAACCGTCCCCTACCCGCTCCACCTCGGCATCACCGAAGCCGGAACTGCCAAGTCGGGCAGCATCCGCAGCGCCATCGGACTGGGAGCCCTGCTCTACGAGGGCATTGGGGACACCATTCGCGTTTCACTCAGCGATGAACCTCGCGAAGAAGTCTACACGGGCCTGGAGATCCTCAAGTCGCTTGAGCTTCGGAAGGAGGGCGCAACCCTCGTCGCATGTCCCAGCTGCGGACGGGCCGACGTGGACATTCGCCAACTCTCGAACACCGTCGACGACCTTCTCAGACAGCACAAGACACCGATCAAAGTTGCCGTTATGGGCTGCGAAGTCAACGGCCCCGGCGAAGCCAAGGACGCGGACGTCGGCATCGCGGCGGGAGTCGGTCGCGCTATCATCTTCCGCAAAGGCCAGAAGGCGAGAGTCGTCGAGGAAGACGACATGCTCACCGCCCTGATGGAAGAGGTAAGCAAAGCGGAAGCCGAGATTCACTAGCAAAACACTCTTTCCGAAAGGCAATTCAGACATTGCTCGTTTCTCAAATGCTGGAAAAGACCCTCCGCGACGACCCTGCGGAGGCCGCGATCGTCAGCCATAAACTCATGCTGCGCGCCGGACTGATTCAGCAAGTCGCGGCAGGCGTTTACTCCTACCTGCCGTTGGCCTGGCGCTCGCTGCGAAAAATCGAGCAGATTATCCGCGACGAGATGGATGACGCCGGAGGACAGGAGCTTCGGATGCCCGCGCTCCAACCGCTCGATCTGTGGGATCGCTCCGGTCGCACGGAGGCAATGGGCAAAACCATGTTCCAATTTCGTGACCGCCGAGAGCGCGGCCTGGTGATCGCCCCGACTCACGAAGAGGTTGTTACAAACATAATTAAGGCCAACGTCCACAGTTACCGAGACCTTCCCCGAATTCTCTACCAGATCCAAACAAAATTTCGTGACGAAGAGCGTCCCCGCGCGGGACTCCTGCGAGTTCGAGAATTCGATATGAAGGACGCCTACAGCTTCGACGCCGACGAAGAGGGACTCGATCTCAGCTATCAGGCAATGGTGAGAGCTTATAGGCGGATTTATGAGCGATGCGGACTTGATTCCGTCATGGTCGAAGCCGACAGCGGCGCAATCGGAGGGAAGGACTCCCACGAATTCATGGCATTAGCCGAAGCGGGCGAAGACACCGTCCTGATGTGCCGAAACAACGACTGCTCCTACGCCGCAAACGAAGAGAAGGCGGCTTTTGTCAAGCCTGAACAACCCATTGAAAGCCATTCGCGGCTGGAGGAAGTCCACACCCCCGGAATCAAAACGATAGAAGCGCTGGCCGAAGACCAGGGCATACCGGCGAGCAAGACGCTGAAAGCTGTCTTCTACTGCGCCGACAGCGAGGTCGTGTTCGTCGTCATTCGCGGCGACCTTGACGTGAACGATATCAAGCTCGCAAATACACTGAACGTCACCGGACTCAGGCTTGCCACCGCGGAAGAAGTCGAACAAGCGGGGCTCGTGGCCGGTTCCGCCTCACCGATTGGATTGGACGGCATTCGCATCATTGCCGACGACTCCGTCCTGCTTGGTTCCAATTTCCTCGTGGGCGCAAACAAAGAGAATTACCACCTTCGCAACGCCAACTACGAGCGGGACTTTAGCGCCGACACAATCACTGACATTGCTTTGGCCAAGGCGGGCGATTTGTGCGCAAAGTGCCGGACGCCTATGCACGAAAGACGCGGAATCGAGGTCGGACACGTGTTCAAGCTCGGAACGAAGTACAGCGAAGCCCTCGACGCCTACTTCCCCGCGCAAGACGAATCTCAAGCGCCGATCATCATGGGCTGTTACGGAATCGGGGTCGGACGGTTGCTCGCAGCCAGCATCGAGCAAAACCATGACGACAAAGGCATTATCTTTCCGCCGACAATCGCCCCATACGACGTTTGGATTACCGCCCTTAACTACGACGATCGCGACGTTTCCACCGACGCGCTGGCTCTCCGCGAAGAACTGCGGGCGGCTGGATTCGATGCGATCCTCGACGACCGTAATGAGTCGGCCGGCGTGAAATTCAACGACGCCGATCTCATCGGCCTGCCGATCCGCCTAGTGGTCAGCCGACGCAACATCAAACAAGGTGTCGTCGAGCTCAAGCTCAGAACCCAGTCGGAAGCAGAATCGATCAAACGCGGCGAGGTCGCCGACAGAGTGACCGAACTTCTCAATTGAGCCTTTAGCTTAGTCCAAGCGCCTCAAGAAGGCGCGCACCGCGTCTTCGTAACGTTGCGGATCCATATTCCACGAACCGACGTGGACTGCGCCTTCAAACCGATGGTACTCCACAAGGTCGGGCCTAGCCTCCCTGAACTGAGCGCTGAGGGATTCTGGCACACTCAGATCCTCGCTTCCGTGAAGCACAAGCATGGGAACCGACAGTTCTTCCGCTCGCTTGAGATAGTTGACCTTGTCAAAGTCCATGCCGAACCGGAGAGTAGTAAGAAACTTTGCAAGCCCGGTCAGCGCGCCGGGCAGAGGAACGCCGCCTATCCGCCGCTGGGTTGCTCCAAAGTCGATCAGCGCGTCCAAACTGAGCGCCGGACTGTCCAGAACTGCCCCCTTTACCCTATGGGCGACAACCGAGTTATAGAGGAAGCTGACAGCCATCGCCCCGCCCATGCTCTGTCCAACGAGGACGAGGTCTTTCGCGCCCGCGGCAAGGGCGAATGTGGCCGCCGCCTCAACGTCCTCCCATTCGTCGGCCCCGAACTGGTAATACCCGGTGGGACTCATAGGCAGTCCGCGATCGTTGCGATACGTGATGTTGAGCGTCGGATACCCTCGTTCCACAAACATGGGCAGCATCCTCACGAATGCCCTGCGGTCCGAACCCTTCCCATGCACCAGGATGACCCACGTATCCAACTCGCCGAAGGTCAACCATGCCGGAAAAGTGCCGAGCGGCGCGGGAATTCCGATCTCCTGGAACTCGATCCCGTGCGCGATAAGCGGGTCGCCGGGATACGTAAAGCTGCTTATGCGAACGGCGTCACCCACGCCGGGCAGATCCCCCAGCGGAGTCAATTCACGGACTACGAAGCCTTCGCCGGTATCGACAATTCGCCCCACCTGGTTGTAGGTGTCGGCGGACTCCAAGCCCCACAGGCCGAGTTTATCCCATCGACCGTCCAAATCGGTCTCCGGCGTAGTCTCAAGCGTGATCCGTCCTCCCGCGACAGACCTCACCCGAAGATCGAACGGCCCCTCTTCATTATCGACCACCAACGCCTCCGCCTTGATCTGATCCGAGTAATACCATCCCGCGGCGAAGTAAGCGGCCAACAGGACAACGACGACCACGGCGAGAATGATCTGAACCCTGCGAGCGGTGGACACGAAAACGTCTCCTCTAGCGGCGCTTGAAGCATCATAACCCATCAGCGTTCTTCACGCGAGAGTAGCAGGCACAAGGCGAACCCTGTACGCTTTACCCGGTACTTTACGCACGGAGAGAATACGGCATGGCAAGAATGACCGGCGGGCAGGCGCTGATTAAGTCTTTGCATCGCGAAGGCGTGCGGACGATTTTCGGGATGCCGGGCATCCAGTTGTATCACGCGATGGATGCCATCTATCACGAGCCCGGCATCCGTTTCATTACCGTGCGCCACGAACAGGCTGCCGCGTATATGGCGTTCGGGTACTCAAAGGCGGGCGGTGACGGAATCGGAACCGCCATGGTCGTTCCGGGTCCGGGCCTCCTCAACGCCACCTCGGGCGTAGGCACGGCATATTCGGCCTCCACGCCGACTCTCCTCATCTCCGGCCAGTCATATACTCACGAAATCGGAAAAGACACAGGCGCGCTGCATGAGGTCAACGACCAACTCGACGTGATACGTCCCATCACCAAATGGGCCGCACGGATGACAGCCGTCGCGGAAGTCCCAAATACCGTTCACGAAGCATTCCGAATGCTTACCACAGGCCGCCCACGCCCGGTGGAATTGGAAATCGCATGGGACACGCTGGCCGGCGAGGATGAAGTGAATCTCCTAGAACCGGGGATATACGAACCTCTCCCGCCCAGCGATAGCGACGTCGCGCGAGTGGCCGAGATGCTCTCGCAGGCGGAGCGTCCGCTGATCTGGGCGGGATGGGGAATTTCACTTTCCGGAGCGAGCGCAATACTGGAGCAGGTCTCTGAGCATCTGCAGGCCCCCGTGATGACTTCCGCGGAGGGCAAAGGGGCGATTCCCTACGATCATCCTCTCTGTCTCGGGACGCCGGGCTGGCGATTCGGCCCCAAGGAACTGGACGCGCTGGTGGAGGAAGCGGACCTCGTCCTGGCCGTCGGCACTCGCTTGGGACGAACCAACCTCACGAACCACCATCGAATCGTCCAAATCGACGTCGACGCCGAAGAAATCGGACGAAACTTCCCCCAAGCGATCGGAGTCCATGGCGATGCCCGCATAACACTCGAACGCCTCCATAATCGGCTTACCAAGACCGTTCCACCTCGTGAGAGTCGCACGGAAGAAATAGCGTCCATAAAGAGAAAACGGGCGAATCCGGCGACATACGTCCAGCCGCAGGGCGAATTTGTAGAGGCGATCCAAAACGCCATGCCCGATGACGGCATAGTCGTCGAGGGGGTCACGCAAATAGGCTATGCGGCAAGAGAACTGTACACCGCCCAGCTGCCAAGAACCTATATCACTTCGTCCTACTTTGGAAACCTGGGTTACGCCTACCCCACCGCCCTCGGCGCGAAGGTCGCACGGCCGGACTCGCCGGTTGTCGCGATCTCCGGCGACGGAGGTTTTCTCTATAACTCCCAAGAACTGGCTACGGCCGTAAAGTACGGAATCAACGCCGTGGCAATCGTGTTCAATGACAACGCCTTCGGGAACGTCTATCGCGACCAGATCAACAAATTCGATGGACGCGCAATCGGCTCTGAATTGCACAATCCCGATTTCATGAAGTTGGCTGAAGCCTACGGAGCCCGTGGCGCCAGAGTTCACGACGGCGAGGGCTTGGAGTCTGCCCTGACAGATGCTGTCAACGCCGACGTCCCAAGCCTCATCGAAGTCCCGGTCGGCATGATGCCCGACCCCTTCCTATAGAACACACCCCTCTCCCGTTCCAGGAGAGCGCTGCGCTGAGGACACCCCGTCATTCCGGCGAAGGCCGGAATCCAGAAATGTTGACCACAAATTCGATTTCGCCCTCAGTTCGCAACTTCTCGGCTTGATAATGAGCTACGCAATAGTCTCCACACGCGGAAACTCTACCGCCCTGCTCCGAACACCTGCCCCGAGGGTTCATGGCTGTGAATCAGGCGAGATCGAACGGTATGCCCATGCGAGAACAGATAGCGCGAAACCACTCGATGACCTCGATGTGCAGCGGAATCCCGTTAGCCCGCCGATCTCTTACGTTCTCAGCCTCCACAAGGCCGGCATAGACGACTCGATCATGACCGGGTGCCGGACGGGTGGTCCGCAGCGTGCAGAGCCACTCATCCATCGTGCGCTTAAACTCGGCGGTATCCATGAAGGCCTCTATGTTGTATGCCGCGACATAATGATTGAAATTGGGACGCCCTGGAATGAGGCCGTATCCGCCTCCGCTGAGAATCCCGCCCAGAATGTCCACGATCGCCATTAGACCGGTTCCCTTGTGCGAGCCGAGATCGGGAGTGCTGCCCAGGGGAAGCAGATTTGCCAGAGGTATGCCGTCTGGCCCTAGCGGCGGGGCATCAACCTCGTCCATAACGGGCGTTCCGTTCTCGTCGGCAGTCCAGCCGGGGAGAAGTTTGACACCCAAGCGGCGCGCAAGAATGAGCTTATTTGCGGGAACAATGCTCATTGCCGCATCGAATACAAAGGGCGCTTCTCTTTCGGCGGGCGCGGCCAGCGCGAGGGGGTTAGTGCCGAAACGGGCTTCCGCCCCAAACGTGGGATTGACGTTTGCCGGGCACGATGACATGGCCATGCCGATCATATCCTGCTCCAACGCCATCATCGCGTGGTACGAAATCATGCCCAGATGTCTGCTGTTCCGAATCGTTACGACACCCACTCCGACGTTGCGCGCCTTCTCAATGGCGATCTCCATCGCCTTCGGCCCCACAACGATCCCCAGTCCTCGATCCGAATCGATGTTGGCCGTGGCCGGAGTCTCTCGCAAAACTTGCCACTCCGGCACGGGATTGAGTTCGCCCTCCTTAAATCCCTGCACGTACCCCCTGAGCGCGTTGGAAACTCCGTGACTCTCCACGCCGCGCAAGTCGGAGACCACTAACACATCGGTCGCCAGTTCGGCATCGTCATCCGGTACCCCACACCTCATCAGGATCGCGCGGACGACTTCGCGCAAACCGCTCTCATCCACGCGCGCGGAGTCATCGTCAGTCACTCTCAATCGCTCTGCCATCTAGCTCCTCCGACTCACCTTCGATCTCGCCGGCGACAATTCTAGTGACGAGAATCGGACGGCGCAATACGAAGTCAAGCGAACCCCTAAAGAAACGGTCTTGAAGTTCCTCCTATCGTGATTCAGTGCCCACAACCGAAAACGTCGCACCTTAATCATCATGGTTCTTCGGGGCTTCCGGGAGAAACCATCGGCGAAACACATACAGCAGAAAGACGAGAATTACCCCTAAAACCCCGATTGAGACATTCCCGAAAACTACGCCGAAGACGAACATACCCAGCGAAAGTACGAACAGTCCCACAAATACCCAATACAATCTCATGCCCATCCTCCATACCAGCGAAGGATCATAGCGAATCATACACGTCGGCGAAGGATTTAAGCTCTGTCAGGGTAGAAAGCCGTCCCCTAATGACATAGGGTAGTGTCGCAAGTTCTTGACAATGGAGAAGAAATGAGCAGGAACGCCCCAATTCGAGCCGCCGTCGACCGCCTGAATGAACAGTCCAATGGCAGCATCGAGAGGTACGGCTTCGACTTCGATGACGCCCGAATTGCGTCCTTTCTGCAGAGCCGGTCGGTGGACGAGACTATCTCGTATCTGACCCGACTCGCAGAGTGGCACCAAAAGGTGAACCGTCAGAATCACGACGGAGTTACCCTCACGCCGCCGCTGCTGGAGTTCCTCGCGAAGCCCGGGGACATTGAGGAAAAGCTGGCTGAGCTGGACAAACTTCGTCGAAACACCCGAATGGGACGCTTCAACCCCGGTAACGAGATCGAACGCGATCTGGAGTTCCATCGCTACAACTGGGCCTACCACGAGGAAATCGAACCCGACTTCGACCCCTACGCCAAAGCGCCATACGAAGAATTCATCAACCTGCCGACACTCGGTCCCCAGACGCATGAGGAACTCGTTCTCGACGGGCAGAATTTGATCGAGGCCCGTCGAGTCTCCTACGAGGCCTATACCCTGCTGCTTTTCCTCAAGAAGTTCCGCGCGGGCACATCCCGCCCAATAATAATCATCGGGAATGACCGGTACGGACGCCAGTGGGGTATCGAGCCGCTTGAAGAGTATCTGGAAGGAGACTTCAGCATCGTATACCCGCGTGTGCCCTCCCACAAATCAACTCGACTCACGGTTCCGAACATGATTCTCAGAACCGGCGTCCGAGCCGGGCCGGATCGCGGGACGATCCGACGTCTCAGCAAGCACATGCCCCACGTCATAATCGTTGACGCGCGAAATGTGGGACAGGGACAGGAAAGAAAGTCAATGAGAATGTCGCGCGGAGCGCGCGATTACGCCAACTGGTTCATAGCCTTCAATGACCTCCGAGCCGAAGGGCGAGTTTCCGAGTATGAACGCAAGATGCCCCACCCGTCCAACCACTACCCCGAGTTGAAAAAGTGGTTCGGCTTCGTAGAGCTGCAAAGAAAAATCCGCCCATGGGTGGAACCGGGCGAAACCTACTCAATGACCATGTGGGCCCCGGAGATCACCGAGGAAACGATGCTTGGAGACTTTAAGGTCAAGACGCGAAGGGTCGAGTACGAATCGAACGTTCCTCAAGTGGTGCTGGCGAACCCGCTCATCTACCGCACCGATAGCGACGACCCAAACATTCACGAAAACTTGAAAGGGAACCGCCCTTACTACTACGACGGCCCGGAGCGACACGTTCGCCACGAACTGCAATTCGGGTTCGGCGAACACGGCCTGGAATCGAGAGTCGTCGGGAATACGTCGGATGAACTCGTGGAGGCCGTTCAAACGTTCATGCGCCAAGAAGTGGCGCGACTCCTTGCCGAAGAAGGCAGCGGTGAGTAAGCTCACCCGAACACCGACAAACCGGAGGCCAACCGCCCGGAGTCCGTCGGAATCCCTCACGAAAGCGGCGGCGTACCACGAAGCTTGTCCTCATGAAAACGGGAACAGGAACCCCGATACGCAGCCAATATCACAGGAAACTGCATCTTCACGTCATCAACTCCGAACGAGTTGCACGGAGACATCGCGCCCTTCTCCGCTTACGGTATAATGAAAACTTGCACGATATCATGTCGTCATCCCACTGTCCGACGAGTACACCGATGAGTAGAAAACAGGCATCGGGTTGCCACGTTTGCGCGCCGATTCCGGCGCTTCCCTCACCTTCTCATCGTACCCCTCACTGCAGCTGATGCGCAGATTAACGAATGCGCGACTCGTATCGAGACGCCTCTTAGACGAATGGAAGCTCCTATCGAGCGTATTCATCGGCATACTGGTCGCCGTCACGATCAGCGTAGGAGCCAGCGTCTATCTCACCGCCCTTGAACAGCTGGCGTTTCGCGTCTCTCTCAACCAAATTTCGGCCCCGCTCCTCAATCTCACCGTGTTCGCCAAGCGAATTCCCCTCACGTCCGAGGCGGTGTATGGGCTCGATGAACTGGTGACCTCGATAGCCAACGAACGCCTCGAAGAGCTATACGTCGGCCATGAAATGTACCTGAAAGGCACCTCATCGATCGTCGGGACGGAAGAAATGCCGTTGCCTGCCGTCGGTGACCAAGAGTCCATGCCGATTGTGCTCGACGGCTTCTTTCACACCCTCACCAACTTCGAGCGCCACTCGAACTTTCTGCAGGGACGCGCGCCGAGCAAAACACCCATAGATACCGGAGAAACCATCACGGTCGAAGCGTCGATTTCGGAGCAGGTGGCCGCAGAGTCAAAGCTGGGGCCCGGAGATTCCGTAGTGGTTGCCACGGATATTTTCGTGCCGACAAGAATCACGGCCAACATCGTAGGCGTGTTTCAGGCGGACAACCTCGAAGACGAGTACTGGAGCACGGCCGCCCTCGTACTGACTTCTCAATCGGCCCCGGCCCAAGGCGGCGAAGAATCCGGATTCCCTCCACCCGACGGCGTGCTCTGGGACGACGACCAAAACCTGGCCATCGGCCTGTTCGTTCCGATAGAAATCATGACTGAAGTTATCGGCCCGGCATACGAACGTACCCTGGCTAATCCGATTGTGTTCGGAAAGATCGAGAAGGACGCATTGGGCACATGGACTGCGGCAAGGTTCGTTAGTCAACTCGATCTCACCGAGGATGAAATCACCAGCACGATACCGGGATCTACCGTCAGTTCGTCCCTGATCCGCGGGCTGATCGCGAACGTGGGAAGGCGCGTGTTCTTTTCAAGGATACCATTGCTCTTCCTACTAACGATGATGGTCGTCACGGTCGTGTTTTACATGACCATGATGGTCTCGTATCTCGCCAAGAGCAGAGAACGAGATTCGGCCCTCATGCGAACGAGGGGCACGGGGATAGCCGAACTCTTGCGGCTGTACACCCTCGAAGGCATTCTCATGTGCGTGCTGGCTTTCATGTTAGGTCCCCCCATAGCATTCGGAACCATTGCCGCAATAGGGCTCGTGCCGCCGTTCCGCGCTGTCACCGGCGGCGAATTGCTCCTGACGCGAGTCGAACCGATGACGTTTGTCATCGGCGCAAGCATCGCCCTTCTCTGCCTAATTCTCTACGTAGCTTTCGGAGCGGCCGGCGCCAAGAGCGGACTGCTCGTGCAAAAAGCGAGAGCGGCTCGCCCGGCTACGATGTCGTTCTTCCATCGGTACTACCTCGACGTCGGGCTTGTGGCTATCGGAGGCCTGGTATTCTGGGAACTTCAGAGCAGGGAACAAATCGTTTCGAGCGGACTCTTTACCGAACTGCAAGTAAACGAAACGCTGCTGCTAGGGCCCATCCTCTTCCTCATAGTAGTCGGGCTCTTCTTCATGCGGCTGTTTCCCCTATTCGTCCGCTACATCGGCGGAGAGTCCCCGGGCATTGTTCATCTCCTCACCGGCCTTTCAGTCGCGGGACTGACGGGCGGAGCGCTGTTCTTGAACTTCCAAGACGGAACTATTTCCGATGCATACGTCCCCGCGGCCATCGCGCTCGCCGTGGGAGCGGCGTATTACGCAACCCAACGGTTCCTCGTCCGAACGTGGTGGTGGCTGGGAGTCGCCGCCCAGACGGGCTTGGTCGGCCTTTACGTAATGACCGCGAACATCCAGCCTGAAAACACCTTGTTTGTCGCGGAACTCGGCCTGTTGGGAATCGTGCCCGCCCAAGCGCTGTATCAACTAATATCACTTGTTATCCGATCCGCTCCCGCTTGGCTCTCGATCAGCTTGTGGCACATGGCGCGCAATCCGCTTCAATACACGTGGCTAGTCCTTCTTCTCGTACTGGTGACCGGATTAGGCATCTTCGCGACGACGGTCGGAGGCACTCTGACTCTCAGTCAAGATGAACAAATACAATTTGAGACCCCCACCGACATGAGAATTCAGGGAACGCCACTGTTTCTGGATGAGGGCCTGCGCGGTATGCGCGAAGACTTCATCAACACCCC
Source organism: Dehalococcoidia bacterium (assembly GCA_965232435.1). GTDB lineage: Bacteria > Chloroflexota > Dehalococcoidia > Lucifugimonadales > VXLM01 > VXLM01. The sequence continues at coordinate 2,470,158 of CBDDPU010000004.1, forward strand.
GGCGATACACAGCGGAGCGCTCGGATACCGAACAAGCGCGTCAATCGGGAACCTCAGTATGCAGCTCTTGGCGCTCGAACCCCAAGCATACGCCGACATCGGTTGGTTTCGGGACGACTTCGCCGACGGCAGCTTGAAAGAGATCATGGACATGATTTCCGTAGAGGACGGTTTCAACGGGATCACGCTGCCGACAGATTCCCAAAGCATAGGGCTGTGGATCAAGCCGCTGGAGCTTCAACCCCTAATGTCGATCTGGATCGTAGTACAGGACAGCACGCGCGCAGTGAAGACCATTTCGCTGGGTGAAGTCGGAGCGCTGGAATGGCATGAAGTGAGCAACGAACTGCCAAAAGACCTCCAACCGCCTCTTGACCTCATGGCCGTATCGCTGTACGAACCGGGAACCGCGACTCAAACTTCCGGAGGCGGAACGCCGGGCACTGTGCTGTTTGACTCCATTCACGTCGTCCTGACAGACGGATCGGAACGGGTCTTGGAGGGATTTGAAGAGGAGAACAACTGGTCTCCCATCCCCACGAACTTGATCAACTACGACGTTCTCTACACCTCAACGGACGACCCCTTCACCGGAGAACGAGCCGGCGTCTTCACCTTTGGGACGGACAGGAACAGGTCAGTGCGGGGGATATACGACGCAACCGGTGGAGGAAGTATTCCTGTCGTAATCAGCCGTGGAGTTTCCAACTCCACCGGCCTGCGGCCAGGCGTGTCGCAGATCGTGAGCGTCTCAGGGTGGCTGGTGCCTGTCGAAGTCAGGGGAATCATCGATCTATTCCCCACGCTGGATACCTCCAACTCGGGATTCATGCTGGCCGATATCGACGCCCTTCTGACATACATGAACATGATGAGCCAACTGTCAACCGTCGAACCCAACGAACTGTACCTTCAGAAAACGGGAGACTCTCCGGAAATTATCGATGAGATGCACGAGGAGCTCGTTTCCAAGCTGCTAAAGGTAAACGACACTACGGATCAACGAGATGAGATCCGCCGAGACCCGCTCCAAAACGCCGGATGGAAGGCTTTGGTGCTCATGGCCATTGCGGTAGTGCTGCTGGCGTCGATATTCGGGTATGTCGCTTATATGCTGCTAGTCGGCGAGAGCAGCGAGCATGAGCTGGGGTTTCTCCAATCGCTGGGACTCTCCAAGATCCAACTTCTTGCCCTGCTCATCTGCGAGCATCTAACGGTCGTCACCTTGGGCCTCGGACTGGGAACGTGGGCCGGATTCCAAATGAGTAGGTTAATGGTCGCGCCTTTGGCAGTCTCGGACATCGGGCAATCAATAATCCCTCCGTTCATCCTCGTAACGGACTGGTCCCTAATGCTCCCCACGTACGGGATGATCCTAGCCGTCTTCATCACGGTCATGTTCCTTTTGTACCGATCAATCGGAAGAACGAGATTGTTCGAGTTGGCCCGCAGTGGAGAAGGATAGCCCAAAAGCCAATTTCACAGATAACCTTTAGAGGTCGTGCAACGTAATAGTAGGCAGTGAACTTTTATCGCCTGAACGATTCGTCTACAATCCGAAACAACGGCGTAAATTTCCACGGAACCCGAAAAGAAGGAAGGCAGAATGGTATCAGCCGTTCAGCGGTTCATCTCCGCTTGGCAATTTGTCCTGAAACGCAGCTTGGCTCATTGGAAGCTGCTGTCTTCCGTCGTGCTGGGCGTGTTGCTGGCGTCGTCGATCATGTCGGGAACTGTGATCTATTTCGACGCCCTCCGCGAGATCGCCCTCCGAAGCGCCCTCTCACAACACACTGAAGCCGACCTGCACATAATCATGCAGGGACAGCGCGGCCCGGTAAACGGCGAAGAAGCTCAACGCGTTGCGAGAGTGGTCGATGAGGTCGTCGGACAGAGGCTCGACTGGCTGATTCCGGGGAGGATACAGGCGGCAAAGACTCCAACGATGTTCCTGACGGCCGCAGGACAAGAGTCGGTCGCCGGCGACGACAACGCGCGCGCCTATTTCGCCTACATTCCCGGTGTCGAAGAGCACATCCTCATTCGCGGAGGAACTGTCCCGAACTCAAGCGCAATCAACTCACCCGGAGAAACCTTCGCCCTTGAGGCGATGATCCCCGTGGAAGCCGCGGAAACCTTCGGCGTCCGCATCGGCGATCGAGTTTCGGCCGTCCTGCCCTGGTCGGACGGTCTGGCCCACGTGGAAGTCGTCATCAGCGGCATCTTTCAACGACAAGTCCCCGAATCGGAAGTCTGGCAGCTAGAAGAGGCTGTGCTGGAAGCGGCAACCGGATCGAGCTTCAGAACCATGCCCTTCCACATCTCGGAGGAATCGTTCCTGAATACGCTTGGCCCCCGTCTGCGTCGGATGGAAGCGACATACGCTTGGCTGATGATGACCGACACCAGCCGCGTCAACGCCCGCAATAGCACGGATACACTTGCAGACATCAGGGGGACGAACTCAATACTCAGTTCCACACTGTCCAGCTTCCGGCAGACCACCGCCCTGGACAACGCCCTTGAAGAGTACGACCGCCGATTGTTCTTCAGCAAGCTGCCCATGTTCGTCGTATTGGTGCTGATAGGCGTTGTGATTCTGTACTACGTCGCGACACTCTCATCACTGGTTGTCGAAGACCGCCGAAATGAGGTCGCCCTGCTGCGGAGTCGAGGAGCCAACTCAACGCAGATACTCATGGTTTTCGTGATGGAGGGGCTAACCATAGCGGGCCTATCCGTCATCCTCGGCCCTCTCCTCGCCGCCGCCGCAGTGAGCGTTCTGGGCTTGACACCCGCCTTTTCGGACTTGGGGACTGGCGGCATCCTGACGGTAAGCCTGTCCGGCGGTGCCTACATGATGGCCGCTCTAGGGGGCGTGCTCAGCTTCGTCGCCCTCATTTTCCCGGCATTCCGCGCATCCCAAATGACCGTGACTCAAGAGCGTCAAAGAGCTTCGAGGCCGACCGACCTTCCGTTCTTTCAGAAATACTACCTAGATGTTCTCCTCCTGATTATCGGCATCCTCTTATTTAGACAGCTAACCGAACAAGGCTCGGTAGTAGCGCGAAACCTGTTCGGCGAAATCGCCGTCAACCAAATGCTCTTGGCCGTCCCAGGCATCATACTCGTTGCGTCCGCTATGGTGCTCCTGCGACTGTTTCCCGTCGTTATGACCTTGCTGAGCCGTCTGCTGTCCGCATGGCTGCCCGTCGGCATGGTCATGGGCGTATGGCAGATGGCGCGCAACCCCGCCCACTATGCGCGGTTGTCTCTGCTATTGATCCTTACCGCGGGGCTGGGGATATTCGCCGCCAGCTTCAGCGCAACTCTGGATCGCAGCTTCGTCGAGCGAGTGCTCTTCTTTACGGGAAGCGACGTTAGGCTCAACGGCAATCTTCCCGTCTCATCTTTTCGACGCGATCTGTCCCCCGAAGACCGGTTCAAATCAGAAAGTCTCCTGAAGGAGCGATATGAGGGGATGCAGGGAGTGGACAGCGTGAGCCTCGTGCGTCGAAGTTCTGGACACGATCTGTCAAAACTCTTCGGCGGAACATACGACATGCTTGCGGTAGACCCGGAAAACTTTCTCGATGTGGCGTGGTTCCGAGACGATTTCGCCGGACGACCGATAACCGAGCTCGTCTCCTCGCTGAAACCGGACGCAGGACCCGATGGCCTTCCTATTCCGGCCGGAACGAATCAACTCATCATAAGAATCAAACCCGACCGCACTCATCCGTCGGTTCTCATGTCCGCCCGGGTCGTCGACGCCAACGGCAGGTACTACACGCACCGCCTGGGAATCTTGAACTTCGCCAACTGGTCGGAATTGACAGTCGATCTCACAGCCGTTGGCGGGAGAGGACAGCCGTCAACTGCGCCCGTAGAACCGCTGAGGCTGGCATCCCTGACCATTCAAGAACGCAGAGGTGACCGGCAGCTTCAGCCCGGGTCAGTGCTGCTTGACGAAATCAGCGGAGTGACCGAGAGTGGTGCGGCAACGGTCATCGAAACGTTCGACTCAATTGAAGACTGGAGCCTGCTGCGAACCAGCGAGACCGCGATAGCGGATGTGCTGCGCGCCGCAGACGTAGGATTCGAAGACGAGTCGGGATCCGCGCTCTTCTCATGGGCCGAGGGCGCGGCGGTGTCCGCCCGCGGAATCTTTCACGGCCAGGCAGCTCCCCTGCCGGTGCTCGCCAGCAAAGGATTCAACAAGAACACGGGCCACAAGATCGGCGACGAGTTCGATGTTTCAGTATCAGGACATCGAGTGCCCGTGAGACTCATCGACGAAGTGGAATTCTTCCCCACCATGAATCTCAGAGAAAAGAGCTTCCTCGTCTCCGATATCGGCGCGCTCATAAAGTACGCCAGCATGGGATCGCTTACCAGCGAAGTCCTCCCCAATGAACTGTGGATTTCATCGAGTTCGACCGGCGCGGAGCGTGAACGCCTCATAGAAGAACTAAACATGAGCGGCGGCTTCCTGATCGACTCGTTTCAGGACAGGGACTCCTTGTTGGCCGAATCGAAAGTCGACCCGCTGGTGAAGGCCGGGTGGCGGTCGCTGCTGTTTATCGCGTTCTCCTCCGTGTTGGTCCTAAGCTGCCTGGGATTTCTCGTCCACGCCTATATTTCGTTCAGGAACCGGCAGCTCCAATTTGCCCTGCTGCGAACGGTGGGATTCTCGATGCGCCAACTTGTGACAATGGTCTGGCTCGAGCAAATGCTCGTTATCCTCGTTGGACTCGCGCTCGGAACATGGATGGGCGGACGACTGGGAGCGGTCATCATGCCGTTCCTCGGCCACGACGATTTCGGCTCCCAGGTAATGCCTCCCTTTGCGATGCAGATCAACTGGAACGTCTTGATACTAACCTACGCGATAATGTTCCTAGTGTTCGCCGCAATAATCTTGGGGATGATATGGCTCGTGAACCGCATCTCCCTTCAGCGAGTCCTGCGGCTGGGCGAAATCGGCTAAAATAAGCCTTGGAGGAAACATCGTGAGATCGGAAGACTATATCGTCTGCGAAGACCTGTTCAAAATATACAAAATTGCTGATCTGGAGGTCGTGGCTCTGCGCGGCCTGGACCTCGTCGTAGCGGCGGGAGAGGTTATCGCGATTGTCGGCGCGAGCGGAAGCGGAAAGACTACCCTGCTCAATATTCTTGCCGGCTACGATACCCCCTCCGCGGGGAAGGTGCGCGTGGGTGACCGCGACCTCCTCCGCATGGGCGGACGTGAAGTTGAGGACTACCGACGCCACGAAGTGGGGTTCGTTTGGCAGCAAACAAGCCGCAACTTATTCCCCTATTTGACCGCAGTCGAAAACGTCGCTCTCCCAATGATGCTGACCAATCTCTCACCAAAAGAGCGCCAAGAACGCTCCCAAGATCTGCTCAATCTGGTCGGACTTGGCCATCGGCTTGATCACACGCCTGAACGCTTGTCAGGCGGTGAACAGCAGCGAGTAGCCATCGCCGTGGCGTTGGCGAATCATCCGCCCCTTCTTCTGGCCGACGAACCGACGGGCGAACTCGACGACGCCACGGCGAGCGAAATACTCGATCTCTTCGGGTCGGTAAACGGCGAACTGGGAACCACCATCGTTATCGTCACACACGACCGGGACATCGCCTACAAGGTCGGGCGCGTCGTCATGATTCGAGACGGCAAAACCTCGACGGAAGTCCGCCGCCAGCATACGTACGAGCGACAGATCTCCGGCAGGGCGGACGTCGATACGCCGCTCGAAGAATACACCCTGGTCGACGGGGCCGGACGAGTGCAGCTGCCCCGCGAGTACCTCGATGAAGCAAATATCCGTGACCGCGCCCGCGTGAAAGTGGAGGACGGCAAGGTTACTATCGTATCCGGAGAAGAATGAAATGAGCAGTTCCCAAGTAATCATCGATATTGAGAACCTGTCCCGGGTATACGACGTGGGCGCAGAGCAGGTCACGGCCGTAAAAGATGTGACGTTGCAAATTCCCCCCGGCCAGTTCATCGCGCTCGTCGGAAGATCCGGATCAGGCAAAACCACGCTGCTTAACCTCATGGCGGGGCTCGACAAACCCACATCCGGCAAAATCCTCTTCCAAGGCGAAGACCTTGCCGTCATGGGAGAAAAGGAATTAACGAACATCCGACGTCACAAGGTGGGGTTCGTATTCCAAGCGTTCGGCCTGCTCCCACTCCTATCAGCATTCGAAAACGTCGAACTGCCGCTGAGAATTTCCGGGTACGGCGTTCGCGAACGAGAGGAACGGACAAGGGAGGCGCTCGGAATCGTCGGGCTGCTCCCGCGAGCGAACCACCGACCGTACGAACTCTCCGGCGGTGAGCAGCAGCGCGTAGCCATCGCTCGCGCTATCGTCACAAGACCGCCCCTTATCTTGGCCGACGAGCCAACAGGTGAACTCGACTCTACGAACGCGCAGTCGATCTTCGGACTCTTCCGCGAAATGGTCGCAACGCACGGCATAACCGTCGTCGCAGCCACTCACGACTCAACCCTGCTGGCAATGGCCGATCAAGTCAACGAGATGCGGGACGGCAGCATCGTCGGACATCTTGAAGGCGACGACCTTCAGAGTCGGCTGGAGGATATTCAGGCTAGCCGCTATCGGGACAGACCGTCCAAAGAGAACGACGCGAGCGACGAAACGCCGAAGGACTCCGATGATGCGGCTTCAACCCCGCCGGAATCGGACGACCGGCCCGTTCAGGATCAGGAACGGAACGACCAAGACTACATCAACCGCTTTCGCCGTCCTTCCAACGGGTAAGAATTTAGGCCTAGCTTATTTTGCCCGACTCGTTCCGTAGTTCGCCAACGGCTGGTACTGAAGACGCCCCTCGTGACTGACAGGGTCGCAGTAGAGAAGATCGGGCGCTTGGTAATCTAATACAAGCTCACCGCCAACCTGCCTGTAGAGTATGTTCTTCAACCAGTTCGCATTATCCGTATCGGGATAATCATCACGGAAGAAGGCTCCCCTGCTCTCTTTACGCTCCAACGAGCCGATAAAGAGCAACTCCGCCGATAGAAGGAGGTTGCGCACCTCAAGCGCGCGGGCCCAATCGTAGCCGTTCCGTGCCCTGAGGCTGCCGGACTCGCCGCCGATTTGCCTGATCCTCGACAAACCCTTCGTCAGCCCTTCCTCGTCCTTGATTACCCATGCATAGCGTCGAGTAGCCGCCTTGATCTTGCGTTTGATGTCACTGGACTTTACGGCCGAAGTTTCGTCGATCGCCTCCGTCGCGCCGGCAATGCTCGCCTGAACTTGCGCGGGATCTGCTGAAACGAAACCCATAGCTCCCGACTCTTCAGCAGCGTGCCTCCCCGCCCTTTTGCCAAAAACGACGGTGATCATCGAGGTGTAACCCTCTGGCCTGGCGTGGCCGTATACTCCACCCGCCACCGCCCCGGCAGCGTACAGACCGGGCATCGTCGTCCGACAATTCTCGTCAATCGAGATGCCCCCAATGGTGGTGTGGGCCCGGGGCTCGGAACTGATCGGCTCAACCCGAAGGTCTATACCGCGTTTTTCGGTCTGCTCCCGCACCAAGTCCATAAACCACCAAGGCATATTCTTTCGCTCGAACGCGGCGCTCATGTCGAGCATCACCTTATCTCCCTTGAATCCTCTCCCCTCCTTGATCTCCTTCCAAACCGCGTAAGTCAATGGCTCTTTCGCGAAATTTCTGGGGTCGTCGATCCCATATTTAGGCAAGAAATCCTCGTTGTTGGAGTTGAGAAACTTCGTGCCCGGCGGAAAACCGACCGACGTGGCAACGAACTGCGAAGCCTCCATTCCGGTCAGATCGGCCCCGACCCTGTAAGCGGCGGCCTGACCGTCACCGGTCTCGAACGGAGAAACGGTCGTAGGGCCAAAGATGTGGCTGTAAGTGCCGGTTGCGAGAATAGTCGACTTGGCCTCGATGACCAGTATTTCGGAGCGGCGGCAATCAAGCACGGTAGCGCCCACGACGCGCCCTTCGCTCGTCAAGAGATCAATGAGAACCGCATCGTCCATAACCTTGACGTCGCGGCTCTCGGCCTGATCCATCAGCGCGTCCATCATGGCCATACCAGGAGGAGAGCCGTAGGTGTGTTCTCGTGCGTTCTCGCCCGGCTTGAAAGTGAAATTCCTCGTGTGAGTGTGCGCCGCGGATCGATACAAAGCGATGCTTCCGTCGCCCTCACGCTGGAAATCCGCGCCCCAGTCAACAAGCTCCCGAACGCGATCCATGGTCTCGTCAACCAGGATCTTGGCGAGCTTCTGATCCCCAAGAAACCCTCCGAAGGAGATCAGGTCACACATCGACGACATATTCGTGTCGCCGTTCTGGCCGTTCAAACCGACAACCGCGCTGGTGCCGACGTTCAGAGTGCAGCCGCTGTTCCCGTACTTGCCCTTGACGACCATAGTCACGTCGGCGCCGAGATCGCGCGCCTCGATGGCGGCTCTCAAGCCCGCCCCGCCGCCGCCGATGATGAGAACGTCTGTCGATATGGCCTCGTACATCTGAATTCCGCTCCTGTCCCTGCAAGTGTCTTGTGCTAGCTATGCTACATCACAATCGTCAAACACGGTAGACGTAGATGTCGTTCGATGTGGACAGCCATGACTTACCCAAGTGGATGGTCCGAGCGGGCTTCCACGTCGGAACAGGGAAGGTGTTAGAGAATACCAGAGTACCGGGGCGCAACTCTCGCTCGAATTTGGGCCCGAGCTTCCTCATCGCCGCGGGGTGGAGAAATACCACCACCACGTCCACGTCGCTCAAGTCGGCGTCAAAGACGCTCTGCCTGCGCAGCGCAAGGTTCGCGCGTCGAACGAAAAGTCCCTTAACCCTCGAATACAGCCAGGGAATCGGCGAAAGCTCGTAACCGACCACTTCGGCCTGCGGAAAACGCCCCGCGATGGGATACGCGAGGGTTCCCCATCCCGATCCCAAGTCGACAATCTTGCCGTCGGTCGAGTCGGGGATGAGGTCGAGGAAGGTCGCTATCGCCTTGCGGGAGCTTGGCATCGGAGTTATGCCAAGTCTGATCCCGTAGAACACGACCGAAGCCACTGCGAAGATCAGCAAGCCATTGAGCAAGTATACGAGCCAGTCGGGAATCATGAGATTATGTGGGAGTGAAACCCGAAGAATTGCCGCTTGACGTTTGAACGTCCGCTACGGTAGGATGATAGGTGCAAGAGCCGGGCGTAACTCCCTGAGGAAGTTGCTACTGGCTCTCTTTTTGTTCTTCCGCAAGCAGGGTACCTTGCTCCGCCGGTATCCGATACAGTCTAGGTCTGGGAAATTCATCGTGACTCACTTGATCGACCGTCTTCTGTTCAATGATGCGGTAGTACCGCCTAATAGCCCAAAGAAACTGGTCTTCCGCGGGGACTCTTCTATATAACTCGGCCTCCTCATACTGCCGAATAACCGAGGCAACCATATCAGCGATTTGAACTCCGGCTGATGCCTTCGAGTCCCCAAAGAACGGCGTATCCGTAATGTTGGTACAGGCGCGACCCTCTTCTGACCGATACAGGAAAGCGCCGAACTTGAATGACAACCCGCCCAGCTGGCCGGCTGACCCATCGAATAACAGCGTTGCCATCTCGTCTCTTGATTCGGCGAGCAGTTGGATCCGTTGCATCAGAAAGCGGAACTGATCAGGCAGCTTCAAATCTGTGGGGTCAGGGGCTACACTAGGCCGCTCCATAACCATAGCGAACACGGTCACAGGAAGATTCAGCAAAGCGCTAAAGAATTCTTCGACAAACGCCACTACGACCGGGCGTCGACGAAACGTCGACCGATTAAGTAGCCTCACCCCCTTCATTTCCATCCGCTCCTTACCCAACACGTCCCGCTTTAGTCCGTGGAGTCGTCCTGCTACTTTTCGAGCGTCACGCTCTTGAACACACACAGCGACAACCACCGGACGGCTCGCCGGATCATTAGGGTGAGGGTGTCCGCTTTCATCAAGGTAAACCAGCATCGAGAAATTCTATCGCTCCTTCATCCGTGCTTCCGTCTCCAAAAGAGTTTGAACTCCCCTTCAGTAGATGTCAATTTTGAAGGGTCCAAGAGGCAGCAGCCGTCGCGCACGTCGCCCACCGCTTGGACGATCTCGAAGACGCTATGCTACAATCCGCCCAGCCAATGAACCATAGCGAAAAGGAGAGACGCGCATGAGGCTGGTACTGTTCAACGACTTCACCCCGGGCGTTCTGAGAGGCGGCAACGTGGTCGACGTGTCCGGAGTGATTGAAGATATTCCCCACATCGACGCGCAGACATGGATGCGGGGACTGATCGACAGATTCGACGACTACCGGGGCAAGCTCGAAGACGCAGCGGCCAGTTCGGAGGGCGTCCCAATAGCCGACGTCCGCCTCCGATCCCCCTTGCCGGAGCCGACCCGCATCGCCTGCATGGCGGGCAATTATCTCGAAAACGGCACGCTCCCCTTCCCGACCGACCGAGAGGCTTTCCTAAAGTCGCCCAGCGCGGTTATTGGCGACGGCGACACGGTCGAGCTTCCCGACGCGCCGGTGCCCCATTTCCATCACGAAGCCGAGCTTGGCCTCGTGATTGGCAAGACCTCGACCGACGTGCCCGCCGACAAAGCCCGCGGCCACATCTTCGGCTACCTGAACTTCATGGACGTGTCCGCCAGAGGCGTGAACCCCAACGGCGGCAGCAGCTTCTTCTGGGGCAAGTCATGGGACACCTTCTGCCCACTCGGCCCGGTGATCGTCACTGCCGACGAGGTGGACGACCCGCAGAATCTCGACATCAAGCTCTGGGTGAACGGCGAAGCTCGGCAGGACCACAACACGAGCGACATGGGCCGGACGGTCGAGGAGACGGTCGAGTTCATCACATGGATTACCACGATGAAGGCCGGCGACGTCATCGCCACGGGAACCAACCACGTCGGACTCGGCCCCATCCAGCACGGCGACGTGATAACCGAAGAAATCGGCGACTTTGGCCTGCTGACGGTAAACGTTACCGACCCGTGGAAACGCTCCTGGCCGCGTCTGCCCCTGAACAAAATGTCCGCCTTCGAGTCGACAATCCGCTCGAAGAGCCAGGCAGTCGATTAGATACCTTCCCTGCGCCCTCTCCCGTGCCTTGAGGGGGCGCAGGCTTGACCGGCTAATCGAAGGACAGCGTGCTCCGGGCCACCTCGCCCTTGCTGAGGGCCTCGAACGCATCGTTGATCCCCTCGAGCGGATAGGTTCGCGAAACAAGCTCGTCGAGCATCAGTTCCCCCGACTTATACAGATTGAGGAGTCGGGGGAACGTAATCATCGGCTGGCCGCTCCCGTAGAGAGACCCCATGACGATCTTTTCCATCATCAGATCGCGCGCGTCGATGGTAACCGGCGTGCCGTGCGGAGCATGGCCCACCCAGATCGACATGCCGCGATTCCGCGTGCATTGAATGCTCTGCAAAAACGGCTTCTCCACCAAGCCGATGGCCTCAAAGGCATAGTGAACCCCATACCCGCCCGTCAGTGACCTGATGGCTTCCACGGCGTCTTCCTCACCTGCGTTCACGGTATGGGTCGCGCCGAACTCCCTAGCCATGTCGAGCTTGTTGTCGAGAAGATCGACCGCGATGATCGTCGTCGCGCCGGCGATTCTGCACCCCTGAATGACGTTGAGTCCGACCCCGCCGGCTCCAAAAACCGCTGCCGTCGTTCCCGGCTGAACCTGGGCGGTGTTGATCGCCGCCCCGACTCCGGTTGTCACTCCGCAGCCGATCAACGACGCCTGCGGAAACGGAACGTCCTTGTCTATGGGAATCGCCGCCACTTCGCTAACGATCTGATAGCTCCCGAAGCTCCCGACTCCCACCATCTGGTTGACTTCCCGCCCCGACCCCTGAACGGTCGGCTTCTGCTCCGGATACCGATTGTCGTAGCACAGAGCGGGCCAGCCCAGCTGACACATCTCACAGAGGCTGCACTGCGACCGCCAGGCCAGCACCACATGGTCGCCGGACTTCACATGGTCCACCCCAGGCCCGGTCGCCTCCACGATACCTGCTCCCTCATGCCCCAAGACCATCGGCAGAGGAAGATGCGTCCACTCACCCTTGACAACGTGCCAGTCGGAATGGCATACCCCGCTGGACATCATCTTCACCATGACTTGACCCGGACCGGGTTCGCCTATGTCCAACTCCTCGATGACGAGAGGGGTCTGGGCTTCATACAGCACGGCGGCTTTCATGTCGGCCTCCTGTATTCGCGCTTGTCGCAAAGAAGGGTACGGCCCAGAACACACAGGGTCAAGCGCGCTCCCGGCGATCCCCGTAACTCTCGCATCTCGTATGGTATCCTGTCCGCGCAACCGGACGGCCCCCAAGAACCCGTCCGCCAAGGAGCGCGCCATGACAACCGAACGGACATATCGCGTCGGCCTCATCGGAACCGGACGCAAGGGAAACGGACACGCCCGCGGATACGAGGCCAACCCTCGCACCGATCTCGTCGCCGCCGCGGATCCCGATCCGTCAAACCTCGCCATCTTCTTGGAGCGGTTCAGAGTCAAGCCCTATGACAACTACCACGACATGCTCCAAGCGGAGAATCTTGACATCGCCGCGCCGATCTTGCCCGTCAAGCCGAATCCCGAAGTGGTGATCGATTGCGCCCGGGCGGGCGTCCGCGCGATCTACTGCGAAAAGCCCATGGCCGCAAGTCTGGAAGAAGCCGACCGCATGGTCGAGGAAACCGCCTCTCGCGGCATCGCGCTCGCCTCCGGCGACGCCTACCGAAACATGCCCCAGCATTGGAAGGTCAAGGCCCTCATCGACTCCGGCGAGATCGGCCCCGTGCAGAGTATCAACTTGTACCAGCCGACGAACGAGATTTCCGGCGGGGGATGCCAGGGACTGAGCGTGCTGAGACTCTTCGCCGACGACGCCGACGTGGACTGGGTAACCGGCTGGTGCACGAACGACCCCTGGAGCGACGACGACCAGAACATGGGAGGCTACATTCGATTCGCCAACGGCATCGACGCCTACGTCCACACGAAGCCGTCTCCGAGAGACGGAATCGAGATCGTCTGCGAAAAGGGCATCTACCATACAAGCTGGTACGCCGGCCACCTGTGGAGGGGAGAACCGCGCGGAGGCAGCCCGGTTGAGGTCACGGACTTCTTCGATGAATTCGGCGGAACGGACTACGGCTGGACAACACCCAGCGGACGCAGGCAGCGCGCGGGTATCCAATCAATCGTCGACTCGCTCGACAAGGGCATCGAACCCAAGTGCAGCGGCGACAACATGCGGAAAGTCCTCGAAATCGCCATCGGATTCCGAGAATCCCACCGCAGCGGCTTCTCCTCCGTCCGCTTCCCAATCCAAGATAGAAGCCTGAAGGTCGTGCCCAAGCCGGCCCGCTTACTCAACAAAAAGGAGGTCTACGGCGAAGAGGCATACGCCGAAATGATCTCGTCGGCAGCCACCAAACCCGTAGACGGCGCCGCCCCCGATTAAACCATCCTTCACCGTCATTCCGGCGCAGGCCGGAATCCGGCAAAATCCAACACAACCCTATTCCCACCCATAATCCCCGACCGCTCGAATTACCAATGAACCATACTGGACACCCTGAGAGAATTCCAACTGCCATAACCGCCGCTAGAAACCCTCAACCCCATCCCCGACATCGATGAGCACCCGGCAGTGATCGCTCGACCCCCACTCATCTACTCCGTTCATCGCCCGGACGCTAACGTCCTCATGGAAACCGCGAGATGCGAATACGTGGTCGAGTTGGACGGAGGCGCCGATGGGAGTGTTTGACGGCATGTTGTAGTAGGTAGGTACGTCCAGGGACGCCTCATTCAAGTGCGGAGGTATGGGGTCGGCTCGGCGACCGGCAGGGTATTGGGGCCCCAGGTAATCCAGCCCGATAGCTTGGAACCGGTCCAGAACGGTCTGAGCCCGATGATCGAATTGATTAGCGCTCTTGAACGACATGTTCAAGTCCCCGGCCGCAAGTATCCGATGTTCTGACGGCCGATTATAGTAACCGATGAACGTCGACAAATCGGAGATGATACGGTGTGCCGAAGCGTCGGAATAGATCCAGTCTCCGACTGTGGAGGGATGCGGCCCTAACCACCGCCCATACATCGAAACCGCAATGAACGGCTCGATCGTCCCGTCCTTCGGCGTCACACGGGCCGCCGTTATCGTCCCTATACCGCTCACGGCGATCTCATCGATCCCGTTACCCCACACCGGACCAATCTGCTTGAACCACTCCACCTCCACCCGGTCCGACAACTTCACCACCATCGGCCATCGATCGTATAGCGCATTCCATCCCCGCCCGTGCCACCAATCCGAATTCCACGAATGAGAATCCCATGCCTCTTGTGGACCAATGTCCAGGAAGCCGCCCTCCGCCGGCGGGAGCGTCGCGTCCCCGAGCCGAGCTACATCCTCCGGTGGCGGCCCCGCTTCCTGCAGCAGCGCAACATCCACATCCATCCGAGCCAATTCCCGCCACGGCTCGCGCTTCTTAGCAATATTCCAACTAACTACCGTTACACTCATTTCGCCCTCCCCATCATCCACTATACCCCACCCGAATCTTACCCCACATCACCACCGCCCGCCCCGAATTGACACCGCAATCGAATCCCATGAAGGCTGGCCCCTGCTCCCCTCTCCCGTCACGGGAGAGGGCTAGAGTGAGGGCATATCCCCTCTCCCGTCATGGGAGAGGGCTAGGGTGAGGGTGAGTCCACCATCATTCCGGCGCAGGCCGGAATCCAGTAGAATCCAACACAACCCTGCTCCCACCCATAATCCCCTCTCCCGTCGTGGGAGAGGGTGAGGGTCCAAAAATCACCCCAAATCGAAAAGCCCCGTCGGAACAGGAGAACCAACAATGATCATGAACAGAAAAGGCAATATCGCGAACTGCTCTTGGGGCGATCACCTAGTCTTTGGCGAGGGAGACGGGCTGCTGCGAACGGTCGAGTCGCTTGAGCGGCGAATGGACTTTGGCGCGAGGAACTCGGCGCGGATACCGTGCATTGGCGCCAGGGCCGCACCGGACACGACGACGTGTACCAAGCCGCGCGGGGCTATGGCGGCAAGAAACGCCGGCTCTACCCGCCGATCACGTGGGACGATTTCGAAGTGGTTCCCCGACTGGCGCATGAACGCGGAATGAAGGCATACGCCTACGTCTCCCTGCTCGACCAAGGCCGCCCCCTCCCGCCCAAGGCCGAACGCGAAGTCAGTCATCACAACCCCTACCACGGCAAGAATTTCGCCCGAATGAGTCGCCTCATCAAGGATCATCCCGAATACAACCTCCAAGACCGCGAAGGCAACAAGCATTGGGGCGTCGTGTGCCTGGGCTACCCCGAAGTCCGGGAATACATGATCAACCGCTACCTCAGCGTTCTCGAAGGCTACGACTGGGACGGCGTGTTCGTCTGCCTGCGCACCCAGTCACGCCCGGCGGACTACGCCGACCAATACGGCTTCAATGAGCCTATTCGCATGGAATTCCGGCGGCGGCACGGACGGGACATCCTCCACCAAGAGTTCGACCTGCAAGATTGGCGCGATCTCCAAGGTTCCTATCTCACGACCTTCCTCCGCGAACTCCGAACCGCCCTGCGAAAACAGAACCTCAATCTGGCCGTCGGATGCGCTAGGGGCGACATCATCGGCCCGCCCATCGGCAACGCGACGCTGGAGTGGCGCAAGTGGCTGAATGAAAAGATCGTCGATGAACTTGTCATCGACCAAAGCTCCGTGCAGCGCCCGTCCCTCTGGATTCAGCTCTGGCCCATGCACCGGGGACACGGCTACCTCCAAAACTACATCGACGATTGGAACCTCCTGCCCCTGGAGGAAGACCTTTCACGGAACTACACACCCGCAATAGAGAACACGGATGCGAACCTCTATGTCGCGTGGCAATGGAAGGAGCGAGACCCCGAATCCGAAACCTTCGTCCTGGCCCAACCGGAAGTCACCGGCCTTGCGTACAGCGCCTTCCGACACGACAACCCCGGCCCAATTGCACGCGACGACTGGCGAGTCTAGCGCCTTCTCCCACCCACCGTCATTCCGGCGTCACCATCCGCCACCCACCGTCATTCCGGCGCAGGCCGGAATCCAGCAAAGTTCAACGCAACATCGATCCCCCCCATATTCCAAACCCCGAAGAATCGGCATCCGCCCTTGAATCCCGTTCGTTGTCAATGTACGGTATTGAACACAATCGGAGGAGGTGCGATGCATGGGACGATCCCAAGGCGAAGTCGTCGGCCTTCGAGTGAAGCTCGGACGACGGCGACCAATGAAGCAAGTCAGCCCCATGGTGTTCGTGACGGACAGGGGAATCGAGGGTGACGCGCATTTCTCGGACAAGAATCATCTCAAAGCGCGCCAAGTGCTGCTGATGCAGGAAGAGAACCTCACCGCCCTCGGCCTCGACCATGGCGCCGTGCGAGAAAACGTCACCACGGCGGGCATCGACCTTCAGACCCTTGAACCGCACACTCGCCTATCTCTCGGCGATCAGGTAGTCCTCAGGATATCGGAAGAGTGCGTCCCCTGCGGCTTGATGGACGACATCCGTTCAGGACTTCAAAAGGAACTGCTAGGTCGAAGAGGTATGCTTGCCTCGGTGGAAACCGGCGGCGCGGTGTCCGTCGGAGACTCGGTACGGCTCCTCCGGTAAACCGCAGTTCTTTCACTGGCTAATCTGAATTCAAGTACGAGGTGTGCCTTTGGCAAAATCACAGCTTTCAGGACTTGTCCAAACCGTGTTGGGGCCGGTAGCCCCCTCGACCCTGGGCATGACTACAACGCACGAGCACATCTTCATCGACTTCGTATGCATGTACACGCCTCCGACGGAAGCAAGCTCCAAGCACCGCGGGAAAGAGCAAGTCACAATGGAGAACCTCGGCTGGGTTCGCTACGATCCATTCCGCAACATCGACAACCTCGAACTGCTCGATGAAGACACGGCGATCTACGAGATCGCCCTCTTCGGACGGGCAGGCGGAGGCGCCATCGTCGACGCAACCACAATCGGCATCGGCAGAGACCCCCTCGCCCTCGCGCGAGTCTCCAGAGCGACCGGGGTGAATATTGTCATGGGCGCGGGATACTACGTGGACATCGTCCATCCCTCCGACATGGACACCCGCTCGGAAGACCAAATCACCCAGCAAATTATCGACGAACTGACTGTCGGCGTCGGTTCTACGGGCGTTAAAGCGGGCATAATCGGCGAGCTTGGCTGCACGTGGCCGCTTACGGACAACGAGCGAAAAGTCCTCCGAGCCGGCGCTCGAGCGCAGCGCGAAACCGGCGCGGGCATTCTCATTCATCCCGGAAGAAACCCTCGCGCTCCCTTCGAAATACTCGACGTCCTCGAAGGCGCGGGCGCGGACACAAGCCGCGTCATCATGGGACATCTGGACAGAACGGTGCTCGATCCCGACACGCTGTTGGAATTCGCCGCGCGCGGATCTATGCTCGAATACGACCTGTTCGGCTGGGAAACGTCACACTACTCGCTCGGCGACATCGACATGATGCACGACGGACAGCGGCTCGACTACGTCCAACTGCTGATTGAGCGCGGATACCTCTGCAAGATCGTGCTCGCACAAGACGTGTTCTGCAAGTCTCGCACGTTCACCTACGGCGGCTACGGCTACGGCCATCTTATCGAGAACATCGTCCCGCGAATGCGCGATCGGGGTATGCCGGAAGAACACGTCCGCCAAATCATGATCGACAACCCCGCAAGAATCCTCACCTTCGAATAGCAGCGCCAGGAGCAGCGAATGACAACCGAACACCGCCTCAAAGAACTCGGAATTGATCTGCCCTCCCCCCAATCCCCCGCCGCGAACTACGTACCCGCCGTGCGAACCGGAAACCTGCTCTATCTGGCGGGAGTGGGACCGGCCAAGCGCCCGGACGGCACAACGCCAACCGGCAAGGTCGGCGCCGATCTGACCAAGGAAGAAGGTTACGAAACCGCAAGGCTGGTCTGCCTAAATATCATGTCACGGCTGAGAGCCGAACTCGGCGACCTTGACCGCGTAGCCCGAATCGTCAAACTGCTGGGCATGGTGAACGCCACGGAAGACTTTACCGAGCACCCGGCCGTCATCAACGGATGCTCCGATCTGCTGGTCGAAGTGTTTGGCGAGCGTGGCAAGCACGCGCGCTCCGCGGTGGGAATGCAGAGCCTCCCCTTCAACATCCCCGTAGAAATAGAGGCGATCGTCGAAATCGCCAACTAGAACGCCACGTCCGCGCTCCGCGACGGGCAAGCCCGGATACGGCCGGACGAAGAGGCTCGTTACCCATATTCCATCACCGGCGAACGCTCCCGAAATGTCTCTAAAGAACCATAAAGTTCGCGGCGCGATCGCTCTGTTCCTCGTCGTGAGCTCAGGGTTCCTCTGGTACTTCGCGGTGGAGGGCTGGCCAATCCTCGACGCCGCCTACATGGTCGTCGTAACGATAACGACGGTCGGATATGAGGAAGTTCGCCCACTCTCGCCGGCGAGCCGCATCTTCAATATGTTCTTCATGCTGGCAGGAGTCGGAGTCGTACTGTACATTTTGACCGAAGTCGTTCGGTCCTTCGTCGAGGAACAGCTCCTCGGCAATTTCCTGCGGAGGCGTCGGATGGAAACTAGACTTGCCGGAATTTCCGACCACTTCATCATTTGTGGCTTCGGAAGAGTCGGCAAGGAAGTGGCGCGGCAGCTTACCGAGGAGGACGTGCGGTTCGTCGTGATCGATAATGAGCCGGAGCGAGTGTCGCAAGGCGCCGACGACGGACATCTAATCTTTGCCGGAGACGCAACCGAGGACGCGACGCTTTATCGAGCCGGTATCGACAGAGCCAAGGGCCTCTTTGCAACCGTAGGCAGCGATAGCGACAACGTCTTCGTCACATTGTCCGCCCGCAGAATAAACCCAAACATGACCATCGTCACCCGCAGCACCTCGCCCGAAACGGTAGACAAGCTCGAGATAGCCGGGGCGAACCGAGTCGTCTCGCCCTTCGAGATCGCCGGGAGACGCATGGCTATGGCCGCAATCCGTCCCATGGCCGTCGATGTGCTGGATTCTCTCGCGCAAAGCTCACGCCATGGCAGAAGAATCGCGGAAGTCCTCGTAACTGACAACTCACCCATCGCAAACCATGTCGTTCGAGACATAAACTCCGATGACGGCATCCGCGTTCTCGCCATTGCCAACAAGGACGGCGACCTCCTCGTAACACCCCCCTACGATACGACCGTCCACGCGGGAGACGCCGTCATGCTCGTCGGGCCAAACGAACAACTCGAAAAGCTGGAAGGAAAAAGAAATTAGCGATACTCTGCGGATAGGCCCGAAAAACCCCATGCAGCGTTTGACAAGACCTTAACTATCTTCCTATAATTCAGCGTATGAGAAGGAAACAAGGCACGCTACTACCCATCGAATTATCAATCTTGGAATCTGCCCTCGATCTCCACACGAGACAAGTGCCGGAGTTCTACGGCTTCCTGATTGCCAAGCAGCTTACGGAACGAGAAGGCGCCCGAAAGCTCACGGCATACGGCACACTCTATAAAGCTCTTTCAAGAATGGAAAGCCAAGGGCTCCTTTCAAGTCGCTGGGAGGATCCCGCCAAGTCCGCCGCAAGTGGACGCCCGAGACGGCGGCTCTACCAAGTGACCCCCGCCGGACAAAATGCACTCCTTGCCTCCCGATCACGCGAGGGCCTCGCCACCGCTGCCGTCCGACAGGAGCTAGCAACCTCCTAGATGAACAAATTGAGGCTGCCCTTCACCGCGAGAATTGTCCGATGGTGGGTACGATTCTACACCTCGGGACTTCCACAACGGGAGCGTGACGCTCGCCGCGCGGAGATAGAATCCGACATCTGGGAACAAGTCGAATTCGCCCGCGAAGAGGGAAGCTCCCTCGGCTCGATTTCAGTCCACATTTTCGGTCGCCTCTTATTCGGCATTCCGATGGACCTTCTCTGGCGATCCTCCTGCCGCGGAGCGGAGCATCAAGCCGTCAAGGTCGGAATCGCATCAATGCGAAAGACCGCCGCCGAAGCGCCTCGATTCGCATTGAAAAGCCGTGTCGGAGTCACTGTGCTGGCCGTCACCGGCGCGCTCTTCCTTACAGCGGGCTCCGTGACCGCGATACGAGACCAAATCACAGTGGGAGACCGCGTGGATACTTCCCTTGTGGGGATCGGCCTGGCCGAACTCGAACCAATGCCGATCGACTCCGGCCTCCCACGAATTGAACTGGCCGTCTTCGTGCCACACATGGCTGTAAAAGCCAGAACCGAACGCGGAGACACCGTTACCACGCTCAACGACGGAAGAATCCTCGTCGTCGGCGACCTGTCCAGCCCCGATAACTGGAACGGCGCTCGAGTCTATAGCCCCCTCAAAGGCGTTTGGCAATCTACGGCCTACCTCGCCGACAAGCGATATTGGCATACATCAACACTGCTCCAAGACGGGAGAGTCCTGATAACCGGAGGACGAAAGGACTCAGGCCAAGTCCTGCGAACGGCAGAATCCTTTGATCCTGAGGACAACTCTTGGACATCGACCAGCGTCATGAGGCATCAACGCTCTTCTCACGCCTCCGCACTCCTCAACGACGGCAGGGTCCTTGTCGTCGGCGGATTCGACAATGAGATTCGGACCCTTGCATCCGCGGAAATATACGACCCTGACACCCGCGCTTGGTCTCAAGCGGCCAACATGATCGAGACGAGGTCCTTCCCTACAGCATCAGTTTTACAAGATGGCCGAGTGCTGGTGACCGGCGGGAGTCACACAGGCGCGGGGCCCGCAGCCATGCGAAAAACCGCGGAGATTTACGATCCGAAAACCGACACATGGACATCGGCCGGTCAATTCGCGATAAACCGCGCGGGACATTCGGCAACGGTCTTGCGAGACGGCCGGGTTCTTGTGGTCGGCGGCGCGGGCGCGGCCGCCACTATCGGCCTAGCGGAAATCTACGATCCTATGCAAAATATTTGGTCGCCCGCCGGCAATCTGGCCCTAGCCAGAACCGACCACTCTGCGGCTATAATGTCAGATGGGAGAGTAATCGTTGCGGGTGGCTGGAGCGACGACGGCGCAGCCGGACACCTTGTCGAGTTGTTCGACCCCCGCGTGGGAACCTGGCTCGCCTTGGCCGCTTCACCATAGCCCGACGAGCATCTCGCCAATAGTATATTATCAAGGGTGGTGAACGGGCCCCATTCCATAAAATCACTCGTTGCCCGTCCGAATTAGGAGACCTTTGCAAAATCGTCATTTCCCCGCACGCGAATCCACTAACCTTGTGTACAGCTTTGATTCTGCCCTTAGTTCCCGACTCGCTTGGCTTACTGATGAGCTATGCAAAGATCCTGCGTAGCGAGGCAAATCGCCCGTAGCGAGTTCAATTCAACCAACAAGGACGACGAAAACGTGTCAACGGCATCGGTTCAATGGAGGAGATATGGAAAATCGGAAAACGGTTAACGATGTACAGGATGTCGCAACGAGCATCAGAGAAAATGTACAAAAGATCATAGTCGGAAAAGACGACGCCATTAACCTAGCGTTGGTGGCGCTTCTTTGCAAAGGACACGCCCTGCTTGAGGACGTGCCCGGCACCGGCAAGACTACCATGGCCAAAGCCCTCGCACAGTCTCTCGGTTGCGACTTCCACCGCATACAGTGCACACCCGACCTGATGCCGTCAGACGTGCTCGGAGTCAACTTCTACAACCAGAAGGTCGGCGAGTTCGAGTTCCGGCAGGGGCCCATATTCAGCCAAATCATCCTGACCGATGAGATCAACCGCGCGACCCCTCGAACCCAGTCCTCGCTCCTTGAAGCCATGCAAGAACGACAGGCCACCATAGACGGCGAAAGCATGACTCTGCCGGAACCGTTCATGGTCATGGCCACCCAAAACCCGGTCGAAATGGAGGGCACCTTCCCACTCCCCGAAGCCCAGCTCGACCGGTTTATGGTCCGCATCGTCATCGGCTACCCGACATCGGAGGAGGAAGGACAAATCTACAAGCGCTTTGAAGACGATCCCGTTCCTCCCGCCGTCGACCCGGTAACCAACTCCGCAGACCTCGAAGAACTGCAAACCATTCCCCCAACGGTCAGAGTCGACGATTCAGTGCGAAGCTACATCGTAGACCTCATTACAAGCACCCGCGACAACCCGGGCTTATCGCTCGGCGCCAGTCCTCGCGCCGGCCTTGCACTGTATAAGACCTCGCAGGCTTGGGCCTCCCTGGAAGGCCGAGACTACGTAACACCGGACGACGTGAAGCTCCTCGCCCGCTCCGTCCTGCCGCACCGCCTCATCTTGAGCTCATCCGCACGGCTGCGCGGCAACAGCGCCGATCAAATCGTCAACGATGTCCTCGAAAACGTAGCGGTCCCAATCGAAAGGCAATAACGTGGCATCAAGTCGGGTCGAGCCGCAAGACCCAATCCGGACTGTCTCCAGCGACCGAACGTGGCAGACGCTCTGGACGGGCTTCTTCGCCGTTTTGCTGGTCGCCAGCTTTATCTTCGGACACGCCCTCGGAATCGCCTTCGGCCTCATGGGCCTGGTCGCCATCGGCATCGCTCGCTTCTGGAACCGCGTCGCACTCCAAAAACTCACGTACGAGCGAAGGTTCCCCCAAGAGCGCGTGTTCTTCGGTGACGACATATACATGGACCTCGTCCTGTCCAACCGAAAGCCCATACCGCTCGCCTGGCTGAATATCGACGACGAACTGCCGCAAGGCATCATGCCCGCCGGCGCGTCCCTCAGACGAAATATGCAAAGCGGAATCGACAGCCTGAACCACGCCACCGCCGTTGCATGGTATGAGCGGATTCGCTGGCGGTACCGCATGGACGCTGTCAGCAGAGGCGAATACCACATCGGCCCTGCCAAAATGGAGAGCGGCGACCCCTTCGGATTCTTCAGAAGCCGAAAGATCATGTCCCGATTGGATACTCTTGTCGTCTATCCAAAAGTGTATCCACTTGATGAAATCGGTATCCCCCCCGCGAGACCGCTCGGGGAAATCCGCGGCGGCCTGGAAATCTTCCCCGACCCCTCCCGTCCCGCCGGAATTAGGGAATACGTCCGAGGCGACCCCCTCAAAACTATCGACTGGAAGGCGACGGCGAAACAGCAGCGGCTCATGGTCAGAACGTTCGAACCAAGTTCCAGCCACACCGTGATTATCGCCGCCGCCGTAGACACCATGGAGCCTTACTGGCTCTCTCTAAGCCCCGATGACCTGGAACGAGTAATATCCATTGCCGCTTCGATGGCACTCTATATCTCGAACAGTCAATACAGCATGGGACTGTTTTCCAATGACATGCCGGTCCTCTCACAACGCTCCATGACCGTCCCTCCCAGTTCCGAACCCGAACACTTGCACACGATCTTGACCGCCCTCGCCTTAACCAGACCGTTCGCTCCCAATGCAATGTCCACCGCGTTGCTCGAACAGTCGCGCAAGTTTCCGTTCGGGGCGACCATCGTCCTCTGCACAAACATCATCACCGAAAGCCTGACCGTAGCCATTGCCGAACTTCGCCAGCGCGGATTCCGCTTCACTGTCCTCTATACCGGAGCCGAATTCGTGGAAAACCCTCCACCGGAAGTCCTCTTCTACCACCTCAGGGAACACATCGACCGCATTGATGAAGAAGAAAAGGAACGCAAAGAACGAGAAGCCTCGGACGAGGCTGACACCGACTCCGAAGATGACGAAGACACCGAACCGACCGCATGGGACAGATTGAAGGGCACTGTTGTAGGCGCGGGTGACGAATCAACATGACACTCACGCGCGAAAGACTCACATACATTACCCTCGTAGTCTCCGAGTCCGCGTGGCTCTTCGCGTTCATGTCAATTCTCGGTGTCGCCGCCGGCTCCACGGGCAGCCCTTTGAGCTACTTCGCCATTGTGGGGCTTCTCGGTCTCTCCACTTTCTTGTATTCCTACATTCGCCGGAAAAACTTCCAGGCATTTGAACTGTTCTACATCGGTTCTACCTTACTCGGGATCGTCCTCGCATATGCCGTAGTCGCCGCAGCATATGAAACCGACGAACTCTTCACGATTGGCTGGCTGCCCCAACTCATCGATTCCACCATCAAAGAACAGGGCAGAACCTTTCACGGTGTGGGAGCCGCCATCCTCGCGCTCGGAATGTGGTTCCGGGGTATCCGACTCGCTATGGTCCCGTTCCCCGAAAAGAGCCTCAGAATCAGCTTCCGACTCGGACTGTTCTTTATCGGCTTTGCCGCCGTCATGGATATCCTCGTCGAACAGCAGTTGAATGTCTTCGCCATGGTGCTCATATTCTTCGGCGCAGGACTCGCAGGACTCAACATTGGCCATATCGTCTCAGAGACCTCGACTTCCTCACAGACCAGAACCTGGCCAAAGGTGATCGGCCTTGCGGTCATTGCCATCCTCGTCGTTGGCGGCATGTTCGGTTTCCTTCAGCAAGGCTTCCTCGCCTTCATTACCTCCCCCATAAAGTTCGTCTTCGACAGAGTGGTTGAGGGAATCCTGCTCATCGTCGGCGTTCCCATCGTGTTGGGGCTGGAGCTCATTAACACTGTCATAGGCACGGTCTTCTCACGTCCTTTCGAAATTGAACCTCAGCCCGAAGCAACCCCCACCCCTACGCCAACACCCGGACCTTCGCAAAACTTCGCAATCGAAGGAGGGTACGGCAGCGACGTACGAGCCCCTGATTTCCTGGTGTTCATAACAAGACTTGTCCGGTATGGACTCGTAATAGCCATCATCGCCGTCATCGCTATTTTCCTCTATGTCCTAATGAGCAGAATTGCCAAGAAATTTAGGCGTGATGATGAACCTGACCGCGAATCCATCTTCGACGAGATGGATTTCGCTTCGGATATCGGCGATCTCTTCTCCGACCTCATGTCAAACGTCAAAGACCTGTTCAAAGGGGCCGGCAGAAAGGTTTTCCGACTCCCGCCAGGACCGCCAGGCGTCGTTGAAGCTCTTCGACTGTATTACCAAATGCTCACGACCGCCGAACAAAACTCGGTGCCCCGTCCAGAATACTATACCCCCAACGAGTTCCGTGGAGACTTGAGAAATATCTTCCCCAACGAACTTGTGGAACCTGCCACCGAGGCCTTCAATCGCGCGCAATACGGAGACATACCGGCCACAAACGAAGAAATAACGAAAATGCGCTCCGCATTCCGAGTCGAGAAGCAGGGAGAACCCACTGCCCAGACCTCCGGGCCAACTCAAACCACTTCCCCCGGAACAATCGGCAAAAGTCCCCGGTTCGAGACGATGACTTCGGAGATTACCGAAGACCCACTGGCGCAGCCGAAAGCAAGGTTCGATACCCCCTCGCTAACCGAACGAAAATGGTTCAGCGGAGGGCTGGGAGCCTTGCTGGCCTGCGGAGGGGTCATTCTCTTCGCATTGGTCGCCGCGGGAGTTTTCGTCTTAATCATCTTCCTCTCCGACCTGGTAGGCTAATCCGTGCGCAGCAAATTCAAACGGCGCCGATTCGATAGCTTTCGAGGTCGCAAACATCATCCGCTTCTGAGCGAATCCGCATATCGCGCCTCTAATCGCCCGTCCGTTCCCCACAGTCCCGGTATTCCCGCAGGTCGACACGTTGCAAGAGAGTCTCAAGCAGCCCCACCTAAGATAATCCATGACTCTGCATGACAAGACATGCCTCATCACCGGCGCCGGCAGCGGCATCGGACGAGCGACGGCGATTCGACTCGCCTCAGAGGGGGCCGTCGTCTATCTCGTCGGCAGGACACCCTCCAAAGTAGAAGACGTTTGCGCTGAAATCCGAGAGGCGGGCGGGAGCGCAGCCCCCTACGGCGTCGACGTGGCGGATCGCGAGGGCGTCCTCGGCGTCGTCGCGGAAATAGAACGTGACCGCGGCGCCGTGGACGTGCTGGTCAATAACGCCGGCCACAGTTCACCTCACCGCAGGCTTCTTTCCACTCCCCCCGACGAAATCGCCGCGGTCATCAACTCAAACTTGCTAGGCTCGATCTACTGTGCGCAGGCCGTTATGCCCGCAATGCTCAAGCGCGACAGCGGAACCATCATCAATGTCTCCTCCCTTGCGGGTATAACTCCGGGCCTCTTGGGCGGAATGATCTACTCCGCCGTAAAGGCCGCGGTCATCAACTTTACCGGGCATTTGAACGAGGAATTCAAAAGTACGAACATTCGCGCCAGCGTCGTCATCCCCGGTGAAATCGAAACCCCGCTGCTGGATAAGCGGCCTGTCCCGCCCAGCGCCGACGCGCGACTCACCATGGCCGGGCCCCAGGACGTGGCCGCGGCGATCGCCCTCATTGCCGGCCTTCCGCAAAATAG
Source organism: Dehalococcoidia bacterium (assembly GCA_965232435.1). Classification (GTDB taxonomy): domain Bacteria; phylum Chloroflexota; class Dehalococcoidia; order Lucifugimonadales; family VXLM01; genus VXLM01. Next base: position 2,496,668 of record CBDDPU010000004.1, read on the forward strand.
TTCCATACCTGAACTGGTGATCCGTCCAACGCTCCAGCGTGATGTATCCGCCGAGTTGACCGATTTATGGCTGTAGCCGGGCTCCATCCCCGCGCATTGTCATTCCGATAAAGCTGGGGTAGACTTCAAGAAAACAACTAGAAGAATCTGTAGAGGAGTATCCCCTCAAATGCTAAAAAACGTCGACCTGCCTACAAGGCGCGTGCCAACTTGGGGTGTCCTTACGGCATCATCACTGATTGCGTTGCTCGCGGTACTATTCACCATAAGCGACTCCTTCGCGCAGTCGAACCAACTCATTCTTAAAAGCGCTAAAGAGTACGATGTAGCCATAGCGGGCCAGGAGGCTCAAGACCGTTTCGGCAGCGCGATTGCCGTCGGCGACATCAACTCCGACGGGCAGGCCGATCTCTTAGTGGGCGCACCCGAATCGGGCTTGGACAACCAAGTTCGAGCCGGCGCGGCATTCGGATTCCTAGGACCCATCGATCCCTCCGTAGCCGAAGCTTCGCAAGCCGCAATCAAGTTCAAGGGTTTCGACTTCACGGCGGGGATCGCTTCCGGTCTGCATATCGGCGACATTGACGGAGACGGCCTAACCGACCTGCTAATCGGCTCCGAGGAAATGGCCATGGACGACACTCGCCATGAGTCCGGCGTGGTATACGCTGTTCTCGGGTCGGTCGAGTCAACCGGGGTGAGCGCGGTCGATATCCGCGAGCGGACCGGATTCCACATCTACGGCGCGCACAGAAACTACAACAGCGGCAAGAGCGTTGCAGCCGGAGACCTCAATAACGACGGCGCCGTCGATCTCGCAATCGGATCGCCCGGCGGTTACGAACTGCGCAAGGGCAGCGTGGAAATCATACTGGGCCCCCTCGACGGAGAGGATATCGATCTTCGCGAAGATGCAGACGGGGTACTCCTAGGCTCTACCGGCGACATCTCCAGCACGGTCAAAGGCGATGGCGCAGGCGGGGCGGTAGCCATCGGCGACATCAACGGCGATGGCATCGACGACCTAATCGTCAACTCCCGAAGCGCGGATGTCGGAGATATCGACAACGCCGGCGAAACCTACATCATCTTCGGACCGCTCGATACGCTGGATGGTGAACTAAAGACCATCGCCGATGTGACCTTCCAAGGTCAGACGGAAAGAGACCAGAGCGCCGAAAGCTCTCTAGCAATTGGAGATCTCAACGGCGACGGAATCAATGACTTGGCAATAGGCTCCTCTCAGTCGGATGTATCCGGGAATCGCGCCGCGGGCAAGGTGCTCATATTCCAAGGCCCCATTCAGCCCGGAACCTACAGTGTTGAGGACGCCGCCCAAATCTCCATCGACGGAGAACAGGCCGTGGAAGGTCTGGGATCGGCCGTCGGTATCGGCGACTTCAACGGCGACGGGGTGGCTGATCTAGCATACTCCGCCGCCCTCGGTGACCCCGACGAAAGCAGAGAAAATGCCGGCATCACATACATAATGTTCGGCAATATCTTCAACCGTGAGCCCACTCCGGAAGAATCTAACCTGCCTCAAATCATGATTGGCGTCCTAGCCGGAATCGTCGTCATTATCGTCCTCGCCGCGCTCATTTGGTACTTCCGTCGCGTTCGCCGAGACTCTGGGCCCGTGTGAATAGAGCCAATTCTTCCCATGACCCACCGAAGCGAATCGTCAAGATCTCAAGGAGAATTGCATGAATCGAGATGAACTCAAGACCATGATCGGCGGCTGTATCGCCACCCTGCCGACTCCGATGGACGACGACTTCAACGTCGATCTCGCCCGAACGGCCGAGGTGACTCAATGGTGGGTTGAGCAAAAACTCGGAACAGGCAAGTCTCCTCTGAAAACCTCGGCGGCTATGGGAGAAGGTCCCGACCTTGGCGATGACGAATGGCCCCACCTGCTGCGCACCGTCGTCCGAGCGGCCAGCCCCGACACGAAGGTGATCTGCGCTCTCAAACCGAAGAACACTCTCCACACGATCGAGGACGCCAAACGCGCGCAAGACCTCGGAGCCATCGGATTGCAAATCGACCTGCCCTTCATGCACCACAGCAACCAAGATGACCTCGTTCGCTTCTACACCGATATATCGGACGCCATCGAAATCGGCATAATGATCTACAACACTCACTGGTTTACGTCCGACCCGTCGGTCGAGGCTATGCGCGCGGAAACTATGCTGCGATTGAAAGACGCAGAACATGTCGTTGCGCTCAAGTGGAGCGCGCCCGAGGGAACGGACATCGACTACGACGACATGACCAAGTTCGCCGACACCTTCAACGTCATTGATAATTCCGGGCAGCCCGTCCGCTGTCACAAAAACGGAGGCAGAGGCTATATCAGCCCTTGGGTGGCCGCGTACCCGAAACACGATCTCCAAGTATGGGACCTTCTTGAAGCCGGCAAGTACGAAGAGGCTCAGGCCGAAAAGGACCGCGTAGGCGCCATAATCGCGCCCTGGGGAGCCAAGACCGGCGCGAAATCGGGCGGCTACCGTCAAATGAAAGGCATAATGGCGGCGATGAACAATCCCGTCGGCCCACCGCGCCCTCCCACCCTGCCATGCTCCGAAGACGAGATCGCCGAAGCCCGAAATGTCGTAGCAGAACTGGGCTGGAGCATCGAATAGTATGCCCGACGCCCCGGCCGCCTTCGGCCGCCTGACTCCGATCCTCGTCACCGAGGACATGGACTCTACCATTGCGTTCTATCGCGACATCCTCGGATTCAAGGTCACAAGCCAAATGCCGGATGAAAATCCCACCTGGTGTTTCATGGCGCGTGACGAGGCAGCCATCATGTTCACAACCCCCGAGGAACCTGATCACGACCACGACGAGGACGAAAACCACGGACACGAACATGGCCACGACCATGACCACGAGCCCCTCGATTCGTCCGGTGCAAACCGCCTTTGGACGATGTACATCTACTCGGACGACGTAGAGGCGCTCTGGAAGGAACTCGAGGACCGGACCAAGATCGCCTACCCCCTGTACGACACTCATTACGGGATGCGGGAGTTTGGATTGCGCGACCGCGACGGCTACATGCTGAGCTTCGGCAAGGACATCTAAGGCAAATATGTCCAACCTTACGATCCGCGGCCCCGTACCCGTCCTCTTTACGAATGACATGCCGCAAGCCATCGCGTATTACCGCGACACACTGGGGTTCACACTCGCAGACGCGATGCCCGATGACGATCCCGCATGGTGCTTCCTGAGACGAGACAAGACGGCGATCATGCTGTTAAGTTCAGACGACCATGATGAGGGCCAAGAGGACGATCACAAGTGCCCGGTCGCGCCTGCCGTCAGCTCGCTCTACTTCTACCCTGACAACGTAGACACTCTATGGAACCGGCTAAAGGACAAGGTTGAAATCGTCGTTCCCGTGCAAGACATGGACTACGGAATGCGTGAATTTACCATCCGCGATCCCAACGGCATCGCCTTGAACTTTGGAACTCCCCTCAACGCTTAGATCCACAATAGACAACCCAAAACGAAGAAAGGAAATTATGGACAGGAACGAACTCCGAAAACTCATTCAGGGAACGGTAGTCACAACGCCGACTCCGATGGACAGGGACATGAAAGTCGACTACGCTCGAATCACCGATGTCACTCGGTGGTGGGTCGAGCAGGGTCTGGGGACGAACGTTGCGCCCCTAAAAGTCTGCGCAGCTGGTGGGGAGGGTCCATCCCTCACCGATTCCGAGTGGGAACAAGTCATCAGAACCACCGTCAACGCGGCCGGCCCCGACGCCGTCATAATGTGCGCGATCAAGGCCAAGAGCACCTACCATACCATTGAGGACGCCAAGAAGGCCCAAGACCTTGGCATCATTGGCCTCCAAATCGACCTCCCGTTTTTTAGCCACCCGAACCAGGACGATTACGTGCGATTCTTCACAGACATATCGGACGCAATCGACATCGGCATCATGATCTACAACACGTTCTGGTGGGGCTGCCCCGGCGTCACTCCGGAGACAATGAACCGCCTTCGTGACGCGGAGCGCGTGGTCGCTCTCAAGTACAGTTCGCCGCCGGATCGTGACTACGACGAGATGCGGGAGTACTCCGACCACTTCAACATCATCAACAACGGAGGCAAACCCGTGCGATGTCATCAACTCGGCGGGCGGGGATACATAACCTCCACAGCAACGGCCTATGCCCCCTTCGATCTCAAATTCTGGTCCCTGCTGGAAGCCAAGAAATATGACGAAGCGCAAGCGCTGATGGACGGCGTGGACTCGAAATTCAAAGACTGGCGCGCAAAGAACAAAGACCACTCCGGCGGCTACCAGCACCTCAAGGCATACATGAAAGTGGTCGGCTGGGACTGCGGCGAGACCCGGGAGCCGTCCCATTGGCTCTCGGATGAACTCATGGACGAACTTCGGGATATCTTTAGAGAGATCGGGTGGCCGGTCAACGGATAAGAAACGCTACTCATTAGCATCAAGACGGAGGAGCAGCAACATGAACCGAGAAGAACTTAAGCGGATCATTAGAGGCGTGTCGGTGGCCGTGCCGACACCCTTCGACAAGGACTACCGACTCGACTTAGCCGCGGCAACCGACCTCACCCAATGGTGGGTAAGCCAAGGACTCGGTGCGAGCGAGTCGATGATAAAGCTCTGCTCGGCATGGGGCCAAGGCCCCGATCTCTCCGATGACGAGTGGCCCCACCTCGTGCGGACCGTCGTCAACGCCGGCGGGCCGGGCGTGAATGTCATGTGCGGCCTCAAGTCCAAAGATACCCTGCGCACGATCCAAGATGCCAAAATCGCCCAGGACATGGGCGCGAACAGCCTGCAAATCGAACTCCCATACAACCACGCCCCGAACCAAGACCAGTACGTGAAGCACTTCACCATGATCTCAGACGCCATCGACATAGGAATCATGATTTACAACACGTACTGGTTCGGTGTCTCCCCGCTCGAACCGGAAACAATGCGCCGGCTCGAAGACGCCGAGCACGTTGCAGCCGTCAAGTGGAACTACCCCGACCCCGACGGTTATGACAAAATGAGAGAGTTCTCCGACACATTCAACGTCATCGACAACTCCGGCCAGCACGCGCGCTGCTTCAAGAACGGCGGCGCTGGAATCGTCAGCGCCTTCGCGCCTGCCTATCCCGCGCACGATCTCAAGGTGGCAGAACTCCTAGCCCAAGGTGAGTACGACAAGGCCGAGGCCATGACCGACGCCGAGGATGAAGCGCTCGGCCCCGTGCGCGCGATGATCTCCGCAAACGGCGGAGGCTATCGCATGGCCAAGGGGATGATGGACATCGTCGGGCGGCCCACAGGCCCTCCCCGACTGCCCACGGAACCCCTGAACGACGAAGAATTGACGGCGTTGCGGGCAGCCATGGAGAAGCTCGGCTGGGTGTAGCAAGTGTCCGATCGAGTGTTGGATTCCATCACTCAATCTTCAGCGAGACGCTGGGGCCTTGAATAATAGTTCCGAGAATGGTACTATTCTACTGCGGACTCGGCCATGATACGGTTTCGGGACTACCGTGGTGTCGAGATATTGCTGAGCGATGCGGTACTCTTCGATCACATTCTCACTGACCACCCGGAGCCGGTCGATTATGTTCGCGAGATCGGAAAAGCACTGGAGACTCCCGTAGTCCCGGCGTTTCCTGACCCGCGAAGGCCGAATGGCCTACGGTACTACTGATGGGTCGAGGACTTTGGGATGTACATTCGAGTGGCCGTCAAGATGCTGGATGACGAGGCGTGGGTCTCAACCGCGTTCCTGACTGACAAGCTTGTGTGAGGCGAGACAATGGAGAATCGCAGAATAGCCGTTTGGTACGATGAAGAGAACGACACGCTCCACATCCGTTGGAAGGATGGCGGGGGCTACTACTCGCCGACGAGTGACGATCGCGTGCTTGAGCGCGTGTCGGAGGACGGCATCGAATCGTTCGGATTCATGATTGAGAGCATGCACTCACTGACGAGGGACGACAAAGCCGAAGTCGATATCGGAGTCGGCGCGACGGGCGAGGTTAAAAACCTGAGTGTAGAGATGGCTGCAAACCAACTCAACGTTACCCCGCGCTATATTCGTAAATTATGCCAGGCCGGAAGAGTGCGCGGGGCGAAGCGTCTCGGACACAGCTGGGTTATTCCCGTGCCAATTAACATCGCCAAAGGGAGCCGAGGCAGGCTGGGCGTCGCAGGACTCTCCCAAACACCACATCCCAGATAATTCCCTTGTTAACCAGGCTCAGACTCTCTTATCGACAAGAATGTGGCGGGCAGCCATGGAGAAGCTCGACTGGGTGTAGGATGGGGGCCGGCCTTAAGGAAAACTTCCCCGCCGCTCGCTAACAGCCCCCGGCCAGCCCCCGAAGCACGCACGCCCGGTGTGACCGCTTCGCCGATATCCGATCGAATGCGCGGGGAACATCCGCCAGCAGGGCGCGCGAGGAGTCGGCGGCAGCACGATAGAAGGCGATGATCGTTTCCTCATTGGAAACCAACCCTCTGGCGACTTGACCGCGTGAATCGGGAAAATCAACATTGATCTCGTAATCCGCGGTGTCAATGCCTTCAAAAGCAAACTGCGTGTCGAGCGCGTCACTCACCACCCCTAGGTACGCGCGATCAATCATCCCTACGTTGCGCTTATTCTCCCGGATGAACGGAGCGAGAGCCGACTGCCATTCGGGATATCGTTCCAAAACGCGCTCGTACAGTTCCCTTGACTCATCTTCGAGCCGCTTCGCGAACCTGACGGCTGCCGACGCAGTACTCAGCTTCACCTAGAGCCACCTCTGCACGACGACTTTGCCCTCGGTGAAAAAGCGGACGGCGTCAGGCCCCTGACCGTGAAGTGTCCCGAAAAACGATTCCTTCATGCCGCCAAACGGGAAAAATGCCATCGGAGCGGCAATGCCGATGTTGACGCCGATGTTCCCCGCCTGCGTGTTGTACTGGAACTCGCGCGCGTTCCTGCCGCTCGTAGTGAAGATGCACGCCGAATTGCCATAGGGATTCGTGTGAATCGTGTCGATGGCCTGCTCCAGCGTCCCCGCCCGGAGCACCGACATAACCGGCCCGAATATCTCTTCCCGTCCGATAACCATGTCGGGCTGGACGTCCTCGAATATGGACGGATTCAAAAAGCACGTCTCCGGATACTCGCCGACGAGGTTAAGTGTGCGACCGTCTAGTCGGAGCCGAGCCCCCTCATCCACTCCTCGCTCAATATATCCCAGCGCCCGATGCTTTCCATCCGGCGATTGCATCGGGCCCATCTGCACCGATTCGTCCAATCCGTAGCCCACGCGGATACGCGCGCTCGCTTCTGATAGGTCGTCCATGAAGGAATCATAGAATCCATCGTCGCCAACGATGAGAAGGTTAGCTCCCGAAAGGCACCGCTGGCCCGCATTGCCGTAGAACGAGGTCAACAGCGCCGGAATCGTGGCGCGCGGGTTGGCATCCGGCATGACCACGACGTAATTCTTCGCCCCGCCTTGCGCTATCGCCCGCTTCCCCGCCGCGCCGGCCCGCTTGTACACCTCTCGCGCTACCGGTGTCGAACCCACGAACGCAACCCCTTCAACATCGGCGTGATCAATCAGCGCGTTGGCCGCATCCGTGCCGCCATTGACGACCTGCCAAACACCGGGCGGAAAATCCGCCTCATCGACGAGCTCGGCGATCTTCGTCTGGCTGATCGGATCTCTCGGAGACGGCTTGACGATAACGCAGTTGCCGGTCGCGACTGCGTAAGGAGCGAACCACAGCGGCACCATGAAGGGAAAGTTGAACGGCGCGATTACCGCGAAAACTCCCACTGGCTGGCGTATCACGTATTCGTCGATGCCGCTGGCGATGTCTTCAAGATTGTACCCCATCATCAATGACGGAATGCCGGACGCTACTTCCACCTGCTCGATCCCCCGCCTCGTCTCACCGCGTGACTCATCAATCGTCTTGCCGTGCTCGATAGTCTGGATGCGGCTCAACTCCTCAAAGTTCTCTTCCAGCAGTTCCCGGAGACGGTGCAGGTACCGGGCGCGAGTAACCGGAGGAGTGGAGCGCCACTCAGGAAATGCCTCTTTTGCCTCCAGCACGGCCTCGTTCACTTCATCGACCGTCGAAGTAGGAGCATGGGCGATGACCCGCTGCCTTGCCGGGTCCAGTATGTCGTGGTATTCCCCCGCCGACCTGACCCACTCACCGCCGATGTAGTTTTCAAGAACAATTGGATCGGCGATCGGCTCTTGCAGAATAGTCATCTGACCTCCGAATACGTACGGACTGGCGACTCATTGTACTCGTTCGAACATTGGCTGGACAGAGAGGCGAAACGAATGGCTCCGGTTCTCAGAGGACTCTGCAAAACCGTCACTCCCGTACCTGACCAACCCTGTCCCTGTGAAAACGGGGAGCGGGAACCCGCCAAAGCGAGCGGGAACCCATACTATTCCCACATCAACCCTTTGACAAACAAGAACTTTTGTACTATCTTAACTATAAGCGCTCACCCACCACACAACTTTACAATAACAAGAAGGAATGAACCAAAATGCGACAGGGTGCGACAAATTCCGATAAAGAACTCTCCCACATGCAGGCCTTCACAATTCTCCATCTCCCTTCCGGCGTCGGGGCCTCCCCCGTCACACCGACGAAGGCCGGTATCCAGAAACGCCAGGGCGAGTGTACCCCTCTCCCGTCGCTGGAAAGGGCTAGAACCTGTCTGATCCTGTCAAAGGAGTGTGGGCACCTCCATTCCCTCGCAAATGGGAACAACGGGCGGGGAACGTGAATGAAGGCAACTGCCATGAGAATGGACACGCAAGGCCGCCTGTAAGCCGAGTTCTGTCCCCCGCGTTCGATTGGTTTACGCCCCTCAAGGCTTCTTCCCGATGGAACACGCGGTGGCGACCATCTATCTAGCCCTCTCGTTGCCGAGAGGGTCGAGCGGCCAACCCGAGGACAGGCTGGGCGCCTTTTGTCCCTCTATTTGGCCTTGCACCGGATGGGGTTTGCCGTGCCCTCGATGTTGCCACCGAGGCGGTGAGCTCTTACCTCGCCTTTTCACCCTTATCCCCTCTTCATGGAGGACGGTTTGTTTTCTGTGGCACTTTCCGTCGAGTCACCCCGCCCCGCCGTTAGCGGGCATCCTGCCCAGTGGTGCTCGGACTTTCCTCCCCGACGAATCGGAGCAGCCGCCCGGCGACCTTGCGTCTCATAAGAAATAGGGATTTTGCGCCTTTCGCCGCGCAGCCTGTATCACACCTCAATCTCGACCCTATCGTCCTGCACTATGATTCGTCCGACGTGCTCCCAAAGAAAATCCTTGCGGCTTTCAATGTCGAGCGATGCCCAGTGGTCCAACGCAGTGATAACGTCGGACGGCTTCCCGCTGCGAGTCTCGCTTTTTCTCGCCAAGTCGAGCGCGGCGAGGTAATCCCCCACTTCGCGTATTCCTATCTCATTCTTCGCAGCCCGGCGCATGGCCCGCTTGAAGAGACGCTCGGCGTTCGAGACTCGCTCCCGCCGCAGGTTGGCAACTTCACGCCGGCGGTCGGCCGCGCCATCGTCCTCCAAAACTCCCGCCGCCCGAGCCAGTACCGTATATTTTACCTGCGTCAGAGCCTCCCGTTCGAGCTTGTCTTCCTTCCAAGTATGGTAATCACAGGTGCTCTGGTTGTTCTTCGACTGGCACTGATAATATCGGTATACGCCGGTGACTCGCCGCTTGTCGGTCTTACGGCGCCAGCTCTGCCGCCGGGTCACTCCCATCATCTTGTTCCCACAATACCCACAGTAGACGAACCCCGACAAGAGAAACGGCTCCGGCTTCATGATCCTCCCGGTCGGCCTGCGCGACCGAAGACGCTCCGATGCCTCATTGAACACTTCCCTGGAAATTATCGCCTCGTGCATACCCGGTCGGCGAAGGCCGAACCGCTCGTACGTGCCAATGTACGAGCGATTGCGGATGATGTCTCGAATGCTGACAACGTTCCAATTGCCGCCGCGGCGTGTCTTAATTCCCCGCTCGTTCAGTTCTTGCGCGATCAGCCGAAATCCAAGCTCGTCCCGTGTGTACAGACGAAAGATCAATTCGACGACCCTAGCCTCCTCCGGCACAATCTCTAAATTGCCGTCCTGCCCCGCCCGGTAGCCGTAAAGGACTCTTCCAAGCACGTTCCCTTCAAGCGCCCGCGCCTCCATCGCCTCTTTGACCTTGCGCGATCTCGTAATAGAGATGCCGGCGATCCCAGAAGTGTTGTAGATGTTCTGGAACGGATCGGGATATTCGTCATCCCAGCATTTTATTTCCGCCCCCTGACGATCCAGTTCGACGATTGAACGCGCGATCGATTCAAGATCACTGCCCAGATGGGAAGCGTCCGGCGACGTAACGAGAAACTCGCTGTCGGAAGACTCCAAGAATTCCAACATTTGCTGAAAGGAGGCATCGGCAATCCCGACTCTGGGCCCCTCCGTGAAGAACTCTCGGTAAGGCTGGTGCATGTTGTACGTGCAGAAGCGTTTGAAATCGTGCCGCATCGACGCCAAAGCGTCCGGCGTTGGATCGGGGAGTCGAAAGAATGCGATAGCCCTCAACTCGACGACCTCACTGAAAATATAGGATGCGGTGGCACGAACTGCACTGCATCGGCACGACGGCAGACCGGATCCGCTGCTGTTCGGAAGTACTGAGCGTCATCCTACACCCGGAACACATCCCGCGTTCCACTTTTACAATGGCTGTCCCGCCCCGGCTTCTTCTCAAGGAATCATACTTATGCAAGACCGGGCCGGTAACCGAAACCCTGATTTCGTCGCGGCGGGGCATCAGACTATCCAACGAGGCTTGTGTTTCCTCTGCCCTCACGGTCAACTGAGCTACTTCTATGCTTCGGCGATCCTCCAAATGTTTGGCGACTTGGCGTCCCTTGGCCAGAAGATCGTCCACTTCCTCGGCCTTTACCATTGCCTCGAGCAGTCGGTCTTCGTTCTCGGCGATGTCCTGCTCCGTAGACGCCCGTTCGTCCTCAGCCGCCTCCATCTCCTTCACGCTCTTGATCGATCCGCTGTACATACGCTCCTGACTGCGGGCAAGTCGCGTCTGAAGATCCTCTATGGCGCGATCTATCGACCTGCGATAAGCCGCCAACTGCTCCGCGTGACTCTCCAATGCGGCGACTCGCCGCCTCGCCTCGGCCACGACCGAATCATCCGCTAACTGCGACTCCAATTCGCCGAGTGTCTCGTTCAACTCGTCTATCTGATGATCGAGTTCTTGAAGCCGATACAGTTGTCGAAGCTCGGTCATAAAAGCAAAACCCCACAGAATCACCACGCATTAGCCGTGTCCCGCCGCCGCCCAGCGCAGTAACCTTAGTATATCGCGGACATGAAGAATTGCCTATCAGAGCACATATCTCTCCGTTCGGAAATCCTCGCTCTCGCCAAACGCCGTTCAGTCTTAGCAAGATGAACACCCTCCCACTCAGGGCAGCCGCGTACCGAGTTGCCGGTACGCCCGCAAAGTCTTTCCGCCCCCCGTACTCCGACACGGGGGCGCTTTTGCATAACCGTCTCCCTTGCACGGAAACGACGGCGGAGTCCGAGCATGTATATGCCCCTGTCGTTATCATGGAGGTTTCTCACGGACTCTGAACAGCTACTTCGTTAACAATCCGTTAGAATACCCCCAACTTAGACACGCGCCGACTGCGGGATAGTTGATACCGTAAAGACCGGCAAACAATGATCCACACCAGACCAAAAACAAAAATCGTCTGCACTCTGGGACCCTCCACTTCTTCGGCCAACGTGATCCGGAGCCTCGTTGAGGAGGGCATGAGCGTCGCCCGCCTCAACATGTCGCACGGCACACCGCAGGAGCACGCGGAAAAGTTCAAAATGATCCGCGAAGCATCCGAGGAAACCGGCGTTCCCGTAGCAGTCATGGTCGATGTTCCAGGTCCAAAATACCGCACGGGCCCGGTAGAAACCGGGGCGATCAACCTCGAACCAGGCCAGAATCTCACCCTGACCAGCCGAACGGTTGTTGGAAATAGCCATACCGTCTCCGTTTCACCACCCGGAATCCACCTTGACGCGAAAGCAGACTCCCCACTCCTCCTGGATGATGGACTCATGGAGTTAGCCGTACACCGAGTGGACGGTATGGACGTTCACTGCAAAGTAATTCGAGGCGGTAGACTAACGGAGAAACGCGGCGTTGCCGTGCCCGGTAGAAATCCCTCTCAATCCTTCCCGGGTGAACAGGCGCAGACCGCGCTGAAATTCGCCGCCAAACACCGGGCCGATTTTGTTGCCCTCTCGATGGTCTCTTCCGCGAATGATGTGAACGCCGCTCGCGACATCCTCAAAGGGCACGGCCATGAACCCTTCGTCGTCGCAAAGATCGAGATGGCCGGAAGCGTCAAACATTTCTCGGAAATCCTCGACGCAAGCGACGGGATCATGGTCGCGCGAGGCGACATGGGCGTCGAGCTTCCCTTGGCCGAAGTGCCCATGATCCAAAAGAGACTCATCAGGCTGTGCAACGAGCGGGGCAAACCGGCCATCACCGCGACGCAAATGTTGGAATCAATGGTCAGGTCTCCCGTTCCAACTCGGGCCGAAGTCACGGATATCGCCAACGCCATTTTCGACGGCACGGATGCCATCATGCTCTCAGGGGAAACAGCTACCGGCGATTACCCGGTGGAAGCGGTTCGGTTCATGGCGGAGGCAGCGACGTTCACGGAAGCATATCTGCCCTACGACCGGCTGCTCGAAGAACGAAGGGAACATGCCGAAAACAAGGTGGACGACGCAATCGCCTATAACGCCTGCCACACCGCCCAGCAGCTAGGTTCAAAACTCATCGTTGCATTCACAGAATCGGGCGCTACTGCCACGAGGGTTTCCAAATACCGCCCGCAGGCATACATCGTAGCGCTCACGTCCACCGAACGAGTGCAGCGAAAGTTACTGCTTACTTGGGGAGCGATACCGTTTATCGTCCCTTCATTCAACCAAGTCGACGGCTTCTTCGAACTGGCCGAACAGTATGCGAAGGAATGGGCCGGTATGAGAAGTGGCCAACAGGTCGTCCTCGTTGCCGGGCTGCCGATCGGCGTTTCCGGCGGCACCAACCTGCTGCGCGTACTATCAGTGAGCTGACACCCCAACGCCTCTTCAACTGCGACGAGCTACCACGTAGTCCACCATCGCCTCAAGTGAGTCACGAAATCGGTTCTTCGGCAACTCCATGATCGAAGCGCGTGCCGAACCACAGTACTCTTCGGCGACGGCGTAAGAATCGGCGATGACCTCTGAGGCGCCAATTAACTCCATGGCGGATTCCAGCAAGCCGCAATCCGTCGGGTTGGCAAAGTAGTCGCGAATCGCCGTCGATTTCGGCCACCGCTCAAGAGCCATTATCATCGGGAGCGTTAACACTCCATGACGAAGATCGTTGCCCACTGGCTTCCCGATCTCGTCCGTCAGGCCCTCCACGTCCAAAATGTCATCCACGATCTGAAAAGCCATGCCAAGCGAGTAACCGTAGTCCCGAAGCAGCTTGACTGTCGAATCCGGGGCCCCATTAAGTACGGCCCCGGATTCGGTCGCCGTAGTAAAGAGCGACGCGGTCTTCTCATAGATGCGCGTGAAGTACTGATCCCGAGACTGCGCCGCGTCGTATCTGACGACCATCTCTTCCAACTCGCCGCTTGAGAGCTCCTTAATCGTCTCGGCAAACCTGCGAATGACCCGAATGTTGCCCGTATCGCACACATAGGTAGCCGAAGTGGCGAACAAGTAGTCGCCAAGCACAACTGCCGCATTCCCGCCCCATATCTTGCTGACCGTAGCTCGCCCACGGCGAACCTCCGATTGATCGACCGTGTCATCGTGAATCAGCGATGCGATATGAAGAAGCTCTACTGCGGTCGCCATCGTCTCGGCGTGTCTGCCGTCATTGGGATGAAATCCCGCCGCCAGAAGAGTAAGAGTGGGCCGAATACGCTTCCCCTTCGTCTCCAGCGCATGATCGAGCAGCTGCGCAAGGAACGGGGACTTGTGCTTCACCATGTCACGCAAGGACGTCTTTACCCGCTCAATCCCCTCCACAACCGGAGATTGAATATACGAGAGCGATTCACTCGGTGATTTGGAACTGTTCACGCCTTGCACCCCGCAAATCGCGCCGGCGGAGCAATACCGGAAGACGAACTCCGAAATGCGACACGCAGTGCCCTGGGGGAAGCAGCCGGCGCGGAAACGTGTGGCAATGAACGGAGCAACAGTCTGCGGACTGCCGAACTGCGAAGGGAGATCACTTTTGACGGCATATCCGCTCGGTTTCCTGCTCGGCGATGGCTTCGTCCAACTTTTCGAATAGCGGCTTGGGCTTCTCTAATCGCTGGCCGGCCCCCAAATCGGTAGGCGACCATTCCCACCCCTCCTCCGCGACAGATCCGCTAAACCCCAGCATGTCATGCAGCTTCCCACAACTGAACGGCAGGAATGGGTACAGCGCCTTCTTGAGGCAGTTGATAACCGTCATGGCCGTCCACAGCGTTGTTGCAGTCGCAATCCTGTCGGTTTTAGCCGTCTGCCATGGAGCTCTTCGGTCAAGATATCGGTTCGCAGCCTGGGCCAAAGCCATCGCGCCATCCATCAGGGCCGCCCGGAACTTACACGCGGCGAGGTTCTCCCCCACCTGCTGAAAACGACGTTCGGCCTCTTCAATCAGCGTTTGCGAATCGGAGTCGAGGCGGCCCGGGGTTGGCACTGCGCCGTCGAAGTTTCTATAGGACATCGTGAGAACACGGTGCACGAGGTTCCCGAATGTCGCGACCAATTCGTCGTTATTCCGCCGCACGTACTCCGCCCAGGAAAAGTCCGAGTCGCTCGTTTCCGGCATCCCTGCGGCAATCACGTATCGCAAAGGGTCAGGCTCGTACCGTTCAAGATAGTCGGGCAGCCATACGGCCCAGGAACGACTCGTCGACAGCTTCATGCCCTCAAGGTTCATATACTCGTTCGCCGGAACGTCATAGGGCAGATTCAGCCCCCCGTAGCCGAGCAGCATGGCAGGCCAGATCACGGTATGAAAAGGGATATTGTCCTTACCCATGAAATAATAGGACCGAGCCTCGTCGCGCTGCCAAAAGTCCTTCCATCGATCAGGTTCGTCGCGGCGAAACGCCCACTCTTTGGAAGCTGAGAGGTAGCCGATGACTGCCTCGAACCAAACATAGATGCGCTTGCCGTCGTACCCCTCCAGCGGGACGGGAATGCCCCATTCGATGTCACGAGTGATTGGCCGATCCTGCAGCCCGCCTTCAAGATAGCCGATAGAGAAGTTCCGGACGTTCGGACGCCAATGATCCTTCGGCCCAATCCACTCCAGCAGTTCGTCCTCGAAAGCCGTGAGCTTCAGAAAAAAATGTTCCGTTTCCTTGAAGACGGGAACGTCGCCGCTGAGGCGGCTGCGAATGTCGATGAGCTCCTGCGCGTCGAGCGTACGCCCGCAATCGTCGCATTGGTCGCCGCGCGCTCCGTCGAAGCCGCAATGCGGACATGTCCCTTCGACGTACCTATCCGCCAAAAAACGCCCGTCCGCCTCGCTGTACGGTTGAAGCATCGTCTTGGTGTAGAGATAGTCGTTTTCGTAAAGCCGACGAAAGATGTCCTGGGCAACCTCGCTGTGGTTCTCAGTGTGTGTGGAAGTGAATAGGTCGAAGCTTATGCCCAGCCGTTCCCAGCAATCGAGAAATTCGGCGTGGTACTGTCGGAAGACTTCCTCAGGGGTGATGCCGCGCTTTTCCGCTTCGAGCGTAACGGGCGTCCCGTGGGAATCGCTCCCCGAAACCATGAGGACATCATTGCCCTTCAACCGATGGTATCGGGCGAATATATCCGCCGGAACATATGCGCCCGCAGTCTGGCCTATGTGTATCGAACCGTTGGCGTACGGCCAAGCCACGGCAACGAGGATGCGCTCGGACATTGTCTGCTCGAAAGGATGAACTCTATAGATGGTACCACAAAGGCCCCGTTCACTCGCTTGCTGCACACAACGCAGGCGGCGGGCATCACTCGCCTGAACTCAACTCCTCTCCCTTGATTTCGACCCAAAGACGATACAACTCGTTCTTTGAAAGGCCGGACGATGAAGCAGACGCAATCGCATCCTTGGCCGTTCGTCCCCGCTTGAATTCTTCAAGTAAAATCCGCCGCGCCCGCTCGATGAGCGCGGCATCCGAATCAAGAGTGACATCCGCTCCCTGAACGATTAACGTGAACTCACCTCTAGGCTCGACAAAGTGGTTAATAGCGCCTGAAACCGTGCCGCGAAACACTTCCTCATGCAGCTTGGTCAGTTCACGGCATACGACGACTTGCCGGTCGCCAAGTCGGTCTCCGATATCGGATAGGGTCTCCGCGAGGCGGTGAGGAGCCTCGAATGCCACCCAGGCGCGACGTTCATCCGCAAGTGACTCTATCAGCCTGCCTCTTGGCCCGCCGCGCCTCGGCAGAAAACCGAGGTAAACGAACTGATCGACCCCGATACCCGCCACGCTCAGGGCCGCCGTCATGGACGAAGGCCCCGGAATCGGGACGACATCATGCCCCGCCTCGTCCGCCGCGGATACCAATTCCGCGCCAGGATCGCTGATGCCCGGCGTTCCCGCGTCCGAGACAAGAGCTACGTCACCCTGTGTCAGTGCATTCAAGATCATCGGCAGCTTCGAAACTCTGTTACGGTCATGATAGCTGGTGCACGGAGTGCTAATCTCGTAGTGAGACAGAATTTTTCGCGTTGTCCGAGTATCTTCGGCGGCAATGAGAGACACATAGCGCAATACCCGCAGACCGCGCAGCGTCACGTCCTCCAAATTGCCAATTGGAGTTGCTACGATGTACAACGTTGACACAATACCGCCCTGCGATTAACGTTCATTTCGCCGCGCTATGTGAACTGGGAGCTTAACATGACCGACTTGTCCATCGACCACGTCCTGATTGCCGTTCGCAGCCTCGACGCCGCTAAGGATACCTTCGAGAAGCTGGGATTCAAAGTGACGCCGGAAGGCAGACATCCAGGAAGGGGAACCGGCAATCGCCTCGTGGTCTTCGGTGAAGAGTACCTCGAGCTAATCTCCGTCCACGACCCCGACGGAAACCTCTTTCGCCCAAACCTTCCCAAGTTTCTCGATGACCGAGAGGGGCTGTTCATCTTCTCAATGGGAACTGGAGACATCCGGGAGAGTGTGCGGAGAGTCCGCCGCGTCGGGATGAGGATCGCCGACCCGGTGAAGGGCTCGCGCCAAGCGTCCGACGGTACCACGGCATACTCGTGGACACAGGCGGAATTGGCGCCGCGCGAATTACCCGGCAGCCAAACGTTTTTCATCCAGCATGACCACACTATCGCCGAACGGTACACCGAACCGCCGGACCCGACAAATCACCCGAACGGCGCGCTCGGCATATCATCCCTTTCGCTCGCGGTCAAAGATGCCGACGGCGCGGCGCGACGCTGGACCGAGGCTCTCGGACTGGATCGAGTGATGGAAGAAATCAGCTTTTCGAGCGCCCCGAAGCGCGTTCGACTGCAATTCACCAACTGCACCCTGAATTTCCGTCAGCCGGAAGAACGAGACACGCTGACGGAGTTCATCGAAACATGGGGTGAAGGCCCATGCCAAATCGCATTCGCGTGCCACAACCTCGACGACACCGAATCTCTTCTCCGAAAAAATGGAGTTGAAGGAATAGACCGCCGAAAAGATTCTCTGACCGTTCCGTCCGAAGCGGCCCAGGGCGTCCACATGTCATTCCGGCAGTCCTAAAAAGATTACTTCCGGAAAATAACGTTGCCCTCTCGCCGCCAACTCCGTGCAAGATGAGGCATCGCGTCCAACAGACCCTGGAGATTTTTGTACTCCGACACGTTCAGCTTATCGGCGCCGAGCACTTTCGCCGCGCCACCGGCGGCAATGGGGCCTGGTATGGATTCGCCGCGAGATGATGCGCGCTTTGCCCATTCCGCATCGATCCTCGAAGCCGTTGATTCCTGCTTTCGAACCCCACCGTTTTGCCTGCCCCGAGGCAGTTCTATCACAACATCTCCCGGCCCCGTGGGACGAGTCACTTCCACCTCGTCCAAAGATTCGAGAAAAGCCGTGAAGCTCTTAAATCCTCTCGTCCTAAAATCGAAACTAGGATCAAGCCTCTGCATTGTCTCATGCAGCCGACTTCCCATAACCTTCCCGTCGGTATCCATGCTCGCGTGAATCGCCCTCACGAGCAAGCTGCCTCGCGGTTGTCCATATGGCTGCGGCGCTGCGGCTTCATCATCACTCTGCCTGTCAAGGTAGTAATACCGGTCGCAGGCTTTGACCAGCGTGGCCGAAGTGGACTTCTCACGTCCCGCGCCCACGACCATCTTCCCCGAAGATCGGAGCTTGTTGACGAGCGGCACGAAATCGGCGTCGCCCGACACAATGACGAATGTATCGACCGGTGACGAGTACAGCAGGTCGATAGCGTCTATAACCAACCTGATGTCGCTCGCATTCTTCCCGGAACTCGACGCCTGAAAGACATGAACCGGTTCGATGCCAAACTCCAACAGCCGGTCGCGTACCTTCCCGCCTTTCGACCAATCCGCGTAAGCCCGACGAATCAGAATCCGTCCCAAATTGGAGACCTGGTCCAACAACCACTCGACCGAACCCAATCCAATGTTCTCGTCATCGATAAGCACCGCCACCTGACGATCACCCGACAACTGACTCTCCATCACTGCTGCATCACCCCTGCTCTACCGTCAATTCCCGACCGGAAACCAACTCGTTCTCAGGAAAGCCTACAATAAGCTCATTGCGAAATTCGACCGTTGCAGGATGCAACAAATCCCCTCGTTCTATCCTTAGGACGATCTGCCGGTTGACATACTCCAACAGCGCCATGTCTAGATTGACGCTCGCCAGCCGGAGCACCTCGTTGAGTTCGGGGCGGCGGCGTACCTTGTTCGGCTCCAGTTTGTCCGCCAAGAATACGACCTTTGAAACGTCACTCATCCCGTTCTTGCCGGTCGTGTGGTAACGGACGGCTTCAATGACCCGCGCATCGAGAATCTCTCCGTCTCGCTCCAACCACGTCGCCGCTATAGGGCCGTGCAGAATGATCGGCGCTCGACGTTCCATCAAGTGCACCGGTACTTCTAATCGCGCAGCCTCATCGAGCAAGTCGCCCGGTTCCATATGACGAGCGAGGTCGTGGCAAGCAGCCCCGAGTTCGCTTGCGTCGGGGTCTACGCCATGTCGCTCCGCCAAATCCCGGGCCAATTCCCGCACCCGCGACAAATGGGCGGACAATGACGAGGGAAGCGAATCCATACGCTCGGCGACTCCACCAGGCAGAGTAATCATCACACGTCCCCGCTATCACCAACGACCGAGATGCTTGCCTCCCACGATGTGCATATGCAAATGCGGCACTTCCTGGCCGCCGTCGTCGCCCTGATTGATGATGAGCCGATAGCCGCGATCGGCGACACCTTCGCTTTGAACTGCCTCCTTCGCCGCGCTGAACATAGCCGCGACTATCGAGAGATCTTCAGAAGGTAGTTCAGTGATTCTCTCGATGTGCGTCGTGGGAATCGCTAACAGATGCACAGGAGCCCGCGGAGCGATATCTCGAATGACGAACGCATCGTCGTCCCGGTGCACGAAATCGCCAGGTATCTCACCGTCGTTGATCTTACAGAATATGCAGTCGTTTGCCATCTTGCCCTCTCTTGCTCCGATGGTCCGCCGGCGTTATCCGCCGAGCAGGAACGGTTCCAAAATTATGACCGGGAGCATCGCCAGCGCAATGATTATCGTCACGCGAGTGTACGACGGTCGACCGAGTGCAATGTGTGTCGAGACGGCCATTGCGGCGAACATCCAACTAATTGAAAGAAACTGGATGATGCGTCCCATGGGGAACGGCAGTACGGCGATAACCAGGAAAATCTGGAAGATACGGGGAGCCATCGAGTACCCGATGCCACGCGCCAAGGGAGCAAAGGCGGTCGGCGCCGCATCTTCTTTCGCAAAAAATGTCGTGGCCAGCCAATAGATGAGAAACGCTGCAACAATCCACCACGCGATGAAGGCAAAGGGCACAACCAAGGTGGTAAACCACCCACCGGGAATCTGGTTCGCAAGCGGCAAGGAAGAAATATACACAACCGCAATGGCATGGTACGTAGCGCGAGGATCGGCGTGTATCTCAGCGATAGTTGCACGGTCGAGCCGCATCACGCCGGCTACCCGCAAATAGACGGTCTTTATTTCGTTCCAGATCAGCACGCCGCGAGCGCGGACTCTAGACCCGCCGAGCGCAGAATCGGCTCTACCGCCACTTCAGTAACTCGATCCGACTGCCCTCCGGCGCTTTGATGAACGCGATCACCGGCCCGCCCGGAACGTCTACCGGCCCTTCCATGAGCTCCGCGCCCAAACCCCTCAGCCGATCTACCTCCCCCGCCACATCATCCACCGCTATGCCGAAATGTTCCAACCCATAGTGAGCGCCGGCGTCACTTGGCCCCATCTTCTCCTCGTTCCGTGCCCCGGAAATGTTCACCACCACGCCATCTTCCGTCTCGCACCGGATGAATCGGTCACCCCACGGACGCACTGCGTCGCTCGTAATCTTGAAATTGAACGCCTTGACATACCAGTCCGCCGCCAAACCGGGATCGCTGGACTTCAAATGCACATGATCAAACGAATAACCCATCGCCTGAAATATCCTCCTCCATTACTACCTCGTACTGGCGTTCAGCCTATGGTATACACTCTCCCCTGTCAAGCAACCGCGCCGACCCGCCGAGTCGCTCATCGCTCCCTTTACGGCAGGGCTTGCGCGCATGTACGCTTGAAACACATACCAAATCTTGGAGAGGACGGCAATGAAGACCTACCGCGCCGCGCTGATCGGATGCAGTCGAATGGGCGCATTCATCGACAATGAACAGCGAGGAGCATCGCGCTTCCGTCAGCCCTACTCCCATGCGGCGGGATTCGAAGCGTGCGACAGAACGGAACTCATCGCTTGCTCCGACCTCCGCGCAGACGTGCTCGGCCAGGCGGGAAAACGTTACGGCGTCCCCCCCGAAAGACTCTACGCCGACTATCGAGAATTGATCGACAAGGAGCAGCCCGATATCGTCAGTGTGGCCACCCAACCGGAACAGCGCGCCGAAATCGTCATCTATGCCGCAGAACACGGCGTGAAGGCAGTCTACGCCGAAAAGGCCATGGCGGCTTCCATGAACGACGCCCGGTCCATGGTGGAAGCCGTGGAGCGGAACAACGTCGTCTTCAACTTGGGCACTAACAGGCGCTGGGAAACCGTCTACGACACTATGAAGGCCCTTGTCGACGAGGGAAGTATCGGCGACCTGCAATCGATCATAATCTACGGCAACGGCCACCTCTTCAATACGGCAAGTCACACGCTCGACCTGGCACTCAGGCTGTGCGGAGACTCCCCCGCGCATTGGGTACAGGGAAATCTCCCTCTGTCCGACTCCGTTTTCGACGGCGACACCCTGACGGACGATCCCCTCGGCGAAGGTATCATAGAAATGGAGAACGGCGTGAGAATCTACGCCCTGCTCAGTCACCAGTCCAGCGAGTTTGAGGCGGTCGGAACGAAGGGACGAATCAAATCGATCCGAGACGGGCGCGAGTGGGACTTTCGGATCTCCGATCCGACGGAAGCCAACCCACAATCACTTACACTCCGGCGATCATTCCCCGATGTGCCGCATCGCAGCTCCACCCTCCGCCTGATCGAAGACATTGTCCACTCGCTGGATACGGGCGAACCGACCAAAGGAGGCGTTCGCGTGGCCTACGCCAGCACGGAATTGATCTTCGGATTCATCGAGTCACACCGGCGCGACGGCGTGAGAGTGCCAATCCCCTTGACGGAATCCAACACGCGCTTGGACAGAAACAAACCGGCGAGACAGCCGCTGTTCAAACCGCGGGAAGGCTAACAAGCTCCCTCTCCACCGCCAAACAGACTTTCGCCACACACCCCGTTCGTGGTGAGCCTGTCGAACCACACGCCACGCCGTCATTCCCGCGAACGGGGGAATCCAGCAACGATGAGCACAGCCCCAACTACTGCCCACAATTCACGGCGGTGAGCGCGACCATACCGGATTCCAGGCTCCGATTACGCCGCCCTGACGGCCTCGGCGAAGGCGCGGATCTTTGCATGGTCTTTGACTCCGTCCGTCTCCACGCCGGAAGAGACATCGACCATCCACGGGTTAACCTGCCGGATGGCCGCCGCAACGTTGTCCGGGGTCAGCCCCCCGGCCAGAACCACGTCATAATCCCGGGATAAACGGGCGGCGATGTCCCAGTCGAATGAGTGGCCGGTGCCTCCGAATGCGCCTTCCTTGTAGGAATCGAGTTGAGGGATATTGCCGCGTGATACGACTTCTTGTACCTGAACAAGCGCGGCGTCAATGGTTTCCTCCCGCGAACCGAGAGTCTTCACTTTCGTCTGTCTGATGACTCTTGCCCTGACCTGTTCCCAGTAGTCCGGCTTTTCCGAGCCGCAAAGCTGCGCGTATTCAAGGCCACACGCCTCAAGGATCACGTTCACCTCGACGATATCCTGATCGGCGAACAATCCTACGAGGCCGGGACGATCCTCACCTAATTCATCCGCCACCCGAGAAATGATCGTCCTCCCCTCATCCGGCGTGAGTTGTCGGCGCACACCGGGCACGAACGCAAATCCCAAGAAATCGGCTCCGGCAGCGGCAGCCGTCAAAGCCGAGTCGATGTCACGCAGTCCGCATATCTTAAATCGTGTCATGCCAACTCTCGAAGCTTCGCCCCCGGGTCGTCCGACGTGACCAGAGCCTCTCCAATCAGAGCCGCGTGAGCGCCCGCGTCCCTAACACGCCGAATATGATCGGGGGTGTTGATTCCACTCTCGCTAACGACCGTCTTATCAGAAGGTATACCCGGCGCGAGGCGCTCAGTCGTCTCGACCTCCGTCTTGAAAGTGCGAAGGTCCCTGTTGTTGATCCCGATGATCGCCGCGTCGATTTCCAAGGCCATGTCGAGCTCTCCCAAGTCATGCACCTCCACCAGACACTGCATCCCCAAGTCGTGAGCGAGACCCTGCAAACCGCGAAGCTCATCGACTTTGAGCATGGCGACGATGAGTAAAATGAAGTCCGCCCCATAAGCCCGCGCTTCATATAACTGATAAGGATCGAAAATGAACTCCTTGCGCAGCACCGGAACCCCCGCCGGATATGCTATCCGTCGAGCGGTTTCAAGGTGGTCGATACTTCCCTGAAAGTGATCAACGTTCGTAAGAACCGAAAGTGCCGACGCACCATTATTGACGTACACGGCGGCAAGCGCTTCAGCATCGAAATTCGAGATAAGCACACCCTTGGCGGGTGAAGCCTTCTTGATCTCCGCAATGATCGCAACACGTTCGCCGCGCAGTGCCGCAGCTGCCTCCAACGGAGGCGCTTGCGCTTGGATCCGCTTCTTCAAGTTGGCAAGCGGCATCTCCAATTTCAGCCGCTCGACCTCTCGTCGCTTCACGTCGACAATGCGGGTTAGAACGCTGGGGACATCGAGCTTGGAGTTCATACTATTCGAGTGTCTGGCTCAAAGTGACGAACTCGTCAAGCTTGGCTTGGGCAATACCGCTGTCAATGGACTCCGAGGCAACCTTGACCCCCTGGTTCAGCGTCCCGACTCGATCTACGGCCAGCAGCCCTGCGGCGGCGTTCACGACAACGACGTTTCGCGTAGGTCCCGCCGCGCCGTTCAGCACGTCCCGGAGAACCTTGGCGCTCTCGGCCGCGCTCCCCACTCGCAATTCCCCGCTGTGCACTTTGTCGAATCCCAAATCGGTGGGGGTCACCGTATACGACTCTATCTTCCCGTCCTTCAACTCCCAAACATGACTCTCGCCACTCAAGGTCATCTCGTCGAGTCCGTCGACGCCATGAACAACAAGCGAGTGCTCCGACCCAAGTATGGCCAGCACTTGAGCCATCTTCTCACCCAGCTCCGGATTGGCGACACCGATAAGCTGAGATTTGGCCCCGGCAGGATTCGTCAGAGGACCAAGCATATTGAAGACGGTGCGTATCCCAATTTCACGACGAGGCCCGGCGGCGAACCGCATGGAAGGATGAAAGGTTTGAGCGAACATAAACCCGATACCGACCGACTCGAGGCAAGCCCCTACTCCGGCGGGGCTCAGATCAATCTTGACTCCCAACTCTTCCAAGACGTCGGCGCTCCCCGTGGAGCCGGACATCGCCCGATTGCCGTGCTTCGCCACTCGCACGCCCGCGCCCGCAATGACGAACGCGGCAGTCGTGGAAATGTTGAACGTACTGGATGCGTCCCCTCCCGTCCCCGCCGTATCCACCAGAGGACCGTCAACTTCAACGCGCAGCGACGACTCTCGCATGACCTGCGCCATGCCGGCAATCTCAGCGGGGGTCTCTCCCTTCATGTGGAGAGCGGTAACCAGGGATCCGATCTGCGCGGGAGTGGCCTCGCCGCCCATAATCTGCCTCATGGCATCGGCCGCCGCCTCTTGCGTTAGTGAACCACCCGAAACCAGTGTATCGATTGCTGACTGAATCATTGCCCTCCCCCTCCGTTCTTCAATCGCCGTAAAGAATCCTTTCCGGCCTGATACGAAGGACAACCCTGCTGCCCATCGAGTTTAGGTCGGATGCGGCTCTTTTTCCTTGCTCATCACCCAAGTACCGGACGCCGTTAACCACGGTTGCCTCTTCTGCTCCCTCTTCTATAATCTCGGCCTTGCCACGAATAATGAGTCCCTTGCCATTGTTGACGCTGTCCACTACAACCAGCACGACGTTCGGATTCTTCCGAATGTTTCGCACCTTCACTCGATGCGCGAAACATGTCGTCACAAAGCACTTGCCATCGTAGTGATACCACAACGGAGTCGCTTGAGGTGTGCCGCTCGGATTGACCGTCGCAAGCACCGCCAACAGCGGCTCATCGGTTAGTTCCTTGAGCTTTTCGGGCGTGATCGTCATTACTCGTTCACCGGTCGAGGAAGTTCTTCAATAACTCCTTGCCCACCTTCGTCATAATCGACTCCGGGTGGAACTGTATGCCCTCAATCGGCAGTGTCCTATGCCGTACTCCCATAATAACACCCTTATCCGTCCATGCCGTGACTTGAAGACTGGACGGCACGTCGCCGGGATCGATAGCCAGCGAGTGGTACCTGATCGCCTCGAACGGGTTCGGAAGCCCGGCAAACACCCCCTC
Organism: Dehalococcoidia bacterium; assembly: GCA_965232435.1. GTDB lineage: Bacteria > Chloroflexota > Dehalococcoidia > Lucifugimonadales > VXLM01 > VXLM01. The sequence continues at coordinate 2,522,097 of CBDDPU010000004.1, forward strand.
ACCGTCGTGGTGAATCATCGAAGTCTTGCCGTGCATGATCTCCCCGGCAGGCCCGACCGTGCCTCCGAAGGAGTGTCCGATGCACTGGTGCCCAAGACACACGCCCAGCGTCGGCACGGTCTGACCGAAATGGCGCACAACGTCATTTGAGATTCCGGCCTGTTCCGGTGTGCAGGGACCCGGCGAAATCACGATCTTTTCGGGGGCCATGGCGTCGATATCTTCGATCGTCGTCTGGTCATTGCGCTCCACTCGTACTTCCGCCCCCAACTCAGAAAGATATTGGTACAAGTTGTAAGTGAAACTGTCGTAGTTGTCGATGAGTAGGATCATGGCAGTCAGCCTCCCTGCTCCGCGCGCTCAATCGCCCGCAGCACCGCAGAAGCCTTGTGAATGGTCTCCTCGTACTCCGTCTTTGGCACGCTGTCGAAGACGATGCCTCCACCGGCCTGAACGTGAGCAACGCCATCTTTGATGACCATCGTTCTGATGGTGATCGCCGTGTCCATGTTGCCGTTCAAGTCGAAGTAGCCCACGGCCCCGCCATAAGGGCCCCGCCGGTCCGACTCCATCTCGGCAATGATTTCCATCGCCCGGATCTTAGGCGCGCCCGATAGCGTCCCCGCTGGGAAACACGACCGCAGCGCGTCGTAGGGCGTCTTATCCTTGCGAAGCTCGCCCTCGACGTAGGAAACAATGTGCATCACGTGGGAATACCGCTCGACGATCATAAGCTCGGTGACGCCGACGGTACCGGACTTGCAGACGCGACCGAGGTCGTTGCGACCGAGGTCCACCAGCATGATGTGCTCGGCGCGCTCCTTTTCGTCGGCCAGCAGATGACGCTCGTTCTCGTCGTCCTCTTCCTTCGTCTTGCCGCGGGGCTTGGTCCCGGCTATGGGGCGGGTAGTTGCCACCCCGTCGTGAACGCGGACCAGCTCCTCCGGCGACGCCCCCACGATGTGAAAGTCATCCAGTTCCAGATAGTACATGTACGGCGAAGGGTTGATCGCCCGCAGCGCCCGATAGATCGACAGAGGATGGGCCGTCGTCGGACGCGAAAATCGCTGCGACGGCACAGTCTGGATAATGTCTCCGGCGTAAATGTACTCCTTGCACCGTTCAACGATATGGTCGTACTGCTCTCGCGTGAAGTTTGAAGTCACTTCGGAGCCTGCCGGTTCATGCGACTCGCCAAACGGAACTTGCAGCGGCGAACCGAGCCTTTCGACGATGTCGTCGATCCGATCGACGGCCTCTTGGTATGCAGCCCGCGCGTCACCCTCCAGGAACATGTGGCTCACAACACGGATAACGTGCCGCACGTGGTCGAAGATGAGAAACGTCGTCGTCATCATGAACACCGACTCCGGCACGTCAACCGGGTCGTTGTCGGGAGTCGGGAGTCGCTCAAAGTACTTCACCGCATCATATGAGATATACCCCACCATCCCGCCGTTAAACGGCCCAAGATCGGCGAAGGGCGCCAGTTTATAGGCATCCATCGCCTTTTGAATCGGTATCAAAGGGTCCACCGGCCCGTTCGGCTGACCGGCCCCGGTCCGCACCACGCTCAACGGTTCCGTTCCAATGAAACTATATCGCGCGATCCGCTCTCCCCCCTCGACGCTTTCAAGCAGGAACGAATACGGCCGACGAGCAACCTTCATATAGGCGGACACCGGAGTCTCGAGATCGGCAGTGACCTCACGATAAACCGGCAGAATGTCACCCTGATCGGCGAGGCGTTCGACCTCGTCGAAGCTGGGATAGTACGGACCGCTCATGGCCGACCTCCCGGCGAAACAAAGCCCATGCTCTCCTTCATTTCATGGAGCTTCGCGTTCGCCACCGCTCCGGCCCGCTCGGCGCCGGCAGCCAATATCCGGTCAAGCTCCCCCACGTCTCCCATGATCTCGTTGTACCGCTCGCGAATTGGCATCAGTTCATCAATTACCACTTCCGCTACTGCGCTCTTCAGGTCGCCATAGCCCCGCGCCCCGGCAAAGTCGGCTTCCACCTGTTCATGTGTCTTTTGCGTGATTACCTGGTAGATCCCGAGAAGGTTAGTGACGCCGGCCTTGACGGGGTCGTCCGAAAATACGATCTCGTTCCCCGAATCGGTCACGGCGCGCTTGATCGTCCGCTCGATCTCCTTCGGCTCGTCAACCATTTTCACCAAGTGGCCGCGAATGTGCTCGTAGCTCTTGGACATCTTTCGCCTCGGGTCGTCGAACCCCATCACCCGGGCTCCCACCTCCGGAATAACCGGCTCCGGCACCACGAATGTCTCCCCGAACAGATGATTAAACCTCTGGGCTATGTCGCGGGAAAGCTCGACGTGCTGCTTCTGATCATCCCCTACCGGCACCTCGTCGGCGCTGTACAGGAGAATGTCACACGCCATCAAAACCGGGTACGCGAGCAGGCCCGTCGATATGCGTTCGCTGCTGTCGGTCTGGCCGGCCTTGTCCTTGTACTGCGTCATCCTCTCAAGCCAACCAAGCGGCGTCACACAGCTCAGCAGCCAACACGCCTCTGAGTGCGCCGTCAGGTGGCTCTGAATGAAAATGGGACAGTGATCGGGATCGAGCCCCGAGGCGATGTACAGCGCCGCCACTGCCCGCGTGCGATGCCGCAGAACGGCCGGGTCATACGGCAGCGTGATGGCGTGCAGATCCACGATGCAGAAAAAATTCTCTTTCTCATACTGCCGCTCGACCCATCGCTTTATCGCGCCAAGATAGTTGCCCAAATGCAAATCGCCCGAAGGCTGTATGCCGCTAAGCACCCGCTTCTTCCGCGTCTCTTTTCCTTCGTCTTCAATAACAACCGTTTCGCTCTGCATATGTAGTTAAAGTATCCTTTCGTCGTGATGCCCGCAGTGATCAACCTCACGAACGGGGCCACAACGACGCGCCAATTCGTCCCATCGGCCAATTCCTCCCTGCCTTCGAATTCTACGAGATCAACTCGTACGGCTTCGTCCGATCCTTTCAATACCCCATGAAAACAAAAACCCGTCCCCCATGAAGGGACGGGTCGAATCCGTGGTGCCACCCTGCTTCGTCATCCGGCCCATGACCGAATAACCTCTATCGGGCACTCGGACTCACTTGAGACCCCTTATGCCCCGGGCGCTGATAACGGTTGCCCTCTCCGTCCACGCCTACACCCCGCTTAAAGGGGTTCGGATGGAGGCTCCCAGGTCCATTCAGTCTCTGCGCACGCGCCGGCTCACACCTCACCCGGTTCTCTGGAGCGTCGCCGGAAACCTACTATTCCTGTTCTCAGCCTATTTCATATTTGCCTGACAGCAGTATACAGACGCTCGACCGAGGCGGTCAAGGCATACCGGAGCCCCCGACGCTCAGAGTCCGCGAGAAACTTCCACGAATTCAGCGTCACTCGCTCCATGTGGGGTACCGAAGTACGGGGGCCGGCTCCACTCGAAAAGGAGCGCTTATACCCCCAACTCTGAACGGCCCCTTGTTGTCTATGCCGCTCCCACACCATATGATGATGCCTATCCTTCATGTGACGCACTCCCACCCATGACCGCCGCGTTGCGTAGACACACAGCAGCGAATTGGCCTGTTCTCTTCCCGATCTTGGCGCTGATCGGCCTTTCCGCGGCGCTCTTCCCCGCCGCGGGACGAGACGACGCGTACATCACCTATTGGGCGGCGCATACCCTGAGAGAATTCGGCGAGATCGCCAACATCAACGGCGTGCGAATCGAGCAGTCCACCAGCCTCCTCCACGTCCTCATGTTGGGCGGACTGTCTTTTTTGACAACGCTCCCCGTTCCGACCGTTGGCCCCCCAACCTCGATACTCTTCGGCATCATCACTGTTATATACACCAACGAATTCGCCCGAAGATTCGTCGGACGATGGTACGCCATGGGCGCGGCGATATTCGCAGCCACCGCCGCCCCCTTCGTCTATTGGACGACCGGCGGCCTCGAAAGCGCCATGACCGCAATGGTCACTATCGCCCTTCTACACCATCTGGCTCGGTATCTCGAACGCCCAGCAGCCGGAAAACCCCCCATAGTCGTGTGGGGCGCCATGGCCGCCTTTCTGCTTGCGAGGCCGGAGTCCATCTTCGTCATCGCATCGCTGCTCATCGGCTTATTCGCAATCCTGCGCCTGCGAGGTATCTCCGCAGCGGACGACCGCCTGGAGAGTTACGCTCTCACAATCCGCAAAATCCTGTGGGTCGCCCTCATCGCGACGATCCTGATGGCTGCGCTCTATGCCTTCAAATCCCTCTATTTTGGCGACTGGCTGCCCCAGCCGGTGACGGCCAAGCTGGGAGGAGGCGACCTACTCTCCCGCGTGAACGACGGCGTGCAATACATCGTAACTGCGCTCCTGCCGCCTCCCGTCTCCCTCCTGCCGTTCTTCTCCCTCGCGGGCGCGATCTACTTTCTGAGAAAGATGATGCGGGACGACCCGAACTATGTCGCCGGGTTGGTTCTTGTCCTTTACACATCGGCCTACATCGCTTTCATCCTTCTCGTCGGCGGAGACTGGATGGAAGGATCTCGCTTCATTGTGCCGGTGATCCCCGCCCTTGCCGTGTTGGCCGTCGTCGTCATTCCTCACTTCAAAATTCGCGACCTCCAAATATACGCAATCGGCGGCGTCATCGCCTTGCACATTGTCGGCTGCGTCTGGTTTGCCAAATTCGGCTCTATCAGCACACCGCTATGGGACGTCTCGCGGGTAGAACGATCAGACCTGCCGATAGATCAGTATTCTTGGTTCGCGAAACCCAATCGAACCCATCTGAGGGACATGCCAGTTGTCCTGGAGCTAACGTCGGTCATCGAACGACTCCGCTCACAAACCGACGGCAAGCTGACCGTGATGAGCGGACAAGCCGGATTCGTACCCTACTACTCACTCGGCCCGCACTACAAACACATCGAGTTCATCGACCGACGCGGCGTCACGACACCCCACTTCACCGACTGCGAATTGACCAATAACGTCGAACGCGACAGCACCGGCCTTCTCCGGGTCCTGCCAACGTTCTTCGCCTACGCCGAGGACATCGAAAAACGCTGCGACATCAAGCCCCCCGATGTCATCTTCGACCTCGACCTGCCGGAACTGGCCATCGAAAACCTCGTGACTCGCAACGGTTATGTCGTCCTCTACAGACAAACCGGAAAGATCCAAACGAGCAATACCCTGCAGGGCATTGAGGTGCTGGCCCACGAATTCATCGCTGTCCGGGCGGATCTCGCGCATGTCTTCGACGACCGGCCGCCAAAAGTGCGCGAATGGAACGTCCCTTAGCCTGCCGCAGCGAGTATAATTCCCCCAGACATCCACTGCGTCGGATGATCCGTTACCGATACAAGGCTGGAGAGATGTACTGCGAAACCTGCAACGCTGAATTGCCTTTACAGAGCGCTTACTGCTACAAGTGCGGCGTACTTGTAGCTGGTGGGGCGGCATTGACCGAGCAGAGGCGACTCTACTCTCTTTGGCGAGCCGGCATTCTGACGTTCGTAAGTCTCGGTCTCTACTTCCCGTACTGGATGTACGTTTCTTGGAAGCAGCTGATGACGGAATTGCCCGAAAAGAAATTCTATCCCGGATGGCACGCCTTCAGCCCGTTTGTTCCGATCTACAACCTCATCGTTCTCTTTCAGCACTTCCACACTATCCAAACGATACAGAAAAAGAAATGGGCACCGAGCAGCATCCATTTGGGCGTTCTGGCCTCCATCATAATCGTCAAACTTGGCATCGTGTGGATCGTTTACTTAATCGGAGGGCTGTCCTTATTCCTACTCATGCTGATTTTCACCGTCCCCCTTGCCGCAACAGGCATCGTCGTGTGGGGACAGGCAAACCTGAACAGCTATTGGGGTCGGGCCAATGCTCCTCCTGTGCGATCCGCCGCGATAGGACCCGGGGAGAGCATAATCACTGCGACCGGTGGATCTCTTGTACTGGCAATCGTCTTCCTTTTCATATACGGATCTGTTTTACCGCCGCCGGGCATCACTTCGGTATCACAAGTCACATCCGTTGAAAGGGTGGTCGTGGGAGAACAAATACGGAGTCTTGGCATAATTTCCGATACTTCCGATGCCGACGGCTATATGTTCCTTGCAAGAAAAGATCATGAGTACACGATAGAGGTTCGCTCGGCATCCGTGGGCGATATACTTGTGGAAGCCTCGGTCACTCTTTGGGACTCAAATGGGACGACCATAATTCGCTCTGAGTCCGCAAGAATTTACGCCGAGTCAAAAGACACCCCCATTGTGATGGAGTGGACTGCGCCCTCGACCGCGACGAGGTACGTCACCGTCCAATCCAGAGACTTTTCCGTTGGGGCTTATACCATTAGAGTATACCTCGCGAGGCCCAAAGCCGAAGGAGAAAACCCTCCATGAAGATCGACCGACTCGACGTCCACTACGTGAAGATGCCCCTCATCTACCCATGGCGGACGGCCTACGGCGAGGACTATGACATCCACAGCGTTCTCGTTCAGGCTACTAGCGGCGACCATACGGCTTGGTCCGAATCGACGCCGTTCTTCGCGCCAACCTACTTGCCGGAAAGCGCCGGCTCCGTCTTCTACCACGTGACTGAGGTCTTCGGGCCGTACATCGTCGGACGCGAGTACGACACCGCCCAAGACCTGAACGACCGTCTCGCCGTCTTCAAGGGCAACTCGTTCGCAAAGGCCGCAGTCGAAATACTCTGGTGGACTCTCGAAAGCGCCATAACAGGCGTACCGGTGCATCGGCTCCTCGGCGGAGAGTCCCGCGAAGTGGCGGCAGGAGCCGACTTCGGCATCCAAGACTCGATTGATATGCTCCTGGGCAACATTCAAAAGGCAGTCGATACCGGATTCCCTCGCATCAAGCTCAAGACCGCCCCCGGCTGGGACCTCGATATGCTCAAGGCCGTCACGTCCACGTTCCCAAAGACAACATTCCATATCGACTGCAACTCGGGATACACGCTGGACGACCTCCCCTTCTTCAAGGCTATCGACAACATGGGACTCGCGTTCATCGAACAGCCCCTGCACTATGCCGACGTGCTTGATCACGCCGAACTTGCCAAGCACATCCAAACACCGATCTGTCTCGACGAGACAATCGTGAGCGTGAAGGCGGCCGAACAAGCGCTTCAGATCGGCGCGGCCCAATACATCAATATCAAACCCGGTAGAATCGGCGGCCTCGGCAACTCACTCGCCGTTCATGACCTCTGCCGCGATGCCGGAGTGCCCGTTTGGGTCGGCGGAATGCTCGAAAGCGCGCTCGGCGGCGCTCTCTGCGTCGAGGTGGCGACCCTACCAAACTTCACCTACCCCGGCGACCTGTTTCCCTCCTCCCGCTTCTACACGCAAGACCTCTCAGGCCCCCCAATGGAACTAACCGAGCAACTGACCTTCCTGCCCTTCACTGACGCCCTGCCTCAACCCGATCCCGAAAGACTCGCCGCGCAGACCGTGCGATCAAAGACGATCTTGCCGGAATAGTATCGAGACTCCCGTCGGAATCTAGTGATATGAGCAAACGCGCAATGGCCTCACGCCCCAACATCCTCGTCCTGATGTCCGACCAGCACAGCAAGCGGCAGCTTGGCTGCTACGGCGACTCACTGGTGCGGACGCCCAACCTCGACCGCTTGGCCTCTGATGGGATGCTGTTTGAGAACGCCTACTGCCCTGCTCCCGTCTGCGTCCCCAGCCGGATGTCGTTCATGACGGGACGAACGCCTACGGGCAACAGGGTGTGGACGAACCAGAACGTACTCCACTCTGGCATTCCCACTTGGGCACACTTGCTCGGCATCGCAGGCTATGAGACCGCCTTGATCGGCCGGATGCACTTCGTTGGGCCCGACCAGCGGCACGGCTTCGAGCGGCGTCCACTCGGCGAGTACATGGCCGTCCATCCCGGCGCGCCCATGCAGGGTGAGCCGATGTTTCAATCCATTCCGCAGGACACAACCTCCCAGCACCGCGTGAGCGTCGAGATGGCGGGCGTGGGCCTCACCAGCTACAACGCCTTCGACGACATGGTAACCGATGCCCTCGTCGAGTACCTTGATGAGAAATCCTCCGGCCAAGACCGTCCCTTCGCCGTCGCAGCGGGGTTCATGATGCCGCACTGCCCCTTCTTCGCGCCGGAGGAAGTGTTCGACTACTACTTCGACAAGGTCGATGTGCCTATGCCGACGGCGCAAGAACTCGAAGCCCAGCCGCAGGCAGTCAAGGACATGAAGAGGCTCCGGCACATCGACGAGCCACTCACCAAGCGCCAGATACGGGTGGCCCGCGCGGCGTACTACGGCATGTGCGAACTCTTCGATGCGTCCGTTGGAATGGCGCTCGACAAACTTGAAGAGACAGGCCTCGCGGAAAACACCCTTGTCGTCTACACGACCGATCACGGCGAGGCCGCGGGCGAGCACGGGATGTGGTGGAAGAGCAGTTACTACGAGGAGTCGGTCGGAGTACCCCTAATCGCGCGACTGCCGGGCGTCGTTCCTGGCGGGTCGAGAAATCCGCTCATCTGCAACACTTTCGACCTCGCGCCTACATTCGTGGAGGCGGCGGGAGCAAGTGCGCTTCCTGGAATCGCGGGCCGTTCACTGTGGACGGAGTTGCAGGGCCGGAGTGACGGGACCCGCCCCAACGATACCTTCAGTGAGCTGCATGGCATGACGGGTGTCCCCGGATTCGGAACGGACCCACCCTCGCGGATGGTCCGTGAGGGGCCGTGGAAGCTGTACTACTATCGCGGGCACGACGCCCCGGTTCTGTACAACCTCGACGACGACCCCGGAGAACTCCACGACCTGGCGGCTGATCCGACGGTCGCCGATGTTCGAGAACGCTTGATGGCCCGCCTGTTCGACGGGTGGAACCCCGACGACGTGTACAAGAAGAGTACGGCCATGCTCCACGAAATGGACATTATCAAGGAATGGGGCGCGACGGTGCGGCCCATTCACGAGGACACTCTCCCCGTTCCGCCGGATGCCGAGCGGATAGAGTTGCGCTAGAACGTGTCTAATCAGTCAACCGAAGCCGTTCGTGGTGAGCCTGTCGAACCATGAACAAAATCCGCCTTGGTGAGGTTCCCGAACGCATTGAACCGCGCTAGAACGTGTCTAATCAGTCAACCGAAGCCGTTCGTGGTGAGCCTGTCGAACCATGAACGAAATCCGTTGAGTAACCCTCTGGGAGAGGCGGCCCTTCCCTCAGTCTTGCTATACTGTCGCTAGAGCGATTTGGTGCCGCAAAGGGGGAAGACATGATTGACCGAGACCGCCTCGTGAAGACGTTCTGCGACCTCGTGCAAATCGACAGCGAGTCTGGCAACGAGACGGCAAAAGCGGAGGAGTTGACCTGCCGTCTGACATCCCTCGGCTTCGACGTCGAAACCGACGACTACGGCAATGTCATCGCCCACGAGGAGGGGGACAAACCCTTCATGCTGTCCGGCCACCTCGACACGGTGTCACCGGGCAATGGGATCAAACCCATCGTCGACGGCGACCGCATCACCTCGGACGGCACCACCATCGGCGGCGGCGACGATAATGCAGGCCTCGCGATTATTCTCGAAACTCTAACCTCGATGCGGGAGGACGGAACACCTTCCATCCCGGTAGAGGTCGTTCTGACGCGAGAAGAGGAGCCGGGACTCATCGGCGCCCACAAGCTCGATTTCTCCAAGATCCGGGCGAGAGAGTCGATTGTCTTTGACCGAGAGGGGCCCGTCAATCGCATCACTCTTGCGAGTCCGACCTATATCGCCTACGACTTCACTGTCACGGGACGAGCCGCCCACGCCGGCATTGAACCGGAAAACGGCATCTCGGCCATTCGCATTGCATCGGAAATCATTACTCGGCTTCCACAAGGTCGGCTCGACGAGGAAACTACGTTCAGTATAGGCACCATTGAGGGAGGATCCACGCGCAACACCGTGCCCGAGAGCGCAACTCTCACCGGAGAGTTCCGTACCCTGAACATGGAAACTCTCGACAACCTGCTTCTCGAAATACAAAACGTCCTAACCGACGTGAGCGCCGAGTACCCCGAAGCCTCCATCGAAAGCGACGTGTACCCAAAGTTCAAGACGTTCCGCATCGACGCCGAGCACAAGACCACACAGCGGGTCATAGCCGCCCTCCACGCCATCGGGCTCGAACCGGACTTTCAACTGTCCGGCGGAGGGAGCGACGCCAACGTCTTCTGGGCGAACGGCATCCCCGCCATCGTGTGCGGCATGGCAGACTACAACATGCACACGCTCCGCGAATACGTCGTCATCCCCGAACTCGTCCAGTGCGTGGAGTTCTGCCAAGAACTGCTCAAGGCCTAGCTATGCTGGTCAACCTTGCCTACGGACGCACGGGACTTGAAATCGAGCTGCCCGACGACCGCACGACGGTCATCGAGCCGACCTTTGTTCCCGGTCTGCCCGACCAGGAAGGGGCGATTCGCAACGCCCTCCGCAATCCCTTGGGCGGAGGACCGACTCTCCGGCGACTCGTCAAACCTCACCAAACAGTCGCAATATCAGTTTGCGACGTCACCCGCCCCATGCCTTCGAGAACCGTGCTCCCCGTGCTCCTGCGAGAACTCGCCCACGTTCCAAACGATAACGTGACGATCATGATCGCAACCGGGACTCATCGACCTAACACCCCGGACGAACTCGATGAAATGCTCGGCCCGGACATCATGAAAAACTACCCCGTCGTCAACCACAGCGCATTCGACCCCGAGTCGCTGGAGTACGTCGGCGAGTCGTCAAACGGCATTCCCGTGTGGCTGGACAAGACCTGGATCGAGGCCGACGTGCGGATAACCACCGGCTTCGTCGAACCGCACTTCTTCGCCGGATTCAGCGGCGGACCCAAAATGGTAGCTCCCGGCCTCGCAGGATTCGAAACCATCATGCAGCTTCACAACGCCGAACGCATTGCCCACCCGATGGCAACCTGGGGCGTCACCCACGGCAACCCCGTACACGACGACGTTCGAGATATCGCCTCGATGACCGGCGTGGACTTCAGCCTGGACGTAACCATCAACCGCAACCGCCAGATTACCAGCGTCTACGCAGGCGCCCTCCTCGAAGTCCACGAAGCCGCCTCCCGCTCCGCCAAGAACTCTGCCATGCAGCAAGTAAAAGCCCCGTTCGACGTCGTCGTGACCACGAACAGCGGGTACCCCCTCGATCAAAATCTCTATCAATCTGTCAAAGGCATGTCGGCGGCGGCCCAGATCGTCAAGGACGGCGGAACTATCATTTGCGCCGCCGAGTGCAGCGACGGAATCCCTGACCATGGCCAGTACAAAAAACTGCTCACCATGCGCGACTCCCCCAAAGACCTCCTCGACATGATCCTCACCGACGGCCACAACGTCCATGATCAATGGCAAGTCCAACTGCAGGCACAAATCCAAATGCGCGCGAACGTGTACCTGAAGTCGGGATACCTATCCCCGGAGCAGGTCAAGGAAGCCCACCTGACGCCCATCGACAGCATCGAGCACACCGTTGCCCAAGCCCTGCGAGAAAGCCGAAACGGCGCTCGAATCTGCGTCCTCCCCGAAGGCCCGCAGACCATCCCATACGTGGCGCCGGAGACATAGACGGCGTAGACTGAAGGATATGCAGATAGGGGGTAACCGGAGATGCGAAATGAGTTCACTGCTATCATCGAAAAGGGCGACGACTGGTACATAGCATACTGCCCCGAAATCCCCGGCGCGAATGGTCAGGGAAGGACCAAAGAAGAAGCCAGGCACGACCTGGGAGAGGCGATTGCCCTTATCCTCGAAGACCGTCGAGAGGACGGATTGCGAGGGGTTCCTAAGGACGCGTTGCGGGAAACGATCACAATTTCGTGAAACGCGGCGACCTGCTACGCCACCTACGTCGCCACGGCTGTTATCTCAAGCGCGAAGGGCGAGCACATTCCCTGTGGTGGAATCCTGCGACCGGCGAGGTAGAGAGCATTCCCCGACATAACGAAATCTGGAATCAGCTGGCCCGAAAGATATGCCGCAGTTTGTCGGTACCTGACATCGGCAGCTAGACTCCCCATCGTTCCAAAGCCATTCTAACGTTGACCCACGCCCGCCTCATTGGGATAATTGAACCGTGTCAGTGCCTGCCGAAGTGGCGGAATGGTAGACGCGGCGGTCTCAAAAACCGTTGGGAGTTATATCCCGTGTGAGTTCGAATCTCACCTTCGGCACCAAATATTCGGTTGCCTTAGCTACATAAAGGATAGAACCAATGGTTCACTTTCTCAACACTGACTTCCACACCGAGCACGAGGCCATCTGCGCGGCCCTCTTCAAAAAGTACGGATGGGAATGGGAAAGAAATAAGCATCCAAAGGAAGGGTGGCAACCCGATTTTCTTCTCAAGGGACACACTCAGGTATGGGTCGAATGTAAAGGGGGTCTCAAATGGGACGATGTCAGTGACTTCCCGGAGTATCATAGGTACCAAGACGCCGTAAGCGGATCTTCGGACGAAGTACTTCTCATTCCTGAGTCTCCAAAGATCATGAAGAATCCGAAAGGATATGATGTTAACATTCTCGGGCTGCTCTACGATGGGCAATTGTGGTCATATGCCGAACTCGGCAGATGGTCTGGAAAGGTGGGATTCTGCCATAGTGCACATTCTTGGAGAGACCGAATGTCGGGAGAGGACGTTGACAAGTCATCAGGGGATGGACGGTCACCTAACATCGAAAACGATTGGCGGGCCGCCACCCAGAACGTCAAAGGCAAGAAAGTAACCTTCTTCCAGGGCTTCGTCAACTCCCCTGTTGAGGAGTGGGATACGAGAGATTAATGGCTTGCCAACCTTACTTCCATTACTCAATTATCCTCCAAGTTCTCATACGCCCCGAACGTGAACGTGAACAATTCGAAGCGGTCTGAGTTCGAGCTGATCCGCAACTCGTGCTGCGCATAATCCTTCTTCCTCACCAGACGATACATTCGCGCTTCATCCACCAGCACATAGCTATTTCCCCCATCGTCAAACCGGATGTCGGTGTCGGCGACATCCCGGGAAACCGGCTTCCCGTCAAGCGTTACCCGCGCCTCATACGGACTCCCTCCGTCGTGCCCGAGCACGGCGTTCACCGTCTTCGCGTTATATTTAATGGCAAGGTAGTCCTCGAAGTCCGCCGTAGCGCGGGCATGAGTCAGACTCTCCGGGCCGACGTGCCAGAGACCCTGGATGTACAGGCGCTGGTTCTCGTGCTCCGGCGCATCCTCGAACTGCACGTCCATGTCAAGGCCCTCGTAGTACTGCTCGTACAGCACCCACGGCCTTGGCGGTGGAAACCGATGAAACGGTAGATTCCTCTTATACCCTGCGTATATCTCCCGCGTTCGCGCTAATTCACGGTCTCCAACCCGACCGGCCCGGTCGATCTCAGGGTCGAGACGGTAATCGTCAGGGCCGAAGGGAACTGAGGATACGTCAATGCCCGCCTCTTGAAGCCAGTGGCGAATCGTCTGCTCCATGGCGACATAGCCTCCCTCCCCGACCTCCGCGTAACGTATGACGCCCTCGGCGTCTATGAGGTACTTGGCGGGCCACGCCTGAACCCCGAAGGCATCCCACGTCACACCGTCATTGTCCAGCGCCACGGGATAGTCGATCCCCAACCGCTCAACGGCGGCCCTCACGTTCTCAACGTCCTTCTCAAACTCAAACTCCGGAGTATGAACGCCGATGACGTGAAGACCCAAAGGGCCGTACTTCTCCCGCCATTCGAGGATGAACGGCAGCGTGCGGATGCAGTTGATGCACGAGTACGTCCAAAAATCGACGAGCACGACGCTGCCTCGAAGCGATGCAAGGCGAAGAGGTTCCCCGCCTACCCAAGACGCTGCCCCCTCAAGCTCGGGCGCGACGCTGTCTTCCAGTGGATGGGACGTGTCGAGAAGCTCTTCCTCAGTTACAACGTCCAGAGATTCTTCGTCTATCACGCCATTATTGGACACGATGACGGCAGCAACCGCCGCTTCGTCATCGGTCGGCGCAGGTGAAGGGAGTGGTGGTTCCACAGCCCGGCCAACGGTGGGAGAAGCAGCCGCAGGCCCGGTGGTTTCGCCGCAAGAAACCGCGAACAAGCTCACGAGCGCCACCAAAAACACCACCGTGAAAAACCTCACAAAACCTCTGGGAGTGTCCATGACCGGTTGCGCCGACTCATCAACGAACCGAATAACGCTATGGTATTCTTGGCCCTGCCCGAAAAGGAGTCGGATATACGAATACATACTTCGCAGCGGTACCGATGGTGGGTTTACTCAGCTATTGCTCTCGGCATGTTCGTGTCCGTAGCCGACCACGGCAGCGTAGCCGTCGCCCTACCGAGTATAGCAAACGAGTTCCGTACCGACCTGCCCACCGCCCAATGGGTGCTCATTGCATATGCCCTGACCATTAGCTCACTGCTCTTGCCTATGGGACGCCTCTCGGACATCATCGGGCGAAAGCGGCTGTACATCATCGGTTTCATCATCTTCCTCGTCTCAGCCCTGCTGTGTGCCGTCGCCGGCAGCGTTGCAACGCTTATCGCTTCGCGTGTGCTGATGGGCGTAGGAGCCTCGATGACCCAAGCCACGGCAACGGCGATCCTCCTTTCGGCATTCGACGAGAGCGAGAGGGGCAAGGCCCTCGGACTTCAGATAAGCGCAGTCGGATCAGGCGCAGTCGGAGGCCCCGCAATCGGCGGCTTTGTCGTCGACTTGTTCGGATGGCGCGGCGTGTTCATGCTGACCATAGCCCTCGCGGCAATCGCGATCACTTTCGCCCTCATTGTCCTCAATCGCAAGAGATCCGACGGAGCCGTATCCGGCGGCCGCTTTGATCTCGTCGGCGCCATCACTTCCACCACCGCCCTCATCGTCTTCCTGTTCGCAATGAGCAACGGCGCAGAATTCGGGTGGCGCACTCCGCCAATCGTTGCAGGGTTCGCCGCAGTCATCGGACTCGGAGCGTTCTTCACGTACTGGGAACTGCGAAACCGAAGCCCCATGCTCGATGTGACTCTGTTCCGGCGACGAGTGTTCGCCATCGGAGTCGTCGCCAGCGTAATCTCGTTCATGAGCATCGCTTCCGTACGATTCCTCATGCCATTCTACCTGCAAACTGTCCTAGGCTACTCCCCCGGCCGCGTGGGACTGATCCTCGTGCCCGCCGCATTCGCAATGATCATCATGGGGCCCCTGGGCGGAAGACTTTCCGACAGATACGGATGGACGGCGTTCAATGTCGGCGGACTCCTCTTTACCACAGCCGGACTGTTCATCCTATCGAGAGCCACGGAGACCTCTCCGGTCTGGCTGATAATCCTCGGAACGGTCACGCAAAGCATCGGAACAGGAACGTTCAACGCCCCAAACAATAGCTCGATTCTCAGCGTAGTCGAACGAAGCAAATATGGCGTGATGTCCGGATTCCTCAACCTCGTCCGAAACACGGCCAACATAACGGGCATCGCCGTCGCAACGACGCTCGTGGTAACGGTGATGGGCAATCAGGGATTTGAACCAAGCCTCGCCGCAGTTTCGGAGTCCGGCGCGCAGGGTGTCCTTGGCGCGTTCACATCTGGAATGAAGACAGCCTACCTTGCAATGGCCGGTCTGGTGTTCGTTGGAGCTGCCCTGTCGACCCTTAAGGGCGGACTTGGCAAACCTCCGCCCGCTTTGGAACAGGTTGATACAACGCCAACACAAGGACGGTAAAAAGCCCACACCATCCCCCCGGATTGTGGTGACATGCCCTCAAAAACTGCCCCGTACCCCGATACGACATAAGGGCGACTTCCCGGGAATATGCCCATCCGCTTTCATCAATCAACCGGCGGGCGGTGTTGAATCCAAGGACGCGCCTCCTCAAAGGCCGCGGAGGCCGAAAAGACGGTCGCCTCACCACCCGGCGGACCGATGACGTGCAACCCTACGGGAAGACCGTCCGAAGAAAATCCACAGGGAATGCTGGCAGCGGTCGAGCCGATCATGTTGATCGGCATGGTGTATGGCGTGTAACCCCAAAACCAATGCACATCCCGACCGTCGATCGTTGCCGGAGGCTCCCCGACTGGGAAGGCAGGAGTCGCCAGAGTCGGCGTCAGAATAAGGTCGTAGTGTTCAAACGCATCGGCAAACTGCGACTTCAGCGCTTCGAGATGGCCCAGCGCATTGACAAACTCCGCACCCGTTACGTTTTTGCCCGTCTCGAGAGACTCAAGCGCGTACCACGACAGCTTATCGCGATTTTCATCGAATACCCCGGCAACTCGAGCGTACATAATCGCCGTGAACAATGGCCAGAACTGATCGAATGGAGTCTCCAGCACAAGATCGACCTCTTCCACGGCGCATCCAAGATCCTCAAACACCCTGGCAGCCGCGGCTGCGGAGTCGCGCACTTCCGATTCGACCGCGGCAAAGCCGAAATCGGGACTCCAGCCAACCCGCATATCCTTGATACCTCTGGAGAGTGCCGCGGTATAGTCGTCAGGTTCGTCCCGCAATGCACCCGGATCACGAGGATCATATCCGGCGAGAACCTGTAGCAGAAGAGCCGAGTCCGCGACACTGCGTGTCATAGGCCCGGGCTGACTGAACAAGTTGGCCATGGGATCCGCCCCTGGCCCCAGGTAATAAGATACCCTGCCCTGGGTCGGCTTGATCCCATAGACTCCACAGAACCCGGCGGGAATGCGAATCGAACCGCCGCCGTCGCTGCCTGTCGCTAGAGCGCAGAGACCCGCGGCCACCGATGCTCCCGCCCCTCCACTCGAACCGCCGGTCGTCCGCTCCGTGTTCCATGGATTGCGGCAATGGTCTCCGAGACGATTCTCCGTGTGACCAAGAAGCCCGTATTCCGGAGTGTTCGTCTTCCCAAGAATTACCGCCCCCGCTTTCTTGACCCGCTCAACGACCACCGAGTCATAACCACCGATTCGGTCAGCGAAAATCAGCGAACCGCTCGTCGTCCGAACGCCTTCCGTCATCTCCAAGTCTTTGATGGATATCGGCAGCCCGTGCAACGGACCGAGATCGTCCCCTCTCGATACCGCGCGATCGGCCTCGGCCGCCATCTCCAGCGCGAGGTCCGACGTGACCGTGAGGTACGAGTTGAACTGCGAGTCGAGCGCGTCGATACGGTCGAGATAGAGCTTGGTCATCTCAACGGACGATACGTTTTTCTCCGCAATCAGCGAGCGTAGTTCGGTCGCGGGCAAGTAGGCAAGATCGACATCTGACATAAAGAACCCTTCAGTCATGGAGTGCGGCAGGGCGAGTGTAGCATCGGACTTTGAAGCAGTCAATGAACCGTCTATCCCGTCATGCGAGAGGGCTACGGCGAGGGTCCCCCGTCATACCGGCGAAGGCCGGTATCCAGAACCGCCAGGGCAAAAATATCCCCTCTCCCGTCTTGGGAGAGGGCTAGGGTGAGAGTGCTTCCATTCCCCAACCGTCTTTCCCGAAGAAAGTGAAACCTGCCCTCGTGGTAATATACTCTTTGGAAAATTCTTGATCCGACGTCAGGAGACCAGAAGATGAGCCTACAGCAAGCGACACCCGGCCCGTGGACCCACAACGAGGGTAATCCCACCCGCATCATCGGGCCCGATGATGAGACGGTTGCCATGCTCTACGGCGGATCTGTCGGAATTGAACGCCAATTCGAAAACGCCGCACTCATGGCGGCTGCCCCGGCGCTCCACAACTATATCAGCCAACGAGCCTCCGACGGTGACGGCGACGCCAAAGAGATCGTCAAGTCACTGGAAGGAGAAGACGTCATACCCGGCCCTTGGCGATACGACAACTTCAACCCCCGGCAAATCATCGACTCGAAGTCGATTACCATCGCCTCCGTATACGGAAGAATGGGCGATGACCAAATTCAACTGGCGAACGCCCGGCTGATCGGAGCGGCCCCCGTCATGCGGCAGTACGTGCGAAACCGATCAACGGCAGGAGACGAATCCGCGACGGCGTTGATCCAATCCACCCAACCCCGGAACTGCGATAGCTAACCGTCCGCCATAGGCGGTTCATACAAATCAGTATCGGGGTAGAAGTCCGTCCACGCGAACCAGAAGGAAATGATATAAGGTTGTGGCTCCAGCCGCTTGCCACTCAACGGCCCACTGATCGCAATACCCGAAAACTTATCCCAAATCGAACTCGACCCCAAATCGGACATCGACATGTAGTCTACTGACTCAAACTCCAGCGTCTGCCCTTCGAGCGTCCTCCGAAAGATCGCGGCCCCGCCGCCGTCACGATCCGCCGCGACTACGATTGGCGTACCCTCGAACTCGTGATTGATTACTCCCACTTCCAACAAATCAAGGTAGCTGTAGGCTGCTTGGCTTTCATCACCGACCACTCCGAGCACAAGGTCCTTCCTTCTTAGCCGATCGTCGGAATGCAGCTCGCCAAGAACGCCGGCCTCATACCCCCGGTAATACGACAGGTAATAGTCGTCAATCGGGTAATTCCTGTGAGTATCAAGAACTAGAGTGCCAGGGTGGAGTTTCGTCCAAGCCCCGAAATTGGTCATCTGGGAGGGGACGATCTCCAATTCGGCCCCCGTGAGCGGCCCGGCGACGGCCTTGGCCAGGAATTGACTCCACAACGACTCCGTCTCCCTGTCATACATCACAAGAGCATTCCGAATAAGCCGCCCCGACACACCGAAGCTCAACGTCTCATCAGCAACCTCTCGACCGTATACTACGGCCGTATAGCAAAGCGGTCACCAAGTTACCGCGAGCGGCTTGCCTCCCACTACGTCGTTTACGATCTCATGAGCGCTCAAGTAAGCAACATGGTAGGCGCGATGCTCATCACCTACCGAAACGCCAATCACCAAATCGGTGTCCCGGTACTGATTAACCGCTTCTTCAGGCGTGATGAAGTTGGGATCGAATATCGCCGGAATGGCGTCTCGAGAAAGAATCTTGATGATTTCGTAGCGGTTCCCGTTATCGACTGCCGAAGTAATGGG
The DNA here is from genome assembly GCA_965232435.1 of Dehalococcoidia bacterium. Classification (GTDB taxonomy): domain Bacteria; phylum Chloroflexota; class Dehalococcoidia; order Lucifugimonadales; family VXLM01; genus VXLM01. The sequence goes on from CBDDPU010000004.1 coordinate 2,541,181, forward strand.
ATCATCCCCCCAGAGATCGCGACGGCTGCGTTCCTCCGCTGAAGTCGCTGCGGCTTCCGTCGGCACAGGCGACGGCGCCGAGCTTGGAGGGGAATTACGGTCTCCCTGAGGCGAGGGATCCACCTGAGATGCGGCCGATCCTCCTTCGTGAGCCGATTCGGATTCTGCCTGAGAACCGCACGCAGCGGCTCCGACAATCAACGTCCCGACAGCGAGCACGACGATCGGCGCCCTCATGGATTGGAAGTCCATGCCGACCATCCTCCTCTCATCTTTCCGATACGGGCGAAAGCACGCAAGCATCTCCCGCCGGCCCTTCACGGTTCGGAGCGAACAAGGCGTTCAAAGCAAGTCCCGCAGAGCGGAGCGCGCGGCGTGGAAACCGCACATGCCGTGGACACCTCCACCCGGCGGAGTGGACGCAGAGCACAGATACACACCCTTGATCGGCGTGGAATACGGATCCCACCGCAGCATCGGGCGGGCGAACATTTGGCGCGCGTCCTGCACTCCACCGTTGATATCGCCGCCGATATAGTTCGCATTGTACTCCTGCAGAGCCGCAGGCGTCATGATGTGTCTGGCCAAGATTAGGTCCCGGAACCCGGGAGCAAATCGTTCGATCTGCGCCTCGATACGGTCGGTAGCGTCAAAAGTCGAACCGCCGGGGACATGGGTGTACACCCAAGCCGTCTGTTTTCCGGCGGACGCGCGGGATGCATCGAAGAGACTGGGCTGAGCCACCAGCAAGAACGGTCTTTCAGGCACTTTACCCCCCCATACGGCCGCCTCCGCCTCCGCAATCTCCCTCAAGTCACCTCCAACATGAACGGTACCGCCCCATGCGGTCTCCGGTGACTTCCACGGAATCGGCCCTTCCAGCGCATAGTCTATCTTGAAGACTCCGACACCATAACGAAAAGCTCCAAGACGCTTTCTGTATTGGCCCTGTAGTTTGTCGCCGGCGAGTTTCAGGAACTGCGCGGGCGAGATATCACAAAGCACGACTCTGCTGCGCGGCAAGGCATCAAGTGAATCGATTTGCCAATTCGTGACGATTTCCCCCCCAATTGACTCTAGATATAACGCCAGAGCATTCGTGATTGACTGAGCGCCCCCGCGAGCGAACGGCCATCCTGCGCTATGTCCGGCGATCCCCAGCACCAGTCCAACGGCTCCGGTGAACCGCCGGTCAATGGGGAGCATGGAATGCGCACCGATTCCGGCGAACAGCGCGCGAGCCCGTTCACTCCGAAACTTGCCGCGCGCAAGAGATTCAACCGACTTTATCCCCGATAAGCCAAAACGCATCGCGGCTAAGGGATGCCTCGGCATTCCTCGAAAAGGCGACAGTACATACTCGACGACGCCGTCCCACTCCGCGACCAATGGAGTCATGAATTTGCGGTACGCGGCGGCATCGGAATCCAGCCCGTCAGCCGTTTTGGACACTGATCGATACAGCACGGAAAGCGTCCCGTCTTCAAGCGGGTGGGTCACCGGCGCCGTAGGGTGAACCCAGTCAAGGCCGTACTTCTCGAGCGGGAGCGCGTTGAAGAAAGGCGAGGACGCGCCGAGGGGATATGCCGTCGAGCACACGTCGTGAACGAATCCCGGCAACGTCAACTCGGCCGAACGGACCCCGCCCCCAACAGTTGCCCTAGCCTCCGTCACGAGAACGGATTTACCCGCCTGCGCTAATACGATGGCCGCCGATAATCCGTTCGGGCCGGCCCCGACCACTACCGCATCGTATGATGGTGAGGAGAGCATCTCTCCTTAAAGCGTATTGCGAACCGGCTGCCATGGGCAACCCTGCCCCTAACGAGAACATCTGCCGCCGATCACACATCCCCCTGTTGTTATGGAAGAACCCCCACCGTCATACCGGCGAAGGCCAGTATCCAGAACCGCCAAGACAACTACATCCCCTCTCCCATCGTGCGGGAGGGCTACGGTGAGGATGAGAACCCCCCGTGAGAACGGGAAGCCTGCAACACGAGCGCAAACCTTTGACAAAAAAGAACGTACGTCCTATATTAACTATAAGCGCTCATCCACCGCGCACAACTTTACAATAACAAAAGGGAATGACACAAAATGCGACATGGTGCGACAAATTCCGATAAAGAACTCTCCCAAATCCAGGCCCTCGCAATCCCCTATCTCGTCTCTGCGAAATCGGTTAGTGAAACCGCACAACTCATTGGCGTGCACCGCGCGACCATCTACCGCTGGCTGGATGATCCAACGTTCCGCAACGAGTATGACAGGCAGCGAGACGCCGTCGCCCAATTCGCTCGCGACGGCATGAGGGCTCTCATGCTCAAGGCTCTGGCCGTCCAGGCCGAACGTTTCGATTCCGACGACCCGAAGGAGCGCGCCCGCGTTGCCAAGGAAATCATCGACTACGACTCAAAGACGGACGCCAACCACGAAAACCAAAAGCTCATCAATCGCCTGCACCGACTCATCTACAACGTGGAACCCAACGCGCAAGACGAGCCCGCGGTCAATACCGAACTCGACCAATCCCTAACCTCCCAAGAACGCCCCTGAACCCCCAAACCATCCCCATCAAGCCAAATCCCCTCTCCCGGCGTGCGAGAGGGCTGCGGTGAGGGTCCCCCGTCATACCGGCGAAGGCCGGTATCCACCAAGCCGAGCACAGCTTCAGGTCTACCCATAAATTCACTTCCTGCTTGGCTTGCTAATAAGTCATGCACAGCTCTCAAAAGGCATGGCCCATGCAATCGAAGTTTCGTTGGTGATATGCTTGAAACTGAAACCTAGCGCCGTTCAGTCTAAACGACGAAATATGCAGAAGCCACGAAAACTCAAGAGCCGAACTGACCGCGGCCTGATAGTCGCGGGAGTCATTATATCCTTCCTCGTTATCGGCACAGTTAGTGTTTGGCTCATTGCTGCCTTTGCCTTGAATACTGGCCCGGAAAAGTGGGGCGACAGCGCTCCGGCATGGTCGGCGGACAGCGCCAAAATCGCCTTCGCCTCAGACGAAGCGGGCAACTCCGATATCTATGTTATGAACCTCGACGGCGGCGAGCGAATCAACCTCACGAATCGCTCCGCCATTGATCTGAATCCCTCTTGGTCGCCAGACGGCGAGTGGATCGCCTTTCTAAGCCGCAATCAGGGAAAAACCGACATCCACCGTGTAAGACCGGATGGCTCCGACCTCTCAAGCCTAACCGCTTACCCCGCCCAAATGTACTCCCGACCTATCTGGTCGCCCGACGGAACGAAGATCGCGTTCACTTCAAACCGAGACGCCGATCCTCCTCCCCAGCTTGAACCCACACCGGAACCATTCTTTGACGACGCGCCGGAATTCCCCGGATCCGCGCCCCGCCCTGAACTCTACGTCATGAATGCCGACGGCACCGGCCAAACACGACTTACGTTCAACGTTTTCTTCGATGGCAATCCGACTTGGTCGCCCGACAGCAGGAGAATTGCTTTTCAGTCCCGAGGGGACGGAGACCAAGAAATCTACATCATCAACTGGGACGGAACCGACCTCACGAAACTTACCGACAACGAAGACGCCGACGTATTCCCGGCTTGGTCGCCCGATGGACGCAGTATCGCCTTCTCATCAAATCGACCCCAAACCGCTTTCGGCAGAGAACTCGCCGAGGCCGCAAGAAGGGACTTCGCCATGGGAAGCAGCGTTTCAAATTTTGATATCTACATCATGAACATGGAAGACGGCCACGTCATAAACTGGACACAAACTACCAGCCTATGGGATTCCAGCCCTTCGTGGTCGCCGGACGGCGAATGGATCGCCTACGAAGCCCGTCCTGCAGGCGGCTTCGCGCTGGTAGACGCCGCAAGCGACATATACGTGAAGGATGTTGAGGGTACCAGTCTGACCAACATCACAAATGCCAAAGCAAGGGTGCAAGAAGGAAATCTGAGCCCCATCGTGTGGTCGCCCGACGGCAGCCATATTGCCTTCGTCACCGCCCGTTACGGGACACCAAAAGTCCAAATCGTCAAGATATTTGGCCCTTCATAGACCGGTGGGGGCTGAAAGCTCCCTCCAGCTCGTTATTCCCTTGAGAACGGAATTCCCCACGACGCATCGGGATTCATGCCCTCGTAACGGGGCAGGTGATCAGTCCGCAACAACGGCACTGGCAACCGTTCAACGTACTCACGCGATGGGAACAGCCTTGAATCATCACCGAAGCGGACGCCCTTCTCCTGAATGAGAACCTTGAACCCCCCCAGTCCATCGGGATCGAGCAGGTGCCTCATTGCCATCATGTTCGCACGATTGTCACGAGGCCGCATATCCCGATTGCGCAGACCCTCGACCCACACGTTCAGCCCCAGCGCCTGAAGGTATTCGGCCTGAGTCATCAGGGACACCGGGCGCAGTCCGGCGCAGCGTCCTTCCTTGATGACCGTTGTGAAGTCCACATGAGCAGTGACGTCCTGCCTGCCAATCCACTGGTAGGGACTGGAACCGGTCGTATGCTTATAATACGTTTGGAGTGTCCCGCGCGAACGCTGCGGCGAGTACAACTCATTCGACTCGTGACCGTAGTCGATAGTGAGGACGAATCCCCGCTTGATGATTGCCGCTGCCCGCTCCGCCCATTGGCCGATCCGAAGGTTAATCTCCCCCCGCGCGCCATCAGGCAATTCGACACCGAGCGCGTCCAGGCGTCGCGCCAGCATCGGCGTGGACGGCTCGCCGGAAACGGAGTGAAACCGTCCGTCGGCAGCCACATCGACAAACAACTCAACAAGATTTCCGTCCCGAATCTCGAACCGGTGCACAGGGAAAGCGTCAATTAATTCGTTCGACAGCACACAGCCGACTATTCCGCGCGGCGTCGTATCGTTCCCTGGTATGTCCGCCGCGACATAGCGCATTGCGCCCGCAAACGCGACCAGGTGGTTGTTCGCATAGTCCAGGACACCCCGCGCCATGAGGCAGTTGCCCGAACCGATTTCGACGACATGGAACGGAACCGGCTCCCCCAGCGCCTTCCACATCGTGTCGAGGTGAACCGCGATGAGGGCGCTAAAGGCCGGATGAACGGAGGGACTCGTGTAATAGTCCCTATAGATCGCATCTTGACGATCGCAAGTGTAGTACCCGCCATGCGGATGGTAGAGCGCCACTTCCATAAATTCGGCGAAGGTAATCGCTCCGCAAGAATTAATCCGGCGACGTATCTCATCTTCGGGATTCAGCTCCATAGCCACATGGGCCTCCATCAAACCAAAAGGGACACCCCTAGAGGTGTCCCTAAATCTTCCCTCAACAGTGCGGAAATCTAACTGGATTTGGTCCCTGCGCCTGCAGTTCCCGCGTTCTTGCGATTATTCTTCTTGGTCTTGGAACCGTCTCTGTCCCATCCTGAAATCGGAACGGAGTTCTTGAACTCTCCCTCTGCGCCGCAGACCATGCACTTGCCCATGCTCGTCGGTCCATTCGGACTCTCTATCATCCAGCGATGCGAGCAATTTTCATTTGCGACGGCTTGTTCCTGTTCAGGCACTGCGCACCTCCTCAGTGGCGTCTCCATTCCCTACCCGCGTTCCTCAATCGGAACGTACTCTACGTCCTCCGGCCCGGTGTACATGAGTCGTGGCCGAAGAAGATCACGAGCGACAAGCTGCTCGACAATGTGAGCCGACCAACCGGGCACACGGCCTATCGCAAACAAGGGAACAAAGAGGTCCTCGGGGATTCCCAGTAATGAATATACTGCGCCCGACCAAAGGTCAACGTTGGGATTCACGCCCGCGCGCATCCTGCGCTGCATTGCCCGAGTCTGAATGATAGCTTCAATGATGCTGTACCACTTCGTCTGACCTTCGCGTTCACCCAGGGCCTGCGCGCCAGCGCGTAAATGCTTCGCTCGAGGATCGACGTCCTTGTATACGGCATGTCCGAACCCCATGATGCGTTCACGGGCTTCCAGTTTGTCATTTACGTACTTTTCTACGTTCTCAACGCTCCCTATTTCCTCCGCCATTCTCATGACTCCCTCGGCAGCGCCGCCGTGTCGCGGCCCCTTGAGCGTCGCGATCGCAGCAGTCAGAGCCGCATAGAAATCCGCCCGTGTAGACGCCGCCACTCTCGCCGCGAAAGTCGAGGCGTTGGCCCCATGCTCAACATGAAGAATCAAATCTTTGTCTATCAGGCGGGCATCAAGCGCGTCGGGCTGCTCTCCCTTGAGCATGTAGAGGAAGTTGGCCGAGTGATCAAGTTCGTCACTCGGAGCAATCGGATCATTGCCGGTACGGAGACGATGATGCGTCGCAACAATGGTGGGAAGCGCCGCGGTCATCCTTACGCCCTTGAGTAAAGCCCCCTCCGGCGTAACATCGTCCTGCGTTTCGTCGGACATGCCCATCGCCGAGACGGCCGTCCGCAAAACGTCCATGGGATGGGTTGATTTCGTCAAATCAATGATCTGCAAGACATCATCGGGCAATGAGCGCTCCGCCTTGAGATCGGAAGTAAAACTGTCGAGTTGCCCTGAAGTCGGCAGAGCTCCATACAAAAGGAGATAGCTGGTCTCTTCAAAGGTGGAGTTTTCGGCGAGGTCGTCGACGTTGTAGCCGCGATAAAGCAGTTTTCCGGGTTTGCCGACGATCAGGCTTGTAGTCGTTCGGTCAAAATAGACGTCCCGGAAGCCCTTCTTCAGTTCCACCTTGGAATCTTTGGCCATAACCGCCGGAACCTCCACGACAGGGCGCGCATTCAAAACACTATAACTACGCGCCATTTGAAGCGACCAGCCGGAATACTCAATTTCCTAGCGGGCGAACCGCCTCAACTGGTTCGGAAAAGGTTCGAAAATCGTAGCATTGAACTGCCCATAAGTCAAGGATAACGGCATCGAATCCAACTAATCGGAGCCGACGAGATGACCGCCCAGTTCCCGTGGATACTCGCCTCATATCGGCGTTCGACGAAGTTCCCGTTTGCACACCCGCCGGCCCCGCGATAAGGAGACTTCTACAAAACCGCCATTCCGGCGAAGGCCGGAATCCAGCAAAGTTGAGCACACCCTTGACTCCGGCAATAGTCCGCAACTTGCCTGACTTACTAGTAACCCATGCAAGAGTCGCCGAAAGCGGAAACCTAAACTTCACATCGGGAAGACCCTCGCCCACAAATACGCCGGCTCAAGTGGACGATTACCCCGTGGGCATCTCCGCTCGCGGGGCCCGCCGACGGCGGGCGACTTTCAGGCGCGCCTGGGATCGTCGAACCGAAGCAAGCGCGCGCTCCAAGTCCATCGCCGACGCAGCTGACGAAATTCGCTCCTCAGCGCGTTTGACGGCTTCCTCCGCCCGCGCTTCGTCGATCTCTTCCGCCCGCTCCGCCGTGTCCGCGAGAAGCGTAGCCTTATTGCCGATCACTTCGAGAAACCCACCGCTAACCGCAATGAAAGTCTGAGCTTCACCCTTGTCAACTCGAATTTCGCCAGGCTGCAATATTGTCAGCAGTGGCGAGTGGCTCGGCAGAATTCCAAGCTCGCCGACCACTCCCGGAGCCACGAGCACATCCACTTCCTCAGAGTAAACGACTCGTTCGGCTGTTACTATCTCGAGTGTCAAAGGCATTCGTTCTACTACTCCTCGCCTGCCATTTCCTCGCCCTTCTCACGGGCCTCGTCAATCCCGCCCACCATGTAAAAGGCCTGCTCGGGGAGATCGTCATGCTGTCCCGACAGAATCTCCGTGAACCCCCGGACGGTTTCCCGTATCGGCACATAGCGGCCTTCCTGCCCGGTAAACTGCTCGGCCACGAAGAAGGGCTGAGTCAGGAAGCGCTGAATCTTCCGCGCTCGCGCGACAGCCTGCCGGTCTTCTTCCGACAATTCTTCAACCCCGAGAATGGCGATGATGTCCTGCAAATCCCGGTAGCGCTGAAGCACCTGCTGGACACCGCGCGCGGCGTCGTAGTGCTCTTGACCCACAATTGCAGGTTCGAGAATTCGAGAGTTCGAGGAAAGCGGGTCGACCGCCGGATACAGCGCCTGCTCGGAAAGCGCTCGGTCGAGCGATATCACCGCGTCAAGGTGCCCAAACGTCGTCACGATCCCAGGATCCGTGTAGTCGTCCGCGGGAACATAGATGGCCTGGAAGGAGGTAATCGAACCGGACCCGCTCGACGTAATTCGCTCCTGCAAGTCCCCCATCTCAGTGCCCAACGTGGGCTGATACCCCACCGCCGACGGCATCCGCCCGAGCAGTGCCGATACTTCCATGCCCGCCAGGATATAGCGGTAGATATTGTCGATGAAAATCAGAACGTCCTGGCCGCGCTCCTCTTTGAAGAACTCCGCCATCGTCAATCCCGTCAGACCGACGCGAGCCCGAACACCGGGCGGCTCATTCATTTGGCCGAAGACGAGCATTGTGCTGCCGAGCACCCCGGATTCCTTCATTTCGCCCCATAGGTCGTTGCCTTCGCGAGAGCGTTCGCCCACGCCGGCGAATACCGAAACCCCCTGATGCTCCGCGCCGATGTTGCGAATGAGCTCCTGAATGATGACGGTCTTTCCCACACCTGCGCCGCCATAGGCTCCCACCTTGCCGCCCCGAGTAAACGGCGCGATCAGATCGAATACCTTGATCCCCGTCTCAAGAACGTCCACTGTCGTCGCCTGCTCGTCGAAAGCAGGGGGCTTGCGATGAATCGGCCAGTTGTGCTCCGCTTCAACTTCCTCCAGATTATCGAGCGTTTCACCAAGAGCGTTGAAGAGACGACCAAGCGCGGGCTCGCCCACGGGCACCGTTACCGGCGCGCCGGTGTCAACGGCCTCCGTCCCTCGCTGCAAGCCGTCTGTCCCGCCAAGGGCCAAACAGCGAACCCAGTTGTTGCCGACGTGCTGCTCGACCTCAAGCACCAGACGTTCGCCATTGAGATCCGTATGCAGCGCATTGTAAATCCCCGGCATCTCCTCCGGCGGAAACTCAACGTCCACCACCGTTCCGATCACCTGCGTAACCGTTCCTGTCGCCATCAAGTCCTCCCTGCAAAGTGCGCCCTGCGCGCTCTTCGTTCTTTTTTACGCTATGCTTCAACGGCCGCCGCGCCGCCCACGATGTCCAGCAATTCGGACGTGATCGACTCCTGGCGCGCCTTGTTCATCTCCAAAGTCAGATCGGCAACCATGTCGTTGGCATTATCCGTCGCGTTCCGCATCGCCACCATTCGCGCCGACTGCTCACTCGCCACACTCTCCAAAACCGCATGGTAGACCTGCATGTCCACGAATCGAGGCAGCAGAGCGGCCATCACCGTGAGCGGATCGGGCTCATAAATGTACCCGACCATATCCTTGTCGTCGAGTTCGGCGGGGACGACCGGAAGCAGCGGCTGCACCACAGGCCTCTGCGTAACCGTGCTCACGAAATCCGCATACGCCAAATACACCGCGTCCACTCGCTCTTCACTGTATTCCTCATTCACCAGCGTAGCGATCGGACGAACATCCTCAAGCTCAGGCCGGTCGCCGATGTCGCTGAACACCGCGCGAACGTTCTGACCCGTCCTCACGAGAAAGTCGCGACCCTTCCTTCCCACGGCAACGACGCTCGTCTCAATTCCCTGCCTCTGTTTCTCTAATATAAACTCGGCGGCGACCCGGTTGATCCTGCTGTGCAGCCCCCCGGTCAATCCTCGATCGGGAGTAATAACGACGATCTCCACCCTCCGAATCTCGCGTCGTCTCAGCAGCGGGTGGATGTACTCCTCATCATCCGGGGCCGGCTGCGCGGCCAAATCGGCGAGCAAACTGCGCATATCCTCCGCGTACGGCCTGCTCTGAAGCGCCATCTCCTGGGCCCGCCTCATCTTCGAGGCCGCGATCATCGACATCGCCTTCGTTATCTTCGCCGTATTCTCGACGCTCCGAATGCGCCGCCTAAGTTGTCTTACGCTTGGCATGGTTTGGTTACCGTCCTCGCCACCGATTCGAGAAGTTCGGCAACATCATCCGCCGTTCTTCCATGTGTATCATTAAACTCAGCGACGCCTCTCAAAAATCCACGCCGAATAAGTTCATCCTCTACAACGGATCTCCAATGCAGTCCATCGTCGAGTACGACATACCCACTTTTTCTCGCCTTCTCATAGGCCATCAACATCGCACCTTGCAGACAGAAGCGCTTACCTGGGGATTTTACATGCACACCGATTTCGAGACCGTCAGCAGTCCGCGCACGCGCACCCTGTGACAGGCCGCTACACCGAATCAGCGTCGCCGCTTCCCTTAAGATGATGTCCGTTGTCGCCACTGTGTCCATTTCAAACCACCAGACGCCACTCGGTTTTGAGTGCCTCAATCAGCATCTTCTGACGACGTTTTAGTACCCTTGGCGTCCACGACTACTCGTTCACGACTTGAGTAGTCAGTGCAAAACCGGCGACGCCGTCCTTTTGGAAGTACTCCTTCTTCTTTCGGTCGAAATCGTAGTTCTGAGCGCTGGCATTCTTGCTACGCGACAGCAGAACTAAGTTTGCCAGGCGATGTGTCCAGTCATCTCGTTCATCTTCATCAGGGAAGTTCTTGACCCACTCCGATCCGGGTTCCGGCGTTTGCGGAAGAACATGCTCGACCGTGATTATCTTATGGTCGTAGCTCACACTAGCATCTGCCAACACGCTGTCGAGTCTCAAGAGCAACGGACGCACGAAGCGGGCTGCGGGGCGAGGTCGATACACCGGTTCATTCAGTAGCGACACAACACCGCGCTGTTCTTCTGGAGTAAGCTGGAGATGCTCAAAGACCTCATCCAGCGCAGGCTCATCACGATTAGTGGCCTTGATGACCGGCCTGTATCGCACGATCCTCGGGTCCCGCCTCACTCCTGTGACGAACATCGCATAAGCGAGCCTATCCAGATCCTTCAACAGTGCCAATAGTGTTGTTGGGATGGCCTTGTACTTGTCGTAGAAGCCCATCGCAACAGGAATCCAGTCGTCGTTATCGATTCTCCTGAGGTGGATAAGCATGCGGTTGACATCTTCGGGATGCTCAGTGCTCTCGTACGTGGCGTTGGTAACGACCCGGAACGCCTTAGCATAGCGACCTAGAGTTTCATCCACAAACTGAGTGCCGCTATATTCGACTAATACATTTTCCTTAAATGCTTTGGCCAACTCCCGGTGGAACCTGTTCCCCGTTTCGATCACGAAGATGTGGCCGAATAGTTCTCTAAATTTTTTTCGCCCAAGCTCGTCTTCAATGTCTTCCCATCGCTTATTGTACTCATCCGCAACTTTACTAGGTATTTCCCCAATCACATCCGATTTCAGGATATCGGTGGGGGTTAAATCGCGACCTCTGGCGTTGAGTACTGAGAATATTCGGTGAGCAGAATCGCGGTCATATGCTGAGACGACTACCAGATAACACTGACCGATTACGAATTGCGACAGCGCGTCGCGCCTCTCCTGACTTAACTTCGATAGTTCGGCGTACAGGAATTTGGTGTTATCAAAGATTAGCTTCTGACCATCAGATGTATACTCTGGGCCGTTGTCAATAAAATTCGAGATTTTCGTGGGCGTCTGCACATTGTCGCGGAAGAAATCCTGATCTCGCTCTCTAATTTCCAGACGGAATCGATCCCGGCCGCCAGCGAACACATCCCGAGTCTCACGAACACGGCGATCAAGGCTGGTTCGTTTATCGCCGTCATCGGTCAACTCACGCAGGACGCAAAACAGCATCGTCAACGTCGTCAGTCGCTGTTGACCATCTATAACTTCATGTACCGACGAGTCCGGACGGGCAATCAGCACGATACTCCCGAGAAAGTACGGCTCGATGATCTTCTCCTCATCCATCGCGCCTAGAAGGTCGTTTAGGAGCTCTTCAGTCTCTTCGGGTGTCCATGAGTACGGTCGCTGGTACACCGGCATACGGAAGAGATAGTCGTTGTTGAACAACTTGCCAAGCACGACTTCTGTAGCTTCAAAAGTGTTCTTCTGTACCAACGCTGCCCTCCTTTCCGTATCTGTTACGAAGACTGACGAGGCGATTTCAGGACAATTATGCCACTGACCGATTCCACCGTTATCTAGTCGTCTTCGTCAGGGGGTGAACCCCAGCATTCCAAATCGTGCAGTTCAACGAGCCGAAGCACGGCATATTGCAATTCTGACGTGCCAACGCGCGAAACGAAGCCGAGTAACTTATGATAATAGGCGCAAGCCAAGCAACTGCTTCCGTACTTCTTGAGAGTTCGCATCACTTCAGCATTGTCGGGGTCATTCGGATCCGCATGGTCGACTTGAGTGATGACAACGCCGTTCAGAGCATTGAGGATGTGGGGATCGCAGTCGCCTGCGCGATCGAACACAGTTGTCACCAACTGATTGTTCAGATACTCCGCGACATCCGTAGCATAGTCGCCGTGTACTGTAATCGTAGTTGCCATGTCTCCCCCTACCGCAACGCCTGCTTCAGGAGTGTCAGCACGGATTCCGGGCCTTCGGCCTGCACTATCTTGATCTTCGGCTGTTTCTTCAGAACCTGGCCTCTCAACTCGGTCCGCTCCCTTTGCGTCATGTCCGCCATCAGGATGGCGTCGAACTCGGACGAAGCCGCGAGGTCGACGGCTATATCGTCGTACAGCGTTCCCGAAACGGAGTAGCCGCTGCCCTCAAGCCTGGACGTTACGGCTTCCACTCTGTCCGTGTTCCTTCCCACTAACAACACTCGATGCTGCGCTTGCATCTCTGCCCTAGTAGGGCACGCTCTCCTTGAAATCTTGAAGCGCCTTCGTCAGCGATTCGCCGGTCTCATCCGAAACGTCTTTGTCCTTTGCGATGCCTTCGAGAATTTCGGGATGGTTTGAACTCATAAAATCATGGAACGCGCGCTCAAAAGCTATGACCTTGGATATCTCAACGTCATCGAGGTGACCATTGACCAGGGCGAACAGGATGGCTACTTGCTGTTCCATCCTCAGCGGCACGCTCTGATCCTGCTTCAGCACCTCGACGGCGCGCTGCCCCCGTTCCAACTGTCTTCTGGTGGCCGCGTCCAAGTCCGAAGCCCCGAACTGGGCGAACGTGGCAAGCTCTCGGTACTGCGCCAATTCGAGACGCATCCGACCGGCCACTCCCTTCATGCCCCGCGTCTGGGCGCTTCCCCCAACGCGGGATACCGAAAGGCCCGCGTTTACCGCGGGGCGGATGCCCGACGCGAACAGCTCAGGCTCCAAGTAGATCTGGCCGTCCGTGATGGAAATGACGTTGGTCGGAACATACGCCGAAACGTCACCCGCCAGTGTCTCGATGATCGGCAGCGCCGTAAGAGAACCGCCGCCGAGATCCTGCGATACCCGGGCGGCCCGTTCAAGCAATCTGCTGTGCAGGAAGAACACGTCGCCGGGATACGCCTCGCGTCCCGGAGGACGCCTCAAAAGCAGGGACATCTGACGATACGCCCACGCATGTTTCGAAAGGTCGTCGTACATGATCAGAGCGTCCTGCCCCTTATACATGAAGTACTCGCCCATAGCGCAGCCGGTATACGGAGCCAGATACTGGAGCGGAGCCGGATCGGAGGCGTTGGCGGCCACGATGATGGAGTACTCCATCGCGCCGTGCTGTTCCAACACCGCCTGGAGCTGGGCAACCTTGCCGACCTTTTGGCCGATGGCGACATAGATGCAGATCAGGTCGCCGCCCTTTTGGTTGATGATAGTATCGGCGCAAATGGCCGTCTTGCCGGTAGAGCGGTCGCCGATGATGAGCTCGCGCTGGCCGCGCCCGATCGGCACCATCGCGTCAATCGCCTTTACCCCGGTTTGCATCGGCACGTTAACGGGCTCACGGGACGCTACGTCGGGGGCGAGAAATTCCACGGGCCTCGTCTCGGTCGTGCGAATCGGCCCCTTCCCGTCAATGGGCCTGCCAATGCCGTCAACCACTCTGCCCAGCAGAGCCTCGCCGACCGGCGCCTCGGCCACACGCCCGGTGCCCCGAACCTCACTGCCCTCCTTGACGGCCAGTGGATCACCCATGATCACGGCGCCCACGCTGTCTTCCTCAAGGTTCAACGCCATTCCGATGACGCCGCCCTCAAACTCCAAAAGCTCGTTCGCCCCGACACCGGAAAGGCCGTGAATCCGCGCGATGCCGTCTCCAACCTCGACTACGGTGCCAACGTCGACCATGGTGAGCTCTTGTCCGAACTCCTCGATCTGACGCTTGATTACGGACGCTATATCCTGTCCTCGTACTGCCATGTAACCTAACCCTCCGGCTATTGCGTATCGCTCGACGCAGCCGAGCGATACGCGCTGCGTTCTATCTATCCAATTTGCTCCACTACCTGGCGGCGCATGTTCTTGAGCTTACTGCGAACACTGCCATCAATAACCCGGTCATTCAACCGCGCGACAAAACCGCCGATCAACTCAGGTTCGACATAGGCGCGCAAACTGACTTCACTGCCTGCGATCGCACTCAATAATTGAACCAATTCCTTCCGCTGTGCATCGTCCATCGGAACGGCGCTTGTGACATCCGCCCACTCGATCCCCCGATGACGGTCGACCATTTCACTGAACTGCTCCAACACGGAGGGCGTCAAATGCGCCATGTTCCGAGTCGACAGCAAACCTAAAAGGTTGGCCGACAAACCCTCCACGGAATCGCCCAACAGGCGACTGATGGTTTCCAACTTCCGCGCTTCGGGAACCTGCGGCGCATCGAGGAACTGAACAACCTCTCGATCGTCGACCAGATCCGCCAACGTTTTCAGGTCGTCAATCCACGCGTCGAAACTATCGTGCTCCAAAGCAATCTGAAACACCGCCTGCGCGTATCTTCTTGCCGATGGATACTTCGGCATATTCTCCGCTTACTCCGTTTCGTCCCTGGATTCTTTCGTGTCCTGCCGTCGCAAGCCGACTCCGAGCACAACCTGCCGTCGACTCCTCAAACGCAGCGCTGGGCAGACACTATGAGCAGGATGGGCAAAAACACCCTACCCTTCGCCAAGCGTTCCACTCTCTTGGAGAACCCTGTCAAAGATGTCACGATGGTCCGACTCGCTGAGGGAACGCTCCACAACGCGCTCGGCCGCGCTGATCGCAAGTCCCGCGAACTCCTGGCGCAAGTCCTCTATAGCCGCGTCCCGCTGACGCTGAATGTCGGACTCGGCTTTCGCGCGTTCAGCGGCTATCTCTTCCCGCGCCTTCGCCATTTCCTCGTCTCGAAAACGCGCGGCGACTTCGCGGGCCTGAGCAATCATCTGCTGGCCCTCTTCGCGAGCCTTCCGTATATCTTCCTGCATCTGCTCCTGGCTGGCGGCGGCCTGCTCTTTTGCGTGCTCAGCCGCCTCAAGGCTCTCTTTAATCCGCGCCGACCGCTCGTCCATCACCTTGAGCAGCGGCTTATAGAGCAGCTTACTGAGGATAAACAGCAGGACGAGAAAGCCGACGATCTGCGCAATGAGCTGCGGCAGGTTTAATCCTAAGGCTTCCATGCTCTCTCCTTGGCGCGACGTCTAGGCTCACTGTACAAGCCAACCCGCCGCGTCAGTTCATCTCGTCGAATGAGTTACGCGACGAAAATCAGCAGGGCCGCGACCACTAGCGCATAAATCGCGATGGCCTCGGCGAACACGATTGCAAGAATCATGTTTGCCCGAATTCCGTCCGCGGCCTCGGGATTCCGACCGAGGGCTTCCATTGCCTTCCCGGCCAGCATTCCGATTCCCAATCCGGGACCGATTGCCCCGACTGCTATCGCTATCGCAGCCGCTACAGTCTTGATATCTCCTTCAATCATCCTGCTCTCCTTCTCAAAGTTCTTGAATCAGTTTGGTTGCCAAGTATTAGTGATGCTCGCCATCGTGTGAAACGACTGCCATCGACGCGAACACCAGGGTCAAAACCGCGAAGACCACGGCCTGCATGAAGCCGACGAACAGCTCCAACCCCAAGAACGGTATGAGTCCGATCACCGGAAGAAGGAACGCCATGATGATGAGAAGCATCTCTCCGGCGAAGATGTTCCCAAACAGCCTAAATGTGAAACTCACGATTCTCGCAAGCTCGCCGATGATTTCGAGAAGCCCAACGACCAGCATGATCGGCCCCTGTCGGAAATTGATGAACTTGCCGACATGTCCGAAAACGCCGAGCGTGCTTAGGCCCCACCAGTGAATAGCCACCATCGCTATGAGGGCGAGGGCCAAAGGCGTGTTGATATCGGTATTTGCGCTCCTGAGATACGGAATAAGCAGACCGGGCGTTTGGCTTTCCTTGTCAAAACCCTCGCCCTGCTCATACTCCTCGGCAGTGATATGGTTATCGACCGAGCCGGGAGGCAGCATCACCAGGGCGCCCTTGCCCTCGAACACCTGCAGTTCGACATGCGAGAGATCAACGTGCTCTCCGGCTTTCTCTGCCTTCTCCTCGGCGTGGTGAACGACCTTCTTGGGGGACTCGACCCATCCGATTGTTCCAAAGCCGGGGAGAATACCGATCCAATTGTTGACGATGATGAAGAGAAAGATGGTCATCACAAGAGGAAAGAACCGCCGAGCGTGCTTCCCTGCGATGCTTTCTCCAATGTTCAGAAAGAACTCGAAGACCATCTCGACCGCGCCCTGAAGCCGACCCGGGACCGTCGATACCCTGCGAGAAACGACAACGGAAACTGCCACAAGCAAAATAATAGCCGCCCACGTGGCGACCATGGTGTTCGTTATGGTGATGTCCCCAATGAAGACAGCGTCTACCTCGGCCAAGGGATTGGGAATTACCGGCTCAGCGGGAAGTTGAATATGCGCGATGGGAGCGCCGAGGAATCCGAGACCGAATGCGTTTCCGACGGCGCCTCCGGCAATGGATATGACGAGCGCAATTACTACGATTAGGAGAATCGCTCTGGTCACGCTCTGGTCAATCTCCTCCGTCTACTCACCGTTCGCCGAGAACAGCGCCGCGAGCATCCTGTATACACCCAGCCCGGCGATCACTAATCCCAGCATGAGGCCTATCAGCAAAAGAAGCGGACCGGTACCCAGCTTCTCATCCAGCCAGACACCGCCCCACACCCCACCTACGATGCAAATTGCGACGTACCAACCGACACCCAGTAACCTCGCCACCAACCGCATCGTTACAGCCTCAGAACAGTGCCCTGTAAAGACGCCCGAAGTCTAACATAGGGGAAAACGGAGTGTCAACGAAATTGGCGGGTTCCGGAAGCTCCCGTCATTGGGCATCTTCAGGATGTTCGGGCCGGTGTTCCTTCCACATTACTCGCGCCGCAAGCACACCCGCGATCAGGCCGGTCAAGTGTCCTTCCCAAGAAACTCCTTGCTGGAAGAACGGAAGCACGCCGAGTAGAATCCCGCCATACACGACCGCAACAACAATGGCGATGAACACGGCGAGGAGGCTCCGAGTATACCAGGCACGCGCGATGAGGTAACCGAAATATCCGAAAATTAGCCCGCTCGCTCCAACGTGGACCGCGTTCCGTCCAACTACCCACAACGCCCCGCCCCCGACCAACGTTATAGCCACCGTTGCCATCCAAAACTTCCTGCTGCCTTGAACGGCCACGAGTCCGCCCAGCACTGCCAACGGCGCCGTGTTAACTACGAGATGATCGAAACTCCCATGCAGGAAGGGCATGAGTGGAATCCCAATCAGACCGTCCACGGTTCGCGGAACGATGCCGTATTCGCTGAATCGATAGTCAAACAGGGCGTTGAGCCCTCCCACTCCCCACACGAGGGCAACGAGCATAGCAACGGATGCAATTGCGGCTTTCACGGAGAGAATTCCTAAATAAACGCGGATGAGAGCGGAGTTTGGCGCCGTGGGTTATCCCGATTCTGCCCTACCCACTTAATAGTGAGAACGGGGGCTGTTCATTATTGGGTAGCGCTCAAGCGAGTCAATATTCTAGCGGAACCAGTCGTAGCTGAGGCCAAGTGACCTGTCTCGCAACGGAAGATCGACTCGTGATCCGCCGTTGGCCGCTGATACCTTCAGGGCAATTTCAACCTCAAGCGCGATTGCCGCGCGTCGGACCGAGTTCTTTGGTTCGTCGAGTCTGCTTTCTAAACAGTCTATCAGGTCGGCCAGCCCGCACACCGCGTTGTACCCACCTTCGAATTGCGGCGCAGGCCACGGTATCTCCACACGCCGCTTACCGTTCCCGATGCCCACGTCCTGCCACAGTCTCCACCGGGAGTTTGGATTGCTGTCCAACGATATCTCCCCGGATGCGCCGGACACACGAACGAGCCCCGCGCCCTTCCTGAAGTGTATAACGGTTCCACCGCGTGTAAGAGCCAGTCCCTGCCCGACAAACTCGTCGCTGCCGCTGTCGCCCCGCTCTCCGTCGTCCACTCCCACGACCCACAAAGGCATTTCGTCCACGAAATACATCCAGTGCTGCTTCTGGGCGGCGGGGGCTTCCGCTTCGATGGAAACAACGCCACCGATGGCGCCGCTCCCAACGATCTCCTTCGCTCGCGAATATGAAGGGTGGTTTGCAGGCGTCGCCCCTGCGACGAGGGGCACGCCGACAACGGCAGAGCTGACGACCATGCGGTCGGCCTCTTCAAGGGTGTGAGCGATCGGCTTCTCAATCGCTACGGCCTTGGCGCCGCACTCCACGGCGAGACAGGCCAGATCGGCGCGTCCCTTGACATTGGTGGCGATGGCGACGATGTCGAGCGACTCGCTGCGAAACAACTCAGAGGCGTCGGTGTAGAGAGAGTCCACGCCGTACCGGTCACCGAAAGCTTTGAGTCGCTGCACGTCGCGTTCCGCGCCGGCTACTAGCTCCACGTCCGGACGGTCATGGAAAACCTCGGCCCAAGTGTGAGGAATGTTCCCGCCCCCGACGTTTCCGTGATAGTGAAACTCGCGGTGGACGTCAAGATCAGGTGTCGGACGCTCAACGTCGTCGACCGAGTACATCCCCCGTTCATAGACTGTGGCGATATCGGCGAGCATCCCCATCCAGCCGAGGCCGATGACTCCGGCGCGGTATTTTTTCAAATGGCGCAATATCTCCTCGAAGTAAGAGGTCTCAAATCCCGCAGGGACATGGAAAGATTGGCGATGGCCTATACTGCTGAGGGGCCGAATTCCGCGGCGAAAGAATCGTACAGTCCCGCTATTCCGGCTTCCTCCGCATCACCGTCGTGGGCAACTACCCGAATTGCAAGATCGAGCATCTCGCCCCGCTTTATGAACCTAGAGGTCATGCGATGTGGATTTATTCTGACCGAGCCGTAGTCCACAAGGTACCAAGGAACATTTCCGACGGAAGGGAATTGGAACAACGCCACGCCCGCCATCCGACCCTGCTCGTCCCTTCCCGAATAGTCCACCCAATCGGCCAACTGCCACCGAATTTCTTTTTCGCCCACCCTCTGCCCCGACGCGGTAAGCTTCCCGCCCACCTTGTCGCCATTCCTATCCACCACACGGAGGTGATCTGCCACGCGAACCGTGAAGTACCCGTGCCGGCAAGGCCCTATGCGGAGGTCCCAATCCGTCGGACGAACTTGACTACGCACGTCAATGATGTTGGCCACGTCGCCGGGCCGCACGTCGACGACGCGTATCTCCTCGGCAAGGACGCGGCGATAGGCCTGAACGCCCCATTCCTCCGGCCCCTGCCACTGGAGCCTCTGCGTGATCTCCAGATGCTGTTTCGACCGCTCGGTGCGCTCGTCGACGACACTGCTGATGATGCGTCCGGCGTCGCGCCCCTGAAACGGCCAGTCCCAGTACATGTTGAGCGGCGGCTGCTCGACGGGGCCTTCGGGGCTTTGGAGGTAAGTGTAAAATCGGTCGGTCCCGATCGTGACCGACTGGTGCCAAGGATGATCGCTTGCTGAACGTTCCGTGGTGACCTGCACGCCCGCGGGACTGACCACCGGGAAAACATATGAACGATAGGCCGACTGGGACAGACCGGCCACGAGACGGCCCTGCCACCAGACCTCTAGCAACCGTGTGGCCTCGTCTTCCCAGGTATCCGGAATCGAGTACGGGCCTTCCTCCACCGCGAAATGCCTCATATTCACTCTTCCTCTAGATTGCTGGTTAACACGCCAACACGGGAACCTCCTTGCGGAGGTCCCGCGTTGAACGATGGTGCCCAATACCCCCTTGCCTTACGGCCGAATGGTCTCGCCGGAGGCAAAGACTGCCTTGCTCGTGTAGCGTAGCGAGCGGTTGCCCGGGTTGCTGAGGTTGTCCATACCATCCTCGAAGGCGTTGACCATATTGTAAAGGCCGTGCTCGTACCTGATCTGCTTCTCGGGGACGTTCCTAAAGTTGTTGCGCTTAACGATGAGTCCACGGCTAAAGCCGGTGAAGGCGACCGTTCCAAGCTGATACTTCTCCAACGCGACCACTCGACTCATCTCCTTGCCGAGTTCGATTTTCATCGGGTCAAGATCAGGGAGCTGCGCCCCTTCAGTCCAACTGTCAAGCAGAAACTTGATATTGCCGGTAGCGTCGGCGGGCCAAGTGTCTTCCGGCGCCAACGGCAGCCAGTCGGACTGAGGCCCCGTTGGAGCCATGCCTTCCTCGCCCTTACTGTCTAAGTACTGTCCGATCAACGGCCCCTGTGGTTCGATCCCACGATAGGGCGCAACCGGATTGCCGCGGGCCCACAGGTTGGAACTGCCGTTTACGTTCCTGATCCAAAGATACTGCTGGTTCTGCTGAATCAGCCTCCCGTGACCACTGTCCTCCTTCCAGTCGAACTTGATGCCGATCCTGGCGAAATCAGCCTCTAGAAGCTCGGCGACGCCGACTCTGGAGGCGTCCACTCCGGTATAGATTTCAAGGTTCCCATTACCGTCGAGCTTGTTCCTAAACCCATCGCCGTCAGTGTCCACTATTCCCAGCCCATCAAGGATCTGGTTGGCCCTGGCGATGTCCTGCGGCATGGCATCCACTGTCTCGTAGCGCTTGCCAGGGTAGTGTGGCGAGGTCTCGTGGACAACATAGTTCTGCGGATGTGCGACACCCGAGAAAATGATGTCGTTGATGGCATGACGGTTTATGGCCAAGGAAAGCGCTATGCGGAAGTCCTGCGTCCTTATCCACCTTCCGATTTCCTTGTCCTCGTTCCATGTCTGGTTGAAGAAGAGGCTATGGTCGCCGCCGGACAGGTCGGGCCAATGATAGATGCTGTAGTCTCCTCTCTCCATGTTCGTGATGTACAGAGGAATCCCGCTCATGTTGCGTGAAAGAGTATCGGCATCGAGGTCGGACTCTCCCTGCATGGCGCGCAATATAGCGACGTCCACGCTCTCCATCTTCAACGTGACGATGGCGTCCACGTAGGGAAGCTGGTTTCCATCAGGGTCAACGCCGAAGTAGTAGTGGTTGCGTGACATTCGCGACCGGTCACTGAGGAAATTGTCCATCTTCCACGCCCCGGCCGAGGGCTGACCGTTCTCAATGCAATCGTCACCGCAGTTCGTCCATGACACTTTTTGCCTGAACAGATCCGTCCAATCTTCATGCTCCCCATCCGCTATCATCTTCGCAAGCGCAGCTGGGTCGGCATACTTCTCGTGGAACTGCTTGGCGTACTCGTCGGAGGTGTAGAAGCAAGAACCCCCGCCACAGGACACGGGCCCGCGGAAGCTCGTCGTTCCCGCGAAGAATACGTAGTTTGGCGAGTCGAATGTGAGGCTGAATGTGTAGTCATCGATAACTGTTACTTTGGGAAGGGCCAAAGTAATCGGATCCGTGATCCGACGATTGACCTGCTCCGGCTCCGGCCCTACTCCGATACCCGAGCGTCCCACCACCTGGGCAGCCGCGTCGTCATAGCCGATGATGTCCTCCCACGTAAAGCGGAAATCCTCGGCCGTAAGATCGGAGCCGCCCGACCATTTCCCGCCTCTGCGAAGGAAGAACGTGTACACTCTCCCGTCCTCGGAATGATCCATTCCCTTAGCCACGCGCTCGACATACGTCGCGCCGTCCGCGTTCAACTGCAGCGGATGCCCGTTGGCGTATTGCTGCAAGTATCGCTGGCTGTGCCTGGTTGCCCGCCACGTCCCGCCATAGGTTCCAATCTCATTCGGCGGCGGCACTACGTGAACATCCTCAGGAACAGGCAAACGCTCCATCAACGGTGGCAGCTCACCCTGCTTGACAAGCTCCGCGGACATCGGAGACTCCTGGAATGTCGTTGGCTTGGGGCCGGTCCATCGGTAGTCGAAATACCCACCGACACCAAGCGGCTTGCCGAACGGCTGCACAGGATCAGGCACGGCCATCGCAGCATCGGCGGCAGCCTTCTCCGCAGCCTGTTGGGCCGCCTTGGCAGCCATCGCGGCTTCCTCAACGGCGCTCTGAGTCTCCATCAGCGCCAAATCTACCGACTCTTGAGTGGCCGCCAGCGAGGCGTCCACGATCTGCTGCACCTGCGCAGCAGTGAGCTGGTCGGCGGCCGCTTCCTGAATGGACTTAGTGACGAGGTCTTGCAAATCGCCGCGCGTAACCGCTCCGGACTGAACTGCCCCCACCGCCGCTTGAACCATTCGGCTAATGTCAGCAGCGCTTACGCCCTCAGGTACGGACGCGGCGACGGACTGCTGCACAAGAGAACGCAACTGCTCCACATCGATCTCGGCTGGTTCGGGAGCCGGAAGTGCGCGAATCGACTGGTCGACGATCCTCTCCACGTCAGCAGCCGAGAGTTGACCGGCCGATGCCGCATTAACCGCCGCCTCGACCTCCGCCCTCGTGACACCTGCCCGCTGATTGGAAATCGCTGCCGCTACGGAATCCGATACCAGCCTCTCTATTTCGGCAGCGCTCGCACCTTGCGGAACACTGCTAACGGCCTCTTGTATTATCTTCGCCACGTCAGGCGTAGGCGCCGCCTCTTCATCACTGCTGCCGCATGCGATCGAAATGATCAGACCCGCCGTCGCGACAACCACCGCAATAGCGCCAAACTTCAACAGACTGTATTTCATGAATTTTCCCTCCTGCATTATTCAGCCTCTCAAGGCCTACTAAAGCACTTCGTTCAGCACTCCGATTGTTCGCATGGAGACACCAGGGATCGCCTTCAATCGTCCGTTGTGATATGTGAAAACTTACCTACGCCTTCTCGTTCCTTTCGAGTCTTCAGTGTTTGTTCAAACCGGGTTTTCAGAGGAGTAATAGCAACAGACCAACTTCGGGGGCCTTATCTACGAAAGTCGTAAGTTTATTGTACTAATCTAGTCCTTCATTCAAACTTTTGCCGCGAAATTTCAGATTTTGAAAATCACGAGTTGCAAGGGATTTATCACAACGGCTTCATGAAGTCAAGCAAGACTCGCTCTATTGCGACGTTTGGACAAGTAGTGGCAGGCTGAAGGTTGAATCCCCAAGAACCGGACATCGATCAGGCAGTACTCCGGTGGACACCGTGAACCGAGAAGGCAAAACATCCCGCACGAAATCCGTACGCGTTGAACTCCGCAACTGCTCAGGTCGAAAAGGCTCTTTGGCTGCCGTATCCCTTGACGCTAGTACGGCAGCTGAGTATCCGGATTCTCTCGCAAGTAATGCGCCTGGCGAACTCCGAAATTCTCTTGAAGCTGGATTGACAGGCCCCCATCCACAACCAAAGGGTGGCCCGTAATGAACGAAGCCTCGTCCGAGCACAGGAACACAACGGCGTTGGCGATGTCCTCGGCCCGGCCCACGTCTCTCAATGGATACTGGTTCTTGAAAAACTCCAACCCGGAGGAATTGTCCTTCCAAACGTGCTCTCGAAGACGCTCGGTAAGCATGTGACCGGGGAGCACGGCATTGACGCGAATGCCGTCCGGGCCGTACTCGGTAGCCATCTGTCGAGTCGCCCCGATTACGGCGTGCTTCGCCGTCTCATATACCAAGTGGCCGGGCGCGCCGAACATGCCGTGAACCGATGAAACGTTCACGATGCTTCCACCTCCAACCTTCCGCATCTCGGGAACGGCATACTTCACACCCAGGAAAACGGCTTTGAGCAAGACTCCCATCTTCGTGTCCCAGTCTTCCTCCGAGACCTCCTCCGCACCGCCGCTGCCGGATGTCAGAACGTCAAAGGCGTTGCTAAAGAGGATATCCAAACGCCCCCATTTCTCCACCGCCCGCTCGACCATCATCCGTATGTCCGAGTGCTCACTTACGTCGACCCGAACCGCATCTGCTACGTTTCCGGCAGCCCGTATATTTTCCGCGTTCCGGTGGGCCGTGCCTATGTCTATGTCCGCAATGAGCACTCTAGCGCCTTCCTCCGCCAGCCGCCGAGCGGTGGCCCCTCCGATACCCTGAGCGCCTCCCGTAACGATAGCTGCCCTGCCCTCAAGCCTGCTCATGAGCTCCTCCGCTTATGTTCAATTTCGGTAACCCATTCAGAATCCGTGAGAAGCCCTCTCACTTGAGCAACGCAGCCTCATACCCGCCCTTGGAGACCTTTACAATCCCGTCGTTCCCGTGAAAGAACGACACCCCGTATTCCAAGGCAGGGCGGAAATCCACAGAGCAAAGGGTATTCATCTCACCAAGGCTGAACAGTTACTCATTTCCGAGCATTGTATCCGTTAGCGGACGCTCTTGACAGAGCGAACAGCCCACATTTGACCCGCCATTACGGGAAGGTATATATTTCGCCTCAGTCCAACGAGGAGAACAGTGATGGACGGTAAAGTGGCCATCGTTACCGGCGGCGCCGGCGGGATAGGCTCTGCCGTTTGTCGCGCCTTCGCTCGTCTCGGCGTAGGTGTGACAGTTGCCGACGTGGACGCCGCCAAAGCCGATAAGACCGCTCACGAAATTTCGATCCAAGGCGGGAGCGCGACCGGGATTGAAGTCGACGTCACTTCCGAAAGTTCTGTGGAAGCGGCAGTGCAGCAAACAATCGACCACTTCGGACGAGTCGACTTCCTCATCCACTGCGCCGGAAACAATGTCAGGGCCCCCGTGCTCGAACTCCGAGCGGAGGACTGGAGCATGGCGCTTAACACCCACTTGACTGGAGCGTTTCTCTTCAGCAAGGCCGTCGGCAAGCAACTCGTGAAACAGGGTGAGGGCGGACGGGTAGTATTCATGTCGTCGGTTGCGGCGAGAGCCCCAGTGCCCGAACGTGGCGCCTACACCCCGGCTAAGGCGGGCCTCATCGGACTCGCCGGCGTACTGTCCCTGGAATGGGCGAAATACGGCATCAACGTCAATGCCGTTTGCCCCGGCATGGTGCTTACGCCGATGACCGAAATGGTATACGCTCGCGAACCGACGCTCCAGGCCCAGCGACTTAAGAGGATGCCCGCAGGAAGGGAAGCCTACCCCGAAGAGATCGCTGACTTGGTCATGTTCCTCTGCAGTGAGAAATCCTCACATATAAACGGAACGGCAATACCCATTGATGGAGCATTCCTTAACAACGGCTTCATGTTGGAGCCCGAGTAGACAAAGACCACGGCCGGCCCCGTCCCGGGGCGGAACTGCCGAAGCTCGGCTACTATCCCTTAACATCCTCTCGGAGGAGCCATGAGTATTCTCGATAATGCAACACAAGTGTCCGTGTTTGTGGAGGGGCTAGACCACCCGGAGGGCATAGCATGGGGACTGGACGGGTACGCATACGCCGGAGGCGAAGCCGGCCAACTCTACAGAATCGACGTTGAAAGACGGGAAGCAGTGCAGTTCGCCGAAACTGGCGGCTTCGTTCTGGGTATGGCCCTCGATGCGAACAACAGCATCTACGCTTGCGACGCCGGCAACAGAGCCGTAATGAAAATCACCCAAGGCGGCGTGGTATCGATATACTCAACCGGCGCCCGGGACGAGCCGTTTCGAGTACCGAACTACCCCGCATTCGACGCCAACGGTAATCTCTACGTCTGCGATTCCGGCGACTGGCATCAGGACAACGGCATGATTTACCGGATCAGACCGGGCGGCGAGACGGAAGTATGGGACAGGCGCCCAAAAGAGTTCCCCAACGGACTCTGCATAGGCCCGAACGGCGATGAAATTTACGTCGCCATGAGCGTCAACCCGCCCCGAGTGGATCGCATCGCCATTGAGTCCGACAGCCGGCCTGGTCAACACGAGACGGTAGCCGAGTTTCCAAAGACCGTCCCCGACGGCGTGGCTTTCGACACCGACCGCAATCTCTACGTCTCCATGTACAGGCCCGACGTTATCTACCGTCGGACGACGGATGGAAAGATCGATATTCTCGCCGAAGACTTTGAAGGAACATTGATCGCCGCCCCCACCAATATCGCCTTCTGCGGACGCGACCGTGACTTTCTGCTCGGCGCAAATATCGGCAGATGGCACATCACTCGGTATGACGTAGACGCAAGAGGACTCCCCTTGCACTACCCGGACATCGGCTAACTTCTTCTGCCGTAAGTGCCCCCACCTCCCCAGCGACCGGTGAATTCCTTCTACGACCTCAATGGCTTTCAGATTCCAATCCGGCGATCAGGAGCAAACTTCCAAACCGAGTTCGCGAAGGTCATTGTCTGTCACCTCGCTCAAACCCTCTGGCACACACCCGGTAAATTCATTGCCGGAGAGACGCCATTGCGTTAGGTTGAGTTCATCCAGTTCCGCCGGTATCTCCCCCGACAGCCTATTTTGATATAGCCACAACCGCTCCAAATTAGCCAGATTGCCCAACGAACTGGGAATCGCCCCGCTCAACATATTCCTGTGGAGCCACAACCGCTGCAAACTGCTCATGTCTCCCAACTCGGACGGAATCCCGCCGGTCAACCGGTTGCCGTGAAGACGCAGGTACCTAAGATCGCTCATACCTCTCATATCGGGTATCGCCCCGTTCAACCGGTTGGTGTGCAGGTTCAAATCCCAAAGGTTGGAAAGCCTACTCAACTCCGCCGGAATCCCCCCGGTCAACTCGCTCGTATGGAGCCACAGATACCGAAGACTGCTCATATCTCCCAGATCTGAGGGGATCGTCCCGCCCAAGGGATTATTGTTGAGATACAGATACACGAGGCCGTCCATGTCGCCGAGCCACGATGGAACGCCACCCGTCAGATGGTTATTCTGAAGCTTGAGTTGAACCAAGGCCGTCATACCCTTCAAATCCGGGATTGGTCCGCTCAAATCGTTCCCCCAGAGCCAAAGTTCCCTTACGCCCTTCATCTTCCCGAGCCAGGCCGGCAACCCACCGGTGAAACTGTTATTCGACAGGTATAACTGCTCCAATTCCGTCATACCGCTCAGGTTGGGAATTGGCCCACTCAATCGGTTGTTATTAAGACCCAAAAATCTCAGATTCACCAGATCGCCTAGCTCAGCCGGTATCCTGCCGTTTAGGGCATTGTTTCGGAGATTGAGATAGGTCAACTGGGAAAGCCTTCCCAACTCAGTCGGAATGGATCCGTTCAAACCATCTGATCGAATGTTTAGCCACGCCACCCTTGAAGGTACTCCCCGAAGCGTAATTCCCTCCCACGTCGAGATTGACCTGTCTGCCGACCAGTTCAACGCACTGCTCCCGGCGAGAGTGTCCCGCGCCATAAGCAGGGCCTCGCAGTCGGAGATCAATTCGGTGTTAGTCTCTTCAGTCACCGCGCCCCCTGTGACGCAGGGGCTCACCGCCGTCGATTGGGTGACCGTCTCGGACCAAGGGCCCGCGCCGTTGCGATTGACCGCTCGGACCTGGACATCATAAAACGCGCTTCCCGTTAGTCCCGCGACGGTGTACTCGATTTGACCCCCGGAACGAACGGTTCCAACATTCTTGACTTCGACCCAGTTGGACGAGTCCAACTCGTCGCTAATCGTCCATATGTACCGTATGTCATAAGACGTGATATCGGAACCGCTCGCATCGTCGGGGGGCCTCCAATACACCCTCAGGTACCCGTCACCTGAGGAAATTTCTCGAATGACCGGAGCGTCGGGCGTGCGCTTGATCGTGATTGTGTAGGTCCGGGTCGATGCACCGTCACCGGACGTAACTCTGATACTCACTACCGTAACGCCGGGGTTAAGGTCAATCTGATGACCGTCCCGCGTAGTGTCTGCATCGGTAAGCTCACGCTGCTCTTCATCAAGGAAGATGATGCGGGCATCTTCTTCCCCCACTGCATCAATTGTCACACGAGGCGCACTCGCCACCGCCGTGTAGTCAGTGCGATACGGATCAAACGAATGCAGCGGCGCTCCCGGGGAAATAGTAAGACGCTCCAAAAGAACGTCGCAGAACGGCAAAGCGAGATCGTCAAGGTCGTTGTTCTCAACATCCCGCAACCCAGCGGGAACGCATCCCTCTAATCGATTCTCCCTGAGCGACAGCCTGCGGAGATCTCCCAGATCGCCAAGCGACGACGGGATGGACCCTGACAGCAGGTTTTCCCTGAGCAACAGTTGTTGCAAGTTAGCGAGACTGCCAATTCCCGGAGGTATAGGGCCGGTTAACTGATTCCGCCAAAGAGAGAAAACTTCGAGGTCGACAAGGTTGCCCAGTGAAGCCGGTATTGAACCGGTAAGCTGATTTTGCGAGAGATACAGCTCCTCCAAATGGGACAGACTGCCGAGTTCGCTAGGTATCGTCCCGGTAAATTCATTGCCCCAAAGGGACAGCGATTCAAGATCAGTGAGACCGCCCAGCCACACCGGCAGCGTTCCCGTCAGTTCGTTGCTCGACAGCGCCAATCGCCGCAACCCCACAAGGTTGCCCAGTTCGGCAGGCAAAGGGCCCGTCAATCGGTTTCGCAAGAGTGACAGTTCTCGCAGTTTGGAAAGACCTCCCAAGGACGCCGGAATTGACCCGGATAACCGGTTTTGCGAGAGATACAGCTCCTCCAAATTGACCAGACTGCCCAGCGAAGCGGGTATCGAGCCGGTCAACTGATTCCCCCACAGAGACAATTCCTCCAAATCGGAGAGGTCGCTCAACGACGCGGGAACCCGTCCCGTTAGCTGGTTCCTTGAGAGGATCAGTTCCCTCAACCCGGTAAGCCTGCTGAGTTCGATGGGGATTTCTCCGCTCAAATTCCTTGCATAGAGATTCAAGCCTGTGACGCGCCGCGGCGTCCCGCCAATTGTGACCCCTGCCCATTCCGAAAGCGGTCTGCTCGCCGACCAGTTCAGCGCCGCGCTTCCAGTCAAAGTTTCATAGCCGGCAAGCAAGGCGTTGCAGTCGGAAACCAGTTCTGGGCTGCTAACCGAATCAGCTACGGCCCCATCTGTCCCACATGCGCCCGACGTTGCCTGTATCGGCTTTTCAGTCAAGGTTCTCGACCAAGGGCCGTCCCCTTCGCGACTTACCGCTCTCACCTGCACGTCATACGGAACACCACCGACCAACGGAGTGATGACATACTGCAGAGCGCCTCCCGTTTCCGCCTTCCACACATCCTTTACGACAGTCCAGTTAGAGTCCGCCACTTTATCGGCGGCCGTCTGAATATAGCGCAAGTCATAAGCTGTGATGGGCGAATTTCCGGTTTGCTTTGGAGCGCTCCAAGCAGCCGTCAGGGCTTCCACTCCGGACGTGACCGAGTCCAGAGAAGGGGCTCCCAGCGCGCTTTCATGCCCATAGACTTTTAGACTCCATGAATCAAGTATCCCTCCGACCGTGCGTACATGGTCGGTAATCATCAACCTCCATGTGCCGTTGGGGTCCTCGCCCAAGTGTCGCGCCGATCCGAAGCGAAATGTACTGTTCAGAGGAACGTACGCCATGAGGGGATCTTCGTCAGTGCGCGTGTCGAACGGCGTCGACAATTCTGAGACGGCGCCAGACGGCGACTCCAACTCGATCTTCAGGTCGCGAAAGGAGTTGTGCCGGAAAGAAACGTTAACTTCGACAAACTCCACAAAATCCACCCCGGTGTTGAGTCCAAGTGAGGTAGCAACCGTGGCCGGTGGGCCGATTGCCGGCGCATCCGGAACAGACAAGTTGAGAATGTTCGACTCCACCTCCGAGATCTCTAATACAGGCAGAGGGCGCCAGCCTTTCGCTAGATCAACAGCGGCCTTCGCATCGATGACTCCAAAACCATACTCATGGTTAAAGTGATAGCGATCCGATTCGACGGACGTTCCATATTTGCGCGCTCCGTCTTGCCAACCGCTATTGCGCGCGTCGTTCTTACGAGCCGAGGCAGCGAGAATGAGCTTGACGTCCCGCCAAGTCAAATCGGGGTTGACACTTCGCATCAAAGCTGCAACCCCGACAACTATAGGAGTTGATGACGATGTCCCGCCGAACTCCTCATAGTAACGGTCAGAGTTTTCAGTCGTGAGAATACCCCGATGAATGTCCGAGGGGTCGTTCGAGGGCGCGCATATCCACAAATTCGGCCCCAGTTCCGAGAACCCGCTTCTGGTGTCGTGATCATTCACAGCGCAGACCGCGATTACTCCGTAGTAGTTAGCTAACTCGTTGAGGTTTGAGTAATCACCCTTCAAATGCGAGTTGCCTCCTGCGAAGATGTAAACAACCCCCTTGCCGTCGTAGCCGTCCGAGATGCCGCTGTCCACGGCCAATTCCCAGAATGAGTCGACCATGCTCAGGCCAGGACCTCCGGTCGGCCCCCAACTGTTACCGGAAATCGCGGTTATGTCCCGGTTTCGGGTCATCGCATCGGCACGGTTTAACGCCGTCGGTTTGACAAGAAAGTTATAACCGTAAATTGTGGCTCGCGGAGCAACGCCGCGAACGCCAATGTCGTTATCACGAGCCGCGATGAGACCTGCTACGTGAGTGCCATGATGCCGATAGGGAGTATATATGTCCCCCCTGTCGGTGTAGTCGTAATTCAGCAGTGTATCAACGTTCTGCCTGAGATCCTCATGTCCGTAGTACATTCCGTCGTCGACTATCGCTACATTGACGCCCTCTCCGGTGATACCTTCCGCCCACACCGATTCGACGTTGATATTCCCTTCATATCGACTGTCGAGGTGCCATTGACATGCGTATAAAGGGTCACTGATCAGGGGCGCGTTCAACAAAAGGGTGGCCGCTTCGCAATCGTCGATAAAATCGGTGTAGGTAAAGTCTTCGTAAGCGTGGATGGTATAAGGCACGGAATGAGTAGCAGCGCCAACGGGAGTCTTTATCCTGAAATAGTAGACGCCAGGCTCAAAGTCGTCCCGGATCAGGAACCCGCGTCTATGTTTTTTACCGAGGATTTCAGCGTACTGGGGATATACGTTTACCGATATCTCCGCTCCCCCGGATTCTAGAACGACCGCATCAATCGCCGCATAGTTTGTAGCTAACGCATAGACGACTGCGTCAGTACGCTTACTGAACTCCATCCTGAAAAAGTTCACGTCGTCCGCCGTGTCAATAGCGCCGGGTGTCGGGGAGTACAGACTCAGGCGAGTTGCCGTATTGACGGTGCGGCCGGGGGGCGTTACGGCCTCGGCGTGTAAAGTATAGTCCCCGATATACTGATTTCTGAAACTGACAACGAGAACGTAATAGACTCCCGGTGTGAGACTTGCCCGAAGATGAAAATTAGCAAAACTGTCTACGATTGCGCTGTCGTCGTTAACCGCGATCCTGTTGGCGGTTCGATCAAATAGACCCCCTACGGTATCGAGGTCTCCGGTTGTGTAAATCCACACATCCGTAGTCCCCCACGCACCCGACAAGTCCAGTCTGAACACATCTTGATCATCATGTGAGTCAATCCGACCCTTGATGAAAGTCCCCAGCGTCAGTTCCGACGCGGTGGCGATGCCGTTGCCGTGGTCGTCCGAAGTCTGTCCCTCAACCCCTCTGGTGGGCAGAATCAAACAGCAGACGACTGATAAGAGAAGGATGAATGTTCGCAGCGGCAGCAATCGGCATTGCACTAACGAAGAATTCACGACGGATACTGGAGGCTATGAATCAAAACCAGCCCAAGTCCCTAGCCCTAGCCACGAGGGCGGTCTTTTCTTCCCCAGAAGCTGGCGGGAAGGGAAGGCGCGGGTCTCCGCATTCAACACCAAACCTCGCTCCCGCCAGGGCCTTGAACCCGGCTGGAAACGGAATAGAACGACTAAGGGCCACAAAATCCGTCGCTCGCTTCTGGGCCGCCAAGGCTGCGCTTGTGTCCCCCGCTAGATGCGCGCTCCAGATGTCCACCCAAAGCTCAGGGACAATACACAGGGGGCCGTCAATGCACCCAACCGCGCCGACGGCCAGAGCCGGAACCATAAGCATTGAACTCCCTATGAAGCAGTCAAGCCCCATCCCGACGAATGCGGCGACGTTGTGAAACTCCGATGATGAGTGCTTTAGACCCCGAAGCTGCGGAACTTTGTCCCGAATCTTCGCCATCAGATCGGGGCTAATGTCAACACCCGTCGCATGGGGTAGGTTGTAGGCGAACAGCGGCAGTTCGGCCGCACTTCCGACAACTCGGTAGTACTCGACGATTGCATCGTCATCTACGCCGTAAAAGAACGGAGGAACCGCGCAAATCGCCTCGACTCCAACCTTGGCGGCGTATTCTGCCTGTCGAGCCGCTTGGGCCGTCGTCGCCGCGCCGACGTGCATGATGTTCTTGACGCGGCCTGCGTTCTGGTTCGCGGCGATCTCCGCGATACGGTTATTCTCAGCCTCCGTTAAATAGACGCTCTCTCCTGTGCCTCCGGCGACCCAAAACCCGTGAGCGCCTCCAAGCACATTGCCTTCATAGACAACGCGAAATGCTTCTTCATTCAACTCGCCGAACGGCGTCATCGGTGTGATGATCGCGGGGTAGACTCCCGCAAAATCGGACATAGCGTTCTCTACCTCTCCGTCGTTAAGGGTGTGGCGGCCATTGTAGCATTAGAAACGCCACATAGCAGGACAATCGCACGGAGAGGATACCCTCTCAATCGTCTCTCCGACGAAGGAACGGTGCCACGTACTCCAATACAGGGCCGGAGTCCGGAGAGGAAGGTTGACACGCTCTCTCAGACCGCTTCAAGAGAAATGCATGTGCACTCGCCACGCAGTGAAGCGTCTGGACGCGGGAAGCCTGGTAGTGGTACGTTCTCTACAAGCGCAAAAGCCGCGGAATTCTCAATCATCCGTCCCGAACCCACAGCCGGCCCCTAGAGTACGCGCTATCGGGAACAGGAGCACTGACACCGAAATGATGAAGTGGCTAATAGTCGGACTGATCGCCATGTTCGCGCCCATCGCGATCGCCTGCGCCGGCGACGGGGGAAGCAGTGAGCCCACCGCCACACCGAAACCGGAGCCAAGCCGGCGAGGCAATAAATTAATTCAAGGCGATATCACCTTCAAGGACGTTCAGAGCCGAATTGACGGCGCGACGATCTATGTTCGACTGGAGGACATCAGCATAGAGGACGACGCGGCGAAGATACTCGTCGAACAGGTCCTCACGAACGTGTCCGTGGAACCTTCCGACCTACCGACATACAAGTACCTCATTGAGCATCGGGAGTTGGAACCTAAGGACACCTACAGGGTCCGAGTACATCTCGACGCCGACAACTCCGGCGACGTTACCGAAGGGGACTTCGCTTGGACAGCCTCATATCACGCCTCCCTGGCCGTCGGTTCAAGCCGGCTCAATACCGTCAACGTCACCGTAGAGCCCGTGACCATAGAACGCCCCGAGGACACACAGGCGGTAGTCCGGGTGGAAGCCCCGATAACGGAAGTCAAGCTAACTTCCTCTCCGGACGACCCAAATACATACATGCTTATGGCAACGTCTCTCCAGCCCGACGCCTGCGCTCGTCCCAATGGGTTTGAAGTCGCTCGCCGACTCCGTGACGAAGACAGCATCAATGTGGAAGTGTACAACGTCGTTCCCGCTTCGGCTGACATTGGCTGCGCCGCAGTAATCGACACCACCGAATGGGCTATCACCATCGGCGACTTCCCCGAAGCGGACTCCACAGTCAGCGTCCACATCAACGACGACGCATACCGACTCACCCCAGGATCCCCGCCAAAGCTGGAGCCGACTACCGCCGAGCCGCAGGAACTCCAAACGCTTCGCGGGACGATTGATTTCGTTGGCGCAACTGAACAAGTGAAGGGAGAAACGCTGTATATCCGCCTTGAAGACCTGAGTAGACCCGATTTGGGAAAACGCCTGATTACCGAACGTGTTATCCCAAAATTCTCGACAGAGGCTTCAGAACCGGGAAGGTTCCGCTACTCCATCAATTATCAGGAACTGAGACCCTTCGGAGAGTACGCCGTAGAAATCCATCTTGATGTCGACGGATCGGACGACATTGACTCGGGCGACTACGCAACCACTGCGAAATACTCCTTCATCGGCCACACCCCGGCCAAGCGAATGAACGTCCGCATGACCAAAGTACAGTAAGCCGCGAATTGCCTGAATGCTTAATCACACTGCCGGATGCCTACTGAACAAAGGATTCTTACCGTGACCGAATCAAAGCGAATAGTCTGCAACGACGACGGATGGATAATGTCTCAAATCATGACTCCGGTGACGACTTCCGTTCTGAAAGAGCGGATCGTCGATACCTACGTAGATTCCGGCCTCGACACACTCTCCTGGTGCATGGGCGATACTGGCCGGCAACGCTACGAAACCGCAGACATTCTCTCTCATCCCAGTAATCTCCCATCGGACCGCCGGAACGATCTCGCTTCCCAGAATCTCCAGCGGCTCATCGACTCCGACGGCGGCCCGGTCACGATCTTCACGAAACTCTGCCACGACATAGGTATCAAGTTTCTCCCTTCCCTGAGAATGAACTCACACTACGACCGCGCGGTCACCGACGACAACATCGGAACCATCCGCCGCGACCACCCGGAATATCTCATTGGCCGCCCGGGTGAGCAGCTCACACCGAACACGACCGAATGGGGCATCCGCACGGGTCTCGACTACGCACGGTCCGAAGTCAGATCGCACGTCGCCGCCATAGCCATTGATCTGTTTGAGCGCTTCGACACTGACGGTGTTGAACTCGACTTCATGCGACATCCCGCCTTCTTCCGCGTCGACGAAGCGTACGGCAGCCGCCACCTGATGACAGACATGCTCCGCCAAATCAGGGCCAGGATGAACGCTGTCTCCGCAACGAAAGGACGCGACCTCGAAATTCTGGTCCGTGTGCCCCCAACGCTAGCCGACTCCGCTCGAATCGGCCTTGATGTAGATACATGGATACGGGAGGGGATTGTCGATACTGTTGCCGCCGGGGGAGGGTTCATTCCGCTTCACTCGCCAATCGAAGAATTCGTGACGACGGCAAAAGACACCTACTGCCAAATTCTTGGCCCACTGGAATCCCTGCGTCCGGCAACTGAACAGGAATCGGTTCACGCTATCGCCTCAAGAATGTATGAGGGAGGAGCCGCCGGCCTCTACCTCTTCAACTTCTGGCACAAGTCGACCGACTGGAAACGCCGAGTGTTCAATGTACTGACTGACCCCAACCAACTCTCTCGTGCCCCCAAACGCTACGAAATGGAGTTCATGGAACGTCTCACTCCCAACGATTTGCACGCATACTCCTTCCGTTACGCAGTACCTGCCGTCCAATTGCCGGTGGACCTGGGCTTCAACCTGACTGGTCGAGGCCCGATGCTCTCTCTGGTCATCGGCGACGATATCGAAAATGCCGCAGCCAATGACGAGATTG
The DNA here is from genome assembly GCA_965232435.1 of Dehalococcoidia bacterium. Classification (GTDB taxonomy): domain Bacteria; phylum Chloroflexota; class Dehalococcoidia; order Lucifugimonadales; family VXLM01; genus VXLM01. Next base: position 2,576,845 of record CBDDPU010000004.1, read on the forward strand.
CCTGGTGCACGCTGGAGCTTGGCCTGAGCGAGATGACCGCCGAAGACGAACTAGAGGTGTTGGTTAACGGAGTCCCCCTGCCTTCTAAAGACGCCACTCGGCGCTTCGGGGCGTGGAGCCGACAGGAATGGACAAGATTCCCCGACCGGCTTGCCGAAGTGGACTACGAGGGCGGCGTTATCGAGTACGAGATCCAAGGCCCGCCGTTCAGGAAAGGCGTCAACGAGATCGAAGTGCGCACAGTCATGCGAACGGTTATGCAGGGAGCAAGACTCTCCCTGCGTCACGTGGAACTGCAAATACAGTATGACGTCTAACTTAGGCTAACGGTCCGCCCCGTCAAGGAAGATTCGATCGCCGCCTCGATTACATCGAGAACGTGAACCATGGACTCAATCGGCGCCAACGCAGGCCTTCCGGCGCGGGACGCTTGAAGGAACTGACGAACGAATTCCTCGCCGGCCACTCCTCCGTATGCCGGAGAATCCGGCAAGGTGAAGGAGTAATCCCTAACACCCCCGGACGCCCACCCCTCGGCTATGCTGTTCAAACTGTAGCCCCCTCGCTCCGAGAGTGGAATGCGAACGTACCCCTCCGTCCCCCTCAAGGCCATGAATGCATCATACCGCGCCCCGGAGTACCCCGAAGCGCTCCCAACCAAATGGTATCCCGCATGGACTGTTCCCAACGCCCCGCTCTTGAACCTAATCACCAAACAAGCAGTATCCTCTACGTCGATGGGAAAGGGGTTCTTTGTGTCAACCATCGCAGCCACAGACTCAATCCGATCGTCGAGTAGGTAGCACAGCGCGTCAATATGGTGACAGCCCAGCCATGACAGGATTCCGGAACCGGCCTTCGCCTTTTCGAACAGCCAGAACGTCGGGTCGCGGTACTGAACCTGAGACGTCACCTGCCGCGCCTCGACAGCCATGACCTCTCCCAGCGCTCCTGCGCGAACCGCCCGGCTCACGTCGAGGATAACGGGATCATTCCGAAACGTTAGCATCGTTCCCATCGTCAGGTTCTTACTTCCGGCAGCCTTCGCGATTCCTCGAAGCCGTGCCGCCGTGAGGGCCCCCGGCTTTTCAAACAGCGCGGCTTTACCCGCATCCACTGCCGCATCGAGCGCAGCCGGACACTCGTCATTCCGCACCGAAACAATAAGCGCGTCAACGTCTTGCCGCAGCATTTCTTCTAGCTGTTCGGTCTCAGTCGCGATCTTCGATGAGGCCTGCCGAATTCCGTCCCTCTCACCATCTCCAAAGTGGCATACGTGAACGGCTCCGACCTCAGGCAGCGCCTCCAGAGTCCGCATATGCATGAGTGAATGAGGGTTTTCCGAAGTAACGAAGCCGACGGAGAACCGATCTTGCGTAGACACAGAAAGCACCTCCAAAAGGAACTCGATTACGGCTCATCTCACGTAGCAGCCTAAACCCCAATGCATTAATAGGGATGACTATCCGGTCAGGACCGTCCGAAGACTTTCGGCGACGATCTCCGGCTCACCGTCCCTGAGATTGTGAGCGACCAGTGCGAGGGTGTCATCTCCCACAGCCTCGGCGCGGATTCGAGGAGTCATGTTACTCAGTGCTGCAATGACCCCGGGAGCATCCATGCCCGAGGCCCTCATATCGAGGGTGACATTCAAGGCAATGGCCATGTAGTTGTCGGAGGCTGAAATCGACGTGGCAGAAACTGAAGCGAGACCGTTCAGCGCATCTTGGATGATTCCAAGCCTCCCGCCCGCAATGAGCAGCCGTTCCTCATGATCCATGGCGAACCATTCGCTCACTGCGGTGACTACCCCCACAATCTCCTGCCGATCCATCTTCATCGCCCGTCCGAATGGCTTGCCCGGAGCGATGAAGCCGTGTCCGACGGCCGCCTCCACCAAGTCCTTCCGCCCGCACAGGAACCCGGTCGAGTGAGGGGCGCCCATGTACTTGCCGCCAAAGCAAGCAAGATCCGCCTTTTGAGCGTTCTCACGGAAGTAATCGATCGGGTATATTTGTGCAGCGCAGTCCGCGAGAATGGGCACATCATGATCGCGAGCAAGTTGGGCGGCGGCGTCATAACTCACAACCGACTTGGCGTCGTTCCTTGTTACGAGGTACACAATAGCTGCAGTCGATGGCCCAATTGCAGCCGCCATCTCATCTAGTGAACACTCAGCCTCGCTCCCGACCTTCACGAGCTTCCCACCCGGCACGCTGTACGCCCGGTCGTATCCATAAGACTGGGCTTCCTGAAAGACAAACTCGTTTCTCATCCCGGTTGTGTCGGGTATCCGGTCCATCTTATCAGGGTCCCTGCCGGTCATCACGGCGGCCGAACTCAAGACAAGCGCGGCGAAGCAACCCGATGTCGGGTACGCTGCCTCGACGCCGAGCGCCTCGGCGATCACCTCACCCGACTTCTCCAACAACTCCTCCATCTCGACCCAGTAACCGTTAGCCTCATCCATAGCTCGCCGTACCGCTGGAGAGGGTGTGGATCCTCCCCAAATCGTCGTGTTACCGCTTGCGTTGATGACCGGGCGCGCGCCCAGCCGTGTGTATATATCTGTCATGTCCTGCCCTCTCAGAGATTTTCTCTTGTACTGCCGGTAAGAACCATTCAAATTTCGCGGCATGAATTGAGGACTCTCATGCATCGACCCTTAGCGTAGCGCAGTACGCAGACGTTCCGCAATGACCTCAGGCTGTCCATCGTGAAGAGTATGGAGGGCGATACTTATGGAGGTTTCCTCATGCACTACAAGTATGCTGGGAGTGCCGGACGCCAACTCATCTGCCACAGCGTGCCCTGACACGGAAATCACCTTCGGATCAAGGGCAACCGTCAAAGCCGCCGCAGCGTGACTTTCAAGACGATCGACATCGGTCGACACTCCGGCAATATCCTCCACGCCCCGCCGTATGATTCTCGCCTTAGACATAAGGCCCAAAATACGACCCTCGTGATCCATCGTCAGCCACTCTTCGAGAGCAACGACCATCCCAACGATTTCCTGCCGATCGACCTTCATCGATCTGCCAATGGAACGGGGCCTGTCACCGGACTGCGACGCGACGAAGCCCTGCCGAGAAGCGTCATGCACCAACTCGGAACGACCGCAGAGAAACCCGGTCGAACTCGGCGCCCCGAAGTACTTTCCGCCAAAACACACGAGATCCGCAGCCCCGGATATCCACCGCATACGATCAACCGGATATGCCTGATACGCGGCATCCACTATTACCGGAACATCGCGGCCGCGTCCGATATCCATCGCTTCGGTGATTGAAACAATCGAATCGTCCTCTGTCCCTCGGGTCTTGTCCACATACCCAATGCCGGCGGTATCCGGCCCAATTGCTTCCTCCATCTCCCGCGCAGTGCATCCCTTCTCGTCTCCGACCACAATAAGCGTACCGCCTGGAACAACGTAGCACCGATCGTAAAAATACCGCTGCTTGTGCTGAAAAATGAACTCGCGCTTCATCCCCGTCGTGTCCGGCAGCCTCCCCAGTCCTTCCTTTTCCGAACCTGCCATTACTCCGGCCGCCGCATGCACTATCGCCGATGCGCACCCGGACGTGATGAACGCCGCCTCTACGCCAAGAAGCTCCGCGACTCGCTCACCGCTGCGCTCCATCAGCTCCGGCATAGAGCAGTAGTAGGCGTCCGCGTCATCCATGGCCCGCTTTGCCCGCGCGCTCGGTGTCGAGCCGCCGAGAGCGGTCTTATTGCCGATACCGTTGATCACGGGTGTGACACCAAGCCGGCTATAGATATCGGTCACGACATCCCTCGCTTGGAACTCACCGGAAAGCTGATCCGTCCCAGTCGACCCACTCGCGGATTCCACTCGCATCGACCAACCTCCCGTATGCCTCGATATGCCCCTGCGAATAACCCGCCTGAGCCGGAAAGTGCGGCCCTGTGTCCAAACCAAGGACGCGAAGACGAAGCCGCGCGTCAGGACCTTCGCCCATCCCCGGCGACGAAAGCTCGCCGGGTCTGACGGCCTTGATCGGGGGATCGAGCTGCATGGCGATTTCAATCCGGTCGAACTCGTCCCAACGCTTCTCCTGAACGAGTTGCCAGCGGTGCAAGGACAGGCGCGGCGCTACGTTGACCATAAAATCGGTAAAGCCCCGCGCGCCGAGACGGTAGCCGATTGACATCACGCTGCCGTTGCTGATGAAGCTTATCCGCTCGCCGAAAAGGCGGATCATGCTCATGTATTGCTGCGCGCTTGGGGAAGACCACTTAATGCCTGCGAAGTTCTCGATCTGCGCGAGGCGCTCGATCAGCGATTGCGAAAAGCTGTACCCGCCAGGCATGGCCCACGGCGTGTTATACGCCATTATGCCGATGTCGGCCCTCTCGCCGATGTAGTCGTAGTGAGCGAATATCTCGTCCTCGGTGGGCTGCAAGTAGCGCGGCGGGGCGCACTGGATATAATCCATCCCAAGGTCGGCGGCATACCGCGCCTTTCGCGCCGCTCGCCGGGCGCTCAACTCGAACACGCCGATACCCGTAAGGGCCCTGCCGTCTACGGCCTCGACCAGTGTGTTCGCCATCGCCTCCCATTCGTCGTCGTCGAGGAAGTACCCCTCTCCCAACCCGCCCGCGATAAAGATCACCGCGTTCCCCTCGCCGATACCCCGCTCGATCAGCCAACTGATATGCGCCTTCGACCGGTCGAGTTGCAGATTATGCCGGTCATCATTAAACGTCGGCAGTGAGACGGCAATGCCTGCCAGCTTTTTTCGTCTATCCTCAGTATTCATGTAGCCCATCCCGTTTGCGTTGTTCCTCAAGAAATTCCGTACGTTGGAGAGCGGGCGATTCGATCATCCGTCAGGCGCGGTGCGCTTTCCCCCGTGCACGCTCGGCTCCATGCACCACTTCATCCTGAGCAGATCAAGCGGCTCCAATATACTCTTCGGCAAGCCGAGCATGTCAATCAGAACTCGATAGTCCAATTCCTTGCGCGAATTGTCATGATACGCCTCGTTAGCCGGCAGGAACTGCGCAGATCGCATATCCTCGAAGATCGACTCACATTCCGCAAGCTGCCCCGGAGAAAGCTTCGTCACGTCGAGGGTCGGCATCGTGCGGATGACCGTGATGGGCATACGCCCGCGCCCGGCCTGTTGGCGGCTCGAATGCCACCAGTAACAAATGAGCCCCAGTGTCGTATTCCCCCACACCGTGTAAGCGATTTCATGCGCACGGTCGGCAAACTTTACATTCGGCCACGCCCTGCCCCCAATCGTCTGCCTCTCCGTGAACGCCACCGCCAGAGGCTGGGAGTTAAAACGAAGGTCCCTGTTATGGTGCGCATGGCTCCGCGTATCCCAAATTTCTCCGGCTCGGCCCTCTCTGCCAATCTTTACTCTTCCCTCGCTGTCCGGTTCGACCACCATACGCTTCTCACGCTGAGCGTCGTGGCTCCATAGCATCGGATACGTCGAAGCGATTGATGTCGATTTGATGCGATCGAAGGCTGTCTGGCTGCCGTTGCCTACAATGTTGTTGTCAGTTATCCCAACTCGGCACACCTGTTGAAGTGTAGCCATCGGCACAGACAGAATGTCTTGATCTCGCATTTGAGGAAGCCAAACTTTGCCTTGGGCCAACTGGTAAGCAGTCTGAATCGGGATAGAGTCCGCGATTCCTGCCGTCGGCCAGGGCGCTTCTCCTCCCAAGGGCGCAGTCAGCACTTCACCCAGCTTCTCATCACCAACGAACAGAGGCGTACCGCCGAACGGGCCGTCTTCAAGTGACCTCACGGCTGAGGATGTAGCCAGCGCGCTTATCGCCCTGGCGATCTCGCTCGCCTCCATCTCGTTGCGCGGCCGCCGACTCAGAGATACGAACATCCCACGACCCGCCGGAGCGCCGGAGGACTCGCGGCAGATAAGCAAAACCTCTGCCATCCCTGTGTCAGCGGAAAACGACTGCTCATCCGGATTGGAGGCCGCAATGCTGAGAAGCGTTACGTCATTGTACTTACAGGCTATGAGTTCCCGAACCTTCAGCCAACTCGACCCCTGCAATGCGGTCAGGGGAAGAACCAACGCAATGGTTCCGTCTTTCTTGACCATCTTATCCGAAAGTGCGACAAACCATGACGCGAGCCCGGCATAGCCGTGCGCGCACGTGCCTTTAGCGTACTCCCTCGCCAGATTGAACATCCTCTCTTGAGTATCCCAATCCGTTTCGAGTCCATGAAACTGCTTTTTGTTGTACCCTGCCGGGTTCCCCGGTGTGTAGTCGGAACCTCCACTCGTAAACGGTGGATTCATTATGACCAAATCCTGGCTGCCTGGCGGCATTTCCACGCCAAGCTCGGATTGTGCTTCTCCCGTGCCGGTGACCGCCCGCCCACTGTGCAAAGGTATCAGCGGCCTGACCTCGCCGTTGCCTGCCAAGAGATCGAGTGAACCCAGCGATACGCCGCCTTGTTCAGTCTTGCCGTACTGCGCGACGATGGTTCGAGACCCGTCATATCCCTGCGTGGGATGTGTCGAAGACAGCATGGACGCCGTGAGATGCACAGCCGACGGGAGCACGTCGCACGCAGTGAGCGAATTCGCCATCATGTGCGAGTGCAGCTGCTCAGGATCACCGCCGTCAAGCCAGTGAAGCCGGTTCAACCGCCGATACGCGGCATGGATGAGTGTCCCGGTCCCGCAGGCATAGTCGGCAATGCGAAAGTCCTTGACTCGCTCAGGACTGCCCCAGTCTCCACCGCCAGGCAGGGCGAGGTGTGCCAAGAGCGTCGCGGATTCGGGTCTCGTGTAGAACGTCGCCAGGAATTTACGGTCGGTTATGAGCCTCTGGAACACCGTTCCGATGAGGTCGTGGGACTGCGTGACTCCCAGTGTAATAAGTCTGTCTGCCGTTCTTCTCATTATCTGCAATGCGTCGGCCGCCATGCCGGGCGGGTTGATGCAGCGGAGCAGATCACTTGCAATACTGAAGATCGACCAGTAATTGACGCTAAGAATCTTGCTCCACTCAGAGAGCACGTCGGCCCGAAGCAGGATACCGTCGTCGGCTATGTCGTCGAGACTCTTTACGCCATGCTGCCCGGCCATGTTCTGGTGAAAGACCAGCGCATTCACGATTATCGTCGCGGTCATTCGGAGCGTCTGCTCGCTGTAAGGCTGCCTCAGAAGTCTGGTTAACGCAGGTTGAGTGCTCTCCCTGAGCATAGCGGCCTCCCGCAAAATGGACGCCGCGTCCTGCACACCCTCCTCAAGAATCGCAACTGCCCTCTGAACGGCATCCTCAGGTGTCGCGGCGTTCATCGCAAATACCGCTAGGTCTCGGATGTTCCCGGATATGAAGCCCGACGTTGGGAACCGGCTGACGTCGGCCGCAGTCGGCCCGGCGAACAGGGCATACTCAAGCGTGACTCCCTCGGTAAGCAGGACGTCCACCTGGTCAGCCCCGGCGCAATCGCGCAAATCGATAGGCGACCTCAGAGCAATTGCCGCCTCAACCCGTCCTGAAGCGGACTCGATGCCCGGCGCGAGTCGTTCGCCCAGACGATGCAGCGCCTCCCCTTCAACAGTCCCCGCCGGAGAGTACTCATTTTCAATGACGACCGGCTGCGCGCTCGGTTGGACGATGAGGATATCCGGCTGCTTTTGGCTGCCCTGAAACGCGCCTTTGGTCTCGCCCATCGCATTCCAACGTACCGTCATGCGATCAAGGAGAGTAGCGATGCGACCATTAAGTTGAGGTTCAAGAATAGGCATGGGGGTTTTACTAATCGTTCCTTCGATCCTGCCGTGGTTTCACGGGTGATCGGTCATCGTCCAATTCTCAAGTCTGAGGTCGGGCACTCGCTCGAAGTGACGGACGCTGTTGGTTACTATGGTTGCATTGAGGCTCAGCGCGTGGGCTGCGATCATTGTGTCGAGAACGCCGATTAGGTTGCCTCGCGCTTCAAGGCGCGCCCGGAGGCGGCCGTACTCTGAAGCTGCCTTGCGGTCCCACTGAAGGACCATGAGTCGAGCGGCGTACTCTTCCAAGACATGAAGATTATGCTCAATAAGATTCGATTTCACGGCTCCAAAGTATAATTCACCATACGTTACGATAGAGATGCACAGGTTCGTGGGCGGTACGGCCTCGAAACGCTGTAACACGCGAAACGACCTTTTCCTTATAACGGAAACGGAGATGTCAGTGTCCAGCATGTAGAGCGTCAAGACCAATCGCGCTCTTCTGCGGGCATATCTCTAGGTTCCACAGAAAAGTCCTCCGATGCAACTGGCACCTTTTCAAAGAACTCTCTCCAGCTCGAATTTCTCTTGGGCGACAGGACGACTCTATCACCGTCTTTTTCAATGTAGACCTCAGAACCCTCAAAACGGAATTCCTTTGGAATCCTGACTGCTTGACTCCGTCCGTTCCTGAATAGTTTGGCGACCTTTCGTTCCATCGTCGTACTCCTGATGGTATATCACCACAGCATATACCATACCACATCACTCCGTCACGATATCATCAAGTCCCCCCCATTGATGTCCAGCGACGCTCCCGTGATGTATGCCGCCCGGTCGGACACCAGAAACGCGACCAGTTCGGCGACTTCCCAGGGCTCGCATATGCGAGAAATGGGAAAACTCCGAAGGTAGGCATCAAGGCGTTCAGCGGAAACGTTCTCCCGCACCATCTCGGTATCGACCAAGCCCGGACAGACCGCGTTGACGGTGATGCCAAATGGCGCGAACTCCTTGGCAGTCGCGCGCGTCAATCCCAATATCCCCGCCTTTGCCGCCGTGTAGTGTGGCCCTCCCAAAGTGCTGACCGCCTTCCCTGCGGTCGAAGCGAAGTTGACGATTCGTCCCCAGCCGGCCTGTTTCATAAAGGGAACCACTGCTCGGCTGAACAGATATGTTCCCTTCATATTGACGTCGATGACCAGGTCCCATTCGTCTTCTTCCATGTCTTCGAGAGTAGTCGAAAAGAGGATGCCCGCATTGTTGACCAAAATGTCAACACCGCCAAACGAGTCCACCGCCGCGCGCACCACTTGATCCACATCCGCCTTGACGGTCACGTCTCCAGGAACGGCAAGAGCGGCATCGCCCAGGGCATCTGCGACCCGGCGCGCCGCAACGGAATTCTTGTCATTGACCGCGACACGTGCTCCCGCCTCGACAAACAGCTGTGTAACCGCGCGGCCCATCCCCTGTCCACCTCCCGTTACGATCGCGACTTTGCCCGAAAAATCGTCCTTCATACGCACCGTCCTTACTTCCGGATCTGTTGTCCGCTTCATTCGCTCCCACCGCAACCCATCACCATGCTTGAGGGAAGCTCAATGCAGAGATTCGAGGATATAAACGCATACCAATGGTGTCAACACGGGCTTCCAATGATACCGGCGAATTCTAGTCACTGCGGCGATTCTCTGCTACACTGCGACGCGCTCATAATCCTGTGTCGCTAGGGGGATTTGTGACGCTAACCTCCGATGATGTAAGACATATCGCCCTGCTCGCCCGCGTCGGTATGACCGACGACGAAATCGAGGTGATGCGGGAGCAGTTGTCGGGAATACTGGAGCACTTCCAAGTACTCCAACAGGTCAACACCGAAAAAGTAGAACCTACCGCCCATTCAGTCGAAACTCACGCCGTTTTACGCGACGACGAAGCCCGGCAAAGCGTCTCAAAGGATGACGCTCTGGCAAACGCACCGCACCGCGACGGCGACTTCGTTCGCGTTCGCGCCGTTCTCGATTAGTCTATGACTCATATCGACAGCAAAGGCCTCACGGCAAGCGAGGCCCGGAATCTCCTCGACAGCGGAGAAGTTTCGTCTGTTGAACTGACGAAAGCATTCCTTGAACGCATCGACACGATTGAGCCCTCGATAAAGGCCTTCGTCACCGTCACGCCGGAATTGGCCCTCCAACAAGCCCGCGCTGCCGACGAACTAATCGCTTCCGGCAAGAGTGCCGCGCTCACGGGAATCCCTATGCAGCTAAAGGACAACATGGCCACGAAAGGCGTTGCCACAACGTGCTCGTCGCGGATGCTCGAGAACTTCATCCCGCCTTACGATGCCGCCGTTGCGGCAAAACTGTACGCACAGGGAAGCGTCCTCGTCGGGAAGGGAAACTTGGACGAATTTGCCATGGGGTCGTCCACCGAAAATTCCGCATTCCACCCAACGAGAAACCCATGGGATACCGACAAAGTGCCGGGCGGAAGCAGCGGCGGACCGGCGGCCGCGGTCGCGGCGGGGCAGTGCGTGTATTCCCTGGGATCCGATACCGGCGGGAGTATTCGGCAGCCAGCGGCGCTGTGCGGCTTGGTTGGCCTGAAACCAACCTACGGACTTGTAAGCAGGTACGGACTCGTAGCCTTCGCAAGCTCGCTCGACCAGATCGGCCCGATCACAAAAACCGTCGGCGACGCGGCCATCGTTCTCAATGCCATAGCCGGCCACGACCCCCGCGATTCCACGTCCGTCAATCGCCCTGTGCCCGACTATGCCAAGGCCCTCACCGGCGACATCAACGGAATTCGCGTCGGTGTGCCAAAGGAATACTTTGTCGAAGGTATGGAACCGGGCGTGGAAGATGCCGTTCTACACGCCATTGACACACTCGCAGACATGGGCGCAGTCGTATCGGAAACGTCACTGCCCAGCACACCATACGCAATGGCGGTTTACTACATCGTTGCCCCATCGGAGGCTTCGGCAAACCTGGCCCGCTACGACGGAGTGAAATATGGCTACTCAACCGACACTCCCGGCAACATGTGGGATTCCCTTGAAGACACTCGCCGAGAGGGCTTCGGCCAGGAAGTCAAGCGCCGGATAATGATTGGAACCTACGCACTTTCCGCCGGCTACTACGACGCATGGTACAAAAAGGCCCTCCAAGTACGCACTCTCTTACGCCAAGAGTTCCAACAGGTCTTCGAAGAGTTCGACGTTCTCGTATCCCCCACCTCTCCATCAGTAGCCTTTCCCCTCGGCGAAAAGACGGCCGACCCCTACTTGATGTACCTCAACGACGTATTCACTCAGCCGGCCAACATCGCGGGTATTCCCGCCATTTCGGTGCCCGCCGGTATGTCCGACGGCCTCCCCGTCGGCATACAGTTCATGACGCCTCACCTACAGGAAGAAGCCCTCCTTCGTGTGGCCCACGCCTATGAGCAAGCAACCGACTGGCACACGCTTCAACCCGACCTCTAACCGGCATCTTCAATCCCGTGCTCTGGTCGGTTGCACCGAACCGCGCGACGCAGTAACGCCGGCTCCACATCGTTGAGAAGACGGCCACGGCTCACTTGCATCAACTGCCGCGGAATCACCGCAGCGCTCCAAGCAATGTTGACAATCCGCCTACAGGTCTGTAACGTGCAGGCACAGAGTCCCTTCATCGTGAACCATAGCGCTTCGCACTGAGCTGTAGGAGGCAGAAATGGCAACGAACACCGCAGACCGAGGGCCCTATCACATCCTGCTGGTGGAAGACAATCCCGGTGATGTCGAACTCACGCGGGAAGTCATCGAAGAATCGGAACACGAGGCCAATGTAGTCGTCGTGGGTGACGGAGAGCCGGCCATGATGTACCTCCGGCAAGAGGGCGAATACGCCCGCGCTCCCCGTCCCGACCTCATCCTGCTAGACTTGAATCTGCCGATGAAAGACGGACTCGAAGTCCTGAAGGAAATGGCGGCCGATGAGAGCCTGAGCACAATCCCGGTAATGATCCTTACGGGGACCGAAGCTGAGGAAAGCCTCCTCGAATCGTACGACATCCCCGTCAGTCGGTTTAGCAGAAAACCTATCGAGCAAACTCGATTCAATGACGTGGTCAGCTGGCTCGATAATCCCGCGGCTCGCCGTCCGATTGTCTCGCCCCCGCCACCCCCTCCATCCCCCGAATCCAAGAAGAAGTGGTGGTGGCCCTTCTAAAGCCGCGTCACTAACGAGAACGAATTTGCGGGGAAGGAACTAAAAGTCGTGCACGGCGAAATGAGCCGGGAGCAGCTTGCCGTCGATGTGGACGCCCGCCACCAAGACTCCTCGGTCTTGCGCGCCGACCCGGTGAGTGACCGCTCCGACACGGAACAACCGTCCTTCGCTTACTACAATCCCTCGCCTGTCCTTCGATTCGACTCGAAGGGCGTCATACTCTCGATCAATCCCGCCGCCGCAGAACTCATCGGCCCCCAAGCAATGGAAGGGGCTTCCCTTGTTAGTGTCCTCCCCGCCCTTAGCAGTCTCAATATCGAACAGACAATCATCAACGACGGACAATTTAGCCTAGAGACTGAAATTGGGGGCCGGTGGTTTCATTTCGTCGTCGTCGGAATGCAAGAGTACCAAGTCGGCCACATCTACGGATACGACATCACCGACCGCAACCGTGCAGAGACGGCTCTCAGAACCAGCATTGCGGAACAGCGCCGCCGTACGAGAGACCAAGAAACACTCTCCAACATCGCGCGCATTATCGGCTCTTCTCTAGCGATCGATGAAGTCTACCAACGGTTTGCCGGAGAAGTTGCCCAGCTCATACCCTTTGACCGCATTGTGATCAATCTCGTCGCGGACACTCCCGGACACATGGTGGACACCTATCAGGCCAGCTCGGTTCAGGTGCCCGATCGCGGCCGTGACCAGGCGTACTCTGTAGACGGCACTCTGTCACAAGCCGTGATCAAGACCCAACGATGTATCGTATTTCAGCCCGCGAACGAGTCGGAGGCCGCTGAAGAATACGTCGGGCTCATCGGCGCTTACGGCATGGGGCTTCGATCATTCTTATCGGCCCCTCTCCTGTATCGTGGAGAACCTATAGGGTGTATAAACCTGCACTCCCTCACCGAGTCCGCATACTCGGAACGCCACCGATTGCTTGCCGAGCGGATCGCCGTCTATATCGCCGGAGCGATTGCCAACGCCCAACTCCACGCCCAGGTCACAAAACAAACGGAAGAACTGGCGCGCTCGAACAGGGAGTTGGAACAATTCGCCTACGTTGCTTCCCACGACCTTCAGGAACCCCTCCGCATGGTCTCAAGCTACGTCGCCCTCTTGGGACGCAGATACGGCGGCCAACTCGACGACCGCGCCGATAAGTACATACACTTCGCGGTCGACGGCGCCAACCGTATGCAGCGGCTAATACATGACCTCTTGGCCTACTCCAGGGTTGGCACCCGGGGCGAAGAACTGATCGCCACTAATACCGTTTCCGTAGTCCGTGAAATCTTGGCCAACCTGGAAGTGGCTATCGATGAAAGCGACGCCGAGGTCGTCTATTCTGAACTTCCGACGGTTATGGGTGACGCGTCACAACTGCGTCAACTGTTCCAAAATATCATCGGAAACGCTATAAAATTCCGGTCGGAGAATCGCCCGCGAATTGAGATTGCAGCCCAGCAAGACGGCAGCCGGTGGAGATTTTCAATTCGCGACAACGGAGTCGGATTCGATCAAAGATATGCTGATAGAATCTTCGGTGTCTTCAAAAGACTCCACCGGAACGCCAACATCCCCGGCACCGGTATCGGCCTCGCGATCTGCCAGCGCATCATCGACCGCCACGAAGGGAACATTTGGGCCGAGTCGAAGCAGGGAGAGGGTTCGTGCTTCTATTTCACTCTCGCCGCTGTGTCTGAGAACACGGAGAACGACAAATGACAACATCAACCGAAATCGGGACACCAATCGAAATCCTCATGGTCGAGGACAACCCCGGCGACGTCGAATTGGCTCGTGAGGCTCTCGCCGAAGCAAGAGTGAAGAAGAACTTGACGGTCGCAGAAGACGGTGAGCAGGGTCTTTCTCTACTCCACAGACAGGGGAAGCATGAAAACGCTTGGCGGCCCGATTTGATACTGCTCGACTTGAATCTCCCAACCATTAACGGGAGGGAAGTTCTTGCAGAGATCAAATCCGACCCCGAGCTGAGAAAAATCCCCGTCGTAATCCTGACCAGTTCCGAAGACGAGACCGACGTTGTCGAGTCCTACAACCTCCACGCTAACGCCTACGTGGTAAAGCCGGTTGACCTCGACAAGTACATGCAAGCGATCAAGGCGGTTGAAGGGTTTTGGCTGGGATTCGTAAAGCTGCCCACCAGAGGCCCTTCGTCCTAAAGTCCATCCTCAATGTCGCAGAGATCGGCTCACGTGATGTGAGGAACCGGCCCGACGCGGATCATGTCGCGGATGCTACGGCATAACGCGGCGTTCCATTCCCTCAAACTTCCACGCTGCCCCCGCAGCGATGAGCAGATGACTCCGGTTCCCAGGCCCGAACTGCCGTCACGCTATTCGAAAAGAATACAAGTCGCAATACCGACTATAGAATCGAATCTTTACGCCGTTCGATACTGCCCTAGCCGGAAGCTCTGTTCGACCCCTCCAACTTACGACGTGAGCAGTCGAATCGCCCGTGAACGTGTCGCACGAGGACCGCTCGTAGCCAGGCACTACATTGTCGTTGACATCGGTGAGTTCAACCGCAAGGAACCCCTTATCGGCACATGCGGCATTGACGACCAGCTTCCCGCCGCTTCCAATGAAAGCATGAGTGCCCATCACTCCTTCACGCGCATCGGTAGTGAGAGATACAAAACCCTCCGGTCGAAGCGTCGCCAGACCGAGGCCCGTCTTGCCCCCGTTCCAACCCGGACGCGCTTCCGGTACATCGAGCCCCTCCGGCTCCCCAAACATTCACCAATCGTGGTGCAAGTCTGATCCGGCATAGTAGATGCGAATCTCATCATCGAGAAAGATCGGCTGGCTGCATGTCTCGGCCATGAACCGATCCCACCCGTCCGGGGACGTGGTGATGAATGGCACGCCGCGGCTTACGCGATCCCAACGGTATCCGTCTCGAGAATGCAGCAGGTGCAAATCAACCGTGTTGTACGTGCGATGAAAGATCGGCATCAGACCGAGCCACAAGTCGCCAATACGAAACCGCACCAACCCATAAAACTCGTCGTCGAGAACGTCATCTGTGTCATCGGGAACGAGCATTTCACTGAGTACCG
The DNA here is from genome assembly GCA_965232435.1 of Dehalococcoidia bacterium. Lineage (GTDB taxonomy): Bacteria > Chloroflexota > Dehalococcoidia > Lucifugimonadales > VXLM01 > VXLM01. Next base: position 2,591,898 of record CBDDPU010000004.1, read on the forward strand.
GCCAATTCGTAATGTCGTAGCTCGTGGAGGAGAAGACCCGACGCTTGGCCATTCGCCAAGGATCATGCGGAAAGTGAGCCGGGCCCCAGCCTGGCACGCGAGCGTGTTTGCGGTTCATCGGCGGTTCCTGCATCGCTCTCGCCCGAGTATCCAAGTAGTACATTCCCGTCTGCTCGTCCGCCGTCAGGATGATCACGTCTCCAAGTTGCCTTTCCGCCATCTGACCAATCGTGAACGGCCTGTCGTATCTCGTCCAATTCCGACCGTCGGCAGAGTACGCAGCCGAAATGCGAGAATCCTCCAAACCGGTAAAGGCATTCCAGTAGATCGCCTTGTAGCGCTGTGTTTCGTCACTTTCGAACGGGTCCTTCAGAATCGAGGAGGCATGTATGCGACCGTCCATCTCATTGCCAAAGCAGATGTTCGTTTTCCTGCCATCCACCATCCGATAGTCGAGCTCGGGTTTCGTCCAGCTAATGCCGTCCTCCGACTCCGCATACAGTAGCCGGTTATCAATCGTGGCGTCGTACGACGCTATAGCCGCGACTTCCTCGGTCTTCCGTCCCTCCCCCGACCGCTCGAGACGCATGAACTCGTCATAGTCCCATCCCATGTCCTCGTACCAGAGCTTGTAGATCGATTCACGCTCGTCCCAGTGCACGTTCCAGGTGTTTGTCCGAAAGTAGCTCGTTATCTCCCATGGCTTGTCCGTCTCCACGATTGGGTTGCCGGAATGCTTATCAGGAGTGTGCATCACTCGCGTGACGAAATTCACGTACTCAATCATGTAATTGTCAACAAGCAGCTGGGGAGTCCGGCCAATATATGTCGGCTGCATGGTGGGCAAGCTAAACCTCAAGGTTATGTGCGTCTTTGTTGCGCGGCGTGCGGCAGCCAAGCAAGTGCGGTTCGATCAATCGGGATTCCGGTATCCCGGACGCTCGACGCCGTCTCCTCCCCTCAACGCTGCGACTACCCCTGATCAATTACGTCCTGTGAGACTTCGGAGCGATCTTGCGGATCGTAGCCAATCGACCGCCTGCCATGCTCGATATCGTAAAGCGGCCAGTTGCTGTCGGACACTCCGAAAACCCGTTCATGCCTGATGCACTCCGCAATAAGGGCAGCTTCGAAGACTCGAACGCAGTCGCCGTGGCTCAGCTGATGAGGATGACCCGGTTCATCTCTGTCTTTGTTGAAATTTCCAATCCGCACGGAAACGACCCCGATACCGTGACGCGCCGAGAACATGTCCCCCATAGCCTCACCGAAGACCTTGGTGATGGTGTAATAGCTGTCGGGGCGAGTGGGAAGATCGTCAGTGCGAGTAATACGCCGGGGGTAGTAAGAAGAAGGATGAACGCCCCCGCGACTCGCGAACACGACACGCCGCACCCCGTTCTTCAGCGCAGCTTCAAACACATGCCGCGTACCCACCATCGACTGAAACGCCTGCTCCCAGTCCCCGCCGACGTTGCTCAAGTGGATTGTCGCGTCTACGCCCTCAGAAGCATGGTTTACGGCATCCCAGTCGGTCACGCTTGCCACCGCGTAGTCGTCTAACTGCGGCGTTGGTCGAATATCCAAACCGCGAAACTCATACCGATCCTTTAGGTTCCTGATAAGATGCTGACCAATCTGACCTGCCGAACCCGTAATCAATACGCGCATGTACTTGCTCTCCTCGCAGTGATGTAAACCTAACATCTCGGAGTGTACGAGCGAACAAGGAGACTGTCAAACTTGGGCCACCATAATCGAACAATCCCACCGTCCCACGCTCGCTTGACCACAAGTCAAGTCAAAATTTAGATTCACATGACTCTAAGAAGCCTGGCAGGCGACCAGGGCAACCACATATAAAGTGGTTGGATACGCCCTCAATCCTCACTCCAACGAAAGACGGAGTCCAAACGGGGAGGTCGGAACGCTCTCTCCCGACAGGCAGCCAACCTCCAAGGCGACGAGGTAGAAATCGGGTGTATACTATACAGTGCGAATAACCGGCTTCGCTTTTCTTCCCAGTCGATTAAGCGCAGAGCATCAGCGACGACATCACCGAGCGGAGCGAGTGAAACGTTGAAGCTTAGCAAGTACAGGATGGCAGGCATCGTGATGCTGGCCGTCGGTGGACTGCTGTTAACCGTCTCCGGCGGATACTATGCCTACGCCCAGTTCGCGAAAACCGGACGCGAAGATCTCGTCCATCAAATACCACGCCCTGCCTTCCCCAACGGATATTCACCCACATACGCCGAGAATGGAACCCCTAACGCCGTAGGACGACCCCAGGCTGCCAAAAACGCATCGGCTAGTTCAACCTCCGAACCGCCGGCGACTATAAACCCGGACGCCCCCACGCCGTCGCAGGCGATACTCGAATCAGAGGGCCTCGCCGCCGATATCGAAGAGATGTCCTCTTCCGGGCCGACAGGAACGACCCACGAGATCATCACGGCGTCGTGGATGGATCACACGCCTTCCGTGGATGATTCAGCAACCGATCCTCACCGTGGGGCGCAAGTCGATATGACTGCCGGAATAGTGGACGCGAGGATTGAGGCGGCCCTTGAAGTACTGCTCAGCCTGCAGGCCCGCCGTCCTGGATATGTAGGATATGAGCCTGAGAGCCAAGCAGTCGTTGAGCAAGTCGAACCGCCCGAAGTCACGAGTCGCTTGGTTCGTGTGGTTCCGCCAAGCGATGACAGAAACCCGCGAACAAGCGGCCAGATGATCGCCGAATTGCTTGAGTCGGATTTCACGCGAGCCACGCCCGCGATTCCGGAACCTCAGTTCGCCACACGCATGATTGTACAGGGCATCGGCCTGAGGGCCTCTGTTGAAGAGCTCGAAGTCATAGAAGAAGGTGACAGTCGCGCATGGGAAACCCCTAAGCACGTCGTGGGACATATCCCCACTACTGCGAAACCGGGAACGCAGGGACAGGGATGGTACTTTGGACACCTCGAAAGCCCGATTAGCGGTGAAGGGAACGTATTCCGTCGTCTGCCCGAACTGGCTGTGCGGTTCAAACGAGGGGAGCAGTTCACTATCCAATTGGACGCCGGCAGTGATCGATATGTATATCAGGTCTACCGCACGGATGTAGTGCACATGAATGAGTTTGCGGTGACGAATTCCGGCCAGAACGACATTACGCTGGTGTCATGCTGGCCACAGTACGAATATTCAGAGCGGGTATTAGTCACCGCGGCACTCGTGGATGTAGTTGACATCCCTGAATCTGAACGAACCAATTCCAACTCCAGCTAGCCGCATATGTGCCGCCACCGTTGGTACCACGGACACTCGCTGTATCGAGTGCAACTCCCTAATCCGTCCGGGCAGGACTTGATCCTCCACGCGAAACCGTGAGCATCAAGCTGCGCATTGGCATCCTCGTCGTGGGCTCAATTTTTATTATGGGCCTGGTAGCCCTCCTAGCTTGGAGTCTGTCGAACAGGGCTTCCATCACCGGCCTCAGTGGCTTTACACGGGTTAACCAACCCGCTCCCGACTTCCACCTGGAACTGCTCGATGACGGCGCGGTAACACTGGCAGAACAGCGGGGCAAGATAGTAATTGTCAACTTCTGGGCCTCGGCATGTCCTCCTTGTCGTACCGAGGCCCGCGCCTTGGAGAGCGCTTGGAAAGCCTACCGGGACAAGAACGTTCTCTTCATCGGCGCGAACATCCAAGACAGCCAAGAACCCGCCAAACGGTTTATCCAAGAATTTGGCGTTACGTATCCAAACGGCCTCGACCAGGATGGGCGGATATCGATCGACTATGGCGTCGTCGGCATCCCCGTCACTTTTGTAGTGGACGGCAAGGGAATAGTCGCTCGCAGATGGGTAGGCCAGATTGACATCGATCAACTTACGGTCTGGATCGATGAGCTTCTCGACGGGAAACCGACTGACGAAGAAGAGACGGAGGGCTTCGACAAAGATAGCTACTACCGACTGGATGAGTTACAGACGACCACTAGGGACCCCGCCGTACCGTAAGCATGAACTTGGACAGGTGCCGCGTGTTCCGGGCAAGCGGTGAGACGACCACGGCCATGTCGAGCGTTTCTTCCCCCAATCCGCTCACCTCTATTGAGCCCCGCCTGTCATTGTCGATCTCCACTCGTCGAATGACTTCTGCCCCACCGCGCCGACGCTCAATGACGAGCACAACGTAATCCACGGGTACAACGTTATCTATACGTTCAAAGCCCCGCGCGTCCCATCCCCCATCCCTCGCGGCGTCGTCGAGAAAACCTATCTCGGGTATGGCAATGTCGTCGATTGCGAACCCGTCTTGGTACACGGCCGCGTCGGTTATGTACTCGAAACGGATGAGTATCTTCGATCCCACGAATGGCGTGAGGTCGATACGCTCCTTGAGCCATCCGGTCGACGTTCCCGTGTAGCCATGTCCATAGCTGTTGCCTAGAGGATTCTCGTCAGTCGTATGCTCGCCCGGCAAAATGGTCCAAGTCTCGCCGCCGTCTACCGATACCTGAACATACGCATAGTCCCAGTCCTCCTCAATGTCGAGCCACACCATGAACTCCAGCGTCGCGGATGAATGGCCCGTGAGGTCGAACTCGCGAGTAAGCGTCGTATCAATCGAGTCGCCGCGATTGCCCCACCAACACCATTCCCCGCTGCTGCATTTGGCCGCGATGCTGCGTGTAGTGTCGTCACCTTGGAATTCGAGGACGTAGTCTCCTCGTAGCCCTCCCAAATCGAAGTACCTCGAAGCGTAGGGGGCGAGATAACCCGTCGTTTCGCCGGGTTGGTCAATACGGCTGACCCGGGAGACCTTTAGCTGCCGCTGAGAGTACCCGTAAGGCCCGGTCTCGGAATCGAGATAATTGGCGGCTATCCAATCGGCGTAAACCATGTCGAAGGTCGTTGAATACGGACGAAGGAAGGCGTTAATCCCTTCGATCCCGTCGGCGGGGTGCGCGATGAGCTCTCTCATACTATCTGCGGAACCATAGTGTTCAATCAGATAGAGCAGGAAAAGCGTTGCGGCCCCGTAATGGGGGATACTCTCGCGCCCTTCCACCCAAAACGTTAGCTGAGTCGACGGCTTGTTCAAAAAGGCGTCGATGAAACTCGGGGAATAACCAACGAGTTCCGTCGCCACTTCCGACATCCCTTCATTGACCCAAGCTTCCTCACCCTGATCGTTCGCCCAGTGTATGGCGTGCTGAAGCTCATGGGCGAGTACTTTCATGTACTCACGTGATCCGGGGCGCAGCCCCGCCCCGTCCATGAAAAGCATTTCTCGCTCGTTACTGTATGGGTACGTGTGACGCAAAAATTCATTGCGAGCGTCGAAATACCCCGCCACACCTCCGGCGAGGTCCGTATGAAGAACGGTCAACCTCGGATCTCCGTCCACGCCAGGGTTCCACACGTCCCCAAATGCCTCCAGCAACTTGGGTCGAATGCTGCTTTCGTACTCATCCGCGGCGGCCTGCAAGTCTTGCTCCCGCAAATTCAGCACGTCATCCACGTACCAGTAGGCGTTCGGGGTAACAATCTCTAGGATAGCTTCGATTACATATGTCCTGTTGGAATCTATGTCCGTGACGAAGAATTCCTGCCGATGCCCAACTTGCCGATCCGCCGGAGCGAACCGCGCGACGCGATTCGCTCCCAGTGGCGCTCCACCGAGTCGCTCGGCCAGAGCTTGCAAGTCGCGCTCCGGTAGCTCTTGCGGTAGACTTCGCGGTTGCGGCAAAGACACATGAGGAATCGCCGTTGCCGTTGGCTGGGGGCGTGGCGTCGCCGTGGGCGCAGGAACGACGGTTGCCGTAAGAAGCGCGACCGAATTGGGAGATACGCTGGGCTCAACGTAAGGTGTCGGGATTACAATCGTTTCACCGGCTGGCTGCGGTTCAGGCGAAGACCCCGTCTCCCCACACGTAACGGTTGTCAGCGACGCCCAGACGCCCCCCGCGAAGAGAATATACGCGAGGAACCGGCTCCTTGAACCCGAACGGTCAGAGTGATTTCGCAAGAGTCTCCCCGACTAATACACCGAAACGCTTTGCAAACCGACCCGCCGCCGTCGATTCCCGTCGGAGCTTCTCTGCCGTCGAGCTATGATGAACCTACGCCACGGACTTGATCAACTTCTGCATCGACCGCAATTCGCGCGGCGGGTCCATGAGCCGACCGTAATCGCTGTACGATACTTCGGCAACGTAGATGTCACCTTTTGAATCAACTGCAATGCCATGCGGCGAGTAGAACCGCCCGGGCTGGTCGCCGTAGCTCTCTCGTCCCACTCGCGCCAAAAGAGTCCCATCCGTCTGATAGATGGACACGCGCGGCCCCAGATCAGCGCCAATAGCATTGGACGCGATCCCTGCGAAATACTCCCCAACGTAGACAATGTCGCTCTCACCCCGTCTGTCGATATACACGGCGGCCGCTCGCGACATGTTCACCCACTGCGTCTCATAGTTGCCGTTTTCGTCGAATATCTGCACGCGATGATTCTCGCGGTCTCCAATGTAGATGTACCCGTCACGATCAATGTCGATGTTGTGCACAATGTTAAGCTGTCCTTCATCGGTGCCGGACTCACCCCACGTTCCTAGATAGTTCCCTTCCGGATCGTACTTATGAACGTGAGCGTTGGCGTACCCGTCGGCAACGAAAATATTGCCGTTGCGCGGATCGACGCCGACGTGGGTCGGACGCCCAAACGGCTTGCCGCTCATGGGAGGCGCAGGATTACCGGGCTCTCCCAGAGTGAAGAGCAGCTTCCCGTCGGTTGTAAGCTTTCTAACGGTGGAGTCGCCGGTGTCCACGCAGAACACCGAGTCGTCGGGGCCGATTGTGATCCCGTGCGGCGTGTCGAAGATGTCCTCACCCCAGGACCGTAAGAATTTACCGTCGGCGTCGAACACGATGACCGGATGCCCACCTCGATTGTAGACATAGACGTTGTCCCTGCTGTCGACCGCCACCGCCGTAGCTTCTTGGTAAACCCAGCCTTCGGGCAGTTCACCCCAATTGGAACCGGAAACTTCATACACGTAATCGCCGCTGCCAAGCTGTGCCATTGGTTATCTCTTCCTTTTCAAGCGTAGTGTTAGCGAGCCAGTTCAAGCAAGACCGGCACACCCATATCAAGGTACTTCTGGCGAGTATCAGGAGTGTTGTTGCGATGAACGAGCTTGGTGTCGGTGCCCTCAAGCTGCTTCAGAACGTGCTTCACGCAGTCATCGACGGTTTGGAACGGGTGGTTGGGGTGAATCTCAATGTCGAGCGTGAGATCCATCGGCCCGAAGGAAAGGCAATCGACGCCCGGTTTGGCCAGGATGTGGGCGTTGGAGACTGAATGCAGAGACTCGATCTGAATCCACAGTACGCCGGTCGAGTTCCACCACTTGCGATAGGCCACGTGATCGCCGCCCCGTTTTTCAAACCCCAACCGAGTTCTTCCACCCCAACTTCGGACACCGTCCGGAATATAGTAAAAGTTCCCGACCGCCTCGTCGACCGTCTCTTCCGACTCGACTTGCGGCACCTCGACGCCGGTGGGCCCGAGATCGAGATAGTTGCCAATGAGATACGTGTGACGAGTGTGCTTTATACGAAACTGAACGTGAATCCCGATTTCGGCAGCCATCTCACAGAATGCAACGATGGTCTCCTCGTTAAAGGCGGTGTGCTGACTGTCCGTGCTGACGAAATCGTATGGGCCCGAAGCGATGATGTCTTCGAGACGCCCCTTCGATGTTTTGGGAGAAACACTCACGCCGAGCAACTGTTCGCCCGCATGGATTCGCTGTTTCAGGGTGAGCGCACTCGAATTCGTCGGTTCCATGTGATGCGATACCTCTATGTGTCTGAAATACAACGTACATTGTATGGCGTTTATGCTTCGAGGTCTAGGCGGCCCAGGTTCACCCTTTCGGATCCGCTTCCAAAACCGTCCCTTCTCGAACTCCTCCACACCCGTTCACGTGCGAATGGCAACCTCACGAAGCAAATCCCCCGTGAAAACGGGGAACCGGGAGCGGGCATCCACGGCGCAAAGGGTATTCATCTCACTAACCCTCAACATGTGCACCCCGTCTCTTGAATTTGACTGAGGTGAACATACATTCTATTCTAGAAGAGCCCAGCATTGGGGCCGGCGAAACTACCCGTCTGAAAGTGGTATGTCAGGTTATGTCAGGAAATGTCAGGTTAAACAAGACCCCCCCCACCTGTCAGACCCGGTGGTGCCACATCGGTTAAGAGAGAAGCGCTGCCGCAAATCATAACTGCCCGGAATCCGGGAGAGACCCCCCCACGAATACATTGTCATACTCCCGCCACCGCCGTTTCCATATGGTAAACTTTCATTCTGCGCGCTATGAATTTGATCCTGATACGACACGCGGAAAGTACGGCGAACGCCGAGGGACGTTGGCAAGGGCGAGCGGACTTCCCTCTGTCGGAGACTGGACGCCGGCAAGCAGGCAGCCTCAAGTCAAGGCTGCGGAAAGAAGAATACTCTCCGACCCACATCTACAGCAGCCCGCTTAGCCGAGTCCACGAAACGGCGCGAATCGCCTCTTCGAACTGGAACCTTCCCATACACTCCTGGGACGACCTCATGGAGCACGATGTCGGAGCGTTCTCCGGGCTAACGTGGGCTGAACTCGAAGAACGGTTTCCTGAAGCCCTCCGCGAATTCAACGAGACTCGCAGCTTTGATGTCATTGAAGACGCGGAAACCCATGACGAAATAACCGCTCGCGCACAGCGCGTTATCGACGACCTGATACGAAAGCACGACAACTCGGACCGAATCCTCATATTCTCCCACGGCGGGATCTTGACTCATGTCATTAATCAATTGCTCGGCGCAAACCGCCTATGGCTCCTCAGCATTCGCAACACGGCGATTTTTGAATTCACCTTCGATGTGGACATCTGGCACGCGGATGACCGGACCGCTGTCAACGGCGGCCAATGGCATATCCACCGGTTCAATGATGCAAGTCACCTTGACGGCGACGAGACCCGCTGATGATTATTGACTGCCGAAGTGTCCCCCGCTGAGCGATAGGCCGTAAGCGCGTTAGCCGAGGAAGAGACGAAGGTGGGCGGCCTCCTGAATGTAGTGGTCGATCTCAACGGCTGTGCTGTCGCGGCTGAGACTTGCCCATATTGCGCTCGTTAGTCCCTCGTGGACTCGGTCTAGATCGTCCGTAAACCGACGCAGCAAGCTCAAGTAAGGTTCGCCAAGCAACTCTCCAACATGTCGCTCATTGGCGAAGCGCAGGGCCGCGCGAAGGTCATCGTCCACGCTGGGATAAAATTCTCGAATGAAGGCAAAGTCGTTCTCATCGAGGGAGGCCAGACCCAGCAGTTCAGGTGGCACACCGATGGAGTAGAGGGAAGCAGTGAATCCAATGGCGCGGGGAAGGGTCACCCCGCCAACCCCGCCGAGAGAACGACCGTAGCCGAAGAGTCCGACGTGCATCTTACGCTCTCGCCGTTTGGGCACATGGGGCGATACGGTCTTAATCACGTCGGTAAGTCGCCGCACGAGCGACTGATACTCAGTCGTTGTCTTGTCGATTATCTCGACCGCCCGCTCCGGCGCAATCGCCGACGGTTCCTCCCGCTCACGAGCCTGTATCTTTGCAATGCCGGCCCGGATAACCTCCTTATCATAGTCGTACTTGAAGGCGGATTGCACGGTTAACGTATGCGCAGAGGGGTACTCGGTGAAAGCGCGCTCGACATTCACCGGAGTCAGGTGACCACGAAACGGTACGGATCCGGCCCCGATTATGGGATAAAGTGGCAGCCCCAGTTTTCGTTCAAGGTTGTGGAGACGAAGCAAACCGATTTTCAAGATTAGCTCAGCTCCCACAATGCCATAATTGAGCGCAGGGTCGCTTCGCGCAAAGAATACTCGCTGGAATGATATGTCCCTGTCCCGAACATACTCCTCGACAATGCGGTCGCAATTGAGTATGTGCTCCATGTCCTCGATGAGCGGAATCACGCGAACGCGCTTTGGTAAGAATTCTCCCACCCAGTCCTTTACGGACTGGCCGCCGAGGAGAGTACGGTCCTCTTGACCAACAATGATCTTTCGATAGTACGCCTCAACCAAGGACAGTTCCTCGGCCGAGGTGGTCATGGGAAGAATAACCTCCTGGATGGGAGCGGCATCGATATCACCGTAGAAACCTTGCGACGTATCCCACGCCGAAGGCACACTCTGGAGCGCCTCAACCATCGACTTGCGCATGTCTCGCTCAATACGCGGATTCGGCACACGCAAGGTCAGCGCGATGTCACGGCCCAGACGGCGCCCGGAATTGAAGAATTCAGGGTAATTCGTCAACAGCTTCCGTACGACCTGATTATCGGCCTCCTTCCCCTCGGAATCCCACATCTGCTCGTCGCACCCCAAGGCGAAGACGCTGACCGCCTCAGCCACTTCCCCTTCCCCCTTCACCACACCCGCGTCGTCGGCAAAAGGAGCCGGCGTCGCGTTATCCGGATGCTGAGTACTCATCACTTTTGGGATCAAGGACATGGCTTGGCATCCTTACTCAAAAACTGCAAGATGTGCCACTCGGTTGAGTTGAGGCAGGCTTGATTGTAACAACACAGTCAACGCTGGGAATGGCGCGCTGTGACGGAAATGACAACCTTTCGTGCGGAGCGGTCGATTGTGAAAGTAACAAATGATGTATACGGGAGGATGGGCAATGAGCCAAGTTCGCTGAAAAGCGGATGATCGGGCCGCTAGTCGTCATCATTGATGTAGACGCCCTGAACCTCCGAGGCGAACCCCTCGTAGCAGGTGTAATAGACGCAAAAGATGCGACCGTCTGGAAGCCGAACGGCAGAGGGGTAACCACAATTCCAGTCCGTGCCCCGGTAGACTTGCGCGGCATATGCCCAATTGACGCCGCCGTCGACCGTTGTGCTCACGCTTACGCCGGGGCGTCGCGGATCACGGTCGCGATAGAAGCAGGCGATGGCCCCGGACCGCAGACCGAAGAGGAACGGAGTCTGTCCTTGGAATGGCAAAGGGAGAGGAACCGTCCATGTCCGGCCTTCATCAGGCGAGTAGGATAGAAAACTGTCGAACGGCGGATCCTGAGTGCGGATCACAGCCATAAAGCGACCGTCCGACATTCTCGCTATCGCCGGCTCGTAGAACATGATCCTGCGCGAACGAGCCACAACCGTTTTGTTCCCCCATGTCAGACCCATGTCTGAAGAGAACGCAACGGCGGCATAAGTATTCCCGCCGGGCTCGTCTGCCCCATAGATCGGGAGCATCCAGTCACCGTCGCTTGTCATCAGTGCGTGGCCCATGCAGTGTGGCTCGGTGAATGTCCCAAAGAGGGCGAGTTCCTTGCCCATGGGCCCCCACGTGAGCCCTCCGTCCACGGAACGGATTGGGTGAACATGGGATTCCGCTGCGTCCACTCGCCGCGCCTTCATGACGAACATAACGAGGTCGTCATCAGGCGTTAGCGCCATGCGATTGCCGCCGCTGCAGTCCCAGCCGGGCACGGCAGCGACGGGATGCGGCTCCGACCAAGTGACCCCCCAGTCGGATGATCGAGTTGTGACCCCGCGCCGTCGTCGATCATGGCGTGAGCGCCCACCGGGTGTCGACTGGCCAGTCGGTACCCGACAAGAAGCTCGCCATTTGGCAGCAATTGGACGCCAGGCAACGCTCTGGAACGAGGGTCGGGCCCACCTGCAATGAGAACCCTGTCGATTACTTTCATCTAACGCATTCCGCGGAGACGCCCCCTCCGAATCCTGCGTGAACCTGAGAACGCCCGAAAAGCATCCCGGAAGGAGAAATATGTCGAGTCGTTCGGCGACCCGTCTCAACGTAGAGATGGCTGCCTCAAGATTCGGAGGTATCTCTCCAAAGATGAACGCCTGTAATGCCCAGCGTAATTGGGAGCAGCGTGTCCACAACTGCCCAAATCACCCATGCCTGATGGTTGCCGTCGAGACTGTCGGCTCCGAGAGCCAGCAGAGAGAACCAGTTATGGAGGAAGAGAATCGTGACGGCTACGGTGGAGTAGAACAGCACGTTGGCTTCGAGATATTGGCGTGTGACCGCATCGGAGGAGATGCGAGCGCACGTGGCGCGCTTGACCGCGAGGTTGTAGATGAGAACAGCCACAAGGCCTATGAACATCAGAGCATCAAGCGCGTACCATATGGGGAGAACATCGAAATCGAAGAGTTCGGCAAGAACCGTGTTGATGACAAAATATACCGCTACAACAGCGGCGAGACCGATCAAATAGGCTCCGACCAGTTTCTTGAGCGCTGCCATGGAATCCTCCCTTTGCTCCTAATGTGATGTGTCGTCTTGCGGATCAACTATGAAGTATCAGAGGCGCAAGATTTTGTCAATGGAGATCATCGAGTAACCCGAGAGAAGGCAAACGCAGCAAAGAAGGCAGGTTTTCGACAGTCGGCGGATACATCAGGTGCGGTCGAATTCCGGCAAGCACAGAACCGATGAGAACGACGCTAGTAGACGGCTGCATCCACCGAGGAGTTAGTGGCGGCCAGCTGCCTTTCCAACTGTCGAGTACGGGCGGTGTACCGGTACAACTCTTCTTTACGCTCGATCCGGGTGGATTCCAGTTCGCTGTGCGCTTTTCGAACGTTTCGGATTTCTTGGTAAATTGCCCAAGCGGCCAGGACTGGGCCGATTATGATGCCAATGATATTGAACGCACCGAGAGCGAAGCGCAGACCTGTGGAGGCCGCTATCGACCCGCCAGCCCCTCCTCCCAATCCGGCGAGACGTGGAGCGAAGGTCAAGATTCTCGCAATCCAAGGACGGAGAACGCTTAACAGAGGACGAATAAGGTTCAATATCGGCCTCGACCATACTCTCCAAATAACTCCGGCGAGAAAATTTCCCCCGTGACGGCCGATAATCATGAACCGCGAGTGAGGGGAACCGTCGGCCACGGTTCGCTTTCGACGTTTGAGGAGCCGTCTCATCCACGATTCCGGAGGCTCCTCGACTTCTGTCTGCTCGATCTCCCGGAGCGCCGACGGCAGACCCGGCTCCGGCAAGTCCAACTGACGGCATAGTTCGATTTGCCGTTCGTACTCCCCCCGCATTCCGTCTCGATGCTTCGATTCCAGTTCTTCCAGTTCTGCCCGCAGAGCGTTGAGCCGCGCATGGCTCTTCAGCTTGGCGACCGCCTGAGCCACCGCCGACCCTGCGGCGACTGCAAGGGGGATTACTAATAGGGGTAAAGGCATGTGTTCCGGGTTTCGATTCCGTATTGACAGACTGCAAAAGCGATCTTCGGGTCTCAACGGTAGGAAAAGTTAAAACCATTCTAGCAAGTATGCAGAACAACACAAAAGCCCAGCAGGGTTCTTTACCCGAGCGAGACGCCGCTCCCGAGCCCAGGTTCGGTCATTGACTCGGCATCCAGGATATCGTCGAGTTCTTCCGAAGAGAATCCGGTCCGGCGAAGAGCAACCTGTTTGATCGACTCCCCGGTCTCGCCCGCTTCCTTGGCGATGGCAGCTGAGGCATCATAGCCAATGTGCGGCACCAGCGTTGTCACAATCGCAAGGCCGTTTTGCACCATGTCCGGCCCTTTACTCGTCGCTGACAAACCGGAAATGCACTGATCGGCAAAGTTGCGGCAGGACGTTGTCAGAAGCTCAATGGATTCCAGCAGGTTGTGCGCCGCAACCGGCATCATCACGTTGATCTCAAAATTCCCTGACTGGCCCGCGACCATGATCGCGGTATCGTTGCCGATTACCTGGGCCGCCACTTGGCAAACGGATTCAGGGATGACCGGATTGACCTTACCCGGCATGATGGAACTGCCGGGCTGGACCGCCGGCAGGTCGATCTCGCCGATGCCGGCACGTGGCCCGGAGCCTAGCCATCGAATGTCGTTGGCGATCTTCATCAGACTAACGGCAACTGTTTTGAGAGCGCCGCTTGTTTCGACGATCGCGTCGAGAGAACTTTGAGCCTGAAAGTGGTTCGTAGTCTCCCGCACCGGTACGCCAATCAGCTTCGAGAGAATTTCGCATACTCTGCCCGCAAACTCAGGATGTACGTTCACACCGGTACCGACGGCCGTCCCGCCGATAGCAAGCTCAGAAAGGTGCGTGACGGCGCTTTGGAGCCGCTCGATCCCACGCTCGACCTGCCCGGCGTAACCTATGAACTCCTGGCCCAGCCGGACCGGCGTCGCGTCCTGAAGATGAGTCCGACCTGTCTTGACAACGGGCATGAACTCTTCACCCTTGTCCTTCAACGTCGTTTCAAGATAGGCCATGGCGGGAAGAAGTCCATCATGAATTGCGCTGAGAGCGGCCACGTGAATCGAAGTGGGAATCACGTCGTTCGAGGATTGACCGATATTTACGTGATCGTTGGGATGGACGGGATCACGTGTACCACGCTCACCCCCAAGTATCTCGATAGCCCGGTTGGAAATTACCTCATTTGCGTTCATGTTGGTCGAAGTGCCTGAACCCGTCTGGAAGATATCAACGACGAACTGATCATCAAGCCCACCGTCGGCGACCTCGGCCGCCGCTTGACCAATAGTGTACGCACGGTTTTTGTCGAGCAGTCCCAATTCGGAGTTCGCTTGCGCGGCAGCCAACTTGACTTGACCTATAGCTCTGATAAAGGAGCGTGGAAAACGAAGATCGCTGATCGGAAAGTTCTCCACCGCCCTCATCGTCTGCGCCCCATAGTAGGCATCTGCCGGCACGTTGAATTCACCCATGGAGTCGCGCTCGACTCTGAATGCTCTATCCTCGGACATCGTTCCTCCCTTGAATGATTACCGCCTCAAACGCCCAGAGTACCTTCAGCGTGTCAGTGCGGCGGCCATAAATTCGATAACCCGTTCGGCGACCTGCTGCTCTTGGCCGTTCAGTTGATGGTCGGCATCCGGTATCTCAGTGAACTGAACGGGCCCGCGAAGGTCATCCAACTGTCGTTGAAGTTGAATGGACGGCACGACGGCATCATTGCGACCTGCCACGAATAACTTTGTCCTCTTATCCTTCTTGACTGCTGAAGCGTTGATGGAACCGAGAGGGGGCGCAATGAATGCAAAGGCCTTTGCCTGCTTGAACTTCGGAAGTGCGCGCAGCACTACCGACGCGCCGAAGGAGTATCCGACAATGCCGATCTTAGATCCGTCCACGCCGGGGAACCCTCTGAGAAAGCTCAAAGCGTGCTTTACGTCATTCCACTCATCATCGCCATTTGAGAATTCGCCCTCGCTTCTGGCGACTCCCCGAAAATCAAACCGGAGGCTCGCGATTCCCCTCTCCACAGCCTCGACCTCGACGGCGGACACGACCGGGTTGTTCATATCCCCGCCTAGCATGGGATGTGGATGGCAGATCAAGACCGCGGGAACCCGAGCTGAACCTTCACCCGGGGAAGCGATGACACCGTCCAGGAGAATCTTCCCCGTGCTGTAGATACCTATGGCCGAATGTCGCATCATCGCCGAATTCCATAGTAGGTTAAGCCGTGATGTTTGACAAGCGCCGGCAGGATTCGAGGGAACCCTTCCCTTGCTGAACTGCTAATTCAAGGCTAACTTTCGTTCAACTCCCACTTCGGCTAGAATCTTGACTGCGCGTTCCGCGCACAGCAAATGCCACCCAGGAGAGTACTGTCGTGTCTGAAAGAATAGTCGAACTACGAAGCGATACCAAAACCCTGCCGACTCCGGCCATGCGGGAGTCAATGGCAACCTCAAAATACGGAGATGACATGGTGGGGGAGGATCCCACGGTCAATAAATTGGAAACGATGGCCGCGGAGATGCTGGGCAAGGAAGCCGGGCTGCTGTTGAGCAGCGGGACAATGGGGAATCTCGTGCCGATTTTGGCTCTCTGCCAACGGGGCGACGATTTAATCATCGGAGATAAGTCGCATATCTATCGGGCGGAGGCGGGCGGTGCGGCTGCCCTCGGCGGCGTGGCTTACCATCCAATACCAAATCAACCGGACGGCACCCTCGATCCCCAAGAGGTCGAGGCGAATATCCAACCCGCCGATCAACACTACTCCCCAACGAGACTCATCGCGCTGGAGAATACGCACAACGCATGTAACGGAAGGGCATTGACTCCCGACGAGATCGCGTCGGTAGCAAAAGTCGCCCACGAGTATGATATCCCTCTGCACATCGACGGAGCGCGCCTCTTCAACGCGGCGGTCGCCCTCGAAACTCCGGCGGCAGAACTCGTGAAGGACGCCGACACTGTGACCTTCTGCCTGTCGAAAGGACTGGGCTGTCCGGCCGGATCCCTCTTGGTCGGTGATCGGGATACTATTGAAAAAACCCGGAAAATCCGCAAAATCCTCGGGGGAGCCATGCGGCAGGCGGGCATCATCGCAGCCCCGGGCATCGTCGCGCTCGAAACGATGATCGATCGTCTCGCCGACGACCACGCCAACGCGAAGAAGCTGGCGCGCGGTCTGGCCTCACTCCCCGGGTTTGAAATCGATCCAGATGACGTACACACAAACCTCGTCTTCGTTACCACCACCGACGATCTCCCAAAGGGATTTGCCGGAAAACTCGCCCAGCAGGGGATTATGGTCGGCGACCGCGGCAATAACGTATGGCGACTCGTGACCCACAACGACGTCTCGTCGGACGATATCGACCATGCGCTTAATGTGATCGAGACGACCGTCCGCGACTCGACGGCTTAACCGCGCACGGAAAGGCCTGCAAGGCCGCTTGAAGTGAGCGGTCTGCCGTCCTAACCCCGGATGCATGAACGAACGGATTCCTTCCGAACACCCCTCTACACGCCGGACGATTCTCCTGGCGACTCGACGGACCGGTCGCCCCACCACCTGCGCAATCGCTCGCGGACTTCGATCTCGTAACCCTGATCGCCGGGGCGATAGTAGCGGTGTCCCCGAACGCTCTCAGGGAGGTTTTGAGTAGGTGTGAAGCTGCCCTCGTAATCATGCGCGTACTTGTAACCCTCTCCGTAGCCAAGACCGCTCATTAAGCCAGTGACGGCGTTCCGGAGGTGCAGGGGTATCGGATCGTTCCGAGACGTTTCAACATCCTGCAATGCGCGATTCAAGCCCACATATGAGGCATTGCTCTTTGGAGCCGCAGCAAGGTATACGGTTGCTTCAGCCAGGGGAATCTGTCCCTCCGGCATCCCGATGAAATGGACGGCCTGCTGGGTGGCAACGGCCACGGAGAGGGCTTGCGGATCAGCCATCCCGACGTCCTCAGCCGCAAGTATGACGAGGCGCCGCGCAATGAACAGGGGATCCTCGCCCGCGTCGATCATACGCGCCAAATAGTACAGAGATGCGTCCGGGTCCGAAGCTCGAAGGGACTTGATAAAGGCGGAAATAGTGTCATAGTGCCGATCACCCGATTTATCGTAACCCTGTGAGCGGCGCTGCGCGGCTTCCTCGACGGTTCGAGGCGATACTTTCCGAATCCCTCCCTCGTCTGGCAGTGTCGACTGCACCGCCAGTTCCAGAGTGTTGAGAACGACTCTTGCGTCCCCGTTGGAGAAGTGAACGAGGGTCTGCATGGCTTCCTCATCCAGTTCAGGCCGAAGCTCGGCCAAACCCCTCTCGGCGTCGCTGATAGCCTTAAAGATGATTTGCTCGATTTGTTCCACGGTCAACGCCTTCAGCACAAATACACGAGAACGAGACAGCAGCGGAGGGTTTACTTCAAACGACGGATTCTCGGTCGTGGCCCCAATGAGGATGACCGTACCGTCTTCGACGTGCGGGAGAATCACGTCTTGCTGCGCCTTGTTGAAACGGTGTATTTCGTCGATGAACAGGATTGTCCGCCGCCGCTCCATGCCGAGCCGAGCCTTGGCTTCCCTGGCAACTGAACGAAGGTCCGCAACCCCCGACCCGACGGCGCTTACCGAACTAAAGTAGCTCTTGGTGACGTTGGCAATCAGATTGGCAAGGGTCGTCTTGCCCGTGCCAGGCGGCCCCCAAAGGATAATCGAAGGAATGCGATCAGCCTCAATACTGCGTCGCAGAACGGCGCCGGGGCCGACTATGTGCTCCTGCCCCACAAACTCTTCAAACGTCCGAGGCCGCATCCTAGCCGCCAGAGGCGCGTGTCGGTCGAGGTGCTCTTTAGCGCTGTTCTCGAAGAGAGTCATGCTACAGCGGTGTCCATGAGAGACCTGCCGCCTACCGCTCGCGGCATGATGCGCGCCCGTGCCAACTTAAAAATAGAACCGGCCCTTCACTCAGCCAGGTGAACGGTGACGGCTCCAAGCTCACAGCGTGTCAAACCCAGTCCAGCCGGGCAGCGCGGCCGCCTGTCGTACCCAATCCGCCATTTGCCCCTCGTCGAGTTCTCCTTCGTAAATATCCACCCAGCGCGAGTCCGGATCCTTGCCCGATCCGGATGGAACGGGACTCAGCGATGCGCCATTGAGGAAAGTCACTTTCACGTAACGAGTGAAAACATGATAACTCAGAAACCAGCCTTGCCCCTCAATGCCATACCAGGGCGAATTCCACCTCACCGCCTTGCGCACATTCGGCACGTTGCGCACGACCAGATCGTCAAGACGTCGGCCCAGTTCGGTCTTCCAACCGGGCATGGCCGCAATGTACGCCTGCACGGGAGCGTCACCGTCGGCTTTCGCGATCTGAGGGTTACCACCCGAAAGAAGAACTACCTCGCCATCACCCGCCTTGGCCACGGTCTTCGAAGGCTTCTTGGAAATCTTCTCTGCCATTGCGTTCACTCCAACTCACGATCCACCGGGCAGAATTGGTCGGGGAAAATCCCAAAGCAGGGCATGGTGGGCGGTACTGGATTCGAACCAATGACCTCAGCGATGTCAACGCTGCGCTCTAACCAACTGAGCTAACCGCCCCCTATACAGCCAAAGTGTAGCAACAGAGCTGTAAGACGGTCAAGACAGACGAATCCCGTCGTCGTGTCCGATTGCAGTCTGCCGCAAGACTGCTCACGCCGGTTCCGAGAAACCAACCAAGAACACTCGAAACTTGAGCGCCCTGCGGATCGACTGTTGCTTGACCTGTCCGCCCGCGCATTCATATGGTAGATTTATCAACCTAACTACGCTGCTATGGAGGAACTGATATGCCCATACTGACTTACCTCAACTTCGACGGAAACTGCTACGAAGCGCTTGAGTTTTACCGCTCCGTCTTCAACGGTGAGTATGTAGTAATGCAAAAGTTTAGCGACGCCCCGGACGATTTCCCCATCGCCGAATCCCACAAGGATAAGATCCTGCATGCGACGCTCACAATAGGCGACGGCCAGATTATGGCAAGCGACACGCATCCCGGATTCGGTCCTCCCCTAACCGTCGGTAACAACATCTCGCTGACTTATCCCACCCAGAGCAAGGAAGAGACCGACGATCTGTTCGCCAAAATATCCGAGGGCGGCGCCGTGACAATGCCGGTCGCGGAGATGTTCTGGGGCGCCTACTTCGGCTCTTGCACGGACAAATTCGGAATTAACTGGCAATTCAACTACGATCTGCCTCAAGAGTAATCGCCGGACACGGAAGACTCAGATAGTATCCTTACGTCGATGCGTATTCCAGGGCTGCTAACAGGCGCTTTGCTGATTGTCGCGCTTGCGGCGTGTGGAGGCGGAGCTTCTTCCGACGACCCCCTGATTAAACTGGGTAAAACCGTTTACGAGAGGGACTGCCTGATATGTCACGGTGAGGCCAGGACGGGAAAAGGTGGCCTGCCGAACGCGCCGATCCATGGGCCGGAGGGGCATACCTGGCACCATCCCGACGGGCAGTTGCGAGACCTCATCCTCGGTTCGCTGGACTATCCTGGAAAGACTATGCCCTCTTTCGTAGGCAAGTTGACAGACGCTGAAGTCGACGCCGTGCTGGAATACATAAAGTCTCATTGGGATACCCCACAGATCGAATGGCAGAAAGAAGTGAGTCGGCAGGAGCTCGAACTCAACAGCGGCAAAGGAAGCCCGTGACCCTTCACGACCTGCTAATGAGTAACTTCAGGGTCTCCCTCACAGCGGGAATTGCCTTTGGCGCAGTCGCGATGCTGGCTCCGTTAGCGTGTTCATCGGCGCCGGACGACGCCGACCCTGCCGCGTCGGAGCCGCCCACTGTGACGACCGCAGCCCCACCCGCCGCTCGCTCCGGTCAGGACATATTCGCCTCGATTTGCTCGGCGTGCCACGGGTTGAAAGGACAGGGACAACCGAACTGGCATATCCCCAACGCCGATGGAACCCTGCCCGCGCCTCCACTAAACGGAGATGGTCATACGTGGCATCATGCGGACGGACTGCTGTATCGAATTGTCCGTGATGGGGGTAAGATACAGGAAGACCCGGTACTGCTGCCCAATTTCAAGAGCGCCATGCCGGCCTTCGGCCCCCAACTGAGTCACGAAGAGATCGTCGCAGCAATAGACTATGTAAAGTCCCTGTGGAGGAATAAAACCAGCCGAGGCCTCAACATCGTGGAGGCCCAAGCCATTAGGAGCATGGGGGATCCGTTCCCCGACGGTTGAGAACCGATGCCCATCCCCTCTCTCATTCCGATACCCTATGACGAGACGGAAAATCCGGAGAACCAGCATGAAGATCACGAAAGTCGAACCGCTGTCAGTCGACCGTTTCCTGTTCGTGAAAGTTCACACTGACGCGGGAATAACCGGCATCGGCGAATCCGGGGCGTGGGGCTTCCTCGAAGCGTCTGAGGCCGCCATCGAAAAGTTCGGACGATATCTCGTTGGGGAAGACCCATTGAGAATCGAGCACCATTGGCAATACATGTACCGGTTCGCGCACTTCCGCGGCGCCGCTATCATGGGGGCTCTCAGCGCGATCGACATTGCGCTTTGGGACATCGCGGGGAAACATTTCAACGTTCCGGCATACCAACTCATGGGTGGCGCCGTCCGCGACAAGGCCCGCGTGTACTATCACGTGCTCGGCGACACCCGCCAAAAGCTCGTGGAGGGCGTCGCGTCCGCGCGAGAAGAGGGATTCACGGCAGTGGGCCACCTGACCCCGTTTCTCGACGAGGACAGATCCCTGCCCTACTTCAAGACGCACGTCGACAAGATGGAGGATGCCATTGACGCCGTGCGACAGTACCGAGAGGCGGCGGGCAACGATGTGGATATCTGCATCGAAATACACCGTCAACTCACTCCTGCGGAAGCCATTGTGCTGGCCAAGGGCATAGAAGAGTATCACCCGATGTTCTACGAGGACCCCACCCTGCCCGACAACCTCGACGCGATGGCGCTGATCGCGAGCAAGATATCGGTCCCCATCGCGACCGGAGAACGCATTCACACTATCCATGAATTTCAAATGCTGCTTCAGCGCAACGCCGTTCAGTACGTCCGGCCGGATGTGTGCATGGCCGGAGGACTCACGCACTCCAAGAAGATCGCGGCCCTCGCGGAGGCCCAATACGTGGGAGTTATTCCCCACAATCCACTGGGCCCCGTGAGCACTGCGGCATGTCTTCAGCTTGCGGCCTGCATTCCAAACTTCGCTATCCAGGAGTATCCCCTCGGCGAACATGAGCCACCGAAGAGCGAGATTGTCAAAACGCCGCTACAGGTTGAAGATGGATTCCTGCTCATACCCGACGGACCGGGCATCGGCATCGAGTTGGCGGACGACGCTTTGGAAAACTTCCCGGAAAGGCCGCGAGAGGTGGAAACTCGGCTCCACCTGGACGGATCGGTCGTTGATCAATAAGAATCGGAGGAACTATGCCAAAGTACCGGGTTAGCGTCGAAGTTGACAAACCAATCGAAGAAGCCTGGGACGTCGTTATGGACGAGGCGAAGATGGGCGAATGGCTGGAAGGCTACAAGGGTATGGAGCTCATAGAGGGGGAACCTCTCGCGGTCGGAAGCAAGCACAAGATGATTTTCGAGGAGAACGGGCAGGAGCTTACGTTCACCGAAACCGTCACCGCCGTTGATCCGCCAAAGGAATTCTCTTTCGACTTCGACCACGACATGATGCGCAGTCATATTCAGATCACCCTAGAAAGCTTAGAGTCTGGGACGACACGAATCACCAACCGCACGGATTTCAAAGTGGATGGCTTTTTCATCAACATTCTCATGTTTTTCATGACACCGAGAATGAAGGGCAGACAACGCCGGAGCTTCGAGCGCTTGAAGTCGCTCATTGAGTCGAACTGAACCGTTGAACACTTCTGACATCCGAAGCGTCTCGGTCATCGGAGCCGGTCTCATGGGACACGGCATCGCCATTGAGTTCGCTCTCGCGCATTACGACGTTCGGCTTCAATCCCGTTCCGAAGAGAGTCTCGAACGGGCGAGAGCAATGATTCAAGACAGTCTTGAACGACTGCTCGACCTCGGCAAAGTGTCGAACGAGATAGCGAAGTCGGTGCCGAGTCGCATCCGCATGACTACCCACTTGGGGGAAGCGGTCGAGGATGCCGATTTAGTGATCGAATCCATTTATGAGGATATGGAGGCGAAGACAAAGCTTTTCGGTCTGCTGGACCAGCTCTGCCCCGTCCAAACGATCCTGGCCAGCAACACGTCCAGCTTCTTGCCCAGCAAGCTCGCAGCGGCGACGACACGACCGGACAAGGTCATCAATGCCCACTTTCTCAATCCGCCCTTCTTCGTGCCGCTCGTCGAAGTAGTTCCAACACCCCAAACTTCGCAAGAAACGACCGGCGCGATTATGGAACTGCTGATCTCGCTCGGCAAGCAGCCAATCTTGGTGGAACGCGAGGCGCCGGGTTTCGTCGCAAGCCGCCTACAGATGGCTTTGCTCCGAGAGGCTCTGTGGCTGGTCGAAAACGAGGTGGCGTCGGCAGAGGACGTCGACAAGGCAATCAGCGCCGGACTCGGACGACGCTGGGCCACGACAGGCGTGCTGCACGTGCTAGAAGTGGCGGGGTGGGACCTGA
Organism: Dehalococcoidia bacterium; assembly: GCA_965232435.1. Taxonomy (GTDB): domain Bacteria; phylum Chloroflexota; class Dehalococcoidia; order Lucifugimonadales; family VXLM01; genus VXLM01. The sequence goes on from CBDDPU010000004.1 coordinate 2,614,901, forward strand.
TATCGAGCGTCGCGGCGGACGTGTTCCCTTCCCTCTCAAACGCCGACGACCCATCCCTGCTTCGCGAAATGGTCGAGCGCGGGGACAGCGGCGTAAAGGCTGGCAAGGGGTTCTATGAGTGGACCCCAAAAAAGGCTGAAGATCTGCGCCGTCGCATCGCAAAGGGACTGGTCCACATCGACAAATTGGATTGACCGAACTTCCACTGTCGGAGTACAATACGTCTAATTCCTGACGCCAAAGGTAGAGACGCTTGGGAACCCCATAGCATTTCGGAACCGAACGTTCACGCTCACTACGAGGCCTCCCGCGCTCCGCTAGGACTGCGCGGGAGGCTTTCTTATGTCCCTTGCGGACGCCTTCCTTGATACTATGAACCCGCGCGTTCCGATACGCGCCTTCCGAGAGGAGACTCTTGCACATGTCACAGAATGCCGACCTAATCGAACTGCGAAAGCGAATTCGCCACTCGGCCGCCCACGTGATGGCCGACGTAGTAACGACGATGTTCCCCGAAACCAAGCTGGGCATCGGTCCGCCCACGGACGACGGATTCTACTACGACTTCATGGTGGAAAAACCGTTCTCCGAGCAGGACCTGTCGCGCATTGAGAAACGAATGCGAAGGGTGATCCAGCGAAATCTGATGTTTGAGTTCCATGAATACCCCCGCGACGAGGCGGAGCGCATGAACGCCTCGGAGCCGCTTAAGATGGAAATCATCGACGATATCCCCAAAGACGAGAAGATCACGACGTACAAGCACGGGGAATTCGAAGACCTATGCGCCGGGCCGCATGTCGAATCTACGGGGCGAATTCCGGCGTTCAAGCTGTTGAGCGTGGCCGGCGCGTACTGGCGCGGTGACGAGAACCGCCCGATGCTTCAACGCATTTACGGGACGGCGTTCGAGTCGAAAGACGCCCTCGACGAGCACCTCCATCAAATCGAGGAGGCCAAGAAGCGCGACCACCGACTCCTCGGACGGCAGCTCGACCTATTCTCCATTCACGAGGAAACGGGCCCAGGACTGATCATTTGGCACCCAAAGGGATCGAGGACGCGGGGCATTGTAGAAGACTTTTGGCGCGAGCAGCATAGACGGCACGGGTATGAGCTGGTCTACACGCCCCACATAGGACGCGCCGGCCTTTGGGAGACGAGCGGCCATCTAGGTTTCTACAAGGAGAATATGTACGCCGCCATCGAGATGGAAGGCCAGGACTATTACTTGAAACCGATGAACTGCCCCTTCCACGTAATGTATTACCAAAACGATCTCCGAAGCTACCGCGAATTACCCATGCGAATAGGCGAACTCGGTACGGTGTACCGGTACGAGCGTGGAGGAGTTGTACAAGGTCTGCTCCGTGTTCGCGGCATGACACAGGACGACGCCCACATATTCTGTATGCCCGACCAAGTCGCCGACGAGGTGAACGGCGTTCTCGATCTGACCTTCTTCCTGATGAGAAGTTTTGGATTCAACGATTACGACATCATGCTCTCGACGAGACCCGAAAAGGCGGTCGGAAAGGACGACCAGTGGGAACTGGCGACGGAGTCGCTCCGGAAAACGCTTGTGCAGCGCGGCATCGACTACGAAATAGACGAGGGCGGCGGGGCTTTCTACGGCCCGAAGATCGACATCCACATTAGGGATGCTATCGGGCGGCAATGGCAGATAACCACAGTGCAGTTCGACTTCAACCTGCCGGAGCGATTCGGCCTGACGTACATAGGCGAGGACGGCAGAGAACACCAACCCTACATGGTGCATCGAGCGCTGCTAGGCACGATGGAGCGGTTCATGGGAGTCTTGATTGAGCACTACGCCGGAGCCTTTCCCCTGTGGCTGGCCCCGGTGCAGGCCGTCGTTATCCCGATAGCCGACCGTCACGTCGAGTACGCCCAGAACCTCAAGGCCCGGTTGCAGGCATCAAACGTCCGGGTTGACGTTGATGACGGCAACGACCGCATGAACGCCAAGATCCGCAATGCGCAGATGCAGAAGATCCCCTACATGCTGGTCATCGGAGATAGAGAAATCGAGGCGGGCGCGGCGGCAGTACGGCTCCGCTCCGGCGACAATCTCGGCGCGGTGCCGGTTGACGAGATTGGGGAGCGGATATCAGCCGAGGTGGAGGCGAAGGTGTAACCCACCCTCCGTACCTCTCCCTCGCTTGACGGGGGAGAGGAGAGGGTGTTTGCGATGTCCGCGAAAGCCGTTCGTGGTGAGCTTGTCGAACCATGAACGGGGGTTCGACACTTCGACAGGCTCAGGGTGAACGGCTTTCGGTTGAGCACTCTCTTGCGGAATCCGCTGGGATGGACACTACTCCTGCCTGACCAGCTTTTGCAGCGATCTGACCTCTCGCGGCGGGTCGAGACGTGAACCGTATGCGGCGTACGATACTTCGGCCACGTAGATGTCGCCGCGCGAGTCCACCGCGATGCCGTGCGGGGTGATGAACTGTCCGAGGCCAAGCCCCTGCGGCTCATCGCCAACCCGCGCCACCACGTTGCCGCACAAGTCAAACACGGTCACGCGAGGGCCGAGACGCTTGCCCGTCCAGTTTCCCCAACCCAACGGATTTTCCGGAATCCCTGCGTACATTTCGCCGACGTAGGCAAGCGAATTGGCGATGTCTATGGTGATGCAAGAAGCCATGGCGAGATCGTTCCACTGCGTCTGAAAGTTCCCTGACGAGTCGAAAATCTGGATTCTCTGGTTCTCACGGTCGGCGACGTAGACGCCGCCGTCTCCGTCGGTCGCGATATTGTGCACGGTGTTGAATTCACCCGGATCGGTGCCCGATTGTCCCCAGGACAGCAGCAGCTTCCCATCCGGCGAAAACTTGTGCACCACGGCGTTGCTATACCCGTCGGAAACGTAAATGTCGCCGGTATTGGGATCCACGGCGGCGTGTGTAGGGTTGCTGAAGGGCTTGCCGCTCAGCCTGCCCGAGCCGCGCCCCTTCTCGCCAAGAGTCATCAGAAGTCGCCCGTCGAGCGTGAACTTGCGAACGGTATGGTCCGCTGCGTCGATGCAGTAGAGCGACTCATCGGGGCCGACGGCAACACCATGAGCGCTGGTGAAGACTCCCTCGCCCCACGAGTTGATCACGGCCCCATCGCGGTCGAATACGATTACTGGATGGTCTCCACGGTTGAAGACATACACGTTGTCGTTTGCGTCCACGGCGACGGATGTGGCCTCTTTGTATGACCATCCGTCCGGCAGATTGCCCCAATCCTCGCCCGAAACTTCGTACGTGTATTCGCCATGGCCGATAATTGTCACTGTTCGCCTCCTGTTACGGCCCGCTGCCAGACGATTCGCCCCTTTCGTGACTTCCCTGCCAGCACCATGGGAGGGGTCGCCAGAATCAGCCGGTCGCCGTCGAGATTAATGTATCTCACCTGCTCGGTGTCCACCCGGTTCGGATAGAAGGCCGTCTCGATTTTGTGGATAACCCGGTCGCCTTGGTAGTCGTAGCGGCCGCAGTACGCGACGAAGGTGCTCGCCGCGGCGAGTTTCTCTTCATCCGTGCCGGCGAGCATGTCTCCCGCCGCGAAATTCTTCCTGCCCGCCGCCATCATGAGCACCGACATGTACCCGTCGGAGGTGTACATGATATAGCCCGTAGCGCCTTCACCCAGGGGGTACAGCACGCCATCGCCGGTGTGGGCTTCATAAGTGACCAGTCGCCACGCTCCAATAAGAGGGTTGGATTCCATACTCCGCCTCAATTTGCGATAATCGGCAAGAGAGCAGCACCGTCTAGTCGTCGGGACGACCGATATTCTTGGCCTGAGTGGGCTGCCATCCGGTATCGCGTTGGTAGACCTTGCCCATCTCAAGAAGCTCGGAGAGGTCGGCGCGCGAACCGTCACGCATGTAACGGCTCTGCTCGTGCTCGTGGCTCATTTCGATAGCGTCGAAGTTGCATACGTCAACGCAGATGCCGCACAGGATACAGCGGTTCAAGTTTATCTCGAACTCATCAATGATCTTGCGGCGCTTGGACTTCCCCTCGGCGTGCTGGGGATTGTCCTTCATCGTGGCGCTCATGCATTGGGTTGGACACTCTCGCACGCAAACCATGCAGCCGGTACAGTACGGCTCGCCGGCGGTATAGTCCCACAGCAACGCCGGAAACCCCATGAATCGCTCCTGCACAGGGAGGCGCTTATCAGGATCCGGGTATTGTCCCGTCACCGGAGAACGCTTCATGGTCTTCAGTGTGACCGCGAGGCCTTTGAGAAGTCCGCTCACCTATCCGCCACTCATGAAATGAGGATAACTCCGTTCATTGTATCAGGTGCGACGTAAAGACGCAGACCGGCTGCCGGCGGAAATCAAGACGTAATGCGTCCTAGCGAATCTAGTGCTGATCATCGACGACGACTTCGCGACCTTCTCGTCCTGATCGCACCATGGCCAATGAGAACCGGAGTACTTCACGCGCTTCTTCTCCGGTGAGGGCGGACTTCCGCCCGTCGATCACGGCTTGGACGAAGTCCTCCACTGCCAACCGAAAGCCCGCATTGTAGTCGGTCTCGACATCGACAAGACTTGTCAATGACCCGTCAATGAGTATCTCAATTGGCGGACGCCGCACCATTTGCCCGTTCGGTCCCTGGTGAATGTACAGAATCCCCCGGCTGCCTGTGACCTCAATTGACACATCGATGGGATAGTGACTGGACCGGATCACCAGCTGTTCGGAATGGACAGACTCACACGTTCCGTACACGTCTCCGCTCGAATACTTCCACACTATCGTGGCCGGATTATCGAGTGCTCCGCCCGGCAATATTTCGTGGTGGCTGACGACTTCAGTGCTCCCGATGTAGGCGAAAACTCGCTCGATATCGCCGAGCAGATAGCGGGCTGTCATCCAAACGTGGTGACCGTGATCGAACAGGACTGAACCGTCTCCCGACAGCGTCGGATTGGAGCGCCACCGGTGAGACGAGTCTGGCACCTCCCAACCGTCCGGCGCAACGCCGCTCGCTGTCTTGATGCGGATGGACATAGGATCGCCGATCTCGCCCGATTCCAGAATTTGCTTAGCGCGAACGAACGGAGGATGAAAGCGATAGTTGTCGATGACGCGGAGCAGCTTACCCGTCCGCTCTGCAGTCTCAATCATCGCATCGGCTTCTGAAATCGTTAACGCCATCGGCTTCTGCACGGATACGTGCTTCCCGGCTTCCAACGCGGCAATCGTCATGGGCGCGTGGAGATAGTGAGGCGTGATGATGTCCACCACGTCCACATCCGGATCCTTCAAGAGATCCTCATAGCAAGTATAGGTCTTCTCTACGCCCCATTCGCCGGCGCGGCGACGCACCAGATCGCCGTCTACGTCGCAGAGGGCCGTTAGCTTCGCCCCAGGAGTGACCGAATACCCGATATAGTGCATGTCGGCAATTCGCCCGACACCTACGAGAGCTGCGCCCAGAGGTTTCAATGCTTCTCCTTACGAACGTTCGACGCGATCTGAGCGTGTTAGGCCGGTTAGTATCAAGGGTTCCCCGCCTTCGCGTTCCTTGCGTAGCTGAACAAGATTCGGCTCATTCCCCGCTGCGCCCGAAATGACAGCGACTCGATTCTGTACTGGTTGATAGTAGCGAAAGGCCGCTAGGCCTCGTGCTCTTCGGTTGCCGGGGGCGTCGGGAACCCCTCGCCAGAATCAACGACGCACTGTGTCCCCTTCACGTTAGTGATAGTGGCGCCGTAGGACAACGGCGTGACACCATTGCCTTGCATGAGGAACGCGGCCTTGTCCTCCTCATACATCGTGCGAGCCATCTCGTGCGCGTCCGCCGCCGTAAAGAGGCGTGCGACGGCGTTGCCTACGTGTCCGACGCCGACGAGCCCCACGTTCTCCATGCGTTCGCCGAAGCGATTGAAGTCGCTCCCAGGATGCCAACTCGTACGAACGTGCACCCGGCTCGCGAGGGGAACCAGAGTCCCATCGGACAACGGAGTTCGGCGAGTGACCAACGACGCCTCGCGGTAGTCGACTCCGAACTCGATCTCCCAGACATGTATCGCCGTCAGATTCTGGTATGGAACGCCGAGCAAAAGGATGGACGCGCCGTTGTTGAAGGCCCATGCCATGGGACTGTTCTCGTCCCATGCGGACGCCCATACCCTGCCGTTTCCGGTAACGATGGTCTCCGCGAGCGGGCCGATGGCGGCCACGCTGTGCCAGAGGTGAACGCTTCGCAAGGCGCCTTCGCGAGTTCGAGCGGCGTTGGTAACTGCCCCCATCCCGGAGTGAGTGCTCGCCGGGTCGAATATCCAATTGGGATCGATGGAGTCGGGATATTCACGCGGGGAGGCGTAGGTGAAGGTCGGCACCGCCAAAGTGCCCTCAGGCCCAAGCGCGTCGAGCAACGCGTCCACGACGGCGTCCGCCCCGCCCTCAACCTCTCCGATGGCGCTCAGCGAACTATGCACGAAGAGCAAACCTCCCCTCGGCACACCGAGCGATGACAGGTCTCCAACGATGTCATCCTTCGTGACTTTCAATGGCGGCATGGTTGGCTCCGGGAGAATTGCGCGAAGGTTCTATCAAGCAGGCCTGTTCGACACCTGGAACTTGTTGCCTTCCGGGTCTTGGCCCTCACAGGACTGAAAGCGTCCGTCGTCCTCAATCTCGCCCATCGGAGCGCCCCGCTCTATCAGCTCCTTGCGGGCCTCCTCGACGTCGTCGACGAAAAAGACGATCTTGCTATAGGTGGACGGCACACCGTCAACCCTGCTAGCGACCTGAAGCGCGAGCCTGCACGGCCCGGTATTGAACTCAATCCACTGCGGGGGCTGCACGTGAAGATCGAAGATCGGCTTGAGCTGCAGCACGTCGCGATAGAACTCGGTAACCATCATCATGTTCTGCACGACCAAGGTTATCCTGCTTATCGTCGCGATACGGCGTTCGTCCATGACGGCCCTCCTGAATGTGTCGCGAGCTATTCTACGCCATCGCGACCGTAGCAAGTCCTAAACCGGAAGGAGCTTAATGCACACCGGAGCGGGAACATCGACCTCATGGCCGGTCGGTTCCGGCATCCCGGTCACGCTGTTGATGCGGAACGTGAGAATATTCCCTGTGTCCTGATTGGCCGCCAGCATATACGCCCCCGACGGGTCGATCGCGAAGTTGCGCGGCGTCTCGCCTCCGGTCGACACGTGGCCAACGAACGAGAGCTTGCCTGCATCCCGATCGATTCGGAAAACCACGATGCTGTCATGCCCCCGATTGGAGCCGTACACGAACTCCCCCGAAGGGGACACGTGGATGTCGGCGCAGTGGTTCACGCCGTCGAAGTCGTCCGGGAGGGTCGTCACCGTCTCAATTTCGTTGAGCATCCCACGCGAGTCGTCGTAGTGCAAGGCGGTGACGCTCGATCCCATCTCGTTGAGGAGGTAAGCGTACTTGCCGTTCGGATGAAAGGCGAAGTGGCGCGGCCCGCCTCCCGGCGGAGTGCGGAAATACGGCGACTCGGCAGGGGTGAGGCTCCCGTCCTCATGATTGAGTCGGTACGTCAACACCTTGTCGATGCCCAAATCCGCCGCGAAGGCGAACGTGTTGGTGGGATCGATATTGATCGAATGTCCGTGCGGCCCCTCCTGGCGCTCGGGGTCGACGCTCGAACCCTCATGCTGAACGAATCCCGTCGCCTTGCCGAGGCTCCCGTCCTCCCGGACGGGGTAAGACGCGACGCTGCCGCTCCCATAGTTGGCAAGCAGAACATACCGGCTCGTTCGGTCAACCTCGACGTGGCAAGGCCCCGTCCCCTCTGAGGATTGCTCATTCAAGAAGGTCAGCTCGCCCGTGCCCGCGTCAATCGAGTAGGCGCGCACGACACCCGTGTCCATAGCCTCGAAGTCCGCGCAAACCGCGTACAGCGTCCTGCCTGATGGGGCGATATCAAGAAAAGACGGATCATCGATCGCGCCCGTCGTGCCGACGTACTCAAGCGCCCCCGTCCCCGCGTCGAAGCGGAAGCAATAGATGCCCTCCGCCCCCAAAGACGTGTACGTGCCGATATATGCGAGATACTCCTTCGCCATGTCGCAATTTCTCCTCGACGATGCTTTCAAAGGATGTCCAACAAGTCTCCGAATTCGTTCGTCCTGAGCCTTTTAGACAGCCTCTCCGCACAATGTGAAGAAATCGAACCGGTTTGTCAAACGGGGGACGCCCCACAAGACGAACAAAGCTGGTGGCGGAACTATTGCAGGTAGTTCACTTTCCTATTGTAATGCCACAACTTTGGCGTCATGATGTATCCTAGGCAGGATTGAGGCTGGTGGATCCTTCGCACGACATCACATAAAGGAGATTCAAACATGGGCACCATATCAGTGAACCGCCTAGCAGGACTGTCCCTCATATTCGGGCCGGTAATCGCCTTCGTCTTCTTTCTCATAGAGCCGGGGGGACTGCTGATAGACAGCGCCCAGGTGTCAGACGCTGTTGGCTCCATAACGGCCAAGAGCGCCAACGCCGCGCTGACCAATATAACCAACATCGGGATAATCATTGGCCTGGCCCTCATCCTCTCGGGCCTGTATGCGCTAATGCGGAACGTAACCTTGCAGGGCAACGGCAAGGCGTTAGCTCAGATGGGCTTCTTCATGATCCTCGTCGGGCTGACCGGTTGGATCCTAACCGCCGGCATCGACTTCATTCTGGCCGATGCTGAATCCAGTGACCAGATCAGCGGAAGCGTTCCCGTCTACTACGTCGGCTCCGCTCTCCTCTACGCCGGTGGGATTATGCATGGGTTCGGCGGCTTCATTTTCGCGTTGGGCCTCTCGACGAGAGACGACTTCAACCGGATAATCTCCCTGCTGGCTGCGGTTGTCGGCCTAGCCGTCATGGTCTTCTTCGTGATAGCCATACTCATCAACGACGGCCGCGACCTCTTCATCGGCCTGGCCCGGGGCCTCTACGTGCTGCTGGTGATCTGGTATGGATATCTGGGCTTCGGACTGATGAAGAGACCCGATCCCGACCTGTGGCAATAGACAGAGACTAGGGGAAAACGATCCCGCGACTCAGGGTGTTTGCGAAGGTCTGACCGTTCGTGGTGAGCTCGCCCACCGTTCATGGTGAGCCTGTCGAACCATGAGCCGCCCTTCCACACGCTTCAGGGCGAACAGGGACTTTCAGGGCGCCCGTTCCCCGCAAGCCGTGAGGACGGGTGTTTGCCATTTCTGCAAAGCCGTTCGTGGTGAGCTTGTCGAACCATAACCGGTTGCGCAGCAGCAGCGGGATAGTGGTGATCGGTTATTAGTCTTGAGTTGCTCAGTCGGCGCGTATTCCGTATATTCGTGAAATCACCCTAGCAATCTGGAGGAAGCGCAGTGAGCGACACGTTCGAACCTACTCTGGCCAATATCAAAGAGCAAGAGGCCATCCTCATCGAACGGGATGAGCGACAAAACGAGCATATCGTGATCGCACCGTTGCTGAGGGAGATTGGATGGGACCCTGCAAAGGGAGCAGATGTTTATCCCCAGCATGGGCTATCAGGTGGCGATATTGTTGACTACGACCTTCAGATTGATGGCGAGAGCCGAATACTCATCGAAGTCAAGCGGTGGAAGTACACTCTGGACGAGGAGGATGAAGATCAACTAGCGCGCTATTGCCGACTTGCCAATCCTAAAATCGGAGTATTGACCAATGGTCACACCTGGCGTTTGTACTTGCCACCTACCAAAGGCAAGAACGCGACAGTGAGACCGTTCCTCGAAATCGACATCACCAAAGAGCAACCGAGAGACGTGGAGGATAACTTCAGGCGATTTCTCGCTCGTGACAGCATGGTCAATTCCGATCAGACGATGGAGGCAGCCAAGGACCTATGTCGTAAGTGGGGAGCATACGAAAAGTTCAAAAGAGATTTTACGAAGGCATGGAATAAGCTCCCCGAAGATAATGATACGTTGACATCCTTAGTTTTCGGTTTTGCTGCAATTAAAAGCATCCCCGCAAATCCGAGTAATGTCACGCGCTTGCTGGATTCCCTCGACGAATCATTAGTGAATGAAATTGGTAAGGGGAGCAAATCGCAGAAGAAGCCTGCCACGTTCCATATTCTCGCCTCGCCAACTGGCGTGAGGCATGTTCCTCGCGACGTTGAAAGCCCAAAAAGTTGGAACAAACTTCTGCTACAACTCTGCACACTCATGCAAAAGCGAAATCCCAAAAACTTTCGCCAGACTATTCTCCCAATGACAGGTTGGTTCGCCGAAACTGAAGAAGGCAAATACAAATATCCAGTGGGAGACACGGGAATCTTCGCCAGGTGGGAAAACTCCGCCGTCAATGTCAGGAACGCTTGTTACGAGATAGTGGGCGAGTTCGGCTATTCGGAAGATTCCTTGGTGATCAAGGATTCCAACGGTGCGATTCTGTGAACCTGCCTGGCGCGCTCCTTTAGGTTCTTGATACCGGCTCCGTATCGAGCAGGGGCAGGCTCTTCGCCGGTGTGAGGGTGGCTGTGTGTGTTGAGCGCTCTCACGAAGTCTGAACAGTTACTTGAGCAAGCGTGTCCCACGCCTCCACCGCCTCGACCTTGGTCTTCACTCCTCAAATCTCCTTCACATGATGTACGATATATCGTACAATAGAACCGTGTACACGATCCTACGAAGCGCGACGTTTGATCGGTGGCTGGGCAGGCTGCGGGACCGTCAGGCGGTGAACCGTATCGTCGCCAGGTTGCTGGCAGCCGAAGATGGACATTTCGGAGACGTGAGGTCTGTTGGCGGCGGAGTGTCTGAGATGAGAATTCAGCACGGACCGGGATATCGAATCTACTTCGTCACGCGAGGCGCTGAGCTAATCGTCTTGCTGTGCGGCGGCGACAAAGACAGCCAAAGGCGAGACATCGAGCGCGCCAAGAGAATGGCGGCAGAATGGAGGAGCTGATGTCTGAGGAATACCGCAAGTTCGAAGCGGCGGACTACGTAAAGACCGAGGAGGATGCCCGGGGGCTTCTCAGAGCGGCTACGGAAGAGGACCCAGGGGATGGGACCGTGCTTCGCGCTGCCCTTATGCACCTCGCTCGGACGCAGAACATAAGCGCTCTCGCCCGCGATACAGGGTTAAACCGGGGCAACCTCTACGAGGCGCTGTCTGAAGACGGCAACCCCACACTGGCAACGATGCTGAAGCTCACCAACGCCTTGGGACTGAGGCTGCGCCTCGAGCCCGTTGAGGGTTCCACACAAAGCGCGCAATCGGCGGAGCGTGGGAATCTAACGGCAGGTTCGACTTCGACCTAGCCCTCGACCTCGTGTCCGGTGTGATGATTTGGTGACGCACTCTTTCCGCTGAGCTACTGGGGCCGACCGGGATTCCAGGGGCGAAGTCCTGTGAGCTTGCCCGACATGATGGGTTGAGTTCCGGCCACCCTCTGGATACCGGCCTACGCCGGTATGACGATGGGCTATGAAGCGCCCCAGTTTTGTTGACCGTCCTTCGCGCCAATACCTATAATGCTCTGAACCCCACACTCCCCTACGGACGATTCCCCCTGTTATGCAGCAACCGCCGGATGTGGTCGAACGGACGACTCACGAGGCCCTTGAGCGGCTGAAGACCGTTTCCGATCTGGACGGCCTCGACGGTTGGCGAGTGTCCGTCTTGGGACGGAACGGGACGTTGACGCAGATACTCCGCGGCCTCGGCTCGGCTCCGAAGGAGGAACGTCCGCGGCTGGGCGCGGCGGCGAATAGGGCAAAGGCCGTGCTGGAACGGCATCTGGCGGAGCGCGAGCAGGAGCTGAAGACGGCCCATCTGGCCGACGTTGTGGAGCGGGAAAGTATCGACGTGACGCTGCCGGGATGGCCGGTCCCGCAAGGGCGACTGCATCCCACGACGCGGATGGTGCGCGAGATTACGAGCGCGTTCGCCTCAATGGGGTTCCAGGTCGAAGAGGGGCCGGAAATCGAACTCGAACGGTATAACTTCGACCTGCTGAACATCCCAAAGGACCATCCGGCGCGGGACATGTGGGACACTCTATGGATCGATCAGATCGACGAACGCAACGCCCAAGCAACCCTTCTCCGCACCCACACATCGCCGATGCAGGCCCGAATCATGGAAAAGACCACCCCCCCGGTGCGGGTTGTCGTGCCGGGCAAGTGCTACCGGTACGAGGCCACGGACGCGACTCATGAATGGCACTTTCACCAGATCGAGGGCCTCGCGGTGGACAAGGGGATCACCTTCGCTGACCTCAAGGGAACGCTCTACGAGTTCGCGCGGCGGACGTTCGGCGAGGACCGCCAAATCCGCTTCCGCTGCGACTTCTTCCCGTTCGTAGAGCCGGGAGTCGATATGTCGATATCCAACTTCAAAGACCCGAAGACCGGCAAGCGTCCGATCAATCGCGATGAGGACTGGATAGAGATACTCGGCGCGGGAATGGTACATCCGAGCGTGCTGGAGGGAGTCGGCTACGACCCCTTCGTCTACACCGGCTTCGCGTTCGGAATGGGCGTCGAGCGCATCGCCATGCTCAAGTACGGCATCGACGACATCCGCCTGTTCTACTCGAACGACATCCGGTTTCTCAAGCAGGTGTAAGGAATGACAATGTTCACGATGTCGTCTCGGTTCACACCGTCATTCCCGCGAATCAAGACCAATACACAATTTGGAATGAGGATGCGCACGGAGCAGACACGGGCGATCATAAGGGTCGCCCCTACCGGTTTGACGGAACATACTTCGAGGTACTAGATGCTAATACCCCTATCCTGGCTGAAGCGCTACGTGCCGGTCGACATGCCGGCGGTGGATTTGGCGCATAGGCTGACCATGGCCGGTCTGGAAATCGGAGAAGTGCGGGAAGTTGGCGCCGAGTGGGCGCGCGATAAGGTCGTCGTGGGCCACGTCTTGGCCGTAGACCGACACCCGAACGCCGACCGGCTAACGGTCCCAACCGTCGATCTCGGCGACGGCGAGACGATCCAGGTCGTGTGTGGCGGGCCGAACTTGGCAGCCGGACAGAAAATCGCGTTCGCCCACGCGGGCGCCATGCTGTACAGCGTCAAAACAGGAAGGACTCAGCCCCTGAAACGGTCGAAAATTAGGGGTGTCGAGTCGGCGGGCATGGTCTGCTCGGAAGTCGAACTGGGCCTAGGCGACGACCACGAGGGCATCTTGGTGCTCCCTAAGGGGGCCCCCGTCGGAACCCCGCTTGCGGACTACCTCGGCGATGCCGTGCTGGACGCTGACGTAACCCCCAACCGACCCGACTGCCTCTCGATTCTCGGAGCAGCGCGCGAGGTGGCCGCGCTCACGGACAAGACAGTCGCCGAACCAGAAACGACGTATCCCGAATTGGGAGATCCCATCCAGGAAGACGTAACGATAGAAATCGCCGACCCCCACCTCTGCTCACGTTACGCCGCCGCTTTGATTCGCGGCGTCAAGGTCGGCCCATCGCCCCAGTGGCTCAAGGATTCACTCGCCGCCGTGGGTATGCGACCGATCAACAACATCGTCGATGTGACCAACTACGTCATGCTGGAATACGGACAGCCGCTTCACGCCTTCGACTTCGACACCGTTAAGGACTCCACGGTCATTGTGAGATCGGCCCGACCGGGCGAGCGGTTCACAACGCTCGACGGAGAGGAACATGACCTCCAACCGCCGATGCTCGCAATCGCCGATTCGAGAGACGCGATAGCTCTCGCGGGCGTTATGGGCGGACAAAACACCGAGGTCGGCGAAACGACGGTCAATGTGCTCATCGAGTCGGCGAACTTCGATGCGAGCAACACCCGAAACACGGCAAACGCCTTGGGTATGCGGACCGAGGCGTCGTACCGGTTCGAGCGTGGCATCCGTCAAGATCTCGTGCCTCGCGCATTGCGTCGAGCAACGGCCCTCATGCTCGAACTGGCCGGCGGCGTCGCCGCGAAAGGGATCGTCGATGTCTTCCCCGTGGTAAAAACACCACCGACGCTGACGATCGGCCCCGAACAGTTCCGGCGAGTGCTTGGCGCGAACATTCCCATTGACATCATCGACTCAACGCTTACCTCGTTGGGCTTCGATACGACACGCGATGGAGACTCGCTGCAAGTGCGCTCCCCGTACTGGCGGGCGGACATCTCGATCATGGAGGACTTGGTGGAAGAAGTGGCGAGGATCGTTGGATACGACGACGTGCCCGCCACGCTGATGTCGAGCGAGATACCTCACCATGAGCCACGACCCGACCGCGAGGTGAGAGAACGAGTGCGAGACGCACTGGTCGCGGCTGGAATGCAGGAGACGATCTCCTATTCGGCGACAAGCATCGATGCGCTGCAAAAGGTCGAGGCTTGCGCGGAAGAACCGAACTCAACGCTGAAACTATCGAACCCCATGAGCGCGGAACTGAGCCATATGCGGACGACACTGCGATCAGACGCGCTCCGGACCTTGGCGTTCAACCGTAGAATGTCGCGCGGTGAGGGACTCAGGCTCTTCGAGATCGGAAAGGTCTATCTGCCCGGCCAGGAGGCTAAGGAACGTGACCTCCCGCACGAAAAGGAAATGATCGTCGGCATCCTCTCCGGCCCACGCTTCGGAACATCGTGGCTCATGCATCAGGACGACATGGACTTCTTCGATGCGAAGGGGGTCATTGAGGCCGTCCTCGCGAAAATCGGCCTTTCAGGGGACTACAAGGCCGACACCGATCCGATTCTTCTTACCGGAAAGACGGCGAGAGTCTTTTGCGAGAACAGGGCGGTTGGAACGATTGGAGAAGTGCATCCGAGAGTTCTGGCGCGTTTCGATCTCGACGATAGAGTCGCCCTATTCGAGTTGGATCTGGAGGCCCTATACGCCGCAGCCCAGAGAGTAGACGTGCAATACTCGCCGATCAGTCGGTATCCCGAGGCGGAGCAGGACATCGCCATTCTTGTCGATGCTGACGTGTCCTCCTCTCGAATTCAGACGATTATCAATCGTCATCGACTCGTAAAGAAGAGTGCCCCGTTCGACCTGTATACTGGCGAGGGCGTACCCACTGGCAAACGCTCGATTGCCTTCAAAGTGACCTTCCAGTCCGACAGGTCAACGTTGACGGGAGAACTGGTTGAAAAAGCACGCGGCGACATTATGCGACAACTCAAACGCGAGTTTGGCGCCGTACTGCGCGGTGAGTAAGTCAATTTTGCCGATGTTGTGACCGGCATCGACAAACGTCTATATGTTCGCGCCTTCGACGGAACGACGATTGGAATTCATCTAAAACGACAGTAGAATTTTCAATCCGGAACGACAGCAGGAATTCTTCGTCTAATGAGGAAACTAACACATGCATGAACATCGAGAGCATCTGCATGGCCATCGCCATGCCGACATGATTTCGGTCGAGGATGCCCGGGAGCGCATTCTGGGATTCTTCGGACGACTCGCCCCGGAAGAACGCGCGATATCGGACGCCCTGGGCCAAATCGTAACGGAGAACATCGTCGGCAAATTCAATGTGCCGCCCTGGGACAACTCGGCGATGGACGGATACGCGCTCCGAGCGTCGGATATCGAGACCGCGCGCCACGATGAGCCGGTGACCCTGAAGGTAATCGGCTCCATAGCTGCGGGCGAAATGCCTTCGCAGAGCGTGAAGCGAGGCGACGCCATACGGATCATGACCGGCGCGCCGCTCCCGACCGGGGCCGAAGCCGTGGTGCCGTTCGAGGATACCGACGAGGGCGAGCGCGGAATGAGCGGCCGGTCTCCCGATGAAATATCGGTACGGATACCTGTGCCTGCCGGTGGCAACATCCGACCTGCAGGCGGCGATATAACCGCCGGTGAAACGGTCATAAACGCAGAGACCGTACTGAGACCATCCGAGATTGGAGTGCTTGCATCGCTGGGCTTTGCGACAGTCAAGGTCACAAGACGACCGGTGGCGGCGATCCTCGCGACCGGAAATGAGCTGATCGAGCCGTCGGAACCGCACCAACCAGGCAAAATATACAACTCCAACAGCTACGGCGTGGCCGCTGCGGTGCGCGCCGCGGGAGGAATCCCGATAAGACTCGGTATCGCGCAAGACACAGTGGAATCAATCTCAAGCGTGCTCCAACAAGGCATGGCGGAGGCGGACGTAGTCATCTCGACCGCGGGCGTCTCAAAGGGCGATTACGATCTCGTCAAGGACGTGCTCGCCCAACATGGGAGAATCGAGCTCTGGTCGGTGCGGATGCGTCCGGCCAAACCACTGGCCTTCGGAATGCTGCTCGGAGACGGAGGCAAGCAAGTGCCACTGCTCGGCCTTCCCGGAAACCCCGTAAGCTCGCTCGTGGCTTTCGAGCAACTGGGCAGACCCGCGATATACAAGATGATGGGACGAAGCGATTTCGAGCGGCCCACCGTACAGGCCGTGTTGGACGAACCGATCCACAACCACGACGCAAGGCGAGTCTACGCTAGGGCGATCGTTACAAAGCGGAACGGCACGTACCACGCCCGCCTGACTGGCGAGCAAGGCTCTAATGTCCTCACTTCGATGTCACGCGCCAACGGACTTGCAATCTGTCCCGAAGATGAACCGATCAAAAACGCCGGCGAGCTTGTGACGGTGCAAATGACCGACTGGCCGGAGTCCGTGTTCTAACGACCGGTCTGAATGTCCTTAGGAATGACATAGAAGGACATGCGCGGAGAATGACGGGACAGAAAGAAGTAAGCACGACCGCCACCGTGCCAAACGCGCGCTGTGACTCAAAACTGCCGAAGCGACTCTGCAAGCCGACCGCGCGGCACAATGGACTGCTCGCCTTGTGTGAGATCGCGGAGGACGACGGTATCATCCGCAATCTCCTCGTCGCCAATGATCACGGCGTGGGTGGCATGGATCGAAGCCGCATACCTGAGCTGACTGCGCAATCCCCTCGGCGGTCCGAGCACTGCCGCGATCCCCGCGAGACGAAGCTCGGACGCGAGACGAAGCCCGGATGACTTAGCCGCGTCGCCGATGTGCGCAACGAGCGCTGTCACCCGTCGATCAGACGATATCAGCGTCCCACGCTTCTTGGCCTCGGCAGTCACTCGCTCGATACCCATGGCGAAACCGATGCCTGGCGTGGGCTGCCCGCCCAATTCTTCAATGAGCCCGTCGTACCGGCCACCGGCCAAAATCGTGCTCTGACGGCGGGCATCGGGCGGAACGAACTCGAAGACCGTGCGAGTGTAGTAATCGAGGCCCCGCACAAGCGTGTGGTCGACTTCGTACACTATGCCAAGGGCGTCGAGGTTTTGACGAAGGCTGTCCCAGTGTTCCTTCGCGTCGGCGGAGAGATGATCAATACTCTTGGGCGCATCGGGCAGAAGCGGCTGAACTTCCGGGTCCTTGGAGTCGAGCACTCGCAATGTGTTTTCTCGCAGTCGACGGCGGTCGTCCGGCGACAGGTCGTCCGCGTGCGGAGCAAAGTAGCCCCGGAGAGCGTCCAAGTACCCAGGGCGCGTCTCCGAGTCTCCAATGCTGTTGACCAAAAGAGTAACGTCGGTGATGCCAAGCGCTTCCAACACCCGCCAAGCAAGCTCGATGATCTCGAAGTCAAGCGCGGGGTCGGAGTCTCCCAGAGCCTCGACGCCGAATTGCCAGAACTCCCGGAAGCGCCCGGCTTGCGGACGTTCAAACCGGTACATCGGCATAATGTAGTAGAACCGAGCCGGCTGAGGTCGATTGTGCAGACCCCGTTCGAGGTAGGCGCGACAAACTCCGGGCGTGCCCTCAGGACGGAGGGTAAGCGAATGGCCTCCACGATCCTTGAAGGTATAGGTCTCCTTTTGAACGATGTCGGTAGACTCTCCGGTCGTCCGTAAGAACAGGTCGGAGTCCTCGAACGTGGGCGTCAATATCCGGGCGTACCCGAAGGTCTCCGCCACTTCCGCGCATACTCGATGCACGGCGAGGCGGTCGCGCTGATCATCAGGGAGGATGTCGGTTGTGCCCCTAGGGGCCTGAAAGGAGGTCATGGCGTCGATGCTACAGGGTACGAGGACACAAGGACGGTAGTCAACGATTTTGAGGCCGGTCGGCCCCAGTCTCATTTTGGGCGCGAAAACGCCTCATGGTATACTCACGATATGACCGTCCAAGACGTGCAGACTTCAAGCCTCATCGACCTCTTGCTCGGCAAAGCGGGAGAGTATCTCACGCCCGATAAAGTCGCCGCAGTTGAAGAAGCCTACCAATTCGCCGCCGACGCACATGCCGGTCAGTTCCGCAAGTCCGGCGAACCGTTCATCGAACACCCGGTGAACACTGCCCTCTACCTAGCCGACCTTCGTCTCGACCATACCGGCTTGATCGCCGCTCTGCTGCATGACGTTGTCGAGGACACCCCCATATCGCAGAAGGACATTGAACAGCGCTTTGGGAAAGGCGTCACAAGGCTCGTCGACGGAGTGACAAAGCTCACGCAGGCCGAGATGATGAACGTCGGCATCCAGGACGAACCCCGCCCGGTACAAAATACGAACGACGCCGCGCGGGCTGCCAGTATCAGAAAGATGCTGATGACCATGGCGGAAGATGTGCGCGTCGTCATCATCAAACTGGCCGACCGGCTCCACAACATGCGAACACTCGGCTCAATGTCGGAATCCAGAAGAAAGGCCATCGCCCAGGAAACGCTCGATATCTATGCTCCCCTCGCCCACCGATTGGGCATGTGGGAAATGAAATGGCTGCTGGAGGATCTGGCATTTCAGCATATCAACCCAGAGGAATACCGGAAAATCTCGAAAATACTGGCGAGCAAACGGGTGGAACGCGAGCAGTATGTCGAACGGATTGTCACCGTCCTCGAAGAAGATCTGAGAGCCGCGGCTATAAGCGCAAGAGTCTCCGGCCGCCCCAAACACATCTACAGCATCCATCGGAAAACCCAGAAATACGCGATTATGAATCGCACGGTCAACGACATCAACGACCTGTTCGCCCTGAGAGTCATTGTCGAAAATATCGGCGACTGCTACGCGGCCTTGGGCATCGTTCACGCCAAGTGGCGACCACTGCAGGGCGAGTTCGACGACTACATCGCCAGTCCGAAGGACAACATGTACCAGTCACTCCATACCGCAGTCCTCTGCGAAGACGCCGCGCCGGTGGAAATTCAAATCCGAACGGGTGAGATGCACCAACTCGCGGAATACGGAGTGGCCGCCCACTGGCTCTACAAAGAAGGCAGCGCCGACGACCAGTCGTTTGAAGAGAAAATGACATGGCTTCGACAGATCCTCGAATGGCAGCGAGAAGTGGCGGGAGCCGAGGAGTTCGTAGAGGGCTTCAAAACCGATATTTTCCAAAACCAAGTGTACGTTTATACTCCCCAGGGCGACCTCAAAGAGCTGCCGGCGGGCGCGACTCCGGTCGACTTCGCCTATCGCATCCATACGGACGTCGGACATCGTTGCATCGGCGCCAAAGTCAACGGCAAACTCGTGCCACTCCAGCATCGACTGGAAATCGGGGACACGGTCGAGATCGTCACCAGCAAGTCGGTCCGGGGTCCCAGCCGAGACTGGCTGAACGAGAACAAGGGTTACCTCAAAACCAGTCATGGCCGCTCAAAAGTGCGTCAGTGGTTCAACCGGCAGGAACGCAAAGCAAGTGTCCAGACCGGCCGAGAAGTCTTCACCCGTGAGTTTCGCCGACTCGATACGACGATGAGCGAAGACGAGATAGCTGACCTGATGGGGTACACGAGCCTTGAGGATTTCTTCGCGGGGCTGGGGAACGGTTCTCTCTCGATGCGGCAGGTGGTCGGCAAACTGACCAAACTCGACGCCGAGCCGGAAGAGGAACCGTCGATGAACGTCGCCCTACCCGAACCGGAGTCGGGTATTGAGGTGTTGGGCGTCGGAGACCTGCTCACGCGGATGGCGCGATGCTGCAATCCCATCGGCGGGCACCACATCATCGGCTACATCACCCGAGGACGAGGCATCACCGTACACCGCCGGAGCTGCCCCAACGTCATGCGCGAAAGCGAAAAAGAAAGACTCGTCGATGTCGACTGGGGCAAGACAAGGACACTCTACACCGTGCCCATTCGCGTCGAATCGTGGGATCGCGTCGGTCTGCTGAGCGACATCACTTCGCTTGTCGCGGACGAAGGAGTCAATATCGTCCACTCAGTTACGAAACCGGACGACGACCTGAGCATAACCAACCTCACCGTCACCGTTGAAAACATTGAGCAGCTCAATCGTCTATTCTCCAAGATCGAGGGAGTAGTCGGCGTCCTGAACGTCTCACGTGTGCCCGGGTAGATCGTAGTGCTCAATGAGCGGCGGCAGCTGCTCAAGTGTCGTTATCCGGGGACAGTCCTCGTAATGCGGATAGTTGCCGTCGCGGTCGATCAGGATCGGGCCTATGCCCAAGCGAGCCGCCCCCAGTACGTCCGATTTAGGCTGATCTCCAACCATCACGGCTTCACCCGCCCCAACGCCCGCGCGGATGAGAGCGGTCTGGAAGGCGAGCGGATGCGGTTTCTCGACTCCAATTTCTCTCGATGTGACGGCGAATTCAACATGGCCCGACAACCCCAAGTCGGCCAGCAAGTCGGTACCCCGTATGTCCATATTGGAAATGAGCCCCAGAGTCAAACCATGGTCTCTCAGCGTCCCAAACGTGGGAACAACATCAGCAAACGGTGTCAGGGCGGAGGGCATCTCAGCCAGCCGGTTGAAAATTTGCAGGGCAAGATCAGGCTCCACCTCGATCCCGCACCCTCGAAGTACTATACGTTGGTACCGGGAGAAAAACTCATCCTTGCCCTCCCTGTCCCTCAGGCGCAGGGGCCTCGATGCATTCTCGGCGGTCATGAAGGCATCCGCGCCCGCATACCCTCTAAGAATACCCTCGGGCGTAACCGATCCCTCTAGACCGAACGCGGCGCACGCCCGTTTCTGCAACTCATAGCGGGATGGAGTCCATCCCGCTATAGTGCCATACACATCAAAGAGGACCGCTCGAATCATGAGAAAACCATAACATGAAAACAAACCGACCCGAAAAACAAAGCCCATTTGCCGATGCCCGGAAAACGGTTTAACCAGCATCTCCTTCGGAAGTCCGAGAGACCCCGCGAAAGGACACCACCCCACACCATACAGAACGAGTACCCACAGGAGAAAAAGGTTCATATCACCAAAACTGAACGTTTAGTTAAACAAAACCCAACTTGTAGCTCCCGGATACAGCTACTATAATAACCTGAGCAACGTCTAATTCTTGAAGCTATGACTACAAGCAAGCGCGACTACTATCAAGTGCTCGGCGTAGGCCGCAGATCCTCTGACGAGGAGATAAAGAAGGCCTTCCGCAAACTGGCCATGGAGTACCACCCCGACCGCAACAAAGACGCCGGGGCGAGTGAGAGATTTAAGGAAATCAACGAGGCCTATCAGGTACTCAGCGACTCTAAGAAACGCAGGAACTACGACACCTTTGGCCATGCCGGAGTGGACGCAAACGGCGGAGGATTCGACGGATTCGAAAACTTCGGCGGATTCGGGGACATCTTCGACGCATTCTTCGGCGGCGGTCCTCGCCAATCGCCAACTTCCCCACGACGTGGGGCCGATATTCAGGTCGATATCACCGTTGACTTCGAAAAGGCGGTCTTCGGGGCGGAAGAAAAGATCGAAATCCGGCGCCATGAGATCTGTTCTCGATGCCGCGGCGCGCGCGCCGAACCTGGCACCTCTCCGGATACCTGCGTCCAATGCAAAGGCAGCGGGCAAGTCCGACGAAGTCAACAGGGCATATTCGGCCAATTCACCCAAGTCTCGACATGCACCATGTGCCGTGGCGAAGGCCAGGTCATCACCACGCCGTGCTCGAACTGCCGCGGCGCCGGAACCGAAATGCGCGACCGCAAACTGGCCGTTACCATTCCCGCCGGAATCGAGACGAGTACCCAAATCCGATTGTCCGGCGAGGGCGAACCGGGCATGTACGGCGGATCGGCCGGTGACCTGTACGTGGTCATTCGGGTCCGTGACCACAAACTCTTCCGACGACGAGGTTACGACATCGTCTACGTCCAGCGCATCAACATCGCCCAAGCCGCATTGGGACTGTCGCTCCATGTTCCCACGCTCCATGGCAGCGAGGAAATCGACATCCCCAGAGGAACGCAGTCCGGCGACGTAATCCGACTAAAGGGCAAGGGAATTCCCCACCTCGGCAATAACCGGACGCGCGGCGATCAGCTGGTAACAGTGATTGTCGAGACCCCAAGAACGCTCACCGACGAACAGCGCGAACTGCTCATACAGCTTGCTGAAACCTTCGATGACGGCTCCGGCTCCTACCACGAGAAGCAAGAAGGCTGGTTCGACAAGCTCAGACAATCACTCTGAGCGGACCAGCAGCTTCCCGGCGGAGCGACGCCGCGTTCAGTCCCTCGCCGCTGTAGCCCACGCGCCCAGAGCCATGTAGCCCCCATCGACGTTGACGTTCTCGCCCGTCATGAAACCGGCCTTATCGCTGGCCAGAAACAGTACCGCGTTGGCTATATCTTGTCCCGTCCCTACCCGCCCGATGGGATGAGCGGCCCCCCATTGACCGACAACTTCGTCGGGGTCTCCACCCACTACGCCCGCCGCGGCGCGAAGCATCGGAGTATCTATACTTCCGGGACAGACGGCCAGCACGCGGATGTTGTCCTTGGCATAATCGAGCGACATTTGCCGCGTGAGCGAGAGGATACCCCCCTTGCTCGCCGCATACGGAGGCACCAGCGGCTGAGACTGCAAACCCTGCACGCTCGCGGTGTTGATGATGACCCCGCCACCGCGTTTGCGCATCTCAGGAATGGCATACTTCGACATGAGAAAGCAACTCTTCAAATTTACCCCAATGATGCGGTCCCACATCGCTTCCGAAGTGTCTTCGACGTTTACATATGACTCAGGAGGCTGAATGCCAACATTGTTGAACAAAATGTCGACCCCGCCGAACCGCTCGACGGCTGCTTCCACAACTCGCCTACAGTCTGAGGAATCGGCAGCGTCGGCCTGCAGCAGCAGGCCCTTACCGCCGAGACGCTCGACTTCGGCCACAGTCGCCTCTCCCGCCACACGGTTCACGTCGACAATGGCCACCATCGCCCCCTCCTTGGCGAACTCCCATGCCGTCGCCTGACCGATGCCAAGCGCCCCTCCGGTGATAATTACAACCTTGCCGTCGAAACTGGACATCTTGGACTCCTGATAGCGATTCTGTCATACGTACGCGAGTATAGGGACGGCGTCGTGAAGCGTCAAACGGTGGTATTCCCCGTTGGTGGATGCAAAAGAAAAGTACAAATATATGCACGTGGATGAGACGAATGGACGGTGAGGCATGACGCGCAGGGCATACACCACCTGGATGGCCCGCCGCATCGCGGCCATGGGCCGGTAACCGTCACAAAGAGGTTTCCCCAATTCATGGCGCCCACTCCAAAAGCCCTCGCGTTGTCAAACAGCGACCTGCCCGCGTATCATGCAGCCACATGCCTTCGGGAGTGACTGCAAGTGATTATCGATTCTCATACTCATGCGGGAACAAGCTGGTTCGAGCCGGTCGAGACGCTCATCCATCAAATGGATGCCAACGGCGTTCAAAAGGCCGTCCTGATCCAGCACGGCGGCATGTATGACAACCAGTATCTGCTGGACTGCGCCGCCCGTCACAACGGACGCTTTTCGGTCGTCGGCATGGTCGATGAGGCGTCAGCCTCAGCCCCGGAAGACCTGGCCGGCTGGGCGGACCGGGGAGTTACCGGTGTCCGCCTAACTCCAAGTTCGCCGGAGAACCTGTGGAAAGCCGCCGCGGAAATCGGCCTCACCGTAAGCTGCCGGCAGGACGTCGCGGCCTTTGCATCAGGACAGTTCACCGATCTCGTCGCGAAACTCCCGGAATCCATGCCAATTGTCGTCGAGCATTTCGCAGGGGCCGCCCCCAACATGGAGGAACCGTTCGAGGAGTTCGGCAAGGCCCTCGAAATCGCGCACCTGCCCAACGTCTACATCAAACTCGGCGGACTCGGTGAAATCAGCCGTCGCCCATCGACCCTCGTTTCCGACTTTCGGTTTGACTATACGCCGCCCTTCGTTGAAATGATACTCGAATCCTTTGGCCACAGACGCACAATGTGGGGAAGCGACTACCCACCGGTCGGCAACCGCGAGGGATACCGCAACGCCCTGCGTGGCATCATGGACGATCCCCTGCTCAACGATCCACAGGACCGAAACTGGGTCATGGGACGCACGGCGTCCGGTGTGTTCAGGTTCCTGTAGAGGGCGCCATGCCCTTGATGAATTGTAAAGAGTGCTTGGGCGAAATCTCGGAACGGGCATATGAGTGCCCCAAATGTGGCGTGCCAATTAGAGATCGCCCCGGGTCAAAAAACAAAGATGGCTGGCAAGCATTTGGTTCTTTTATTGTTGCATTTGTCGTTGGCTACGTAGTCGCATGTGTTATGACTACTGAAGACGGTACTTTCCTAACGACCGAGTTGGTTCGAGATCTCCGTCCTTCCCAAGAGATAGTGAATTCGAGCCATGAGATAGACGAAGGTCATTACTTCGTGCAATTGTTTGAGTTGTACACGGACGCAAATGTCCGTTTGCAGATAAATGCTAAGTCCGAACCTGTCAATGTGATGCTGATGACCCACACAGACTGGGAAGAATATCGCGAAGCCTTTGGTAGAAGCGGATCATACAAATATCGAAGTGCACTTTCTGAAATTCAGGTTCTTCGATTCGATAAGACCGAGATGCTATCACAAGGGAAATGGGCAATCGTGGTCGAGAGGCCCTCAGTAAACGGTCTTTTTCAGGAAAGTATTCATTTCGATATTATCATAACTGTACATTAGCTAAATGATGAATCCAAAAACCGACCACCTCAACGCCCTCGCCTCACCGGACATGCACATTCAGGGCGCCCCAGACGGCCCCCTGTCCGGTCTGACCTTTGCGGCGAAGGACATCTTCGACATAGAGGCGCGCGTTACCGCCGGAGGGAATCCCGACTGGGAACGCACGCACGGCCCGGCCGAGCGTACCGCGCCCGCAGTCCAAGTCCTGCTGGACGCCGGCGCAACGCTCACCGGAAAAACGCACACCGACGAGCTGACGCGAGGCATCCTCGGCCAGAACCCCCATTACGGCACACCTGCGAACCCCGCCGCTCCGGGTCGCGTTCCCGGGGGATCGTCGAGTGGCTCGGCCTCCGCTGTGGCCGGCGGCATCGTCGATTTCGCGCTCGGCTCCGATACGGGAGGATCTGTTCGGATTCCGGCCGCCTTCTGCGGCTTGTACGGTATGCGACCGACCCACGGTCGAATCTCCCTCGAAGGTGTGCTCCCACAGGCGGCGAGCTTCGACACCGTCGGATGGTTCGCCCGGGACGCCGTGACGTTTGAACGAGTCGGCCGATCCCTCCTGCGTTCGACCGGCGGATCCCAGTCCCCTACCCGTCTCGTTATAGCCGATGACCTGTTTGAAGTGGCCGACGAAAACGTCCGAGACTCGCTCTCCCCCGTCGTCGAACTCATCGCCGGCATCGTGGGCAACAAAGCGAACGCGCGCGCGGCGCCGGAGGGTATCGACTGCTGGATGACGCATCAAAGGACGCTCCAAATGCGGGAGGCGTGGGACACGCAGCGGAACTGGATTGAGCAAGTAAATCCCCGCCTCGCGTTCGAGGTCGCCATTCGCTACCTCAACGGCATGTCTG
This sequence comes from Dehalococcoidia bacterium, assembly GCA_965232435.1. Lineage (GTDB taxonomy): Bacteria > Chloroflexota > Dehalococcoidia > Lucifugimonadales > VXLM01 > VXLM01. Next base: position 2,640,707 of record CBDDPU010000004.1, read on the forward strand.
TAACACCTCAACAGGTGACTGCGAGCAATGCTGCCCGTCGAAAGGTCAATAGCAGACTGGATGACCTCCTGGCCGATGGCGATATCCTCTGTATGCCAACATCTCCATCGCCGGCGCCCTTGCTCGGCATACCCGTTCCTGAACGGCAAGAATTAGGTGAGCGAATCGCGCGTCTCACCTGCATAGGCGGATTAACCGGCCGCCCACAGATAAACCTCCCGCTTGCCACCGTAGACGGTCTGCCGGTGGGACTGTCGCTCATGGGCGCACGAAAATCGGATGAGACGCTGATGCGTTTCGCCGTGCAAGTCGCAGAAGAATGGGCAAGGTAATCACGTGACTGACAAAACCCTATATCCTCTTTCCGGCGTAGTACCCATCATCCACACGCCATGGACCGAAGACAACCGGATCGACTTCCCCTCGCTCGAACGTCTCATCGAACAGAGCATCCGGGACGGCGTTTCCGGCTGCATCTTGCCTGCCGTCGCCAGCGAAGTCGCAAAGCTATCAGACAAAGAGCGAACGGAGCTTGTTGAAGAAGTTATACGCACCGTTGACGGCAGGATTCACGTTACCGCCGGTATCAGCGATCCCGACGTGCGACGCTCCCAGCGCCTCGCGCGTCACGCCGTCGAGACAGGTGCCGACGGCGTACTCTGCCAATCCCCCATGGACATTATCGAAGACAAAGAGCGGGTCAAATCATTCATGCATACACTGTCGGAAGTCGATCTCCCGATGCTTATGATCCAAGACCTGCACTGGAACGGCTACGGCATGGGCCTGGACACCATCCGTGAACTGTGGGAAGAAATCGAAACGTTCCGCTGCCTCAAGCTGGAGACGACGCCGGCGGGGTACAAGATGACCCAAATCATCGAGGCCACGGACGGCCTAATGCCGATCGGAACCGGTTGGTCGCTCCCGCAACTCATCGAGGCCCTCGATCGCGGCACCCACTTCGTAACCACGACGGCCATCAATAGACCGTTCGTCCATATCCTCCGACACTATCGCAACGGAAACCGAGCTGAGGCGTCAGCCCTGTTCGTGCGCACCCTCCCCTATCTCGCGTGGGCGCACCAGCACATCGACATTTCCATCCACTTCTACAAGCTCTATTCTCATCGCCGCGGCCTGTTCACAACACCCAACGCCCGCCAGCCAATCCTGCCCTTCGACGATTACCACCGCCGCGTCGCCAACGAGCTCATCGACGAAATTATTGAGCTCGAAGACGAACTGGATGAAGAACCCTGTACATAACCGCGCAACGGCAGCCTGACAAAGACTTCACACTAGCCGACGCCATTCCCGCGAAAGAACGTCACCCCACACATCAACGCGAGACAGGAAACCGTCTCTCCGCCGATCAAGAACTTGCTCCCCCTGCCCCCGACACACCTAGACGACTCCAGATTGCTCTCCCGCATTCGGTTCGATTGCGCCGCCGTCCAGCAGGATGAGATACGGCTCGCCGAACTGGTTAGGACTGTCGAGGTCCCATTCCTCGTCCAGGTCTGCCGGCTTTAGTCGAACCCCCCAATCACCTCCGTAGACGAGATGCGCCCTCGCCTGACCGGAGTCTGAGACGGGCGCATACTCCGCCTCTACCGGCGTGCCGTCATCCTCGCTGCTCCAACCCGTCACCTCATATATGCCGCTCGGATGGTCGGGGTCCTCGAGCAGAACGCGGTTGATTGGTCGAGGCTCCGCCTGCGGCTCATAAACCTGCATCGGCATATAGCCGCAGTTCTCGTTGTCCTCGACCTCAATATAAATATATTCATACGTTGGCATGGAGAAGGTCGTGTAGAGGAACGCTGACGGCGGACTCAAATGCCCATGATGTTGTAGCCCGTATCGACGTGGACGATTTCGCCGGTAACTCCGCTTGATAAGTCGCTGCACAGGAACAGAGCCGCCTTTGCCACCTCTTCGGACGTGATGTTGCGCTTCATGGGCGACCGTTCGGCGTGGATGCGTTTCATGTCTCGGTACTTGCTGATGACGCGGGATGAGAGGGTGTCCAAAGGCCCGGCGGAAATGGCATTCACCCGAACGTTCCGTTCGCCGAGGTCGGAGGCGAGCTGCTTGACGGCGTTCTCAAGCGCGGCCTTAGCAGTTCCCATTACGTTGTATCCCGGGAAAACGCGCTCAGCGGCCTGAAAGGTCATAGCGACGATACTCCCGCCTTCTGTCATGTAATCCGCCGCGTATCGCGCGATCGGCACCAGCGAGTAGGCGCTTATATCGAGCGCTGTGCGGAAACCCTCACGACCGGTCTTCATGTAGGCGCCGCCAAGATCATCACGGTCGGCAAAGGCGATCGAGTGCACAACGAGATCAATCTTCCCAAACCTATCGCCAACCTCCTGAATCGCGCGCTCGACGTTCGCATCGTCGCTTACGTCGCACTCGATTGTCTGCGTGTCCCTACCCCAATCACCCACCAACCTCTCAACACTCCCGCGCACCCGCTCGTTTTGGTACGCGACGGCAAGGTTCCCGCCCGCCTCATGCAGTATCTGCGCGATGGCCCATGCGATGCTGCGGTGGTTCGCGATGCCGAACACGATGCCCGTCTTGCCGCTCAAGTCAATCGAGTACATTGCCGCTTCCTGACGCTTCGGTTGGAGTAATGGTTGCCCGCGCATTGTAGACAGGGCCAAGTCAAACGTAAAGGTACCCCTCCGCCAACAGAGCAATCGCATGGAGATTTGCTGCATACACTCTCAACCCTCACTCCGGCGAAGGTACGTCACCCCGTACTCCGACACGCGGCCGGGTCCGGAAGGACAGGCGGAGACGCACTCCCAACATCAGCTCTAAGGAATTGCCATTACACTGCTCCCGGCAGGAACATTCGCGCAGGTCGGCATCCTGCGTTTCCAGACCTGTCGAAACAGGAAATGGAACATATCTTTTGGAAAGTTCCGAAAATGTAGCCCGCATCGTGCTTGAAGCAACTCACGGGGGAAATGGTACAACTGCAAGGAACCACCATTGGGCACGATGAGGAGGAAGGGAAGCATGGCGGAAACACTTAATGCGATGAACTCCGAGAAACTACTGTCTGAACATCTCCAAACTCTGCGCCGGTATGCCAAACGAGTCGTCGGCTACGGAGGAATCTTGACTCGAGACGAGGAGCGCGATAAGAGCGCACGAATGGCGGAGTTCATGGCGCAAGGACGAAGCCTCGGCATGAGCGACTCCAATATCTACACGCAAATTTTCGGCGACATGGCGCAGAGGGCCGAGCCGAAGTGCGGATGCCCGACCTGCCGCAAGCGCGCCCAGCGCGAGGGTAAATCGGCATCCGACGGCGGGATGACTTCCGCCGCCGCCTAACCCGCAGCCGACCACCGACCGGGGACACGATACGCCTCATCCTCCCCAGGCCACGGCGGCATCGTGACGATCAGAAACCGCAGGGGAACCTTCCCCGTCGCCCTGAACTGAAAGTGAGCGCCAACAGGGATCGCAAGGCTCACTCCCGGAGTTGCGTCTACGGTCCGTTCCTCATCGCCGAATTTCCTCCACACCTGACCGGCCCCCTCCAGAAAGTACCAAACCTCCTCGACTGTCCTGTGAGCGACGGGCAGCGACACTTCACCGGGATTCAACGTGCAGTGCGCCATGCTCCCGCGACTCGTCACCGAAAGCAGCCTTATCTCCGAGCCGTCCGGCGCGAGAGTGTCCCAGTCTTTCGAAAGCAGTCGGCAGTCTAGTTCTTGGTTCATCTCATTCCGCTCATCAACGAATGTGAACTGCTCTGCTGAGCAAGAGTGCGTCAGAAAACGAAACGCGAACTCCCCATAGGCTATTTCCTGTAGGTAATGTTGGTGAAAAGAGTTTCCGGTTGAAATTGCGGACGACCATCTGTGAATCGCTCAATACTGAAGAAATCGAGGCCGGAAGCATCGCCCGTGGCAAGATAATCGGCCATGTCCACCCCGGTGGCAGGGCTGAGAATGATCCCGACGTGGTCGTGTCCCGAAGCTACGCTCAACCCCTCCCAACCGGGCACGGGGCCAAGTATCGGCATTCCGTCCGGCGAACCGGGACGAATGCCCGCCCGAGCAGCGACGAACTCGGCGTCTCGAAGCATGGGATAGACCGCCGTAGCGTTGTTGAACATCTCCTGAACGGCTGCGGTGATCCGATGGTCGAAGACGCCCTCCTCACGGGTCGCGGCAGCCAACACCGTGCCGTCATTCTGAGGTATCACGCTCTGCACAGGGCCTGCAGGTAGAAAGCCCGGCATTCGCAAGGTTATCCGCTGTCCTTTTATCGGCCGGACCGGGAGAGTATCAGGGAGCCATCGGTTGGCAAGTCCCGTCCATGCGCCCGCCGCAAGAACGGTGTGCCCCGCGTAGTAAATATCGTTCAGCAGTGTGCGGATACCCACGACCGAACTTCCGTCGAACTCCAATCCGGTGACCTCCGTCCGCTCCAAAACCGTGGCCCCAAGACTGCTTGCGGCGTGAGCCAGGGAATTGACGTAGGCCTCTCCCCGAATTGAACCTTCCTGAGGCGAAAGAACTGCTCCCTGCGCTTCTGGAGTAATATGAGGTTCACGCTCGCGCAGCTCGGCTTGATCAATCCAATGCACACCTAAGCCAAGTTCGCCCTGCCAAATGAGGTTCTCCAATAACGTCTCACGCAACTCGTCGTCGAGAGCGACCTTCATCACACCGCCCTCGCGGTACTCAGGATCAAGTCCCCCTTCTTTGAGTTCCTTCGCAAGTCCGGAGAACATACTCAGGCTGCGCATCGCCAGTTCAAAGTACGGCCCAACGGTGTGGTCAACATACCAAATGGGCCCCACTATGCCGGCGGTGGCCCCCGAGGCGCTAGACGCTAGTCGATCCTTTTCAAAGACCGTGCTCCTAATTCCGCGCTTGGCGAGTTGATAAGCGATGGAGCATCCGATAACTCCACCGCCAATGATGGCAACATCCGTCGTTCGCATCATCTATCCACTCTCCCAAAAATGACGACTAAGAATAGTCTGAGCAAGTTCCCGTGATGTCAATACGTGATTGTCGGTTCAGCATAATCAATCCCCGCCCCGTACCGAAGCGCCAGATGACATTCTCCCAGCAACATCGACAGCGTGGGTGAACCTGTGGAACTGCCGAGAGACTTCGAGCGAGTTTATTTCGCGGTGAGCAGTCGCTCAAGGTTGCTCGAACAAATTGCCCGCAACTCCTCGTCGGACAGCCCACTCCGATGGAGGCTGTAGAGCATCGGGGCCATCGGCGAGTCCGGGAAACGCGAGCCGAACATCACTCGCTCGAATCCAATGGCGTCGATAAGAGTGTTCACTCCGTCGGGAATCAGGAACCGGGAAATCTCGATGGAGAGATTCGGCAAACTCTTCAGAATCGGTAGTGCCCATCCTACGTGTGAGTAGTGCACTTCGCTGAGGACGATTTCAGTATTGGGGAAGTCCTTGACCGTGTCGTGCAGGTCCACGGGGTCAAACTCCATAGAGTCTAGCCACAACGGAAGCTTCTCAGCGGCAAGCCATTCAAGCCACGGCCCAACCACCCAGTCCCTGAAGGGGTACCTGTGCTTCTCAGGCGCCATGCGCACGGAACGCACACCCAACTCGTGCAAGGTCGCGCCAAATGCCTCCATGTCGTCATAGGTCGGATTAACGGCAAATTGCGGAACGAGTCTGGACTGTCCCTGGATCTGCTCCATCAGCAGAGCGTTGCCTTCTTCCGCGTCAAAATCAATAGAGTGTGGCGAGTACACCAACGCCTTATCGACACCCGCCTTGTCCATTACGGCAAGGGTCCCATCAACAGTATCTTCACGAACGTAGCGGTCAAAACGCCTGCCCAGTGCGACACATGCGTCGAATGTGGGAACCGACGACTTGAAGTGAAGGTCTACTTCGCCCATGTTTACTCCTCACCGACACACTACTAAGCGCGTGACGCGCCACTTGAAACGACCGTCTGAGTGTAGCAATCGATATATTGCCAGTCAACCACGGAGTTTTTGGGGAAGACCGTTTCGAGGAGTGTAAGGCTGATAGAGGATTGGGGAAAGGGAATTGCTTTTCTCATCCTAATCCTCGAATTTGACGAAAGGGAACATATATTCTATTATGGAACAACCCCACTTTCGGGCCGACGAAACCGTCCATCCCAAAAGGCATGTCAGGATTTGTCAGGAAATGTCAGGTTAAAACAGACCCCCTCTCCCAGCGTTGGGAAAGAGCCTATCTCGCACTCGATACGCGGGCCGGAGTGAGGAGCCGGGAAACAGGACAGCCTTAAGGTCTGCCTCTACACCGCCATGCCCGCGCAGGGAGAGCTTTGAAAACCGTCATTCCGGCCTTCGCCGGAATCCGGAAATGTTGGGCATAGCTTTAATTCTGCCCTTTGTTCGCGCCTTGATTAGCTTGCTAATAAGCTATGTAAAAATCCCCTCGCGCGGGCATGACCGTAAAGTGCGAGTAAGTGAAAGGAGAGTCACCCTATCAATGAACTGCGCCCTGTAGTCCGGCTACATCTGACCGACGATCTGAATGGGCAAATCCTTATACTGAACCCGGATATCGACCGACTGAAGAACGCGGTCGGCGGTGAAACCGTCCCACCGATGCTCCATTGACACCTCGACGACATTGTCACCACGTCTGATGATTTCGTGCGGCAAGGTGAACTCAATCCAGTAGTGCGTATTGATCCTCTGGGGCATTCCGACTTTAACCGGCATGTAGGACACCAACCCACCGTAGAAGTGAGTGATCTTCGCCTCGTCCGTAGAAAGTTGATAACCATTGATCGTATAGGTTATCGAGTCATTGGGATGAGGCTGGATCACTCTAACGCCGAGCGTCACACTCTCCAGTTCATCATCTTCCATGGCCGAGTCGAAATCTTCACTGAGGCGCACGTTCACGATCGCCGTCACCCCCTGATCGAGTGTGGCCGGCAGCACACGGGCGGGGAGATACGGGTCGGGCCGCGCTGTGCGCGGTGCGATGGGATAATGCTTCGTCTTGCGCGCGTATGCGTCGGGATCCGCCATTTCCCGCAATATCTCGTACTCCGTGTTGGTGTGCGGCCATTGCAGATCCGCCAAGTACACTCCGTCCGCCCCGGCCTCGCGGTAGTTGCCGGCCACCGCTCTAGCCATCTCAATAGTCACGCCGTGGTAACGGTCGTCATACGTGTCACGGCCCATAGCAGGATAAATTCCCACGCCCGCATCACGCGCCGGCTCGACCATCCAGCCGAAATGAGGATCAGGATCGATGATCGTGACGTCCCCGAACGGGGTTACCCAATCGACTATCCCTTCCCGTATCCACGTCCGTACGTCCATCCCCACGTCCAAACACGCCTGCTCACTCGGATGCACCCGAATCGCCAAAAACAGTTCCCTGCCCTGCCGGCGTCCGATATCGTCCAGAAGAGAGCGCGCGCTGCGCATCCAATCGGTCAGGATGGGAATGTTCCGCTGAACCTCCGACGGCTTGAAGAAGACACGGATGTATTCATCAATTTCGACGCCGTCCGCGCCGTACCGGTCACAGATCTCTTCGATCACCCTTAACCGCTCTTCTCTCACATCATCTCTGGAGAAGTCCAACGCGGTGGCGGTGTACGGTTTGTCCGGGTCCTCCTCGCCGATCATGACGGCGGAATTCTCGTACTTGAGCCTTCCAACAGTGTAGTTGCTTCCTTCGGGCGCGCCGCCGTCGTTGATGCGGACGCTGCCGAGGACGCGAAAACCCTTTTCATGGGCACGGTCGATGACGATCTTGAAAGGATCGAGGCCACGTTCGAGAGCGGATTTCAAGTTCGCCGCCGCGCGCCACCACACGAGGCCGTGGTTGTGCTCTACAGCCTTTTCACCAAACTTGTACCCAACCTGAGTGTCATACAGAAACGTCTGGCCCATACCGGTCCCGTAGATGAGAGTGTCGACGCCCGTTCCGATGAGATCGTCTACGGGCTTCCGAAGCCGATGGACGCTCATCGGCGGGTCGAACCGGTACATCAGATAATGGCGCGAATCGTGGTAGTAAATCAAGCTCGGTCTCTTCATAACTTCCTCCTCGTGGGCAACCCACATCGGTCTGTGCTGCCGCCCGCATCTCTCTCGCAAGGAAATCCTAACGGCTACGACAGTATACCCGCCGCATGACTGTCGAAAAACAGCCTGATCGAACTACGCAGGCTGATACGATGAGATCGATTCTCGGCGGGTCGTCGCCAACGCCGCTGTGGTATATTCAAGGAACTTGAAGAAGGAGGCGCTCGTGGAGCATATTCACGACGAGTTCCGGCTTACTGCCCTAGCCCACTGCGCGGGGTGAGCCGGCAAATTTAGTCCCAGCGACCTGGCGCAGGTGCTGCGTCAGCTTCCACCGGTACGTGACCCCAACCTGCTCGTCGGCGTTGACACCGCGGACGATGCCGCCGTCTACAAACTGAACGAACATACCGCTCTAGTTCAGACGGTGGACTTCTTCCCTCCGGTCGTCGACGACCCATTCTCGTTTGGGGCAATCGCGGCCGCCAATGCGTTCAGCGACGTTTACGCAATGGGCGGAAAGCCCCTGCTCGCGCTTAACATCGTCGGATTTCCCGTAGACCTCCCAAAAGAAATCCTCGGTCGTATCCTCCAAGGCGGCGCAGCCAAGGCGGACGAGGCCGGCGTCCTTATCATCGGAGGACACACCGTCGACGACGCCGAACCGAAGTACGGGTTGGCAGTCACAGGCACGGTCGAGCCGAACAAGCAAATCACCAACGCGGGCGCGAGGCCTGGAGACGCGCTCATCCTCTCGAAGCCGATAGGCACGGGAATCATTACGACGGCAGGGAAACGAGATCAGGTGAACGCAGCAGTTCTAGACAATGCCGTTTCCATCATGAGCGCGCTAAATCAGGCTGCGTCCGAGGCAATGGTGAAAGTCGGCGTTCATGCCTGCGTGGATGTAACCGGATTCGGCCTGATCGGGCACCTGCTCGGAATGCTGAGCGCGAGCAACGCCTCAGCCGAAATCTCATTCCCGGATGTACCGATATTGGAAGGCGCCGAACGGCTCGCAGCGAACGGGATCGTCCCCGGCGGAACTCAGCGAAACCGAAAGTCGGCCGAAGCATCAGTGGAATGGGGAACTGAACTTCAAGAACATGAAAAACTGCTCATGTGTGACGCACAGACTTCTGGCGGCCTGCTGATTGCAGTACCGGACAACCGAAAAGACGCGCTTCTCGCAGAACTCATGACTGGAGGAGTGATGCCGGCGGCTGCTGTCGGTCGCATCACCGATGAAACCCCAAAAACAATTCGGGTAGTGAAGTAGGACGGGCGGTCGAATAGATTGACTCGCCATGCGATCAGCTTCTTCCCCGGGGTGATCCTTGTGACAGTGACGCTCGCAACTGTCACATGCGGGCAACCCAATGAGCCTGAAAGATTAAGCCAAACGGTTCATACGCCCACACCTCGACCTTCGAGCACTCCATATCTCATTCCGACATCAACGAAAACTCCAACTCCCTCTCCCACTTCTACGGTTACTCCTGATGACGTGCTCACTGTCTCACCCATGCCTTCAAATTCACCCACGGCCACTCTCGTGCCGATAAGTACTCCTTCATCAGCTGCACGACCGGCACCGCCATTGCCTACAAGTTCGCCTGCGCCGACTCTCAACCCAACCAACACCCCGACGCTCACACCCACGGCCACACCCACAAGCGCCAGTACGCCGACTCTCAATCCAACCAACACCCCGACGCTCACACCCACGGCCACACCCACAAGCGCCAGTACGCCGACTCTCAATCCAACCAACACCCCGACGCTCACGCCCACGGCCACACCCACAAGCGCCAGTACGTCATCACCGACCATGACTGCGATTGCTATCAATACACCGACGGCCACATCAACCCCGTTAGCCCTTGTCGTCTCATCGCCGACGCCACAGCCTACCGCCCTCCCAACCGATACGCCTGCCCCAAACCCTCTCCCAACCGACAGTGCAGGAGTGGCAATCGCCTGCGTCTTTTTCGACGGCGTAGTATCCAGGCAGGAGCCGGACGAGTACGTGGAAATCGTCAATGCGGGTGAGACCGACCGAAACATGAACGGATGGCGCCTCACAGACGTGTCGGACGGCGCCCCGACGTTCACTTTTCCTGAGATAGTCATCCCGGCGGGTGGACGAGTCCGCGTGTACACCAATGAGTTGCATGAACCCTGGGGCGGGCTCAGTTTCGGTCGAGGATCGTCGATCTGGAGCAACTCGGAACCCGATACCGCCGGACTTTATGACGGCGCAGGGGCGCTCATATCGACAAAAACATACCCACCGGGCTGCGAGCAGTAGACGCGACGGCTACGAGATAACACCCTGTTCACGACCCGCCTCCCCAAACACTGCGAGGGCGCGATCGAGCTGTTCTCGCGTGTGGGCAGCCGACATCTGGACGCGAATGCGGGCTTCTCCCCGGGGCACGACGGGGAAGCTGAACGCCACGACGAATACTCCGCGGGCGTTAACCGCCTGCGCGAGGGCGACGTTCTTCTTCTCATCCCCGATCATGATGGGAACGATGGGATGGTCACCCGGCACGATGTCGAATCCAAGGTCGTTCATCTTTCGCCGAAAATATGCCGTATTCTCGTGCAGTCTCTCGCGCAGTTCCGGGCGAGTTTGCAGAATGTCGAGGGCCGTCAGCGCTCCGACAACGATCGGAGGCGCCAAAGTGTTTGAGAATAGATAAGGCCGGGAACGCTGACGCAGAATGTCGATGATTTCCTTCCGTCCGGTGGTAAATCCCCCGGACGCGCCGCCGAGCGCCTTGCCCATCGTGCTCGTAATCACATCGACACGGTCGATGACACCCTGCTTGTCGACGCTGCCCCGCCCTGTCGGACCAAGGAAGCCGGTAGCGTGGGAGTCGTCCACCATCACCATGGCGTCGTACTTGTCGGCAAGGTCGCAGATTCCCGCGAGATCAGCCTCGTCGCCCTGCATGGAGAAGACGCCGTCGGTGGCGATCATGCGGAAGCGAGCGCCCTGAGTCTCTTTCAGCTTGTCCTCCAAATCTCCCATGTCATTATGCCGATAGACTTTGCGAGTGGCTTTGCAGAGGCGCACTCCATCGATGATGCTCGCGTGGTTCAGTGCGTCGCTGATGATGGCGTCTTCCGGCCCCAGCACAGTCTCGAACAACCCTGTGTTGGCGTCGAAGCACGAGGTGTAGAGGATCGTCGCTTCGGTACCGAACCAAGCGGTTATCTTGTCTTCCAACTCTTTGTGGATATCCTGCGTCCCGCAGATGAACCGGACGGAGGCCATGCCGAACCCGTGCGTCTTGAGGCCTTCCACGACGGCCTGCTCGATCTCCTCGCTGTCCGCCAGGCCGAGGTAGTTGTTGGCGCACATGATGAGTTCATGCCCCGACGACGTGTCAACCTCCGCGCCTTGGGGAGTCCTAATGATCTTCTCCTCCTTGTAGAGGCCGCTCTCTCGAATGGAGTCGATCTCGTTCTGGAGGAAGTCTTTAACTGCGGTATATGCCATTGGGGTCTCCTGGGGCGTGCTGAAATGGTTGTGTCCAAATACGTTGGTTCATGAGAATTGATCAGGGAAAATAAGGCATTCATTCATATCAGGCTCCAAGGTAAGGCCGCTTGCGGTCCACTGAAGTTACAAGTTGGGCAACCGTTCATTCGCGAATTGAGTGAAGCTCAAGACTCTTGAGTGATGGAGATACTTTGTTTTGATCTCGTCCCAAACGACCAAATGAAGTTTGTGGTCATCACAAATCCCTTTGACCTGCCCCTTGGTTATTTTTCTGTCGGCGGTGACGAGAAAGACGTTAGGAGCTTGCAAGCTAACGAGTTCTGCCACAACCTGCTGCCATCTCTCTCGTAGGGTGCGCTTCAAAGAAGCTACAGCGCATATTGTGCTGTTTTTCTCAAAGGCGGCATGACTTGGCATGATAAAATCGGTTCTATAATTGCGATCCTGCTCTTCAAATGGAAAGCCTGCCAGTTGCAGGACGTAAGCAAACTGATGCTCAAAGCTCTTCCCGCCTCGGGATCTGCGGCTTTGCGCCACAGATGCGAATTCTCTACGCAAAGCAGGATAGAGACGGGAGAAGAGAACGAGTGCCCCCTCCCGAAAGCCCCGTCGTCTACAGGTGTCCTCCGCTATCCGAAGCGTATCAGGGGCCTCGTCAAACAGACGACTCGGGATCTTCACCGCGTTAGCTTGTTCTTCGTATCGTTCGTATAGGAGGAACATTCGAGATTCGATCTTGCTCATAATGCAATCGAAAGACTCGCGAACTTCCTCTTGGGACATACGGTCGTAACCGAGTTCGGCAGCAGCCTCCCGCATGATCTGCTCAGAGGAGGGAACCTTTTGGACTTCAGCCATTGGCAGGCCGTTGAAAATCGAGAATGTACTCGAAGGTGGTTCCCATCGTGATGTAGTTGCTGGGCCAGCCGAATATGCCTATCCGATTCACGATGTTCGTTCTGTCCCATATGATGATGTTCTTGAACAGGTAACCCGCTCTCTGCATCGACTCGATGACGATGCTGTGAAGAGCAATGCGCTCCTCCTTTTCCCAGAGGTCGTTCACGTTGATTACGCAGTGGCCGCCCGGCGCGAGCGTAGGAAGCAAATCACCGTATATTCTCTCAAGTGACTCTCCATACCGGACAGGGTCTAACGTTCCCAGGTCCCGAACGTCCTGGGAGTACTGCTCGACCTTCCCGAACTGCCGGTTGCGCCTGTCGCTGCTGCGCCGGCTTTTGTTAGCCCGTGGTCGGTTTAGCATATTTGCATACGGAGGTGACGTGAAGAAGAGCTTAACCGAGTCGGGATAGAAATAGTCCGAAAGGTTTCTCGCGTCCTGGACTATGGCAATCTGGCGGGAACCATCGGCCGTGGGAAGACCAAGCCGTTGTTGACTAAGTCCGATGTATTCCTCTGATAGGTCCGCCCCTACCGCATTCCTGTCCAGATCCTGTGCGGCGATGAGGGTAGTGCCGCTGCCGACAAAAGGATCGACTACCAATTCCCCCCGGTGGGTGAACATCTTAATAACCTGATGCGCGAGAGCAATCGGGAACGTGGCCGGGTGCGCGTTTTTATCTCGTATATCCCTGCCACTGTAGTTGAACTGCCACACTCCCACCTGGCTCTTTATCCATTCCTTTGCCGTCATGCAGTTGAGATGCTTAGGCGGGCAGTCGCAAGTCCGCTGAAACTCAATTTCGAGCGGCAGGTCGGATAGAGTTGTCTGGGCTAATGGTTCCGTCGCTAATGTCATATGGATTTCCCGCGTGAATTTCCAGTGCGCCGTTAGATGATAGGGTATTCCGCTTGGACAGAGATTTCAACGTAGGCGGAGGACGACGAAGAAACTCGCTCACCCGCTGGGTACGAGGTACTTGCGAGGAATCTCGGCCCCGACGGTGTACTGAATTCTACCGATCCGGACCATCTGATAAACGTTCACGCGGAAATCGGGATTGATGCAAGCGTGCATGTAAGCGTCGCGTTCGGATACTCCGTACTCGGTGACCATCCACTCCATGAGGTTCTCTATGGCGCTCTTGACAGCATCCTCAAGCGGGCGGAAGGAATAGAGGGCGACAATCGAATCGTCCTTCTCAAGACGCACGAAGGGTATTTTCTTGTTCTTGATAACACGGCATGAGAGCGTTAGCTCACCTCGCGTCTCGTCCGCAGTGCCGTAAAACTCGGTGTCACCCTGGCTCGCGTGCACGTCCCCCACATACAGCAGCCCACCCTCATGGTAGACGTTGAGGTAGACGCGAGTGCCTTCTTTGACATCCCGCACGTCGAGATTGCCACCCCATGGCCCCTGCCCCACGGCGCTGGTCTCCACTTCACGGTCGGGCGCCGTGCCGATAGTGCCGATCATCGGGGCGAGTTCCCACGCAATCTTGTCGCTGAAAACGCCCACGCCGTCGCTTGTCGTCCCGCTCGGCCCCGGAAGATGCTTGATGATGTGAACAAACGGCCCACTCAAAGACTGCCACTTTAGCGAGTCTCCAAGCGGACTTTGGCCGGGACGGAAGTTCGTGAAACCCTGCTCATCGACGATGATGCGCTCGACCGTGACTTCAAGCAAGTCGCCGCGTTCGGCGCCCTCCACGAAGACCGGGCCTCCGATGGGGTTGCCCTTAGGGGGCTCGAAGTTCCGAGTCGGGAAATCCATGATGTGCGGAGCGACGTCGGCCGACCGTACTTGACCCGAGCCGGCGTCTTCGGTCTCCACGACAAAGCTCTCGCCTTGCGCCACCTGCAGAAGGGGTTCATCGCGACGATCGAACTCATACTTCATTGCTTGGTCGCGAGTGATTCGCTGCATGATCCCTCCGGCTGCCCGCCCTTGTGAGGCGGCGTCATTGAATGCATGGAATTCGTTCTTTTCCTGACTAATGTTCGGGGGAGTATACTACATCAATACTGCGTCAATAGCGGTATCGACTTCTTCACGCGGAGGCGGAGCGGAAAGGCGACGCAGGTCACGCGCAGTTACCTGAGTTTGGCAAGTCACTGTGGACTCCGATGCGCGGTTTTCGCCTAGTGGCGTCGCTCGCCTCTAGGAGGACGATTCGACGTTGCGGAAGGGGTGAATCCAGTTGGCGAGAGAGCGAGGATTCCGGGACTGGACCCAGAGTCTGCCCCTGCCGGAAAATTCCATGATGATTTGATCGGCGAAGAGAAACGAGCGGATCTTCGCGGCGCGAGTGAGACGATACTCCAGTGTGGAGTCCCACGCGACGGCATGGCCGTTGTCGACGATGTACCCGCCGTCGACTTCGATCTCCTGAATGTCACCGTAGGCGCTGAAGAACAGCGTTCCCGTGCCCGAAACTCGAAGGATGAACATTCCCTCGTTGAAGAGGCCCCGCAGGCCCTGAAAGTCGGAGTTCGTTGTCACTCCGGGGGATGATGCCAGATACGCGCCCTTCTCCAGGAGGAGTTCCTCCCCGTCCATCTCATACGCAAGAATGTCGCCCGGCTGGCCCTGCGTAAGCCCGATGGTGCCCGGAGCGCCCTCCGCCTCGTAAGTATTCTGAAAGAAGCTCTCCCCACCAAGAACCCTTCGACTGAGACCCGACATGATTCCGCCCCTCACGGACGTCTCCGCCCGCATGTTGTCGGTCATCCAAGCCATCGCGCCCGACTCAGTGACCAACTGCTCGCCGGGGTTGAGAGTGACCTCCGCGAGACTGTAGCTTGGCCGCGAGTGTATGAAATAGTCCATTATGAATTCCTGTCCGGGAGCAGCGGCCCGAGTGTCCTGCCGAACTCGTCGGGATTGTGACTTTGGACATAGACTCGCCCATAGCCGCTAAAGTGAATTACGATTCCTTCGCTGGTGAGGAAGGACGATACCCAGCTTCCACCGGCCTTGCCGACCGTATATTCCAGCGAGTCCTCGAACGCTACCACGTGTCCTGTGTCGATAGTGAGATTGCCCTGCACTTCCAACTCCGTAATCGTCCCGAAAGCGTTGACCAACAGAGGGCCGATTCCCTCGACCGTGAGGAACGAAAGTGACTCGCCCGAGAGCATCCCCCGCAAACCCTGGAATTGCGTGTCGATGCCGAGCTCGACTGCGGAGCCGAGATAGCTGCCTCCGGCGCAGACCCAGCGGGTTCTACCGTCGCACTCGATAAGCGCCACCTGCCCCTGCAACTTGGGAGCCAAGCCTATCTCCGCGTCACCGTTGCCGACCACGCTGTACCGCGAGAAGAAGAAGTGTTCCCCGGCAATCATCCGCTTAATGCCCGACATGATACCCCCGGTGCCGCGACTGCGGGTGGTAACGTCTATATCGACGTTATCGGACGCCCGGAACATCGATCCTGCCTCCGATACGAATTCATCGGTTGGCTCCAGATGCACGAGGGCGGAGCCGAACGCGCCGTTGTCAGCGATCTCTATGTGCATCTCGCGCGATTCTCCTCAATTCCAAAACCATGCTATACGCTAAACGGAGTTAGCCAAGATGCCAATCCAGGCATCGTCCTTGTCTGTAGATAAATGACGCCGACGCCGGAGTACTTCATGACAAGCCCCTCACCCGATAGAAGCGTGCTCTTAAGTCCACCCATGCCCTGAATGGAGTAGCTCAAGGAGGGCTCCCAGGCTACTACATGGCTAGTATCGACGATGAAAGAACCGTCGATTTTCTTTTCGATGATGGAGCCGTAGGCGTTGAAAAACAATTCGCCCCGGCCGCTGCACTCCATGAGAAACAGTCCTTCGCCGGAGAAAACCGCCCTGCCTCCACCGAACTTAGTGCTCAATTCCACACCGGGCGTGCATGCCATGAACGACCCTCCGGTAAGCATGAATGAGTCGCCGTCGAGCGTTCTTCGCATCACCGTTCCGGGTTGCGCGGGAGAAAAGGCGGCCTCACCGCCCCTGTCGGTAGAATACTCACCTACGAAGAGCGACTCGCCACCGGTTACCTTGCGCATCAAGGCCTTTCCGAAACCGCCGAGCAGCCGGGCCTTGGATTGAATATTGGAGTCCATCCAAGCCATCGATCCGCCCTCGGCGATAAACTGCTCGCCCGGACCTAATTGCACCCGCAACTGCCCGTAGTCGGGATTGCCGACAATATCGATATTCATGCGGAGATGGTATCGTTGACCAGTTCCTGTGTCAATGGAATCGTTTGCAGAGTAACTGTCCAGTCTTGGTGAAATGAACACGCCTTCCGCCGCGGACACTCACCACTTACAAGGAGAACTACCGACATGACGAACACCTATGACAGCGCCACGGTTATCGACGGGCTGAATGTTAGCAACTGGGAATCTGAACGGGCGCTGGAGGCTGTGCATGCCGGTCGGGTCACGGCGTTCAATGCGACGATAGCGATATTCGAGAAATTCCACGAAGCGATGGACAACATCGCCGAATGGTATGAGCGCCTCGACCGTTGGGCCGAACTTCTGACTCTCGTTACCTCGGTCGACGACATTCGCGAGGCCAAGCGAACGGGAAAGAGCGGCGTCGTCTTCGGATGGCAGAACGCAACACCCATCGAAAATAACCTCGATCACCTCGAAACCTTCCACAAAGCCGGCGTGCGAGTTATCCAAATCACCTACAATGAGCGAAACCTCCTCGGAAACGGATGCTACGAGCGAGTCGATGACGGGCTCAGCAACTTCGGGGTCGATGCCGTCAAGGAGATGAACCGGCTCGGCATTCTCATTGACCTCTCTCACGTGGGGGATCAAACTACTTTGCAGGCGGCCGAAGTGTCCGAAAAACCCGTTGCGGCGACCCACGCCAACGCAAGGTCCTTCGTCGACCATCCGCGCAACAAGACCGACGACGCACTAAAGCTCATAGCCGAGAAGGGCGGCGTCATCGGCGCGACTTGCTGGCCGCCGTTTCTTCCAAATAAGTTTGAATCCACTCTTCAGGACTATGGAGACGCCATCGACGACATGGTGGAGCGAGTCGGTATCAATCACGTGGGCATCGGTACCGACTACACCATCGACCAAACGAAGGAATGGTTTGACGTGCTCTTGTCGCAGCAAGGCACAAAGTGGAACCCTCGACGACTCAATTACCCCGATACGGTGGCGCACCCCGTAGGCATCGAAACCCCGGACAAGTTCCCTTCCATCGCCGACGAACTCGCCCGCAGAGGATACCCGCCGGAAGATATAACAAAGGTGCTCGGCGGCAACTTTCTGCGAGTCTTCGGGGAAGTCTGGAGCTAGGAGGGTGTGCGCGGAAGTCTCCAACCCCGTCTATGGTTCGACAGGCTCACCACGAGCGGGAGAGAGGGAGGACATTACCCTCACCGCTGACCTCTCCCACGACGGGAAAGGGTGGCTCACCACGGGCGTATTTCAACACCCCTTTCACCCTGATCCACATCAACCCGTTCGCCCTGAGCCTGTCGAAGGGTGAACAAGCTCACCGTGAATGGTTCGACAGGCTCGGGGCGAGTGTATAACATTGCTGGACAGAACCTTCGCAAACGCCCTCTTAAGAGGGACATCGTGCTTTGAGGCAGACATTCTCTTCAGTTCCTCACTTCAGGACATTACCCATTTCGCTAAATTCACTTTAATCGACCCATAACTGCAACTGCGCGTTAATGAGATTGGCTATCGGAAGAGAGATGATGTGGAGTGCCAACGTCAGATAGACCGATTCGAAATGAAGGAGCGTTGACAGCATGAATCACGATCCGAAGCGACACATCGAAATCGAAGGCGCATATAACATCCGGGACATCGGAGGATACGAGACGAAGAACGGGCGAACGACGCGCTGGCAAACGTTCCTGCGAGCGGACAACGTGAGCACGCTGCCGCAGACCTCTCAGGACATCCTCACGTCGAATTACGGGGTGCGGACGGTTATCGACCTCCGCCGAAAAAGCGAAATCGAAGCGCAGACGGACAACGTGCTTGCTCGGTCGTCGCGCGTGAATTACTACAACATCGATATTGTTGGCGACATGGTATTCGACCAAGTCGAAAGCCTAGAACCACGGGACAAGATTCACGCGAGCTATCGCAATATGCTCGACCGGCGAGGAGACAAATTTGGAGAGACACTGAGAATGTTGGCCCGCCCGGGATCCCTGCCTGCCATGTACCATTGCATGGGCGGACAGGACCGTACAGGCCTTATCTCCGCTTTACTCTTAGGTCTGGCAGACGTCCCGTCGGAGACCATAGCAGCCGATTACACTCTGACCGCCGAGTACCGCATCTTTGCCTACTTAGGCCCAAACCCCGAGTTCCCGGGAGCCGATCCCGCGGATTACGCTCCCGAGACGTACCGTGCGCGAAATTGCCCGTCTGAAGCAATGCTCGACACGTTGAAGCATCTCGACCGGCAGTATGGGGGAATCGAAGCCTACGTCCGGTCGATAGACCTGTCCGAGGGTGAGATATCGGCCCTGCGTGAGGCACTCATCGAGTAACGGCACGACTTCCGCCGACATCCGTCTCTCCGGCCCTCCACGTGTCACCATCGCGCACGGTTTGAAGATTCCCGGTCACTGTGACAGTATATCGGTATGAGAATCGGTGAATTCGAAGCCATCGAGCCGGCACCGACCTTGAAGGACGCGATCGCCATCGCGATGCTGCGGCCGTGGGTCGACGTGGGAAGCGCGGGAACTCTAACTCTAAAGATTCTCGAACGCCAAATGACGGCGTCCGAACTCGGGAGACTCTCCCGTCCCGGCAAATTCTTCGACTTCACCCGCGAGCGCCCCGTCATGAAGTGGGTTGACGGTATCCGTACGCTCGATATACCGAACAGCGTGATCAACTACGCACACGATTCTGGTTCCGGACGGGACTTCCTCTTCCTGCATCTCCGTGAGCCGCACATGTACGGAGAAGATTACTGCGATGCCGTGATTGAACTGGTGCAACGATTCAACGTGGTCGAATACTGCCGCATTGGAGGTATGTACGACCAAGTGCCGCATACCCGACCTCTAAAGATTACCGGAAGCCTACCCGACAGACACCTCGACCGCCTCACGGGATTCCTCACTCCGCGACGAAGCACCTACCAGGGGCCGACAAGCATCGTCAACCTCATCGGTGAGGGACTGGAAGAGGCGGGAATCGAATCCTCGAGTCTCATGGTTCACCTACCCCATTACGTCCAACTCGACGAAGACTATATGGCAACGGCCCGACTCCTAGAGGCCCTCTGCGCGATGTACGATCTGCCGACCTTTCTCGCCAATAAAACTCGCGGCGAACGACAATACGAGCAAATCGAACGCGCGTTGGCAGGCAACAACGAAGTGCGTGGGCAAATCGCTCGCATGGAACAGACCTACGACGAAGAAATTCCGCAGGGCCCCGAAGATACACCCGACGAAGTGGCCTTGCCGGAAAACATGGAAAATTTTCTCCGGGATGCACTCAGGGGACGGGATGAAGAAGAATCGCAAGGCAAGGAATGACACACCATAAAGCGGTCGTATGAGTCGATAATATCAAAGAACCGTGATGCCAATTCCTGTAAGTCTGTAACTATATAAATACTTGACACTATTACAACTGGATACTATCGTTGCATTCATTCATGAAGCTAGACTTACCTCATAATAAGGAGCGTTTCCTATGGAAAGATTTGCAGTATTATTCGCGGGAATTGCGCTGGTCATCCTCGGCGCTATCCTGCGGTGGAACCTTATCGACTGGCTCATCGACGCCACCGGATTCATCCTACTGGTCATCGGCGCGATTCTCATCATAGTGGGCCTATTCAAGATGATAGCGGGGGGTTCCAAGGGCAACTAGCAAGCACCCCAACGTCTCGGCTATCGTCGGGCTGCGTTCCGACCGAATTCGCGCTCTGATATGGCTGGCGACGCAGTCGGCTGGGCGTGTCGAGGCTGTTCATTCAAGGTATACTAGACACACAACACGAAGCCCGGCTTCAGACACAAGAGAGCGGGAGGAAGAACCATGGGGATGCTATCGCGGATGTCGACGGTCGTGAAGGCGAAAATGAACCGCCTGATCGACAACGCCGAGGACCCGAAGGAAACCCTCGACTACGCGTACGAAAAGCAACTTGAAATGCTGCGTGACGTCAAACGCGGCGTTGTAGAGATGGTCACGGCAAAACGCCGGCTTGAACTTCAGGCCAAAAAGGTGCGAGAGAACGTCAGTAAG
The DNA here is from genome assembly GCA_965232435.1 of Dehalococcoidia bacterium. Classification (GTDB taxonomy): domain Bacteria; phylum Chloroflexota; class Dehalococcoidia; order Lucifugimonadales; family VXLM01; genus VXLM01. Next base: position 2,661,452 of record CBDDPU010000004.1, read on the forward strand.
CTGGACGACCAAGCCCGCAAGGCCCTGACCGTCGGGCGCGAAGACCTGGCCAGAGTCGCCCTCGAACGCAAGCAAACCGCCTTGGCCGAACTCGACGGCCTCGATCAGCAGATCGTCGACATGGAGCACGAGCAGGAAAAACTCACAGCGGCCGAGCAGCGCATACAGGCCAAAGTGCAAGCCTTCCGAAACAGGAAAGAGGTCATCAAGGCCCAGTACAGCGCCGCCCAGGCGCAGGTCCGTATCGGGTCGGCCCTCTCAGGCCTCTCCGAGGAGATGGGCGATGTTTCTCTGGCGGTTGAACGAGCCGAGAATAAAACCGAGTCAATGAAGGCCAAAGCCGGCGCAATCGATGAACTCGCGGCGGCCGGCGTGCTGGACGACCCGGTCGGCGGCGGTCAGGACGACATCGACCGCGAGCTCAGCAAGCTCTCGGCATCGGCCAGCGTCGAGTCGGAGTTGGCCGCGCTCAAGGCATCCGTCGACACGCCCCAGCAGAAACAGCTTTCGGGAGGCCAGTCATGATTATCCGAATTCTGACGGAGGGTCAGTGGCGCTTCCCGGCCGCGATGCTGGACGACCTCAATGACATCGACAACGCCATCGTCGATGTCTTGGCAGACGACAACGAGGGGGAGTTTCGCAGCCTCCTCGACAAGATGATCGCGATGGTCAAGGACAACGGCACTCCCCTCGAACTCGATGAGTTGGAAGAGTCCGACGCCATCATCCCCGAACCCGACATCACCATCGAAGAGGCGAAAGAGCTATTCGTCGGAGCGGGCATCGTGCCGGGGTAGGTTAGGACGTAGTTGCCTGTTGCCGGAGCAGTCCACAACAGGCTCAATGATTGGCTACTACGAAGCGAATCGCAGAAGCGTTGAAGTGGCCTCTTGTATTCGGAACCATTCTACTGCTATTTACCATGTTGGTCGTTACGCCAGGAAAGGCTCAGGCTCATACGACAAGCGGGGAAGGCAATCACCTGTTCACGATTGCCAGAGGCATAATCATTCCGATTCCGTGGACTGCCATCAATGTGCGTGTCCGTAGTAGTACCGCTGAGCAAAAGCTTGCGGGCGGATACATGAATACCTACGAACTTAAAGTGAGTGGGTTCATCCCAGGTGTTAATACTGCCAACTTCCCTGTCCGCCTAGAAATGAAGTGGCCGAAGATCAGATACACTGAACCTGATGGCTCAGTGTATAACGCATAGCTCTTTCAGTCAGGCTTCTTGCATTGCTGCTCCAGCGAATCTATGCGTTGCTTGGCAGACTTACTCAGCATTAGTTTGGCCTGATTGGCCCCTATCGGCTCGCGGTCAAGCAACAGTCAACATCAGGAACTACCCCGAATATCGGTTCCTGCCAAACAGTAGGACTAAAACGCCAACGACTAATCCTTATAGCGTTTATTGACACACTCATTCGGCCATAAGCCACTAGTATCACTAGGGAGGTAAGATCGACATGAGAAACCTATTCATATATGCAGCTGCGACACTCGTTCTCGTGGTAGTGTCCGTAAGCATCTACTATCAGGCGTTCGCTCAAAGCGACGATGGACGACTCGCTCACATCTACGAAGGAACGGAACTGGGAGATGAGGACATAATCGCCCGCATCGGCGACCAGACGATCAAGCGGCAACAGTTCAGGCAAGCCTTCGAGTACCAAGTAGCCGTCAACGAGGAACCGAATCCAACCGCCGATGTTGTGACGGTCGAAGAAATGAAAGCTGTAGCCAAAGACACCGCAATCCTCCTACTTGTCCATGACATGGTCGAGTATGCCGAAGCGGTGGACCGTGGCTTCACAGCGACTGATGCTGAGGTCGAGACTTATATAGAGCAAATGAAAGCCATGTGCGCCGGCCCCGAAGGTGCGGATTGTCAAGCACTCATACGAAAAGTTGGCCTAACTCCCGAGAAATATTGGGAGAAAGCCTTCGATGAGTATAAGAGAGGGCTGACGATTACGAAGATGAAGACGGCACACGTCAATGCACTCTACCCCGACGGCCATACCTATGACGAAATGGTTGAAGTCCTTGAAGCCTTTGAGGATACCCTCCGAAATGATGACAACGTGATTTGGGAAGACGAGGATCTAAAGTTCACGTATCAACAGGCTGCACAGGGCAACGTAAACGACTGAGGATAAAGTCTGCGTGAAAAGGCTTGGTATAGAAATTCGGCTGTTACAATTATTGGGACTCGGAGAGATAAACCTTCCAGTTGTGCATGAAAAGGGTGTTGGGAAAACAGGCAGCTTCTTGGGTTCGCAAGCGCTATATCAAGGATGGATCACACTTTGTAAATGTCCCTCAGCGAACTCGCTAAGTGGAGACAACTCTTAACTCCCATTAGTGAGCAGATGCAGAGAATTTCGAAAAGGACGCTTCAAATGCGTAGCGTCCAAAAACGCTAATCCTAGCGTTAGAGACGCCCCTCACACTCCGACAGGAACGCCGTTAACTCGGCGACCAGTTCCTCCGGGCGCTCTTCAGGGATGAAGTGGCCGCAGTCGAGCGGTTTTCCGCGCACGTCGCGGGCGCGCTCACGCCAAACCGAAAGCATGTCGAGGCTCTTGCCCGTCTGCCAGCCAGGGCGCTTCTTCATGTCCGCGCCCCACAGCAAGAGAACAGGACATTCCAGCTTGCGCCCGCGGTCGACTTCGTCGTGCTGAAGGTCCAGGGCAACGCCCCGATAATCAAGACAGGTAGCCCGAACGGTATCGGGGTTATCGAAACAGCGAAGGTACTCGGCGTACGCCTCTTTCGTGATGGAGCCTTCGACGGCCGTCCAACGTTCCAAGAGAAAGTCGAGATAGAACTTTGCGCTGCTCCCGATCAGCGTCTCCGGCAAAGGTGACGGTTGCCGCATCAAGTGCCAGTGGAACCAGGCGAAGGCGAGGTCGGCGTCCATGTTCTCGAAGGCCGCCTGAGACGGCACGACGTCGAGGGAGGTGAAGCTCTTCACCCGCTCCGGGTGGTCGAGGGCCATCCGGTGGCCGACGCGCGCGCCCCGGTCGTGTCCCACGACGTGGAAGGACTCGAAGCCGAGCTGTCGCATGACCTCCACCTGATCGTTGGCGGCAGTTCGCTTGCAGTACACGCTCAGGTCACCGTCGGGAGCGGGTGGCTTATCGCTGTCGCCGTACCCGCGCAGGTCGGGCGTCACGACGGTATATCGCTCCGCGAGTGGCGGGGCGACCTTGTGCCACATGACATGTGTCTGGGGATAGCCATGCAGGAGCAGCAGGGGCGGACCGCTGCCCGCGTAACGAAGGTTGACGCCGACGCCGTTGGCGACGAGCTTGGTGTGCGTGAAGCCCTCGAACATGGTTCAGTCTCCATGCAGCGGAATTAATTGGCCAGCGAGTACCTACACCGTCGGCCGAAACGGGCGACATCGTCATTCAACTGACAAAGGGCCAAGGCCCAAGCTATTCCATTTGTCTCCCCATGCCTCAATGTTTTTGTCTGTAAAGCTGTGATGTAAGGAATCGTGGTTCCTGCCCGCCCTCTGACCTCCGTGCTTGTCCAGGTAATCCAGATGCCACTTTCGGATCATAAGACAACGCATCAGATCATCCGGGACAATGTAATACCGCTGTCCTCCATCCTTTAGCAAAGACACAAAGACCCAGTAATGGTCAGTCTTTCCATGAATTGGTTCCTCTAACAGGGGTGTACAACTCTTCGGACAATCGCCATTCCTAGGGCACTTACGACTGGTGATCTTGGCCCATCCGTGCTGCAATCCGACTTGCCAATTGCCACCTGCACGTTTCGTCTTTACTTGAATATAGACCACACGCTCCCGATTACTATCTGTGGCCACAATATCTATTCCGGGAACATTACCCGAAAAAGGAGAAGCGTAAGCTCCGCGCCGATTGAGCTCAGCAGCAACGTAGTGCTCTCCAGCGCGTCCTATCCTATCTGTTCCGCCGCGTCTGGGCATGAGCAACCTCCAGATCTGCGCCTGCGCTGCCTATAGTTGGCAGACGCGCAATCAACGCTAACTCTATCACAATAATGTTAGACGTTCGCCCTGAGCTTGTCGAAGGGCGATTCATGGTTCGACAAGCTCACCATGAACGGGTTTGAAGATTTTGCAAAGACACTATTAGAAAATTCTGCCACGGACGATACGAGTCCGTCGCCCCTACTCAAACTCCACCGGGCGGATGACGGTAAACTCACGGTGGGCAAGGTGGCTGCGAACGAACGTGACGTTCTCGTTCCACCATTCGCTCCCGTACATGGCGGCTTCCTTGCGCTCGATGTCTTCGGCGTCCTCGAACGTGCGGATCCACGTGAACTGCGTTCCCTCGTCGTTCACCCACGCCGATTCGACGCCGATTCCCATGCTGCGGCACAGCGGGACGATATCATCCTGAAACACCTTCAGCCAGTCGTCCATCATGCCTTTGTTGATCGTGTATGTTCGCAGTTGAGCAATCATGCAATTCTCCTTACGCAGTGTCGCCTGAGGCGGCTAGTGCGCAAAAGTGTACCTGTTCGGAGTTGGTGAGAGGAACACCCTTCCCGCGCGAATTCACGCTTTCGAGAATTTTTGCGCAGCTTATTGGCAAGTCGATTAAGTCGCGTATTGTGCGCAGAATCGAAGTCGCCCCATACGTTGCCGGATTCCGCCCTTCGCCGGAATGACGATCTGGGGAGAGACATGGACAGGGGGCGCTACCCTTGAGGGAATATCACAAAATGCGACTTGGCGCGACAAAAACAGCGACGCGCTTGTCACGTCCTGCCCCCTTCGCCTTCTCCCCGATGCGCATCGCAGTCGTCCCATTTCGCGGCATGAATATAGCTGCCCGTGTGGAACGTTCTCACGGAGTCCTGCCCAGTGCGGGGAAGCGCATCACGCCGAACTGAGGGTGGGAGTGGTACCATAGTCCTCGGTTGTGAGGACCCCCATCGCATGATTATCGATTCGCACGCCTACTGTTTCGAATCGGCCGACAGCCCTCGCGGATACGCCGACTCACGAGAACACTTGCTCACCGTCCAGAAGGCCCAAGCTGGCCACCATCAGCCCGCGTTTCGAATTCGTGATCGGGTTGAAGGGCCGTCAACCGTTCTCGACCCCAACAAAGGAGACCTCGACGATCTCCCGGACGTGAATTTTCGCATCGACCGGGGAACGGGCCGCGTGCTTTGGGACTACCGCGGGGAAACGTACACCAAGCACTTCTACCCGCCCAACCTGCGCAATCTGGAGTTCACGCCGGACAGTCTCATCGGGGAAATGGACTACGCCGGCATCGATAAGGTTCTCCTTCATACAAACGCCATGTTGGGACGCAGCAACCAGTATCAGGCAGAGTGCGTAAGACGGTATCCCGAGCGCATACTTTCGATGGCGCTGCTTGACGAGCGGCAGATTCATACCGACGTTGATTCGGTGATCAAGGGAGTCTTCAGGGCCGTCAACGACCTCGGACTACACGCGATCAAGTTCGCCTCCGCGGGATACACCGTCAGCGACACCGCATGGGACCGGGGACCGTATGAGCCGTTCTGGGAGGCCGTTTCGACGCTTGGCGTCCCTGTCTTCTTCACCTTGAGCACCGGCCCTGCTCGGGCGAGCGAGTCATGCCCCGACGCCTACGGCCGAGAGAACTATATCGGCGAGCTTCGCATCCTCGCCCGGCTCATGGAGCGCTACCCAAACATGCTTTGCAGCATCACACACGGTTTCCCCTGGCGCGTCTACCTCGACGGAGGCCGCATAGACCTGCCGGAAGAGATATGGGAACCCTTTGATAACCCGAACCTGAGCTTGGAAGTGTGCTTCCCCGTCCGAATCGGTGATATCTTTGACTACCCGTACCGCGAGGTGTGGCCGACGATGGAGGCGATGGTCGAGCGGATCGGGCCGCGCCAACTCATGTACGGAACCGATATGCCCTTTCAGAACCGCTTCTGCACGTACCGGCAGTCCCGCAACTGGCTCGAACGCCACTTCGCACCCGCCACCGGACTGAGCGACGATGACCTGGCCCTGATAATGGGAGGCGCTGCCGCGCGGGCGCTTGGCTTGCGCCTTTCATCATGAGGATAACTGAGGCGACTCTGGACGGGGACTCACCAGACGGCCCCGAGGAGGAACGATGATCATAGACTCTCACGCATACTGCTTCGAGCCGCTCGACAGCCCTCGCGGGTACGCCTCCGGGGAAGAGCACCTGCGATGGGCGCAGGCGGCCAACGCCTCACACCATCAGCCCGCCATGCGAATACCTGACGGGGATATCGGGCCTTCCGAGGTGCTGGATCCCGCGGGCACGCACGATATCGACAACCTCCCCGATTTGCGTTTCCGCATCAACAAGCCCAGGGGACGAGTCGTCTGGAATTGGGAGGGACACGAGTACACAAAGTACTTCCTCCCGCCGAACTTGCGCAACACGGAGTTTACACCGTTCAGCCTCGACTGCGAGATGCACTATGCGGGCGTGGACGGAGTCCTCCTGCACACTGACCCGGCCCTCGTGCGCGACAGCTCCTACCTGCGAGAGATCGTCGAACGCTTCCCGGGCAGGATGTACGCGATGGCCCCTGTCGACGAGTGGCGAATCATCCCGGAAACCGACGCCGTGATCGCTGAAACCGTCCAGGCCATCAAGGAGCACGGGCTTCACGCCGTCAAGTTCATCCCGCCGCTGTGCTACCGAACGAGTGACGAGGCATGGGACGACGGCCCGTATCGACCATTCTGGGAGGCGGTGACCGCGCTGGACGTACCCGTCTTCTTCACGCTCGGGGCCGGCCCCGGCGACCTCAAGGGCGTCCCGCGCTCCACCTCGCAGGAGCAGCGAGGCTACCTTGACGAACACCGGACCCTCATGCGCTGGATGGAGCGATACCCGGACGCGGTGTGCAGCCTGACTCACGGCTTCCCCTGGCGGACGTTCCTCAACGACAGCCAGGAAGCCATCGATCTGCCGGACGAGATCTGGGAACCGTTCTCCAACCCGAACGTGAGCATCGAGGTCTGCTTCCCCGTGCGGCTGGGCGACATCTTCGAATACCCTTACCGCGAGGTGTGGCCAACCCTGGGACAGATGCTGGAGCGCATTGGCCCCGCCAACCTCATGTGGGGAACGGACATGCCCTTCCAGAATCGTTTCTGCACCTACCGCCAGTCCCGCCGGTGGATCGAAGGTCAGTTCAGGGACTGGGCAGGACTGAGCGTCGACGGTCTGTCGCTCATGATGGGCGGGACGGCCGCGAGGGTGCTAGGAATACAATAGCGCCTCCGCTCCCAGCTCCACAAACGGTCCGCCGCTACTTGAACATGGGAATGACTTCTCGACCGAAGAGGTCGATGGAACTCATAACTTTGTCGTGCGGAATCATGTCGGTCTGCATGACCATGAGCACTTGGTCTGCCCCACAGACCTGATGCGCGCGGATGCCGGTCGCGCAGCTTTCAGGGTCGCCCGCGATAATAATACCGCGCTCGGCGAGTGTCGCGGGCTCCAACTTCTCCCAGATGGCGCGGGCGGCGTCGTCTTCGAACTCCGACGCGCTGCCGATGAGGAAGTTGTCGAACTCCCGCTGGAGGTGGTCGGGCAGACCACCCCACGATTCGAGGAGGTTCTTGTACACGTCGCGACGCCCTTGCACATAGGGACGGTCCGGGCCGAAGAACGACTTGATGGCGTCCGCGCCCAGTTTCTGTGCGGATTCGTTGTCCTCACCGCAGTAGCCGATGGTGAAGTTGCCCCACCTGTCGTTGACGACATCCCCCACGGGGTTGGCGTCCTTGACGTTCTTTCGGTACTCCTTGATGTGCTCGGTGTAGTTCTCAGGCGCCTCCGAGGAGAAGGCGAGAACACCGAGCCCCTTCTCGGCGGCGATCGTGTAGGTCTCCGGCTGCATCGCGGCCACCCAAATTGGAGGATGGGGTGACTGCTGCGGCTTCGGGTGGATTCGGCGCGGGGGAATATTCCAGAACCTACCCTCCCACCGGAACTCTCCTTTCTCACGCCAGATGCCGCAGACCACGTCGAGAGCCTCGTCCCAGATGGCGCGAGTGTCACGTGGGTCGACCTCGAAGCCCTGTTGCTCGTAGGAGTTGCTTCGCCCGGTGCCGAAGTCGACTCGACCACCGGATACGTGGTCAGCCATGGCAACCTTTTCCGCAACGCGGATTGGGTGTTCATGAGGAAGCACTACAACACCGAAACCCAGCCGGATGCGCTTAGTGAGACCGGCCAGCGCGCCAATGATCACTTCGGGCGCGGAAGAACCTGAGAAGGTTGTGAGGAAGTGGTGCTCTACGAACCAAACATAGTCGAAGCCGACACGGTCGGCGAGGACGCACTGCTCGATGGTCTCTTCGATCAGGGCCTTCTCGTCCACAACCCCGTCGGGCGTCGGCCGCTGCATCTCGTAGATTATGCCGAAGTCCATCCCACACACCCCTCGCGCAAGTTGGTGCGCATCCTACGAGTCGGTGAAGAGGGTGTCAACTCCGATGGGCCTTGACTCACAACGTCCCTCTACAGCGAAAAGACCTCCCGCGCCAACACCAGCGTGCTCGTCATCACTATGACAACGACGACCGCTTGCCGGAAGGCTTTCTCATTCATTCGTCCCGTGAGGCGCACCGAAAGCCAGTAGCCGATGGCGACGGCGGGGGCGGTTGCCGCTGCGAGAAGAAGGCGGTCCGAAGTCATCAACCCCTGGAGAAAATAACCTCCCAGTGCGGTGATGTACATCACCAAGAAGAAGAAAGCCATCGAGGCTCTAACAGGCTGTCGCGCCATGCCGCGTCCGAGAAAGAACAGGACGAGGAGTGGACCGCCGATGGCAAGCCCGGTAACCATCGCGGCGACGCCGAAACCGAGCACAGGCCCGGTGATCCGTGGCTTCGGAACTCGCCACTCGGTCTTGACTACGACAAGGGCCGTAATCGCGAGAACAAGCGCGCTGATACCGATGCGAAGCGCGGACGGGTCAAGTGCGCTGAGGGCGTACACGCCGATGGGAGCGCCGAGAGCGCCGGCTATTGCGGTCGGAGTTAATTCCCGATAATGGACGTGCTCACGGGTTTCGATCAGCACGAGGCCAAACGCCAAGACGGAAACCGCGTTGACCACGACCACGACGGTCTGCGGGTCGAGAAAGAGGAGCATGACCGGCGTCGTCGTGAGGCCGAAACCGAAGCCGATCGCCCCGATGGCAAACCCGGCAACCGCCAGCACAAGGGCCGAGATTGCGATCTCGATTGGGCCTATCACTACGACAGGCTCACCAAGAGCAGACGGCTTTGGCCTTCACACATCACGGGATCGCCTGACCTGCCATGACTCCCGTACAGCGTTCGTGGTCGACGGCCACTTGACCGTTGACGATCACAAACGGAATGCCGACGGGGTACTGCTGAGGGTCATCGTAAGTGGCGATGTCGATGATACGGTCGGCATCGAAGACGACGACATCGGCGAAGCATCCCTCTTGCAGACGGCCTCTGCCGGTCAGTCCGAAGCGTCGCGCGGCGTTATCGGTCATGCGCTGCACCATCGATTCGAGGGACATGATCGGGAATTGTCTCCGGAGCCTCCCGAGGAAGCGCGGGAAAGTCCCCCATGCGCGTGGGTGTGGATGGCCGCCAACGTGGATCGAGTCGCTGCCGACCATGTAATCGGTTCGCGACAGCAATTCTACGGCGTCGCGGCTCACCTGCCTCCAGACGGAAATGTCACCGGGCGGAATGCCCCAGAACCCGACTTCGAGATCGTTTTCCAGCAACAGGTCGATAGTAACCTCTCCTAGAGTTTTCTCGAGGCGGTCGGCCAGTGCAGGAACGGTGAGGCCTTCGAGTTCGGGTGTGAGCGGCATGTGCGAGTAGACAAATTCCCTGGCAACTCTTGCGCTGCTCGTCTCGATGTGTTCGGCGACGACCGCACGCTGTGCGGGATCCTTCAGGCGTTCTATAATCTCCTCCGGGCCACCGTTGTGAGCCTGGGACGGTAGGTTGCTCAGTACGAAAGAACTCCCTGTGGGGTACGGATAGAGTTCCAGGGTCAGATCGACTTCGTCTTTGGCGTCGTCAAACTGTTTCATGAGTTCGACCACTTTTCCGGCGTTGCTAACCGCCGTGCGAGTATGGGAAAAATGGACTTTGACACCGGAGCGCCGCCCGATTTCGAGCGCCTCGGGCACGCCCCCTCCACCGAACCCGCGGTCGGGATTCACATCACGGAGGTGGGTGGTGTACACACCGTCGAATTCGGCAACGATCTTGCAAAGCTCAATCAATTCTTGAGTATCACTCCATGCCTGCGGATGGTAGGACATACCGGTCGCGAGGCCGACGGCCCCCTGTTCCATCCCCTCCCACACGAGACGCTTGGCGTGTTCGAGCCGGTCTCCGACCATTGGAACATCCCGCATCCCACAGGTTTCGACGCGAAGCGCGCCATGGGCAATGTTCGTTACGACGTTAATGGCAGTCTTCCGGTGGTAGTTCCCCTTGAAGGCCGTGACCGAACTCATATCAAGGTCGTCCGGGGCCCTTCCGAGGATGCCGGAAAGGTAATGGTTATAGATACGGTAATTGTCAGGCGAGGAGGGCACGTATGACAGCCCGTCCTGTCCGAGTATCTCAGTGGTGATACCCTGCCGGAGGCCCTGGGGATGCTGCCCATCAATGAGAAGGACGGCATCGGAGTGGACGTGTGTATCAATAAATCCCGGGGAAACGACATAGCCCGTCGCGTCGATACGTCGGCGGGCCTGAGCATGGGAGAGATCGCCTATCGCTTCGATCTTCTCGCCAAGAATAGCGAGGTCGGCCAGGTACCCCGGCTTTCCCGTCCCGTCCACAATAGTTCCGCCTGTAATCAGAACATCGAACATTTCTCTTCCTCCGTCAAGTTTTCGTCATCTAGCTCATGAGGCCGTTACCTACCGTCCGGGGGCACCTCGACTGCGAGATACGGAATTGTTGCTTGTTCCCGTTCATACAAGTTTTTGCATCACTCCGTGAGCATGATACGAAGCTCTCTCAGCTGCTCTTCGTCGACTGAGTCGGGGGCCTCGAAGAGTGGGTCGGTTCCGGTTTGGGTTTTAGGAAAGGCGATGACTTCGCGGATGCTGTCGACGTTGAGGAGGAGCATGATGAGCCGTTCTATGCCGGCAGCGATGCCGCCGTGCGGGGGAGCGCCGTACTCGAAGGCATCGAGGAGTTGTTTGAAGCGAGCCTCGGTTTCTTCTTCACTGTACCCGAGAAGCCGGAATACTTTGCTTTGCATTGCGCGTTGATGAATTCGGATGCTGCCGCCTGCGGCTTCCATGCCGTTGCATACGAGGTCGTATGAGCGGGAGAGCGCGGCGCCGGGGTCGGCATCGAAATCATCCTGACTGTCCTTCGGGGCAGTGAACGGATGGTGCGGAGAGTCCCACCTCCCCTCTTCCTCTTTCCACTCAAAGAGCGGAAAGTCCACGACGAAAGCAAACGCAAGTTCGTTCGGGTCGGCGAGGTCGAGCCTTCGAGCCATCTCACGCCGGAGCGAGTCGAGGGCGACGTTGGTCGACTTGGCGGGACCGGCGATGATGAGAAGGAGGTCACCGGGGTTAGCCCGAGTCTTGCGGGCCATTTCCTTGACTGCGTCGACTGAGAGGAAATTTGCGACCGGGGACTTTATGTGCTCGTCGGTTATGTGATCTATGGAGGAGGCGTCGGCACTCAGGACTATATAGACCAATCCCTGCGCACCGGCGTACTTGGCGAACTCGACAAGATCGTCAAGCTGTCTGCGGGGCATGTCGGCCAGTCCAGGAGCCGTGAACCCCTTGACGATTCCGCCGCCTGCTAGGACAGACTGAAATACGCGGAAGTCCGTGTCCTTGACCGTTTCGCCTAGGTCGGCCATTTCCAGGCCGTAGCGGAGATCGGGACGGTCGGTTGCGTATTTGTCCATTGCCTCGGCATATGGGATGCGAGGGAATGGTTTGTTGAGGATTTTGCGTTCGGGGACGAGCGTCTCAAAGAGAGCGGTGTAGAGCTCCTCAATCAGGTCGAGGATGTCGTTCTCTTCGACAAAGCTCATCTCAAGGTCGAGTTGCGTGAATTCAGGCTGACGGTCCCCGCGCGGGTCCTCATCTCGGAAGCACTTAGCAATTTGAAAATACTTCTCCACTCCCGCGGCCATGAGAAGTTGCTTCAATTGTTGGGGAGACTGAGGCAGAGCATAAAACTTGCCGGGATAGAGTCGGCTCGGTACGAGGTAGTCCCTAGCGCCCTCAGGCGTGCTCTTGATGAGAATCGGGGTTTCAATATCAAGGAAACCTCGATCGCTGAGGAAATCGCGGATGAACTTGACTGCGTTATGGCGCATGACAAGCATGTCCCGCATTCGCGGGCGGCGCAGGTCAAGGTAACGGTAGCGCAAGCGAAGCAACTCGTCGACCTCACTCTCCTCGTTGACGTAGAAGGGGGGAGTCTTTGCCTCGTTCAGGACAGATATTTCCTCAACGGCGACCTCGATTTGACCGGTCGAAAGATTCGGATTGATTGTCTCGTCGGTGCGGCTGGCGACTCGACCGGACACCTGTACAACCCATTCACTGCGCACTCGCCCGGCGATTTCGTGCGGCTTCGGGTTCAAGTCGGGATTGAAAACGGTTTGCACGATACCTGATCGATCACGCAGATCAATGAAGATGAGGCTGCCGTGGTCTCGACGGCGATCAACCCATCCGGCTAACGTAACGTGCTGTCCCTCGTGATGCTTGCGCAGTTCCCCGCAGTCGATCGTTTTGAACACCTTCCGCTCCTTTCGGTCACCGGCCCCGAATTATAGTTGAAGCCGGTATGCTCGTACAGCGCTTATCACAGAACGTAACTATTCAGTCTTGGCAAGATGAACAATTCTCCACTTATAGATACTGGCCCTGTATCGGAATCCGAGCTCCTGCTTCGGAGACTCTTTCAAAACCGTCATTCCCGTGAAGCTTGTCCTCATGAAAACGGTGAAACAGCAAGGTTGAGTACAGCTTTGATTCCGTCCACATTTCGCGACTTGCTCGGCTCGCTAATGAGTTTTTCAAAGGTCACTTTCACGGGAACGACGGCCTGAAGTGCAATGACAGTACCGTACGTTACTAAGGATTTCACACAAACTCTGAACGGTTACAACAGAACGCCCCGCCCCAATAAAACATCGGGGCGGGGCGTTAGTACAGTTCCGTGTTATTGGGTTATGCGACGACGCCGTTACCCCGCTTCTTATTGCTGAGATTGACAAAGGTTTCGGTACGGCGCACGCCCGGAATGGTACCGACTTTGGTGCGGAGGAACACTCCAAGTTCTTCGGGAGTGGGAAGCGCGGCCCAAGCGAAGACGTCGAAAGTACCCGTTGTGATGGTGACCCAGGCGATCTCCTTGAGATCGTTGAGGTCGTCGGCCACACGGTCAATCTTGTCAGGATCGATCTGGACGCCGATGAGCGCCCGTGACGCGAGGCCCATCTTTACGGGGTCGGGCACGGCGACCACATCAATATAATCCCCATCGATCAGGCGGTTGAGTCGTCTTCGGACGGTGCCCTCACTCACACCGACTTCTCTGGCCACGCGCGCGTTTGATTTTCGTCCGTCATGCTGCAGTATTTCGATGATTTTGAGGTCTAGCTGATCCATTCGCGTATTGAGTTCCTCATGATTTGAAAGTGTACGTACCGGTTATGGTATATGGTATTGCCGCTCCACAAATTCTGTCAATAATAATTCCCTTGCAGTCATTGAAAGACGGATATCGCTTCTCGATAGGCCCTTGCGCACGGACGGGTTTCACCGGAGAGAACGGCCCTTCGGAATCCACGCGCGACCTTGACCGAACAGAGCGTCAGGGCTACTATGCGTTCGGGGACGTGGACGAGAATTAACAAGAGTGGAATCCTCAAGTCGGGTATTCAACAGACAAGTATTCAGAGGTTTCTCAGTTTGGAGATAGCATTGAAGCCCACTGGCTATAAAGTTTCGATCGTTCTGATCTGGGCCTTTCTGGTGTGGATTGCCGTCGCGTGCGGCAGTGATGGGGGCCTTGGCGATTCAGAGAGTGGAGACGCGACCACATCCCCGGGCGGGAGCGACAATCTGCAAATTCGGTCTCCGTTCGACGACTACGGCAACGCGGTGACGGTGGACGCTTCGGGGAACGTCTACATGGCCGGGCACATCGAAGACGCGCTCGCCGGGCAAACGTATGCAGGCGGCACGGATGCCTTCGTGCAGAAGCGGAGCAGCACTCTGGCCGAAGTTTGGACGAGGCAATTTGGCACTGACAATAACGACAGTGTTCATGCCGTCGACGTCGACGATGCGAGTAACGTCTATCTTGCCGGAACTACGATAGGCGAGTTCCCCGGATACACTACGGAATATTTCGGCAGCGACGCTTTCGTGCGGGTTTACGACGCCGATGGAACGGAAAGGTGGACGGCGCAGTTCGGGACCGAGTTCGCCACGGTGGCGCAGGCGATTGCGGTAGATGGTTCGGGCAGCGTGTACGTGGGCGGACACACGGGGGGCAGTCTTCCCGGTTTCGAGAATGCCGGCGGCGCTCCGCTCGGCCCCGTCTCCAACTGGAACGACGCTTTTTTGAGGAAGTACACTAGTGATGGAAATGAAGTATGGACGGATCAGTTCGGACACGAGCGGCATGATGAGATTCATGGAGTCAGCGTGGACGCCGGCGGGGCAGTGTATGTTTCCGGCTACACCGATTCCCAATTCGAGGGATACACGAACCCGGGCGGGCGCGATGCCTTCGTCCGAAAGTATGACCCGGACGGAACCGTCGTTTGGACGCGGCAGTTCGGAAGCCAATCGGCCGCGGGAAGTCAGCCAAACGACAAGGCTTTGGACATCGAATTGGACGCAAACGGAAATATTTATGCAGCGGGAAGCACCACCGGCGCGTTTGAGGGGCAGGAAAGTGGAGGAGGCAACGACGCATTCGTCCGCAAAATGAATTCAACCGGCGAGCGCCTATGGACTCGACAGTTCGGCGGTGAGGACGACGACACCGCCGACGCAATAGCGGTCGACGGGGCAGGAACCGTCTTCGTGGCCGGCAACACCGAGTCATCCATTCCAGGAGCGGGTGGGGTCGGAGTCGAGGACGGTTTCGCCAAGAGCTTCGACCACAATGGCCGCGATCGATGGACAAGAACCGTCGGGACTCGACGGATGGATGGGACTCGTGATATCGCGCATGGTTCCGGCGGAGTGTACGTCATTGGCGGCACTGAGGGAGAGATCGGGCCCGGCGGCGAGGGCAAAGGCAACGATATCGATAGCGATGTGTTCGTCGTTCGCTTGGAGAAGTAGCGGCGAGTCGGCCGACTACAGCAAGCCGCGAAGGCCCGGAACTCGACTCATCGTCCACACCCTCGCCATGGTCATCATCTTTTCTCCCGTGCTCAGGGTCACGGGGCGTGAGAAAACGTCATAGCCCGCCGCCTCAATTCGGCCGAGTATCTTGCCATACACGTTGATAAGGACAGCAGTGCAAGCCCGAGCGTCGGGGTCGAGCAGTGGGATGAGTCGCCTGCCGGAATCGAAAAACTCTCGCGCCCGGCCGACCTGGAAAATCATGAGTTGCCGAAACGGCTCGGCAATGACTCCATTAAGGAGGTCGGTTTCGGAGCACCCGAAACGATTCAGTTCGTCTTGGGGGAGGTAGACGCGATCGCGATCTGCGTCTTCTTTGATGTCGCGAAGGATGTTGGTCAGTTGCATGGCGAGACCGAGGTCGGCAGCGTAGGTTTCGGCTTCGGGGCAGTCTTTGTAGCCGAATATTCGGATACTGACCAGTCCAACCACCGAGGCCACTTTATGACAATACTCCCGAAGGTCGTCGAAGGAGTCATAGCGCGGGACCGCGAGGTCCATTTCGACACCCGATACGATCTCGTCGAAATAATTCCAAGAGATTTGAAAGCGAACCGCGGCGTCATTCAGGGCCATAAAAACCGGCTCTTCGAACTGACCTTGGCGCGCCTGCACAAGCCAGGCCCGCACGTTGCGGAATCCGTCAAGTCGCTCACGCCGTGACAGATCACCGTCGGCAATGTCATCACAAAGACGGCAAAAGGCGTATGCGGCGTATATGGCGCGGCGTTTGACCTCAGGCAGAGTACGGAAGGCATAGTAGAAGTTCTTCGCCTCGGCCTTCGTTATCCGCCGGCAAAGATCATAAGCGGCATCCAGATCAGGCTGATTCGCTGCCATGAGGACCTCCGCTCACTGTGCGGATACAGACGGCTCCAATCGGATTCTTCATGCAGGCGCCGTATCCTGAGAATCGGGGCCGGTATGCCATGTGGGATGTTCTCATGCTATCACACGGAGACCGCGCCCAAGCGGGGACTGCCATCTGCAGTTGTTCCCGAGGGTTCTAAAGGTGGGACAGCCTCTTCAGCGGGAGGTAACGGGGTGTCGTCGGAAAGCCCTCGGCCAAATCGTCCCAGAAGCATGTCTTGAGTTCGTCGGGAGTAACGGCCATTGACTGCATTTCGCCGCGGTGAACGAACCGGACATTCTCGATGGCGTGGGCTGTATCGAGGAAACCTACATCGGGATTTTCGCCGGTCACGACCCGGCCGGAGTAGGAGGATGCAAGGAAGAATATCTCAAAGTGATGCCAACCGGGTTCCAAGAACTCTCGGATGTACACGATGTTGCCGAGCTCGACGGTCAGTCCCGTTTCCTCAAACGTTTCACGTCGCGCGCACTCCTGCAGGGATTCTTCGCCCTCGACACCTCCACCAGGAGGCACCCACCACACCCGGCCGTCTTCCGGCCCATGACCTCGGTGCTTCACAAGGAGTATCGAGTCGCCTTCGACAACAATAGCCGACGCCCTGACTCGATGCTTCTGTGACGAAGTATGTGACATGGCGCAGCCCTCTTCAGTTGCTAATCGTTCTGCTCATAATTCGCCGTGACGGTCGTATGCAGGCCGCCACGCACATTGTAGTCAAGGACGACGGACATCCGCGCGGGCTGACACGCCTCAACGAGGTCGCACAGGATACGGTTCGCGGCGTGCTCCTGCACAATGCCGACGCCGGTGTACGAGAGCAGGTAGTACTTGAGTGACTTGAGCTCGATGCACAGCGAGTCGGGGACATACGATATCTCCAGTGACCCGAAGTCGGGAAGACCCGTCCAGGGGCAGACCGCCGTGAACTCGTCCATGTCGATGACGACCTCGCTGTCACTGCCGGCGTAATCATAGTCGAAAGCAAGCAAGCAGGTAGAGTCGATAGCGGACTCGGCCTGTGTTTCAAATTGCCGATCAAGGTCTTGGTACCGCTTCTGCAGGCTCTGGATAGTCGCCATGTCACGCCTCTCGGTTCAGGATCAAGTATTTGCCCAATTATATCTGCGCGACCAGCGCGAAACAAAGAATGTAAGATACTATGGAACCTGCAATTCTAGGCATAAGGGCGAAGCGTATGCGCAAAATCGTAATCGACACCGATCCGGGCGCCGATGACGCCCTGGCTCTCATGATGGCGTTTAACTCTGAGGCGTTAGCGGTCGAGGGAATCATGACGGTCGGCGGGAATGCGACGCTCTCGGATACGACTGAGAACGCGCTTCGGTTGGTACAATACCTCGAAGGGCCGCGGAGTGACGTGCCGATCGCGGTTGGGGCGGGCCGCCCTGCAAAGGGTCTTTACTCTCATGCTTACCACGTTCACGGCTCGAAGGGGCTTGGCGTCTCTCTGCCCGTGGCGACGCTGAAACCACACCCAATGAACGCGGTCGAGTTTTTGCGGGATCGCATTTCGGCATACCCGGGGGAACTTACGGTCATCGCGCTTGGGCCGCTGACCAATATCGCGGCGGCGATGGACGGCCGGCCGGACATTGCCGGAGCGATTCGGGAGATCGTCGTCATGGGTGGAGCAGTTGGAGTTCAAGGCAACATTACTCGCCACGCGGAGTTCAATATCCACGAAGACCCTTGGGCCGCAAACTCGGTCTTCGAGTCGGGAGCGCCGGTCACTCTGGTGGGACTTGATGTTACGCAGAAAACATTTATGCGCCGCCGGGACGGTCCAGAGTGGTTCGAGGGTAACTCGGTATCGGCTCAACTGGGCAATCGCATCCTGGTCGACCGCTTCGAGGAACTCGACGGCTGGGACGAATTCCATCTGCATGATCCGTTGGCGGCAGCGGCGACAATAGAGCCGGACATCCTATCTTGCCGTCGCGCGCGAGTGTCGGTCGTAGTGGACGGGGAAGAGCGAGGACGCACGATCCCAAGCTATGGAGACGGGCCGGTAAGAGTGGCTGTCGGAGTAGATGCCGATCGTGCCGTGGGAATCATTCGGCATTTGATTGCCCGGCAGTGACTGTTCGCCACCGAGCCGCTGTGAGTGACATCGGAAGGCATTCACTATCCAACCAATTCATTAGGGAGACCAACATGGAGAAGCGACGAATCGGGTTCGAGGACATTTACGCCGCCGGACCGCACTACAGCCGGGGCGTCCGGGCGGACAATATGTTGTTCCTCTCGGGCTGCACGGCAAACCGTTCGGATGCGGAGAACGGATCGCCTATGGAGCAGCTTCGAGTGGTACTCGACCGGCTCACCCGCATGGTTGCGTCAGAAGGCGGCAAGCCGTCCGACATCGTTAAGCTGACGACGTTCGTCAAGAATACCGAGGATTGGTTCCCATTCGAGGGGGAGCAGGCAGACATTTACCACGAGTTCTTCGGCGACGACTACCCGACGAACACCATCGTCGGCGCACGCTTTCCGCGTGAAAACGTTCACATCGAGATTGACGCCGTCGCGGTCCTCGACTGATGTTCGCCATGAGAGGGTAGAGTAGAAACCCGTTCACCTCCCTTATCAAGTACGGGCAGGCTCTGAGCTTGTCGAAGGGTCGGTCATGGTTCAACAGGCTCACCACGAACGGCATAGGTAATCTGTTGAAACGCCCTCACCCTACCCGACTACTCTCGATCCGACCCACTCAGCCTCTCGATAAGCAGTTGTACGCCCTGTTCGATGCGGTGCGTTCGGGTAGCGGGAGTTTTCGCTTCCTCGATGCGGTCGATGAACCGCTTGCGGTTGGGGACGGTCAGGGCCTGAAAGGCCTCCAGCGCCTCGCTGGCCTCAGGCATGGCCTCGGCGAGGTCGACGGGGACGACTATCTTCCAATCCTCCTCATCCCGCTCGATCTCGAGGTCGACTGCGTCGCCCACGTCGATCCCCAGCTTCCGCCAGATGTCGCTATGGACGAATAGGCGGTGCGCCCCGCCGCCACGGGGAGCGAGATTGGACCGATAAGGCTCGCCGCCTACGTTACCCTTTACGCGGATGTGAATGGCGCCGCCGAGCGCTTCGCTGATCTCCGACGGAACATCGACACAGCGGTTCACGCCGACGGAATAGAGGTTCGCTCTGAAGTGCTGAACAGCCACTTATTCCTCCCCTTCCGAGTGCGTCACACGTCCTGGAGAGTCTTGACGATACCACAACTTCTGAGTGAGTCGATCTCGTCAGGCGAATATCCGAATTCAGACAGCACCTCATTGGTGTGCTCGCCGAATCGCGGGGGCGGACGACGAATGCTTCCGGGAGTCTCGGAGAACTTCACCGGGATGCCGACGTTGCGAATGACGCCGGCGGATGGGTGCTCGACCTCGACGACCATGTCACGGGCGATGACCTGAGGATCTGCGTATACCTGCGCCATGTCGTTGATCGGACCACACGGTACGCCCGCAGCCTCGAGTACCGAGAGCCAGTGGGCCCTTGACTGCGTCTCAAGCGTCTTCCCCAGCTCTGCTTCGAGAGCGGGCCGGTTTGCCATACGTCCGGCGTTATTCTCAAACCGGGCGTCGGAAATCAGGTCGGCCCGTTCAATGGCGCGACAAAGGCGCTCCCAATTCCTCTGGTTCGCGCCGCCAACGGTGATGTACCCGTCGCTGACGGGCAGTGCCTGATACGGAGCGGATATCTGGTGGGCCGATCCGTTCGGTCCCGGAGACCTGCCGCTGGTGAAGTAAATGGCAGATTCCCACATCGTGTACGCCACACCGGCCTCCATTAAGGACGAGTCGACGTGCTGCCCCACGCCCGTCTTAAGCCGGTTCACGTACGCCGCCAGAATCCCGTAAGCCGTGAAAAGACCAGCGTTGAGGTCGGTTATCGGTACGCTGACTTTCACGGGAGGCTGTCCCGGATGTCCGGTCACACTCATGATGCCGGAGAGACCCTGCGCCATGAGATCGAACCCCGGCTTGTCCTTGTAAGGTCCCGTCCGGCCGAACCCGGTTATGGTCGCGTATACGATGGCGGGATTGACGGTCTGAATGTCATCGTACCCCAGCCCGAATGATTCGAGCCGACCGGGGCGAAGGTTTTGGACGAATATATCCGAGTCGGCAGCCATGCGACGGACGATATCGGCGCCTGCGGGACGCTTCATGTCGATGACTACGCTTCGCTTGTTGCGTCCGATGTTGAGGAACGTCGCGGATTCGCCCGCCACGAACGGCGGTCCTGACCGTCGTACGTCGTCTCCCCCGTCCGGCTTTTCGATCTTGATGACGTCCGCGCCCATATCTCCCAAGAGCATGGAGCAGAAAGGCCCCGCCATGATCTGAGTAACGTCGATGACCCGAACGCCCGTTAGTGGCTGCACAGCAGGTTTAACTCCTCACAACGGCAGATGCATTCGACGGCCCGTTTGGGCACTGATGCCGACGGCCTCGGTGAACTCCATGTACCGGACTCCCTGCGCGAAGGTCACCTGCTCCATCTGCCGCTGTTCGCGAATGGCGGCAACGAACTCGGCGGCGATGTCGTGCACGATCTGACGCCTAGGGGGAATCTCGATCCGGGTGAATTCGGTCTCACCCTGCCGCGCTCCGAACAGGCTCTCGGCGTAGCCGTCGGCCTTGAGAGTCGCCTCGCTGCCGTAGAACCACACGCCCTCTTCGGCCATGCCCGTGACCTGGCTGAGTCGCATGTGGTAGGACGCTCCGACCGCCATCTCGCCAATGATCTCGACGTGGTCCGGCACCGTCACGATGCACGGCTCACCGGTCGAGTCTCGACGCCAGGGCACGTTGACCTTGGCGTTGGCCATCACCGTGGAGAACGGGCCGACGATACGGTCGAGCGCCTCACAGAGCATTCCGATTTCAAGGGCGTTGACTCCGCTCACCTCTCGGTCGAGCCTCCAGAAGAAGGGCGCGTCGGAGTCTATGAAATCGCTGCCGGACACGACTTCGATGGACAGCAGGTCACCAAGCCACCCTTCGGATAGGAGTCGTTTGATAGTTGTGCCGCCGGTATTGAGTCTGGAGGTAGGCACGAGGCCAGTCACGAGGCCCGGATGACGCAGAGACGCTTCAAGCATCTTTCGAGCCTCTTCGCTGTCCATAGCCATACGAGATTGGGAGAGGACATGCTTCCCTGCCTCAAGAGCGGCGATGGTGACGGGCTTGTGGAGATAAGGCCAAGTGCCAATGAAGATCGCGTTTGTTTCATCTGAAGCTACAAGATCGGGCCAGTAGTCATATGTCCTGGGGATGCCGAGGCGCTCCGCCACTCTCCGTGAAGACTCCGGAGTTCGATTGGATACACCGACGACCTCAACGCCGTCAATGCTCTGAAAACGCGGGATATGGGTCTTAACGGCGCTGTTGCCCGCCCCAACGACGCCGACTTTAATAGGTAATTCCGACATTGTCGCTCCTAACTAAATGCTCCGCCACGCTATGAACTGCCCGGCGTGCTTGACCATCGCTCGAAGTGGGCAACCTCGGCGATAGGTTTGCGGCGGCTGCCGCCAAAACGCTCATCCGGTGCGGGGTAGCCCAGCGGGATCAGCGCTGCCGTCTGCACGTTCTGGGGGATGCCGAGCAGGTCTTTGATTTCATTCTCGAACATCGAGTGTACGGTCGTGAGAGACGTACCCAGTCCGAGAGAGCGCGCAGCCAGCAGCAGGTTCTGCACGGCGGGGTATATCGACGACCCTGTCAGGAGCGTGCTTGGCCCGACGGCGTCCTCATTATTCAAGAATTCGTAGCAGGCAAGGATCAGAACGGGGACGTCTCCCATGTGGAAGGCCAGATGCGTTACGGAGTCGTTGACCTTCTTGGACAGTCCGGGGATCGGCTCCCGCCCGATGCCCGCCTCTTCACAGGCCCGGCGGTAGTAGTCCCCGATCTTCTCCTTAGTGTCGGCGTCGCGAATGACGATAAACCGCCATGGCTGGGTGTTCCGCCCGCTGGGCGCGCGGATTGCCGCCTCAAGGATACGATTGACAGCCTCTTCCGATACGGGCTGATCCGTGAATCGACGGATGGCCCGCTGAGTGTGAATCGCATCGAATAGTGATATGTCTCCCGTCTCCATGGCGGCAACAAGGATATCACGTCGAAAGAACGGTCTGAATAAGATTCATCGATTGTGGGTAAGTGATTATTTACTGACGTAACGAAACTCCGTCCCATATCGAGTACGAGGCAAGTGGAATTCCCATGTACATGGGACGACGAGGGTAGAGCGGGAACGGAGGGCCTTTCTTTCGCCTTCTCCGATAGCCGAGACCTTTGCATAACCGATGATCAGTCTGTCATTCTGACCGGAGGGGGAAATCTCATATGTTGGGCCATCGAGGTTTCCCAACCTCTGACGATGTACAATCTACGTCGGAGTCAAGCGTGAAATATGGAGAAAATATGACAGTTCGGATATCGGGTTCGGTTCTCGACGAGCGCGGCGAAGGAATAGCCGGCGTTTCAGTATCAAACGGGGAATTGGTCATACGCGCCGATAAGCGCGGACGCTACGAAATCGAAGCCGATCCGGGCAGTCACTCATTTATTTTCATCACGGCGCCGGACACTCATCAGGCTGTGGGAGGATACTATCGCCGACTGCCGGAGGCTGAAGCAAGAGTTAACTTCACGCTTCGCACGACGGCGGAGCGTCAACGCGAGACGTTCACCCTGACACAGATTACCGACACTCACGTGCGCACTGAACCGTATTATCGACCGCAGGGGGCCTGGTTGGGGCCTGAGACGGGGCCACGCCTCAAGGGTGACCTCCGGCAGTTGGAGCGAGAAGCAAACCCCGATCTCATCTTAGCTACGGGTGATTTGACGGACATCGGCACGATGGCGGAATTGGAGCTTTTTCGTGACTCAATATCGCCCATCAAAACGCCGATTCGGCCCGTTTATGGCGGTCACGACGGTCACGTCGAGTTGGAGGCGCAGGGCGGGAATCGCGACAAGTATGAGTACGTCGAGGGCGTGAGCTGCATCCAGAACTACCAGCAGGTATTGGGGCCTGTGTACTACAGCTTCGACTGGGGCGGGCGTCACTTCGTGGCATTCTCGAAGGAGGATAGCTATTTCACGCAAGCCGACATCGCGCGCAAGAACCGGTGGCTCATCGAGGACCTGTCGGCTCAACCGAATGGGCGTGAAACGGTGCTGTTCATGCACACTCCTCCCGCAGTCGAATTCCTCGATTTGCTGGGGCGCTACAATGTCAAGCTCGTGATGTTTGGACATACGCACTGTTCCAAAGCGTTCCGATACAACGGCATGGCAGTCGGCGGGCCGACGCCACTGTGCTTCGGTGGTTATGACGGCAACTCGCGGGGCTATCGGATCGTTCGGTTCTCTGAGAACGGGTTCAAGTTTGATGTAGCCCAGCAGGCAACGAGGGAGCAACGGAACGCAAAGCCTAAGAGGGTAGTCGTCGGCATGGCGGACGAGGCGCTGAATTTGCTGTGGACTCACACGCTTCCGGGATCGACCCACCGCGCCGCCCCGGTCCGGCACGGAAATAAGCTCCTGTACAGCGTTACGGACGACAACCTCCGAGGCAAGGCAGGCGTCTACGCCGTGAACTCGACGAACGGCGTTCAGGAGTGGCACATGCCGACCGACACATCAGTGAAAAACAAAATCGCCGTGGATAGAGATGGCCTCGCCGTCGCGACATCGGTGGCTGGACGGGTACACGGTTTTGACGCCGAAACGGGGCGCCTCGCATGGAGTCGCGATCTGCCCCGTTACCCCGGACGGTGGATATACACGGCTCCGGTCATCGCAGAGCGCACGGTTTACACCGGGGGCAAAGCAGGATACGGGGCATACGATGTTGCGACAGGAGAAGAACGTTGGTACACGACTCTGACAACTCCCGTCGGCTCGGGGGACCCGGTCGGAGACGGTTGGGGAGCGTTTCCCAGTCCGCTCGCTGCCGGGGATCTTCTTATCACTCATCTCTCGGGGCGTGGAATTGTCGCGCTTGATCGAGTCAGCGGAGCGATCGTTTGGGAAACTCCGTTGGGCATTACGCACTATTTCTCCAGTCCGGTTATGGCGGACGGGTTGATAATCAGCGGAGTGGAGTTCGGGCAGCTTGCTGGTCTCGACCCGGAATCAGGGGAAATCGTTTGGCAGGGTGAGGTTCTCGACGCTCAGTATCCTACTCAGGCGCTGGTCGAAGGAGAGCGAATGTACGTCACAACAAACCAAGGTCGCGTGCGCTGTCTCGGCCTTACGCCTCGCGAGGCGTTTTGGAGCGTTCAGACCGGAGACGACTTACTCGATATGAACCCCTTCCGGCGCAGGGTACGGTCCATATGGGCCGCGCCCGTGATGTACAGAGGTCTGCTCGCCGTCGGAGGGATAGACGGACGACTGTACATGGTAAGCCCTGATACGGGGAACGTCGTGTCGCGCACCGAGTTTCCCACGCCGATAAGCGCGGCTCCGGGAATCATTGAGGGATGCATGGTCGTGGCAACATGGGATGGCCGCCTGTGGGCGTTCGGGGATATCGACGTACGCAATAACGTTCTTTCGCAGGAATGACGGGGAATATCAACGCTGCCTTATGCGGAGTGACTCTACGGGCAGTTGGCAGCTTCGTATGCGGCGATTTTGTCCTCGTGCTGTAGCGTTAGACCGATGTCGTCGAGACCGTTCATCAGCTTGTACTTGGCGAATTCGTCAATGTCGAAGGTGGCATTGATCTCTTCATCATCGTCCCACACGCGCTGATTCTCAAGATCGACATGGAGACGGAAACCGGGGTTGAGAAGCGCCTTTCGCATGATGCCTCGGACGGTTGAGTCTGGAAGAGTTATCAGCAGAATGCCGTTCTGAAGGGAGTTGTTCGCAAAGATGTCGGCGAAGCTAGGGGCGATTATGCACTTAATGCCGTAGTCGAGGAGTGCCCAAGGCGCATGCTCACGGGAAGACCCTGACCCGAAGTTTCTTCCGGTCACGAGAATTGCGGCTTGCCGGTACTCCGGGCGGTTGAGTTCGAAATCAGGATTGGGCAAACCATCTTGGCCGAAACGCCACTTGTAAAAGAGGACTTGACCAAATCCGGTCTTTTCGATTCGTTTGAGGAACTGCGCCGGAATGATTTGGTCGGTGTCTACGTCCACGCGATCCATCGGCGCGACGACGCCGGTCAGTTTTGTAAAAGGCTGCATAGGGGGTTTACTCTCTTCCTTCTTCCAATAACGAAGCTATATTTTTCAATCTCAAAAGCAAAGGCGGAATTTCATCAGTAACAGTCCGCCACAAGATATCGTAGTCGACTCCGAAGTATGCATGACTTACCCGATCTCGCATTCCCGCCATGCCCTGCCACGGGACTTCGGGGAACTGGTTGCGTAAGTCATCAGGTATATGTTTCGAGGCTTCTCCAATGATTTCCATTGCCCGTTCCACTGCGCTTCGAGTTTTCAGATCGACCATAAACTCCCGTCGATCAACACCATCAACGAATACCTGGACATTTTCCATCCAGTCGATAATGTCCCGCAAGAACTCGATGACCGGTCGAGTCACAGCAGAATGGCCTCCTGCAATACATGCCTTCCGCTCCTACGCTCCGACACGCTGCGTGTCGTGGTCAGATCCACGTGCTTGCCAACGAGCTGCGAGAGGTGATCAGCCAGGGCTATGAAGGCGAGCATACCCATTGGTCGGTTGAGGTCCACGAGCACATCGAGGTCGCTGTCTTCTCGCTCCTCACCTCGAACGTAGGAGCCGAACAGGGCAAGTGACGCGACGCCGTATTGGCGCTCCAACTCCGGCATGTGCTCTTGCAGGATTCGGGCAAACTCGGCGGCCTTCGGGGGCAGGTCGGGGGGTGTAGCGCTCACGGTCTAACTACTTCCACTCTCGAATGTCAACGAAATGGCCGGCAATAGCTGCCGCGGCCGCCATTGAGGGTGAGACAAGGTGTGTCCTGCCGCCGGGGCCTTGGCGTCCTTCAAAGTTGCGGTTTGAAGTGGAGGCGCAGCGCTCACCCGCGGAGAGAATGTCGGGATTCATGCCGAGGCACATGGAACACCCTGCCTCGCGCCAATCGAACCCTGCGTCCATAAACACGGAATCAAGTCCCTCGGCCTCAGCCTGGTGCTTCACTGATGTCGAACCGGGCACGACCATGGCGTAAACCGACTCACTTACCTTACGGCCGCGAATGACTTCCGCAGCGGCACGAAGGTCTTCGAGACGAGCGTTCGTGCATGAGCCAAGAAAAACGCGGTCAACCGATATGTCCTCGACAGGCGTATTAGGTTCGAGCGCCATATATTCCAGCGCGCGCTCAGCCGCGGCCCGGTCGGCGGCCTCAGGGAAGGAATTGGGATCGGGAACACGGGCAGTCACCGGAATGACCATACCGGGGTTGGTACCCCACGACACCATCGGTTCGAGTGAGCTTGCGTTGATTTCGACTAACTCGTCAAAGTGTGCGCCGTCATCGGTCTTCAACTTCGACCAGGCGTCGACGGCGGCTTCAAAGTCGTCTCCTTGCGGGGCATTCGGACGGCCTCGCAAATAGTCGAAGGTCGTCTCGTCGGGAGCGATCATACCTGCTCTGGCGCCGCCTTCGATGGACATGTTGCAGACGGTCATCCGTCCGTCCATGGAAAGGGTTCGAACAGCCTCGCCGGTGTATTCGACCACGTGCCCCTGTCCGCCGCCAATTCCGATGCGACCGATGATGCCGAGAATGAGGTCCTTGGCGGTCACGCCGAATGGCATGGCGCCGTTGACGCGAATTTCCATAGTGGGCGACTTGCTTTGACGGATTGTCTGGGTTGCCAGGACGTGCTCGACCTCCGACGTGCCGATCCCGAAAGCCAACGCACCGAACGCGCCGTGGGTGGAAGTGTGGCTGTCTCCGCATACGATGACTTTGCCCGGCTGGGTCCATCCTTGCTCCGGGCCGATGATGTGGACGATACCCTGGTTAGGACTCGCCATATCGAAAAGGTTGATTCCGAACTCTTCACAGTTGCGTTTGAGGGCGTCGAGCTGTTGCTTGGCGATGGGGTCTCTGATCGGGAGGGCTAGACGGCCTCGGTCAGTCGGCGTGTTGTGATCGACGACTGCGACGGTGAGGTCGGTTCTTCGAACTCCCCTGCCCGCCTCTCGGAGTCCGTCGAACGCTTGCGGGGTTGTCACTTCATGGATGAGGTGTAGGTCTACGTACAGGATCGCCGGCTGCCCGTCCTCTTGGTGTACTACGTGCGATTCCCATATTTTTTCGTACATCGTCTTGTTCATGTCGCCGCTCGCAGGTGGGAGGTGGTTTCCCATAGCTTACGATATTTTCGATGCCGGATGCATGGTCGGTTTACGCGGGAAGTCGCCATCTGCTCCGGAGGAGGGCGCATTTGTCCTCTACCGATCGGGGGCGCTGATAGTAAACTGTGAGGATGCTTCCGTCGCCTAGCTCGACGCTTGAGGGGTACCCGAGGTCGGGATGCGGGCCGTCGTCACGCAGTATGTAGTCATACTGCCAACTTTGCCCATCGTCTTGGCTGATCATCGCGCGAATGCCGTAAGGCCGCTCGCGGTAGCCGTAGGTCGCTATCAGTTTACCGCCGGAATGTCTGAACAGATGAGGCGGGGAACCGTGGAAGTCCATGAGTTCGGCCCTGCTCCAAGTCTTTCCGCCGTCATTTGAAAGAGTTTGACACATTTGAAAGTCGGTTTGACCGGGCTGACGTCCGCCATAGTCGTGATGATTTGGATCACAGCGGATCAAACCTAATAGGCGACCGTCACTCAACTCCACCACATGCGGCTCATGAAAGCATTCTAGGTCCAAACCCTCCGGCAGGGGCACCGAACCTAAGGCCGTCCACGTGCGACCGTCGTCGCTGCTCCGAATCAGGCCAATCGAGCCGGTATTCATGACTTGACCGACCTCGTCGGAGGCGATCGTCTTGCCGAGGTATACGAGTTCGCCATTTGCGAGGCGGTTGGGGCCATGCGGAGAAGAGACCGGCACCCGTATGGGGGCATCCCAGGTAATTCCGCCATCGTCGCTGGTTCTAACCCATGAGCCACCGAAACGACGTTTCGCTTCATCGGTCATATTGTTCCGTCCGTGGCGCCAGCGTTCAGCCTCCTGGGCTGTGAGAGCCTTTTCATACTCTGAAGGATGCGCGCCACGGACATCGACGGAAAACCACGTGACCAGCAACTTTCGGTTACCGAGTGAAATAATGCCGGAGTCTCGGTCGTCGAGGGGTGTGTCATTGATGACGCGCGGACTCGTCCACGTCCGGCCATCGTCGTAGCTGATGCAAATAACCGTCCGTCCGAACGGGCAAACATGGTAATTGCGGAGTCCCGATGATGACACGATGAGAGTGCCGTCATCCATGCGCGCGACGGTGGGCCAACCGAAGTAACCAAAGAATTCGTCGGCGTAGTCGGCAACGACGCCATGATCAGCTTGGACACTCTCGGATGTTCGTATCAGATCCATGAAGGTGCGCATTCCTCCCTATTTCTCTCAACTTTCCCACGAAAGAACGTCACGTCGTACCCGGATACGGGGCGGGAATTCAGTGAGGTTGGACATAACTTTGAAGCTACTACTCATAAATTCCGATTTCTTTGTCTTGCTAATGAGTTATGTAAAAGTCTCCGTTCATGGAACGATTGTACGGACGTGGAAATGACGGCGGACCGATGCATTGGCATTATCGGGAAGGACGGAAGAATCAGTATTGCTGGAATAGTCGGCCCCATCCGGTTTTCATGGCGGCTCGGACTCGCCGCCGTCCGATGAAGCGCATCCAGTATGTATTGTGATAGAGATTGGACGCGACAAATGACCAGGGAGCGATGGGCGATCTCAGCAGAAAGTTTTCCATGGGCTTGAGCCGTCCCCAGTAGATGAGCTTTTGACCCTTGCTGGCGAAGGTGTTCTCCGATCCTCGCATCTTCCAGTCAACATAGGAGATATCGTCGCCGACAATGTCGATGTCGCACATTTCACCGGCCCCCATACCCATCTCGCTGGCGAGTCGAATGAATTCTATGTTCATGGGGTCGAAGCCCATCATCTTGGCCGATACGGCGTCCACGGCGACCTGATCGGCGCCGGCGAGAATGACGTTCTTAACGTGCCACCTCATAGCGCGAGGACCTGGCCCGTCTCCGACGAAGGAACCGTCGGTGACGGCGAAGATGCCCGGATGTATCTCTTTTTGAATGTTGAGAAGGTCGACAAGCGTTTCGTGGATCACGGAGTGCGTCCAATGGCGCTTGCGATTCAGTAGGCCTCCAAAGGCGTTTTTCATCGCGCCGGTAATGGTGGTGAATACGTGAGTCTTCATCGTCGGCAAGTGGACAATATTCTTGCCGAAGAACATTTCCGGGATTTGAAAACCTTCAGGATAAATATCGCCGAGCACGAGCATTTTGGACTTGGGCGTGTAGTCGACCCATTTGACGGGCGGAAAGTCGAGGAAGACGCTTTCGAGGCCGTGCTTTCGCTCCACTGCCTTGTGCTTGTTTTTCAGTGCGCCCTCAACTGGGTCGACGACGACGGTGCCGTTATGCGCGGGGATGAGGTCGGAGTAGCTGTCTTCTTTGAGTGCGCGTATGACGCCATCGAGTTGCCAAGGGCTGGTCGAACAGGCGGGGTAGTAGTGCTGCCAAGAGATATTGATCTTGAGGAGTGTCGCAAGATTCTTGGGCAGGAACGATTCATACTCGGCAAGGCGCATGGCGCGACCGATGTCATCGATCACGGTCTCGGGCGAAGTACAGACAACGGCGACTTTCGGCTTGGTCCGTCCCGCGACGCTCACGCGGCTATTCCAAGAAGTCCCGCAACTTCTTGGATCGGTTGGGCTGTCGGAGTTTGCGGAGGGCCTTGGCCTCAATTTGGCGAATACGTTCGCGCGTGACTCCAAAATCACGCCCTACCTCTTCCAAGGTACGACCGCGCCCGTCTTCAAGGCCGAAGCGCAGTTGAAGAACACGAGCTTCCCGCGCGCTGAGGGTGTAGAGCACGTCGTCAACCTGCTCCTTCAGCAACTGGTACGATGCGGCCTCGGCGGGTGCGAGAGCGCTCCGATCCTCGATAAAATCCCCGAGGTGGCTGTCCTCCTCTTCGCCGATGGGCGTTTCGAGGGATACCGGCTCCTGAGAGATTTTGAGAATTTCTCGCACTTTCTCCGGGGATATATCCATGCCTGCCGCAATCTCTTCACTGGTCGGCTCGCGGCCAAATTCCTGAACGAGGCGACGGCTCACTCGCAGCAGCTTATTGATCGTCTCGACCATATGCACCGGTATGCGGATAGTGCGAGCCTGGTCGGCGATAGCCCTGGTTATGGCCTGACGGATCCACCAAGTGGCATAGGTACTAAACTTGTACCCCTTACGGTAGTCGAATTTTTCGACGGCGCGTATAAGGCCGATGTTGCCCTCTTGGATGAGATCGAGTAGAGACATGCCGCGTCCGATGTACTTTTTGGCTACGCTAACAACGAGACGAAGGTTGGCTTCCGCCAGATGGCTCTGAGCTGTCTCGCCATCCAATTTGACTCGCGCAAAAAAGTTGCCGAAGAGTATTTCGTGGCCGTCAAGCTGCCGAGTGAATTCGAGTTCATTCAACTGTCTCTTGACATCATCCATAGTGGCGGATTCATCGAATGCGGCCACGATTTCGAGTGGAAGAAGTCGGGTATCGAGAGAGAGCTCGCGAATGAGCTGTTTGGCTTCCTCCTGAGAGACATTCATGGCGTCTTCGGCGAAGATCATCAATTCTTCGGTGATGTCACCGTCGAGCACGTTGCGGAACTGCTGGTTGCCGATGATTTCTTTGAAGGACAGTTCGCCGGTCAATCCGGCGTACTTGCTCAATGCCACCGCTAGTTCCTGACCCTCTACGGCACGAGCCAGTAGCTGGTTTACAACTTGCCAGGCGCGAGGGGGGCGGCCCTCGGGACTGGTCAATTCTTCTTCAAGGCTTTCTATGTGTTTAGCGGCCTCCATTTGGCGGGCTAATCGCCGTTCGTCCGCGGCCTTCAGCAGGCTGACTCGACCGATCTCTCGCAAGTACATGCGGACGGGGTCGTCGATCATTTCCGACGATTCGATGCTCTGCTGCCAAGCGGCTTGAGCCTCAGCCTCAGCGTTTTCCCGCCGATCAGCCTCGGCCTCGACATCAGCATCCGAGGGTTCCCCGGAATCGCCCCGGGACCTAGAGGACGGATTCATTCTGTCTCCGTCATTCTCATCGTCACCAAAACTTACACTGTCCTTAGAATGGTCTACGAAGATCTCGTTCGACCTGCCTCCGGCCAGGTCTCTAAGCAAGTCCCTGTCATCGTCGCGCTGCTTGGGGCGCTCAATATCCACTCATTAACCTCCCGTATGTACACCGTGCCTGATTGACGGCTATCTTGTTGACGGCTGTATCAGCCGTGACGGTTTTGCTGCACACCTACGAGGTGGAAACTTTCATTGAGCTTGGAGTTGGCGTTGATAATCGATTCTTTGACGGCTTCGACGTCTGGGGGCAACTGAGCGCCCGACTCTATTTGCAGGGACTCTGTGCTCTCCGTTAACCGGTCTCGCAAGTGCCGCTGCTCCAGTCGAGTAAGTGCCTGTTGAACGGCTTTGCCCGCCTCTTTACGGGTCGTTGGCTTCATATCCTTGTTGAGAAGGCGAGTAAAGTGGCCGAGAAGCGAGTCGTCGAGGCGGGTTCGTAACTCATCTATTGTATCAGACGACAGCAGCAGAGTAAAGAGTTCTCGGTTCTCTGATCTTTGAAATTCTTCCGGTGAGTGGTGTCCTACGGCTTCGAGTACATCGGGCCAGTGAAGAAGGGCCGCGAGGATGAATTCTTCCAACGGATCGCGGTCGCCGGAGGCGAGTGGGGACAGCGTCGCGTTCGGGAGAGAGGCATTCGACTGCGTCCGCTCCCTGCGTTCACGCGGGGACGGACCCATTTTCCCGATACTCGCTCGAAGATTCTCGCGCGTAACACCGAGCACACCGGCCAGTTGAGCGAAAAAGCGATCTTGCTCGAAAGCGTTGCCCATTGAGAGGATGACCGGCAAGAGCGCTTCAGCAGCCCTGGCCTTGCCTTCGGGCGTGGTTAGATCGTAACGCCCCGCAAGGGCGGGGATGACAAAATCCATGTAGGGAACTGAGGATTCGATGATCTCATCCCAGCGCTGCGGGGATTCGCGGATGATGTCATCGGGATCGCGGCCTTCGGGCAGTTTGGCGATGCGGAGAGCAACTGCTTCCCTCTGACCGCGCCGGCGTCTCTCCAAGGCGCGCCAAGACACTTCGAGGCTTCTGAGTGTTGCTTCCTGTCCTGCCGCGTCGGGGTCCAGGGCCTGCACTACGGTCTTGGCGAGGCTCCGTACGAGATGTACTTGTCGCTCGGTGAGGGCCGTTCCCATTGAGGCGACGACGTTCTTTCGGCCGAGTTGATGGGCAGCTATAACGTCCATGTAGCCCTCGACGATAACGGCGGTTTCATTCTTTCGGATGGCCTCTGCCGCCTTGTCGAGGGCATATAGTGTGGCCTGCTTGTCGAAGACCGGGGTGGCGGCGGTGTTAATGTACTTTGGGTTGGAGCCATCCAAGGAGCGACCGCCGAACCCCGCGACGCGCCCTCGACGATCAAAGATCGGGACCATGAGACGCCCAAAGAAGAAGTCGCTGACGTTCCCTTCATCGTCGGCCCGGAGCAGTCCAGCCTGGACGGCGTGTCCCAGATTTGCGTCCAGGGAGGAGAGGTGCGTCTTAAGACGGTCGCGGCCCTTGGGACTGTAGCCGAGTTGGAACTCTTCGATTGCCTTATCGTCGACGCCGCGATCATAGAGGTAGCGGAGCGCAGCGCGGCCCTCGGGAGACCTGAGCATCTCGCCGTAGTATCGGACGGCCTCGCGGTTGACGCGGAACAGGGCCTCCTCGCGGTCGACTTCCCCCTTAGGGCGAGTGGAGACTTCGACGCCTGCGAGTTCGGCGAGACGACGCAAGGCCTCCCCGAACTCGACGTTGTCTTTGCGCATGACGAAGTTGAAGATATCGCCGCCCGTCGCGCACGCGCCGAAGCAGCGCCACGTCTGGCGCTCAGGGCTCACGGTGAAGGATGGCGTCTTCTCCGTATGGAACGGACACCGCGCCTTGTAGTTCCGTCCCGCCTTCCTCAGCGGCACATAACCGGACACAACTTCGACAATATCCAGTTTGTCTCGTATGTCATCGACGACGGACATAACTGCTCCGTTCAGTGGCGTTGTCGCGGGGCCGATCCGGTTCAGGAATCAGAGCCGTGCTCATGAGAATTTCCTTGTTCATAGGCAAATCGCGCCACCCGGTCGATCGGCGGGCCGGCCGTCTCGACATGCGTTCCTATGTGATCAACTGCCGCACGGAGGTCGACGAGACAGTCGGCGACGGATTCCCAGTCGTCCGCGGCGTCAATTAAATGCTCAAGCCTCGCAGACAGGGTCTTGTGCGCTGCCCAGATATCACCGAGGTCCGTGCACAGCGTCCCGAGGTCATCATCGAATTCCTTCGGCAAGCCCATCTCTTTAAGGCGTATCACGATGGCGTGGGCCATTAAGGCGGTCTGTCTGGCGTGTGGAAGGTCGGGAGTGATTTCCGTCATAATCCGCTCGGTTATTCATCACCAACGTAGTGCGCTACGTACATGGTCCACAGTTCGCGAATCTCCTCAAGGGTTTCCATTTGCGGGTGAGGCTGCATCGCGTTGATATTCTCGAAAACTCCCTTCCACAGGTCGTCGACTTCCCGCCGCCAGGGCGGGTACTCAACACCGTGAGTATCTCGTTGCATTGCTTCAAGGTGCTCATTAATGAGCTTCGTTTGGTTACGAACGAGTCTAGTGAGAACGCGGTCGTTCGGGGTCATTTGGCCCTTCTCAGCACGAATACTCGACCAATCCCAGGCTCGATGCGTTCGGCCATGCGTATGGCGAATTGATCAGTCATCCCCGCGATGTAGTCGACTACGGCCCATTCCTCATCGTGGTACTCGCTGGGTATTGTACTCCGATTATCGTCAAAGTGCCGGTACAAGAGACGAACGATCTCGCGCGCGACGATCCCTTCTTCACCTTCGTCTTCAGGTAAATATACGCGGTCGAACATGAATTCGCGCAGAATGTTGACCGTCTCGCGCATCTTGTCGCCCATGCGAATAGCGGGGCGGGAGCCGAGGCAGTTCTCGCCGGTAGCGGCCCATGACGCGGCAACAATGTCGGATACCATGGCATCAATACGCTGGGAATGTCTATCACCGAGGCGTTCCGACACCTCTTTCGGCATCTCGTCGGGCACAAGAACACCCGCCCTGAAGGCGTCGGCCAAATCGTGGTTCAAGTATGCTACAGCATCGGAGAGGCGGACAATTTGGGCCTCAAGCGTCAGGTCAGGCGGATTGACTCCGCCCATGACATCTCCCCTGGGTTTTGAGTGGCCCCCTATTCCCTGCCTGACCTCCATAGTTAGATTCAGCCCTCGACCTTCCCGTTCAAGCTTCTCCACGATGCGAAGGCTATGAGCGGCGTGGGTGAATCCCAGCGGATGCAGTTCGTCGATTCCCTTCTCTCCTATGTGGCCGAATGGAGTGTGGCCAAGGTCGTGACCGAGCGAGATGGCTTCCGTGAGGTCCTCGTTCAAATTCAGGGCGCGAGATATCGTCCGGGCGATTTGAGCTACTTCTAAGGTATGAGTGAGACGAGTAACGTAGTGGTCACCCGACGGGGCGATGAAAACCTGCGTCTTATGTTTGAGTCGCCGGAACGACTTGGAATGGATGATACGGTCACGGTCTCGCTGGTATTCGGTGCGAACGTCGGATGGCTGTTCGGGGCTGTCTCTGCGGCTGTCCTTCGAGCGAGCCGCGAAAGGGGACAGCAACTCTTCGCGCTGTTCCAATCGATCTCGAACAACGGAAAGGTTCACGGAATCGGAAAATCCTTGAATCCGGTGTCGGGCGGGCCGACGCCGGGAATCGACTGACGGGGATGTAGCATAGCACATGCTTATGTCCGCCGCCTGTAGCGGACGCACTGACGATGGAGTACTATTTCATTCGCCGTCAGTAGATGTCGCAAAGCCGATAATTCTCGGCATTATAGATTGAGGCCCCGTATGGGAGTTTAGATTCCCTCTCCGCATTGAGGTGATAGCGCTTCGCGGGAATGACGGAAGAAATACATGCTTTCGTGCGGAAACGCGGCAGCAGGACGGTAAAAGGCGGTCTTTAGGGGTTATCAGAATATGACACGGGATTTGTTCGATTTGACTGGGAAAGTTGCCCTCGTTACAGGCGGGAACGGAGGTATCGGCCTTGGGATTGCAAAGGGACTTGCCGCCGCGAACGCGGGTGTCGTAGTTGCCGCTAGGAACGTGGAGAAGACTGCGTCCGCGGTGCAAGAGCTTTGCGAACTCGGTTCTGATACTTACGGCATTCCGATCGACGTTTCGGATGAAGAGTCGATCAAGGCGGCAGTAGCAGCAACGGTCGACCGCTGCGGGCGGATCGATATTCTCGTCAATAACGCTGGCGCCACGGTACGCAGTCGGCCTGAAGACTACGAGGCGTCGGACTGGGATATAGTGCAGGGGGTGAACCTGCGGGGAGCGTTCCTGTGCTCTCGAGAGACCTACCCGCACATGGTCGAACAAGGGGGTGGCAAGATCGTGAACATCGGGTCGATGACTTCCATTTTCGGTCTCGACTGGGGCGCGCCGTATGCGGCCAGCAAGGGGGGAATTGTTCAACTCTCAAAGAGTCTTGCGATCGCTTGGGCGAAGGACAACATCCAAGTGAACGCCATCTTGCCGGGCTGGATAGAGACGGATCTGACTGCGCCCCTGCAAGAGAATTTCCCGGAGAGGCACGCGCAGATCACGTCAAGAATACCTTATGGACGGTGGGGCGTCCCGTCGGACTTTGCAGGCATCGCGGTATTCCTTGCCGGTAGTGCGTCGGACTATGTAACCGGGACAGCCATTCCCGTTGATGGCGGATATTCCGTGTACTAGACAATGCTGATGTTCCAATGCTTTACAGACGAGCTTGTCTTCTCGGACGCAACCGAACTGGCGGAACGAATCCGGAAGAAAGACGTGTCCCCGGTGGAGGTCGTTCAGGCTCATCTCGACCGGACGGATTCAGTCAACCCGATCATCAACGCCATAGTCAAACAGAACAAATCGGCTCTCGATCAGGCGCGTGAGGCGGAACAAGCCGTTATGAGCGGCGGGGCACTCGGCCCCCTGCACGGCGTCCCTTTTTCTGTGAAAGAGGTTTTCGACACGGAGGGAATCGGCAGCACACGCGGTTCGCTGCTGTATTCAGACCGAGTGCCCAATACCGATGCAGCCGCCGCGCGGCGGCTGAAAGAAGCGGGGGCTGTTGTCATAGGTAAGACAAATTGCCCGGAATTCGCTTTATCCGCAGAGACGATGAACGATCTATTCGGGCGGACACTTAATCCATGGAACATCGAACGCACTTCGGGCGGTTCCAGTGGCGGAGAGGCGGCCGCTATTGCCTCGGGGCTTTCGCCGCTTGGCATCGGGACTGATCTAGGAGGTTCAAACAGACTGCCATCCCATTACTGCAACGTCGTGGGCTATAAGCCCACTCACGGCCTAATTCCGCTCACGGGCGCGTGGCCGGAGATTATGTCCCGACGGATGCACGTGGGCCCCATTGCGCGATCGGTGCGCGACGTTGCATTGTCTCTGACAGTAATGAGCGGTCCCGACCATATCGATCCCTACGCCCTCGGTCGTGGTATCAATGCGATGCCATGGTTCGATGTGTTGCTGCCGCCCCTTCGTGTGGGTGTGATGAGTGAGGGGCCCTTCAATCCGGTTATGGGGGAAATCCAAGAGGTGGTTCGCAAGGCGGCGGCAGAACTCGATTCAATGGGCTGTATCGTGGAAGATGTTGACTTCGACTGGCATGACCGGCTCCCGATTGACTTCACGATGGAGATGCTGATCGTAGAGGCCGACCATTATTTCAAACCATTTGTGGAAGGCAGAGAGAGCGAACTGTCGGATTCGATATCAACTCTGCTCAATCTTTCCAAGCCATCAATGGTCGATTATCTCGCAGCGATGGACAAACATGAGTCGATTTCGCGCGAGGTCACAATGTTCTTCGCGGACCATGATCTGCTCTTGCTGCCAACTTCACCGGTTACGGCTCCACCTCACGACAGCGCCGAGTTGGACGTGTCGGGGCGGGCTGCTGGCGCCGGTCATGCGGCCAATATTACGGCAACGTTTGGCATGACGGGCCACCCCGCCATTTCCGTCCCGTTCGGGATGTCCTCGGAGAAACTGCCGATTGGCGTCCAACTTGCGGCGGGCCACCTGAACGACCGACTCCTGCTCCATGCGGCGGGAGCCCTGGAAGCCATATCGGAAACGACCACGCTGAGGCCGCCAGTCGGCTAACTTCCCTGAACGAACACTCACGAGAGGACACCATGAAAGAACGACGACTGCTCTTCTATAACGACGCCCGGCATTCGTATATCTACTACTATGACCCGCCGTTTCGGCTGGAAGATGCGTGGAAGCCGGTCGATGAGATCGTGGGAACGGGAGTCGATACGCTCGTCTACGGGTTCGGCGCTGGGCCGACGATGTTCCACAACACGAACGTCGGCGAACGCTGGGGCGACCACCTAGAGTCCTTCCCTATGGTGGCGGGCTGGAGGGCGTATGAAAACTTAAAAAGTCTAAACGAGCGCGGACTCGATCCCTTGAAAGTACTGATCGACCGAGCGCATGAGAAGGGCATCGAGTTTTTCGGCTCACTCCGGCAGTCGCACCAGGCGGACCCAAATGATCGAGAAGACTTGGTCGGCTGGATGTTCAACTGGCAGTTCCGCATCGACCACCCGGAATGGTGTCTCAAGGGGCCTGGGCGACATGCCTTCGACTGGACTCACCCTGAGGTGCGCACAGAGCGGTTCGCCCTGATCGAGGAAACGGTCAACGAGTACGACGTGGACGGCATAGAGATCGACTGGACATTCTGGCCGCACTACTTCGAGGCCGACGAAGTCGAGGATAAAGCCCCAATTCTGACCGAATACATGTCCGAGGTTCGCAAGGCCGTTGACCGCGCGGCGACTAAGAGAGGGAGACCTATCGCGCTAGGCGCTCGCGTGCTGCCGACTCGCGCCGGGAATATGGCTGCGGGCATGGACGCGGCGAGATGGATCGAGCAGGGTTTCCTCGATTTCGTTGTGCCGACCGTGTATCAGGATAGACAGATCGACGCAGACCTACCCTTCGAGTGGGTAGTTGAGATCGCCCACTCCAATGGCTGCAAGGTCTATTCGACGCTGCACGATCAAGTGGGGAGCGACGGGAATGACCATGCCAGCCTTGATCACTATCGCGCAGGCGCGGCCTCGCATCGAGCCAAGGGTGCAGACGGCGTATACTTGCCGTGGTTCAAATGGCCTCACGGTCCCGAAGAGCGCGATCTGCTGGGAAGGATCGGCGATACCAAGCTGCTCGCGCATGGCTCGAAACAATATGTCGTGCGACAGCGCTTTGAAGTCTCCACGGAGCAGCTCTACGGGGCTCAGCTTCCCGCGAAGATCGAGGTCGGACCTGAGGCAAGCCCGACTACTGTGAGTTTTTTCATCGCCGACGAGTTCGACACCGAGACGCGCTCCACGCTCCGGCTGATCATGTACGATCACACCGTCCACGATGATGCGGTCGTGACACTCAATGACAAGGAACTTCCCGTTTCGAGCGCTTGGAGGACGACTCGCGGATTCACGCACGTCGTTCTCGATTTCCCGCTGGAGTCGGGAGCGCTCCGAACTGGCCGCAACGAGGTCTCGATATCCATAAAGTCGAGACCGGACAATCTTGGCGCCGAACTCCCACGTCTCGACGGCGTGGAAGTTCGGGTCGAGTACCCGGAGCCTAATGACTTCTTGTAATCCGTCCTCAATTGACGAGGCGAATGGCGTTGAGTCAACTAATCCACGACAGAGAAGCCGAAGAGGTAAAACATGAGTAGGCGACGACTGATTTTCTACGACGACGCTCGGCACTATCACTACTACATTTATGAGCCGCCGATGAGCCTCCCTGAGGCGACGGCGACCATTGACGCCGTCGCAGGGACGGGAGTCGACACGTTCGTCTGGGGTTTTGGCGTGGGGCCAACGGTCTTCCACGATTCGAAGTTCGCCGACGTGTTTGCCGCCCACCTCGACGTCATCCCCGACGTGGCTAGCTGGCGGGCGTACGAGAATACGATGGGTCTCATCAACCGGGGCTGTGATCCACTGGAAGTGATGATCGACCGCGCGCACGAGGTGGGCATGGACTTTATCGGCAGTTTGCGCCTCACTCACTCTTCCGACCCTGCCAACGTGACGAACGCTCACAACTGGCAGTTCAAGATCGATCATCCGGAGTGGACGCTGAAAGGAGACGACTCGAATCCGGACCGAAGGAACGCCTTTAACTGGAAGTATCCTGAAGTGCGCGCCGAGAGGATGGCCATCGCGGAGGAGACATGCGCTCGCTACGACGTTGACGGCCTTGAACTGGACTTGACGTTCGACCCTTACTATTTCGAGGCCCACGAGGTGGCGGAGAACATGCACGTGCTGACGAATTTCCTGCGGGATTTGAGGCATACCGTCAAGGAAACGGCCAAGAGCCGAGGCAAGTCCATCGACATCGGAGCCAGGGTGCTGCCCACAATTGAAGCGAACAACGAGGCCGGATTCGACATTGATACATGGTTTGAGAAGGGCCTGCTTGATTTCGTCGTCCCAAACGTCTACAGCCACATGCCCATCGACCCCGACTTTCCCTTTGAGTGGGTGCTCGAGCGGGCGAGAGCGGGCGGCTGTGAAGTCTATCCGGCCATGGGGTCGGTGCTGGGGGCCAATCGAGAGGAATACGCAGGGGTAGAGTATTACCGCGCCGCGGCTTCGGCGTACTGGAATCGAGGGGTGGACGCCCTCTACTTGCCGTGGTATCCATGGCCCATCGGCCCGGAGCAGCGCCAAATCTTGTCCGAAATTGGCGATCCGGACGTGCTGTTCGAGAAGCCGAAACGGTACTACATGGCTCCGCGCCATGACCGGTGCGTCAAGTTCGGATATGAGGCTCCCCTGCCGGTTCGACTCGATACCGGAACGACCGCCACGGTCGGCCTGTCTGTGGTGAAGGACTCTGCCAGCGCGAACGCGACGCTGACGCTGAAGCTGGGAGAATCGACTTCCCATGACGTCATGACAGTCCGCCTCAATGGGTATGAACTGTCACTCGACGAGGCAACCTACACGACGTACGGATACGATTATTCGACGTTGGAGTTTCGGCTGGGCTGGGACCATCTCGTCGATGGTATGAACGAAATATCCGTGGCCGTCCTGTCTCGACCGTCAACCTTGTCGAGCGCGGTATCCTTGGACGGCGTCGAGATCGCGGTCGATTACGTTACTCCGAAGCAGCCGTAGGCAGGTCAGCCCAGCAGCACGCGCTCCTTGGTATACCGGTACGATCCCTCTCCGTCGGGGCGGGACAAGGCGGCAACGATAGCAATGGGCGGGCCTATGCGACCGACGAACATCGCAATGGTCAAGACAATGCGGCTTGCAGGCGAGAGATCGGCCGTTATGCCCGTGCTGAATCCAACCGTACCGAGCGCGGAAACCGTCTCGAACAGCAGGTCATCGATTTCGAGTTGGCTCTCAAAAAAGGTGAGGATAATTGCGGTCGCATAGATGCCTATGAAACCGAGGCTCACGACTACGAGGGCCCATACCACTTGGACCGCCGGAAGACGCCTACGGAAGGCCACTGTCCTCGGCCGCCCCTTCAGCACTCCAAGCATGGCAAAGATGATGATCGCAAAGGTATTTATTTTCACGCCCCCGGCGACCGATGCGGACGCACCGCCGATGAACATCAGAGCGGTATACAACAGATTGGTCTCTTTCCGCGTTTCGCCGAAGCCACTGGTGGAAAAGCCGGAAGTGCGGTTGACGGAGTGGAATACTGAATCCGTCACTTGATCGACGACGCTGAGTTCACTAAACGTTTTGGAGTTCCCGATCTCGCCGAGAAAGTATCCCACCGCTCCGATGATTAGCAGCGCACCGGTGAAGAGGAGAACAATCTTGGAGTTTAGGGTCAGCCTGGAGTATTTGCGCGAGTGAACCAGATCGTCGATAACCCAGTAGCTGAGGCTGCCTAAGAGAATAAGGACTGCAATGACACCGATAACAATTCGGTCCGAGCGGAATTCGAGGAGGCTGTTGGCATTGGGGAATGACACAAACCCCGCGTTGTTGAACCCGGAGACCCCTTGGAACAGGCCGTGCCAGACGGCTTCCCAGGGGGGATACGTGAACGACAGCCAGACCGCCAGCGCGATGAAGCCAACGAGCTGAAGCGCGACTGCCCACACGACGATACGCACTGTTATCGCCGTAATATCGCTGAACGACGAAGTGCCGACCGTCTCACGCAGCACTAGCCTCTGGGACAGTGAAATTCGCTGCCCCGCTAGGATGAACAGCGCGCTCACGATGGTCATGATTCCCAGTCCGCCGACGAACATCAGCAGCAGAATGACTGCCTGTCCTCCGAACGTCCAATATGAGCCGGTATCATGAACGACGAGACCCGTGACAGTCGCGGCTGAAGTAGCGGTGAACAGCGCGTCAACGAAGGGGGCAAGTTCGTCTCCTTGGTGGGAAAATGGCAGAATGAGGAGAAGCGTACCGATTGCGATAAGAGCTACGAAGGCGTATATCAGGATGAGCGAAGGATTGAAAACGGACGACGGTTCACGGGATGGCGTCAGTTCAATATGGACAGGACGCAACAGGTCCCGGCGGGGCCTTCGCACCACCACATCCGCCGGCTTCGGTTTCCACTTGTCTACCAATCGACGTCTCCGTCCTCCGGCTCCCGATGAAAGACCG
The DNA here is from genome assembly GCA_965232435.1 of Dehalococcoidia bacterium. Classification (GTDB taxonomy): domain Bacteria; phylum Chloroflexota; class Dehalococcoidia; order Lucifugimonadales; family VXLM01; genus VXLM01. The sequence continues at coordinate 2,703,834 of CBDDPU010000004.1, forward strand.
TTCGCCCGACGACGCCCTGCTATCGCAGACCAACTCTGCCGATTCCGCCCGGGGCGTCTTCGCCGGTGATCCAGCCTTTGATGATGTGGGCGAAACGCACCTCGGAATCGTCCTCGGGTTGGTAGTCGAATACGTTGCGCGCGTTGCTGAGGGACCAAAACGCCCGAGTGTTGTTGCTAATGCCATACACGATGTGGAACGGGACGCCGTGCTCGTTCTCGATGTCCGGCGTCTCGATGATCTTTGTGAACAACTGGATCTGATCGCCAACGCTCCAGTAACAGCCGAGCACTCGCTTGAAAGTGGCGGCGTCATGTCCGTAACGTTCAGGATCAAGGTCGCGAGGATGACCGATTCGTACCATGACTACTTCCAATTTGCGCCCAACATTGACCCCTTCGACCAGGATCTCTCGTCCCGATGGATGCTCAAAGCTCGGGAAGCCGCACGCGAAGAGAAAACCCATGACTTCCTGCGAAGATTTGGCCCAGCCATAGAAATTATCGGACAGGGGAAAGTCGTAAGGATCCACCACATCCATCTTCCGGGTATGGATTAAGCTGTGCTCATACCAGTCCGCGGCGTGGTTAGATGTGGCCACGATAACCCGGCGGACGCCGGCATCGTACGCGCATCTCAGGACGTTGTATGCCATTTCAATATTCTGTTTCTCAAGAAAGAAATGGTCAATGGGCTTTCCTTCACGCGACTTGTGAGCGAGATGAATGACGGTATCGACTCCATCGAAGTGACGTTCGTATAGCGAACGGTCGGGATCAATCAGGTTTACGACGTGAATGCCGTCAACTCTGCGGCCTTCACGATTTCTGTCGCTGACGTCGAGTGGTACAACATCGTACCCGGCGCGAAGGGCGTCCAGCATCCGGCTTGAAACGTACCCGGCCGCTCCGGTTATCAGGACTTTGCGGTTTGTCACTGTAGCCATGTTCTCCCAATAAAATAACGCAGTCGTTTTCACAATCCGAAGGTAGGCGAGTGCAGCAGCAAGGCTGGACGGAGGAGACGGGGGCGCTCTCCGCAGCGGAGAGACGCTGTGAGCATCATTGGCTTCCCGCCCTTCCCGGCCCGAGTTCTTCGGCAGTTGGGAGATCGGCGGCGAAGCGCGATTCCGCGTCGTCTTCAGGAGAATATCCCAACACTCGCCTCGCGTTTACTAACGACCAGTACGCCCGCGTATTGTTGCTAATCCCATATACGATGTGCCAGGGTACACCGTGTTCGTTTTCGATGTTCTCCGTATCGATTGCCTTGGTGAACAGCTGGATCTGATCGCGTTGACTCAAATACGATCCGAGGCCCCTCTTAAGTCCGACCGGGTTGCCTGCCGAGTGGCTCACGTCCAACTCTCCGGGCGACCCGATGCGGACTAGCACCATGCCCATCTTCCGTCCGAACGCGCCACATGCGAACTGAAATCCCAGGTGCTCATACGTCGCCTTAGACCAACCGTAGAAGTTATGGGACAAGGGGAGGTCATACGGATCGAGCGACTCCTTCTTTCGCGGCTGGAGCAAAGCCGGCTCGTACCAGTTGGCAGCGTGATTTGAACTCGCCGCCACGACTCGTTCAACCCCTGCGTCATACGCCGCGCGGAAGACGTTATAGGCCATATCGACGTTTTCCCGTTGGCTCTCATACTGATCGATCGGCTCGCCTCTTCGACGGATATACGCAAGGTGGACGACTGCGTCAACCCCCTCGAAGTGGTGAGAGTATTTGCTTCGGTCGGGATTGAGCAGGTCAACGGTCCGCACGTCGGCGACCGGCCCTGAGTCCGAGTGCGCTCTATCGGGGCTCGGCTGAACGGTGGCATCGAGCAGGATAAGTTCGTACTGCTCGTGAAACGCCGGCAGCATCCTGCTGGCCACATACCCCGCCGCGCCGGTTATGAGAACTCGCTTTTTCGCCATGTCAAAACCCCGTGTAAACGCCCTCGGACATTGTAGTACGTTTCGCAGCAGCATCCCACCCGCTTGCTGAGACGAGCTGCCTTTTGCTACTATTGTGGCACGGGAGGCGCCTTCGATGCCGCTTCCTGCATGGGGCTGTAGCTCATCTGGGAGAGCGCTTCAATGGCATTGAAGAGGTAGGGGGTTCGAGTCCCCCCAGCTCCACCATCGCTTACGGTAGATACCGCCATCTTCGAGATGCGGCTCGGTAGCCTGTCGGCGCACCGTGGGCTTGCGGTTCCTGTAGTGTGATGCATCGGATAGAGGGACGGCAGGAGTGTCACACCGGCGCTGGACTGGACAGTAGATGGCACTACTTTCGAGATGTGGCTGGAAGACAGTTGAGCCTATTGAGCTGTTCAGTATGACCCGCCTAGGGCCTCGCGACGTTCCGATGTGGTAAGCGCCGTTTTACTCAAACCCATCTGAGCAAACGATACGGATGACCTGCGGCTCCGTAGGCTGTGCTCCCACGTCGTCGTCGGGGGGGCCATCGTGTACCGATTTGCGAACTTTTCGATGGGGAGTACGGCTGTAGGCATTCTAACGAGGGTTTGGCGATCTTGTCAGGTTGGTGGAGGATGACGAGCCGTGACCCCATGATGCCGGAACATGCGGCCCCTTTCCACGATGCAAGCTTCTCGTCATTGAAGTCGTAAGAACGTCTGCCGGGCCTGTTTCGCCAAGCAGTCCTTTACTTCACGGAGAGCGTAAGGGTGTAGTCGCCCGAGGTGTCGAGGTCGAATGTCGTCGCCTCGATGGTGTACGTGCCGGCATTCAGCCGCCGATCGATCCGCGAGTCGGTGTCGCCCCCATGGTAGTTCACGTCGTCGTGTTCGGCGAGGATATCGCCCGTCTTCGACTTCCCTGACCGCAGCTTGAGATAGGTGTCGAAGTCGGAGGACTCAAAGTCGATCCGAACCTGAGCGGCGGCCTTCAGGGTGAAGGCGTAGAAGTCGGTGTATCCGCCGTCGTAGCAGTCGCCGCTGCCCAGGGCGTTGGGGATGGCCGTATCGCCTGAAACTTCGGCGAGGTCGATGATGTTGCAAGAGTAGCGCGGGACCGGAGTCGGCGTGGGCGTAGCGGGGACTGCCCGGATGCGAAGCATCAGCAGGTCGCCGTTCTTCCACGGCTGGGACGACACCGGCCAGCTCAGGGTGTTGTTGGCGGCGTCTACGGTCGCTTCGTCGGCGGCCAGGGAGACCGAGACCGTCCCGTCCAGCGCGATGAAGTCGAGGACGTGGTTGGCGAGGCCGGTATGCGGTGAGAGCTTCAGTTTGACGGCGCCAACCTGTCCTGATCCTGCCGAAGGGGCTTCCCACGCGATGCGCTGAAGGGTCGCGGAGACGCTGTTGCCGTCCGTGAACGTAATGGGTTTGAGGACGCCGTTGGTGGCGTCCGCGGCGATTGCAGCACCGACGGTCACCGGGTCGAAGAACGCCTCGTGCAGAACGCCAGAAGGCGCGGTCACAGTTACTACCACTGTGTGATTACGAACGTAGTTAGGATCGCAAAGAATGTACTCCCCACGTCTATACTTCCACGTTAGCTGATAGGTGCCCTTCGGAAGCGGCCTGACGGTTTCTAAGGCCTTGATGCGCCATTCATAGTCGAACGTCCCCTTTACGGCCCGAAAGCTATTGGTGATTTTGCCGATCCTAGGTACAGTATCCTTCGTAGCGCCTATGATGAATAGTTCGGCATCTGCCCCTATGAACTGTGACTTACTCTCCCAACCGTCAGGGCCATAAACGAAGTTCCACGTGTCGTCCAGCACGGCTGTTCCGGCGGGAAGGCCGGAACCTATTTCCTCATTGAACGTTCGCTCCTTGTCGTACGTCCTACCTTCCGACGCTCGTACCGCCTCTAGACGTTCGCGCTGGTATTTCTCGCTTATGCAAAGCTGATACCCAAGGGATGTGTTGGCGTTCAATTCATTTTTGATGCGGGTGATCTTGGTATTCAAGTCGGTCAGCGATATGGAAGGCGACTCGGACGTAACGCTAGCTCCTTGCGCGCCCGCTGCTTGCTGTTGAGGAACCCCTGTCAAGAACCGGCGTTCCGAGCTTTGTCCGCCAACGCCTGAACCCGTGTTCGCTTCCGGCAACCACAACCTACTTCGCTTGCTTGCCAGCGAGTAGTTATCCTCAAAGCCGTAGGTGTAATCAATGAAAGACATATAGTAAAGGGCGTCGGATAAGGTACCCGGGTATTCCAAGCTGGAAGTAGCAAGGAAGATGATCGCGCTCCTGTTGTCCCATTGGGTGTCTCGTTCGTTCAGCATCTTGTTGGCTACGGTTTGTGCTTCCGCCCGTGTTTTGAACCCGCGTCGTGATCCAACCATCGCAACAACCTGGGTTGGCGAACTGCCCGAAGGAGACTTGAGGACCTCGTCTATGCTGAACGTGACCTTCAGTGCACCTATATACTCACGCGTTTCATCGAACGCTATCTCTTCAACGGCAGCCACAACGCTTGTCATGCGTGCTAGAGCGATCAGGTCGGCGTCGGCTATGCGTTCCTCCAATGTCGTAATGCCTTCATAAGGTGGATGTGTATATTGTGTCTGAGACGAAGTCGTATTAGGCGGAGGCATGATCGTCGTTACCGAGTCAGTCAGTGGTTCGCCTACCGGGCCTGAGACGTCCTGAGGATGTCCGCAGGCGGTCAAGGTGACAAGGAACAGCATCAAGATGGAGGTCTTCATGGTTAGCTCCCTAATCGTGACTGGTATGGTCGTAGTAAATCGCCCGAATGTACTTCAAGTCGTGGCTCGTCAGGCTGAAATTGACATGAGGATTGAGCATGACGGAAGGCTTATCGTCAAAACTGGTTCCGGGCAGATCCCAGATGCTGACGGTGTGACCGAACTCGTGGACAGCAACGGTTGTAATGTAGTAGTACTTGCTTTCCCTTTCCGGGCCTGGTTCTCCGTGCAAGCTAGAATCGAGCGTCCAGTAAACCTCGTTGCCGTCCCAGTCTCCACCTACGTGTTCGAAGTACATAGGCATATCCACCAAGTGGGGAGAGCGATGCACGACTGAGATCGACCGGTTTACCGTTACGCAAGCTATGCTGTCCCCACATTGCCTGCTGTGTCCTCTCTGTACCGTGACGGTGTGTCCGTCATCATTCGTCGTGCAGGCTACGCATACCGTTAGTCCAGCGCGACCGTCCCAAGCGTCGGCCCCGGGCGGGATTCCTGCGTTGAAGACTGCCAAGGTATTCTGATGGCCCGGCGGGGCTGTTGCAGGTGGATCAGGGTAAGTTCCCCGAGTCCATTCTATAGTGTGGTCAGCCTGATGCCCAAATGCTGGGGGACAAAGAGATTCCTCAATTACAGTCGCGGCAGTACCCCAAGTCCGCGCATATGTCGTTCCGTCGCCAAACCCGGCGATTTCGATTTCATAGATAACAAGGCAGTCCCAAAGGCCTTCAATGTCATGTATGACACTTCGATCCCCGATTTGCGGGACCACTATGCCGATGTTCCATTGATCCGTTGATCCGTTAGGCCTGTACCGTGCCCGGTAACTGGTTACACCGGCGGCGGTATCCCATTCCACCTGCACAGTGTCAATGTGCTCTCCTTTGGAACGAGTGATAGTTGGCGCAGGGGCAAGCGGTAGGCTAGGCATTGGCGTGTCGGGTGGAACCGGTCTGGGTGTGTTGGGAGGTGGAGGCACTGGTGCAGGCGTGAAGGTGGGCGTCGGAGTATGCGTGTGAGTGGCGGTAGGCGTCGGAGTGTGCGTGTGAGTGGCGGTAGGCGTGGCTGTGGGCTTAGACGTTGGCGTGTGTGTGGGCCCTGGCGGAGTCGTGGGAGTAGGTGTGGGCGTAGGCGGACTGGTCGTCGTGCCATACCGGTTGAGCGACCAGATCGAATCGCCCACTGCGTTGCCGGCGCGGACCTCGAATTCATAGCGTGTGCCCGGAATCAGTCCAGAGAATGTTTTGGTTGTGCCGGTGATGCCGTCGGTCTGCGACCAACTCCCGGGCACGCCGCGGCCTCCCGCGTCACGGTTCCTGTACCGAGTGTCGTAATGGGTCGCGCCCGTTACCGCGCCCCATTTGAGAGTGATGGAGTTTTGACTGACCGCGGTGACTGACGGCCGCGCGGGACGGGACGGCGCAGAGGAGGCGGTGACGGTGATCGTGAACGTTTGTTGGCGTGATGCCGACGTGTTGTCCGTAACGGTATACGTCACCGTGGATGCCCCAAGAACAGTCGGAGCGCCGCCGACCGTGCGGTTGGACGCAGTGAACGAGAGTCCCGCGGGAAGCCCGCTCACGCTGTACGTGTACGGCGAGGTACCCCCGCTCGCCAAAGGCAGCGTAAATGACGCCGACACTCCCCGCGTCAGCCACCGATCCTGCGGGTCAGGGAGAGTCAAAGAAGGCGGAACGGCGATGGTGGTTCCATACCGGTTGGGAGACCAGTCCGAATGGACCTCGCCTTTCCCGGCGCGCACGCGGAACTCATAGCGCGTGCTCGAACTCAGGCCGCTGAAGGTTATGCTTGTGCCGCTGATGTCGTTGGTTTGCAACCAGCTCCCGGGCTTGCCAGGACCCCCTGCGTCCCTGTTTCGGTACTGGACGTCGTAGTGCCCCGCTCCGGATACGGCCCCCCAGCTGAGCGAGATGGAGTCGTGGCTGACTCCCGTAACAGACGGCCTGCCGGGTGTGGGAGGCGGACTACCTCCCGATCCCTGCACTCCCCCACTTATAAGTGCCGGCGTCGAGGTTGCCGAGAGACCTGCCATGTGAGGGGTCGGGGTTGAGGAGCCTTCCTGTGCCTCAACCGGAAGGTTGAATGGAACGATCAAGAAGAGCGCCGTTAGGCCAATGGAGAGGGTAACCGGCAGTCCGGTTCGCAACGCCCGCACTACAGGGATCAGCGTCTTGCCAAACATCCTCATAGCGGACCTGATGCTGTTTTCAGCTGGAGTGTCCCTCTGCATTGCACCCTCCGAACTCGCGCAGGCTCGCAACGTAGGTTGGCGTGAGGAAGGCGACCGAGTTCAGTATCTTCCGTCCCGGCATCGCGCCTGTTCTTCTTTGAGCTTTCGAAGCAGCTCCTGAAGCGGCGACGTAGGTTTGTTTTCGCCGTATTCTGTGCATGATATCATGTCGTCGCGATCATCACGTTGCTTGCCGTCGATAACTCGCGTCACGCTTTCTCCAGTCCAACACCACGTGCAGGGTATCAAAGCTATAACGCTATTTTGCGAAACTTATGAGAATTCAATAGTCGTATAAGTATCCTGAATTTCAAACCGAGCGTTGGTGGTACTCTTCCTAATAGAGTGCCCCGTTGGGAAGTCGTCTGAGCAATTGCTCCAACGGATCTCTGGCTGATCGACTCAACGATCTCGCACCCACCAACCGATCGGCCAACAGTTTGAACGTCCATCGAACACGACTGCCAGACGGCTCTCCGCAGGCAATGGCTATCAGCCGGGCTTCACCTTCTCCGTCCAGTATCTTCTCGGGACGACGTAACTGCTTTTTGCTGTTCTGGGATGTATTGCACTAAGATCAGTTCCGTAGTTGTTCAGTTGAATTCACAAGCCACAGAAGGCAAGCTAGAACGTGTTGTGACCAGGAGGATGGACGCAGCCCGTGTAGCTGGTAGCGCGACGAGAGGCGTTCACCAAGGGGCCCAGAACTCGACTTCACCACCGGAGAGTGCGACAATTCAGTCTGTGAGGCCAGTTATGGAGAATCGCTTCTTCGACCAACCCATACTCAACTCCCCCTATGAGTACCCGGCGAAGCACTGGGAGCTTGATGACGAGGGCCAGCCGACCCAGCAGATCATCGAGAACCGGCGTGGCGCGGAGTTCATCACGCCCATTCCAAAGCCCAAGAAGCAACGGGCGAATAAGCCTCAGCAAGAATTCGTCATCGACGAGGGCAAGGGGCTATCCACCCAAGAGCAACAGTACGATGTTACGGCGATGGTGAACGAGATTCGCAGCCAGGTCGACCGATGGAGAGAGTTGCCGAACCCCAACGACTGGCGCGTCACGCCCGAAACCGCTCGGCTGCTCCAGCACTGGCGACACCACGAATTCAGCGATATCCAGCCGTTCTTCTGCCAGGTAGAGGCGGCCGAGACCATCATCTGGTTGACCGAGGTTGCGCCGAATTCCGGGCCAGACGGAAGGCGTCTCCTTGAGCGCCTAGCCAACGCCAACAACGACGCCAACCCGGAACTGTCGCGCATAGCGCTGAAGCTGGCTACCGGCGCCGGCAAGACCACCGTCATGGCCATGATTATCGCGTGGCAGACCATCAACGCCGTCCGGCATCCAAACAGCAGCCGCTTCACTCGGGGCTTCCTAGTGGTGGGGCCATGGCGTACCGATTTGCGAACTTTTCGGTGGGATGTCCTGATATAGAGAGGCATCGGTCAGGTGATGCCATTCTCGTTGAATAGAGTTTCAAGCCTATTAGTGGCAAGGTGACTGGTTAAGCATGTCATAGAGTATCGTCCGGATAGACGACTGCCGCTCCGACTATCTCAAGGGATGATCGGACCTGTCCTCTTTGTTCTATCTCGTCCATCTTAGACCTAGTCTCAGTTTGAAGATTCCTACTCCAGCCTTCATAGAGGTTTCGTATTTTGCTTTTAATGTCATTCCGAGATAGCTGGCGCTTAAGCCAATTGAGCTTACGTGTGGTGTGGGAGTCTACTGCCTGCCTTGCTTTGTCCGTCAGGAGGTCGTTCCTTGAATTGAAAGCCTTGGCAAGGAGGGCGAATTCGTCCAGCAGGGCCCGTTCGGCCCGTGTGATTAGCTGGTCTGAATCCACGTCCCCGCTCCGTCTGTCTGGAGCCGGAGTCAACATGCGTATCCACTCTTGAGCTTGCTGAACGGCTATGTTTCTGACTGAGCCCGAACCACAATCGACGGCTGCACAGAGGAGCTCGGCGCGACTGGTGTAGCCTTCAAGCGAGCTTACCGCCCAGACTAGCATGGTTGGCTTACTCACCATGCCGGACGGAGCCATGCCAGAGCAGTATGGGATGTCGGAGTGGGCGTCGCGCGCCAGATGCCGTGCCAACAGAACCAGGGGATGCCGCGTGTGAACGAACTCGGAAACCTCCTTATCCTTGGAGAATGAAACCTCGATCCTCTTCTGCTCCTCCAAACGCCTGCGGAAGTGAACGATTTCGGTTCGAGCGTAGTGGGCAGATGGGTACTCTCTCAGCAGTCGTTGGAGCGCATCCTGCAACTCTTTGGTTCCCCTTACTTCAAGGCGGCTCTCTTTGGGTGTTCTCCTCATACTGTTTGAGAGACGGTTCGTCAAGGTGGCATGCACGAAATCCCCCACCTCATCTGGCGAGAGGAAGCTGGCTTCAGCGTCTCTAATCTCTTCTTGGTCGGACTCGATTAGCTGGCGACCTTGTAGCGAGATAACTTCCGATTGCGCAATAGACTCACGCTGCTGCTCCCTGTTCTCTATCGCCTGGCTAATCCTCTCCAGACGCTCTTCCTGTTGTCGTGGAGACAGACTGCGCGTGAACAAATCCCTCTCGAACGAGGTGACCTCTTCACCCAATATGACCTCAATGTCACCTAGGGCCCGCTCGAAGACTCGCAGCCTCATATACAACCGCGACAGGATTCTCTCTTCGATGGTGCCGATGCTTGCGAGACTGCCGACGTAAACTTTGTCGGAGCGCTGCCCGAGTCGGTCGCACCGTCCAATCCGCTGCTCGACACGCATCGGGTTCCAAGGCAGATCGTAGTTTATGAGTACGTAACAGTGCTCAAAGTCAAGTCCCTCGCCCGCAACCTCACTGGCGAGCAGTATCTGGAATTCGCCGCGCCGGAACTCCGCTCCGATTTGCTCCCGGCTCTTCTCACCCTTGCGGCAATCTTCGTCTCTGGAGGGAGTGGAGCCGTACATCAACTCAAAAGAATAACCCCTCTTGCGAAGCTCTCTCTCGAGATAATGAAGGGTTCCCCTGAATGTGGAAAAGATCATGACCCTATCGGCCTTCAGTTCATCGAAGGCATGGTTTAGAATCTCCATCAGCGCTTCCAATTTCAGGTCTTGCGACTTCAGAGCCGCGCTGGCATATGGCTTAAGGACCTTGATCTCATCGGATGAGAAGCTCGTCTTGTGCTCCTCGTCCTCATCCTCGCTCGAGCATTTCAGAATCTCAGAGGCTACGGCAGGCACACAGCTTGCGGTTCGTCGCTCTGGCATCTGCGTTACGAATTCCGGGGGCGCGTCTTTTTCATTGGCACGTTCTAGGCACACCTCATAGACTTTGTCGTAGAAGTCCTTTTCATCGGGAGTGAACTTCACAACTCTCGTGATGGCTTCACGTGTGGGCCTCGCTTCATCCACATCGGACCGTAGAGTTCTCGTCATATACGGACTCAGCACCTGAAGATCGCGCGCAGCGTCCACGACAACCGTGCGCTGTCCACGGTCATCCATGTTGGATTCGTCCACGAGCCGTCGGAATCCGTCCCAGCCGGGCCGGTCTCGTCCGCCCGACTCCAGCCTCGCCAGGACACTGTCCGAGTCTAGCTTCCAACCTGGCGGCTGACGCCGGACTAGGCGGATCCAGTCGTTCAACTCCATGTCCCAACGCATCTGCTCTTCGAGCAGCCGCGGGTCTTCGGCCACGTCCACCCCCAACGCCTGCATCAGGTGGACAATGTCTGACAGGCCGGTCTGCAACGGGGTGGCAGTTAGGAAGAGCGCGGCCTTGGACCGCTCGCAGACAAAATCCGCCAGTCGGTGCTGCAATGTGTCGGTATTGCGCAGGTGATGGGCCTCGTCGAATATGACGAAGTCCCACTCTATGGTCGTTTGCCCCAGCCTTGTTATGTACTCCTCGGCGCGAATTAGCTCCAGGTTGACCACCGACCTTGCGAACTTGGGAGACAGAACACCGTCCCGCTCCAGCGACACCAGCGCCTGCCTAAGACTTTGTGATGATAGGGACTCCAGACGGAAGTCGAACCGCTGGAGCATTTCATCCTGCCATTTACCAACGAGGGACTTGGGACAGAATATCCACACATTCTCAAGGCCCAGTGCTGCTCTGGACTCTAACTCTGCCCAGATTAAACCGGCCTCAATGGTCTTGCCAGTGCCCACCTCGTCCGCGATCAAGAGGCGCTGGTCCGGCGATTCCAACATTTTTTTTACCGGCAGGAACTGGTGATAGTAGAGGTCAGTCCGAGAAGCCTTGTATGAAAGTAGCTGGTCAGTCAGTGGATGCTCGAGCCTGCGCTGGGTCAGGGCCGTCCTGAATTCGTCGGAGCTCATCTCCATGATCTTTGGGGCCGGTTCGAGCTCGGCGATCGGCACCAGCTTTGTGGAGCCATTGATGAAGACCCTGGCACTTTGGCCGGAGATGTCGATGACCCAACCGACGGTTGACGGATCGGCCTTGTATCGAACCTCCATGTCGGAATGTAGTGTGTTCATCCGGACAATCGCTTACTCGCTGAGCAACCGAAGGAAATATTCCCAGTGCGGGGTACTATAGCGAATCTCTTCATCAACTTTGGCTGCATTTGGATTCCCTCTCTCGTAAACATTCCAGAAGCGGATCCCTACGGCGACGTAAGGATAACCCTCATCATCTTCCTGCACGGGGACATTAAGCATGTAATTCTTCATTTGTTCCGAGTTTTTTGCCGGTTCACTGGTTTGCGGATCAATGAATGTCCACTCGCCATAGCGTACAAGTGAATAGTGCCACCCGCATAGTCCCATGAGATTGCCGAAGTCGTTTGTCCGGTTATCAGCGCTTGGTTGTACGATGTGAACCACGTACACTTGGAGTTCACCTCTGCCGTGCACCACAAATGACCTGCCACAAACCTGGCACAGCTTCCCGTAATCGCCATGCACCATATCTCTGAATTCTTTGGCGAGTTCGTCAGCAGCTTTAGTGGGTTGCCACCGGCAGGCAGTTTTCTGTATATGTTGGCCTAATTGGCCTTGCTCAAGAGATTGTTTTGCGTCTTGCGCAGCCTGCTTTTGGGTTAGAGGGCCTAAGTTGGGAAGCACTTCAATGTTGGCTGGGGCATCCAATGGGGTGGATGTCTGGGCATTGAAGAATAACGATGCAAAAGGTACGGGGTCCGCCTGTTCCGTCTGCTCGGCGACCTCGGGCTCGGCGGCGGGGGTCTCCTCAGGCGACTCTTGCGTCTGCGACTCGACATCAGGCCCGGCGACGAGGGTCTCCTCAGGCGACTCTTGCGTCTGCGACTCGACATCAGGCCCGGCGACGGGGGTCTCCTCAGGCGACTCTTGCGTCTGCGACTCGACCTCAGGCTCGGCGACGGGGGTCTCATCAGGCGACTCTTGCGTCTGCGGCTCGACCTCGGGCCCGGCGACGAGGGTCTCATCAGGCGACTCTTGCGTCTGCGGCTCGACCTCGGGCTCGGCGACGAGGGTCTCATCAGGCGACTCTTGCGTCTGCGACTCGACCTCAGGCTCGGCGTCGGGGGTTTCCTCAGGCGACTCTTGCGTCTGCGGCTCGACCTCGGGCTCGGCGACGGGGGTCTCCTCAGGCGACTCTTGAATCTGCTCGTCGACCTCGGGCTCGGCGTCGGGGGTTTCCTCAGGCGACTCTTGCGTCTGCGGCTCGACCTCGGGCTCGGCGACGGGGGTCTCCTCAGGCGACTCTTGCGTCTGCGGCTCGACCTCATTGGGGCGGACGTCCACAACCCCGCCCTTCTGGAGCACTTTCACCAAGCGCCATCGTTTCGTCTTGGATATAGGACGTGACTCGATCACTTCCACCAAGTCACCGACCATCGCGACGTTCTCGGGGTCATGTGCCACGAGCTTCGACCTTCTGCGCATCAGCTTCTTGTAGAGGCGATGCCGGCTCTGCCTCTCGACCTGGACAACGACAGTTCGGTCCATCTTGTTGCTCACCACGCGCCCTGTCCTGACTTTTCGACGGTCGTAGCTCATCTCTCGGCCTCCGTGGACTCCCTTTGCAATCTGTAAGCGTTCGGAGACGAAGTGAGATATATCACCGTATAGGTTAGCGAAGATTCGTCCCAAATCCATCGGGTTTCCTACTTCTCAAATACTGGACTTATAGCAGTGGCGGGTTGGCTCCACCAGTATAACCTTACATGACGAGAACTGGTGCTGTCGTGTGAGGCCTCACGGTATAGATGTCCCGAATTTCCTGAAATGATCCGGGGCCGATGAATATGGTGGGCTAAGGCGTACCGATTTGCGAACTTTTCGCTGGGAGGTCCTAATATAAAGGAGGAGCCAGACGTCCGCTCATGGCTCAAGAGCCTTCGACTCACCAGGTTGGAGGCTCTTTTGATTCTCTAAACAGGGAGTGACGGGGAAAGAATTCGTTCTCACTCCCCTTGGCCCGTACCCCTACGTCTCCCCCACTTCATCGGCGAGTGGTTCTCGGGGAAGCCGACCGAGCGGGAGTGCTGGGTGAGGTCTGCGAGTCGCAGTTGCTCTTGAATCTCGTTCAAGTAGCCGAGGATTCCCTTTCCCTTGGGCAGGCTCCCCAAAATCGGCATTGTTCGGGAGCAATGCCCGATGTTATGAGCTCCCAAATCTGCCCGGAGCCGTCGAATACTCCGACCACGCCATACCGGGCATCGGTCAGCGGGCGTGCGCCGTGAACGACTTTCTGAAGCACGGCGTCGGGGTCCCAAATCTCGGCGATGCGACGGTTGACCTCGCTCATCCTGGCGAAGCGAACTCGCAGGGCCTCGTTCTCTCGCTTTGAGGGCGTCGTGCATCTTCGAGAACCCCTCCCGTACCATCCTGCCTCCTCTGGAACATCCTATGTGACGCTGGGATGCGAATAACGGTGATTTGTACCACAGACGTCGCCTCCAGAAAGCGGGCCATCGGGAATCTTTGATGGAAATGGGGTTGTTTTTGATGGCCATTTGATATGCGTGGCCTAGAATGGACAGTAGCACGAGTCACGGCTCATCAAGTGGATGGTCGGGCAAGTTACTCTGCTAACCAAAGAGTCCTAACGGGCAAAACCTAGGAAAAGAGGTTCAAGTTGAGCGAGTCAACACCCTAAGTTGGGACGCAGCGTGCTCGAACCTCGCTTGGCGTCCCGGAAAGGACAAACAATGTTTAAGCGACTTTTGCTCCTAACCGTATTGGCAGTCGCGGGTCTCGCGCTCATGGCGACTACCCCGTCGAACGACAACGGCATCGACGGGACAGCCGTGGACTGCGCTGCCACCTACCCAACGTCCGATGGAACCGAGGTTTGCCTGTTCTATTTCGAGACAGGCGAGACAGACGAAGCGCCCGTGACGCAGGCCCAGGCTGCAGCGGAAGCCCCGCCCGCTGAGGTACAGGACGCCCTGAGCGAATTACCCCCTGGCCTGCTCGACCACCTGCCGGAAAATGTGAGGGTAGGGTTTCAAGCCATCATCGACGGCAACGGGCACCTGATGAGTGAGATCACTAACTGCACTACTCTGGTTAATCCGCTCCGAATACTACCGCATCGCTACATCAGTTCCTCCGGTTCCATCTACTGCGCCGGCAGTGATGTGGCAAGGGTCAGGTACAAGCTCACGATACAACGGTACGGGGCCCTGGGTTGGTGGTTTATACAGGGAAGCCCCAACGACTCAGGCTGGCGCAATGGCAGATATGCATCGGCTGGTCTGGCAACCTCCTGCGAGAGTGGCATCCACACGTATCGGGCATATGGCGTTGGCGCGATGGAGGACACGAGCGGCGATGTTCACTATGCGGAGAAGTACTCCAGCCAACGCAGGACCTCCTGCAACATCCCGGACTGACCAATGGACGCTTTTCTCATACTTCTCATAGCCGGGGCCGTTGGTCTGGCAGTGGCTGTCGTGGGGTTTGGCTTCACTCTCTGGACCAAAGACCGGAGAACTATCGCCATCGGCATATCTCTGCTGGGAATTGCCATCTTGCTCTTCGCTTCGCACTGGCAGGACAACCATGTTGGCAGGGATATGCTCTACTTCGACATTACTCAGCGTGAGGAGCTGACGCGCAGGCTGGAGGCGCTGAACCTGCTGCTCAAGCTGTTCCTCGAACGATAGACAAAGGCCAGACCTTGAGGGCGCTCTTCCTAAAGTGGGGGAGCGCCCCGAATGAAACACCAACTATGGAAGCTGCGACCGGAGCCTCAATGGTTCCGTGTATTGTTCTGGAGGCGAGCGCCCGCAATGGAGTACCTCGCGAAGGTTCGCCTAACCGCATGACGACACGCCTGGACCTCCGTCAATTCTCCAAACATCCTTCATCTGACTGCCGCTGATGATTCTGATGACTTGCTGGTTTTCTTCCATCTGCGGCAGACAGGCTGGCTAAGGCATACCGAATTTTGAACTCTTCGATGGGAGGTCCCAATATAAGGAGTCGATCAGCCCACCTCGGATTAGTCTCCATGAGCCTTCGACCTGCCGTGTCGGAGGTTCTTCTATCCCAGGGCCTCATTGCTCGCCCTCATGCTCCCTCCCTTCCTTGTTGACCTTGTCGACGAACCACATCAGCACGAAGAGGATAACCAAGACCGGTGAGATGATTCCCACACGAACCCAAATGTGTTCCACCTCATCCCACATCCAATAGATGGCCGACATCAACCCGGAAGCCACTCCGACGAAGACGAGGAGGAGTCTTAACGCTTTCGAAGTATAATGAACAAACTCAGGCAAACCAAAGACGAGTCGGGCAAAGAAGGCCGTCCCGGCGTTGGATGCAAACAGAGCGGCCATGATGCCGTACCTGTCGCTATCTAGGTAGGTCCACACCAGGAACGCCGAAACCGGATACAGAACCATCAGGGCCACACAAACTTTCGCTAGGACCTTACTGGTTACCTTCATCGATTCGCCTCCTGCCCTTCAACGTGGATCCGATCAATGTAGAGTTGTAGGACCATTGCATCCAATTTCTCTCGCCTAGAGCCCCACCTCCCGTTGTCCTCAGTAATTCGGCATCCTGTAACCAACGCGGGGCTCGGTAAAGATGTACCGAGGGGCGCGGGGGTCGTCTCCCAGCTTGCTGCGGAGGTTCCTCATTGTGGCACGAAGCAGTTGGACATCGCCGGAGTATGTTGCTCCCCAGACCCCTTGCAGGATCTGGTCATGGGTCAATACGCGTCCAGCGCTGATCGAAAGCTCAAAGAGCAGCTTGTACTCAGTCGCAGACAACTGCACGGATTGTCGGATACGGTCACCGTCCGGTTCGCATAATCAATGATCAACTCGCCCAGGCGATAGGGCTGGCGGTGCATCGTCGTACCAGTTGCATTTCTCTTTCGCAATGAAGCTTCGACTCGCGCTATCAATTCAGTCGAAGAGAAGGGCTTGACTATATAGTCATCGGCCCCCATGTCGAGAGCCTTCACCACGTTCTCCTCCTGGTCGTTCGCCGACAGGAAGATTACCGGCACATCGGACACCTCTCGGACGCGACCCATCAACTCAAACCCGCTGGTGCCAGGTACCATCAGATCCATCAAGACAAGATTAGGGTACTCCAGTTCCAAGAGATGGATCATCTCGTCCGGGCTGCCTGTGCCAAACGTGGTGTACCCGTGGTCATCAAGTATGCTCTTGAGGAGTCGTAGGACTTGATGCTCGTCGTCCACAGCGAGAATCTTCGTTCCATCATGCGACCGAACTGCTTGAACATTGCCCGTGGACTCCTGAACAGCGGCCTCGGGAATCGTAAACGTCACGCGCGTGCCCTGGACCTCGCCATTACTCTCGGCCCGGATGCGGCCTCCATGCGCCTCCAATATTCCCTTGCAGATCGCAAGCCCCAGGCCCTCCCCAGCTATGCGCTGCTCACGGCCATTATTCTCTATCCGAGAGAACTTCTCGAACAGGTTAGGCAACTGATCGGCAGGTATCCCACTACCATCGTCTGTCACCGAGAAGGCCACGTGGAACTCGTCCCGCGACGCAGCAACTCTTATGGTTGAGGATGTCCCCGAGTACTTGGATGCATTGGACAGCAGGTTGTTCAACACCTGGACGACACGCTTCCTGTCCGCAGCGACCTGCGGAAGGTTGGGCGAGAGTTCCAACTCCACTGGATTCTGGTGCCCCTGGCGCATGAATGTCATTCTCGCTTCGCCAACAATCTCCTCCACATCCGTCGGCTCCAGAGTCACCGACAGCGCTCCCACTTCAATCTGTGTCATGTCGAGCAGATTGTTGATGAGGTCACGTAGTTGATCGGACTGCCCGTCTATCATACGGAAGTACTGGAGCATCTCGGAATTGGTCGGTGGTGTGGAGCTGTTCAGCACGATACCGGTGCAGCCCTTGATCGTGGTCAGTGGCGTTCGAAGTTCATGGCTCACCATGGCCAGGAACTCGCGGCGTAGCTGTTCGACCTCTTCCAGCGGCGTCATGTCCTGGACCACGGCAACGGCGGAGACAATCTCTCCATCATCCGAGTAGATGGGAGTGGCGTTGACCAGGGTGGTCACTTTGCGGCCGTCGGGAAGATCGAACAGTATCTCCTCGGCCCTCACGACCTCGCCGCGGTCCAACGCCCTAGCCAGCGGACGCTCGTGGCCTTCGTACTTCTCCCCATCCGTCTTCCGATAGATCGCCACCTCGTGATAACGCACAAGTGTGGAACCTGGCTCGGGCGAGAGGCCCAGGATGCGCTCGGCCTCCTTATTGACCGACGCGAAGGTCCTCGTCTTGGCATCAACCACGAGAACTCCCACCGGCGAGGACTCCACCAACGCAGCCAATCGCCGCCTCTCGGTCTCCACTTGGTCCCTGGCCTGCTGTTCTTCTCCATGTCTGACGGCGTTGACGATAGCGACTGCGGCTTGTGAAGCGAACATGACGAGCAACTTTTCGTCTTCCTCCGAGAACTCCTGACCCCCACTCTTCTCCGTAAGGAAGATGCTGCCGACAGGCTCGCTCTGATGCTGGATCGGGGCTCCGAGGAAGGTCTTCATCGCTGGAAAGTTCTCCGGGAAGCCGACCGAGCGGGGGTGCTGGGTGAGGTCTGCGAGCCGCAACGGCTCTTGTATCTCGTTCAGGTAGCCGAGGAGTCCTAAATCCTTGAGGAGGGTCTCCCAACTGACTGCTTTCTTCGGGAGTGACGCCAGACATGATGAACTGCCGAAGTCGTCCTGAGTTGTCGAACACGCCGAACGCGCCATACTTGGCGTCGGTCAGTGTGCGAGCGCCGTCAACGATCTCCTGAAGCACCACGTCGAGGTCCCAAATCTCAGTGATGCGGCGGCCAATCTCGCTCATCTTGGTGAAGCGGGCACGAAGAGTCTCGATCTCTAACCTGAGTGCGTCGTACTTCTTCGAGGATCCCTCTCGAACCATCATGCCTCCCTCTGACCATACCGGCCTACGGCTGGTATGAGTATCCTGCCCATTGTACCGAAGACGTTGCCATCAAGCACTGGGTCATTGAGAAACTTTGATGGTTCTTTGTTGGAAATGGGGTTGTTTTTGATGGCCCTTTGATGCGCGCGGCCTGTCATGGGCGGTTTCACAAGTCACGGGAGGTGCCAAATGGCCAGATTGCTGATTCATGTCTCGGAGTACCGCATGACGCAGTACATCTGTCGAGATGGGTAGTATCACCGGACAGACGAATCGTTAGTACGTTCTCACAGGGCAAAGGAGGGAAATCGATGAAACATACAGCAAGAAAGATGTCGATGTTCTTGGGCCTCGCGGCGGTAGCCATTCTTGCAGCTATGTACATGCTGACTGAACGAGTCGAGGCAGGCCACAATTGCAGTTGGCCGTATTCCGGGGACAGCGTTCCAGTAGAGTAGAGGTGGAGTCCCCACATCGATTCCAAATGGAAAACGGCTTTCAAAGCAAGCATTGCCGACTGGAATGGTCTTGGAACCGACGTCACGTTGAGTCACGACACGCACGGTGAACTGTGGATGGGCAATTACAATCAAAACGACGGTCGACTTGGCCTCAATCAGAACTGGTGCAGTGGAGGCGAAATAACCGATTCCAACAACTGGGACAACCTTTACTACGAGCCTCATACTCCAAGGGAACGGAGGAGCATATCAGGCCACGAAGTCGGACACGGCCTTGGTCTACATCACACAGGTTCCGGGCAGCTGATGTACACTACTGCTGCCCGTCAAGCAGCCTGTACAGGCCAAACAGCGACGACAAGGACGACCTGAACGACGTGTACGACGGGCCATAAGCACAGTTACGGCATCAAAACAGTCGTGGGCCGACGCCCATTCGAAAGGAGTACAAGAACAATGAAGCAGACAATTGGGCTGATCATTATGGTGGCTGTCGTTGGATTGAGCGTTCTTGTTGTCGCATGTGACAGCAGCGAAGGAGCTACAGCAAGTAGTGCGTATGTGACAGCTGCTTCCGTTGAGGACCTTGTAAACGAGTTGTCCTTGGTGGTTATTGGCACGATCACATCGGCGAATCCTAACCGCCTCGAAATACCTGGAAGACTGCCGAGTGATCCAAGTCGACCTGACCCCAACTACACTGGGGTCGCGCAGGTCTACGAAGTCACGGTGGAAAGGAATCTGAAGGGCACAGCAGGAAGTACGATACGAGTGGTGCAATTCGAAGGGAGCATCATCTCGATTGGAGGTCAAGTAAGGGAGATCCCGGCGGAGAGCGCTAGCTATCCACTGACATCTAGGACCCGTTACCTCCTCTTCTTGACTCCTCAGGGTCAAGTTTCTGGTCTTTGGATCGGGACTGCTCAGCCATTCCGATTTGCTCTGTCGAATGGTCTTGCCAGAGCTGAAAGCCCGGACGGACAGATAATGGAGCTATTCCCCGACCGGCCTGAGTCCGTTTTGGTTAAGGAAGTTGAAACGGTCATCGGGGGAGGTTAGCCCCTCCAGGGCGGACGTAGACGATGAGCGGCTGGTCGGCACAGCGGTGGAAGGTGGTCGTTTCGCTACAATGGCATTCCGCCGTCTTCCACCGTTCCAACCAACCCAAGAATCAGAGAGAGGTGTCGCTATGAGGATAGTGGCCCTAACAATCGGATTGTACGTTTTTGCCCTTTCCTGTACTGAGCCTGGCGACCTGCGGTACGATGTAACTCCAACTTCAGCTACCGCCTTAAGGGAACAGGAAGCGACATCACTCCCAGCTCCGTCGCGCAGGGGGCCCGGACCTCCTTGACACCTACCTCGCCTACGGTAATGGCTATTGACCAGCCGCCTCGTACCCCTTTGTCGGCGGCACTTCCCAGCCCACCAACGGCACCGTCAACTCTAACAGTGAGCGGGACTAAGGGAGACATTCCTCCAATTCCGCAGGCTTATCTTGAATACGGCGGACGCCTTTATCCAGGATGGAAGGGTAGTTACTGCTGGCCAATAAGTGCAAACAGTACGGTCTGTTCCGAAAGCGCCGGGTGGCGTGATTTTGACTCTGCCCCCTCGGTCGTCTTAGACCGCAGGGACGGGTTCAAGATTGTTGTTTCAGATGACAGTTCCAGTCCAGAACAAGTGAGACTTACGGTATTCCCCATAATGGAACCAGAACCAGTGCTCAGGTGGGGAGAGCAAGTCTACTCGATTGACGGGGAGGTAGTACCTGAACTGGATGTTCCAGAGGGCACTTATATCGTCGAGGCATTCCTCAAGTACGACGTAGGAGACGTTTCCTACGGCTTCAAATTGGCTATTCGTTAACCTACGCCCATTTCGCGTCCTTCCGCCAACGTGGATTGAGTGCGATAACTCTGTCAATCCCGGAGGAACACGTAGGTACGTACCATGTACCGTACGAAACCTACGCCAGCGATTTCTCTCGTGACTGCTACGCATCTGCTGCTAAGCCCAAAGGGACCGTTCGCCCTCGTCCGAGACAACAAGAAAGCCCGCATACATTGATGAATTGCCCTCGCCACATGGGAACCCAGCAAGGTCGACACATTCAATCAGGCAACCGCGGGAAAGGGGACGTTTGATGTCTCCGCAAGCTGTGCGTAGCTGATTCTCGAAAACCTGAAGTCGGTTCTGCTTGTATGTCAAGAGCCGACTTCTTGGAACGTATCTTCCCAAGTGATCGACTTTGTAGGTCCTCCGGGTGAGCGGTTAGAACCGCGACGAGATCGTGCCCGGCGGAGCGACCGCAACTCGCGAACCTCAGTTCATCTCGCCACCCGATCCCTCGTGTAAGGCAGAGGGGGCTTCGTCCTCCACTCTATCAGGGTGCCAGTTGATCGAAGTCCCATTTGATTCGCCAATTGCAGAGGAAGCTCTTGTCGGCCGCCCAGACACAACCCTTCAATACAGCTGTGTAGCCATTCTTCATTGATACGCAAAAAAGGCTGCATACATAGCCATGCAGGGGGAGGGCACCGAGTCCCGGCACCCTCCCCCTGCATCATGGCGGTCTAGCGTCCCGCGCCGACCGGCTCGGCCTCTTTCTCCCGCTCAAGCGCCCACTCGAACATCGAGAGGCTTGCGGCTTGAGGCTTGCTCTTACGTCCCTTCGGCTTGACCGGCTCGGCCATGAACTCGGCCCAGGAGAACAACGTCTGCTGCGGCTCGTCGGCCTCCTCGTGGTGTCCGTTGCCGTTCACCGGAACAGGAGCGTGCCTGTTTCCGTTGGCGGCGTGGCTGCCGCCCACCACAAGCTCCACCGTCGGCCCGATAGCGTCATGGTGACCGTTGCCATTGCCGTTGACCGCGACCGCCCCCGGCTCGACCTCGACAATCTTCCAGCCGTCGTCCACCAACAGCTCCTCCGCGGTGGCCTCGGCGTTCCGCGCCTGGGAGAAGACCTCCTCCACCGTCTCGCCTTCGTCGTCCTCCTCCTCTCCGCTGACGATCTTGCGAGCCAGGGCCATCATCATGTCGTCGCCGTCGTCTCCGTAGGCCGCCAGCCCGTCCTCCGGCAGCTCGCCCTCCACGGCGAGGGAGCTTTGCAGCTTCTTCGCCACCAGCTTCAGGGCGTCGGCCTGCAGGGTGTTCCGGTAGGACATGAACACCACCTTGACCGGGCGGGTCTGCCCGATGCGCCACGACCGGCGCGACGCCTGCCGCATGACGTAGACCGAGTAGTCGGTCTTTGTCTTTCAATCGACATGGGAGAGTACGGTTCTCATGGACAGCCGACTTGGAAGCGGGTGGGGTTGAATAGGAGGCACGAGGCAGATGGAACCTACATATCTGCCGCCCGCCCCTTTCGTTTAGGACGGGAGAGGTCTAGAGAATGAAGCCGAGGACGTCAGTTATCGAAGGTGCCGGGAATCTCGAAAGACACTCACTGCCTCGGGCAATTAGTCCCATTGAGGAAATAGAGTGTGGTCTTGACAGACCAATTGTAGGAAGGTGCCGGGAGCAGAGCGGTTGTCGGGATTAGCCGAATGGGCCGATAGCGTCATTCTCGACCGGAATGATGAGCCTCTGCATGAGCGAGGCCTTGTCAGCCTTATAGACTTCTCATGGCGATTCAATCTTGATAGGTAGGATTTACTGGATAATCCTCTGGCTTGCCAGAGTCTCCAGGCTGGATTACGAAGTCCCGGCGGTCTCGATAGAGCCGTGCGCGATTCAACACGTAATCTTGCCCTGGTTCCAAATCATCCCAGTGGGTCATCAGCCAATACTTGTGGTCGCCTATGAACAGATAGGTGTTGTTCATGCGGAAGAAGCGGCAGGACACGCCCTCCCCGGCTCTGAACCGCTCGCAGACTGCCACCAGTAACTCCTGCTGACCGTCCTTCTCAGACAGCACGTACTCGTGAGGCCAGGTGTCCCGATAGGTTACTGCCTCCCTCCACGGCGCTTGTGCAATGAGTTCAGTCAACTTCAGCATTGTTGCTCCTGTGTTGTCGTCTCCACAGGGTTGAGAACTCCTGACTCAGTAAGCACGGCCAAGCGGTTCACCCTCTTCCTATGGATTATTACGTCACACAGAATTCACCAGTCCTGCAACACGGTCTCGGAGCTTCTGTCGGCGAGTCTTGTAGTAGCCGGTGAAATCCTTAACCTCTCGCGGAACATCGCCCAGCAAGTGACGATCACAGTAATTCTGGCGGGTTTGGGAATCAGGGCAATGGACGTCCAACCAGTCCGCAGGCAAAGTAGCTCGTTTCTCGTTGTTGACCGAGCGATCCAGCAACTGGAGATTCGCCAGGCGGTCGCACCGGTCCCGGAAAGCTTCGATTTGCTCATCGGCAATGCCTGCAGTCTTCAGCCGGTTGGGGGTAAAGCGGCTCTTTGGGAATACGTGGTCAATGTCAGACCCGTCTCGGGACTCCAAGTGAGGAAACAGCATGGTCAGCAACGGGAAGATACGCCGGTCTCCTAGCCGCATGTCCGCCAAGTCCTCTATTTCCTCCTCAACAAAGTCCAGCGTCTTGCCCCTCTGGGCCATCACGCGCCTGAGTTCCCCTGCCGGGAATTCGGACCCGTTCGAATTGCGAATTACACCCCGCAACGCCGTCAGTAAAGTGTCCAGACCACTGCCCCAAATCCCGGACTCTTTGAGAATGGACCGGGTGAGCCATCCCCGAATGACCTTGCGGTCGTTGAGAAAGCGGTCACTTGTTTCAAAGTCCCGCGGAGCTCCTTTCTTGTAAAGATAATAGGCAATGGGTAGAAGAGAGTTGGTGGCCTGGATGGTCCTGCTGTCGAACCCGAAGCTGTCCACCAACTCCACAGTTTCCAGCAATGCCTGACGTATATTCGGCCAATTCTCCTCCAAGATGGCCATATTCTCGTGCGTGAAGTTCTCGACCTTAAACCCGACGCTGGCTATGTCGGTGAGCATCAGCCCCGCCTTCAGGACAAAGTCCGCATTGAAAAGCAGCCCAGCCCTCACCTTGTTCATGTCATCCACTAACCCGTGGACTTCACTCCTAGCGTCAAGAGTGTCCCATTGCGACACTGCGATGCTCAAGAGAAGATTGGAGTAGGAAAGAGGTGTCCCGCCACTGTTGCACCGTATGAATATGTTGAGGACTCGCTCGATGTCTTGGCTCTTTTCCTCGTAGTAGGCAACGACCGGTTCGACACAGACCGCTTGGTGGAGCCGGTTTAGCGTACGAAAGGCCATGCGCTGCCGCTCAGTATCAAGGCCTTGCTCAGATACCCAATCCAGCATGTCCGGGGCGGGGTTCTCCGTAGAGAAACCCATGATGTCCGAGGCCTTGAACCATAGGCGAGTGTCGTTCAAGCCGATGCGGTCCTCATTGACGAACTCAAAGACGTAGCGGCTGCCTTCGTCATCGGGGTCCGGAGGTGCCAACAAGTCAAGGGCCAGCACCCGCTCGGGAAAGGCGTCCGAACTGTTCCACCACTTGTAAGGCAGCTTGATAGCCATAGAACCGCGGAGGCCGATGTTGAATGCTGTCAACCGCTGTTGGCCATCGAGCACGGCTGTCAGCGGCTTGCCGTAGACAGTCCCGAGTTCAGGACAATGCGGGTTATCCCTCTGATGATAGTTCCGAACGAAGTCGTACCAACGGTATTGGCCGGAATTCTCAGCATCGACCCTCCAAAACATGAACTCCCCGAAGGGGTAGCCCTGCATCACGCTGTCAAATAGATTGCAAACCTGCTCGGGCCGCCACACAAACTCCCTTTGGATTGCCGGCAGCACATATCCGTGCAGTGCGATGCTGTCCAGTGCCTCTTTGATGGTGCCGCCTTGTTGATGCATCGATTTCCCTCCGTTCAGTTTCGGTTGCGGGTTTTCCGGGTCCCAACTCTCATCCAATGTTACGAGGCTGAATCCAGGGATAGCGTTCGCTAATGTACTCCCACCAATCGGAGAGCTCTGGATGAATGTCGACAGGAAACTCACCAAACAGGGCTTCAGTGGAAACGCTGAGAAATCGGTCAGGCGTCCTGACTAGCCCCTTCCAGACCTCTATGCTGGAGTCACCTAGTGGCTGCAACCCTGGCGAGGTAACCCTATGGAAGTCACGATTGCAGGCTGGAGCCACATGCAGCACCGTCACAACATTGCATTCCAACTCTTGTGCCAGCTCCATCTCATGAGCAAGCAGTTGTTGTCTCAGGAACTGATAAAACGGTTCATAGAATAGGTCACTGAATTCTGGAACCCTGGTCTTCTCTAAAGGACAATCTGGCCTGTCGTAAAGGTGCCGGTAGATGTCCCTCCTATCGGTTCCGCTCTTGGAAAGCCCCAGCCAGGTGCGGTTGTAGGACTCCGTGTACTTCCACTCAATCAGCACTATCTGACGGGTTCCGTCTTGCCGACGGAACATGACGGCGGCGTCGGCACTGGTGAAGTTGGCTCCTCGCGTACGCCTACTGTTCCTGCGAATCTTCTCCCCGAGATAATTGCAGAGTCCTATCCACTCGAACGAGGCAAGTTGTCCTTCGTCTTCCATCGGCAAGATCGATCGGATTTCAGGAAAGATGGGACGTAGGAGAGTGAATAGGGCTTCCGGGTTATCTGCGAAAGGATATAGAAAGTTGACGCTTTGCACTTGCGAGCTACAAAGATGGTTGCTCGGATTTGATTCTCGCCCATCATGCCATCTGATACGCTTCCGTTTGAAATACTCCAGTGCGCCCGCGCGAATTCCCCCAAACAGGTTTTCTTCGGCGTGGGCTACAGGGAGGCAGAACGGCCGAGGCTTGCCTCGATAGGGACCTTTAGGCTTTGCGGCCTCTGTGAAATATGGCGAGGCTTCTTTGAACCGGATCTGCTGTAGTTCTTCTTCTAGGACTTCCCCATTACCTATGTAACTCCCTCCACTGTACATCGAACAACAGGTCAGTCGTCTTCCCTATTGGTCCTATGGATCTTGTACCATTCATCTGAAACCGGACCTGGCCATCTTTCTGCCACCAGCTCGGCCATACGTTTGCTTCTGGACTGGATGGTTTCCTCATTCCAAGAGATCAGAGACAACAACTCGTTGTTCAGCAGCAACACACTGTGTCCCTGAAGTTCATCGCGTTTGTTGTTCCAAGGGTCGTTGGACATAGATGAATTGAGCTTCTGAGTTGCCAGCGTGAGGTTGCCAATCGAGTGGATGAGTATATTGCGTTGGTAGGTCGCTACATCCGAATCGACGCTCTCTGGGAGCCGCCAGTCTCTCCTATCCCAGCCGACCGGCATCAGATGCTCGATTGTCAGATTCTTCGGCACATCAGGCTGTTCAGCCTTGCCCGAAGAACGCAAGCGGCCCTCAATACCTTCGAGCACCAGTCGCAACCTTCCTCTTGTCAGCAGGCGATAGAGTGGAGATGACGCCAAGGCATGGGCTACTGCTTCGTCGCTGGGCCATTCTCTGGCGTCCGCTGTCTGCTCTGTCAGGAATTCTGCGGTAACGGTGTCGGCCTCGTCCAACCCACATTCCCTCAGGCGGGTGGCCAACTCCAGCACCAACCTGTTGTAGTCCTTTGTGGTCTGGCGGCAAATCATCCTACGAACGAGGAAACTCTCCAATGCGTTGAAGGCCCTGATGCGTGTTTGTGCTTCAGCGGACAGGAGCAGTAGCAGTACGGGGGTGATCACGCGAGCCTGCATGACATCGACATGGTAGTAGAACGACTTCTCCTCGGGACTGTGGCCTCCGGTCGATTCGAAATCACGGTAGTTCATCAGGTCATGCTTGACCATGGACATCACTGCTTGGATCTCTTGACCATCAACATAGTTGCGAAACGCGTCAAACACTCTAGTCGGAGAAACGTCTGAACCCGTGCGCATCGCCAGCCAATAGTTGAGGAGCATGTCCAGGCGCGGCCTGAACAAGCGTCCTTGCCGAACTTCCACTCTCCACCAGCCATCGTCCAAGTTGCCCCAAACATCGCCCTGCCGGTCTCGCTGCTCAGAGAGGACAAAGTTCTTGATGAGGTCCGATTGTTCAAGAGGAGTGCCGCGGGCATTTAGGGTCTCGAATATGAGATTGGGATCATCCTGAGAGCCTAGGTCGATAACAACCATCTGGAGCATCGAGGTTGCCGCAGCTTCAAGTGCATCGATCCTGTGTTCAATTGGTCCAGTTGTGTCTTGAAGCCACTTCCCAACCTGTAGTTGGAAGAATTCGTGAGCTTGGACAATTAGCGACTCCTCGAAGTCCTTTGAGGCGAGCCCGTTGTCCATAGCGTGCCTGAACGCGTCCCTGTCGCCCCTGGTAGGCCATAGCTTGAAGATGTGGAGCCTATCGTCTCCGATAAGCTCTTCGTCGTTGGTAACTAGCTTGGCCAGACGCCTGGCGACCCTCTTGAGATATGGATGGTCTGACTCCTCGCAAATCTGTTGGATGGCGTCCAGAAGCAGTTGCAGTGTGGTCACCCTCTGTTGGCCGTCAATCACTTCGCGCTGGTCGATATCTTTGGCCGCCGTGGGGACCTGTTTGAGAACGACAGCGCCTAGGAAGTGCGGGCTTGTTTTCTGCTCCGCTTCCACTCCGTCGTTGTCTGAGCGCTCTAGCTCCTCAAGATAGTTTTCGGCCACGTTGCGGACATCTTCCCAGAGCGGTTCCCACTGATCGTCCTGTGACCATACGTAGGGACGCTGAAAGGGCGGGATGGTGTAGCGGACCTCTTTCTGGAAGAGGTCTTTAGGACTCAAGATATCTGTGTGCATCAGAACCTCCTTGTCCTTACACAATCCCGTCTGAACAGACGATTCGAATGACCTGCGGTTCCACAGTCTGGGAACGGTCTGTGTCATCAGGCGGGTTGAGTCGATACCGTTCCCGGAGAGCTTCAAGTCGAGTCAAGAGCACTGATCCTTCAAGCCTCAGATTCCTGATTTCGCCCAAGGCGCTCTCAACTTGTGGTGACACGTCCCCCAGGAATATCTGCCTCAGCACTCCGATACGGCTGAGCAGTCCAGCTTCTTCATGCGCCTCGCGCATGGCGATACCGAGATGACGCGAGACGTAGCGGCGCGCCCTCGTGTCGCGTGGCCTTCTAGCCCTGCCTAGCCGCCTCTGGAAGTCTGTTCTGAACGTTTCGAAAGCCGCCATTACACGCTCATTCGTGTCTGCGGGCAGACGATCAGCCCGTGTATCGGGATCACACTCCGCCGCCGCAATGAGTTGAGCAGGGCTTATAGGACGAGGCTGCAAGTCGCTGCTCACAGCGTAGCAACTCTTGATGCCGCCTGCGCTCAATAGCACCAACGTCTCACCCCGCCTGGGGTCATCGAACGGCGATGGAACAGTCGCCAAGATCGTCGGCGACATGAGCGGGGCCTGCGAACCTTCTATTGCGAGCACGTTCTGTGCGTAGCTTTCGGCTAGACGCTTCAGCCTGCACAGGGCCCACCCGAAGCGCAGACCGTATACCGTCCGGTAGATCGGTAATAGTTTACCACAGTTCTGGATCATCATCCTGTATCCGCTGAAGCGGTGTGATGGCCCGTTGATTCGCAGCCACCTCGTCAAGGCCGTCATCGATTTCAGGCAGCTTCTTGCCCTCGTAGATGCGGTACATTGCGTTGGCGTTCAATCGTTCCGTATCGGATAGCAATTTGCTATCCAGCCCGATCAGGTCGTGGAACGACTGGATGCGTCTATGGAGCCTATCAGTCAGCGCAAGCTCCGCGTCGACCTCCACGTCCGGCCACATGTTGTGAAGATTGATAATCTCATGCTCCGTGCCGATGCGATCGACACGGCCGAACCGTTGGATCAGCCGTACCGGATTCCAGTGCAGGTCGTAGTTCAACACCCGGGCGCAGTCTTGGAGGTTCTGACCTTCAGATACTATGTCCGTTGCCAGCAGGACCCTGATCTCAGGTCCGGGCAACTGCTCATGTTGACCCAGATTCCACGTCGGGGAGAACCGCTTGACGGTCCTCTCCGCGTCGTGGCTCGTACTGCCGGTAAGCCTCGCAATCTCCGGGTCGAGTCCATCGGGATTCAACTCGCGGTGCAGATACTCGACCGTCGTCTCGGCTTCGGAGAAGATCAGAACCTTGCCCGCGCACAATTCGGGGCGGCTCAGGAAGCGCCGCAACGCCCGAAGCTTGTCGTCGTCGTCCGGCCCGATGTTCTCGACTCTACTCAGGATGTCCGTCAGCAGGTCGAAGTCGGTATTGAGGTCCCGGATCCACCTGTCGGTCTCGAAGTCGTCGGCGTCGTGCACCAGCTTGTCGCGCCTGCTCCCCAACTGTCGGCGTCGTTCTTCCTCCTGTCTAAGCACCTCAAGGAGGTCGTCTACATCGAAGGACTGTCCCGACAGCAGGCGCGTCGCCGTGCTGCCGATGGGAACGTAGCCGGATCCAAGCGCCTCCCGGAAGTTGCGATTGCTGGTAATCAGGGAACGCAACGTCGAGCGGAACGCCTCAATACTCGACTCCAGCCGTTTGAACAGAAGCACACCCATCAGTCTGGCTATGCGGTCCCGCGCGCGGAACAGGTCACGGTACTCCGGTCTCTCCCTAGCCTCGGGCTTAAGGTACTCCGTAGCCCGGTATCTCGCCGCTTTATGCTTGCGTAGCAGCCTCTCCAACTCTTCCAAGGAGCCCGCCCTTGCGTACACCTTGTCCAGCCGATTTTCCACGTTGTCCAGCACGGGGTCAGGGAAGCGCACCGGCTTGCCGTCGACCATCGCCGTGTCGCCGTAGAGGTCACGGATGTCCCTGCGTCGCCGTCGAATGAAGACCGACGACAGCACTTGCTCTATCTCGGCCTTGGGCACACTCGGCTTGTTGGGCGGCAGCGGAGGTGCACTTTCGGAACCGTTGCGCTGCCACACATCGTACTCAGCCCTATAATTCTCGTCCTCGGCACGGTACTCCAACCACTTTTGAGCGTTGCGGAAATACTCCTCCAGATTGACCGGCTCTATGCTCAGTCCATGTTCCGTGTCGTGCAAGAACAGCCTGATCTGGCGGTAGATGTCCATTGGCCCCAGGTTCTGAGGCGTGGCACTGAGGAGAACCACCTTGTGGTCTCCCGACTCCAGATAGTCGTTGAGGCCCTTCGACCGTTGGTTCACGTTACGGAAGTTGTGCGCCTCGCCAACGAGCACCGGCCCTCGGTTAGGATGGGTACGCTCAAGCACAACGCCCTGTCCGGACGGATCAACATCCACGTAGCGCCCCAACTCTTCATCGAACTCGGCCTCCGGGGGCGCCGCGATCATGCTGTGAGACACGACCTCTGCCCCGAGTCCAAACCGCTCGTTGAAGACCTGCCACATGGGTTTCAGTCCGGCAGGGCAGAGGATCAGCGGCGGACCGTCGTTCGGATAGCTGACTCGAAGCTGACGTAGCAACTCCGCGCCGATGAACGTTTTGCCCAGCCCAACTACGTCGCCGATATAGCAGCCGCCGTGGGCCTCGATCATGGCGAGACCTCGGCTCACGGCATCCACTTGGAAGTTAGCTAATTCCTCGTCACGTGGCGGGACCGGCAATAGGCCGCCGCCAAGTTCCGTGCAGTAGAGTTCGTAGAGAGCTTTCAGATAGACGTGGTATGGAGGTGTCTTTGCCAGAGCCCACGACCGCTCCAACTCCGTCACGAGGGCATCACTGATATCCTTCGAGTTCTCCCACAGGGCGTCGAACCAGCCGCGTAGCTCGGACATCTCCGCGTCACCCGTGACACGCACGTTGAGTTCGGTGTTGCCGGTGAATCCGGCCAGCGTGAGGTTCGAGGAGCCTACGACCGCAGCGCCGGGCTCAGCGTGGTTGTCGTACCAGCACAGGTACGCCTTGGCGTGCAGCGGGCTTTTCAGGTAGGCTCGCACCTCGATTCTCTTCACTGCCACCATGTCCTTGAGTCTCGACACGGCGGACTCGGTGCCGTCCTCCTGTGGCAGGACGGATACCCCCTCCGCGATGCGCGTCACTGCCTGCTGAGCGATCTCATCTCGCTGTCTACGCTACACCAGTAAGTCGGCGTCGAGCCGTGCCTTGAGCGCCTGCGTCTGCTGGAGACCGAGGGCGACCTCATCCAGTACCTGCCTGTCCGTGCGTCCGACGAGGATGCGCACCCTGTCCAACTGCGCCAAGTCGTCGGCTACCGCCTCAAAGCCGCTGATGAAGAAGTATCCGACGGCGATGTCCGCCCGCGCGGAGCTTCCGAGCATATCCTTGAGACGAGCCAGCAGCGTCGGGTCGGTCGTGGAGTGGAGGATGTTCAAGACGAACGATTACCTGAGCGAAGTCATTGACACAGTAAACGACCCTATCGGTACGACAAGGATAACGTCATTCGCGATTCTCTCGAAGCAGGGCGACGAACCCAGCCTGCTCGAAGTCCCGGTCATAGGCAAGCGCCTCGCTTATGTCCCGCTCCTCCATGACCAAAAAGCTCGCGCAGCCCGTGAGGCTCCATCTCTGGTCACTTCGGGCGGCGTAGCGCTCCACGGCAGCCTTGAATTGCGCGTCCGTCTGAGGGATGACTTCTACGTTTGGGTCGGCATCCAAGTCGTAAATCATCCGGATTGCTAATCGTCGCCGGAATTCCCCCATGCCAGCCATGGCATCAAGCGCCTCAGTCAAGACCATTTGGGTTGTCAAGACGGTAGCTGTTCCGAGGCCATCGGCAACGCTGAGTGCTCTTGGGTGCAGAGTATCTCTGGGGTTCCATAGTGCTATCCAGTAGCCCGCATCAGCAAAGACCTCACCCATCACTCTTCTTCCTTAGGATGGCCGTAGAGGTAGTGTTTCTTATTCTTGGCTAGGTCAGTGGGTAGGTCGTCCCACGCCTCAGGCGGAATTTCCTTCTGCATCTCTAGGACCCGGTCTACAATCCCCGCCAACCCTATCTTTGGCACTGGAGTCTCTTCTGACATTCCCGTGGGGGGCCCCTCCACCGACACCGTCACCTCCTCGCCCTCTTCTAGGTCAAGAGGCTCCATCGGCACGAGCGCTCCATTGGAGTATTTGGCCTTCACGTTGGTAATCATGTCAGGTCCTTTCACGGGAGTCTTGACTTAGCTCCAATTATACTCCTTCACTGCGCGGGTCAGGCGGGCAGGTCGAAATCAAACTCCATGCTGAGGCCGCCATTTACGAATATCGTCGCATCTGTCGAAGAGAACTCTGAATTTGGTTGAGCTCAAGTGAGTAGAAGCCAAACTTTTCGAAAAGTGGCGACAAGATGCCATGAACAACTTTCGGAAGGTTATCTCGTATCTGCTGTAGCGTGACCTGTTTGGTCAACACTAATTCAGGTGTTTGACAGGTGTACTGCTCCCACATTCTCCGCGCGTAGGCATTGGCAGGTACAAGTGAGCGTCCTGACAGGCCGGTAAACTTGCATCGGATAGTAATCTGCTCTACTCCCGTGAATTCCTCTGCGAATCGGCTGGCAAATAATATACCATCAGCGATCTTATCAATTGGCATCCCGACGTCAAACAATTTGCCAGGAAGGTGGCCTCTTTCCAATGCCTCTTGACCATCATAGGCGTACCCTCTAATTGTATAAAGCTCGCCGTCAAGGGAAGCGCGCCAGAAATCTGCATGGAACGGATCGTTCCACATACTACGTTCAACTGGGCGGCCTATCCAAGCCTCGACGAAATCTTCATAAGGATAAGGTTCCCATCCCTCAACGTTCATACGCAAGAAAGGGGTCCAGCCCGACAGCTTTACTTTCCGTGCAGCGTCAAGCCAATTTTGAAGCTCCGCCAAGTCAGTAGCTGGAGTCGCACCAACTAGGGCAAAACTCATCTCGTAGTAACCATGCGGCAGTCGAGACGGAGAATTAGCGGGTAGGCCCGATACCAGTTCCGTCCAACGGTCATGAGCAGCGGCACAAAACTCGCCAAGGGCATCAAGAGGGTCAGTTGATGGCCCCAGAGTCTCGGTTTGCCCCTACACAATTGATCGCATCGCATCCAGCATATCTTCACGTCGAGCACGTACACAACGATCAAGCAATCTACGCCATTCTTCTGCCGTTTATGGTTCTTCGCTCCGGGGACCAGGCTTTCGTACATAGACTCCGTGCTGAGAGAGACCCGCATCCTTTTGAATCCGCCTGCTCATGACGGGTACGTCGCTAGGCGGGATTTTGATGATGGGGTGTGACGTACCTGTGGTTTGATGTGCAACGTAATGCACCTGACATTGGAACTCAGGGTCAGCGTATCCTCGAATAATTTCATTTACGGAATCTTGTGTGATTTCGGGAATATCTTGCGGACGTGGATTTGATTCAAGACTCCGATCCTGTTCCCGTTCTTTGAATCCAAGTATCAAGTACCCACCACCGTGATTAGCCAACGCAATGACAGCCTTTGCAATGATTACCTTGTCTTTTTTCGTTTTCCAATTCAGCCAATCCTTGTATTCAACATCAATATCTTCCCTCGGATAGCTGACAAACCTATCGAGTTGAGAATATTCTGGTGGGTGTTCAGTGGTCATTGTCATTCTTTACCTAAAGCAGGTTTTGATACCAACCAGGGCTCAGCACCGACATACCGCCAAGTAGCAGTATAACTGCGGCAGCTAATCCACCTGCAATACCGGCAGTTCCCCACTCACGGGTATACCAAAGGACTATTCCGGCAACAACCACACCACCCGCGATAGCCCATGGCAGAACTCCGTTCACGACTGCCAAGAGTCCCAAGAGCACCACCAATGCCAAACCGAACAACCAAAACGCTTCCTCGTCAGAATGCCTTCTAGCTATATTGAGAACCTCCTTACTCCTTCACACCATACACATGGAGAGAGTGTAATAGTTCAGACCACAATACATTGTAGCAGAGGCAGTTACAACATTTGTTCCGACGAACCTATATGTTCACCCTACCTTCAAACACTCCGAGCTCTCCTCCTACGGTTCTCGATCAACTCCGTCACACCTTCATACACTGCGTCCCGCTCTCCCATAGTGAGTTCAAGAACGTCGAACACAACTGCGTCCACCGAGCGGCGCGCAGGTGATGGTTTTGGCACGTCCCAATCAGATTCAGAGAATGTGGAGTCATCGACTCCTTCAAGATATCGTGGAGCCACAACGGGTAGATTGGCTAGTTCGTGAGTAACGACTCTCAACAGACCTCCGCCAAAATTCTCTCGCCCGAACGAATGAACCACAAGTTGGAAGAACGTAGAGTTCATCAATGCACACAGAGTCGAGGATTGAGATTTGTCTGTACGCACAACATCAAAATTCTTGTCAAGTAGTAGATCGCGATCAATAGCCAGGTAAGTGTGTGCGGTTGTGTCAATGAGTTCATGCATCGCCAATCGGCCCTGATGTCTTTGGCCCAGGTCATACCACGGTCTACGTGCAGCACAAGACGGTCTTAAGTGATAGTCTTGCATCTCACCCCAATGGATATATTCCTCTGCTCCAGTCCCTCTCAGACTCTCCATTCGGTTCTTTTGCAAGATAGGTGATAAGCATTTAAGCGCCTCTGCGAACCCTGAACCCCGCATTGCTCCGCTTCCTCGTTGCCGTCGCTTCCCTTGCTGTCCCAATGTCCACCTTCCGAAATTCCTTGTCTGCTAGGATGCGTTCGTCTTGCGTCTGCCAGTCGGGACGATTCGGAGTCCTTATCGGCTCGACCTTCTCCGCCACGTCGCGCCAGTCCTTGAACGGAACGACCATGCCCGCCGCTTGCGCGGGTGTCTTCTCTCCGACTCCCATGTGAGGACGAAGGTAGTTGAAATCAACCTGCCAACCGTCCAAGTAGTTCTGCCCCGTTTCCCGCGATTTCATGGCGCGTAAGACCTTATCTCGCTCACGGATTATGCCCTGCATCCTCTCGCTCAAGTTGTTGTTGATTTCCGCCGTCAGTCCCTCACTGTGTAGGTGTTGCGTGTTGGGAAACAGCTTCTTGATTGCGGGCGTGTAGCTGGTGAGTTTGTCCGCTCGGATCACCTTCGGCGCGTTCGCGGCTTGGGATTGCGCCTTCCGCATCACGATTTCAGCAGCTCGCGCATCGCGCTTTGGAGTCAAGTGCGTCGCTAACAAAAATCGGCTACGCCTATCCTGTACGTTCCACAACCAATGAGGGTTGCCGCCGACATTCACCTGTAGCTCATCGGCTACCCACTCCCTGCCAGTCGGAACCTTGCGCTTTCGCACCTCTTCCGCTGCGCCGCGAGCATAGCCCTGTACCCAGCGAAAGACGTTGGATTCATCGGGCGGGTCCGTGCGGAACGCTCTACCGACGTTCCGAGCGGCTTCACGGTCGCTCTGCCCGTCGAAGTATCCCTGTAGGGCTTACGCCTATCTGTTGAATGGGATAGTGGCGGCTACGCTGAAAATCGTCGGGCTTTCGGAAGTTCTTACCGCACGTCTTGCAGAGATAGCGTTGGTGTCCGCCTTGCGTTCCGTTCCTCACGATGCGCCCGCCGTCGTTGTTCGGGCAGGACACAGTGTATTCCTCTGTACGCTTGAAGGTCGTCATCGCCAGCGTTCTTCTTTCCACCATTCAGGATCAACGCGGCCTTCATCTACCCGCGCTTGCCGCAACTCGGTGAGTGTCAGCTTGTTGCTCTTGAGACGATTGCAGGGGTCACAGAGTAGCGTTAGGTTGTCCATGTCGTCCGCGCCGCCGAGGGAGCGCGGTTTCTTGTGATCTACTTGGAGATAGTCCGAGTACGGCGGTTCCCAACCGCATCCTTGACAGCGCATCCCTTCCGAGATAATCAACCGTTCCCGTATCTCCCGCACGGGTAGCCGTCGGGCATTGCGCTTGCGGCTGACAAGGCGTAGTTCCGGCACGACAGCATCTCCCCCGTCCGTGCGGATAGGCGGGCTCGGTCGGTGTCCGCACTATCTCACCCCATGCCATGCTCTCGGATACTTCACGCTGCAAGCGGTCATGGATGATGTCGCGGGCAGGTTCGTTCGGGTCGATGCCAACCCATTGCCTACCGAGCCGTTCAGCCGCCACGCACGTTGTAGCGCATCCCGCGAACGGGTCTAAAATCAGGTCGCCCAAATTGCTACTGGCCTTGATGATGCGCTCGTAGAGGGCTAGCGGTTTCTGTGTCGGATATCCCAACCGTTCTTTGGACGACGGCATGATAGGTTGCATCGCCCACCAATCTTCGGGGTGCTTGCCCTGGGGGTTTGGTTCGTAGGTATCGTAGGTTCGTTCTCCCCTAAATGCTCTAGCCTTGTACTTGAGTCGCTCCGATGAATCGTCCGAGTATGGGATACGAACCGCGTCGGCATTGAACGTGATGCCCAGCGTTTTGCCATATCGGAGAATCACATCATGCTTTCGTGCAAAGTCGGACTTTGGTACCCCCCCGATATGCCCATATAATCTCATTTCGGAAATTCCGCCGTCCAAAGATTGCGTCCATCAGTGCCTTTAGATAGTGACTCGCGGTAGGGTCGCAATGCAGATACAGGCTACCCGTAGGCTTCAACACGCGGTGCATCTCTAGGACGCGAACGCCAAGCCAACAGAGGAACGCGCCCATATCGTCACCCGCCGCCGAGTTCGCCGCCTGTATCACGTTGTAGAGCGCGGGATGGTCGCCAAGTATCCGATTAGTCCACTCTACTTGTACATCGCTCCACGTCCACACGTCCGAGTAGCTGACATTCGCGCCCGCCGCCGTGATGCCCTCGAATGCCTTGACTCCCTTGTTGAACGGCGGGTCGGTAGCTATCAAGTCGATGCTCTCCGAGTCGATGCCGCGCAGGACTGGCAGGTTGTCGGAGATGAATAAGGTTCGGTTAAGGGATTGTGTCATTTGCGCGGCTTTCCCCTACGCCTACCAAAGTATGGCCGAACAGGTCTAGGTATTCTGTCGTCCGCGCTCAGGTTGAGAGTTATGGGTCTCCCGTAGATGGATAGCCGAAGCTCGTCAAGTTGCTCGCGCACTACCTTGTCGTTCTCGGCGTGTTCCATCAAACCCTTCTCATTGGCGTAGTCCCATAGAGCGCCGAAGGAGTCTTGTATCCGCTCCATCTGTCTGACCGCTCCCTCATGCTGTTCGGTGACTTCCTCAAACCGCTGGTCGAAGTGTGCCGTGAGTCTCCGCTTCACAGTGATGGTCTGTAATATGGCGGCCAGAATGACCATCGCAAACGATAAAGGTATAATCACCCAAAGCGTCGCATTTACTATGACTGCCAAGCTGATACCCCCCTCCCAAAACTCCAACTGCTGCTGTTGTGAGCGACTGGATAACATCAGCCCTGCCTACTACTAACCATCCGCGCCCGTTTGTCTCTCCCATGTGCCCACGCCCCCTTCAAGGCTGGTAGGCACTATACCACCCCATCACCTACCTTGCAAAAGAACCCTCCATTCCCTCACTGCAGACGAACGCCCTGAACAATAACTGGTCAGCGCTGACTGCTATACTTCGCGATTCTCTGGGAGTCCTCAGTATTGGTCGGAGGAATTTGCTTTCGATGCCAAATGCGCGAATTTTGTTCTGGTCAAGATAAAAGAAGCCGTTTGCGCCGGTAGTTACACCAAGCCTCACTGTTGCAATGTCCCTTATACTCACTAATCGCCTGCCTCCTTTAGCAATCACGGTGTGGTAAATCGACGGGGCACGCAGCAATTTTGCTCCCCACTTGAAACCTTCAAATTTGTTGGAATCATTCGGAGATAGGCCTTTGAGTTGCAACTTCGACAGTTTGAGTTGATGTTGCGACTCTGGATTTACTATATCCCGGTCGAACTGCTCACGTAACGAAACAAAGAGTGTTTCTTGGCTATCTGTAACTGACGACTTCCAAATAACACTTATGAGCGTATTGATCAACGCGGTAGAGAATTGACGTTCTATTGCACTTTCATAGATGGCGCGAACATGCGAATTGTCAGACAAGAACTTTTGAAGGGAAGTTCCATATGCAACATCAAGCCAGCTATTGGAACAAACGAAGACATGCACTCCACCAGATCGAAGGACTTGTAACCCTCGAGCGTAGAAATAGCACTACAAGTCCGAATTTCCTGCCAACGCCGCGCTGTAGACTGTCCTTAGCTCATGACGGATCGGTCCAATGTTTTGGTATCGGACATACGGCGGATTAGCAATAGCAATGTCAAAACCTCCGCGATCGAACACCTCCACAAACTCCACTCGCCAGTCCACCGCCTCGGCCGGTGCGGGTGTGTCGGCGAGGGCCTCTCTGAGCTCACCCTGAACACGTGCTATCTCTTCTTTGAGCGCGTCCTTGTCAGTCGTAGCCTCCATGTGCCTGGCCTTGAGGTCCGCGAGTTGGGTCGCAACGCTGTGCGCCCTGTAACGGAAGAGATTGCCGTAGTTGTCCGGGCTTGGGTCCGGCCCGAGCAGGCTGTCACCCTTGACGACCTTGAAGTCGAGGTTGGGAAGGGGTTCTGGTGTGTCGCCCTCGTACTCGATCACCAGCGAGAGCCACATGCGGAGCATGGCGATGTTCACCGCAAACTCGTCGATGTCCACGCCGTAGAGGTTGCGCTGGATGATGTGGAGCTTCAGGTCGTACAGGCTTCTCGCGTCGACGCCGATGTTGAACAGGGCCGTTCTCAGTTCGACCAGCTCCTGCATCATCCCCAATAGATACGCGCCGGAGCCGCACGCCGGGTCCACCACTGTGATGTCCTCAAGGGCCTCGGCAACTTTGGGAGCCGACGGCAATGAAACGCCGGATGTCTCCCGCTCGTCCACAAACTTGGCAATATCCTCCTTTTCAAGGCCGGTGTCACAGCCCTCAAGGTAGCCCTTGAGGGCCTCGCGGCACATGAACGAAACGACAGGCCGAGGCGTGTAGTATGAGCCAGTGTCGTGTCGGCCGGTGACCAGCTCTTCGAACACCTTGCCCAGCATCTCTGGATCTACAGCGACCTCGATGTCGAAGGGCGTCGACTCCATCACAGTGAAGTTAAACCTGTCGAAGAGTTCCCTAAGGATGGGCTCGATGACGCTGTCCGGCACGACAACGCCTGATCGCTTGTCCAAGTCGGTCTTCTCGAATAGTCCGCCATTGAGAAACGGGGGCGCACCGATCTTGGCGTACAAGACGGGATTGTTACGGCTGAGGTCTCTGGACTGTGGGTTGTTCAGCCCGGCGAAGAAGACGAGTAACAGCCTGTCGACGTGGAAGTTCTTGTCCTCCTCATCTTCAGCCCTGTAGTCGTGCCAGAGGGCGTTGAGGTAGTCGTTGTCGCCCCCGAAGGTGAGCCATCCCTTGCGCGATAGGAAGTAGATGAATATGAGGCGGTTGAAGAGGGTCTGAACGAATAGTTTCTTGTCTTCCTGTTCCTCCTCGCTGCTTCCAAAACACTCGACCCGGTCCATCGCGAGATCGAATACGCGCTTGTACTCCTCGAAGAACTCTTTGGTGACCGCCTCGACGTCAAATGCCTGTCTGAGGGCCGTTCCGATGCTGCCGGTGTCCTGACGGTTCCAATAGATGTTCGAGACCTGCTGGATGGCAGTGTGGCGCGGAAGGTCGCGCTCGATTACCATGCGGCACAGGGTTGGTCGCGCGCTTTCGAAGCTAGGGTAGACCAGATGAATCTGGCTGACCGAGGTGTTGGTGATGACGAGCAGCAGATCATCACCGAGCTGGTCTGCGATCAGCCTGGCCGCGGCAGCGGCCTCCGCCTTACGCACCCGGTCGGTGTCAAGAATGTCAAGCGCGACATACAAGACGTGAACGCCGTCAAGCTCAGCGACGCGCTCTGCGGAGACGGGTAGGACCACGTTGGCCGGGGATGGGGACAGGCTAACTTGGCCCGTCGCTGGGTTGAAGTCCAGCACCTCGACGAACAGTCCACGAATCTCGCCAGCCCGCTCCGACGAGGAAGCGGCGAAGATTTGCTTGACACGGCTCTCGACCTCAACCGCGTCTTCGCGGTTTATGATGGGTATAGAGGGACCTAAATGAGAATATTGGCCGAATTATATCAGAGAGGTTTGAATTCCCCAGCCGAGGCGCTCGGCTTAACTACACTCCCCAATGCCAGGAAGACGTGTATATGGTCTTATACCCAATCTCTGAGGCTGTAGTTGAAATCCACATATTCCGTTGGTCCGTTCCGTACTTCGAGCTATCGTTGAGCTGATCGTATACTTCGGCTGTGATCTGTGTGGCCGGCCCGGATCGTGCAGATAGCTTGGCCGCATAGTTTGCGGCGCGACCGACCCAAACGAGATCGTTAGCTCCCCTG
Source organism: Dehalococcoidia bacterium (assembly GCA_965232435.1). Taxonomy (GTDB): domain Bacteria; phylum Chloroflexota; class Dehalococcoidia; order Lucifugimonadales; family VXLM01; genus VXLM01. The sequence goes on from CBDDPU010000004.1 coordinate 2,743,851, forward strand.
ATGCCCGTTCGTGCCACAAACAGACTGCTCGTGTCGATGCCGACTACGTGCTTAACCGAATAGTTGGCATTGGGATACTCTTCCTGTATCGCAGGATTGACGATCTCCAGCACGGCGTAGTTAATCTTGAGAGCAGTCCGTGCGGCAATAGTGTTCTTAGAGCCACCTATGAAAACCGCCATGATGCGGTCACCGTCATATGATGTGATTACACCGCCCTCAGAGCGGATGATCCTAGCAGCACACACCAGGAAGCACTTATAGACCTCCGCGGCGAACGACGGATCTTTCGCGTCCACCAACTTGGTAGAGTCGTCGAGGTCTGCATACAGGACTGTGCCATCTAAGATTACTGCGTCGTTGCTAAGTTTCAGGTCATCCGATTCTGGTACAACTTGCCCTTCTCGTTTTGACCACTCCTCCTGAAGGATTTTCAGCACTTCTGACTTGAGGTCGTCTCCGAGTCCCATCCAAACACCTCCCATGCTAGATTCAACGAGGCCCAGCTGCCAGCACTTGCTTCCTCAATTGACGACAAGCAGGCGCTAACGTTGATGTAAGCTCACATTGTGGGCCCGACTCGTATGTCAGGGCTGTAATGCCTTTAAGGTCAGTCGGTATCTTGGTTTCGATGCCGTGTGGGTAGATCAAAAACGTTCGGAGGCGTCCCAGAGCCCCCATGAAGAGTCCCAGCTCAAATACTATGTTGTCCCTCGGCGCATCAGAGGTTATATCGCGGCTGATCACCTTATCGTCTGGCGACAGGACGAGGACGGCGAAATCGACCCTATGCAACTCGCGCTCCAAAGATTCGATTGGAAATCTCGACGCCGCAAAAACGTCATCGGTCCAGACTTTGAGGACTATAGGATCATGGGCGAGTGCCGACTGGACCGCCCGGCCGACAGGCAGCGACTCTGTTGAACAGCCCAGGAATAAGATAGGTCGGGGATTCACAGACGATACGAAGCGGTTGCGCTGCCGGAGACGTCTGGCCAGCCCCCGTGCGATGTTCCGCCATAGACGCGGGTTGGCTTCGGCCAAGTCAGTGAACGTACTGGCGGAAACTCTCGCGGCGACCACCTCGCTGTCTGCGATCGCTGATGCCGACCGCGGCTGCCCAGGATCCACCACTGCCATCTCACCGATGTGCTGGCCTGCCGTTCTAACCGCGATCTCTCTGCCACCGACCCCGATCGAGACTACGCCAGACAAGATGAAGTAGATGTCGTTGTCAGGCGCCGACTCTTCAATGATGGTTTCACCTGAGGCGAACCCCATGATCTCAGCATGATCGCAGATGGTCTCGGCAAGATTTCCGGTCTCGCCAACGACAGACTGATCCCTGAGCGCGTCAATCACGAAGCGCTGCCCCTCTCTTCCAGTGAATCGCGCAAGCATGGTTCGAATTCCCTACTCCAGTCGATAGCCAGTCTACTCACGTTGGAGCGAAACACGCAACGAATTGGTTCACTGATGTCAACCAACGAAGTCCATCGACCGGGTGACCCCGGTCAGCATCTCACTGAGCGTGTGGGACAGACGAGTAGTGCCGTCACCGACTCTGGATTCCTCCCTAACCATCATGACGTTGCATACCGTTGCCTGCCAACAATCGGCAACGCTACTACTTCCACCACAGGCCGAGTGTCAGCACACGCCGCACGATTACTCTTGGGCATGGCACCCAAGGCCTTGCCTAACTCCATACGGACCGCTGCAATAGAACCATACCCTAGAACTCAACAGAGCCGAAAAGAATATTCTCTATCTAGCAAGAAAACCCTTGGGACTACCCTCACGCTTGTGCCCCGCTCGTTGCCTACAACCCGGACGGCAAGATCAGATTCAAGACAGACATTGAGTACGCGGGTATATGCGCTAAGAACGAGATGTGGGAGATACCATAAAATATGGGTGCCAGAATCCTAATCTCAGTCTTTTGGCCCGTAGGAGTATACCTTCACCACTGAGTGTGTTGGACGTCTGCCGGGTCTGTAGGCTGTTTCTAGGTCGCACTGCATCTTATCGCCTCGTCTGAACGCGAATTGCCCTGTATCGACCTGTACCCAAAAGTCTATGTCTTGTATGTTGGCAACTATGAGGTCGCCATCCAGACGGAACCGCCATTTGTTCTTTCGGTTGTGAAACATCGGAGCGAGGATTTATAACGTCACAGTCCGCGTGATACTAGGACGATACTTGTTCTCCTCTCGATTTGTGCTTCCTACCCACGAGTCATCTGGAGGGACGAGGTCGTCCCTAGTCCAGAAGCAACGGGTTCCTGGGCCGTCCAAGAATAGAATTGACTAAATACCTTGCTGTTTGAGCGGCCTTAACATGTCGTCAGCAGCACGAGAAGCCTGTTTGTTTTGTGATAGCTTGTACACGTAGTTGTTGACCGTTATCTGGTTGTTGTCTCCTATGACTTGAACGAGCGCATGTTCTCCGTCTGTGCAATCACGTATCTTCTCGATTTCTCTCCCGCGTGCCCTTCGTCTCAACTCGAACAATCCACCCTTGCCGAATAAAAGGCCCCTTATCGCATCGGCGGTCACAACGGCAGAGGCGATGTAGGGTAGCCCCTCAACCAAGGTTTGGAAGACGCCGACATCTATCCCGAATGATTCATGCGTTGTTTTATCGACTGTAACCCGCACTTTGCTCATCGAGCCGTTCAGTTCTCGGTTGGTCGTCTCGATGAGGTTGTTGACGGCCAGCAGAACTGGGACGAGGTCATCTATGCTCATAGTTCCGTCCACAATAGCAGGCCCGTCATGCTTGATCTGGAAAGTTGCTCTGTTAGGAACAAGTGGCGAGGTCAATCTCTATCTTTCCTATTGGGTAGTTTCCCCACCTTGACCGAACGCCGTCCTAATAGCTAGAGTGAAGACGTTGGGGTCTTCCATGCTGCGTTCGGGTGGCCACTTCCCATTTTGCGGGAGTGTAGTCCGCCGACCCCAGTATGTCAATGACGCAGCAGTGTGTGCCCAAAAGCTACACCAGCGTCATTGAAACGTATAAGTAACGCAAAAGTTGACTAGAACGCACAAAATCGTATAGAGTCCACACTAGGCGGAGAGCGGCGGAATCGAACCACAGTGCTGGGTAGCACTCACAGACTTGCAGTCTGTGTCGCGTTCCAAGCGTGCAACGTTCTTCGCCTAGCTATAGTAATACCAATTCTGGATGATTAGGCCGTATTCTCATTTACCGGGGTCGATGGATTCCCGCTTTCGAGGGAATGACGGTGGTGGGTTGCGCCTAAGGTCTGTCACGGTAGGTTTATGGCGTAGTCAGAACGAATTGGTATAACACCACTCGGTGCCAAGGAACAGACCTTCCCAGCGCGGGTGTGTCTTTACTGCCAAGTACCCCGACCGCTAGTCTCTCACGTGCCCACGCGTTCAAATTGAAGCGTGGGTTCTAACCGTTCCGTCTCAACGGACAAGATGACGCCCATGCCTACCCTCTCGTGTCCTCGGTTATCACCCCATGAGAAGAGAGTTGTGATGACCGCAGGCGTAATGTAATCGAATCCTACAGAGGAGGATCACATGAATGTGATTAGTTGCCCGGAATTCGTGAACTCGCTCGGCCTCGGTCTTGATATCGTCGGGGTCGTGCTGCTGTTTGTTTTTGGACTACCGGACGCCGATGCCCGCAAGACAGGCGAGACTACTCTCCGGACAGGTGCGGACGAGAGATCCGCTATCAAATGGCGGCGTTACAAGAACCTATCCTATGTTGCCCTGGGGTTCCTGGTCGTGGGGTTCGGCCTACAGATCATTAGCAACCTACTCTAGCGCCTTCGCCGAGTTCGTATCCTTCTTCGCCATCTTCGATGGTTGTCGGCCCACGTTGCGCGGGTGTGCTTAGCTACCCTCAGCAACTCCTGTTGCAACTCCTCACTGGTAGCTCCGAAAGGCACGGCGGCCTCCTTTCGGAGACCGAGAGGCCCTTTCCTGACGGTTGTCCTTACAGGTTTCTAGCAGTTAAGCTTAACCCCCCATTACCGGGAGAGAGCGCCAAAGCTATAAGAACTCTGTGGTCTCTCTTTAGAGTCTCTCGTGGGACGGCACTCCCCCGAGGGCTTTGTCTATCATACAGTGGTGCCCCCTTTAGAAAAACGACGCCAGTGTTCGCAAGTCTGACATAATCCAAACAGGCGGTAGCAGCGCGGCGTGGTAGGATAAGGCTTGGAGCGGTAAAACGCACTAGGCACTCCCTCACAGCAACTGCCGTTCCCCTCTACAAACGCCTCCGTCGAGGAGTCCGTATCCGGCTTCGCCACCTTCCCGTTTTAGCGTATGCGGAACCCGTGAGTCGAACCGTAACCCTAATTCTTCGACAGGAACCAAAAGGAGACCCACAACCATGAGTTGGGACGAACGTGCGCCGGTAAGAGCGAGAGAGATACTAATCGAGTGCGCCCGCAGTGACGGGTTCATCTTCTACTCTGAACTCAGCAAGACTCTGAGGTGTCGTGAAGCCCTCAATGCCCCATATCACCGAGGTAGGCCTTTCAGCCTGTTTCTGAACGCAGTAGGACGCCTAGAGCAGGAAGACGGGCCGATGCTAACGGCCCTCGTCGTCTACAAAGACACAACGCTGAGACTCGGCGACGGGTTCTTCGAACTGGCGCTCGAACTAGGCCGAACCCCACGGCTTCTGAAATGGGGCGACGGCGGCAAGGAGTTCCACAAGGCCGAGGTTGAGCGGGTTCGATGCCACTGGAAGGCCCAGCCCCAAACCACACCGTAGGGTAGGCCTTGCGCCTCCAACCGTCAGAACCTGCGGAACTTATACCTTGCGCGAACTACCCTACTGTCTTCTCGTATTTCCGGAGCCAGATGGCGTTGCAACTCGGCAGGTTTCATTTCGCGTAGCCTTCGCATACGTTTCCGGGCCTCTTCCAGCGTCATGGTGTTCTCCCCACGACGCAGGGATTCCCGCCATTCCATCACCCTTGAAGAGGACAGGCTAACGGGTTAACCTTCGACAACGAGGTGTGGGTACTTCGTTGTCGCGGATCCCTGCTCCGTAGGCGGGGGCTGCGTCGCTTCTGTAGTGTTACGACTATCGTAGTCGCTGGGCTGTACTGTCGTCTACCTAAACGCCCCAGTCCGTCACGCGCGCCTGCGTCCTTTCAGGTTCGGAACACTAGTTTGCAATAGAACTAGTAAGGGTGGGAGGTGGACTAATTGCCGAGAGGACCGCGAGAATTAGTCCACTGCATGGGAACGACTTGACAAGAGAGGTACCTATGCCGGCACCTCTCGGCCGCCGCCGGCTGGACTCGCTGGGCGTTTTGTTAGGCGCTACCTACACCCCGACTGGGATCAGGCGTCGGACGTCCCTCTTCTTCGCGCAGCTCCCGCATCTCATCGGTCAGACGCTCGAACTGTTCCTCGGTGAGCTCCGGCGAGTCCTCGTCGTCCAGGAATGAGGCAGCATCAAGCGCTTCACGGGGAGTGAAAAAGGTCCTCGTACCGTTTGGATTGTCCTTCCACGTCATCATTAGTATTTCTTCGTGACCACCGTCTCTAGGTTATCCACGCCTTTGAATATGACCTCGTTCTCATGCGCGTGCGCGCTGGTCGCGTTCGCGATGTCACTCAGGACGATCTCGTCGATAGGGACCTCCGCCCTGGTGACGAGCCCCCCGTGACCACCGCTGAACCCGCTAGCTATGTTGGGCGTGAGACTCCAACTGGACAGCGGCGGGTCCTCCAGGGCCAGGATGGGTTCCCCCGCACACGCGGGGATAGAGGAGGCACTGATCATACTGTTCAACGATCCAAGTGGGTTCCCCCGTACACGCGGGGATAGACCTTCTACAAACTCACTCCCGCCACAGGCCGAGAGTGAGGACGCGGCGCACCCTACCCAGTATCTCCAGCCACGCTCGCTCTCGCCGCAGGTCGTCGAGAGCCCTCCTCCGCCAGCCGAGGTGGGTCTCGCGCTCCCACGGTTGCATCGGTGAGTCTTCGGGCGGCAGCGTCAGGCCTTGCTCGTCGATCATTGCAATCTCCAAGGCCATGATCCGCTCCCTCGTCCTGGCTTGATCGAGCTCGGCGCCGACCTCGCGCCGCAACTCCAACGACCCCCACTCGTCCACCAGCGGCCAAGCATCCCCGTAGACCCCCTGGTCGTCGTCCGCAGGCTCGCGGGGGTGACCAGACTCGGATACTCACGCCTGTTCTCGATCATGGCGGCTCGCCGTCTAGTCCCCACTTGTCCCACGTGTGCAGCGGTGTCCAGTGCCCTCCGCCTCAGTACGTCCAACCCGACCAACCGTCCCTCGGGTTTCGACGCTCCGTGAGTACCCCGGTCCTCGAGCGTGTCGATCTCTCCACGAACTGGTTCAATTGCTTCCCGCACGTCCTCACGCAGCGCATTCACGTCTCCCGCAACTTCCTCGACACGCCCCTCCAACGCCTCTATGCGATCTAGCTGCCGCGCCGAGTCTGCAACCCCCTCCTCCAGCAGCAGAAGTTCCATTGCGTCGGCCAGACGGGGAGAGAGCCTGCCTGCGGACATTCCACGCCATACCGTCTTGCGGTCCACGCCCAGCGTCTCGGTCGCCTGCATGGTGCCCATTTCACGCACCAGGTCCCTAAGCAAGGCCGTCAGCCACAGGTGGTGGACGTTCTCCACGCTGCGAGTTCTGCGTCCTGTGAGCAATTTCCCTGCACTTTTTATCGTCCCTGTCTTCCCTCTCCTCGTTCCACTTGGTACATCTCGTAGCTAGCTGTGGAACATGACCCTGGAAAAAGCCATGTACCATTTGGAACATCCCGTATCTAAGCGTGGAACATGGGCATGAAACGGGGAGTCAAGTCGGAACGGTCACATTCTTCCTGTAGGGAGGGCACTTTCGCGCCTGTACCACGGCTCCCGTGACCCTCACCAGTCCCTCCAAAAAAGTCCGTTTCTCTGTACACGGCAATGACAACACAGAAGACCCCCTCCTTGTAATGCCTTAAAAGGCGCTCCGGAATGAACGCCTTTCAAGTCCCACTTGGGGTCGTTTTCTTACCCAGCCGCCGGCATAGGTCGTGGACATCGTCCGTGAGTCGGGATTGTAGTCGGGGATCGAGCGGGACAACGGCAGGCGATCCTCAGCCCGCAACCACAAAACTCCGCCGCCCAGGGAGCTCGCACAGTCCGTCGAACCCAAGGACGAAGGATGGACTCACCACATGAGTGCTGTCTGTTCGACCGCCTGCGCTCCCGAAATCGTCATGTTCCACTTGGAACATTTCGTATGTGTCTGTGGAACGTGGCCCCGGAAAACCACGTGTGCTAGTTGGAACATTTCGTAGCTGTGCGTGGAACATGGGTCTGGAACGGGGACTAAAGTCAATGCGCCAGCGATTGTCCTGTAGGGAGGGTGCTTGCACGCCTGTACCACCGCGCTCACGGTCATCTGCATCGTCCCTCCAAAAAGTCCGATTCTCTGTACACGGTAATGACGTTGAAAAAGGCTCCTCTTGGAGGAGGCCCTGTGAGGCGTTACATCAGGTACGCCTTTCAAGCCCCACTTCGGTTTAATCCGGCTAGTTGCGGAGGTGATTCGACGGAAACCGCAAAAGGGCAGGGAGATGGCGTGGCAATCGCAGAGAGAGACCGGAAGAGTTACCAGCGTTCCCTAATCGGAGTCAATGACAGGACTTGATACTGGGTTGAATGCGGGACGCCGGTGACAAAATGATCCTGGGGGAAGCCGCGCAGTCGTGATCAGTCCACCGGTCTAGTGCTTACTGTCGATGATTCACGTCACGCCTTTTCCAGTCTAACACCACGCGCAGGGTGCCAAAACAGTAACGCTGTTTTACGAAACTAAGTAACTAGAACCTCCCCCGTACTCGAAACCGGGGCGTTCGAGAGGCTCAAGCGCGATAGGCGCTACAACCGTTGCGGGTATGTCCCGACTTTCGACGCGGCGTCGGGAGAGCGGTGCTCGACCTTCGACCGGCTCACGCAGCGGGAAGGCGCTTGTCCCTCCATGGCGTCCTTCGAGAGAGCGAGGCTCAATCCCATCGATCCAACCCCTGGACGGCTGCTCGGAGAGCAAGGCTCGATCCTATGCAGCCGGTCCCGGATTCGGGGGACGGAGACCCTCCAGGTTTCTTGGCACGAAACGCTGGAAAAGCCAGAAACTGGGTCAATTATCGCCCGAACACACGAGCGAATGGAAGGCTTCAGCGGGGGTTTCGGGCCGGCCCAACGCAAATCACTCGCTCCGATTTAGCGTCCGTTGTGCTGCGCTTTAGCAGCCGCACGAATCCAGCCCCGGAGACGACTCTCCGGGGCCTACTTCCGCCACAACCCCACGGTGAGGATGCGCCGCACCCAACGCAGCAGTCTCCTCTTTCTCAAGGCAACCTTGGTGTCGGACAGAGCGGTCCGGCGCCAGTTCGTCTGGCCGCTACGACCAAAGCCCCTGAGTGGCTGCTTCTCCGGCGGCATGGTCAGCCCGTGCTCCTCCAGCATCGCCAACTCCAGCACCAGCAGACGCTCCTCGTTCTCCAGCCATGACAGCGTTCTCCCCCGGTTGGGATGCCCGACCCGCAGCCGTCGCCACTCCTCGACCAAGGGCCAGGCGTCGCCGTAAACCTCCACGTCGTCGTCGGCCGGCTCCACGGTCACGATCTCCGCGTCAAACGGCTGCAACGTGTCGGGATTCGTTGGGCGCAACCGCACCGCCTGCGGGGTGGCCCCGGTCTCCGACCGGCGCGCCCCTTTCACAATCTTTGCCTTGGTCTGACCGTCGTGTTCCGCCTGCGCATCAGCGTTGCCGGACGCCGTAGCCCGAATCTCTGCGAGGCCCTCCCGCAGCTCCTTCGCCAGCGCCTCTACGCCACCCTCCAGACGCTGCACGCTCTCCTCCAGCGCCCTGATGCGTTCATCCTGGCGTGCGGCCTCTGGGTCGTCCGCAGGCTCCAGCAGCCGCTCCAGCGCCTCTCCCATCCGGTCCGTGACCTTGCCCGACTTTTGAGCGCGGGCCACGGTCTTGTAGCTGACACCCAGGACTTCCGCCGTCTTGGTAGGTCCCTCCCGCTCAACCAGTTCCGTCAGCATGGCCCTCAGCTGCGCCCGACGCCGCAACTCCACGTCTGCGTCGGCTCCATCGCCAACCTCGTCACTCACCACCAACGCCTCCTCCTCGGCCATCTCACTCCGTGATCCATGGCCCCTCTGTGTCCCATTCGCTCCCGTCTCGTCCATAAGTCAACCTCCTTCACTTCCGTGTCCTGTAGAGGGTCCGTCCGATAGGGGTGTCCACTTCCATCGGTCCTCGCAACACAATTGCTCGCTCTGCTTTAGCAGCCAAACCGCTTCCCTCTTGGGCGCCCACATCCCCGGACCGGTGAACCGGCCCTTACCTCAAAGTGCTCGCAACCATTGCTCTCACCTCCCACTTTTTCGGCCAATTCACGTTCAAAACTGCCCCTGAGCGCCCAACTGGGCACCGTCGAATATCCCTGTACACGGGTATGACATCACATTCGGCCTCACGACATGAAGGCCCGGTGAGGGGGCACACGAACGTGCCCCCTCACCGACCATGACATTTCGCCCACGGAATCTCCAGACTCGATTACAGATTCACGCGCGCAAGGCGACTCGGCCGATCAGTTAGAGGAACATGAACGACAAGAGCAGACAGAACGGGCAGAGGACGCCCGAAGAGGACTTCTCCGAGTTCGGGGTAGTCAGGGTCATCTCCCCAGACCCGCTCCGACGCAGAGGAACGGCTGCGCCGTCTCTTCACCTTCCTGCTCAGGCCCTCAGCCACTGAAGGACCGGCTGCGTCCGAGAAGGACCCGTCCCCGGACGACCGGCAGGCCGGCGACCACCCGGAGGCGGAAGCCTGATGCGGACCGAGATGCCCTCCAACCCGAATCAGCTATCGCCGAGGTGTGCTGCTCTCAGCCCGGACGCCCCGTACGAGGCCGTCATTTACGACTCTCTCATGCGATTCAATCGGTCCACCTCCTGGCAAAACCTGTTCATTCATGTACAGATCCGCCGCAACCGGCCCCAGACACAAAGTGTTCGCTCTTCACGTCCTATAGCGGGCGATTGCCCACCCGTTTCAGCTTTGAAAACCGTCCCAGATGTACAACTTGCACAGCCTGTACACGGACTCGATTCCCTGTACAGCCCCATGACATCACGGCGGCCCCCAGCCGGGTAATCCCTCGGAGGGGATTTCATCGATGTAGTCCCCTCAAAGCCACTACACCGACGTAGTCCCTTTCAGGGGATACCGCTCGTCTCTCCCACTGCCCACACTGGTTGAAGGCATGAACCTGCGACGAGAGGCCCAGCGGCCCACCTACCGCCGCTGCGACTGTGCACCATGAAAGATGACCCCGGAAGGAACCGGAACAACAGAAGCAAGAGGCCCCAGGGCCGGGAGATCGAAGAGTCTCTGGCGCAATCCATGCCTTCCTACACCCCGCAACATCGCAGGGCGGTCCTGAAGGGGCTGCGCATCCTGGCCCGGGTCGCCATCCGCTCCTACATGGAGGAGAATGCGGAAGTATCGTCACGGCCCGAAGTTGCCGAGGACAGCGACGAGAAGGAGGGCTGATGGGATGCGAGGGGAAGCGGCAGACGTTCTGATGGGTCACGCAGCGCTGGCGTGCGCAGAATGAGGAGCGCAGCCTCCTAGTTCATGAAGAGATAAGTGGGAACCAGCCGCTGTGCGATGGGGACTACTGCCAGCCTCAACCCTTCCAGGGTGTACGCCTCCAGCAGCGCCGGGGCGTCGTCCTCTCCGAAAACGACGAGAGTGACCTCGCTGGAGCCATCGACTGTTGCCAAACCTCTCCCGATGTCCATCTCCACACGGCGACCGTCCGCCAGCAGGAACAAGCCCTTGTCCATCGGCTCGATTCCCAACTCATGCAGGAGGCTGGAGGGTAGCGTCGTGTAGGCGGCCCCGGTGTCCACCGTAGTCTCAATCTCCCGCACCCGTTGGCCGTCCATGCTGGCAATGCGCAACGGCCACTTGAAAGTCCCTATAGGAAAGTCTCTGTTTCCCAGTCCTCTACCACCTCATTTTACCCCATTCCGAGCGAGCGCTATAGGGGCTGCGACCCTTGACACCGGGAGTCGGACCGCCCATGATACTAGTATGACGTTGTAATACAGTGAAAGGCAAAAAGAGAGAATGACCACCCCAAGGAAGTCGAAGGTCATCGCCTTCTCGATGCCGCCCGAGATGGCGGCAGAGGTGCAAGGTGTAGTCCAGGAGGAGGGCCGTACCATGAGCGAGGTTGTCCGAGAGGCCCTTCGTCTATACATGGACGAACGAGAGTGGCTGCGGCGGGTACGCCGCCAACGGGCCGAGGCCCGCAGAAATCAGACCGAATGAAGAAGGAGAGCGTATACATGAACAGCAAGACCGACCGCACACCGGCGGCCCTCTACGCCAGGGTCTCCAGCGACAGACAGGACGTGGACCTGTCCGTGTCCGCCCAACTACGGGCGCTCAGGGACTACGCCGACAAGAACGACTACGTGATCGTCCGCGAGTTCGTGGACGAGGCGGAGAGCGGGCGAGTGATGAACCGCCCGGACTTCCAGAAGATGATCGACGAGGCCAAGAGAGCCGACGTTCCTTTCAAGGAGATTCTGGTCTGGAAATTTTCGAGGTTCACTCGCAAGCGGGAGCACGCCGTCGTCCTCAAGTCCCAGCTCCGGCGCAGGGGCCTCCGCGTCGTCTCCATCACCGAGCAGGCCGAGGACAACCCCACGGGCAGGTTGATGGAGGGCATCATCGAGACCATCGACGAATACTACTCGGAGAATTTGGCGGCCGAGGTCTTGCGCGGTATGAGGGAAGCCGCCTCCCGAGGCTTCTGGGTCGCTCCCATGGCCCCCTACGGCTACAGGAAGGTGAAGGTGCAGGACGGCCCCAAGGAAAGGCCCGCCCTGGAGCCGGACCCCGAAACCAACGCCATAGTCAAGCGCATCTTCGACCTGGCCGAGTCCCGCAAGGGGATGCTGAAGATCACCCGTATCCTCAACGACGAGGGCATCGCCAGCCCCAGAGGGAAGCTCTGGAACAAGATGAGCATCCACAATATCCTCAACAACGAGGCCTACCTGGGCACTCTCGTCTGGGGCAACAACGCGAAGGACGGAGCCGACCCCGTGCGGGTGGAGAAGGCGTTCCCCGCCACCGTCACCAAGGCCCAGTTCGACCGGGTGAACAGGATAATGCGCTCCCGCGCACCCAAGAATACCCACCCCCGCAGGGTTGGAAGCACCTTCCTCCTGAGCGGCTTGGTCAAGTGCTACAGGTGTAAGAGGGCGCTCTCAGGCCGCTATTCCAGCAGGGGCACCTTCCCCTACTACGTCTGCCATTCCTTCGTGAAGCGCGCCCCCGGCTCCTGCGACTCGCCCAGGGTGGACGCCCGACAGTTCGAGGAACTGGTCGTCGGCCTCATCCGCTCCAACATCCTGACCGAGGGCAACATCCGGAGCCTGGTCGACGTCGTGGACGAGCAGATGGACGATGTGGCCGGTGACGAGCGCAAGCGGCTGGAGACCATCGAGTCGGAGCTTGCCGACGTGCGGAGCAGGCTCGACCGGCTCTACGACCTCGTGGAGACGACGGCCGAGTTCGACATGGCCCACTTCGCCGACCGCATCCAGGACCACAAGGAGCGGAAGGAGCGCCTTGAGTCCGCCGCTGATGGGGCGAGGGCAGTCCTGGCCCAGCGCAGGGCGGTCCTGGACGACGTGAACACCATCACGGCCTACGCCCAAGACATGAGCAGGTTCCTGCAAAAGAGCGAGTTGACGGAGCGCCGTGCCTTCATCGAGACCTTCGTGAAGGAGATCGAACTCCTGCCCGACAACGCCGTGGTCCGCTACAGCGTCCCCATGCCCGACGACAGCTTGATTCCAGGAAAAAAAGTCCAGGAGATACCGCTGAACGGCTCAGTGGTATCTTCCGTAAATGGTAGCCCACCAGACTTGACAAAATCTAGAACCTTTACCTTGAAGCTCGTCTTGGACCTATAGTCGGTTGCCGACTCCGACGACTCGGGTCTCGGCCCACCACGGTGCACCAACACAAGCACCATCTTCGAGCTGTGGCTGGGTGGCCGCGGGAGACGGTAGGCCGGATATCTTGGATCTGCTGTGGATGCTAACGCGGGAGTGGTTTCCGTTACGCCTATGACCCCTGCATGTCCTGAGGCACGGCTGGCCCCCTAGTAGGGGAGCACGACTGCCCAGTCGCCCCGATATCGCCAGTGCTTCCACGATCACCCTGCCTAGGGAAGGCCGCAAGAATCTGCTGAACGGTCGAATCTGGACACCGTGGGTACAGCTCCCGGATCGTTGCAGAGGAAACATCCCTCAGAGATCCGATGTGGCCGCGTAGCCGTCTACCGAGCCTCACCACGTCCACGTCGATAGCGGATGCCATCTGCAAGGCCTTGCCATAGTCCTCGGTTAGCTTGGTCTTTTCCAGCCCTATCTGACCGAAACGGTTGGATACAAGCCATCGACTGAACGCTGCAGCGACAGCCTCTTCGAGATATGTTGCATCTGGCGGCCCAGGATTCAGGCAATGCACTGTCTCGTGTCCTGCCTCATATAGGTAGCCGACCCTACTCCGGTCCTTGGTGAGCCACACACAGACCAAATCAGGACCGACTATCACGGTTTCAGGATAAGGCGGAGTGTCTCGCAATTGGACTTTGTACTGCCAGCCGGGGCTGCGTGCGCCAAGTGTCCCTTCGGCCATCGATAGGCACTCCCAGAATATGTGATGAACCTCCCGCTCATCGGGAACCATGTTCATGCATTCCGACGATGTGTTCATATGGGGATTCTAGGAGGCCAGTAGTGATCGGCTGGCTTCACACGGGTGTCGTTCCTTGCCCATAGGCCTGACTGAGACGGGACAGCAGTCATCCTCGCCGGGCAAGAGGCCAATCTGGAGTAATGCAGGGAAGGTGAGTGGTGGCTCACCAACTCGCCTCCTCGCTTCACTCAGAAGTGTCGAGACAAGTCTGCGGGCGCCCTTGGGCAACGCAATCATTGTTTCTTGGTGAACGACACTTCTGAATTCAGCTCATTATAGATTTTGCCCTCTATGACGAACTCCTGGATGAACCTCCCTTCCTGGTCCTTAGATATCCTGAGGCCGTAAGGGACATCTCGCCCGTCTAGGGACAGAGGCGCTCCTCCGCCCTCTGGTCCAATCTCTCCAAATTGCAGTTGATAGTGATTCTGGTCCTCGATGTCTTCATACCCATAGACCGAAGCTGCAGACACAAGACGCTCAACTAGGTACTGTAGCTGTCTCAGTTGTTGGCTTGAAACCGAAGGGTCATTCCTTCCGTCATGGAATACTTCATTGCGCAAACGACTTAGGTCGCGTACGAGTTCTGAGTCGCCTGGTTTAAGATGAACTCCCCAAGCCTTCGCAAACAGTTCGAGCTTCGTCCTAGGCGGCCACTGGTTCTGCAACAATCTTCCCGAGATCATCTCTTTGGAAATCATCAACGGCTGGGTAGCCTGTGTAGGGAGCTGAAGCGCGGCGATAGCTTCTCTAAGCCTGTCCCTCACCGACTCCCGAGGCCCGTCGAAGACACCGGGGTAGTCTATGGCATTCAATACCGACTCCAAGGAAATCCAGGTGGCAATGAACTGATCAGAGACCCCTTCTTCCCTTGAAGCAATCCCAAGCCACCTCAAAGAGCGCTGTATGCCAGCAGAGAGCTTTCGTTCCCGGTCAGTCAACGAGCGTTGCTCAGTCTGATCTACGAAGTCCCCTGCTTCAGATGCCTCAAGGAAGTGTTCCGCGAAGAATGAAATCCTGTCGTATACATCGTCGAGGTCGACTTTAGTGTCTTGGTCAATGAGAGGAAGTGTCCTGATCCATCCTTTTGTATTCTTTTGATCCAAGAGGAGCACCCAAGGTTGCAGGGTCACCCTGGACCTGCCCAGGTCAACGTCCCATTCGAGGAGCTCAGATTCATACCGGGTGTCGAAGCGACTCATGCCGGTACGAAGGCTGAAGCTAATCAGGTCAGCTGTAAACTGAGCTCTGCCTAGAGCAAGGCCTTCAGCCTCTATAAGATCCCGCGCGAACACAACGCCCCAGGCCTTTGGAACCTCTGGCTGCCAAACTGACTCAACCTTGCCGATACTGGAGTCGGCTAGGAGCGGATTGAAGACGTCGTCGGCATCACCGGAGGTAATGCCGAAGTCCCTGATGAAGAAGAACTTTCTGTCGCCCTTGGCCGTAAGCCCCTCTAGCGGGACGGCATACATGAATGGTCGTAGTTCCGTATCCAATGTCAGACCCGGCACTTCTACTCCGCGAACGAGCCCGGTGAGTTGAGGGAACCAGTATGCTATCTCTTCATTGGACATACCGAAGATTTCAATGTTCTTGACGGATGTCCGACCTAGCTCCCAAATCGCCCCCTCTATCAGGAACTCCATTGATCCGTCGTCTCGCCATGCGGCCCTGACGCATGCGCCCCTTTGGCGCAACCCCTTGGGTCCCTCCAATGAAGCTTCAGTGTGGTAGTCCCACCGAACCTCCGAGGGTGGAACGACAACAGCCGAGGCCGATTTCACAACGTGATTACCTTCCAGTCGTTCCGTGAACGTCTGTTCCTGAATGGCTTCTCCGGAGAGGGAGTCGGCTCCGAAGCATAGCTTGGAAGGGTTGGCGGCTCCCTCAGATTTTGATTCGGCTTCCGGTGTCTTGTCGGTCGTCAATAGGGCCCTCCGTCTGCATAGTCCGGGTTGTTACGCTCAGTTCGCGGTAGAGACCTGAAGGCAAGCCAAAGCGAACTCCAACGTAGGTATTCTCGATTCTCCACCAGACTTGATAAAATCAAGAACCTTCGCCTTGACCTTCGTCTTGGACCTGTAACCTAGGCACCCATAGTAACTTCTGCGAGCTGCGTCGGACGTCATACAATCACGCCCACCGCACCGGCGCGGCACCGTTCGCTACCTAGTCCAAGTGCCATGGCGACCTGAAGTCCCTGGCCGGAGCCGCACACCATCCCTCCACCCCACGGAGAATCGTGGCAGGCAAGAGATACTCTATACGCTAATGTGCCCAATGTAGGTCAGTCCAACCTATATCACGCAGTTCGTCAATCAGCCATCTATGGGCCAATTCAGTAGCTGGTCTGGAGCCACTAATATGCAGTAAACCCGTAGAGTACCAGAATTCACCCACATCCCTGAAGGATTCCTGGCGTGCGGATTCGATTGCCAATCTAGTGCTTTCTTTGCTGCCTGGATCGCGGCCTGCTAATTCAAATGCAACTTGAGATTCTTCCTGTTCACTAAGTGGACTGTGCCACGAAGTCAGAAAAGGCCACTCCCTTCCGATTGAGGGGGAATTCGGGATGAACAGTCTGCCTTCGAGTCTTACCGGTAGAACGCACTTCAACCGCAGCCTGTTGCCAAAGACGGGAAACCAATTGTCAACGATGCTAGTGTAGATGCGTAGAGCAGCTGCGTAGATCACCCTCGTGCGCTCAAGCAGTTGCTGTTCTGTAAACGTCTCGTGCCAACCCCAGCTTGACCTACCTATTGGCCTAGCTTTGTTGGGACCGGGCCAAGGCTCTGAGATGAATTCTTCGCCGTCTGCTTGAAGTTGTACCAGGTGTCGCCTAATCAGTTGTATGTCCTCTGCTAGGTATAGTGAGTCTCCGACACGCAGCGACACCCATTTCGCCGCTTCTCCATCAATATAACGAAAGACTTCATCGACCTCGATTCGTTCTGGCGTTGCGAATCCCCGGGCTGTTACTGAGCGGGCAAAGTCGAATGTGAGTTCTCGAATAGCGTCGGTCGACTGAAGCGCGAATCGCCTAGACTCAATGTGCTCTGACAAAGAATGGACAAGCATGTCCTTCGTTATGGCCCAAGGCCATTCTCTTGTCGGGGGTATGGTTCTACCACTCCACCGAGACCAGTCCGGGTCATATTGGCCTGAGAATGGTTCGGTATGTTCTGGAAGCCCAACCACTGGCTCCAGTAGTTCCATTCCACCGTACCACGCGGTATAGACCATGCCTGAGTTGCTCTCTATACCCAAGGTGGAAATATTGCCATCTGGCGCGACCGGCCCGATGACCGGCATCAATTCTCCTAGACCACTGGCCCAATCCCCCATAGCCCGACGGATTTCGTGGCCGATTCCTATGTCTGTTTCCGTGGGTAACTCTCCTCTGGTATCCATTGCAAACCAACCACTTCCGACTTCCTCCAATACCTGACTAGCCAGACCAGGATCTGATCTGGCCAACTCAGCTATCAGATGTCGGCCCAAGTCTTTGTCCTCAGAATTGATCGCTATGGCAATCGAGAAAATCCATCGGTCTACAATCGGCTGGATGTCGACAAGCGACACTTTCTCCTCTACGAGAGCTCGCGCCGCAAACCACTCCCTAAAAATCGGAAGGGCGAAGTCGAATTTGTCGAACTCCTCGCTGACTAGCCGAGAGTCAATCAGGCGACTGCGGACAGTCCGTCTGGGGTGTACGTCAGAACTAGCAATACCTCCGCCGCTACTCACGGCCTTGACCGCCAGATCCTGAAGGAGTCCGTCCATCTCGTCTTGGTTGTCGCCTGCCCTATGCAACACGCTTTGCAACATTCGGTCGACCAACTGACTGGCATTCATCCCGGCGATGTAGGAGTCTTTCCGCAACTCGGCACCAATTATTATGGCGAACAGCGGATACTTGGCAGCATCTTGAAGGGACGGGACCCAACTCCTCAGTTCACGCAATTCTACTGAGCGACCTGCGATCTTGGATATCAATTGAAGAATTTCTTGTTCGTCCAGAACAGGTACGTCAATTCTCTGGCCACTAAATGCTAGACCTGGCAACGGTCTCGTGGTCACTACCGCGGTGACATTTGGATTGGCTTCCACATATGGAACAATGTCACCAAGAAGTCTGTTGGCGTTAGCCGTTCCGACCTCATCAAGACCATCAATCACGACTAATGCTCCCGGAACGGTAGGGAAGGAATAGCCTCGAGTCACGCCCTCGACGTAGTCCCTAAGAGATCCACTCAAGTCCCATGCTCTTACAAAAATCGGGAATGGCTTAGAAGAATCGCCCAATGCATCGCTAATAGCGTTCTGAAAGAGGCGCTCCACCGCAAGGGTCTTGCCAGCTCCCTGGTCACCAATTACCAACTGGTGGCCAGCTGTAGGCAAAATCAGTTCATATCCGACTGTTGGGTCCAGCGCTATTTCGTGCGCAACCTCGTCGGCTACTCCCAGAATCCTCAATGAATGTTTACATCGGGCCAGACTTTCCCGGTACAGGCCCTTCAGTCTATGCTTCCTTCCAGGTGGTTCTGGGTTACGGACGAGGCGATTGATTCCGTCGGAGAGTGCCGATCGAATTTCATTCTTTAGATCAGCTGGGTCGTCAACGTTGCGCCAAGTGGCATACGCTGATTCCTTAATCGTCTGAGCAAGTTGTCGGGTCTGTTCATCCCGGGCTTCTGTGGGCAACATAAAGGCCAACAGCCTGCCTTTTACGGATATACAGGTCTGAATCTCATCGACTACAGCCGGAGGGGTTTCCTGACCGACCAACCAAATGACGAAGTCAGCATTGGACACAGCGCGCAGGTAGTATTCATGGGGCGGTTCGGAACTTGCCGGCATACTCTCAAACGCCCAAACACGGCAATTCGGAAAGCAATCAACGGCACTTTCAGCATCGCGCCGCGCTTGTTCCATTTCGGGACTTTGTCGGCTGCTGATGAATACAAGCAGGTCAGTTTCGCTTCTTGGTGCCACTCTTCCTACCTAATGAAATCGAGATGGGAGTTCCTACGTGTTGGGCATCTACTCAGGCAATTCCGGATGCTTGGAGCCGTGTACGGACGGGTCTACAGCTAAGAGGGTTCGCAGTCGGGCCACAGATGCTACCGAGTCTTCGTCGAGGCCAAGCAGGTCTTTAACTATGCGCTCGTCAAGTTCAACGCGAGCGGGGTCAGTGGCGCACTGGTAGAAGGGCTTGAATTTCCGATTGCTGAGATGCCGCCAGATTGCCTGGGCCTCGTCTAGCTGCCAAGCTTCAAGTTTCCCGATGTCCAGCGTCGTCATCGTCTCCAACATCCCCTTGTTTCCTTGTCCCCTACCTTCTTGGGCGCTGTTTGAATGGTTGGCGTGGAGCAGTAACCCAAGGGTGGAGTTACACCAGAGGGCCAATGCAGTCTCTCGCCGAGCACTGACCAGAGGGGCGTCCCCCTGTGCAGATAACGTATGCCACGCTCTCACCCCTAGTGTCCGAATGCCCGTCCGTACCGCCATGATCGGCTGTGCGTTATACCGGACATCCCGCGTGATTTGAAGCGTTCCAGACTGAGACCAGACCGACTGATGATCACGGCCCGGTTTCGGAGAGAGCCAGGCATTTGGTTCTGTGGACATACTCTGATGGACAGATGAGTCCAGACTCCAAATCGCAGGGAACTGAGCATCTCTATTCCAGCCGTGGTAAGCGTCGAACATCCCAAGGGAGCCTCGGATTCTTCGGTCTTGGGGGCCGACGCTACACACATGTCCCATAGCTGCGACCGGAACATACCCAGCAACTTGGCTACCGTCTTCATTCCAGAGTTCGCCCCTCTCAAGGGCTGCGGCAAATTGGCTAGTCAATGCCTGACGCCATCGGGCTGCCGACCAGGGTGCTTCTCCAATCGGACCATCCACAATTTCGCCCCACTGTTCGCCGCCTACCATAAGAGGGCTTCCGCCCACTGGTGGCCCATCGGAGCGGTGGAGAGGAATTGAAGCCGCCGCATTCAAAGCCCGAACCAGTGCCAAGGCGTATGTTTCCGAGTAGGGCGCCCGCCAGAGGTTGACGAATCTTCCACGCCCCGTCAGACCTTCTCCGTCAGACAACCTTCGCCCGACCAATAGCGCCTCGGCTATGGCCGTGTCGTAGGACATAGAGAGGAGATCCGCGTCGTGGGACGAGACGACGAACTCAATCTCGTATCTCGATGCCAGCATCTGGCGGACCTCACGCCAAGACTCGCCAGACAAGGCCGTAATCGGCAGCACCAGGGCAATGCGACCGCCGGGCTTCACCAGTCGGTCCGCCAGCACCGAAAATGACGAACCGTGTCCGGCTATCTGGTTGGCTGCCGTACCTTTCAGCAGAGCAGAAGTACGCTTGGCTATGGCCTGCTGTGACTCGGTATCCCCTTCCGGTAGGGAGAATACACGAGCAATGGCCTCTTCCTTCCCTCCATCACTGCCCCGCCGGGTGAAGGGGGGATTGCTGATTACCAGGTCAGCATTCGGACGATGAACTATACCTCCCTCGCCGCTTGCCGCCCCTATCTGCTCTTCGGTTGTTGAGAAGAAGGACTGAGTCTCGGGCGCTTCCAGCCAGTCCAGCGAGCCGAGCCATATCTTCTTCGATGTGTCCCTGCCCAATCTAAGCGTATGCAGCTGCATCTGTTCGAACTTCACCGAAGGAGACATCGCCGCAAGAGTTGCCGCGGTCAGGTGGATGGCAACCTGCACTACATCCGCCCCGGTAATGACCTTTTCGACCAGAGCCTGATGGAGCAACTGGTCATCAGAATCGCCGATAGCTGTAGCCGAGTGGTTCTGAACAATCTGCCGATAGGCAGCCATGAGCAGCGTCCCCGTTCCACAAGCAGGGTCAACCACGCACAGCCTGGACAATTCTTCGCGACTATTCCAATCAACGTGCGACCACCTGTCCTGGGACAACGCAAGTCCTGCAAGGAGCGTGGATGCGGGGATGCTCGTGTAGAATGCGGCCAGCAGCTTCCTCTCCGATATCAGCCGGTTGAATATTCTCCCTGCCAAGTCGTGGCGTCCAACGGCGCCCATGCCAAGTCGTGTGGCGGCGGTTGTGGCGCATTCGCCAAGCACATCCGTCGCTTCAACCTCGGAGAGCTCCTGTACTACGTCCCTGGCCATGCTGAATATGGGGTAGTAGTCGATGCCGAGAATGTGCTCCCATACCTGCAACAGCGCCAGGCGTGAGAAGCGTCCGTCTCGCATCGCCGCGCTTACCGGCTGGAAGGCCACTTCGCTGCTGGCCAACCTCTCCTGGAAGACCATCGCGTTGATGATGACGAGGGCGGCTATGTTGGCGGCTTCGTCGCTTGGGTCTGTGCCAAAGATTCTCGAGACTCGGCCGAGGGTCCCCGGGGAAGAATAGAGGCGCGAGCCTGCTCTCCTCGCCCCTTCGTCGAGGGCGTCAACCGCTTCGTCAAGGTCGCCAGAAGGTGGGCTTGTCCGTTGGACCGCGGTCCCAAACTCTATTGCAGTCCCACTCAGCTTAGGCCCGGATGTGCCGTCGACGCGCCATTCCTGCCACGCCAACGTCGCGCCTGCCATGCGCTGGTACAGGTGTGACTGGCTCGCCGATCGTAGCCTCCCAGGAACCGTGACAGCGAAGACGCTCTGCACCCTCTGACCGTCTATCTCCATACCAAGGCGGGAGAGGGCGTCTGCTTCCACCGTCAAGGCAGGTTCAAGCTCGGTTTCTAGAATCACAGGTCCAGCAGGCAGACGGACGATGATGTCTGGGCGCCTGCCATCGTGCAGCGTTTCAGCCACTGCCGACAGACCGCACCGGTCCCGAAAGAATCGGGCCAGCGTATCGTTGATGATACTCTCGTGGCTGCGGTCGCTGTCGGTGGCAGTTGTCATTTAAGAAGTAGTATCCTCGTTGAGTTCGACCTATTGGGTCTAACATCGCGGGTAATTCCTACGCAGTGGGCAGGGGCTGGTAGCGCTCGACTTTTATTCTGTCCTCAGCCTTGCGCGCTTCAGCCAGGTCGTATGCCGTCTGACGGCTCAACCAGAAGTCTGCGCTGGACCATCCAGCCTTCTCTAGGCGGATGGCCATGTCGGGCGAAATCCCCGCGTGACCGTTCAATACCCGCGAAAGGGTATGACGGGCAACTCCCAGTACCTCCGCCGCCTCGGTAACGCTCAAGCCGAGAGGGTCCAGGCAGTTCTCTCTGACGCTGCGACCTGGATGGGGCGGGTTCTTCATAGGCATGGTCATTCTCCTTGTCAGTGGTAATCGACGAGATCAACGTCGTACACGTCTCCAGCTTCAAACCTAAAGGTTATCCGCCAGTTGCCAGTGATCGAAATGCTCCACAACCCTTTACGGTCACCCCCGAGTGGATGCAGTCTGTATCCCGGCAGATCGAGATCGCTCGGCTTGCCGGCGACATCCAGGTCTGCCAGGGCGACAGCGATTCGGTCCAATTGGTCGGCAGGCATCCTGCTGGGGTCGTCTCGCTCATAGAGCCGCCTCAACCCTCGATGGCGAAACGAACGGATCATGAGTCAATTATACCGTGTGCCGATACAGCTATCAATAGATTCGTTATTCTGTCCCACACTGGTACTGCCACACGACAGTTGCCCACCCGGGCACTCAATGGTTACGCTCGTACCATGGCTACCTCCGAACGACAGCTGCTCGACGTCCTCAGCCGGACGCCCTTCGTCGATTCGACGGAGTTGGCGCTCATGCTTGGCGAGCCGCACGCCACGGTCCACCGCAACCTGGCCGAACTGCTGGCGGAGGGCATCGTGGGGAGGGCGAGCCACGGCACGGCTCACCTGCCGTCCAGCCAGCGATACCACCTGACTGCCATTGGCGTCAGGGAGACTGCTGACCTTCTTGGCTTCGATACTCCCTCGGACTACGTGCGGGCCTACCCCATGTCGAGGGAGTGGCTGACGCTGCTCATCCGCAGGATGGACGCGGTGGCCAGCGTATATCGACTCGCCGCCACCATGTCCCCCGGCACGGACGGCCTGTGTTCCCGCGTGGAGTTCCACCGCAGGGGACGCTTCGACGCCGTCATCACCCTGCACGACGGCCGGGACTTCGGCATCGTGCGCCAGGGCCTCGCGCTGCGGCGTCGGTCTCTCTACGACCGGTTGAGAGCCATAGCGGAGTACGACCACAGCCGCCGCCCGGACATAGTTCTGGTCCTTCTGCCGAGCGTGTGGGAGCGGAGGCTGACCGCGACGTTCTGCGAGCAGGTCTATCTTCACGATTGCTTCGTCACCGTGGAGTCCAGGGAGGTTCTCGAACATCGGAACCGCTACATCTGGCATAGCACATCGTTCTTGATCGGGGGACGCGATCGTACACTAGAGGGCGTCATCTCCCAGGCCAGCCCCGGCAGGAGACGAAGACCCCTCACCGGGTCGCCGGAGCGCAAGAGGGCCTCCCTGCCCCATCCCGAACGGATGGCTAAGGCAGCGTCGGCCCTCGGCCTCAGCCCGTCAGAGAAGCGGATGCTGGACCTCATCACCGACCACCCGATGATCCCCCGTGAGCACCTGGCGACCTGGCTCGGGGTTACCGAGGGGAGGGTGAGCCAGATGATGCGCAGCCTGACGAAGACCTGGGGCCTCATCGAGCGCCGGGGCAAACGGGGCGAGGTTCGCTACACCCTGTCTGACGAGGGCATACGCTACGTGACCCACCGGGACCGCGCGGAGTTGCCTACGACGCGGGGCGTCTGGAGCACGGAGCTCACCACCGACAAAGAGGGGCGTCTCCGTCACGTGGGACACCGCATCAAGACCTGGGCGCGGCAGACGAAGCACGCCGACGGCATCACCTGGTTCCTGTCGAAGCTCCAGGCCGAGACCCGTTCCGACCCCGACAGCGAGCTTGAGTGGTCAGTTCCCACCGCCAGGTCCGACCGGGCCTACAACTGGGGCGATTCCGCCATCGCACCGGACGCCATCGGGCAGATGACCGCCGAGGGCCTTCGGATACCGTTCTACTTCGAGCACGAGCTTCGCGCCCGCCACCCGCAGGGAGTCATGGCCCGGCTGAGACCCTACACGATGTACTACCACTCCAACGAGCCGGGGGAGGACCAGCCGCCGTTCCCCGTCACGCTGTTCGTGGTGGACACCGAGGAGGTTGAGGCAACCTACGCCAGCACCGCCGCCCGCATGACCCTGATGACCGTGCCCGTGCTGGTGTCCTGCATGTCCGTGCTGATACGCAGGGGGATACTGGGGGAGTCCTGGCGTCCCTTGTGGGAGCCGTCCTCCCACCGACTGGCGCTGTCAGGGCTGAGCGCCTACCAGTGGGACAGCCTCTACCACCGGATGCGTCCCCGTCCTGTAGAGGGATGACCCGTGACATATAGATAGCGCTGATACATTGCTATCTGCCCTCCCTACTGCCTGGGGGCCGCAAAGCGGTACATCTTGTACCGTCGGCGGGGGCTGTAGGGGGCCGCAGACCGGTGATCTGCCCCTGTTTTAGCTACGAAACGAGGGTGACGTGTCTCCTGACTGGTCAGAGCGCGAAATGGGAAGCCGTGCTAAAATAAAACGCCGCTACGGTGACGACTTAATGGTACTTTTGCAACCCTGACGTATCAGCCTATAAGGAGGGGAGACCGATGGAAAAGCAGGTCCGCTGGGTGACGAAAGCGGAGGCCGCCGAGGAGCTGGAGGTATCCCTCTCGACCCTTGACCGGATGATCCGGCGAGGAGAGGTCGAGGTCCGCAGGGAGGGGCGCCGGGTCTACGTGCGGATGCACGGGCCGGAATACCTGAGCGACGAGGAGCTGCTGCATCGGGCCATCGCCAGGGAGGACGAGCTTGAGCGGACCGTGCGGGAGCTGGAGCAGAAGCTGTCAGAGTCCGAGGAACGGGCGTCGAGGTTGGAGCGTGAGAGGGACGAGGCGAAGGAGTCCGCAGACACCGCCAGACGGCCCTACGTGGAGCTTGAGATAACGCACGGGAGGGAGGTCTCCGCCCACAAAGACACGAAGGAAGTGCTCACCATAGCCCGCGTGTGGGCGTTTGTGCTGCTGGTGCTGCTGGTCGGCAGCAACCTCCTGTGGTGGTTCGTGCTGAGGTAGGGGCGGCCGGGTGTCGTTTCCCACGAACCCACGTCAAGCACCAGCACATCCAACTCCGGTTGCGCCCCATCCCAGCTACGAAATCGCCCCTCCGTCCACTTCGTCGTCAACCTGCAATTGCCGTGCAGAGCCCGCACTGGGGAGGAGGCTCCGATTCGGCGGTAGCCAGACCCGTTTCCGTCGCCGAAATCGGCCTTACCATTTGCGTTCTAGGTATCCTGTAGCCTACAATAGGGTGATGGTCGAGATTCGCCAGACCGAAGTCTACGTCCGCTGGTTCAGGCGGCTTCGGGATAGGCAGGCCAGGGTCAGGATCGACAACCGCATCAGGCGGATGTCCCTGGGCAACCCCGGAGACGTCAGGCCGGTGAGAGAGGGAGTATCCGAGATTCGCATCGACTACGGACCCGGCTACCGGGTGTATTTCGCGCAGAGGGGAGAAGCCCTGGTCATCCTTCTGGCCGGAGGCGACAAGGACAGCCAGGAGCGGGACATACGACGAGCACTGGAACTGGCCAGAGGACTCTAGGAGGCAACTATGGCGAAGACGCAGACGAGGCCGTGGGACCCGGCGGAGCATCTGGAGACCGATGAGGACATGGCGGCGTACCTGAACGTTGCCCTGGAAGAAGGAGACCTGAGCCTCATCATGGCGACACTGGGAGACATCGCCCGCGCCCGGAGAATGGCTCTGGTGGCGCAGGAGACGGGGCTTGGCAGGGAGAGCCTGTACAAGTCACTGTCTGCCAACGGCAACCCGGAGTTCGCCACCGTGCTGAAGGTGGTGCAAGCCCTGGGTCTCAGACTTCAGGCCGCAGCAGGTCCTGGAGCGAACGACGCCGCTTAGGGGCATCGCATACTGGACGACCCACTAAGGGAACAGACGATTGCAGAGGAGGACGACATGAAGAAGAAGCACCTACAGCCCCTAACGCCGGCGGCGCTTTACGCCAGGGTGTCCAGCGACCGGCAGGACGTGGACTTGTCCGTGTCCGCCCAGCTGCGGGCGCTCAAGGAGTACGCAAAGGCCAACGGCTACTCCGTGGCCCGCGAGTACGTGGACGAGGCCGAGAGCGGCCGGGTCGCCGACCGGCCCCAGTTCAGGGAGATGATCGAAGAGGGCAGCAAGCCCAAGGCTCCTTTTGACGTGATTTTGGTCTGGAAGTTTTCGAGGTTCACCCGCAAGCGGGAGCACGCCGTGGCCTTCAAGGCCCAGCTTAGGCGCAAGGGCATCCGCGTGGTTTCAATCACCGAGCAGGCCGAGGACAACGCCACCGGCAGGCTGCTTGAGGGCATCATCGAGTCCGTGGACGAATACTACAGCGAAAACTTGGCGCAGGAGGTCGTCAGGGGGATGAGAGAAGCCGCATCGAGAGGCTTCTTCCTCGGCTCCAAGGCTCCCTTCGGCTACCGGAAGATCAAGGTGCAGGACGGGGCGAAGGAGCGCCCCAGCCTAAAGGTTGACCCGGCCACAGCTCCTGTAGTGAGGGAGATATTTGAGAAGTCCCTGAGCGGCTACGGTCTGAAGGAGCTGTGCAAGGAGCTGAACGAGAGGGGCGTCACCAACCGGGGCAAGCGCTGGTACAAGGGCGGACTCCACTACGTGCTGAGGAATGAGGCGTACACGGGAACCGCCGTGTGGGGCCGCACGTCGAAGGGAGAGAACGCCGACCCTGTGAGGGTAGAGGGAGCGTGGCCCGCCCTGGTGTCGAGGGAGCTGTTCGACGAGGTTCAGCAGGCGATGAGCGAGCGCGCCCCGAAGGTGCAGAGACCCGGTAGAGTGGGGAGCCCATACCTCCTGAGCGGGCTGCTCAAGTGCGGGATGTGCGGCAGGCCCTACTCGGCCCAGGGAGCCAAGAGTGGCCAGTTCGCCTACTACATCTGCGGCACCCTGTTCAGGGAGGGAGCGGGGACGTGCAGCGCCCGCTACCTGAACGCCCCGAAGCTGGAGACGTTCGTGGTGGAGAAAATACGTGAGCGCATCCTCAACGAGGAGACCATCACCGAGTTGGTGCAGTTGGTGGCGGAGGAGATCGATGCCATGGCCGGGGAGCTTTCCGGCAGGCTGGAGGTCGTCGAGGCAGAGCTAGGGGACGTGAGGAAGCGGCTTGAGAAGCTCTACGAGGCCATCGAGACGAGCGAGTTGACCCTTGAGGTCCTGTCGCCCCGCATCATGTCCCTGAGGCACCGAGAGGAGCAGCTGGAGGCTGCGCGGGAGGACGCCGAGACCCAGCTAGAGCAGCGCCGGGTGGAGTTTCCGAACACCGAGGAGATAGCGCGGTACGTGGCGGACTTCCGGGACTTCCTGAAAGACGGGACGATACCGGAGCGCAAGGCGCTCATCCGCAACTTCGTGGAGGGCATCGAGGTGGTGGGAGACGAGGCGACGCTGACGTACACGGTGCCCATGCCGAGCGACGGGGTGACCCGCGAATCGGCATCGGTTCTTGATTTCGTCAAGTCCAGCCCACCAGCGCATACGGTAGATACCGCCATCTTCGAGATGCGGCTCGGTAGCCTGTCGACGCACCGTGGGCTTGCGGTTCCTGTAGTGTGATGCATCGGATAGAGGGACGGCAGGAGTGTCACACCGGCGCTGGACTGGACAGTAGATGGCACTACTTTCGAGATGTGGCTGGAAGCCAGTTGAGCCTATTGAGCTGTTCAATATGACCCGCCTAGGGCCTCGCGACGTTCCGATGTGGTAAGCGCCGTTTTACTCAAGCCCATCTGAGCAAACGATACGGATGACCTGCGGCTCCGTAGGCTGTGCTCCCACGTCGTCGTCGGGGGGCCAAGGCGTACCGATTTGCGAACTTTCCGATGGGAGGTTTGTATTTGACAGTAGGGATAGATTAGGTGACACCAGCAGTGAACGCTGAATACCTGCACCCACGAGGTTGCGGCAAGCTAAGGCTTTGCCATGCGGTAGCCGACGCGGGGCTCGGTAAAGATGTAGCTCGGGGCGTTGGCATCATCTCCCAGCCTGCGACGCAGGTTCTTCACCGTAGCCCGAAGCAAATCGGTCTCCCCTGAGTACTCCGGACCCCAAGCCCTCTGCAAGATCTGGTCGTGAGTCAATACACGACCCGCGCTGATGGAAAGCTCGTAGAGCAACTTATATTCGGTTGGTGACAACTGCACCGGTCGCCCGGAAACGATCACGCTACGGTCTTCATAGTTGATAGTTAAGTCCGCTAAGTGGAAGGGCCTACGAGGCATGGCAGCATCAGCACCTCTTCGTTTCCTCAGAGATGATGCGACTCTAGCCAACAATTCGGTTGAAGAGAAGGGCTTGACAATGTAGTCGTCAGCCCCCATGCCAAGAGCTTTCGCGACGTTCTCCTCTTGGTCGTTCGCGGACAGGAAGATGATCGGCACATCGGACACTTCCTTGATTCGATCCATCAATTCGAATCCGCTGGTTCCAGGAATCATAAGATCCAACAAGACAAGGTGGGGACGCTCTTCCTCCAACAGGTGCATCATCTCATCGGGGTCGCCCGTCCCAAGCAGGTTGTATCCGTGTTCAGACAGGGTGTTTCGGAGAAGCCACAGCACCTGAGGTTCGTCGTCCACCGCGAGAATCCTGCTATGAGCGCCGGACGCGGCGACCGAATCATCCCCTGCGGCTTCCAGGGCTACGTTCGCCTCCGGAACCGTAAAGGTGATCCGTGTTCCTCGCTGTGCACCAGCGCTCTCGGCCCAGATGCGACCTCCGTGCGCCTCGACTATTCCCTTACAGATCGCAAGCCCCAGCCCTTCGCCTACAACCTTCCTCTCGCTGCCGGCGTCATCTAACTGAGAGAACTTCTTGAACAGCCTGTCCAATTTATCGGAAGGAATGCCCATACCTTCATCTATTACGGAAATAGCCACGTGGAATCCTTCTCGTGATCCGGTCACCCTGATCTTGGAGAACTGCGGTGAGTACTTCGAGGCGTTGGACAGCAAATTGTCCATCACTTGAGTGATACGCCGCCTGTCCGCAGCGACGGGGGGAAGATCCGGGTCGAGGTCCACTTCAACGGCATTCAGCGGCCCTCTGCGGAGAAACGCGGTCTTAGCCTCATCAACCAAGGAAGTCATATCCTGGGGTTTGGGATTCACCGACAAGGCGCCCGCTTCTATCCGTGTCATGTCGAGAAGGTTGTTGACGAGGCCGCGCAGGTTATCCGACTGCTCGTCTATCATTCGGAAGTACTGGAGCACCTCAGAGATATCCATCGGATCGGAACTGCCCAGCACGACACTGGTGCAGCCCTTGATGGTTGTCAGAGGTGTCCGAAGCTCATGACTCACCATGGCGAGGAACTCGTTACGACGTCGTTCAATCTCCTCCAAAGGCGTCATGTCCTGGATCACGGCAACGGCGGATACTATGCTCCCGTCATCCGCGTAGATCGGTGTTGCGTTGACGAGGATGGTCAGCGTTCGTCCGTCTGGACGATTCAGCAATATCTCTTCAGCTCGTATAACCTCGCCGCGGTCCAGCGCTCTCGCCAGCGGACGATCACCTTCTTCGTACTGCTTTCCGTCGGTCCTTCGGTAGATCGCCACTTGGTGATATTCCACGAGCGTGGAACCTGGCTCGGGCGACATGCCCAGGATGCGCTCAGCCTCCTGGTTGACCGACGCGAATGTCCTCGTGGCGGCGTCAACGACCATTACACCCACGGGCGACGACTCGACCAGCGCTGCCAATCGACGCCTCTCGGTCTCCATTTGATCCCTGGTCCGCCTTTCCTCTCGATACCGCACGGCATTGCTGATGGCGATTGCAGCTTGGGAAGCGAACATGACCAGGGTTTCTTCGTCTTCTTCGGAGAATTCCCCTCCACCTTCTTTCTCCGTGAGGAAGATGTTGCCTATGGGCTCGCCGAGGTGACGGATGGGCACTCCGAGGAAGGTCTTCATTGGCGGGTGGTTCTCGGGGAAGCCGACCGAATGGGAGTGCTGGGTGAGGTCCGCGAGTCGTAACGGCTCTTGAACCTCGTTCAGGTAGCCGAGGACACCCAACCCCTTTGGCGATTCTCCCAACAGTCGGCGCTGTTCATGCGTGATGCCCGAAGTGATGAACTCTCGAATGCGATCGTAGTCGTCAAACACCCCGACTGCGCCATAGCGAGCGTCGGTCAGCGAGCGGGCTCCGTCCACAACCTCCTGAAGAACGGTGTTGGGGTCCCAACTCTGGGTGATGCGCTGGCTGACCTCGCTCATCATGGCGAGCCGTGCTCTCAGCCTGTCGACCTCACACGTCTCCGAATCCACCTTCTTCAATGACCGTCCCGATGAGTTCCTACATCACCTCACAGTCTCGTGTCCATGAGATGTCGTTACGGCGATGGTATCACGATCCTAGTAGGTCTTCATGAAACCGCGGGGAACTTTCATGGATTCTTTCATGGAAGTGGGATTGTTTTTCACGACCATTTCACGGATGGCCTTTACGGTGGATAGCATCATTCATTGAGGGGGCGCGGCAAATGGTTACTCAAGACACCAACTTGCAGCAGTTGTGGCCCTTACAGCGCCGGGAGCCAAGAGTTCTCCTTTCCCTCCCGACAGCAGTGCACCGACCGAGCAACAAACACGAAAGGAGTCGAGGATTTAATGTCCGAGACTCGTAAGGGACACACCATGAAAGTCGTACGAAGCAAGATTACCCATTGGCGAGGTGAATGATGAACTTGATGCGAAAAGGTCGCCAGACTTCTCCCATCCACACCCATAAGGGACATGGAATCTCCCGGCGACGGTTTCTAATGGGCACAGTCGCCGGGGTCGCAGGATTGGCGGCAACCCGTTTTCTCCCGCCTTTGCCAGGTATGTCCGGGATATTGCCGACAATGGGCGTTGCGTCCGCGGGATGCGATCAAACGTGTAATATCAGGAATGGCTGTTCGTACGTGTGGTGGAGTACCTGCGCGTGCGACTATGCGAATACCTGCTACTCAGACCCTGATGATGACTGCGTCGGTCAGTGTACCGAACCCGATCTGGTGGAGGAGTGGGTACTGTTCAAGAAATGGGCCCACCATCCAAACTACGGGGATTGCGAGTGCTGGTATGGGACAACGTGCGGTGCGAAGAAGGTACTACGCATCTACTGCGGCGGTTGTTGCTAGGGCTAACGACCGGCAAGCGTCTTGACGTCGCAAGTGATGTGGATACGGCCAAACAGAAGATGACTATATGAGGAGGCTCTTCAATGGTAATGACTATACAAGAAATAGATGCGGTCGATGATGCGTCGGAACCCCTTACTGCTGCGTCAGAAACCACAGAGGCTCGATCGGCTACAGACATGCCACTTCCTCAACTCCGGGAGCAGGAAGGTAACTTTCTAGTTCCTTCCCACCTACCTAACCACTTTTCCCTGTCCCGGAGTGTGAGCGGCGGCGATGCAGAAGTGTCAATTGGGTACACGAAATCCGACGGCAAGATACACATAAGGGTATTACAGGGCAGGCATCATGTCCAGATACCGGTCAAGTCCGGGTCGGTGAAAACCGCAGTAATTGGCGAGACCTCCGGCCATCTCATTAGAGGCAGTTGGGTTCAGCATGTCCATCGGGATGGGCGAGAAGACCCGATTACCTGGTCTACAGATAGCGCGATAACCATTGCCTTTCAAGAAGGTGACCGCTGGATCATGATTCGTGCAACCCCGTTCCCTACGCGAAACGGCTTGAGCGAAAGTGAATTGTTGCGAGTTGCCGGATCCATGGATAGGTACGATACGGTTGTGCAGGGCGCTGGGTCCTAGTAGTAGTATCCGAATAGAATTATAGTGAGCCCATCCCTCGCTAAGGAACACGGACTTGGGAGCACAAGTGTATTGGCCACCAAATGGCTCCAACTTGAGAAGGGAGGCGAAGACCATGAATCCTAGCTTCAAGAAGGCTGTGACTTTCCTTCTGATGTCCGTCGTCCTCACCATATGCGTTGTTGCCTGCTCCGACGACGTGCCCGTCTCCGACACTGCGGCCCCAAGGCCCTCGGACAGCGCTGCTCAGACCGAAGTCGATATCCTCCAGAGCGATCGTAAGTTCATCACCATCGCCCTATCCCGATATCGCTCGGATGTAGGCAGCGTAGACCCGTCCCTTCTGCATCCGTGGTGCACTCACCCCGATGCAGAGAGCGTGACGGTCCCTCCCAAACACCGCAAGTCACCGCCTGTGCCTACATACCTGCCGGAAGGAGTCTCCCTCCATGAGGAAGTTAACCTTGAGGGCAAACACTACGGCAGCATCTATACAAGCGACGGCGGCAACGGCAACCACATACGCCTCAACGTCACGCATGGCACGTGTCTCATCACGAGCAAAGCAACCGAGTACATTGAACAAACCTCGGTCGCCGGTAACTGGGGAGTCTTTCTCAGCGGAGCGAAGGGCACGGGGTCTCTCGATCTGCACTTCGAGACCGATCTAGGCGTTGTGTCGCTCAGCCGCGTCATCACCGGAGGAAAAGAGGAGACCGTCGGCAAGGACGAACTCATCAAGATAGCCGAGTCCATGCCCATATTCGGCGGCGAGGCGGCATCCACCAGCGCGCAGACTGAAGAGGGCATCCTCGTAAGCACCCTCGGCTTCGTTAGAGTGGGTTTTGGAGGGATGAAACTCGACGACGTCTACCCGTCCAGTCTCCACGAGTCGTGCATATCTCCGGGACCCGGGTACCCGCCGGCGGCATCGAAAAAGGAGATTGGCTCTCCACCCCTGCCCGCGTACCTGCCGGAAGGTGTGTCCTTGGATCAAGAGTCCTTTGCCCCTGACGGCACGCGAATCGGGAACATCTACGCCGCGAAGGACGGTGTGAACTCCGGCGTTCGCATTACCGTGCGGCATGGCACATGTGAATCGGTGAACGTGCCTGCTCCACGCAACGACGGCGACTCATGGGAGCTGGCACCCGTCGCGGGGAGTTGGGGCATCTTCTTCCAAGAGCGCTCCGGCGGCCCCACCTTGAATTTGACGATGGAGACGGAGACCGGCTTCATCGAAATCCGGAGCACTGATCTCGGAGCCAAGCAGAATCGCGTCGGCAAGGACGAACTCATCAAGATAGCCGAGTCCATGCCCATATTCGGCGGCGCGGATGTCTCGGGAAAGGCAAGACAATGACACTCTTAACGTTATCTGCCAGCCTCATACTCGGAGCTGTCTTCCTTATGTCCGCCCTTCCCAAACTGGCGACACCGCGTCGGTTCGCCAACGACGTGCAGCAGTACCGTATGCTCCCGCGTCCGCTTGGGGCGGCTTTGGGGTACTCCCTCCCATACGTGGAGTTTATTGCCGCCGCGCTTCTTATAACCGGAGTCTACACCGCGTGGGCAGCTCTGGGTATAGCCTTCATGCTCGTCGTCTTCATGGTCGCCGTCGGCGTGGCGATGGTCCGGAAGCTCAACCTGACGTGCAGTTGCTTCGGGCTGCTCTACCGTGAACGCGTCGGCTGGTCGACTCAGATCCGTGACGGCGTTCTGCTCGCCCTGGCGCTCTTCATCTTCGTTGCGGACACGGGCGGCCCCACCATGGCGGACATGCTCGCCGAGCCGGAGCGACTCGATCATGTCATCGGCCTCGCCTTAACACTTATCACGGCTGCGGCAGCAGTCGCCATCGCCCTCCTCTCGGCCAACTCCAGACGGCAGCATGTCCATGCTGCTTCAGCCATTAGCAGTAGTTAGATACTCGGCCAGTGACCCTGCTACCTTAACTGGAGGTGAAATAGAAATGCCATCTTGGATTGGACCAACTGAGTTGATCATCGTGCTCTTCATCGTATTGATTATCTTCGGAGTCGGAAAGCTGCCGGAGATCGGCGGAGCCGTGGGCAAGGCCATCCGTGAGTTCCGCGAGGCCCAGACGGTACCAGACGAAAAGGCCTGATTGGACCATGTTTGCACTATGTATCAAGGATCGAGAGACAGCTTGTTGAAGGAACCTATCCGAACAGGGCGGGGGTTCGCACCCGTGTCGGGGCTGACCGGATGCTACCCCAATCTCGTAGGATTCCCGTTGTGCGAGGTCATGCGGCTGATGTCGGAATTTGGCGTAACCGTGAGGCTGAAGCAGGGTTGGTGTACGACGGGACGGTGTCCCAACGACTGTCCGGTTCGCATCATCAGTGAAGCGGCTATCACATGAACATCCTGGGAATGGGCCCGCTCGAAGTCTTGGTGATCACCTTGGTAGTCTTTATCCTTTTGGGGCCGCAGAAGATGGTCGACGTCGCACGGGGGCTGGGAAAGGCCACGAAAGAGGTCCGACGGATGACGGACGAGCTGCCTAAGGTCGTTCTCCATGAGGAGCTGGGCCGGACCGAACGAGCGTCTTCAGCCTCGCCATCGTCTCAGGGTTCTCAGGAGTTGAGCAAACGCGCAGGTGAGTCGGATGGCGAGGAAGCGCTAGCGGACGGTCCGGCAACCTTTCGCACTTACCGGACTCGTGGAGTCGCCGGCAATGACGAGAACACGCAGGGTCAGGACACATGAATAGCGACCGAGACGGCAAGGAGTTGTCCGTAAGCACTCATCTCGACGAGCTACGCAGTCGCGTGACGAAGTCGGTATTGGCGGTCGTGGTGACGACGGCGATCGCGTTTGCGTTTCATCGACAGATTCTGCTCATCCTCATGGAGCCGGCGAAAGGGTTCGAGCAAACTCCCTACAGCGGGCCCATATACACTCAATTGACCGAGTTCATCAGCATTGCTTTCAAGGTGTCGCTCCTCGCCGGGTTATTCCTGGCCCTGCCGTTTGTGCTCTATCAGGTGGTGATGTTCGTCGCGCCGGGCTTAGCGCCGAAGGAGCGGCGCGCTACTTGTACGTCCTCCTGCCCGCGACAATCATTGCGTTTGCCGCCGGGGCCGTCTTCGGACATCAGATCCTTTTTCCCCCTGCGGTGCGATTCCTGTTGAGTTTCGGCAGCGGTATCGCGACCCCACTGCCAAGCATTGGTGCCTACACGAACCTCATGCTGACTCTCCTGCTGTGGATGGGCGTGGTGTTCGAGACGCCTATCGTGGCGTTCTTCCTTTCGAGGATCGGGGTGGTGACGGGCGACTGGCTGGCAAAGCAGCGAAAGTACGCCGTGATCGTCGCGTTCATTCTGGGCGCAATCATCACGCCGACGTTCGACCCGATCAATCAGACCCTAGTTTCCGTGCCAATCATCGTGATGTACGAGCTTGGCATCTGGCTTGCCAAGCTGGGCGGTCGCGGGCGAAAGAAGGCCACGCAGGAACTGTCGGTAGTGGACTCTTAGGGAGAAGCCGTTGCGATTCGCAACGACCTTCCCCTGTCTACTGCAGTCAGCTTGCCGTCCCGACTTGCTCGTCCTTGCGCTCCCGCTCAAGATCCCAGTCGAACAGCGTGCGGAAGCGGGTTGAGACTTGCGGTGGCGTCCATTGGGCTTCACCAGCTGCTCGACCATGAACTCGGCCCACGATAACAGCGTCTGCTGTGGCTCGTAGGTCTCGCCTTGGTGGCCGTAGCCGTTGAACGTAAGAGTTCGAGTCCCCGTAAGTCTCAGATTCAAATTGGTGGGCCAAGGCGTACCGATTTGCGAACTTTTTGGTGGGAGGTCATGTTATAGGCGAGCCCGAGGAACAGACTCCCGTCCTTTCAAGCTGTCGTCTAACGTTCCGACAGGACCTCATCTCGCCGAAGTGCCCCAGTTTTAGCTACTGCTTTTCTTTGAGGTTAATCTCGTCTAGGGACTCTCCTATATTAAGAATATAGGTTCGGGAGACACTTCCAAATGTATCACTGTAGACAACAATGTCCAACTCAAACTTGCCTGGCCCAGTCAGTCTATACATTTCTCCATAACTGGAGAAATCAACGATGAATGGATTGATTCCCAAGTTAGCAACAGATAGGGAGTCTCTATATACATGAAATGCATCCAGATGACGGAATTGCCCAGGAGGAATCGACACGCCAGCAGACTTGACGCCCTTCCATTTTAGCTCTACCAGATCACGGGATCGAACGGAACCGTCTGGCTCTCGAACTTTAGCTACAAACGCAACACAATTGCGAGCGATCTTTGACTTGTGCCGATTTCTGACCTTGACGTGGAAGTAGTCCGCGTTCTTCTTTTCCTTTTGATCAAATACATTCATGTCCTTATCTTCATCACTCCGTTCGATGCTAAGCTCGTCCCTCCATTCTGGACACCATCCCCGCTCCTTCACCTTGGCCATCACGCGCTCATATAGAGAGTTTTTTTCCGAAAACTCGATAGCGTTGGCCAATACGAACGATGATATGCCTTCCAGTCTTACACCCTGTTCTCTGAATGCAAGGACTTCCTTATTGAGAAACGATGCTATAGCCAATTCTTGATTGGAAAACAGCGAGCCACGGTGTCCTTCAGCTTCATTTCCGCTTCGAGTGCCGTCATTCAGGTGTTCTCGCTTGAAGTCGATGAACAGGAAATACTCGCTCTTGGCTATGCGTTCGAAGATGTGCTCGGTTACTCCGGCCAGGGATTGCTGCTCAACAGCTACGTACGGCTCAAACCCTTGCTCCTCCAGTCAGGCCAGTACTTTCTGGGCTATCTCAACTTCGCCGTTATTCTTCTGTTGGCGGCAACTTATGAAAACTCTAGAAGGTGAATTCATTACGATGATCCTCCCCAGGCACCTCCCACTGAACCTTGGACTAGACCAAGCTACTTTCCTTGTCTAACCTGGATTTCCTGTGGCTCGCCACTCAGCATTTCCGCCTTGGCCTGCCAGTACGCCTATGTCACCTCGAAGCCTTTTTGGTGCGGTAGATCGAGCCTGCCAACATATCTGTTCTATCCATTGTCGTTGCCACGCAAGCAAAAAAGCCAACCTATTGTCAATAGTCAGGCTAAATGGTAGTATTTCTGACATACTATCACGGGTGAGGGTCCAAGTGACAAGCCTACCATCCCAAATATTGAGCCAAGCCGACGAGTCACCAGAAGGTGCGTTGTTGTGCCCGAGTGCCTTGCTACACTTGGGCAGTAGGACGGCTGTCGACCAAGCGCTCTCCCGGCTTGCCCGCAAAGGCGAGCTTATGCGGGTCTGCCAAGGCATTTACATCCGGCCAATCCAGACCCAATTCGGCGTTCGTCCTCCCACCGTCGAGACGGTGCTGGAATCTCTATCTGGCCTCTGGGGCGAGACGATTGTGCCTTGCGGCGGCATGGCGGCAAACGCTCTTGGCCTAATCACACAAGTGCCCATACGGTCTGTGTACTTGACCTCCGGACCCGATCGAACGCTGAAGGTTGGTGGACTGACTGTGGAATTGCGTCATGCTCCTCGTTGGCAACTGACGGCGCCACACCGGATGGCAGGGGATGCCGTGCGCGCCCTGGCTTGGCTCGGGCCAAAAGAAGTGGAGGAAGGTTTGGAAGCTATTGCCCGCAAGCTCTCGCCCGAAGACATTCAGGAGCTAGCAGCAGCACGCGCCCTGATGCCTGCGTGGATGGCGGAACCCGTGAGCGTGATGGTTGCCAATGGCTGACAAAGCCTTCGAAGCACTCTCTCCCACACAGCGAAGGGATGCACTAGTTGTAGCCGCCAACGCTAGCGGAGGTCGCGTGCATCTCGTTGAGAAGGACGTATGGGTTCTGTACACGCTACGTGCCTTGGTGGGGAGTTCGTTCGGATAGGAGGTGACCTTGAAGGGAGGCACCTCTCTGGTAAAGGCCTATCAAGCCATTCGCCGATTCTCGGAAGATCTGGATGTCACCTACAGCATCCGGGCCATTGCCCCAGAGTTGGTGCAGAAGAGCGGGGAAGACCCATTGCCTTCCAGTCGTAGCCAGGAGCGCAAATGGACACGGGAGATCAGGCGGCGGCTGACCGAGTGGGTGTCCACCCATGCTTTGCCGGCTATCCAGGCAGGCTTGCCTTCAATGGACACTTCCGTTCCGGTACGAGCTGAGGGCGACAGGTTATTCGTCGGCTATGAGCCGCTCTTCCCCTACAACGACTTCGTGAGGCCAGAGGTGATGGTGGAGTTTGGGGCACGAGCCACCGGAGAGCCGCGCAAGAAGCGCTTGGTCAAGTGTGACGCAGCATCCTACTTGCCGGAGGTCTCTCTCCCGACTGCTCTGCCATTCGTCATGCTGGCGGAGCGTACTTTCTGGGAAAAGGCGACGGCGGTCCACGTCTTCTGTCGCCAGCAGCGAAGCAGAGGCGAGAGACTCTCGAGGCACTGGCATGATCTTGTTCGCCTGGACGACGCTGGCTTCGGTGAAAGGGCACTTGCCAACCGAACCATTGCACTGTCGGTTGCTCGGCACAAGGCGATGTTCTTTCGAGAGAAAGACGTCGCAGGGGACTGGATAGACTATGAGGCCGCCATCGCCGGCGACTTGCAGTTGGTGCCGGAAGGCTCTTTCTATGAGACTCTAGCCGATGACTATGGGAGGATGCTCAGCGACGGGATGCTCCTTGATGACGAGGAGGGATTTGAGGACGTGATGGAGAGATGCGCTGAGATCCAGGAGAGAGCCAACAGATGAGCGCCAGTCGTCACATCATAGATAACGAGCAGGAGACCGTAGCAGACCACCTGCGGCGCAGTCTCGGGGTCGCCGAAGCCTTCGACTTCGTGTCGGCCTACTTCAGCATATATGGCTACGAGCTACTGATGGACGAGCTTGACGGCATCGACCGGGTGCGGTTTCTCTTCGGGGACCCCGCCTCGGTCGAAGACCTGGACCCCGGGGCCAAAGATCCCAAGTCCTTCACCGTTACGGAGAAGGGCCTGACTCCGAACCACACCATGTCGCAAAAGTATCTGGCGAAACGTTGCGCTGATTGGGTCAAGCAGGAGGCCGTTGCCATACGTTCCGTTAGCCAATCTAACTTCCTACACGGCAAGATGTATTTGACAGGCTCGTACGATGTGGTCAGCAACGCAGTGGTAGGTAGCTCCAACTTCACCAAGAGCGGGCTGGGCGGCAGCGACCGCTCCAACTTGGAGATCAACCTGGCTGTGAACGACTCCGCCACCCTCGCCGAGTTGCAAGAGTGGTTCGACCTACTGTGGAAGAACGAGCAGCGCACGGAGGATGTAAAGCAAAGGGTGCTGGACGCCCTCGACCGCGTTGGCAAAGACCATGCGCCGGAGGTGGTCTATTTCAAGACCCTCTACGAACTGTTCAGGAAGGATATCGAGGCGTGGCAGTTAGGCGAACAACATCTGAAAGCGACCGGTTTCTACGATAGCCAGATCTGGAATGCACTGTACGAGTTTCAAAAGGACGGAGCCAAGAGCGTCATCGCGAAGTTGAAGGAGCACAACGGCTGCATCCTTGCCGATAGCGTTGGCTTGGGCAAGACCTACACTGCCCTGGCAGTCATGAAGTACTTCGAGCAACTCAACGAGCGAGTGTTGGTGTTATGCCCGCGTAAGTTATACGAAAACTGGTCCCTCTATCAGCCAAGCAAAGGGCATGGACAGAACCCATTTCCCGATGACCGATTCAACTACTCTCTGCTGGCACACTCCGACCTTTCCCGCGACTCCGGCATATCGGGAGGTATCAACCTCGCGAATTTCGATTGGAGCATCTACGGCCTCGTGGTGATTGACGAGTCTCACAACTTCCGCAACAGCGATGGTCAGCGCTACAAGAAACTGCTGGACGACATTATCGCATCGGGAGTTCGCACCAAGGTCCTGATGCTCTCGGCGACCCCGGTTAACACCTCACTCATAGACTTGCGCAACCAAATTCACTTGATGACCGAGGGACGCGAAGGCGACTACCGAGAAAGCCTAGGCGTTCGAAACATTGGCACCATGATGGCATCGGCCCAAAAGCAGTTCAAAGAGTGGGAATCGGGTAAAGGAAAGGAACGAGACAAGGCGTTCTTACTTGAGAAGCTTGGGCCAGACTTTCTCCGGTTGCTTGGCGGCGTATCCATCGCTCGCTCCCGGCGACACATTGAGGAGTCGTATGCAGCGGAGATGGACCGAATCGGGCAGTTCCCTGCACACGCTCCGCCGATCAACACCAGCCCACCTACCGATTTGAAAGGAGTTCTCTCCTACAAAGAGTTGGCGGACAGCATCGGGAAGTTCAAGTTGGCCGTATATCAGCCTTCCAACTATGTCTCCGACCCGAAACGTCTTGCTGTACTTGAAGATACCCGAAAAAGACAGAACTTCAATCAGAAGGACAGCGAGCATTTCCTAGTCGGTATGATGCGAACGAACTTCCTGAAGCGTTTGGAAAGCTCGGCGCATTCCCTGACACTGACCTTAGAGCGCACCATCGGCAAGATCAATGCGCTCATGGAGAAGATTGAGCGCTATCAGGCCTCAGCGCACGACGCTGTTGAGTTGACTGACGAAGACGTCTTGCCCGACCAACACGAGGAGGACGAAGACGAGGAATTCTTCGTCAACAAAGGGCGGAGTCCTTACCGCCTCAGTGAGTTGAACCTGCCTCGCTGGTTGGCCGATCTTCGCGAGGACAGGACTACGCTTGGCAAGGTGTTGGACAAAGTAGCCGCTATCACGCCGGAGCGAGACGCCAAGCTGCGGGATATCAAGGCAGCCGTTCGGCAGAAGGCGAAACACCCGACTGCCGACAAGGACGGCGTCCCGAACCGCAAGCTGCTGGTCTTCACCACTTTCAAGGACACTGCGAATTACCTGTACGACAACCTTGCCGAGGTTGCCGGTGAACTGGGAATCAACATGTCCATGGTTTCCGGCGACGAAACCCACACTTCGGTGGGTCTCAACAGCTTCAACGACATCCTGACCAACTTCGCTCCCATCGCCCGCAAGCGGAAGAACGGTGACGAACCGGACATTGACCTACTCATCGCGACCGACTGCATCTCCGAAGGGCAGAACCTGCAAGACTGCGACACGGTGTTGAACTATGACATTCACTGGAACCCGGTGCGCCTCATCCAGAGACTCGGGCGCATCGACCGCATCGGAAGCCGCAACCCTTCCGTTCATATGATCAACTACTGGCCAACCGACGACATGGACGACTACCTAGATTTGAAGAACCGCGTACATGCCCGGATGGCCTTGGCGGACCTCACCGCGACGGGCAGCGATGACCCTTTGACCGTCGCGGAGGAAAACGCCCAACTAGAGCTGCGCTTCCGAGATGAACAGCTATTGAAGCTTCGCGAAGAAATCCTGGACATGGACGAGTTGACCGATGCCCCGGTGATGAGCGACTTCACCCTCGACCACTTCATCGCCCAATTGCTGCGCTACCTGGAGAAGAACCGCGACATGCTGGAGGAGCTTCCCAGCGGCATCTATGCGGTCACGGAAGACAAGGCCTCCGACATCCGGCCTGGGGTAGTCTTCTGCCTCCGGCAGCAGAACGCCGCGGCAGCCTCGTCCCATCAACCCGTTGCCAGTCCGATTCATCCATACTATATCGTCTATATCCAGGACAGTGGGACGATACGGTTCGGCTGCGCCAATGCACGGCAGGCTCTGGAGGTTTTCGAGGCGGTCGCTTCCGGCAAAACGGAGCCGATAATGCGACTGTGCGACCAGTTCGACCGCGAGACTGAGAAAGGCCAGAACATGTCGCACTATAATGGGCTGCTAAACGGTATAATCGCCCACATCAGGCAGGCCCACGCCTCAAACGTTGCGAAAGGTCTTGGTAAAGACGGTTTCCACGACTTCGTAGTGCCCAAGGAGTCCGAAGCACCCAAAGATTCCACCGATTTCGAACTGGTCACATGGCTAATAATCAAGTAGATCTCAAAGAATCGATTCAGACTGCATTGCCCAAAGCGGCAGACGGCGACTTCACCGAGCAGGCCGCCGCGCTACTCGCAACGCTTGGCTACCGGAGCGAACGTACCCTGCCCGGACAGTCCGGCGACGTGGATGAATTCCTGCAACGCTTCCCGACGGATAACCCCGACACCAAGTCCGAGCAAGACTTCCGAGAGGCAGCAAAGTCGGCCCGATTGCTGTTCCAAGTCACGAACGAGGAGGTCAGCGAGGGAAACGGCGCGACGATGCTTATCAAGGAGGACAGCCTCGACACGAGCAACGTTAAGAGCTTCCTCTTTACCGCAGTGGAACTCAGGGATGAAAGTTACCCCCGGGGCCGCTACGCCGCATTCACTCGGGAAATCAACAAGCGATTCCCCAGCATCCCCTCAGTCGTCCTATTCCGCACTACCAGCGGCAGAATCACATTGGCGTTTGTCTACGTTCGGCCCAACAAGCGCAACCCCGACCGCAACGTCATCGGCAGCGTCTCGCTCATCAGGGAAGTCAACCCCGATAGCCCCCATCGCGCACATATCGACATCCTGAGTGAATTGTCGTTGAATACCCGCCTGAAGTGGATCACCGATCACGGCAAGAGTCGCAACTTCGACGGCCTGCTTGCCGCCTGGCTCGATGCCTTGGACACGGAGACGCTAAACCGTCGTTTCTACAAAGAACTCAAGGAGTGGTTTGACCGTGCTGTGGAGGATTGTAAATTCCCAAATACGGGCGCCAAAGTCCTGAAGCCGGAAGAGCACGTGATCCGCCTGATCACCCGGATGCTCTTTATCTGGTTCATCAAGGAGAAGGGGCTCGTTGCCGGGGAGCTATTTATCGAGAACCAAGTCCAGCAGTTGCTGAAGGACTACGACTCTCACAGCGGAGATTCCTATTATCGAGCCGTCCTGCAAAACCTCTTCTTCGCCACCCTTAACACCGAGATCGACCGTCGGGGATTCAGCGCCGGCGATAATTCCACCCACCGGGACTTCTCACGGTGCCGCTACGCCGCAGAAATTGCAGACTCGAATGCGCTGAGGGATCTATTCGACAAGACCCCCCTTCATCAATGGCGGCCTGTTCGATTGCCTCGACAGCGAAGAGGCCACACGCAACGGCGGCTACCGCATCGACTGCTTCACCGACAACCCTGAGCATCGCAAGGGCTACTCCATCCCCAACCGGCTTTTTTTCGACGATGACCCCAAGAGTCCCGGCCTGATTACCCTTTTTAACCGGTACAAGTTCACCGTTGAAGAGAACACCCCGGCAGAGCAGGAAGTCGCCCTGGACCCGGAACTGCTGGGCAAGGTG
This sequence comes from Dehalococcoidia bacterium, assembly GCA_965232435.1. Lineage (GTDB taxonomy): Bacteria > Chloroflexota > Dehalococcoidia > Lucifugimonadales > VXLM01 > VXLM01. The sequence continues at coordinate 2,786,896 of CBDDPU010000004.1, forward strand.
TTCGAGAACCTGCTGGCCGCCTACAACCCCGAGACAAAAGAAACCGCCCGCAAGCAGACCGGCTCCTACTACACCCCCCGACCCGTTGTCGACTACATGGTGGATGAAGCCCTGGTTGCCGCGCTCTCCCAGAAACTCACTAAAACCGACGCCGACCGAGAGTGGTGGGAGGATCGCCTGCATTACCTCCTCGACTACAGCGACGCCTTCCAAGACGCCAAAGAGATCTTTAGCGAAGAAGAGGTCAAGCATATTGTCGAGGCCATCGCAGGCCTGAAGGTTTTCGACCCTGCCGTGGGTTCCGGCGCATTCCCAATGGGCGTTCTCCACAAACTCACCCTCGCTCTCCGCCGGCTGGACTCAGATAACGTTCAGTGGGAGGCGCTCCAAAAGGAACGGGCGGGAGAACGCGCCGCTGCCGCCTTCGAGACCGCAAACCAACAGGAACGAGACGCGGAATTGGACGAAATCAGCGACACCTTCGAGCGATACCGCGACTCCGACTTCGGACGCAAACTCTACCTCATCCAAAATTCCATCTACGGCGTGGACATCCAGCCCGTCGCCACCCAGATAGCCAAACTTCGGTTCTTCATCTCCCTGGCCATCGAGCAGCAGCCCGACCCCTCCGCCGACAACTACGGCATCCAGCCGTTGCCGAACCTCGAGACCCGGTTCGTGGCGGCGAACACACTTCTGGGACTGGACACCCAACAAGGGGTTCAGGTGCCTCTGGGCGGCCAGAACCGCATTTCCGAGTTAAACGATCAACTGCGACAAAACCGGGAGAGACACTTCCATGCAGGAGTCCGGCAGGAGAAATTGCGCCTGCGACGCCAAGATGAGCGCTTGAGAGGCGAACTCGCTACAGAGCTGGAAGCGGTCGGCATGTCCAAATCCGACGCAAGCAGGATCGCGTCGTGGGACCCCTACGACCAGAACGCCCACGCAGAGTGGTTCGACCCGGGTTACATGTTCGCCGTGCGAGATGGTTTTGATGTGGTTATTGCTAATCCACCGTATGTTGAAGCTCGCAACAGTTTAATTTCAGAAGCTATGAAGGATGCGTACAGACAGCAAGTTTTTGCCGACTGGGGTTCAGTCATCCCAAGAGGCAGTGACTTGCTCATTTATTTCTTCGCGCGTTCCGCCCGCTTGTTGGGCAACGATGGCATAGCTTGCCTGATCACCCAGAATGCATGGCTCAGTACCGACTATGGGAAGTCGTTTCAAGATTTCACTCGAGGGAAGTTCTATTTTCACCGCGTCATTGACACATCAGCCAAGTTCTTCTCTGACAGTCAATGTCCGAATATAAATGCTGTCATAGCACTTGTGGGACATCAGGAAGTGGCAAGCATCAAATATTCCGTAGCTGATTTCGAGATGTTGCCCACTCTAACGCGAACGGTGAAAGCCCGACAGGAGATGAAGTGGGGGCACCTGTTCGCAATGCCAGAGTTCTTTGAGAGCATCCTGCAAGAGCTAAACAGGAACGAGGACCGCGCACTGCGAGAGCATATGCGGTTCGGACAGGGCATCAATGTGCGGAAAGATATTATCAATGCCCCAGGATCCAACACACCTACTCTCTTGAATTCGGCCCACTTCGTCGCGATGGTGGCTGACAGTGCAATCCGGGGCACTGCCATCGGAAAGCGTGTGGACAAGGTTCCTGCTCTGATTATGCCTAGGGGCCTCGGTAGATACTACTGCGCCTTTAACTATTGCAAGGCTCATTCGTTTAGTGGTGTGGACTTTTACCTCCCACAGGCCTTATGGGAGTCAGACATTCATTACTGTTTGTGGGTGTTCCTAAATTCATCCCTGGCATGGCTGTTCCGGGAGGTCACTGGACGACGAAATCTTGGTGGCGGGATGCTGAAGGCCGAAGCCACTGACATGAAGGCTTTACCAATTGGATTTGCCTTTGATTTTTTCGAGGCTTCTAAGGATCTATTCACAGTTCTCCAGCACAGAGCTCCTCTTCCGGTACGGATGGAAATTTACACGCCTGAACACTTGCGTATTGATCGGCTAGTCGGGGAATACTTCGGTATTGCTCAATACTCAGATGCTATAAGAGAAGCACTGCTGGAACGAGTGACCGCGCGGGAGTCGAGGGCCAGACCTCGAAGCTAACGGCCAAAGAGGGCGTAAACTAAAGTTGCAGACCCTGCGGCTGACACTAGCGAATCTGAGAAGGAGATTGACGGCTGATCTACGCCCTATACGGGCTGACTGAGGATGAGATTCGTGTCGTGGAAGGCCGTTAATTCCCCCACCCGACCCAACACCTCCGGCATATTGTTCCTCGCGGAGTTTACTAGGGTCGAGACCTCGTAAGTGTCGATGACATTGCTGTGGTAGGGCCTGAGCATTGTGGCCAGAACTTCAGGATCCCGGACTGTGGCGTCCAGCCAGAGGGCCTCGGATTCTCGGTCGAGGATCACCGGCATCCTCTCGTGGATGGGCTTTAGCAGGTCGTTGGCGGCGGTGGTGATTATGGCGCAAGACGATATCACGTTGCCTTCGGGGTCTCGTCAGGCCTCCCATAAGCCGGCGAAAGCGAACGGCTCGCCCGACTTGAGTATGATGCGCATAGGCCTCTTAGCCTTCGATCCCGGGACTCGCTGCCACTCGTAGAATCCGTCTGCCAGGATTAGGCAGCGCCGACGCCGCAGAGCGGAACGGAAGGCAGGCTTTTCACTCACCGTTTCGGCACGTGCGTTAATCATCCGGCTCCCGATGGACTTGTCCTTGGCCCAGTGGGGAATCAATCCCCATCGCATGAACTGCGCCTCCCTGCCCTCACCCGCGGCACGCTCCCTCACCGTGAGAACCTGCTGCGTTGGCGCGATGTTGTATCGTCGCTCGAAGGTTTCCCAGTCGCCGTCGAACTCGAACCGTCCTGTAAGCTCTTCCAGATCCGCCGTCAGGCTGTATCTACCGCACATGGCAGAAAGATTATAACCCGTTTCCGACGAACTTGGCCTGTCTTGTGTTCGTTCGCCGACACTGTCACCCCCAGTCGTGCGCTGGCGGCATGGCGACTCCTGTCCGAACAGCCCTCAGGTCCGACACGATGACGTTCGTTGTGCCGTCCCATCTTGACACGACACCTATTGCCTCCACCACGTTGCTGCCTAGCTCCCTACGGCATTGAGAGAAGACACGAGGCCACAGGATGATCTGCACGTCGCCGGTCTCGTCTTCGATGGTCACGAACACTGTGCCCTCCCGCCCACGCGGGTGCTGCCTCGCGACAGGCCAGCCCGCTACGACAACCTCGTCGCCGTCATCAAGTGTTTCGACATCCCCTGCCGGAAGTATCCCTGCCCGAAGATGGGGCCTCACGAACTCCATGAGGTGGCCGCGAGGGTAGAGGCCCATCGCGCGGTATTCGCCTGCCATCTTTTCATGGTTGGTGAAGTCGTCCAGCTTCGGAACGGCGTCCTCCATCGACGCGGACAGCGTCATCTGCCCGTTTCGTGAAGGCCGTGGATGGAGTCCCGCCTCCCACAGGGCCTTCCTGCGGTTCGGTGCGATGCCGTCGAAGGCGCCCGCCATCACGAGCGACAGGACGGACTGGGGCTTCAATCCTGTCCGGCTCACGAGGTCGCCAGCGCTTGCGTAGGGGCCGTGCAGCGGCTGCTTCTCCGGCGGCAGGGTCAGCCCGTGCTCTTCGAGCATGGCGACCTCCAGTTCCCGGACCCGCTCCTCGGTCTCCAGCCACGCTAGGCCCTTGCCTGTTCCCACGTGTCCCGTCTTCCATATCTCACGCCACTCCTCGATGAGCGGCCACGCCTCGCCGAAGACCTCCTCGTCATCAGGGGCGGGCTCCCTGGTCACCAGTTCGGGATACAGCCGCTTCGGAAACTTGGGCCTGGGCTTGTCCGTCGCCGTAGCTTCCTCCGAGGCCGATCCGGTTGCGCTCGGAGTGTCAGCAGACCTGGGAGACTCCCTGTGGTTTTCCTGCTGGCCCTCTCTGCTGGAGAGCAGCCCCTCCACCTTCTCCAATGTCAGGGCGAGCTCCTCACGCAGAGCCTTAATCTCCCCCCTGTCGGCATCGAGGCCCTTGTGAAGCTCTTCCCTCAGCGCCTCGAACCGGCGCTCCAGCGCATCGTTGGGTTCCGGTTGGCCGGCGGCCGAGACCGCCTCCTCCCCGAGCATCCGCTCCAGCGTCTTCCTCATCCCCGGGGTCAATCGTTCCCCAGCCATGCACCTCCCCACGGTGCGTCGGTCTATCCCCAGCGCACGCGCCGCCCCGCTGCGCCCCCTCTCTACGCACCACGTCGTGCAGCAGCGCCATGAGTCGATTGACGTGCTCCTCCTCTTCCTCTCCGCCGTCGTTTACCACTCTCTCATTCGGTTCCATCCGTCCACCCCATGGCACAAACCTCCACAGTTCATGTACACATCCTCCGCAACCCGCCCCAGACACAAAGTGTTCGCTCTTCACGTCCTATAGAGGGCGATTGCCCACCCGTTTCAGCTTTGAAAACCGTCCCCGATGTACAACTTGTACAGCCTGTACACGGACTCGATTCCCTGTACAGCCCCATGACATCACGGCGGCCCCCCGGCGGGTAATCCCTCGAAAGGGATTTCATCGATGTAGTCCCCTCAAAGCCACTACACCGATGTAGTCCCCTGAAAGCCACTATACCGGTGTAGTCCCTTTCAGGGGATACCGCTCGTCTCTCCCACTGCCCAGACTGACTTCACAAACAGTGTCCATCGCCGAAGGGTTTGCATTCGCCTTTGGCGTCGAACAAGCCGAACACGCGACGAGAGCATCGACTTGAAACAAGCCAAGAGCCGGTCACAAGCGAAGACCAACGGCGGAGCCTCCGGCGAACTGCGCGTGGTGGCGATCAACTGCAACCCCGCACCCGACGCCCAGGACCGGCTGCGCCGTCTCTTCACTCTGCTGCTCGAACACACGGCAGGGGAAGGCCAGACATCACCTCTAGCCGAAGACGAAGAGCGCGAGAACGGCAATGGCGGTTGACGGAAGCGGCTCAATAGCCGCACCATCACCACCCAGCAGGCTTGGTGATGACGCCGATCTCGTCGCTGAGCGTGTCGGGAAGCAGGCTCCGTCGCAGGTGGCTCTTCCACAGGCGCTTCACGTAGGTCGCGGCGTCTGCCAACTCCTTCGGGCTGCTGTTCCTGGGGTCGGGATTGACCAGCGTGACGCGAAGCCCAAGGTCGTCCCGGACGTACCGCATCGCACCGGCGAAGTCCGCGTCGTTCGACACTACGACCGCCTGCTCGTAATCCCCGTTGAACCCGTCCACCAACAGACGAGTGGCGAGGTTCACGTCGGACCCCTTCTCCTCAGAGTCCCTCACCAGGACGTGAGTCGGCTGTCCCGTCAACGGCTCCGCCAGTGGACGGCGCTTGACGCCGGACCGGAAGTGTCCGTAGTAGGCGTCGAGGGCAGGCAGCGTCGCCAATGCTCTCAAATATATGAGCTGACGACGGGGCTGACTGGGGTTGCCGGGCCTGGCGTCGAGCCGCGCGGTAAAATAGCAGACTCAATGGATGTCGTCCTGAGGAAACAGGTTCTCGGCCAGCTTCCGCAGGTCCAACCACCGGAACGGCGTGTCCTTCAGGGCGCGGTAGTAGAGATTGAAGCCGTCAATGTAGACATTGGTGATCAATCGCTACTCCCTTGCAAAGACAGAGACCGCCCGAAAGGGCGGCCTCGACCCTACCGGCGAAGCGATAGGGGTGATACTAGCAAATTACCACGACCGGCCTGCACTGTCAACCGGAACTTTGACGCTGACCCGCCAAGCGCGGTATTATCGGAGTGAAAGTTGGCCCGGCGATACCGCAAAACACCCCGGGCCGTGGCACCACCTGTTGGAGCAGGTGATGCGGTTGCATTCTACTACTCGCAGACCCGCTCCCGACAGGAGGCGGGTCTTCTTAATTTCTGATGCAGTGAATGGAGGCAGGCATGGCGAAGACATCCTATAGGAAGACGGAAGCAAACCGGGCGGCCATCTACGCCCGCGTCTCGGACAAGAGCCAGGACACCGAGGACAAGACCTCCATCACCGAGCAGATCAGCGACATGGAGTCCTACTGCGAGCGCAGGGGGCTTACCATCGTCGCACGCTACCAGGAGGTCGGCAAAGGCTGGTCGAAGAAGCGCCCCGAGTTCCAGCGGATGCTGGCCGACGCCAGGCAGGGACGCTTCGACACCATCGTCTGCTGGAAGTCGGACCGGCTCAGCCGGGGCATGTACCCCGCCGCAGCCCTCATGGAGGTCGTCGAAGCCCACCGCATCAACATCGAGGCCGTCATGGACGCCATCGACATGAAGACCTTCCGCCTGATGGCCGCCGTCGGCAAGATAGAGCTGGACAACTTCAGGGAGCGTTCGTCCATGGGCAAGCGCGGGAATGCAAAGCAGGGCCGAGTCCCCATCGGCAATGTCCCCTACGGCTACCGGGTCGGAGAGGACGGCAGGCCCGAGGTGGTGGAGGCTGAGGCCGAGGTCGTGCGGCGCATCTACCGGATGTACATCCAAGAGGGAAGGGGCGCGCCTGCCATCACCCGGCAGTTGAACGCAGACGGCGTGCCGCTTTCAAGGTCAGGCAGGCAGTGGTGGGACGGCCAGGTGCATCGCATCCTGAGCAACGAGACCTACAGGGGAACCTGGTGGTACGGCAGAGCGCGGCACGTCTCCACCGAGGAGGGGATGCAGGTCTACGAGCAGCCGCAAGACGAGTGGATCGGGGTCCCGTTCCCTACCCTGATTGACGAGGAGACCTGGGAACAGGCCAGGGCGCTCCGCAGGCAGCGCAGAACCAAGTCCAAGCGAAATACCAAGGTCTTCTACATGCTCCAACACATGGTCAGGTGCGCCGAGTGCGGGTTCCTCATGGGCGGCGCAGCGACCACCAAGAAAGAAGTCAAGCGCAACGGCAAGGTGTACAAGTACGCGATGAACCCGCCCCGCCGGTACTACAGATGCTACGCCTATCAGCACATGCGGCTCCAGTGCCGACCGAAGCCCATGATCCGGGCCGAGCGGCTGGAGAGCCTCATCTGGAGCGAGGTCAGGAACGTGCTGGAGAACCCCGACCTCATCGTCGCTGGCATTGAGGCGTTGAACGCCCAGGAAGAAGACGGCGGAGGAGATTGCATCGGCGGAACGCGACCTCCAGAGCGTCCAGTTGGAGGAGGACAGGATCATCAGGCTCTACGTGTCAGGGAAGATTACCGAGGAGCAGATGGACCGTCAGCGAAAGTTCGTGACCGAGCGGCTGGAGATGCTTCGAGGAAGGCTGGACGAGTACCGCTCTCAGCAGACCGCGTTGGCCGAAAAGCGCACGCTGAAGGGCAACATCGTCGCTTGGGCCGAGAAGATGGGCGGCAGGCTGGACGACCTGTCCGACGAGGGGCGTAAGGAAGTGTTGCAGCTTGTTCTCGAAGGGGCGACCATCGACCGCGATTACAGGGTCGAAATCACGCTGGCTGTGCCGACGGAAGAATTTGTCTCGATTGAACCACCGGTATCAGCCTGCACGAGTACAATACCCACCCCGACACGAAAGAGGACGAGCAGTGCACCATCCTGGACGGGCTGCGTATGCTGTCGGACCTTGAGTACCGCAACCGGGTGCTGAGGAGGGTGTCCGACCCCTACGTCCTGGGCTGGTGGGCCAGGGACTTCCGCAACTGGACCCGCACCCTGAAGGCCGACGCCATCGCCCCGGTACAGACCCGCCTGGCCTACTACGCCACGTCGAAGAAGGCCCGGGCCATCCTGGGGCAGCGCCGCTCCACGCTTGACCTCAGGCAGGTGATCGCCGAGGGCGGCGTGCTCTTGGTCGCCACCTCCCAGTCGGCTGCGGGGCAGGACGTATCGGCCCTGGTGGGAGGGTCGCTGCTCAACCTGACGGACGCGGTGATCCGGGAGCAGGGAAGCCTGCCGCCGGAGGAGCGGCGTGGCGCCCTGGTGGTGGACGAGATGCAGTCGATGCCCGGCGTGGACTACGAGTCGATGCTGAGCGAATTGGGTAAGTTCGGAGCGTCGTTCATCCTGGCCACCCAGAGCCTTGCTAGGCTGAAGGAGCTGTCGGACACCATGCAGGACACCCTCCTTGCCAACGTGGGGTGCCTGGCGGTGTTCCAGGTGGCGGCCGCCGACGCCCGGCAGTTGATAGGCGAGCTGGACAGGGACATATTGGACGAGGAGGACCTGGTGTCGCTGCCGACGCACCACTGCTACGTGCGTGCCACGGTGGACGGGCTGAGGCAGCGCACCTACTCCCTGGGGGTGCGTGAGCCCGAGGCGGGAAGTCCGGCGGCCGAGGAGCGGGTGAAGGCGGGGGCAGAGACGTACACGGTCCCCATGCCTAGCGACGGTGCGATGTCGGAATCGGCCTCGGTTCTTGATTTCGTCAAGTCCAGCCCCTCATTTGTAGCTAAGACTTGCGGGGACTCGAACTCCGGAGCCGCAGACCGCAGTGTGCGGTAAGTAGGTTGGTCTTGCCCGATCAGCTGGTTGGGTCGATAACCGTGATGGTGATCTGAAGCGTGCCGAAGTGGAGTTCATCGACCCTGGCCTGCACCGGGACTTGGTAGTCGTTGTCCCTGTCTGAGTCGGCCGGCCTCTAAATGAGTTGACATCCATGTCAATTGCAGGGGTGAACGGACGTGGCAACTCTGAAGCCCATGAGGCGACCGGGGACGAGAGGAGACTGACCCGAGTTCGGGTTAGGACGTGGTGGCGTCGGGATCCGACACAAGCGGCGGTATGCGGGTGGCTCTGCCCGCTACGAGGGCGGTTGCAACTATGCCGATCGCCAGCACGAGGGCCAAGACAGCTATGGCCTGTGGGTTTCCTGGTGGAGCGGGCACGCCGAACGCCGCGTTGTAGCTTGCGGCGAGGATGATGCCAGAAGCCACGGCCAGCCCAAAGGCGAGTATCAGCGGGACCGCGAACAGCAAGGCGAGGTCGACGGCCAGCAGCATCCGCGTCGCGCCAAAAGAGCGGAGGGCCCTGAACTCCGCCTGGCGCTGGCGGAAGAGCAGCATGACTGCGTAGAGTAGCGCGACAGCCGCCATTCCCGCGGCGGTCATGGCCATCACAAAAAGGTATGGGAAGAAAACGAGTTGATCGTCGGTGACCCCTGAGGTGAGGGCCGCTCTCGTAGTTGGGAATGACTCTTCCGGACGGACCCGCAGGCCCTCGATGACTCGGCGCAACGAGCCTGGTTCGCCGTCTGTAGTGATGAGCAGGATCGTGTAATTTGTGATTGGTTGTTCTTCGACAATGAGCACAACTTCATCCAATTCCCTATTAAACCATGGCGCCTTGACCTGTCCCCCGACCATGTAGACACCAGGAATGGATGGGTCCTTTTCATCTTCATCACTGCCTGGGATGAATTCATTGCCATAACTCAGCGATACGCTGTCCACATCCGTCCGGCGGGCCAGGTTGGCCGCCAAGTAGACGTTACCGGCCGCGCACGGGGCGTCGAGCTCTACCGAGCCGCGCACGTCGTCACAAGTCATCGTAAAGATTGCTGTCTCGTATCCATCAACCTCCATGAAGGCTCGTTCTATCGACACCACCCGTGCCACACCGTGAATATCTTCTATGGCGCGCACGACCGGTTCGAACGACATGAGCGTTGGAAGGCGGGCCAGCACGTCGAAGTCTGCCGTCACCGAGGCGCGGTTATCGATATTCGCGTACACAGAGAAGACGATCAGCAGGACGGCCACTGCCGTGGCAGACACGCCCAGCACGGCTTCGGCTCCCCTTGATACATCCGCGATCCCGCCACCTGCGCTCGCGTCCAGTCGACGAGTAGCCTGCCCGTAGCGGCCACTGCGACGCGCGACAGCCCCTCGAGGCCGACGACGCTCAGCAGCATTCCGGCGGTAAGCAACCACATCGCAAGGGTGAAGTCCGACTCGGCAGCGGCGAACATGGCGGCGGGACCGGCCACTATACCGACCGAGGAGAGGTATGCGATGTACGAGGGAGGCTTGCGTTCCCTTCGGAGCGTTCCAACGGGATTGCGTCCGGCGCGGATGACCATGCGGACGGCACTAACCAGCCCGACGAGGACGACGACCAGCGACAGGGCGATTGCCACCCAAAGGGGAAGTACGAGATCGCTCGCCCAGTACGAGTTCCCAGCAAGCGTAAACGTCCTCAGAGACGACATGACGGCGGCGTAGATGACGGAGCCAAGCAGCGCGCCTGCCAGCATGGGAACCACCATGTCTGCTGCGATGACTACGGCCAACTGCCTGGGCGGTACGCCCATGATCCTCAGCAGGCCGTACCGTCGCGACCTGGCGTTGAGGTGAACAGCTGCCCCGGCTCTCGCCAGCGCAATCGAGGGCAGGACAAGGATCAGCAGCCCAATGATTACGAAGCTGGTATCGGGCGCGTGGCTCTCTTTGATGAGAATCGGCTGGAAATGCGAACTCAAAACTGCTTCAGCCGGAACGGTATCGGTGAACTCTACGATCACCAACTCGCGCGGGTGTGCGACCGCAACGTCGGGCAGGGTTCGAACGGAGCGGTCTCCCATCCAGCCTTCCATCTCGCCCGTCCAGTCGTCCTGAAGCTGGGTGAGAACGGCGGGGGAGGCGAGAACAGTGCCCATCGTCTCGATTTGTGGAATGCCGGGGAGGTCGAGTCGCTGTCCCTCCTCTCCCCAGAACAACGTGACCTCCAAAGGCCCGTACCCGGTAGTGACCGGCCTTGATGACCGAAGGGGTGGCTCGCCGGCGACGCGGGTCATCGGTGCAAAGCCGCTACCTCCGTCGCGCAGCGTGGCGGTGTCGTGCTGGGCTAGGGTGCCGGAGCGGAATCCCATTGCCAGGGAGAGGCCGACGCATGCGATCAGGCCGACGGCTACAAGGGGAATCCAGACCGAGAACGAACGCCATGATCTGGGCGAGATGAACCGAAAGAAAAGCTTCATGGCGCACGCTCCTCGATCAGCTTTCCCTCGTTCAACCGGAGCACGCGGTCACTCATGGCCCAAACCGAGGGGTCGTGAGTGCCGATGAGCACGCCGACACCGAATTCCGAGGCGACCCTTCGCAGCTCGCCGACCACAAGCTCGGAGTTGCTCTGGTCCAGCGCACCGGTCGGCTCGTCACAGAAGACGATGCTCGGCTCCATTACCAGTGATCGTGCTATGGAGGCACGCTGGAGCTCGCCTCCCGACAGCGTGGACGGGTAGTCGTCCGCCAGGGAGCCGAGACCGAACTTGCCGAGCAGTTCATGGGCCCGTTTCCGTGCGTCGCGCGGCTTGGTTCCGGACACGACCAGCGGGACGGCGACGTTCGCCGCAATGGTGAGGTCGTCGAGGAACGCAGGGAACTGGAAGACGAAACCGCACGTCGCGCGGCGGGTGAGGGTAATGTCAGGCTCGCCGAGGTCCCAAACGTCTGTGTGATCGCCCCACACCACCGTCCCACCGTCCGGCTGTCGGAGACCCGCAAGGGCGTAGAGCAGCGTCGACTTGCCGGAGCCGCTCACTCCCACGACGGCGAGGACCTCTCCGTGACGTAACTCCAGTTCCGCGCCGTCAAGGACAGTCCGCTCACCGAAGCTCTGCATCAGTCCCCGCGCCGCAAGGACGGGTTCCGTTGTCGCTACAGTGGTCATTTCTGCTTAACCCTTTTCTTCATATACCGAAACCCCTCAACTGTTGCGAGGGCGAAATTTATCCTGATGCCGTGGTAGATAATACTTGTCTTCAAGTCCAAGCTCGAAAACGCATTCGGTTAAAGCGGCAGTTACCCTCTCCCTCAGTGGTTTCCTCTGTCCAACCGCGACCAACACCTTCTCCACTAACCTGAAGGGCATGTCCTCTTCAATCCGGTGGACGGGTTCAGACGTGCCCGACACATCCGTTAGGCTTGGAGGCCCGGAGTCATGCGACAGATCAGGAAACTCATCATATCCCGTCTTGGCGGTTGTGCAAGCTCGTACCTGCAACGATTCATCACGTGTGGGGAAGTTCCTTGCCAGATATTCCAGGTCCACCCGCATTTGCGCTTGGCATTCAGCGTCACAGGTGTAATAGGCAACCTGACGGGCACTGGCGGCCCTGCTGTCGGCATCGGCAGCGCATCCGACCGCGAGAACGAGAACCAACACTGCCGTTTCGAAAAGTATGGCGTCCCTTCTGACATTCATCGTCGGTTTGACCACTTCACGCCTCCTTATGAGGAGTGATTTTGAACACGATAAGCTGGCCGTATGACCATGGCGTGATCGTTAAGGGCAGTTGTATGACCGTTCCGTGACTTTTCCTTGACTTTGAGCTTTGCGGTCTCTTCAAGGGGAGGAAACGTAGCGCGTGCTATAATCCCGATATCTTCACCCTTACGACGCGGGACCGTGCATATGCCCAAGCAGGACGGGTCGTCGAAGGAAACCGACAGGCTCAGGCGAGAGAACGAAGAGCTTCACGCTCGACTCGCCCTGCGGAGCGAATTCCTCGGCATGGTGAGCCACGAGCTGCGTACGCCGCTGACGACGATCAAGGGGTCTACAGCCACCTTCCTCAGCGATCCCTCCGTATTCGATCCTGCCGAAACGCGCCAGTTCTTCCGAATAATCGACGAGCAGGCCGACCTCCTACGCGACCTGATCAACAATCTTCTCGACCTGACGCGCATTGAGGCGAGGGCATTATCGGTAGATACCGAATCGGCCGACGTGGTCTTTCTGGTGGCGGAGGCCAGAAACGCCTTCATGCGCGGCGGCGCGCGCAACGAGGTCGCGGTCGCTCTGCCACCGAGGCTTCCGCGCATCGAGGCAGACAGGCCGCGTATCGCCCAGGTGTTGAACAACCTCCTGTCAAACGCGGCCAAGTACTCGCCCGAATCTTCGACAATTAGCATGACTGCGAAGGAGAAGGACGGTCACGTTGAGATCTCCGTCACCGACGAGGGCAGGGGCCTGACCGACGATCAGCTTGAACGCCTGTTCAGGCCGTATTCACGAATACAAGGTACCGACGGGGAGCAACGGATCGCCGGGGCGGGCTTGGGCCTCGCGATCTGCAGGGGAATCGTTGAGGCCCATGGAGGACGCATTTGGGCGGAGAGCGAAGGAAAAGGACGCGGGTCACGATTTGCTTTCACGATCCCGGCTAGTGAGCAGTCCGAATCTGAAGGGGCCGAATCAACCTTCGGAGTCCGAGGAGCAATACCGGATGATTCCGCGATGATACTCGCCATCGACGACGACCCCCAACTACTGCGCTACGTTCGTAACACGCTCACGGAGGCAGGCTACAACTGTATGGGCACCGGGAACCCCGATGAACTCATCCAATTCATGAATGTCAAACAACCCGATCTCGTCCTACTGGACCTGATACTGCCGGGCATCAGCGGGTTCGACGTGATGAAGCGCATCCGTCAGGTATCGGCGGTGCCTGTCATCTTCCTGTCTGGGCATAGCGGGGAAGAGCATGTGGTGCAGGCGCTAAGGATGGGAGCCGACGACTATATCGCCAAACCATTCTCGCCGAACGAACTGGTGGCGAGAATTGAAGCGTCGCTGCGGAAGAGAGCGGTGTTTGATCACTCCGAGGTGCACAGGCCCTATCGACTGGGGGAACTTACCATCGACTACATGGAGCACGGTGTGACAGTCTCTGACCGTCCTGTGCAGCTGACGTCGACCGAGTACAAGTTGCTGTTCGAGCTTTCCGTCAATGCAGGGCGGGTGTTGACGCACGATCAGATACTGCAGCGTGTCTGGGGGCCGGAGTACTCCGGCGAAGCGCACCTGGTGCGGGCCATGGTGAAAAAAGTCCGGCGCAAACTGGGCGAAGACGGCAACGACCCGAAGTACATCATGACGCAGCTCCGCGTCGGGTACACCATGGCCAAACCCTTGTGAGTTGAGGATACCCCACTAACCCTCGACGTTGACTCCGTAAACCGATTCGGCACGCCCCGGCGAGATGAAGTGCTCAAGCACGTCGTGGGTTCAGCCTCCACATCTCGGGTCTTGCTATTTTCCCTTTGCCCACCGCCGTTAGGTCTTGATGACATCGTCGTGCTATAAGGTAGTGGTGTTCTTGAAGGGTAGAGGCTTCTACGATCTGTCGGTAGCGGCGAGGAGTAATTGATTAGCGGGATTCTGTATAGGGGATTACACAGAACTGAACAAGTTCTTATACTTTGGCTATGTGTAGTGCGGATTCTGAACACGACGAACTGATGGCGCTGCTCAAGCGGCAGCAGGAGCAGATTGCCCAGTTGAAGACGGCCAACGAACGGTTGCGCAACGAACTGGTCGAGGCTCAGCGGGGTGGAGGAAGACGACAGGCGGCGCCGTTCTCCAAAGGCAAGCGCAGCGACAAGCCAAAGCGTCCTGGCCGCAAGCCGGGTACGGGGATGTTCAGCTACCGCAAACCGCCGTCTGCCGCAGAGGTGACCGAGCCGGTTGTAGACGTGCCAGTGTCCGGGGAGACATGCTCTGGATGTGGAGGCGTTCTCGAAGATGAGGGAGAGAGTGTAGCGTACGTAACGGACATACCTGCCATTCGGCGTCCGAAGGTCAGAGCGTATCGAGTGCAGGTATGCCGTTGCCGGTCATGCGGCAGGCGAGTGCGAGGACAGCATCCCGATATCGCGTCGGACCAGTATGGCGCGAGCGCCCACCGATTGGGGGAACGAGTGAAGGCAGCGGCGCACGTGCTCCTCTATGGCGTGGGCATTCCTGTACGGAAGGTGCCGGGAGTTCTGAGAGCGCTGGCGGGTGTGGAAGTGAGCCAGGGAGCGATCAGTCAGGACGCGCTGCGTCGTGCCGGTGGCGCGGTGGGTGAAGCGTATGGGAGGTTGCGGACATCGGTAGGAGCGAGTGAGTTCGTGCACACCGACGACACGGGCTGGCGAGTGGGAGGCGAGCGGGCGTATCTGATGGCGTTCAAGACGGAAGAGTCAACGGTGTATCAGGTCCGTGCGCGTCACCGGAACGAAGAGGTGCGAGAGGTGGTCCCCTCGGACTATGGAGGGGTGATGGTGACGGATCGAGGTCGAAGCTACGACGCGCGGGTGCTGTCCGGGGTCAAGCAGCAGGAGTGCCTGGCGCACGTGCTGCGCTCGGTCAGTGAGGTGGTGCAGACCAAGACAGGGAGAGGGCGGAGCTTCGGCAAGCGTTTGAGTGGGCTGTTGCGAGAAGCTATGGAGTTGTGGAGGTTGTACCACCGAGGGGAGGCTTTGGACTTTGGAGTGCAGGCCGAACGGTTGAAGCAACAGTTGAGCTATCATCTCCGCGACCGCCCGATGCCGGATGCGGACAGCTACAGGTTGCAGAACGAACTGGGCTGGCATGATGACCGTGGCAACCTGCTGCGCTTTCTGGACGATCCGCGCATAGAGCCTACCAACAACCGTGATGAGCGAGCGCTACGGCCTGCGGTGGTCGCGCGGAAGGTGTCGCATTGTTCGAAGAGTGAGGAGGGGGCGGAAGCGTTCTCGGCGTTCACCAGCGTAATCAGGACCTTGGAACGCAACGGCGGCTACAAGTCTGTGGTGGAGCGGCTCTGCGCTGTGTTTAGCGACGACCCCGTTCACTCCCCGTCAGTCTGAACCCTCCCCAAACCTGACACCGCTAATCAATTACCCAGCCAGTAACGACGGTTTCGTGAGATTGAAGGCAGATATAGCACTCTGGTGAATTATTCCAAAAGAGACTTGCGGGGCTCGGGAGCCCCCTCAGCATTTGGCAGAGATTTTCGGAACATCGTCGAACCGCTTCGGCTACCGGGCGAAACTCCAACGCCGATTGCAATAATCGATACTACCAATCGTGGAGACCGCCAACTAGTTGAATACATCATTCACGAGCGGGATGACGATTACCCTGAGGTGATCAAATTGGAGCACAAGGGAGCGGCCGGGGACTCAAACAGCAGGTTCGCCATTCTGATGGACGAGTTTGTGCATATTACAGAAAGGAAGTCAGTCTACTTGAGGGTCAGGGAACCAGGCGGCTATGAGGACAGCCTTGAGCAACGAACATTGACCACTAGCAGCAGGCTCACCTGTACCTTGGAGTTCAGCCCTGTGGAGGGACCCCTTAGCAGGCTGTACTCACTCGAGGGTTCCTCTTACGTATTCGATGGAGATGACCACTCCTTGCAGTTCGACTCCGAGAAGCTCAGGAGGCATCCAAATGCACTTCCCTTTCGGACTATGCCCTCGACATCCAGGACCGCTGTCTCTCGCGATGCGCAGCCGTAATGGAGTTCAACGATATCTCCACAATACTGGTCAAGAGCATGAGAACTGTGGATGCCGCAAGCATTGGCGATACGGAACGTTTCGAATGGTTCACAACTCTGATTGATCAGTTGAGCAACGCATCATTCAGCTCCGATAGGGCTGAGTTAGGCTTCGACCAAGACGACTTCCTCACGGTTCTGAAGCATCCGTGTGCTGTCCTCTGGTCAGAAGTGGTTACGCCCGCAAAACATAGACAAACGGAATGCTAGGGGTGAATGTCGGCCTCACGACCCGGATGTCTCCGACCTTGCTTAAGGCATCGTTTCTGAGCCTCAATGCAGCGGACAGGCTGGCGCTAAGAAGATATCTCGGTGGATGGAGGCCGTCGACTGTCTGATTTACTATCCTCAACTCTACACTGGCCTATGGACTCCTCTCCATTTGGATAGCTGACAACGGCTGCCGAAGACTTGCCAAGCCTCTGTATGCCCTCCTTATAGTAGGACCTCCCAGTAGAAAGTTCGCAGTATAGTCCCTCCTTCCCCACTCACTTTCCGACCTAGCAAGACTGAATTCATAGCTCGTCGGCGGCGTAGAACCGAAAAGCCAGTAGGCCCAGGGAGGTCGACGCGGTTACGTCCAACGCACCAGGCGCGAGTTCGAAGCCTAAGGGACCTGAAACTGGCGCGCTGTTGCTGGCAGCTTGAACAGAGATCAGGCTTTTGAGATTCCTCTACGCGAAGCGGGAGGTAAGAAGTTCCACGACCTCTTCGGCCGCACCTACGCCGCTGTCCAGTGCCCCGTTAGCCAAGGGAACTCGTGTGTAATCGCCCGCCAGGAAGAGATTGGGAATGTCCTGCCCCAGCTCTCGACGGGTGTTTGCTACCGCTTTGAACATCCCGGGCGGCCCCTCGCACACAGCTATCTTCCATCTGTAGACGCGGCTGAACAGTCCCTCGTCGTCGCTGGGAAGAGCAGAACCGGGTGGTGGGTTTCGGCGCGCGTCCCGCAGCATTTGGCGCTTGACCTCCTCGTCGTCCAGTTCGAGCAACTCTTTCGCACGCTCGCGCCCCGCGATCAGATCTAGGGTACTCTTCCCCGAAGGCATGCAGCCCGGCAAGTTGATGGACCGGTCAAGCATGAGGGGAGTCTCGCCCTCGGGGTAGATCGCTCCATGCCAGCCCAGGGGTAGCGGTGGATGGTCGAGTCCGATCACTAAGCGACATGCGGAGGAGTAGGTGACGTTTCTCAGTGTCTCCCGGACGCTGTCTGGAAGGTCGGGAATGATCTCCAGCGCTATCGGAGCGGGAACCGCGCAGATAACTGCGTCGGCCTTGATGGTCTCGCCGTCTATCACAACGCCCGTCACGCGCCGTTCCCTGATCGCTATCTCCCTCACAGGGGTAGAAACACGACTGATGTCTGCACACGCATCGCGCAACACGCGGGCAAGTGCACCCGCCCCCTTCTCCGGCTGCATGAGCCGGTGCGGTCGCAGTAATGTGTTCGCCAGATACCCTCTTATGTACGCCTGACCGGAGGAATCGACGTAGTTCAGCATGATGTTCTCCACGAATCCCTTGAGCGTCAGCTGAAGAGACTCGGGCACGCCGGTTCTTGCGAGGTACTCGCCGAAGCTCTCATCCCCGTCGATCTCGGCCATGCGGCTGTCGCTGGCGAACGTCAGGTAATCGGCTTGGCGGAAGATGTTCCAGACCAACTTCAGCGATCCCCACGACAGGAGTCCCAGGCTCCGTGCCGCCCTCAGGTTATTGACGATGCCGGAAATGGACGAGTCCCCTGGTACAAGCCATCGGCCATTCCTGTACCAGCCGAACCTCTGCAACGAGCGGACCAGAGGCAGGTCCAACTCTTCACAGATGCGAAACACCGCGTCGTAGGAGTAGCAAAAGAAGTCCACTCCCGTATCAATGAGAAAGCCGCCAACCTCGTCGGTAGCAAGGCGACCTCCGACATGATTTTCGGCCTCGAGCAGGATGGGGTAAGGCCGCGCTTCTTTAGGGTGTATGCCGCACCCAGCCCGGCAACTCCCCCACCGACTATGACGACCCGCTGTCTATTCATTCTCCTTGTCTAGCATCGCTTCTTTGTTGATGTTAGCTGAGTAGGCCTGCGAGCAGCGCGATGGCCAGGACGTTCAGGCTTGCCTGAAGAAGCCAGTTTGTTCCAATAGTCTGTGGCCTGCTATGTGAATGCTCCAACTTGGTGGGCGGGGCCCGTGAGGGGAGCCACGGGGCTGACAGACCTCTTCTCTATATTGTGAACCCCCACCGAAAAGTTCGCAATTCAGTCTTGGCAGGCCCACCACGACTTGATGAAATCAAGAAGTGCTGCGCTTCACACTGGCCCTGTAGGCAGCGCTCATCCCTCATACGCCGGCAATTTCACCGGAGGCGGAACGCGCTCTCCGGTGCATCACTCCCTTAAGGTGAACCTTGAACGTCAGGCTGGTCATCGTAGTAGCGCGACGTGAAGAGCAGCCCGTCATAGCGGATGGCCCACGTATGAGCGTACAAGGTTTCCGAAGACCTGGTGTTGGGGAAGACGAAGCTGACCCAGAGGCCCTCCTCTGTAGCTGACGCCATTTCTTCGCCAACCTTTCGTATACGTCCGAGTTCTTTCAAGTCGGTGCCTATCAGGTGCGGCGCCAGGACAGCGACGCGCACAACGTCGTTCTCATCGGCCATGGTAAGGTTCCACTGGCCGTCAACGCTTTCGGGGCTGTTGTAATGGGCGATGGTGGCGTCCAACCCGTTGGCTTGGTAGTACTCGATGGCCATCTGCACGTAGGCCCTGGTCTGGGCCGCGGGGTCTTCAACCTGGACGTAATAGCCGGAGGCGAAGAGCATTCCATCACGGCGCACGGCGTAGCCCACCTTGGGAACTTCCTTGAGCGTCACCGGATGAGGCCACAGGTACTCTACCCAGACTCCTCCGCCTCCATCGGCGGCCTTGGCCAGCTCCTTGCCCAGCTCGTACCCGTCTGAACCGACCACGTCCTTGATGTCAGTCCCTATCAGCCGGGAAATTAGCGGGTGGACGTGATAGATGTCGTTTTCGTCGGTGGCAAAGAGATACCACTCGCCCTCGAAGCTGGCAACGCTGTTGTAGTAGTTGAGCATGGATTCCATGCCGTCCCGCTCGTAACGCGCTATCGCCTGCTCCACGTACTCCACGGTGTACTCGCGCGGGTCGGCATCCTGCCAGGCCGGGGGGCCAGTCTCGGGTTCGCCCGCGTAGTAGCCGGAGGCGAATATCAGCCCTTCGTGGCGAATGGCCCAGGTGACCTTTTGCTGTTCCTTTCTGGAAACGGGATGAGGCCACAGATATTCCACCCAAACGCCTTCATTCGTGGCCTGGGCTATCTCTTTACCCAGTTCCTGGCCGTCGGAGCCGACCACGTCCTTGATGTCGGTGCCGATGAGGTGGGGGAAGATGGGATGGGCCAGGTAGATGTCGTCCTCGCCGATGAGGAATAGATAGAACTGGCCGTCCAGGCTGTCCTGAGTGTTGTAGTGGGTTATGGCGGCGTCTAGGCCGTCGTTTTCGTATTTGGCTATGGCCTTGCTTACGTATTCCTTAACGGAATCAGCTACGTCCTCCACCAAAGCCGAATGGCTGGCGGAAAACACCAGGCCGTCGTGAAGGATGCCGAGAACTCTTCGAGGTTCCTCTTGCTTAGTAACCGGGTTGATGCCCTGAGTAGTAGTCCAATGGCCCTCCTCGGCGGCAACTTCTATTATTCGAGCGAAGGCGGAAAATGACGAGCCCGAGCCAACGTATTGGCCTTCCAGAGCGGGGATATTCGGGTATACCAGCAACGTGCTTTCGGCTTTGTCTATGAGGATCAGCGACCGCCCATTTTCGAAGCTTGCAAGGGTCTTGTAGAACTGAACGGTGGCGTCCAGTCCGTTCTCGCCGTAGTATTCAACGGCCGTTGCGACGAAGGCTCGCGTTATGGCGTCGTCGTCCAATGCATCTGTTTCCGGCGCGGGTTCCGGGGCTGTGGTGGCAACGGGTTCCGGGGTCGGCTCCGGGGCCGGAGCGGCAGTGGGCACCGGCGTTGGGGAAGGGTCGTCGCCACAGGAAACCAAAATGGCTGCAGTGGAAACCACGATCAAAAACAGGAACAGTGCGCTCATGCCCAATGGTGTTGATTGAAGCTTCCAGCCTGTCCCGTTCGCCTGCGATTTGCCCGTTTGCTCGGTTCTCAGCATGAATTATCCCCCTTGGTTCGTGCCGCTCATTTTACTGTGGCCGAAGTGCCTTTGGCAAAGAAACGTACTCTCAAGTATGCCAGGATATAGCGTCTCACTTCATACGTCCGAGCACATTATCGCATTAATACATATATATGCTGTCTCATTTGTATTGAATAAGTGATTTACTGTTCGCAGGTTGCAGAGCCATCACCAACCCTCACTCCTAAGAAGATCCTCTCATGATTTGACAAACAAGAACGCATGTACCGCACTATCCACATGGAACTACCCGCCGCCCGCACTCGCGACAACTAGGAAATGGCGCAAAATGGCACATATATAACAAAGAAAAACCATGGAGACGCACGTTCATGCGCTTCCCCGTCATGCCCTGTGCCATGCGACCCGGCAAATCTTCCCTATCATTTTCATTGCTGGTTGCGCAGGCCGAAGGATGTATGAGTGATTCCTGCGTCCGTCAAAGAGAAGAGCGGAAGCTCCCACGTATGGCGAGAGGACCGACAATACGATACCATCCTGCCCCGAACTCGACGGAATTGGGAGAGGGTCGCTCGCAGGCAGGGGTGATTCCCCAGTTGCCTGTTGCGACCAAGAGTTTCACCTGAATGTTTCTAAAGTCCCAAGGGCGACACGAAATCCAGTACGAACCGGATGAGAAGTGTCCGCCGCTACTGGCAATATCCTCAGCTTTACAGATATTCATTCCCAACACCGTCGGCCTCGTCATGCTGGCGGCGCTGGTGGTGCGGGCATCCGGCGAGTCGGAAGCCTATCTGTCGTGGGTGACGTTTACCGTGCTGGCAGTCACAGGAGCCAGTATGATACTTCAAACCCTCAGGCTACGGTATGTGGGTTCGGGCCGCCTCATTGTGACAAACTTCAATGTTCCGTTCCTGGCGGTCAGCGCCTTGGCGCTCCATGTAGGCGGCCCCGGTTTGCTGACCAGCTTGGTGGTGGTCTCCACCCTGGTTCAGTCTGTTTTGACCCTGCGCCTTGCCTCACTCCGGCGGATATTTACGCAAACGGTGAGCGGGGTAGTGATCATGCTGGTGGCGGTTTCCGCCATGCCCTTCATCATCAGCAGAGCGGTAATTCCGCCGGATAACGAATCTACTGTGCTTTTCTTGGCGCCTGGAGTGGCTGCCCTGGCGGTTGGAGCCCTGATAGCCCTGCAAGGTACGGCGTTCTGGCGGATGTGGATATTGCCGGCGACCGTAACCGTCGGTCTGATTGTAGCCGTGCCCCTGGGCTTTTATGATGCCGACATCGTAGCTGACGCTTCCTGGGTGAGCCTGCCCGCTTTCTCGTGGCCGGGGCTGAACCTCAACTTTGGCGCCGATTTCTGGGCCCTGCTCCCAGCCTTCGTATTGGTCAATCTTACCGCCTTTATGAAAGTAGTTGGCGACCTGTCGGTGATTCACCGCGCTTCCTACCGGATTCATTCTGCCATCGATTTCCGCTCGGTGCAGGGGGGCTTGAATGTGTATGGGGTGGGCACCCTCCTTTCAGGCCTCTTGGGAACCTTGCCTGTCGCCGCACCGTGGTCGGCTACGGCGGTTTACATTGGATTTACCGGGATAGCCGTCACGAGCGTAGGTATATATCTGGGACTCTTGACCATAGCGGTTGCCTTCTTTTCCAAGTTGCTTGCCGTACTGGTCGCCATCCCCGGCCCGGTAGTTAGCGCGGTGTACGTCATGATTTTCGGCATGCTTTTTATCGAGGGCGCCAAAACAGTCTTTACGGGACAAGTTGACCAGAAGAAGGCCGCCATCACTGGAGTGTCTATGGTCTTGGGTTTGTCCGCTGTGGCCTTCAGGGACTTGTTCGGAGGGACTATCGGCCATCTGGTAGGCAACACCATCGTCGTCGGCGGTATGGCGGCCATAATGATGACCATATTCACCGAACTGTCAGGTTTTCGCGCCAAGAAGCTGCGGGTTGACTTATCCCAGTCTTCCCTGCCTGCCGTTGACGATTTTCTCTGCCAGTTCGCCGACAGACACTCTTGGCCGGATGAAGGGAAAAATCGCCTGCGTCTGGTGGGAGAAGAGGTCATGTTGAGCCTGTTCAATGAAGAGAACGACGGCCCTGCCGACCGGAAGCGCAGGTTGGTCGCCACAATCCGTCCTGACGTCGGCTCGGCCGAGATAGAAATCGTGGTCGCTTCGGACGACGCCACCCAAGGGAACATCGAGGATCGTATGGCTTATCTGGGCCAGGACCAATCGCTGGAAGATGAAGGACAACTATCCCTCCGAATCCTGAGCCACTACGCATCGTCAGTACACCACCGAAAATACTACGGCATAGACATCATCAGTTGTCGGGTGGACAAGTAGCGCGCCAGAGTCTTTGGAGGTAGCTGAGTGGAATTCCAATGGGTGTCCCACTGAAACGGGCTCCTATAGCTAAACCTCCCAGCTAAAAGTTCGCACTACAGGATACGTCGCCCACCAGCTACGGCGGTTAGCGGCCCGAAACGTCGCAGCGACTTCGTAAACTGCTTTTCGGCAGTTCGAGTCCCCGTTACCCTTCGCATGAATCGAAGCGCCTGCATTTAGGATCTTCAAATCGGGCAAGTGCTGAAGCCCCTCCGAAACACCACACCTAATCGGCTCTCTTGCCTCGGGGTCTCCTCGAAGGCAACCGTCAAAGTGGGGCCAACCGTCGCGTAGCCGCGACCTGTCTAACCAGGTTGGTGGCGGTAGTGGGGTGTGCCGCCACCAACCTTCTAGGAGGTAGGCCAGCCTCAACGAGGCTCTGATCGTGGCTGGGTCCGTTACAAGGAGGACTTCAGGCCAACTCCCTAGGATTGCGGCGGGATGAGCACAGTGTCGATCACGTGGATAGTGCCGTTCGACGCCTCGATGTCCGTGATCACAACACGTGCGTCGTTGATCATCACCGTGCCACCGTCCACCGTGATGCTCACCATCTGGCCCTGGGCAGTAGCGGCTGAATCGAGAGTGACGACTGCCGATGCCTTCACGTCCCCAGACGACGAGGGTCTGTTTTACCGCGTGTACCGCTGGGAAGAGGCGCTGTGCATGGGGACGCCCGGTATGCTCAAAGCGGTGGCGAACATCCCGAAGCAGCTTGCAGGTTGCATCGGCAGCTTGTTCGTGGCGGGCGATTACATGCGCGTGCCGTCGGTCAACGGCGTCCTCTCCAGTGGCTGCAGCGCCGCAACCGAGGTCGCAGACCTGTTGGAGTCTCGCGCCAACTAGGCAGGGCGTCTTGTCGAGCCGGGCTCACAAACCCATCCTCATCACGAAGACGGTTCTATCTACGGTCCCCTCTAACCCACCAAGTGCTTGGACGGGCTAGGCTGCATCCGCGTCCCAAGCGGGATAGTCTGGTCGATCGTAGTTACGTCTGCATTATCTGGATCAGGTTGCCGCAGGTGTCGTCGAAGACCGCAATAGTGACGTTGGCCAATTCTGTTGGCTCCATCGTAAAAGCTACGCCCAGTGATTTCAGTTTCTCATACTCTGCATGGATGTCCGTAACGCTAAAGGACGCCGCAGGGATGCCCTGGTCAAATATCCCTTTCTGGTACTCTTGTGCTACCGGGTTTTCATTTGGTTCAAGCAGAAGCTCGGTCCCATCCGGGTCATCGGGCGAGACGACGGTAAGCCACTTGAATTCCCCCACAGGCAAGTCATGCTTCTTCACAAAGCCGAGGGTCTCCGTGTAGAACCTCAGGGCTTTGTCCTGGTCACCTACGAAAACGCCGGTGAGTGTAATGCGCATATCTGGCCTCCTTTTCTTTTAATAATGTCACTTGAGCCATCGGCTCATCACAGTCCTGAGGGGTTCATCGTTGAAGACAAGCATCCGATACTTGCCACGCTTCTCTGAGCTTACGAGCCCCGCTTTTTCTAAGACATCAATGTGCTTGGCCAAGGCCTGTCGGGAGATGGCGACTTCATGGCGCATGATCAAGCGCGCCGTGAGCTCGTAGAGCGTCTGCTCCTTGCGCTCAGAGAGCTCGTCCAGAATCAACCTCCGTGTTGGGTCCGCGAGTGCCTTGAAGACTAAGTCTTTGTGCATGCGCGCATATAATACGCAACTACAGGGTTGCTTGTCAAGGGGTCGATTCCCCAGGCTGACAGGAACTACATCCCCGGCCATTTGCAGGATTGGGTGAAGACCTGGAACCGGCTGAGTTGGAATTGGAAGAGCCCCAAATCTCGTGGGCGGAGGCTCATGAGTGGCTATCCGGGGCTGATAGACGCCTTCCTCATGTAACCAACCCCCACCGAAAAGTTCGCAATTCAGTCTTGGCAGGCCCACCAGTTTGTAGCAAGATTTGCGGAGACTCGGCCACTCCTTCAGCCAAATGCAGGTCATGTGGCTTGAGGCCGGCTCCGACCTAGACCCTTCCACACGTCCGCCGCATAGTGGTGCACCTACTTCTGCCGGTATCAAGTCTTGCATGGGCAGGCTGGCTCTGGCATGCTGCACCGTGGGAGACACCTTGAATAGTCCAGACAGTATCTACAGGACCATCATCTGCCCGGCCTCAGAGCACTACCCGCGCTACAACAACGGCTCGGTCGTCACGCTTGATGACCGCTCGTTGCTGCTCGTCTACCAATGCTGGTACACCTCCGGTAGCGCGGACGCCTCGCCCAGCCGAGTCGAGGGCAAGCTCTCCTCGGACGGCGGACGCACCTGGGGCACCGAGTTCATTATCAAGGAGTCCTACGAGCCGGAACTCTATCTCGGCGGTGGCCGCCGCATCGGTAGCCCCAGCCTGCTCAAGCTCGAATCGGGGCAGATGCTGTTATTCCATGACGTTATGAACTCTGAACACGATCACCGCAACTTCCTAAGCCGGTCAAGTGACGACGGGCTAACTTGGAGCCAAAGCGTCCCCATACTTGGCAGAGTAGGTTACTACGTCATCAACAACGACCGAGTAATCCTCCTCTCGTCCGGCAGGATTCTCGCCCCGGTGGCAGACCACAGAGGCCCATTCGACCAACGGGGCGTCTCTTTCGGCCTCTACTCCGACGATGAAGGGCGTACTTGGACCAGGGGATCAGGGCAAGTCGTGGTCAATGGAGGCGCGGGGGCGCAGGAACCCGGCGTCGTAGAACTGCGCGACGGCCGCGTGCTGATGTTTATCAGGACCTCGCTCGGCAGGCCGCACAAATGCTACTCGGAGGACGGCGGCGATACCTGGTCGAGTCCCGAGCCGATGAGCGTATGGTCCCCTACGTCGCCCCAGGCCATTCGTCGCATCCCGTCCACCGGCGACCTGTTGATGGCCTGGAACAACACCTCCGGTCGATTGCGTTCCCCGCTAACCTTGGCTGTCTCCTCCAATGAGGGTCGGACGTGGGGACACATGCTGGACATCGAGACCGAGCAGGGACACACCTACTCCTATCCCAGCATCCTGTTTCAAAACGATGAAACGGTGCTGACCTACTATGACCACGACTCTACAGCACAGGCCAAGGACGCCGTGTCCAAATCTCCTCAGACTACCGGCTGGCGCGGCCTCGTCTCCCTCAAACTGGCAATAGTCCCGTTGGCCCGCATCTACTCGGCGTAGCAGCGTCTGCCGACCTTACGGGAAGTGCATTGCCAGCTGCCTCTCCCGACCAGGAACCCGTCGGCTATGTCCTCTATCACCCACCAGTTACACTAGCTAACGCCCCAGAACGGCGTAACGGCTCTATAGACTGCTTCCCGGCGGTTCGAATCTCCGCTACTCTTTGCCCACCGTGGGAGTGCTCGAAGGCTTGCTTCCCTTATGCTCCCGTTCATTGGCTTGTCCAGGCCACACTTAGCGGCTTAAGCCGGCGATCCGAGCGACGAGGGAGCCAATATCTGAATAGCGGTGCTCTACGCCGCCCATCTTCAATCGCCAGGTGGGTGTATCCGCTGAATCGTCGGCGACTATCTCAACGTCTATCGTCGCGCCGGCAACTCGACTATCGAGAATCCTGAAGCCCTCACGTTCCAGCGCCCGGCGCATCCACCTTCCGGAGAGTCCATCCGCAATCAGCAAGGCATTGCCTATGGCCGGGATGCGGGGCCTGAAGCCCCCGATGTCAGAATCGAAGATAAGCTCAGAACTGGAGAACGTGGACTGTAACGTTCCCCGCAGTATAAGGTCTTCGGGCGCGCCATGTTCAACTCTGCCCTCAGGGGTGATCAACCACAGCGTGTCAGCAGCCCTCAACGCCAAGTCCAAGTCGTGAGTGGACATAAGGACTGCCAGACCCGTTTCGCGGGTCAGTCGCTTCAGCAGACCCGTTATCTCAACACGAGTGGGCAGGTCCAGAAATGCAGTAGGTTCATCCAGCAGCATGACGGTGGGCTGCTGGGCAAGAGCCCGTGCAATCATCACCCTTTGGCGTTCCCCGTCACTCAGCTCGGAGATGTCACGCGCTGCCAGATCATGGGAGCGGGTTGCGCCTATAGCCCACTGGATAATCCTGTGGTCTTGAGGCGTTAGCCTTGCCGTCCAACCGGTGTACGGGTACCGCCCCAGGCCCACCAACTCATAGGCTGTTAGACGACCCACGGTGAGACGATCTGTGAGTACAACGCTCAACAGGGTTGCCAGTGTGTGATTGCTCAGATGGTGAATGTTGCGTCCATCGATCTCCACACTTCCGGCAAGTAGTGGCTGCATCCTGCCGAAAGTTCTGAGCAGGGTTGACTTGCCAGTGCCATTGGGACCAAGCAGACCGACGAATTCGCCCTGGTGCAGCTCTAAATCCACACCTTCAAGGACAGTGCGATGCCTTTTTGGGCCTGCTCTATAACCGACAGCAAGAGAATGTGCGGCCAGCGCGACTTCGTTCACAGGGCGAAGCCCCTTCTCGCCTTCAGCAGCACCCAGATGGCCACCGGTCCTCCAAACAATGCTGTCGCTGCGTTTATGGGAAGATTGAGGCTGCTATTTGGAAGTTCGGCGAGTATTCCGCAGGCTAACGCGATTGCGATTCCGACCAGTATGGAGCCGGGGACCAGGATTCGATGGTCGGACGTGCCGAATACTCCGCGAGCGATGTGGGGTATCGCAATACCAAGAAACCCAATAGGCCCGGCATAGGCAACGACCGCCCCGGCCATGAGAGAAGCGCTGCCCATGATGACGACTCTTGCCCACTTCACGTTGAGCCCCATGCTCTGGGCATAGTTGTCTCCGAGGAGCAGGGCGTTCAGCGGCTTGATCGTGAGAACGGCCAATATCAATGCTACCCCAATTGAGGACGACATGTAGGGCATCTCTCCCCAGCGAACGCGATTGAAGCTGCCCAAACCCCACTCCACGAACTCCCTGGTCTCCTGCTCGTTTGCAAAGAAAACGAGGATGGTTACGATAGCGCCAATCAGCGAAGCCATCACAACTCCCAGCAGCAGCACTACTACCATATCCCCGACTCTGGACGCGACTATCAGCATGACCGAAAGTACCGCCGCCGCACCAAGAGCCGCGCCTGCAACTGTCCCAAGATTGGTGAAGAAGCTGGCGCCAACTCCTGAGAAAATCTCTGGGGAGGTCGGACTCACGAGAATTACCAGCGCCACGCCAAGACTGGCTCCGGACGACACTCCCAGGGTGAATGGACTAGCTAGGGGGTTCCTGAACACGGTCTGCATTTGCAGCCCCGCGAGACCCAGGGCGGTACCGACCAGCATGGCGGTCAAGACTCTCGGAAGCCGGATGTCCATGACGATGGTCTGCCATGATCTCTTCTCGGCTTCGCCCCCAAGCAGGATGGACACCACCTGATCAACCGGTATGCTGACCGACGACCAGCTCAGGGACGCCATGACTGCAGCTATGCCCAGAATCGCAAGCAGGGCAAATACGGCCAGTTGGCGCTGTACGCGAGAACCGGTATCAATCGGAAGTTCGTCCTGTTCAGGAATCTGAACAGACCCAGGCCGGGCGGGAGTTGAGGTTGTTGGATCGGGAGTGCTCATCCTGTTCGAGTTATTGCTTCGTTGAGCCCTGATCCAAAGAAATCCTTGACTATAGGGATGAGAATGTCCAGGCGAGAGCGGCTCTCATGGTGGTCGAGTCTCTCAAGAGATGTAAAGGAGACGTTGGGGAACTCAGCCGCTGCCTGCCTGGCTAGATCGTGGTCTTCATCTTGGGTTCCACATAGCAGCAGGTAGGGAATCTGACCTTGTGAAATCCCTTCACTCAGTCCCTGTATCCTACTCGTAGCGACAAGGGCAGCGCCCAAAGCCTTCCAGTCGCGGGCCTCTAGCTCCGCTTTCTGTTCATGGCTGAGAGGGCCCGACCCCCTTTCTCTGTTTTCTATCGCGGCCTCTACGCCATGATCAATGTACCGCTGACCCCACTCCTCGAAGTCTACGGGAAGTCTCTCACTGTACGGATGGGCGCCGAGAACAATGGCTGAACGGAGACGCTTCGGCGCATAGGTGCAGACCCCGAAGGTCGTAATGCCACCGAGTGAGTAGCCGAGGATACAGGCTGACTTCACTCCAACGGCATCCAACACTGATGTGACGTCCCGTACCTTCTTCGGCAAGCTGTAGGCGGCCGGACCGTGAGGCTTATCGCTTCTGCCATGCCCACGGGCGTCCATGGTGATGACTTGAAACTGGTCGCTCAGGGCCTCTACGTGGCCGCCTGTGTGCCAAGCATCTCCAGACACCCCAAACCCATGGAGCAGAACTAGTGGGGGGCCGGTTCCTTCGACGTGGAAGTGAATCCTCACCCCCTCACTAGCTGCATATGGCATGGTTCGACTCCCCTTACTCGGAGGGAGGAGCTATGAGCTCCAGCCAGATCGTTTCGTGCGGCTGGTCCAACAACTCCGGGTGGAGAATGCTTACCAAGTCCATCAGAAGGAGGTCGACCCGGTAGTTGACGGCTGTCTTGTAGAAGTCGTCATTACCGGGCTTGAACTTGTGGAACGCATTCCCGTTGTGCAACGGGTCCAGCTCACCGTAGATCGGTCTGGTACTTACCCACCCGTCCCCATCTGTAAAGTCCAAGTCGGGGAAGACGGCGTTGTGCGAATCGTTCAACCAGAAGTCGGAGGCCGCTGCTACTTCCAGCACCACTTCCCCTGATATTGTGGCGGACGCGTCGAGTGCGATGTCCTCATCGAGCAGGATCGGCGTCCCGCCCGCGTCGCGGATCAGGTGATAGTCGAGGTAATCCGGGCCGCGCGTGAACCACGCGCCGCTGCTGAGGGCCTGGCCGTGCAGCACCGTGCTGCGTTCAGCGACCGGAACCGCGCTTGCCACTCTCTCCGCCAGCGCAACGTATGCCTCCTCGACCGGAGCGAACAACTCGGTGGCCTTCTTTTCTTTGTTGAAGAACAGCGACCAGAACTTCAGGTGCTCCGCTGATCCTAGCGGAACCTCCCAGAACGAATTGTAGAACACGGCAGGAAGGCCAAGGGAGCGCGCCGTCTCACGCTGGCTGGCGTTGAACGGAACGACCACCATGTCTGGCTCGGCCGCCACCACCGGCTCCCACGCGTCTGCCGCTCCGGTAACCAGGAAGCCGTCGGATTGGTACCGCTTGGCCAGTTCCGGCGTGGTCTCGGAGACATCGCCGGACGGAAGGTACCCCAGCCCTATCAGTGACTCCGCTTCGCCCAGGTACTCCAGCGCCGTCACAACCGATGCGCCGCGGGAGTTCTCGTAGACCCTTTCCACAGGAATCGGGACGATTTGAGTCCCAGCGAGATTGCCGGTGAGCTCCGGCGCCGGCGTTCCCTTCTGAACGAGCACGTAGGTCTCTCGGGAACCGGCGTTGGCGTCGCCCACAGGGCCCATGTTCACGATCTTGTAGTTGCCGTGATAGGTGACCGTCCAATCCTCGGCCCATTTTACCTGGACCTTGTCCGGGAAGTAGTCCGTCCCTGCAACATATTCTTCCACCGGGCCCTGGGGATTGCTCGCGATGACTCCTATCTCGGCGGCCGTTTCGATCCGATCAAGGAACACAAGCTGGTGATTGGGGAGCAGTCCCGGATGGATTATGCTTACGATGTCCTTCAGGAGGATGTCCGCCCGCACGGCTCCGGTGCTGTGGTAATCGCTCTCACGCCCATATCTGTGGAAGGCGTTGCCCGCGGTCATCGGGGCGAAATCCCCGTTCAGCGGGTTGCGCTCGAGAAACTCGGGAACAGTCCGCTCACTGGGAATGTAGGCCATGTCGAACCAGTATTCCGCGCCCTGCCCATGTTCGAGCGCCGTCTCCACCGCGACTCCTCCAAAGCCCAGGTGAGCCGTACCGTCCAGCAAGCCCTGGTCGACGGCCTTCAGCAAAGGACGAGCCCCACCCGCGTCTTCGATCAGTATTGACTCGAGCCGGGTGCGATTCCTGCTCTGGAATTGTCCGGACCTTGCGATAGTGCCCAGCAGAACGGAGGGACTTGCCGGCTGGCTTTGGGCAAGGGACTTGACCATATTGTACTCTTCGGCAATTGGCTCGAAGTACCGGTTGGCCCTGGCCTCCAGGTTGAAGAACAGCGACACAAACTTCACCTGCTCCGCCGAGCCCAAAGGGCCCTCGGAGAAGGGAGAGTAGTGAATGGCGGGCACGCCAACTTGGAGCGCGTTGTTCCGCCAGTCGTCGCCGTTGTACTGGAAGTACACGTCAGGGTCGCCGTTCAGGATCAGTTCCAAGTCATCTCCGTAGCTGGTCTCCTCGAATATGTCATCCTGGGTGACTCGAGCGACCACATCCGGGAGGAAGTGGTTCTTGTGGCCTGAAGTTCTTGTGTTGACTCCAATCAGCCGGTCCAGAGCGCCGAGCGCGTTCAGCGCCGCGAAGGTGGCGCCGCCGCCTTCCCAGAAGCGCTGAACAGGCACCTCGACAGCCAACGCATCTTCAAGCTCGCCGGAAAGTTCCGGCGCCGGCGTCCCGCACTGCACCAGAACGTATCGAATTAGGTTCTGCGCGTCCGGGCTGGTGTCCGTATCAACTGTTACCACCTTGTAGTTGTTGAAGTACTCGACCTGCCACTCCTTGGCATATTGAGCTTCAGCCTTGTCGGGAAAGTAGTCGGTCTCCTCCTCGTAGGTATCCGTGCACTTCTGAAGGTTGTTGATGATAAGGTTCTTCACCACAGGCACCTGTACCTCGACCGGCACCTCTTTCTCCACCTCCACTACCCGATCTACGGGAACTTCCACAGGTACCTGTACCTCGACCGGCACCTCTTTTATCACTTCCACTGTCCGTTCTACGGGCACCTCAACTTCCACTACCCTCTCGCCACAGGCCATAAGAATGGCGACGGTCAAGAGGAGTGGCATTAGGATCCCCAAGCTTATCTTTGGCATTAACGAAGATCTCCTTTACAGCAATTGATTTCCTTTTCTGATACTAACTATCATTATAAAGAGATGATTAGCACCAGAAATATAGAACAGCACAGTATAAACTATTGGGGTGAGTGCTGACAACTCCAGAGACATATTTGATATGATATCTCAATACATACGCCGATTAGACCTCGCAGTAGGGCGTGAGTGAATCTGGCGGCGGAGTACTGCGATCACATCGTCATGTTGCAGAATGGTCGCGTCCAAGCGGCTGGACATCCCAGCGGAAAGTTCGCTATACAGTCCGCTCTATCCCACCCATTTGTATCTGAGACTTACGGAGACTCGAACTCCCAAAAGCCCCGAGTAGACATCCGACGCCAGGCCCTGTGGTACGCACCCCGTCAATTGGTTCTTCCGCAGACGCCACCGTTCGAGGTTGCTGAGTCCGCCTAGCTCGCTCGGAATCGTCCCAGTCCGTTGGTTGCTGTTGAGCCAATGCTAGGACATTACGTCTTGCACTTCTGGCTTGAACCCGCGGTCGTGAACCGCTTCCTGCTGTAGACAGAACTTTCGAGCTTCTGATCCAGTTGTAGAGTATGGGCGACTCCGGTCGATATTCCCAGCGTCCGTGTTCGCCGGGAGCTACGGCAACTATCCGGGATAAGTGCGTCCGGAGCCAGCACAGTGACTCTATCAGCGGAAGAATGCCTGAGGCGCCGCGAGGAACTGCAAGCCGTCTATGTGCGTTGCATGGGGGGTCCCGGAGCGTTGCGATCTTGCGCCCACACTTGTCCGCGAGGAGCGGACCGACGAGTTCTTGGCGCAGTGGGTACGTTTCTCTGGCGAACCGGGCGAGCGTGTACCGGGGTTATTCGTTAGGCCCTTACGCTCCGCCGGCCGACTCCCCGTAATCATCGTGCTACCAGGAGGTCACCGTACAAAGGATTTTGCGCTTTTCGGTCACGAGCAGTGGCCCTTACCCTTCGATCTCAAGACGGTGGCCCAAGCGACGAACCGAATTTTGGTGCTGCGCAACGGCCGGGTAGTCGAGCAGGGTGGCATAGTCGAGACCATGTCGAGACCAAGCCATCCATACACTTCCCAGCTTGTCTCCGCGTTTGACGACGCACGACGCGGCACAGGAGAAGAGTTCCGCCCATCCAACGGTACTCTCCCACGCTTGCAATACGAGGACTGACGGCTGGCTATGGCCGCCAAAGGCACGCGACCCGCGTCGTCGATGGCGTTGACATAGACGTTCATCCCGGAGAGTGCGTCGCCCTGATTGGCCGCGTGCGGCTGCCTCCATCTCTTTTGTCGCGATTCCCGCGCGAGCCCTCTGGGGGCGAGCGCCAGCGCGTCGCTATCGCTCGAGCCCTTGCTGCCGAACCGCAAGTCCTCGTCTGCGATGAAGTGACTTCGGCATTGGATGTGGAAGTAGAGGCCTCGGTTCTGGATCTGATCGACGAACTCAGGAAGGATAGAGGGATGGCGGTACTGCTCATCACTCGCAACCTGTGAGTGGTCCGCCGAATCGCTGACAGGGCTGTCGTCCTGCACGACGGCGGCATTTGCGAACACGGGTCTGTCGCGAGAGTATTCGATGCGCCGGAGCATGAGTTTACGCGCTCGATCCTGAAGGTCGATCTACCCGTATCCGATATCTTGCGCCGACGGCTGAAGACCGGAGCGTAGGTGGGTTTCTACGTTAGGTTCCTAAGATGCGTATTGTCCCACCTGACAGGCGACCGCAACAACAGCAACCAAGGTTACGTTTGGTCGAGCTATTCGTCAGCCAGCTTCGCGTTGATTCGGCTAAAGTAGAATCTCCCACCGAACTCCGCCGTTGAGAGCGATCTCAGCGCCTCCCGCCTGCCCCTCCCACCCCCGTCATTCCGGCGCAGGCCGGAATCCAGACCCCCACCGTCGCAAAAGAATCCTTGCAATTTCGGGGGGGGGGGGGGGTAGATTATTAGAGCTTGTGAGAAACCCCCAAAATAGCGGATGAAAGGCAGATGAATTGGAAATTCCATGTTCGATCCGGCAGTTAATCCTAGTTGGCATCGTTGCTCTAGTCCTCTCCACATTGTCCATCTCGCCTACGACATCCGCTCATGCGGACTCGCCCGACGACTTCGACGGCCAGACCCTCTACGTCTGGCACGAGACCGATGAATCCGAAGGCTGCCTGGACGTCAAGCACGGCGACCGTTCCGACGGGCAGGACGTCTGGACTTGGGAATGCAACAAGACCGACGCCCAGAAGTGGATTTTCGAAAAGCGTACCGCAGGCGACTACAAGGGCAGCTACCGCCTGGTTAGCGCCCTAGGCAGCGACACCCATTGCCTGGACAACCGCGGCGACTTCACCACCGGTGACCGCATGGGCATCTGGAGCTGCGTCAGCGACACCCACGGTGCGGCTCCCAACCAGTCGGTGACCATCGCCGCATCCGGCGACGGCTACACCATAACCTTCGTGCGCAACAGCGACAGCAAGAGCGTCTGGCTGGTGACCGACCGGGCCTCGAACAACCCGAAGGGCGGCGCCAACCAGACCACCGTGACCGACACCGTCCCCGACTCGGCGGTGTGGGTAATCAGCGCCACGGCCCCCGACGAGACGCCCAACATCGTGCTGCCCAACCTAGTGCTGGCCAACAATAGCGACGACGATGATGACGACGATATCCAGCCCGAGAATGTCGACACCGACACCGACCCGTACGACGGCAAGACGTTCTTCCTGAGGCACCCGAGTGGCAGCGCCGTGGACTGCCTGGAGGTAGCCAGCTCAGCCCCAACCACCCCACTTGAGACCGGCGACTGCGACTACGACGAGAACGAGGAATGGACCTTCCAAAAGCGCACCTCGGGTGAATGGGCGGGCTCCTACAGGATGGTTTACAAGCCGACCATTGGCACCAATAGGGTGCTCTGCGCCGTCATGAGCGCCGATTACACGAGCATCGACACGAATATAAAGCTCGGCCGTTGCAGAGGCGACAACGACGGCAGGGCGGACTACCAGACGTTCACGGTAGAGAGTGTGGCCGGCGGCTACGCCATCCGGTTCGCCACCGATCACCCCTATATGCATTTCTATTACACGCGGCTAGGGGTGACCAAAGACGACGACAACAACGACGACGTTGCTACCATCCCAGCCGGCACCGCCCGCAACGGGATCGTCGCCCCGACCGCTGCGGTGACCTGGGAGCTGCTGCAAGGGGAGCCCGCCGAAGACTTTGACGACCAGATTGTGCAGATATACCAGGTGGATGGCACCTCCACGGCCTGCCTCTCGGCGACTCCGCGAAAAAGCAACTACTCAAGCTTGATATGGGTCGAAGAGGATCTGGTTAATGTCGCCGCGTGCAGCGACAGCCCCTTCCAGTTCTGGCGGTTGGAGAAGATGACGGGCGGCGCCTACCTGATACGCTCCATGGCTGCCAATCAGGTGAATTGCCTTGACAACCACAGCCACTTCGAGACCAACTCCGCCCTGAAGGCCGGGCGCTGCGCGGTCAATTCCAACTACACAGCGTCTGTCAACACCGACAGCTACCACTACTACAACCCGGTGGTGGACCAGTCGGTGACCATCACCGCCGAGGGCACCGGCTACACTCTGAAGTTCGACAATGGCACCAAGAGCTCTTGGATCACCACCGACCGGGCTGCCGGCAGTACTAGCGGGAGCGCAGAGCAGACGACAGTCGTAGACACCGTGCCTGACTCGGCGGTCTGGGGCATCGGGACGGTTGCTGACCGCATAGCCCTGAGGACCAACCCCACCTTGGTGAAACCCGTGGACCCGTACCACGGCAAGACATTCAGGATCAAATCACGCTACAAGGCGGGGGGAACCGGCGGCTGGATAGCTTCATGCCTGCACCCGGGGGGAAGCAAAGTCCCTAACAACAAAGCCGGTGACTACCTCATCATCGCCGGTGCAGGTGGCCCCTGCCACAGTCACAACACGGGCGTCTATAATGGCTACGAAAGCTTGGCCTCTTGGACGATCGAGAGGCGCGCATCCGGCGACTATGCAGGCTACTACCGGTTTGTAAGCCAGGCCGGCAATAAGGACATTTGCCTGGACGCCGACGTTGCCAACACCATTGACGGCGGCCTGGAGTTCACCACCACCCTCAGCACAGCGAAGACTGGCATCCACGTCGACACCTGCGTCGGCGACGACCATGCCGAAGTGGCGAGCCAGTCGGTGAAGATAACCGTGCACAACGACGGCAATGGCGCATGGGGCAAGGACTCCTACACCTTGACCTTCGTCGAAGACACCAGCGATGACGCCAAAGAGGTATGGCTCTCGGCGATAAACTGGATCGGCCGTGTCGGCCAGCGTGTGGTGACCGACGAGGTGCACGACATGGCCATCTTCTACCTGGAGGAGCAGGTGCACGCCGTCCCCGATCGCCCGTAGCCCAAGTAAATCCCCCAGGGGCAGGCGGGAGGCCTGCCCCTGCGAATCCGCAATCCCCGTTCGTGGTGAGCCTGTCGAACCATGAACCCTTCACTCTTCGACAAGCTCAGGGCGAACGGGGCCCCCTCGCGCTAGACCAACCCTCTCCCCGCCCCTCTCCCGCGAACGGGAGAGGGGCCCAGCCCCATCCAACCGTCATTCCGGCGCAGGCCGGAATCCAGTCGCATCCCCTCTCCCGTCATGGGAGAGTGCATATGCATCACCCTCCGGCAGCCTCAGGAGAGCCAAGCTCAGGGCGAACGGGGGGCTCTGACGGATTTTGGGAGACGAGATGAGGGATTGCGAGTACTGTTTTTCCGGGAGTTCTTCTTCGGATTTTGGGACGTTTTCGGACATTCCCGCTTGTTTGGGCAGTCGGTGATCAGTTTTAAACTACCCCTCGCTCCCGCATCGGGTACGGGGCCTGCCCCATACTCGATACGGGGAAGACTCTCTCCCAGTACGGGGATTTATTGGATTGGCGCGTATGAATAGAATGGCACATGTGCACTATGACCTCATTTCGGGACGGGAATAGTTGCCTTGTCCCGGTCCGCAAGTGACCTTGAACACGCTGATGAGATGGGATAACATTGGGTAACGCTTGCGCGGGTACCCCGGTACCGCTTCTCCGGCTAATAACAGGACCGCATTAGTGAAAGATCTCCTCCAACTCCGCAAACTGTCCAAGGGCCTAAAGACCTCGTACCACGGATCGGACGTCAACCGTCGAGTGAAAACGTTCGATGGATGGCTGGACAGAGCGCCGGACGGCGGGAAAGATGACTCGGCCGGCTACGACCACGCCGAAACCGTCAAGGAATACTACGACCTTTGCACTGATTTCATGGTGTTCGGCTGGAGCGAATCTCTCCACTTCGCGCCGCTGTCGCCCATGGAGAGCCTGGAAGAATCTCAGACTCGGCATCAGCGACTGATGATCTCCAAGCTGGAACTGCAAGAGGGCATGACGGTGATTGATGTCGGATGTGGGATCGGCGGCCCGCTTCGCCGCGTCGTCCGGGAGGCCGGCGTCAAGGCCGTCGGCGTAAACACCAACGAAATCCAACTGAGCAAGGCGAGATCGTTGGACGCCGAGGCGGGAATCGAGGACATGGTGGACTACCTCACATGCAGCTTCATGAATATGGACACCCTCGCAGACGATACCTTCGACCGCGGCTACGCCATCGAATCGACCTGCCATGCGCCGGACAAAGTGGGCGCGTTCGCCGAGATCTACCGCGTGCTGAAACCGGGAGCGCTGTTTTGGGGTCAGGAAATGTGCATGACCGACAAGTTCAATCCCGATGACCCTCGGCACCGGGACGCCAAGCGGGACCTGATGCAAGGCATCGCGCTCAAGGAGATCGCAACCATGGGCGAGGTGAACCGAGCCCTCGAAACGGCCGGATTCGAGGTCATCGAGGGGAGGGACAGGGCCGTCGAAGGAAACGGTTCGACCACTCCGTGGTTTCAGCCGATGGAAACCCGGCGAGGAACGCTTGGCAGCGCCATGCGGAGGATTCCGCTGGGCCGCAAGCTCCTCATCGGGGGATCGAGGGTGGCCGAAGCGCTGAGGGTGTTCCCGAAGGGTTCCGCGGACGTCATTGAACTGATGGACCGTACCGCCAACGCCTACGTCGCAGGCGGCAGGACCGGGATATTCACACCGCTATACTGTTTCCTAGCCCGCAAACCCCTTTAATGGTTTACGGGGTGTCTCAAAACTGGCGCTCATTGTACTTCTTGGGAGGCATCATACTTTTCTAAACGGTCCAACCTCAAGAACTGCGACTGTTTAGGTCTTCGGTTCAATCATGCTGGGCTGCCAGCCGAATGATGATGAACAACAAGAAGATAAACCGGCGGCTAAACGCGATCACGTACGCCATAATCGCGACATGGCAACTTGTCGCCAAGCGCGCGCTCGCCCATTGGCGGCTGCTTTCATACGTCGTCATCGGCGTTGTTCTGGCATCTGCCATCCTCTCGGGGACCGTCATCTACTTCGAGGCCCTCAGGGAACTGGCCCTCAAGAATTCGCTGCAAAAGCGAACAACCGAACAGCTCAACATCACCCTCCGCACGAGCAGAGGTCCCACCAACAATGAAGAATACGGCAAGGTCACAGCCGTTGTAGCGCCACTCGCGAACCGTCACGTCTCGTGGATGATTCGCGATTCCGTCCATGCGGGCCGCACCCCAACCTTCTTCCTTGGAAGCCCCGGCAGCGAAGCGGCAGCAGCAGACGGCAATGACCGCACGTTCTTCGCGTTCATAGACGACCTGGAAGAACGATTGCCTCTTTATCAAGGGTCATCGCCCAAACTCGCCGCTGCCATCGGCTTCGGCGAGCCGCTGGAGTTGGAAGCGTTGGTTCCTCTCCGCGCAATGCGGGAGATGGGCGCTCAAGTCGGCGACCGGTTCGCAGCGGTCCCCACTATCTCATCCGATATCCCACACGTATACGTCACCATTTCCGGCGTCTTCGACATAGAAGACGCCAACGATCCCGAGCTCGTCGCCTTCACCGAGCAAGTGCTGCAGACCCGCTCGGTTACGACCGACTTGCAAGTCATGCCGTTCTTCATCTCTCGTCAGTCGTTCCTCGATGCGCTCGGCGTTTCAATCGGAGGCATGACGGCCAACTACTATTGGTACCTCAAGACCGATCCAAGCCTGATAAACGCCGACAACTCGCAGCTAACCGTGGCCAATATCCAAGTCATGACAAGCCGGGCGGTTGCGGCTCTGCAAACGTTCTCCCTCACGACGGGCCTTGACGACGCGTTGATCGAGTACGACCAGCGGCTCTTCTTCAGCAGGCTTCCTATGTTCATCGTGCTCATCCTCATCGCCTTCGTGATCCTCTACTACGTCGCCACCATGTCTTCGCTCCTCGTGGAGAACCAACGTTCCGAAGTCGCGCAGTTCCGCAGCCGAGGCTCCGACACGTCTCAAATACTCACTGTTTTCATCATGGAGGGAGCGATGATAGCCCTGCTCGCGGCATTCATCGCGCCTCCCATCGCCGCGGTCACCATCAGCCTGCTGGGCCTCACTCCCGCGTTTTTCGGACTCACAGGCGGCGGTCTGTTGTCGGTTGAAATATCACCTGCCGCATACGCCCTGAGTGTCCTTGGCGGCGTACTAGGATTCGTCGCTTTACTCCTCCCCGCGCTCCAGGCGTCGCGCTTCGGCATAACACAACAGCGTCAACAGTCTTCCCGCCCTGCCGCCCTGCCGGTTTTTCAGCGGTACTATTTGGACGTTCTTCTCCTTCTCGTCGCAATTTTTCTATTCCGACAACTGACCGAACAAGGGTCGGTTGTCGCGCGCGACGTGTTTGGCGCCGCCGTGGCCGACGAACTCCTCCTCGCCGTGCCGGGCCTCGTCCTGGTAGCCTCCGCCATGGTGCTGCTCAGACTCTTCCCGCTCGCAATGAACCTCATCAGCAAGCTCTTTTCCAAAGTCTTGCCGGTCGCGGGCGCCATGACCGTCTGGCAAATGTCCCGCCAACCGACTCACTACTCCCGCCTCTCACTTCTGCTAATTCTCACGGCAGGCCTGGGAATCTTCGCTTCGAGCTTCGGGACAACCCTCCAACGCAGCTTTGAAGAGCGAATCCTCCATGTCTCCGGCAGCGACGTGCGACTCGTAGGCGTCAACCGATCCTCCGATTCCGACGGCGTCGCCCCCATGATTGACGGGCGATTCGGCGAGGAGATCGCCTACGAGGAAATTCCGGGCGTGGAGACTGCCAGCGCCGTTCTCAGAAGGGCCGGACGCGACCTGTCCAAACAGCAGGGAGGGTCGTTCGAGTTGATCGCGCTAAACAGCGCCAACTTCGACAACGCAGCGTGGTTCCGCGACGACTTCTCCAACGAACCGATATCAGACCTGCTCACGCGAATACGTCCCGATGAGTCAATACGCGCGCGCGGCGGCATCGAACTCCCGGCCAACGCCTCGTCTATCGGGGCGAGAATTAAGGCGGACCGAATGCAGCCCACGCTCCAGGTGGCGGCGCGCCTGAGGAACTCGAACGATAAGCAGGCGACCTACGGCTTGGGCCTGGCCAGGTCAAGCGACTGGCTGACTCTCGATGTCCCATTGGCCACGGAGGGGCGAGAAGAATTCCTGGCAAACGGCCCCATAACGTTGGACGCCCTTTACGTAATCCAGTCCAACCTCAATATCCCGCTTCGACCCGGCACACTCCTTATTGATGACGTTCACGTCACCACGACCGACAACCGCCAGGAATTGATCGAGAGTTTCGATTCCATCGAGGCGTGGTCTCTACTCAAGACGACGGAAGACTCGATCAATGACGAGCTGAGACCGTCTGCGGAGGTCTTTAGTGACGTGTCGGGAGCCGCTGTCTTCACT
This sequence comes from Dehalococcoidia bacterium, assembly GCA_965232435.1. Taxonomy (GTDB): domain Bacteria; phylum Chloroflexota; class Dehalococcoidia; order Lucifugimonadales; family VXLM01; genus VXLM01. Next base: position 2,827,570 of record CBDDPU010000004.1, read on the forward strand.
TGGGCGAGGGGCGAACCGCTGACGCCGCGGGGAATCTTTGTCGGCGACGAACCGCCGCCGATCAGAGTTCTGGCCAGTGAAGTCTTCCTCAACGACGGCGGCCATCGCGTCGGCGATCAATTCGAAGTGTCAGTCGATCGAGCCAGGATACTTGTCACCATCGTCGGCTCCGTGGAACTCTTCCCCACGGTCACGACCGACCTCAAGAGCTACCTCATCGCGGATATCTCGGCTCTCAACGCCTTCACCGCCAGTGGCGTCGCCGACCAACCCTTCCTGCCCGAAGAACTTTGGATCGCCTCTCCTACCACCGGCAAGGCAAGGGAGAGCCTCTTGGAGAGCGTCAAGAATATCGAGGGCTTCAATTTCCTCGCCGTTCTCGACCGCGAAGAGCGATTCCGCGCCAATGACGCCAGCGTCGATCCTCTCGTCGACGCCGGATGGCGGGCGCTGCTCTTCATCGCCTTCTCCGCGGTACTGCTGCTCAGCTGCCTCGGGTTCCTTGTCCACGCCTATTCGTCCTTCCGAAGCAGACAGGTGCAGTTTGCGCTCATGAGGACAACCGGGCTGTCCGGCCGTCAGCTCATGATGATGATGTGGTTGGAACAGACCGTCATCATAGCCGTCGGCCTCGCGCTCGGCGCCTGGATGGGGAGCAGGCTCGGCGCGACAATTATGCCGTTTCTGGGACACGACGACTTCGGCGGCAAAGTTATCCCCCCGTTCGTCATGGTTATCGACTGGAACGCCTTGCTCATCACGTACGCCGTCATGCTAGTCATCTTCGCCGTCATCACCCTAGCCCTGATCATGCTGATCCGCCGTCTCTCGCTCGCACGCATTCTTCGCATCGGCGAGTTGGGCTAAGGCGAAACCGCCTCCCACGGGTTGCGCGGTCGATTTCGTCCGACGCCGGCGAAATCAGACGAATTTGCCGCGTTTATAGCGCGTGCCCAGGCAAGGCAGGACACAAGGCACAAGAGCCATCAGACAACGGCTCCATTTAGGCAAAGTAACCGAGGGACAGAGTTGGGGGGCCTTAGCTTCGTGGACGTTACCCGTTACCATTGCCCGCTACTTTACGGCCAGATTAGCTGAAGGTATGACTAACGCGCTGGATCGTCAAGCAGTTCGTCGGGCAGATGCTGTTTGTGGTTTGACTCTTCGACTGGCTCAAGGGAGCCAAGCTCACTACAACGGTTTTCCGCGACTTCGCAATCAGAGCCTCTAAGCCCTCTCGCGATCCAGATTAAGGGCGAGGAGGCGGGCGATCATTTCGCCGTCGGTTAGGTCGGGGGGCCAGCCGTAGGCGGCAGAGACGGCCTCGTCGAGGTTCTTGCACGCCAGGTCAAGCCACGTGGGGCGGGCGTTGTAGAGGTTCGTCAGGGTGCGGCGTTTAAGTTCGCTTGGACTCACGGCATCCTCCGCCGGGTTCAGCCAGCCCTGGCGGAGGGAGTCGAGGCGTTGGGCGGCGTCCGCTATAGCCGCTTGCTGATCGGGCGATGGGCGTGGGAAGGGGAAGGTCTCGAAGGTTGTCGTGGGCGTGTATCGGAACCCGGATTCGACCTCACGGAGTTGAGTGCCCTGAGACCGCGCCCAGAGTTCATGCGGCCGGGAATGGAGCACCCCGAAGAAATAGTCGTCGTCGCGGGCAAAGGCTATGACTACGTTGGCGGCAAGAGTATTGTTCTGCGCCCACACAAACATCCTATGTTTTGATAAGTTGGGAGTGACAATGAAACGGCCCAGCCCCTGTATCGCGGCGCGCATTCCGGGTCGTGGCTCCATGTGGAGCCACCAGTTCTTGGCATATGCCTCTCGCTTGCTCTTGCTGCGAAACGGTTTGACGTTCTCACGGACGTACTCGAAAGGCGCTTCGTAGAGCGCGGCTTCTTCCAACGTCGTCCCCGGCGGAAAGTCGATAATCCACATATTCCGACGGCGTCCCGTGATGTCCGACCCGTTGATCCACGGACGCACCACGTCTCTATTCGAGCGACCGTCGGGGTTTGGCTGGGCGAGAAGCCGCTTGGCCAGCGCGTCGTCAATGTCGAAGGGGCCTCCCTTCGTATCTCCCATGAAGGCGATTCCGAGATTTTCCTTCAGCCTTCCGGCCTTCGTTACGTCAGTATCGCCGGAGGTCAGGTTGGCGTATATATCGGAAACTTGGAGGCCGTCCAGTTCGCGGGCCGTTTCCCGCCCGTCGTCGAATCCGACCATCGACACCTGCACGGCGGCGCCGTCGAGCGTCCACACACGGTCGGACTGCGCCCAGAATATGCCGCCCGACTGCGCTATGCGGTTGAGGACGTCGCGGTTTCTCCCGCCGCGAATGCCCTGGGTGGCAAGCAGGCCCGCGCGTTCCGCCCGTCCCGATTCGACTTGCTCCCTAGCCTTCTCGAACCAATAGCAGCAAAGGTCGGCCTCGCGAGGGACGCGATCATTCCACACATCGAACATTGCATCGACGTATTCGTCTCCCAACTCCTGGCGAAGCAGCTTGCCACCAAGAAACGGCGGATTGCCGACGATGACCTCCGCGACCGGCCATTCGGGCTCGGTCAACGCGCCGGTCTTGTCTCGCCCAACAATGGCGTCCATCCGCGCGATGTTCTCGAGAGGTTCGAGGATAGGCGATTCGCTTTCGAGATCGAAGGCGTTGCGATACTTCCATTGGAGGTATCCGATCCACACGACGGCGGACGCGAGCTCCTGCGCGTACTCGTTGGTCTCTATGCCCCAAAGCTGCCGGGGATGTACGCCGGGGGTCAGACCCGCGACGCCGTACTGCTCTCCGAAAGCGATGACTTCCTTTTCCAGCGCCTTGAGCAGCGTCAGACTGACGTACAGGAAGTTTCCCGAACCGCAGGCCGGATCGAGGACTCGGATCGTGGCGAGTCGCCCAAGGAACCGCGAAAGTATCTCGGTGAGCTGGGATTTGAGGAACTCACTGTCGTATTCGGGTTGGACCTGCCAGTCGATGTATTTCTCCGCCTTCGCCTTCTCTCGTTCCCACGCCTGCCGCAGCGGACTCATCAAGACAGGTTCGACGATAAGCTCGATGTCCTCTCGCGACGTGTAGTGCGTTCCGAGCTGCCTGCGCTTGCTCTCGTCGATGATCCGCTCGAACAGCGTGCCGAAAATCGAAGGTTCGATATCCGACCAGTCCAGGTCGTTCAGTTTTTCGAGCAGGGCGATCTGGTCTGCGATCAGCTCGGGAACGGAGGTGTCGTCGAAGAGTCCGCCGTTGAAGTGCGGCACGTCCCGCATGAGGAACCGCCCGCCGTCCTTCATAGCGGCGAAGAGCTCGCCCGTGTACTTCTGAAAGTCATCGGGCCTGGTCCTGTTGACCCTTATCAGATTGGTAAATGCCTCTTGATCCAGGAGACCAACGTCGCTTGCGAAGAAGCAGAAGATCATGCGCATGATGAAGTGCGCGATTTCCTGCTCGCTGATGGGACTCTTGCTCTTTGCGTTCCACGTCCGCATGTCGTCCGCGAGGACGCGAAGCAGTTCCGCCGCCTCCTCGGTGAGCTTGGACTGGAGTTTGCCGGGATTGAGGCGTTCCGGGTCTTCGAACAGCGCTCGAAGTATTTGGAGGGGCGTGAGTCCCGAATCGTCTACCGGGTTGTCGGTTGATAGATCGGCGTTCGAGAACTCGTACTTGCGCTTTACGGTGTTGGTGAAGTTGGTATGGACCTGAAACGTGTTGAGGTCGCATACGACTAGCAGAGGGGGATTGCCGAGGGCCTCACGATAGAGTTGAAGCTGCTGGTACGCCGCCGACAGGTCTTTGTTCGGCCCCTTGTATTCCCAGCCGAAGCAGTCTTTTCGCCAGACGTCGGCGAAGCCCTTGCCGCCGGTAGACTTGTCGAGGCCCTTTTCGAACGTGAACCAGTCGCCCTTCGGGTCTGCCTCCACGGGCGTTTGCTGGCCGGCCAGCCGGCAGATGTCAATGAAGTGCTCCTGAGCGCCTGCGCGCTCTCGAAGCTCCACTGTCGCCCATTTATTTACGTACTCAATCGGATTCATGCTGTACCCATGGTGCAAGTTTCGCCAAGAGGTGAATCGCAATGGCGGTAAGTAATATTCCGCCAAGGGGTTCCATTCGGATATGCCACCAAGATAAGTTGGGAGAAGGCTTTAGCCCAACTACCCTGTTGCGGCGGTCTCGTATCCGTCGGCCCGAATGCAGCCCACCCAGTGGTTGGGGCTGACCTCGCGGAGCGACGGCATCTCGTCCTTGCACTCGTCCACCGCGACCGGGCAGCGAGTGTGGAAAACACACCCTTCAGGGGGTGACATGGGACTGGGCAGTTCACCATGAAGGATGATGCGCTCTCGCTCTTCCTCCATGTCCGGGTCGGGGATGGGAATCGCAGAAAGCAACGCCCGGGTGTAGGGGTGCAGCGGGTTGTCATACAGCTCTTGGCGGCTTGCCACCTCGACAATGTGGCCCAAATACATGACCGCCACCCGATCGCTAATGTGACGCACCACCGACAGATCGTGGGCGATGAACAGATACGTTAGTTGGAGTCTTTCCTTCAGTTCCTCGAGCAGATTGATGATCTGGGCCTGAATCGAGACATCGAGGGCCGAGACGGGCTCATCGCACACGATGAAGTCGGGGTTCACTGCCAACGCTCGCGCTATGCCGATTCGCTGGCGCTGCCCACCTGAGAACTCGTGCGGATACCGATCCGCCATGAACGGGTTGAGACCGACGGTTTGGAGCAACTCGGATACCCTGTCTTGGTATTCGCCCTTGCTATCGGTCAGCTTGTGCACGGATAGCGGCTCGCCTACGATGTCGCCGCAAGTCATTCGGGGATTGAGGGAACCGTAGGGGTCCTGGAAGATAACCTGCATCTTCCGGCGGATGGGTCTGAGCTCCTTGTGCCTGAGGCCGTTCAGCCTTTGCCCGTCGTAAAACACGTCTCCCGAAGTCTGCTGCTGAAGCTGAAGAATCACTCTGCCAAGCGTCGTCTTGCCGCTCCCACTCTCACCGACGAGACCCAGTACTTCGCCCTTGTTGATGGATAGCGAGACGTTGTCTACCGCCTTGACTTCCGCCACTTTCCGCTGAAAGAGGATCCCCGAAGTAACGGGGAAGTACATCCTAACGTCCCTGACCTCTATCAGTGGCCTTCCGGCGCCGTTCGACTCGACCAAGTTTATCCTCCTGCCGCCGTTGGCGAACCGACCAAGTTGGGGAGATCCTCGGATCGCCAGCAAGCCGCGTGGTGTGGCGGGGTTGCTTCTCTAATTGCTTCAAGGTTCGGGGTTTCAGTCAGGCACATGTCAATCGCATAGCGGCACCTCGGCGCAAAATTGCAATTGTCGCCTAGACCGATCAGGTTGGGAGGCAGGCCTTCGATCGGCTCCAATTTCACGCCTTCCTCTTCGTCCAGGCGCGGGACGGAGCGCAGGAGTCCCAACGTATACGGGTGCCGGGGATCGTAATATATCTGCCGCGCAGTGCCTTCCTCAATGATCGACCCCGCGTACATCACAATCACTCGTTTAGCGTATCGAGCCACCACGCCAAGATTGTGAGTGATGAGGATCATCGCCGTTCCCAACTCATTCGACAGTCCCTGCATCAGTTCGAGAATTTGCGCTTGGATCGTCATATCCAAGGCCGTCGTCGGTTCATCCGCGATGATCAACTTCGGATTGCAGCTTACCGCCATCGCGATCATCACCCTCTGACGCATCCCTCCGCTCATCTGGTGGGGGTAATCCTTCAGTCGCCGCTCCGCGTCCGGTATGCCGACAAGGCTGAGCAGTTCGGCCGCCCGTTCGTTCGCCGCGCTGGCCGTCATATTCAGGTGGAGCTCAAGAGTTTCGGTCAGTTGTCTGCCGATGGTCAAGACGGGATTCAACGATGTCATCGGCTCCTGGAACACCATGCCGATATCGTTGCCTCGCACCTTCCGCATCTGGGCGTTTGATAGTTGCAGGAGGTCCTGTCCGTCGAATATAACCTCGCCCGCGACTATCTTGCCGGGAGGATCAGGTATCAACCCCATGATGGAAAGCGCGCTAACGCTCTTGCCGCAGCCGCTCTCTCCCACGATGCCGACGATCTCCCCTTCGTCCACCGAATAGGAGATGCCGTCAACCGCCTCGACGACGCCGTTGTCGGTATAGAAGTGGGTAGTCAGATTGTTGACTTCGAGAATTTTCGCCATGGCCTCAATACGCTGCAACGCTCAAGTGTCGGTGTTAGGGTAGCAACGCGGCGCCAAACCGTCAATAGAACCCGAAGAACACACAGAGAACCGTGAATCCCGTTACGCAATACCCTCAGAACTGCGACTTAGCACCCCTTCACGATCGGGCGCATGGCCTGAATGTGCTCCGGGCCTGAGGCGCAGCATCCACCGATGATCTGCGCGCCCATGGTCTTCCATTCAGCGGCGAACTCCGCGAGGCGTGAAGGATAGTAATCGGCGGTTTGCAGGATATCCTCGCCACCGCTCGGCTTCTGGTTCGTGAGCATCGGCATGTTCGTTATGGGGCCGGTTGGATTGTAGCCGATGTTGGGGTAGGCTCCGACCGGACCCGGGGACGCCTCCCTGAGTATCGGAAGCCCTTTGGAGATATTTTCGGGGTTGCTGCACATGATCAGGACGGCATCGACAGGATGGCCCTCAAGGGCGCGAGCAAGGTCGGTCAAGCTCTCGCCATAGTTCATCGTCCCATCGCTCATGATATGCCGAACACCTAAGAAAACCGGCAGTCCGGCCTCCGCGCATCCGTCAACGGCCACTACACAGTCCTCGATAAACCCCACGTACTCCGGCAGGATCACATCAGCCCCCTCGTCGGCCAGGAGCTTGGCGTGGTCGGCCCACTCCTTCCGGTACGAGTCGGCGCCCAGCTGTTCGGTGTCGGAGACGGGATCGTGCACTGGCGGAAGCCCCCCTTGGAGACTCGGGGCGGCGATGCCTCCTGCAACGTATGCACCGGGCTTCATCGCGTCACGGGCCTGCACGGCGTTGCGGATCGCCGCCGTGGCGTACTTGCGCCAGTTATCACGCTCGCCGATCCTTTCGAGGCGAGTGGGAGTCGTCCAGAAGTTGTTGCTGATGATGATATCGGCCCCGACTCGCAGATAGTCCGAGTGCACCTGCCTCACAACGTCGGCGTATTCGATATTCGTAGTAGCCGTCCACGCCGTCAGCCGATCCTCCGCCCCCTTGAGAACGTCGGCCCCGCGGCGCTGAAGCTCCGACCCGGTGCCGCCGTCCATAAGAAGCCTCTCCCCGTTGTGGAGACGTTCAACTATTGGTTCTCTTGTCATCGTGGTTACTCCTGGCGTTGTGGTACTGCGCCAAACTGAGAGGCGGTCACCCCGCCAAGTCCAAGAGCCTGTCAGCCAGGTCCTCGATGCGGCGCCGCTGTGGGAGTGAATCCAGCCACCGACTCGGTATAGCCGACGCCCCGTACTTCGCGCCGAGAACGGCCCCGGCGACAGCGCCGTTGGTATCCGTATCACCGCCGGCCTCCACCACTTGACGCAGGGCGGCTTCGAAGCCCAGAGGCGTGACGGCGCACCACATCCCTGCCTGCAGCGCAATCAGGGAATGGCCGATCAATTTCTGGTCTTCCCACAGCCAGGAAACGTCCTTCGGCATGGCGGCCCCTTCGACGATGCTCTCCAGGACGTGCGTGGGGATTCCATCGTTTCGGGCCGTTCCCAGTAGATCGGGGCATCCGTCCGCAGCGGCCGATTGCATCAGGCCGGATAAATCCGGCTCCACGCCTTTGAGCAACAAGGCGATGATGGCGTTGGCGATGATGCAGCTCCACTGCGCAACCACTGCATAGTGAGTTACTACGCTCGTCGCGGCGCTGTCACCAACCAGGACCTTCGGCTGCCGAAATCGAGCTATAGCGACCGGAGCGCAGCGCATCACTGCGCCGTTTGGGGCTATGGGATTCTCCTCGTAGTCGATACGGGCCGCTTCCGGCGGTATGTACCCAGCTTCCAACAGACTGACAACGCGCCTTGTCAAGAATCCTATTCCCCGACCGTTCTCCAGGGCCCAGATGACCAGCCGCTCCCCCAATCTTTCGACGTAGTCTCCTCCCTCCAGCAGCGCTCCAGCAAGTTCCACGGCCTGCGCTAGGTCATCGTCCATTGGTCGATGCTTCTCGCGCGGGTCTATGTCTACAACCCCATCGGGATACTCTCGCTCAATCTGATGGCGCCACCAAAATTCCATTGGCAGTCCCAAGACATTTCCAGCCGCCAACCCCAGCATGACCCCGCGAGCGCGGTCGGAGAGACCCTGCTCGCACTCTGCTGCGGAGCCTAACATCAAGGAAACTCTCGGCGCTTGGTCAACAACGTTGGGGTCGTACATAGTCACCTCGGACCGGGAGTTTGGATCACAGTAAGTCTACTGCGAGGACTATGGAAAATCCACAGGCGGCGATTTTCCGGGACTGTTCAGAGTCCGTGAGAACCAGTCACGATCCGCGCCGGCGCTTCCCTACTAACGATATGCGGAATAGGGCCTGACAGGTGGGGGGTCTTATTTACCCTGACATATTCTGACATTTCCTGACACAGCTCTTGCGCACAGGGGATTTCGTCGTCCCGAACGGGGTTCTTCTAGAATAGAAAAAATGTTCGGTAGAATCAAATTCGAGGATTATGCTGCAATTGTTCAATCTTGGTGAGATGAACAGTTGGCGCCCGGCGGTTCTGATAGACTCACCTATGCGGGTATGCTATTCTGCCAAAGTCTACGACCAGCAAGGAGCCTTGAATGGAACGACCGATCTTCAAGCCCATCGGAACACCAACAGAAGAACTCGACACCCCTTCGCTCATCGTCGATTTGGAGGCTCTCAGCCACAACATCGCGACGGTGGCATCTTTCTTCGAGAATACCGTCGCAAACCTTCGCCCTCATGTTGAGGCGCACCGAACGCCGGCCATCGCGCACAAGCAGCTTGCGGCCGGCGGCAATGTCGGGGGAATCGCCGTATCGAGCATCGGCCAAGCCGAGGTCTTCATTCCCAACGGCTTCAACGATGTATTCGTTGCCAACCTCGTCGTGACCCATCAGAAAATCACCCGACTGTGCGCCCTCGCTCGACAGGCCAAGATCAGCGTCGCGGTCGACAGCGCCGCAAATGTGGCCGACCTATCAGACGCCGCGGTCGCCAATAACGTGATCATCGGCGTGTCCATATTCGTCAACACCCGACTCGGACTCTACGGAGTGGAACCCGGACCGGCGGCGGTCGAGTTGGCGAAAGCGGCCGTGAATGCCCCGGGCCTCGATTTCACCGGGATAATGACCCAAGAAGGCGGCATCCTGGTGGACGACGCCGACCAAGCAGCCGACGAATCCCGCGCCGCCGTCCAACCGCTCTTGAACACTCGCGAAGATATCGAACGGGCCGGGATCGACGTTCGAGCAGTGAGCGCCGGGAACACCTCCAATTATCAGGTCGTCGGATCCATTGCCGGCGTGACCGAAGTGCCCGCAGGCGCATATTCGCTCCTCGACGCTCAGCACGCCCCCTTCTTACCGCATCTCAAGGCCGCCGGGCGGGTCATGACTACCGTCACCAGTCGTCCAGAGCCGGGTTACATGATCACCGACGGCGGCCAAAAGGCCATTGGCGCCGACACCGGGTTCCCCTCGATCGACAACCTGCCGAGCCCCACCGTGAAGGGCCTCAGCGCCGAACATGGCAGCATATACTTCGACTCGACGGGCGGGGTCGATCCCCAGCTTGGCGACAAGATATGGTGCACACCTTGGGACGCCGCCACGTGCGCCAACCTTCACGACTACATGTTTGCCGTCCGAAACGACGCCTTGGAAGCCGTGTGGGAAGTATCCGCGCGAGGACGGTATCGGTAATCCCAAAAGGACTCTTCTACGCACTCTTATGAATGAAAAACCCCGGTCGGAGGACAAGATGGACAGCACGGCCCATCAACGCGGCACACCACTAGACGAATTGGAAACCCCCTGCCTCATCGTCGAAATAGACTCGCTTGAGCACAACTACCGCGTGGTCTCGGACACTTACCGCAATACCGTGTGCAAGATGCGCCAGCACACCAAGAACATCAAGAGTCCCTTCCTTGCCAAGATGCAGATGGACATCGGCGGCTCGAACGGCGGCGTCTGCACGGCCAAGGTAGCCGAAGCGGAGATCATGGTTGAAGGCGGAATCACGGACATCCTCATTCCCAATCAAATCGTCACGGATGACAAGATCAACCGTGTCTGTGCGCTCGCGAGGCACGGCGACATCAAGCTCTGTGTCGACAGCGTGGAGAACGTTCGGGCCATCTCCGAGGTCGCGACCCGCAACGGCGTCGACGTCGGCATTCTCATTGAAGTCGACACGTCCATGGGGCGGGCGGGTGTGCGCGGCCCCGAAGCCGGCGTGGAAATCGCACGCGCGGCCCAGGAATTGCCGGGCGTGGCATTCCGGGGCGTTATGAGCCACCAGAACGTTGGAGAGGCTTACAGCAAAGAAGATCGCTACCTCCGCGGCAAGGAAACCATAGACATCTGCTTAAGGGTAAAGGACGCCATCGAGACGGCCGGCATCCCGGTCGAAATCGTCTCCAGCGGCGAAACGTTCTGCTACGACATAGCCGCGAAAATCCCCGGCGTTACCGAAGTTGAAGGCGGCACATACGCCCTCATGTCCACGGGATACGGCTACATGAGCGAGTTCCAAATCGCAGGCAAGGTGCTCGGCACCGTCGTCAGCGCTCCCCGTCCCGGAGTGGTCATCGGAGACGTGGGAATTCGCTCCATAGCGGGTCCTCAAGGCTTGCTGCCAACGGTCGACGGTCTGCCCGGAGTCGAAGTCAAGTCGCTCCATGACGACCACATCGTCCTATCCATGGACGACGCAAGCCCCCTCCACGTAGGCGACAAGTTCAAGCTCTTGCCCGGCCATCAAGACATGCTCGTCAACCGCTGGGACGAATACGTGGCCGTCCGTGACGGCGTCGTCGAAGAAGTATGGGATATTCCCGGTCGCGGCTGCTATCACTAGGGAGTTGATCGGTGAACTGCGCCGCGATTGCCTGGTCGGTTCTCTTGGGTGGGTTGGCCCTCATCCTTACGTCATGCGGCACCGGCGAAGATCCGACTCTGCTGCCTGAAGAGACCGGGCCGCCCCCGACGATCGAAGGACTCCGAACCCGGGCCGCGGAAGCCACCTTGGCCCTGAACGAGAACCGGTGGCTCGATCTCTACGAGTTCAAGAGTCCGCGCTCGGTCAGGCCTCGAATTCCATACGGACTCCCCGCCGTGCAGCTATGCACGCAAGAGCAGTTCATCTTCGACTTGGGCGACAAGCTCGCAAGGATCAGGGCATTGGCCGAACTCTACCGCGAAGAGAAGCTCATCTGGGAAATCGTGGACGTCTCGACTGCAGAAGATGACACCCGCGTCGGCGTCGTGCGGCTGAACATTTACCATGAGGGCGAGCTTGTGACCGATGACTTCCACGACTACTTGGGCGAAGTGGAGGAAGGCGCGCGGTGGGTCTACCTCGACGGCGAATGGTGGATGGAACCGGTGGACTGGGACGAGGGATGCCACAAAGGCCGGTTCCTCGGCGTCTAGTTAGGGAAAGACCTTCCCATCTTGCCCCGCAGCCGCTCCTTCAGCATGGCCGACTCCTCGTTTAGCAGCCTCAGGGCCAGCTGAAGCGCATTCGAGATATCGTCCACTTCCAAGACTCCCTGCTTCCCGATAACCTCCCCACTGAGGCGGGAGCCGACCCAGTAGCGGAGCCGCGCGGCGTCCGTCGGCGGACTCGGCGGGGCGGCCCACTCGCCCCGAAGCGCCATGAGCATTTTGGAATGTTCCTTCGCGGCCTGTCTAACGTCCGCTATGAGAGTCTCCTGCACATCGAATGAGAGATCGTCCTCCAGAGGGTTCACCTCGGCGATGATGTACGGCGTCTCCCGGACAATTTCCACTATCCGAAAACGCTGCTCGCCTTCGACGACCATCACCATCCGTCCATCATCGAGGATCCGCACCTGGTCGATCTTCGCAATCGTGCCCACGGCCTCCGGTGTCGCCAGTTCGCCCACTTCCGCCCCTGAACTGATCAGCACAACCCCAAAACGCCGGTCTCCGTCGAGGCAGCGACGCATCATCAAACGGTACCTTTCCTCGAAGATATGCAGCGGCAGATGCCCACCGGGAAACAACACCACATTCAAGGGAAACAGAGACAGACGCACGCGCTAGACACCCACGACCGGAAGTTGATCCTAAAAATGATAGACCGTTCCGCACTCACGGTAAAGCCGCGATCTTGGAGAATTCCGCATACCTCATTGGCAAGCCAAACAACTCGCGAGGCATGGGCTGAATCAAGGCTGTGCCAGACCTCACCGGGTTCCGGCGCTCGCGGGAATGACGGTTTAGCAAGGTGTCTTTTCACGGGAACCGATAGCCACCGAGACGTGGGGAATCCAAGTGGAGAGCACTCATATCGAGTAGACTGGAGAGTTCGTGTCGGTATTGGTGATTGTCTTGAAGGTTTGCGTATGCTATAGTCGATTGTGCCGTCCAATTCGGACGGACTGTTTGTTTGGAGAGGTGTTGGCATCCCACGAGATTATCGTGTAAATGAACGGATCCGCATTCCGGAAATCCGTCTGATCGACGAAGCGGGCAAGCAGTTGGGCGTTATGCCCACTCGTCAGGCCCTCATATTCGCACGGGAACGGGGCCTCGATCTCGTAGAGGTCGCGCCGAGTAGCAGGCCGCCCGTCTGTCGGCTGATGGATTACGGAAAATTCCGTTATGAGGCCACCCGTCGCGAGCGCGAAGCGCGGAAGGTTCAGCGAAGCAAGAATACCAACGAATTGCGAGAGGTGCGGCTTGAGGGTCGTATCGGCGATCACGATCTCGAGACGAAGATCCGCCAAGTAAAGCGTCTCCTGGGCGAAGGTTCCAAAGTCCGCGTCTCGGTCCGCTTTCGAGGGCGCGAAATTACCCACCCTGAGATCGGCATGGCCTTGCTCCGACGAGTCGCTGAAAGTCTCGTCGAGGACGCGGGCATGGAGAAGGCCCCTTCGTTTGAGGGACGGTTTCTCGCCATGATCTTGGCCCCCGCAGGGGGCGGCGGGAAGAGTTCTAAACAACGAGAAGCTCAATCACAGCAGACGGAAAAGGAGAAGACGCGTGCCTAAGCTCAAGACCCACAAGGGAGCAGCCGCGCGGTTCAGATTTACCAAGACCGGCAAGGTGCTCCGCATGAAAGGACGGCACGGCCACTTTCGCCGCCGGAAGCCCAAGCGCGTCAAGCGACAGATGCGGCAAACCCTTCCCGGAAGCTCCGCGGACGCCAAGAACCTGCGCAGCGTGCTGCCCTACGGCTCCACCAAGTAGAACGAGGATCATAACGTGACACGAGTCAAACGAGGATACATAAGACGGCGGCGGCACAAGAAGATCGTGCGCATGGCGTCGGGCCACCAGAGCGGCCGTTCCCGCGTGTTCAAGCAGGCGAACGAGTCAGTCATGCACGCGCTGAGATACGCATACTTCCACCGGCGCGAAAAGAAGGGCGACATGCGCCGTCTTTGGAACATTCGCATCAATGCAGCCGCCCGCGCAAACGGTCTGTCATACAGCAAGCTCATTCACGGGCTGAAGTTGGCGGGAGTCGATGTCAACCGCAAGATGCTCGCCGAGCTCGGCGCGAACGACCCGGAGGCCTTCGCCGCTATCGCCGAAACGGCTAAAGCTCATCTGCCCTCTCAATCGGCCGCCTAAACTGTCCGGCCATTACCGCTCCCTCGCCTCAAGAACCGGCTTCTATTCATCCTCCCGCAACAGGGCCCGAACGTCGGCCGCGACGTCCTCCGGGGCGATCGGCAGCGTGTGGAGAACTCGTATCCTCCCCTGCTTGTCGATGAGATAGACCGGGGCCTGGTGAGTTACCGTATATCGCGAGGCGATATCACGCCTCAGCGCATCGACGCCGCGGACCCGGTCGACTTTCCACTCCTGCGGCGCTTCCCCGACACGGGCCTCCTCATCGACGGCGGCGGCCACGTAATATGATTCCCACACCGGCCTCAACTCCTCCTCACTACCGACGAGGTACGCCCACTTGTCGTGCATCTCCCAGGCTTCGGAATACTCCCTCGCCCGGGCGACCGTGTCCCGCTCCGGGTCCACGCTCACCACGACGATGGACACGTCCCGCGCATCCTCACCCAGCGCCTCGCTCACACTCCGAACATGGTGGGCGACGATGGGGCAAATATCGGGGCAGTACGTGTACAGGAAGGTGAGAACAACGACCTTCCCTTCGTTGTACTGATCCAGGGAGCCGGAGTTCCCGAAGTGGTCCGTCAAACGGAATTCTTGCGCCTCTCGCCGATCCTCAATAACGGTGCCGGAAAACGATACCTCCGTGGTCGAACAGCCGGTGAGAGCAAGGAAAACGATAACGACCATCGCCTGCCACGCTGTGACAACGAAGAGCGATGGTCGCTTGATGTGCTTTCTGAGCAAGTCCGCTCGAAGCCTAGCTGCTCATCTTCCGTTCGAGATATGCGGCGACGGCGGGAACGCCGACCACGAGCAGCAGGCCGATGGCGATCACGCCCCATTCCTTCAGATCGGTGTTCACGTAAACGGTTGTGAATATTACGCCCAGCCCAACCGCAAACAGGCCCACTGAGAACACCGATGCCGCCGGTATCCAGATCGCGTCCCACAATCGACGCTTTTCTCTATCCATGATGTGATCCTCTCTGCTACGCGGTGCTCAGAAGGTTGTCCTCATCGGCCGAGAATTGATGAGGGCTTACTCGCCGCTTTTCGTCTTTCGTGCGGCGCTCTTCATCACTGTACCATTTGAAGAACGCGATCACGATCAGCGTCAGGAAGAGAAGACTTCCCCCAACCTTCATGATGATGCCGCCGATCTGTTGATCGGCCAAGGGTGAAACGGCCCATATCTGCGGAGCCTTCACGTACCATTCATACAGCGGCTGCTTGGAGAACGTAACGAAGGCGAAGACGAATATTTGCGTTATCGAAAGAGCGAACAGGTAGACCATCTGCAGCGAATACGAGAGGCGCGGCAGTTCCGGCATCGAGCTCGTCAGCGGCCACCACATCAAGACGGCCGCCCCGATGAACATCAGGTGCTCGGCAACGTGAACCGCGTGAACCGTAACGGACAGGTTGTACAGGTCCGGAACGTGCCATAGCGCAAATACCAGATTGAACACGATAACTGCGACGACCGGGCGAGTAGCGAAGCGCCACACGTAAAAGTTCAGGTTGGGCCGGAGCAGTGGACGAATCAGCCAGTCCGGCGTGCCCAGAATGAGCAGCGGGGGCGCAACCAGCGTCAAAAGCACGTGCTGCGTCATGTGCGCGCTGAAGAGATAGTGGTCCCCGAGAATGTGAAGCGGAGACAGCAGGGAAAAGAAGATGACCAGAACGCCGGCTGTGAACGTCGCTATTTTCCGAGGGTCTATCTCATCGGCGAGGTTCCAGCGTTCCCGAAGCGGCCCGACGCCGAACAGATAGGCGCCCTCCAAGAGAGCGAGACCGATCACGACTTCCACGTGGCCGTGCCAATGCGTCCATATGGGGCGGATGGACTCTTCCATGTCCTGCAAGCGCCTCCTTGTGAACCGCGCGTCTTATGCGAAGAACTGAAATAGCGCCAAGAGCGCCAGGCCGACGCCAAATGCCAGTACCAAGCCTCCCACAAACAGCCCGGTAAAGAGCTTTGCGTCATAGCGCAAATGCATGTAGAACATCGCCACCAGCGCAAACTTCGCGCCGGACAGGATCACCAAAATCGGAATGATTCCGTGCTTCAAGCCCTCGAAGTAGAATACGGCAACCTCTATGGCCGTGATCACCGACAGGATCATGGCGACCTTGAAGTAGGTGAACGCGGACGGGTGACCCGTCTCCGACGTTGAGTGAGTGTCCTTGTCGTTTAATCCGTGTGCCATTTTCCGCACCTTCCGCTGAACCCTCTAATCGAACCCGGGGAACACGCCGAACAGGTATACCACGGTGAATATGATAATCCACACTATGTCCACGAAGTGCCAGTACAGCGCGGCCAAGTCGACTTCTTCGTGATGCTTCGGCGTGATCCCGCCCTTCCTCAGCGAGAAGAAAAAGATCGACAGAAGCCAAATGACTCCAATCGTCACGTGTCCGCCGTGGAAGCCAGTCAAAGTGAAGAACGTCGTGCCGAACAAGTTCGTCCTGGGCGTGAGTCCCGCATTCACCTCGACGTGATCGACCGTGCCGTCGCACCGGTCCACGAAGGTCTTCTCGAAGTCCGTCAACTCTTCGATGTCGAGATTCTTGCAATCAATCTCGATGTGGTGATTGGCGAACTCGTTGAACTCGAACACCTGGAAGCCCAGGAAGGTCGCTCCCAAAATGCACGTGGAGAGGAGCCAAATTCGAAAGCCCTTCATATTACCGCGAGTTAGCGCGCTGTACGCCAACACCATGCTCATGCTGCTCATCAGCAGCACAAACGTGCTCGTCGAGGTCGTCAGAATATCGAAGACGTCCTCGGGGAACGGCCCGACTTGGCTGCTGTTCTTATAGACGAGATACGTCGCTATGAACGAACCGAAGAACATGCAGTCCGAGCCCAGGAAGGCCCACATGAGGAGCTTCCTGTGGCTGAGACCCGTCGTCGTGTCGTGATCTTCGTGTCCGCCAGGGGGGGCGACTTCTGCGTTTGCCACGTAATTCTCCGTTTAGTGGTGCTCCGGCGATTCTTCCGGCTCGTTAACCGGTTCCAACGCCCACGCCACGATGCCCACCATAGTGATCGCTCCGCCGATGATCGCTAAGACCGGGACGCTCGTAATTCCTGCGATCTCGAAGGTAAACAGCAGGCCATAGGCCCCGATGAACAGGCCGATGGACGTTACTAGCGGCCAATACGACGGTTGCGGCAGGTGAATATCGTGCCCGTTGTGCTCGTCCTCCGAGCTCCCCGCCACCGGCACGGCGGGAATTCGCTCGCGCTTTTGGGCCCACCATGCGTCGCGGTCGAACACTTGGGGGATCTGCACAAAGTTGTAGTGCGGCGGCGGTGAAGAAATCGACCACTCGAGAGTCCGTCCGTCCCATGGATCGGCGCTTGCCTTCTCACCGTTCCTGGCGCTCTTAATGTAGTTCACGATAAAGATCAGTATCCCGAAGGCCAGGACAAAGGAACCGATGGTGGAGAGCATGTTCATGACATCCCATCCCATGTTCTCCGGATACGTGAACACTCGACGGGGCATCCCGTCCATGCCGACGAAGTGCATCGGGAAGAACGCGAGGTTCATGCCGATAAACATCACCCAGAAATTGAGCTTGCCCAGTCGCTCATCCATGAATCGACCGTATATTTTGGGGAACCAGTAGTAGATGCCCGCGAACAGCGCGAAAATCGCGCCGCCGAACAGTACGTAGTGAATGTGCGCGACGATGAAGTAGGTGTCCTGCTGCTGGGCGTCCGAAGCCGCCGACGAGTGCATAACCCCGCTCAGGCCGCCCACGATGAACAGCGCGATGAATCCCACTGAAAACAGCATGGGGGTCTTGAAGTCGATCGAACCGCCCCACATCGTCCCGATCCAGTTGAATATCTTCACGCCGGTGGGCACCGCGATCGCCATTGTCGTTATTGCGAAGACCGAGTTGGCCACCGGCCCCAAGCCGACTGTGAACATATGGTGGCTCCACACCATCCAGCCCATGAACCCGATGATGATCCCGGACAGCACGATGACGGGGTAGCCGAACAGCGGCTTTTTCGAGAAGGTCGGCAGTATCTCCGAGACAATCCCCATCGCCGGAAGGATGAGGATGTAAACCTCCGGATGGCCGAAGATCCAAAACAGATGCTGCCAAAGCAGGGGGTTCGCTCCGGCGCTCGTGACGAAGAAATTCGTCCCGTAGAAACGGTCGAAGAGAAGTTCGATGAGCGCCACCGTGATAACTGGGAACGCCAGAATCAGCAGGAATGCCGTCACCAGGGTCATCCAGGTAAACAACGGCATTCGCATCAGAGACATGCCAGGGGCGCGCATGTTCAGTATCGTCACGATGAAGTTGAACGCCGCCGCCAGCGAGGCGATGCCGAGCACCTGCAAGCTAAGAATCCAGAAGTCGATGCCGTGTCCGGGGTTGTATTCAATGCCCGTGATCGGAGAGTAACCGAACCATCCGGCGTTCGGAGAACCGCCCATGAACCAGCTAAACTTGAGGATCAGCGCCCCGGCCAGGAATGTCCAGTAGCTGAAGGCGTTCAGACGCGGGAAGGCCACGTCGCGCGCGCCGATCTGCAGCGGAATGATGTAATTGAAGAACGCCGCCCCCATCGGCATCACGCCGAGGAAGATCATGGTTGTGGCGTGCATCGTGAACAGTTGGTTGTACACCTCGGGGCTTACCAGGTCGGCTTCCGGCGTGGCAAGCTGGGCGCGGATGTACAGCGCCTCGATGCCTCCGGTCAAGAACATGATGAAGGCCGTAACGCCGTACAAAATACCGATCTTCTTGTGATCGATCGTCGTTATCCAGTCCCAAATCCCCGTCGGGTGAGACGGACGTTTCGGCAGAGGTATCGCAAGCATAGTCATGGGATTTTCCTTGACCTCCGGTCGGTCACTGCAAGCCCTGGAGGTATCTCACCAGCGCCGCTACTTGGGATTCGCTCAGTTGCAGCGTCGGGTCTTTGTATACCTCGCCCTGGGAAGACATGATGTTGCCCGGCTTGACGGAATTCGGGTCTCTAATCCACTCCGTCAAATTCTCCTGAGTATTCTCACGTATCCCGCCGGCTATGTGAGTCCGGCGTCCCACGTGGGTCAAATCCGGCCCAATTTTCCCCTGAGACCTCGGCGAGCCCTTAACCGTATGACACGACCAGCACTGCGCCTGCGGCCCCTCGAAAATCGCCTGTCCCTGTCTGGCCAGCGGGTCCGTAGGCTCAACGGCATCCGCCCGCTCGGAAGCCAGCCATGCGTCGAACTCTTCGCGAGTCTCCACGATCACCCAAAAGCGCATCAGCGCGTGAGATTCACCGCAGAACTCCGCGCACTGGGCATAGAATGTCCCCGTCTCTTCGCCCTTGATCCACATCGTGTTGCGGTTGTTGGGAATAAGGTCCACCTTGCCCGCGATTTTCGGAATCCAGAAGCTGTGCAGGACGTCACGTGAGTCCAAGGTTATATTGACAACCTCGTTTACGGGGATGTGCAGTTCATTGGCCGTGATCAGGGTGTTGTCCGGATCGTCCGGATCGGGATAATTGAATTCCCACCACCACTGCTCACCGACCACGCCGACCTGGAGCGCGCCCTCCGGATCGGGCGAATTCGCGTTGTCGAATATCGTCAGCACCGTGGGGACCGCGACGACCACCAAGACAATGGAAGGGATGATCGTCCAGCCAATTTCCAACGGCGTGTTGCCGTGGGTCTGCGGAGGGTCGCCGTCACCGGGCTTGCGTCGATACCGAAACGCGGCGTACACGAGAATGCCCTCGACCACCACGAAAACGAAGACCGCCGCCCAGAAGATGACCCAGAATAACGTGAGCTGCGACCGCGCGACCGGGCCCGTAGCGTCAAACGTGGACTGCGGATTGTCGGGGTAACAGGCTGTGAGGAGAATGCCGAAAAAGACTAACAGGAGAACGGTAATCAGCTTCCCGTTTGGCGCCTTTAGCATTGACATTGTGTTGGCTGTCTTCTCCTACCGCCCGATATCGGACAAAGCCCAAGCTAGGGACAATCTATCAAAGGGCTGATATGCAGTCAAGGGATTCTCCGAACCGGTGGTTGTTTTGTCTCGGTGAGATGCACAATTCGCTCCCCGTGGATGCACACCCCGCACCGGCGCGAGTAATGACGAAAGAGGGGCGCCAAAAGCTGCTGCTCCGTCATCACGCCGGCCCTCCGCCGGTCATGATTCCGTCCAGCATCACCGCAACAAACAGCAGAGCCAGGTACAGTAGGGAATAGAGATACAGCGATTTTGTTCCTTCCGTATGTTCCGAGCGAAGGTGGACCGCCGCCAAGTAGATGAACCCGCCACCCAGCGCAAGAGCGGACGCGAGGTAGATCAATCCGACCTCGCCCGTGGTGTAAAACATGAGCGAGAGCGCGAGGAGGAGCGCGGTGTACAACAGGATGTGCCGCTTCGTGTCCGGAACGCTGGTGACGACCGGCAGCATGGGCACTCCCGCTCGCGCGTAATCATCCTTAATGAGGAGAGCAAGGGCCCAGAAATGCGGGGGAGTCCAGAAGAAGATGATGGCGAACAAGTATACCGCGGGCAGCCCCACCGTGCCCGTCACCGCCGCCCATCCGACCATCGGGGGCACCGCCCCGGCCGCACCGCCGATGACGATGTTCTGCGGAGTCGCGCGCTTCAGCCCAATGGTGTAGACGAAGATGTAAATCAGGGTGCCGCTCAGCGTAAGGGCCGCGCTCAGCATGTTCACGAACACGCCGAGCAGCGCAAACGCGCCGACCGTGAGGGCAACCCCGAAGACCAGAGCCTGCCGGCGCGAGACCCTGCCGCTGGCCACCGGACGTCCCCGAGTGCGTCGCATTCTCTTGTCCAAATCACTCTCGATGAAGTGGTTCAAGGCATGTGCGCCCCCGGCCGCCAAATACCCGCAGACGATCACGAACGCCGCTATCGTCGGATCGGGGATCCCCTTGGCCGCCAGCACCATGCCTCCCACCGCCGTGACGAGCAGCAGCGAGATGATGCGAGGCTTGGTAAGCGCGATGTAATCGCGAACAATCCCGGACGAACGGACGGCTTGGCCAATCATCCGGCAGAGCTCTCGGCGCGCCATGAATGGACTCGAAACAGATCGGGTCGGAGATAGACCGCCGCCAGCAGGACCGCGGAGGCCCACATCAGCGTAGCCACTGTCAGATGAAGCGACTTCATCGTCGCGGTGAAGCCGAGCCATACCGTAAACGCCCCGACCAGCACCTCCGCGACAAAGAACCCCGCCATGAGAACGGTGAGCCACCGAAGCTCCGTATCGACAGAACCTCGCCGCCAGGCCGCGAAGCCGATTACCCCGACCATCACTGCGAGAAGAACCGCCAAGTACCGGTGCCCCATGTGAATCTCGTATGCGATACCGTCCGGAATCCCCCAGCCTTGGCACAGCGGCCAGCTGCCGCAACTTGAACCGTAGCCCAAACCTACTACGAACGACCCGTAGAGAATCATGAGGAGAACACTGCCCAGGGTGCCCCACATGAGAATTCGGTCGAACTTCATCCTCGGTCTTTCCTTACCTTCCGCAGAAGGATGCCGCTCCGGTTCTTCGCTCGACAGCCATGCGACTGCCATGCTGGCAACGACAAGCTCGGCCAAAGCCAGGTGGATCAGACGGACCCACCACGTCAGTTCACTGAGAACCGTCAGACCTCCGAGGACGACCGCCGCGATGACCAAGACCGTCGCGGAGCTTGTGGAAATCAGCGCAGGACGGCTTCCGCGAAGGTGTCGCCACGCAAGATACAGGGCTGCAATCACCAGGAGTCCCACCACTGTCGCCGACAGCCGATGTCCATATTCCAACATCGTGTGGTAGTCCAAAGGGGGGATGAGCTGTCCGTGACACAGCGGCCAGTCGGGACAAGCGTCACCGGAGTTGGTCACCCGCACAATACCGCCGAGGGTAACCTGAGTAATCACCGCAATGAGGCCAAGCAAAGCGACCGCACGAAATCTTGTCTGCGCGGTTGTCATGCTGCGCTCTTCGGCAAATTGGCCGCTCCCAGAATGATTCGGGGCCTCTTCGGATAATTAAAATCTAGCACAGCCCCTATGCCCGGTCAACGGAACCTCGTTTTGCTGCGTCGCTCGCGCCGCCATTCCCGCGGGTCTCCACCGTCGTTCCCATGCCTCAAATTTTGACAAATAAGCACATATATGCTATATTGGCTATAAGTGCTCACCTACTACGCAACTTTACAATAACTAAAGGAAAAGCAATACAATGCGACTGGATGCGACAAATTCCGGAAAATAAGCGCCTCCCATCCCGTTCGTGGTGAGCCGGTCTAGCCAGCCCCTCATCATCATTCCCGCGAACGCGGGAAGCCGGCAATCACTTCTCAGTATGGTATCGATATGCCGAAACCGTCCTTGCCTAAGACAGATACACCGAAATCCCCGCGTGAGGAAAGAACACCTCAACATTCGCCTGACGTTCCCGCTGCATAGTCACTCGATAATCGACTCGATCAAGGTCGTCCGCGGGCAGCCGGTGCGGGCATAACTCTCGCCGCTCCTCATGAGGACACAAATGCATGTCCGCTCGGCGGTCCCAAAACCCTACGAGCTGCATGGGGTAGTACAGCGTCTCGGCAGCGGCGCGTAAATCGGCAATGATCTCGCTGGCGCGGACACCCCCCTGCGTGTCAATGTGCACGACCACTTTGTCCATCACGTCCGGATCATCCGTTCCCGCGTTTCCGTCCGGCCGCGAAATGGTCCCAGCCGTCCCCTCTCGGCAAAACCGCGTTTCCGACGGCGTCCACCACGGTCACCCCGCGTGAGGCCTCGACGATTTCTCCAATGATCGTCACCGGAATGTCGCCTGCCTCCAACTCGTCCCTAACCGCGTCCTCAGGGGCGGTGAACAGCAGCTCGTAATCCTCTCCCCCGCTCAGCGCCAGGGAAAGCCAATCATCGCCAAACCGGGATCGCAGCGTGTCGCTCACCGGCAGGTCGGAAGCCCGAACGATCGCGCCCACTCCGGCGGCCTCGCACAGCTTGGCCAAATCCCCAGTCAGTCCGTCGCTAATATCGATGGCCGCCTTGATTCCCGCCCTCGTGAGTGCTTGCCCAACCGAAATGCGCGGCTCCGGGCGAAAGTGGGCCGCATGAAGCCTGGCAGTTGAATCGTCGAAAGGCTCTCCCGCCAACGCCATCCGCAATCCTCCCGCCGAGTCACCGATACTGCCCGTCACGGCGATAACGTCTCCGACCTCGGCAGCGCTGCGAGTCAGAACCGCCCCTCGTCCGTCCCGGTCCGCGATACTCGCCCTCCCCTCCATCGACACGCTCACAAAAAAGACGGGCGACCGAACGACGTCCCCGCCTACGACTCCGCCGCCATGGCTCCGGCACGCCTCCGCGATTCCACGGTACATCTCAACCAGCCCATCGACCGGCAGATCGTCGCGCAGACCGAGCGTGACTGCCGATATTCCGGGAAGGCAGCCCATGGCGGCTATATCGCTCAAATTGACCGCCATCGCCTTCCAGCCGAGGTCGCGCCAACCGGTCAGCGTGAGATCGAAATGGACGCCTTCCACCATCGCATCGGTCGAAAAGACGCGCGTGCCCGACTCGTCGTCCCACACTGCCGCGTCGTCTCCAATGCCTATTCGCAATCTCCATTCATCCGAGCAGGCGTCGCTCAAACCGTCCACGCCCTCATTGAGCAGGATTTCGGAGAGTAAGCCAATGAGGCGAAATTCACCGGCGTCACGTACCAGCATAGCGGAGATCCCCCGTTCGCGTATCGCAGCTGGATTCAGAACCCCACGCCGCTGACGCCCAGATGCTCCGACTCGAGGTTGCCTTGGCGCTTGAACCGTTTGGCCTTTTCGATATAGTGGTCGGCCGTAGACTCCATGAGCCTCCGATGGCGCGACTGAACCTCCCCGCGAACCCTTCCGGGGACACCGAGGGCCATCGTCCCGGGGGGCACCTTCATGTTCTCAATCAGCATCGCGCCCGAGGCGACAAGGCTGCCTTCTCCGATCTCGGCTCCGTCGTTGACAATCGAACCGTTCCCTATCAGCGCTCCGTCGCCCACCGTCTTCGCGTGGCACAGCACCCGGTGGCCGATGACCACCCGGTCGCCAATCCGCACGTCGGCGTCGCCGTGCACTACCGAATTATCTTGTACGCACGTAAACCGGCCAATGACGATCTTCCCGGCGTCCGCGCGGATTACCGCGCCCGGCCATATACTCGAACCCTCCCCGATCTCCACGTCCCCCACGATGTACGCCGTCTCGCTTATGAACGCCGTGGGGTGGATCTTCGGTGACTTTCCGTCCAAACTGCGTATCATCATTCCTCCGGTGATATCACGTATAGCCACTGCGCTTCAGGTAACGAAAGCCTTCGCCAATCGTTATATCGGCTAGAACCTTTAAGAATACTCTGTAGAACCGCATCGCTTAAGCCGACCGAATGTTGAGAGACTCTCACCGTCATCCCCATGCACCCATGCATTAGGGGCTTATTTGGACGACTGCCGGCGCGGCGCGCAAACCTAAGCGTACACTAATCGCAGGTACGAAAGTCAACATATGGTATCCTCTATTCCACATCACGGAGAGCCGAAGATGCAAAACTTGCCGTGCGCCGTCGCACTCGGCGCCACACTTGCCGCGCTCGTTCTCTTGACCGCGTGTGGCGGAACCTCGCCCGACCCGACACCGTCGGCAATTCCCCCCACGCCGACCGCGACGGTTCCGACTCCCGAACCAACCGCCGCCGTATCGCAAGCCGACATCGAGAAGGCCGTTCAGCAGGCGATTGAGGAAAAGGGGAGCGATATCACCCCCGACGACGTCGATCTCCCGTCGGGAGTCGACACCGATGCCGTGCGGGCACTGGTGGAGGAAGAACTCGCGCGGGCCGTGGAAGTCGCCGACGACGCCGAAGAAGAGGAAGAGGCATCCGATCCGGACGTTCTCTTTCGATATATGAACGCCGTCAACACACTCTATGCCGGCCAGAACGAAGAATCGATCTCCGCGTTCGACCTGATCATTCGTGTCCACCCCGAAATGCCCAGAGCCTACTACTACCGAGGCGTGGCGTTCTATCGCTCCGAACAGAATGACTTGGCCCTGGCCGATTTTGAAAAGTCACTCGAACTGGATCCCGATTCGGGAGACACGTATCTCCAACGCGGCTTGCTCTACTATGACTCAGGAGATAAACAGGCCGCCTTCGACGACTTCAACAGCGCCATTGATCTCGCTCCCTGGCTCGCCGACGCCTACCGCAACCGCGGCGCCCTGCTCATCAATAACGGCCAAACCGCCCCGGGAAGGGCCGATCTCGAACGAGCGCTCGAACTATACCTCTTCGAGCGCAACCGGGAACGAATCGACGAGGTGCGCGACTTGCTCGGCAACCCGCCCGATGGCCCGGTCGAAATGTTCAAAGCCATCGACATTTTGCCCAGGCTGCCGTGAACCTCTCGCCTCTCGAAGCCTGGCGTGGCCCGTCCACCGCGCGATCGGAAATGCCGAACGCGCCCGCCGCACTTCGCATGTGCTTATACAGATGAAGTAACCCCTGCTGCCGACGCGCTCCGCGCGTGTCGATGTCGGGGGGGAGCAGACGCTTCATTTCCCGCGTGATCTCGTTGTCGCCAAGATTGGGCATCCGCCGATACGCTTCCATCGCCGCCTCCCGCAGATCACGGTCCCGCGCAATGCCGCCCCATGCGTACAAAAAGGGAAGCGCGACGTTGACAGCGATCTCCCGCGCTCGCGCCTCGCCGACATAGGGCGGAGCGATCAGCCGGCGAATGACCGGTCGAGGGGCTCCCTGCCGCGCCGCACCGGCCAGAGCCGATATGAAGCCCTCGTCGAAGGCGCGGTTCGTCAAAACCGCCGCGCCTTCGAGCCGCCGGAGGGGATGGTTGGCAGGTCTCACTCGAAAGACATTCCACGTCTCTTTGATCTCTTCAACCGACGGCAAACCTCTCAAAGCGTCTTGAAACCTCTCCGCCTCCTCCGGCCCCGCCGAGGACATCAGCCGCGCCGCCGACACCAGGAGCGCGCGGATGCCCAGCAGGCGCGCATCCCCTGAGTGCCTCCCCAGGGCCGCACGAAGCCGCGCCATGGAAACGCTCGCCGCCAACGCCGAGAACGGCTTTCGATTGGAGGAATATCCAAGTGCTTCCATGATCCCGGCATACAGCGCCTGCTCGCCGTCGCCCGCCTCAATCTCCATGGAGTACCCGTCCGCCTTCGAGCGGAACCTGGCGTCCCCCGCTCGGTCAAGCCTCTGCTGAAGGGACGGGAGCGATTCGATCCGACTCGATTCGTAAGCAGGTTGGCTATCGAATTCCGCTTCTTGTGAGGGAAATCCCAGAGCCGCCACCGGAGTTTCCGCGCCCGATTCCAGTGTCGTCGTCGTTCGGGCCCCCGGCGCGAGGACAACGTGAAGGACAACCCCGTTGTAGTTTGGATCGACGTGGTGGCCGTGCGCGCTCCATCCACTCGCGCGGACGTGCACTTCAACGTCGCCCACAACGATTTCTCCGTCATCGGCGCTCAGCACGCAGTCCCGAAAGTCCGGGCCGGCCGCGCTGCTCCTTCTCCCGGGATACAAGACCCTGAGCCGCCTGCCGTCCTGCGTCACGAGTCCCGACGCGAGCTGATCGGCGTTCTGCCAAAGGCGCGCCACGGCCTCTTCGGGCCCGTGTCTCGGCTCGCCGATCCCGCCTCGATGAACGGCATCCCCTCGAATTATCGCAGTGCAAATGGTCAACCTGGGTTATCTCCCTCTGGGGATTGTAGCACGATTTCCCTCTTTCTCCGGCCCGCGGGAGTTTTCCAACGTCTGCGGATCTCGTCGAGGCGATGCACGTATGAGAAACCGCTCGCGTCTCCGGTACGTAGTAGGGTGTGACCCCCTTCTCGAAAGGCGGTGTCCGGCCAAGGTGATGGGAGTGGAGGATTGACCGGACACCGTCTTTCTTGTGTCCGATCGAATGAGACGGATTCCCCCGGCGTTCAGCGCGGGCAACCGTGCGTCACATCAGGGAGACCCACTCACAAAGTCTCGCTCGATCATTCCCGCGCACGGAGACGCACGGAGATTCTTGCATAGCTCATTTGCAAGCTAGGGAAAGTCGCGATATCGCGGACTATGGGCGGAAACGAAGGCGGCTGAACCTTACTGGATTCTCGGATTCTCGCGTGCGCGGGAATGAGCACAGACTCGGACACTAGGCGCGGACTGGGTAGCTGGATTCCCGCGTGCGCGGGAATTGAGGGTTATGGAAAGGACTCCGAAAGCGGTAGTCCGCCGGCGGGGAACTCGGCTTGAAGAGTCTGAACCCGACTAGGGACGACCCATTCGGAACCGGCGGTTGAACCGCTCCACTCGTCCTTCGGTGTCCACGATCCGCTGCTCACCCGTGAAGAACGGGTGGCACTCCTTGCAAATCTCAACGTGCAGTTCGGACTTGGTCGATCCCGTCGTGTAGGACTTGCCGCACGAGCAGTTGACTGTCGCGTTGGGGTAGTAGGTCGGATGAATATCGGCTTTCATGGAATATCCCTTCAGGAAATCGGATAGACGCTGGCCCGCTTCTTGTCCCGTCTCGCCTGCTCGAACTTGACCGCGCCGTCGATCAGGGCGTACAGCGTGTGGTCCTTCCCGACGCCGACGTTGCTTCCGGCCTCGATCTTTGTGCCCCGCTGTCGGACGATAATGCTGCCCGCGCTCACAAACTCCGTGTCGTAACGCTTCACGCCCAGGCGCTGGCCCTGGCTGTCTCTGCCGTTTCGCGTGCTCCCGCCGCCCTTCTTATGAGCCATGCTTGTCCTCCTTCACTTCGTCCTTGTCGACCGGCTCGGCAACCGATTCGGGTTCATCCGGCGTTTCATCCACCACATCGTCGTTCGCTTCAGTCACGGGTCCACCGTCCGCGGCATCATCTTCCGTCTCCCGCGCCAGCTGCTCCGTCACGCTCTCCTCGACCACGACGGCTTCGTCGGCAGACGCATCCGCGGCTTCTTCCGGTTCGACGGACGCAACCTCCCGTTCTTCAACCGCATCCAAAGATTCACCGCCGACTGAGATGTCGATAATCCGCAGGTCGGTATACTTTTGGCGGTGCCCCTTGGTCCGGCGATACCGCACCTTCGACTTATACTTGAAGACGGTGATCTTCCGTCCTCGACCGCGAGACGTCACCTGGGCACGAACCCTCGCCCCTGTCACATTCGGCGTGCCGAGCGTCACGTCGCCGTCTCGCGAGACCATCAGAACGTCATCTATGTTCACGATCTCTCCCGCGTACACCGGCAGCGATTCAACGCGGATGCTGTCCCCCGCCTGAACTCGGTACTGCTTGCTGCCCGTTTGCACAATCGCATACGTATTCAACGAATCACGTACTCCAATCACAAAGACAAGGGCCGCCTAAGTCCGAACGCGGCCCGAAAAATTCAGTATATCACAGGCCGAACCCTTGAGGCCCTCCTTGGGCGCCCTCGTATCCGGAGACGAGCGCTCCTCACTTTTAAGAAGTGGATACCCGCCTTTCGGAGACTTTCGCAAAATCGTCATTCCGGCGAAGATCCGGAAATGTCGAGCACGGCGTTGATGCTGCCCTTAATCTCACCTCTTGCCCGGCTTGGCGATAAATTACACCAGAGTTTCCCTTCGCGAGTATGACGATGCGCCGCATGAGCGAGGGTTTCCGAACGGACCCGGCTCGCCTGCGATCCGGCTTACCCACCATCGCAGTATTCGGGGAGACGGTAACCGTCTACACGCAACCGCTTCTTTAATCCCTCTCAAGGGGGGCGGAAGATACGAACCGCAGGGTTGAAGGGCGGCGAAGAACTGTCTACGCGAAACTCGGGGCCTCAATAGAGCGGCGTCGGGACGTTCCAAATGGCGCTTCCCGAGTTATCGGCCCCTTCAAACCGTCGCGGCCTGAAGGGGATCACACAGAAATCGTGGTTGAAAGCGTACGCTAGCTCTCTTCTTCGATTCCGTCCGCCCGCAACTTATCGGCCTCCGCCGCGCTCAAGATACGAAACACCGACGTGTCGGGGTCCTCGTCGGCCACCCCGCGCACTGCAGGACGCCCGTTCTTCAGTATCACCAGCTTGGGGTCTCGTATCACGACATTCTTTCGAAGTTTGAACGAGTACGCGGTCAGTTCGGCCATAACTCTCTCTCCTGATGAAGGATATCTTATTTTCTTCGTTCCCGCGCAAAACGGGAACCGCTGAAGGAGGTTCTCTGGCCGCGCCACTAATACCGGTCCAGTTGCAGAGCCGAAACTATGTCAACTTTAATCCCGATACATATAGCCGTTTGCCCGTAACCGGCCCGGTCGCGTGAGCCTCCCTTGAACTGCGCAGAGAAACAATACCCGCGCGAGCAGGTATTGTCAATAGATTTTCCCCCAAGGCGCGCATCCTAGTCAACACGGGCTGTCTCCATATCGCCCGGCGCAGCGGGGGTCTCCCGTCCACTGGACGAATGCGTCCGTTCATGAGAACGTATACGGACTGAGCCGATAATCCCCTCCGGCGAGCGAGAAAATCGCCTCGCCGGATCAAGCCGAAGGAGCAGTCGCATGTCCCCCAGGAAACACCGAGTGGCGATGATTGGGGTTGGACGGATGGGCACGAATCACGCCAGGGGATATGAACTCCATCCCAAGTGCGAAGTCGTCGCCGCCGCCGATCCCGATCGGCGGAATCTCGAACGCTTCCGAGAGCGATTCGGCGTCTCCGCCCTCTATAGCAGCTACCAAGACCTCCTTGCCAACGAGCAGATAGACATCGCCGCGCCCGTCCTGCCCGTAAGCGTGAACCCGGAGGTCGTCATCGCCTGCGCCGAAGCCGGAGTGCGCGCAGTCTTCAGCGAGAAACCGATCGCGGCCAGTCTCGAGGAAGCCGACCGCATGGTGGAGGCCTGTCGCTCCCGCGACATTCCCTTCGCATGTGGGGACGCATGGCGTAACCTGCCGCAGTTCCGGCAGTTCAAGTCCCTGGTCGACCGAGGCGAAGTCGGCGAAGTCAGAAGCATCAACGTCTACCATCCGCACGACGAGATATCGGGGGGCGGATGTCAAAGCCTTGGCGTCATGCGGCTCATGGCCGGAGACGCGGATGTCGATTGGGTGGTCGGATGGGTCAAGGACGATCCCCTCAGTGACAACGACCAGGGCATGGGCGGAGTCGTGCGCTTCGTCAACGGCATCGAGGCCTTCATCCACATGAACGCGGTCGGAAAGTTCGGTATCGAGGTGAATACGAGCCGATCCGTTTTTTTCAGCGACTGGAAGACCTTCCGGCTCTGGCCCCTGTCCGAGGACGCAGTCCCCACTGAAGCCGGCTGGCCGGATCACGAAACACCCGGGGTTTTTGAGGACGCCGCCAACCCCGTTGACCCGTATGGCGAGGACGGCCGCAGGCTCCCGTACTATCGACAGCGCGCCAGCATCAACGCGATAGTACAGGCCCTTGAAGAGGGTCGCGAACCTTGGACGAGCGGCGACAACATGCGCAAGGCGCTGGAAATCGGCATCGCCCTGCGGGAATCTCACCGACGCGGCCACGCGCCCGTCGCCCTTCCACTCGAGGACCGCAGCCTTCGCATACTCCCGCGGCCCGGCCGCTGGCTCAACAAGCGAGAAGTCTACGGCGACGAATGGTACGAAGACGCCATGGCCGCGCATCAGCGCACATAGAGCCGCGCCCGAAAACGCTAGGCTCGACTCGGTGCTCACGAAATAGGCACGATTGCCCGTTTGTGAACCGCCTTGCCGATCATCTTCTCGCCCTCGCGCGCCTCGATATGATAGGTCAGCTTATTGCCGTCCACCTCGGTAAGCTCCGCAGTCACCGTGACCTGCCCTCCGATGAACGTCGGCGCAAGATGACGCATCTGATCGACTCCGTACCCAACGGTCGTCTTGCCATCAGGAAGCAAATGGTCGGTGCTGTGGATACTCGACCATTCCATCAGGGCAAGAAGCGAGGGCGTCGAGAGCACATCCGCCTCGGGCTTGCCCATTCGATTAATGGTCTGCTCCGCCTTCACAATGTCCGTAAGCTCGTAACGCAGTCCCGGCCTGATCTCGTCCATTCCCATCTTTGTCACTCCTATCGTGATCCCTTCATGCCAGGCGCAGCCGCCCTCATCCGGAGGGGATGAGATTGCCTTCCGAACTGTGGCCGACAACCGAGGCGACCGCGTAATTCTTCGAATGAGAGAGGGAAAGGGCGATGTCGGTCAGGCCGATGCGCTCGGCTCGCGCGCGGGCGGTGCCGTGGAGCGCTATGCGCGGAGCCATTCCCGGCGGGCGAACCACCTCGATGTCCCGCCAGCGCACCCCGCGCACTCCCGTGCCGAGCAGTTTCATCACAGCCTCCTTCGCCGCGAACCTGCTCGCGAGCTGTGGAGCGCGACCCCGCGCGTACCGCGCCTCTCCGTCTCGGTAAATTCGCTTCAGGAACCTTTCGCCATACCGCTCAAAGACCCGTTCCACTCGGTCGATCTCTATAATGTCGACCCCGGTTACCAGCATGTGCCAAGGTTCTCGACGTCCGGGCGCCGTCCGATAGCGTGATTCCTCTTCACTCGTTCTACTCGCCTTGAAGCAGTCCCGCCGCTTCCAAAATCGCCGGAATGCGCGATTCCCAGCCAATAGCCATGATGTGCGTCCCATCGCACATTCCCCGCACTTCGCTGATTAGCCTAGCCGTTATCCTCACGCCCGCGGCCGCCCGGTCCTCCGCCGTATCGATCTCGTCGATGATGCTCTGCGGAATACTCACACCCGGCAGCTTATCGTTCAGAAACCGCGCCATTCTCCCGGACTTGAGGACGATCATACCGGCCAGAACCGGCGCGCCGAAGTCTCGCGCGCCTTCCATAAATCGCTCGAAGCCCGCCGCGTCGTACACGCCCTGGGTCTGAAAGAACTGCGCCCCGGCCCTCACCTTCTCCTCCATGCGCGCTAGTTCCTTGTCGAGATCGTCCGCGCCGGGATTGGCCACGGCTCCGGCAAACAGCGTTGGCGTGCCTTTGAGCTCGTTCCCGTACATGTCCGCGCCGGAGTTCATCGCGGCGACCGCCTCGAGCAGCGTCTCGGCCTTCAGGTCGAACACCCCCTTGGCATCCGGATGGTCTCCACGGCCCGGCGGATCGCCGCTCATGCACAGCACGTTTCGGATTCCGAGCGCGGCGGCCGCAAGGATTTCGCCCTCCAACGCGATGCGGTTCCTGTCGCGTCCCGTCACTTGGAGAATCGGTTCGATTCCCCTGTCGAGCATCAAGTGCGCCGCCGCAATCGGCGCCATCGACATGTTCGCTCCCGCCGAGTCGGTCACGTTGAACGCTCCCACCATACCGTTCAAAGACTCCGCTCGACCAAGCAGCGGCCCCAAGTCCGTGCCCTTCGGCGGATTCAACTCGGTCGTAACAACGAACTCACCCGAAGTGAGGGTCTCGGAAAACGTTCTCAAATGGGGCCTCCTCGAATCGGGCGACTCGCGGCCACCCGCAGCCGCCTCAATTGGCAGAAATTATAGTCGCGACCGGCCGCAATTGAAAGCTCCCTTGAATGCCAAGAACCGGCATCGCCCGCTCGTCCGCCGTGACAAGATGCAACCGGAATGGCGCATGATACAATCCTAACCATTAGTGCAAGTTTGGCGATCTGACGATCGAGGGAGGGCTCGTGAGCGCGAAGATCATCGACGGGGCAAGGATCGCGGCGGAGGTGCGCGCGGAAGTTGCGGCGGACGTCACGGCATTCGCCGAGGCACACGGCTTCGCCCCGCATCTGGCCGTCGTCCTCGTCGGCGACGACCCCGCGTCAAAGGTCTACGTGCGCAACAAGCATCGCGCCGCCGCCGAGGCCGGCATGACCACGAGCGACGTGACTCTACCCGCCTCAACTGACCAGGGATATTTCCTCTCCGAAGTGCGTCGGCTCGGCGACTCGCCAAACGTCCACGGTATTCTCGTCCAACTGCCCCTGCCGGATCACCTCGATCAATACTCCGTCATCGAGACCATTGATCCCCTGAAGGACGTGGACGCCCTCCACCCCTTCAATGTCGGTCTCCTCTCCCAGGGCCGTGAGCGATTCGCCCCCGCTACTCCCGCCGGCATCCGTGAAATGCTCATCCGTGAAGGTCACGACCCCGCCGGAAGGCACGTCGCGGTTGTCGGGCGCAGCGAAATTGTCGGCAAGCCCATCGCCTCCATGCTCATGCAAAAACAGGCCGGCGCAGACGCCACCGTGACGATCTGCCACTCTCGCACCGCCGACATGCCCTCGATCACGAGGCAGGCCGACATCCTCGTCGCCGCTATCGGACGCCCGCGATACATCACGGCCGACATGATTAAAGATGGCGCGGTCATCATCGACGTCGGGATCAATCGGATCGACGCCCCTGAACGCCGACGCGGATATCGGCTCGTGGGCGACGTGGACTTTGACTCCGTGTCCGAAAAGGCCTCAGCCATAACACCCGTCCCCGGCGGCGTCGGCCCCATGACCATCGCAATGCTCCTCCGCAACACCTTGAAGGCCGCCCAATTGTCCGTAAATTCGTCATAGTCGCAATCTCGCGGCCACGCGCGACCGACCCTCAGGCGGCGCCCTGTACATCGCAAGCGCATCCTCCGATTTGACGTTGCGTCAACGGCATTGCTACCATTCGCGAGAGTTCGATATGATCGATTCTATCCTTACGTCAGACTTTCATGAGCTAGAGCGGCGCATCAGCGTATGCGCCCTCTGCACACTCGGAACCAAGAGGACCACGGCCGTGCCCGGAAACGGCTCGCGCACGGCCGGGCTCATGTTCATCGGCGAAGGGCCCGGCTACTACGAAGACCAGCAGGGCCTCCCGTTCGTCGGACGGGCCGGCCAACTTCTCAACGAAATGCTGGCGACAATCGGCATCAGACGCGAGGATGTGTTCGTCACGAACATGATCAAGTGCCGCGCGCCCAACAACCGCGACCCCCTTCCCATAGAAATCAGGTCCTGCGCGCCCTATCTCGACCGGCAAATAGAGCTCCTCTCGCCCAAGGTCATCGTAACACTCGGCCGCTATTCGACCGCCAAATTCTTCCCCGACGAGCCGATCGGCAAACTGCGAGGCGTTCCGGCCAATTGGAACGGCATCACCATATATCCGATGTACCACCCGGCGGCCGCTCTGCGAAATTCCAACATCCGCGCCTCGCTGGAACGCGACTTTCTCCAACTTCCCGCCCTTTTGGAAGCTCCACCCGTAACCTCCCGTCCCGAACCTGTCTCACCCCCTGCGCCGCAAATCGCTCAACTCGGACTCCTCGATACGGCCCCGCCCCAAGCGCCCGCCCCACCGAGCGATGACCCGGTTAGCGACCCTCCCGAAGATCCCCTGCCGCATCCGGGGCAGCTTGGCATGTTCTAGCCGCGCGGCAGCGACCTTTGCGTCACCGACCGCTCAAGTCCTTCATTCCGACCGTAGGGAGGAATCTCGAGTATTGAGCGGTCGCGATAGGGTCGTTCCAGCTGCTGCGCCGGTTTGGAGGACAAGGATTTTCGATTCCTCACTCCGCTGCGCTGCGTTCGGCGTGACAGCGGCCGGGGTTACATAAGGGTCTCCGCAGTACGGGAACGCTCGGCTATCAACGTCCGCGAAACCCTTACCCCATGCCGGCGGTTCTAGTAGAATACATAGTGTGCGCTCAACTTCCGCCCGAAGAGACACCCCATTTAAGATGAACGAAACTCCACTGCGAGTCATCCCGCTTGGCGGACTCGGCGAGATCGGCAAGAACATGATGGTCATCGAGTACGGCGACGAGGCCGTTGTGATCGATGCCGGCGTCCTGTTTCCCGAGGAATCCATGCCGGGGGTGGATTTCGTCATCCCCGACCTCTCATACTTGGTCGAGAACGTCGACAAGATCAAGGGCATCCTCATCACTCATGGGCATGAAGACCACATCGGCGCTCTGCCCCACGTCCTAGACCGCATCGACGTCCCCGTATACTCCTCGAGGCTGACGCACGGACTCATCACCGTAAAACTCCGCGAACATGGACAACTCGCCGACGCCCGACTCAATGTCGTCGAACCCTACCAGCCATTCACTCTTGGCAAGCTGGGCGTCGAGTTCTTCCGTGTATGCCACTCCATCCCGGACGCCATGGGCATTGCCGTAAGGACACCCCTCGGATTGGTAATTCACACCGGCGATTTCAAAGTAGACCACACGCCGGTCGACGGCAAGGCCACCGACTTCTCCGCCCTCGCAAGAATGGCCGAGGAAGACGTTCTCCTTCTGTGTTCCGATTCCACCTACGCCGAAGTTGACGGCTATACCCCCTCGGAGCAGGTTGTCGGCGACGCCCTCGACCGCGAGATCGCACGAGCTTCAGGCCGCGTGATGGTCGCCACATTCGCATCTCTCATCTCACGAGTGCAGCAGGTCATCGATGCCGCCGCCAAGTACGACCGCAAAGTGACCGTCGTCGGGCGGAGTATGATCAACAACGTCAAAATGGCTCGAAATATGGGCTACCTGCGCGTTCCGCCCGATTTTCTTGTCTCTATAAACTCGGCCCGTAAACTGCCGCAGGACGAGGTTGTCATCATAGCCACCGGTGCCCAGGGTGAACCTACTTCCGCCCTCGTGCGAATCGCCAACGGCGAACACCAAGACATCGAAATTGAAGAAGGCGACACCGTCATCGTTTCCGCCTCCCCGATTCCCGGAAACGAAACGCTCGTTGCCCGCACGCTCGACAACCTCCTGCGACAGGGCGCCAGGGTCCTCTACAGCCGCGTCGCCACGGTTCACGTCCACGGTCACGCCAGCCGTGAAGAACTGAAGATGATGATCAGCCTCGTCAAACCGAAGTTCTTTGTCCCAGTGCACGGCGAATATCGCCACCTCGTCGCCCATGCCGATCTGGCCGTCTCGATGGGAATTCCCTCTGAAAACGCCTTCGTGCTCGAGGACGGCGAGGTGCTGGCCCTATGGGAAGACTATGGCGAAGTAGTCGACGACGTGCCCGCAGGCCACATCTACGTGGACGGCCACCGCACTTGGGACGACACCAGCGGAATCCTCCATGAACGCAGACGTCTCGCCAGCGACGGGGTAGTCACTTTTACCGTGACAATCGACAAGGACACGGGTCACTCACTCAATCACCCTGTCGTTAGATCGTCGGGTTTCCTCGATCAAAATGGCGGGGGCGGCATCCTTGACCATGCCTCGGATGTCGTTCTAGACGCCGTCGAAGAACTCACGGCAAGCGAGCGGCGCAACGGCAAAATCGAGCCCACCATCAAGCGCGCCCTATCGAAATATCTCTACGATGAAACCCGGATGCGCCCAACTATCATCGTCCAAACGGAGCTTATGTAATAATGCCTTTCATGCACTATGTACGCAACGCGTCCCGCCGCTCCATTCGTCAAACGGCTGATTCGAGCGACGGATTCACGCTCATTGAGCTCATCGTGGTCATCGCAATCCTCGGCATCCTCATCGCCATCGCCGTGCCCACGATCAGAGGATTCCTCGAAAGCTCCAGGGAGCAGGCCTACGAGACCGACCGTCGCGTCATTCAACTCGCCGTGGACGCCTATTACTACAGCCCCGGCAACGAACGAGTCGACAACAAGCGTCAGTATCCCGTCATGGGTAAGCGCAACCAGAATCGGCCCGTGGACGAAAGAGGATTCAGTGACACGCACACCCGCCTCCGGCTCGACAAGTGCGAAGGCAGCGACGCCGATGATCCCATCGTGTTTACGTTTGAAGAGAAATTCTATGAACAGCCCGCGCCTCCCCATCCCGTGCTCGGAACCCAAGGCGGCATCCCCATCTGGCAGGAGGGTTCCGGCCCCAACCGCGACGGCGTAAGAAACGACGCGACGCGGGACAAAACCCTTCTCTACTGTCCGCCCGATCCCGAAGAAGATACCGACGACACCGATAACGACGATCCCGAAGATCGCACCGATCATTGGCTCGCAGTCGTAACGACCCCTCAGGGCACTGCCTGCAGCCCGCAAAGCGACACCGGCTGCGTCGTCTTCAGCAGCCGCGACTACATCATCGACTTCTGCGAACTCATCTGGAAAGGGTTCTTAGAGGACATCCCAAGGTCGGCGTCCAACGATCACGATCGCAAATGCACCCTCGGAAGCGCCGATCCCGAAGCCGACGCCTCATCCGAACAGGAGCACGGGAGCTACACCTGGTATGTCGATGTTGGCGGCAAGGTGCAGAGCCTCTATTTCTTCCTCCCCACGGAAGATCGAGTCGGCTATCAAATCGCCTACCCTTAGCTTCCTTCAGCCGGTTCAACTCTCGTCATTCCCGTGAAGGGTTCTCGACCCGTACTCAGTACGGGACGGGAATACCCCGCACCTAGAGTCCCTGCCTGCCAACAACGTCCTCAAAATTCTGTATGAGCGCACAAACTCACTCCGTCCACGCGCTCCGTTTCCACAAGGACAGGCTCCGGAGCCCCTCGCATAATTCCGACCTCCGCCCGAACGCAGCAGAGTGAGGAATCTAGCATCCTTGACCTCAAAAACACGCCCGGCAAGTGGGATGATCTTATGGCGATGGGCGAACACTTGAGATTCGGCCCTTCGGTTGGAATGACAAAGTTGAGCATCGGTTTTGCGTAGGTTTCCCTCCACGGGAATCCACCGCGCCACGTATCGAACATACCTTCACACCTTCGCCGAAGAGTTCTCTTTCCTCTGTGAAATGCTCTTCAAAATACTAGAATATTCCGGGAATCTATCTAAAATAAAGACGGAAGACTCCCGTAATCCGCGTCCAAACACGCTCGGAAAACAAGACATTCTCCCCCTAGGTGCAGCGATGGCAAAGAACGTTAGCAACACGAACATGAATTCAATGCTCTTCGGCGCGATCCTGTCGTCGTGGTACGGAAGGATCGCCATGTTCGTCTTGCTGGCGGCGGCCATGGGCGCCGCCTACTGGCGCCGCGACTCGCTTTCACTCACCGCAGCATCCGGCCAAGAAGGCATCATCTCCCTTCTTGGCCTCGGCATCATACCGGTTGCATTGTGGA
Source organism: Dehalococcoidia bacterium (assembly GCA_965232435.1). Taxonomy (GTDB): domain Bacteria; phylum Chloroflexota; class Dehalococcoidia; order Lucifugimonadales; family VXLM01; genus VXLM01. The sequence goes on from CBDDPU010000004.1 coordinate 2,865,511, forward strand.
TCGGCGCCTTCGGTTTTGCCCTGTTCGTTCATCAGCCACTGTTTCGGCACTACCGGCTGTGGTTCGCTTCCCCGTTCTTTCTCGCATTCTTGCTTGGCGCCCTGTCATTCTTCGCCCCCTTCCAAGGCCCATTCGCCCGCTTCACCCTCGAAGGCGAAGTCACCCTCGGCGGCGCCGTAGGTTACGCCATCGCCGGAGAGACAGTCTGGCTGGGCGTCTTAAGAGTCGCGATCGCCTTGGCCGTGGCCGTGGCCATTGCGTTCCCGCCCATTGCCGCGATCGGCCTTCAGGGACTTTGGAAAGCCATGCTCGGCATCTACATCCTGGCGATGAGCGCCGGCGGAGCCATTGCCGGCCTATTCGGCGCGGGAGCAAAGTCTCAGAAGGGGAGTTCCTCATCTACGCCGGAGACACCGTCAGAAGGCCGATGGAGCGAGTCATTGCGGCAAACTATGGAGCTGCAAGAGTTTCGCGAAAGAGTCTCTCCAACATCAGCATGGGAACCGCGATCCGAAGGCCAAGAACAAGACCCTGAAGAATCGACCGAGCCTCCAGGGCAAGCGGAGGCTGAGGAAGGCGCCGATCGGCGCCTCGATGCCGGACTCAACGGACTGTCGACATACCTCGCAGAACCCGAACATCGAAAGCATCGGAGCGCCTTCGATTCCGAGCCCGTCCAACATGCGGACAACGGCGGCGCCGACACCGAGCGCGACATGGCGGAGGAGACCGCACCTGACCTGAACGAACCGGAGGATTCCGGACGAAAGTTCAACCGACTTTGGGGCAGCGGATCAATGAGATCAGAAAACGGCGGCGAAGCTGGGAACGGCTCCCACGGCAAAATGATGTCCATGGTTCAAGCCGTCATGGGGGCCGCGTCATCATGGGGCAAACCCTCACTCTCCATGTTCGTCGACGCCAACGAAGGGGGCATCACCCAGGACGAAATGAACGCCACCGCCGGGACAATTCGCGATACCCTCGGACACTACGGCGTGGAAGTCGAAGTCGAAGACGCTCAGCCCGGCCCCACCGTAACGATGTACGGCCTCGTCCCCGGATGGATCCGCCGACAGAAGCAGGTCAATGTCACCAATGCGGACGGCAGGCCCCAACTGGACGAGAAAGGCAAACAGATAAAGACCAGTCTCGAGACCAAGACGAGGGTGAAGGTCGACGCAATCACCGCTCGGGAGAAGGACCTCGCACTCGCCCTCAAGACGCCCAGCATCCGTATTGAAACGCCCGTCATGGGCAAGTCGCTCGTCGGGGTCGAAGTGCCCAATCCCAACCCCGCGCTCGTGACGCTGCGGAACGTGATGCAGGACCGCGAATTTGAGAGCCTACGAAAAAAAGCCAAGCTCCCCGTCGCCATCGGCAAAGGCGGAAGCGGAGAAACCGTCATCATAGACCTCGCCAAGATGCCTCATCTCCTCGTCGCCGGCTCTACCGGCAGCGGCAAGAGCGTCTTCGTCAACACCATCATTTCCTGCCTGCTCATCGAAAAAGACCCCTCCGAACTCCGTCTCCTGCTCGTAGACCCAAAGCGAGTGGAACTCACACCCTACAACGGCATCCCACACCTTCTCACTCCGGTCGTTGTCGAAACCGACCAGGTCGTTAGCCTGCTGCGCGGCCTCATCCGCGAGATGATGGAGCGATACCGCCGAATGGAAGATATCGGGGTTCGCAACATCGACAGCTACAACAAGAAGTCGCACGATCGAATGCCCTATCTGGTCGTCGCCGTCGATGAACTCGCCGACCTCATGATGACTGCGTCGGTCGATGTCGAACAGGCTCTATGCCGGCTCGCCCAACTCGGACGCGCAACGGGGATTCACCTCGTCGTCGCTACACAGCGCCCCTCAGTTGACGTCCTGACCGGACTCATCAAAGCCAACTTCCCCAGCCGCGTGAGCTTCGCCCTCACTTCACAAATCGATTCCCGTACCATCCTCGATACCGCAGGGGCAGAAAAACTCCTCGGCAAGGGGGACATGCTCTACCAAAGCGTCGATATGTCCAGACCGGAGCGCGTGCAAGGCGTGTTCATTTCCGATCAAGAAATTGAAGACCTCGTCTCGTTCTGGAAAACGACGCCTCGCGGCCCCATGAGCGAAATAACGCTCGAACCGGTCGGCGGGGCCGAAGCCGACGGCCAAGGCGACGACGACAACTACGACGAAGACCGAGACGACATGATGGACAAGGCCATCGAACTCGCTACCCGGCAGAAGAAGATATCGACTTCACTGCTCCAGCGCCGCCTGCGAATCGGCTACCCGCGCGCCGCCCGCCTCATGGACCAATTGGAGGAAGAAGGAATCGTCGGCCCCAGCGACGGCTCCAAGTCCCGTGATGTTATAATAGGCGTGTAACCGAATCCCCAGACGTGCCGACGCTCAACGTCGGCGCTCATTTCGGAAAATTAACGGGCGCGACGCCTCGGACCGAAAGGCGAGACATGGTACGAAACATCGCCGATATGCTGAGCTCCGTCATGAGCCGGACGCACTCGGAGGCGGAAACCGTCGTGAGAGAATTCTGCCTCGTCTGTGATGAGTCCCTCGTCAATTCCGATCTCTACCAAAGGTACAATATCTGCCCACGGTGTCGTTTCCACTATAGCCTCACCGCGCGAGAGCGCATAGAAGCCCTGGCCGACCCCGGGTCATTCAAAGAGATCAACCGCACCGTCACTTCGCTCGACCCGCTCTCGTTTTCTTCCCGCACTTCCTACCGGCAAAGCGTCTTCCGCGATCAGCGGCGCACCGGCCTAACCGAGGCTGCCGTCACTGGCGCGTGCTCGATCGGCGGGACGACGGCCACGCTCATCGTACTCGACTTCGGGTTCATGGGCGGCACCATGGGATGCGTCGTCGGCGAAAAGGTCGCCCTCGCATTCGAGTACGCCGCTCGACGCAAACAGCCCGTGGTTGCCGTCGTCACAAGCGGCGGCGTTCGCATCCAAGAGGGAGTGCTCTCCCTCATGCAAATGGCGAAGACCGCCATGGCGGCCAACCGGCTCGCCGATGCCGGACTGCCCTTTATCTCCATTCTGGCCAATCCCTCGACCGGACACGCCTACGCCAGCTTCGCCAACCTCGCCGATATCATCATCGCCGAGCCGGGGGCAATTGTCGGTCTATCGTCCATGCGATCCATCAAGAACTCCACAGATGAACACGGCCCTGCGGATTCACACTCTGCCGAATCCCGCCTCCAACACGGCATGATTGACGCCGTCGTCGACCGCACTCAGTCCAAGGACACCCTCGCCGCGCTCCTCGATATGCTCATGTCAAAGTACCATTTGAGCCGCAGCGATCGCCACGATAAGCATGTTCATTCCCCAAGGGCCGCCACACTCAGCGCATGGGAAGCCGTGAATCTCGCCAGGCATCCGGAACGACCTACCGGCCTCGACTACATGAGCCAAATGGTGACCAATTTCGTCGAACTGCACGGCGACCGAGTCTTCGGGGACGATGATGCCCTTGTTTGGGGGCTCGGACAACTTGGCGGCGAGACGATCGTCGTCATCGGGCAAGAACGGGGCGACTCCAATGGCGCACGACAGGGAGGACGCATCTCTCCGGAAGGCTTCCGCGAGACCCAGAGGGCCGTACGTCTCGCCGCCAAGTTCGACCTCCCCATCCTTACCCTCATAGACACTCCGGGGCCGCACGTGAGCGCCGCCGCCGAGAAACGCGGACTTGGCAGCGCCATCGCAGCCGCAATGGCCGATCTCGCCGGTGTCGATGTGCCTACTATCGCGGTAATCATCGGAGAAGGCGGCAGCGAGGGAGCCCTCCCCCTAGCCGTGGCCGACCGGGTCCTCATGCTCGAAAACGCTATCTACTCCGTAATCTCACCTGAGGACGCCGCCGCACTCATATACCAGGACGCGGCCCGCGCCGATGAGGCCGCAGAATCCCTCAAACTCACGGCCCATGACTGCTATGAACTCGGCATCGTCGACTTAATCGTCCAGGAACCGGCCGGAGGCGCTCACATCAACCCGACCGAGGCCGCGCGGCATCTCCGCCGAGTCTTGCTCCAAGAGTTGTCCACGCTCCAAGCCGGCTCCCGAAAACGCCTCCTCAAATCTCGCTACAAGAAGTTCCGAAAAATGGGCGAGTACAGTTCCCACTTCCGAACGGCCATTACCCGTGAAGTAAACTCGCTTCGAGGGATCGTCTCTACCGGTGTCAATCGAATACGCCGCAGTTCCGATGCCGAGTCGGAAGACCATGACTTCGCAGCCGACGGCTTCTCCAACGCCAACGGCAAGCAAGAAGGCGCCTGACAAATACCTTTCCGACCGTCGAGCGCCGTCGCGCATTCCGGCGGCGCGTCACGGAGCGCAGCAGGAAACACACCGAATGATGAATGAACGCAGATGGCAAAAGGCCATCGAGCAGACTTTTGTAGTCAGGTTCCCGAAGCAGCATCTCGCCACTTTCGGCACGACCAATATCAAGTACTATGTCGTGACCGAACCCGCTTTTCAGGAGGACTTGCCCGAAACCTACGAGGGCGTCGTGCGCACAGGCAAAGTCATGGCTGAACGCCCCGCCATCGTCACTCCATCATACATGTCGAATCTCGACGGCTTCAGTTCGGAGGCTTATGAATTCTTCCACGATCTCATGCGAACAACCGGGCCGAACAGCCCGGGCATCATGTACCGCTACAGCAATAAACCCGAAAACCTCGAAGTCGTCGGCGGAGTCGCAACGGATATCGCGCACCGCATCAGCAAGGATCTGAACGACCGCAAGGAAGAATTGTCGGTCGTCATGGTCGGAGTCGACGAGCTGTGGGATGTCGCGCTTCTCAAGTTCATCTACGAGTTCACCGCATTATCCGTGGCCGGCAATGTGCAGGAATTCAACTCCCGAGGCCTGCTGAATCCTGATGAGAATTTCGGTGGCGCGCCGGCCGCCGCCATCCAACAAATCGACCGTCTCTTCCGCGAAGTGGAGCGAGGAAACCGAGGCGGCATCGACCTGCTCAAACAGGAAATCGACCGCTGGGGGCTGTTCGAGTTCTACCAGGACAGGTTCCTCAACCTGTTTCGGAAGTAGAAATTACTCAAGCTCCAGCTTGACCTCAGGCGCCACGTACGCGTGGTCCTTCGCGTAGACCTGAAGTCGCCCGCAGGCATCCGCAATAATGATGCGATCCCGCTCATCAACCTCGATTCCCGTTGGACGCTGGAACCGCCCCATGCCCGTATAGTCCTTAACCTGACGATACGCCTTAATCGTTCCCGGGTCCCGCCGAATAATGTACTCTCCCGCCTTTGACAACGTCGTCGCGTCCCCGTAGAACGTTGTCAAGACGTCTCCGTCCGGCTCATATACTTGCACCCTTCTATTCCCGAAGTCCGTAACGTATACATCCCCCTCGCTGTCCACCGCCACGTTCGCGGGGTGCTTCAATTCCCCACCGAACGAAGAAGCGCCGAACGACATCACGTACTCGCCTTCGGGCGAGAATTTCTGTATGCGGTTGTTGCCCCAGTCGGCGACGTAGATGTACCCTTCCCGGTCAATGGTGATCCCCCATGGACGCTCGAACTCGCCTTCCGCGTCGCCACGTCCACCGAATCCGGAGATGTGCTGCCCGTCCTTGGTGAACTTCTGTACGCGATGGTTTCGACTCTCGACGATGTACAGGTTGTCCTCTGCGTCGAACGCTATGCCGCTCGGTCCGTCCAGCTGACCCGGCGCGCTCCCGCCGCCGCCCCAACCTTCGATCCACTCCTCCGACGAGTCGCTGCCCGGATACGGTACGACTCCGTCCGGGTCATACCGCCGAACGACGTTTTCGTACTCGTCGGTCACGTAGACCCAGCCCTGACTGTCGAGGGCGATGCCTCCGGGCCAGGTGAAGTCGCGTCGCGCGAAGTCTCCGAGGTGGTGTTCGTCGAGAGTGGTCTTGCCGATGCGTCCGTTGTCCCGATGCTCTATCTGCTCGGTGACCTGAAAGCCCTTGTTCAGGACGAAGAGGATTTCGCCCGGCGCAATGGCGAGGTCGGTCGGGTAACGGAATCCTCCCACTTTCCCGTTGTGCTCGTTCGTGGGGCGTCCGAGGGAACGGTCGAAGTGCCAAGTTCTGCCCGCGGCGGTGGTGGTAATCATGGGCGACTACTCCAACTCCAGTTTTACTTCCGGCGCAACATATGCGTGATCCTTGGCGTATACCTGCAATCTTCCACACAGGTCGGCCACGAGCACGCGGTCGTGGTTATCGATCTCGATACCGGTCGGCCTTTGGAACCTTCCCATCGACGTGTAGTCCTTAACCATCCGATAGGCCTTGATGGTGCCCGGATCGCGGCGGATGATGTACTCTCCCGCCTTGGACAGCGAGGTCGCATCCCCGTAAAACGACGTCAAGATATCTCCGTTCGGCTCATACACTTGCACACGCCGGTTTCCAAAGTCGGTAACGTACACATCGCCTTCGCTGTCCACCGCCACATTGGCCGGTCGCTTGATCTCGCCGCCGAACTCCTCACCGAAGCTCATGAGGTACTTTCCCTCCGGCGAGAATTTTTGTATGCGGTCATTGCCCCAGTCGGCGACGTAGACGTCTCCGCTCCGGTCGATGGTGATACCCCACGGTCGGTTGAATTCGCCGGCCTTCGCGCCCGGGCCTCCGAATGCCAGGAGAAATATCCCGTCTTTCGTGAACTTCTGCACACGGTTGTTTTGGCTCTCGACAACGTAGAGATTGTCTTCGGAATCGAATTGGATCCCCGTCGGCCCGCCGAGTTGTCCCGGGTACGATCCCGCCACCCCGAACGCGGCGACTGCCTCTCCGTTCGGGTCAAACGAAGGGAATGGGTGAGTTGCGTCGGGGTCGAACCTCCTCACGATGCACTCGTGTTCGTCGGAGACGTAGACCCACCCCTCCGAGTCCACGGCGATGCCTGAGGGCCAGGTGAACTCTCGGCGGGCGAAGTCTCCCAGATGATGCTCGTCGAACGTCGTCTTGCCCACACGCCCGTTGTCCCGGTAGCCGATCTGCCCCATGCCGAACTGGCTGCCGTGACTCAGCACGAAGATGATGCCGTCCGGCGCTATCGCAAGGTCTACCGGATACCGGTACCCACCGACCTTCCCATTATGCTCGTTTGTAGGCCGTCCAAGCGAACGATCAAAATGCCATGTGCGCCCTGCGGCGGTAGTAGTAATCATCCCATGCCCTTCACAGCGAGCGAAGTCACCCGTTCGGCGTCAGGAACAATGCTCAGTTCCGGATGAGAGCCGGCTTCTCAAAAGAGCCATTCACGATGGGCTTCGCGTCCAAGTCGAACCAGTCCTCCAAGATGGCGGTGTAAACGCCCCGGAAATCCTGATCGGGGGCTAGATCGCCCTCCCGCAAGTCCTCAGGCTTCATTGAAGGATAATCGTTATGCTGCCCGCCAATGGCCTTCGGCCCGATCATGAACGATACTCCTCCCGCTCCGTGATCCGTCCCCGTCCCGTTTTCCCGAACTCGCCTGCCGAACTCGGTGAAGATGAACATGATGACGTTCTCCGCCGCGTCATGCTCCTTGAGGTCGTCCCAAAAGTCCGTGACCGCCGCCGCCACGTCGCCCAGCAGCTTCGGATGGTTGTTCGCCTGGCTCGCGTGAGTGTCATAGCCGCCATGCTCGGTATAGAAGATGCGTGTGCCTAGGTCCGCCGTGTGAATCGTGGCCACGTCCCGCAGTTTCTTGGAAAGCGGAGTGTCGGCATACTCGACGTTGGAGTTGTACGACGCCGGCGCGGTCTTCAGCATATCGGCGCCCTTCAGTGCGTCGAGACCGGTCTGGGCCAAGTAGTCCATCACCGGGCCGGAACCGATGGCGGGGGAATAGATGCTGGCAAAGTGATCGAGCATCTTCGCCCGCTCCTGTCTCTCTTCTATTCCCGTCAGTAAACCGTAGGTCGAGAGATCGGCCACCGACGCCACCGACGCGCCCGGAGCCACCAAGGCCCTCGGAAGCCCTTGACCGATATTCACCGCGGTTACCGGGTTCTCGCCCTCCGGATCCAGGTCGCGGATGGCCCGTCCCAGCCATCCCTCGGTGCCGACCTTGTGCGGCTCCGATGTATGCCAGATGTCCATAGCCCTGAAGTGAGAGCGTGTGGACTCCGGGAAACCCACTCCGTGAATAACCGCCATCTCGCCTCGGTCGTAGATGTCCTTCATCGTTCCCATCGCGGGGTTGAAGCCGACGTTGTCGTCGATCCTGATGACCTCATCTTCCGGTATCGCCAACGTCGCCCGGTTGTCGTAGTACAAGGGATCGCTGTAAGGGACAACCGTGTTCATATAGTCGTTCCCACCCGTAAGCTGAAGAACCACTAAAACGGGCTGACCGCCATTACCGTTAGTACCCATGCCGCCCTCCTTCTCATCTGCGCCATATCATACCAAACGAATGGCCGGTTAGCCAGACGAACGACCGTCCAATAACCGATCAGTCCGGATGCGATGAACCTCCTGCGACTACTCGTCCTCAAAGCCTCTTGCATAATTCGTTAGCAGGCCGACTGAGGCGCGAAATTATGGGCAGAATGATAGTTGGCGTTTGATTCTAATGAACCAACTGGGCTCGCGGCTGATCCTCCGGATTCGCCCCATGAGCAATGAGAATCTCGTTTATCTTTTCCGAATTGCGGCGCTGCCGACTCGGCCAATTCGTTCTCAACGCCACAGCGCCCCATTGGTTCTCCAAACTGACATCGGCGCCTCGATCCAGAACCAGTTCGACCATTTCCAGCGAATCGCTGAATACGGCGGCATGCAGCGCGGTACTCTTCCCATAGCCTCCGCCTTGCCGGGTCGCCTGCCCGTTGATATTCGCTCCTCGGTCGAGCAAAAGCTCCACAACGCCAACGTGAGCCTTGCTGGCCGCGACCTTGAGCGGAGTCATCTCACTCATGGGCCGGTCTAGGTACAACGTCTCCAAAACGGACGGATCGCTATCCAGCATCGCCCGAACAGCCTCCACTCGCCCCAAAGCCGCCGCCGCATGGATTGTCATCGCCGAGCCGCGCTCGAGCAACGCATCCACCACGTTCCCCTTCCCGTTCCATGCTGCATCGTGAAAAAGTGACACTCGATATACACTCGACTCCATCAGCCACGGCGCCGCATCCAATACACTCGACATCTCATCCGCCCCGTCGTCAATATAGGCGTCGATTAGCAGACGACGCTGATCCAACGTCCGACTCGCCTCATCGCCCGGGAGGCTGCGTACTTCGGCGTGTTCGTTCAGCAGTTCGATTACGGATGTATGCCGCTCCTTCCGCGCCTGCTGCATAGCGGTCATACCGTCCCGTCCCACGTACTCCGGGTCGGCCCCGTGACAAATCAGCAGTTCCACCGCCAGGGTTTGCCCGTTTCCCGCGGCGATGCCCAGGTCCTCTCTCCCAAAGCCGCCGGGCGGAGATTCTTCGCCAACAATTCGCCCATAATCGAGAAGCGCTTTAGTCTTGGGAAGATTCCCTGCCCAAGCTCCGAAAAAGTTGTCTGCCAGGTTCGCGTCGGCTCCCGCGTCCATAAGCATCACCAACGCGCTTAGCGTCCCGTTCCGCAGGGCGACTCGCATGGTCGATGGGCTCGCCTTGCCCATAAACTCGGGATCGGCCCCGTAGTCCAGCAGCAGACGAATTACTCCATCCTCTTGGTATGAAATCGCCATGTCCAGCGGCGTCTTGCCGAAATGATCGATATCCCGCCAAACGTTCGGTTCAGCCCCCGCTTCCAGCAGCAGACGAATGATTTCTCGGTCTCCGTACCGCCCAGCCCAAATAAGCGGCGCCGGTCCGTCTCCCACGGGATTGGCTCCCATTGGATCATCGCTCAACAGCCTGCGTATCCGGTCTGCGTCTCTGTCCATGATCGCCCCGAATATATCCTGCTGAGCCCCACGCCTCAAAAGGGCCTGAACGCCCTCCTCATCTCCGACGGAACGCGCAGCCATCAGAGGCGTATACCCCTGCGGATCACGCGCGTTCACGTTGGCTCCTCGCTCAAGGAAAAGGTTGAAGATATCCCGATTTCCCGCTGCCAGGACGAGTGGCACCTCTCCTTCCGGCCAGCGTGGATCCACGCTCTTCGTTCGGTTCAAGAGAGAGGGATCGGCGTCCAGCAGTTCCCGGGTCTCTTCAAGCATCTTCATTCGGATCGTGTGCTGAATGCCGTAGCGCGCCCCGGCATTGATGAGCAGCTTGAATATGTCCTTTCGCCCATGACTTACCGCAGTGCTGACCGGGTTGTAGTCGGCATCCTCGTCACCGCCCTTTTCCGGATCAGCCCCGTTCCGCAGCAAGAGCTTGACCATCCCTATGTTTCCCGCCCAGGCCGCCGCGTCCAAGGGAGTCGAGCCGACCGTGTTCTCCCGCCCGCCCACCGCGTCAATATCCACGCCCCGGTCGATCAGCATCTGCGCCACCTGTAAATGAGGGTCGCAGGGATTCGTCCCGTCATCCACTTGCTGAGGATCCGAGCGATGCAGCAGAGTATCCCCTTCCCGGTAATCGCTCCGCACTCGAACATGGACCAGCTCAGGATCGACGTTCAGCAGCGCTCGCACCCGTTCGACATCCCCATCTTCCACCGCTTTAAGAACGGTCTCGACCGGCGCAGGGAGGTCTCCTTCGGGATATACGACCTTCTTCCCACCGGCTCCGGGCAGTACCGCGTCGATATGCCGTATCAGCGCGTCCCAGTCGGCGAAGCCGTACTCCAAAATAAGCACACGCCGGGCATCCCGAAAACCGAGCCCGGCCTCAAATACCTCGTCACTCGAAAGACCCGCCAATTCGGGTAGGGACTCACGGAAACGCGCCGCCGTATCCGGACAACGGGCATGAAACGACTCCCACAGTTCCTTCACTTGGTTCCGAAGCTGCCTGAGGCTGGGATCGGACGGCAGCGAGAGCCGAGGGGACATAGGCCACTCCTTCCTCTCGCCTGCGACTCGTGCGCGTCAGGCGGAAAGAGCGTCGAACAATCGACATCTGCATGGTCTAGAGGGAGAGGGGAGTTCAAGACTTTTCGGGGACTGGACGGCCCCCTCCGGTTCAACGGGCCTACGGTAGCAAACGGCAATAACCACGTCAAATTCGCCGCGGGCAAGGGTTGAGTTTTGGTGAAGGGAAGATGCTTTTCCTCTGTTGAATCTCGCCTTGGCGCGGGGCTCTTGGATAGGTCATTGGGAGGCGATTCGGGTTGGGAAGTATGGGGAAGATTGGGAGTGTGTTCAACCTTTCTGGATTCCGGCCTTCGCCGGAATGACGGCGGGGGTGTGGTGCGACAGGCTCACCACGAACGAGAGAGAGGGGCTTATTTTTGGGGAATTTGTCGCACCGTGTCGCATTTCGTGGCAATCTCTTTAGTTATTGTAAAGTTGTGTGGAGAGTTAGCGCTTATGGTTAATATAGGACATAAGTTCTTGGTTGTCAAGATTGGGGTGTGGTGCGACAGGCTCACCACGAACGAGGGGGGCGTTTTCACGGGAACGGTGGTGGGAAGCGCGAATGGACGGCGCATTGCTTTCGTGAGGGTTTCTGACGGAGGCTGAACGGTTGCGGGGTTTCTTGTCGCCAGATGAACAGAACATTACTGCTTCGAGCCTCCCAGACGCTGTGATTTTGAAATCACTACCCGAAGCGGGTAAGCTGGTATGGGCAAACGCATACCGCAGAACTGGACAGTCAGCTCTCCTCAATAATGGCGACTATCGTACAAAAATACGGCGGGAGTTCCGTCGCCGACGCTGAAAAGATCAAAAGCGTTGCTCATCGAATCTCGCTCGCCCGTCGCCGAGGCGACCGAGTGGTCGCCGTCGTATCAGCCATGGGCGATACTACCGACGATCTGATCGAGCTCGCCGGCCAGGTCTCCAACAGCCCCGAATCGCGGGAACTGGACGCGCTGCTGTCAACCGGCGAGCAAATGAGCTGCACGCTCCTCGCCATGGCCATCAAGTCGCTGGGACTCGACGCTGTCAGCCTCAGCGGAGCGCAGGCCGGCATCCACACCGACTCTCGCTACGGAAAGGCCCGCATCGCCGCCGTCGAAACCGAACGAATCCAAGACGAACTCAAGAACGGACGGGTGGTAGTCGTAGCCGGGTTCCAAGGGATCACCGACGACCTGGACATAACGACCCTCGGCAGGGGAGCTTCCGACCTCTCCGCCGTGGCCATTGCCGCCGCGATTCAGGCTGCCCGATGCGAGGTCTACACCGATGTTGAGGGGATCTACACTGCCGACCCCAGGCACGTGCAAAACGCGCGCAAGCTCGATGAAGTCGGCTATGAAGAAATGCTCGAGATGGCCAGCCTCGGCGCGAAGATGCAGCCTCGCTCAATCGAACTTGCAATGCAGTACAACGTGCCGATCGTGGTAGCATCCAGCTTCACGGACTCGCCCGGAACACGTATACACAAGGGAGCAGACATGGAACCGAGGGTAGGAGAAATCCGAAATCGCGCACGCGCCGTCGCCACCGATCGCAACGTCGTAAAGATCAGCGTAACCGGTATCGTCGACCGCCCAGGGGTCTCCGCGGGCCTCCTTGAGCCCCTCGCCGATGCCGATGTCAGCGTAGACATTATCGTACAAAACGCATCAGTTAGGGACACAACCGACCTTGCCTTCACCGTCACCGGCGACGACGCCGACCGCGCCATGGAAATCGTGCACGCCGCCGCATACACTTTGGGAGCGAACGACGTCATCCGAAACGACAACCTCGCAAAAGTAAGCGTCGTCGGGGCCGCCATGCAAAACACCCCCGGCTACGCCAGCCGGATGTTCCGAGCGCTTGCCGACGAAAACATCAATATCGAGATGATAACCACTTCAGAGATTCGCATCACCTGCGTCATCAACGCCGACCACATCGGCCGGGCCGCCCGTGCCCTCCATGCGGCATTCGGCCTCGAACACGCGGATTAGCTCACCGAATTCCAAAGAACCGAAGAACGAACATGTCAGAACATGTCAGGCCCACAGAGACCTTTCCCTATCCAACCGACCTGACAATTGGCGAATCTCCGTCCATGCAGCGATTCCGTGGGAAAGTCGTAATCGTCACCGGATCAGGATTCGACGCCGGTCGCGCCGCCGCAACTCTCTTCGCCCGCGAAGGCGCATCAGTCCTCGCGAACGACACCAAGACCGAAGCGGCCGAAAGCGTCGCCGAAGAGATCAAGCGGCTGGGAGGCCTCGCCATCTCGCATACAGGCGACGTTTCGACGGAGGACGGCGCAGAGGGAGTCGTTGCGCGGGCAGTTGAATCGTTCGGCGGTCTCGACATCCTCTTGAACGTTCGTCTCATGAGCTGTGATCTTCCTCTAGCAACTACGGCTATCGAGGATTTCGACCATGTCATCCGACACACCCTAAAGGCGACGTTTATGCCCACCCGCTTCGCCGGTGTGCAGTTCCGCCAGCAGCGAAGGGGCGGTCGAATCATCACCATAACTTCCAACGCCGGCCTCGGCCACCGGCACGGAGTCGGGATGGCCGCCGCATCCGAGGGCGTCATCGGCATGACTCGCACAGTCGCCCGCGACCTCGGCAGGTACGGCGTCACGTGCAACGCAATAGCAATGTCCAGCACATCGACGACCGGTTTGGAAAGCGCCGCCGCGCTCGTCGGCTCACTCTGCCTCGACATTTCGTCCCATGTCAACGGCATCGTCTTCGGTGTCGACGGCGGCGAGTTGTGGACCTACTCCAACCCCTCGGTAACGCGGAGCTTCCACAAGTGGGGAATCTTTAGCATGGACGAAATGGACGATCTCATCCCCAGGCTCTTCGAGTAATGCGATGGTCCGAAACGCCACAACCATACGGCTCATGACCGGAACCGCGCTCATCCTTCTCACAGGCTTGGTCTACGGCTGCGCGTCTCCCAGAGACGATCCGCGCCTGTCGGCGGAGGAGTTGTACACCCCAACTCCGATCCCGTCCGACGCGACCGGAACCGAGCCCGCTACTCCGGCAGATCCCGGCTCCGGAACTGAACCGGCCGACATTTTCGGTTTCGACTACAACGGGAAAGTGAGCCTCGCGCAGTGGGATAATCCTGCCATTCAAATGGAAAACTTCATCGTCGGATACATCATCGTGCACGGAATGGTGTATGAAATCGAGCTAGTGGAAATAGTGGAAGATGACTACGCGGCAGCCCTTGAGTCGGGCGAAGTGGACGCGGTGCTTGAGGTAACTCGCAGCAAATCGACCCCGGCGTTCGAGCAGCTGCTGGAATCCGGCGAAGTCATCGACGTCGGCTCCCTGTTCGGCGAGTCATCCGACGTAAGGATTGGCGCTCGGGCACAACTGAAACAAACAGCTCCTCCGGTGTACGACCTCCTGACCAAGGTCGAGACCGACGAGGAAATTCTGGCCGGGTATGCCGCCCGCATACGAGCCGGTCGCGTCGGCGTCACGGCGAAAGTCGCCGGCATGATCTTTCTGAAACAGCACGAAGACATCTGGACGAGTTGGGTATCCACCGAGACGGCGGACAGCGTCAAGGCCGCGATTGAAGATGGCAAAGCCGGCCTCAAGTACAAATGTCTCCCGGTTCGCGGCGAGACAGTAAAGCACTGCAAGTAATGGGCAATCGACTCACAGGAAGAGTGGCGATCGTAACCGGCGCGGGACGCGGCATAGGTCGCGGCGTGGCCAAGCTCCTAGCGGCGGAGGGAGCCGCAGTGGTCGTCAATGATCTCGGCGGCAGTGTGGACGGTTCCCAATCGTCCGCAGCTCCCGCCGACCTCATCGTCGGCGAAATCAAAGAGGACGGCGGACAGGCCGTCGCAAGCTATGAGTCCGTGGCGGAGTTCAATTCGGCGTCACAAATCGTTCATACCGCTATTCGCGAGTTCGGCCGACTGGATATCCTCGTAAACGCCGCCGGCATTCTCCGCGACCGCATGATCTTCAACATGAGCGAGGAAGAGTGGGACTCCGTCATCCGCGTCCACCTTTACGGCTCGTTCAACATGGTGCGACACAGCGTCCCGCACATGATTGAACAACAACACGGGCGCATCGTCCTCTTCTCCTCCATCTCCGCTCTTGGGTCGCCCGGTCAAACCAACTACTCCGCCGCCAAGGAGGGCATCGTCGGCCTAGCTCGCTCCGCCGCCAATGCGCTCAAACCGAACGGCATAACCGTTAACGCGGTGTATCCGGGCGGGCGCACGCGCATGGTGGATTCCATACCCGAAAGCGCCGTCGAATGGCTGCGTGAGCAAGCGGAAAAACGCCCCGGCAGTTACCCCGTCGCCGACCTCGTGGCCTCTCCCGAACCCGACGAGGCGCTAGTTCCGGAGAGCAACGCACCAAAAATTGTCTACTTATGCACCGATGCCGCCGCCGACATCACCGGCCAAGTCATAGGCACTCATGGATGGGGCGTTTCTCTCTTCTCTCCGCGACGGCCCGTCAAGTCCATCCATAAAGACGGCGCATGGACCCTCGACGAGCTTGAGCGCCTCATCCCCATCTCCCTCACGGCGGGCCTCCAAAACCCCTCGCCCGGCGAGGACGGCTAATTCCCGCAAGAGGGGATTCTTCAGACAAGAACGCGCAGGGGCTGCATAGTCGATTCACGCGAACGCGGGAACCTCCTAGCGAATCCGATACTCCGGCAAAGGCCTAACACTGTAACCGCCCTGTCCGGACGTCAGGCTCTCCACTGCCGCGCGTGCCGTGTCGAGTGAGGTGAAGCAGGGGATACGCGATTCTGCGGCGGCTCGCCGTATCTCAAACCCGTCCTCAAGCGTCGTCCGGTCGCCCGTCACCGTATTTACCGCCGCCTGCACTGTCCCGCCCGCCACGATGTCCACGGTATTGGGGCGCCCCGTTTCATGCGCCTTGGGGACAGTCGTCACGTCAACCCCCAACGCGCGGATCATGGCAGCCGTCCCACTGGTAGCGTACATCGAATAACCTTGCTCGGCGAGGTCCTTGATCAGCCCTACCGCATCGGCCTTGTGGCGGTCGGCAATGCTCAACAGGATCGACCCTTTTGCCGGCAGCATCATCCCCGCCGCCATAAGGGCTTTAGTCAAGGCTGGGCGGAACTCGGTATCGATCCCCATGACCTCGCCGGTGGACTTCATCTCAGGGCCGAGGTAGGAATCGACGCCCACGAGCTTGGACATCGAGAACACGGGCGCCTTGATCGCGACCAGCTTCTGCCGCTTCCACAGCCCGCCGTCGTAACCCTGCTCCTTGAGCGTCTTGCCGGTCATGGCATTCACTGCCAACCGCACCATCGGAACACCGGTAACCTTCGAGATAAAGGGAATTGTCCGACTGGAGCGAGGATTGACCTCGATCACATAAACTTGCGTGTCTTGGGAACCGGGAGCGCTCCCATCTGTGTCGCCAGGGGAACGATAAGCGTCGCCTCCAACAACTACGTACTGGATGTTCATCAGTCCCCGCACGTCCAGGGCCAACCCAATCCGGCGCGTGTAGTCGACAACGGTATCGACCTCTTCTTCCGAGAGTGTAAGACCGGGATATATGGCCGTAGAGTCGCCGCTGTGCACTCCCGCGCGCTCGACGTGCTCCATAATGCCCGGGACCAGGACTGATTCACCGTCACAGACCGCGTCGACCTCCACTTCCCTGCCTTCAAAGTACTTATCGATGAGCACTCGCCTGCCCTCTGCCGCCAAAACCGCCTCCGACCAGAACTTCAAGAGTTCCGTGGCATTCTGTACGATCTCCATCGCCCGCCCGCCAAGCACGTAGGACGGCCTCACAAGTACGGGGTACCCGATCTCTTGGGCCACGCTCAACGCCTGCTCCACGGTCGAAACGGCGGCGCCGGGCGGATTGGGTATGCCGATCCGCGCGAGAAACTCCTCGAAGAGATGCCTGTCCGACGCAGTGTCGATGGAACCCGCCGTCGACCCGAGGATCGGCAGCTTGGCCTGATCAAGCGCTTGCGACAAATTTATTGCCGTCTGACCTCCAAACTGCACGACCGACGGAGGAATCGCGCCCTCAATCCCACCGTTGCCCCCGCCGGCGTCCCACACCTCATTCTCGATGATATCTCTTACGCTCTCTTCGTCCAGTGGTTCGAAATACAGACGATCGCTCGTGTCGAAGTCGGTCGATACCGTCTCCGGGTTGGAGTTCACGAGGATGCTCTTGATACCCTCCCTTTGCAGCGCCCATGCCGCGTGAACGGAGCAGTAATCGAACTCGATGCCCTGTCCAATACGTATGGGCCCGCTGCCGACTACTACGGCCTTCGCCGCGGAAATCGGTTCCGCCTCATTTTCTTGTTCGTAAGCGCTGTAGAAGTACGGCGTTTGGGCCTCGAACTCGGCCGCGCACGTGTCGACCATCTTGTAAACCGGGCGTATGTCCCATGTTCTGCGCAGGGAGCGCACCTCTTCATGAGTCCTATCCGTCAACAGCCCTATGCGGTCGTCGCCGAATCCGAGCCGCTTGGCCTGCCATAGGAGGTCGCGCGTCAGCGTTTCTTTCAGGAGACGCGCCTCCATGAGGACAATATTCTCAAACGCGCGTGTGAACCACGGGTCGATCCCCGTAACTCGCGACAACGCTTCCGGCACAACCCCCCGCCGCAGTGCGAACAGTAAAGCCCAAAGCCGCTCGTCATTCGGATGCAGGGGGAGCCTCGTCTCCCATCGGTCGAGATTATGAGGCCAATGGGACGCCTCCCACAAAATCGACCGACCGGCAATCTCCAGGGATCGCACGGCCTTCTGAAACGCCGCCTCGAACGACCGATCGATAGCCATGACCTCGCCCGTGGCCTTCATCTGCGTTGTGACCGTTCGGTCGCCGCTCGGGAACTTATCGAACGGCCAGCGAGGAATCTTCACGACACAGTAGTCTAGCGCAGGCTCGAACGCCGCAACCGTCTTTTGGGTGACCGCGTTGGGTATCTCGTCCAGGCGCTTGCCGGTGGCGATCTTCGCGGCAACCCTCGCTATGGGGTAACCCGTGGCCTTGCTGGCAAGGGCCGAACTTCGACTGACCCGCGGGTTCACCTCAATAACGTAGTATGGGCTCTCTTGCCGCCCACCCCCCGGCAGAGTCACTCCCACGATGTCTCCCGGTTCCAGGGCGAATTGGATATTGCATCCGCCTTCGATGCCAAGCGCCCGAATGATCTTCAACCCCGCCGAGCGGAGCATCTGATACTCCTTGTCGGAGAGAGTCTGGCTAGGGGCGACGACAATGCTGTCGCCCGTGTGCGCGCCCATCGGGTCGATGTTTTCCATGTTGCATACGGTGATGCAGGTATCAGCCGAATCTCGCATCACCTCGTACTCGAGCTCCTTCCACCCGACGAGTGACTTTTCCAAAAGCACCTGGCTGATCGGACTGGCCGCGAGTCCCGACCCCACAATTCGCTCGAAATCGTCGACCGTGTTGGCGATACCGCCTCCGGTGCCCCCCAGCGTGTAAGCCGGACGAACCACCAGCGGAAGTCCCAGGGCGTCCAGCGCCGCCTGCGCCTCGTCCATAGACCCTACGGTCCGACTCGGCGGAACCGGCTCTCCGATGTCCAGCAGCAGCTGCCGGAACAAGTCGCGGTCCTCCGCCTTCCGGATCGAGTCCAGCGGAGTGCCAAGAAGTTGAATTTCGTACTTCTCAAGTATCCCCGCGTCAGCGAGGTCGACGGCGAGGTTCAGGCCGGTTTGCCCACCCAGCGTCGGCAGGAGTCCATCGGGTCGTTCGCGCGCGATGATTCGCTCAACGACTTCGACGGTCAACGGCTCGATGTACACAACGTCGGCGATATCCTCGTCCGTCATGATCGTGGCCGGGTTCGAATTGACCAGAACCGTCGCGACACCCTCCTCTCGCAGCGCCTTGCACGCCTGCGTCCCGGCGTAGTCGAACTCCGCGGCCTGCCCGATGATGATGGGCCCGGAGCCGATTACCAGGACTTTCTTTGGCTTGTTAGAGAGCATTGCGTTGGTATTCCTTGTCAGGCGTATGGCAGGGTGGTCATTGTTGGGCGGTGATTGGCAGCAGCGCCTCGATTAATTCTCGCAGCGAAGATACTTCGAGGTCGGGCGTCACATCCAACGGGGGACTATCGGTGGCGCGATTGAGCCAAACGCTCTTGACGCCGGCGTCGTTGGCGCCCTGAACGTCATACTCGATATGGTCCCCCACGTGGAGCAATTCATGCGGTTCGCAGCCGGCCTCTCGCGCGGCTATCTCGAAAATGCGGCGATCCGGTTTCTCGATTCCCCCGTGCTCGACTGACATCACGATAAAGTCGAAGCGCTTCTCCAGTCCCAGCCGTTCGGGACGCATACTCCCGTTGGTCAGCGTTCCGAGCCTGAACGTTCTTTGCAGAGCCTTGAGCGCCGGTACAACGTCGTCAAAAGGAACGTTGTTGCGGTTCCGCGCCTCGACGTAAGCCTCGGTGGCTCGATCGGCCAGATCGTTGTCCGGTGTACCGGCATCCGCGAGCACTCGCCGCATTGCGTCATATCGCAGCCGGACGAGATCCGTAATCGTCCCCTGCTGCCGGTCGTGCTCCAAGACCCAAGCGCGGTCGAGATCATCAACCGTAAGGCATTGAGTCTTCTCAGGGCTGATTCGGCGAATCTCCCGCAACGCGGCTTCGAGACCCCGCCACATTGCGCCTTCGAAGTCCCAGAGCGTCCCGTCCACGTCGAACGAAATCGCCTTGATGCCGGAGAGCGCGGTCACTGCTTGGTCACTTCCTCAATCTCAATCGTGACCTTGATGCCTTTAAGGTAGCAGCCACCCAACCCCGTGTGGTTCGCTTCGATCAGTTCATATACCAAATCGTTAAACTCTCGCTCCGGGTTATTGGGGCCGATTTCGTCCTCTTTTCCGTTCCAGAGGACTATTCCTCTGTATATTGGTCTCACGTACCCGTTTTCAAACTCGTAGGATGCTTTGAGCATGGTCAATCTTTCTAACTCGTTGGCGGTTCGTACAGCTTCAATTCCGGTATCCGCCTGAAGCCTGTATCCAGGGTGTATACAGGAATATCGTGCTGGATGGAAAGCGCGGCGGTGATCGTGTCGGAGAACCCGATTAGACAGCCGCGCATGTTCAACTGGCGCCTGATACGGGCAACGATTTGCCAGGTCTCATGATCGACTTCAAGATATTCGAGCGCATCGAAGTGGCTCATCAGGGCATCGAACTCTCGCTGTGTTCTCGAACCTTGAAGCAACTCGGCGTACACTGGACCAACCATCAGGAATTCCCGTCTGCCGAAGAGACGCCAGAACTCGCGGCCATTAGGAGATTCAGGTAAACGTTGCGCGTTGATCCATACTGACGTGTCAGCTATTACCATCCGCTCCCCTCAGGGTGTCCAGGTAGCGCTCGCGCCGTCGGTCGGCCTCTCTGGCTTCATCTCGAACGTCGTCCACCCGAATCCCCAACCAGATGTCTTTGAGATCTCGGAGCTTCTCACGACGTACGTATTCCTCGGCAGCCTTGTTTAGCGCTGCGCTCTTGGATTTCTCCCCGGTCGTCTCCACCAATTTATCCAGCAACTCTCTGTCGATGGTTACTGTTGTTCGCATCTCCAACCTCACCATTTAATATCACCAATACTATACATCACTTTCTCGCACCATATCAATGAACCGGTCAAAGATGTACTCGTTGTCCAGGGGGCCGGGAGAGGCTTCGGAGTGGTACTGGATGGTTATGATCGGCATCGTCGCATGGCGCAGACCTTCGACCGTGCCGTCGTTTAGATTGACATGGCTAACCTCAAGCTCCGAAGGGAGAGAGTCGGGATCGACCGCGTATCCGTGATTCTGCGCGGTAATGTAAACGCGGCCCGTCGCCAGATCCTTGACGGGATGGTTCGCCCCGCGGTGGCCGAATTTGAGTTTGAACGTCTTGCCGCCGAACGCGCGCGCGATCATCTGGTTGCCTAGACAAATGCCAAGTATGGGCACTCTGCCTGCAACTCCCCCCGCCGCCTCGACCGCGTAGTCGAGCAGTTCGGGGTCGCCGGGTCCCGGGGACATGACGACGCCGTCCGGCTTCAACGTCAAGATTTCATCGGCGGTCGTCTTGGCCGGCAGGGCCTTTACGGCACAGCCCCGATCCTTGAGCATCCGCAGGATGTTGTACTTCAGTCCGCAGTCGTCGACGAGGATGCGGTATGGCCTATCTCTGCCCCCTGTGCCATCCATCATGTTGGGATCGCTCCAGTCATACGGCTCCGCCGTAGAAACTTGCTGCACGAAGTCCGTGTCTGCGTAATCCGGCAGGTTGTTCAGTCGAGCGAGGGCCTGATCAGGGGACTCGCCGATTGCTATCACGCCCTTCATTACGCCGCGCGTCCTGAGCCTTCGGGTTATCGCTCTGGTGTCGACTCCGCTGATCCCGGTCACTCCCTGTGACTTGAGGAACTCATCGAGCGTCGATGTGCTCAACGCATGGCTGGGACGAGCCGAATGTTCACGCACGACGAAGCCTGCCACCTGAACCCTCGCCGATTCGAAATCCCGCTCACTGATCCCGTAGTTCCCGATGAGCGGATATGTAGGCACGACGATCTGCCCCGCAAACGACGGATCAGTCAGCATCTCCTGGTACCCGGTCATGGAGGTGCTGAAGACAACTTCGCCATGAGCCGAGCGAGCGGCGCCGAAGGCTTCGCCGCGGTACACGGAGGCATCTTCGAGTACGAGGTGGGCCGTTGCGCTTGCTTTGTTATTCATAAGCCTCTCTGCGATGCCGAACACGCTCAACGGTTACTACTCGTTCATCGTCGTCAATGCCATATAGAATCCGGTAGACTCCTGCACGAAATCGGCAGTCCGTTCTTCCGCGAAGTCTCTTGAAGCCACGAGGACGAGGATTTTCTGATAGCTCGTCGATATGTTGGCTCACTAGGCGAGCATATTGTCGCGGCAGCTTTGAGATGTCTCGCATGGCAAGGCGGCTGATACGAACCTTATACATCTACCCCGTCCGCTTGCAGTTCCGCTTTCGCCTGCTCCCAGGGCACATACTCACTACCCGCTTCGCGGGTACGGTCGAGGGCTTCCATGTCCTCTAAGTCTTCGAGCAACTCTTCCCAGAAGGCATAGTCAAGTAGTATCGCTTTCTTCTTCCCGGTGGAGTCGACAAGGATTTGAGCCTTCTCGATCAGTTCATTGACTTGCATATCAACCTCCGTCTTTCGTCTAGCTAGACTGAGTCCGCGTCTTCATCCTGACTCTTCTTTTCCCAAGCGGCATATATGGCTTGAACGAGCGCGGTCAAGCTCTCTTTGTGATTCTCCCGTTCTGCGGAAGTCAAAAGGAACTGAATCTCCGTGTTGGGGTCTTTCAGCGGGTCTCGATTTCGCGGCCATGTTTCATATGGAATCTTCTCTACGAGATCTCTGAACTCGTCCAAGCACAGCGCCTTGGTGTGGGAGAAGAAAACCAACCCTACTGTTCCTTCTCCCCATGCATCAATGCGTGCATATTGCCTACGGTATGATTCGGGAAGTTGAATCTTGAGGCCGTAGCCCCCTATATTTTCGGTAGATACAGGCCAGTGCTCCTTGAACATGCCTCGAACTTCGTCCACCAGACAACCCACTCCATAGTTTGACACTTGCTCTTCGAAGCTCCGGTTTAACTCCGCCTGAGTCCGACGCCCCCTTGTCGGACGGCGATCGGGTTCAGTGGCTGCATCCACCTCCACCTGCTTGGCCAAGATGGTTTTACCGTCGTAGTCGAAGCCGTGAAATGTCAGTAGGGAAATATCCATGCCGCTGTTCTGTGCAAGGAACTTCACCATGCGTTCCGTTTTGTCGTCTGCGCCCAGCCCGACCAAGAACATACGCAGCGGTTTCAGCGACTCCAAGTCGTCAAAACCCCGGTTGCTGTACCACTCTTGAAAATTTTCGATCTTGTCAATGCCATCCACGCCCGACCTTCCTGATATATGCTCGGCGAGGACGCCCAGGTCCATAGCATCAAGGTCGGAGGCGTAGTCGATGACCTGCGCGACGGCATCACGTGACAGCGTGCCGCGCTTTAGCTCGAACACGACGAGCCTGCCGTCTTCATCGACGCCCAGCAGATCGAGCGGCCCGCCTTCGGTGGGAGTCTGTCGTCCCACCAGTCTCAGCTCTTCCAACAGCAGGTTCGGGTTCTCCACTAGGGCATCTTCAAGCAGCAGTTCGGATTCCAACCGGTTGTTCGATTTCAACGGCGTGGTCCGAGTGCCGTCAAGTTCCCACAGTTTGAGGTCTTCCATGTTAATCCTTCTCCGAATGTTCTCGTGAAGCAAACTGCATTTGGGCGAGCGCTTTGTCCAACTCCGACGATTCTTGGGAGTACACCGAGTCAAGCGCCTCGCGGACGCCGTCATACCGGTGCGACTCCACGTACTCTTCCACTGCGCGGCGGATAAGTTCGTTCCTCGATATACCGAGTCGCTCGGCAAGGATATCGGCTACTTTGAGAGTCGAGTCCGGCAATGAAATGTCCGTCCTCAATCCTCCGTCTAATTCAGACGGGCCGGGTGATGAGGTACTTCCGAGATCATCATGCAATACCTCGCAGGGGATGGATTCCCGCGTACGCGGGAATGAGGGAGATGTGGGATTTTGGTCTGTCTTCATAAGTAGAGTAATTCTCCGGTCACACTGAGAGTGTATGGACTTACGATCGATAGACCACTTGTCCCTTGAACAGCGTTGCCGCGACTCGGCCCTTGAGCGTTGCTCCGGCCAGGGGGGTATTCTTGCCCTTGGAGGCGAACTTGGACGGATCGACAACCCACTCGGCATCCGGATCGAATATCACCACATCGGCGGCCGCGCCCGGCCTGAGCGTGCCCAGTTCGCTCCGTCCGAGAAAACGGGCGGGGGATGCCGTGAGCTTCTCTATAATCACGTCCAAAGAAACTAACCCCGTATGTACCAACGACATTACGGAGGCAAGGGCCGTTTCGAGATTGCTGATACCGTTCGCGGCGTCCTCAAACGTCGTCTGCTTGTCTACCGTGCCGTGCGGGGCGTGGTCAGTGGCGATGAAGTCGATCACGCCTTCTCGGAGCGCTTCAACCATCGCCTCCATGTCGCCGCGAGCCCGGAGCGGAGGAGCGACCTTGGCGTTGCTGTCATAGGCCCCTTCCGTGAGGGCAGCGAACGGGCCGGATGATTTTCGGAGGCCCATGACCGTCTCATCGGTGAGTGTCAGGTGGTGAGGCGTGACCTCACAGGTAACGGGTATGCCGTCTTGCTTGGCCCGCCTCACGAGATTAATCGTGCCCACCGTGCTCGCGTGAGCGACATGGATTCGCCCACCGGTGAGACTGGCAAGCGCGATATCCCGCGCTGCCATGATTTCCTCCGCTGAGGTCGGAATACCCTTGAGACCGAGACGAGTCGCGATCCATCCCTCGTTCATCGCGCCACCACTTGAGAGAGACGTTACCTCCGCGTGATTGATGACCGGCAAGCCCCAGGACGAAGCGTAGCCGAGCGCCTGTCTCATCAAGTTATCGTCGGAAACGGGATGTCCGTCATCACTGAATCCGATGACGCCCGCCTCCGCAAGCTCGCCCATCTCGGCGAGTTCCTTCCCGTTGCTTCCCTTGGTGACGGCTCCGATAGGAAGAACTCGGACGACACCCTCTCGCTCCGCCTTCGTGAGCACGAACTCCACGATTGACCGGGAGTCCATCACCGGGCTCGTGTTCGGCATGGCGCAAACCGTGGTGAAGCCACCCCGAGCCGCGGCGGCAGTGCCCGTTGCGATGGTCTCCTTATACTCGAACCCCGGTTCCCGAAGATGAGCATGCAGGTCGATGAATCCGGGACATATGACCATCCCCGTCGCGTCGATAATTTCCGGGCCTTCCAACTCGATATCGGCGCCTACGCCCAGGATCTTGCCGTCCGCTATCGCCACGTCCGCGAGCCCGTCAATGCCTTGCGAAGGGTCGATAACCCGGCCGTTCTCGATGAGTATTGGTCTAACAGCGGTCATAAATTCAGAGCCTTTCAAGAATGGCGTATACATGCCGGAAGGCTTCAATCGGCTCTTGGCGATCCCACCAAAGGAACCCGCCGATCGTCTCACCGTCGGGCGTGTTGCCAATATCAACCTCGCCTTGAGATTCGATCAGACACACATGGTGCCTATGTATCGCCGTTTCCACGGTGAACAGGTAGTCCGTTTGCGTCGCGGTGAGACCAGTCTCCTCAAAAAGCTCACGGGCAGCGGCTTCCTCCGCAGATTCACCCTGCTCGATTCCCCCACCCGGCATCATGTACACCGGGTTTCTTCCGAACACCAGCAACACTTTGCCGTCGCGCATTACGACTACAGTTGCCCGATCACGCAGCCGCGGTTCGCTCAAAACGGTTACTCCCCACTCCCGCCGGACTTAACGAGGCTGTACAGAAGCGACATCCTCACCGCAACGCCATTCGTGACTTGCTCCTCGATGACCGAGGCCGCTCCATGCGCAACGTCGGCGTCGATCTCAACCCCCTCGTTCATGGGGCCCGGATGCATGACTAAGGCGTTTGACTTCGCGAACTTCATACGCCTCGCGTTGACGGCATACAGCCGAGAATATTCGCGGAGGCTGGGCAGATGGCCGGCCCGCTGACGTTCGGCTTGAAGTCGCAAAGCCATCACAACATCGGCCCCTTCGATGGCGGCTTCCACACTGGTCTCGACAGCAACCCCCGCGAAGGGATGTTCCTCCGGGAACTCCTTCAGAAAGTCCTGCGGAATCAGCGTTGGAGGGCCGCATAAGGTCACGTTCGCCCCCATCGCAATGAGTCCCCAAAGATTTGACCGAACTACGCGGCTGTACAGAATATCGCCGACGATCGCGACCTTCAGCCCCTCGATGGAGCCTAAGTGCGACCGAATCGTGTATAAGTCCAAGAGCGCCTGGGTCGGGTGGGCATGTCCGCCGTCACCCGCGTTGATAATCGGCGCGTCCAAGTTGCGCGCGAGAAAGTACGGCGCGCCGGGGTGCGAGTGACGCATGATGATCATATCCGCGTTCATCGCCTGGAGAGTCAGCGCCGTGTCGTAGAGTGACTCGCCCTTCTCCACACTCGACCCTCCGGCGGACACGTTGATAACGTCGGCGCTCAGAACCTTGCCCGCCTGCTCGAACGACGCCCGCGTTCGGGTGCTCGCCTCGTAAAAGAGCGTATAAATCGTCTTGCCTCGCAGAGTCGGCGCCTTGCGAATATCCCGGTTCAGGACTTCCTTCATCACGTCCGCGTTTTGCAGTACCTCGTCTATTTCTTCGCGAGTGAAATCGTCGAGATCAAGCACGTGGCGGCGATTAGCCAAATGGGATCGAGAACCCTCCGCGCTCATGGCAAGACCTGAACCCCTCGTGGTCATGCGCTCCTCCTCAGCAAGACGACCTCGTCGTCGGCGCCCGCCTCTCGGAGGTGCACTCGCACTTCCTCATCAAGCGAAGTCGGAATGTTTCGCCCCACATAATCGGCCCGTATCGGCAGTTCGCGATGGCCTCGATCTATCAGCACCCCAAGCTGGACTCGGCTGGGTCGCCCGAAGTCATTGAGCGCGTCCATGGCGGCGCGGACGGTTCGCCCGGTGTACAGCACGTCGTCGATGAGCACCACCGGCCTGCCCTCGATCGGTGTCGGTATGCTTGTGGGACGCATGACCGGACGCCCCCTGCGACGCAGATCGTCACGATACAAGCCGATGTCCAGCTGTCCGACCGGCGGTCTTGTCCCTTCGAACTCAGCAATGAGGTCAGCCGTTCGCTCGGCGAGGTGAACTCCGCCCGAGTGAATGCCCACAATCACGATCTTCGGGTCACGCACGTTCCCTTCCAATATCTCGTGGGCGATGCGAATGAGCGCGCGGCGCATCTGCTCGCGGTCGAGCACCTGTCGGCCTTGCGCCGCTGATGTGTCGTTCGCTGCGTCGGATGATATTTCAGCCACGAAAAAACCCTCTTGCCGGAGGTGGCAGAGGGCTGCGTCTGATCGCCAATCAAATGGATAGGCGATCCACTTCACGCCTTGCCAGCCTCGCGGGACTGTCTTAAAGGTCGCCGGATCAATTTGCAGATATTCTAAACCGAAATGGACCTGGCGCGCAAGCCATTTTCATCTGTCGCGAAGTAAGGCAATCCCGGCCCAATGCGCTACAATGACTGGGCAGAAAGTTCAAGACGGGGGCGCGATCATGACGAAGAAAGTATTGGTAACCGACTACGTTTGGCCAACGACCGACCCGGAACGGGAGGTTATCGAGGCCGCCGGAGCGGAGCTAGTCGTTTCCCCCTCGGGCGATGAGGAAACGCTCATCGAACTCGCCAGGGACGTAGACGGCATCATGACGTGCTTCGCCAAGGTGACTGAAAACGTCGTGCGGGCCGCCGAGCGCTGCGTCGTCATAAGTCGCTACGGTGTGGGCGTCGACAATATTGCAGTGGACACCGCCACCGAGCTGGGAATCGTCGTCACCTACGTCCCCGACTACTGCGTCGACGAGGTCTCCGACCACGTCATCGGCCTCATGCTCGGATGGAACCGCCGCATCGTCATGCACAACGACGACACCAAGCGCAACGGCTGGGGCAGCGCCGGGCTCGGTTTTCGGATCATGCGCCTGCGGGACAAGACATTCGGCGTCGTCGGCTTCGGGCGCATCGGACGCGCCGCAGCAGAAAAGGCCAAAGCCTTCGGCATGGAGACGGTCGCGTCGGATCCGTTCGTAAGCGAGGAGGATATGGCCGCCGTTGGCGTCCGCAAGGTTGATCTCGACGATCTGCTACGGGAATCTCACTTCGTTACGCTGCATTCGCCCCTGATTCCGGCGACGGCGAACATGATGAGCGGCGCCCAGTTCGATTCAATGCGTGAGGATGCCTTCCTCATCAACTGTGCGAGGGGCGGTCTCATTGACGAGGACGCTCTCTACGATGCCCTAACGACGGGCAAGATTGCGGGGGCCGGTCTCGATGTTTTGGTGGATATCGATCCCCCGCTCGATCACCGGATAATCCAACTCGACAACGTGATCGTCACGCCGCACACCGCCTTCTTCTCCCAGGAAGCGACTCTGGAGCTTGAGCAGCGGGCCGCCGCCGAAGTCGTTCGCGTCTTCAATGGCCGAATGCCGGACAACCTCGTCAATCCGCCCGTCCTCGACCACGCCAGACAGCCGGTTTCCTAATTCCTCACAGCGCTCATTCCGCTTCAGCGCTTTCGCATCCACGGTCCCACCACAAATGGAAACAGGGCAACCGCTCTATAGTTTCCGGGTAGACCCTGAAACGCCTCTCCGGCGAAGGAACACCAGGACGAAACGCGGAGCGCTGCGCTGGGACGCCCTCCGAAGGCTGCCCCTTCTAAGGGACCCCTGATTGCCCTGCAAATAGTGACCTTTGCCCAGCGAGTCGACTTTCGAACCTGCTATACTTTCGCATACTCCGCCGCGATGCGGTGGAACATACGCAATTCGGGGTATTCTGAATGAGCGCGGTGATACAGTTAATCCATCGTGGAGGCGTCGCATCCCCGCAGGGGTTCACTGCCGGCGGCGTTCATGCCGGAATCAAGACTGCAGGCGAAGGCATCTATGATTTGGGCGTGGTCCTGTCCGACTCACCGGCGGCGGCGGCGGGAGTATTCAGCCAAAACAAGGTGCTGTCGCCTTCCGTGACACTGAGCAAACTCCGAGTTGCCAATGGCAATGTCCGCGCTATCGTCGCGAACAGCGGATGCGCCAACTGCTCGGTAGGCCAACAGGGCCTCACCGACGCCGAGGAGATGACCGCCCTCGCCGCCTCGCATGTCGGCGTCGAACCCGAGAACGTCGTCATCGGCAGCACCGGACTCATTGGCGTCGAGCTTCCTATGGCCTTGGTGAGGCAGAACCTCGGCAACATCGCCCTCAGCGATGACGGAGGGAATCGCTTCGCTCGCTCGATAATGACGACCGACACTCACCCAAAAGAGGTCGCCGTCTCGACGCAGATCGGAGGCCGCGAGATTATCATCGGCGGAT
This sequence comes from Dehalococcoidia bacterium, assembly GCA_965232435.1. Lineage (GTDB taxonomy): Bacteria > Chloroflexota > Dehalococcoidia > Lucifugimonadales > VXLM01 > VXLM01. Next base: position 2,894,592 of record CBDDPU010000004.1, read on the forward strand.
GTGCCAAGGGATCGGGCATGATCCACCCCAACATGGCGACCATGCTCTCGTTCATCACGACCGACGCGGCGGTGGAACCGTCATTCCTTCAGCAGGCTCTCAAGAACGCCGCCGACGCTTCCTTCAACATGATCGACGTGGACGGTGACCAGAGCACGAACGATACTTTGATAATCCTCGCAAACGGCAGGGCCTCAGACGAGCCAATTCATGGCGGGACTCCGGCCGGTGAAGAATTCCAAGAGGCGCTTACGTATGCTTGTGTCGATCTAGCCAAGAAGATGGCGCGAGACGGTGAGGGCGCCACTCATCTCGTCGAAGTGACCGTCGAAGGCGCGCGCACGCTGAACGACGCACGGCTCGCCGCTCGGAAGATCGTCTCTTCCCTCCTCGTCAAGGCGATGATTTACGGACGCGACCCCAACTGGGGCAGGGTCATGATGGCCCTCGGCAACAGCGGCATCGACTTCGATGAATCCAATGTCGATATCTTCATCAACGAAATCCACATCGTCCACGAAGGAATGAGCATCGCCTACTTGAAGGACGCCGTTGTTAGCTCCATGAGTGAAGAAGAAGTGAGAATCAAGGTTCGAGTCGGCGCCGGCGATGCCGCTGCCTCGGCTTGGGGCTGCGACCTCACCGAAGGATACGTAATCGAAAATTCGGCCTACAGCACGTAATCGACCCTGCCTCGATGCCACAAGTCCGGCGCCTCATTCGTCACCCCTGCGAAGGAACGTTGCCCCGCACTCCGATACGGGGCCGGAGTCCGGAGGGGGAAGGGAGGGAGGCTCTCCCAAGACCGGCTCTTGAGGAAATGCCGGTGCCCTGGCCGGCGGTATTTGTGAGTCCGAAAGTACAGCGTACCCTATGGTATACTAATGGGAATTATATACGAAAGTAACCGCTTGACGTTGAAAACCCCTTGACAAATTCCTACGTTTCGGTTACTATTGTTCTATAAATCAAAGGGGTTATGAACATGGCGCACGGACCTGGCAAGGCTTACCGCAAGGGTATTTCTCTTATAGACCTTCACGACATGTTTCCAAACGATGAGGCTGCTGAGCAGTGGTTCATTGAACAGCGTTGGCCGGACGGGGTTGCTTGTGTTCATTGTGGGAGCGTGGCAGTTTCTAAACAGGACAGCCACCCTACAATGCCATTCCGTTGTCGTGACTGCCGTAAATTTTTTAGCGTCAAGACGAATAGCTTGATGCACAGTTCCAAAATTGGATACCGCAAGTGGGCGTTTGCGGTCTATATCGTGACAACGGGTATCAAGGGTACGTCGTCGATGAAGCTACATAGAGATATCAAGGTGACACAGAAAACCGCGTGGTTCATGGCGCACCGCATTAGAGAGACATACAACGACCATCACGCGCCGTTCGTCGGCCCTGTAGAGGTGGATGAGACCTATATAGGGGGCAAAGAGTCTAACAAGCATGAGTCGAAGAAGACGAAGGCCGGGCGCGGGACAGTTGGCAAGACACCCGTAGTAGGTATGAAGGACAGAGACACCGGCCAGGTGACAGCGACTCCCGTAGAGCACACTGACAAGCCGACGCTCCAAGCCTTCGTAGAGTGCGGTATCGAGAATGGCGCGAAGGTATACACCGACGAACACCCTGGCTACCACGACCTACCGAATCATGAAACGGTTAGGCATTCGGTCAAAGAGTATGTTCACGGGCAGGCGCACACGAACGGCGTAGAGTCGTTCTGGGCTATGCTCAAGCGCGGCTATGTTGGAACCTATCACCATATGAGCGTTGAACATCTGCCCCGCTATGTCAATGAGTTTGCAGGAAGGCATAACGACCGCCCTTCCGACACCTGTGACCAGATGCGGCATATCGTTGAAGGCATGAACGGCAAGCGGCTAAGGTATCAAGACTTGATAACCGCAAGTGGATAATGGTATACAAGGTGGAAAATCCGTATGATCTGGACATGGTGATGGCTAAGCCGAATTTTGTGAATCGAACGCTTTGGACGGGGGACAATCTTGATATCCTTCGTGGTATGAACTCTGAGACGGTTGACCTTATCTACCTTGACCCGCCCTTCAATTCAAATAAGAACTACGAGGCTCCGGTAGGGAGCAAGGCCGCGGGCGCGGCGTTCAAGGACACGTGGACGCTCAGCGACCTTGACGTTGCATGGATGGGGTTGATTGCCGATGAGCACCCTGCCATAGCGTACATACTGGACGCTTCGGGCCGTGCACACGGTAAAGGGATGCAGTCGTACCTTACGATGATGGCCGTTCGTTTGCTGGAGATGCGGCGGGTGTTGAAGGACACCGGAAGTATCTATCTTCACTGTGACCCCTATGCTAGTCATTATCTAAAGATGCTCATGGATAGTGCATTTGTTCGAGGGGGGGGGCTATATCGACGCGAGTTAGTGTGGTCGAATGAAGATAGTAGTGGGTTCAAGTCGCAAGCAATGAACTGGATACGTGGGCATGACACGATTCTCTTTTACACGAAAAGCGATAAGGACGTATTCAACAAGCAGTATCGCCCTCTTGCGGAAAGCACAATCCGGCGATATGACAAGCGGGACAAAGACGGGAACGCCTACAAGATATATTATGACAAGGCAGGTGTAGCTAGGGAGGTATACTTGAATGAAGCGCGTGGTCGCGCAATGAGTGACGTTTGGGCGGATATACCATCGTTTCAAACGGTGAACAATACCGGAGAACTCACAGGTTATCCCACGCAAAAGCCCCTTGCGCTCTTGGAGCGTATCATCAAGGCGTCATCCAACGAGAGCGACTTAGTGCTTGACCCATTCTGCGGATGCGCGACGGCGTGTGTGGCCGCTGAACGTCTTAGTAGGCAGTGGATAGGTATAGACCTCTCCCCGAAGGCCGTCGAACTTGTGCAACATCGCTTGAAACAGGAAGAGCCGGGTATAGCTTTATGGGCCAATAGGATTGTGCATAGGACGGACATTCCAAAGCGAACGGATATTGAGGTTCCTAAGCATTACCGTCAAAATGCTCATGTTCTGTACGGGGAGCAGGAAGGAAACTGTGCAGGGTGTAAAGAGCATTTCCCGTTCAAACTCTTTGACGTTGACCACGTGATACCACAATCCAAAGGTGGGACTGACCATATTGATAATTTACAGTTGCTTTGTACTCACTGTAACCGTTTGAAGGGTGATAGTTCGCAGGAGCATTTCATAGTCAAATTGAAGGAGTACGCCAATGCCACGTCGTAAGAAGCCTAGAGGTCGCCCGGTCAAGTTGACCATGCCGGAACCGATAGACGACACACCGGAGAATGTCGCTCGAATCATTCTGAACACGCCGCCGAAGAAGCGGGAAGATTGGCGGTTTCTACGGGAGTTGAAGGCGGGGGAATAACGTGGGACGATTGGTTACTTTCGTATATAATTCCCATACTAATCCCCGGAGTCCTTTGCAAAACCGTCTTCCCCGCGAAGCAGGAAGCCAGCGGGAATGAGTTATGCGAAGTTCTGCCGCGAATTGAAGACGTATATCTACTGACTCAAAGAGTCATCGGCCGTTGAAATTCGAGGCTTTTCAGTACGACGGAACGGGACTCGGGAGCGCTTACTTTCACCACTAGCAGCACACTTGCCGGAAAGGCCACCGGAATATGAGCCGTATGCCGCAGTGTCCCAGCCGGCGTCACACGCTTCAGTAGCCGACAAATTGCAATGGCTTTGAAAATCTTCCACACTGAGGAATGACTACAGAGCAAGCGTTTAGAATAACAAGCTCTATCGTGATGTCCAATTTGTGAAAACTCCTCCATCGTTTGGATGGCCCGGAGGTATTAAAATGACGGTGTTCTTGCGAGACGTCGGCAATTACGTCATCCACTTCATCTTTATGTTCGTGGTATTGTCCACCGGTTTGGGGATTGCCCTCATGCTGGTTGGGCTGGGTGTGGGACTTGTGCTGCACTTAGTCTTGGGCACCGACGAACTTTCCAACTCCCCTGCTGCTTTGGGCGGGTTGGCCGTAGGCGGATCGCTGGGCATCATAGCGGCCTTCTTCATCGCAATATGGGGCACGATCAAAGTCGCCCCCACCGAAGCAAGTCGAGAAAAGTTCATCGCCAAGACCGCTCAAACCCTCGGCAGGCCCAACCTCGGCAGTGAGCTGGGATACGGCAACCGTGAAGATGACGATGATGAGGACGTGGACGATCGGTACACCCGTGCGCGCGACCGCGCTCGCGGCGAAGATGAAGACCTCATAATGCGGCGCTGAAACCCCAAAACCGCAAGCGACACCGCTCTCGCCCGTATGGTATCTTCTATGCTGGAGTTCGCTTGCGGACAGCCATGCCAAACTATCACACCGGGTTGACATGCTAGCACGGCCAGAATTCGACGGGGAAGAGACGTTCAATCCAACCCTCCCTTCCGGCCAATCGGAGAATTCCAGCAATGGGACGATCGTAGTAAAAATAGGCGGCAGCACACTTGGGAGTCACGACACCACGATCGATGACCTCATTGCCATTCAGCGAGAGGGCGTCTCGCCCATCGTCGTGCACGGCGGCGGCAAAGTCGTCACGGACTGGATGGATAAGCAGGGTGTCAGAACGCGATTCGTCAAGGGCCTGCGCTTCACCGATGAGCCGAGCCTCGATGTCGTCGTTGCGGTTCTTACCGGACTGATCAACAAACAGTTCGTATCACGTGTACTGTCGCGCGAAGGAAGGGCCATAGGCCTGTCCGGCGTTGACGGCGGAATACTTCAAGCCGAAATTCTCGACCCCGATCTGGGCTATGTCGGCAGAATCACCGAGGTTAACACCGAACCTATACGGGCGACGGTCGATGCGGGCTTCATCCCCATAGTCGCGCCCGTCGCCGTCCACCTCGGCGAGGACGGCCCCGTTCTCTTAAATGTGAACGCCGACACCGCCGCCGGTGAGATCGCGTCAGCGCTTGGCTCCGAAAAGTTGGTGTTCATGACCGACGTTGAAGGAGTCTTGGACTCATCGCGCCGGCTCATCCCCCGCGTTACCGAGCGCCAGGCCAGAGCGCTCATGCAGTCCAACGTCATCGACGGAGGCATGATCCCGAAGATCGGCGCCTGCCTGATGAACGCCGGGGATGGACGCACCTCGCGAATCATCGACGGTCGGAAACCGCACGCGCTCAAGAATTTCCTCAACGGAGAGGCTTTGGGAACTCGAGTCGGGTGACTGCAACACCGCACAACTGGGACCGGCCGGTTGAAAAACGGTTCCTCCGTCTGATAGGTTTTCGATGTCGTCCATCGCTGAAAAAGAACGACTGAAGCAGAAAAGGAAACTATGGCTTACGAATTCCCAACGGAACAAAACCTGCCTTTTGATTTGAGCAACTTCATTACGCCGGAGTTGCGGAACCGGATTAAGTGGGGGGCGATAATCGTCGCGATCATCGCGCTCTATGCCGCCCTGAACTTCGGGCGCACTCTCTATACCGACTACCTGTGGTTCGATGCCGCCGGTTTTCTGGGCGTGTTCCGCACAGTTCTGCTGACCCGCCTTGCCCTCTTTCTCGGCGGCGGGGCAATAGTGGCCCTCTTGGGCGGGCTGAGCATCTACTTCGCCCACCGCTTCGCATCAGGACCGGCCGAAATGCCCCTGCCGGCTCAAACTCACCGATTCCTGAAGTCTCTCTTCAAGTGGGGCAGCATTGTCGCCCTGATTGTTGCCGCCGTCGTCTTCGGCGTAATCGCCGCCTCCAAGTGGGACCTCTTCCTCAAATTTGAAAACTCCGTCCCGTTTGGAGTAACCGAACCGGTCTTCAACAGGGACGTCGGATTCTACATCTTTACACTCCCGCTGCTGGAAACCGTCCGCGGATGGTTCTTTACCGCCACAGTCACCATAGGCCTGCTCACCCTGCTGGTCTACTTCATCAACTTCAATCTCAGGGGAGTGAGCTTCGATTTCAGCAGTTCGTTCAAGGTTCACATTTCGGTCATCGCGGCGCTCATCATGTTCACCTTGGCCGCAGGACATTGGATCGACCGCTGGGAGCTAGTCCTCTCCGAAAATGGCGTCGTTTACGGCGCGGCATATGCCGACGTGCAAGCGCGGATGCCCGCCCTCTTGATCATGACCATCGTGGCCGCGGTAGCCGGCGTGCTGATGTTAGTTAACGCCTACCAGCGCGGTATTAGGGTGATGATCGGCGCGGTCGCCCTCTGGCTCTTCATGTCGGTCATCCTCACTATCGCCTGGCCGAACGCCCTGCAGCGGTTCGCCGTCAACCCGAACGAGTTCACCCGCGAGTCCGAATACATTGAGCGCAACATCAATCTCACTCGCAAGGCCTTCGGCCTCGATGCCATCAGCACTCAGTCATACCCGGCCGTTCCCAACCTCGCGCCGGAGGTGTTGGACGCCAACTCCGTCACCGTAGAAAACATCCGCCTGTGGGACAACGGCCCCGTTTCGGACGTGTATAAGCAGATCCAAAAGATTCGCCTCTATTACGACTTCAACGTCGCCGACGTCGACCGATACACCGTCAACGGTCAGTATCGACAGGTTATGGTAGCGGCGCGCGAGGTTAACCCCGATGATCTGGAGGCCGAAGCTCAAACGTGGATAAACAGACGTCTCCGGTACACTCATGGATTCGGCATCGCTATGAGTCCCGTTACCGAGTTCACTGCGGAGGGAAGGCCCGAATTCTTCGCTAAGGACATCCCCGCCGATGGGGTCATTGCCGTTCAAGCCGAAGAGCAATCAACGCCACCCGAAACCGTGATCGAAAACCCCCGCATCTATTACGGCGAACAGACAACTGAGTATGTTGTCGTCAATACCAACACCGAGGAACTCGACTACCAAGCCGAAGGGAAGGAAATCCGCAACAACCGCTACGATGGCGCCGGAGGCGTCAAAGTAGGTTCCCTTCTGAACCGACTCGCGTTTGCCTGGCAATTCGGCGACCTCAACCTGTTCATCAGCGGCGAGATTAAAGCAGAAAGCCGTATTCAATACCGTCGGCAGATCGCCGAGCGCGTGTCCACTATTGCCCCGTTCCTTCGACTGGACGAGGATCCGTACATCGTTGCGGCCGAGGGGGGCCTGTTCTGGGTACAGGACGCCTACACTATCTCCGACCATTACCCGTACTCGGATCCGGTTCGCGACGAGACCGGCTCCTCGCTCGGGTTCAACTACATACGAAACAGCGTTAAAGTGACAATCGACGCTTACGACGGCACGCCAACATTCTACGTCGTCGATGATTCGGACCCCCTCGTGAGGGCCTACCGGGCGATGTTCCCTAAGCTGTTCGTCCCGTTCGAACAGATGCCGGACTCGCTCAAGAGTCACATCCGATACCCGCTCGACATCTTCGCGGTCCAGGCTGACAAGTACCTGCGCTATCACATGCTTGATCCTCGCGACTTCTACAACCTCGAGGATATCTGGAATATCGCCACCGAGAAGTTCGGCCAGGGAGCGACGCAGCTTCAGCCTGTCGAGCCATACCGCGCCATTATGAAGCTCCCTGGGCAGGACAGCGCCGAGTTCGTCCTCCTGACCCCGTACACCAGAAACGATCCGCCGATTCTCGCCGGATGGATAGCGGCCCGAAACGACGCGCCCAACTATGGCCAACTCGTCGCATTTGACTTTCCGAAGGACCGACAGCTTGACAGCCCCGAACAGATCGAGGCCAAAATCGATAACGACCCCACGATTTCCGAATGGTTCACGCTTCGGTGTCAAGAAGGCTCCGAGTGCATCCGAGGCAACCTCCTCGTACTGCCCATGGCCTTTGGAGACGACTTTAGCCTTCTGTACGCCGAACCCATCTACCTCAGAGCCGAGGGGATAGACTTCCCCGAACTCAAACAGGTGATCCTCGCCACCGGCACGACCGTGGTCATGAGAGATTCCGTCTCCGAGGCCGTTGCCGCCTTGCTGGACGAGGCCGAACTGACCACCGACGACGACACCCCGACCCTCATCACCCCCGACGCGCCAAGCTCGACAATTGAGGAGATCAATCAAGCTATAGATCAACTCAAAGAAGGCATCAGAAATCTGGAAAACGCACTCGACCGACTTACTCAGGGAGGTCAATAACATGACCAATTGGAAGGAAATCGAAAGCAAATACTACCTGCACGTCGTCAACCGCCAGCCCATTGTCCTCGTGCGAGGAGAGGGCACGAAGGTCTGGGACGACGAGGGCAGAGAGTACCTCGATTTCACATCGGGATGGGCCGTAACGAACATCGGACACGCCAACCCCGTCCTTGCCGAGGCAATCGCCGAGCAGGCGAGGACGCTCATCCAGACTTCAAACCAATTCTATACGGTCCCGCAGTTAAAGCTGGCCGAACTCCTGGTCGAGAACAGCTGCATGGACAAGGTGTTTTTTGCCAACAGCGGCGCGGAAGCCAACGAGGGCGCCATCAAGAATGCCCGGAAGTGGGGCCGCGAAAATCGGAACGGCGCATCGGAGATCATCACCGTCTCCCACGCCTTCCATGGCAGAACTCTCAACACCATGGCCGCGGGCGATAAGCCCATGGACGACTTCTCCCCGGTTCCCGAGGGTTTTGTCAACGTGGAATTCGGCGATCTCGAGGCCATAATGTCCGCCACCACAGACAGGACCGCCGCCGTAATGATGGAACCGGTACAGGGAGAAGGCGGCGTGAACATCCCGTCTCTCGAATACCTGCGCGGCGTCCGCAGGTGGTGCGACGACAACGGACTCCTCCTCATCTACGACGAAGTGCAAACCGGATTTGGCAGGCTCGGAACCCTGTTCGGATATCAGACGTTTGGCGTCGAGCCCGACGTTATGTCTTTGGCCAAGGGACTCGGCGGCGGTGTGCCCGTCGGCGCCTTTATGCTCAAGGACCACGCCATCGCGCTCGTACCTGGCGACCATGGTTCTACCTTCGGCGGAAACGTCCTAACTACTGCTGCCGCCTACGCCTCAACCAAGTACATCATCGAAAACGACATTCCGGCCCACGCTGCAAAGATGGGCGATTATATGCGGGCCGCACTCGGAGAGTTGATGGGCCGCCACGACTTCATAACCGACGTGCGCGGCATGGGCCTCCTCAACGCCGTCGAGTTCGATAGGGAGATGGCCGCCGCCAGTCTCACCGCCTGCAACTCGCGCGGCCTACTGCTGAACTTCACTCGACCCCAGCTCATTCGCATCATGCCGCCGCTCACTGTTTCAGAGTCCGAAATCGACGAGGCCATGGAGCGACTTGAATCCGGTCTCGTAGAAGCCGCCGGCGGCGCGTAAGCTGCCAAGAATGGAAGCGGAGCCGCTGGAAGAATCGCCGCCCAGACTCCGCAATGCGGACGGTGAGGGCAGTCAGACAGAAACTCAGGGCGCCCGGTTTCACGAACTGGACGCCCTGCGCGCCTTCGCCATGCTGCTGGGCATAGTTCTGCACGCGGCCCTCTTTTTCGTGCCGGACTTGTGGTCGAAGGCCTACTCCGCCGAGGGGTACCCCGACCAGGTCTCCGGCGCCTACACTCTCATGTTCTTCGCCATCCACGGGTTCCGTATGCCCGTGTTCTTCCTACTCAGCGGTTTCTTCACCGCCTTGCTCTGGCAGAGAAGGGGACTCCGCCAACTCACGCTTCAGCGGCTGAAGCGGATCGGCCTGCCCCTCGCCATCGGAGCCTTCACCGTCATTCCAGTCACCACTTTCACATTCCTTTGGGCTTTCGACGTGGAAGAGTTTTCGTTCTTCTGGTGGCCGTTCATCTGGATAAGTACCCTGAGCCACCTGTGGTTCCTCTGGTTTCTCCTCTGGCTATGCGCCGGTTTCATCATCGCCGCAAAGCTGGGCCTCAAGTTCCGCAATCCGATCATCTGGTGGTTGGCGATCCCTCTCACACTCGGGCCGCAGCTACTCATGCAGGAGCCCGTCTTCGGTCCCGACACTTCCGACAGTCTGATCCTGAGCCCAATCGTGCTCTGCTACTATGCCCTCTTCTTTGTGTTTGGCGCGTTCCTCTACCAGCGAAAAATCCAAATCAGCCAGTGGTGGACGCTTGCACTCCTGCCCGCCCTGAGCGTGGGCTTGTTCGGCGGACTCGCCCTGCTCTACGACGTGAAGGAAGATTGGGCCAAGCCGGCCGCCGACGTCCTGCAAGTCGCCTTCGCCTGGCTGATGTGCTTCGGACTCATTGGCCTGTTCCGCTTGATAGCCTCACAAGAACGCTTCTGGGTGCGATACCTGTCCGATGCCTCATACTGGCTCTACCTGTGGCATCTGCCTCTCATCGTAGTAGCCTTCGAACTGCTTGCGGGCTGGCGCATCACCATTCACCTCAAGTTCGCCCTTATGAACCTAGCCGTCACCGCCATTTTGCTGATTATCTATGAGTTCGGCGTCCGGTATACTGTAATAGGCACAATGCTGAACGGTAAACGCACTCGTCGCCGCGCAGCCGCAAGCAGCTGACAAACGAATCGCATTCCGCCTCCAAAGTCCGGCAAGCGGAACATCTCCGACTTCCACCGAGCAAATTACATCCATGAATGAGAAGGGCATCTACCCCAACTTGGGCCGCATTGGTCAAATCGCCATCAGCGTGTCCGACATCGAGCGGGCAACCGAGTTCTACCGCGACACGCTGGGCTTGCGTTATCTCTTCAGCGCGCAACCGGGCATGTCGTTCTTTGATTGCGACGGCGTCCGCCTCATGCTGACCGTCCCCGAACACGGCAAGGAAACCCTGAAATACGGCAGCGGCAGCGTCATCTACTACACCGTCCCGAACGTCTTGGAGGCATCCGAAACGCTGAAGGCCCGCGGCGTCCGGTTCGTCGGCGACCCGCACGTAGTTCACCGCACCGACACCTACGACCTTTGGATGTCATTCTTCACCGACCCGGACGGCAACACCCTCGCCCTCATGGCCGAAATCCCTCGATAGGGCCCTGTGCTATAATTGCACCGAAGGCGTCCTGGAGAGATGGCAGAGCGGACGAATGCGCCGGTCTCGAAAACCGGTATGGGGGCAACCTCATCGTGGGTTCGAATCCCACTCTCTCCGCCAACTACGCTAACACCGACACGAACAAGCCACAGAATTCCTTCTCCCGTTCGGTTTCAGTTCGCCGCGGAGAGTTGCCAGAGTGGACGATTGGGCACGACTGGAAATCGTGTGTGCCCGCAAGGGTACCGTGGGTTCGAATCCCACACTCTCCGCCATTACTTCCATTCACCTTCGGGGGAACGGTTACGCCTGTGACAGAAACCATTCTATGAGAGCGTCGAGGAAGGCTTCGCCATACTCGGGCGCATGGCTGCTGCCAACACTCTTCCAAAGCTCAATACTGATCCCCTCAGCGCAGCCCGATTCGGCGCGGAACGCTTGGGTTTCGGAACCCTGCACGTATCGATCCAAGTCGAGCCTGGCATAGGGCCGGGGATCTTTCGGCCACTCACAGCCGGCCCGACTGCTCCCGCGCATCACCATGTCCAGAGCGCCGAGGTAAAATGCCGGCGGGTCATCCCCGTTTGAGTCTCGCTCGCTCCGGTCACCGTCAAATAGGATCACGTCGTCTGCGGTGCCGTGGATCTGCAGCATGGACACAGGGGGCGAGCCGTCGCAGCTGGAGTCCTCAACGTAGCTCGTGCCCGCTAGGCTGGCCACGGCGCGAAGACCGGGCAGTCCCTTGCATGCAACGTGATGTGACATGAACCCACCATTGGAATAACCGAAAAAGTACACCGGGCCGAAGTCCTTGATCTTCATGGCATTTGCCACAAGCTCCGTCAGATACCCCACATCATCCTCGCCGGACTTGCCACCATCACAGCACCGGTCGGTCGGATTCCAAAAACGGTTTCCCTCGCTGTCGAAGGTCCCGTTGGGCAGAAGCAGAGCAAACCCGTCGGCGTCCACTCGCTCGTGAAAGGGCACGTAGTCAGCCTGGTAGGCGGAATCCCCTCCGAAGCCGTGAAGCGAAACGATCAACGGAGTCCACCCTTCTACAAATTCCACGGGTGTTACCAAGACCGATCGGTCCCCACGTCCAGCGTGATGAACATAGTGAAGCTCACCGCCGAAGTCCTCCACCAGCGCGATAGTGCGTTCCAGCGCGTCACCCTTCGGCGGCGACCATTGCGCGTCCTTGTCCTTCGACCACTGCTCATTAGAGGATAACAGCGCCTCGGCTTTGGCGGCGACTTTCTCGAGTTCCCGAAGCTCGGCGTCCTGTTCGGTCAAGCGCTCACGAAGGACCGAGTTTTCTTCCCTGAGTTCAGCATTCTCGTCGGCAAGAGCATCGAGAGACTCCTGCAGAGAGGCGACCTCCGCTTCCAACTCGACCATCAGTTCATCCTTGGCGGCATCCCCCACAACATCGGCACACCCAAGCAAACTGGCGACCAGAAGCGCGCTGACTGCCATCGAACTAAAGTATCCCCAGGTGGTCATCGAAGATACCTGATTAACGATTAACGCCATCCGCTTCCTAATCCATTCGGGAGTGAGGCCCTGAACGGCCGCCCTCAATTCTTCTCTCCAAGAATCACTAGAATGAGTTGCTCTGCCTCAGCCCAACACCGAGCATTAAGGCATCGAAGCGCCGACAACCTTAGAGAACCCCAGTCCATCGACCGATGGCGGTAACCGTGACGTCCGGGTAATTCACAATACCGTCTTTGGACGTTCCTTGGCCGGATCAACGAAGGGCACTCGGACAACCTCGGCGTCCACAATGCCATCGGCTGGCAATTGGACCTTCACGCGGGTTCCTCTTCGCCAATGGGATCGAGGCATGACCGCCAGCGCGATGTTCGACGACAAGGACGGTGACCAAAAGGCGCTGGTGACATATCCAACGTCGTCCCCTGACTCCGCATCCTTGACCGGATAGAAATCTTCGTTATACCAAACAATAGGCTCCCCGCCAACCTTGAGGCCGACTAGGCGCTGCTGAACTCCTTCCGCTTTGATTCCGGCTAGGGCTTCCTTCCCTATAAAATTCGATTTGTTCAGATCCACCTGCCATCCAAGCCGGACCTCATAAGGGTTGTTCTCGATGTCCATGTCCTGTCCATAGGACAGAATTCCGGCCTCCAGTCGTCGGATGTGGCTGGGGGCGATTACGCGCAGGTTAAACTCCTCTCCCTGCTCAAGTATGTGCGGCCAGACATCGTCCGCATTGAGCATGGCGTCGTGAAGATACATCTCAAATCCGACCTCCGCAGAAAACCCGGTGCGTGAAATCGTTACAGGGTGACCGTTCAAGGTGTCATGAATCAAGTGATAGTACGGAATTCGCCTTATGTGAGGGCCGAACATCTTCTCCATCAATAACACCGACTTCGGACCCTGAATTTGCACCGGGGAGACATCTATCTCGTGGATGTCAACGTTGAACTTGCGGGAAGAGTTCACCCCCTGTGCCCAGAGAAGAAGATCGGAATCAGAAATACTGAACCAGAACTCATCATCGGCCACTCGAAGCAGGACAGGATCGTTTATCACACCGCCGTACTGATTGCATAAGATCACATACCGGGCCTGCATTGTGGGCAGCAGCGCGCGCACGTCGCGAGTGATGAGCGCGTTTACGAAATCCGCAGCGTCAGGCCCCTTGACCCGGATCTGACGCTCCACCGCCACGTCCCACATGCTCACATGGTTGGTCAGGTATTCATACTCCGCCATCAGCCCGCCATCCTCGGGCTTGATGTACGCCCGCGGGTGGTACATGTGATTGTATGTTGTATAGGCCCAGCAGCCGGCAGCCTTTGACAAGTGCCACCACGGAGACTTTCTGACACGGGTGGAAATCAGCATCTTGGCTTCGCTGCCGCCGCTTTGTCTGAGGTTGATCGGCAGATGACGCCGCTTGAGATTTTCGATGATCAGAGTTTGCGCCATGTAGAAAACTCCATTCCACACCGTTGCGCGGAGTCTACACCGTACCTTCGCGGTGAAACAATACCTGTTCACATCCCAGTCCTGCCGAATCTCCATCCGCGCCGGCAAAACCGGGACACTCTTGGGGTTTGAGGGACAGGCTATGCATACGAGGCCAGCATCGACATCAGCGGCCTTGGGCGGATTGATTTTCCGACATAGGCCCCGGATGGCGCGTGAGGAGCGGGGGTAGATCCCCGCTCACGAGCAGATATGTTCAAAAACCGATATAGGGAGGTATATCTCCCCTCAATCCGCTTCACGTCACCCGTCGAAGAACACCGACTTGGCCGTCCTGTAGAGGATATGCTCTCTATCACCGGCGCTGAGAAAGTCGGCGTGATGGGAAATAAGATCGACGGCAGCGGCGTAAATCCGTTCGGGGTCGGACATAGGCGACGGCCCGCCGACATCAGACTCCCACATGCACCGCTCGGGACCGAAACTCTCAATAACTCGGCGGATCAGCGGCAGCAGGTCGAGGAAAGGTGCAGATTGCTCGCTCAGGACGTGGAACGGCCCAAGCTTGAGGATGACTTCCCGGTGTCGAGCGAGACTGCACAGCACCTCGACTTGCTCGGCTGGGAACCGACCTCCACTCATCCGAATGCCGGCCACATGGTCGATGATGACTCGCGTCTCGGGGAATCGTCTGCACATCCGGTCTATTTCGTGCAGATCGTTCGGGCCTATCAGAAAGCTCAGCGCCAGTCCCTGACTCGCGGCTGTCTCGAACATCGCATCATAGCCGGGATAGTCCAACCAATTCGGATATCGATTGAAGTCGCCGCGCGCGCTCCCGCCCCTAACGCGGAACGCCCGGATGCCCCGCTCCGAAAGCCGGAGCATGACTCTGTTCGGGGGAGGCAGCGATACATCGCTCACCGCCGGCACGATCCCCGTCCCAACGTACCGTCCCGGCGAATTAGCGATGCAGTCGATGATGTATGCGTGATCGAGACCGTACCAAGTCGGCTGAACGAGGTTTGCCCGCACGTTTCCATAACTTCTTGCGTATCGGGCGTAGTCCTCCGGCGTCATCGACGGGTACCAGAGGTCCGACCTATCAAAGCCCGGCGCAAGCGGATACCTCGCGATATCCGGTGAGTGAACGTGAATATGCGCGTCCACTAGCTTGTCATGCACGTCAATGGTCATCGGCGGTCATACCGTTCTCGGCCAAGGTCCAGTGTCGCTACGGGATGCTACAGCAGCGTCGGCTTGCCGCGATCGCGAGTAAACGGCGACGCAATCGCCGCCGCCACCAGCACGCCGAGCACCGCCCCGAAGTGCGTGATGACGATGCGGGGCAGGATATGAATGTCCAGCACGCCAAACGCAACATACGCCCCGACGGCAAGCCCGGCCGCCGTCCCAAACCCGGCCGTATACCCATTCAAATTCCTGTCGATCCAAGCCATCCGGCGACTCTCCATAGTGCCGACTATTCTACACTCTAACGGCATGGCCGCTCCCTTCTTCCGCTTTACGACCACCCCCCTATATGAGAAAGTACACTCAAACCTACATCAGCAAGGAAGGAGATCGCCCATGCCCAAGTACATATTCGACGAGTCCGAATGGAAGAAATTCACGGATAAGAAGCAAGGCCATACGCTAGTTGCAGTGGACGGCAGTCACTACCAGTCCATCGACATGGGATCAATGGAAGCCCGGCTGCCCGGCTCGGAGACATATGATCGGCTGCTGGGCGTAAACAGCTTCCACCCCGGAGGTGTCTACGAGTCCCACGAGCACCAGACCCCGATGTTCTACTACGTCCTGCAGGGGACGGGACAGATGCGCGTCGGCGACGAAGAGCGCGTCATCACACAGGGATCATGGGTCTACACGCCGCCGGGCCTCAAACACTACACCAAGAACATCGGCGAGGACATGCTGGCCTACCTCTTCTTCGGCGGGAACCCGCTCGACCCGAGCGCCGGCATTCACGAGCCGCCGAGGGAGTAAGAGGGGGCGTTCATGGTTCGACAGGCTCACCATGAACGGGGTGGGTTCGCCTTGAACGGGGCTGTCGAACTGGGTAGGCTCACCACAGCGTGAGGGAATCGCGGAAAAGCTGTGCGAGGTCGTCGGCCTCCGCCGGTCGAGGGGAGAGCTTGGTGACACGGTGCTGCGGCAGTGTGCCGTTGACGAGGGCCGGGACGTCTTCTTCCGTGTAGCCCACTGCGCCCAAGCCGTTGGGCAGGCCCATGTCACGGATGAACTTCACGATAACGTCACCGAGAATCTCGCCCGCGTCCTCTGGCCCTGCGCCGGAAACATCGGCCCCCATCAACTGCGCGGCGTGGAGGTGTCGCCCTGGGTTCGTCGGCCCGGTGTATCGAAACACCGCCGGCGCGTTCAGTATGACCGACATCCCGTGCGGCACAATCGGCTCTTCGTCGGGGTAATCGTCCGGCGCGAAGTCCTTGACCATGCCGGCCACAGGATAGGACATCCCGTGCGGCAGGTGACAACCCGCGTTGCCGAACCCAACACCGGCAAACGTCGCGGCGAGAAGCATCTGTCCGCGCGCCTCGGCGTCGTCGGGATCGTGGACGGCCCGATGCATGTTCTCAGCGACCATCTCGATGGCCTTCAGCGCCCAAATGTCGCTGATTGGATTGGAGCCTTGATAAGACGGCCGCAGGCCGGGATTCACCGGGGCTTCACGTTGGCCGAACGGCAAGGCGGTGTACGACTCAAGCCCGTGACTCAAAACATCGAAGCCGCTGCACGCCGTCACCATCGAGGGCAGGTCCCGAACGTTGTCGGGATCTACGATGCCCATGACCGGCCTCAGTGAACGATGTGAGATTCCCGTCTTGGCCTTCATATCGAGCAGATCGAAGATAGCAACGCCGGTCGTCTCACTGCCGGTGCCTGTCGTAGTGGGAATCGCGATAAGCGGCTGCAGTGGGCCCGGCGCCGGCTCGCCCCTGCCGATCGGCGCGTTGACATACGCCAGAAAATCGGCGGGATAGGTGGAGTACAAGTTGGCCGCCTTGGCCGTGTCCATGCTGGAACCGCCACCCACCGCAACGAAACCGTCGAACTCCCCGTCCGTGGCGAACTCGATCGCCTCCTTGAACGAGTCATCCGTCGGCTCGACACGCACTCGATCGTAGAGCACGGCATCGACCCCCTCGGCCCGCAGCGACTTCATCGTAACGGCGGTCGCCTCGATTCCCGCCAAGCGCGCGTCCGTCACGACCATGACACGGCGAGCGCCCAATCGACGCATCTCGTAGCCAACCTCGTGAGTAACGCCCGGACCGTACTTGATGCTCGACGTGTCCATGGAAAACGCCGTCTCGTTCGTCATGGCACTTCTACTTTGTCCTTTAGATGAATGAATGTCGGGAAATTCCGGAAAGCTGCCTTAGCTAGCCTAATAAGCGCTCCGAATCGTCATTCCCACAACCAATGGGCTTGTTTCAGAGGCTCCCTAGGCGGCTACGACGGCCAGGCATGTCTGAGTGCGCAGGACGCCGTCAATGGTGTGAATATCTCCGGTCACGAGAGAAGCGACTGCGCTCACGTCGGAGGCATGTACAATCGCAACGATGTCGAAGGTGCCCATAACCACGTCCGCGGTGCTGACACCATCAAGCTTGAGCATCTGATCCGCCACCGCCCTGGCCTTGCCCACTGCCACCTCGATCAATACATACGCTTTCGTTCCCATCAATGCCTCCTTGGGGACTTACACGACCGCCATCAGCAAGCGCAAGGACGGCGTCGAATTCCGCAGATTCTATGCGCGCAGGCCAAGGGTGTCAATGCGGGGAGGGGTTGACGCGGTCAAGACTTTACCGGCCACACCCGGGCGGCCAATTCCCTCCTAGACTCTCCTCAAAGAATCTGCGAGAGGAAGAGCTTGGTCCGTTCCTGCTGGGGGTTGTTGAAGATGTCGTGCGGTGTCCCCTCTTCGACGATGACTCCCTCATCGAACATGATCATGCGGCTGGCCACCTCCCGCGCGAACCCCATCTCGTGTGTGACCACAATCATCGTCATGCCGGAGTCTGCAAGCTCGCGCATGGTATCGAGCACCTCTTTGATCATCTCCGGATCGAGCGCGGAGGTCGGCTCATCGAAAAGCATGACCATGGGCTGCATGGCCAGCGCACGGGCGATGGCGACTCGCTGCTGCTGTCCGCCCGACAGTTCCCCCGGATACTTATCCGCCTGCTCCGGGATACCCACTCGCTCGAGCAGGCCCATTGCCACTTCCTCCGCATCGTCTCGCGGCCGCTTGCGGACTTTAATCGGCGCCAGCGTAATGTTCTCCAAGACGGTCAAGTGCGGGAAGAGATTGAATGACTGAAAGACCATTCCGACTTCGCTGCGAATGGCCTCGATGTTCCGAACGTCATCGGTAAGCTCGATACCGTCAACGATGATATCGCCGCGCTGGTGCTCTTCCAGCCGGTTGATCGTGCGGATAAACGTCGACTTGCCCGATCCGGACGGGCCGAAAACGACCACAACTTCGCCCCTGTTGATCGTCGTAGAGACTCCGCGCAGCGCGTGAAACGACCCGAACCACTTATGCACATCTCGACAGACGATCATCTCCTCGGTCGTCGCAGTCTCTTCACTGGCAGTCACAGGCGCCTCCGTGATGTTGGGTTGTTTCGGTCACAAGCAACCATCTACCGTGCCCCCACGCGCAGATGAGTCTCCACACTTCTGCTCACATACGACATCCCGTAGGTGAATATCCAGAAAACAATGGCGAGGAAGATGAAGAGTTCCTTCGCGTTGGGAAGATACTCGGGATTACCTTGGATGAATGCGCGCCCGATCTCCACGACGTCCAGCATCCCGATGATGTACACAAGGCTCGTGTCTTTGAAGAGCGCAATGAACTGCCCAACGATGGCGGGGATGACGTTGCGGATGGCCTGAGGAAGGGAGATCAAGAACGTGATCTGCACTCCCGACAGGCCCAGCGCTTTGGCTGCCTCCGCTTGACCCGGATGCAAAGCTTGAAGTCCCCCGCGAACGTTCTCCGCCATATAAGCCGAACTGAACAGCGTGATTACGACCGCCGCGCGGAACAGAGAGTTTTGCGGGAAATCTTCGGGGAAGGCCAGCGGCACAAGCACTTGCGACATAAACAGCAGCGTTATGAGCGGAACACCGCGAAACACTTCGATGAACACCACGCACACCATCTTGACCACCGGGAGCTCGCTCCTCCTGCCCAGCGCCAGCGCGATCCCGATCGGCAGGCTGAGCACGATGCCCACCACTGCGAGAAGTATGTTCAGCATCAAGCCGCCCCAGTAGAGGACCGACACCGGCTGCAATCCCGGCAGGCCCCCAAAACCTCGGAGCAGGAAAAGCGTCACAAAAAATGATACGACTCCCACTATTGCCACATGACGCACTTGGTTCAGCGGCGTATAGCGGGTGAGCGCCAAACCGGCGAACATAGCGGGAATGTTCGCCACTAGCAGGATGCGCACGTCCATCCCCATCCGTTCAAAACTGTACGGTATGAAGGCGAGCGCGGCCGTCACAACTGCCACAGTGATCGCCACTCTCTTGGAGACTCCCCCACCTGCCACACCCCACACCATTCCTAACAGCATCGTCGCGAGCAGAAGCCCAGCCTGCGGCCTCCAGAAGCAATTCTGCCCGGGACAAGCCGCCTCCGTGTTGTACTGGCCGATGATGAACTGACCGCCCAGCGTCCCTATGACTCGCCATTCGGCATCGCCGAAGACCCACGACAAACTGAACCACAACGCCCACAGCACGATGAGGGTCGATACGACCGTCATCGTCGTGTTGTACCACGTGCTGAATAAGTTCGCCCGGGCCCAGCCTATGACACCCGTTTCACTGCGAGGAGGAGCCATGACCGACGCGGCGACCGTATTGGCATCGTCAGTCATTCCCTATCCTCCGGTGATCCGAACGTACCGATTGTATAAGTTGCCGACAAGCGAGTATGTGAGACTCATAGCCAAATAACACAACATTATCAGAACGAAAATCGACACTGCCGGGGCGGTCTGCGTCATGGTCTTTGCTACATTCGTAAGGTCGGAATAACCGATTGCCCCGGCTAGACTGCTGTTCTTCGTCAGGTTCAGGAACTGGCTGATAAGCGGCGGGATGATGACCCGCAACGCCTGCGGGAATGTGACGTGCCTCAGGGTGGCCAGGTTCGAGAGCCCTAGTGCCCGCGCAGCCTCGGTCTGGCCTCGACCGACCGACGTTATCCCCGCGCGAACGATCTCGGCGATAAACGCCGCGGTATACATCACAAGGCCGATCAACAGGGCCAAAAGGCCTGCCGGGGCCGTGAATCCGCCCGCAACCCGCGCGAATGTTCCCTGCGGTGCGGGCTGCGAGATTACGAACGGCGATTCACCACCGGCGCCCGTCAACGCGAACCACGCCACGCCACCGATGCCGACTGCCGTCACCACGCCAAACACCAGAGGATACGAGGCCTTGCCCGTCACGGTCTCCCGCCTCAGAAGAAACCGATGAACAATGATACCCGCGAGCACTCCCACTGCTACGAGAGCGACCCAAGCCAATCCCGTCATAAGGTCGGAGGGAACGGGCCAGGGGAATGATACGCCAGCGTTATTCACATACAGCCTGTCGAAGAATACGTACCCGTCACGCTCCGGCGGCAGCGCCAAGAATATGTAGAACCAGAAGAAAAGCTGCACCAGCAACGGAACGTTGCGGAAAAACTCCACGTACACCAGCGTGATTTTGGAAACGATCCAGTTACTCGATAGGCGCGCGACACCGATGAGAATGCCGAGAGCGGTCGCTAGAATGACGCCTATGATCGAAACGACGATCGTGTTCGTCGCGGCCACGCCGAGGGCATAGAGAAAGGAGTCCGAGGACTCGTAAGGGAGGAAATGATGACCGATTGGGGTCTGATATTCTCTGTCTAAGAAACCGAACCCGTAGGGAATATTTCGGTCCGCTATTGCAGCGCCGATGTTCAGGAAAAACCACGCCACCAAGATCACAACCAAGAAACCCGACACGATCTGAGTGGTCCATCGGAGTATCCGAGTGTGACGCCAAACAGGGATGCCCTGGTACGTGTAAAGTCCCGTCATCTGCGCCATGACCGCAATCTTGTTCCGTAATCGCCCTGTGGATTTCTTACCCTGGCCAACTTAGGCGTTCCCCGGCGCTCCTTGCCTACCGGGATGTTGGCGCTCTCAAGGGATTTGTCACATGGTAGAGAAGCGGCATTCAATTGGCAAGCGCAGGGTTGGCGCGCAACCGTTCAGAGTCGCTGAGACGAAGAAGCGTATCCCTATCGTCGAATTTGACTGAGTCGACGAAACCGCCCGTCCGAAAGAGGTCTGTCAGGAAATGTCAGGTTAAAAGAGACCCCCTCGCTCGCATGGATCCCCCGCGCGGAGACCTTTGGAAAATCGTCATCCCTGCGACATTCGGTCAAAATCTGGGTCAACTTCATCACATCAAGCAGATCAGTCCCATGGGACTGATCTCAAAAAGAAGAACCCCGCCGGATACCGGAGGGGTTCTTCTTGAACTTGGGAGCGAAAGAGTTGCGAGTTTACGCGCCGTTGCTGCCGTTGCCCGCCCACACAGTCTCCATGACGGTGTTGGGATTCATCGGAAGTCGTGTCATGCGGACACCGATAGCCCGATTGATGGCATTGGCGATCGCCGCGGGCGGAGGTACGATGTTGACTTCGCCAACGCCCCGAACTCCGAACGGGTGACCGGGATTCGCCACTTCCACGATTACCGTGTCGATCATCGGCAGATCGTTGGCGACCGGCATCCGGTAATCAAGGAACGTGCTGTTAACCATGTCGCCCCGATCGTTCATGAAGTACTCTTCGTTGAGGCCCCAGCCGATGCCCTGGGCGGTTCCGCCCTGCATCTGCCCTTCAACGTAGCTCGGGTGGATCGCCTTGCCGGCGTCCTGCGCAATCGTCGCGCGGAGAATTGTGACCTTGCCGGTCTCCGGGTCCGCCTCCAAGTCGACGATGAGGCCGGCGAACGCCGCGCCCACTCCGGCGGGGTTGACGGAGCCTCGCCCCGTGATTGCGCCGCCCGTCGAGTTCATCTCCGCGGCCAATTCCTTGAACGTCATCCGAAGCTCGGAGTCCGTCTTGGAACTGATGACGCCCTTGTCCATCTGCACGGAATCCGAGTCCACGCCCCAGATCGCGGAAGCCCGCTCGATCATCTGCTGCTTGACGTCCTTGGCCGCCTCGACGGCTGCGTAGCCCGTGGCGAAGGTCGTGCGACTCCCGCCCGTGCCAAAGGTGAAGCCGATGGAATCGGTATCCACGACGGACGGGTAGAAGGCTTCGGCCGGAATGCCAAGCACCTCGGCAGCCTGCATGGAAATCGAAGCGCGCGTTCCGCCGATGTCCGGCGATCCCTCAGTGAGCGATACCGTGCCATCCCCATTGACTGCAAGATTTACGGCGGACTGCAAGCCCGCGTTCATCCAGTAGCCGAAGGCCACCCCGCGCCCGACGTTCTCGCCCTCAATCGGCGAGTTCCAATGCGGATGTTCTCTAAGCGCTTCGAGAACCTCCACGAATCCGATGCGCGGGAAGGGCGTCCCGTCAACTTTCCGGGTGCCTTCCTTAGCGGCATTAAGCAGACGGAACTCAATCGGGTCGATGCCCAGTTTCTCGGCAAGCTCGTCCACTACCGTCTCGGATGCGAACTCCGCGTTTGTCGCGCCCGGTGCGCGGTATGCCGCCGTCTTTGGCTTGTTAAGCACTACGTCGTAGGCGTCGACCACGGCGTTCGGGATGTCGTAAGGAGCGAAGACGCACTCGGCCGCCGCACCCACGGGGGAGCCGGGATAAGCCCCCGCCTCAAACGCGAGAAACGCCTCAGCAGCGACCAGTTTGCCTTCTCGAGTCGCGCCCATCTTGACCTTGATGTAGGAGCCGGGCGTCGGGCCGGTGGCCTCGAACTCGTTCGTGCGGCTCATCGCCATCTTGACAGGATGACCCGACTTCTTGGACAGCAGGGCCATGAGCGGCTCTCCGTACGGCTCGAACTTGCCCCCGAAGCCGCCACCGATCTCCTGCGGAGTGAGCTTGACCTGGGTCAGGGGCACGTCGAGCACCTGCGCCGTCGCGTCTCGGACGTTGAAAGGGCCCTGTGTGCTGTTCCAGATGTGTATGCGACCATCGTCGCGCCAGTGGACGGTGCAGGTGTGAGGTTCTATGTAGCCCTGATGCACCGTCGCGGTGTTGAACTCGCGCTCGACGATCACATCGGCTTCCTCGAAACCCTTGTCGGGATCGCCCTTCTTGTTCTGCGAGTGGTCGGCGATGTTGCCCTTGCGGCCCGTATTCTCACCGAACTCGGTCATATCAAGATCGTCGTGCAGGACCGGGGCGTCGTCGGCCATGGCCGCCACAACCTCGGTGACCGGCTCCAGAACTTCATAATCGACCTCTATCAGCTTCGCCGCCTCCTCAGCCTCGTGGGGAGAAGTGGCCGCGACCGCCGCAACCGGATGGCCGCGGAAAACTACCTTCTTCGTTGCCATGATCCCGTCTCGAAGGTAGAGCAAGTCGGTCGCTAGCTCTCCGAGCGTTACTTGCCGGGAGCCGTCATCACCGACCGGGGTATCAGGAAGGTCGGCGCCGGTCACGACCGCGCGAACGGCAGGATGCGCTTCAGCCTTGCCGGTATCTATCGAACGTATGTTAGCGTGGGCGTGTGGACTGCGAAGAATGTACCCGTGCAGCATCCCCGTCGCCTGAAAGTCCGCGCCATACTTTGCGCGGCCCGTGACTTTGTCCGCGCCATCGTGTCGGATCGGTCGAGTCCCGACGACATCGTACTCGACCTGGGAAAGAACGACATTCGGTTCGTAGGTTGTAGTCATATCTACGCCTCCTGTGATTGCATCCTCCCCGCCGCGTCCATGACTGCCCGCACGATCTTGTCGTACCCGGTGCATCGGCAGAGATTGTTTGCAAGCCACCACCGAATCTCATGCTCGGTGGGATTCGGGTTCTGTTCTAGCAGCGCCTTCGAGGAAACGAGGAAGCCCGGCGTGCAGATGCCGCACTGGAGGGCGGCGTTTTCAAGGAACGAGACCTGCAGCGGGTGAAGTCCCTCCGGCGTGGCCATGCCCTCGATCGTTTCGATGCAGCTGCCGTCGGCCTCGACGCCGAGCACGAGACATGAACAGACGATCCGCCCGTCCATGTTCACCGTACACGAGCCGCAGTTTCCGTCGTTGCAGCCTTCTTTGGCCCCGGTAAGCTGAAGCGTGTCGCGCAAGACCTCCAAGAGACTCTGGCGCGGCTCGGCGAGAAACTCCACCGTCTCGCCGTTGATAGTAGTTTGAACGTATGACTTAGTGGGCATCTACATGACCTCCTCTAGCTCGGGTTACTGCGTCGTTGAGTACTCGCCTGGTCATGACGTCGCACAGGTGCTTGCGGTACTCAATGGTGCCGCGCATGTCCGTGATGGGCTTGGCGGCGGCCTTGGCGATCTCGCCCGCCTTGGCGATGTTCTCGTCGTTGACCTCTTTCCCGGCCAATTCGTCGCTGATTTCGGTAACGTGCAACGGGGTCGGCGCGACTGCCGCGAGAGAAACTCGCACCGACTCGAAACACCCATCGTTCAGCGTCACGCTGGCGCCGACTCCGACGACTGCGATGTCCATCTCATTCCTGGGGATGAATCGCTGATACCTTGCGCCTGAATTAGCGGCCGGGGCCGGGAAGTTGATAGAAACCAGCAGTTCGCCCGGCTGCAAGACATTTTCGCGAACGCCCGTGCAAAAGTCCTCTATCGGAACGCTGCGGCTGCCGCTTGGTCCAGCAATGTTGGCGGACGCGCCGAGTGCGATCATCGCCGGTATCGTGTCGGCGCTCGGCACGGAGTTGCACAGGTTCCCCCCGAACGAGGCGCGGCCCTGTATCTGGGTTCCGCCGATTATCGTCGCCGAGTCCGCTACTGCGGGATACTGCGCGGATACGTCCGCATCTCCGTATATCCGGTAGCAGGGCACCGCCGCGCCCAGCGTCAGACTTCCCTCCGAACACACGCTCAACTCGTTCAGCTCCGGTATCATCTTGATGTCCACCACATGGTCGGGATCGTGAGTTCCGGTTCTCAACTGAACGATCAGGTCGGTTCCGCCCGCCAAAGGGCGCGCCCTGTCTCCGCGTTCCGTGAGAAGTCCCACCGCCTCCTCGACCGTGTGAGGGCGAGCAAAATCAATCCACTTCAATAGCCGACTCCTTTCCCTTGTAGCATTTCCCTACACGGCTGTATTTGATTCAGCTCTTCGTACGACGATTCCCACTCGAACAAGCAGAACTCGGTCGCGCCTCCGAGCTGCGAATGCGCGTAAGTATAGCAAACCCTGCCTATGTCAACAACGGGGTATCTGACCGTTTCCCGATAATGCCAACATGGTCGGAATGAGCCCCCTTGATATCTCCAAATGGCCGTTGGCTGACTCTAACTCAACCCCCGCTTGTCGAGAGCTTCGCAAAACCGCCCAGCAGTTGGGCGACCAAATTGCGATGGCTCAAGACTGTAAGATCCCTCGCTGCGGTCGGGATGACGGACTTGAGCATCAGCTACGCCAAGTCTCCCCGTACGGTAATAACGGCGGGGGCCTTGCGTAAGGCCGATTTGAACAGGGGCAAGAGCGCTATTGTGTATACTGCATATCTCCAACGAAACACCCGCACGGAAATCATAGATGCCTCCAAGATTCTCCCCCATACCAAAGCCGTCTATCGATGAGTTCACCGTCCGACCAAACCTTGACTATTCGCGCGATCGCAAGAGTTTCGCTCCTCAGTCGCTCATCGACGAATTGGACTGGCTGCCGCAAGGACGGTTGAACGCGGCTCACGAAGCAATCGACCGCCACGCCCAGAACCCGGCCACCCGGGACAAAACGGCATTGATTTGGGAGGGAAGAAACGACGAGCGCGAGAATTATACCTTCGCCCAGATGAAAACGGAGTCCGACAAATTCGCCAACGTCCTCAGGAGTCTCGGCATCGGCAAGGGAGACTACGTGTTCATTCTCTTGGAGAGTGTCCCTGAGTTGTACTTCGCCTTCTTCGGTATCCTGAAGGTCGGAGCCATCGCGGGCCCTCTGCCCTACTCGACCGCCCCACGGAACGTGAAGACCGCGATGCAGGACGTCGATACCAAGGTACTCATCACCCAGCCGGACATCCGCTTCATGATCACGCCCATAATCCCGGAACTCTTCGAGCTTCAGCATATCCTGGTTCTCAATAAGGGCCTGCGCCATCCGGCGCCGCTCGACTATCAGGACTTAAGCTACGAGGAAGAAATGACGAAGAGCGTCTCCTACTCGGAAATCGTCCACACCGCGCAAGATGATCCCGCGGTCATACATTATCAATTCGATGATTCAGGGGCGGCGACGAGCCTGTCGCAAGAACATGAGGCCGTCATCCGGCACTACACGGCGGGCAAGTGGCTCCTCGATCTGCACTCCGAAGACGTGTACTAGTGCTCCGCCGATCCCGCCTCGCCCATCGGAACTTATGACGGAACCCTCGCGCCTTGGTCAAACGGCTGCACTCAGCTGGTCTACGAAGGCGCTCTCACTGCGGTCGACTGGTACCGACTCGTGCAGACGCACGGAATAACCGCAGCGTCCATAACGCCGGAGACGACCCTGATGCTGATGAATGCCGGCATTGCCTTGCCAAAGGAATTCGAGCTCTCAACGCTCCGCTTCCTGGCAAGCGGCGACGGCCCTCCCGACCCCAAAGCCACCGTATGGGCGAACGAGGTGTTGGGACTGCCCATTCATGGTCGCTGGGGACAAGCCGAAGTGGGCGACATTTGCGGCAACTATGCATCAATGGAAGTACGGCCGGGCTCCGCCGGATGGCCTGTCCCAGGCGTGAGCATGGCTGCTCTCGACTGCGATTTCAAGCCGGTGGGCCCCGGTATCACGGGGCATATTGGAGTCAGGACGATGTGGCCATGGTCGTTCCCTCTCAGCTCGAATAATGTCTCACGCTTCAGGCGTGGCTGGCGGATTACGGGACATCGAGGCTATTTCGACGAGGACGGCTGCTGCTGGCTCGTTAAGGGTAGCGAATACTAGCCGATCCGCCCACGGCAAACCTCGTCAATCTCTGGGAACGACCGGCAAAGTAATGCGCGATGGAAACTGTCGATTGTGATGTATCGTCTGAAGCGCGGGTACTGATTCTCCGGTTGCCCCTATCGGCTCCCCCGTGTTGAGGTTGCGGTCGAAGCGCGGGAAGTTGCTGCTCGATATCTCTAGGCGAATCGAATGTCCCTTCTTGAATACGTTGCTCGTCGGCCCCAGGTCAATTTGAAATTCGTACACGTCGCCAGGTTCAAGGAAGGCGGCAGGTTGACGGGGCTTCCTGTACCGCGCTCTGATGATTCCGTCGCAGAGGTTCGCCGCATAGCCGTCAGGACGAACGTCAACGAGCTTCGCCGTAAAGTCGGTGTCCACGGCCGAACTTGAGGCGTACAGTGTCACCACTACCGGGCCTGTGACCTCCATGTCGCGTTCCATGGAACTTGACGTGTACACGAGCACGTCGCCCCGCGTCTCGATCGGACGCTGATCAAACACTCCGGCAACAAGCGTGCCCACGTCGCAGCACAAGTTGCCGCCACGAGTGGGCACGGGATCCATCGGATTGTAAAGGAATACATCAGGGGTGTTTTCCGTCGGCGAGTCCAAGACGAGCGCGCCGTCACCTGCCAGCGTATTCGCCTTGCCGCCGCTGGTGAGATAGTATTCGGTCGGTTCCGCTCGCGAAAGCGGCCACTCGTCCTCCTCGCGCCACCTGTTGTCTCCCATTACGAAAATGCGCACGGGCTTATCTTCGGAAAGCCCGTTTTCTTCGCCATGCAACAGGTAATCGTAGAACCTCAGGATTCTCCCGTGAGTGTCGTCCCCAAGCGTAGAAGCGGCCGACCCGAAACTGCGCGCTCCGGCGACGGATGTTTGGAGGCCGCCATGCGTCCATGGACCGATGATGAGACGCTGGAGCGAGCGGGCCGATTCACTCCCTCCCGTCTTTCTCATCCCCATGAAGTTTCTCACCGTACCGCCGATGAAAATGTCGTACCACCCGCCGTAGTTGAAGGCAGGGACGACGATGTCCTTGTGCATCTCCTCTATCGAGATCGCCTTCCAGTAATCGTCGTACTCCGGATGCTCCATCCAGTCATAGTAATAAGGCGCGAGGTCGCCCTTGAGTTCCTCATATTCGCTCATCGGCAATCGCCCCGCCGCGGGCATGAGATGGTCCTGCGTCGTCTGCAGCGCATCCAATTGATACGGCGACAAAGAAAGGCCCTGGGAGAGTTTCTGCCAGTTTGCCGCCGTCAGCGACCCAACCGACCAAGACATATTGAACCCAAGCTCAAACGCGCCACCCTGCCAAGTCCATCCTTCGTGATAGTCCGAAGCCGTGACGCCGGGTGCGATTCCTGCGAGATGCGGCGGGTTGGCCGAGGCGGCAAGCCATTGGGTCGCGCCGTTATACGAGCTTCCGAACATCCCCACTTTGCCGCTGCACCACGGCTGAGCGGCCAGCCACTCGATGGAGTCGTACCCGTCATCCGCCTCGTTCACGAACGGATAGAACTCGCCCTCGGAACCGTGTCTGCCCCGAATGTCCTGGAGCACCACAGCATACCCTCGCTGGGCGGCGCGGATCATGTCCAAAGCCCATGCCCTCGACATAATCTCAATCCTGTTGTACGGCGTCCGCAACATCAGACCGGGGAAGCCGCCGGAGGCGTCCGGCCTGCAAATGTCAACATACGTCGTGGTGCCGTCACGCAGCATGAGCGGAACGTTGGACTCGAATTTAACACTGTAGGGACCGGGCATGGTTTCACTCTCAAATCCGGGTGATGAAGACTATCCGCTAGTATAGCGTCCGAACGTTTCATGAGAAACCTAGGACAATCGTATTCTGAGTTGCTAGATACGCCCACAATCGCCTCCCCGGCGAAGGGACGCCACTCCGTACTCCCGATAAGGGGGCGGAACCGGTGAGGGTTGGGAGCCTTCCCCAGATCGGCAAGGAAGTGCGATTACCCCGATGAAAACCCGCCCGCCTTGTGAGACCGTGCGATGTCTTGTACTATCATTACCAGCGTGTGAAGGGGTGATCCGATGGCGTGGCGTGTGGTTAACGTGTGCATTGGACGCGGGCGTCCGCGTTGAGGTATCGGTCATGAGAAGAGGGATATCGATTGCGCTGATCGCCGTAGGGCTCGCCGGAGCCATGATGTCGCATTGGATACCCACCGCCGAGGCCCAGTCGCCACACGCCGTCGTCGTCGAAATCGACGAACCCATACAGCCCTCTACCGCCCGGTTTCTCAAGCGGGTCGTGAATGAAGCGGCCGGGGGTGGCGCTCGGTTCGTGATCATGCGACTCGACACACCGGGCGGCCTGTACGATTCGACGCGCGACATTGTGGAAATCATCCTTGAGTCCGAGATCCCTGTCATCGTATATGTTTCGCCGTCGGGCGCGCAGGCGGCCTCCGCCGGCACCTTCATCGCCACGGCAGGGCACATCACCGCAATGGCCAACGGTACGAACATCGGGGCGGCCTCTCCCATCGACCAGTCGGGTGAACCTTTGCCGGAGCCCCTCAACTCCAAGGCCACCAACGACGCCGCCGCATTCCTTCGCAGCATCGCGGTGGAGCGAGGACTGAACGCAGACGCCCTCAACGACACGGTCACCAAGGCACAGGCCTATTCGGCATCGGAGGCCCTTGAGCAAAACGTCATCGACTTGGTAGCAAATGACATCAATCAGCTTCTATCGACGATAGACGGCAAGAGCGTAGACATCTTCGACGGTTCAACATATGAAATCGAGTCCGCCGGCATTGAGCTGCGGAGAGTAGACAGGACTTTCCTAGAACGGTTCCTCGCCTTTATATCGAACCCCAACGTGGCGTTCTTGCTCTTGGTCATAGGAGCGATCGGGCTGTTCATCGAGTTCCTCGCGCCGGGCCTATTCGCCCCGGGCATCATCGGCGTGATTTCCCTTGTGATGGCTTTCGTCGCCTTCGGCAACTTGCCGGTGAACTGGGTCGGAGTAGCCCTGATAGCTTTTGCCATTGTATTGATGTTCTTTGAGCTGCAGTCGCCTGGAGTTAGTGTCTTCGGCGCCGGAGGCGTGGTTAGCTTCGTCCTCGGCTCCGTACTGCTCTTCGGGGGCTTCACCCCCGGCCCAATTGAAACGCCTAGTTTCCGAGTCAACTACTGGCTCATCGGTGGCATCACCGTCACCCTGTCGGTGTTCCTTCTGTTCGTGGTCCGTGACATCCTCATGGCCCAAAAGCTCGAAGAAAAGAATGCCACGAAGGGAATCACGACCGCCGCGCTGATCGGCGCAACGGGCGTAGTGAGCGCCCCACTCACTCCTTCGGGGATGGTATTCGTGAGTGGGGAGGAGTGGAGCGCCATCAGCGATACGGGAGACTCGATTGAGGAGGGAGCCGAAGTCGTCATAACGGAGATTGAGGGACTTACCTTAAAGGTATACAAGACCTCGAAGTAAGCCCAGCCAACGAATATTCGACATCACATCGGGACAGGAAATTGCATACAGAAAGTTCGAGACCACAATGGATCTGGTAGGCACCATCGTCACCGTCGCCCTCGTCTTGGGCATTCTGTACTTCGTGTGGGATATCTTCATAGCGGGCCGAGCCGGGAAGAAGGTGTCTCGGTGGAAATCGGGAGCAAAGCCCACCACCCAACAATCATTGACCGGAATGACGGGAGTTGCCGCATCCGATCTGTCTCCCAGCGGTATGGTGCATGTAAACGGTGAAGACTGGAGCGCCGTCAGCGACTCGGGAGAAACCATTGAGAAGGGAGCGAATGTCGTCGTCCTCGAGGTCGAGGGACTAACCCTGAAAGTTTTTCGAGCCAATAACTAAGCGCCGGTGACTCTGATTGTCAATTTCCGAAAGGACACTGCCAAAAGGGCCCGCCGCCCGAAGGGAAAGAGCGGAACGCGAACGGTTATAATGGTGTCACCTGTTAGGCATGAGTGTTCCAGGTCGGGGATAGGATATGCCGCAGTTAACTGCAACGAAATAAACGATTTCTTTACACCCAGCGAAAGTATAGGAGGCAAAGAATGGCGCTCATCAACTTTTTGAAGAACTACGAGCGGATGGCCCGCTTCAAGTGGGGCAACTTCCAGGGAATGAGAGGACCGGGGCCGGTGTGGATCATCCCAGTCATGCATTCCGGAACGCGAGTTGACCTCAGAACCGAGGTGATGGATATTCCGCGCCAGCGGAACATCACGAAGGACAACGCGCCCATAGACATCGATTTCCTCGTCTACATGCGGGTTGTGGCCGAATACGCCGACCGGGCAATCCTGGAGGTCGAGAACTACAGAATGGCGGTCATCGGTCTTGCAACTACGACCCTGCGCGCGGTCGTCGGCGACATTGATCTCGACGACGTCCTCTCCCAGCGTGAGCGGATCAACACCGTGTTGCGCGAGAGGCTGGACGCCGAAACGGAGCGATGGGGGATCAAGGTTACCAACGTCGAAATTCGGGAGATCGAGCCGCCGCGCGACATTCAGGACGCCATGAACCGCCAGATGTCCGCCGAGCGTATTCGCCGGGCCGTCGTTCGCGAGGCGGAGGGTACTCGTGAAGCGGCAGTTACGGTTGCGGAAGGCGAGAAGCAGGCCGCCATCCTCACGGCAGAGGGCACCCGGCAAGCGGAGATACTGACCGCTGAGGGCGACCAGCAGGCCGCTATCCTCAGGGCGGACGGCTTCGCGAACGCGCTCGAACGAATTTACGGCGTCGCCCAAAACGTCGACCCGAATACGATGAGCCTACAGTACTTCGAGACGCTCAAGGAAATCGGAAACGGCGCATCGACGAAATTCATCTTCCCGATGGAGTTCACCAACTTGCTTAAACCCTTCATCAACCTAGCCAATGTCAACCTAGCCAATGGCGGAGAGGGCAGCGACAAGAACGGAGATTGAAAAATCCGTGTGCGTTAATGCCGCGTCAGTGAATGGCTGCCGACCGTCTCAAAGATCCCGTCGCAGTGTGACCGTTTCATAGACATCTTCTTCGCCAAACACGGAGAGCTTTGCATACCTGATTGGCAAGTCAATCAGGTCGCGAAGTATGGACAGAAACGAAGTTAGGGTCGATGTTGTTGGATTCCCGCGAACGCGGGAATGACGGTGTGGGGTGTGGTTCGACAGGCTCACCACGAACGGGAGGTGGGGGACTCACCGCGAACGGGGGTGGGGGACTCACCGCGAACGGGGGTGGGGGGACTCACCGCGAACGGGGGTGGGGGGGGGGTGGGAGGCTTATTTTTTCGGAATTTGTCGCACCCTGTCGCATTTTGTTTCATTTCCATCGTTATTGTACAGTTGCGCGGTGGATGAGCACTTATGGCTTATTATGGTACATACGTTCTTCTTTGTCAAGATTGGAAGGTTTTCTAGGGTCGAATTACTTACAGCCACTCTTTGATCTTCGAGGCCAGGGTGAGCGTCATGCCCGGCGCTGCCGCCACGTCTTCCAGCGTCGCCTCGCGCACGCCCTGTACTGAGCCGAACTGCCTTATCAGCATTTGACGCCTTTTCGGCCCAATGCCGGGCACGTGATCGAGGGCTGATGCTGTGCTCTTCTTTGAGCGCCGCTGCCGGTGATACGTGATAGCGAATCTGTGTGCTTCGTCACGCAACCGCTGCACGAGGAAAAGCGCCGGCGAAGTTCGCGGCAAGACGATAGGTTCAGGCGTCTGCGGCACGAAAAGTTCTTCGTTTTCCTTTGCCAGGCTCGCTAGCGGAATCGAAGTGATTCCCAGTTCTAAAAAGACTTGCAACGCCGCTCCCAGGTGCCCTTTGCCACCGTCTATCAGAACGAGATCGGGGGCCTGCTGCCAGGCCTGCCCCTCTGACTGAGTAGGCTCCCCATTGTCAGCTTCCTTGACTTTGGCGTGCGGATCGGCGAGCCGCTGGAAGCGGCGAGTGAGCATTTCGCGCATCATCGAGTAGTCGTCTACGCCATCGACTCCTTTGATTTTGAACTTGCGGTAGTCGGACGACTTCGCCTTGCCCTCCTCGAATACGACCATGCTCCCAACCGGATTCGACCCCTGAGTATTAGATATGTCGTAGCACTCCATGCGACGGGGGAGCGTCGGCAAGTTGAGCGCCTCCTGGAGTTCCGCCATCGCTCGTCCAAGCGCGTTCTCCTCCGTTGCCGTCTGAACCCGCCGCTGTTCCATTCCTTCCTCGGCGTTTTCCGCCACCATCCGCATAAGGCGGCGCTTCTCTCCCCGCTGGGGCGAGTAGATGCGGACCTTGCTCCCACGCTTCTCGGTCAACCACGCCTGGATAGCCTCCATGTCAACCAACTCTTCCTGAACGAGAATGCGCGGCGGCACGTAGGGGTTAACTTCGTAGAATTGCTTCACGAAGGCGCTGAGTATCTCACCGGGCGTATCGTCCTGCGTGCTTGTCATAATGAAATGGTCACGTCCGACCAACTTGCCCTGTCGGATGAAGAAGACTTCCATCCACGCTTCGGCCGCGTCCGTGGAGAAAGCTATCAGATCGAGGGTTTCCGACGAGTGGCGGAGCACTTTCTGCCCCTCGTGCACTTTCTCGATGGCCTGTATTTGGTCCCGAAGAGTCGCGGCCCGTTCGAATTCCAGCAGTTCGGATGCGGCGAGCATTCTCGATTCAAGCGACTTCAGAACCCGATCCGCCTTTCCGTCGAGGAACAGAAAGACTTGATCGATAACCTCTCGGTACTGTTCCTTGTCTACCGCGCCCACGCACGGCCCGACGCAGCGGTTGATGTAGAAGTCGAGACACGGGCGGGGGTCCTTGCCCGTGATCGTCTTCGTGCACGAACGATAGGGGAAGAGCTTCTTGAGAAGAGCGAGTGTCCTCCGAACGCTGCTCGCGCTGGCGAAGGGGCCGAAGTACCGAGAGCCGTCCCGCTTCACTGTTCGCGTGATGTAGACTTGAGGAAAGTCTTCCGTCAGGTCAACCTTGATGAACGGGTAGCTTTTGTCGTCCTTGAGCCTCGCGTTATAGGGCGGTTTGTTTTGTTTGATGAAGTTGCATTCGAGCAGCAGCGCTTCCTGCTCCGACTCAGTGACGATGTACTCGAACTCGACAACCCGCCGGACCAATTCGCGAATCTTGGGAGGGTGATTGGCTTTCTTCGCGAAGTACGATCTGAGCCGATTGCGCAGTTTGGCCGCCTTACCTACGTAAAGGACGGAGCCTGATCGACCCCGCATGATGTAGACGCCGGGCTTAGCCGGCGCAGCCCTCAGGCGATCCGAGAAATCCATGGGCATGGTCGGCGGGGAGGATCGTCGCATCTTCGTCAAGACCGGGTCGGGCATCTCGAAGTACGTTTCACTCCGGCGAGTTGGGCAACGTTGGGGCTGATCTCCATACGCCGAAGGGTTTTAGAGTCCCGAATAACCCATTTCAGGGAGACGCGCGATTATATGATCGAACCGATCGACCCGCCGAGCGTTATCGTCGCGGCGGCGAGGATCATGACGATAACCAGTGTTACCAAACCGATGTGCCGGAGTTCTCCGGGAAGGAACCGTGTTACCGGGGGGGCTTCGTCCTGATCAGCCTGTCTCGCGCGGCGCTTTCGCGCAGGAGTGGCGGCAGACCCGGGCATAGTCGCGGCAGCGACTGTGGCGGCCGGTGCGGCGGTTCCCTCTTCCTCATCGACGCTCGTGTTTGATATGGTCGGGCCTACTTCAAATGTCTGCGTAGAAGCTCTGCGCGGCCCCCGCCTCTTGCGGCTCTTCATCTGATTTTGCCGCTTGGCGACTTTTTGGCCCTTGCTCGGCATCGTCTTCCTCCAAGTGCTGCTGGTTAATCAAGTATCCTGTCTACGCGACCTATTGTCTAACGAATCGCGGTCAATCGGCAAGTGCCGATGTTACGCCCGCGGATGCGAGTTTTCGTACTGCGTCCTGACGTGCTCGCTTGTCAAATGAGTGTACACCTGCGTCGTCGTGATGCTCGCGTGACCGAGGAGTTCCTGCACGTGCCGCAGAGGAGCGCCTCCGATTAGCAAGTGCGTCGCGAAGCTGTGCCGCAGCGTGTGCGGCGTTATCTTTCGTTCGATTCCGGCTGCCTGCGCGCGTCCCTTAAGGATCAGCCAAAGGGCTTGTCGAGTGAGTCGCCCACCTTTTCGGCTGACGAACAACGCCCTGCCCGCCGAAACACCCGCTAACGACGGTCGCCCGTCCGCGAGGTACTCGCAGACGGTCTCGATCGCCTCGTCGTGAAGCGGGATGATCCGTTCCTTGGCGCCTTTGCCCATGCACCGTACGAACTTATCTTCTGTGTCCACGTCGTCGATATCGAGCGACACCAATTCGCTGACTCGAACTCCCGTTGCGTACATGACCTCGATGATGGCGCGATCCCTGAGCGTCATCGGGGTCATCTCTCCCTCTATGGACAGAAGGTCTTCGATCTCTTCCACAGTCAGGGTTTCGGGGAGAGACTCACCAACCCCCGGCGAGGAGAAGTCCTCCATGGGGCTCTTGTCTATCACCCCTTCTTCTAACAGGAAGCTGAAAAACGCCTTAGCCGAGGCCACTTTGCGAGTCTTGGTTTTGTCGGAGTACCCTCGATCATGGAGATCCAGCACGAACGCCGTCAGGGCCTGATTGTCAATCCTCTTCCAAGAGCCAATATCCTGCAGCGATGAATCTCGGTTTTGCAGAAAGTCGACGAACTGAGACAAGTCGTTGCGGTAAGCTGCCAAGGTGTTGGGGGACAGACCACGCTCGACGGTCGTGTAGTTGAGGAACTGATCGACGGCTTGCTGCATTGCGTGAAGAAAGAGCGGAGACCTCGGAATAGGACGCATAAGTATTTTATCACACGGCATATAGCTTCTTGCCGTCCGCAGGCTGTTCACCAAATCGCATGGCGAGTCGCTGGAGTCCCCCTCAGCCGTCTCTCCGGCGAAGGAATGTCACCCCGTACTCCGATACGGGGCCGGAGCACAGAGGGGAGGGCGGGCCACTCTCCGAAGATTAGCTCCCAAAAATGCGCCTGTCCTTGCTGCGCTTCAGCTTGCCCCTTGACACAGGCCCAGCGTCTACATACAGTAGTTTCGTTCCTTTTGCGGCACGGCGCTGAATGATAACCATCGACATCCACCCCAACCTCTTTTCGGGCGACTTCATCGGAGCGTTCGTCGTAAGCTGGCACGGCTTCATGACGTTCGTCGCCGTACTGGTCGGCGTAGTGCTCGTAGGTCGATGGGCTCCTATGAAGGGCATTGACTCGGACGCGATCTACTCCATCGCCATTTGGGCGATCATCGGGGGGATAATCGGCGCGAGACTCGTGCACGTCGTCGACAACTGGGACGTTTACCAAGACGACCCCGCGCAGATACTCGCTATATGGAGTGGCGGTATCGGACTCTGGGGAGCCATTCTCGGCGGCTTCCTCGGAGGGGCGGCATACGCTTATTTCGCCAAGCACCCCGTAGGCGTGATTGCGGACCTGACGGCCCCCGTCCTTCCGTTCGCCCAATCCATCGGACGGATCGGGGACATTATCAACGGCGAACACTGCGCCAAGCCTCTCGACCTCTTCTTCGGGATGCGCTGGTCCAACCTTGAAAGTCCCGCCGTACAATGCGCCAGTGGCGGCGCCGCCACCATGGACTACGTCCACCCAGTCATCATTTACGAGATACTCTGGAACACTCTGAGCATAGCCGTCCTCTGGCTGCTCCGGGATCGCATCCGCCCCGACGGTATGCTATTCGCGGTGTACTTGGCGCTCTACGCAGTCGGACGGTTCGCGATCACTTTTTTCCGCGAGGACAAAGTTTGGGCATTTGGAATGCAGGAAGCCCACTATATCGCCCTTGTGGTTCTGATCATCACGATCCCGCTGCTCTTGGTGAAGGCCCGCTTTACAAAGAAAGTCGTGACGGATACCGTCGAAATAGTGCGGGGAACGCGCGCGGAGCGGCGACGGCGAAGTCACTAATCACGTTCGACTCACCCGGTCAGTGCGCAGTCGAAGGTCGGAAGTCCATAACGGTTAGCTGGAAATTTTTCTGCCCGTTCCACGTGTTGGTTCCGAAAGTGTAGACCACATCGAGCGCATCGCCGCTCCGCACCGACTTCCCGGCCTGTTTGAACGCAATGGCGTCCCAGACCTTCCCCCCATGGGCGAGTTCCAGCTTAAGATGATCCCTTCCTGCGCCCACCTTAAACGCGCGGAGAACCCTTGCGTCTCGCATGAGCAGTGTCGGAACGGGATTACCCTTGCCATGTGGCCCGATTCGCCGCATGAACTCGAAGCGGTCTCCGGGCAGCGCCGACGGCGATACCGCAACGTCGATATCCAGACTGGGGGCCAACATGGTGTGTCGGAGTCGTTCCTCGGCAGCCGCGACCAGATCTCTCCGAAGAAACGGAAGGTCGCCCGTTGCGACAGTGAATCCTGCGGCCTCCGGATGGCCGCCGTACCGGAGAAGAGTTGGGCCGGCCGAACTAATCGCGTCCACGATGTCGAACTCCGGAATGCTTCGCGCGCTAGCGCGCGATTCCTTTTCGCCGCGCTTTACCACTATCGCTGGCCGGTGGAATTGCTCTGAAAGGCTGCCTGCTATCAGACCAAGTATTCCGGGGAGCCATTCTTCACTTTCGACGAACAGCAGTGGGGGCAGTCTGCCTCTGCCCGCGGAGTAGACTTGACTCAGAGCCTCCTCAATGCTTTTGGCAGCAAGCGCCTTGCGTTTTTCATTCACGCTTTCCAAGAGAGAAGCGATAGACTCGGCCTCGGCCTTATCGCTTGTGGTCAGCAAATCAAGACTGATTTTCGCGTCGCCCAGGCGTCCTGCCGCGTTCAGGCGAGGGATGATAAAGAACGACAGGGACTCCGCATCCATCTCCCGGCGATTCACTCCGCTCAAGGTGAACAGGGCGCGCAGACCGGCCCGATCGGTCGACTGCAGCAATTCAAGGCCACGCTTGACGATGAACCGGTTCTCGCCGGACATCGGCGCGACGTCGGCGACCGTGCCGAGCGCTGCCAACTCCAGCAAGCGTTCGGGGCGTTGTCTGCCCAGTGACAGCCAAAGTCCCTCTATCAATTTGTATGCAAGTCCGGCCCCCGTGAGGTGCTCGTAGGGATAGATTGAGTCATCCCTGCGAGGGTTGACAATTGCCACGGCGTTGGGTGGATTTTCGGGAAGAGCGTGATGGTCGGTGATGATCGTTTCGATGCCGTGCTGCGCGGCGTGGGCCACTTCCGTCCGTGAACTGATCCCATTGTCGACGGTTATGAGGAGAGTCACGCCCTGCCGTGCCAGCGTGTCGACCGCCTGGATGTTCAGCCCGTGTCCCTCGTCGACACGGTGCGGCAGGTATGGGACAACCTTGATTCCGAGGCTTTGAAGCGCCGATACTACAATTGCGGTTCCGGTCACGCCGTCGGTGTCAAAGTCGCCGAACACTCCGACAGTATCATTCCACAACACCGCCGTGCGAAGGCGGGCCGCGGCCTTGTCCATGTCCGGCAGAAGAAACGGGTCGTGGGCGAGATCGTCGCCCGTCTCAAGGAACGTCGCGGCGTCGTCCGCCGTCGTGATGCCGCGGTTATAGAGCAAATGCGCGTCGAAGGGCGGCAGACCCATGGAATCCGCGAATCCGGTGGGCGGTTCCGGAAGCAAATTCCAGACCTTTTCGAGCATAGATGGCGCTTTTCTCGGAGAGCGTCGCCGACTATCCGATAAATTCTTTGAATATAAGGCTGACGTTGTGACCACCGAACCCGAACGAGTTGCTCATCGCCGCGCGTATTCTGCCGCGCCTCGCCACGTGAGGGATATAGTCGAGGTCGCAGTCGGGGTCGGGCTCTTCGAGGTTGATGGTCGGAGGCGCTGCCGAGTTCGCGATGGCAAGGGCCGCGACCGCGGCCTCGAGGGCTCCGCTTGCGCCCAGCAGATGGCCGATCATGGACTTTGTGGAGCTTATCGGTATCTTATAGGCCTCCTCACCGAAGACGCTCTTCATCGCCAGGGTTTCGCTTCGGTCATTCAGCGGCGTCGAGGTGCCGTGCGCGTTGATGTAATCAATGTCACCAGGAGACATTCCCGCGTCCTCAAGCGCCGTTTCCATCGCTCTGGCAGCCCCTTCACCTTCGGGATGAGGCTGGGTGATGTGATGAGCATCGGAGGTTGACCCGTATCCGGCCATTTCGACGATCGGTTCGACGCCCCTCTCCCGAGCTTTTTCCAGGGTTTCCAATACGAGGATGCCCGCGCCCTCGCCCAGCACGAACCCGTCGCGCAGCGCGTCGAACGGGCGAGACGCCTTTTGCGGCTCGTCGTTGCGACGCGAGAGGGCCTTGACTGAGTTGAACCCCGCAACGCCGATGGGACATATCGCCGCCTCTGCTCCACCCGCGATGACCGCGTCCGCCGTGCCCATCCGCAACAAGGTTTGCGCCTGCCCGATAGCATCCCCGCCGCTGGCGCAGGCCGATACCGTGGAGTAGTTCGGACCCCTCGCGCCTAGAGTCATGGACACATGGCCTGAGGCCATGTCGGGCAGCATCATCGGGACAAGGAAGGGGCTCACGCGCCTAGGGCCCCTCGCGCCCATCACACCGATTTGCTCGGAGAGGGTGATGATGCCGCCGATGCCGCTCGCCACCATGACGGAAACCCGCTCACCGTTGTCGCTGATGTCAGTGAATTGCGCCTGATCCACGGCCTCGCTCGCGGCCGCAACGGCAAGCTGGGAGAAGCGATCCATTCGCCGTGAATCCTTCCGGCTCATATAGTCGGTCGACTCGAAGCCACTCACTTCACCTGCGATGGTCGTCTCGAGATTCTCAGGGTTGAAAGCGGCGATGTGGTCGATGCCGGACACTCCGGCCAGCAAGCTCCTCCACGTGCTGTCCCTGGACAGTCCGACGGGACTTACGATCCCTATGCCTGTGACAACTATGCGCGTTGTAATGGCGTGGTCTCCCTCCGGCACGTTCAGCGGGTCGCGGGATGCCGCGTCGTTCCGTTGACTATACCAGACACCCCCACGAAAGCAAAACGCGGGCGTGAAATACATGGACTCTTGCAGTGGATTCCATAGTAGGAATATACTCAGGTCATGGCTTGGGAGGTCGAGTACACGGATGAGTTTGGGCAGTGGTGGCGAGATCTGTCGGAGAATCAACAGGACACTGTGGCAGCGAAGGTCGAGTTGCTCATGGAATACGGACCTAACCTACCGTATCCCCATTCCTCGGACATTCGAGGCTCGCGACACGGAGTCATGCGTGAGCTTAGAGTCCAGAGACGTGGCAGAGCACTCCGGGTATTCTACGCCTTCGATCCTAGACGGACATCGATACTGCTCATCGCCGGAGATAAGACTGGCAGTGACAGGTTCTACGAAAAGTACGTGCCATTGGCCGACGACCTGTACGACGAGCATCTGGATGAATTGCGAAGGGAGGGACTGATCTGATGAGTGGACGCCATCCGTTCAATGAGTTGATAACGGACTTCATACCGGAGCGCCGCGAGCGCATCGAAGAAATGAAACGCGAGTTACTCGCCGAGATGCCCTTACACGAGTTGCGCCGTGCTAGGCTGATGACCCAGCGAGAACTGGCGAAAACGCTGAATGTGAACCAACCTGCCGTATCTAAGCTTGAGCAGCGCGCCGACGTCTACGTCTCTAGTCTGCGTTCTTATGTAGAGGCTGTCGGTGGGAAGCTCAAGATTGTGGCCGAGTTTCCGGAGGGTGAGGTCGCGATCACGAACTTCTCGGATGTGGGGGAGAATGAAGAAGCTTCGTAGGGTTTGAAGCATGAAACCCCCTAGTGTCACCGTCAGAGCGCAGTTTCTCTCGTTAGCCGGATTAAGAGGCATACATGGCATATTTTCTTGACCTGTTCTCACCTGAAACATGGCAGGCCTTCCGCGAGAGAGGCGCGACCGTCACCGGCTTTCGGGAGCGCCGTCTCCGAACGGCGCGTGAACGAATTAAAGAAGGGGACTTCTTCCTTTGTTACCTGACTCGCTTGTCGCGATGGTGTGGCGTGTTACAGGTTGAGTCCGAGGCCTATCACGACGAAAGTCCAATTCACGACGATCTAGCCCCCTATACCGTTCGATTCAAGGTCAAACCACTCGTCACGTTGGATCCCCACATGGCCATTCCGATTCGCGATGACAAAGTTTGGGATTCCTTGACCATTACGAATCAGTTCGAGAAGGGTACTTCGCGTTGGACTGGGTTCTTTAGAGCTTCTCTCAACGAGATTGAGGAAGGTGATGGTTTCTACTTGACCGACTTACTGAAGAAACAGCTTGCACAACCAGACAGTTATCCACTCACCGAGAAGGATAAGCATCAGCTTGCTCGTCGCAGGACAGTTCGCACACTGGATAGAGAAGTGGAGGTCGAGGTACCGGACGATGAAGAAGACAGACCTTCATTTGAATCAGAACTTGTGGAGGCGAAGTCGGTACCGGACAATCGCGTGTCAATCCGATATCAGGCTAGGGTGGCGCAAATTGGCGCGGAGATGGGATTTCATATCTGGGTGCCAAGGAACGACCGGGCGCGGGTACTTGAGTATATCCCTACCACTATGCATGAGAAATTCTTGGACGCGTTGCCTCTCAACTATGACGATACGACCCTGAGAACAGTGGAGCAAATTGACGTGCTCTGGCTTCAGAAGGGTCGTGCCATGGCCAGAGCGTTTGAAGTCGAGCACACGACCGCGATCTATTCTGGACTGTTGCGCATGGCAGACCTATTGGCTCTTCAACCAAACATGAATATTCGATTGCACATCGTGGCACCTGGAGACAAGCGCGAAAGAGTTCTCCGTGAGATTAAGAGACCCGTGTTCTCACTTCTAGACCGAGGTCCTCTATACGAGCAATGTTCATTCCTCTCTTATGACTCAATCGACTCATTGGCGGAAATGCAGCACCTCCCATATTTGAGCGATGGGATCATTAGTGAATACGAAGAGTCTACGGAAGTTTAGTGGGCAAGTACGTTACAGTTTCAGGGTAGCGCCAGGTTGGTTTCGAAAATCCATCACTGACACAAAACCCCCCGCTTGCACACTCCACCCGCGGACGACCGCTGTGAAACCTACCAAGCCGAACCTTACTTCTGCGCCGCGAGCCACTCTTCGTATTCGCGGCGGCCTTCTTCGTTGAAGGGGTAGTACTTATTGAGTTCGCCGCCTTCGCGGAGTCTCATGCGGACGAAGACTTCGTGCTCGTCGCGCTCGCCGGCAATTTCGATGATTTTGGGAGCCAGTCTCGGCGGCACGACGACTGCGCCGCCGTCATCGGCCATGATGATGTCGCCCGGGCGGACGAGGACTTTTCCGCAGGCGATGGGCAGGTTGAAGTCTTCGGGGAAAAGGTTCATGTGTCCGGCGCCGCCGGTGGTCACAGCGGTCGACCAGACGGGCACCTGTATTTCGTTGAAGATGGCGGCTGAATCGCGGATTCCAGTGTCGATGACGACGCCCGCGCCGCCGCGAGACTTGAAGTACGTCATCAGCATCTCGCCGAACGTGCCGGTCGCGAGGTCGCCTCGACCGTCGACGGCTATTACGTCGCCGGGCTGAACATAGTCGAATATCTCCCAGAGGGCGGAGCGTTTCTCGCTCTCTTCCTCCATATGAAGGTCGTCGTCTTCGGACTCACCAGGTATCTCGTATCCGGCCATCTGGTCTTCGCGCTGCGGGACGAACCTGAGAGTAAGCGTGGGGCCGCATATTTTGCTGCCGGGCACACGGGCGATTGGCCCTTCGATGAACGTTCGGCGGACGCCGAGGCCGTCCATGGTGGAAGTGACGCTGTCTGTGCCGATACTGCTGAGGGCTTCAATGATTTCCTTCGGGGGCCGAACGATATCTCTGGAAGGGTCGTAGCTGCTGGTCATTTACATGCTCCAAGTTGTGTTGCAGTCGAAAAGGGTATAGGAAACGTCGGCGCAGTGTTCGATGACCTGCGGCCAGACTTCTTGATGAATATCGCGGGCGACCCACTCGACTCGCTCTTGCTCAGTCCGCCAATACGAGACCATCTCGTAGACGTAGGGGGGCTTGTTGGCTTCGAGGGCGGCGAGGTCTTCATCGCTGAAGGGGGTGTTGAGCGTGGCGCGCAAGAATCCCGGCTGCCGCGTCATTGCGGCTATCCATACGTCCTTGATGGCGGTTTCGAGGGCGGCCTCC
This sequence comes from Dehalococcoidia bacterium, assembly GCA_965232435.1. GTDB lineage: Bacteria > Chloroflexota > Dehalococcoidia > Lucifugimonadales > VXLM01 > VXLM01. The sequence goes on from CBDDPU010000004.1 coordinate 2,937,895, forward strand.
TGGCCGTCCTTGGCGGTCAGGTACACATTGAGCGAGATCATTCGTGAACTCCTTTGATTTGTCAATTATGGGAGTACCGTAATGTGAAAAAGCAAGTTTGGCAAGTCTTGGGATTGTACCCTCACCCTAGCCCTCTCCCACGACGGGAGAGGGGATAAGAGAGTTTTCTCGCCTGCGACGGACGGGAGAGGGGATAATTGTACTCTGGATTTAGCGGTCAAATCCAAATGGAGACGGTACTGGGTTAGGCGGTTATCCCCGACTTGGTTCGAGCATTTCCGATTTGGCCTTTTCGACAAGGTCCGCCATGTGACCGTCGAGAGCGAGTCGCTGTTCGAGATGACGCATTCTGTCAGGGCCTGCCGTCTCGATCATGACGTCGCCATATGCGCGGGGGTGCCAGAAGCGCACGAGGTCGGCGAGTTCATCCCGGAGGATGTGCTCATCCTCGTCACGGTGCCGCTGCTGAAAACCGATGGTGAACATGCGGCGTTCCGAACTGCCGCCATAGGCGCAGTGCTTGATCTTGTGGTTAAAGACGAGAACATCGCCCGGCTCACTCTCCAGAGGGACGGCGGGGATGTCCGACCCCTCCATCGCCCACATCCGCTTGTAGTACCGGCGCTCCGAGTGGGGCATCGCCTCCTGTACGGAGTCGCCGAAGCGGTCGCCGACGTTGTGGGTTCCTGGTATCACGCGAAGGCAGCCTGTATCCTTCGTTACATGGTCGAGGTAGAACGCGACCTTGAGGGAGTTGTAGGGCTTGTTGTAGTAGCGGTCGGAGTGCCAATGCGTCGGCCCCACGAAGAAATTCCCGTCGCTGAACATGTAGTTGTAGTCGTCGCCGAGGATTGCGGACGCAACGCCGTCGATCCGAGGATCGTCGATGAGGCCGCTGAGGAACTCATGACGGTCGATGAACGGCACGAGGGCCGAACGGCGCATTCCGTCGTGGGCGCTGCCAGCGTGTCCCCCGCCCAGGGTGTCCCAGACTTGGTGGAACGACGCCTCGATCCGGGGAAACTCTTCACGGAATAGCCCGGGCATCTTGAGGTAGCCGAAGGTGTGGAAGAAGTTGACCTGCGGCGGGGTTAGGATCATTGCCTCTCATCTTTTGTACGGCGCATCTTGGCGATCTCGTTTTTGACGTATGACAGCCAGAAACCGAGCGCCATCAGCATAACTCCGATGGCGGTTCCTAGCGGCTGCCCTTCCCGCGATACGACGATTAGAGCCACCCCGGCGAGAAGGATCAGGACACCGAGGATGCGCTGGAATTTAGAACTGCCGATAGTCATTCGACCGTCCTATCCTCCAGTCCCTTCTCCTCCGGCGGGAGAAGGCTAGGATGAGGGGGATTTGTACTAACACCTTCACCTCAATCCTCTCCCTTGACGGGAGAGGAGGCATTTGGAACCACCCTCTGGCGAGTCAGTCTTCATCACGCCCGCCGAAACGCTCGAACGGCCCCGAGACGATTTTGGCTATCACCGCCAAGACAATAATGACCGGTATGAGTATCGCCAAAACTATGAACAGCGCCCCGATGAAGCCGAGCGAGAGCGCGAACACGATGCCGATGAAAGCAAAAATCCCGGCCAAAGCCGCGAACACGAACATCAGGGTCAATGGGACCACCACGATGCTGATAGCCGCCCTCGCCGCGGGGTTCGTGACTTCCTTGTTGCCGATGACGATTCGTGAGGACATTTCTTCTCCTTTGCCGCTGAGCGGCGGCGCGAGACAGTCGCGTTTAGAAAAGCTTGCGACCCGGTACCTTGACACGAGTCCTGTACAAGGACGTGCCGGCGTTGATATAGAGGCTGCGGAGGTCGTCATCGCCCCAGGTGAAGTTGGTAACTCCCTGTGGAACGTAGATCGTGCCGAGACAGGTGGCGTCGGAAGCGAATACCTGCACACCGCCGGGGCCGGTAGTATAGAGGTAGCCGCCGGTGTCGATCTTCATGCCGTCGGCGAGGCCGTCCCGCTCGCCGGTGACATCGGCCCAAACGCGACCGTTGGAGATCGTCCCGTCGTCATTCACGTCGAAGACGCGAATGTGGGCGCGCATGGTGTCGTTGATGAAGAGCAGGCTCTCGTCGAGGGAGAAGGTGAGGCCGTTCGGCTGGTCGAAGTCGTGAACGAGGAGGGTGAGTTCGCCACTGCCGGGGGAGAGGCGATACACTCCGCGCCAGTCCAGCTCCTGCTCGCGCTCCACGCCATAATACTCCATGCGTCCGAAGCTGGGGTCGGTGAAGTAGATCGAACCGTCGCTCTTGACGATGATGTCGTTGGGACTGTTCAGTTCCTTGCCGTCGTAATGAGTGGCGAGAACGGTGATCGAGCCATCGGGCTCGGTCCGAGTGACGCGGCTGGTGGCGTGCTCGCAGGTGATGAGGCGTCCCTGAAGGTCGTAGTAGTTGCCGTTTGCCATATTGCTCGGCTGCCGGAAGACTTCGATGCCGCGCTCCTTCGTCCACTTTCGCATGATGTTGCCGGGCATGTCGCTAAATATGAGGTGGCCTTCGGCGTGGTTCCACATCGCTCCTTCGGTGAAGTCGAAGCCGGTGGCAAGCTCCTCCACCGGCGCGTCGTCGCCAACGACATCGCGGAAGCGTTCGTCTCGAATCTCTACGTTCATGGTTACTCCTTTTGGGTGGTGGATGCTTAATGTTCGTCTTTCCGGCATTATATACGTGACTCAAACGAAGGTCACGGCGCGACTCCAATTAGCACTAGCGGCACTGCCGGAACGCCCCGCCCCTGCCGAAGGACATTCAGTAAATCGCGTTCATAGTACGGGACGCCGGATGACATTTCCCGTTCCAATTCCTTCATTGGGAGAATTTCGATCCCTACGTCAATGATGTCTGAGACATAGAAGCTGAGGTGTTTCACGAACAGATCGTGAGCGACAAAGGCGTACTTTCCGAACTGGACTTCCACCGCAACCCGGTCCTTCACAAAGTCGGTCTGGTTATAGGACATGATCGGTGTGTGGCCTGCGTTCTCGATTGCATGTTTCTGCTCGTTCTCAGGCAGAGCGTAGATCCCACGCATTAGCTTATCGTCGGCCGTGACCCAAAATGTGCTCCGTCGCTCCCTCCATCCACGTGACTGAAGTCCGTCCTTGAACGCTTGATTCATGTCGGTGGGAGAGTACAGGGTCTTCCCTCGCATAGTCTTTTCTTTCGACACCTTGGTGCGGCAGGCAAGGGCGTCGACCCCCTTGATCACGCTCTGCACTTCATCCCAAAGCTGCTTGCGATGAACAAGCAAGTACTCTTCACCATTGAGGTGTGAGTAGTGAGCCTTAATTTGCATCAGTGCCCGCCGTTGGGCAGGGATGGGTCGTAGACGGGTTTCCCCATGGGGCGGGTGCGGAGTTCGCCCGCGCGCAGCTGCCTCACCCGCTCGCGGGCGATGTCCACGTATTCCTGTACGATGTCGCAGCCGTAGGCCATGCGACCGTGCATGAGCGCAGCGATGGCGGACGAGCCGACTCCCATGTATGGGTCGAACACGGCATCGTTCGGGTCGGTCATCGAGAGGACGAGACGTTCCACTAACTCTACGGGGAACTGGCAGGGATGGATGGTCTTTTCAGGGTGGTTGTTCTTGACGTTCGGGAACGACCATACGTCGCTGGGGTTCTTGCCCTTCGGGTTCCCGGAGAGCTTGCCGATATTCGGCCCCTTGAAGTGGCGCTTGCCTGGATACTTGGAGGGAACGCGGATGGGGTCAAGATTCCAGGTGTAATCGTCTCCCTTGGTCCACCAATTGATCGTCTCGTACCGTCCGGAAAGCCGCCTTGAAGAGTGGAGGCCGTGCCCGAAGTGCCATACGATGCGGTTGCGCAGCTTGAGTCCCTGAGCGCGGAATATGGGGTAGAGTACCGCGTCTAAGGGAACGATCTCACCATAGTCCACATAGTTCCCAACCTGCCAGCATAACGAACCTTGCGGATGGAGAACTCGGACGCACTCGCTAATAACCCGCTCCTGCGACTCAAGGTAGGCTTCAAGTGAGGTCTTGGCCTCGTAGGCCTTGCCCAAGTTGTAGGGAGGTGAAGTGACGATTAGCTTAATCTGCCCATCAGGGAGCCGCTCCATGAATGACAGATTATCCTCACAGGCGAGAAGGGGATCCCCTACTGGACGTTTGAACAGGGAGGCCTGCTCAGGTCTTTGCAGCAACGTCATTTCTGACCGCTGAGCTTGCATACCGCCTCCCTATGTCGATTCTAACACGATGCTGGGCTTTAGGACGCTGAGCGCCGACTCCACTACCCCTGCGCGGACGCCACGGCTTCGTCGAGTATCTCCTTGAGGCGGGCGGATTCTTTGCGGATGTCCCAGCCGGCTTCTATGACTTCCGGGGCGGAGACGAACTCGACGGAGATGAACCCGTCGAAGCCGTCGTCGTGCATCTTTTGGACCATGCGACCGAAGTCGACCCAGCCCTCGTCGGGCTTGGCCTGGAAGGAGTCAGGGGCGGACTGTTTGGCCTGGAAGTGTCGGGCGTAGGCGTGGAGCGGCTCAATGTCGTCGGCCTTGAGGCTGAGCTGCGTTTGGTGGGCGTAGTCGACGGTGAGCGCTAGTCCTGGGACGGCTTCACAGAGCTTGATGGCGTTCTCCGGCTGCCATGCGACGGAGAAGATGCACGGCTCGATGTTGCAGTGGATGCCGAGACTCTCGGCCACATCGACCATGCGCTTGTATTCGTTGATGGAGGTCTCAAACGCTTCATCGAATGTTTGGCCCTGGTCCTCGGCGATCATGCCGGGGAGCATCATGATGCTGTTGCACCCGGCCGCGGCGGCAATCTTGGCGACTTTCTCGTAGGTCTGCTGGCTCCATTCCCGCTTCTTGGGATCGGGATCGTTAATGTTCACGCCGAAGTCGCAGCAGAAGAGTTCGGCGACTTCAAGACCGTACTTTTCGGTAGTGCGGCGGATGTGATCGGCCTCTCCCTGTGTGTCGTCGAGGTCGGTGATGAACCATTGGGGAACGTAGTCGGTAAAGGTGCTCATGCCGCAGGCGCCAACGTCGACGACGTCGAAGCCCATTTCCTGCATTATCTTGCACGACTCCTCCAAGTCCATCTTGCCGAACGCGAATGTCGAGCCTGCCACTCTGATCGCCATTGCCGTACCTCCAAATGAGTGCTTCGTGTGGAATGGAGCGATTGTATCCAACGACTCAAAGGTCGTCAACGCGAGTTGTATACGAGCGGTGAGGGCGGTGCTATGATGTCGGCGATGCGGAAACCGGTCTATTTTCCCCAACAACTACGATGTCAGACATAGGCGCAGATATAGAGCGGATTACCAATGCCGCGACAGGGTTCTTGCGCAGCCTTGAAGGCTCCGAGCACAGGGCGCGGGCGACCTTCCCGTTCGACAACGACGAACGGGAGAACTGGCATTATGTGCCGCGTTCGAGGGCCGGTCTTTCTCGCGGTGAGATGACCCCGGGCCAACTGAAGGCGGCGGAGTCGCTGGTGGCCGTCAGTCTCAGCGCGGAGGGAGTGAGGAAGGCCCACTCGATCATTCGGCACGAGACGATACTGGGGGAATTGGAGGCAAGCGCGGGGATGCTGCGGTTCGACCGGCTTGAGGGGCTGTACTACTTCAGCATCTTCGGGACGCCCGGGGGAGTCGAAGCATGGGGATGGCAGGTGGACGGTCACCATTTGTCCTTGAACATGACGGTTATCGGAGGCGAGAGGATATCGGTCACACCGTCCTTCTTCGGGGCGAATCCGGCTGAGGTGAGGCATGGAACTCACAAGGGGCTGCGAATTCTGAAGGAAGAGGAGGACGTGGCGAGGAGTCTTTTGTATTCGCTGGATGCGGAACAGACGGAGCGGTGCACGATCTATCCGACGGCGCCGCCCGATCTGATCACGCGGGCGAGTCGGCGAGTCGAATTGGGCGAACCGGTGGGGCTCCCGGCAAGCATGATGACGGGCGATCAGCTGGAGGGACTCATTCGGCTCATCGAGGTGTATGTGGGGCGCAAGCAGCCGAGCGTTGCAAGGGAGCAAATGAGCAGGATACATTCAGCCGGGCTGTCGTCGGTACGTTTCGGATGGGCGGGTGAACATCATCCGGGACAGGGGCACTACTATCGCGTGCATGGGCCGACTTTCTTGATCGAGTACGACAACACGCAGAATATGGCGAATCACATTCACTCAGTCTGGCGCGATATCGAAGGGGATTTTGGCAGGGACTTACTGCGCGAGCATTACGACCAGGCGCACTGAAGGCGACTGTTCAGAGGTCTTAAGAAAACCACGTAATGTTGTGTCTATGTTGGCATTCTTGAAAGCTTCTCCGCCATCCCTGCTAAAAGCATCCTCCCTAATTTACCGACGCGGTAGAATAGGACCTGACAGGTGGGGGGCTCTTTTACCCTGACATTTCCTGACACTTCCTGACAGGCTTCTTTCGGACGGGCGGTTTCGTGGCCCGAACGGGGATTGCCCTAGAATATATGTTCATTTAAGTCAATTCCGAGGATTATGCTGCAACTCGTCAGGGGTTGATCAGGTGAAGGCCCCTCCCGCTGTGGATTCCCCTTCCCATCGCGGGAAGAACTTATAGCGAGGCTAATTCGTACTCATCGGGAGAGAAGAGACCGGCTAAATCCCCTCTCACGTCGGGGGAGAGGGCTAGGGTGAGGGTAATTCGTAGGGTTCTCTCCCCACGAGAAGTGGAGTAAGGGCTACGCGGAATAGGCGGGAGCTACTGAAACGCCCAATAATCGGGGACGTAGCCGCGGGGTTCCCAGTCGGGGAGGGTGTCGTCCGCCGGGTTGTCCGAGTCGTTGGTCAGTTGCCAGACGTCGTTCGGGTTGGAGAAATCGACGACTTGAATGTCCAGATCGCCGCCGTCGGCATCCTCGACGGAATAGACGATCATGCTGCTGTCGGGGGCCCAACTGGGGCGTTCGTAGCGCAGGCCGCTCGGTTGGACGAAGAGCCGACGGAAACGGAAACCGTCAAGCTGCGACGTGTACAGGAGTCGGGTGAACTGGGTCCGTTCTTGGTGGTTGGAAATCATCGCGAGGGTCTGGCCATCCGGCGACCAGTCTAGCCAGCCCACAAAGAAACCGTCGAAGAAGTTGGTTTTATCGACGATTTTTTCGTTCAACTGGATGTCATCGGTTCTCATGATTCGGATATCGTGGCCGGTTTCGTATGCGATCGTTCGGCCTCTGGGATCCCACGTGGGCCAGCGTGAGTTCGTGAAACTGCCAGTCATATCTTCCAGTTCGGAACCGTCCTCGGCGTTCATCGTCCAAATGCTGTGTCTGCCGCGCCGGTCGGAGACGAAGGCGATCTTGGCGCCGTCGGGCGACCACGCGGGGGAGTGATCAACGCCCCGGTCGTTCGTCAATCGCGTCTGTTCCGACCCGTCGGAGTTCATCACGTAGATTTCCAGATTGCCATCGCGCTCGGATTGGAACGCGATCTTGCTTCCGTCCGGCGACCAGGTGGGGTGGCTGTCGGTGGCGGGGTTGTTCGTGAGGTTGTGGGGGTTCGAGCCGTCCGCGTTCATGAGGTAGATTTCCCAGTTGCCGTCGCGGTTCGTCGCGAACGCGATGCGGGACACCGTGGAGTTGTCAGGCGTGGGCCACGGTGTCGGCGTAGGGTCGGGCTGATCGCCACAGGCGAGGGCCAGGGCGATAAAAATGCCAGCGACCAGCGCCGGGAGGATTGCTGCGGTCTTCATATCCGCGCCTGTGCCCCTTTCCATAAGGATCACGGGGTGGATGTGGAGGCTTCAGAGTTGGTTTGAGGTGGTGGTGGGATGAGGTCTGCGATACGCTTGAGGACGTACGGTGTGGCGGTATCATCCAAGATGTAGGCGTAGTCCTGTCCCTGGCGCTTAATGAAGTAGCCTCCCTCGTCCCGTTGAATTAGAAGGAGTCGCGCCGAGCGGGAAATCGCGCCCGTCCTTACCTGAATGAAGATGGTGATATCGGCGATATCGAAGTTCAACCGAGTCATCTCATCGTCGGTCGGGAAGTCGCTCGTGACAAGATATTCGACCGCCTGCAGGAGTTCGAGCATGACTTCGGGGTCGGCCTGTCCCACTTCCGCGCCCTCCTGTCTGAGGACCCAGACGGAGTTTTCGATGCTTATGGTGAACTCTTCCTCGGGGTACCTGAAGCTGATCGACTCGACTTCGTCCCTCGGTATCTCGGTGATGAGAGGGTGTTTCCAGAACTTGGGATCGGGTAGGAAACGATCGGGAAAGTCGCAGAATATGCCGTATACGTCGTCTTGTTCGGGGTCGCGAAGGTAGCAGAGGCGGACGTAGTTTTGCCAGGGGGTGATGAGTCTCTCGCCTATGGGGGCAAATTGCTGGTCGCCGACGAAGAACTCTTCGACCAAACCGCCCTCGTTCCAGAACTCGACGAGGGTGCCGTTTTCGGGAGAAACGCCCATGAGCGGGTGGTTTTCGGGGTTTGTGGCGATGAGTTCGGCCTCGCCGAACATTCCGGTCGTGGCCCACATGTCCTCGAACCGGCGACGCTGGACGGGGTACGGCCCGACGTGCCAGTCGCCGTCAATTTTTTCGATAATCGTTTCGAATTCGTTGTTGCGGATGACGACCTTATCGAGGGTTTCCTCGCTAATAGGCGAAATGCCCGTTAGGAGAATCTCGTCGGGCTCGGCGGAAATAAATCGGAAGACCAGAGCTGCGATGCCCAGGATTACCAGGGCGGCGAAGACGAACCCTACCTGCTTACCTCCCACTCGTGTACACCTTTCTCGTTGTGTTCCTTCGCAGGAAGAAGCGGATCAGACCGATGAGGATGATCAACGCCGGAACACCGATGATGTTTCCGTATTGGACGATATTCTTGTGAAGGTCGGAGGAGAACACGAGAGGCCGGAATCGTTCGCCCTTGCCTCGAATTTGGGTAAGCGCGTCTTCTTGCGCAAGCCAGTCCACCCAGTTTAGTCCGAGGAAGATGTGCTCCGGGTATCGCGGCTGGGCGCCGCCGGCCATCTGCTCGCTGATGAACTCGGAGTCGGTGGCTACGATCATGCGGAAGACGTTTTCCGGGTCGATTTCGCACAGGGCTCTGAGGGGAGGACAGCGTCGTCCGGTGATAGAGACGGCGAGGTGGCGTTCCTTCAACTCCGTCCGGCTTAGCTCTTCTATTCTGGGGGACCTTGGGGACAAGTCATCGAAATCGAGGTCGAGGCCGGCAGTATCGTAGGTTGTCAGCAACGGGGTGATCTCAATGTCTTGGACGTCATCGGAAGGGCGATTGGTAATCTCGATGGAGCTTGCCCAAGGGAAGACCGCACCGGCCGACCCACCGGAAATGGCGCTCTCGCTGGTTGGCACCTGCACCCAGTACGGATACGGGAGATTGACCACGCCATAGGCGGTTCCGAAACCCAGGGTTTCATGCGCTTGGAAGTCCATCACAATGTCGGTGCCTATGTCGATCCCGTAGTCACTCAGCCAGTTGGCCATGCCAGGGTTGTTCGCCGATCCACGCATTCGCTGCTGGTCGATGAGGATCGGGTCCATGAGGATGAGGACCTTCCCGCCCTCGGAGAGGTACTGATCGATTTCGTTGAAGAGGTCGGGGAAGATTTCCTTCTGGGGACCCGGTATCACGAGGATATCGAACCCGCGTCCGGAAGCGTCGAGGACGCCCTCCTGAACATAGTCGAACTCCTCGACGTAGTATTGACGCTCCAACTGGTTGCGCCACGACTGGAGGTCCGCGTCCCTTCGTTTTTCCCCGTGGCCGTAGAGCATTCCGATGGTCTTCGGCTCTTTCAAAGTCATGCGGTGGATATTGCCCGCGACTCGCTGCTCGAGTTGGTCGAGAGAGTCGATGAAGCCGATGACTTCCTGGCTGTTGGCGTAGGTCATACCCATACCAAGGTAGCCCAACTTGATTTGCAGCTCTCCTTGACTCTCGATATTGAACTGAACGGGGCGGACGAAGCTGCGGTCGGCCTCTTCGGCGGCCTCATCGCTGGCGTCCGCCTGGATTTTCTGAAGTTTGATGCGTCCGTTGGAAGCAGCGGCGAGATCGTCTACGAAGTCGGTGACGTCCCGCGTGACCAGGGATATTTGCACCGGCGGATCCTGGGATGTGAAGAGCTTGATGGTCACGATGTCATCGAGGTTCTCAACGATGTCGCGAGTAGCCGGATCGAGTGTGTACAGCCTCTGTTCGGTCAGATCGATCCTGCCGCCAATGAAACTCCCGAACCAGCCGACGAGGAGGCTTATGAGCACAAGCGCGGCAACGCCGAATTGGAGGTTGCGGTACCTTGGGGAACGGTGACTGACCGTTTTGCCGCGAATCATGAGATAGGTCGCGGACAAGAAGGTCATTATCAGCGCGACGAAATACAGCAGGTCTCGGAGGTCCAGGACGCCTCGCGATATGGAGGCGTAGTGAGTCAACGGGCTGAGATCCTGGATGAGAACGGCGAGCCTGGAGGGAAGGGCCAGTGTGACGATTGGCAGCCCGGCGAGAGTGAGAAGGCCAATGATCGCCAGACCGGTGATGAGCGCCACCATCTGGTTGCGAGTGAGGCTTGAAGCGAAGAGCCCAATGGCGACATATGAGGCTACCATGAGGAAAGTGCCGAAATATTGGGCGACCACCGCGCCGAAGTCCATGTCTCCGGCAGATTCGAGGGCGATGGGTATGCCGATAGAGGCGATGATGCCGACGCTTACAAACGTAAAGCCGGCTATGAACTTGGCGGCTATGACGTTCCAGGTCCGCAGCGGCTGAGTGAGGAGAGTTTCCAGGGTGCCGTCACGCTGTTCTTCGGATACGAGGCGCATGGTGGCTGCGGGCACGAAGAGAGTGAGCAGAATAGGCAGCCAGAGGCTGATGATGGCGCGCATGGACGCTTCCGGCGCGATGAACAACTGCCGGAAGCCGAGACCGGCTAGCAAAGCAGCGAAGATGACCAGGAGAATATACCCGGTCGGCTGGTCGAAGTACCCCTTCAGGTCCTTCTTGACTACTGCAAAGATCGACCCCACGAAGATTAGCTCCTCAGTATTTCGTCACTCATTGGCATTTGCGTCGGCTTGGTCGTCGTCTTCTTCAACGACCGTATCCATACTTTCGTCGGTGAGTGTACGGAACAGCTCGCCGAGGCTGAGGGCCTCGCGATGGAGTTCCCACAGCATCCAGTCATTGTTCTTGACGAGCTTGAACAGTTCGGGGCGGATGTCGATGTCCGTGCCCACCGAAATGGTGTACCTTTTGCGTCCATTGACCGCCGGATCGGCCGTGTATGACTCGATGAAGTCCATTTCGTCCAGCGCCTTGTCTACACCCTCACCCTCGACTTCCAAAACGATGTAGCTCTGGCTCAAAGCCTGTGTCCGCAACTCGTCGGGAGTGCCCTTTGCGACGATGTTGCCGCGACGGATGATGATCAGGCGGTCACAGACTTCCTCGACTTCGGGGAGGACGTGCGTGCTGAGCATGACCGTCCGTTCTTCTCCCATCTTGCGGATAAGCTCGCGGATGGGCACCCTCTGGTTCGGGTCGAGTCCCTCGGTAGGTTCGTCCATGATGAGGATGTTGGGCTGGTGGAGGATGGCTCCGGCTAGTCCCGTTCGTTGGCGATAGCCTTTTGAACAGGTGCTGACGGGCTTGTAAAAGACTTCCTGAATGCCGGTCTCATCGACGGCCATGGCGATGTTCTCTCGGCGTTCCGCGCCTGTCAGGCCCCGCAGGTCGGCAACGTAGTTCAAATACTCCTTTACCAACAGGTCGCCGTACAGCGGGTTGTTCTCGGGCAGATAGCCGATCATCGCCCGAGTCTCTTTGTCGTGCTGCTGATTGTCGAGCCCCTCAATAAGTATGCGGCCCGAGTCGGGAGTATAGAACGAAGTAATCAGGCGCATGGTGGTGCTCTTGCCCGAACCGTTCGGGCCGAGGAATCCGAGAACTTCGCCGCGCTTTACGTCGAAGCTCACGTTGTTCACCGCGACGTTGGAGCCGAACTGCTTGGTCACGCCCATGATTTCCATGGCGAGACTTTTCGATCCGCCTCCGTTGTCTTGCGCTTGAGTGGGTTCGCTTGTCTTCTTGGTCATAGTCGGGTGTCTCCGGTGCAGGGCCTCGTTATGCCAATGTCACGGGAGGGCTATAGCCCTGTTGTGTAAACGCAAATCGGGCGTGAGGGTTAGGAATGCGCTGACAATCAGACACATGATTACGGGGTGAGCCTAGGAGATTCACATTTTCGCGGGAATGACCGACAACCGCGGCGTGGGAATGTTCCATAAGGGAGTTCATACAGAGGAAAGACGGAAAGCGTCCCGTATCAGGCTGCCAAGAGGCGTTAGTCAAAGGTCTCGTAGCTTTGCGTGGTTGTGACAGGGACATATACGGCAATGAGAATAAGGCGGCTGGCAAGTTGACTGAGGAATGAAAAGTCGTATGGAGTGGAGTACGCGACTGCTTTGAGACTCGACGGGAGACGTGATGCGAGAATGGCGTTGCCGTCCATGCCGTCGAGGGATGTCTTACCTAAAGAATATATAGAGAGGCGTGGAGTAGTCAAGCAGTTGAGGGCTGTGCAAAGCGCTCATTCCCCGTTCCGGTTGAGCATTGCCGCGACGGAGGGGGGACTCATCGGCAGATCGGTCATTCGGACGCCGGTCGCGCGATATACTGCGTTGGCCATGGCGGCGAGCGGGGGAACGATGCCCGCCTCGCCGACGCCACGCACTCCGAACGGGTGGCCGGGGTTTGGCACTTCGACGATGACAGCCTCAATCATGGGCAGGTCGAGGGAGGTTGGCATCCTGTAATCGAGGAGGGACGTATTGTTCATGCGTCCGTTTTCGGCCATATGGTATTCTTCGTTGAGCGCCCATCCAATTCCTTGGGCGGCTCCGCCTTGAATTTGGCCCTCTACATAGCTCGGATGAATGGCGATGCCTGCGTCTTGGAAGGCGGTGCAGCGAAGGATATCGGTCTTGCCGGTGTCGGGATCCACGCGAACGTCCACAATCATGGCCGCGTATGCGCGGGCTGCGCCGGTGGAAGTGACGTTCGCGCGTCCCACAATTGGCCCGCCGGTGGCGTTCGCAGTTTCGCCGATTTCCTTGTATGACATGCTAAGTTCGGGGTCGGAGACGTGAATAAGAAGCCCATCGTCGTATCGGACGTTTTCGGGGTCGGTCTCCCAGAGGCGAGCGGCTCGCTCAACGAGTTGGCGCTTGACGTCGAGCGCGGCTTCGTACGCCGCATAGCCCGACTTGAAGGCGACGCTGCTCCCACCGGTGTTTGAAGTGTAGCCGATTGAGTCGGTGTCTCCAATTTGCGGCATGATGTCCTCGACGGGGATGCCCAGCACTTCCGCGAACTGCTGGGAGACGGCCGTGCGAGTTCCCCCGATGTCTACGGAACCCTCAATGAGGCTGAATTTCCCGTTGGTTTGGAGGTTGGCGATGGCACAGGCCGGCCCCGCGCCGTTGCCCCAAGAGCCGAATGCGACACCGCGGCCGGTGTGCTCATCGGTGAGGGGAGCGTTGTAGTGCGGGTGGCTCTGTACCGCCTCCATCATCTCAACCGCGCCTATACAGGGGTGCATTACGCCGTTCGCCATGCGAGTGCCTTCTCGAGCAGCGTTCTTCAATCGCAGCTCAACGGGGTCGATCCCAAGTTTTTCGGCGATTTCGTCGATGACGGACTCGCCGGCGAATGCGCCTATCGGCGCACCGGGCGCGCGGTAGGCCGCAGTGCTTGGCATGTTGTCGACGATGTCGTAACTGTCGATATGCACGTTGTCGATTTCGTATGGGGAGAACATGGAGGTAGCGGCGCCGTTGTGGGATGAACCGGGGTAGGCTCCCGACTCGAACGCGATGTGCGCCTTCCCAGCGATAAGCTTGCCGTCTTTCGTCGCTCCCACCTTGATCTTGGTGTAGCTGCCCGATGTCGGACCCGTCGCTTCCAGAACATCGGCCCGCGACATGGTGATCTTGACCGGATGGCCGGACTTCTTCGAGAGGAGGGCGGCCACAGGCTCAAGATACGCGCGCAGCTTGCCCCCGAACCCTCCGCCGATCTCGAGGGGAATTACCCTGACCTCAGAGACCGGCACATCAAGGACACGGCATATCTGATCGCGCATTCCAAACTGGCCCTGGCTGCTGTTCCAGATGGTCAATCTGTCGTCCTGCCCCCAGAGGACCGTGCAGGTTTGGGGCTCAATGTACCCCTGATGCACCATCTTCGTTCGGAACTCTCGCTCGACGACAACATCCGCGTCCGCGAAAGCCGCGTCGACATCGCCCAAAACTTGCTGGGCGTGGCCGGCTACATTGCTGCCGACCTCGGTCTCGAAGCCGAGACCCTCCGGGGCGGTGATGTTCTCGTGCAGTACGGGGGCGCCTGGCGCCATGGCATCCTCGACGTTCGTAACGGCGGGAAGCGGTTCGTATTCAATCCTGATGAGGTCGAGGGCCTCTTCAGCGGCGTGGGGACTGGATGCCGCCACCGCCGCGACGGGATGTCCCCTGTGAAGCGCCTTGTCGTCGGCTAGTACCGCGGTGGAGAGGTAGCGGAGGCTCATCACGAGATCTTCGCCAACTTCCATGAGGCGATCGTCGGTCCATGGCAGGTCCGCGTGGGTCACGACCGCCATCACGCCCGGATGAGCGGAGGCGCGCCGTGTGTCGATGGATTTGATCCGCGCGTGGGCGTGCGGGCTGCGCAAAATCTTCCCGTGCAGCAGTCGAGGCAGTTGGATGTCCGCGCCGTAGACGGCTCTTCCGGTGACTTTGTCCGTGCCGTCGTGACGAACCGGCCGAGTCCCAACAACTTTGAACTTGCTCTCGATCTTGCCTTCGACTGCGATTGCCATGACATCTACCTCAAGAGTGGCCGCTAGGTCGCAACGACCAGGAGTTTTACGCCCGTTATTCTAGCACAGCAAATGTACGCGATCAGAGTTGAGAGTAATGGTTGTGAATACCCTCATGCCGCATCGGAAAGTGTCTGCCGGCTCTGACGACGGACTCTCGCCCCGTATCGGAGTTAATGCCCAACGAGGATCATGGCTGGGCAGGACGACAAGGAATGAGATTCAGGGAATTGGGGGACGTTGCGGCAGGGTTGCTTTACTTCAAAGATGTGTGGTAATGTTGCGCAAAGTGTTGGGTTCGTGTGCGCGGGTCCGTCCATAGCGAGCGCCGAGATCAGCTCAACCGGGAGGTCATCGTAACTATGGGAATGGGGATGTTGCCGTTCGTCGTTATGCGGACTATTCTCGGCGGATTCACGCTCGCGGTCATTTCGTTTCTGACATTCGTCATTATCCAGTTGCCCGAGGGCGACTTTGTTGACCGGTACATTGAGCAGCTTCGACTGGAGGGCGACGAGATCAGCCAGCAAGAGGCTGACGCCATCCGCGATTACCACGGCTTGGACCGTCCCATGCTCGTGCAGTACTGGTATTGGGTTTCACGGATCATCTTCAGGCTGGACTTTGGGCGTTCGTTCGCTCGGGGCCGCACTATTAAAGAACTGCTCGCGGACAGGCTAATGTTCACCATTGCCTTGGCGGCATTCACTGCCGTCTTGATATGGGTGTTTTCCTTACCCGTGGGTATCTATTCGGCGGTAAGGCACCACACATTCGGTGATTATGCATTCACGTTCTTGGGATTCTCGGGGTTAGCTGTGCCCAATTTCTTATTGGGTCTCGTGCTAATGTACATTTTCTTCGCCTACTTCGGATGGAGCGTGGGTGGACTTTTCTCCGGTCAGTACATTAACGCACCGTGGAGCGTCGGCAAGGTGATCGACATGCTCCAGCACCTTATCGTGCCGGGCGTGGTGCTCGGGACGGCGGGCACAGCGGGACAGATCCGTATACTTCGCAACAATCTGCTTGACGAGCTCAACAAGCCATACGTCGTAACCGCGAGAGCTAAAGGAGTTGTGGCTTGGAAGCTTGTAGTGAAGTATCCACTGAGGATAGCGATCAACCCTCTGATCAGCGGCTTCGGGAGTATGTTGCCCGGCCTTCTGGGAGGCTCGGTCATCGTGTCGATCGTTCTCAGCCTGCCAACGCTAGGGCCTTTGATGCTTCGATCGCTTGAACAACAGGACATGTACCTCGCCGGAAGCATCTTCCTGCTACTGTCCACGCTGACTGTCGTCGGCGTGCTCATTTCCGATCTGATGCTGGTGGTGGTCGACCCCCGCATTAGACTTATGGGTGGAACCGGGCAATAGGAGTTGCGTGAGAGATTTCTTTGGGATAAGCCCCCTCCCAAGTAGAGCGAGGGGGCTTATTTTTCGTGATGGCGTCCTTCTACTCCGGCGTAAGGGTGTGGAACTCATGGTTAGCTCGTTTTCCGTGAACGGCTTCGTGAAGCCGTTCACGGCCACGTCATGCCGGCAGACGGCTTGACAGCAGCCCCCTTCGGACGTACTATTGAACCATGCTGTCCGGCTGTGCCGGGCGGCAATACTGGCATGGAGGTGAGCGCATGGAAGCGCCAATTGTTGGCCTGCTCGCCGTCCTGTCCGGTCTGTTTGGCGTTGGTTTAGGTGCGCTGGGTTTTTTTTTCGTCTGGAATAACGTTTCCGGCAATCGCATGGAAACAGCGAAGAACGAGGCCTCGAAAGTGGTCGAAGACGCCCGCTCAGAGGAGCGGCGTTTGATCCAAGAGGCCCGTGAGGAAGCCAAACGCACCGTTATTAGCGGTGAGTCAAGAGTTCGGGAAGCCGATGAGGAGCTTCGGGAGCGGAGGAAAGAGGCACAGCGAGTCGAGAGTCGGCTCTCGAACCGCGAAGAGAACCTCGATAAACGCGCCGGCAACCTCGAACGTCGCGAGCGCAGCATTGCGGCAAAAGAGGATCGCGCCTCGGAAATAGAAAAGGAATTAGAGGACGTCAAGCTGAGGCAGATGCAGCGGCTTGAGGAGATTTCCAACCTCAGCGCAGAAGACGCTCAGTCCGAATTGATGCGTCGAGCCGAGGAGGAGATTGAGCACGAGCTGGCTTTGCAGTACCGCGACATGGAAGATGAAGCGCGGGCCCGAGCCGACGAAACCGCAAGGGAGATCATCAGCGAAGCGATCCAGCGCCTCGCGTCGGATGTGGTCTCCGAAGCCACAGTTATTTCAGTACCACTGCCAAACGATGAGATGAAAGGACGTCTCATTGGCCGCGAAGGGCGGAACATTCGAGCAATAGAAAAAGCGACCGGAGTCGACTTGATTATCGACGATACTCCGGAAGCGGTGACCATATCGTGCTTCGATCCGATCCGACGAGAAGTCGCGAGGCTGGCCCTGACCAAGCTCGTGACCGACGGCAGGATCCATCCTGCGCGGGTTGAAGACATGGTCGCGAAGACGGAAAAAGAATTGCAGGATGCGATCCGCAAGAAGGGTGAGAGCACCGTTCGAGACGTGGGCGTGCGTGGTCTCAACAAGGAGATCATACAACTGCTCGGCCGATTGCAGTACCGCTTCAGCTACGGCGAGAACGTGCTTCAGCACAGTGTGGAAGTCGCCCACCTTGCCGCGGCCATGGCCGCGGAAATCGGCGCCAACGTTCGAGTCGCGAAGATGGGCGGACTCCTCCACGACATCGGAAAAGCCTTGACCCACGAGATCGAGGGACCACACGCCGAGATCGGCGCCGAGGTCGCCACGAAGAACAAAGTCCCCCAGACGGTGGTAACGGCTATTGCCGAACACCACGACGACGACCACTCCAGCCCTGAGTCGTTCCTCGTCGCCGCCGCCGACGCTATCAGCGCGGCCCGACCGGGAGCGCGACGCGACACAGTTGAACATTACCTCAAGCGCCTGCAGGCTCTCGAACAAGTCGGAATGGCATTTGAAGGCGTGGACAAATGCTATGCCATCCAGGCCGGACGCGAAATTCGCATCTTGGTCAAGCCGGAGGACATCGACGACCTTGCCGCCAATACCATGGCGCGCAACGTGGTCAAGAAGATCGAACAAGAGCTGACTTACCCCGGGCAGATCAAGGTGACGGTAATTCGCGAGAACCGAGCCGTAGAGTACGCGCGATAGGGTCCTATAATCGAACCGATGAACAACCCACCGCCTCCGGCGTCTCGTGCCGGGGGCGGTCTTGGTTTCCGCCATTCCCTCTGAACGGATACAATGAATTTATAGAATTAGGCTCGGCTTACCATGAGGCTTCCGGAAGGTCGCAGCGCCGTTCATCGTACATCGCACTCACCGCGAGCGGCCTCGATTGACTGCCGTGGACACGTGGCAACCACCGAAGAGACTCCGAATTGCATCAGGTAGACCTGCATTTACATACAACCCATTCCGACGGCGCGCTGAGCCCGACTGATCTAGTCGCCCTGTGCGCGCGAAACGGTCTGAAGGTCATCGCTGTCAGCGACCACGACTCCACCGAGGGCGTGGCCGAGGCTCAAGCCGCGGCGGTGGAACATGGCATCGAGGTCATCCCCGCTATCGAACTGAGCACCGAAGCGCCGGACAACGAGATTCACATGCTGGGCTACTTCATCGATATGGAGGACGCCGGATTTCAGGACATGCTGCGAGAGTTCCGCGCCGGACGCGAAGACCGCGGTAAGAAAATGGTCGAACGGCTCGTCGCTCTAGGCATGGAGATCACGTGGGAAGAAATCGAACGCATCGCAAACGGAGCCGCAGTCGGCCGGCCACACATCGCTCAGGCCATGATTGAGCGTGAGTACGTTTCGGACTGGTCGGAAGCGTTCGATCGGTATCTTGGACGCACGGGACCGGCTTACGTGAAACGCATTCGACTGAAACCGGCGGAAGGGGTCCGCGTCCTGCTGGACAACGGCGCTGTGCCCGTCATGGCGCATCCGCTGTACTACGCAGACGGCAATATCCAAGAGATCAAGAACATCGTTGCAAGTCTCAAGGATGCGGGGATGGTGGGCCTAGAGGTTCACTACGGCGAGTTCTCCGAAGCCGAAATACAGATGCTGGCCGACATCGCGGCGGAGTTCGATCTCATCCCGTGTGGAGGAAGCGATTACCACGCATCCGGGAAGGTTGGAGAGGTTATGCCCGGGGAGGCGGGCCCGCCCATGAGCACGGTCGAACGCCTGCGGGCGACGAGGGTTATGGCAAAGATTCGATGACGATCACCGCAGCCGCATTTATCGTCGGAGCCTATCTGCTGGGGGCGATCCCTACGTCATATCTAGTGGCCCGTCGGCTTAAGGGTGTCGATATTCGCACTACCGGTTCGGGCAATGTGGGAGCATCCAACTTAAGCGAGCACGCAGGGCGATGGATCGGCATCCCCGTGGGGCTTTTCGACCTGATCGTCAAGGCGACTGTGCCAATCGTGGCGGCGCGGTTCCTGGATCAGAGTCTGACGGTTCAGGCCGCCGTCGGGCTGGCCGTCGTTTTGGGGCACAACTGGTCTCCGTACCTTCAGATGACCGGCGGACGAGGTATATCGACGGTTATTGGCGTCATGCTCGCCTTCCTGATGTGGCAGGAAGTACTTATCGCGATTGTCGTCGTCGGCCTGGTTGGCACACTGTGGCTGAAGGATATGGCCTTCTGGATGTTCGTCATGATCCTCGCGCTCCCTGGGATCGCGTTGCTTTTGGATCGGGACGTGACGATTGTCATCCTCTTTGCCTGTTTGTCGATCGTGCTGCTGGCAAAGCGCCTAACGGCAAACTGGGAGCGCCCGAAGCACGGCTACACCTGGCGAGTCTTCCTCTACCGCATCCTCTGGGATCGCGACGTCCGGCGACAGGAAGATTGGACGCGGAGGGGTATCGGAGGAGGAGCGGCACAGTGAGCGGGCAGGGATCAGGCGCGACGTATTGCGCGGAACACAAAAACACGCAGACGAGCCTGCGGTGCGGCCGCTGCGATACGCCGGTATGCCCCCGATGCATGGTCCACGCCCCGGTCGGCGTACGGTGTCCCAACTGCGGCAAGCCGCCCAAGCTGCCGACCTACCAAGTTTCGACACAGCTCATCTTACGGGGAGTCGGGGCGAGCCTGTTTATCGGCATCGTCGGGGGCTTCGCGCTGATTTTTCTTCTCAGCTTTGGTGTTTTCTTGTATCTGATCGCAGCAGCCGGATTCGGCTACGTTCTGGCCGAGGGGACGAGTTACGCCGCGCAAAGGAAGCGAGGCGCAGCATTGGCAGTCGTCGCCGTGATAGGTACGGTCGTCGGACATGCGCCGAGCATCGCGCTATTCGGCATCGTGTCGCCCTTCGTGCTGCTGGGGGCGATTTTGGCCGCGGTCGTGGCGTTTGTGCGGTTGAGGCAGCCGTAGCCGGACTACGGAAGCGTCTCAACGATGTCTTCGGACGTGAGGGCCTCAAGAAGCGCCGCGACGTTTACGTCCTTCTTGGTGTGGTGGCGCAGGGGAAGTTCGGGGTCGACGCTGTACAGGTTGCGTCTTCCGCTCTTGTGACGCTGGATGTATCCCGCCTCTTCAAGATCGGAAATGATCTTGTGAGTCGTCCGCTCGGTTATGCCGACATGGTTAGATATCTCCCGAGCGGTGTGGTCGGGATTATGGTAAATATAGCTCAGTACCAACCCATGGTTGGTGATAAAGGTCCATCCGGTGGGTCGCATACTGATAACCGGCCTACCTACTGGATCTGGGCGCATCGTACCACACGCGCAAGCCGTCTGCAATCCCGCCGGTCAAGGGGCACATAATACATCGCATGGAGAGTTCACCGGATACAACATCCGCAATCGTGTCTTCGGCGAAGGAACGTCACCTCGTACGACGATACGGGGCCGGGGGCAAGTTGGGACATTTTCTAGAACGGCCCTTTGAGGGAAGGCGACTCCCCGGTCACAGGGTAACTGAACAGCTGGATAATGCCGTATATAGCGACGTAGACTGCTCTGGGTTGCATAAAAAGTCGAGGCGCTGCTTACTCGTCGGCGAGTGTCTCGGCCAGTTTGACGAGCGTCCTGACCATGACGCCTGTGCCGCCTTTAGCGACATACCCGCTCGTTTTGCTTGAAAATGAGGTGCCCGCGATGTCGATGTGCGCCCATGCGGCGTTTCCGACGAATTCACCGATGATGAGGGCTCCGGTGATGGAACCGGCGGGGCGACCTCCGACGTTTTTCAAGTCGGCGACATCGCTGCGGTACTGCTCCCTGTACTCGTCATAGGTGGGAAGCTGCCAAAGGCGTTCACCGGCAATATCGCCGGCTTGCTTTACCCGGTCGATGAAATCCTGGTTGTTGCCGAACAGGCCGCTGCACTCGTATCCGAGGGCGATTACCATGGCGCCGGTGAGGGTCGCGATATCGATAATCCGACGGATCCCGAGGGAGTGGGCGTAGTATACGGCGTCCGCGAGGACGAGCCTGCCCTCAGCGTCGGTGTTATCCACCTCGATGGTTTTTCCGCTCATAGTCTTGACGACGTCGCCCGGTTTCTGGGCTCCTCCGCCGGGCATGTTTTCCGTCGCCGCGACGATGCCGGTAACGTTGATCTTCGGTCCCATCTGCCCGATCACCTTCATTGCGGAGATAACCGCGGCTCCCCCCGCCATGTCGCCCTTCATTTCGCCCATCCTTTCTGCCGGCTTTAGCGATATCCCGCCACTGTCGAACGTTATGCCCTTGCCGACAATGGCGAGGCTGTTATCGGGGTTGTCCCGATCTCCCTTGTACTTCATGATAATCAGCTTGGGAGGCTCTTTGCTGCCCTGGGCCACGCCAAGGAAGGCCCCCATGCCGAGCGCTTCCAGGTCGGGCCGGTCGAGCACTTCCAATTCCAGGCCGGAGTCGGCGGCGGCTTTGAGCGCGCGTTCGGCCATGCGCGACGGAGTCATTCGGTTGCCGGGCTCATTGACCATATTGCGGCATAGCTTCACCGCTTCGGCCTGCAACTCCCCCCGGTCTACACCCACCCTGAGCGCCGCCAGCTTGGAGGTGTCGAACTCGACGATCTCGACCGACTGGAGCGACTTTGCTCCGTTCGTCGACGATTTGAACCTGTCGAATTCGTACAGGCCGAGGATTGCGCCTTCGACGATGGCCTGTGCCGATTGAGCAGGGTCCATGCCGCCGATGCCGGCTCCATGCGCTATAGTGGAGAACCTCGAAACGCCGATCTTCTGGAGTCGATGCGCAGTTTCCCCCGATATTGACCGCACGGCCTCGGCGTCCAAGTCGTCCGAGTTGCCAAGCCCTGCGACGACTACCCTCGCGGGAGCAATTTTCCCGAAGGTGTGGATGATCGTCACTTCACCGCGCTTGCCGGTGATTTCACCGTCGGCGATGAGCTTCACAATGGCGCCGTCGAGCGCTCGGTTTACAGCGCCCGTTCCGCCGGCTGGATCGGTTATGCCCGCAAACAGGTTGACGACGATCGCGTCCGTATCGCGCTTCCCAATGTCTCCGGCGACTACTTCAAAATTCATGCTGCCGCTCCTCAGGTGGTTTCCGAAAGTTCACAGGAACGATTATAGGCGAGTCCGATGGCAATGTGCGCTCCGGCGACGGCCTGAATGAGTCGATGTGAGGTCGAGGAGGATGTGAACAAGACGGTCCCCCGCATCCTCATTCCCCTCAATACTGCTTCCCTGCCTTTGTTATAATTCTTTCAGCAGGCAGCGATTTTAGGAGGATACGATATGCGGCGTATAGAGAGTTCACGGGAGGCCGACCTTCTGAGTAGGGTTTCGCAGTACATGCCGGGCGGCAGCAACGGCAACACGATCCACATGAACGTTGTTATCGAACGTGGCGAGGGGTCGAAAATATGGGACGTTAGCGGCAACGAGTATATCGACTATGCTCTCGGCTCCGGCCCGATGTTCATCGGCCACGCGCACCCGAAGGTCGTTGAAGCGCTGCGGGAGCGAGTGAGCAAGAGTTTCACGTTCTTCAGCCTGACGGAGGAGGCCATTCTCCTGGCGGAGGAGATTTGCCGTGCGGTTCCGGCTGCCGAGCAAGTGCGATTCTCCAGTGGGGGAACCGAGGCGACCTTGCTGGCCATGCGCGCCGCGCGGGCCTACCGTGGACGGGATAAAATTTTGAAGTTCGAGGGCGGCTACCACGGCATGAACGAGTACGCGCTCATGAGCCTCGCTCCGTCAAAGCTCGTGGACTTTCCCCATCCCGAACCTGACTCCGTCGGCATCCCTCGCTCAATTCAAGATGAGGTGCTCATCGCGCCGTTCAACAATCTTGAAATCACTGCGGCCATCATCGAGAAGTATCACGAAGAGATTGGCGGCGTTATTGTCGAGGCATTCCAGCGAGTCATTTCCCCGCAGCCCGGCTTCCTCGAAGGACTGCGGGACATCACAAATCACTATGGCATCCCCTTGATTTTCGATGAGATCGTGACCGGGTTTCGGTTCTCTTACGGCGGCGCTCAGCAGAACTACGGGGTGACTCCCGATCTCTGCTCCCTCGGGAAGATCGTGGGAGGCGGTCTGCCGCTCTCAGCCGTGGCCGGCAAGAGTGAGATCATGCAGGTCTTCGACTCGGCACACTCCGACGAGACGGGCCCGATGCCCCAGGTCGGTACTCTAAACGGCAATCCCGTCGCTTCGATTGCGGGACTTGCGACTTTGGAAGTCCTGCGCACGCCTGGAATCTATGGGGCGACCTTCGCGCGCGGCAAGCGTCTCCGGGAGGGTTTCCAAGAGGCGCTCGACCAAGCGGAGATCCCCGCGCAAGTCATTGGCCACGACACCGTCTTCGACATCTACTTCACAGACGACGACAAGCCCATTGCGGATTACCGCGACACCGCGCGGGCCGACAAGTCGAAGATGATGAAGCTAAACGATCTGCTCCTCGAACGCGGCGTCTTCAAGGGCGACACCAAGTACTATGTCTCGACCGCCCACACCGACGGAGACATCGATCGGACACTCGACCTCTTCCGTTCCGCCGTGGACAAGTTATAGAAAAAGTCGGGAAGATAGTTACTTCACTAAGCCTGAACGGTTGCCTTTACCTCGGACGGTTGAAGAGGTGGTGACGCCCGAAAAGGTGGATTCCCGCTCCTCGTCTTCACGAGGATAACCTTCGCGGCAACGTGGTTATGGCGGTGTGGGCCCGAAATTCGGCTCAATCCACTCGTCCTCCCCTGCCCTGATTAGACCTGAGAAGCTCCGCAAACCGGTCAATTAGACACCTTATAAAGTATTGTACTTTTCTAAAACTTAGATATACCATAGCCGCAAATGCCGTGTTCGGGGTAGTGCACGACGTTGAAGGCCGTTTGCGGGGCACGTGCTCGTTTCCCTTGGACATGGACGTTGCGGGAGGTGTCGTGTGCAACTCGGGGGAACGTTCGTCGACGTTATCAGTGACGGAACAATCTTGATCGACGGGGGCTCGATGTTCGGTCAGGTGCCGAAGTCGGAATGGGAGATCTATTGCAAGCCTGACCGTAAGAACAGGGTGCGTCTCGGCTTGAACTGCGTGCTGATCCGCAACTCCGCAGGCAACATTCTGGTAAATACGGGAGCCGGCTCCAAGCGACTCGAACGACTTAAGGAATCACATGGTCTGCAGGGGAACAAGCTCATAAAGGGTCTCAAGGCCCTGGGCGTATCCGCGAGAGACATCGACACCGTGGTACTGACCGATCTCCAGTTCGACACCTCCGGGGGCTCGACCAAGCTCGAACGTTCCGGCAAATCGATCCCCACCTTTCCGAAAGCCACGTATGTCGTCCAAAAAGACGCATGGGAAGAGGCTAACTCACCGGACGAACGAAATCGCAAGCTGTACAACGACGAAGACTTTCTGCCGCTTGAAGAGGCCGGGGTTCTGAACCTCGTGGAAGGAGACGTTGAGCTTGCGCCCGGCGTGAGCACTAAGGTCACGAACGGGTACTCCAACGGTCATCAGATCGTGCTCGTCGAGGCGGGCAGCGAACGAATCGCCTTCCTCTCCCATCTCATCCCGACACCGTTCCACATTGCTCTTTCGACAATCGCGGCATTTGATAGAGACCCCGGCGAGGTTATCAACCGCAAGCGAGAAGTCATCGGCATGGCGTTGAACGGCGGATGGCTGATGATCTTCGGCTTAGCGCAAGAGCAAAGCGGGGCTTACGTTCAGCAGCGCAACGGCAAGTCTCAACTCCTTCCCGTCGCATTCTGATCGCGGCGAGCAACCGCCATTTCCTGAACCATGGCTGATCGCCAGTATACCCGGGAGGAAGCCGAGGCCTCCCTCCCATGGGTTAGGGACTCGATCGATTCCATGCGAGAGGCGACGGCCGAGTTGCTCGATGCTCGGGCCAAGCTGAACGACCTCATGGATGCTATCCGCTCCAACGGCGGGCACACTCGCGAAGAAGAGGTGCGCGACCTTCACTCCCGTGTTGAGAAGTCGACGGAGGCGTTACGCCTCCCCTTGGAGGAATTCGAGAAGCGGGGGATCATCATCCGTGATCTTCAGCGTGGACTCATTGACTTTCCCGCAGTGCGAGACGGTCGCGAGGTGTACCTGTGCTGGGTGTACGGCGAGGAACGCATAGAGTTCTGGCACGACCTCGACACCGGATTCGCGGGGCGTCAGCCACTCTGAGGACTCGACGTCAAAAGCGACCGTATCCGACTTCGAACGCCGCCCCCGTTGTGAACGAGCATTCGCCGGATGCCAGCCAGCAAACCGTGGAGACGACGCTTTCAGTCAGCTGAGGCTCGTCGGGACGGACGACGGCGTTGACAAGAATTCCCGTTTGGACTAGAGAGGCGGCGACCGCCTTCGTGAGACCGATCAAGGCAGCCTGACTCGCCGATCTCGCGCCGTGGGCCGCTCGGCCATGAGCGCCGACATCCGAAGATATCGTGACGATGCGTCCATAGCCGGCCTGCATCATTGCCGGAATCACTGCTTGACAATATTGCAGAGGAGCGCGCACATCGGCCCGATATGCGGCATCGAGAATTTGGGGATCGACCGCATGGACGGGGCCGGAGACATCCGACAGCGGCGGCGCGTACACGACGACATCGACTCTTCCCCAGACTAACTTCGCCGTAGTCGCAGCCCATTTGGCGGCGGCGGGATCGCTCGGGTCTCCGAGCAGCAACCGGCCTTGGATGTCTTGCGAGTCCAGCATGTCCGCCGCGCGTTCGCCCATGACGCGGTCGGCCTCCACGAGGACGATGCTTGATCCCTCGCGTCCCATCCGCATCGCAACGCCGAGGCCGATATCCTGTCCTCCACCCACGACTATTGTTACTTGCCCGTCGAATCGTCTCATGCTTGGATCACGTCTCAAATGAGTCTCCTTGCGGGAACGTACTCTACGGAGCAACGAACATTCGGTCAACGGCGTATACTCACGCGATGAGTCCGCGCGCCCGAAAATGCCCGTTATGCCTCTCTTCGGGAGCGAGACTCTTTCACACGAGCCGACGGAAGAATCTCGAACGGGATTATCTTCATTGCGCCGTCTGCGACTTGATATTCGTCCCATCCGGGTTTCATCTTGACGCCGACGACGCTCGACGACGCTACCTCACCCACGATAACGATCCCGACAACGCCGATTACCGGCGCTTCCTGTCACGACTTTGGGATGAACTTCGTCAGCGGCTGTATGCGGGGTCAAGCGGGCTTGACTACGGAGCGGGGCCGGGCCCTGCCCTGGCGGCTATGATCGAGGAGGACGGATTCTCCGTCGCGCTGTACGACCCCATCTTCCACCCCGACGAGACCGTTCTTGCAGAGACTTATGACTTTATCGCCTGCAGCGAGACGGTGGAGCACTTCGCCAATCCGCGCGCCGACTTCCTTCGGTTTCGCGAACTGCTGGTCGCGGGCGGCTGGCTCGGTATCATGACGGACATCCTCGAAGACCGAGAAGGGTTCGCCGATTGGTATTACCATCACGACCCAACGCACATAGCGTTTTACACCCGCCGCACGTTCTTATGGATAGGCGACTGGCTGGGGTTGGACGTGGAGTTTCCGCGGGCGCGAGTGGCGCTTATGAGGGCAAAGACGGAACAATCCCCCTCCCTCTCCCATACATTGACACATAATCGCGCCCGTCGTTATGATTAATTAAGTACTCGGCGTCGCTTCTTCAGCGCTCCACAGCGCATTCAGGAGTCCCCCGATTGGCAACATACGGCAAGGTCGAGGCGCAGGACTGGGCTTGGGAGAATCTCCGCGGCGAGTGGAGCACGCTCATGACTCCGTTCACGCCCAACGACGAGATCGACGAAGACGCCCTCCGTCATAACATTCGGCACGTGATGTCCCTCGGCACCCGCGGCGCAGGATTCACCTGGGGCATGGGGGAGTTTTGGAGTCTCACTCGCGAGGAACGCTTCAACGTTTACGATATCGCGGCGGACGAGGCGGACGGGCAGTGGCTGATCGGCGCTCACGTCTCCCACACCTCCGTTAAGGAAATGCTTCTCTTTGCCGACCATGCCGAGCGCATCGGCTTCGATTTGCTCATCGCAGCCCCGCCCTACTTCGTCACCAAGACCGAGTCGCAGGTCGTAGAGTTTATCCGACACCTCGCCGACTCCACGAACCTCGCCATCATGTTTTACAACTCGCCGCAGTTCGGCATCGTCATGAGTGTCGACGGTCTGAAGCGGCTGTGCGACATCCCCAACGTCGTCGGTGTCAAGGAGGCCAGCTTCAACCGAGACCTCACAATCGAGGCGCACAGGCGACTCGGCGATTCCGCCATCATCAGCGCGCCGGACGAGTGGGTCCTCTTCAAGGGGCGGGAACTAGGCTTCCAACAACAGGTCATGTTCGCCAACACGTCGGACTGGCGGTTCGACCGTCCCGGTGAGAACAACTACGTGCGGTTCATCGACCGCGCGACCGAGGGAGACATAGACGACGCCATGTACGAGGAACGGCTGGCCCCGGTCAAAGCCCTCTCCGACAAGTGGTGGCAGTATACCGTCGGCAAGTTCGGCGGCGCGCTCCCGGCGTCCATGTGCAAGTATTGGGGCGAGTTGATGGGGCTTCGCCACGGCCACGTTCGACCGCCGCTGTCCGATCTCAATGATGACGAAAAGGAACGACTAAAGTCCGAGCTGGAGGCCGTGCAGAACGCCTCTCCCGCTCCGGCAAGGGGTTAAAGCCAATGATCTTGATGGTAAGTGTTCAGAATCTGGACGAGGCCATGCACGCCTTGAAGGGTGGGGCCGACATCGTGGACGTCAAGAATTTGCAGGAAGCCCTCGTCGGATCAGCCAATCCGTGGGTCATCGAACAGGTGCGCGACGCCATTCCCGAGCCGCACCACGCCAGCGTCACGCTCGGCGTCGTTCCCAACCAGATCGGAACCGTCGCCATGGCCGTGTACGCTGCCGGGCGCATGGGCGCGACCTCCGTCAAGGTCGGCTTCATGAACACCGAGTACGACCACGCGGCCGATACTCTGCGAGCCTCACGGCAAGCGCTCGAAGGAACCGATACGAAGCTCATCGGCTCCTTGTTCGCCGACAATCCGCTCTACGACGGGCTTGAGGCCGACCACATGGTGCAGCTGGCCAAGGAGGGGCAATGCGACGGGTGGCTGATCGACACGCTGACCAAGGACGGACGAAACCTTTTTGATTTCATGTCGGAGTCCGAGCTTCGGGACATGGTTTTCGAGAGTAAGCAGGACGGTATGAGCACTGCGCTCTCCGGCCACCTCAAGATCGACAATCTCGACGAGCTTTCCCGAATCAACCCTGACATCGTGGGCGTGCGCGGCGCCGTCTGCGCGCAGGGCGAGCGCACCGAGGGGGTTTACTGGGAGGCGGTCGCCGAGTTCAAGCGTCAACTCGACATGCGCCAATCCGGCGAGATCGACGTTCTCGACGGCGCCTACATGGCCAACGGCAGCAAGAACGGCGATTCGAGCAACGGCTGGGTCGTCGTTGACGGGACGGGGAAGACCTGCGCCAGCATCCTCGCCGAACTAACCGAGCGCGTTGAGGCGGATTCCCGCTCATTCGTCGAAGTCATCATGCCCGATGTCCTCAATACTTACGACGTGGTAGTTTGGGCGGAAGAACGCGGCCATACCATCCTGACCCAGCGCAAGGACCCGAACGGCTCCATGCGCATCCTGATTCAGCCTTAGAAATCTTCGTTCGGGCACGGTCAAGGCTCAACTGGGCGGTTCACGGGTTTCCTATTCTTGAAGCACGCTGCGCAAGGCCGCGTTCGCCGCGGACTCCATCCAGCCGCCGTCGCTGCCGCAGGTTACAAAGCGGCATCCCTCGTCGATCCAGAATCTCGCCAACTCAACTTCTCCCTGGGAAATTCCCGGTATCTTGCCCGTCTTGTGACAGGCTGCAATGACCGACCGGATAGCCGCCGTGTGCTCCGTCGTTCCGGGCGTCGTTCCCATCGATGCCGAGAGGTCTCCCGGCCCGATCCAGCACCCGTCGACGCCTTCCACTGCCATGATCGCCTCTGCGCTCTCGACTGCGGGCGCGGATTCTATTTGCACCGCCAGAAATATCTCCTCGTTCGCCCGCTGCTGGTAATCGTCGGGATCGGCTGAGAGGAATCCCGTCCCGAAGTTTCCACCCGACCTGCCTCCCAGCGGCGGGTATCGAGTCGCATGAACGGCCTTTTGCGCGTCTTCCACGGAGTTCACCAGCGGAACAATGACACCCATCGCGCCGATATCCAGCAGTCGCCCGATCAGGCCGAAGTCGTTGCTGCGCACACGAGCCATCGGCAAGGCAGGCCCAAGCGCAATAGCTCGGAAAGCGTGCATCACCGAGACTTCCGTCCATGCGCCGTGCTGCATGTCCACCACTACGTAATCGAACCCGACCCGTGACAGCATCTCCGCCGAGAGCATCGACCCCAGCCCGGCCTCCGCCCCAATCGACGGCTCCCCTCGCAGCAATTTCAGCTTTACCGTGTTCTCTCTCATAGTCGTCACCTCTTCGTTCGTTCCGACCAGGTCGCCAAGATTGGCTTCTGATCAATGCCACAACCTTCTACTGTGAACGCAAGTATCACAGCTTGGAACCCAATCTCCCATTTACCACCCCTCCACCTCCACCCCGTACGGCTCCAGTCGCTTCGCCATCACCTTGACCGCCTCCGGGTTGTTGTCCACCAGAATAAAGTCCCGCCCCAGTTTTGCCGCCGCCTCGCCCGTCGTGCCGCTTCCGGCGAAGAAGTCCATTACCGCGTCTCCCGGATTTGAATGCACTCTAACGATACGCTCCACGATGCCGAGAGGTTTCTGAGTCGGGTACCCGGTCTTCTCTTTGCCGTTCGTTGGCACAATGGTATGCCACCATACGTCCGTCGGCGTCTTTCCTCGCGCCGCTTTTTCGGGGCCGACCAGCCCCGGAGCCATGTAGGGGATTCTGTCAACGTCCTCATAGTTGAAGGTATAGTCATCAGGGTTCTTGGCGTACCACAGGATGTTGTCGTGCTTGGCCGGCCATCTCGACTTTGAGCGTGCGCCGTAGTCGTACGCCCAAACGATCTCGTTGATGAACGTCTCCCGCCCGAACACTTCGTCGAGCAGCACCTTGCAGTAGTGCACCTCCCGGTAGTCCACGTGCAGGAAGAGCGATCCGTTGGAATTCAGCACACGCCGCGCCTCCCGAAACCGAGGCTCCAAAAAGCTGAGGTAATCGTCGAATCTGTCGGAGAATGCCCTCGATCCGACCTTCACCGTACGGTAGCGGTTCCCCTGAAATCCGATGCGATCGCCTTCCGTGTCGTCACGTACCGTACGGATCGACGTCCTAGCCTGCGTCCGCCCCGTGTTGAAGGGGGGATCGACGTAGATCAGGTCAATTTCACTGTCCGGCAGCGAATTGAGGACATCGAGATTATCGGCGAAAATCACCCGGCGCATGGCCTTGTGTCTCCTCTCACAGCACTCGGCTTCCGGGCTCTCATGAGGGAAGCCGGAGCGCAGCGCTTAGCACCATGAGACGCTAAACCGCCGGGGTTCCGTTCCGGTCGGGAGCGTCGGTCTTCGGGGGTTGAGCGGCCTCCCATTGATCCCGCCGGATTTCCATCCTCACGAAGTCATAGCCGTTGCGAAACACCTCGCGGATTTCGCGAAAGCCCGCCTTGGCGAACGATTGGCGCGCACGATCGTTCCAGCGGAGCGTATGAAGGTAGACGCTTTGCAAGTCGGTCGTGGTGAAGATGTGGTTGAGAAGCGTTCGCACGGCGTCGGTACCGTAGCCGGCGCCCCAGTAACGCCGGTCGCCGATCATGATCCCCAACTCGGTCACGCCGCGACGGCGGTTGATGTCGTAGTACATGCAGTTGCCGATGTGAACGCCGTCGTGGGAGTCGATGGCGAGCCGCTTCGATGTCGAATTGGCGTACTGCATTTCCTCATGCGCGTAGTTTCGGAACGCCTCCAAGGACATCGTTATCGGTCGGGTCGCGTCCAGCCGGGACAACTCTTCGTCGACTCGCCAGCCATAGTCGTCGTCAATGTCGCTCCGGCGCTTTTCCCGAAGCACGACTTTCTGGCCGACCTCGACTACCGCGCCCTCTTCAGCGGGTTCCGAGTCTTCCTCGTAGAACCATGGAAAGGCCTTTTTTAACAACCTCTGCCTCGTTTCCGTAGCTCATGGTCTTGAGAGCGTCCTTGACCGAGAACCACCGTACCTCGTCAAATTCGTTGTCGTGGAGCGACATATCTCCACCGATGGGGTCCATTAAATGATAAAGCACCGTCTTATGGCAGCGCACGCCGTCATGTGGCCGCACGAAGCTGTATTGGATGCTGTCGATGAAGAATTGAACGCGCACCTTGAGGCCCGTTTCCTCAGTCACTTCGCGGATCGCCGTCTGCTCGCGAGTCTCGCCCCGCTCAGGCGTCCCCTTGGGAAGGGCCCAGAGCTGCCGCGGCATTCTCTTGCCGCACAGAACCACCTCCGGGCCGTCCTCGGCTTCACGAATTACGACACCGCCGGCAGATACTAATCTTCCAACAGCCGCGTTGCTATTCATCTCCCCCCTATCCAAATACAGGGCCGCATTCTATGTGCTAATGGTGCGCTGAGCAAGTCCATACGACGCCGTAACACAGTTGTTGCCCCCACCCTACTCCTATCCCGTCGTGGGAAAGGAGATTAGGTCTTTCCCGCTTGCGGAGACGTTTGTATAACCCAGGCCACTGTCACCACGGACGCAGTGTTCTTACACTTCCACTAACCGACCGCGCCGCCGGTTCGACTCCAGGAATCCCAAGAGAATCCGCAGCGACGTTCGCGCATCTCTCGGCGACGAGATACTCTCTCCCCCGCGCTCGATAAGCTCGATAAGCTCGCTGTAGGCGGCTACCGTTCCCTGAACCTGGTATTGTTCCGGGTGGATCGTTGTACGATATGAGTCGGCTCTGACATCCACAGGTACCGTCAGTTCCGCCGTTCGGTCCATGCCGTCTAGCCGGATGACCCCTTTGGACCCTGTGATCTCAAATGAACTGACTGGGGCCGTGCCCTTGATCGCTCGAAAGAGCGCCCTGAGCCCGTTGTCATAGAGTATCGTTCCCGTCATGCCGGGTTCGTTTTCCGGGAGATGCCCGCCATCCCCGCGGTACCGGTCCCAGTCTTCAAAGCCGTCCTCCAGAATGGCGGATACCTCTCTCGGCTCCGACTCGGCAAAGAAGCACAGCGCGTCGATGTAGTGAGTCCCGTTGCGAAACATCATAGCGCGAGGCCCGCCCAGCACGGCCGTTATCACCGTTGGCGTCCCAATCACGTCGTTCTTGATAGTCTGGCGTATCTTGTGGAATAGCGGCGACCAGCGACGGCTATGGTTGATTGACATCTTCACGTCGTTACCGCGGCACGCCGCGATCATGGCGTCCGCTTCTTCCAACGTGGTCGCAATCGGCTTCTCACAGAAAATACCTTTTACGCCGCTCTCAGCGCCGTCGATCACTATCTTTGCGTGACGATGGTCGGGCGTCGCCACCGTCAAAATGTCCAGGGCCTCCTTATCCAGCATTTCGCGGTAATCCGCGTACAGCCGAGTTTCGGGCCACCTGTCCGACCATGCTGCTCTGAAGCGGTCGAGCGCCTCAGGGTTGATGTCGCACACCGCCGCGAGTTCGGCATTCGGCATATTGGAAAGGCTGCTCACGTGGGACTGGGACAGCTCCCTGTCAAGTGGAGGTGATGGCAGGCCTCTCGGAGTGTTGATAACAATGCCGCTGCAACCGACGATGCCTACACGATACGCCATAACCGATACCCCCGGTGTCGCTGAAGCCGCTCGAAGTATAAAGTCGAGACCTGTAGGACGTCAAAGGACGAGTGTCCGCACCGCTGCGGTATGAGCATGTAGGGAGACGTCGGTCTGCGCGGACGTAGGGGGACTCACAACATCTCTCACCCCATTATACAGGCGGGTCCCATCCGCGGCGCGAGGCTTGTTTGCGAACGGGCGGGTTCCGCTTGACACGTTGAAAACAATAGTATAGTGTTGCTTTCGGAGTCGCCCCGTCCATATGTAGTCGGCAAAATGACGCTGTTGAGGTTTGTTGCCGACTGTGGCATTTGGGGGAGGATTCGCCGGTACCCAATAGCGGCGGGTTCAGGCTTGATTGGTCGGCGGTTTTTCTTAATAGCCAATCTTAAGGTGGTGGCGCATGGCAGAACAGGTTGCCGCGAACACAAGCGGCGCGGAGATGGACGAAGAAGAATTTACCGTCGCCTCGCAGTGGCAATTGATGTGGTGGCGGTTCCGCAAACACAAGCCGGCGATGTTCTCCGGTGTGCTTCTTGCGTTCTTCTACCTGCTATTTCCCTTGGCGGAATTCCTAGGCACCGGCGATCCGGCTCAGATTTCGGAGTCGTTCCACCTGCTCCGGCCTCAACCAATCAGATTCTTCGACGGAGGATCATTCCGCCCGCACGTTAATGGACTGGAGTCGTATCGAGACCCGCAAACGTTCCAGCGGAAGTACGACATTATTCCTGATGAAAAGATTGATGTCGGATTCTTCACTGAGGGGTTCGATTACAAGTTCCTCGGTTTCATCGACACTAACCGCCATTTAATCGGCTTCACGGATCCCGCGGTCTATGACGTGCGGCCCTCGATCTTCATATTAGGCAGTGACAACGTTGGGCGTGACTCCTGGTCTCGTCTGATGCTTTCCAATCGAGTGTCGCTTTCCATCGGCCTTGTCGGTGTGGCGATATCGTTTGTATTCGGAGTCGTGATGGGCGGTATCTCCGGATACTATGGCGGATGGGTCGATACATTGATCCAGCGCATCATTGAAATTATGTCGGCAATACCGACTCTGCCCCTGTGGATGGGGCTTTCAGCGGCCGTTCCACAGCACTGGTCGGTGATCCAAGTCTACTTCGCAATTACGGTGATTCTTTCCATCTTCGGATGGACGGGCATGGCCCGCACCGTGCGCGGGAAATTCCTCGCTCTGCGTGAAGAAGACTACGTGATGGCCGCTCGCATAGCGGGGGCGTCCGAGAGTCGGATCATGTTCCGACACATGCTCCCCGGCTTCTACAGTCACCTTATCGCCAACATGAGCCTCCAAATCCCCGAAATGATTATTGGGGAGACGAGCTTGAGCTTCCTCGGTCTGGGACTGCGACCGCCGGCGGTGAGCTACGGCATCATGTTGATTCAGGCGCAAAACCCAACGGTTGTGGCCTTGTACCCGTGGCTCATGTTCGTAGCCATCCCGGTCATCATCGTAATCCTTGCGTTCAACTTCTTTGGTGACGGTCTGCGAGACGCTGCAGACCCATACGGCAAGTAAGGATACAGAGCGAGCATATGACTACATCGACAAACGGCAGCAGACTTGCGGAAGATTCAATCGTTCAAATCAACGGTTTGAAGATCTACTACCCGACCGATGAAGGCGTCGTGCGGGCGGTCGACGGAGTCGACTTTGAGATCAAAAAGGGCGAAACGCTCGGTGTGGTCGGCGAGAGTGGTTGCGGCAAGAGCACCGTCGGTCGCGCGATTCTCAATATCATCGACAAACCCGGACGTGTCGAAGACGGAGAGATTCTTTGGCGATTGCCGGACAGCAACGAGATTGATATCACGAGTCTCGATCCCAACAGCAGGTTGATGCGCGCGATTAGGGGCGCCGGGATTGCCCTCATCTTCCAAGAGCCGATGACTTCTTTCAGTCCGCTCCATACCGTAGGCAACCAGATCGGCGAGGCGATCAGGCTCCATACCGACCTTTCCGAACAGGGCATCCAAGATCGTTCCATCGAGCTTCTGCAAATGGTCGGCATTCCCAACGCCGAACAGCGGCTCAAAGAGTACGCCTTCCAGCTCAGCGGCGGGCTTCGCCAGCGCGCGATGATCGCCATGGCCCTTTCAGCCGAACCTCAGCTGCTGATCGCGGACGAACCGACAACCGCGCTGGACGTCACGACTCAAGCTCAGATACTGGAGTTGCTCAGGCAGCTCCAGCGAGACACCGAAATGTCCGTCATCCTCATCACCCATAACCTGGGGGTAATCGCCGAGATGGCCGACCGCGTCGTCGTGATGTACCTTGGCAGAGCGGTCGAGTCCGGTCCCGTCGAGGACATTTTCTATAACCCTCAGCACCCATACACACAGGGGCTTCTCCGGTCAATACCCAGTATTTACACCCGGAGCGTGGAACGGCTTCCTTCTATTCGGGGCACCATCCCACATCCCTTCAACAGACCGTCCGGATGCACCTTCCGACCGCGATGCCCGAACTATATTGAAGGCGTCTGCGATCGAAACGTTCCCGTGTTCCAAACCTTAGAGGGAACCAACCAAATGGTTAGCTGTTTCCTCCATCATCCTCCGGAAGAGGTAGGCACAAGTGGTTGAGGAGACTATCGACCAGACCGAGAGTTACATAGCCGAGCGACGCAATCTGCTCGACGTTCAAAACCTTCGGAAGTACTTCCCGATCACCCGGGGCTTCCTCAAGAGAGTGATCGGACATGTCCGAGCGGTGGACGATGTCAGCTTCACCATCCAGCAGGGCGAGACGCTTGGCCTTGTTGGAGAGAGCGGTTGCGGAAAAACTACTACCGCCCGCTGTATCATGCGAGCCGTAGACCCCAGCAGCGGCGAGATCCTCTACCGTACCGAAGACGGCCAAGTTCTCGACATTGGAGCCATCGGCAAAGGCCCCCTGCGCGAACTCCGCAAAGACATGCAGATGATCTTCCAGGACCCATTCACTTCGCTGAACCCCCGAATGTCCCTACTGGATATCGTCGGTGAGCCGTTGCTTGTGCACGGCGAACGGAGCTTGAGAGTTCGTTCCGAGCGGGTTGCCGAACTGCTGCGACTCGTCGGCCTGCGTCCGGAGTATATGAGGCGGTTCCCGCACGCATTCAGCGGCGGAGAACGTCAGCGCATCGGGATCGCCAGGGCTCTAGCCTTAAATCCCCGCTTGGTTGTCGCGGATGAACCGGTCTCCGCGCTTGATGTGTCCGTTCAGGCACAAGTTATCAACCTGCTCTCGGATCTTCAGGAACAGCTCAATCTCACGTATCTCTTCGTGGCACACGACCTGAGCGTTGTCAGGCACATTTCCGACCGGGTGGCGGTCATGTACGTTGGGAAAATGGTCGAGTTGGCCGAGACCGAGGAACTGTTCAACAATCCCAAACACCCCTATACTTCGGCTCTTCTCCAGTCGGTGCCCATTCCCGACCCCAGAGTTCGTAAAGAGTCTTTCGTTCTTGAAGGCGAGGTGGCGAGCCCTGCGAATCCACCTTCCGGCTGCTACTTCCATCCACGCTGCGCCTTCAAAACCGAAGTCTGCATAGAAGAGACGCCGGAATTCGTGGAGGACAGCCCCGGACATTGGGTCGCATGTCATCGTGCGAAGGAACTCGACCTGGCCGGTCTGAGCGGAACGAGCGCGGAATTCGGCGGAACGGGCGTTGATTTGAACGGCGACGAGTAGGCCCAACTTTGGACTCTCGGGGTGTCCTGCCTAATCTAGCGGACACCGATTAATTCACCCGCTCTCACCGTCAGCTTAGGGACGTAGCAGCCTCCCTGCCTTACGTTCCCCTCCACGTCCACCAACGGCAGCGAGTCTTCGTCCCACTGTAGTACCACAAGATCGGCGCAAGCGCCGGGACGCAGTGAGCCGATCTCGTCCCTCATTCCCAAGACTTGCGCAGGGCGAATCGTCGCGCGCGGGAAGGCGTCGTCCTCCTGCATCCCGGCCGCCAGCAATTTGGAAATCGTGCGGGGCAGATCGTGCCGGGGATTGGAATCGACGTGCCGCGCATACTGGTCGGTCGAAATGGTGTCGGGCAAGAACCCATCTGCAATGGCCGCCTCAACGGTCGGAAAGTGGAACGACGCCATGCCATGCCCAACGTCGAAGAGAACCCCACGTTCCCGTGCGCGCCATGCGGCCTCTATGACCTTGCCGTCTTCCACGATACCGTTCGGGCCAGTGTGGAAACAGTAGGTCAGCATGTCTCCGCCGCGCAAGAGGTCGAGCTGCTCCGAGATTGGCCAGTCGTAGGGCTCCCAGCGGTTCCCGAACATGATGGGACGGTTCGTCCTCTCAGCCATGTCCAGGGTACGCCGGACGACTACTCTGGGATCGGACTCGCCGCATGAGGTCAACCCGGCGTTCACGGATACACCCCAGATCAGGTCGCCCCCGTCCTCAATCGCCGCGGCGGCGGCGTCCACGTCAAGGTCTTGCGTATTTCCGAACGCCGAGATGCCCGGCACTCGTTCTCCGCCGCGAGCGACACTCATGGCGAGCCGGACTCTCGTCTTGGAACCATGAATGATGTCGTCTCGATAGGAGGGCCAGTCGTCGGCCCCACAATCGCCCTGGGAAAGTATTGTCGTCGCTCCGCGAGGGAGTATCTCCACATCCGGATCGATGCCGTACTTCCAGTTCGAGGGCGCCGGGTGCGTATGAAGATCGACCAAACCGGGCAGGAGGACGCCGTCTGGAAAGTCCAACGTTCTCGCGGCATTGCCGAAGACACCCGCGCCCGCCGCGGCGATGCGGGTTCCACTCACCGCTACGGCGCCAGGTCCGTCCAAACCCGTGTCGGCGCAAAACACCCTTCCCGCCCGAATAATCAGATCGTAGGTCGGAGCATCCATGGTTATCGTCTCCCGCTTTCAGACTCCCGGCTATGCAAAACGTACTAGACCTCGACACAGGAGGCAACGTCCCGGCAGATAATGATCGTTAGGTTCCTTTCTCGGTCTTCTTTTCTCCCAATCCGGTCAATCTGATGGCGCTTCGCCCGCCGTGTATCCGGTTGATGTTCAGCAGGAGCGGCGTGATGTGCTCGACAAACGAGGCATTCCGCAACGGCCCTCCATCCACAGGGCGAAGCCCGCTTATCTGCTCTGCGAGATCGATCACAATGTTCTTTGCCTCCTGATCATCGGAGCACACGAGCACATCCGAATCAAGACGATGGGCAGGCTTGAGCAGATCCTGCGCGCTGATCGTTTGGAAGGCGGCGACAATTCGAGATTGGGGAAGAGTACAGTACGCCTCCATCGCTGCCGATCCTGCCTCGACCGGCTGATAGCTCGCCCCGTCGGCGCCGAATTGCAGGGGAACAACCGTGATCACCACGACTTTCCCCGTGAGCGCCCGCGCAAGCGGTTCAAGCGCCGACCGCTGAGCCGCATACGGAACGGTTACAAAAACCGTCTCGGCTTGTTCGGCGACATCCTCATTTCGCCCGCCTCGAACGGATAGGCCGGGCGAACGCGCCCCAACTCGCCCGGCCGCTTGCCGCGCGCGGGCCGCGTCCCTAGAACCGATTAGCACATCATGCCCGGCCAGCGCCAAGCGCAACGCCAAGCCTCGACCTTCCGGGCCCGTACCGCCAAGAAACCCAATCATACGTCTAAATCTACCGATACTTACACCATCGCCGCAAGAGGACATCAGCCATCGGTAGACTTGGAACTTTCTAAATTCAATATAAGATATCGCGTAATCCCTAGCGCGATTTCGGCGAAACGTCTACGATACTTGCCTAAGCGTATCAATTTGAGCCGTCAACGCTCCAGGGACATTATGGCAATTCGCGCTTCGACAATAGGCTTGGTCGCGGCCATCGTCGCCGTCCTCGTCCTGATTGCCATCCCGACTCATGCTCAGACCGGCAACATCACGACCGTTGCCGGTGGCGGAGTGGGTGATGGAAGCAGACCGACACTCGCAGCTCTCGACTCACCTACCGGGCTCGTCATGGACAGCAGAGGTGATATTTACGTAGCCGACAGCGCCGATCATCGCGTTCGGAAAATCCACATCCAAGAAAATATCATCACAACGGCTGCCGGAACAGGCGCGGCGGGTTACTCGGGCGATGGCGGACCGGCAACGGCCGCCGCTCTGAATTCACCCTTCGGACTCGCCATCGACAGAGACGATAACCTATACATCGCCGACTCGGGCAACAACCGCATTAGAAGGGTTGACGCTGTCACAGGAGTCATGACAACGGTTGCCGGTTCCGGCAGCCCCGGCTATGAAGGCGACGACGGCCCCGCGCTGGATGCGACGCTCCATTCCCCACACGGAGTGGCGGTCGATCTGTATCTCAACGTTTACATTGCCGACACGCTTAACAACCGGATCCGCAAGGTCGACCCCCTGACCGGGATCATTTCGACTATCGCAGGACAGGGGCTGCCCGGATATGTTGGCGACCATGGTCTCGCCGTGAATGCTCACCTCGATCAGCCGGAAGGCGTCATTGTGGACGATCTGGGCAACATCTACATCGCCGACACGGGCAATCACCTCATTCGGCAAATCAACTCTGTTGGAGTCATCTTTACGCTGGCGGGCATGAGGAATGCGACGGTAGACCCGGTCAACGTCGCCGCCAGTGGAAGGGCGCTCGAAGCCGTCCTCCGGTACCCGATAAGCCTCTCGCTTGACCTCGAAACGAGAAATCTCTATGTCGCCGACACGGGCAACAACCTCGTTCGCAGGATCATCCTAACCAACGTGATTGAAGACACTCAGATAACGACCGAAGCCGGGTCGGTCGACGGTTCCCCCGGCTACGACGGCGAAAATGAGACGGCCGCCGTGTCCAGTCTTGACACGCCCTCCGGAGTGGCCATCGGCCAAGGCGGCGATATTTATATATCCGACCCGGGCAATCAGCGAGTGAGGGCCGTCGTACGCCCTGCCGGCCAGCGAAGAGCGAAAATTCTCATTACCGTGGCAGGAAATGGCGAAGCGCACTTCTCCGGCGAAAACGCGCCTGCCGGAAACGCAACCCTGCACTTTCCGACCGACGTCGCCATCGGCAGAAGCGGGAGCATCTACTTTTCCGACACCGGCAACCACCGAGTGCGCCAAGTTGATCGTAGTACCGGCCTCATCAGCACCGCGGCGGGCACCGGTGAAATCGGAAGCAGAATTGAGGGGATCAGAGGCCCGGATATCCACCTCCACTCGCCGGAAGGTCTCGCGTTCGACTCGGAAGGTCATTTGTACATCGCCGACACCGGCAACCACAGGATCCTGAAGATGAACTCCAGAACATCGCTGGTGACTCTCATCGCGGGAGACGGCCGGGCCAGATACAGCGGAGAGAACGTCGATGCCATCAATGCCAGCCTTAACAACCCGACCGCCCTCGCCATGGACGCGACCGACAGGCTGTACATAGCAGACAGCGAGAACAACCGCATTCGTGTTATCGACTTGGAAACCAACCGGATATCAACGTTTGCCGGCGACGGTCTACCGGGCTTTTCCGGCGACGACGGACCGGCCAGAAACGCGAAGCTGAACAAGCCGGAAGGCGTCTCCGTCGATGCCGACGGGAACATCCTCATCGCCGATACGGGGAACAGGCGAATCCGCAGAGTGGACGCACAGTCGAGAATTATCTTCACTATCGCCGGCGACGGCAGCCGGGGATACTTCGGAGACGGCGGCCCGGCCGTCCAGGCAAGTTTAGTCGTGCCGCGACGAGTCGCCGTGGACGCCGAGGGCAACGTCTTCATCTCGGACGCCCTGGACCATCGCATCCGCGCAGTCAAGGCGATTGACCGGACGATGACCACGGTTGCCGGGGATGGCATTATTGCCTTTGGCGGGGATGGAGGCTCCGCCCTCTCGGCATCTATGAATCGTCCGATGGGCATGGCGTCCGACACAGGCGGCAATCTGTACATAGTCGATAACCACAACAGCCGAATTCGTGTCATCTCGGCCCCCGTGATTGAAAAGCCGACTCCGACGCCCGTTCCGACTTACACTCCGACACCGGTTCTAACCGCGACGCCCACGCCGACCCCTGAGCCGACCCCGACTCCGGAACCTCTGCCTGATCTTGTGGCGGAAGATTTGCTGCATGAGTTTGGAGAGCGGCCCGTTTGCCGGGTAAGTTCCGATGAGCCGGAGTTTGCCCCGGTTACCTACCGGGTGGTCGTTCGCAATCAAGGCGCCGCGGAGTCCGGGCCATTTGTCATGGACGCCAACGGTTTGGCCCGTGCAGCCGTGCAGGGTCTGGAGGTTGGCGCTTCAATCACCGTTGAGGTGGCGGGAATTCGCCCCGACGATAACTCCATCACCGTCGATGTCGATGGACAAGTGAATGAATCGAACGAGGAGAACAATACGACGGAATTCAAGCTCGTTATTTCACCGCAACAACCGATACCCGTTTGCACTGCAACTCCCACGCCGACGCACACGCCCGTTCCGCCAACGGCCACAAGCACACCGACACCACAGCCAACGTATACGCCGACGCCGCTCCCAACGTACACTCCAACGCCCGTTCCGCCAACGGCTACGCCAACGCACACGCCGACACCGACGCCGACCAATACGCCAACGCCGCTGCCAACGAGCACGGCAACGGCAACCCCGCCTCCTCCCACTGCCGCGCCGACGGGCACTCCGGTCGTCGTTGTCGTTACCGCCACACCCACGCCCGAACTCATAGGCGCGACCGATAGCGACGACGAACCGAACCCCGGTCTGGTCATCGGCATCTTCGCCGTGATCATCCTGATCGTCGGTGTATCAGCCGGACTGTACGTTATCTACCGGCGCCGAATGTTCGGCGAATAACCTTCGCACGCGCGCCCTGTCGCCGTATCCAAGAATCATGGCGGCGCATGACGCGCCGCCCCCAGTCCCGATCTCAGCGCCTTGAGCGAACCTGAAATGCTACTCTGTTTCGAGCGGATAATTTGAACAGAGTTTAGTCTATTTCTCAAAACATAGACATAAAACTACTTTGACTCGCTCCAACGAGGTGCTACGATTCAGCTACTGAATTCCATTGAGGCCTCGCATCGAGTGTCCACACCGTGGAACTGTTATGAACAGCGTCAATCCGGCTTTAACAATAGAGTTGCCGAAGTCCGTTCGGGACGGGGCCCAGTGTGACCGCCCAACCGGGCAGGGTACTCATGGAAACTCGAATATCAGGGGGCAGTAAAAGGGGACATAAGCTGCGATCCTACGGTGGCGCGGGCGGCCTGCGACCGACATCGGAGAAGGTACGCTCGGCGATCTTCTCGCTCATCGGTCCCGAATCGGTGAACGGGGCCCGCGTCTTGGATCTGTACGCGGGAACAGGCGCTCTCGGCATCGAAGCGCTGAGCAGAGGCGCCGCATCCGCGGAGTTCGTGGAGTCCGATCCTGCTCGGTGCGGCCACATCAGGCGAGCCGTGCAAGATTTGGGGTTCGGTGAGCGGAGTCGAATCACACGTGGCAAAGTCGAAAGGATACTTCGAACAATCGAAGCCGGTTTTCACCTTGTGCTGGCCGACCCCCCCTACGGCCTCAAGCCATGGGACTCAGTGATGGAAGACCTGTCGAAACGAAATACTCTCGAAAGGGAGGCGGTCATCGTCGCCGAACACTCCAGCGCATACGAAATGACTGACTCCTACGGCGAGTTGAATATTTGGAAGAGACGACGATATGGGGACACGGCAATCTCCATATTCAGAAACGGAGGATAGGAGTGGCAAGCGCCGTGTATCCGGGAAGGTTCGATCCTGTGCACAATGGCCATGTGGACATCGCGAGGCGAGCGTCGACGCTGTTCGACCGGCTCGTTGTCGCGGTATACGACTCCCCGCCGCAAAGCGTCCTTTTCTCCACCGGCGAGCGTATCAGCCTGTTCAGCGAGGCGGTTAAGGACGTGCGAAACGTCGAGGTAAGAGAATTCACCGGTTTGGCGACGGCGCTTGCCTCGGACCTCAACGCAGGGTTCATCGTCCGCGGTCTTCGGGCCGGATACGACTTTGAGACCGAATTCGAGATGACGCACATGTGGCGCCATCTGAACCGGAAGATCGAAGTCGTTTGCATGATGAGCGCCTTGGAAAACCAGTTCGTGTACGCGAGCCGGATCAAAGAAGTAGCACAACTCGGAGGCGACGTGAGAGGCCTCGTGCCACCGCACGTCGCAGCTAAGTTGAAGGAAAAATTCCGACCTCGTAGTATCGGGGTTCTGTGAAGGAGGAGAGTCATAGATATCATCAGGGTCATTGAAGAGTTGGAAGAGATTTCGAGTTCCGCGACTCGGGTTCCGGGAATGCGGAAGAAGGTTATGGTCGATGTGGACCGTCTCGCCTTTGTCACCGAGCAGTTGGGCAAGACCATTCCCGCCGACATCCTTGAGGCGAAGGAAATCCTCAAACAGAAGGAAAGCATCCTGAACCACACGCAGCTCGAGGCGCGGCGGATTCGCGATGGCGCCGCGGGTGAGGCCGAGCAGATCACTTCGGCCGCGAAAGAAGAACACTTCAACATGGTCGAAGAGACCGAGGTGCTCAGGGCTGCCAATGAAAAGGCCGACGAAGTGAACCAAGGGGCTATGCAAGAAGCCCAGCAAATCGTCCAAGAGGCCCAGCGAAAGGCATATCGCATCATTGACGAGGCCGAAAAAATCGCGGTCGAGCGTCGAGAGGGGGCGGACCGTTACGCCCGCGAGACGCTCTTCGACCTTGAAGCGCGCCTCTCGAACATTCTCGGTGAAGTGCGACGCGGCATCGATGTGCTGGGCGTCGACAGCGAGGCCAAAATCCCCGCCTAGCCGACCGTTAACATGCGTGGGGACGAGGGGCTAACTTTCCCTCGTCCCTGCGGCAGAGTCGTTTATCGTACTCCCCTACCCTGCCGGGGGCCGCAACAGTTCCTCGCGCAGTCGCCTTATGACGGTGTCCAGTTCCTCTTCATCAAGGTTGATCGGGTCGACCCCCAACTGGTCCGGATCGCCGAGTTGGTGCAGATGAATCGGCGGATCCCCCACGGCCATGGCCGTTAGCACCTCGTCGCGGCTGGGGCCGTTCCATTCCGGTGTGAACTCGATCAACGCCGTCGGAACAAGGTAGTTGATCAGATCATGCCGCACTGAGACCTGCAGGCCCGGAACTTCGATCAGAGCATCGACTGCCATCTGCGTCATCTCCCGATATCGGGCCGTTTCGGCTGTCTCGTCCTCCTCGTTGAATATCCGAAGGGCCGTCACGAGCCCCATGATCTCCTCTTTCGCAACTTTCATGCTTCTGCCCAAGAAGGCGTTCGGGGCGGCATTGGCGGCAGCCGCCTCGATAAGGTCAGCCCGCCCGACAAGGATTCCGGTTCCCTGCGGACCTCGAATGCCCTTGCCTCCGCTCAGGATTACGAGGTCGGCCCCTTCACGAATATACCGGCGCAGGTTGTCTCTCGGCG
This sequence comes from Dehalococcoidia bacterium, assembly GCA_965232435.1. Lineage (GTDB taxonomy): Bacteria > Chloroflexota > Dehalococcoidia > Lucifugimonadales > VXLM01 > VXLM01. The sequence goes on from CBDDPU010000004.1 coordinate 2,982,608, forward strand.
GGAGCGTCGAGGCCGCGTCCACGATCACCGGCACACCGCGCGCATGAGCGATCTCGCATACCTGGGGCAGAGGGATCGCGCGCCGCGACACGAACTGCGCATAAAGATAGGCCACGGCGGCGGTCTTTTCCGTGAACGCCGCCTCAAGCTGCCACGGATAGCATCTTCGCCCATCGCCGATTTCCACGAACTTCGCGCCCGCCGCACGGTAAAGCTGGTCATAGCCAAAGCGGTGGCTCTTGTGGATGATGATTTCGTCCTTCATCCCGGTAGTATCGGGCAGGCGGACCATATCAGCCGGTTCTTTGCCTGCGATTACTGCCGCCGCCTGCATTACCAGTCCGCCGCCGGACCCGCTCACAACAAGCCCAGCTTCCGCGCCGCAGAATTCCGCCAACACTTTGCCGGCGGCGCTGTTGAGCTCGCCCAAGTCAACCATTACGTTCGATGTCTTCCGCATCACCTCCGCCACTTCCGGACGCAACTTCGAGCCGCCCCACATCGTGGTCGTCCCCGAGGCATTGATTATCCGCTGCACTCCCAGCGACCGATACATTTCTTCGCCGTTCAACGATAAGTCCATCCCGTTCCTCAATCAGGTGAATTGGGCAGGTTTGCCCCGAACGAAATTATATCACCTGCCCCATACGCCATTGGGTGAGCGTACAGTGTGGCGCCGCCGCTGGATTCCTGCTTTCGTAGGAATGACGGTGTAGGGAGCGGCCATTAGGGGGTTCGTATGGACGTCACACCCTCGCGAATTTGTCCAGCGCCAGTTGCGCGCCGACCTGCGCGACGTACACGTCTCCTTGGGAGTCGATCCATATTCCGTGCGGATAGCCCGAGAATTTGCCCGCTTCCTCTCCGTGTTCGCCCCAAGCTCCAATCGTCTCACCGTCCAGCGTTTTGACGATGATCCCCTCATGCCCGGTGGCGATGTGCATAACGCCTTCATCGTCGATCACCGCGTCGTTTCCGCCCGGCACGTCGTCCCACTGGGTGATGTACTCGGCATCTTCGGAGAACACCTGCACGCGCATGTTCTCTCGGTCGATCACGTAGACGCGGCCGGCCGAGTCGGTCACGATCCCGTGAGGCAGATTGAACTCTCCCGGGCCGTCACCGACCTTTCCCGTTGCCTTGCCGTGGACGGCTATCTCGTAGTACACGGGATCTCCGCTTCCCCATGACTGCTTCAGCTCTCCGCCTGAGGTGAACCGATGACACCGATTTTGTTCATAGCCGTCGGAGACATAGAGGTCGCCCGATGCGGCAATAGTGGCGTTCGTGGGGGAATGAAACGGCATATCCGGCGGGCCTTTCTCTCCCTCGCTGCCCAGCGCCAGTAGGGTTTTGCCGTCAGGAGTGAAGCACCGCACCGTATGGTCTCCCGCATCCGCGTGATACAGTGCGTCATTGTGAATGAAGAGACCGTGGGGAACGGTGAAGACGTCACGTCCCCAGCGGTCGAGCAGTCGGCCGTCGCGGTCGAACACCCACATTTCGCCCTCGTTCCCGTCCGGCCCCTGTCGCAAACGCACGCACGCGTACACGCGGTCCTCGGAGTCCGTCGCGATATCCGAAACGACGGCGCCCCTCGGGAACTCGCCCCACTTGTCCACGTGCTCATAGTGATAACCGGAAACGCCGATGCTCCGCGCCATTGCTTAATCCCCCATATTGAGACTGTTATGACTGCCGTAGTATCGGCGCATAGTTTACTCTATTCGGCCTTTTGGGGACGGACTGAATGGCGGACGGGGTGGTGTATGTGTATGCGCGTGACAGGTGGGGGGTCTTGTTTAACCTGACATTTCCTGACAGACCACGTTCGGACGGGCGGGTCCGTCTGCCTGAAAGAGGGTTTTCTCAGAATAGGACGAAAGGTCCCTTGAGTCAAATTCAAGGATTGGGATGTAACTGATCAGGGTATGGTGAGGTGGAGGCTCAGTCCCTGTAGATGCTCGCATTCGCGCGGAGAGCCCGTGCATAGCCCATTAGCAAGTCAAGCAGGGCGGGCGTTATGGGCGGAATCAAAACCACGCTCAACCTTACCGGATTCCCGCCCCGTACCGAATTGCGACCCGGACCCTCTCTCCCTGTGAAGGGAGAGGGGACTTTCGCGGGCCGATGTATGGGGTGGATTTCTGAGGCAGGTTACTACGTGATTTCGACGGTGGCTCCGGCTTTTTCGAGAGCGGTCTTAGCCTCCTCGGCCTCTTCCTTGCTGACGCCCTCTTTGATGTTGGACGGCGCGCCCTCGACGACTTCCTTGGCCTCTTTGAGACCGAGAGTGGTCACGCTGCGGACGGCCTTGATAACGCCGACCTTTTGCCCGCCGAATTCCTTCAGGACTACGGTGAACTCGGTTTTCTCTTCTTCCTCGGCGGCGGACGCTCCGTTGCCGCCGTCGACGGCGGCAGGCATGGCGGCCACGGCCATAGGCGCGGCGGCGGTCACGCCGAACGTGTCCTCGAGCTCCTTGACGAGCTCGGCAAGCTCAATCACCGACATCCCCTTGATTGCTTCCAGTATCTCTTCTTTCGTTGCCATGAGTCTCTCCTTTTTGTTTGCTTGGTTTGGTTTTTGTATGCAGGAAGTGGAGGGAGTTGTTCCTAGCCTTCCTTCTGATCAGCGATGGCTTTGAGGGCCGTCACGAGGCCGACTTGTGGAGCGCTGAGCACGTAGGCCATGTTTCGCATCGGGGCCTGCAGGGTGCCCACGAGTCCGGCTATGGGAGCCTGCAGCTGTCCGAGCACTTGGGCGACAAGAACTTCCTTGGAGGGGAGTTTCGCGAGGCTGTCAACTTGTTCGGAAGTCAATGACCTTCCACTCAGATAACCTCCGACGATGGTCATGGGGATTCTGGAGGCCGACAAGTGGTCAACGAGAGATTTGGCGGCGACGGCCGGGTCGTCGAAACCGAAGGCTATGCCGGTGGGGCCGGTTACGATGTCTTTGATCGCGGGGGCTCCCGCCTGATCGGCGGCGATGTGTGCGAGCGTATTCTTAACGACTCGCAGGCGTACGCCATTTTCTCGCAAGACTCGGCGCAGTTCGGTCATGTCGGCGACGGTCATGCCGTTGTTGTTCGTCGAGATGGCGACGGTTGACGTCTCAATCAATTCCTTGATTTGACGTACTTGATCTTCCTTTTCGGGTGTTGGCACGTTGATTCACCTTTCTCTTTCGTTCAATTGATGTGCCGGGTGTTCCGGAAACAACAATCCCCGAGCCGTAGACTCGGGGCATCAAGCGCCGGGGTCGGGCCACGTTATCTTTCGTGAAATCGACGCCCTTCGATCGGAACCTCGGCGGGCCTGTTTAGGTTTACTCCGCCGGATGGCGGAACCTGCTGTCTACGGCACAGCGTATTCTATTGTACGGTTGTCGTCGTTAGGGTCGCAACATCGAGGGGGATGCTCGGCCCCATGGTGCTCGTGAGATATATGGCGATAATGAACTGGCCTTTAACGCCGCTCGGGCGGGCACGGACAACGTTGTCGATCATCGTCAGCAGGTTATCCAACAGTTGGTTCTCTTCAAAGCTGGCCTTCCCGATGGCGAGGTGCATCAAGCCGGTGCGGTCGAGTCGGTATTCGACGCGGCCCTTCTTGGATTCATTGATGACTCGCGGCAGGTCGTCGGCTTGGACGACGGTCCCCGTTCTGGGGTTCGGCATAAGGCCTCGCCTGCCGAGATAGCGTCCGAGGCGTCCGATCTTGCCCATCATGTCGGGCGTGGCGACTGCCACGTCGAAATCGACCCATCCCCCCTCGACTCGCTGGATGAGGTCATCGTTGCCTACGAAATCGGCGCCTGCCTGCTCGGCAATGGCTACTGCCTCGCCGTCGGTGAAGACGGTAACTCGCAGGGGCTTGCCGACGCCGTGCGGAAGCACCGTCACCCCTCGGACGATCTGGTCGGCGTGACGAGGGTCGGCTCCCGTGCGAATATGGAGCTCGATGGTCTCATCGAACTTCGCGGTGGCGGTCTTCTTGACCAACTCGACCGCTTCGGCGGGCGTGTATTGCCGGCCGGGCTCTACGAGATCCTTTGCGGTCGTGTATCGCTTTGTTGCTGTTGTCACGGCTGTTTACCCTTCTTGAAGACAGATCGGTTTTTCTAGCGCTGTACTTGGATGCCGATGCTGCGCGCGGTGCCTTCGATGATCCTCATGGCGCCTTCGATATCTGCGGCGTTAAGGTCTTGCATCTTGGTTTGAGCGATTTCCCGCACCTGGTCGGGAGTAACCGTTCCGACCTTTTCGGCGAGCGGGTTCCCGCTTCCCTTTTCAAGCCTGGCGGCCTGCAAGAGCAGCGATGCCGCGGGTGGAGACTTGAGAATGAACGAAAACGACCGATCTTCGAAGACCGTCAACTCAACGGGAACGATGGTGCCCATTTGCTGAGCCGTGCGGGCGTTGTATTCCTTGACGAACGCCATGATATTGAGGCCGTGTTGACCGAGCGCCGGGCCGACCGGCGGGGCGGGGGTCGCCTTGCCTCCCTCAATTTGCAGTTTGATGACTGCCCTGACCTTCTTAGCCAACTCGCTCTCCTAAACATTCGGTATGCCGCGCAGGTATCGCGCGGATCAAGTCCGGGGGACGTTCTAGCCCTTTTCAACTTGCAGGAAATCCAGCTCAACGGGTGTCTCTCGTCCGAAGAACGAGACTAGCACCTTGAGCTTGGAACGTTCGGGATAGACCTCGTCGACGGATCCCATGAAGTCCATAAACGGGCCGTCGACAATGCGAACGATTTGCCCTTTTTCAAAGCCCACTCGCACGCGCGGTTCGGCGGACTTCATATGGTTCAGAATGGCGTCGACTTCGCTCTGCTCAAGGGGGACCGGCTTCTGTCGCTGTTCCAATTCGTCTTCGGCGGAAACGAAACCGGTTACGCCCGGAGTGTTTCGGACGACGAACCAACTCTGGTCGTCCATTTCCATCTCGATGAGGATATAGCCCGGGAACACCCGGCGGGAGACCGACGTCCGCTTGCCTTCCTTGATCTCGATTTCGTCCTCGGTGGGCACCACGACTTGGAAGATCTTATCTCCAACGTCCATCGACTCAATCCGCAGGTTGAGGTTTTTTTGGACGCGCTCTTCCTGTCCGGAGTAGGTGTGGACGATGTACCAGCGTCGCTCGGCCTGTTCAATGGCGGTCATCAGTTCACTCCCAGAATAACGTCCATCAGCCTCGCGAAGATGAGATCGACGGCACTCAAGAAAGCGCCGACGGCGGCGGCGACGGCGATGACCATCAGCGTTAGGCGCATCGTCTCTTCGCGGCTGGGCCAAGTGACCCGCTGAAGTTCTCGATAAGCTTCGGATATGAAGCGCAGGCTGAAACCTCGCCGCGTCTGTCCGGCGGCGGTGCGTCCTCCGGTTAGAGGGTCGCGAACCATTGTTTTACCTCACTTCGCGATGGAGCTTATGCGTACGGCAACGCGGGCAGAACTTCTTAAGTTCCAGCCGGTCTGGGTCGTTGCGCCGATTCTTGCTTGAGTGGTAAGTCCGCTCGCGGCAGTCGGTGCAGCCCAAGTTTATCAGGATCCGGACATCTCCTCTGCGGGGCATGGTCTCCTCGTCCAAACGGTATGAAGGGACGCTTGCCGCGTCCCTTCAATAGTCTTGCTTTTTGCGTACTATTCGGTAATTGCCGTGAATACGCCGGATCCGACAGTGCGGCCGCCTTCTCGGACGGCGAAGCGCAGTTGGTCGGTCATCGCCACCGGCGTGGTGAGCTTGATGTCCATCTCGATGTTGTCACCCGGCATGACCATTTCCACGCCGTCGGGCAGTTTGATTTCACCAGTCACGTCGGTAGTGCGGATATAGAACTGCGGCTTGTACCCGCTGAAGAACGGCGTGTGTCGGCCGCCCTCTTCCTTGGTAAGCACGTAGACTTGCGCGCTGGCGTCGGTGTGCGGGGTGACGCTGCCGGGGGCGCAGAGTACCTGCCCGCGTTCGACTTCGTCGCGGTCCACGCCGCGAAGGAGCAGGCCGACGGCGTCGCCGGGCTCGGCCTCGTCGAGCATCTTGTGGAACATCTCCACGCCGGTTACGACAGTCTGGCTCGTTTCTTTGATTCCCACGACATCCACCGTGTCGCCGACCTTGATGACGCCCTGCTCAACGCGCCCGGTGACGACGGTGCCTCGACCCTTGATGCTGAAGACGTCTTCAACGGGCATGAGGAAGGGTTGGTCGCGCGGGCGTTCAGGAACGGGGATGTAGCTGTCAACCGCGTCCATCAGTTCCCAAATGCCGTTGCCCCATTCGGAGTCCCGGGACGTGTCATCGGATTCGAGTGCATTGAGCGCGCTTACGCGGACGAACGGCACATCGTCTCCGGGGAAGCCGTACTCGGTGAGAAGCTCGCGCATTTCCAGTTCCACGAGCTCGAGGAGTTCCTCATCGTCCAGCATATCGACCTTGTTCAGGGCGACGACGATGGCGGGCACCTCAACTTGGCGCGCGAGAAGAATGTGCTCGCGCGTCTGGGGCATGGGACCGTCGGGGGCGCTGACCACGAGGATCGCGCCGTCCATTTGCGCCGCGCCGGTGATCATGTTCTTGATGTAGTCGGCGTGCCCGGGGCAGTCCACGTGGGCGTAGTGGCGCGTGTCCGTCGCATACTCGACGTGGGTTATCGCGATAGTGACGCCGCGCTCCTTTTCCTCCGGGGCATTGTCGATACTGTCGAATTCCCGGAAGTCGGCGAGTCCCGTGCTTGCCAGGGTCTTTGTGATAGCCGCGGTAAGGGTGGTTTTCCCATGGTCGACGTGACCGATGGTTCCTACGTTCAAATGCGGCTTGTCTCGTACGAATCGCTCCTTTGCCATCTCCGTTCACTCCTCTTAGTGTTCTCTCCGATATTATTGTGTACCGTTTAGTTTCATGGAGCCCTCAAGCAGACTCGAACTGCTGACCTCGTTCTTACCAAGAACGCGCTCTGCCTCCTGAGCTATGAGGGCACGCACCTTCCTTTCAGAACGGCCTTGGTGCAGGGAGTAGGATTCGAACCTACGTAGCCCTTAGGGCGCCAGATTTACAGTCTGGTGGATTTAACCACTCTCCCATCCCTGCACGTATCCGACAAACTAAAAGTTTAGCACAGCGTTATTTCCAATCCAAGAAGCGCTTGGGCAAGGCGCCGTCCCGGTTCGATTTAGGGAAAAGCCCCAGGGGGGACTCGAACCCTCCAACCTGCCGATTACAAATCGGCTGCGCTGCCGATTGCGCCACTGGGGCCCGGCCGATTGACTCAGCAAAAAGGGCTAGCGCCCAACTAGCCCTCAGTTCATTGTAGTCCAACTGCGTTGAGACGGTCAACAGTTTTTCACAGCACGTAAGCGCTCAGTCTTTGCGAGATGAACACCCTTCCCTTATGCGCACTCGCCCTTCGTATCGGAGGATGGGGGAGACCCTTGCATATCCGCGACTGCCGTTGTTCACACGCACGCGGGAATCACTTGGGAATCCATTGCGGGAAGGAGGAGCCTTCACTCGACGTGGCGCCGGTCGGTCGAGGTTGCGTAGCCGATGAGTTTATAGAGGAGCTTGGCCGCGGTGAACGCGCAGGCTTCAGGGCCCTCGTGCGGGCTCAGTTCAACTACGTCGAACCCCACGATCCGCCTTTGATCGGAGACCAATTTGAGTAGTTTCGTCGCATCGCGCCAGGTCATGCCGTCGGGTTCCGGGGTGCCGACGGCGGACATGATGGATGGATCGAGTACGTCGAGGTCGACGCTGACGTACACATCCCTGCCTAGGCGCTCTATAACGTTGGCGGCGAGCCGCTCGATGTCGTCTGAAGGCGGCGGCCATGTGTAGACGGGCGCGTTGTTGGCTCGGATGAACCGTCCTTCGTCCTCGCTCATGCTGCGAACGCCGACCTGCACGACGGGCGCAAGTTCGTACAGGCGCCGGGCGACGCAGGCGTGGCTCCATCGGCTCCCCATATATTCGTCGCGGAGGTCTGCATGGGCGTCGAGGTAAAGGACGGTCAACTGGGAATGTTCCTCAAGCGCCGCCGACACGCTTCCGACGGTTATGGTGTGTTCACCGCCGAGGAACGCGGTGAGTTTGCCCTGTGACATGAAGTGGCGGGCGACTCGCCGGACTCGCTCGATCATGGACTCCGGGCCTCCGACGTGCGGTTCAACTTCCGGGGCAGTATAGATTCCCACAGCCGAGACATCCCGCTGAAGTTCAATATCCCACTCTTCCAGCTGCTTGGACGCAGTGATGGCGGCGCGAGGTCCATGGCGCGCGCCGGATTTGAAGGACGTGGTGCTGTCATACGGGACGGGGACGATGACTGCGCTGGAGTCCTCAAGAGTTTGGGACGCGGGAGTATCGAGAAACGTCTCCCATGTGCGGGGGACATCTTCGGGCCAGTCGGAGCTACGCATTGCCGCTTCGGGGGGCGCTAGTGAGAAATGCCCGCTCTTGAACCATGCCGGAGTAGGCCTCTCGCGTCGTCCTGTGATCGAACGACCGATTCATCGTCCATGTCTTGACTTCGCCCCGAATGCCAAACGTGGCCTTCACTTCCTCAAGCGATGCGGAGACATCGAAATCGTTGCACGAGAATATATCGATGTTGACGTACCGTTTGTCAGGGAAGGTATGAATGCTGACGTGGCTCTCAGCGATGATGACGAATCCCGAGAGACCCCAGTCGCGGGGGATCTTCCCGGTGTAGGAGTAGACCTGCGGCGGGGCGACCTTGTTCATGCCGATCGCAGAGGGGTACTCATCGAGAAATCGGAATATGAGGGCTTCGTCGCTGAGTTTGGCCGGGTCGGCTTCGTAGCAGTCGATGGCGAGATGCAAGCTGGCCTCGCAGTGATCGCTGAAGAGTTGAGGCCTAGAATATCACCGTCACCTTGTCGGGACAATGCGGCAAACAGTCCCCGGCCTCGCGGCGACGCCGCGAGGCCGGGGCGGGGAGGTTAGCTCTTCACGTTGATAGGAAGGCTCTTGGCCTTCATGGACTCCTGCTTAGGGAACGTGATGCTGAGGACTCCGTTTTGGTAGGTGGATTCGGCCCGTTCGGTGTCGACAGTCTCAGGCAGGCGGACCGAGCGGTGGAATGCGCCGACCCTGCGCTCTCGCAAGTAGTAGCGCTCGTCCTTCTTCTCGGTCTCCGCGGCGGTCTGCCCCTTGATGGTCAGGACGCCGTCCTCAACGGTAGCGTTGATCCGCGCGGGATCGATTCCCGGCATGGAGGCGTCGACGGTAATGTTATCGCCCTCCTGCCGAACATCGATTGGGACGGCCCAATCCTGCGGCCCAGCAGGACTGCCCAAACCGGGATAATTTCTCCAAAACCTGTTCATCACGTTGTCCATCCTGCGAAGCTCAGATGCCGTATCCCATCTGTGTAGTACCATTGCTAACACCTCTCTTGTGTCGGTCGTGATTTGTGGTTCATTGCATCGAACCATCTCATAAGTAAGTATAGTTATATTATTATTCTGTTGTCAATAGTATTGCAGTAAATACTGCAAGTATTGTTGGGGACAGTTTGCAAATGTGGTAGTATCACCGTGAAAAGACGGCGCTTGCGGGCATGAACCCGAAACCCGATTGGCAATGACGACAAGGAAGGCGAAGAGCTACTACGACGTTCTGGGCGTAGGCAAGAATGCTACGGACAAAGAAATCCGTCAGGCGTTCCGGCGTCTCGCGCGCAAGTACCATCCTGACTTGAACCCCGACGACAAGCAAGCCGAGGCCAAGTTCAAAGAGGTCAACGAGGCGAACGAGGTACTTTCCGATGCTGAGAGTCGCAAGAAGTATGACCGGTACGGGGAAGACTGGAAGCGCGCCGAGGAATTTGAGCCGCGCTACGGCCGTCCGGGCGCCGACAGCGCATACACTTGGAGTACTAACCAAGATTTTGACTCCGGCTTCTTCACGGACTTCGATCCTGACTTCGATGCCGAGTACGATGACCTCTTTGAAAGGAATCGTCGGCGCGGAAGAGAGGCGAACTCACGACCTCAGCGTCTCGAACTCGATATCGAGGTGACGCTGGAAGAAGCGTACCTGGGTTCACAGCGCACGGTCACAATTACACAGGGAGGACGAGAGAGACGGATCGAAGTCGACATCCCGCCCGGAGTGGACACCGGTTCGGTCGTGAAAGTAAGGCCGTCCCGAAACCAGGATCTCAGGCTGAAAATAATCGTGGAGCCTCACCCCCGATTTCTGCGACTGGGGAACGATCTGCACTTGGAGGTTCCGGTGCCGCTCGACGACGCCGCGCTGGGCGCGACCGTCGAGATCACGACGATAAGCGGCAAGGGGCAACTGAAGATACCGGCCGGCAGCCGGAACGGCCAGAGAATCCGGCTGAGGGGCAAGGGTATGCCGCAACTGGGATCGCCCGACCAAAAGGGAGACCTCTTCGTCATAGTGCGGCCCGTAATGCCCGAGCCTATCGGGAACGAGGAACTCAAGCTGTTCAAGCGAATGCGCGCGCTCCGCACCGGAAAGGAATAAGCGGATGAACATGGAAGATATGGTCGGATACGATGAACCATGCTTCGTTATTAGCGTGGCGGCTCGCATCGTCGGCGTCCAGACACAGACTCTGCGGTACTATGAGCGAATCGGCCTCGTTCAACCGAGTCGCACATCGGGCAATCAGCGAATGTACTCTCGGCGCGAAGTCGAGCGCGTCCAGCGAATCCGCGACCTCATCGACGATCTCGGAGTGAATCTCGCGGGCGTGGAAGTCGTCATTAAGCTCCTCGACCGACTTGAGCGAGCTGAGGAGGAAAAGGACGCACTGCGAGGAAGAATACGGGTTCTGGAACAGCGCTTGCGAGCGGCGACGAGGCAGGCAGTGTAGATTTGGCAGAGGCCGCCATCCATCAAACCGCGCGTCATGTTCTGGATTCCGCACGGCTTACCCCATATACTTGAGACTCACTCTGCGATTCAACGGAGCACGAAATGACCGCGCCCATCCCAAACCTCTTACCCACGACCGTTATCGGCAGCCATGCCTATCCGGGTTGGATGTGGACAGCCCTGGACGAGGTCGAGAAGGGGGAGTACGGTAGGACCGATGAGCGCGAGCTGTACGACGACGCCGTGAACATGGCGATGCTCGACCAAGAGAAAGCCGGCATCGATATCATCTCGGACGGAGAGATGCGACGCTGGTATTTCGTACAGAGCTTCTACAAGCGGATTGAGGGTATAGAGCAGGAACCGGAGCTGCGGAAGGTAGGCTTGTACGGCTACGACTCACCGCCTCGCTACAAGGCTGTGGAGAAGCTCGGAGTCCCGGGCGGTCTCGGCATTGTAGACGAGTACAAGTATGCTCGCGCCAACACGACCAAGCGAATAAAGGTCACCTGTCCAGGTCCCCTAACGCTGACGATCCACATCCGACCGGGTGACGCATACAAGGACCGAGTCGAGATGTCCTGGGAATTCGCGAAGGCAATCAACACCGAGCTCAAGGCACTGGTGGATCAAGGGGTGGATTACATTCAGCTAGACGAGCCGTCCTTCGCGGTTATCCCGGGCCAACTCGACGACTGGATAGAGCTGTACAACGCGGCGGTTGAGGGCGTCGATGCGAAGCTGGCCTTGCATATTTGCTTTGGGAATCTGACCAGCAGACCGCGCGGCAAGAGGTCATATGCGTGGATGTTCCAAAAGGTGCAGGAGTGCCGGTACGACGAACTCGTGCTTGAGTACGCCAACCGTGAGATGAGCGAGATCGAAAGCTGGAAGGATTGGGTCGGTGAGAACAAGCTCGGCCTTGGGGTCATCGACGTCAAGTCGTTCTACGTCGAAAAACCGGAAGACGTGGCCGAACGCATCCGGCTTGCCATACGGTACGGACCTGCAGAGCAGTTGGTAATCAACCCCGACTGCGGGTTCTTCCAGCTGCCCCGATGGATAACCCGCCTCAAGTTGAACGCCATGGTGGCGGGCGCAGGGATCGTCCGTCGTGAATTGGAAGGATAGGACTGCCCACCGATGCTTCAGGTTACCGACGCTGCAAAGGACGAACTGAAGACTATCCTTGAGGCGAGATCGTTGCCCGAAGGGCAATACCTAAAGTTGGCGGTCAAGCCGGAGTGGACGGGGCCGGGAGACTTCGGAGTGGTTATCGACGTTGAAAAAGGCGGCGAGATTTTCTTTGACCACAACGGCACGGTCGTTCTGGCAGTCGATCCGGGCCTGGCGGAAAATCTCGAAAGCTCGGTGTTTGATTTTAAGCAGACGCCGCATGGGGCGGGATTCACGTTGGACGTGTACTAAGAATGGTCTCGGCAAGTCTATGATTGGAGAGGTGAGTTCGCACAATAGGCTCGGAGCGCTCCATGCTCGATCAATCGCCATCTCTTATCCACTTCGCGGTAGTGATAGTTGCGCAACTCTGATGTGACAGTCAGGTCGTCCGACGCGGGGACGCTCTCCGGGCTGCGCGACATCGCCCAGTCCTTCACTCGCGCTCCCCTGTGGATAACCCTGGGCTGGTACGACTTTGAACTCCAGTATCGCAGGGCGTTCGTCGGGCCCCTCTGGGAAGTCGTCATCATCGGAGTATGGGTCGCCGGGCTCGGCCTTCTGTTCGGTCGACTGCTCGGACATGATCAAAATGACTACCTCGTCTATATGGCCTCGGGCGTAGTTATCTGGCAGTACATGTCGAGCACGCTCACGACCGGGGCCAACGTATTCGTCTCGAACTCGCGACAAATCGTATCCATCAACAATCCGCTCTACACGTACGTGCTGCGCAATGTAGTCGAGCACGTAGTAAAGCTGTGCATCCATTCGCTGGTCTTCGTCGCCGTCGTGATACTTACCGGGGCTTCCGCGCAGCCGGTGATGCTCTTGGCCGTTCCGGGCCTCCTCTGCTTGGTTCTCACGACGCTCTGGGCAGTGCCTCTTCTGGGATTCATCGGGACGAGATTCCGAGACTTCACTCACCTTCTCCGCGCATGTATGAGGTTTCTGTTCTTCGCCACACCGGTATTCTGGTATGCGGACGGCCTAAACGACCGCGCGTTCCTGGCGAATTACAACCCGTTCACGCACTTCTTGGCGATCGTGCGCGAGCCGCTGACGGGCGTCGCGGCCACGCCGGAATCATGGGCCGTCGTTCTGGCGGCGAACTTCGTCGGGATCGGCATTCTGTGCGTCCTGTACAATCGGCTGCGTCGATCCCTTACGCTTTGGCTTTGATGCATGAGTAACGACTTCGCGATCAATCTGCGGGACGTGACGCTGGAAATACCGGCTAAGCGCCGTCTTCCACATCGCGCAAGACGTGAACCGAACGGCGGGCATACGACATCCGCGCAGGTGGGAGGAAGATTGAGCTACGGTCGCGGGCGTTCTGCCACCGTCACGATCCTTGACAACTTGAACATCACCATCCCCAAAGGCCGGCGAGTCGGCATAATCGGGTCGAACGGGGCCGGCAAGAGCACCCTCTTGAGGGTGATGGCGGGAATCTATTATCCGACCCACGGGGTCGCCGAGACGCGGGGGAAAATATCGACGCTCTTCCCGGAACTGCTGGGCGTTCGGCCCGATGCGACGGGCCATGAGAACATCATCCTAACGGGTATCCTGCTGGGACTGACCCGAAAGGAAATTAGCAGGCGAATACCGGAGATCATTGAGTTCACGGAGCTTGGCGACTATATCTACATGCCGATTCGCACTTACTCTTCAGGGATGAGGACTCGGCTCGTGCTGTCCATTGCAACGTGCATACGTCCGGAAATCCTGCTGATTGACGAAGTCATCGGCGTCGGCGACAAGACCTTCCGGCTCAAGGCGAAGAACCGTCTGAACGAGATGATGAGTTCCGCCGACACGCTCGTAGTCGTCTCGCAATCCCCGGAGATCATCCGCGAATTCTGTACTGACGCCATCTGGCTTGACCGCGGACAGATCAGGGCGACAGGCCAAATAGAGGAAGTGCTGCGCGAGTACGCTGCCGAAGCAGCCGGAGTCAATGAAGGGATGATTTCGGACTCCGAGACCCTCCTGGCAGCCAAGAACCGACTGGCGGGAGCGGCGGATTTGAACTGGTCTGCGGATGTGCCCATCATCAACTGGGACGGCGTCACGCTCGGCGGCGACCCCAGGCGAGTGACTCGGTTGATTCTCCGAGAGCGCGAGATGAGCGGGACGATTCCCGCGGAGCTGGGCAGACTCTCCGGCCTTACGTATTTGGACCTCCGCGCAAACAGACTGAACGGAGAGATACCGCCGGAGTTGGGGGAACTCTCCAAGCTGGTGGCGCTGAATTTGCATGGAAATCGCTTGGAAGGTGTCATCCCGACCGAGCTCGGTCGGCTCTCCGATCTAAAGACGCTCAGCCTGCACAGCAACCGGCTGAGCGGTTCCATTCCGGCGGAACTCGGCGGTATTACAGGCATGGAAAAGCTGTACCTTCATAACAATCGATTGAGCGGCCCGATACCGGGCGAGTTGGGCGGTCTCAGCGTTCTTGACAATTTATGGCTCTCCAACAATCGGCTAACCGGCGAGGCGCCACGCGAACTGGGCCGGTTGACCGGACTTACTCATTTGAGCCTCCACAGCAACCGGCTGAGCGGATCGATACCGCCTGAGCTCGGGGGCCTTGGCGGCAGACTGCTGCGTCTGCGCCTCTCCGGCAACATGTTTTCAGGCTGCATACCGGCGGGACTCGCCGCAGTGGAAGACAGCGACATAACCCAAGTGAGGCTGCCGATCTGCTCCGATACCTGAACGGAAGCGTAGAGTACACAGCATGGAAGAATCAGAGAACCACGACACGATTGAACACGATCACGTGAGGGACAAGGTCGCCCAAGTTTACCTTGGCGCCGTGGACTGGGGCCCCTCAAGAGAAGTGCTCCGACGTCGAGTTGACTGGATGGCCGACCAGGTCTGCGGGCCCAGTGTGTTGGACGTGGGATGCAGCGAGGGCATATTGGAACTGCTGCTCGCGCGACGCGGTCTTGATGTTACCGGCGTGGATGTCAACGCCGAGGCGCTCGACTTCGCTCGCGAATTGCTGGCCAATGAGCCTGAAGAGACGCAGGCGCGCGTGAGGCTTATCCACGGGGACTTCATCCGAAGCCGACCTGTGACGGGACAATTCGACACCGTGATTTTGGGTGAAATCCTAGAACACCTCAACGACCCGGCCGAACTGCTTGACCGGAGTCTTGAGCGCCTTCGCCCCGGAGGACGAATTGTCATTACGACTCCGCTCGGTCTGCTCCCTCACGAAGACCATCGCCAGACCTTTCGCCTGACAGACGTTATCGAAATGCTTCGGTCAAGGCTGGGGCTTGAGCGCCTCAGCGTTGAGGACGGATACATCCGATTCATAGGCAGTTTGCAGGCGGAGCGCGAGGCCTCCTGGCAATGTCTCGATCAGGACGCCGTGACGGAGATGACGGAAGAGGCGCTGATTACCTCCCAGACTTCACTGCACGGAAGGATAGCCTCGCTGAAGAATCACGCAGGGCAGCTCAACGGGCGGGTTCGGGAAGTCTTGGACAGGGCGATGAACCTCCAAGACAGAATCCAGGAGCTTGAACGGCAGATCGAGTTTGAAAAGATGGCGTCCAACCGGCTAAAGAAAAACCTCGCGACCAAGACGGGAGAGGCGCGAGTCCTCAGGCATCGGCTTCAGTCAACCCGCTCCAGCACTTCATTTCTCGCCGGTTCGGAACTCGTTAACGCAGCAAAGCGCCCACGGCTAATGTTCGGGCTGCCGTTCCGGCTCTTTAAGCTTTACCGAGCAGGATCGAAACCGTCTTCGCAGACGCCGATCTCAGACGAACCGCAGCCGACGCATCCCGACTCTCCCGGTGATCCCGAAATCGACGTCTCGCAGTTCATCAGCTACCCGCGAATGCGCATACCGGAGGCTGCGGTTGATGGACGGCCTATGGCAGCCATCCTCGACACATTCACTGAACATTCCCTGAGGTATGAAGCAAATCTCCTCTTGCTGTCGCGTCGGCGCTGGCGCGATCAGATGGAAGAAGCGAGTCCGGCCTGTCTATTCGTCGAGTCGGCCTTTAGCGGCAACAACGGCGAGTGGCGACACCAAATCGTTGATTACGATCCTTCGGTGGCGAGCTCTCTGCGCGACCTGCTGGAATACTGTCGCACAAAGGGAATCCCCACGATATTTTGGAACAAGGAAGATCCCCCACATTTTGATGACTTTATCGGCGCTGCCAAGGAATTTGACTTTGTATTCACATCGGATGCCGATTGCCTACCGATATACCGCGAGGAGTTGAACCACGATCGGATATTCGTTCTGCCGTTTGCCGCGCAGCCGCGACTTCATAATCCTTCACGAGAGGAAGACTGGCCCCGTTATCCCGTGTGCTTTGCCGGAAGCTGGCTGCAGCATAGGTACCCTGAGCGCGGCGCGGCGCTTCAGTTCTTGCTGGATCCCGCGCTGCCGCTCGGGCTGCACATCTTCGACCGCAACCTCGACAGGGTTGAGTTCGGCCCAAATTATCGCTTCCCCGACCGCTACAGGGAGTCGATCAAAGGCAGTCTGAACTACCAAGAAATGCTGACCGCCTACCGCTGCTATGACGTGATGCTGAACGTGAACACCGTAGCGAACTCTCCAACTATGTTCGCCCGCCGAGTCTTCGAAAGCCTGGCGTGCGGCACGCCCGTTATTTCGTCGGAATCCGTCGGCATGAGCAATATGTTGGGAGGACACGCTAGAGTGTCCCGCAGCAGGGAGGACACCGTTGACCACTTGCTAGATTTGCTGGGAGATGAGGAGGCCCGCATCCGAGAAGGACACCTGGCGTATAGGCACGTGCACGAGAACCACACGTACCGGCATCGAATGACGGAAGTCTTTCGCCGAGTCGGCCTGGATTCCCTCGTGTCGAAGCAGCCAACGGTAAGCGTACTTATGCCCACCATGCGCCCTGAAAATGTCCCGCAATGCCTCAAAAACTTCACCAAGCAAGTCTATGCGCAGAAGGAACTGATTCTGATTCTGAATAATGCGGAGTTCGACCTCGACGGCATAAGGCGCGACATCGAGGGGATCCCAAACGTCGAAGTGCTGTACATCGACGGCGCCGCGACCCTCGGAGAGTGCCTAAATCGAGGTGTGGAGGTCGCATCGGGTGAATACGTCGCGAAGATGGACGACGACGACCATTACGGGGAGCGGTATCTCTCGGACAGCGCCCTTGCGGCCACATTCTCCAACGCGGAAGTGGTCGGCAAGGGTTCCTTCTTCATGTACTTTGAAGAATCCAACACGACCGCCCTGGCGGAATTAACCGCGGAGCACACGTTTACGCACTTTGTAACCGGCGGCACGCTTTTCATCCGAAGCGATGTCATCAAAGACATCCCCTTCGAAGCCGTCTCATTGAAGGAAGATACGAACTTCCAGCGCGCGGCGGCTCAAGCGGGATGCGAAATCTACTCCGGCGACAGGTTCAACTTCGTAAGAGTGCGGACCCGCCGATTAGCTGATCATGCCGACCAGACCCCAGACTCGGAGTTCCTGAGACTGTGCCGAGACCGAACGCCCGGACTGGATCTCAGTCGGGTGATGATATGACGAGGTCGTTCCTCGCCGGGCTTGTTCCCTCTGCGCGTGGCTGCGAGGATATTCCACTCGCGCGTGGGAATTGGCGGAGTCTCCGGGGCGGCGCGCGTCTGCTGTGACCGGGCATCGGCTTGGGAAAGCGCTAATCGCGCATTCACCTCAAGCGGTAATTTGCCAAACGTTGTAGGCTTATGTTCGTGGGGAGGGTTCCACGTGGGGTTCTCCCGAACATTGGCTGAGGTAACGAGCTGACATGCGCATCCTGTCCGTCGTCGGGACACGTCCTGAGGCCGTGAAGATGGCCTTGGTGGCGCGTACCCTTGCAGCTGCCGACGGCATCGAGCATACATTGTGCGTGACCGCGCAGCATCGGGAGATGCTGGATTCTGTGTTGCGACTGTTTGCGCTAAAGCCCGATTATGACCTGGACGTCATGACTCCGGGGCAGGACCTAACCGACGTTACGCGGGCGGTGCTGAACGGAATGCGGGGGGCCCTCGCGGAAGCGAGGCCGGACCGCGTGCTGGTGCAGGGTGACACGACTACCGTGCTTGCGACGGCCTTGGCGGCGTTTTATGCGCGCATTCCCGTCGGGCACGTTGAGGCGGGACTGCGCACCGGAGACATGTCGGCCCCTTGGCCCGAAGAGATGAACCGCAGATTGGCGGACGCACTGAGCGACCGGCACTACGCCCCGACGGAGACGGCGCGCAGACAACTGCTCGATGAGGGTTTGCCGGATGCGGGGATTGTGGTGACGGGCAACACGGTTATCGATTCGCTGTTGTACGTCGTCGGCCGGCTGGACAGCGAACCGGATCTCCTCAGGCGGGCTCAGACGAGGCTGCCGGAATACCATGCCGGCCGAAACCTCATTCTCGTCACGGGGCACAGGCGGGAGAGCTTCGGCGCCGGCTTCGAGCAGATTTGCAGAGCCATTGCCGAGATCAGCGGACGCGACGACGTGGAGATAGTATATCCGGTGCACTTGAATCCGAGAGTGCGCGAACCGGTATTCCGCCACCTGGCCGACCTGCCTAACGTTCATTTGATAGAACCGCTAGACTATCTGGCATTCGTGCATCTCATGAACCAGGCCCATCTGATCTTGACCGACTCAGGCGGCATCCAAGAGGAGGCGCCGTCCTTGGGGAAACCCGTCCTCGTGATGCGCGAGACAACGGAACGCCCGGAGGCAGTGGCCGCCGGGACGGTGAAGCTGGTCGGAACGAACGCCGAATACATAACGCAGGAAGTCGGGCGCTTGCTGGATGAGCCGGAAATGTACGCTGCAATGGCCCGAGTGCATCACCCATACGGAGACGGGCGGGCAAGCCAGCGAATACTTGAGGATCTGATCGGTGGCTGAGAGATTTGGGCGGGTATGCGTTGTAGGGCTGGGATATGTCGGACTGCCGACCGCGGCGGTCTTGGCCGCGCGCGGTTTGAAAGCGGTCGGCGTAGACACTGACCCGCAACGCGTCGAGACGATCAATTCGGGGGTATCGCCGTTCGATGAGCCGGGGCTGGATTCTATTCTGGCCGATACGGTAACCGCCGGCTCGCTGTGCGCCCGCCGCGAGCCGCTGCCCGCCGATGCGTTTATCATCGCTGTGCCGACGCCGGTCGGCCATGGCCGAGTGCCGGACTTGAACTGCGTACGCGCGGCGGCTGAAAGCATTGCGCCGGCCCTTCGGAAAGGGAATCTCGTTATCCTAGAATCGACCTGTCCGGTTGGGACGACAGAACGTGTTTGCGAGTGGCTGGCGTCATCACGCCCGGATCTGACCTTCCCGCACTCATCGGGCGAAGCGAGCGATATCCGCGTGGCATACTGCGCGGAACGCATCCTGCCGGGGAACGCCCTGCGAGAACTGATTGCGAACGACCGAACCATCGGCGGCGTCTCGCCGCCGTGCGCGACCGCCGCGAAGCGTCTGTATGAAATCTTCGTCAAGGGAAGGTGTCACGTGACGAACGCGCGAACCGCGGAATTGGCGAAACTCACCGAAAATGCCTTTCGAGATGTCAACATCGCGTTCGCCAACGAGATTTCCTTGGTCTGTAAGGAATTAGGCATTGATCCATGGCAATTGATCGGACTCGCGAACCACCATCCCCGAGTGGAAATCCTGAACCCGGGACCGGGTGTCGGGGGCCACTGCATACCTGTTGACCCGTGGTTCATAGCCGACGCCGCACCGCAGACGACCCCGTTGATTCAGGCCGCTCGGCGAGTCAACGACGGAATGCCGCAGATGGTCGCCGACAGGGTGATAGCCGAATGCGAGGCGATGGAAACCCCGGTCGTCGCCTGCCTGGGGCTGGCCTACAAGGCCGATACGGCAGACCTGCGGGAGAGTCCGGCCATTGAGGTGATTGCCCGCCTGCAAAGTCGGATTAAGGGCAAGATTCTCGTTGTTGAACCCTTTGTGTCCGAGCTTCCCTCCAGAATCGCAGGCGACAACAATACGAAGCTCGTCGGGCTTGACGATGGACTCGCCGCCGCAAATGTTGTGGTCCTCCTAACCGATCACAGCGTGTTCGCCCGAATCGGTTCGGATTCGCTAGCGTCGAAGTCGGTCGTGGACTCGCGCGGTCTCTGGCGAAGCGGCGGGGCGCAATAACCGGCATGGTTCGCTTCGCGCCGGATAGTCGCCCGCTCGAACTCTCGACATGAGCAGTGGGAATTCGTCCGAATGAAGATCCTCGTACTCACGCAAAACTTCCCTCCTGAAGTCGGCGCCACTGCAACCCGTTTGCATAGGATGACGAAAAAGCTGGCGGAACGTAATCACCAAGTCACCGTGATTACCGCCATGCCAAACTATCCGACGGGGCGAGTATTCGATGGGCATCGAGGAAAGATTCGCCAGCAGGACGAACTTGATCGCGTACGCATTGTCCGAACGTGGATCCACCCGTCCCAGTCGTCCAAGTCTCTCCCAAGGTTTCTAAGCTACGCCTCTTTTGCGTTATCAAGCCTTCTTCTCGGCACAAGAGGACTGGGAGATCAGGACATCGTCTTTTTCGATACACCTCCGCTCCCGCTGGTTCCCGCGGGACTGGCGTTAGGCCGAATCACCGGGGCGCGAGTGATCATGAATGTCTCGGATATCTGGCCTGAGGTGGCGGAACAGCTGGGATATCCTATAGGCAGGCTGTCGATGTGGACGCTAAAACGTCTGGAACGCATGGGATATAAGCGGGCCGACGTCGTAACGACAACCACGAGGGCCGCCCAGGAACGAATCAACCGGAGATTTCCCGAAGTCCGCACCGCGGTTATCGGCAACGGAGCCGACTTGGAGACGTTCGATCCCGCACTGCGCAGCGAGAAGCGCCGAGAGTCGCTGGGCGCAAGTTCAACCGACTTCCTGGTCGGCTACTTCGGACTGCACGGCCTGTTCCAGGGTCTGGAGGTGATACTGGAGGCAGCCGAAAAGCTGCGGGAAAAGCCGGCCTTCAAGTTCATCATGGCGGGAGATGGACCGCGTAAGGAAGCTCTGGTCGAAATGGCGAGGCGAAAGGGGCTCGACAACATTCGCTTCCTCGATGTTGTGGATCAGCAGCGGATCCCGCGACTCCTTGCCTCCTGCGATGCTTGCATCGTTCCACTGGCGGCGGAGTTTCCGGGCACAATGCCTTCCAAGGTGTACGAAACCGTAGCATCGGGCGTTCCGGTAGTTATCACGGACGGGTGCGAAGGCGCGCGGCTGGTCGAGGAGGCAAAGGCGGGCAGGACGTTCCGCCCGGGAGATTCGGACGGACTCACGGAGTCACTGATCGAACTGGCAGAAGACCGGGAAGGTCTAACGCAAATCAGGGAGAATTGCCGAATTCTGGCGAACCGTTTCGACTACGAACGCATTTTCACCGAGACCGAGGCGATCCTAGAGGCGGTCTCAGACGGGACACCGATTCCCGAATTCCATAGATGAGCCGACCGAATTGTCCGTCCCACGAGATTAGCGAGAGAACGACGACGAGGAATCAGGTGCGACGGTACGCTGCCTTCGTGAGGGTTTCTCACGAATTTTGAACGGCTGCCCATGCTGCGGCAAGCTGGACATGTCTTTCGCGGCGTGAGATAGTATGCACGCTACCATGCGGGGGCATTAGCAAATCTACCGGGAGGAACGTTAGAAATGGAAGCAGTGTTTCTTATTCTCATCGGAGCGGCGTTGTTTTCGCAGGCTTGGAACCTCTTAGGGCTGTATTCGGAGGGCAGGACGACAGGGATATTTATCGGCGGACTGGGGCTGCTGTCGCTGATGGCCATGATCTTGCTGGATCCAATGCTGCTGACGGGTTCCGGAGACAGGACGATCTCGGCCGCAAATCACCTCGCCGAAATTACGGCTACGAAGGTTCTGATTGTCGTATGGGCGATGTACTGCCTAGGCGTAGCGGCACAGGCGATTTGGGACTTGGAAGAGCGCACCGTGGGATTCTACGGCCTGGTGCTGACCGTCGCTTCAGCCGTGATCTTCCTGTACTACGCCTCGCTGCTGGAGCCTCGCTATGGAGAGGGCACATGGTTGAGCCTGTCGTTGGCGACTCTGCTGCTCTCAGTCATGTCCGCCTTGATTTTCTTCGCGCTCGGGTTCACGTTCAACTCGATGCGGACTGTTACGGCATGGTTCCTGCTTATATGCGGCGGAGCCGTTGGGGTCGTCGGGTTGGCAGTGGTCACCCGTTTGATCACCTAGGGTGTCGGTGGCCGCGTCAGTTCTAGCATGGCGCGGCCATTATCAAAGCCGCGAGCAGGAGAACGGGAATCTATGAGCGACTCCTTGATGTCGATCGAGAACATCCTAGCCGCGAGCGAGCGGGAGGCAACTCAATACGATTGGCGCGGCACGTTCGCCGACTACCTCGCCATGGTAATTGAGAAACCGTCCGTGGCAAAGTTATCCCATGCTCGAGTGCGAGACGCCATTCTCGCTCAGGGAGCAGATACTTCAGCAGCCGGAGAGCCGGTCTACCGGCTCTTCGAGGACCACATATTCGGTCTCGACGACGTCATCAAGCAGATCGTCGAGTACTTTGAAGCTGCTGCGAAGGGTTCGGAAACGCGCAAGCGTATCTTGCTGCTCCTTGGCCCACCGGCGAGCGGCAAGTCGACCATCGTCTCCCTGATCAAGAAAGCCCTAGAGGCATACACGCGGACGGAGGAGGGAGCCGTCTATGCCATTGCGGGCTGTCCGATGCAGGAGGAACCCCTGCATCTGATTCCCCATTCGCTGCGGCCCGCTCTCAAAGAGCAGTACGGTATCGAAGTCGAGGGAGACTTGAACCCAAGAAATCGATATCTGCTAAAGACACAGCATGGCGGCAGGATCGGCGAAGTCCCCGTGGAAAGGGTCGTGTTCTCGGAGCAGGAAGCCGTGGGTATCGGCTACTACGTCGCCACGAACCCGAATGCCGACTCGTCGCTCTTGGTCGGGAGTATTGACGATAGCCGTCTCGAGGGATCCCGTATCGAGGTGGCGGGACAGGCCTTCCGAATGGATGGCGAGTTCAACGTGGCGAACCGGGGTATCATCGAGCTCGTCGAGATGTTCAAGGCCGATAAGCACCTGCTAACAGCGCTCTTGGGTCTTGCGCAGGAGCAGGTAATCAAAATGGAGAAGTTCGGCTCGATCTATGCCGAAGAGGTGATTATCGGGCACTCGAACGAAGGGGACTTCAACACATTCACGCTTGACGAACATTCGGAGGCGCTGAAGGACCGGATCATCGCCATCCAGGTGCCTTACAATCTGCGCGTGCGAGAAGAGGTCAAGGTATACGGGAAGGTGAACACGCGAAGCGAAGAATCCGGTGTTTGCATCGCGCCCCTTTCGCTCCAAGTAGCCAGTACGTTCGCCGTTCTATCCCGCCTCGACCCGCCGAGCCGCCAGGGGATGACGCTCCTTGACAAGATGCGCCTCTACGACGGGCGGAGAGTGGGAACCCAAACTCACCATGACGCGGCGGAGTTGAAGCGCGAACACCCGGGCGAGGGAATGCGCGGAATATCGCCGCGATACGTGATGAACCGCATCTCTGCCGTGGCGAGCGATCCGGAGATCAAGTGTGTGACTCCCCTGGCCGTGCTGAACAGCCTTTGGCAAGGAATAAGCGAAAACGTCAGCCTCGACGAAGCGGGCAAGAGCGACTCCATAAAGTTGGTGACCGATACCGTAAGCGAATACAACGAACTTGCCATAAGCGAAATCCAGCGAGCGTACAGCGAATCCTTCGATGAGACGGCGGCCCTGCTGCTGACAAAGTACATCGAGGACGTTCGCATGTACCGAGCAATGACCCCCGATTTCGAAGAACGGGATATGCAGGAACTTGAGCGGACGATCAACATACGAGAGCGGGACAAGAGAGCGTTCCGGCTTGAAATTGACCGGCTCGTGACTGTTTATGAAAGGCGAGGCCGGAAATTCGACTACGCTGCGGAGCCCCGGCTCAAGGCAGCAATCGAAGCGCGGCTGTTCCCGTCGGAGCGGGACCTGCGACGTGGTCTCTCCAGACCTCGGACAAGCCGGCAACGAGCGGAATGGACTCAACGGCGTATTTCGATAGTCAAGCGGCTCATTGAGAAGTACGACTACTGCTCCCCCTGCGCCGAAGACCTCCTTGAGTACGTAACTCGACTGCTGCAAAACAAGACCATGCTCAAGACTCCCAAAAACTTGGATCTCGATTGGCAATGGGAACTCCACCCGACCGAGGCGACTTTGGTTCCGCCGTCGGAGGAAAGCTGAATTCAGTCTGAATACGTCGCTGCAATGTCAACGCCTGCATACTTCTGGCTACTGTCATTCCGAACGCAGCGCAGTGGAGTGAGGAATCGAAAATCCGACCGGTAAGCCGGAACCCGCATCGCAATGGACCAGCGCGTGAGATTCCACTATTGGGTCGGAATGATAGACTTGAGCAAAGGCCTCAATCACGGGGGAGTTCTTTATCAGGCTGCCGTAAGCTGTAAGGGCTTCATCATTGGGGCATTCCCCGACAGACATCACAAAGCAGGAGAGCAAAACCATGAGTATCCGCCTCAAAGCCGGCGACGAGGCCCCTTCCTTTTCCCTTCCCTCCTCCGGCGGGGGAACGGTCACGCTTGACGAGTTCCGTGGCAAGAAGGTTGTGTTGTACTTCTATCCGAAGGACGATACGCCGGGCTGTACCAAAGAGGCCTGCGGGTTCCGCGACAGCAAGGACGACTTGGATGCGGAGAACCTAGTGGTTTTCGGCGTGAGCGCCGACGACCTCGAATCGCATCAGCAGTTCATCGACAAGTTCCATCTGAACTTCCCGCTGCTCTCGGATGTCGATCGCTCTTGCATTGACGCATATGGAGTTTGGGGCGAGAAGGAGCTGCGAGGCCAGCGCACCGTAGGCATAATTAGGAAGACCTTCCTCATCGACGAACACGGCATGATTATGAAGGCTTGGCATGAAGTCGATCCGGAGGGTCACGCCGAAGAGATTCTGCAAATCGTTCAAGGCGGAACGTAACGGCCCGGTTCAACAAGCCTTGCCTCATTCGATGAACGTCGCGCACAAACTGGAAGCGGGTCTCGCAGGCGTTCGTCTATCGGTTCTTCAAGAACTCTCCCGACTTGCCGGTCGGCTGCGGATCGACCTATACCTGGTTGGCGGCACGGTCAGGGACGTACTCGCAGGCCACGCGCCCTCGGACATCGATGTCATGGCTGCGCGAACTCCCGAACGGATTGTCGAAGCCCTGCTTGAACAGGGCGACTCCGGCGTCCGGAAGACCTCGGAATTCGGAACGTGGTCGATGAACGTTCGCCGTGTCGAGTTGGATATTTCCACGGCGCGAAGGGAGACCTACAAACACCCCGGAGCGCTTCCCACCGTCTTTCAGGGCACGATTTATGATGACCTGGCTCGACGCGACTTCTCGATCAACGCGATGGCGATATCGCTGGTTGGAGACTCCTGGGGAGCATTGCTCGATCCGCACGGAGGCGCTCGTGACATGGAGCGAGGGAGCCTCCGCGTGCTGCACGAACGGAGTTTTGAGGACGACGCGACTCGAATACTTCGGGCTATTCGCTACGGCTGCCGTCTTGACTTCCAATTGGAAGCGCGGACGGCAAAGCTGCTGGAAACCGCCCTGCCCTGCCTCAGCGCGATCAGCCCTGACCGCGCCCGCCGCGAGATTGAGCGCATCTTTCGAGAACCCCTCGCCGCGATGATGATTGAAATGGCAGGGCGCCTCGGTGTCCTCGCCGCCATCCATCCCGCGCTGCGCGCAGATTCTTCAACGCTTCAGGCGATAGAGGCAGAAGCAGGGAATGACGCGCGGAAGGCCGGGCTGTTCCTTGGATCCATCGTGCAGGGAAGCACGCGCGCGGACGTAGAACCCGTTGTGAAAAGGCTCAACCTCAACGCCGACTGGGCCAAGATCGTTCGGGACGTGGCTGAGATACGGGGCGGCGGGCTGCTTGCCGAGTTTGAAGACCCAAGCATTAGGGGGAGTCGAGTCTATGGGCTGCTGCGGGACTTTCACCCGAACGCCGTCGAGTCGTGCGCGATGGCGATACGCAGTCCGGAAACCGTGAAGTGGCTGCGTCGCTTCCTCGACGAACTGCGGCACGCGCGACCGCTGCTGAACGGCGACGATTTGATGGACCTGGGCGTGCGAGAGGGCCCGGCAGTGGGACTGATGCTCGCAAAACTGCTGGATGCCCGGCTCGATGGGCTGGTGCAATCGGCGGAAGACGAAAGGGCTATGGCGCGGCGGGAGTTGGAATCGTAACGCGGGAAGGCGTTCCCTCACGCCGGCACGGCGCCGACAGCCTTGTTCAGAGCGGGCATGAGCTCATTGGCGAAGAGCTCCAGGCTGTGCACCCAACGCCCCTTGTCGTCCCAGTCGTAAGCCATAGCGACAAGAGTGCCGAACTCGCCGGTCTCCTCGACCATTGAGAGGAGACGTTCAAGGGCGTGGTCCACGTCTCCCGCGATAATCTGTTCACTCATCCAGTAGTCGAGGTCGCATTCGGCATCGGGCATGGACTGGTCGCGCTTCATCATTCCGCGTCCCGCTCCGCCTCGGTCGAGCAGATCGCCGATGTAGTTGAAACCCGCCGCCAGGGAGTTGCTCCTCGCGATACTCTGGGCCTCCGCGATTGAGTCGGCGAGAAAGACGGCCCGCGCGATCTTGAAATCGGAGCGATTGGGAATGTGACCCGCTTCCTCCGATGCCGCCTCGTAGGTCTGCCAGATGTTGGCGACGACGTTGGACGCGATCAGGCTATGCGCGAACGGCTGGAATCCTCTCCGGCCTGCTGCCTTCGCCGTCCCTGAGTTCCAAGAAGTGATTGGCATGGAGATTGGCGGGTGCGGCTGTTGATAGGGTTTGTGCACGATGCCGAGACCTATTTCAGGGTCAATGTTCTCGCGCATCGTGATGTTCCAGAAATCGCCTCGCAAGTCGATGGGGCCGTCGGAGGCCCAGAGCTCAAGGATCATGTCAATCGACTCGGCGACCATCCTCGGGGAATCCTTTGGCTCGATGCCCAGGATTTCCATGTCCGTCGATACGGTTCCGGGGCCGAAGCAGAGGTCGAGTCGGCCCCTGCACAAGTGGTCGAGCATTGCCAGTCTGTCGGCTACGTGAAGGGGATGATGCTGTTGGAGGCATACGGGCGCCGGGCCCATGTGGATGTTCTTGGTCTGCGGCATGGCGGCGGCGATGAACAGTTCCGGCATGGGAATGTTCTCGTACGCCATCGTATGATGCTCGCCGATCCAAAATTCATCGAAGCCTAGTTCGTCTGCGCGGAGGACGAGTTCCATGTCCTCGTCATAGCTCTGCGCCAAGGGCTTGGCAGGGTCGTGAAACGGCATGATGAATATTCCGGATTTGATCGGCGGCATATTCGGCCCCTCGCTGGAGTAAAGATGGTCGTTTCCGGGGGCAATTGTCCATGAGAGGCGCTGGCTTTGCAAGGCGCGGAGTTCATACGCAACTGTTCACTCGGTGCGGGTTCCCATTACCGTTTTCACGGGAACAACGACCTGAAGAACGATGCCCTTCTTCCCCCATGCGGGAATCCATATGCGGAAGGCAGACTATGAACGGATACAATGCCGTCTTTCTCGCGCACGGAGACTTTGATAAAACCGTCATTCCGGCGAAGGCCGAAATCCAGAAATGTTGAGCCCAGCTTTGATTCTGCCCTTAGTCGCGACTTGGCTTGGTAAAGAGTTCCACAAAGGCCTCCGCGCGCGGGAATCCATACGGGCGGTCGCCGGAACGGCGAGAGAGGACACTCATCGGGGATGACAAGCGTTATTCATTCAGGGCGTCTCAGTGCATGGCCGCCGCAATAGCCGCGGCGCGCTCGTTGATAAGACGGCCCTCGTGGAAGCGGTTAAGGTCGAATGAGCGAATCAATTCGGGTGTCCGGCCGGTCGTGATGAGTTCGGCGGTCATCTTGCCCGATATCGGCGCGGCCTTGAATCCCCAAGTGCCCCAGCCGCAGTTGAGGATGAACCCGTCTATTCCGTCCACGGGGCCGATGATCGGGGCGTAGTCGGGTGTCATGTCGCATATGCCCGTCCACTGCCGGAGCGCTTTTACGTCGCGAATTTTGGGCAGCAGACGGATGGCGTTGGCGGCCAATTCCTCCAGCATTTGCAGCGTCGATTTGTGCGAATACGTCGGGTAGTGATCGACACCGCCTCCTATGACGAGCTCGCCGCGCTCGGTCTGGTAGACGTAAGTATGAAGCTCGCCGCTCGAAATGGTCGTGTGCATGAAAGGCTTGAGGGGTTCAGTGACGAATGCCTGGAGTGGGTAGGTGAGGATGGGCATGTCGATGTCGAGCATGTGCGCGATGGTCGATGTCCAGCCTGCAGTGGCGCTCACGACGAGTCCCGCGCTCACTCGGCCCTTGACGGTCTCGACACCGGTAACCCTCCCGTTCTCTCGAGTAATTCCCGTGACTTCGGTGAACGGGTGGAGATCGACGCCGAGCCTGTCCGCGGCGCGGGCATAGCCCCAGACTACCGCATCGTGTCGAGCGACTCCCGCGGGGGGATGATGGAGCGCGCCGACGATGGGAAAAGGCTTTTCTTCCCGCAGGTCGATCTGCGGGACGATCCGTTTGACCTCTGCCGGATCGATCAGGCTGCTGTCCACCCCCATGAGCCGGTTGTACTCGGCTCGCTGCCGGAGCCAGAACAAGGTTGATTCGGTGTGGGCGATGTCGAGGCGCCCGATCTGGCTGAAGAGGACGTTGAGGTTGAGTTCGGCGGCAAGTCGCTCGTAGAGCTTCAGACTTGCGTTCATGAAGGCAATGCCTTCGGGAGTGAGGTAGTTGGAGCGGATGATGGCCGTGTTGCGTCCACTTGCTCCCGCGCCGAGGTAGCTCTTATCGAGTACGGCGACGTTCTTCACGCCGAGCTTTGCGAGATAGTAGGCCGTCGAGAGGCCGTGCACGCCGCCCCCGATGATTATCACGTCGTACTGCGACGCAAGATCGGGCTTACGCCAAAATCGCTCTTTCTTAAGGACTCGGAGGGCCATGAGAATTATTCGCTATTTTCGCTTCCGTCGGTTCTGTGTTCTTCGCGCCCTATTCGACAATTCATCCATGCAGCAGCGACATCGCTTCCAAGCCGAACGGGGTTATGCCGCAACGTTCGCCGGCTTCATTGATTGCCTTCCATACGTGCTCTCCATAATCGCGCCCGAAAAGGAGATCGTACGACAGGAGCCCGTCAATGTCTTTACGAATGATTGCGCCGTGAATATCCGCGACCCTTGTCTGTACGCAGGCGAGGTCTTGAAAGCAATGTGGCGCGAGGTCGAGTTCAGCCACTGCCGCGAATACCGCCGGGGCGTTTGGTCCGACGATGCGGACGGCGGCGAGCACGGACGTCATGTTCACGGGATGAGTGCGCTCATCGAGTTTGAATGCATCAATGGCGCTGTCGACGTTTGTCGACTCGGTCAAGACCAGACAGTCATCGTCGGCAAACCGCGCGACCGTCGGCCCTCTCAGATCGGTTCGGTTCACGAATACGGAGCCGATCGGTGTCCTTTCGCAGCCGGGGACGGCCCCTCGGAGTGCGTCATCTATAGATTCGCCATGCAGGCGAATCTTGCCGATCGGGCTGATGTCGGCGATTCCGACGGCCTGCCGAACTCCGGCTGCTTCCTCTTTTGGGTCCGAGTATCGCGCAGGGAGCGTCCAGCCCTCTCGCTCCACCATCTCGGCTCCGAGTTCAAGGTGCATATAGTGCATGGCGGTTCTAGCGGGAGGTGGACTGATTTGCGCCATTATTCGCGGAGCCTCCTGCCTTCGGGGTCGTAGAACGGGCGAAGCGTCACGGTTGCGTCGTGCGGGCGATCCTCCGTCCAAATTCTGATAGTCCGGCCCTCAACGGCCAGATGGGCGGGCACTCGGGCGTAGCCAAAACCCTTGTCCATAGTCGGACTGAGCCGTGAACTGGTGATGCGGCCAATGGGCCTTGTATCGTCGTCGACCACGGAATCGCCGTCGTGAGGCACAACATCGTCGCTCATGACGAATCCCACAAGCTTATCGCGGTCTCCACGGTCTCGCGCTAGTCGAAGTCCCCCCGCGCCAACGAAGTCGCCCTTGTCGAACTTCACAACCCAATCCGCGCCTACGTCGAAAGGCGTTGTGAGGAGATCGGTGTCCTGGCTGGGGATGATGTGCATTTTTTCAAGACGGAGGATTCGCTGCGCCTCGACTCCGAACGGGCGGATATCGAACTCGGCGCCCGCTCTGAGGAGCGAGTCCCACATGTGCTCGCCATACTCAGCCGGACAGTGCACCTCCCATCCCGATTCGCCCACGAATCCGATCTTCATCAGGATGGCGGGCGCTCCGGCTACTTCCCCACGCTTGAGCCGCATGTAGCGGAACTTCTCGGAGGAGAGATCTATGTCGGTGAGTTGGGAGAGCGTGTTCCGCGCATTGGGCCCCGCTATGTTTATTACGGAATAGCCCGCCGTGACATTCGTGACATACGCGCGCATTTCACGGTCTGCCATCCACCATTGGAACCACTGCTCGACAGTCTCGACGTTGGCCGTGGAGGTCGTGACGTAGTAATGGTCTTCGGCGAGTCTGGCAACCGTGCCATCGTCCATGATCGTGCCGTTGTCGCCGGTGAGCAGTCCGTAGCGGACGCGCCCCGGGCGCAGATCGGAGAAGCGATGAGTGTAGATGAAATCGAGGAGTTCAGGGGAGTCCCTCCCTTGGATATCCAGCTTCCCCAGCGTGCCCACGTCGATGATGCCGACACTCTGTCGAACCGCCTTGGCCTCGGCCTGTGGGTCTCCATAGCTGTGCGGTCGGCGCCATCCACCGGAATCGGTCATAGTCGCGTTTGCTTGGATGTGACGGTGATGGATCGGCGTTTGCTTGAAAGGCATATGCATCGGCCCGGCCAGTTCCCCGAGGGTGAGCGGCTGTACGGGTGGTCGAGAAGTCGTCGCTCCGACC
The DNA here is from genome assembly GCA_965232435.1 of Dehalococcoidia bacterium. Lineage (GTDB taxonomy): Bacteria > Chloroflexota > Dehalococcoidia > Lucifugimonadales > VXLM01 > VXLM01. The sequence goes on from CBDDPU010000004.1 coordinate 3,013,730, forward strand.
TCCGCAATAGGTGTATCCGTTTCACTGGCAAGTATCTCAGTGAACTGCTTATGGCACATCTTGCCCTGGCATGGGCCCATGGTTACGGTGCTGTAGCGCTTGAGCATTTGGACGTCTCGGAAGCCTTCGTTCACGCCCTGCACAATGTCCTTGGCGAGCACGTCCTCGCAGTAGCAGACGAACTGACGAGGGCCCGCCGCGAGGTTGACCGGGGCCGGTGCGACGAGTACCCGTCGGCGGTATGCCGATATCGTCTCCCTGAGAGAGCGTTTGAGAGTCGCACGGTGAGTATCGTTCGTGGCGGGTTTCATCGCGGCGGAGGCTTGCAGACCGGCCAGTTTTCCCTGCATGGCTGATATCGTAGGGTCGTGGATTCCGGTCACGTCTCCCGCCGCGTGTATCGTTTCAGGCAGCTGCGCGGGAATGTCGGCGTTCAGGTCCGCATCGCGCATAAAGGCGGCGCCGGCTTGATGGAGCAGCGCCGAGGCCGGCTGGAAACCGCCGCTCATGGCGATAGTGTCGCAATCGAACTGTCGCTCCCTGCCGGTGGTTCCGTTGGGCCCCAATTCACCGACGATCCCGCCGATGACAATTCGCGTTCCCTCGGCCCTGATCAAGGTGTGATTGGGAAGAATCAGAACACCCATGGAGCGGAGGGTTGTCGCGGCGTCGAGATCGCGTCGGAACACGGGGCGCGTGTCGGCGACTGCGGCTATTCGCATACCGGCGTCCAGCATGTCCAGAACGGCATAGTATGCCTCGTCGTTGGTCGTTGCTACGAGCGCAGTGTTTCCGGGCTTGACTCCGTAGAGGTTGATGAGTCGCTGAGCCGCAGTAGTGAGCATCACGCCCGCAAGGTCGTTTCGCTCGAACGTAAGGGGCGCTTCCTGAGCGCCGGGCGCAGCGATCACGTGACGCGCGCGGAGGTGCACGATCCCGTCCGGGGTTCGGACGCCGAGCAGGTTGCCTTCGTACAAACCGAAGGCGGTGGAGTCGGAGAGAACGCGGATACGCTCGTTTTCGGCGATGCGCGCGGCGAGTTGCCTGACCGCTTCCCCCGCCTCAAGATCAAGGCCTTCGTCCAGTCTTACGAGTTGGCGTCGGGAGCCGAAGCGAAGTTTGCCTCCCAGGGTCGATTGATCGTCCACGATGACGACTCGCGCGCCGTTTCGGGCGGCCTCCACGGCGGCGGACATCCCGGCGACCCCTCCTCCAATTACGGCAACATCCGCATGAGCATATGACCGGTGCGCGGACTCGGGGTGTTCGGCATCAAGGTCGACGCTGCCCAGTCCCGCCAGCCTTCGGATAAGGGAAGCGGAGAGCTTCCAAAGCGCCCTGGGCCGATAGAGACCCTTGTAATAGAAGCCGATTGGCAGGGCCCACCGGAAGCGGTCGATAAGGGAGAGTAGGTCACGGTTGAGACCGGGCCAAGCGTTTTGGCCCTTGACCCTCATGCCTTGTTCCACTCGGAGGACGCAGGCGCGGACGTTCGGAACTCCGTCGACGGTCATGAGGCAGTTCGGACAACTCCCCGAGGCGCACAGCATCCCTCGAACTCGATGGTACTTGAAGCTGCGGGAGAAGATGCGAACGCCCGAGGCGTACAGAGCCGATCCGACGGTGTCTCCCTCGAAAGCATGAACCGGCCTTCCGTTGAATTCGAACTCGACGCTCTGAGAGCGATCGATCACTTCCGTGGATGTAGGGTCTAATCGTGACGAATGATGTGCGGCAGTCATTGCTGTGCGGGTCGCTTCAAAGGCCACTGGGTCTTGAGAATTTTGTTGGTGACGGTATCGCGGACGGCCACGATCCACTTCCGGCAGCCGTAGGAATGGTACCACCACTCGACAGTTTCGCCGGCCGAATTCTTGGTGAAATAGAAGTACCGAGTTAGGTCTTCGTCGGTGTCGTCCATTGAGCGGCGCCGTGAGAGCGGCGAAATCTCCCCGCCGTGCCGGAACTCGTGCACGTCTCGTTGACCGCAGCCTGGACATGGAAGCAGGATTGACATTGTGGCCCTTTCGCAGTCACTAATGATATTCCGTTTATGAATGAATTGTCATGCACAGTCGGAGGCTCCGAAGTCGATCTGCGACAACTTTTCAACAAGCCCGTGTGATTTTCGATAAGAGGCTGTCGACTGACCTTTGGGATAGATTCCCGCTTTCGGAGACTTCTGAATAACCGCCATTACCGCCCCTTCCCAGATCGCAATTTTGACAACCAAGAACTCATGTCCTACACTAACCATACGAGCTCACCCATAGCGCAACTTTACAATAACAAAAAGAAATGCAGCAAAATGCGACAGGATGCGACAAATTCCTAAAAGAACTCTCCAAAACGTAGCTGGTCGCAATCCACCTGTCTCATCAATTCCACCTACCCGCCGTCCCTCCCTCCTCTCACTGTGTGAATTCCCGCGCCGCAGCATGTTGCAGGGTGAGGTTCTTTCATAGGGAGGGGACGACGAAGCAGGATGGTTTATCGGGACGAACGGCTCAACGGGCCGGACGAGAAGGGAGTGGGTGAAAAGCGGGTGATGGGTATGAGGTTTCAAGAGGGCCGGAACGGTCGAGGCGTCCGAAAGCTCCGACCGAAATCACTGAATCGTCTTGATGTACTCGATGAGAGCGTTTACCTCATCGTCGGAAAGGAAATCGTACGGGGTCATGGCGTTGTCGTACCCTGCTACGATCTTCACGGACGGATTGCGAATCGACTCGGCAATGTAGGCTTCATCGACGATCAGCGAAGTTCCGTCGGTCATGGACTCGGCCCTTCCGAAGAGGCCCTTCCAACTGGGGCCGACGACCTTTGTGCCGTCGAGAGAGTGACAGGCTCCGCAAGCGTTGCGGTCGGCGACGATCTTGCCCGCGGCGACCGGGTCGGAGAAATCAATCTCCGCGAGGCCGGTTGTCGGTTCGGGAGCGCCGATGGCTTCCGCTACGGCTTGCTGCATCTCCGCGCTTGCGGCCATCGGTATAGGGGGAGAAATTCCTTCGGGTTCGTCCAGAATTGGGATGGATGTACAGGCTGCGAGCATCGTCAACGGGGCGACGATGGACACCAAGAATCGGGGTATGCGCATAATCTGCAGAAGCTATCCGAGGCGGGTATTCATCAACATCGTACAGTATCGTAGCAGTTTTGACGCAGCAGGGTCAATGAGAATCGACTGTGTATACTTGTTTCGTCTTGATGAGATGAACGGCTGCACATTCTTATAAGGCGTTGCGGCCTCCTTTGTAGGCGTGATACCTTGAATTCGTACGAAGTCGCCCTCAAGCTTGATGCCCCACACTCCCACCGGCACATCATCACAAGTGATTCGCATCCAATGTTGACCGAAAACCAGGAATCCTCTTCTTCCGAACCAAGCAAGCAAACCGGCGCCGGGCCGACTCCGCTGTTTCGGGACTGGGCCCTTTGGGGAACCGTAGTCGTCGCTTTTGCGCTCGATCAGGCCTCGAAACGAGTGATAACCTCGCTAATGCACTTGGGAGAATCATGGCCGAGGGAGGGATTTTTTCGCATCACCTACGGGACGAACTCCGGCACCGCGTTCGGCCTCTTCCCCGACCATACGACCCTGTTGATCTTCGTCTCGCTGATCGCCATCGGCTTCCTATTCTATTTCTACCGCGCGCACGCCATGCGGAGCCTGGTTTTGAGGTGTGCCATCGGCCTCCAACTGGGGGGAGCATTCGGGAACCTTATCGATCGCGTTCTCAACGGCAAGGTGGTCGACTTCATCGATGTCGGCCCCTGGCCGATCTTCAATATCGCGGATTCCTCGATCGTCATCGGGATAGCTATTCTCATGGGAACATTCCTTCTCACCAAAGAGCCGAAGGAGGAGGCTCCCGGCGTTCCGTCGCCTTCGGAGATCGAGAGTCGGCATACAGGAGCCTCCGTATCGGCCCCGCCGAAGGATGAATGACCGCGTCGAGTATCGCGTGGAGACCGCTAACGAGCGTCTCGACGTGTATCTCACGGGCCTGCGATCCGACCTTTCTCGTTCTCGAATTCGTCGGCTGATTGATGCCGGATGCGTGACCGTCGACGGACGTCTCGGCAAGGCTTCCACTCGCCTGTCAGCCGGTCAATCCGTTCTGCTGGAAATTCCTCTCCCGCCTGTCGACGGGCTGTCGTCATGGGACATTCCGTTGACCGTGGTGTTCGAGGACGAGCAGTTGATCGTCATCGACAAGCCCGCCGGGATGACCGTTCATCCCGCCCCGGGAAACGAAGACCATACCTTGGCGAACGCCGTTCTCGCGTATGATCCCGATATCGAGGGCATTGGCGGTGAACGGCGTCCCGGCATCGTCCATCGGTTGGACAAAGACACGTCGGGACTGATCGTCGTGGCCAAGAACGAGCGCGCGCACGCGCACCTCTCGGAGCAGTTTAAAAACAGGGCAGTGGGCAAGGTCTACGTTGCGCTCGTCATGGGCCATCCGAATCCGCTCGAGGCGGATATCGACGCGCCGATCGGAAGACACCCACACGACCGGAAGCGAATGGCCGTCGTTTCCACGGGCCGTCCGGCGGTCACTCGGTATCGCGTCACGACGTCGTATGAATGGGCAGCCCTCGTCGAGACGCGGCCGAAAACCGGACGCACTCACCAGATCCGCGTTCATATGGCGTCGGTTGGCCACGCGGTGGTCGGGGACGGGATATATGGGCGTCCGGCGTCAGGGCTGTCACGGCAGTTTCTTCACGCCCACCGTCTTACGTTCGCGCACCCGGTGCATGAGGAGCCTGTCGAATTCACAGCCGAACTGCCGGACGATTTGAGAAAATACCTTCAGAAATTGACGCTGCGGAAAACTACCTCAGAACGGTAAGTCCGGGATGGTGGATTCCCCCCGCACACGGGAATTCCGGGGGTTGGCATGACAGACCGAAAGGACGAAGAACAGCCGATTCAGAGCGGCGAGGAAGAGTCTCAGGATAAGAACGAATTGACTGAGAACGAGCTGGAGGAAGAGGTGGGCGGCGAGTGGCAAGACGTCGACCCGGAGCCAATCCCAATACAGACCTGGGAGTGAGGAGATTGACATGGCCAAGCAGGAAGACTTCCAAAACAGAGCGTTGGCTCATCTCCTTACGGGATTGGGAATCCCATCGGACTTCGAGCGGCGCGCCGGCCGCAGACGAATCGATGTAGTGGCGGATGTGGATGGACTCCGGGTCGTGCTCGAAGCGGAGACCGGATTTCACCGCAAGTCCCAGGCCATCAAAGACGCCGACGCTCGCCTGCGCCAGAAGCTCGCGACGGTGGCGTTCGCCGTGTGCTATCCCGAAGGCGTGACCGAGGCAACCCTTTCGGAAGCTACACTCACCTGGACCCTCCGGCTGAAGCCGGACGCGCCGCCGGGCGACTGGGCCACCGGTGACGTAACCCAGCTCGCGCAGGCGGTTTTGCAGGCTCCACGCTCTCTCAGTGGAGCGGACGCCGCCGCGCAGATGCTCTCCGATGGCCTGGACTCGATTGTCCAGGGAATGAACTCTCCCGCGCGCCGAGCATTGGCCCAGGCTCTTGATCTTCCTCCCACCAGGGCGCAGAGTCGCGGCGACCCGGAGAGCTATTTCGTACCCGCAAAGCGCGGGATGCTCGTTGTCGCAACCGCCATGCTGTTTCATCACCGCGTGCAAAACCATCTCCCCGCTCAACCGCCGGAAGGCTACGACGGGACATGGCCGCCGGACAGCGCGGCGGCTTGCGCAGAACAACAAACCCCTTTGAGCGCCTTTCATGAAGCATGGCGCGGCATCCTGGCCGTGGACTACCGCCCGGTGTTTGAGACGGGCAGGACTGCTCTTGCGGCCCTCTCTTCGGACCCCGACATGGGCCAGGCGATAAGCAGTCTGGCCAGGACGGTCGCGAGAGTATCCGAACACGTTGCCGGTCTGCGCCATGACCTGCTGGGGCGAATCTTCCACCGAGTGCTTGACACCGCCCGGTACGACGGCTCGTTCTATACCTCCACCGCCGCCGCCGCGCTTCTCGCCTCCCTCGCCCTGCGGGACAAGGACGGCGATTGGTCCGACCCAGACTTCGTCGCTTCTCTCCGAGTCTGCGATCCCGCATGTGGCACCGGAACCCTCCTCATGGCTGTCTCAGAACGAATTCGAGATCTGAGAATCGCCGCCGGACGCGGCGACCCCGAGGACGACGAAGCCCTGGGCCTGCTCTTGGTCGAAGATGTCCTTTGGGGTTACGACGTCAACCTGACTGCGACCCACATGGCCGCCAGCACGCTCGGAATGCTCTCCCCAACTACCCAGTTCAGCCGAATGAACATCCACCGGGCGCTCCTCGGCGTCTTCGATGGCCAGCCTTATCTGGGTTCGCTGGACTTCCTCCACAGCCAGGCTCGCCTTGCCCCATGGCCTACGGTCACGCAGCAGGTCGAGAGCGAGAGCGGCATGGTGGAACCCCCTCCACGCATGGACCTGGTGATCATGAACCCGCCATTCACCCGCGACAGCCTGCGCCACGACCAATTCACCCGCAAGGACGAACAGTCCATCAAACGGCGGGAGAAGGAAATCCTACAGGGCCAACCCTACAGGGAGGCCGCGCGCCTTTCAGGTTCTGCCAATGCGTTTATGGTCCTCGGAGACAAGCTGCTGCGCAACGACTCGGAAGGGACTACGTTGGCGGTTGTCTCGCCCACAGTAATGGCGACAAATCCGGCGGCACGGCAGACACGTCAATACCTCGCTCACCGTTTTCACGTCGACACCATCGTCTCTTCCCATGACCCGAACCGCATCTTCTTCTCCGAGAACACCAGCATCGGGGAGATTCTCCTCATATGCCGCCGGTGGAACGGCGAAAAGGCAAAGCCTCCGACGCGGGTGATCAACATGGCCCGGAATCCGGCGACCCCTCTCGCGGCCCTGGACGCCGCCGCGAGAATTGAACGGGCAGACGAGCCTGGCAGCCAGGATTCTCACGACTTCACCCTCCAGCGAGTCGATGCCGAGCGCATTGGACGAGGTGATTGGTTCGCGGTCAATTTCCTCTCGCCCTTCCTCGTGGAAGCCTCCCGAACACTCAGAGAGGGCAGACCGGCGTCGGTTCCCTTCGCGCAGCTGAACAACCTCGCGGAAGTCGGGCCTGCGGGACAACGCATACGCGATGCCTATACTTATCAAGCGATGCCCACCGCGCAAGGCCGTCGCGCGCTCTGGCATCACAAGACGGACGTCACCCAGTCCATGCTCGCCGAAACCGACGTGTACATCGAGCCGAAACCTGCGCGCCGTCACCTAGCCGACAAATACTGGGAACAGCGGAGCGATATGCTGCTGCCTCACAGGCTTTGGCTACCTTTAGCGCGGGTTGCGGCGGTGATGCTGCCGGAGCGCGCCGTTGGATCAATCTGGACGCCATGCCGACCCAAAGACCCCGACATCGCCAAGGCCCTGTGCATGTACCTCAACTCCACGCTTGGCATCTTGGCCCTGCTCGGAGAGCGCGACAACCGGAAGCCGTCGTACCCTTCATTCTCATTGGACACCCTACGGTCGCTGCCGGTACCCGATTTCTCCGTTCTGGGAAAGGCGGAAAAGGAACTGCTGACCGTCCGGTTCGACGAACTGCGCGACGAAAACCTGCTGCCATTCCCGCAGATGCGCGAAGACCCGGCGCGTCATCGAATCGACGATGCCGTATCCGAGGCCCTGGCGCTCGAAACGGAGTGGCTCGCCAACATCCGCCGGGAACTGGCTAGAGAGCCGTCGATAACGAACCTGCAAAGTGGATGAACTCGCAATCGCCTGCCCGTCTAGCGCGAACCACAAGATGAAGGTTCCGTCTACCGTCAAGTCTGGTGGGCCACGCTCCCTCGACCCTCACCGGGTCCGGGGCCTGTCCGTCTTTGCTGGTCTTGCCCCATACTGCCGTTCCGGTGTACGCCTCGTTCCTCAGCACGTAGTGGAGACCGCCCTTGTACCACCTTTTGCCCCTGTTGGTGATGCCCCGGTCGTTCAGTTCCCTGCACAGCTCTTTGAGGCCGCTGCCCCGCAGGGACTTCTCGAATATCTCCTTCACCACCGGGGCCGTGGCAGGGTCAACTTCCAGTGACGGGCGTTCCTTGGGGCCGTCCTGCACCTTGATCTTCCGGTAGCCGAAGGGCGCGTTGGATGCGAGGAAGAAGCCCCGGGACGCGGCCTCCCTCATCCCCCTGACAACCTCTTGCGCCAGATTCTCGCTGTAGTATCCATCGACGCTCTCGATGATGCCCTCAAGCAGCCTGCCGGTGGCGCTGTCCTCGGCCTGCTCGGTGATGGACACCACGCGGATGCCCTTGCGCCTGAGCTGGGACTTGAAGGCCACGGCGTGTTCGCGCTTCCTGGTGAAGCGGCTGAATTTCCATACGAGGATGACCTCGAAGGGGGCCTTGGGCTTGCTGCCCTCCTCGATCATCTTCTTGAACTGCGGGCGGTCTGCGATGCGTCCGCTCTCGGCCTCGTCGATGTACTCGCGGGCCACGGAGTAGCCGTTGGCTTTCGCGTACTCCTTCAGCGCCCGTAGCTGGGCGGACACGGACAGGTCCACGTCCTGCCGGTCGCTGGACACCCTGGCGTAGAGGGCCGCCGACGTGAGGGGCTGTAGGTGCTTCTTCTTCATGTCGTCCTCCCTCTGATTTCTCAATTGTCTATTGGCCTTCCATCGGCTTACTGCTGTTCTTGCAGTTCGGGGAAGTAGGTGGAGTAGAACCCCTGGTCCCGGGTCAGAAAGGTGTCCGCATTAGCTATGGCGTGCGCGCCAATCAGGAAGTCGGCGATGATGCGTTCTCTCGGTCCTCCCGTCTGTCGGTATCGCGCCCAACGCAGTCCAGCCTCATATGCGATGGCGGTGTCAATCGGAGAGACCGCCGCATTGATCTCCCGCAGCGCTCCGTCCAGCGAGGAGCGGTCCCTAAAGGCCGGAACAAGCTCCGCGTAGACGACGTCGCAGACCAGGATGGCTCCCCTATCGTAGGCGTCGATGAGCCACGCCTGCGATTGAGAGTGGTGCGGCGAGCCGGACGCGAAGACATCCAGAAGGACGCTGGTATCGACCGACGTGATCATCTTCCCCGAATCTCTTCCATGTACTGGTCAACGTCGAAAGCGGCGTCAACGCTGTCGAGGATTCCGCTGACCCTCTCGACCGGATGTTGCGCCGCCGACCGCTTCTGTATTAGCAGGCCGTGCTCGGTCGGCGTAATCTCGACCTCGACGTCCTTGTTCATCCCGAAGCGGTCCCTGAACCGCTTTGGTATGGTGATTTGCCCGCGTTCGGATATGCGCATGTTTCACCTCGTATGAATTCCAGTCGGGTTACATCATACCATATACGGAAGGAACTCGTCATCGAAGCTGCACGACGATATTCTGGGGGCAATCACCCGAAGATGCGCACCGGCTCCAGAACTTCTGGGCTGCGCCACGACGCACCCAACGGCCCCGCCCTCTCCATCGCTTTCCTATGGGACACCCACAGGGGCAGCTTCACGCCGGAGCGTTGCGTCTCCCCTCTGGCAACGCCGAGGAAGTTGGTCTCGGCCAAGGAATCTTCGAAGACTATGAGCACCAGGGGGCGTTCCCCGTGGTCGTTCAGGGGGCGGTTGGAGGAGTAGTAGCGCAGGTAGGGTGCGAGCCTGGCGGCCATGGTGGAGGGATTCACCGCCCTGCGCTCGTACTCCAGGAAGAATGGGAAGGTTTTGCTCCCGGTCTGCACAACGCCGAAGCCGTCGGGATGGACGGAGCGGAGGCTGCCTCCGTACCGGAAGTACCGGACGGCGTGATGGGGCGGCGATACCAGAGACACTCGGCAGCCCTTTATCGCCTTCGCCTGGCGCGTTAGCGCCGCCATGAACCAGTGCACGGCGTGGGTGTGGTCGATGGTCCGGGCAAGGGGACGCGCCCGCACCCCCGGCAGGTCTCGCCAGGAGGACGGGGGTTGTCCGTCCATCGGCTCGACGCTCCAGCGGCGGACGGCAGCCCCCACGGAGGCCCGGTCCCTGCGGGCCAGAAGAGACAGTCCCCCGTCGCTGAGGGCGAAGCGGCGCTGGCCTGCAAGATGAATCGGCGCGACCAAATCCAACCTGTTCAGACGCACGGCCAGCCGCCACGTGCGGGAGTCGGAGAGACCAAGGATGCCCGACAGGTCTTCGACGGTGACCAAGGGCCAGTCAGCCAGGCAGTCCAGCATCCGCTTCTCGGCTGGCTTGAGCATGACGGGGAGCAGGTGGTCGGGGACGTCATCATCGTCCTCAATGTGCAGTTCGCTGTCGTCGGGCAGGGATTGTCTCGAAGTCGGCCTCTCCCAGGGCATCGCGCCGCCCTGTCGCAGATGGGCGAATATCTCCCCAAGGGACATGAGCACGGGGGCGGACGTCCCATGCCACACCCTGTCTTCGTCCGACAGGGTGGAAGCATCCCTCTCAAGGGACAGATACGCCGGGCCGGGATAGGGAGCCAAGAGCCGCCGGGCCTGGCGCAGCCTAGGCTCGTCGGGCATGAGGACAAGCAGGGCGCGGGTCCTGGAAAGCTCCGGGTCCAGGAGGCGGCGAACACGGCCGGAGAACGCCGTCCGGTCGGCGCTGGGACCCTGCCGAATCACGCCTACGGTCCTGCCGTCGGGGAGGGTCATTGCGGCGTCCAACGGGGCGGCGCGATACCATCGGAAGCGGGGTGAGCCGACCGCGTCCGCCACCGCCGAGGCCAGCCGGTAGACCACGGCCACGGCGTCCAGCCGCGCAAGCAGGATGCGCCGCCAGTGGGCCGAGGCCGGATGCGTGCGCAGCAGGCGGTCGATACCCGTCCCGTTCTCAGAAGCCAGGAATCGCAGCCCGTCGGCGGTGGCGTACCAACGCCTGGTGGTCGTTGTCAGGGTAGAGGCGTGACGTATGGAGCCCGCCAACCCCTTCCGCCGCAGCTGGGCCAAGACGTGGCGGGCCGTGCTCTCGGCCATGTCCGATACGGTGGCCAATTCCAAGTAGTCCAGGAAGGGCATGGCTGTCAGGGAGTCCAAGGCCAGCCGCTCCCGTTCTCCTAGCCTCATTCACGCTCCGTCGCTTTGTCGTGGGATGCGTTGGGAACGTCCGGGTTGTCGCCCCCGCGCCGCTTGCGCGGCCTCTTCTTCTTGGGCTTGGGCTGGGTTCCCGGTCCGGACTGGCTTGCCGTCCCGTTGACAGAGTTGGGAGGAGACGGATTCCCTCCCGCCTGCTGCCGCCTCTGTTCCTCCTCCTCACGCTCCAGTTCATCCCGGTACTCCTGCGCCATCTTATCGACCTCCGGGTCCTGGGAGGCGATGACCTCCGCCGTGGTGGTGTACGTCTCGGCCCGCGCCTTCACCCGCTCCTCGGCCGCCGGACTCCCCGCCTCGGGCTTGCGCACTCCCAGGGAGTAGGTGCGCTGCCTCAGACCGTCCACCGTGGCACGCACGTAGCAGTGGTGCGTGGGCAGCGACACCAGGTCCTCCTCGTCCAATATGTCCCTGTCCAGCTCGCCTATCAACTGCCGGGCGTCGGCGGCCGCCACCTGGAACACCGCAAGGCACCCCACGTTGGCAAGGAGGGTGTCCTGCATGGTGTCCGACAGCTCCTTTAGCCTAGCAAGGCTCTGGGTGGCCAGGATGAAGCTGGCCCCGAACTTGCCAAGCTCCGAGAGCATCGACTCGTAGTCCACGCCTGGCATGGCCTGCATCTCGTCCACCACCAGGGCGCCACGCCGCCGTTCCGGGGGCAGGCTCCCCTGCTCCCGGATCACCGAGTCCGTCAGGTTGAGCAGCGACCCTCCGACCAGGGCCGATACGTCCTGCCCCGCAGCCGACTGGGAGGTGGCGACCAAGAGCACGCCGCCCTCGGCGATCACCTGCCTGAGGTCAAGCGTGGAGCGGCGCTGCCCCAGGATGGCCCTGGCCTTCTTCGACGTGGCGTAGTAGGCCAGGCGGGTCTGTACCGGGGCGATGGCGTCGGCCTTCAGGGTGCGGGTCCAGTTGCGGAAGTCCCTGGCCCACCAGCCTAGGACGTAGGGGTCGGACACCGCCTCAGCACCCGCTTGCGGTACTCCAGGTCCGACAGCATCCGCAGCCCGTCCAGGATGGTGCACTGCTCGTCCTCTTTCGTGTCGGGGTGGGTATTGTACTCGTGCAGGCTCTTGACCGTGTGCTCCAGGATGGACTGCATCCTCGGACCCCAGACCTGGTCCCACAGTTCCTTGGCGATGCGCACCACCGAGTCGGCCGCCCGGTCCCTGTCGGGGAAGATGCGGGCGTCCAGCAGGTTGATGCCCGGCGAGCGCTCCTCGTTCTTCAGGTCGATGAGGTACGTCCGGTCCGCGATCTCCTCGGGCACGTGCCTGAGCAGGGAGTTCACCAGGTCGTCGTGGGGATCGACGACCACGATGGCGTCTTCGTTGCGGCCTGCCGCCTTCTCCCGCTCTTGTACACGACCAGGTGGTGCATCAGGGTGGACTTGCCCATGCGCGTGCGGGCGACGTATAGGTGATGACGGCCCATCGCGTCGGCGGGGAAGTGCACCTTCCTCGGTCTGCCGACAACCGTGTCTCCCACGTAGGCACCGCCGGAGCCGTTCCGGGAGGAGGGGAACAGCGCCTTCGCCCCGGTGCGGGCCACCATAGGCAGCTGGTCTTCCGCTCCTAGGGGGTGCCACAGGGACGCCAGCTCCCGCACCCCCAGCACGTTCCGGCTCTGGAGCAGGCTCCGCGCCGGCGGCAGCGGCTCGGTCACTAGAACCGCAGGGCGCACCTTGGTCGCCCGGAAGCTGGCACCGGCGGGGTTGTTGTAGTGGCTGTAGGCCGCGGCCACGTTCCGCAGAAGCTCCCTGGCCCTGTTCTCGGTGCCGCGCTCGGACAGCACTGCCGTCACCTCCAGTTGGGCCTCGTAGGCGAGCTTGGAGACCTTCTCCTTGATCATCACCGGGTCCTGGTACTTGCCACCGAAGCGCCACTTCTTGATGCGCCACCAGGTCGGACAACGAGCCGATGACGGATATCAGCGGGTCTGAGCCGGTGTCGAGGAGGTCGTCGTCCCGGTAGGGTCGCAGGGGCAGGTATTCCGGCCCCCTTAGCCGCAGGTCCATCGACCACGCCTGCTCTCCCTCGGCCAGCCTGATCGGGTCGTCCTCGGCGGAGACCTCGTTCACCCTGGCCTGGGGGTAGTGGATGCCCACCTGCTGGCGGACGAAGGATCCCTCTCTACAGCGGGCCAGCAGCGTGACGCCGTCAACGTCCCCGGCGATCTCCAGCGAGAAGGGTTCGGGGACGGCGATGGACTCCACCAGGTTCTGCACGCCCAGCATGGTGCGTTCGCCGCTACGGGGCGGCGTTATGGCCATCAGCTTGACGGCGGGCTTCTCCCCGCCCTTGAATATCTTGCCTATCGGATTGAGTTTCATGGTGCACACTCTCCTATCAGCTACAGTCGCAGCGAAAAGAACGCATGAGCTAGTATCGAGCATTTGCCCTGGGAAAAGCAAGGACGTGATGACCGGCTAGAACTGCCTCCGGCGCACCGAAGCAGCCCGGAAGTCAGGCAGAGGACAGGGAAGCCTGACGTGTCAGACTACAATCGCTCAGAGGCGGCTATCGCCCTATGAGGGCTGTAAGGAGAAGTGAAGCACATTGTAAAATACAATCCAGGTGATAATTGTAGCTGAGTGAAGGGAAATGTAGCATGCCGGAAGGGAATCCGGCGAGCAGTTTTGCTGCGGCTCCGTGTCGGGTTTATTGTACTGATTGTAGTGTCGTTATTGTATTCTCTGAGGTGGTGAGGCCCTGATGGTGGACGCCGATCAGCCCAGACATGAGGAACCGGACAGCTCCGGCGATGGCATGAATACGCCCCTATCGGACGCCCCCCTATTGGACCTGCTGGACGCTCTGGTCGAGCAACGGGGTAGGGTTGCCGCGGCAGAGGCCCTGGGGGTGAACTACCGCACGGTGGCGGCGTGTCATGAGTCTCGTCACGTATCCCGACGGATGCGGAAGGCGCTGGAGGAGTATCGGGACGCGCACATTGACGGCAGTGATGAGCAAAACCATGAGGCCGGGGACATTGCGGAGAAGTTAGCGGCGCTGGAACAACGTGTGGAGGGGTTGGAGGAAGCGCACAGCGCCCTAGTGGAGACCGTCCAAGCCCAGGCGAGGCAACTGACGGAATTGGAGCGCAATGTTGGAGGGTCAGAGGTCGAGGCGGAGCAGGAGAAATGGGAGCGGAGCAAGCCTGATGTAGTAGATAATGGCGACGACCGGCTGCAACAGTGGCAGCCCCCACGGCGGCATCATGGACTACCCGATGCCGGCGTGGTCACGTTGGAGGAACAGCCGGACGAAGGGCACGCCTTCGGCCCGGCTGCCGAATTGGTGACGGATTGGCGGAAGCTGCGGGCAGGCAGCGAAGGGTCCGGCGGGTGGGTTGATCGGGCATGGGCCTCGGTACGCCGTTGGGAGTTGGAGATCGCCATGATCGGAGACTACGGCCTGACGCTGCCGCCGGAGACGGAACCCCTGGACGCCTCGCGTAGGGAGGACCACCTGCGGTGGAGGAAGGAGGCGCTGGCAGCGGCCTTAGCGAAAGCAAGACGGCTGCGCTGGCTGAGGCGTGTGCTCACGCTGGGTCTGCGATGGAGGTAGCAGGCCAGGGCACTGTGCGACAACGGCAATTCGGAGGGAGAGCAACCTGGAATCTGGGCCCGTCGTGCAGGATGGTGGTGGCGTCGAAGCGCCCCCTGCGGTGGAACTCCACGCGGGTTCGGAGTCCGTCGATGCCGGGGGACATCGAGGCGGCCAGTCGGTAGACGGCGGCCACCGCGTCCATCCTGCGGATGAACAGCGTCAGCCACTCTCTGGACATGGGGTAAGCCCGCACGAAGCCCGAGGGCGTGTCGAAGCCGAGAAGGTCGGCAGCCTCCCTGACGCCCTAGGCCGTCAGGTGGTACCTCTGGCTCGACGGCAGGTGTGCGGTGCCGTGGCTGACCCTCCCGACGACGCCTTCCGCCAGCAAGCTGCTCAGGGTTCGGTGGACCGTGGCGCGGGGCTCGCCAAGGATGCCCGCCAGCTCCGTCGAGTCGACGAACGGCGTCCGGCTGAGGGCGTCCAGAAGCTGTTGTTCGGTGAGTGCCATGTTAAGGTCCTCATCCCTGGTTAGTCCCCCGGCTATTCAAGTGAAGCAACAGGCTCGAGCGGCTACTTCGCTATGTCGTGCTCTCTCCAGTTGGGCACGTGCGCTGTCATGAGCACCTTGAAGAGCTTGCCATGGTTCGGCACGCGCAGGTGTAGCAACTCGTGCGCGATAACGAAGTCCTGGAACCCTACATCCTTATTGCCCAAGTCGGTCGCAAGGGTGATCGTACCGGCCGTCGAACAGGAACCCCACTTTCGGGACATACCCCGAATTCGCACACGCGGTGCAGGGACATGGAGGCGCTCCGCCCAGTGCTCCACCCGTTGCCTCAGTCCCTCCGAACTGTCCTCACCCCTCGGCATCGACATCCCCGCTCAGTAGGATCGCCAAGGTCAGGTCTACAATCCGGTTCCGCTCACCGCTTTCCACTCTCAGCAAGGGGTTGTACAGAGAAGTCCTTAGTCGCCTCTGCTCGTCGGCGTTGACGGCGGCATTGGGGAAGCGGTCCATAAGCGCTTGTACCTCCTCTGCGAACTCCGTTGCGCTGACACCAGCCGCTTGGAGTGCAGATTCGTCCTTCAGCGTCCAGTACACCCCAAACGCCCTGGGAGGCAGGGTGCTGTCTCTAGCGGCGACTACGGCGTCTTCCTTCTCCTTGGCAAGTGCCTCCAGGATGTCCATTGCCGCAAGTCCGGTTGTCGTGCGTTCTTCGAGTCCCTTCAGCACGGACTCTGCGCGTTCCTTGAGAGGCCGCAACACAGATTTCAACTCCGGCTCGCTCTCCACCTCTGTTTGAAGGCCACGCACCAAGTTGAATACCTTGGCCTCGTCCGGCCCCGACTCCTTCCGCAGAGCCGTAAGAGTGCGAAGGTCGAATGTCACGGACTTAGACAGGTTCCCCAGCCCGTACATCGCGGCCGACTCCTCCACTAGCCGCTGGGTCTTGTGTGCCAGATCTGCCACGAAATCGGGACGATCGGCGTAGGCGTTGCGAACGACAGCGTAGAGGCGGGCGAGACGCCCGAAAGTGTCGATGTGGTCTCGCAGCTCCGCTGACGGCGAGAGTATCTCCCACAGCGCCTCTATGTCCTTGTAGGCGGAGAAGAACTCCTTGCGAGCATCGGGGTTGAGGAAGCGCGTGTACACGACCTGCTCCAACCGCTCGTCTGCGCCTCCTCCAGCGCTGGCATAGGCTACTCGCGTCTCGGCTATTCTGCCGCCATCCGCATCGTCCAGGTATGTCGCCTTAGCCTCGGCAATCTTGTCGTGGAAGTCGTGGATCAGCAGGTCGAGGTCCTCGATCACTCCGCTCACGTCGGACGAGTCAAACTGCAGCGCCTTCCTCAACTCGCGCAACACGCCCACGAAGTCCACGACGAGTCCGATGGGCTTGCTGATACCTGTCGCGTCCACATACGGTCGGTTAACTCGCGCAATCGCCTGTAAGAGCACGTGGTCGCGCATTGGCTTGTCCAAGTACATGCAGTACAGCAATGGGGCGTCGAAGCCAGTCAGCAGCTTATCGGTGACTATGAGCAGCTTCGGGTCCTCGCTCGCCTTCTTGTACCTCAGACGGACGTCCTTTTCTTGCTCCTCCGAAAGCTGAAGATCGGCGACGAGGGGTCTTTCCACAACGTCGTTGGTATTCTCCGAGTACACGGGCGCGGTCCATTCGGGTGGTAGGAGCTTATCTAGCGCCTGCTTGTACTTGGCGCAGGCCTCTCTGTTGACGCCCACCAGGAACGCCTTGTAGCCCAGCGGCAGTACGTTCTCCTGAAAGTGCTGGGCTACGAATGCAGCCACCTTCTCGATTCGGTCGTCGGCAGTGAGGAAGGTGCGCAACCCCACGGCCCGGTCCAGTACGCGGTTGAGTTCGTCCACGTCAGTAACGCCCTCCATCTCGGCCAGGGCGAAGAACTCTCGGTCGAGCTGGGCTGCAGGCACAGTCATCTCGCTGGGCGCCATCTTGTGTCGGATCGGCAGCGTCGTTTCGTCCTCGATGGACTCGGCTATCGAGTACTTGTCCAAGTAGCCCTGTTCGTCATCGGCTCCGAATATCTTGAAGGTGCCCTCCCCATGCTCCGTCCGTGCAATGGGCGTGCCCGTGAATCCGATGATGGTCGAGTTGGGCAGCGCGGCCATCAGGTACGTTCCTAGCTCCCTAGCCACGGAGCGGTGCGCCTCGTCGATGAACACGTAGATGTTGTCACGGGCGTTGGCGTCCTTCTTGATGCCCTCGAACTTGTGGATCATCGAGATGATTAGCCCTCTCCTATCGGTGGCGAGCATCTCCTGCAGTTGCTCCTTCGAGCCAGCGCGCCAGACGGCGATGTCCTGCTGCTGCATCTCGCCCAGCAGCCGCTCGACCCATCCCGCAAGCTGGCCCTCCAGCTCTGTGCGATCCACCACGACCACCACCGTCGGATTGCGGAACTCCTCCTTGGCCTCAAGAACCAGGCGGGCGGCGGTGAGCAGTGTGAAGGTCTTGCCGGCCCCCTGGGTATGCCAGACGAGGCCCCGGCGTTTCACGGTCTCGGCGCAGCGTTCCACGATGAGGTCCACGGCGCGGCGCTGGTGTTGACGCAGCACGGTCTTACGGGTTTCTCCGTCTTCAACGTAGAAGAGGACCCAGTCCCGCAGGGTGCGCAGGAAGCCTATCGGCTCGAAGAAGGACTGGACAGCGAAGCGGTAGCCCTCTTCCTGGGCCTCCTTCCACCGGGCCATGTAGCGGCGGGACAGGTTCCATGTTACGCCGTACCAGTAGTCGAGGAGGTGGGTCACGTTGAAGAGTTGGGCCGCGCCCACGAGTTCGGGCGTCTCGATCTCGTAACGGCGTAGCTGAGTGACACCGCGCTCAATGGCGTCGGCGTCCGTTGGGTTCTTGTGCTCGACGATGGCGACCGGCACGCCGTTGACCACGAACATCACGTCGGCGCGGTTGCCCTTGCGGGCGGGCGGCTTGAGCCGCCACTCCCATGTCACGTGCAGGACGTTGGCCGACGGTTCGTCGAAGTCGATAAGCCTGACCTGCCGGTGCCGCTGTTCGGTCTCGTCGTACCACTGCCGCTCGCCCCTCAGCCAAGCCAGCATCTGGCGGTTGCCCTCGATGGTCGGCGGGAGCGCTTGGATGTTTTCGATCACTGATCGGGCGGTGTCATTCGTCAACCAGGGGTTGAAGCGATGTAGTGCCTCTTCCAGCACGCTGCGAAACAGCAGTCCGGCTTCGCTCCCTCGCATGGCGAGAGCGTTCGATGGCGACAGCGCCACCCAGCCGATCTCCGCCGCATGGCGGACCATCGGGAACTGGACGGAGCCTGCTTCTGTGATCTTCGGCTCAGTCATGGTCTGACCCTTATCACGCTCCTATCTGACCGCAATCACACCCCCATCGCGCACCTATCTTGCTCCCTTGAATCCTGCTTGATGACGCCTGTATCGCGCACCTATCGCGCACCATCGCGCACCTATCTCGCACCTTCCACACGTCGCCATCGAGTCAAAGGGCCGCGAGCCGTGGACATGACTAGGCCGCTGTCTCGCAGCTCCTCCAGCGTCGTGCGTACTTGACGCTCGCTGACGCCGGGACCCAAGCGTGCACGAATCTCGCGGCGCGTCAAGCCATCCTCCGCGCCGTCCAGCAGGGCGAGTATCGTCTCCCGCCTTCCTTCAGGCCTGCTTACATCGCTGGTGATGGGCTGGGGGATGAACTGGCTGTGTCGGAACCGCACGGTGACTGCTCCGCCGTCATCGTCTATCTCTGGGACCGAGAGTCCTGCCTTGCTCGCCATATCTGCCATCTTCAGCGTCCCGCTGCCCCACTCCTCGATGATCCCGCGACGGTAGAAGGTGCGGGCAATCAGCGGGTTCCACGGCCGCGATTCGTGCGGCACGAACAGCATCTCCGGTGTCAGGCCGAAGTGCAGGGAACCGGAGGAGGTGACCTCCAAGCGGTCATCGTAGACCGCTATGCCAACCGAGCCGCCCCCGATGGAGTAGTCGCGGTGGCACAGAGCGTTCGCAAGGGCTTCACGCGTAGCCAGAGGCGGATAGAGAGGCTCGTCGATACGTTCGAAACGGTCCTGCTCAAACCGCCCCGATATGGGCAGGGTGTCGCGTAGGAAGCGCTCCGCATTCGCAAGAAGCGTGAAGGCGTTTCCGTTGAACTGACGATTGTCCAGGAACTCCATCCGGTTGGTTCCACGAAAGCGTGCGACCCGTAATAGGCACTGCGGCATCTCGAACTCCAGCCGCTCCGTCCTGCCGAACAGTACCGCCGCAGCTCGAAGCAACACCTCGTCGCGCAGAAGGCCGAGACCGCGTAGCAGGTCTGAGGGTTCCCCGCCTACAGGCTCTTCGAGACGCCCACGTCGTACCGCCTCCGCGACGGTTCTGCGAATCTCTGCCACGTCGAGGTCGTCCACCGACCAGCCGGCGAGAGGATGGTTCTCCCAACGCTGCTCGCTGTGCATCCGCTCGAAGAGCATCCGGTTGTATTCGTCGGCGGACATAGCCAGCGTAGTGTTACCCACGCGGCGGTAGGCGGCCCCTCGGTAGTTATACGGCCTTGACGCTCCTTGACCCGTGCTGACTACGATGAGTTCACGGACGCCGTCCACCGGGACCCGCTCGACCGTCGGAAACGCCGGAGGGTCGATCTGTCGAAGCTCGGCGCTCAACTCTTCGATGGTGCGCTCGCTGACCTGCTGACCAACGACAGCCCCTGTCTTCGTCACACCGAACAGCACCTGTCCGCCGCGTTGGTTCAGAAAGGCGCAAACCGTCATAACCGCCTCCCGGCGCGTGCCGGTGGTCTCCTTGAACTCCAGCCTTTCAGATTCGTCGGATGCGGCTAGTGCGTGCGGACTGTGAACGTCATTGCTCATGCACAACCTTGACTATCAACGAGTTGATTTGTTCCATTATAGAACGGAGCATCTTATCCGAGTTCGCCAATTCACCGGGTTCGAACCCCCGACCGGCAAAGGGCGTTGACGAACAGCCATTTTAGTCATACCATTAGCTAAGATCATAATTGAGGGATCGGCAATGGCAACGGTGAACGTCCACGAAGCGAAGACCCACCTGTCGCGTCTGCTGACGCAGGTCGAGGCGGGGGAGGAGGTCATCATCGCCCGAAACGGCAAGCCCGTCGCCCAGCTCGTGCCCTGCGAAAAGCGCGGCAAGCCCACGCCCGACGTTCTTAAGGGAAAGGCAGTCATTGCCGATAGTTTCTTCGATCCGCTCCCGGAAGAGGAGTTGAAAGCGTGGGAAGGTGATTGAGCTTGCGGCTGCTGTTGGACACCCACGCGCTGATTTGGTGGCTCACCGACAGCAGGCGTCTTTCCGAGTCGGTGCGCCGCGCCATTTTCGACTCGTCTAACGAGAAACTGATAAGCGCCGCTACCGCATGGGAAATCGCCACGAAGCACCGGCTCGGCAAACTCCAGGACGCAGACGCCCTGGCGCTCGACCTTGCGGGAACGATAGCTCGGCAGGGTTTCGAAGAACTTCCGGTAACCGTAGGCGACGCCGCGCGGGCAGGAGGGCTTCCCGGTCCGCTTCGCGACCCCTTCGACCGAATGCTCATCGCCCAGGCGCTGTCACGCGACCTCGTTCTCATCTCCAACGAATCCTTCTTCGACCGGTACGGCGTTCGCCGCCTCTGGTGAATATCCCTGTCACGTTCCACAGACCCCCTCTGCCGATAGTTCCAACTCCCCCGCCCGTATCTCACCCGTCATTAGCTTGTGCAGTAAAGTCTTGAAGAGCTCTTCCAGCACGGCGCGCTTTCGACGGTGCAGGTCTATCTTGCGGTCGATGGCGTCGAGGATGGCGACGATCTCGCGTTGCTCGTCCAGCTGTGGGCAGGGCATCGTCAATTCAGCCAGTCGAGCGCGGGACAAATTGGGGATAGTAGTGCGGTTGCCTGCGCCCTCATAGGCATTGCGGTGTTTGAAGCCTTCTTCGAGCCACGCCATAGCATACTTTGGGTTCATTTGGATACCGTCAGTGGGGCGAAGACGGTGAAGGTGATTCTGGTACAGGTATGTATCAATCTCGCCGTTCCAGACGGCAGCCCGACCAATCTCCCCACCTTCGCATACAAGCAAGTCCCCCTGACGTAGAAGTTTATTGGGCGGGGGCGCTCCGTTGATCTGCATGTGGCTAACGGTCTGCAGGTCTATCTCTCCCCAATAGACGTTCGACGTTCGGAGGAACGGTGTCCCTCCTCCGTCGGTAGCGAGATTCCCCTTGAGGGATAAGCCTTGCTCTATGGTGAACATGTCGCCGATGCGTACAACCTCCCAACTCTCCGGCATCGGGCCGATTGCCGTCTCCTTCTGGGCCTCACCGCGCAGGCCGCGCGTGAAGAGGGTCTGCATCGCAGCGCGTTTGAGGGTTCCGAGAAGCTCGATCTTCTCCGTCTGATGGCGTATTGTGCTATCAACTAGAGTGAGAATTCTAGCTATCGCCTGCTGTTCTCTCATTTCTGGAACGGGAACCGTTATCTCGTAAAACGATTTGGGGTCGACACGCTGGCGGCTCGGCGTAGAGCCGGTAACCAGTGTCTTTGCCACAGGCATGACCCACTGCGAGTACATCAAAAAATAGAGCCAGTCTTGGTCGATACCCTCATTTGGAACGATCGGCAGCCATTCTGTGGACGCTATGCAAGGGAATGGCCCTGATGATTTGATATTCCACACTTTCTCGACCCTGGGATTGAGCTTTCCGAAAAGAACACATCGTGATGGGATAACGGTTTTTTGACTAAGAACGTCTCGGCCTCTGGTCAACTCAGCTGTGTTGCCATTCTGATAGGCCGGAATACTGTAATACTCAAATTGTTCATCTGGAGACGAAAGCGGATTGACTTTGGCAAACTCGGTCGCACCCAAATCTCCGATTTGGCAGGTGTTCCATGTCTGTGGGAGTGAGACAGGGTTACTTGCAGTCACGCCAACTCCTTGAGGCGCACGGCGGGCAGCCTCTTCAACCTCTGGCTCACCGGGTCGACCTCTATGCCGACGGACTCCAGGGCCGTCACGCCCAGGAGGGGTTCGACGTCGTCCGCGCCCATGATGACCGTTCCCCCGACGATTTCGCCCATGAACTCGATGTCGGCCGTGGTTACGTCCACCTTCAACTCGCTGCCGTCGGCCAGTTCGCAGACCCTGGAACCTTTGGGTTTGAGGCCAATGGCCTCCAGGTGACACTTCGGCGCAAGGGAGTCGACGGCCCCGGTATCGACGAGGAAGAGCGCCTCCCAGTATTTTTCCTCATCGGCGGGGTTGGTAATCCTAACCGTTACGTGTGTCGCTCCCATTCTTCTCTCCTCCTTTCAGTTCTAAGTATGCGCGCTCATTCGATATTTCTGGATTCCGGCCTGCGCCGGAATGACGGGTTTGCAAGGGTCTCCTCATTGCAGTCGCGCCAACATGTCGGCCAGTTTCGCGTCGATCTCACGGGCTTCTTCATCAAGACGGCGCACGTCGGCGACGATCTCCGCAATCGGACGCTGATCCACTTCATCAGCCTGCCCTACCCATCGGCTTGGGCTGAGGTTGTAGTCAGCCTCCGCCGCTTGTTCCCGCGTGATGACAGCGACCTCGCCCTCCACCGGCTCGCCCTTGAGGAACATGTCGGCGATGGGTCGGATGTCGTCTTCGGGAATGAAATTCTTGGGGCGGCCCTTGCCGACTCGGCGGCTTGCGTTGACGAGGACGATCTTGTCCTTGCGGGCCTTCGGCTTGCGCTTGGACAGCGCGACGATGATGCCGGCGGCGCTGGTGTTGTAGAAGAGGTTGTCCGGCAGGAGGATAACGCCGTCGATCAGGTCATGTTCCACGAACCACCGGCGGATGTTGCGCTCCCTATCCTCGTTCTTGCTGCCGGAGCCTCGGGTCACCGCGCCGGTGTCTAGCACCACGGCGGCGCGTCCGCGCTCGTTCAGGCAGGCGAGGGTGTGCTGGAGCCATGCCCAGTCGCCCTTGCCGGTGGTGACACCCCCGGCGGTGCGGAAGCGGTCGAACGGGTCGTTCTCGAAGATGTCCTGGTTGAAGTCCTGGTTCCACATCGGATTGGCGACCACGATGTCATGGCCGGCGATTCGTCCCGCGGCGTCCTTGAACTTTGGGTTGATCATGGTGTCGCCGCGCTCTATCCGGACCTGCTCCATGTCGTGGATGATGGCGTTCATGTGGGCAACTGCGTAGCTGTCGGCCTGGAGCTCCTGCCCGTACAGCCTGAGGGGAACGCGACTGGTGGGGTCGGTCTCGCGGGCGACTAGTTGGAGCTTGATGAGGAGCCCTGCCGATCCGCAGGCGTAGTCGTGGCACGTCTCGCCGGGCCTGGGACGCATGATCTGTGCCATGAGGAAGCCGACCTCGGTGGGGGTGAAGAACTCGCCCGCGCTCTGGCCGGAGCCTTCGGCGAATTTGCGGAGAAGGTACTCGTAGGCGCGGCCCAGGAAGTCGGGCTGCACGTCGGCGAGGCCCAGGCGGTAGCGGGGGTCGGAGAACGTCTCAACGACGGCGGCGAGTCGGGCCGGGTTGAGGTCGCGTTCTCCGTTGCGCTCGGAGGCAAAGTCGACAAGGTCGATTACGCCGATGAGGGTCGGATTGTGGTGCACGACGGCGCGCACAGCCCTAGTCAAATGCTCCCCAATGTCGCGAGGGCGTGTGCTCCGCCCCTGGGCGTCGAGGGGCCAGTCGTGGGCCTCTCTCCCGTTGACAACCGCCCATCTGGCCTCCGGGGGCAGGTAGAAGCGGAGCAGGTCGTGGTCACTCTCCGCGATCTCCTGCGCAATGGCTCGGTCTCCGAACTCCTGCGCAAGCCGGTCTATCTCATCGTCGAAGACGTCGGAGAGGCGTTTGAGAAAGAGCAGCGGCAGCAGGTAGTCCTTGAACTTGGCCGCGTCTTTCTCGCCCCGGATGGAGCAGGCGGCGTCCCACAGCATCTGCTCCATGGGCTTAGTGGTCGGAACGTCTGCTTTGCGCCGACGGGTCCTCCGCCGAGTCACACGGGCTGCGGACTCCACCTCGTCCACTACTGGATCGGCCGCGCCCACCCCCGCCTCGGCAGCTAGAGCGGCGATAGCCGTCCTCGCCGCTCTTTGTGGCCTCGTCACGCCGCCCTCCCACCGGTTCACCGTCGCGAACGACACGCCAAGCCGTTCCGCGAGCTGCTCCTGAGTCAGGTCCAGCCTCGCACGGATGGCCTGAAGAATTGAGGGGATGGACTGTAGGTCTGCTATGTCTGTCATCAATTGTGTTTCCTGGTCAGTTGGAGAGCCATTGGGCGTACGCCTGGACATCGATCATTGGCACGGTGCCACTAAACTGAAGCTGAGAGATTAGCGTGAGTAGGAAGGCGGTCGCAGGCTTGCCACCTGGGTGTGTCTCGTATGCACCGCTCATGTCGTCTAACTTGAAATACCCGTGGGCCGCAACACAACAAAGATCGAGATGATCGTCACCTTGTCCATCACCAAGGGCTGTACGCAAAGGCTCCCCGAGGGCAGGCTCCCAATCACTTTCCAAGGTCAGCAGGCCTCCAAGTATTGGAATTAGTAGCTTTGGGGGATAGGTCCCTCCCGCATGAGGAATCGGTAGACTGGTGCGGTGAAGCTTACGCACAGTAGCCACTTTCGCGCGTGCATAATTGATGTGCTGGGCATTAAGCGTTTGCTTGGCTTCGAACGCAGCGTACACGCTTTCCGCAGGTATGATGGTCTGAGCTTCGTACCGAAAGATGAAAGGCGAGTACTGACGGTCGTACACGACCACGTCAATTTGATCACTGAATATGCCTCTGCTATCTACTACATGAGCCTTAGCAGCTTGGTAGCGCTGAGGCAGGTACGTGCTGAGAAGGTCCAGCCATACGTTCTCGCTAGCATCTCCCTTGGTGCCCGGGTGAGCGAAACTCTGCCGAGCGGTCTCCAGACGTCGCTGGATGTCGTCATGCAGTCCGGCCAGGAGTTGTTCCAACGACCACTCGCTCATGGAGCACCATCCCGGAAGGACGCTGTGGGAGTCATTACTTGGGTGATTTTCAGGGCACGGTCTGCGTCTACTGGACCGTCGGGATACGCGTCGAGCACAATTGCGGGTAGGAGCCTCTGAGTGAGATCCGAGAATGTAAAGCCGTAGTCCCCATGCTGGTGTGGTCCTGTGACATCGACTACAGCTGCGATCTGCGTATGCGAGAACCCCAACTGGTGTAAGTGCGGTGCTAGTACGGCCGAGCGTTGCTTGCTGTCTGGTCGAGTGAATGTGAGGATATCTGCTGCACGGCGCTGTACTGCCGGGTCCAAAGCTCCGGGCCGGTTCGTGCACATGATCACGGCAGCTGGGAGCTTGCTGTTGGCAAGGCGGTCTACTCCTCGGATAAAGGCGTTCACACCGGCCCGGTCTTCATGATGCATCTGTGCCGCCTCACGTGACTGGGCGATAGCGTCCGCCTCATCCACTAAGAGAATGATGGCCCCTCGCGTTGTCTCGTCTGTGCCTTTGAGCTTTCGAGCTTGCTCTAGAACGTGCTCGAAGGCATCGGACAACAGCTTGGTCATCTCACCGACGCGTCCCTGCCCACGTGTGGAGAGACTCATCGGGAATAGGACAATGCTCACGCTCTCCCGACGTGCCACATCGTCGCCGATGGTCTCCGCGATCTCAGACTTCCCGGACCCAACGTCACCAGCCAGCACGACGAGAGGCGGCCTTCTCAATACCGCGTCAAGCACTCCACTGGCGCCGGGATGGTGCTTGCTCACCCAGGCATTCAAACCGGATGGATTGATGAGTAGTCCGAGCATCTTTGCCAAACGAGTCTTGTGGTCGTCGAGCCCAACAAGGCGATGAAGGCGCTCACGCGCGTCAACATCCGGGAGGGTGATGCGACGATCAAACAGGTCGTCGATGTTGGGCGGAGTCGTCATCGGTAGCTCCTCAGGCTGGCGTGATCAAGGGCACGGCCACCCGACGAGTAGGTAAGGTCTGTGCTCCAGTAGCCGTTGATGCCGGGTTCTGCTCCCACAGTTCTTTGGAAGGGGAGTCTCCTGGCGAACTCCTCTTGCTGCTGCAACGTCAACTGGTTCCAGGCAGAGTTGTATGTTAGGTAGCTGTGGAAGGACGCCCCTCTTGTCTGAGCACCGGGTCGAACCCGTCCGGGGTCATCATCGTTAGCAGTCACACCCATGAGGTATCGAGCTGTGTAGAACAGCGTCGGCTCGATCCAGGAGCCATTCTGCCTAAAGCCATAAGCCACGGTATCAAGGAGTCCTTCTTTGACGAACTCAACGACCTCTACTTCAAAGGCGTCGATCCATTTGTCCGGCGGCTCGTCGTAGAACCTTTGCAAACGCTTCAGGTCTGTGGCGACCTTGGCCGCAATATGCTTGGCATGCGTCCGAGTAAAGCTTGTTGTGTCGGTAACTGTATAGCTGTAACTCATACCCTCCTCACACTTGAAACGAAGGGCCAAACACCCTTCGCCAGTAATAGTTAGTCTCTTGCTTGGTCGGTGCAGCTAGGGCCGCGTCTATTGCATCGCCCGCGTCTAGCGCAGCATCTACTATCGCGTCAGCCTCCGCGTTGGTGTACAGACCGGCAACGTTGTTCTTCTCATTTACCGGGTCGATGATCTGCACCGGATCGAAGAACTGTCCCACAGCTGATGACTGGTAGTAGTCCGTGAAGAAAACCTTCTCTCGCATATCGGTGCGGGCAACGTACGTGAAGAAGTGCTGAAGCGCCTCAGGGTAGTCGGAAAGGTCGAGGCCTTTGTCACAAAGGTATGAAAGGATCATCTCCATCATGAAGGACTTGAAACGAAAGCCAGGTGACTCATCTTTCAGCCTGCCAGCCCAGAACTTCACCAAGCGTACGACCTGCGTGAAATGCTGCTCCTGCGCCTTCTTGCGCTTGTCTATGAATTCGAGGTGCAGCGGGATGCTGGTCTCTAGGAAGGAGCCGTCGTCTTGGCTGACGAGCCTCCCGTACCATTGCGGGTCCCCATCGTAGAGGATGGGGACCACGTCAACATCGAGCCCCGTGCCTCGGAATGAAACGGTGACGCTGTAGGTCTGGGGATGCACCTGGTCGGGGCTGAAGTCCGGGAAGGCCTTTCGGAGACACTCAGCCAGATATTGAAGCAGTTCTGCGACGTCGTTGGGAGTGTCAGCACCGCTGATGTAGCATGCTAGATCGATATCGTTCAGGGAGCGAAGTGTTGTCCCTTTCGCAAGGCTACCCGACAGCAGCATCTTCTTGAGCGTGAAGTCGGGATTCTCGCTCAGGTATCCGTCGAGCTTTTCCCGGAGGCGGCGAGCCTGAGCACGATACTCACTGGCCTTGTCTCTTGGCAGGTTCACCCTCTCCTGGGCGAACCTCGCGATATCGCCATGGTCAACGGGTTGTCGTGTCATAATCCTTACCTTGCGCGGTCTCCGCAAGCCAAGAAGCGCTGGATGGCTGTAAGTGCGACTTTCCTATAGATCCGCAGTGCACACAAGTCACCAATCGTCCCGCTCTTCGGACAGGAGAGACTAGGCTACATATATGCTATATCTGCTATAGAGTATAGCAATCAGCCGACTGAGGAGTCAACGACTAAAGCGCAGCCCCGTTCAAGAAGTGGGCCATCCGGTGGCTGCGTTCAGCTTACAGGGTCAACCGGAGCGTCAAGGCGAAGGTTCTTGATTTTATCAAGTCTGGTGGGCTACCGTTTACGGAAGATACCACTGAGCCGTTCAGCGGTATCTCCTGGACTTTTTTTCCTGGAATCAAGCTGTCGTCGGGCATGGGGACGCTGTAGCGGACCACGGCGTTGTCGGGCAGGAGTTCGATCTCCTTCACGAAGGTCTCGATGAAGGCACGGCGCTCCGTCAACTCGCTCTTTTGCAGGAACCTGCTCATGTCTTGGGCGTAGGCCGTGATGGTGTTCACGTCGTCCAGGACCGCCCTGCGCTGGGCCAGGACTGCCCTCGCCCCATCAGCGGCGGACTCAAGGCGCTCCTTCCGCTCCTTGTGGTCCTGGATGCGGTCGGCGAAGTGGGCCATGTCGAACTCGGCCGTCGTCTCCACGAGGTCGTAGAGCCGGTCGAGCCTGCTCCGCACGTCGGCAAGCTCCGACTCGATGGTCTCCAGCCGCTTGCGCTCGTCACCGGCCACATCGTCCATCTGCTCGTCCACGACGTCGACCAGGCTCCGGATGTTGCCCTCGGTCAGGATGTTGGAGCGGATGAGGCCGACGACCAGTTCCTCGAACTGTCGGGCGTCCACCCTGGGCGAGTCGCAGGAGCCGGGGGCGCGCTTCACGAAGGAATGGCAGACGTAGTAGGGGAAGGTGCCCCTGCTGGAATAGCGGCCTGAGAGCGCCCTCTTACACCTGTAGCACTTGACCAAGCCGCTCAGGAGGAAGGTGCTTCCAACCCTGCGGGGGTGGGTATTCTTGGGTGCGCGGGAGCGCATTATCCTGTTCACCCGGTCGAACTGGGCCTTGGTGACGGTGGCGGGGAACGCCTTCTCCACCCGCACGGGGTCGGCTCCGTCCTTCGCGTTGTTGCCCCAGACGAGAGTGCCCAGGTAGGCCTCGTTGTTGAGGATATTGTGGATGCTCATCTTGTTCCAGAGCTTCCCTCTGGGGCTGGCGATGCCCTCGTCGTTGAGGATACGGGTGATCTTCAGCATCCCCTTGCGGGACTCGGCCAGGTCGAAGATGCGCTTGACTATGGCGTTGGTTTCGGGGTCCGGCTCCAGGGCGGGCCTTTCCTTGGGGCCGTCCTGCACCTTCACCTTCCTGTAGCCGTAGGGGGCCATGGGAGCGACCCAGAAGCCTCGGGAGGCGGCTTCCCTCATACCGCGCAAGACCTCGGTCGCCAGATTCTCCGAGTAGTATTCGTCGATGGTCTCGATGATGCCCTCCATCAGCCTGCCGGTGGGGCTGTCCTCGGCCTGCTCGGTGATGGAGACGACGCGGAGGCCCCTGCGCCTGAGTTGGGACTTCAAGACGACGGCGTGCTCCCGCTTGCGGGTGAAGCGGGAGAATTTCCAGACCAAGATCTCTTTGAATGGGGTGTCGGCGCTCTTGGCCTCGTCGATCATCTTCTGGAAGTCGGGGCGGTTCATCACGCGCCCGCTCTCCGCCTCGTCCACGAACTCGCGGACGATCACGTAGTCGTTCTTGTCGGCGTAGTCCCTGAGCGCCCGCAGCTGGGCGGACACGGACAGGTCCACGTCCTGTCTGTCGCTGGACACCCTAGCGTAGAGGGCCGCCGGTATGCGGTCGTTCCGTTTACTCATCTGTTCCTCCTTCTTCATTCTTGCTCAGTTTGGCGTGAGCGCCGCATCTGCGCCTTGTCCTCTCTGCGCCACTCCCTGTCTTCCAGGTAGAGGCGAAACCCTTCGCGCAGAAGCTCGCTCACGGTTCTGCCGTCCTCCTCGGCCACCTGCCTCAGTTGCTCTTCCATAGCAGGCGGTAGGGAGAGGGTGACGGTCTTTCGTCTGTCCGGCATGTTTCTTTGCCTTTCGGTGTAACACAATGTCTTACTCTTATCATGGGCGGTTCGGCTCCCGGTGTCAAGGGGCACAGCCCCTATAACGGTCGCGCCGAATGAGGTAAAATGGAGGGGCAGACACCGATAAGGAGAGACTCCCTCTATGGGGACTTTCAAGTATCCGCTGCGCATCTCCAGCATGGACGGACAGCAGGAGCGGGACGTGGAGGCGACGGTGGACACCGGGGCCGCCTACACCACGCTGCCCGGCAGCCTTCTGCGCGAGTTGGGGATCGAGCCGATAGACAAGCGGACGTTCCTGCTGGCGGATGGTCGGCGGGTCGACATGGAGTATGGCAGAGCCTGGGCGACGGTCAACGGCTCCAGCGAAGTGACGATCGTGGTATTTGGGGGGGAAGAGGCTCCGGCGTTGTTGGGGGCGTACACCCTGGAGGGCTTGGCCCTGGCTGTGGACCCCATCGCACAACGGCTCGTTCCCACCCATCTCATCATGTACTAGGCGCTGCCGCGCCCGCCTCTTTTCCCCCACGCATTCGACCCACCCCTTCGCCGCCGTCTTCGGCAGCCTCGGTCCGGGACGCTGCTTCCGCCTCTGCCTTCTCTTCCATGTAGGAGCGGATGGCGACCCGCGCCAGGATGCGCAGCCCCTTCAGGACTGCTCTGCGGTGCTCCGGGGTATAGTACGGCATGGATTGGGCCAGGGAGTCTTCAAACTCCCGGTCTCTGGGCCTCTTTCGTCCGTTGTTCCGGTTCCTTCTGGTGTCATCTTTCATGGTGCACAGTCGCAGCGGCGGCAGGTGAGCCGCTGGCCTCTCGTCGCAGGTTCATGCCTTCAACCAGTGTGGGCGGTGGGAGAGCCGAGCGTAATCCCCTGGAAGGGACTACGCGCCTGTAGTCCCTTCCAGGGGATTACATCGATGTAATGGCCGTGGGAGTGAGCAGCTCGACGCCGGGCGAAGGATTACCAGGCAGTGGCCGACAAGATCGGGGAACGGGGCGGCAGGGCTACCCTAGATCAGGGCTGTTGCTGGACTCTCACGCTGCGGAGCAGATGTCCCAGGCCCATGCCGTCGGCCAAGTCCTGAAGCGCGAGGAGGTGGTGGGTGTTGGGTAAAACTCCCTGCCGCCATCGCCACAGGTTGACGACGCTGGTGCCGAGAAGACGGGCTATCTCGGCCCACGTCAGGCCGGAAGCCTTCTGGAATTCTTCAAGGGCCTGCGCGAAGTCGCCGGTGAGGACATGGGGCGTCCTCCTGCCGTGTTTGACGCGCCTGCGGGGCATCCGTTCAGTCCTCCCTGAGTGGGTCCAGGAAGTCGTCTCCCATGAGGATGTCCAAGCCTCCCGGTATCCACGGCGCGAGACGCACCAAGCAGAGTGATAGACCCCTCCGGACGGCTTCGTGCCCTGCGTCCACCGGAGAGCCTGCTTGGGCTCCACACCCAGCAACTCGGAGAACTCGTCCCATGTGACGTTGGCGGCTTCCTTGAGACGGACGAGGCGTTGTGCGAAGTCGTCTGGCAGTTCGCCGTCGCCGTGGGGCACGACCCTTCCGTCGATGACGGGGTCTCCCGCATAGATGGTCAGACGGGGAGAGCTAAGGGTTGTCATCGTCTTCGTGGTGCAGCTCGAATAGCTCATCGAAATCCTCCACTCCCAGAACCGTCTTCATCCGCCGCCTGATGCGTCCCGAGGGGGCTCGCCCCTCGTTGACCAACGTGGACAGGTAACCGGGGCTGATGCCCACCTCGCGGGCCAGCCAGTTCTGGGAGCGGTCCAGCGTTGCCAGCCGATCCCAGAGGGCCTTGGTCTTGAGCAGGACGACGGTGCGTTTCATGGCGGTCTGGGGTCCTCTATACTCTGAGTGATACTTATGATATAGTGTAATCATACAGCAGATGGAATGTCAAGAACTGTTGTGCTAGCATTCTAAGTGCAAGTTACTACTGCATATGAGCATAGAACAGGAGCGAACCGACTCATGACCGTAGACCCTGGTTACCGTTGGAAGGCCATCGGAGCCCGCATCAAGGAGGCGCGGCTGAAGGTCGGCCTGACCCAGAAGCAGGTGAGCGAGCGGGTGGGAGTCAGTCCCCACGCGGTCTGGTCTTGGGAGTCGGGAAAGATGAAGCCCACCCCGGAGCACCTATTGGAGCTGGCCTACCAGTGCGAGACCAGCACCGACTGGCTGCTGGGCCGGGACGTGGTGGAAGCAGAGATTCTGAAGGAGGCGGACGTCTCCTTCCGCAATGCCATCGAGGGCCTTCCCATGGAGGACATCGAGTCGATCATGAACTTCATCCTCTTCGTGCGGGAGCAGCGACGGAGGACGGAGAGAAGCGGGAGATGAAGCGGGCGCAGCGGAAGGCTGATCAACTGCGACGAAAGCTGAAGCTGTCGGGCCGTGTGGACGCCGAGGCGGTGGCCAACATCCTGGGGCTGGATGTCGTTCCGTGGCCGCTGGATGTCCAGGAGGAGATGCAGATGGACCGGTACATCGGCGTGGCCGAACGGCTGGATGCCCGGTGGCGGCGCTGGGTGATCGCCCACGCCATAGGCCATCGGCTGCTGCACAGTGGCAACCATCTGTGGATACGGGACCACACCAGCCTGGGCAGCCTCTTCGAGCGGGAGGCCGAGGACTTCGCCCGCGCCCTGCTTATCGACTCAGACGAGGCGATGGAAGAGGGGCTGAGCGAGGTTTGGGAGTTGGCAGAGCACTTCGGAGTGCCGCAGGAGTTGGTGGTGCTTCAGCCGCCCTTGCCGATGGAGTGAACGGAAAGCCATTGAAGACGCCCGTGGGAGCGACCCGCATCCGATGGGGACTACGGCGAGGATCGGTGCAACGAGCTGTGGGAGACACTCCGCCAACCGGCGGGGGCATGGGAGTGGGCCAGGGCACGAGTGGAGGAGATATGAAAGTCGCACGGAGTCAGGGTGGAGAGCGCTGCGTAACTCCCGTCCGACTGTTCCGACACCTCATTCCCTCACCGCCTGACGATTCCCTGAGGATCGCGGCGCGACGCCTTCCGGTTGAGGGCCTTGTCGAGGATGGGGAAGGCTTCGTGGATGCCGTGGGTCTCCACCCTGGGGACCGGCTCCTCCTCCTGCTTGAGGAGGGCATGGGCGATGAGGTCGGCCATCTGTAGCAGATGATCGCCGTCTGAGCTTCGGAAGGCGGGGCCGCCGATGACGTTCTCTACGGGGATGTTCCGGGTCCGCTCTCCCTCCTCCCACCACTCGTAGCGGCTGGGCACGGGGTTGAATATCCTGAGCCTGCGGTAGGCCCGCGTGATCATCTTCTCCTTGCCCTCGTCGAAGATGAGGAAGGCGTGGCTGCCCGCCGCCCTGACCGAGGCGTTGATGCGGTTGAGCAGCCGGTCGAGGCTGACCTTCTCATAGGCATTCACATCCGATTTGCGGAGACAGACGTTGATGACCTCGATGCCGCCGATGCGAGCGGCCGCGTCATCTATGCGTCGTAGGCCCTCCCTGAAGACCTCGGCTCCCTGGCTGGGAGATAGCCGCTCGTTGGTTTCCCCGTTTCGGGCCAGCATCCCCCTTCCGGCGAGCAGATCGCAGGCGTGAATCTCCCTGTCGGGCGGGATTCCGTATCGCTCCCACAGCCCTCTCCTCCACTCCTGGATGTCGGCGAACAGGTCGTTCCACCGCTCGGCGTCCACGCCCAAAGCGGAGCGGACGTAGCAAGTGGGTCCTTCGGACTCGTCGATGTAGTACAGACGCATGGTTCTCTTCCTCTCTCTGATGTTCTTCTCTCAACTGTTCGGAAGGGGGCGGATGGCCTCCCACCCATCGGGAGTACGCCATGCCCGTCCTAGCGGCCCCTCGCGCGCGATCAACCCCTCATGGGAGACGAGCAGTGGCACCTCCACGCGGCTCTCCGTCATTTCCTCCCTCGCC
Source organism: Dehalococcoidia bacterium (assembly GCA_965232435.1). Lineage (GTDB taxonomy): Bacteria > Chloroflexota > Dehalococcoidia > Lucifugimonadales > VXLM01 > VXLM01. Next base: position 3,047,333 of record CBDDPU010000004.1, read on the forward strand.
ACTCTGAGGAAGTGAGTCGCCGCGATGTCGTCGCCGATGACGACGAGGACGGCGGGCTGAGCGCCGTGGTCGTCGGTGGGCTGGCGGGATGAGTAGTAGCGCAGGTAGGGAGCGAGCCGCGCCGCCATGGTCGAGGGTCGCACTGCTCGCCGCTCCCACTCCAGGAAGAAGGACCACGTCCCAGAGCCTCGACGCAGGATGCCGAAGGCGTCGGGGTGGACGGAGCGCAACCCGTCCATGTGGCGGAAGTGCCTTGCGGCCCGCATGGGCGGATCGAGCTGCGCCGGTTGCCAGCCCAGGGAACGCGCCTGCTTCGCCAGCGCCGCAATGAAGCCGTGGACCGCCGCCGTGTGGTCGAGGTTCCTGAGCAGTTGGCGGCTCCTCCTGCCGGAGACGTTGCGCCACTCCAGAGGGTTCTTGGGGTCGATGGGCGAGACGCTCCATCGCTTCCTGGCCGCACCCACGGACGTGCGGTCCCGCCGCGCCAGTAATGACAAACCCCGGTCGCTGAGTGCCAAGCGTCGGCCTTCGAAGGCGATGCGCTCAACCAGCCCGGCATCGAATGAGGGCGCAATGATCTCGTAGAGCCGGCCCTTGGAGACTCCCAGAAGCCCGCGCAGGTCGTCCTGCGCAATCCCCGGCCAGTCGAAGAGCAGGTCGAGCACGCGCTTGTCTGCGGGTTTCAGCAGTGCGGGCAGCAGCCAGTGCGGAGTCGGCCTTCCCGGTCTTCCCAGCCCGACGTCATCCGGCACGGTCGCCCGCAACGGATCAGATTCGGCGAACAGTCGTCCACCCGGTTCCAGGTACGTGAACAGGACGTAGCGCAGGTCGAGGGCGTCCGCCACGGAGGGCAGACGCCAGACGGGTTGCGAAGGGTCTGCCCAGGCCGCGTCCCGCTCCAGAGCTAACAAGGCCGGCACATGCGACTCTTCAAGCGCCCTGCGGGCGTGCCTGAGCCGCACCTCGTCGGGCATGAGCATGAGCGCCGCCCCGGGCAGCGTCCCTTCGCCGAGTCGCCACAGCCTCTTCGAGAACCCGGTCCTGTCCGACGTGAGCCCCTGCCTGACGATGCCGAGGGTCCTCCTGTCGGAGAGTTCGACGGCGGCGTCCAGGGGTGCGGCCCGGTACCATCGCAGCCGGACGGGTCCGGTCTCGGCGGCGATGGCAGAAACCAAGCGGTCGTAGCGGGCTGGCCTGTCGCGAGACAGCACCCGCGTGGGCGGGAGGGCACAGTGTTCGTGACCATCGAGGACGAGACCGGCGACGTGCAGATCATCCTGTGGCCTCGTGTCTTCTCTCAATACCGTAGGGAGCTAGGCAGCAACGTGGTGGAGGCAATGGGCGTCGTGTCAAGATGGGACGGCACAACGAACGTCATCGTGTCGGACCTGAGGGCTGTTCGGACAGGAGTCGCCATGCCGCCAGCGCACGACTGGCGGTGACAGTGTCGGCGAACGAACACAAGACAGGCCAAGTTCGTCGGAAACGGGCTATAATACCTCTGCCATGTGCGGTAGATACAGCCTGACGGCGGATCTGGAAGAGCTTGCAGGACGGTTCGAGTTCGATGGCGACTGGGATGCTTTCGAGCGACGGTACAACATCGCGCCGACGCAGCAGGTTCTCACAGTGAGGGAGCGTGCCGAGGGTGAGGGTAGGGAGGCGCAGTTCATGCGCTGGGGATTGGCGCCGTCCTGGGCCAAGGACCCGTCCATCGGGGTTCGGATGATCAATGCCCGTGCCGAAACGGTGAGTGAAAAACCTGCCTTCCGTTCCGCTCTGCGGCGTCGGCGCTGCCTAATCCTGGCAGACGGATTCTACGAGTGGCAGCGAGTCCCGGGATCGAAGGCTAAACGGCCCATGCGCATCATGCTCAAGTCGGGCGAGCCGTTCGCCTTCGCCGGCCTATGGGAGACCTGGCGAGACCCCGAAGGCAACGTGATATCGTCTTGCGCTATCATTACCACTAACGCCAACGAACTTCTCTTGCCAATCCACGAGAGGATGCCCGTCATTCTCGACCGAGAATCCGAGGCCCTCTGGCTAGACCCCACCGTACAAGATCCGGCCCTGCTCGAAACCATCCTCAAACCCTATAACTTTGAGACGATGGATGCGTACGAAGTCTCGGGCTTGGTGAACTCGGCCCGGAACAATATCCCGGAGGTGTTGAGTAGGGTGGGAGGTTAACGCCCTCTACCGCACGGATATCATTCTCATCCAGCCCGTCGATCTCTCCCTCCATCTCACTGGTGTCAGCCCCAGGGTCGGCGGCCCTGGCTGCAAGGATCCAGTCAACGCAGCCGATGACAGGGGACTGCTGTTCTTCAGAAACGTCTGGAATTGGAAGTTATTTCCAGTCGTCCGGGTACAGACTTACATTGTGGCCCCTATTGGCTCGAAGGGAATCTGCCGCGAAAGTTGAATTTAATACGCTCAACAAAAACCGAATTGAAGAACGCATACTCAATAATTCCAATTCTTCCCGGTTGGGCAATTTAGGATGTTGTAGTTCGTTCCGATAGCGAGCCTGTTTTCTGATTGAATTGTTGTGAATGCCTGCAAGTCTCTGCCAGGGTAAAACACCGATAGCACTGGCACTGAATACGAGGTGCCTGTTGTCGTAGCTGGCAATCGGAGTGATCCCACGATTCTTCTGAACCAGAATTTTCTCGCTCGTATCGTGCAACTCGGGGAATGTGGGGGCATAAAACTGTCCGGGACAACGCGAATTTCCCCATTCGATCCAAAGGTGCTCCTTCGGCCACCAAGCTGCCAGGTGTTCGCCATCTACAAATGGTCGATCATTCACTTGCTCTTTGGCGAAGGAAGTCAAGCCAGATGTGACAAATTTGTCGACGGCCCCCGGCTTATTACTGGGGCGCATCCTGTAACTCACATAACAAATTCTCTGCAAGGGAACAGTCGGAGCAGATACCGTCATTGATTCCACATCTTGAGGACGAGGCCGAGCCGGTCGAGGAGGTCTTCGCCCAGGCGCGGAACGCTGAAGTCACCGTCGAGGAGCTGCTGGTAGACGACGGCTGGAAGCTGATGGAGATCGAGCCGGAGACCATCAACGGCAACGGAGACCACGCCAACGGCAACGGCCATGACGACCTGTTCGGCATCGGGCCGACCGTCGAGTTGGTTCCGGTCAACGGCATCGGTCACCACGACATGGCCGAGGAGCCGCAGCAGTCGCTGTTCTCCTGGTTCGAGTTCATGGCCGAGCCGGGTGAAGCCGAAGGGCCGCAGGAGCAAGCCCCAGCCCGCAAGCATCTCGATGTTCGAGTGGGCGATGGAGCGGGAGCTGGCGCGGACGAAGGAACCGGTCGGCGCGGGACGTTAGGCTGCCAATACAAGGAGACACCGCCGACATAGCGGCGGTGTCTCCCTGTCCACCGATGTATGCGGACCTTTTTGCATTTCTGGCCTATCCGCCCGTCCATGTGTATGCGTTTTTTTCGTTGCCTCGAAAACGTCGAATACAGTCTTCTGTAGTAAATGTCACCTGTAGGAATCTGCCGGTAGTGTACCAGTTTGAAATGTTCTAATTGCGTTCTGGTTACGTCCAGAACGCCAGTGCGGGATTGCGGAGGGCCTCACGGACTAGCAGACACAGCTTGTGCTTCCACCGTTCATACAGGAATTCAAACATATCCTGGCTGCCCTTTTCATTGTTGCAAGGTCCACACATCAGCTCCGCGTTCTCAATGGTTTTCTCTCCCAACCTAACTCTTGGAGTACGGTGGTCGTATGAGAGGTCATTGTACTGCCGCCTCTCAAAACACGCATTGCAGCGCTTATCCTGCATCTCATAGAGCAACCCTTTTGATGCGCGAGTAACTGGACCGGATAGCCGGGGCCATGTTACGAGTGGTGATTCCATGCGGATCGGAGCATCAAGGGTCGGATGTTGAATCTCTAAGGTCACCGGGCCACTTCTGAGTATATCTCCTCTCGATCGTGTCCCAGGAAAGCAGACCTGTGGCATGGTGAGTCTTACTAAATCAGCAGAATTGATCGCCCTCATGGAATTGGTCGGGCATCCGTTACACCGAGGAGCGAGAGGGGATAACTCATGCCGAAACGAGGAGCATCCACATTCGACACATCTACCATCCTGAACAGTGAACATTGGATCAGCGTCACCAGAAAACTTAAGGTCAACCTTCCCACGGTAAGAATAGACCTGAAGGGTCAGCTTCATCGGGTCCAGCACATCTGACTCACTAGTCTCGTAGCCTGCGTCACGGTCTCTTGGTTACGCCGATTGATTGCCTCGACCGCATGAAACAGGTCGTCCTGATGCCTCTGAATTTCGCGGATTGTACGGGACACCAGAAATGGGTCAATCCGAGGTATATCGTATGTCGACAGCTTCAGAATGGTCGACAGTGGAGCCAGCCCACCAATTGAACTGCGAGGGATTCCGGCCGTCGGATCGTTATCCTTGTCGAGGTCCAACACCTTCCGATCATCGACCACGTCAATGACTCCATGCATAGATAGCTGTCCCGGTAGCTGCTCACTCATTGAAGGCTCCTTCCGTACTATGGAGCCTGCAAAAGAAAACTCCCGCTCAGAAATCTGAGCGGGAGTCCCGAATGGGCCTTGACAAAGCGCGGCCCTCGGCATAACCTTCAGAGAATTCCTGGGTTCCCTCGGCGGTTCTCCCGCTCGACTGGAAGGCTCCACACCTGGATCAAGGTACCTGGATCAAGGTTGTGGAGCTTTTCAGTTTCCAACCTATATCCTGCTAGGAAATTAATGCCAGATGGCGCTCCATTTGTCAATTCGCGTCTTTCAACCTGAACATCGAGAGTCTATCGGATGTGGAGGTGATCTTCATACCTCCATGTCGCCACGTGATTGAGTGCGTTATCGGAACCCATGCACCCTCAACGTTAGTGATCTCGCGACTCTTGATCTTCCTCGAAATCATCCACGCTAGGTACCCAGCTAAACTGTAGCCTCCTGAACCCTCCCCACCTATCCCTCCTGCGAATTGCTCAGTCAGCTCGGGACACATGCGATCAATCCTCATGGCGAGTTCGTAGATCGGCATGAAGACCCTGCCAAAGTGGTTGATAGGTTCATTGAAGGGATCATACTCTCGCAGGGCCTCGACGACCATCACCTCAACACCGAATTGTTCCCATATGGTCATGGGTCCTGCTCTCGTTTAGTCTGAGATTCATTCCATCGCCAAGTCAAAATGACCGCTACGCCGATTGCGAACACGAAGTAGAGTGTGACGATCAGAAAGATGGGCAGGTTGAGGATGTCAGCTCCATCGTTGGACAGTAGCCACATATAGGAACTGAGCCCGATGCCCACTCCTATGCACACGTTCGGCTTCAATCGTCTAACTGCCCGAAAGCTCACTCCTCGAACCATAGCCATCAGACCTGTAGACATCGCAATCATTGGGGCGGCCACCCCTGGGAACTCGGCAGTTTGAACCGAATCATTCAGTGCTTCGGCCACCGCACCTATCAGCATTAGCAGAATCATGACGACCGCGCCACCAAAGATTCCGCGGATCAGGTTATCCTTCATTCCGCCTCCTCGACCTTCGATGAGCCCAGTGGCCAGCCGGGTTGATAGTAGAGGGCATCCTTGACAGCGCTGGCAGATCGAGGTCACGTTTCAGGAGGTGCGCTCTCATCTGGGTGTGGAGACTCAACGCCAGTGGTCTGATCGTGCCATAGCCCGGACCACACCTGTACTGTTGGGGCTGTTCTCGTGGATAACTCTCGCAGCCGATGTGTTGCAGGATGAGCAGCCCATGAGTCCGCGCCCCACGGCATGGTATGCCAAGTCCTTGCCGACTTTCACCGACGCGATCGCGTTGGTGCGCCGCCACCTCTGGCTTGCTCCTGATATTGTCTGCATGTCGTCGCAGAAACCCGATATGCAAAAAATCCCAACGCCCATCCTCAACAGATTCATAGAGTCACTCACCTACGCCGCGTGATTGTACAAAGTCCAGCTTAGCACAAATGCCCTCTACAATAGTTCCTGCCAAGCTACTTCGTCACTACATTCATTGGAATGAGTGTGGCCGACTCTACCTTGCCACTCGTTGGCCGACCTAACCGTCCATATGCCCTCCTGACAGCTGCCACCAAAACTGGAATGGGCCGATCTCTTCGCGGAAGGTCCTGCCACACGTTCTGGGGAACTACTAGACGCAACGTGTATCCCTGGTCACAGAAAGTGAGACTTGCTCTAGTGTTGTCTCCCTGCATCGTTCCTTCTAGTACTAAACCATCGCGGTTAATGTGCCAGTTCGACGAGTACCCAGAAAACTCTGTGTGCACAACATCAAGTTCGGATTCCGGTAGACTGGCAATCCCGATCTCCACTATCATCACATCTGCATCCCAACTTAGTGAGACACTCATGGGCAGTTGGTTGACCTTTACATTGCGCGTAATCACTCTTTCGAAGGTCTCCCCCTTCCCTGCCTCTAAAGCCGAATATGCTTGTCTGCCGTGACCAACCGTTGCGACTACTTCGTTGGCTCCGAGTCTATTGAGCAGATTCCTCAGAGGTTCAGATGCCTCCCGTGGCATTAGTAGGTCGTCGTCACTCCAAGTTGCAGGAAGCCAGAAGGCGAAACGGTAGTATGTATACCACTCTCGCCGAAGTCCTCCGCTCGGAAGAAAAGGAGAAAGGGGATTGTACCCCATGGCACTTGTCAAGAGGCGACTTGCGAATTCAACAGATTCCAATGCATTAAACCTACGAACCAAGCTAGCGAAACGCTGTTGGTCAAAACTGGGATGTTTACTTAGTTCACATATCTCCGCTAAGTGGACGAGGGGCAATGTCGCCAGACGCCTCGGAAACCTGCGAAGGAAGTCTGCGAAGAGATGTGTGCATACGATAAGAATGGCCATCGCGGGATCAGGTACGATCAACGATCCTGCCTCTGGTCCCCGACCAATCACTGAGTACTCAAGAAGATCAGCAACAGAGATCTCACTGTGCAGAGGATGGGTTACTTGGTCCCAAACCCCTGGATTCAGTCTAGGATCGAGGTTCTCGACTGTTGCCTCCTTCGGATATCTCCACACAGGGATGAAGTCGTAGGTGTCTACATCGAGGTCACGTCCGTACGCTCTTGGGCTGCCGTGGTGTTCATCCACTGACTCGTTAGGACGCCATTCGTAGCCAAGTCGAGTCAGGGTTTCGCGCATGCCACTGGTGTTACTACAAAGGATGTCTACATCCCAACTAGCACGAAGTGCTGCCAGTTCGCCAAGCAGAAAGTATGCAGTGTATCCCTTGATCGCAATCACCGTCTGTCCAGACAATGAATAGTCACAATGGATTTCTTTCATCGACTCGATCTGCAGCTTAACTCTACGTTCAGAGGTTGACTGCCTCGCTTCTAGTTCGTTCAGTAACGCCTGTCCTGCCCAAGGCTGTGTTTCCGACTTCAAGCGACGTAGGAGTCGACCCTCCAGCCGGTGCTCACGAACGCACTCTAGAATAAGATCTTGATCGACGTTATCGAGTCGAGGCAGGGGTGTGATAGCTCCGGCCGCCCATTTCAATATGTCCAACTCATGCATATTAGTTGCCCTCCAGGTCGGTCCGGTAACTGTAAATGGAAGCAGTCCAGGTCCATGTTATCCGAATCAATTGGATTCTGCCAAGAAGGAGGTTGGCTGGCCCCTCCTCTTGTCGGATTGCCAAGATCAAACTATGGGGACTCTAAAGAAACGCACTATCCTCGAAAGGGATAGGGGGAAACACTCCTCATCACTGTCATTCACGATTGGCTACGTTACCACTCGGCGAGTTGGCATGGAGAGACCACCACACCCCATACAGTCAGCGCGATCTCGCTGTTCACTTGTACCATGCCGACTGTACCGTATACATATGTGCATATTGGCCGCCCGATGCCATGAGTTGGTCGTGTGTGCCTTCTTCCGTAATTCGCCCCTTATCGATAAAGACGATCCGATCAGCCAGTCGTGCCGAGCCCAGACGATGTGAGATCAGCAGCACCGACTTTCCCTCGGACATGTCCTGGAAACGACGGTATACCTCGACCTCCGCCTTAGGGTCCAGAGCGGCAGTTGGCTCGTCCAGAACAATAACCGACGCATCTCTGAAATAGCCTCGTGCACTGGCCAGCCGCTGCCACTGACCTGCTGAGATGTCCTGACCATTCTCGTCGAAGGCTCGCCCGAGGATAGTCTCGTACTGTGAAGGCAGATCCGCGATGAATTCATGGGCATTGCTCTTTATGGCCGCCGATACGACGCTGGCCTCGTCGCCGGCCCGACGCAGGTCGCCGAAGCTGATATTGTCACGCGCAGACAGCTCGAAGCGGAAGTAGTCTTGGAAGACCGCTGCGACGGCCTTGCGCCACTCCGTTGGCTCAACGTCCTCTACGTCGGCTCCGTTCAGGTGGAGCGAACCAGCCGTCGGGCGGTACAGACCCAAAATCACCTTGGCCAGTGTGGTCTTGCCGGCGCCATTTCGGCCTACTAGAGCCACCCGCTCACCAGGCGAAATCACGAGGTCCAGGTTGTCCAGTGCGAGGGTGTCGGTTCCGGGATATGCGAAGCTAACACCTGAAAAGGTGATGGCCGAGGTATCACGGCTTGGCAACGTACCGAGGCTCCGGGGTTCACTCACATTGGAGCCGGGATTATCCGTGGGTTCGACGTCGCGAGCCTCATCAATCTCAAGGTAGTCGATAAGGTCGGCGAGATATCGCAGGTCTGCGTCGACCCTCATCAAGCTGGACCCGGCCAGGGAAATTGCTTCCCGGAACCTTTCAGTGGCTGCCAGGTAGGCAGCGAAATGCCCTATCGTCAGTGTGCCGCGCACGACCTGAGTCAGCACACCCGCGATAACGACGGCGTAGGCGAACTGCTCCCCGCCATTCATGGCTGCGGCCTTGTTGAAGTGCTCCCGGGCTATGTTCAGTCGTTCCAGGCGCAGCCGCAATGCCAGCGCCTGCCTCCTCTCTCCGAGATATCCACCCAGTCTGAACAGACGAACTTCCGCTGCGGCCGGGCGCTGTGTCATAAGGCCGCTCAGGTACTCCAGCACTCTTTCGGCCTCCGTCTGCACACGGGTCAGGATCCATACCTTCCTGTAGACGGATAGAGTTGCCCAGTGGAAGGGAATGAACCCGGCGATAAGTACAATGGGGTACACGGGATGTGCAGTCGTGAGGTACGCAAGAGCTCCAATCCCCATAACGGAAACCGATGCCAGCCGAAGGAGATGGTCAATCGAGGTGAAAACACGCTCGTCGAGTGCACGCCCCGCACGATGCAGTTGGTCGTAGTGGTCCGGTCGCTCGAATGCTGCCAGAGACAGACTTCCTGCCTTGACAAGAAGCTGTTCCTCGACTCTCGCCGCCAACTGCTCTCGGAGGTTTACCCTGAGCCACTCTTCGGCTTCACGAACGACATTCTCCAGCAAATTCATGGCCGCGAACGCCGCAACCCAGAGCAGTGCTGACATCAGGTCACCCTCTCCTGTGATAAGGAGAACGGTGCTGTCGACAAGACTCTTCAACAAAATGACGATGCCGACGGGTACGGCGCCGGCGAAGGCGGAGACCGTAACCATGACACTCATTTCCCACCGGCCGGCCTTCCAGAGCAGGCCGATGAACCGCGGCAGGTAACGCCAGCGTCCGAGTAGAGAATCGAGGTTGGACATATCGGGGTGCTGTTCGGTCATCTGTACCACCCCGCCTGCATCTCGTACATCTCAGCGTATGGCCCCCCGGCTGCAACCATCTCGTCGTGGGTGCCGTCTTCGACTATGCGCCCCTCTTTCAAGAACACGACGCGGTCGGCCAGTCGAGCAGATCCCAAACGGTGGGATACCAGCAGCACGGTCTTATTCTCGGAAAGCTCGAGGAACTGGCGATATACAGCTACCTCAGCCATTGCATCCAGAGCGGAGGTTGGTTCATCCAGCACTAAGACGTCGGCGTCCCTCATATACAGACGCGCGATTGCCAGCGTCTGCCACTGTCCCCGCGACAGGTCCTGGCCGCCTGTGAACTCCTTGCCCAGCACCGTTTCCCACCCTGCCGGCAATTGATCTACAATCCGCTTCGCGCCGCTCCTCTCCGCCGCACTCTGAATTGCAGCAAGGTCGTCCAACCTCTCGATCCGTCCGAAACCCACATTCTCCCGCGCAGTTAGGGCATAGGTCATGAAGTCCTGAAATACCGCACCTACTCGCTCGCGCCACGACGTTAATTCCAGGTCTCGCAAGTCAGTTCCGTCGACCTTGATGTTTCCGGCCGTTGGCTCGTAGAGCCCCAGTAGCAGCTTGGTCAGTGTTGTTTTGCCAGCGCCGTTTTCTCCAACGAGTGCGACCGTCTCTCCGGACCGCAGTTCTAGATCAATTGCCTTGAGAACCGGCTCTCTGCTGCCGGGGTACGCAAAATCAACGCCCTCGAACCTGACCCCGTACCGAATGCTTCCCGGCGCCTGAGCGCCGCCTTGACGGTCTACCCGGACCTGTTCCAAAAACTGGGGTATGTACCGAATCTTTACGACGAATTCTTGGAGTTCACGTGCCCTCCACCGCACCTCGCTAACCCTACTGATGTACCACCCGGTTATGTACAGGTAGGCCACAACGGCCCCGGCAGTCACGCCGCCATTGTTGGCGACAAGCACGAGGGACACGAGCACAATCGTGAATAGTGTGACGCTGGCGAGGCTTGATGGAATCCCGAGAGAGAGAGGTTGCGTCGACGCAGTGCGGCCTTCTCCTTCAACATACCGAACGTCAACTCTCGCCATGAGGCCACAATGTGAGCTGCGAGATCGAAAAGGCGCACCTCTGCCGCCGGCGGACGCTCGGTCAGCAGCTTTCGCCAGTACTCCCTGCGCCGCCGTGCCGAGGTCTGAGAATAGTCCACGTCTATGTAGCGTGTGGTCTGGATGCCATGCGATAGGAGCAGGACCCCGCTGGCCAGGATCATGAGAAGCGGAACGCTCCAGTGGACACCGGCCAGGGCAACAAGCGCTCCTGTAGAGGCCGCAGCGATGGTTACGAGGTTTTGCAGCTGCAGCAGAGCCACACTTTGCCATTGCTCATCCATCGCTTCAACGGATCGCTGAAGATTGTCGTAGTACCGAGGATGCTCGAACCACTCCAACCGGGTCGTGACAGCCTTCCCGTAAAGCGTGGCCTCGAGTCTCTTCATGCTCCGCACGCCGAGCTGCTGACCCATGAACCGGTGCATGGGATCGAGCTTCGTTACCTTGTCCAACATCCTCAGAAAGAGCAACAAAACAAGCCATGGAAGGAAGGGGGCCACGAGCCCGAGTAACGGTTCGCCCTCAAGGCTACCACTGGTCGCTCGTTCCCTCACGGCATCGATCAGGCCGCTCGTGGCGAATACCAGCACACTCGGGATTATGGCGGAAACTACCGCGGTCACCGCCATGAAGACGGCGAACGACGGCCATGGTGCGATGAACGTGCTGTAGCCAAACTTCGTCAGATCCCAAGCGTTCCTCCAAGAGCTTCTTCGACCGACGCTTGCTTGGATCATGTCAACCATCGGGAACTTCCTCTCCACTCACTGGAGTACCGAATCGGCAAGAGTACCTTCCGTCAATTCCCCGGTCTGATTGGGCTCAAAGGCAGCCTGATTCATCTTTCCCCGTACGGCCTTAGCATTCACCGATCATGGATTCAGGGTCCTTATACTTAGAGGCTGCGGAAAGCAATTTCGTGCCATAGTATACCATCACGATGGGGGTATCCAGCTCATGCGCGGCAGACGTGCAGACGTGCTCAGGGGACGGCACGGCTCTTGTGAACTTGAGACTCGAGGGAGCGAGTCCCGAACGACCAATCTCTACTCCTTCGAGAAGGACGGGTTCGTCAAGGCCACGTCGAACGTTCCGCCCAAGTCCCTCAACTCTACCTCCTGGACGGCATCTCCCGCCTCATCCAAGAGTCGAGGCTGTCGGTGTTGAGATACCGCCTCCGTCAACCGCCGTGGAGGTAAATGATCAGTGTTGCTGTCTTCGCTAGGTTGTATCCTTGGCGAAGTCGATGCCGTAGATCTGCTCGATGCCGATGATCTTGCGTTCCTAAGCCTTCACAGCCTTCATGGTGTCATACAGCGACTCGCTATGGTAGACCTCGCGCCACATCTTGGTGAGGGCATCGATCAGGAACCCTCCGGTGCCACAGCAGCCATTCAGCACCCGATTGGACTGTTTCAATGTCCACGGCAGTGTTTATGCTGTCGGGTTTGTTGCAAATGGTTGTCCATATCGACGGTGCGGCCAGCGCTGATGGCTTTGTGGAAGAGTTGGTCGAGTTGTGCCGTAATGAGATAGATGTGGTGTCGATGGGTAGCAAGACAGTCGCGGCGTCAGTGAGAACGGTGGGCAACTGAAGCTGCTGTACCTGTTCAGCCGGGAGGGATCGGCGGCTCTGGACCAGGTGGAGATTGGTCGTAACCTACATGAGGCCAGAGCGGCCAAGGAATGGATTCGGATGCTGTCGGTACGCCTTGAGCGCCTGAGAGTGGTTTAGCGGAAATGTGCTCTACGCTGATACGAACTTGCCGAAGCCATATTGGCCGAGGGCAGGGACTACGTCGTCAAGCTCAACAACACCAACCAGAAATCCTGGAGGACACGCAGTTCGCCTTTCTCCGAGGCCCCAGAGCATGACTTGTGGCTGACAACCATGGGATACGGCAGATTATACCAATTCGTTATGAGTGGGCCGCTATATGTGCAGGTAGATGCCGCACGTTGTCATTGATCCAGGCCCACCAGGCAAGCGAGCGCACACGACCATGGTTCGCGTCCAGTTCTCGTAGATAGGCGTTGACCGCCTCCATCTTGTCCTCTATGTCCTCGTACAGCCTGCCCTCCACCCACCGACGTATCTCCTCGAACACCCGCTCGACAGGATTAAGCTCCGGACTGTAAGGCGGCTGCACGATCGTTCGCACTCCCACACGCTCAACCAACTCACTGCGTTGTCCACGCGCTCCGTCCCACACCAGCGCCGTTATGTTCGAGCGAACGTTTCAGCCTATCGACCGCCGAGGCTATCGCCTCAGACCTCATCGACTCTATCCACGTCCACGACAGCTTACCCCTCCGACCGTCCACCACCAAGAACAGATACATCCAACGGTAGGCTAACTGCACCCCCTAGATCACCTTCACACCACGACGACCCCATACCTTGCGCACCGTCCCTCGCAGGCCCACTCGCATCTCGTCGGCAAACCCGAACATCGTCTCAGATGTCACACCCGCACCGGCAAGTGCACGACCGAGCCCCCCTTTTTCCAGGACCGTTGACCTGCCATGTCCGCCTTGTCATGACGGCTCCTCGGCACCCTCCGGCTGCACCCTAACCTCCTGAGTAACCCGTACACGCTGTTCGAGTTGTAGTGGACTCCGTACTCGCTCTGTATCCAGTCTCTGATCTCTCCCGCCGTCCGAAATCGTCCTGTCTACACCCAGCGAGCGAGCGTTCTGCGAGGAACTCGAAAACGACCTTCTGCTTCGTTGGTTCCTTGACATGAACCTGATGGAGCCGAGCTTCGACCCGACGGTGTTCACGAAGAATCGGCAGCGCATGTCGGAGCACAAGATAGGCCAAGCGCTGTTCGACGAGGTGGTGTGGGAAGCGGACCGTCAGGGACTGCTGTCGGACGAGCACTTCAGTGTGGACGGGACGCTGATAGAGGCCGCGGCAAGCATCAAGAGCTTCAGACGCAGGCAAGAGGATGAGCAGCCGTCCGATGATGACCGCAGCAACCCGTCAGTGGACTTTCATGGAGAGCGGATGAAGAACGAGACGCACGAGAGCAGAACGGACGCCGAGTCGCGTCTGATGCGCAAAGGGAAGGGGAAGGAGGCCAAGTTGGTGTTCATGGGACATGCGCTGATGGAGAACCGCAACGGGCTGGTGATGGACTTCGTGGTCAGCAGCGCGACGGGCACGTCGGAGCGCGACGCTGTGCCAGTGCTGGTGGACGGAGCGCGTGAACGGGGCTTTCGTCCTCGGACGCTGGGAGGCGACAAGGGCTACGACACGCGACAGTGCGTGAAGGATATGCGTGATCGCGGGGTGACGCCGCACGTGGCACAGCGAACTCACTCGGCGATAGATGGGCGAACGACGCGGCATTCGGGGTATGAGGCGAGTCAAAAGGTTCGCAAGCGAGTGGAGACGATCTTCGGTTGGATGAAGACGGTGGGCGGATTCCGGCGGACTCGGTATCGGGGAGTGGAGCGTACAGGTCTGGCGGGGTACTTGGTGGCTGCGGCCTACAACTTGGTGCGGATGGCGAAGCTGCTGTCGAGCCAGATGACCGGGCGGTTCAGCCGGTGTGAGTCGTCCATGGGCGAAGTGCGCCCAAAGTGCTCTGACGGGGCCTCTGAGCCCCGCGAACCCCTCTCGGAATCGTCCGTAGGCGAACCAAATCTGACTCGGGTCTCACTAAAACGACGTTACTACTCGCTCAATCAACTGCCGTCATCCGTCAAGAGTCATTCTTCAGCAGCCTGTTAGATTAGCGGACTGTGTGGATATCATCGGGGTTGGCTGGGTAGACCAAGTACCCAGGTCTGCCCAAGGTTGGCAAGAGGGTCAAGCACCTCGAATCGGGCGAGTGCGTGGAGAGCAAGCGGTATGCAGTGGTCAGCCTGCATGACATATATCCCAAGCAGATGCTCTTTCTGCTAGAGGAGCATCTAGGAATCGAGAACGGCTTGTTCCACGTCAAAGGATAACAGCTTCGGTGAAGACCGCCATGTGATGCAGTACCGGAGTGGGGAGGTGCTCAGCCTGCTCAGAACACCGGCCTCACTGTGCTAAGGAGCAATCCATCGAGCGATCCCTCTCATGGGCAGGGCTCAGCGACTCGGCGTTCCGTCCAAACTGCTGTTCTCTCCTCCTTCTTGACTTTGAAAAGGCTCTAGTCACCGGGTGGCACCGGGCCCAAATCCTCCACCTAAGTAAATGTGAGGCCTCGTTGGCGCCCGCCGTTATGTGAGCTAAGATGGTTGTTGCACAGACAAGTCCATCACCAACGATGTGCGACCATTATGCCGCCCATCGGACGTCGATCCAGCCTTCAAGCTCCCTCACCAACTCAACCACACATTAGGTGGGGGATTTGGGCCGGGTACGCGCTCTTGACAAATGGATACTCCTGTCGTAGTCTTCCGTCGGTCTAGAAGCGTGCTCAGTTTAATAAGGGAAGTGCGATCCCTCGTTATTCTAGGCCCGATACACTGAGAAAACAGCTGGGCGTTTCGAGTCGTGTTTTCAATCTTGTTCATGTTCCAGAAGGAAGCAAGCAATCTATCTCTGAAGCATACGAATGGTTTGGCGAACTATTCGTTGATAGATGGGTGTCGGCAGAAGCAGTTGACCCAATCGCATTCAAAGCAATTGAAATTGAGTTCAAGAGACAAGGCTACGGCATCGAACAGGAGCTCAATGGACTCGCCACGCTTTTTTCGATCAAACTTCGAGTACTACATGCCCTTTCCTGGCACCTCAAGCAGGAACCCCGACTCCTACATGCAATGGAGGAGCTTAGCATACGGTATGAGGATGGCGTTTTTGACTTGCGCAAGAAACAATGTACTCCGGATGATAGGAGAGTTATCGTTTCAAACGTATTCGAATGTGAGTCAACCTTGTTGGATGAGATAGGCAATGTTTTCAAGCACGATTCTCCGGTACCGCACCTTAGTGCTATCTGTGCTGTTCTGCAAGTCATGCTTCGCTTAAGTAGACCGTCGCAGCTAGAGCTTCCAGTACTGGATTTCTTTTGGCACTTGACAGCAAAGTGGAACGTATTTGTTTCCGACCTCGAGCGGTTTATAGTGGAGACTCTGGTATTCTATGCTTCGGTTAATCTCGATGGGTCAACAAACTAGGGTCACTGGCGACGAGAGTGACCTGACGCATGGTACGTATAGTCCGATTTTGAGAGAAGCACATCCAAGTTGAGAGTAGCGAGATGCACAGAGGTGTAATGATCTTGGGAGTCGGAATGCGTTCTAGCAAAACGGCAGTCTGTGTAGCATTATGCAGAGGGTTGGCGAACATGGATGTGAAGGTAGCACCCTTTAAGGCCGTGACTGTTCTTGATGGGCCCCGGATTGAATCGCAGTATAATGTACCCTTAGATTTGGGTATATTGCACCATTGTCGGGCTGCCCGAGTCTGTTTTAGGCCTGATATGAACCCCATTGTTGCAGTAAAGGACAGTGGTGGCTCCTGTCGTGTCTATATTGAAGGCAGTCTGTGTGGGGATGTGCCATTGCTGAATGAGGATACACCTATCCTGAAGCATCTTGGGGAGTCACGCCAAGATCAGGCTAGGAAAGCGATCAAAAGTTCGATCGACAGAATACAAAGTGAGTATGAAGTGATGGTGATAGAGGGTGCGAGTAGTCCGTTCGATTTGCCAGAACAGGATGACATTGCTAATGTGTTCGTGGCACGGGAAGCGCGCCTACCGATCCTTCTTTCTAGCTTGTTCTCGCGTGGAGGGAGTGTCCCAGCGCTTATTGGGTCGGGGATATGCTTGCCTCCAGATTTACGTACGTTTTTCAAAGGATTTTTGTTGAGTGATGTTCCTTGTGATCCAGTTGTGACTCGTTTAGTTCAATACATTGAAAAACATCTGGGTGTCCCGTGTGTCGGGACGATTCCTCATCTTCCAAACATATGGACAGAATCGGAAGACAACGTAAAGGCCAACGAGCAAGCATACGAAATGTGGGGTGCTACAATCATGCACACTCTCTCAGGCTGGAATACGATATCGTGAAATCAGATACGACCACGTCGCACAGTGATCGTTCGATAACAGAGTGGAGACGTCATCATTCGATTGTCCATCCGGCAACATCAGACCTCAAGACCCCATCGGGCTTGCCAATCTAGGGAGCCACGACCTGAATGCAGTGAGGCTTGAGTACTCTACCTCAAATGCCCAATAGGTTTCCGGGGAGTTGACCTGGAGCGTAAGGCGGAACTCCATCCATCAGTTACTTTGGACCGTCCATTTTCACTAACCATGAGTTCCTTTAGCCCTTTACCTCTTGTTGTTGATTGGATAACCGATATCCTGATGCCGGTGGTTCAATCGAGACAAATTCTTCCGTCGGCACAGCCAGCGTGATTTCGACCCTGTAATCGCGGTCGATGGTCGCTCCTTCGAGAACAAGCTGCAACACTTCCTTACGCCCATCGTCGGACAGGTCGTCCAGCCTGCTGCCCATCTTCTCGGCCCAAGCCAGGATGTTTTCCATCAGGGTGCGCTTTTCGGACAAGGCAATCTGCTGAGAGCGGTACTCATCCAGTCTTAGGCGAAGCATCTCCAGCCGCTCGGTTACGAACTTTCGCTGGCGGTCCATCTGTTCCTCGGTTATCTTCCCCGACACGAACAGCCTGATGATCCTGTCCTCCTCCAACTGGACGCTTTGGAGGTCTCGTTCCGCCGATACAATCTCCTCCGCCAACCCCCCGCCGTCTTCTTCCTGGGCGTTCAACGCCTCAATGCCGGCGACGATGAGGTCTGGGTTCTCCAGCACGTTCCTGACCTCGCTCCAGATGAGGCTCTCCAGCCGCTCGGCCCGGATCATGGGCTTCGGTCGGCACTGGAGCCGCATGTGCTGATAGGCGTAGCATCTGTAGTACCGGCGGGGCGGGTTCATCGCGTACTTGTACACCTTGCCGTTGCGCTTGACTTCTTTCTTGGTGGTCGCTGCGCCGCCCATGAGGAACCCGCACTCGGCGCACCTGACCATGTGTTGGAGCATGTAGAAGACCTTGGTATTTCGCTTGGACTTGGTTCTGCGCTGCCTGCGGAGCGCCCTGGCCTGTTCCCAGGTCTCCTCGTCAATCAGGGTAGGGAACGGGACCCCGATCCACTCGTCTTGCGGCTGCTCGTAGACCTGCATCCCCTCCTCGGTGGAGACGTGCCGCGCTCTGCCGTACCACCAGGTTCCCCTGTAGGTCTCGTTGCTCAGGATGCGATGCACCTGGCCGTCCCACCACTGCCTGCCTGACCTTGAAAGCGGCACGCCGTCTGCGTTCAACTGCCGGGTGATGGCAGGCGCGCCCCTTCCCTCTTGGATGTACATCCGGTAGATGCGCCGCACGACCTCGGCCTCAGCCTCCACCACCTCGGGCCTGCCGTCCTCTCCGACCCGGTAGCCGTAGGGGACATTGCCGATGGGGACTCGGCCCTGCTTTGCATTCCCGCGCTTGCCCATGGACGAACGCTCCCTGAAGTTGTCCAGCTCTATCTTGCCGACGGCGGCCATCAGGCGGAAGGTCTTCATGTCGATGGCGTCCATGACGGCCTCGATGTTGATGCGGTGGGCTTCGACGACCTCCATGAGGGCTGCGGCGGGGTACATGCCCCGGCTGAGCCGGTCCGACTTCCAGCAGACGATGGTGTCGAAGCGTCCCTGCCTGGCGTCGGCCAGCATCCGCTGGAACTCGGGGCGCTTCTTCGACCAGCCTTTGCCGACCTCCTGGTAGCGTGCGACGATGGTAAGCCCCCTGCGCTCGCAGTAGGACTCCATGTCGCTGATCTGCTCGGTGATGGAGGTCTTGTCCTCGGTGTCCTGGCTCTTGTCCGAGACGCGGGCGTAGATGGCCGCCCGGTTTGCTTCCGTCTTCCTATAGGATGTCTTCGCCATGCCTGCCTCCATTCACTGCATCAGAAATTAAGAAGACCCGCCTCCTGTCGGGAGCGGGTCTGCGAGTAGTACAATCACTTCGCATCACCTGGCCTAACAGGTGGCGCCACGGCCCGGGGTGTTTTGCGGCATCGCCGGGCCAACTATCGCTCAGATGATACCGCGACGAGAGGGGCGTCGTCAAAGAGTTTCCGTTGACATCTCCGCCGTCTCGTGATAGGTTGGTCGTACCACCCCTATCTCTTCGGCGGTAGGGTCGAGACCGTCCTTTCGGGCGGTCTCTGTCTTTGTGAGGGAGTAGCGATTGATCACCAACGTTTACATCGACGGCTTCAATCTCTACTACCGCGCCCTGAAGGACACGCCGTTTCGATGGCTGGACCTGCGGAGGCTGGCGGAGACCCTCTTTCCACAAGACGACATCAACAGGGTGTGCTACTTCACCGCCAGGCTTGATGCTCGCCCCGGCAATCCATCCCAGCGGCAGCGACAGCAGGCGTACCTCAGGGCGCTGGCGACGCTTTCGGGCTTCGACGCCTACTACGGACATTTCCGGTCCGGCGTCAAGCGCCGTCCGCTGGCAGAGCCGTTGACGGGGTTGCCGACTCACGTCCTGGTGAGGGACTCTGAGGAGAAGGGGTCCGACGTGAACCTCGCCACCCGTCTTCTGGTGGACGGGTTCAACGGGGATTACGAGCAGGCGGTCGTGGTGTCGAACGACGCGGACTTCGCCGGTGCGATGCGGTACGTCCGGGACGACCTCGGGCTTCACGTCACGCTGGTCAATCCCGACCCCAGGAACAGCAGCCCGAAGGAGTTGGCAGACGCTGCGACGTACGTGAAGCGCCTGTGGAGGAGCCACCTGCGACGGAGCCTGCTTCCCGACACGCTCAGGGATGACATCGGCGTCATCACCAAGCCTGCGGGATGGTGATGACGCGGCAATCGGGCCGTTCCCGTCAACCGCCATTGCCGTTCTCACACTCTTCGTCTTTAGCGGGAGGCGATGTCTGGCCTTCCCCTGCCGTGTGTTCGAGCAGCAGGGTGAAGAGACGGCGCAGCCGGTCCTGGGCGTCGGGCGCGGGGTTGCAGTTGATCGCCACCACACGCAGTTCGCCGGAGGCTTTGCCGTTGGTCTTCGATTGTGCCCGGCTCTTGGCTTGTTTCAAGTCGATGCTCTCGTCACGTGCTACGCCGAGGGCGAATGCAAACCCTTCGGCGATGAACACTGTTTGAAACCAGTGTGGGCGGTGGGAGAGCCGAGCGTAATCCCCTGGAAGGGACTACGCGCCTGTAGTCCCTTCCAGGGGATTACATCGATGTAATGGCCGTGGGAGTGAGCAGCTCGACGCCGGGCGAAGGATTACCAGGCAGTGGCCGACAAGATCGGGGAACGGGGCGGCAGGGCTACCCTAGATCAGGGCTGTTGCTGGACTCTCACGCTGCGGAGCAGGTGGCCCAGGCCCATACCGTCGGCCAAGTCCTGAAGCGCGAGGAGGTGGTGGGTGTTGGGTAAAACTCCCTGCCGCCATCGCCACAGGTTGACGACGCTGGTGCCGAGAAGACGGGCTATCTCGGCCCACGTCAGGCCGGAAGCCTTCTGGAATTCTTCAAGGGCCTGCGCGAAGTCGCCGGTGAGGACATGGGGCGTCCTCCTGCCGTGTTTGACGCGCCTGCGGGGCATCCGTTCAGTCCTCCCTGAGTGGGTCCAGGAAGTCGTCTCCCATGAGGATGTCCAAGCCTCCCGGTATCCACGGCGCGAGACGCACCAAGCAGAGTGATAGACCCCTCCGGACGGCTTCGTGCCCTGCGTCCACCGGAGAGCCTGCTTGGGCTCCACACCCAGCAACTCGGAGAACTCGTCCCATGTGACGTTGGCGGCTTCCTTGAGACGGACGAGGCGTTGTGCGAAGTCGTCTGGCAGTTCGCCGTCGCCGTGGGGCACGACCCTTCCGTCGATGACGGGGTCTCCCGCATAGATGGACAGGCGGGGCGAGCTAAGGGTTGTCGTCGTCGTCATGGCGCAACTCGAAGAGTTCATCGAAATCCTCCACTCCCAGAACCGTCCGCATCCGCCGCCTGATCCGCCCGGAGGGGGCGCGGCCCTTATTGACCAACGTGGACAGGTAACCGGGGCTGATGCCCACCTCGCGGGCCAGCCAGTTCTGGGAGCGGTCCAGCGTTGCCAGCCGATCCCAGAGCGCTCTTGTCTTGAGCAGGACGACGGTGCGTTTCATTGCGGTCTGGGCTCTCTATACTATAAGTAATGCTTATGGTATAGTGTATCCATAAGGCAGATGGTATGTCAAGAACTGGTGTGCTATTATTCTAAGTGGAGCTTATTCCATCCTATGAGCGCTAAACAGGAGCGATCCAATCCATGACCGAAGACCGGGGCTACAGGTGGAAGGGCATCGGCGCCCGCATCAAGGAGGCGCGGCTGAAGGTCGGCCTGACCCAGAAGCAGGTGAGCGAGCGGGTGGGAGTCAGTCCCCACGCGGTCTGGTCTTGGGAGTCGGGGAAGATGAAGCCCACCCCGGAGCACCTGCTGGAGCTTGCCTACCAGTGCGAGACCAGCACCGACTGGCTGTTGGGCCGGGACGTGGTGGAAGCAGAGATTCTGAAGGAGGCGGACGTCTCCTTCCGCAATGCCATCGAGGGCCTTCCCATGGAGGACATCGAGTCGATCATGAACTTCATCCTCTTCGTGCGGGAGCAGCGACGGAGGACGGAGAGAAGCGGGAGATGAAGCGGGCGCAGCGGAAGGCTGATCAACTGCGACGAAAGCTGAAGCTGTCGGGCCGTGTGGACGCCGAGGCGGTGGCCAACATCCTGGGGCTGGATGTCGTTCCGTGGCCGCTGGATGTCCAGGAGGAGATGCAGATGGACCGGTACATCGGCGTGGCCGAACGGCTGGATGCCCGGTGGCGGCGCTGGGTGATCGCCCACGCCATAGGCCATCGGCTGCTGCACAGTGGCAACCATCTGTGGATACGGGACCACACCAGCCTGGGCAGCCTCTTCGAGCGGGAGGCCGAGGACTTCGCCCGCGCCCTGCTTATCGACTCAGACGAGGCGATGGAAGAGGGGCTGAGCGAGGTTTGGGAGTTGGCAGAGCACTTCGGAGTGCCGCAGGAGTTGGTGGTGCTTCAGCCGCCCTTGCCGATGGAGTGAACGGAAAGCCATTGAAGACGCCCGTGGGAGCGACCCGCATCCGATGGGGACTACGGCGAGGATCGGTGCAACGAGCTGTGGGAGACACTCCGCCAACCGGCGGGGGCATGGGAGTGGGCCAGGGCACGAGTGGAGGAGATATGAAAGTCGCACGGAGTCAGGGTGGAGAGCGCTGCGTAACTCCCGTCCGACTGTTCCGACACCTCATTCCCTCACCGCCTGACGATTCCCTGAGGATCGCGGCGCGACGCCTTCCGGTTGAGGGCCTTGTCGAGGATGGGGAAGGCTTCGTGGATGCCGTGGGTCTCCACCCTGGGGACCGGCTCCTCCTCCTGCTTGAGGAGGGCATGGGCGATGAGGTCGGCCATCTGTAGCAGATGATCGCCGTCTGAGCTTCGGAAGGCGGGGCCGCCGATGACGTTCTCTACGGGGATGTTCCGGGTCCGCTCTCCCTCCTCCCACCACTCGTAGCGGCTGGGCACGGGGTTGAATATCCTGAGCCTGCGGTAGGCCCGCGTGATCATCTTCTCCTTGCCCTCGTCGAAGATGAGGAAGGCGTGGCTGCCCGCCGCCCTGACCGAGGCGTTGATGCGGTTGAGCAGCCGGTCGAGGCTGACCTTCTCATAGGCATTCACATCCGATTTGCGGAGACAGACGTTGATGACCTCGATGCCGCCGATGCGAGCGGCCGCGTCATCTATGCGTCGTAGGCCCTCCCTGAAGACCTCGGCTCCCTGGCTGGGAGATAGCCGCTCGTTGGTTTCCCCGTTTCGGGCCAGCATCCCCCTTCCGGCGAGCAGATCGCAGGCGTGAATCTCCCTGTCGGGCGGGATTCCGTATCGCTCCCACAGCCCTCTCCTCCACTCCTGGATGTCGGCGAACAGGTCGTTCCACCGCTCGGCGTCCACGCCCAAAGCGGAGCGGACGTAGCAAGTGGGTCCTTCGGACTCGTCGATGTAGTACAGACGCATGGTTCTCTTCCTCTCTCTGATGTTCTTCTCTCAACTGTTCGGAAGGGGGCGGATGGCCTCCCACCCATCGGGAGTACGCCATGCCCGTCCTAGCGGCCCCTCGCGCGCGATCAACCCCTCATGGGAGACGAGCAGTGGCACCTCCACGCGGCTCTCCGTCATTTCCTCCCTCGCCACTCTGAGGAAGTGAGTCGCCGCGATGTCGTCGCCGATGACGACGAGGACGGCGGGCTGAGCGCCGTGGTCGTCGGTGGGCTGGCGGGATGAGTAGTAGCGCAGGTAGGGAGCGAGCCGCGCCGCCATGGTCGAGGGTCGCACTGCTCGCCGCTCCCACTCCAGGAAGAAGGACCACGTCCCAGAGCCTCGACGCAGGATGCCGAAGGCGTCGGGGTGGACGGAGCGCAACCCGTCCATGTGGCGGAAGTGCCTTGCGGCCCGCATGGGCGGATCGAGCTGCGCCGGTTGCCAGCCCAGGGAACGCGCCTGCTTCGCCAGCGCCGCAATGAAGCCGTGGACCGCCGCCGTGTGGTCGAGGTTCCTGAGCAGTTGGCGGCTCCTCCTGCCGGAGACGTTGCGCCACTCCAGAGGGTTCTTGGGGTCGATGGGCGAGACGCTCCATCGCTTCCTGGCCGCACCCACGGACGTGCGGTCCCGCCGCGCCAGTAATGACAAACCCCGGTCGCTGAGTGCCAAGCGTCGGCCTTCGAAGGCGATGCGCTCAACCAGCCCGGCATCGAATGAGGGCGCAATGATCTCGTAGAGCCGGCCCTTGGAGACTCCCAGAAGCCCGCGCAGGTCGTCCTGCGCAATCCCCGGCCAGTCGAAGAGCAGGTCGAGCACGCGCTTGTCTGCGGGTTTCAGCAGTGCGGGCAGCAGCCAGTGCGGAGTCGGCCTTCCCGGTCTTCCCAGCCCGACGTCATCCGGCACGGTCGCCCGC